>NZ_SZVS01000002.1 GCF_007670255.1 Paenarthrobacter nicotinovorans | reverse complement strand
CGGCCGCCCACCTCGCGCGAGGTGGGCGGCCGCCGTCGTTATTGCCGTACTAGTTGGCCGGGTAGTTGCGCTCCGGCTCCCCTGTGTAGAGCTGCCGCGGGCGGCCGATCTTGGTCTGCGGATCGTTGATCATTTCGCGCCACTGGGCAATCCAGCCCGGGAGGCGGCCGATGGCGAAGAGAACGGTGAACATCTTCTCCGGGAAGCCCATCGCCTTGTAGATGAGGCCGGTGTAGAAGTCGACGTTCGGGTACAGCTTGCGCTGGATGAAGTAGTCGTCCGCAAGAGCCTTCTCTTCAAGGCGCATGGCGATGTCCAGCAGTTCGTCGTTGCCGCCGAGCTTGCCCAGGACCTCGTGGGCCGTGGCCTTGATGATCTTGGCACGGGGATCGTAGTTCTTGTAGACGCGGTGTCCGAAGCCCATGAGGCGGACGCCGTCTTCCTTGTTCTTGACCTTCTCCATGTAGTCCTCGGGCTTGATGCCGTCGGCCTGGATCTGGCGGAGCATCTTGAGTACGGCCTCGTTGGCGCCACCGTGGGCGGGACCAAACAGGGCATTGATGCCAGCCGAAACCGAGGCGAAGAGGTTCGCGTTGGAAGAGCCCACCAGGCGAACGGTGGACGTCGAACAGTTCTGCTCGTGGTCTGCGTGCAGGATGAGCAGGAGGTCCAGTGCCTTGACGACTACCGGGTCCATTTCGTACTGCTCGGCCGGAAGGCCGAAGCTCAGGCGCAGGAAGTTCTCCACCAGGTTCATGGAGTTGTCCGGGTACAGCATGGGCTGGCCGATGGACTTCTTGTGCGCGTACGCCGCGATGACGGGCAGCTTGGCCATCAGGCGGATGGTGGAAACTTCCACGTGCTCTGCATTGAAGGGATCCAGCGAGTCCTGGTAGAACGTGGACAGGGCCGAGACGGCAGAAGAAAGAACCGGCATCGGGTGGGCATCGCGCGGGAAGCCTCCGAAGAAGCCCTTGAGTTCCTCGTGCAGGAGTGTGTGGCGGCGGATGCGCTGATCGAACTCTTCGAGCTCCGTGGGAGTGGGAAGGTTGCCGTAGATCAGCAGGTAGGAAACTTCGAGGAAGCTCGAGTGCTGTGCGAGCTGCTCGATGGGGTAACCGCGGTAGCGCAGGATGCCTGCGTCGCCGTCGATGTAGGTAATGGCCGAGGTGGTGGCCGCTGTGTTCATGAAGCCGGGGTCATAGGCAACGGCGCCCGTCTGCTTCAGCAGCTTGGAAACGTCGTAACCTTCGTTTCCTTCTACAACCTTGATGCGCGGCAGTTCGAGTTCGCCGCCGGCATGGCGCAGTGTCGCGCTGGTGGTCTCAGTCATGGAGTCCCCTTCATGAGGCCTTTGGGCCTCTATCGAACGCTTGTCCAACCACCTTCTGGTGCCGCCGTTGCAAGGCCTGCTGTTGCAGGGCTCCAACGCCCGGAGTGCATTCTTAGAGAAGGCCACCATTGATAGTCAGTTAAAAGCTACCGCCAGTAACCCTGCGGAACTAATCCGTAGCCTCCGGTTACTGGCGGAATGGCGCCATAAGTGGCGCAAGTCACAGCATTGTTATGCGTTGGCGACAAGCCTCTCCACAGCGGCACCGATACGCTCGTCGGTGCCGGTCAGTGCGACGCGGATGAACCCATTGCCGGCGTCTCCGTAGAAGACGCCAGGGCCAACCACGATGCCGAGGTCAGCGAAGCGCGCAACCGTGTCCCAGGTGGCTTCGCCTGCCGTGGACCACAGGTAAAGCCCGGCCTTCGACTCATGGATCTGAAGCCCGAACTGCTCCAATGCCGGAACAAGACGCTCGCGTCGGCCCCTGTACAGCTCCTTCTGGGCCAGGACGTGGCCGGCGTCGCCCAGAGCGACGCGCATGGCTTCCTGGATCGGGTACGGAACGATCATGCCCGCATGCTTGCGGCTGTTGACCATGTTGGCGATGATCGCCGAATCACCGGCAGCGAAGGCCGCACGGTAGCCGGCCAGATTGGATTGCTTGCTCAGGGAATAGACACTGAGCAGGCCATCGGTGGAGCCACCGGTAACCCGGGGATCCAGGATGCTGGGGACGGCTTCTCCTCCGCGCTGGGCATCCCATTCGCCCCAGCCCAGTTCCGCGTAGCATTCGTCCGAAGCGACCACTGCACCAACCTCGCGGGCCTGGCCTACGATCCGGCGCAGGGATTCGACGTCGCGGACACTTCCGGTGGGGTTGCCCGGTGAGTTGATCCAGATCAAGCGGACCTTCGCGCGGGTGGCCGGATCAAGCTCGTCCAGGTCATCGGCGGCAACCGCGGTAGCCCCGGCGAGGGAGGCCCCGATGTCGTACGTCGGGTAGGCAACGGTGGGGCGGACCACAACATCGCCGGCGCCCAGCCCGAGCAGGAACGGCAGCCAGGCCACAAGTTCCTTGGAGCCGACCGTCGGCAGCACATCCTTGGGATCGAGGCCCGGCACCCCGCGACGGCTGGCAAACCAGTCCACGACGGCTTGGCGCAATGGCTCGGTGCCGTGGACTGTCGGGTAGCCGTGGGCGTCCGATGCTGCCGCCAGGGCGTCACGGATGAGTCCCGGCGTCGGGTCCACAGGAGTTCCGATGGAGAGGTTCACTGCCCCGCCCGGGTGCTTGGACGCCGTCGCAACGTACGGAGCCATGGCCTCCCACGGGTAGTCGGGCAGGTTAAGGCCAAAGGCGGGGGCCGCGGAAATCAAGGATGCAACCGCCCTTAGTGGTCTTGGTTCTGCGGGGGAAGGGCGGCAATGAACGGGTGGTCCTTGCCGGTGTTGCCGATCTTCGCTGCGCCACCCGGGGAACCGAGGTCGTCAAAGAACTCGACGTTGGCCTTGTAGTAGTCGGCCCATTCTTCCGGGGTGTCATCTTCGTAGTAGATGGCCTCCACAGGGCACACAGGTTCGCAGGCACCACAGTCGACGCACTCGTCGGGGTGGATGTAGAGGGAACGCTCACCTTCGTAAATGCAGTCGACAGGGCATTCTTCAATACATGCCTTGTCCTTGACATCCACACACGGCTGCGCGATTACGTACGTCACGTCCCAGACCTCTCCACGGTTTGTCCCGGCGATGGCCGGGTAATACTGCCGGCTTCATGCCGGGCACTCAACTTCCGAGCCTATTATCCAACAGTGCGATCACGCCAACCTAGCCCGCGTCTTAGTATGAAACGGTGAATCCGCCACATTTGCCTCCACGCCAATTCCTGCTCAACGCAACGCCGGGCATACGGGTGGTGGTGCGGTACCGGATCGACGACGGGCTCACCGACGCACTGGGCTACCTGCTGGCCAGCAACGACACCGCATGTACCGTACGGACCCGCACCACCGACGTCGAAATTCCCTTGTCGATGGTCATCGCCGCGAAGGAGGTACCGCCGCCACCGCCGCGGCGGCAGGCCCGGTAGATCGGAGCCGACTGGCGACTACGAGCATGACCAGCGTCACTGCGCCGATACCGTAAATCCACACTGTTCCCGGCGTATCGCCGAGCACCAGCTGCTTCCCTGATCCAGCGGACGACAAAACGCCGACGGCGGCATAGGCCACCACGCCTGCCACCGCCGTCGGGAGGATGGAGCGGGACCACGCCGCCAGCCACAGCTGCACTGAGGCGAGCAGCAGCAGCGCGGCGGCAACTCCCCAGAAAATTTCGACGCCGAACCAGAGACCCGACTGCCGGTGCAGCGCCGTACCTGCCGCAGCAACGAAAAGAGCCGCCGGTACGGCCGCAGCAATACCACGGACCGTACCGGCGACTCCCCTCTTCATGAAGCTGTTCCGGGCTGGTTCAGAACCAGTTAGGACTAGGCCTTGGCGCGGGCGCGGTTGGCCTTGGCGCGCTCGTTGGAGTCGAGGATGACCTTGCGGATACGGATATCTTCCGGGGTCACCTCAACGCACTCGTCTTCGCGGGCGAATTCGAGGGACTCTTCGAGGGTCAGCTCGCGCGGCGGCGTCAGGTTCTCGAAGGAGTCGGAGGAAGCAGCACGCATGTTGGTGAGCTTCTTTTCCTTGGTGATGTTGACGTCCATGTCGTCAGCGCGGGAGTTCTCGCCAACGATCATGCCTTCGTAGACCTCGGACGTGGGCTTCACGAAGAAGGAACCGCGTTCCTGGAGGTTGATCATGGCGAACGGCGTCACGACACCGGCACGGTCGGCAACCATCGAACCGTTGGTGCGGTATTCGATGGGACCGGCCCACGGCTCGTAGCCTTCGGAGATGGAGGCTGCGATACCGGCGCCACGGGTGTCCGTGAGGAACCGCGTGCGGAAACCGATCAGGCCACGGGCAGGAACGATGAATTCCATGCGGCACCAGCCGGTACCGTGGTTGGCCATGTTGGTCATGCGGCCCTTGCGGGCTGCCATGAGCTGGGTGACGGCGCCGAGGTACTCTTCCGGAACGTCGATGGTCATGTGTTCCATCGGCTCGTGGAGCTTGCCGTCGATGGTCTTGGTAACAACCTGGGGCTTGCCGACGGTCAGCTCGAAGCCTTCGCGACGCATCTGCTCAACGAGGATGGCCAGGGCGAGCTCGCCACGACCCTGGACTTCCCAGGCGTCAGGACGCTCGGTGGGGAGCACCTTGATGGAGACGTTACCGATCAGTTCCTTGTCCAGGCGGTCCTTCACCTGGCGGGCGGTGACCTTGGCGCCCTTGACCTTGCCGGCCAGCGGGGAGGTGTTGATACCGATGGTCATGGAGATCGCGGGATCGTCCACCGTGATCAGCGGCAGCGGCTGCGGGTTCTCGGCATCCGTGAGGGTTTCACCAATGGTGATGTCCTCAATACCGGCGACTGCCACGATTTCACCGGGGCCGGCTTCTTCGGCAGGCACACGGGTCAGCGCCTTGGTGGCCAGCAGTTCAGTGATCTTGACGTTCTTGACTTCGCCGTTGGCGCGCGCCCAGGCAACCGTCTGGCCCTTGCGGAGGGTGCCGTTGTAGATGCGGAGCAGGGCGAGGCGGCCAAGGAACGGCGATGCGTCGAGGTTGGTCACGTGTGCCTGCAGCACGCCGTCCGGGTTGTACGTGGGAGCAGGGATGTGCTCGATGATGGTCTTGAAGAGGGGCTCGAGGTCCTCGTTCTCCGGCGCCGAGCCGTTGGCCGGCTGCTCCAGGGACGCTCGGCCAACCTTGGCGGCGGCGTAAACCACGGGAACTTCGAGGACCTTGTCCAGGTCGAGGTCCGGAACTTCGTCCGCGAGGTCCGAGGCGAGGCCCAGGAGCAGGTCCATGGACTCGTGGACGACCTCGTCGATGCGGGCATCGGGACGGTCGGTCTTGTTGACCAGGAGGATAACGGGCAGGTGCGCAGCAAGGGCCTTGCGGAGCACGAAGCGGGTCTGCGGCAGGGGGCCCTCGGAAGAGTCGACCAGCAGCACAACGCCGTCAACCATGGACAGGCCGCGCTCCACCTCGCCACCGAAGTCGGCGTGGCCGGGAGTGTCGATCACGTTGATGGTGATGGTCTCGCCGTTGGAGGACGGGCCGTTGTAGGCAACCGTGGTGTTCTTCGCGAGGATGGTGATGCCCTTTTCGCGCTCCAGGTCACCGGAGTCCATGACGCGGTCCTCAACCTCACCGTGGGAAGCGAAGGAGTTGGTCTGCTTGAGCATGGCGTCGACCAGGGTGGTCTTGCCGTGGTCAACGTGTGCGACGATCGCGACGTTGCGCAGATCGCTCCGCGACGCAGTGTTGGTGATGGTTTCAGACATGCGTTTATGACTCGTTTCAGTGGTGAAGTCAGCTGTTTGTATCCGCGCGCATACCTGATCGACTTGATCGGAACACACAGCGAAAAGACCCCGGGACACAGGGCACCTGCATCCAGTCTAAACGCAGATGCATTTATGAGCCTAAAAAGCAAGCTATTGGCCTCCGGATTGTGGCATCAGTCACAGGAGGTCACGTGTTCGTAAACACAAGTCAAGATGCTGGATTTTCCTGAGCCGGTGCTTGATGATTGCAGCAGAACCAGTGCCCCACGGAGACCAATCAATGCGCCAATCTTCGGCCGTGTTCCGCATGATCGCACCGTTGATCGCCGTCGGCGTCCTCGCGGTCGGTTGCGGACCAGCGCCAACCAGTGCCCCTGCTCCATCCGTCGCGCCCGCGCCTGCCCGGACGGCGGCCTCCGACAAACCGCTGAGGGTTGCCCCGGAACCCAGTGCGATGAACCTCCCCGCCGGTTCCCTTTATAAGAATCCAGCGAACAACCGCAATGAACTCGTGCTGGCTGACATCCGCCACACAGCGGTGCTGATCGGAGATTCACAGGCCATGCCTGCAGGGTCCTGGCCCCAGCAAGGCATCGCAGCCCTGGGGTACAAGCTGCATGTTGTAGGCATGGGTGGCACCGGATACGTGGCAACCAACGGCAAGACGGGCAACTACATCGACGCCCTCCAACGCGGCGACTGGGTGCTCCCCTACGGCGAGCCACCTCTGATTGTGGTGGAAGGCGGCGGGAACGACGCCACGCAGCGCGCTACGGATGCCCAAATCACGAGCAATGCCGAACGTTTGCTCGCCGCGCTGAAAACCCGCTACCCCGGTTCGCGCCTGGCCATGATCGGTACCCTGGCACGCGGTGTCAGCAACGGAGGCGGACGCCGGACTGAAGTGGACGCCCTCCTGGGGCGGATCGCGGCCAAACATGGCATCCCGTTCGTCAGTGCGGGCGATTGGTTGACCCGTTACGACGCCATCGGTGACCTCCAAGACGGCGTTCATCTGAAGCCGACCGGGCACGCAAAGCTCGGCGTAGCACTGGCCCGCGAACTCACCGCCCTGGGCCTCACGGCCCGCCCGGACAGTTCTCCGGCAGCCAAGTAGGCTGACCTCGGTTAAGTAGGCAAGAGCCGGTGGTTCCCTTTGAATGGAACCACCGGCTCTTGCTTTGAAATTACGACGCCGGTCAGGCCACCGCGGGCGGCAGGAGCAGCGAACCACCGGGAATCGCGTCCAGGAGGGCCTGGGTGTAGGCCTCGCGGGGATTCTCGAAGACGTCATCGGTGCTGCCCGTTTCCACGAGCTTGCCCTTTTCCATGACGCACACGTGGTCCGCGATCTGCCGGACCACAGCGAGGTCGTGGGTGATGAACAGGTAGGTCAACCCGAGGTTGTCCTGAAGGTCGGCCAGCAAGTTCAGTACCTGCGCCTGGACCAGGACATCGAGCGCGGACACGGCCTCGTCACAGATGATGACCTCAGGGTCCAAGGCTAAGGCGCGTGCGATTGCAATGCGCTGACGCTGGCCACCGGAGAGTTCGTTCGGGTACCGCTGCATCATGGACTGCGGCAAAGCCACCTGGTCCAGCAGCTCGCGTACCTTCTTTTCGCGACTGGCGGCGTTCCCGATCTTGTGGACGCGCAACGGCTCTTCAATGGTCCTGAAGATGTTGTACATCGGGTCCAAGGAACCGTAGGGGTCCTGGAAGATGGGCTGCACGCGGCGGCGGAACTTGAAGAGTTCCTTGCCCTTCAACCCTGCTGTGTCCACACCGTCGAAGATGATCTGGCCCTCTGTAGGCTTTTCAAGCTGGAGCACCATTTTGGCAACGGTGGACTTGCCCGAACCGGACTCCCCCACAATTGCCGTGGTGGTACCGCGCTTCACAGCGAAGCTGACATCATCCACTGCTGCGAAGTCCGTCGCCTGGCCCAGGCCCTGGCGCAGCTTGTAAATTTTGCGCAGATTCTTGATCTGCAGGACGTCATCGGTTGCCCGTTCCTCGACCGCGGCCACAGGAGCAAGCAGGTCTCCCGCTTCCACTCCCTGTTCCTTGGCAACCTGGATGCGGCGCGAGGCCAATGACGGTGCAGACTCGACAAGGCGTCGGGTGTAGGGGTGTTGCGGATTGCGGAGCAATTCCAGGGAAGGCCCTGCCTCCACCACGTTGCCCTGGTACATCACGATGACCTTGTCCGCACGCTCTGCAGCGAGTCCGAGGTCGTGGGTGATAAGCAGCACCGACGTACCAAGTTCGGTGGTCATCTTGTCCAAGTGGTCCAGGATTTTCCGCTGAACCGTGACATCCAAAGCTGAAGTCGGTTCATCGGCGATCAGCAGCTTGGGCTGGCAGCTCAGGCCAATGGCGATGAGCGCGCGTTGGCGCATACCGCCGGAGAATTCGTGCGGGTACTGCTTTGCACGCCGGGCAGCATCCGGAAGACCGGCCTCTGCGAGGACGCGGGCAACATCTTCTGGGCCATCCGGCCGGCCATTGGCCTTAAGGGTTTCCCTGACCTGATATCCGATCTTCCACACGGGGTTGAGGTTGGACATGGGGTCCTGCGGAACCATGCCGATGTGGCTGCCACGCAGTTCGATCATGCGCTTCTCCGGCGCATGGGCGATGTCTTCGCCGTCGAGCAGTATCTGCCCACCCGAGACGCGTCCGTTGGTGGGCAACAAGCCGATGGCGGCCAGCGCCGTCGTCGATTTTCCTGAACCCGATTCACCCACGATGGCGACCGTCTCGCCCGGCATGATGGTCAAGTGCGCGTTCTTTACTGCCTTGACCTCTCCGGAACCGGTCTTGAAGGTGATGGCCAGGTCCTTGATTTCCAGGATTGGCCGCACTGGTGCAGTGGCTTCATCAATTCTGATGTTGGCAGAAGTCATGGTCGCCTCCTTAGCGCTGACGGCTCTTGGGATCAAGAGCATCGCGGACGGCGTCGCCAAGCATGATGAAGCTCAGGACGGTGATGGACAGGGCGGCTGCCGGGTAAAGCAGGATGGACGGGTTGGTCCGGATGGATGCCTGCGCTCCTGCGATGTCGTTACCCCAGGACATGATGCCTGGGGGCAGTCCGATACCCAGGAAGGACAGCGTTGCTTCGGCGACGATGAAAACACCGAGTTCCAGCGTTGCCAGCACGATGACCGGTGCCAAGGCGTTGGGCAATGCGTGGCGAACGAGTGCACCAAACTTGGACACGCCCAGCGAACGGGCAGCTGTCACGAAGTCGGCATTACGTACCTCAATGACCGCGCCACGGGTAATTCTCGCCATTTGTGGCCATGCCAAGAGCGATATCACCAAAACCACGGTCCATACGCTCCGGTTTTCCCGGAACAACGGCAGCTGCGTGATGACGAGTGCACCCAGAATGAGCGGAAGCGCAAAGAAGATGTCACCCAACCGCGCCAGGACGGCATCCAACCAGCCGCCGTAGTACCCGGCCAGAGCACCCAACGTCACGCCGATAACCAGCACGCACAGCACCGAAAGCACGCCTACGGACAACGAGGCCTGAGTACCATGAACCACCCGGGAGAAAACATCACAACCCTGAAGGGTGAAACCAAACGGGTGACCAGCAGTGGGGCCGCCCTCGGAGTTGGCGAGCTGGCAGTCATTGTTGGGAGCAACGTTGGTGAAAACACCGGGGAAGATCGCGACAAAAGTCAGAAAAAGGATGAGCAATGCCGAAACGATAAACATTGGCCGGCGGCGCAGCTTGCGCCATGCGTCAGCCCACAGGCTCAAAGGAGCTTCGTCCACCTTGACAGAGTCGGTGGCCTGAAGAGGGGTTTCGTCGACGGGAGCGACAAAATGTTCTGGGTTACTGGTCATAGCGGATCCTCGGGTCAAGCCAGGCGTACAGGAGGTCTACAAGCAAGTTGGCCGCCACGAAGACGAGCACCAGAACGCTGACGATCGCCACGACCGTAGGTCCTTCGCCTCGCAGAACGGCTTGATACAGCTTGTTGCCAATGCCGGGAACGTTGAAGATGCCCTCGGTGACAATTGCTCCGCCCATGAGCCCGCCAAGGTTGGCACCAAGATAGGTGACCACGGGAATCATCGAGTTGCGGAGGATATGTGCCATCACAACGCGGGGCCGGGACAGGCCCTTGGCAGTGGCAGTGCGAACGTAGTCGGCATTCATGTTTTCGATGACCGAGGCCCGGGTCAGGCGCAGCACGTAGGCAAAGGAGACCAACCCGAGGACGATGGCCGGAAGAAGCAGGTTGCCCCAATCGGCGTTGCCACCGACTGTTGGCTTGGCCCAGCCGAGCTGGACACCGAAGACGAGCTGGAACACGAAGCCGAGCACAAAGGTAGGCACGGCAATGACGATCAGGGACGTCACCAGAACTGTGGAGTCAAACAGCTTGCCCTTGCGGAGCCCCGCGAAAACACCAAACGCCACCCCAAAGACGGCCTGGATAATGATTGCTTCAATCGCGAGCATGGCGGTGACGGGGAATGCCCTGGCCAGCGCTGCTGCGATGGGTTGCTGGGTGAAGTCGACGCCAAGATTGAACGTGAACAGGTTCTTGAGGAAGATCCCGTATTGGACCCAGAACGGTTGGTCCAGGTTGTATTGAGCACGCAAGGCGTCGATCACGCTTTGCGGTGGCTGGCGATCACCAAACAGTGCAGCGATGGGGTCGCCCGGAAGTGCGAAGACCATGTAGTACACAAGGAGGGTGGTCCCCAGGAAGACTGGGATTACCTGAAGCAGCCTCCGAAGAATGTAGCGAACCACAGGGTCACCTCTTTCCGTTGGTTATTCGATGGGGTGTCATTTCTACCTTCCTGCCGCAGCAGGCGAATGGGGGCCCGGCTTCCAAGCCGGACCCCCATTGCCTTACGGCAAGCTCAGATCCTGCGGATTACTTCGCTTCGATGTTGAAGTAGCGAATGCCACCGTTCCAGCCGGTTTCGGCCGAGATGACGTTGTTGCTCCACACGATCGCACGGGCCTGGTCCCACAGGGGCAGACCGGGAAGGTCCTGGAACAGGACTTCCTGTGCTTGGTTGAACTTTGCGTTTGCTTCCTCAGTGGACTTGGCCGCCAGGCCTTCCTTGAGGAGCTTGTCGAACTCAGGGTTCGAGTACTTCTCGTAGTTGGACGAAGCGTTGGTGGCCCACACCGGTCCCAGGAAGTTGTACAGGGACGGGTAGTCACCCTGCCAGCCAGCGCGGGTCAGACCCGGGAGGGACTGCGACTTGCGCAGGTCCAGGACTTCGGCGAACTTCGCGAACGGCTGGATTTCAGCCTCGATGCCGAGGTTGTTCTTGAAACCGTTTGCCACGGCTTCGATCCATTCCTTGTTGCCACCGTCAGTGTTGGAGGCGATGAGCAACGGCTTGGATCCGTCGTAAGGCTTGATCTTCTCAGCCTGGGCCCAGAGGTCCTTGGCCTTGGCAGCGTCGAACTTGAGCACTTCGCTGCCCTTGAGGTCAGCCTTGAAACCATCGATGACCGGCGGAGCGAAGGCCTTGGCGGCAGTACGCGTACCGCTGAAGACAACCTTCGCGATCTCTTCGCGGTTGATCGCGTAGGACAGCGCCTGGCGGCGAAGCTTTCCGGCTTCACCCTGGAAGTTCGGGTTGTACGGCGGGATGTTCAGCGTGGAGTCGGTAGCCACCGGCTTGGTGGAGTTCCGGTCCGGGAAGTCCGTGGTGTAGGTCTTCAGGGCGTTGGACGGGATGACGTCAGTGATGTCAAGGTTGTCGGCCTGCAGGTCCGTGTATGCGGGGCCCGGGTCGGTGTAGAACTTGAAGGTCACGCCGCCGTTCTTCGCAGCACGGGGGCCGCTGTAGTCGGGGTTCTTGACCAGGGAGATGGACTGGTCGTGTACCCAGGCACCTTCCTTCGCCATCTTGTACGGGCCGTTACCGATCGGGTTCTCGCCGAACTTCTTGGAGTCCTTGAGTGCCTCGGAGGGAAGCGGGAAGAACGCCGAGTAGCCCAGACGCAGCGACCAGTCGGCCTCAGGCTGCGCGAGCTTCACGGTAATCGTGGAGTCGTCTTTGGCTACAAGGCCGGACATGGTCTGTGCCTTGGGAGCCGGAGTCGAGGTCTTCTTGCCATCGGCGCCCGTGGTCTCGTTGACTGCGCTGACATCGGCGTAGCCCTCGATGGACTCGAAGAAGAAGCCGTTGTTCTGGAGGTTGGTGCTCAGGGCAGCGAAGTTCCACGAGTCGACAAACGTCTTGGCCGTAATTGCCTCGCCGTTGGTGAACTTGGAACCGGACTTGACCTTGATGGTCCAGTTCTGCGAGTCGGTGGTGTCGATGGACTCAGCCAACGCGTTGACCGGCTTGCCGTCGGCGTCGTACGTGCGAAGGCCCTCGAACAGCAGTTCGACCACGCGGCCGCCATACACCTCGTTGGTGTTGGCGGGAAGCAGCGGGTTCTGCGGTTCGTTGCTGTACGCAGTGATTACTTTGTTCGGATCGACTGCGGCTGAGCTGTTGTTGCTGGTACCGGAGCCGCCGCCGCAGCCGGTCACTGCGAGGGCGATGATCGCCGCTACGCCTAGAGCTTTGGAAGTGCGCGAGAAACGCATTCCGCCTCCTATTAGTCAGGGAGTTGAGCAGGGGAAGTTTCGTGGTTTCCCCCAGCACGGCACAGTTTCCTACTGTGACGTTGCCTACATGTGAGTGTAAGCCTACCCACATTGCGTCCGGATGTTGGAACATGCTGGCCAAACTGTAACCGTTCCGCAACCTCTAGATGCCTAAAACGCCGGGAATTTCAAGTCAAACGTTACTCGGTGGTAGCATACGCTGTCTGACAGCAGGACAGGAAAGTTTTTTGGCAAGAAGGGCCGCGGTTTCGCACCCATGCGGTTAGACAGGCCCGGAACTCGGTAAATGGGAACTAGGTAATTGAGCGGATGAGATTCTGGATCGTTGGCAAGTCGGCGACAAGGGTGTCCCAGACCGCGTCATAGTCCGTGCCCTCATAGTGATGCGCGAGGCGATCCCGCATCCGCTTGATCAGCGACCACGGAACCTCGGGGTGCGAATTGGTCGCGTGAACACTCAAACGTGCTACGTTTTCGCCGATTTTGATAATCAACGATTCAGCCGCCAGCCCAGGAACATTGTCAGCATCGCCGATGTACCAAGCGCGGCCACGCCTGACGAGGGCCGCCGCGACGTCACACAAACGAACGATCTCCCCTAGTGCGGCTGCGTCCCTTTGATTCATAGGGCGACGGCGGTAGTCAGGATTTCGTGATCTTCACGCAATCCGCCGTCGGTGACGACGTCAACTTCCACCCCCAGCAAGTCACTTGCTTCCGCGGCAAACGCCGCGACAGTCAACAATCCAACCCCGGGCGATCGTGTGACCAGGATGTCAAGGTCGCTGCCTGGGCGGTCGGTGCCCCGAATGACTGAGCCGAAGACCCGCGGATTGCTAAGACCGAAGCGACCGGCCAGGCTTGCCAATTCCCGGCGGTGGACTTCGAGGGCTTCATGCGGGAGGGGGCGGGCGGCGGCACGCAGACGCTCAACCATCTGCGCAGATGCCCTACGCCGACCAGCTTCGTAGGCTGCAATGTTGGGCTGAGCCACGCCGGACCGGGATGCCAGCTCTGCCTGGCTGAGTCCGGCCGCTTCCCGAAGTTCCCGCACGACATTGGTCACTCCAAAATGATATCGCGTGATATGTACAACCGGCATGACGGAAGTCAAGTTCTCGCTCATCCGATCAGATACACCATTCCGCGCCCAGTTGTCACAAGGTTCGAGACAAAGCCCTTCGCCTGCTCCAGGTAATGAGCTGCATAGCTCACCTCAGATTCTTGGTCGGCGCGTGGTACAGCGGGTAGCCGCTGCCTCAGATCGTTCTCAGAGATGCGTTTCAGGTCCTGGGACACCGCCGCCATTTCCCCCGGCGTGAGAACGCGCAACCAGGAGTCCCATCCGTCGTGATGCATTGTTACTTGGCCTTCAAACATGCGAAATGCAGGTCTCACCTCCATCCCAGGTGCGGGAGGCGCGGTGCACGCTTGCAGCTGCCGCCACGCCTTATCCAGATAGAGCATGTCGCACTCAGGCACGGACTGTTTGAACGTGGCGATCGTGACCCCGTCCACACATTCAAGGCCCCAAGCGTCGGCTAATGGATCCGACGATAGAAAACGTCTCGGATCGGCAAGCGCAAGGTCGGTGACCTCGCCGTCGAAGGCATAAGCGTAGTATCTGATTCCCATATGCCAAGTGTGCTCAGCCGGATGGTGGAAAGGGACAGCTCAAAAGGCGTATGTGAATAACTCTCACCTGGGCGGCCTCCCGCGAACCGACCCCACTATGCTTGGGCCATGTCCACAGACGAAGAAAAAGATCCCCCGGTTCCTGCCGACGTCGAGGGAAAGATCCCGAAAAAGGTCCACGACGTCCCCGAGCCTGACGCGAAAACAACCGCCGAGGAAGAGCGCGAAAACTCCTAGGAATAACGTCCATCGGCCCCCACCCAACAGCAAAGGCCGCAGGGCATGAAGTGGTGAGACTCCATGACCTGCGGCCCTGTTGAGACGTCGGCGCCGAAATGGCCCCGGTCCTGACTAGACGTTGAAGCGGAACTCCACCACGTCGCCGTCGGCCATTACATACTCTTTGCCTTCGATGCGGACCTTGCCGCGGGACTTCGCCTCGGCCATGGAGCCGGCCTCGATGAGGTCATCGAAGGAGACAACTTCGGCCTTGATGAAGCCGCGCTGGAAGTCGGAGTGGATCACGCCGGCCGCCTGGGGCGCCGTGTCGCCCTGCCGGATGGTCCAGGCACGGGTTTCCTTGGGGCCGGCCGTGAGGTAGGTCTGCAGGCCGAGGGTGTGGAAGCCGACGCGCGCCAGCTGATCCAGGCCGGACTCGGACTGGCCGTTCATTTCCAGCATCTCGCGGGCTTCTTCCTCGTCGAGCTCAACGAGGTCGGACTCGAGTTTGGCGTCAAGGAAGACGGCATCTGCGGGGGCCACCAGGGCACGCAGTTCCTCCTGCTTGGCAGGATCTCCGAGGATGCCTTCGTCGGCGTTGAAGACGTAGATGAACGGCTTGGCCGTCAGGAGACCGAGCTCCTTGAGGTGGCCCATTTCGAGCTTGTCGCTCTTGATGGAGGAGAAGATGGTGTCGCCACGTTCCAGCACAACCTGGGCGGCCTTGATGGCGGCCAGTTCCGCGGCATCGCGCTTCTTGATTTTGACTTCTTTTTCGATGCGCGGGATCGCGTTTTCGATGGTCTGAAGGTCAGCGAGGATCAGCTCGGTGTTGATGGTCTCCATGTCGGAGCGCGGGTCGACCTTGCCATCGACGTGGATGACATCGGGATCGTCGAACACACGGACCACCTGTGCGATGGCCTCAGCCTCGCGGATGTTGGCCAGGAACTTGTTGCCCAGGCCTTCACCTTCGGACGCGCCCTTGACGATGCCCGCGATGTCCACGAAGGAAACCGGCGCCGGCAGCAAACGCTGGGAGCCGAAGATTTCGGCCAGCTTCGCCAGACGGGGGTCGGGCAGGTTCACGACGCCGACGTTCGGTTCGATCGTTGCGAACGGATAGTTCGCAGCGAGCACCTGGTTACGGGTCAGTGCGTTGAAAAGGGTTGATTTGCCGACGTTGGGCAGTCCGACGATGCCAATAGTAAGAGCCACGAGCATTGATTCTACCCGTTGGAGCGGTGTCTCCGCTTGTCGATGCCTGCCAACGGCCCTCCAACCGGGCGCCTCGCTAGAACTGTCGTACCCCTGTGACAGGGTTGCCTCATGGATGGATTTGGATTGGTTTTGGCCCTGCTGATGCTGCTGATCGGCGCCGCGGTCGGTCTCGCTGCCGGTTATGTTGTTTTCCGACGCCGGGGCGCAGGTTTGGAAGAGGACTTCGACGCCGTTTCGTCGCGGCTTTCCGAGGTGACGGCACAGTTGGCAGCGGCCGACGCCGAGCGGCGGCTCTTGTTCACGCAGAACCGCGAGTTGAGCGCGGCCAGGAACTCCGACGGCAGTGTTTTGCGGGCACTGGCTCCAGTCGCTGAGAAGCTGACAGCGGTCCAACAGCAGGTCTCGCTGCTGGAACGCGACCGTGTGGAGCAATACGGGCAACTTGCCCAACAGCTCCAGGATGCCCGCCTTTCCGATGAACAACTATTGAGGTCAACGCATGCCCTGGCCTCCGCACTGCGCTCCAACAGCGCACGCGGTCAGTGGGGCGAAGTCCAACTGCGCCGGGTGGTGGAGGCATCTGGAATGCTGCGGCACGTGGACTTCCACGAACAGGTCCATTCCGGCAAAACCGAGACCACTTTGAGGCCCGACCTCGTGGTTCAGCTTCCCGGAGGCAAGCAGCTGGTGGTGGACGCCAAGGTCCCTCTGGCCTCCTACCTCGCCGCCCAGGAGCAGTTGCACGGAGCTGGCTCCTTGGGAGAATCCGTCACGGCTGCCAGCGGCCAGGACTCCAGAGCTCTCCTGGCACAGCACGCGAAGGCGCTGAAGGCCCACATCGACGCCTTGGCTTCCAAAAAGTACTGGGACATCCCCGGCAACTCCCCCGAACTCGTGATCTGTTTCCTGCCGGCAGAGTCCATCCTGGCCTCCGCACTCGAGGCCGACCCTGCTTTGCTGGAGCACGCCCTGTCCCGGAACGTCGTCCTGGCCTCGCCCGGAACACTGCTGGCGGTCCTGAAATCAGTTGCTTTCACCTGGCGCCAGGATGTGCTCACCGACAGCGCCCACGAACTCTTCGAACTCGCCAAACAGCTCTACGAGCGCATGGGCACACTCGGAGAGAATGTCAGCAAGCTGGGGAGCTCCCTCAAGACCTCCGTGGACCGCTATAACGCCATGGTGGGGACCTTGGAGGCGCGCGTCCTCCCGACAGCCCGCAAGCTCAACACCATGGACGACGCCGGGCTCACAGCCCCGCCGTCTGTCGAAGCAGTCCCCCGGGCCCTGGCAGCCCCGGAACTCCTTGAGGACCGGGAAGACCACGAGTCGGCTGCCTGAACAAAACCGTCTGAACGAAAGACACCCGCAGCGCGCCGCCATGATGGCTGGCCCGCTGCGGGTCTCTTTTCAGCTTCGGGTTGGCCCGGATCCCACCGCTACGACGTCGGCCGGTTCCCACGTCCGCCGAGTGCACGGGAGACGTCGCCGGCCTTCTTCAAGGTGGCGCGCAACTCCTTGGGCAGCGAGAAGAGAAGGTCTTCCTCTGCCGTCACAACCTCTTGGACCTCGCCGTATCCGTACTCGGCGAGCAGTCGCAGAACGTCCTGCACCAGCACCTCCGGTACAGATGCCCCGGACGTCACGCCCACGGTGGCCACGCCCTCGAACCAGGCCTCGTCCACCTCGTTCGCGAAGTCCACCCGGTAGGAGCTCTTGGCCCCGTATTCAAGGGCCACTTCGACCAAGCGGACCGAGTTGGAAGAGTTTGCCGAGCCAACCACAATCACCAGGTCAGCCTGTGGAGCAATCTTCTTGATGGCCACTTGGCGGTTGGTGGTGGCGTAGCAGATGTCGTCGCTGGGCGGATCCTGAAGCGTGGGAAAGCGCTCCTTGAGCAGGCGGACCGTCTCCATGGTCTCGTCGACACTCAGTGTCGTCTGTGAAAGCCAGATGGTCTTCTCAGGATCACGGACGGTGACCTTGTCGACCTCGTGGGGGCCGTTGATGATCTGGATGTGTTCAGGGGCCTCACCTGCGGTCCCCTCGACCTCTTCGTGGCCTTCGTGGCCGATCAGCAGGATGTCGTAGTCGTCCTTAGCAAACCGGACAGCTTCACGGTGGACCTTGGTGACCAAGGGGCACGTGGCATCAATGGTGCGCAGGCCGCGGTCCTCGGCAGATTGGACCACAGCCGGCGAGACGCCGTGCGCCGAAAAAATCACCAATGCGCCCTCGGGAACCTCGTCGGTTTCCTCAACGAAGATGGCGCCCTGTTCTTCAAGGGAGCTGACCACGTGAACGTTGTGGACGATCTGCTTCCGCACGTAAACCGGCGGCCCATAGTGCTCCAACGCCTTTTCAACGGCGATGACAGCCCGGTCGACACCGGCGCAGTAGCCGCGCGGAGCAGCCAGCAAGACCTTCTTGGGACCCACAACCGGGGCCGCCGCCTGTACCTCTTCCGGAGATCGCCGTCTGCGGGGCACCGTTGGCATAGGAATGGAAACTGCTGTGCTGGTCATGCCTCCATGCTACCGGCACGGCCTTTAGCTGCGGGCAGAACGTGACCGTTGTCGCCCTGACACCACAGCAGCTATGACACCGACCACAACAAGTGCGCCGGAGACGACCACCGAGGTACCCACCCATTGGCCGAATCCTGCCCGCGCTGCCGTGAGGAATTCATCCTTGAACAACTCCGCCACGCTGTTGGCGCTGTCGAGGTTCCCCACCACTGACCCGGCGAGATCCGCTCCTGCAGTCCAAAGGGCCGCAAGTGCCAGACCACCGAGGCCAAGGAACACCAACACCAGCGATCGCCGTCGTGCCGCAACGATCGCCAAGAGAGCTGAAACAGCGGCGCCGAGGGTCGCCACCCACCACAAGGGCGCGAAGGCAGCTACGCGTTCGACGAGTTGGCGGTGGGTTGGCTGCCCCAGCGACACGAGGCTTTCGGCCGGAACGTCAATGCGGATAGTTGTGGCCTCGGCGAAGTGGTCCCGGATCAGCCTGACCATGGGAGCGATATCGAGAACCAAAGCGGTACTTGCGCGGTTTTCCTCCGGCTGGTCCACTGTGCCGAAATTGTGCCTGTGGCTGTTCCTGACCGTGTCCTGCCACGCCTGTGGATAGTCACTCCACGATTGCATTCCCGAGGTAGCTTTCCGGAGGGCATCGGACGCAACGGACTGGATGGGCTCAGGCAGATCAACTGAGGACTCAAAGGTTCCTACAGCCGCCGCGGCCAGCCGGCTCTGGAATTCGGGATCGTTGCCCAGGGAGCCAGCCAGGCGGACAAAGCCATCTTCCTTGACGATGTTCTGGTCCACCCACGCTGTGGGAACGGCGACGGCCGTAAGGAGCACGGCGAGGACCACTCCAACTACTGAGACAAAAGTTCGCAAAATCATCCTCGGAGTCGGGGGCAGTGCCACCATCCTAGGTCTGTCCACATGATAGGAAAAATGTCGGTGCCGGGGATCAAGCTATGGATAGAGTTGGAAGGCGGCCGCGATCCAAGGGCGCACCCCTGAACGAGGACCATGAACATGCAGCCACGAACGCAGCGACCGGGACAGGCACGGACCAGCCATGTCCGCTGAAGCCATGCCGGAATCAACCCTCCCCGGAACTGCTGCCGAAACAAGCCCGGACAACCCCTGGCCACTGCAGCTGCTCTCCCGCAAGCTCAAGGCCCACATCGAACGTGCTCCCGCAGCGTGGATCGAGGGCCAGGTCATTGAAATGAACCGCAGGGGCGGCAACGCTTTCCTCACCCTGAGGGATGTGGATGCGGAGATTTCGCTGCCCGCATCTGTGTGGTCCACAGTCTTGGACCGGCAAAAGATACCGCTGGAACGCGGTTCGCGGGTGGTGGCATTGGTCAAGGCGGACTTCTGGGTGAAAACCGGTCGCCTGAACATGTCGGTCAAGGACATCCGTCCGGTAGGCCTCGGTGACCTGCTGGTGAGGATCGAAAGGCTTCGCCAGGCATTGGCCGCCGAAGGCCTGTTTGCCGATTCCCGGAAGCGCAAGCTGCCGCTGCTCCCCCACCGCATCGGGCTGATCACGGGCAGGGATTCGGACGCTAAGAAGGACGTCATGCGCAATGCCGCCCTGCGCTGGCCCGCAGTGGAATTCGACGTTCGGGAAGTGGCCGTCCAGGGCAACACCGCCGTCGCCCAGATCATCGCTGCATTGAAGAAACTGGATGCCGATCCACACGTTGACGTCATCGTGCTCGCCCGCGGCGGAGGCGCCTTGGAAGACCTCCTGCCGTTCAGCAACGAGGACCTCATCCGGGCAGTCTCTGCTGCCACCACGCCGGTGGTCAGTGCCATCGGGCACGAGGCGGACCGACCCATCCTGGACGATGTAGCGGACCTGCGCGCCTCCACGCCCACGGACGCCGCCAAGCGGATTGTTCCGGACGTGGCAGAAGAATTGGCGATGGTCCGCCAAGCAAGGGATCACCTTCGTCGTGGGATCAGCCGACTCGTGGACCGCGAGACGGACAGGCTCCAGTCCTTGAAGTCCAGGCCGGTCCTGGCATCACCGGCCTCCATGGTGGACGCCCGGGCGGACGATATCCACCGTCTGCAGCGCAGGACACATTCGGCCGTCAGCACGGCCGTTGTGCGGGCCCTGGACCAGGTGCACCACTTGCGGGCCCAGGTCCGCGCACTGTCGCCGCAAAAAACCCTGGACCGCGGTTACGCCGTCGTCCAACTCATCGGGGAAGACGAGGCCGGACACCACGTAGTCAGCAGTCCCGAAGAGGCACCGGACGGGACAGCATTGGCCGTCCGGGTCGCTCACGGAAGATTCAAGGCAGCCTCCACAGGCCATGCTGAACGCCTGGACCCCTGAAGCCACTGAACACCGACGTAAGGACATCATGACTGAGAACAACGCAGCATCCCCTGGGCCCGGGTCCCTGGACAGCCTGAGTTACGAAGAAGCACGCGAACAACTTGTGGCCGTCGTCAGCCGCCTTGAGGCAGGTGGCGCCAGCCTTGAGGAATCCCTCGCCCTCTGGGAGCGGGGCGAAGCCCTCGCCAAGCGCTGCGAGGACTGGCTGGAGGGCGCCCGGAAGCGCCTGGCAACGGCCCGGGACGCAGGGAACGACGGCGGTACGTCAGCGGGCGCCGACCAGCAGCAGTAGTCCCTAGGACTTCTCGACGAGCGCCCGCTCCGCCGCGACGTCGAAATCGGCCTTGGGCCAGTCCAAATCCAGGCTTTCCAAGGCCTCCAGCAGCAGCTGTTGAACGGCGATCCGGGCGTACCACTTCTTGTTGGCCGGTACGACGTGCCAAGGCGCGACATCCGTTGAGGTCTTCTCAAAGGCGATGCTGTAGGCGGCCATGTAGTCGTCCCAATAGGCGCGTTCGGCGAGGTCGCCCCGGCTGTACTTCCAGTGCTTGGCGGGATCGTCCAAGCGGGCAATCAGGCGCTCTTTTTGTTCGTCCTTGCTGATGTTCAGCATGACCTTAACTATGGTGGTGCCCTGTTCGGCCAGGCGCGCCTCGAAATCGTTAATGGCCGCATAGCGGCGTTCGAGTTCCTCGGCGTCGGCCCAGCCATGGACACGGTGGATCAGTACGTCCTCGTAGTGGGACCGGTCGAACACCCCGACCATGCCGACTGCCGGGACTTCCTTCTCGATCCGCCACAGGAAGTCATGCGACTTTTCCTCGTCCGTGGGAGCCTTGAAGGCGGCCAGGTGCACACCCTGCGGGTCCATGGCGCCCACCACATGGCTCACGATTCCGCCCTTGCCCGCAGTGTCCATGGCCTGCAGGATCAGCAAGAGCCTCTTGGAGCTGCCGAACTTGCCCTCGGCGAAGAGCTGCTCCTGCAGTTCTGCCAGCCGGTCGTCCTGGGCCTCGAGCAAAGCCTTGCCGTCCGCCTTGGTCCCCGCATAGCCGGGGGTGGACTGAGGGTCGACGCCTGCCAACGAAAATCCGGGCCCGACCTTCAGAACTTCGGCTGGACTCTTGGCGAACTCAACTACAGCAGCCATGTGGCGCCCCCTTCTTCCCCGACCGCGCCCCGATGACGCGGCTGTGAACCTCAGGCTAGTTGCCCGGGTACCTCGACAGGAAGTCCGCCATGCGCCCAATCGCCTCTTCAATGTCCTTCACGTTGGGCAAGGTCACCATGCGGAAGTGGTCAGGGCGAACCCAGTTGAACGCACGTCCGTGGGAGACGAGGATCTTCTGCTCCTTCAGCAGGTCAAGGACAAACTTCTCGTCATCCCTGATGTGGTAGACCTCCGGGTCCAGCTTCGGGAACAAGTACAGGGCACCCCTCGCCTGCTGGGTGCTGACCCCGGGAATGGCGTTGAGGAGGTCGTAAGCCTTGTTGCGCTGTTCCAGGAGCCTGCCACCGGGAAGGATGAGATCGTTGATGCTCTGGTAGCCACCAAGCGCGGTCTGGATGGCATGCTGGGCAGGAACGTTGGCGCACAAGCGCATGTTGGCCAGGAGGTTGATGCCCTCCAGGTAATCCGCGGCGTCCTTCTTGGGCCCGGAAATGGCCATCCAACCGGCACGGTAACCGCAGACCCGGTAGGCCTTGGACAGCCCGCTGAACGTCAGGCAGAGCACGTCGTCCCCGGTCAGTCCGGCGAGGTTGGTGTGGACGGCGTCTTCGTACAGGATTTTTTCGTAGATCTCATCGGCGAACAGCACCAGGCCATGCTTTTCGGCCAGGGCCACAATCCGCCTGAGGGTCTCCTCCGGGTAGACAGCACCGGTGGGATTGTTGGGATTGATCACCACGATGCCCTTGGTCCGGGGGGTAATCTTCGATTCCATGTCATCAAGGTCAGGCTGCCAGCCTGAATCTTCATCGCAGAGGTAGTGCACGGGACGGCCGCCGGCCAGCGCGACAGATGCTGTCCACAGGGGGTAGTCCGGGGTGGGAATGAGGACCTCGTCGCCATCCTCGAGCAACGCCATGAGGGACATGGTGATGAGTTCGCTGACACCATTTCCGAGGTAGATGTCATCGACGTGGATGTTTTGGATACCGCGGGTCTGGTAGTACTGGGAAACAGCGGTCCTTGCCGAGAAAATCCCGCGCGAATCGCTGTAACCCTGGGCATTGGGCAGGTGGCGGATCATGTCCACCAAAATGGCGTCAGGCGCTTCAAAGCCGAAGGGGGCCGGGTTTCCGATGTTCAGTTTGAGGATCCTGTGACCCTCCGCCTCCATTTGCTGGGCGGCCTGAAGGATCGGTCCACGGATGTCGTAGAGGACATTATGAAGCTTGGTGGACTGCTTGAAATTCGCCATTCCTCAAATATGCCACACGGGTGATGTAGTTCAGTTGAGACTTGACTCACATATACGACGACGGCGGTGACAGTCCCGCGCGGGTCCGTCACCGCCGTCGTACGCGGTTTTGTTGTGGGGCTACTTGACGATGCCCTTGTCCTTCAGCCAGGCGGCTGCGGCGTCCTTGGGCGACTGCTTCTGGTCTCCGCTGACGGCCCTGTTCAAGTTGATGAGGTCTTCAGTGGTGAGGATCTTGGACACGTTGTTGAGCGCGTCCTTGGCCTTGTCCGTCATCTTGGACTTGTTGTAGAGCGGCAGGACCTGCTGGGCCTTGAAGTTGTTCTTGGGGTCCTCAAGGACTACGAGGTCGTTGTCGACGATCGACGGCGTGGTGGTGTAGATGTCAGCCACCTGGACCTTGTCCTCCAGCAACGCCTGCAGCGTCAGGTTGCCACCGCCGTCGCTGAACGGCTGCAGGCCCTTGAGCTCGCAGTTGTAGTTCTTCTTCAGGCCCGGGAAGCCGTACGAGCGGGTCTCGAAGGTGGCCGGAGCCGCCATGGTGAAGTCCTTGCAGACCTTGGCCAGGTCCTCAATGGACTTCAACTGGTACTTCTCGGCCGTGGCCTTGGTGACCACCATGGCGTCCTTGTCCTCGGCCTTGGAGGCGTCCAGGACACCCAGCCCTTCAGGCAGCTTGCCGGGCAGGGCCTTGTACACGTCATCGGCCGAAACTTCGGCGGCCTCAGTGTCCACGTAGGAAAGGAGGTTGCCGGAGTAGTCCGGAACGAGGTCGATCGAGCCGTCCTGGACAGCCTTGAAGTAGATCTCACGCGAACCGATGTTCGGCTTGGACGTTGCGGTGAGTCCTGCTGCGTTGAGTGCACCAACGTAGATTTCGGCGATGACCTGGCTCTCGGGGAAATCGGCAGAGCCAACCACCAGGGAACCGCCACCAGAGGAGCCGCTGGGCGCCGCGGAGGAGGGATTGGCCAGGGGGCTGCCGCCGCACGCGCTCAAGGCGAGGGCCACACCCACACCAGCTGCGAGGCCGCCAAGGCCACGGCGTGTAAGGGTCATGGGGACGGGGTTCTTCATGGTGTACCTCCTTGAACGGCAGCCCCGGCTGGAGCCGCGGCTGTGAGATCTTCGGCTGCCTTATGGCCGCCTTTTGAGTCGAGGGTAAGACCTGGTGAAAGGACCAGCCGTTGCACCGCAGCGAGGATCAGGTCCACGGCAATGGCAAGGCCGGCGATGAGCAAGGACCCACCGAGCATCCGGGGAAAATCCTGCAGGACGAGGCCGTCAAAGAGATAACGGCCCAGCCCTCCGAGCGGCAGGTACGCCACCACGGAAACAGTGGCGATGACCTGCAGCACGGCAGTGCGGATGCCACCGAACATCACTTGCAGGCCGTTGGGCAGTTCCACCCGGAAGAGGATCTGCAGCTCGGTCATGCCCACGGCCCTGGCAGCATCAACCACGTTGGCATCAACACTGGAAATGCCGGCGTAGGTACCGGCCAGAAGCGGCGGGACTGTAAGGATTACCAAGGCCCAAACCGGAGGCATCAGGCCGCTGCCTGCCAGCAACGCGAAAAGGACCAGCAAGCCGAGGGTGGGCAGGGCTCGGAGTGCGCCGGCCACAGCCACTGCCACCACTCGCCCCCGCCCGGTGTGACCAATAAAGAGCCCCACGGGAATGGCGATCACGGCGGCGATGAGCAGCACCAGGCCGCTGTACTGCAAATGTTCAAGCAAGCGGGTGGGAATGCCACCGCTTCCGGTCCAGTGCTTGGGGTCGGCGAGCCACGCGAGGGTTTCGGCAAAGATGTTCATGCCGACACTCCAGGATCGGGGCGCAGGCCTGCCTGTGGCACGGCGGGTCCGGTCTTGGGCTCAGTGGCCAAGGTGGTGGCATCGGGCCCGGAAGGTTTACCGCCCGCCGCACGGGTCCATGGCGTCAGGAGCCGCTCCAGCACAACAAGGACAGCATCCATGAGCAATGCCAAAACCAGGATGGCGAGGATCCCCACCACCACTTCGGTGATGAAAGTCCGCTGCAGTCCGTCGGTGAAGAGAACGCCCAGGTTGCCCACCCCCAGCAATGCCGCGACACTGACCAGGGAAATATTGCTGACGGACACTACGCGGAGGCCCGCGAACATCACCGGCAAGGACAATGGCAGGTCCACCTGGAAGAACCGGGCCGCCGGTTTGAAGCCCATGGCCACGGCAGCGTTACGGAGGTCATCGTCCACGGAGTCGAAAGCATCCATCGCCGCCCGGACCAGCAAGGCAACGGCGTAGATGGTCAGCGCCACCACCACATTCAAGGGATCCAGAATCCGCGTGCCCAGAATGGTGGGAAGAATGATGAACAGTGCCAGCGAGGGAATGGTGTAGAGCAGCGACGACGCCGTAGCCACCACCGAGCGGAGCGTGCTGTTCCGTCGGGCAAGCTGCGCCAGGGGAACAGAGATCACCAGTCCCAGAACCATGGGAATGACCGCGAGCACAAGGTGCTGGCCCGCCAGTCCCAGGACCATTCCAATGTTGGCAAGGAACCACTCCATCAGGTGGCGTCCTCCCTGTGGTGCCGCACTTCCTCGATCAAGGCAAGGACTTCCGGCGCCTTCAAAACTCCGGCGACCCGGCCGTCGTCGTCCACTGCCACCCCAAGGCCCGACGGCGAGGACAACGCCGCGTCCAGGGCGCGGCGCAGCGTATCCCCCTTGCGGAAGAGCGAACCACCCGGGATCAGCCCGGCGCCGTCGCGGGGTGAGGACCATCCAAGGGGGCGCGACTCATCGTCCACTACCAAGGCCCACTCCCCCGAGCGACGCCCGGCGCTGTGGCCATCGCTGTGATTGACCATGGTCACCGGGTGCAGGGTCACGGCATCTGCTGCGTTGAAAGCGAGGTGACGGAAGCCGCGATCGCGCCCCACGAAGGAGGCGACGAAGTCGTTCGCCGGCGCCCTGAGGATTTCCTCCGGGGCGGCATATTGGGCCAGCTTCCCGCCCACGGCAAACACGGCCACTTTGTCGCCCAGGACAGTCGCTTCGTCGATGTCGTGCGTGACGAAGACGATGGTCTTGGCAAGTTCGCGTTGCAGGCGCAGCAACTCCTGCTGCAGTTCATCGCGCACCACGGGATCCACGGCACTGAACGGCTCGTCCATCAACAGGACAGGCGGGTCGGCAGCGAGCGCGCGGGCAACCCCGACACGCTGCTGCTGACCACCCGAGAGTTGGCTCGGGTACCGCTTGCCGAGAACAGAGGCCAGCCCGACGACGTCGAGCAGTTCGGCCGCACGCTTGCGCGCGGCCGCCTTGGGCACGCCGTTAAGGCGCGGGACGGTGGCGATGTTGTCCTGCACGGAGCGGTGCGGCAAGAGGCCCGATGACTGCATGACGTAGCCCATGGATCGGCGGAGCTTGGCCGCCGGAACTTGGGACACGTCGTCGCCGGCCACGGTGATGGTTCCGCTGGTGGGTTCAACCATGCGGTTGATCATGCGCAGGGAGGTGGTTTTGCCGCAGCCTGAGGGCCCCACGAACACGGTGATGGCGCCCTTGTCGATGGACATGGTGAGAGCGTCCACCGCAGGTTGCCCGCCCTGGTATTGCTTGGTCACGCTCTGGAACTCAATCATGGCTTCGGCCATACCCGGGCTTACCTATCTGTGGTCGAGAACATCGGTAGAGCCTGATGATCATATGCACTCTTATTACTTGGCTGCAAAGCAATCTTCACCCAGAGTAGCCAGCACCACCGGCGATGTCAGCGGCGGCACGAATTCCGTAATCAATCGGCAATGTTTCATCGTTTCCGGCGCTTCCCTCCCCTGCCCGACCGCTCTGTGGCCTGGTCATGTTTGTAACGTTCGACGGCGCGTTGTCCCCTGTCCGCCGACATCACCTTCTGGTGCCACTCGCGCTGGTAGGCACGGCGGGCAGCGGCATCGTGCTTCCGGTTGAGCGCAGCCAATTCGCGTTGCAGCTTGAGGTAGCTGGCCCAGCGCCGGGGTTCCAGGGTCTGATCGGCGAGCGCCTGTTGCACAGCGCACCCCGGTTCCGCCTGGTGGGCACAGTCGGCGAAACGGCATTGGGCGAAGAGTTCCTCGAGGTCGCCGAACATCTCTTCCATCCCGTCCTCCGCATCGAAGAGCCCGAATCCGCGGACACCGGGGGTGTCCATCAGCACGGCGCCACCGGGAAGGGGCACCAACTCCCTTGACGTGGTGGTGTGCTTGCCTTTGCCGTCTCCTGCACGAACGGCGCCGGTCTGCTGGACGTCGTGGCCTGCGAGCGCGTTGATGAGTGTCGATTTGCCGGCTCCGGACGGACCGAGAAATACCAGCGTGGCGCCGTCGGGAACGTGTCGCATGAGTTCGTCGAGCCCATCGCCGTGTTCGGCCGAGGTGGTGACCACCTCCACGCCGGCGGCTTGCTTGATCACTTCCCCCACAACGTCATCAGCCACGAAGGCCAGGTCGGCTTTGGTGATGACCACCAACGGAGCAGCCCCCGAATCCCACGCAGCCACGAGGGTCCGTTCCAGCCGGTTGTGGGTCAGGGGGCGGTCCACCGGAACTACGACCGCCACGATATCGATGTTGCTGCCAAGGATCTGCTCCTCGGACGAGGCTTCGAAGGCGCGCTTGCGGCTCAGGGCCGAATAGCGGGGCAGGACGTCGACGACGGCGGGTTCGCCGGCGCCGTTGTGGCCGATCCATGCCCAGTCACCCGTCGCCGGAACCAGTCCTTGGGCAGGGTAGGGCAGATGGAGCAGTCCATCGGCGCAAGCCACCAGCACCCGGTTGCGGTCCAGTCGGACCACCCTGCCTGGTGTCGCGTTGTCCTGGTTGCCGGGGGGCCTGTTGGCGACGAAGAGTTCTGCTGTTTTGTCGGTGAAACCATACTCCACAGGTCCGCGAAGTTGCGTGGTGGTGCTGGATGAAGGGTCGTTTGATGAAGCGTAAATATTCAATGGGATGCCTCTGCTGAGGCCCGGTTGCCTGCTACTGGCAGGCGGATGCCGGGACAGGGTGGGTGGTGTGATGACGGTGCGCCGCCGTGTGCGGGGCGCGCGAGGTTTCGGCAATCATCAGAATCCACCCCCTTAGGCATCCAGGCCGGCAAGATCCGCCGGCAACGATGCCCAGCCTAGCCAACCGTCGGCAGCTTGGCTACCCCTGGGCGCTCGGCTTTCCGTCTGCCGGCCGCTCACGGTGAAGGCGCAATGCCGTGTCAACCAAGGACACGCGGTTGAGCTTGTCGACGTCCGGCAAGGGAATCCACGCAGCATGCGTGGTGGTTCCGTCCACTTCGTATGTCAGTTCACCGCCCACCACAGTGGCCTCGTACACGATACGAAGGGCCTGGAAGTCACGCACGGACCCATCCGGCCGCTTCTCTCCCCGCCAGTGTCCGACGTCGATGCCCAACATCCCATCGACCCTGGCCTCATAGCCGGTTTCTTCCATGACCTCCCGTTTGCACCCATCCACGGGATGTTCGCCGAAGTCCAGGCCGCCGCCGGGAAGTGTCCAGCCTTCCTTGTCGTCCTGTTTCCAGTAGGCCAGCAGGATCCGCCCTTCCTTGACGATGACGGCGTAGGCAGCGGGACGGGTATCGAACTGGGGACTCATCGTGCCAGCATAATTCCCTTGCAGTGATCCCTACGGCAGTTCGGCAGCTGCAATGGGCCCGGCCTCTTCCGGACCCAGGTCCGGTTCTTCACGGAGCTCGACGACGGTACCGGGCTTGAGCAGCTCCAGCACCTTGATGTGGTTGCGGCCGGCTTTCAACAACGGTGCCGGCGCGTAGAGCGTCACCTGCGGGCCCTTGTCCCAGTACCGTCCCAGCAGGAAGCCATTGAGCCACACGAAGCCTTTCCCGGAGTCGGGCAGGGCAATGTACGTATCGGCCGGCTCGCCCAGCTCAAAATCGGCCCCGGCAAGCTCTTCCAGCTCTTCGGCCGCCCATTCGGTCAGGGCCACCGGAGTCTGTGTCCAGTGGAAGGTGTAGCGCTGGTTGATGAGGACGCCGCCCAGGATCCCCTTGCCGTGCCCGGTCAAGGGCCCGTAGTTGATCCGGCCAAGGTTTTCCACCAGAATCTCGAGCTTGCCCGGAACTCCTGTGCCTGTGACCGGCAATCCCTCGGCTCCTGTGACGTCATCGAGCACCCCTGCAAATTCGCCGTCCACCCAGAGGTATGCACGGTCATTCAGACCGGCAACCTTGACCCGGCTTTCAGTCGGAGCATCAGCGCGGCCGGGCAGGATGGCGTCGGCCGAGTAGAGGACCATACCCGCGTCGAGGCCCAATTGTTCGAAACTGAGGGGCTTGACACTGCTGACGGGCTTGCCGGCTCTGCGGACAAGCTCCAGCAGCTCCGGGCCAGCGCTCAGCGGCAGCGACTGTGCCGGAACAACGGCAGGGGCCGCCAGCAATTCGACCGGGAGCTCTGGGGTGTCTTCGATGCCCTGTGCCCGGAGAAACTCCTCCCGGAACGCATGGAACTTCGGCGTCAGGGCACCGTTCTCAGCAATGGGAGCATCGGAGTCGTAACTGGTGACCGTTGGCTGAAGTTGGCTGCCATCATGGTTGCTGCCGGATCCGAGGCCGAAGTTGGTTCCGCCGTGCGCCATGTACACACAGACCGAGCCGCCAAGGTCCAGCATCTTGCGGGCTTCCCTAGCCGCATCCGCGGCATCGCGGCGATGGTGGAGTTCGCCCCAATGGTCGAACCAGCCACCCCAGAACTCGACGTTGAAGAACGGCTCGTCCGGCCGGCGTCGTTTCCATGTCCCCACCGCTTCGTCGCCGCGGCTTCCCAGCGTCGCCGTCGCCCAAGTGCCTTCCACTGAACCGCCGTCGAGGAAGTAGTCCGTGCCGCCGTCGGCCGTGAACAGCAGCTCGGTGATACCGCGCTCTTCCAGTGACCGCCGGTTCCAGCGGATGTATTCGTGGTCATCTCCGTAGCTGCCGTATTCGTTCTCGATCTGCACGGCCACCACGGGCCCACCGGCGGAGGCCTGCCGTGAAGCGATGATGGGCAGCAGGTGGTCGAACCAGTCCTCGATGGCGGACGTGAAAACAGGGTCCATGCAGCGCAGTCCAATGCCCGGAATACCAGTCAGCCACGAGGGGAAACCCCCGTTGTCCCACTCGGCGCAAATGTACGGCCCGGGGCGAACGATGACCTCCAGTCCTTCCTCTGCCGCGAGGTCGATGAAGTGTCCCACGTCCCGCCAGCCGGCGAAGTCCGGCGCTTCATCGCGCTTGTGCTGGTGGAAGTTCCAGGCAACGTAGGTGTCAACGGTATTGGCCCCCATGGCCTTGAGCCGACGCAACCTGTCCCGCCACAGATCGGGGTGGACGCGGAAGTAGTGGATGGCTCCAGCGAGGATGCGATACGGTTCACCCGAACGGTAAAGGACGGCGTCGTGGTAGCTCAAAAGGGCGTTGTTCACACGGAACAGATTAGCTCAATTTCCAACATTTATGCACAGGTGATGACACATGACCAATCTTGATACTTCCCCCGCACAGGAAGTCTGCCCCGCGGCCCCGGAAGGCCAAGGTCCTTGTGTCCAGCTGTGGCCTGAGCGCGAAGTTCCGTTGGGCGGCGTGCGTGCCATGAACGTGATGAGGACGCTGCCGCAGCGCGGCCTCCCCACCGTCGGAGCGTGGTGTTTCCTGGACAGCTTCGGGCCGGACCGGGTGGCGATGAGCGTCCTCCCACACCCGCACTGCGGGCTGCAAACAGTCACCTGGCCGATGGAAGGCGCGGTCCGGCACCGTGACAGCGTGGGCAGCGATGTTGTGGTGCGGCCCGGCGAGCTGAACATCATGACTGCGGGCAACGGTATCTCCCACTCGGAATTCTCCGTTCTTCCCACTGCCGCAGATGGGTCAAGCCCGCTGGTGGGCGAACTGCCGGTGTCGCGCGGACTCCAGCTCTGGGTTGCCCTTCCGGATGAGCACCGCCACCGTGCGCCGTCGTTCGAGCAGATCAGGGACTTGCCCGTGGCTGTTGGTGAAGGCTTCACCGCCACGGTCATGGTGGGAGAGTTTGCCGGCCAACGCTCCCCTGCCACCATGTTCAGCCCGATCGTGGGTGCCGACATCGTGGGTTCGGGCCGTTTGGAGCTTCCATTGCGGCCGGACTTCGAGCACGCTGTGCTGGTTCTGGATGGCCACGTCGTTATTGACGGCCAGGACGTTGAGGCCGGGCCGCTGGCCTACCTCGGCGCGGAACGGACAAGCCTCGCCGTGGAAGCCCGGCCCGATACACGGTTCATGCTGCTCGGCGGTGAGCCCTTCGGCGAAGATCTCCTCATGTGGTGGAACTTTGTGGGCCGGACCCATGAGGAAGTGGAACAGGCCCGCGAAGAATGGGAAGCGGAAGGACTGCTCGACGACGACGCTGCCGCACGCTCACGCTTTGGTTTCGTCCACGGACACGGACCCGACGCCGGCCCGGAAGCCGGACGCATCCCGGCTCCCCCGCTGCCGGGCGTCAAGCTTCGTCCCCGCACCCGCGGCTGAGTTTTTGTAGCTAACGCGCCTAAGAGGGCTTCTTAAGGGCATTAGGTGTACAAAATCTCGATCAGGGGGTTTGCTCAGCCACCAGTCGGGGGACGCCGAACACGGGGTCCTGCTGGAGGATTCGGACATCCACGATGCCGTCCTCGGCCAGGGCAGCCTTGAACGCGTCCTGCAGTCGGGGAACGTTCATGCCCAATCCGCTTCCCAGGATCACGGGACCCTTCAAACCCAGCTGGCGGACGGCCTGGCCGGCAAGTTCGGCCAGGTCACGGCCGGCCTGCACCACCAAAGCCTGGCTGACCTGGTCGCCGGCATCGGCTGCCTCAACCACCAGCCGGGCCTGCTGGGCCCAGTAGCGGCGGCCGGTGTCGGGTGAATGGAAGAGTGCGATGAGCTTGCCCGGCTCATCGACACCACACGAGTCCAACAGTGCACGGCTCAGCCGGTCGGGTTCCAGGCCCTGGTTCATCCGCCGCAAACTATGGCGCACGGCTTCCCTCCCCAGCCAATAACCACTTCCTTCATCACCCAGGAGGTAGCCCCAGCCACCCGCCCGGGCCTCCTCGCCGGCGTCGTTCTTTCCCCACGCTGCCGAACCCGTACCGGCGATGACGGCCACGCCTGTGCTCGCTCCCCCGGCGGCGAGCAGCAGCCGGGAATCGTGCACTACCGTGATTCGCGCGCCCGGCGCATGGGGTGCGATCAGGTCGGCGAGCGCCTGGGCGTCCTGCTCGGTATCAATGCCGCCGGCACCGGCGTACACCTGGTCGATGACTCCGCCGCCGATTTTCCCGAACAGCTCAGCCAGGTTGGCCGCTGCCTGCTCCTTGGTGACATTCTGGACGTTGGAGCTGCCGGCCGTTTCGTCCCGTACGGGCTCGCCGTCGTGGAACCTCACGCCGCGCGTCTTGGTCCCGCCGATGTCGAGCCCAATGACGGTGCCGCTCGCGGCCGGGGCGGAGGCAGGGGAATGCTGGGCGGAGTCACGATTGTTCACCGTGAAAGACTAGCTTGGAGCGTCCGGAGGAGGAACCGACCATGCCTGAATCCCTGTTTGGCACCCCATTTATTGCGGCCCCCATGGCGGGTGGGACATCAACGCCGTCATTGGTCCAGGCGGTGCATGAGGCGGGCGGTTTGGGCTTCCTGGCTGCCGGCTACAAGAGTCCCGAGGCCATGACGGCGGAAATTTCCGTTGCCAGGGCACTGGGGGTCAGGTTCGGCATGAACGTCTTTGTTCCGGACCGCGATGCCCTCTCACCAGGGCCCGAAGCCCGGTCCCGGTTGGAGGCATACCGGGCCGAACTGGAGCCGGAAGCTGCCCGCTACGGCGTTTCCCTGCCTCCCCTCAGACTGGATGACGACGACGCCTGGCAGCAAAAAATCGAGGCCCTCGTCAATGATCCCGTGGAAGTGGTCAGTTTCGCCTTCGGCCTCCCCGGATCCGCGGTAGTCGCGTCCCTGCAGAAAGCCGGAACCATGGTCATCACCAGTGTCACCAGCGTTGAGGAGGCCCAGGCGGCGGCCGAAGAAGGGCCTGACGCACTGGTCGTCCAGCACGAATCCGCGGGGGCACACAGCACGGCCTTCCTGCCGGACAGCCCGGGACCGACGGCCATTACGACGGCGGAGCTGGTCACCCACGTGCGTTCCGCCGTCGGCCTTCCGCTGGTAGCAGCCGGCGCGGTGGTGGACGGCACCGCGCTGCGCGGCGTCTTGGCTGCAGGAGCAGTAGCCGCCCAGATCGGTACGGCACTGCTCCGCACCGAAGAAAGTGGTGCGCGGCAGACCCACAAGGACGCCCTGGGAGACCCGGCGTTCACCAGCACCGCCATCACCCGCGCCTTCACCGGGCGTGCGGCACGCTCCTTGGTCAATGACTTCGTGCGCAACCATCAGGACGCACCCGAAGGCTACCCCGCCATCCACCACCTCACGGCCCCGATCCGCGCTGCAGCATCGGCGGCAGGCGACCCACACCGCCTCAACCTGTGGGCCGGAACGGGCTGGCGGCAGGCACGGACGGGATCGGCGCGGGACGTGGTCAGGGAGTTCCTGAGCGGGCTCTGACGAGTTCGGCCAGCAGATCCCCGCCGTCGGTCACCACCAATTCCCGGAACAAACGGACGGCTTCGGGCTCAAAATTCCGCTCCCGCCAGGCAATACCGATCTGGCGGAATGCCAGGTCCGATTCGATGGGCACCTCGACGAGCCCAAGTTCGGCCTCGGGCAGGAACTGGCCCGTCCCTGAACCCGGCCCGGCGGGAGGCAGGATGCTGAAACCCAAGCCGGCGGAGACCAGTCCGCGGGCCGACGTGGACTCCTGGACCTCGAAGGCAATGCGAGGCCGGAAGCCGGCTTCCCGAAGCAGCGCCTCCCCCAACGCCCGCAGCCCGACCCCTGACGGGAGCGTCACATAGGGATCATGCCGCAGCTCTGAAAGGTGCACGCTGGACCGGGCGGCCAGGGGGTGCCGGTAATGCAGTACCGCCCGGAGAGGCTCGCGGTACAGGGGGTGGGAGCGGATCCCCCGCCCTTCCGGCGCTATTGGGGCCGTGAGCGCGAAGTCCATCTCCCCGCTTGCCAACTGCTGCAGGCAATCGTCGCGAGGCCCCTGCCACAGCTCGAAGGCTGCGTGGGGATGCCGTCCGCGGAAGGCGCTGATCAGCAGAGGAAGAGTTGCTTCGCCGAACGTGTGCTGGAACGACACACCGATCCGACCCCGAACAACATCGGATTCGTGGCGTACGCGGTCCAGCCCGGCTTGGAAGTCCTCCAGGGCTGCGTCGATGTAAGGAAGCAACGCCTTGGCAGCGGCGGTGAGCCGGATGCCTCGCCCGTCACGGACCAAAAGGTCCATGCCCACGACGGCGCTGGCCCGGGCTACTGCCCTGCTGACCGTGGATTGCGGGACCCCGAGTATCTCCGCGGTTTCGGTCATGTGCTCCGTGCGGCCCAGCTCGGCCAGTACGGGCAGCAGAGGGAGCAGTTGGACGAGTTGCTGGTGATTCGGTTCCACGATTTCCCTCCCGATGAGCTGCACTTATGCAATGCTGCATCAATTTTATGTAATCCATGCATTGGAATGGGTAGTTGCCGGCGTCTTACTGTTGGCCGGTGAACAACATGACCGTCGAGCCGGAAACCGACAGTTGGCAGGGCCACGCCAAAGGTTCGCGCGGCTATGGCCGCGTGCTGGCGGCCCTGGCGCTTGCCGGCGTCGCAACCTTCGCGCAGCTTTACTCCACGCAGGCCGTTCTGCCCCTCATGGCCGCGGATCTGCACATCACCGCAGCGGAGGCGGCGCTCAGCATCTCGCTCGCCACGGTAGGACTCGCCGTCACGGTGCTGCCTTGGTCCTTCGTTGCCGACAGGATCGGCAGGGTCCGGGCCATGGCGATCGGCATTGCCGCCGCAACCCTGCTGGGATTGCTGGTTCCACTGGCTCCAACGGTTCCCGTCCTCTTGGGGCTCCGCGCGCTTGAGGGCATGGCCCTGGGCGGCATTCCCGCCATCGCCATTGCCTACCTCAATGAAGAAGTCACCAAAATCCACACCGCGTTGGCGGCAGGAAGCTACGTTGCGGGTACAACACTCGGTGGTCTGGCGGGTCGCTTGGTAGCCGGCCCTGTGGGAGAAGTCTGGGGCTGGCGGACAGCGGCCCTCGCCGTCTCCCTGCTCGCCGCCATATCCGCTGTCCTGTTCCTGGTGCTTGTTCCCAAGCAACGGCGCTTTACGCCCTCTCCGGCCACTGGATTCCGTGGCGCCATCCGCACCTTGGGCGGCCATGCCGGCAATCCGAAACTCGTCTCGCTCTACCTGCAGGCGTTCCTGCTCATGGGTGGCTTCGTGGCGGTCTACAACTATCTAGGCTTCCGGTTGCACGCGGAGCCCTTCGCCCTTCCCGCCGCGGTGGTCAGCCTCATTTTCCTGGCCTACCTTTCAGGCACCGTGAGCTCCCGATGGGCGGCAGGTCTCACCACCAGGTTTGGACGGCGGAACGTTCTGGTGGCGGGCATTGTGATTTCGTCGGCGGGACTGGCCCTGACCCTGCTGGAAAACCTCGTTGCCATATTGGTCGGGCTGGTCATCTTCACGGGTGGCTTCTTTGCCGCCCACAGCGTAGGTTCCGGCTGGACGGGTGCCATCGCCACCACCGGCCGGGCACAGGCGGCATCGCTGTACAACCTGTCCTACTACCTTGGCTCCAGTGTTATCGGCTGGGCCGGCGGCCTTGCCTTCCAAGGGTTCGGCTGGACTGCTTTGGTGCTCGGCGTCATCGTCCTCTCATGCACGACGGCGGCAGTCACCTTGGTGGTTCACCGCACCCCGCGTCCGTCCCCCTGATTCCCGCCCGGTCTGGTCCTACAATCGAGGCATGACACAGCTCGCGAGCTCACGGGACCTGTCGTCGCCGGAACGTTTGCAGGCGTTTACCGATGCCGTGGTGGCGATTGCCTTGACCCTGCTGATCCTGCCCCTCATGGAGAGCGTTGGGGAGTTGGCGGACCATGACGGAACCACGGCCCAATGGCTTGTGGAGGAGCAGTACGCCCTCCTGGGTTTTGCCCTCAGCTTCATCCTGATTGCCGTGTTCTGGACGCACCATCACCGACTGTTCCGTCAGGTGCGACAGGTGGATTCGGGGTTGCTGTGGCTGACCGTCGGCTGGATGTTCTTCATCGTGGTGATGCCTGTGGCAACGTCGCTCTCCACGCAAATGGATGCCGACTGGGCCCAGCCGCTGGTGTACATCGGAACGTTGTTCGCAACCAGTTTGATGCTCCTCCTGGCACGTATCTATCTCAGGGCACATCCCGCGCTCCACACCATGAACCCGGGTGAGATGCGCTCCGGAATCCGGGCCGGGACGGTTGTGGCCGCCCTTTTCCTCGCTGCGTTGCTTGTGGCCCTTGTTCTTCCGTCAGCGGGCAACTTCCCACTGCTGCTGATGTTGCTCAGCGAGCCGCTCCAGCGACTGGACCGGCGCAGGGAACCCAGCAAGCCCGCAAAACGATAGGCACCTGAAGAATTCACCGATTAGGATAGGTGAAAGGCAATTTCAGGAGGATCCGTGAGCACCCCCACGAAGAATGTTCGGTCAAGCACGGGCAGCGCAGAGCCGTTGGACGCCATCGATGAGCGGATCCTCGCAGCCTTGGTGGAGGACGCCCGCATTTCCAACAAGCAGTTGGCCGAACTGGTGGGCATCGCCCCCTCCACGGCCCTGATGCGCACACGCGCCCTGTCCGAGCGCGGCATCATTGAAGGCTTCGAAGCGGTCCTGAGCCTGCCGGCCATTGGACGTTCAGTTCAGGCGTTGATCGCCGTACGTCTTCGCGCCCACGACCGCGACCAGATCGACCGCTTCACCGCCCGGGTGCCCAAGCTTCCGGCCGTCATCTCGACGTTCCACACCACTGGCTCCGTCGACTACCTGCTGCACATCGCCGTCGCCAATACGGACGACCTCCGCAACTGGCTCCTGGACAACCTCGCCACCGACCCCGTGGTCGGCCACACCGAAACCACCATGGTGTTCCAACACATTCCCGGCAACCGGGGACCGCTGCCCGAGTAAACTGCAGAGGGACCCTGCGCGTCAGTCCCGCAGGGCATTCTTCAGCGACACAACGGCCAGTGCCAGCGCCGCCGCACCGCAGAGGACGGTGAAACCCACGACGGCGGCCTGCAGGCCCCACGCCGTGACAGCCACTCCCAGCCCAATCACCGGAACGGCGCTGCCCAGGTACGTAATGACGTACACCGTGCTGATCACCTGCGCATGACGGGCAGCCTCCACTTTTCCGGCGACCTCATTGAAGACCTGCCTGAAAGCTATGCCTTGGCCCATTCCTGCCGTGATGCTCGCCGCGACCAGCAGCCAAGGACTGGACCACGCAGCTGCAGCACCCACCATGACCACGGAGACGCCCAGCACTGCCAGAGCCACGGGCACCGCAAAACGCCCGCGGACGCCCAGCAATTGGCTGAACGCTGAAGCGCCCAGGGTGACTCCGGCCAACAGGCCGATCAGCGGCCGGGAGTCCGCGTGGACCACCGTGGCGAAGTAGCCCGGTGCCAGTGACAAACAGAACCCGAAGACCGCGAAGCTCAGGAATCCGGTGGCAGCCGCCATCCAGAAAGCACCCCTGGCGTTACGGGAGATGGACGGTTTCCGCGGAGCCAGGACCCTGTGGGCCCGGGGACCGTCCGCAGGGGCGATCGCGGGCCTGGCCTTGAGCAGCCACAGTGGAACAAGTGCCGCCAACAGCACTGCCGAATGCAGGTAGTAGGGCGTACGGGTGGGCTCCGGAAAGAGCGACAGAAGCCCTCCGATGGCCGGACCTGCCGCCACGCCGCCAGCAGAGGAAAGCAGGGTGAAACGGGAAGCCCAGTCGGGGCGTTGGGGCAGCAATTCCCGAAGGGCTGCCGAACTGGCTCCGGTAGCGAGTCCCACCGCGACCCCTTGAAGGGCCCTGCCCGCGGACAACGACAACAGCGAATCGGCATTGGCGAAGATCACCCCACCCACCAGCCCCACCAGGACTGCGAGCACCAATGCAGCCCGGCGCCCGATGTGGTCCGACCAGTGGCCCGCCAGCATGAGCACCGCCACCAAGGCCAGGACGTAGCTGGAAAAGGCCACGGTCACATCAAGCGATGACAAGCCGATCCTGGCTTGCAGCAAGGGGTACAGGGGCGTGGCCAGGTTTGCGCCAACCAGCAGCGTAAAGATCACAACCCCTGCCAGGACCAGCCTGGCGGTGGTGGAGGCATCCCATCCCCAGCGTCCGGCGGTAGCCGGGCGCATGCGGAGTTCGCTCAAGACAGTCATTTCCATGCCTTCGGACTCGGTGGCTTGCAGTTGATTCCTTGTGGGAGGTACTGCCCGGCCAAGTATTGATGGCAATAGAATGCAGGAGCACTGACCCTTCCAAGCGTCAAAAGGTGCAAAGATTGATCAAAATACTCAAAGAGGCAGCCGCCGAGTGATCCGGAGTGACCATTTGAACACCCTCGACCCCCTGGACCTGAAGATCCTCCTCGAACTCATCAGGGACCCCCGCATCCAGATAGCCGAACTCAGCGAAGGACTCGGCATCGCGCGGAATACCGCCCAAAGCCGGCTCAAGCGCCTGCTCCGCACCGGCGTCCTGCAGGCCGCCGGACGTGAGGTGGACCTCGAAAAGGTGGGGTACGACGTCGTCGCTTTCGTCACGATCGAGGTCACCCACCGCGAACTCGACGGCGTCATTGGCGCCCTGCGCCTCATCCCCCAGGTCCTCGAAGTGCACGAGATTTCCGGCCGCGGAGACCTGTGGTGCCGTGTGGTGGCCACCGACACCCACAACCTGCAGTCCGCGCTGCGCTCGGTCCTGCGAACCAAAGGGGTGATCCGGACCGAAACAGTGCTGGCCCTTCACACGCATATCCCTTACCGCACCGAACCGCTCATCGGACGGATGGCAGCAGCCCCAACACGCAGCAAAAACGAGCAGAGCCCGGGGGCAGAGGCCTGAGGAAACTAGGATCGTAGGCATGGATTGGCTTTCACACATTTCCCAGATCAACTGGCTCGCCGTTCTCCTGGCCTTCATTTCAAGCATGGTGATCGGCTTCATCTGGTACATGCCGGCCGTTCTTGGACGCCGGTGGATGGAGGCGATCGGCAAAACCGAGGACGATCTCAAGAACATCGAAGGCGGCGCGGGAATCTGGGTGCCCATGATGCTCGCAGCCGCCGTGACCAGCATCCTCCTTGCCGTCCTCATCAGCGCACTGGACCTGAACACCTTCTGGGCGGGCGGCTTCTTTGCCCTCATTCTCGCCGTGGTCTTCCGCGCCGGGGGCCATGTGATCCACAACGGCTTCGCAGGCCGTCCGTCGTCCGTGACGGTGATCGATTCCGGCCACGACATCGTGGCAATGACTGTTGCGGGCGTCATCATCGGAGCCATGCAGTAGCGTTCACGTTGTGACCATTATCGACAACGCCGTTTATGTGGACGGCGTCCGCACAGCCACCCCGCGCAGCCTCGAGCAAACCTTCGAGACCTTGGCCCAACACGGTGGCATGGCCTGGATCGGCCTCTATCGCCCCACCCAGCAAGAGATGGCTGCGGTAGCCCGGGAGTTCGGCCTGCACAGGCTTGCTGTGGAGGATGCCGTTTCTGCCCATCAGCGGCCGAAGATTGAACGCTATGACAGCAGTTTGTTCACGGTCCTGCGACCTGCGAGGTACCTGGACGAGACCGAATCCGTGGAGTTCGGCGAGCTGCACATCTTCACCGGCTCCAACTTCGTGGTGACCATCCGCCACGCCGAAACCGGCGGGGTGGCCCGGGTCCGCCACAGGTTGGAAGCCCGGCCGGACCTGTTGTGCCACGGCCCCGAGGCGGTCCTCTACGCCCTCCTGGACCAGGTAGTGGATGACTACGCACCGGTGGTTGCGGGCCTGGAAAATGACATCGACGAGATCGAAGACCAGCTCTTCAGCGGCGACAGCGCCGTGTCCCGAAGGATCTACGAACTCGCCCGCGAAGTCATCCAGTTCCAGCGCGCCATCCAGCCCCTCCCGGACATCATGTCCTTGCTGGAGAAGGGCTTTGAGAAGTACGGCGTGGACATCGAACTGCAGCGCTCCCTCCGCGATGTCGAGGACCACGTGCAACGGGTCATTTCACGGGTGAACTCCTTCCGGGACCTGCTCCAGAACGCCTTGACCCTGGATGGCACTCTGACCGCCAACCGGCAAAACGAGGCCAGCGCCGCCCAAAACGAGCAGGTCAAGAAGATCTCGTCATGGGCTGCCATCCTCTTCGCTCCATCGTTCGTGGCCGGCGTCTACGGGATGAACTTCGACTACATGCCCGAGCTTCACTGGACCTTCGGCTACCCCATGGCCATTGGCCTCATGGTGGGTGCGGCAATGCTCATGTACCTCATCTTCAAACGCAAAGGGTGGCTGTGACGCCCCTTGTGAGGCCGGCTCCGCGCGCTGCGAGGGACACCGCCAAGAGGCTGCTGGAAGGGATAGCCCTCGACGCCGGACGTTCGGGCTTTGCGCTCGAAGAAAGCCAGCGGCAAGCAGCCGAACGGCTGGCGGCCTTGGGCGCGGAGGTGACTGTCCGGCGTCGTACTCTCTCCCGGAAAGTGCCACGAAGCCTTTACCTCCACGGCCCGGTGGGACGTGGCAAAACGTGGTTGATGGACAGTTTCTTCGCCCACTTGGACGCGCGAAAACGGCGGGTCCACTTCCACGACTTCTTCCGCAAGCTCCACACGGGAACCCGTGGGTCCAGTGCGGGCAGCGCAACGGCAATCCAGCATTCGGTGGACGCGTTGCTCGATGGCATTGATGTGCTCTGCTTTGACGAGTTCCATGTCCACGACGTTGGTGACGGCATGTTCATTGCCCGTCTCCTCCGCACCGCAGCGGAGCGCCGCATCCCTTTGGCGGTCACCTCGAACTACGCACCGGATGATCTCCTGCCCAACCCGCTCTGGCACGACCATTTCCTGCCCACCATTGCGGCCATCAAGGAGATGATGGACGTTGTGAAGATTGATGGTTCGTCAGACTTCCGGCGCTTTCCCGCAAACGGGTCAAACGGTCCCAGTGGCTTCGATTCCTTCCGGGCGGGGCAGATCATCGAACCTGGGACGCCCCGCCAGCTGGGAAAGCTCGGCCTGTTCACCCCGCCGGCCTCGCAAAGCCGGGTGCTCACGCCCACCACCCAGGCGATCGTCGTCAAGAACTCCGATCCCGATGTCCTTTGGGTGGGATTCGAGGAGTTGTGTGGCGGGCTGACCTCCACGTCCGACTATCTGGTCCTGGCTGAAACATTCACCACCTGGGTGATCGACGACGTCCCCTCACCGGCGGAGGCAGCGTCATCATCCGCTCCCGCCTGGCAACGCTTCAGCAACGTGGTGGATGTCCTGCACGATCAGGACATCACTCTGTTCCTCATAGGCCGCGGGCCCCTGGACTGGGACATCGAAGCCGGGGGCAACGGCCTGCCCGTGGACCTCGCCCGTATCGCCAGCCGTTTGTCCTTGCTCGGCCGTTCCCAGCCCGAGGATGACGGGGCACGTGAAGAGGCCGCCGGAAGCTGAGCCTCCGGCGGCATCAGGACCGCGTGTAGTCAGGTTCTCCTATAAGGCTCCGCCGGCAGCAGAGGGTGCACCGGCGTCGTGGCCGCCGTCGCCCACGGCTTCGCGGGCCACGTAGTTTTCAATGTCGAAGAGGTTCTCGGCACGCTCGGTGATGTTGAGCAACGTGGTCATCGATGCCACTTCTTCGACCTGCTCCTTCAGGAACCACAGCATGAACTGCTCGCCCAAGGCATCGCCTTCGGCACGGGCAGCACGGAACATTTCCTCGATGTTCCGGGTAACTTCCTTTTCCTGCTCCAGGGCCAGGGCGATGGGTTCCTTGGCGTTGCTGAAGTTGTTGCGCACAGGGGCAATGCCCGGAATTTCAACGTGGACATTACGGTCCAGCATGTACTGGACCATCATCATGGCGTGGTTGCGTTCCTCCAGGGATTGGCGGTAGAAGTGCCGGGCAAGCTGCGGCAGGTCTTCACCGTCAAAGTACACCGCCACGGCGATGTACTGCTGGGAGGCTGCAAACTCGTTGGCAACCTGGGCGGACAACAGTTCATTGAAGGTCTTGTTAGCCATGGCTCGATCCTACAACCGCGCAACTTCGCCCCGCTGGGTGAAATTCAGCCCGGTCTACGGCAGGAGGAAGCTGACGCCCACACCTGCCGCCGCGGCCACGACACTGGCGACCATTGAACCTAAACCGTTGAGAAGGGCAAGTCCGGTCCTGCCACTTTGAACCAGGCGGATCGTTTCCAGGCTGGCCGTGCTGAAGGTGGTGTAGCCGCCCAGGAAGCCGGTGCCCAAGACCAAGTACAAGGACTCGGGTGCTTCACCGCGCATCATCAGCCCCGCCAGGAAACCGAGTACCAGTGAGCCCGAAACGTTGATAACAATGGTGGCCCACGGGAGGGCAGTCTTCACCTTTGCACGAATGAGGCCGTCCACCAGGAACCTGGCAGCGGCGCCCACTCCCCCGGCCAGGCCAAGAAGAAGGACCGTCACGCTCCGGTTCCTGTTCTCAGCCGGTGATGCCAGGCGCCGAGCCAGATTCCGGTGGTCGTGGCTGCGGCCCCACCCAGGAGACTGGCGGCCAAGTAACCAGCAGCGGCAGGGACGGCGCCGGCGCCCAGCAAGTGGACCGCGTCCACTGCGAGTGTGCTGTAGGTGGTGTAGGCGCCCAGGAACCCCGTACCCAAGGCCAGCCGAACGACCCGGCGACTTCCGACGTCGGGCCCTCTGCGGGCGAGTCCCTCAAGAAGGGCGCCAAGGGCCAAAGCCCCGGACAGGTTGATGACCAAAGTGGGAAGGGGCCAGGATCCGGGCGCGGGAATCACCAGTCCCAGGCCATAGCGCGTGAGTGCCCCCACCACCCCTCCGGCGGCAACGATCCCCATGAATCCCCAGTGCAGGTGGACAGGACGTTTGGACTTAGTCGTCGTCATGGTCCTCCGGGACCCGCGGGTTCACGGGTATCACCAGCACGGGGCGGTTTTGTCGGTGCAGCAAATGGCGGGCTACGGAACCGGCCGTCAAGTCCTTGAGTGTCGCCGTCAGGCTGTGCTCGCGCGTGCCCACCACGATCATGGATGCTCCGAGGTCCTCCGCCTCTCGGGCAAGGGCCTTCGCCGGTTCTCCCGCCAGTGGAATGATTGACCACTTGATGCCTGTTCCAGACAGTTGTCCGGCGATGGTTTCTTTCAACGCGCCAACGGCGTCGGGAGCATCATCTTCCATACCGTCAGGATCAATCGGAGCCGCAGGACCGCCGGTGGTACCGTCCACCGGATACACGGTGACATCGACGTAGCCGAACACCAGGGGAAGGTTCGCGCTGAGGGCTACGCGGGCCGCCTGCTCCACCACCACAGGATGTTGTCCAGGCATGACGCCCACCAGGACAGGTCCGTTCATGCCATCGGAGAACTCACGACGGCGGGCAGGAGTCTCAGTCACAGGGCAAGTCTACGGCGCGGCAGGTCAGCTGTTGTTTCGTCAGCGGTTGTGTCGGCGCCCCGTCACCGTGGCGACAAGCAGGGGGACCACCGAGGAAACCATCAGCACATTGCCCAGCGCCACGTCCCCTCCCCGGACCACTGCTCCTGCAATCAACAAGCCACCGAACATCAAGGCGGCAACGCCAGCCCGTGCCAACCGGATCAGCCGCGCCACCTGGCGCTCCAACCGCCGGTTGGAGACCTGCAGCGAGCCCTCCTCCAACCGCGCCACCAGCCCGTCCAGCCTTTTGGGCAGGCGGAAGGCCAGCGTCGCGGCGTCGAGTGTCTGCGAGGCGATGTCATTGAGCAGATTGCCGCGTTCATCGCGCAACAGTTGGGCGGCGTAAGGCTCCACCGAATCCCACAGGTTGAAGCGCGCGTCCAAGGAACTGCAAACACCCGACGTCAGGGACATCGCGCGGATGATCAGCAGGAAGTTCTCCGGCAGTTGGAACGGAAGAGAGCGGATGACGCTTCCGAATTCGGCCCCGAAATCGCGAAACTCCCGCGGGTCCACATCGCGAAGTTCCGCGAAGCCCATGCCGCCAAAGCGGGCAAACAGCTGCGTCATGGCGCGTTCGAGCTCCCCTGTGTCAGCCGAGGGCATCAGCACTCCGATGTCACTGATCGCAGCCACCAGCCCTTTGCCGTCCCGGGAGGCGGCGGCGATCAGGAGCTTGCGAAGCCCGGCACGCGTTTTCGTGGGAACCTCGCCCATCATGCCGAAATCAATGAACGTCAATTTCCAAGGATGCTCCGCGTCGCCACCGTTGGGGGTCACGAAAATGTTGCCCGGATGGGGATCAGCGTGGAAGAAGCCATTCGTGAAGAGTTGGTCAAACATCACCGATGCAAATACGGGTGCCACGTCCGAGGGATCGATGCCAGCCAAGCGGAGCGCCTCGGCGTCGGTAATCTTGATGGCAGTGACGTCCTCGAGGGTGAGCACCCGGCGCGTGGTCCGCTCCCACACCACTGCGGGCACAGTCACCCTGGCATCATGGGCGAAGTCCGCGCCAAAACGTTCGGAGTTGGCCGCCTCATTCAGGTAGTCGATTTCCTCCAGGCTGGTGTGGGCAAACTCCTTGATCAGCGCCGGGACGTCGGCGCGGTCAGAGACGATGCGGATCCGGCTCAGCCACCCTCCCACTTTGCGCAGGGCGGCGAGATCAATGTCAACGATGCCCTGTATGCCGGGCCGCTGGACCTTGAAAACCACACTGCTCAGCCCGGTATCCTCGGCGTTGCCGGGAAGGAGTTTGGCACGGTGGGCCTGCCCGAGGGACGCGGCTGCGATGGGCGTCTCCTCGATCGAGGCGAACACCGATTCCAGAGGTGCCCCCAGTTCAGCCTCGGCAAGCTGGCGAATGGCCGGAAACGGCACCGGTGGCACCTCGTCCTGGAGCCCCTCCAGTTCCGCCGTGATTTCCGGAGGCAGGACATCCAGTCGCGAGGACATGAACTGGCCCACCTTGATCATGAGGCCGCCAAGCTCCACCGCGAGTTGGTGGAAGCGTTGGGCGAAGCGCGTCATTCTCCGGGCACGATTGCGTTCAGTCAGCCGGCGCAGGCCCAACCGAGGCAGGAAAAGCTCGAACCACCACGTCACCGCGAGGTGCCAGGCGGCGAAACGCAGGATACGGCGGTAGCGGGCACTGGCGCTCACTCCGCCCGCCACATCTCCTGCTTGATCACGTCGACCCGACGCCACCCCTCAGTCCTGAGCGAGGATCGAGTACAGCCGGCGGCGTGCTTCTTCCAGCACCGTCACCGCTTCCCGAACCTGTTGCGGTGTCCCTGTCCGGCCCACTTGTGCTGCAGCCTGGGCAAGTTCCATCCCGGCTTTGGGCAGTGCGGCAAAACCCGGGCCCGAGGAGGCACCCTCTGAACTCCAGGGTGCGGACGTCCCGGAACCGGCCACGTCCTCCCGGCCTGCTTCAGTCAAGGAATAGATCTTGCGTCCGCTGGATTCCTCCGAAGTGACAAAACCCTCGTCCGAGAGGAGCTGAAGTGTGGGGTAGACCGAACCTGCACTTGGTTTCCAGTTGCCACCGCTGCGCTCTTCGATTTCCCGAATGATCTGATAGCCATGCATCGGCCGTTCGGCGAGCAGGGCCAGAATTGCGGTCCTTAGCTCACCCCGGCCGGCCCGCCCTCCGGAGCGCTTCTCGAATCTCGACCGGAACTCCTCCACGGCCTGCCACATTCCGTCGAAATTGTTTCCCATAAAGCCGCTTGAATTGTGCATTGAGCCCACCTCATGACATCGCGAACGATACTGAACGATATACCTAACGATATAGCTGGTGCATTGCCAAGACAATGGACATCAACTGGCGGGATCGTACTGGAACGCCCTGACTTCCTGGGCGCAGCGGCAAGCCGCTGCCATCTTCGCAGCCCATTCCAGCGCCGCGTCATGAGATGGCAGCTCCAGGATGGAGTAGCCACCTTCAAGCTGCGATGTCCGGGGGTACGTTTCCTCCCGAACCGCACCACCGCCGTCGACCATTACCGGCGGGACGCTTTCATCGAAGCCCCCGCCGAACACCCACACCCCTGCGTCCTTGGCCTCCTCGCGGCCAGGCTCCGTGTGTGGCTCCGCTTTGCCCGATGGCGCAGATGGCAATAGCGTTGACCATGGCGGAGACGATGAAAGGGCGACGGGTTGATCAGCGTACTGCGAGCCCCAGGTTCGATCGAAAACTTGACCGGAATAGTGGGCATCGCAGCTCAAGTGATTGACGCCTTGGGTGAGTGGGGCGTCGGCCTGATGACGTTCCTTGAGACCGTCTTTCCGCCGATCCCCAGCGAGGTGATACTCCCCCTCGCAGGCTTTCTGGCCCAGCAAGGCAGCATGAGCATCGTTTTGGTCTTCGTCACCAGCACACTTGGCGCTTACGCGGGTGCCTTGTTCCTGTACTGGCTGGGCTACAAGGTGGGCTTGGAAAGGGCGATTACTTTGCTCTCGAAACTGCCCCTGGTGGACAGGGAGGACTTCGAAAAAGCGTCCGCGTGGTTTGAACGCCACGGCAAATCCGCCATCTTCTTTGGCAGGCTCCTGCCTGGCGTAAGAAGTCTCATCTCCCTGCCCGCGGGTGCCGAACGGATGAACCTCCTGACGTTCTCCATTTTCACTATCGCCGGTGCCGGCCTGTGGAATGCCTTACTGATCGGCCTGGGCTCCTTGCTCGGCACGCAGTACCACCTGATCGAACAGTATTCCCGGTTCCTCAACTACGCCGTGTACGCAGCGCTGGCCGTGTTCGTGGGCTGGCTTGTTCTGCGGAGTGTCAGGCGCCGGAAGTCAGCGGAATGCCGGTAGCCCGGACGGTTTCCGCAGAAACACGGCAACCAACAGGGCCATTACCAAGCACAGGCCGGCGTTGACCCAGATGGCAGTGGTCACCCCTCCGAGCACGGCCGGGGCAGCATGGTTGCCGATGGCCACAATCCGCGCAGTAAAAATGGCGCTCATCACCGGTATGCCCAGGGTGATTCCGATTTGCCGGCTCATGGTTGCCAGTCCAGTGGCCAACCCCTGCTCGGTGTCCGTCACTCCCGACGTCGCAGTGACCATAAAGCCCACGATGACCACCAGGTTCGCCACTCCGCCGATGAAGGTCGCCACCAGCAGCAGTCCGATGGAGGCAGGTTCGGCGCTCAGAAGCACCAGCGCACCGGTGGCAATGGCTTGAACGATGAAACCATAAACGATCGCCTTCTTGTTCCCGAGCTTGCCTATGACCTTGGGGCCAAGGACTCCGCCAAGGACCGTACCAAGACCCAGCACAGCAAAGGCCAGACCGGCGCCGAGCGGGGTGTAGCCGAGGACCTGCTGCAGGTACAGGGTCAGGAGGAAAACCAGGGACGTCTCGGTGACGAAGGCCAGGATGCCCGCCGTGTTCCCCCACGCCACAGTGGACCGCTTCAGGATGCCCAAGGGTACCAGCGGCGATGCGGCCCGACGCTCGACGGCTACGAAAGCGATGAAAAGCACGACGGCGGCCACAAGGGAACCCAGCGTCAGCGGATCGCTCCATGAGTGCTCGGCCGCGTTCGTGAGGCCGAAAACCAATGCCAGGAGACCCAGCGTGACCGTGATGGCGCCCGGTACGTCCAAGCGCAGCCTGGTAGCTGGCTTGCTTTCGGACAGAACCATCGGGCCAATAATGAGCACAGCGAGGGCTACGGGGATGTTGATGAGGAATGCCCAGCGCCAACTGAGCAGATCGGTCAGCAGCCCGCCAAGGATGGCACCGGTAGTGAATCCGGCGGCCATGAGGGAACCGTTAAGGCCCAGCGCCTTATCCCTCAACGGCCCTTCCGGGAACGAGGCAAGGAGGAGTGCCAGGGCTGCGGGGACCACCATGGCAGTGGCGATGCCTTGGCCCACGCGGGCGATGAGCAGCACCGCCGGGACCGTGGCCAAGCCACCGGCCAGCGAGGCCACGCCAAGCAAGGCCATACCGAGGAGGAACATCCGGCGGCGGCCTGCGATGTCGGCGGCACGCCCGAACAGCAGAGTCAGACCGGCGGCGCATAAGGCGAACGCCGTCGCGATCCATTGGAGGTTCTCCAAGCCGAAGCCGACGTCGGCACCTATGGCCGGGAGTGCGACGTTGAGGATGGAGAAGTCAACGGCCAGGGTGAAACTGGCCGCTAGCAAGACGACGAGCGCAAGCCTTTGCCGGCCCGTCATCCGCCCGGGTGGAACGGCGGCATCCGAGGGCCGTCCGTCGGGTTCTGCTGCAACGTGCGATGTCATGGGAGTCCTTCCGTGGAGGTGGTGCTGCTGTTGCGCACCATCTGGAATCTCCACTGTCACCGAACGCGGGTGACTCAACCACACCCCCTCGTGCCTACCCCTGACAGGGACAGGACAGCACCCAGGAAGACCGGCAGAATGGGGTTCATGAGCAACTACAGCGAACTTGGGGAGTTCCTTCGCGTCCGAAGAGCCGCTTTGCAGCCGGAGGATGTCGGCCTCATCAACTACGGAATCCGCCGCGTTCCCGGGCTCCGCCGGGAAGAATTGGCGATGCTTGCCGGGGTGAGCAATACCTACTACACGCGCTTGGAGCAGGGCCAGAGCACCAACGCTTCCGAGGCCGTCATTGACGCCATCGCCAGAGCCCTGAATCTGAACAGCGACGAGCGTAAGCACCTTTTCAACCTGGCCCGGCCGTCGGCAACCAAGCGGCGTCCATCGGCACGGCCGGACAAAGCCAGGTCCGGCACGTTGCGGCTCATCCAGTCCATGCCCAACACTCCGGCTGTCGTCATGGGCCGTCGCAGTGAAGTGCTGGCCTGGAACCGGCTCGGGCACCGCTTGGTTGCAGGGCATCTGGCTTTCGAAGCACCCTCCCGGCCCGCGACGAGGCCGAACATGACGCGAATGCTGTTCCTGGACCCCCACACCCGTGAGCTGTATACCCGTTGGCGTGAGGAAGCCGCCCGGGCTGTATCGTCACTGCGCTTGCTCGCCGGGCGCTCAACCGAAGACCCTGAACTGGCCTCCCTTGTTGGTGAGCTGACCATGACCAGCGAAGAGTTCGCCAAACTGTGGGCCCGGCATCCGGTCGAAAACTGCATGTCGGGCATCAAACACATGCATCATCCCGACGTTGGTGACCTTGAGCTCCATTTCGAAGTCCTGGGCCCGCCGGACGAATCGGGTCACCGGATTCTTATGTACTCAGCTGATCCGGGATCTCCTGCAGCTGAGGCGCTTCAACTGCTGGCGTCCACACAGCCAGTGGCCAACCTTGAGGCGGACCGCCCCTTGGAATCCGGCCAGCGGTAGGCCGCGGGGACTAGCTCAGTCGACCCAACTGCTTGTACACCGCAGTGGCGAGTGCCGGGATAAAGTCGCCGTCCTCGCCCCGCACCCAGCGCTTTTCCACGGCGTTCAGGGGGTAGACCAGCATGTTGTTTTGCTCAGCGTGAAGCGCCAACTCCCGCCCGAGGGAGTCCTCCGCAATCACCCAACGCAACGGCGTGGTCCGCGCCAACAGCTCACCATAGGCGACGCCGGCAGCGTTGCAGTACGGCTCTTGAAGCTCCGCGTGGGTGCCCTCCGGGGAACTCTGCCACGTCGCGTACACCAGCTCATAAAACCCGACTACGCTGGCGGGATCCTCGAGGTCGACTTCCGCCTGGTCCGCAAGTTTGATGTGGCCGGCGAGGAAGGCCCTGTGCTCGACGCTTAGCTCGCTGTAAACCGGCTGCTCGAAGTCCTCGACGGGGGTAGCCGTTGTCCGCTTTCTGAAGAATCCCATGGGAAACAGCTAATCAGGTGTAAACGCCTGCGGCGAATCAGTGGGGTGTTGGGCGGTCTCGAAATGAAGGACACCTCGGGTGAAGGGCCTCGATCTTGACCTCACACTGGTCGACGCGCCCAGTTCCCGTCCCTTTCGGATCCGCGGCTAACCCTGTCTTCGGTCGGTCCTACTCTTGGACGCACATCTAGCCGTCCACGCTGGACGCCAGCGAACCGCGCGGAGGCATTCGAGTCGAAGACGTGTGGTCCGAACCCAACACAGCCGTGCCCGGGGAACCCTGTTTGAAGGACGCTCGCCACGTGATTTAGAGCGTCATACGAGCACTAGCGCTTTGGCCAGTGCAATTACTCTGGCGCTAGCCGCGTCGGTTGGTCCGATCATTCGCCTGACCAGCGACTAGGTAAGGCAATGCCAGGGAAAAGGCCGCGAGATCACTGAGACCCTCGGCGTCAAGCCGCGACGACGTGGCATCTGCTTCTTCAACCCGCGGCGCTTCCAGCAGCGCCTTGGCCCACTGGGGAGGATGGTCTGAAAGCGGTACCGGCGTTGGATTTGACCCACTCGTGGGTCGCGGGCAGAACAGACACTCAAGTGGCTGCATCCAGGGAAGGACCTGAGCCGGCGTTGGATCGGTCAAACTAGCGGGAGCGTTGAGTGCCGGGGTAGTCCCGTAAGGGTCGAGAATCACAAGTGCTACCGCGACAGGTGTTCGGTGGTCCGGCAATGCCCAGTTTGGCCACCGCCATCCATGGCACCGCAACGGGGAACTGCAGCAAGCCCCCATCGCGATTCCCGTGGTTCCCGGCGACCCAAACGGAGGCGTGTCGCAGTTATACAGAAGCATGCCCGGTGTCCGATTACCGTGGTTGCTCGCCCATCGTCTGAGAGAATTGTTCTGAGTCTGGTTCCATCCGTCATATCTACCGGTTGAAGGGTTCAACTTTTTCGCTTGGAGGGCAAGGTCCACCCATACGCCCGGGGCCGTTTCCACCGACAATTCGAGATCCGCACCGCTCGGGGGCCTTCCAGTACTTACGTTTCCTCCTTCAAGCGGACGAGAATGGAGCGCGACGTAGTTAGCCCCTTGCCGCGCGTGCCAAAAAGCCAGGCGCCGCACGAGATTGAAAGTTGTGACCTCCTCGGGAGGGACCACGGTTCGCCGACCATGGACACCACGCTCGACCACCGTCGCGAGAGAATCCCGTGTGTCCATTCTTGTCATCGCCGAAGCCCACCAGAATTCTCGATACATTCACGCTCCTCGGCAAGCTAGCCTCCATACCAGTTGCCGGCACGGCAACTGCACTACTCCACCCGGGGTCAACAGCATCGAGACATCGCGGAAAGGCGGCGATCCGGCGCGCCGAGCGGTTCGTCGCCGTGCGCCCCCAACCGGGGTCACCCAATGTCAGGGTTTAAGCATCTGGAAATGTGGAGCTAAGGAGATTCGAACTCCTGACCTCTTCGATGCGAACGAAGCGCTCTACCAACTGAGCTATAGCCCCCGGACCAGGCATTTCCGCCCGACCAGTGTCCCTAGGCTACAAACTTTCCCGGCGCTTTTCCAACCACGACACGAACGTCTCCGTGCCAACCGCGTGCTCCGGGACAAGATTGTGGCCGGCCCGAAGGAAAGCACCCATGGAACCCGGCAAAGGCACGCTGATAATCCTTCCCCGCGACCCAGTAGTGGCCTTCCACTGCTCGGCCATTGAACGCATTGGCAGCACTTCCGGCCCACCCACCGTCCGCACCCGTTCCCCAGTCGCAGGCGAATCCGCCAACGCCACCGCCAGCAACTCCCCTGCGACGTCGGCCGGCGAGATCGACTGGAACGCCACACCCTTGAACACAGGGATCAATCCCACCCGAGCCCCGGCGGCAAAGATCCCGGCGACGAGGCCGTGGAACTGGGTTGCGCGCACCACCGCCGTCTCCAGGGCCGCCTCCGCATACTTGCCTTCCTTGGCAGCCTTGGAAACGTAATACGGGAATGTACTCAGATCGCAGTTGATGATGGACAGCAGCACGGCCCTCCGGACACCCTGCGCCACGGCGGCAGCGAGAAGCCGCCCACCGCCGTCGGCGAATTGTTTTTGCGCCTTCCCGAACTGGCCTTCGAGGCAGTCAATAACGACGTCGGCACCTGCCATCGCGGCCGTCAGGCCAACGCCCGTGGTGACATCGCCGGCGAAGTAGGTGACGCCGTCGTGATGGCCTGCAGAGCCGGCGTCCGGGACATGGCGGCTAAGAACCGAAACCTGGTGCCCGGCATCCACAGCAAGCCGGACGACCTCGCGGCCCACCTGGCCAGTACCACCGGCAACGCAGATGGAACTCATGCGGTCTCAGGCGCGGCGTCGCTGCAGGACGTCGTCCAGGTTGCTCAGGGCGCTTTGGGCCTTGGGGGAAACTGCCGCTGCTTCAGCTTGTCCAGTCGACTGCTTCAGGACCGGCTTGCCCACGGGCTTCGGCGCTTCCGGCAGATCCAGCGGTTCAGGCGCCGGGCGCTGGGCCTTCGCTGCGTCAACGTAGGTAGGCTTCGGAACCTCGACGGGCTGCCAGCTGGCACCCTTGGAGTCTGCGGCGGTCTGCGCCGACTCATCTCCGGCGGCGACAGCAACGGCCAATGCTGCCTGGCGCAGCTCCACCGCCGACAAGCGGGCGTTCTCGCGGCTGTTGGCCTCGGCATCGAAAACGGCAGTTTCCTTGACCTCAACCGCCGGTTCTTTCGGCAGATAACGCGCAGGCGTGGGGATAGGCGATGCCTGCGCTTCGCGGCGGGCGCGCCGTTCGCGAAGGTCGCGCAGGGCCAGTTTGCGCAAAACCACGACGGCGACCACCGCGCCGATGAACGAGACCAGCGGCAACCAGACAGTGCCTGTACCGAAAAGACGCACAATGCCCGAAACTATAGCCGTCAGCAGCAGGACAAGCCCTGACAAGGCCAGAGTGAGCCGCGCATAGCGGATAGTGAAGGGCGTGGGGGCCGGTTTGCCCGCCGAGGACTCGGACACACGGGATTCCTGGGGCGACGCCTGTGCTTTGCTGTGCATGGTCTCCATCGGTTTCTCCTGCTGAGGTGCCAAAGTCAGTACCACCCCTGCCTGCGGTTCGTCTGGTTCGTCGTCGAAAGCCTCTGCTGGAACAGCGGCCGCTTGGACTTGCTGGCGTCTGTTCCGCAGAACATACGGCGCCACCCAGACCATCCACAGCGCGACAGTGACCACAAGTATCACTGAGCTGCTGAGAGGGAAGTCCACATTCAAAACCGTAGAAGCAAATCACCGGGGGTGGCGGCATTGCGGCCGGTGTGTCGTGGTCGAGTCCGCAAATGACTGGAGATAAGGCCGAAATGGCCTATGACCTGCCCGTTTGTCCTTTGAGCCACCTGCGAAGCAGACCCTCCGGAACTTCCTCCGACGTCAGGGCGAAGGAGCGGTGGTCAGCCCACTGTCCATTGATGTGCAGATACCTTTCCCGGTACCCCTCATCGCGGAATCCAAGCTTCTCCACGACCCGAAGGCTGGGCCCGTTTTCAGGCCGGATGTTGATTTCCATCCGATGCAGCCCGAGCACGTTGAAGCAGTGATCCGTCGCCATCGCTACCGCTGTGGGAGCGATGCCGCGGCCGGCCCGCTCCTTGTCCACCCAATAGCCAAGTGTGGCCATCATGGCTGATCCCCAGATAATCGAGGAAACCGTCAGCTGACCCACGATTGCGGGTTCACGGAGGCCGGCTGTGCGTTCAACGATAACAAACGGCAAAGCCGTGGAGTGGCGCGCCTGCTCGTTCAACGATGCAACCATCTGGCGATAGCTGGGGAGGCGGCCACCCGGAGCCGGGTTGGACGCCTCCCATGGCGCAAGCCAATCACTGTTCCGCGAACGGACCTCGGACCATTCCCGCTTATCGCGGTACCGGATGGGCCGCAGTGCCAGGTCTCCGCACTCCAGCGTCACCGGCCAGATCGCAGAACCGTACATCCTTGTTACTGGGGAAGCGTGGCGGTGAAGTTAGGCAGCCACTCGCGAAGCTCAGGACCGAGGTCCTCACGCTCGGCTGCCAGCTCGATGCAGGCTTTGAGGTAGCTGAGCTTGTCGCCGGTGTCGTAGCGGCGGCCGCGGAAGACCACGCCGTAAACGCCGTAGCCCTCTCCTTCGCCGGCTGCCAGGACCTCAAGGGCATCGGTCAGCTGGATTTCTCCACCGCGGCCCGGGCCGGTCTTCTCCAGGACCTCGAAGACAGCCGGGTGCAGCACATAGCGGCCAATTACGGCAAGGTTCGAAGGGGCCTCTTCGGGAGACGGCTTTTCCACCAGCTGCTTGATGCGGACGTAACCGTCCTCGTCGATGTCCTCAACGTCGGCGCAACCGTAAGCGCTGATCTTGGAAGGCTCCACCTCGATCAGGGCCACGACGGAACCGCCGGTCTTCTGCTGGACAGCGATCATTTCGCTCAGGAGGTCGTCGCGGGCGTCGATGAGGTCATCACCAAGGAGGACGGCAAAGGGCTCGTAACCGACGTGCTGCTTTGCACGCAGGACAGCGTGGCCCAGACCGTTCGGATCGCCTTGACGGACGTAGTGGATGTCACCGAGGTTGGTGGCGGACTGGATGGCTTCAAGCTTGGCGGTGTCGCCCTTTTCAGCCAAGGTCGCTTCAAGCGCCGGCACCCGGTCAAAGTGGTCTTCCAGGGCGCGCTTGCTGCGTCCTGTGATCATGAGGACGTCGTGCAGGCCCACCTTGACCGCTTCTTCGACGACGTACTGGATGGCGGGCTTGTCGACCACGGGCAGCATTTCCTTCGGCATCGCCTTGGTGGCGGGAAGGAACCGGGTACCAAGACCCGCTGCGGGGATGACAGCCTTACGGACAGCGTTGTTATCGAGAGTCACCGGACTAATGTAACGGAAGGAACAGATCATCGGCTAAACCCCCGCCGCGCGGCTTGCACATTTTCTTGGCTGCTCAACACCACGCAACAATTCAATCGGACCCCACGAACCTGAGGATTGGACACAGATGGCATCGAAAGAAGACATCCGCCGCAGCCGGCGACTCTACAGAAGGGCCCTGTCCCCGGAGCAGATCGCAGCAGCGGGCGAGGCACTGGCCCAGCATGGCACCGCCTGGGCCAAGGGCATCACCTCCGGCGAACCGGCCAGGTTCGCGGTGTATGTGGGGGTCGCTTTCGAACCACCCACCATGCCACTGCTTGAGGCCCTTCATGACGCGGGCCACGAGGTGCTGCTTCCGGTCTGCGAACCGGAACGCCAACTGAGCTGGGTGTACTGGACTCCGTCGACGGTCTTTGAGCGCTCCACCTACGCACCCATCGACGAACCCCTGGGCGAGCGATTGGACAGTTCAGTGGTGGCCACGGCCGCGGGGATCTTCATGCCGGCAACCGCCGTGGATCGTGACGGGAACAGGATCGGCCAAGGCGGCGGATACTACGACCGGCTGCTGCAGGGCCTCGATGCCTCCGGTCAGCGGCCGCCCACCATCGCGGTGGTGTACGACGACGATTTGTTGCCTTCCGGCTCCATACCCGCCGAAGCTTTTGATCGCCCTGTGCGGGAAGTACTGACGCCGTCCGGCGTCGTCACCCTGGATGACGCCGGAGAAGACGCCTAAAGGGTGGTGAGTTCCGGCACAGGTGCTGGCGAACGCCGCAGGGACGGGTGATAGAATTGGCACTCAGGCCCTGGGACTGCTAATGCGGAAACTCTTCGCTGCGGCGCCACAGGACCTGAACTTTGTCCTAAAGGAGGAACTCAGTGCCCACATACGCATACGCCTGCAAAGACTGTGACCATGCCTTCGACATCGTCCAGTCCTTCTCAGACAGCTCCCTGACAGAGTGCCCGGAATGCAAAGGCACGCTGCGCAAGAAGTTCAACAGCGTTGGCGTCGTCTTCAAGGGCTCCGGTTTCTACCGCACCGACTCGCGTGACACGAAGGGCAGCAGCACCGTTTCGGCAGCGCCCTCCACTCCAAGCGCACCTGCGGCCGCCACGCCCGCTCCCGCCGCCGCGGCAGCAGCGAGCTAAGTCCCGGGACTTTTCCACATAGGGAAGCCGGCCCCTGCCATGGGGCCGGACAAGCTCGTTAGCGTGGCGGCATGCCACCTACTTCCCGAAGCGCCCTCCTTGCCCGCGCCGAGCGTTCGGCAGGAACAGCTGACCGCGAGCCATTTCGGCTGCCCATGCAATACCGCCTGCCCTCCCCCGGGCGCGCCCGCCAAACATTCAGACGTGACGGGCCTCCAACACCACGTCAACAGCCACGACGCACGCCGAGAGCATGGCTTTCGCGGAATCGCCGGCTCTGTATCGCCCTGCTTCTCTGCCTTGCCGCAGGGTTGGCCGTCCAACAGCTGACTCCAGCGTCGGCGGAACGCGTCACCGTCCTTGTGGCAGCACGGGATCTACCGGCGGGTGCCAGTCTTAGGGAATCCGACTTCACCACCGTCGACGTCGCACCCGAACTCGCCGTACCCGCACAGGTGAAGGACCTTGCGGGTCTCGTTGGGCGCCAACTGGCTTCTCCGCTTGGCAAGGGGCAAATCCCAACCGACTCAGCTCTCCTGGGCCCCGGCCTGCTCACCGGCACTCCGGCAGGTTCCGCTGCGGTCCCCCTCCGCATGGCCGACGCCTCCTCAATTCAGCTCCTTTCGCCAGGACAGCTGGTGACGGTGGTCCTCACGGCGTCTGGCTCCTACGATGAATCGCGGCAAAGCCAGGTTCTTGCCGGACCTGTTCCCGTGCTGTGGACCTCGACTCAGGGCGGCAAGGCAGGCGAGTGGCTTGGGACGAGCGACACCGACGGGCTGGTGGTGGTTGCAGCCAACCCCCAACAAGCAGAAAAGCTTGCCGGCGCATCAACGCAGGGCAAGCTTTTCTTTGTATTGGTCAGCCCATGAAGCTTTTCAGGCGATCAGCCCCAGTGCGGGGGCTTCTGCTCCTTCAACCACTGCTCGTGATCGTAGCCGGTCTCGTCGCCCCAGGCGCGGGGGTCGTCCTCCGCGGCTTTCGTGGGCAGGATGCCGCCGGAGCTGTGCTTGGCGGGGGTCGTTTCCGTAGCTTTTTCAGCAGTGGCCTCGTCCTGGCCGCCGGCGTCGCCTTCGGCACCGCCGTTGCCCGTGCCGCTGTCTTGTTCCGTCATTGCTGCTTTCCTGTCCGCTGCCTGGTCCCGCTCGCTGCCATTTTCCCCGGGCTGCTTACCCGAGGCGGCGGCCGAAGGGCGGGTGAACGCTGGCTTTGCCCTGTCCAGATTCAATTGTTCAACATCCATGTCCAGGAAACCATGCTGCGGAGATTCCGTGGAGGTGAGAATGTGGTTCTCCAAGCCGAGGTAGGAACCGATACGGTCCGCGCAGGAGGACGGGTCCGTGAAGACCTCGATCGTCCAGAGGGACATGTACCGCCAGCCCATACGCTCCAAGAGCTGCGGCCGCAACCTGCTGCGTTCACGGACGCTCATGCGCCGGTAGCGTTCCGTGCCATCGGATTCGATGGCCACCGGCGTTGGGATCTCGGCTCCCTCGCGGCCAATCGTGTGCACCGGATCGGCAGCGGCGGCAATGTCCAGGACGCCGTCGTAGAGGTGCCACACCCGCGCACCCCTGGCGCGCAGGCGTTCTCCAAGGTCGGCAACCAAAGGGTCTTCGCCGAGGGCCTGCTCACTGGCAACCGCCCGGGACGCCGGGGTTCCGAGATTGCTGTTGCCGGAGAGTTCCCGGTCCAACAACTCATAGAAGTCCACAGCACCGTGCGACAAACGATCCAGGTCAAGATCCTCGGGCCGGAAGCAGCTCAGTACGTGCATGGAGCGCCGGGCCCTGGTCATTGCCAAGGCAAAGCGGTTACGGCCGCCTTCAGCCGACAAGGGGCCAAAAGAGTGGAGTGCCCGGCCGTGGGGTGTGCGCCCGTAACCGAGGGAGAAGATCACGTGGTCGCGGACCAGACCTTGCGCGCGTTCAAGATCCACCACACGGAAGAACTCAGGGCCGGCCGCGAAGAAGGACGCCAACAAAGGATGGTTCGGCAGTTGAAGCCTGATGGCCTCGCCGATCCTGGCTGCGTGGCGCAGGCTTGCTGTCACCACGGCCAAACTGGTGCGTGGACGCAACGTGGCGTGTTCGAAGACGAGGTCAACCACACGGTTCACTTCGGCGGTGACCGACTCCACGCCCTCGTGGTCGGCTCCGGGGAGTCCGGTGCCGTCGGGAATGTACTCGACAAGGATCGAACGATCCAGGCCAGTGACCGAGTTGCCGTCGGGCAGTCGCTTCAGGCCGCCGTCGTAGTAGTTCTTGCTCAACTGCAGAATCAAGTCCTCGTCAACTGCGCGGTACACCCAGTTCAATTGCCAGGAGGGCAGGACCCGGGACAGAGCCTTGAAGGCACTCTCCACTGTTTCGTGGCCGGCCACGCCGGCCACCGGCGGTTCAACAGCCACGCTGAAGGTCCGCGCGTTGGCGATCTTGGCGTCGCCGAATGCCACCACTTGCTGGGCACGTGCGATCGCGGGAAGGACTGCCTGCAGGGACGTGGACTCGGCGTCGATGACCACCACGGCGTCAAACTTCTGCTCGGCGGGGAGGACTCCGGTGAGCAGATAAGGGCTGACAGACCATACTGGGACGAGCATCGGCACGAGGTCCGGAGCTTGGGCGCTCAGTGCAGGCAAGGTTACCCGCCCATCCTTCAGCAAGGCACGCAGCAGCTCGGCCTGGCGCGGGTGGTCAACCAGCCCCTGGCGCCACCTCTGTGCGAGCTGCCACCGGAGCCGGGCAGCACCACTGGCGATGTGCGCCTGGTCGGCCAACCTGAACTCGGCTTCAAGGCGGCGCAGGGAGTCGCCGTCGGACATGGCGAGGTAGTCGTCGCCGCTGATCATCGCTTCCAGGGCGGACTGCCACCAGGCCAGGTCCAGCTCGGCAGCCACCGAGGACGCGGGGACTTCGCGTTCGGCCAGATCCGCCAGCAGCTCTCCTAGGCCGTGCTCACGCATTTCCTCGATCAGGAGGGTGCGCTCCGGCAACGACTCCAGCGTGTCAGTGTCTGCCACAAGACTCTCAAGGCGCTCCATCAGCTCCGGGTAGGGCGTGCCGTGAAGCGAGCCGCCGGCAGAGGTGTGCTTGAGGGCGTCGCCGAGTCGCCGGAGTTCGGTATCGAGCTCGCGGTAGAGCGCACCGAGGTCGGCCAGGCCGGAGGGAACGGCCGGGTGGCGTTGCGTTGTGGCGTAACCGGCCCAGAGTGCGCGCTGCTCCTGGACAAGAACCAACGAACTGTGGAGGTCGGCAATGTGAACGCCGGGCCGTACATATTCCTTGGCCACGCGCCGCAGCCTGGAGCGCTGCATGGACGGCATCTCGATGTTCCGCTCACGCCGCCATGCCGAGCTGGCAGTGGCCGAAATGAGGTCGTGCACCGGGCGGTCAAAGATGTCCGGCGTGAACTTGTCCAGGCTCTCGCGTACGGCGATCAGCAGTTCGAGCTGGGCACCCCATTCCGTAAAGGTGTCGCCCAGGCGGATCTCGGCGTGATCGGACACCTGCTTCATGCGGTCGCGCAGGACGGGGAGTTTCTCCGCGGCCAGGCGGGCAAGCTGCTGCGCTTCCTCGGTTTCCTTGCGGGTGACCAGGCGGGCGCCGTACCAAGGACTGCTGGTCGAAGCCCGGCTGAAGCTTCCAAGTTCTGCGGCACGCCGGAGCCGTGCAGCGAGTTCCTCGCGGTCCTTTATGTTGTCCAAGACACTGCGCTTCAGACGCACGGTCGTGGAGGGAGCAGGATGGATGGACGTCAGTTCCGCGAGGGACTGCATGGCCTGGTACGGCGAGCAACCCCAGCGTTCGCGGACGTTATGCAAGGACGCTACGTGGTCCATGAGGGCGTGCCGATGCCCGGTCAGCGTCTGGTGGAGGTTGCCGAGCTGGGGTTCGAGCGCCTTCTCGTTGCGCATGATTGCCCGAACCAGCTGCGCCTTGAGCTGCTGCGGAGTGGTTCCGTTACCGGGGCGGAAGAGCAGCGAATCCAGTCCCAGTGATTCCAGGTGCGCGGACAATCCTGCGAGGCTGGACTGGCGGTCCCCCACCACCAAGACCGACTTTCCTTCGCAGACCAACGCACCGATGGCGTTGATGGCAGTCTGGGTTTGACCGCTCCCCGGAGGCGTACTGACCACCAGGGAGTCACCGGCGCGTACGGCGTCAACCACGTATTGCTGGTCCGTGTCGGCATCAAGCAAGAGGAGCTCATCGGCCGGATCACGGAGGTCAAGGCTGGGGAACCTGCCCGCCTTGATGGATTCCGGCTCGATGTCGCCACCGTTGGCTGCAGTGGCCAGCGCGGCCACCGTGGGGTTGTTCAGGTTGATCCACGGATCGTCCAGGTTGCCCGACAGGTCAGCCAGGGTTGTGACCAGGAGGTTGAATTCCACCTCGGCGCCGTGGATGGGCTGAACCAGCGTGGACAAACGGTCCAGGACAGGCTGCGGATCCAACCGCGCGGTGTTGTACGCCATGCGGGCCACTGCGTTGACGTCGAAAACGATGCCGTGGACCGTCTTCAAGTGACGGACCAGGGCGGGGTTCATGCGTGCTTGCTCAGTGAGCTGAAGTTCGAAATCGTCCTCCCCCGGCCGGACCGTGAGAACGATGGAGGTGAGCATGACAGGCGCGGAGACACGCTGCGGTTTGCCGCCGACAGCTGATGTCCACACCACGGTACCGGCGGACAAGTACCCGGCTTCGATACCGCGGTCATTGCTGAGCTCGAAAATCTTCGACCTGATGTTCCGGGCTGCCCGGGCAGCCACGAGATATTGCTGGCGGTCCCTGATCAGGGTGGACAAGCGTGTCCTGCGGCCCGCCAACAGCTGCGCCAACCCTGAGGGATGCGCGTTGCTGAGGTCAATGGCGCCTTCGGGCGTCTTGACGAAACGCAGCATAGTGTCTGCCCCTGTGACGGGTTTGAGACCAGACAGCCATTTGCGGAGCTCTTCAGAGCCCTCTTCCTGGCCTTGACCTACTGACACGACTTCTGCCTTCTTTTCTGTACTAGCTTTAGACGCCTTGGACCATACCGGCATACTTTCGAGGGTAGCGGGAATCCATGGCCAGCCCGCTCCGCAACGCTGTTCCAACGCGAAATTCACCGGTTTTCACAGCTTGCTGCCCTTCTCATACCACGGGGGAACTGCGCCAAATACAAAGTGGCCGGCCTCCCGAAGGAAGCCGGCCACTTCAGAATGCTATTCCCACTCGATGGTTCCCGGTGGCTTGCTGGTGACGTCCAGCACCACACGGTTCACGCCATCCACCTCATTGGTGATGCGGTTGGAGATGCGGGCCAGAAGGTCGTAGGGCAAACGCGACCAGTCCGCCGTCATGGCGTCCTCGGAAGATACCGGACGCAGGACGATGGGGTGCCCGTAGGTACGTCCATCACCCTGGACGCCGACGCTGCGGACATCGGCCAGGAGAACCACCGGCATCTGCCAGACGTCGTTGTCCAGGCCTGCGGCCGTCAGTTCCGCGCGGGCAATGGCGTCGGCCTTGCGGAGCAGGTCAAGACGCTCCTTGGTCACTTCACCGACGATGCGGATACCCAAACCCGGGCCGGGGAACGGCTGGCGGCCCACGATTTCCTGGGGCAGTCCAAGCTGTGCACCAACGGCGCGGACTTCGTCCTTGAAGAGGGCGCGCAGCGGCTCAACGAGCTCAAACTGCAGGTCCTCCGGAAGCCCGCCAACGTTGTGGTGGCTCTTGATGTTCGCAGCGCCCTCGCCGCCACCGGATTCGACGACGTCCGGGTAGAGCGTGCCCTGGACCAGGAACTTGATCTTTTCGCCTTCGGCAGCTGCCTGGGCGATGATGGCCCGCTCGGCTTCTTCGAAAGCACGGATGAATTCTCGGCCGATGATCTTGCGCTTGGTTTCGGGATCGCTGACGCCGGCCAGGGCAGAGAGGAAGCGTTCCTGCTCGTTGGCGACATACAGGTTGACACCCGTAGCGGCGACGAAGTCACGTTCGACCTGCTCGGCCTCCCCCTCACGGAGCAAACCGTGATCGACGAAGACACACGTGAGCTGGTCACCAACGGCACGCTGGACGAGTGCGGCCGCAACAGCCGAGTCCACGCCACCGGAGAGGCCACAGATGACCTTGGAGTCCCCGATTTGCTCGCGGATGCGCTCCACCTGCTCTTCGAGGATGTTGCCGGTGGTCCAGTTCGGGCTCAAACCGGCGCCCTTAAACAGGAAGTTTTCCAGGACGTGCTGGCCAAGGACGGAGTGCTTCACTTCCGGGTGCCACTGCACACCGTAAAGGCGCTTCTCGTCGTTGGCGAAGGCAGCGACCGGCGCGCCGGCCGTCGTCGCCAGCACCTCAAAGCCTTCAGGCGCCTCATGGACAGAGTCGCCGTGGCTCATCCAGGTGTTCTGGGAGGCCGGGACGCCGTCGAGGATGGAACGTGCATCTCCCACAAGGAGCGCCTCGGTGGCGCCATACTCACGCAGGCCCGTCTGGGCTACCTTGCCGCCCAGGGCGTTGGCCATGGCCTGGAATCCGTAGCAGATACCGAAAACGGGAACGCCGGCCTCAAAGAGGTCAGCCTCCACGAACGGGGCACCTTCGGCGTAGACGCTGGAGGGTCCGCCGGAGAGGATGATGGCTGCCGGGTCTTTGGCCAGAAGCTGCTCGGTGGTGAAGGTGTGCGGAACGATTTCCGAATACACATTTGCTTCACGGACGCGGCGGGCAATCAGCTGCGCGTACTGGGCACCGTAGTCAACAACCAGCACCGGCTTCTGTGAAGTCTGGGGTGCGGTGGGAGTAGTCACCAGTCAAGACTACTTTGCCGGACCGCCCCCGTGCACGTTGACAAGGGCGGTCAGCGGCCAAAACAGGCCATCCCGTTAGGGATCTCACATCGGGGATGCCCGCAGGCTCCTAGTAGCGCTTTGACGCCTGGGGGTTGGCGGCCAATTCCGCCTCCACCTCGGCGTGGAACTTCTTCTCCACGATGAAGGACAGCAGGGGAACAACACCGCCCAAGGCCAGCAGGACCATCTTGGAGAAAGGCCACCGCATCAGGGACCACAGGCGGAAGTTGGAAACGAGGTACACAACGTACATCCAGCCGTGCACGATCAGCACGGTGGTGGAAATGTTGAAACCGCCAATGACACCCTTGGGTTCGGATTCGGCGAAACCGAACCCAAACGGCTGGCCGGTGACCGCGTTGGTGCCACCGGCGAAGAGTGAAACGCCGAATCCATAGCGTGCGATCAGTTCGGCACACAGAAGAAGCAGCATGGCGCCGGTGAGGTACGCCATGACCTTGTAAAACTTCAGGGCCGAACGGATCTGGGCTTCCGTCCCTCCGAAACGCCGCTTCTTGGGCTTCGGTCCTGACTGCTCAGGCTGGATGGCCGGTTTGGGCTCAATCATTGCTGCACCTTAGGTTCTGGGTCTTGACTTGCAGGTTCGGTTGCCGCCGGGACGGCGTCGGGTTCGTCCGGAAACCCGTCGGAGTACTCGTAGTCTTCGTCGTCTTCGTCGTCCTCAAGGTCCCGACGGTAATCGTCACGCACCAGGCGCCACCAGATGAAGACGGAGAAACCGGCAAAGACCACCCATTCCACAGCGTAGAAGAGGTTCAACCAGTTGACCTGCTCCGCCGGTGGCTGTGCCGGGATATTGAGTGCCTTGACGTCTCCGTCCAGCGCGATGGTGGCGCCACCGCTGATTTCGGACGTCGCAGCAATGAAGCCGGGGTAGCTGGAAACTTTCCAGGTATTGATCAGTTCCGCGGTGGAGACCGCTGATGCCCGGCCCGGGCCGGCGTCGACATTGGGTACGGGAGCTTCGGAAGGGAGCAGGCGACCGGTCAGCGTCACAGTGCCCGACGGCGGCGGGCCGGCTTGGGCGGCGTCAGCCACCCAGCCGCGGGCTACTGGAATCCAGGTTTGCGGCGAGGCTGCGACACCCTTGAGCACGGGAGCGTCGTTGACCGCGAAGGCCGAGACGATCCAAAAACCCTTCTGGTTGTTGTACAGGCGCCCCTCCACCAGTACTTGCTTGCCGGGGTCATAGCTCCCTGTGGCCGTGACCATCTGGTCCGAAACCGAGCCAGGGAAGAACTGACCGGGCTTGAGAACGTCAACCAGGGGCTTCACTTCTTCGACGCTGGACGGCGCTGGGGCCTCGTGCTGGGTTGACCGGCTGAGCTGCCACTGACTGAGCAGCACAAACACCGCGGACAGCAGAAGCGCAAAGACCAATCCTGCGATCCAGCGGGGTTTCAGGGCAGTTTTCAACACCCCTTAACCGTACTTCGTCCGGCTGTAGAACAACGAAACGGGCCTCTGCGACGTGGCCTGACGGGAGACCGCACCGGCCTTAGTGGTCGAAGAACACCAGGCTGGAATTGATGAGTTCGGAAATGACCTCGGGGTCGTGCGCGCGGCGCAGGGATTCCCTGAAGGATTCTTTCGAAAGGGAGCGCGCCAGGGTGGCCAGGACCTCAAGGTGGTCCGAGAAAGAGCTGGCCGGCGTGGCGATGAGCAGGATGAGCGTTGCCGGGCCGTCGGCGGCACCGAAATCCAACGCGTGCCCAAACTTGGTGACCCCAACCGCGATGGAGATCCGGTCCACGAACTCACTGCGGGCATGCGGAAGGCCGATTCCGCCGGGAAGGCCCGTAGCCAGCTGGTGTTCGCGTGAATGCACCTGCTCCAGGAAGCCCTCGAGGTTCGAAATCCTTCCGGCCTGATGGAGTTTATGGGCCAACTGTGCCGCGGCGTCGATCTTGTCCTCGGCAACAAGCTCAAGAATGACCGTGTCCGGGGTGGTCAGTTCCGCGTCGTATCGGTCCAGTGGTTCAGCCAAGTCGTGTTCCCTCCATGTGGCCTGCCGGCCTCAATTCCCTGGGCCGGTCAGCGGAGCGGAACGATGTCATCCACTCCCATGCGCGCGGCATCGGCCGATTCGTCATCGGGTTGCTGTTGGCTCAGTCGCTCAGCCTCCACCCGTGCCAGGTAGTGTTTGATCTCGCTTTCACGCTGGGCATCGCTCCAGCCAAGGATTTCTCCCATCAGCTTAGCCACTACGGGCGCCGCAGACACACCCCGGTCCCAGGCTTCAATGGAGATACGCGTGCGGCGGGTCAAGACGTCGTCGACATGCCGGGCACCCTCATGGGTGGTTGCATAGACGACTTCGGCGGCGAGATAGTCATCGGCCCCCGGCAGTGGCTCCCCCAGCTCGGGCCGTTCGGAGATCACGGACAGCACTTCCGATGCCATGGATCCGAAGCGGTTGAGCAGGTGTTCGACACGCGCCACATGCACCCCGGCCTGCTCGGCGGACCTGCCACGCCGGTTCCAGGCAGCCTTGAATCCTTCGGCACCCAGCAAGGGAATGGTGTCCGTGCAACTGGACGGGACGCGCTCATCCATGGCCCGGGTTGCTTCGTCCACAGCATCCTTGGCCATGACGCGGTAGGTGGTGTACTTGCCTCCCGCCACCACAACAAGACCGGGAACGGGATGCGCAACAACGTGCTCGCGCGACAACTTGGCGGTGGAATCGTTGTCTCCGGCCAGGAGCGGGCGGAGACCGGCGTAGACGCCCTCGACATCCTCACGGGTCAGCGGACGTTTGAGCACTTTGTTGACGTGCTCCAGCACGTAGTCGATGTCCTTGCTGGAGGCAGCAGGATGGGCCTTATCCAGCTTCCAGTCGGTGTCGGTGGTCCCGATGATCCAGTGCCTGCCCCAGGGGATCACAAAGAGCACGGACTTTTCGGTCCGAAGAATCAAGCCCACCGTGGACTGGAAGCGGTCACGTGGCACCACCAGGTGGATGCCCTTGGACGCACGAACCTTCAGCTGGCCACGGTCGGTGACCATGGCCTGTGTTTCGTCAGTCCACACGCCAGTGGCATTGACCACCTGCTTGGCCCGCACCTCAAAGACGCTGCCGTCTTCCTGGTTTTCCACCTTGGCACCCACCACGCGTTCACCTTCGCGGAGGAAATCCACTACGCGTACGCGGTTGGCGGCGTGGGCTCCGTAGTGCACAGCGGTCCGGACCAGGTTGACCACCAGCCGGGCATCGTCAACCTAAGCGTCGTAGTAGCGGATGGATCCTACGAAGGCGTCGTCCTTGAGGCTGGGAGCCGCACGCAGTGTGCCACGGCGGAAGAGGTGCTTGTGCATCGGTACGCCGCGGCTGTGGCCGGACGTCAATCCCAGGGTGTCGTACAGCATGATGCCCGCACCCACGTAGGGGCGCTCCCAGAAGCGGTGGGTCAGCGGGTAGAGGAACGGCACCGGCCGGACCAGGTGCGGAGCGATCTGCTGGATCAACAGTCCGCGTTCCTGGAGGGCTTCCTGGACCAGGCCGAAATCCAGCATCTCCAGATAGCGGAGGCCACCATGAATGAGCTTGGAGGACCTCGATGACGTACCGGAGGCCCAATCCCTGGCTTCGACGATCCCAACGGTGAGTCCCCGCGTGACTGCATCCAATGCAGCCCCGGCGCCCACCACGCCACCACCGACGATCAGGATGTCCAGTTCCTTGCCGGGCTCGGCAGTGGATTTCAGGACATCGATGGATGCGGCACGGGACTCCGGGCTCAGTGCTCCCGGAGATGCCTGCGGACCGCCTGCGACATTGCTCATCGGACCCCTCCTCAAACGCAACAGCTGGTAATCCCCTACCCTACTTGCTGCCCGTCGAGTTGGGCAGGGCTGCTGTTCCGTCCCGAAGGTTTAGCCGAGATACGGCGAGACGACGACGTCGACCCGCTGGAATTCCTTCAAGTCCGAGTATCCGGTGGTCGCCATGGAACGGCGCAGGGCGCCGATCAGGTTGGATGTTCCGTCCGTGTGGTGACCGGGCCCGAACAGGACTTCCTCGAGCGGCCCAACAGTGCCAACGTTGACACGGTCGCCGCGGGGGGACTCCAGGTGGTGGGCTTCCGGACCCCAGTGCCAGCCGCGGCCCGGGGCTTCTTCGGCGCGGGCAAGGGCACTGCCGAGCATGACGGCGTCAGCGCCCATGGCGATGGCCTTGACGATGTCGCCTGAGCGGCCCATGCCGCCGTCGGCAATGACATGGACGTAACGTCCGCCGGACTCATCCATGTAGTCACGGCGTGCTGCGGCGACGTCGGAAATGGCCGAGGCCATCGGCGAGTGGATGCCCAACGCGCGGCGGGTGGTGGTCGTGGCGCCGCCGCCGAAGCCGACCAGGACGCCGGCCGCGCCGGTCCGCATCAGGTGCAGGGCGGGGGTGTATCCGGCCGCGCCACCGACGATGACGGGAACATCGAGTTCGTAGATGAACTGCTTGAGGTTCAGTGGCTCGTGGTTCTTGGAGACGTGCTCGGCGGAGACGGTTGTGCCGCGGATGACAAAGATATCGACGCCGGCAGCCACCACGGTCTTGTAGTGTTCCTGGGTGCGCTGCGGGGTAAGTGAACCTGCCACGGTCACGCCTGCGGCGCGGATCTCGGCCAAGCGGGAGCTGATAAGTTCCGGCTGCACTGGAGCCTGGTAGAGATCCTGCATGCGCCGCGTCACGGCCGGGCTGCTGGTCTCGTCGGCCAAGCCGGCGATCTCGTCAAGGACCTTCTGCGGGTCCTCGTACCGGGTCCACAGTCCTTCAAGGTCCAGGACGCCGAGACCGCCCAAACGCCCCAAGGCGATGGCGGACTCCGGCGACATCACCGAGTCCATCGGTGCAGCGATGACGGGCATGTCGAACTTGTAGGCGTCGATCTGCCACGAAACCGAGACGTCCTTCGGGTCACGCGTCCGTCGGTTCGGAACGATCGCGATGTCATCCAGGGAGTAGGCACGACGCCCACGCTTGCCACGGCCAATCTCAATCTCATAAGTCACGGCTCTAACTTTACTGGACCCCTCGCGCAACCTGGCACCGCCCCGCAGGCCGGGCAGCTTTCCACATGGGCAGCTGTGCCCATGGCAGCATCCTTTGCGGATCAGATAGCCTGCGGAAAACACACGTACACCATGCAAGGGGGACCCATGGCGCCTGGACTCTACGGAGCCGACATTGAACAGCTTCGGTCGTTATCCAAACAAATGGGACAGGCCGGGAGCCGGCTCCAGAACCAGGAACTCCAGATCAACGGCCTGATCTCCACGGTTGCATGGAAAGGAACCGACGGAGAGCGTTTCCGCCGCGAATGGAGCAGCACCCTGCGGCCCCTGTTGCACAAAGCCTCCCGTTCCCTGGAGGACGTTTCCAAAACACTGCGGACCCAGGCTGACGAACAGCAGCAGGCCAGTACCCAGGGTGGGTCCTCCAGTGGAGGGTCTACAGGGGCCAACAGCCCGCAGACTCCCGGTGGCACCGTCAGCGACGACACTCCGACCACTGGTTGGGAGGGACTTTTGGGCGTCACCGGCAGCCAGGGATGGTGGGCCGGGAACGCACTCGTGACTGCCAACGGTTTGGCTGCGGACTCGATCCTGGCCCGGATGGCCAAGGGCGGGTTGGTTACGGAGCTAACCAAGTGGCCCTGGCTCAGCGCACAGTACGGCCAGGCCGCCGGCGCCGGATATGTCAAGGGCACCCAGCTTCTGAACGGCACTTCCATGCTCGGGCGGCTCTCGGGGGCCTTGGGGTTCGTCACTGGCGGAATTCAGGTCTACCAAGGATTCCAGACGGGACATCCCGGAATGGCGGTGGACGGCGGGATCTCTGCTGCCTTGGCAGTGGGCAGCTTTTTTCCGGTGGTTGGCCCCGCCTGCGCCGTTGCCGGCATCGCTTGGGGTGGCCTGGGCCTGTTGGCTACCAACATGGGCTACGACTCCGCGTCTTCGATGATCGCTGACGGCGCCAAGCATGTCTGGGAGGGTGCCCAGGACGCCGCTGGAGCAATAGCCGACGGCGCCAAGAAGGTCTGGGGATGGCTCACCTGACCGCGCCGCTTCATAGACTGGACAGAGAACCGCACAAAAGAAGGCAGAAATGACCACCCAGACCGAAGAAAACCAGGCACTGCTCATCACCGAACATGAGCTCATTGCACTCATCGCGCTGGCTGGCACCGATGGCGCCCTGAGGTGCCAGACCCTGTTCCGCCTGGACCACGCAGCCGGGTCGCCGCTGGAACAGGCCGGTGTTGCGACGCTGTTGGAACGCGGGTTGATGAAGATAGAAAACGACGCACTCCTTCCGGTTGGGCCGGCCGCCACGGTGACAGCAGTCCTTGCCGATGCCACAGCCTGGTTGGAAACAGCCCTCGTCACCCCGGCCTCGGAGCACGTTTCCTTCATGTTCGGCGCAGAGCAGGGCGCCCTGTTGCTCAATCTGAGCAAGTACGGCGTTCACGAGCTGCACCCCATTACGGGCGCTGAAGGCATGGTCACCACTGCAGTGCAGATGGCCGACTACTACCTGAACCAAGCGCCGGACGGCTTCCCCGCAGCCGCCACCACGCGCCGACACTTTGACGACGGAACCTCCCGCGCAGTGCACGTCAAAGCTGAGGCCGATGGTTCCCTGTCGATCGCCGCCGGCGAAGGCGAAAACCTCGACTCGACGGCCCTTACACGTGATCAACTCGACGCCCGCGTCCGTGCAGGCCTGGAGCGATAACCCGGGTGAGTTACCAGTCAGGCCCCGCACCGCTGTTCCACTCAGACCGCTCCCTGGACTACTGGCTTTCCCCCGAGCTTGCTGCCATCACACCGGCAAATGCACGCTCACGCCTGCGTGAGCTCGCCGGCGCCCGGGGTGCATACATGGGCGCGTGGGCTGCCGGAATCGGCGTCGGCGCCGTCCTTGTCTTTCTGGGCGTAGTCCTGTCAGTCCGGCTCGGCACGCTCGTAACGCTTCCTGCGCTCGGCCTTCCCGGCGCCGCCCTCGGCGCACTGTGCGGAATCTTCTTCGTGCGGGTTCGGAACCGGTTGCCGCGCACAAGCCGGGCCGTGGTCAATCGTGGGCCTGGGAGCCTGCGGGGTGCGCTCTCTTTCGTGGCGTTCGTCCTGCTCGTTTTCATGGGGCTGTTCGCCTTCACGGCCAAACCCTCAACGTGGCAGGATCCTGACGCACTGCTGACTCTGGCCTTGGTTCTCGCCTTTATGGTCTCCCTCCTTGTGGTTGGGATCATCGTCCCGGCCACGATCATGGGCCGTTCGAGGGAATCGCTTCGGCGCAGGGCTGCAGTTGACCCACGCTTCAGGGCGCTGCTGGAACAAGACCTCGCCACCTGGCGTGATCCCTACGGAGAAGCCGGATACGGCCCGCTCTAAGCCTCGGGGGCCGCCCGGCTTGCCTCGTCCACGGAAAGCTGGGATTCGAACATCCGGAAGTAACGGCCCCGGAGCGCGACCAATTCCTTGTGGGTTCCTTGCTCCGCGATGCGCCCATCTTCGAGCATGTAGACGATGTCGGCCTTCTCAATCGTGGCGAGGCGGTGGCTGATGGCGATGATGGTGCTGCTGCGGTCCGCGAAAAGCCTGGTGAAGATCCGGTGTTCAGCCAAGGCGTCGATGGCCGAGGTGGGCTCGTCCATCACCATGAACGAAGCGTCCCGGTAGAAGTTGCGGGCCATTGCCAGCCGCTGCCACTGCCCGCCGGACAGCCCGCTCCCCTTGCGCCCGCGTGGATCCTCCATCCAGTTGCTGACGTGGTTCTCCAGTCCATTGGGCAGCTTGTTGATGAAGTCCATGGCCTCGGCGTCGGCTGCCGCCCTGCGGATGCGGGGATCGTCCCGGGGCAGGTCGACGTCGCCGAGATAGATGTTCTCTGCTGCGGTGGCGAACTCATACTTGAGGAACTCCTGGCTGAGGACCGCCAAGTGCCGGTGCCAGCTGGTCACGTCGATGCCGGCCAGATCCTTGCCGTCCAGCAGGACCTGGCCTGAATCAGGCCGGTACAGCCCGGCCAGTATCCGGATCAAAGTGGACTTTCCCGCACCGTTCTCCCCCACGATCGCGATGTGTTGGCCGGCCCTGATGGTCATGGATATACCTTTGATGACCTCGATGTCGCTGCCGGTATAGCTGAAGTGGATGTCCCTCAGTTCGACGGTGGTGGGCGACGCGGCGAGGGGCTCCTCCTTGCCGCTGGGCACGGGCAAGGCCATGAACAGTTCATAGTCCTTGAGGTTGGCCAGGTCCTCGTCGATGGAACTGAGCGAGGACACCAGGTTGTTGGCCGTGGAGAGGGCCCGGCTCACGATCTGTTGCACATACAGGAATTGGCCCACAGGCTGCGCCCTGGCAATGATCTGACCCACCACCCACACCAAGGAGACCACTTCGGCACCATACTGCAGCGAGTCGGCAGCCAGTTGTTTGGGAATGTACCGCTTTTGGAAATCCAGTCGCCTGCGTTCGTCGGCATCCCGCAAGCGGGAGCGCAAATCCATGAGGTAGCCAACAATGCCGTAAAGCCGCATCTCGGCGATATGTTGTGGCCGGAGCAGGTTCTGCTCGATCATCCTGCGTTGGCGCCGCGAGTCCACTTGGGTGTTCCAGTGGGCTATTTGTTCCCGGGACAACTTGAACTGCAGGTACACGCTGGGCACGATCGCCACGAGGACTATCACCGCGATCCACCAGCTCACCAACAGCAGCGCGCCAACGGCGAGGATCACCGAGACGAGCTGGGTGAAAATCGCCGCGATCCGGTCCAGGACCCGCGCATAGGAATCAGAGAAGCGCTTGGCGCGGTCGTAGAGATCCACCGTCTCTTTGTCGTCATAACGCCAGAAGTCCAAGGCGAGGAACCGCTGGTACATCAGGTCGCCCACAATGGCCCCGACCCTGAAGCTCATCAACTGTTGGATGTAGCGGTCCACGCTGCTGAAGGCGCCCCAGAACAGGCCCAAAGCCGCGGTGATGATGACGTAGAGAACTGCCCGCGGACCGGCGTCGGGGTCTCCTGCGTAGCCGGCCGCCAAGGCCGTGGTGGTCAACGACGCGAAGTACGTGGTGACCAAGGGCAGGGTGGCGGAAATGACCGAGCCCAGGACCTTCATGATCACCGCTGCCGGTGAGGCGTTGAAACTCACCTTCAGCACCTGCCCGACGGCGCGGGCGTACGGCCGCAAAGCCAGCTTGCGGGGCGGTGTTTTGCCGGGTGGGACCGGGTGAAGCGGGACCGACTCCGGGTGCCGCGGTTGTGCGGGCTGCTCTGACATGTGCCCAGCCTATTCCTGTGGGCGGACAGCGAGGGTCGGGTGGTTAAACAACTGATCCCCGCAGAGAATCCGCGGGGATCAGTAAGTGCTTAGCGCGAGTTGTAGTTCGGCGCTTCGACGGTCATCTGGATATCGTGCGGGTGCGATTCCTTCAAACCTGCAGGAGTGATGCGGACGAACTTGCCGCGTGCCTTGAGTTCGGCGATGGTCGGCGCGCCCGTGTAGAACATGGTCTGGCGGAGGCCGCCGACCAGCTGGTAGGCCACCGATGCCAGCGGGCCACGGAAGGCGACACGTCCCTCGATGCCTTCGGGGATGAGTTTGTCGTCGCCGGAGACATCTGCCTGGAAGTAGCGGTCCTTGGAGTAGGAGGTGTTCTTGCCACGGGACTGCATGGCGCCCAGGGAACCCATTCCACGGTAGCTCTTGAACTGCTTGCCGTTGACGAAGATGAGCTCTCCGGGGGACTCTTCACAGCCTGCAAGGAGGGAGCCCAGCATGACGGTGTCGGCTCCGGCAACCAATGCCTTGCCGATGTCGCCCGAGTACTGCAGGCCGCCGTCGGCGATCAGCGGAACGCCTGCGGGGATGGCAGCCTTGGCGGATTCGTAGATGGCGGTGATCTGCGGGACGCCAACGCCTGCAACAACGCGGGTGGTGCAGATGGATCCGGGACCAACGCCAACCTTGATGCCGTCAGCGCCGGCGTCGATCAATGCCTGGGCGCCTTCGCGGGTGGCGGCCTGGCCACCGATGACGTCCACGTGGGCAGCGACGGGATCGGACTTCAAGCGGCGGATCATGTCCAGGACGCCCTGGGAGTGGCCGTTGGCGGTGTCCACGAACAGCGCATCCACACCGGCGTCGATCAGCTTCATGGCGCGTTCCCAGCCGTCACCGAAGAAGCCGATGGCAGCGCCCACCCGGAGGCGGCCTTCGTCGTCCTTGGTGGCAAGCGGGTACTGCTCTGCCTTGGTGAAGTCCTTGGTGGTGATGAGGCCCTTCAAACGGCCTTGCTCGTCCACCAGCGGGAGCTTCTCGATCTTGTTGGTGGCCAGCTTGTGCGAGGCTTCTTCCCGGCTGATGCCCACGTGCCCGGTGATGAGCGGCATCTTGGTCATGGTGTCGCTGACGCGGCGCGTCGGGAACTCGGACTCGGGGATGAAGCGGGTGTCGCGGTTGGTGACGATGCCAAGGAGTCGTCCCTCGGGATCCACCACCGGAAGGCCGGAGACTCGGTAACGGGAGCACAGTTCGTCGAGCTCCTGGAGCGTGGCTTCCGGGTTGATGGTCAGCGGGTTGGTGATCATGCCGGACTCGCTGCGCTTGACGCGGTCTACGTGCTCAGCCTGGTCGTCGATGGCGAGGTTGCGGTGAACCACGCCCAGGCCACCCTGACGTGCCATGGCGATGGCCATGCGGGATTCGGTGACGGTGTCCATCGCAGCGGAAAGCAAAGGTGTCTGCACGCTGATGCGCTTGGAAATCCGGGAGGAAGTGTCCGCCTCGGACGGAATGACATCCGTGTGTCCCGGGAGCAACAGAACGTCGTCGTAGGTCAGGCCAATGAGGCCAAAGGGATTGTGTTCGGGCTGGGTCATGAGTGCGCCTCTTACCTTTGTTCCGGGGGCTTAACTGGTAGGGGTTGCAACTGATGACCAGCCCGTCATTACGGGACTGGCCTGTGCAGAAGTGTTGAATAAATAGTAGAACCTCAGCGGCGATCGCCATATTCCGTAACGCCGGAGTGTGAGCAACAGCACTGGCGGCAGGCCGCCGTCGTCCGATTCCCTGGTGACGGAGACCTAGCTGGCCGTCCAGCCGGTGGCTGCCAGAAGGCGTTGCTCGAACATCGGGATCATGCTTTGCACATACGTCTTGGTGAGGTGGTTGTCGTCCTTGTAGACGTAGACGTTGCCCACCACAGCCGGACACGTTCCTTGCTCACAGATGAAGTCGCTCATATCCATCAGATAAAGGCGATCGACCTTGCCCACGTAGTCATCCAACGGCGACGATTCAGCCAAGGACTCCTGCAAAGGTGCGTTGCAATCGGGTGAGTCCGGGCCCTTCTTCTGCACGCATTCGGGCATGTTGATGCTGAAGCGTGGATTGTCGCGGATTCCCACGACGTCGATCCCCGCATCCGTGAACGGCTTGATACCGTCCAGGTAACCAGGCACCTCCGTTTCGAACGGGGCATCCGCGTGCGTCAGCGAAGCAACCGTGAACACGGCGTCAGGCTTGTGTTCCATCACGTAGTTGGCGCTGGCCTTGTTGAATTCATTGCATTCGTCCGTGCGTTCCGGGGATTCGGCCCCGAAACGGCAGCTGCCTTTGAGCAGCGTCACTACTTCCCAGCCGTGCTGCTTGGCGATGGGGCCCAGGGCCGCCATGTACTGCTGGGCATGCGAATCCCCCAGCACCACGATTTCTTTGGTGACGTTCTCAGGTTCGTCGTTCTGCAGGCAACCCTGGAGCAAGGGATCGCTGGGTACGTTGTCCCCCGTGCACAGGCCGTCGATGTCGGCCCATTCGTCCTTCATGGCTCCCGGAGCGGGAATGATCATGGCTTCCTGCGCCGGTTGTCCCGCGAACTCGGGCGACAACGCTGCGGCACCTGGCGTCAGTTCCTTGGGCTGGCCCGCGATCGCGGCGTCTTCGGCCGCTATGGCACCCTGCCAGACCGTTACGGGCATCGCCAGCAGCGCACCACAGGCGGCAATGACGACGGCGGCACGCCAGGACCGTACGGCCGGCCACTCCCAGCGGCGCATGGGTTCCTCCACGAACCTCGTGGTGCCGACCGCGAGCAGCATGGACACAGCCATGATGCCAAGTCCCTGGAACAGCCCCGGAGCTGTGGTGCCGCTGACCAGCAGGAAAAACACCAGCACCGGCCAGTGCCACAGGTAGAGGGCGTAGGAGTTGTTTCCCACCAGGACCAAAGGTCGCGAGGCCAGGAAACGGTCCGCACCGAATCGGCTGTTGCTTTGCCCAGCGACGATCACCGCCGCCGCGGCCAGCGTGGGCCAGAGCGCGATGAATCCTGGAAAGGAGCGGTCCACTGTCAGCACCAAGCCGCAAGCGAGCATCGCCGTGATACCGGCCCAGCCAAGGAACACCCGGAGCTTGCGTCCCGGTTTCAGGTACGGCAGCGCCAGTGCCAGCAGGGACCCCAGCGCAAATTCCCACAGCCGGGCGCGGGTATCGAAATACGCATACTCCTGGTTGTTGGCTGTCTGGTCGATGGAAAACACCAAGGATGCAAGGAACACAGCGCCAAACACGACGAAGAGCAGCTTCCGATGCGTCAACGCCTTCCCCGGGAAGAACCTGGCCAACCTCGGTTGCAGCAGGGCAACTGCGGCGAAGATCAGGGGCCACAGGATGAACACCTGGCCCTGGACGGACAACGACCAGAAATGCTGGAGGGGACTGGCCCCGGAATGGTTTTGGGCGTAGTAGTCAACGGCGTTGTCCGCGAGCTGCCAATTCTGGCGGTAGAAGAGCGATGCCCAGGCTTCGGCGAGGACATCCGGCCACCGGCTCTGCGGGATGAAGGACCAGGTGGCGGCCAGGACACCCAACAGGACCACGACGACGGCTGGCAGCAGCCGCTTGAACACGTGCAGCCAGTGCCGCAACAGCTTCAACGGCGAACCGGTTTCGAGTTTCCGGGTGAACGATAACGTCAGCAGGAAAGCCGAGATGAGCAGGAAGACATCCACGCCGCCGGACACCTTGCCCAGCCAGATGTGGTAAGCCGCCACCATGAGCACTGCCAGGGCACGCAGGCCCTGGACCTCCGGACGGAAGCCGCGTTCCGGCGTCGTGCCTTGAACCGCGCTGCGCGCGGCCGTGCTGGTACGGATGCTCATCATTGTTGCCACCCCGTAGCGGCAAACCACCTCTCATCAAGCATGTCCGCCATGCTCTTCACATAGGTCTTGGTCAGATGGTTGTCGTCCAGGTAGACGAAGGTATTTCCGATGATCGGAGGACAGTAGATCCCAATGCAGATCAAGTCCGTCATGTCGATCAGGAAAAGGTCCTGGAACTTGCCCGTCACTTCCTCGAAAGGACTTGGGTCGGCCAGGACGTCAGCTTTGAGCGGGCGGCAGTCCGGGCTGTCCACGCCTTTGTTGAGGGTGCAGTCAGTCAGGCTGTAGGTGAACCGGGGGTTGTCCCGGATGGCGATGATCTGGGTTCCGCGCGCGGTGATTTCGGAGACAAGTTCCTCGAACCCGCGGGTCAGTTTCTCGTCAGGCTCGGACGGTTCAGCCTTGGTGCCCACCGTGAAGACAGCGTCGGGTGCATGTTCAGCGATGTGCTGGCGGACTTCCTGGTTGAACTGGTTGCATACGGGTTCGACGTCGGGATCGTCGGTAGCGAACGGACAGGCCCCGTACAGCAAGGCGTACAACTTCCAGTGGTGCTCCTCGGCCAGTTGCCCCAGGGCGGCAAGCCACTGTTGGGAATGCGAGTTACCCACCACGAGCACGGTCTTGGTGGCGTCGGAGCCGACGTCGTTTTGCTGGCAGTTGTCCTGGAGCAGCTGCGATTCGGGCTTGGTATCACCTGAACAGCCGTCCGGGAGCTTGGCCCAGTCACGTCCGATTCGTTCCGCAGAAGGCTGCGTGAGGGCGTTCGGGGCGATCTGGTTCACGTAGCCAGGCAGGAGGGACTTGGCGCCGGGGTTGTCAAAGACCATCCGCGCCTGTGCGGCTTGTTCATCCAAGTCCAGTTTGTACTGGAATCCAAGGAGGGGCGCCGAGGCCACTGCCACGCAGGCCGCAATGGCGACAATCGCACGACGACGCTTCACTTCGGGCCACTTCCACTGGCGGAAGGGCTTCTCAATGTATTTCGTGGTGAGGAAGGCCAACACCAGCGAGAGGCCGATGATCGCAGTACCGGAGAGCCAGCCGGCATGGTCCTTGCCGCTCCAGGCCAGGGCGATGACCAGGATGGGCCAGTGCCACAGGTAGAGGGCGTAGGAGTTGTCGCCCAGGCGGACCAGGAACTTGGAACTCAGAATCCTGTCAACGCCGAAGCGGCTGCCTGTCTGGCCTGCCGCGATCACCGCGACGGCAGCAAGGGTGGGCCACAACGCCACGAAGCCCGGGAAAGCGGTTTGGACCTGCAGCACGATGCCGCAGGTGAGCATGGCGACGACGCCGATCCAGCCCATCACTACCCGGACGGGTTTGGAGAAGTTCAAGCCAGGCAGGATCAGGGCAAGCAAGGTGCCCAAGGCGAATTCCCACAGGCGGGCGAAGGTATCGAAGTAGGCCACTGCCTGGTTGGTCGCCGTGAAAATGATGGAGTAGATGAACGAGGCCAGGAAAATGATCCCGAAGACGTACACCAAGGTGGCCCGGTACCTGAGGGCGAAGCGCCGGCAAACAAGCGCGACGACGGCAAAGATGACCGGCCAGATAATGAAGACCTGGCCTTGGATGGACAGCGACCAGAAATGCTGGACCGGGCTGGCCAGGCTGTGGTCTGTGGCGTAGTAATCCACCGCAAGCTTTTGCAGCAGCCAGTTCTCGTAGTAGAACAACGAAGCCCACGCCTGCTGGACAATCTCCGCCCACCGAGTGGGAGGCAGGAGGACGAAAGTCGCCCCCAAGGTCCCCAGAAGGACAACAACGACGGCGGGCAGCAGTCGCCTGAACAGGTGCAGCCAGTGCCGCAGGAGGTCCATCGGACGGCCCTGTTTGTAACGCCCCGTGAATTGCAGCGTCATGAGGAACGCCGAGATGAGGAGGAAGACGTCCACACCGCCGGAAACCCTGCCGATCCAGATGTGGTAGCTCACCACCATGAGGACGGCGAGGGACCTGAGTCCTTGGATTTCAGGGCGGAACTTTGACTTTCCAACGGGACCGGAAGCCCGCCTACTACGGTGGGCGGCGGGGGTCGTCGTTGGGGTAGTCACGTGAGGCAGTTCCTTAAAGCAAGTGGCACAGCGGGTGGCACAAAGCATCCATAATACGCGGTTTTGGCCCACCGCTCATGTCAATTTGGTTCCCCGCGGGGGCTTCCGCAGGTCAATTAGTCCACCTTCCGCTATGGATTTACCGTGCTGGACCTGTGCTTGGCCTGTGGCTGGCAGAGCCAATGTGGCCATGACGTGGCAAAACGATACTAAGTGTTCTTACTCAATGTGACCGGCGAAAATGTGATGCATCCCACCGAAAATCACCGGCGGAAGGGCAGCAAAAAGCCCCGGCCACTTCGAGAGCAGCCGGGGCTTTCCGGAACAGGCAGCCTAGTGCTGGTGGCCTGCGTGCGCGTCTTCTTCCTCAGCCGGCTTCTCGGCAACCAGGGTCTCGGTGGTGAGAACCAGGGCAGCGATGGATGCGGCGTTGCGCAGTGCCGAACGGGTGACCTTGACGGGGTCGATCACACCCGCGCCGATCAGGTCCTCGTACTCGCCGGACTTGGCGTTGAAGCCGTGGTTGGCTTCGAGCTCGGAGACCTTTGCAGCAACGACGAAGCCGTCGAAACCGGCGTTCTGGGCGATCCAGCGCAGCGGCTGGACCAGGGCGCGGCGGACGATGCCGACAGCAGCGGCAGCGTCGCCTTCGAGGCCCTTGACGGCCGGGGACTCATCCAGTGCCTTGAGGGCGTGGATGAGGGCCGAGCCGCCACCGGAAACGATGCCTTCTTCGAGGGCTGCACGCGTGGAGGACACAGCGTCCTCGATGCGGTGCTTCTTTTCCTTCAGCTCAACTTCGGTGGCTGCGCCAACCTTTATGACGCCGATGCCGCCGGCCAGCTTGGCCAGGCGCTCCTGCAGCTTCTCACGGTCCCAGTCGGAGTCGGTGCGGGTGAGCTCTGCACGCAGCTGTGCAACGCGGTCTGCAACGTCCTGCTCGGTTCCGGCACCGTCCACAATGGTGGTGTTGTCCTTGGTGACCGTGATGCGGCGTGCCGTACCCAGTACCTCGAGGCCAACGGTGTCCAGGCTGAGGCCGAGGTCCGGGGAAACAACTTGCGCACCCGTCAGGGTGGCGATGTCCTGGAGCATGGCCTTGCGGCGGTCGCCGAAGCCGGGAGCCTTGACGGCAACAACGTTGAGCGTGCCGCGGATGCGGTTGACGATCAGCGTCGACAGGGCTTCGCCTTCAATGTCCTCTGCAATGATGAAGAGGGGCTTGTTGGCCTGCAGGGCCTTCTCCAGCAGCGGCAGGAAGTCCTGCAGCGAGGAGATCTTGCCCTGGTTGATCAGGATGAGGGCGTCCTCGAGGACAGCTTCCTGGCGCTCTGCGTCGGTGACGAAGTACGGGGACAGGTAGCCCTTGTCGAACTGCATGCCTTCGGTGAGGACCAGCTCGGTCTGGGTGGTGGAGGACTCTTCGATGGTGATGACGCCATCCTTGCCCACCTTGCCGAAGGCTTCGGCCAGCAGTTCGCCAACTTCATCGCTCTGCGCGGAGATGGCTGCAACGTTGGCTACCTGGGTGCCTTCGACTTCGCGGGCGTTCTCCAGCAGGCGGGCAGCGACAGCCTCAACCGCAACTTCGATGCCGCGCTTGATCTCACCCGGTGCGGCGCCGGCCGCAACGTTGCGCAGGCCTTCCTTGACCAGGGCCTGTGCAAGCACGGTGGCAGTGGTGGTGCCGTCACCGGCGACGTCGTTGGTCTTGGTGGCGACTTCCTTGGCCAGCTGTGCGCCAAGGTTCTCGTAGGGGTCGTCGAGCTCGACTTCACGGGCGATGGTGACGCCATCGTTGGTGATCGTGGGGGCGCCCCACTTCTTGTCCAGGACGACGTTGCGGCCGCGCGGGCCCAGCGTCACCTTGACAGTGTTGGCGAGCTTGTCGATACCGGCCTCAAGCGACCGGCGGGCAGCATCGTTAAAAGCAAGCTGCTTTGCCATGGTTGTGTCCTTTCGAGACAGAAAACCCGCACCGCTGACGCTCGGAATGATTCCAACGCGACGGCGGTGCGGGGCTCCAGGAAGTTACTTTACGACGATCGCGAGGACGTCGCGGGCGGACAGAACGAGGTACTCGCTGCCACCGGTCTTGACTTCGGTTCCACCGTACTTGGAGTAGATGACGACGTCGCCGACAGCTACGTCCACCGGTACGCGGTTGCCGTTGTCATCGAAGCGGCCGGGGCCGATTGCAACAACTTCGCCTTCCTGCGGCTTCTCCTGTGCGGAGTCCGGAATAACCAGGCCGGAAGCCGTGGTCTGCTCTGCTTCGAGCGGGCGAACAACAATACGATCCTCAAGAGGCTTAATCGAGACCGACACTCGGACTCTCCTTTTCATGAGCTGATTCATGGACTAAGAACTAGGGTGCCGTGGCGTTCAACCGTCGTCGCGGTGCCGGTGGACGCCTGGCGGGATTAGCACCCTCACGGGGAGAGTGCTAACTAGACTCTATGTAAGGCGTTAGCACTCGGTCAAGGTGAGTGCCAGCATTTCGTCATCGGTGAACCGGAGTTACTGGTCCCGGAGGTCGTCGAGGTCGTAGTCTTCGCCGTCGTCGTCTCGGTCCAAGGAGCCGCTGCCGCGATTGACGTACAGGACCACCGCGGAGGCCACCGCCACGACGCCGGAGATCACCAGCGCGATGACGCCACCCAGGCGCGCACCACTGTAGAGATCGCGGATGTCCCGCGCCTCATCCGTGGCGTCCCTGACGCTCTTGCCGGTCACGGAATAGGCCGCGGCGTTGAAGGAGTCCAGCGCGAAAATGACAATCAACAAACCGATGCAGACCACCGCGATGACAGCTCCCGCGATCAGGGCTGGACGGGCGTACTTGATGAGGCGGGAGGGCGGCGGGGCTGCGTTGTCTTCCATAAAAACAACCCTATCCGGCTGATTCCACAGTCACACCGCCATGACGCGCGACGTTAGGCTTGTACGCATGCCTCACGCACCGCAGGAACAGATCGCGCCCTTGCTGACCACTGAAGGATGGGAACTTCTTGCCTCGCTGGGGCCCTACCGGGAGGCCGATGCTTTCAGCACCAACGCCGAGCTCCGGAAGGCCGGCCACTCCCCCGAACTTGTTGCCGCCGTCCTGACGCAATCGCGCCTCCGGACCCGCGCCGAGGCCAAGTTCGGTGAATTCGCCCGCCAGATGCTCTTTACCCAGGCTGGCTTGGAACAGGCAACCCGATTGAATGTCGCCGCCCGCCACGCTGAACGATTCGCCCAGGCCGGCATCAGCCACGTCGCAGACCTCGGTTGCGGCCTGGGTGCCGACTCCATGGCGATGGCTTCCATGGACATCGCGGTCACTGCCGTGGAGATGGATGAAACCACCGCGGCCTGCGCCATGATCAACCTCATGCCTTTTCCGCATGCGAGCGTTGTGCACACGGACGCGGAGTCGGTGGATCTTGAAGGGATCGACGGCGTATGGCTGGATCCCGCCCGACGCACCACCTCCACCTCGGGAACCAAGAGGATCTGGGATCCGGAAGCCTTCTCCCCGCCCTTGTCGTTTGTTGAAAGCCTCGCGGCTACGGGGCGTGCGGTTGGCGTCAAGATGGGCCCGGGCATCCCCCACGACTCCGTTCCATCGGGTTGCGAGGTCCAGTGGGTCTCCGTCGGCGGCGACGTCACCGAAGCCACGCTGTGGTTCAACGCCGTTGCACGGCCCGGCGTTCGCCGCGCGGCATTGGTCCTCGGCAGCCAGGGGGCCGCAGAGATCACCAGCGGCGAGGACTTCAACGGCGGCCCGGTCGCCGCCGTTGGGCCTGTTGAAGGCTTCCTTTACGAACCGGATGGTGCGGTCATCCGCGCGGGTCTGGTGGCCGACGTCGCTGAACGACTCGGCGGGCATCTGGTGGACGAGCACATCGCCTACATTTGCGCTCCCGAACTCCACGACACCCCTTTCGCCCGCGCGTACAAGGTGCTGGAAATAATGCCGTTCAACGTCAAGGCCCTGAAGGCCTGGGTCAAGGGCAACGGCATCACGGTCCTGGACATCAAGAAGCGTGGCACCGCAGTGACTCCCGAAGAGCTCCGCAAGCAACTGCTGCCGGGCAAGCCTGCCAAGGGCAAGGACGCAAAAACAGCCACCCTGGTCCTCACCAGGATCGGCGAGGAACGGGTGGCTGTTGTGGTGGAGCCGGTGACCGCCTGAGGCGTCAGCGACGCGAGAATTCAGAGGCTTCGCGCACCTGCCCGGGAGTCGGGCGCACCCCTGTGTAAAGGACGAACTGTTCCTCGGCCTGGATGGCGATGACTTCGGCACCGGTAATGACCGGCTTTCCGGCAGCCCGCGCAGCAGTGATGAGCGGGGTTTCGGAGGGCAGGGCAACGACGTCGAAAACCACCTGCGCCGCGGCGATAGTGGCGTCATCGAAGGACTGCGCAGTTTCATCCGCTCCGGCCATGCCAAGCGGTGTGACGTTGATGATGAGGTCCGCGGTCGCTCCGTTGACGTCGTCCTGCCAGCCGAAACCGTACAGCTCCGCAAGAGCGCGGCCGGTGGTTTCATTGCGGGCCACAATGGTGACGGCGGTGAAGCCGGCGTCCCGGAGGGCTGCCGCAACGGCCTTCGCCATACCCCCGGCACCGCGCAGCAGGACCGTGTGGCTTGTGGGAACCTCGTGGTCTTTCAGCAGTCGCGCAATGGCGATGTAGTCCGTGTTGTAGGCGGTCAGGACGCCGTCGTCGTTCACGATCGTGTTTACCGAATCGATGGCTTTGGCCGACGGATCCAGCACATCCACCAACGGGATGACGGCCTCCTTGTAGGGCATGGACACCGCGGCGCCCCGGATCGGGAGGCCGCGGATGCCAGCTACTGCAAGCGTGATGTCCGCAGGTGCGAATGCCTTGTAGATAAAGTTCAACCCGAGCAGATCGTACAGATAGTTGTGGAACCGGGTCCCGATATTGCTGGGGCGGGCCGCGAGCGAAATGCACAGGGACATGTCTTTATTCAGGATGGGCATTCCCCCATTAAACAACGGGCCGTTGACCGTTTAGCCTTGGCGTGCCTTCATCCGTGGGTTGTTCTTGTTGATGACGAACGTGCGGCCCCGCCTGCGGACGATTTGGGCGCCCGGGATCTTCTTCAGTGCACGCAGCGAGTTCCTGACCTTCATGGTGTTTCTCCTTTTTCTTTGGTGATTTGGCCTTGGAGGCTTCTACAGGGAGTTGCTCAGATCCAGCGGATCCTCCCACACGGCAAAATCCGCTTCCATCTCGGCCTCCGTGAGCTGGCAGCTGTCCAGGAGATCGCTGACTTCCTGCGCGTCGATGTCCTGCGCATAGCCGGTGAGGGCCAGGACGGTGCCCCGGTCGCCATGGTTTGGGTGCCAATCAAGGGCAGCGTCGACGTCCGTTCCGGGCACTGATTCAGGCCTGTCAGCCAACCATGCTCCGGTGCTTTCGAGCCACACCCGGGGTCCAATCCCCTGCACGGCAATCCGGGTTGCAGGGGCCGAGGCAATCCAGAGCCGCCCGCGCATCCAATGCGTTCCGCTGGCCAGGTGTGGCAGGGCGTCGCGGAAACGCCCCGGATGCAAGGGACGACCGGCTTTATGCAGCACGGTGGTGAAGGAACCTTGGGATTCGCTGACAGGAAGACGTACGACGCCGGGCTTGTTCCGGGCCGCCGCTTCCGCGGGGTCGAAGCACCCCGGCCGGAACGTGTCAGCCGGAGCCACGAGGTGGGCATGGGGCGCCAGCTCGCCCAGCAGTTCAACTCCCGTCAACCATGATTCCGATCCTTCGCCCGGATTTCCGGACAACACCGAGCCCAAGCCCGGGGACATGAGCACGGTATCCACCTGCCCGAACTCTCCGACGAGGAACTCGCCGCTGGTGCGCTCGTCGCTGGGCATCGAGGTGAAGCCGGATTCGAACAGCGTGTGGCGGTCCCAGATCTGGTTGTCCACCTCCGCCGGGTCCACGGCCAGCACTGCGTTGTCCACCACAACGGGGGCGTCCAGTCCGCGACGAAGCTCGTCCACGGCCATACCCGTGGCAACTCCTGGCGGCAGGCCCAGGACCACGTGGTCGAAGCCGCACGCGGCGAGCCGTTCCGCCGTCGGAATTACATCCAACCGGACTGTGCAGCTAAGGCAGCCGTGTTCCAACAGCGTCGTTTCCCGCTCGAAGAGCCGGCCATCGCGAAATACGCGACGAAGGACCAGCGATCCGTCCAGGAGGTCGTGGAGGACCACCACGGAATTGTCGTGGGTGCGGCCCAGCCGTTCTGCGGCGGCTTCGCGGCACTGACTGTCGAGGGAACTGACAACGGTGAAATGCATGAAATGACAATAATGCGAATGGTTCTCAATAGCAAGTTGCGGGCAAGGAACGGTTACGCTCCGTGATGCCGGATCTTTCCCCTGCATTAGACTTGATCCGACCGCTGGCGGCCCCGCAGCGGGGAACCACGCCCGGCCGGGGCAACCCCCAGCCGGAAAGTACATACCGAGGGGACTACGTGCAGATTGATTTTGCGCCATCCAGGCAATCGACACTGGGTGTGGAATGGGAGTTGGCGCTCGTCAATGCACGCACCGGAGAACTTGTCTCCGTGGCAAACGATGTCCTCAAAGGCGTGGCGGCAAACCACCCCGACCTCAACGAGGACGACGAACACCCCCATATCAAGCGCGAACTCCTCCTGAACACGGTGGAACTCGTCACCGGCATCTGCGAGACAGTCAAGGACGCCAAAGAGGACCTCAGCCGCTCCCTCGAAGCAGTACGGGAAGTCACCGATCCCATGGGCGTCGAAGTGTTCTGCGCCGGCAGCCATCCCTTCAGCCCTCCCCTGCTCCAGCCGGTCACCGACAAAGAGCGTTACGCCAAGCTGATCGAACGGACCCAATGGTGGGGACGCCAGATGGTCATCTACGGCGTGCACGTCCACGTGGGCATCGACCGCAAGGAAAAAGTCCTTCCGATCCTGGACGGTTTGGTCAACTACTTCCCGCACTTCCAGGCGTTGTCGGCCTCCAGCCCCTACTGGGCCGGTGAAGAAACGGGCTACGCTTCCCAGCGCGCGCTCATGTTCCAGCAACTCCCGACGGCGGGACTGCCCTTCCAGTTCGACGCCTGGGAAGGCTACGAAGCCTACGTCCAGGACATGTTCACTACTGGTGTGATTGACGCGATCTCGGAGATCCGTTGGGACATCCGGCCTGTCGCAGCTTTGGGCACCATCGAGATGCGGATTTGCGACGGACTCGCCACGTTGGAGGAAGTGGGCGCGATCGCGGCGTTGACGCAGTGCCTGGTCCACGAGTTCTCCGGCATCCTCGACGCCGGTGGAACCATCCCCACCATGCCTCCGTGGCACGTGCAGGAAAACAAGTGGCGCGCTGCCCGCTACGGCATGGAAGCGATCATCATCCTCGACGCTGAAGGCAACGAAAAGCTGGTGACTGAGCACCTGGCGGAGACCTTGGAACGCTTGGAACCCATCGCTGCCGAACTCGGTTGCTCCGAGGAACTCAAGGACGTTGCGAAGATCATTGAACGGGGTGCCAGCTACCAGCGCCAGCGCCGCGTCGCCGCCGAACACAACGGCGACCTCCAGGCCGTGGTGATGGACCTGGTGCAGCAGATGCGCAAGGGCCCGGACGCCTAAGAGCCAACGCGGGGTCACTTATGGCCCATAATTGCCGTCGGGATGGGCCATAAGTGACCCCGCGTTGCTTGTTGGCTAGGCGGGCACCGACACCGTGGTGACCGGCATTGACGAATCCGGCGCGAACTCCACCCCGCTGGGTCCCACACCTGCCATGATCAGCTGGGCTCCGAGGGCCGCCACCATGGCACCGTTGTCCGTGCACAAGTCCAACGGCGGTACGTGAAGCCTGACTCCGGCGGAGGTGCAGCGCTGCCCGGTCAGTTCCCGGAGCCGCGAGTTGGCGGCCACGCCACCTCCGAGCAGGAGGTCGGTGATGCCGTTCTCCTTGCAGGCCAGAATTGCCTTCGAGGTGATGACATCCACCACGGCCTCCTGGAATGCAGCCGCGATGTCCGCCACGGGCACTTCCTCGCCCCGTGCCTCGAACTGTTCCACGCAGCGTGCCACCGCGGTTTTCAAACCGCTGAAGGACCAGTCATATCGGTGCGGCCCCTTCTCCTCCGCCGTGCCCATGTACTTGGGCTGGGTCAGGCCGCGCGGGAAACGGATCGACTTGGGGTTGCCTTGGCGGGCCAGTTTGTCGATGGCAGGACCGCCCGGATAGCCAAGGCCCAGGATGCGCGCCACTTTGTCGTAGGCTTCCCCGGCGGCGTCATCGATGGTCGAGCCTAACAGCTCAACATCGTCCGTGATGCTGCGGATACGCAGGATTTCCGTGTGCCCACCCGATACCAGGAGTGCTCCCAGGTTCTCCGGCAACGTCCCGGCACCCAGGCCGGCGGCAGCACCGCCGTCGGGCTTTCCGTCCGCCCCGGGCCGCTTGTCCAGCAGGCCCACACCGACGTGGGCCACCAGGTGGTTGATCGCGTACAGCGGCTTTCCGGTAGCGACAGCCAGGGCCTTTGCCGCGCAGACTCCCACCATCAGTGCCCCTGCAAGGCCGGGTCCGGATGTCACGGCGATGGCGTCGACATCGTCCAGGGTCACTCCGGCTTCATGCAGTGACTCCTGCAAGGTGGGGACAAAGGCGTCGAGGTGTGCTCGGGAGGCAATCTCCGGGATCACCCCGCCGAACCGTACGTGCTCATCCATGGAGGATGAGACCGTGTTGGTGAGCAAAGTGGTTCCCCGGACGATGCCGACGCCGGTCTCATCGCAGGACGATTCGATGCCGAGCACCAAGGGCTGCTGCGGAACGGGCGTGCTCATGCTGTGGGTCCTTCCGGGGATGTGGCGTCGCCGAGCTGCAGTCGCATGATCAGGGCATCGGTGCCATCACGGTAGTAGCGCGGCCGAATGTGGATCTGTTCAAAGCCAAAGCGCAAGTACAGTTGCTGGGCGCGGGGGTTGTCTGCCCGGACCTCGAGCAGGACATCAGCCGCGCCGCGTCGCCGGGCTTCATCGATCAGTTCGGTCAACATGGCCGATCCGATCCCCTTGCCCTCATATTCGGGAACGACGGCGATCGTCTGCACATCCGCGATGGGTTCAATGCACATCAGGCCCGCGTACCCCACGATTTCGTTGCCCACCTCTGCCACCACATAACGGCGGGTCCCAGGCTGGGCCAATTCATCAATGAACATCTGGAGCGGCCAAGCGTCGACGGGGAAGAGCCGGCGCTCCAACGCCTCCACTTCCCGGATATCGGCGTTGCCCATGTCCCGCAGGGAAATCCCGGCGAGCTCCAGCTTCGGTGACAATTTCACAGTTTCCGTCCGATCAGAGCGCGCGCTTACGGGGACCGGGCACCTGGGCGTCCGACTCCCGCAAGTACAGCGGCGTGGAGTCCAGCAATGGCTGCCCGGCGTTCAGGCGGGCCAAAGCGAATTGACCCAGGGAGGCGGCGTCCGGCTGTGTCGTGGCGAAGTCTTCGTCCGCACGCAGGACGTCAGCGTACAAACCCGCACCCGCTCCGAAAACGGGCAGGTCCGGCAGTTCAGAGGCGAAGCCGACGTGCGGGCCATCGACGAGTTCCGGAAGCTGCCCCTGGACATAAACGTAGCGGGCCCAGTAAACCTCTTTGCGCCTGGCATCCGTGGCCACCAGGAACTCCGGGACAGCAGCCGTGGACTCAGCCACTTCCAACGCGATCGCATCCAGGCTCATCAGGCCGTACAGAGGCTTGTTCCATACGAAGGAAAGGGTCCGGGCGGTGGCAATGCCGGATCGGAGGCCGGTGAAAGGGCCCGGGCCCACTCCTGTGACGATGGCATCAATGTCGGTGCCCGTAACACCGGCGCCCGCCAGCAGCTTCTCAATGCCCGGGGCCAGCACTTCGGCGTGGCTGCGGGTGTCCTCCGTGGCGAACGAATCCACCACGCCTTCCATGGCTTCATCGGAAATGAGGGCAGCACTGGCCACAGCCGAGGTATCAATAGCCAGGATCAGCATCAGTTGCCTCCCAGTTCTGCGTTGTCAAGAATCGAGGGAGCCTCGGCCCAACGGGGACCGAACCCCCGGAAAACAATGGTGCGGGGCTCGTCGTCGTCATCGGTATCGAAGTCCAGCACATCCAGCGCCTCCGTGGACCTTTCGCCACCGACGGACCTGTGCAGCTGAACTTCGAGCCGGCTCTCCGACAGGTGCTCTACCCGGTCCCGCCCCCACTCCACCACCGTGACGGCGGTATCCATGGTGTTCTCAAGATCGATGTCGTCAATCTCGGCGGCGGACTCCAGCCTGTAAGCGTCCACGTGGACGAGGTCCGGTCCGCCCGGCCGTGGCCCGTCAGGCAGGTTGGGGTGGATCCTGACCAACACGAAGGTGGGCGAGATGATGCCGGCACGAACGCCCAGGCCCTCCCCCAGTCCTTGCGTGAAGGTTGTCTTGCCGGCACCGAGCTCGCCGGTCAGGACCAAAAGGTCACCGGCTTCCAGCACCCCGCCCAATGCCGCGGCGAGTGCGTGGGTCTGGTCCGCCGTCGTAACCGTTAACGTGCGCTCCCAAAGGGCTCCGCTCACAGCGTCGCCTTTTCAGGGTGGGCGGAAACAGCCGAGGATTCTTCCGCAGCCGCAGGAACCTCGTTGACGTAGCTGCGCGGTACCCGGGAGCTGATACGCGTGACGATCTCGTAGTTGTTGGTCCCGGCCGCGGCAGCCCAGTCATCTGCCGTGGGACCGTTATCTGCGCCGTTACCGAACATGGTGGCTTCTGCGCCCTTGTAGGACGCCGCAGTCTCCGGGGTCATCGGTCCAAGGTCGATCACCATCTGGTCCATAGCGATCCTGCCAACCACAGGGTAGTTGACGCCGTTGACGCGGACCGGACCGCCGGTACCAATCCGGGGGACGCCGTCGGCATATCCCAAAGGCACCAGGCCAAGGGTGCTCTCTTCGCTGGTCCTGTAGTTCAGTCCGTAGGAGACACCTTGGCCTTCAGGGACCTTCTTGCAGTTGGACAGGAGCGTGCGGACCGTCATTGCCGGGTGCAGGCCAAGTTCGGCCGAGGTAGCGCCCTCAAAGGGGGACAAACCATAGATGCCGAGGCCTACGCGGACGAGGTCGAAATGCGAGTCCGGGCGGGACAGGGTCGCTGGCGTGTTGGCGATGTGCCGGACTTCAGTGTCCACACCTGCGTCCTCGGCCATGGCGATGGCTTCGCGGAACACGGCGAGTTGCTCATCGGTTTCCGGGCGTCGGGGTTCGTCAGCCACGGCCAGGTGCGAGAAGATACCGACCACCCGCAGCAGGCCCTGGTCCTGGTAGTCCATGGCCTGGCCCAGAAGCTCGTCCCAGTCGGCGATGGTGCAGCCGTTGCGGCCCAGGCCGGTATCCACTTTGAGGTGCACGCGCGCGGGCCGTTCCTGCTCACGCGCTGCCGCGACGACAGCGTCAAGTTCCCAGCCCGAGATTCCGACGTCGATGCCGGCGGCTACGGCCGCTTGGAAGTTGCTCTCCCGGGTGTGCAGCCACGCAAGAAGCGGGGCGTCGATGCTGGCGGCCCTCAAGGCGAGCGCCTCGGAAATGTGGGCGACCCCCAACCAGGCGGCACCGGCGTCGAGGGCGGCCCGGGCGACCTGGACGGCGCCGTGGCCGTACGCGTCGGCTTTCACCACGGCCATCACGGCGGCGGGAGAGGCAATGCCGACGAACTGCCGGACATTGTGGCGCACTGCTTCGAGATCGATCACAGCGGACCGTTCAAGCACCGCCGCTTTGGCTATTGCGGCCTTTGAGCCGATCCCGATATCTGCAGCTGCTTCATAAGTCACCCTAGAGATTCTAGTGGCGCCAGTGAATTCGGGTTAACTGCGGGTGTGCTCCCAGCTCTACTGGGCGTCCGACAAGTGGGCTATCGTGGCACGCGCGCGACGTTGGGCTTCGGCCGGGATATCCTTCACGATCGGTTCCAGGAACGCGAAGCGACGCAACCATTGGCTGGATTGGCGTTCCTTCCGGGCATTGGCCCGTTGCCACCAGTCCGCGATGTCACCCCACCCTGGCGCGGCCAACGATCCGCCGACTTGTTGGACGGCCAGGGAGGCGCACAGGTTGGCGAAGCGGAGGCGGTCCCCCAGCCGCCATCCCGAGAGGCATCCCACAATGAAGGCCGCCCCGAAGCAGTCCCCCGCCCCCGTAGGATCCGCAGCCGACACAGGCAAGGAGGGAACCCACTCTTCCTCACCGCTTTCGGAATCGACTGCCACCGCACCCTGGGGGCCAAGGGTCACCACCGCCACCGGAACGCGGTCGGCCAGGGCATACAACGCCGCCCAGGGATCGGACTTGCCGGTGAACGCCATGGCCTCCGGCGCGTTGGGCAGGAAGGCATAGTAATTTTCGAGCTGGTCCAGCCTGCGCTCCGACCATTGTCCGGTCGGGTCCCAACCCACGACGCCGAAGAGCCTGGTGCCGGCTGCCTTTGCTGCGACCATCCACGGCTCCATCTCCTCTTCCAAGTCGGCCACTGCTGCGAGCGCCCGGGGAGGCTGGCCAATCAACTGGGATGAAGTGATCGGGGCAGGGTGGCCGTGCGTGACCATGGAGCGGTCCTGGTTCACGCACATGGAGACGGTCACGGGTGAGTGCCATCCGGGAATCCGCCGGGACAAGGACAGGTCCACGTGTTCCTGTGTTTCCAGGATCTGCCAGTTGTAGTCGCCGTAGCCGTCATCGCCAAAGGTGGCAGCAAGGTTGGTACGCAGTCCAAGCCGGGCTGCGGCGATGGCCTGGTTTGCGACTCCTCCCGGGCAGCTTCCCATCCCCTCGCTCCATACTTCGGTACCGGGTTCAGGTGCTTGGGGAAGGCCCGTGAAAATAATGTCTTGGAAGACCGTGCCGGTCAGGAGGAGATCGCATCCGGCGTCGGCGTCGGACCTCACGGCGGCCAGGGGGTCGAATCGTCGCTGGGGCATAGCGTCCATGAACGGCACACTACGCCGGAGCTTGCAGGGCTGCATAGACTCGGAGCATGCGGCTCATGATCGCCGGTGGTGGCGGGTTCCGGGTTCCCCTTGTGTACCGGGCGTTGTGTGAGGGCCCGTTCGCCGGCCTGGTCAGCGAACTGGTGCTTTACGACGTCGACGATCAACGGCTCAGGGCCATCCAGGCAGTACTGAGCGCCATGCCGTTAACCTCCGGCTCCGTTCCCGCCGTCGTGGGCTGTACGGATCTTGACGAGGCACTCACGGGGGTCGACGTCGTATTCGCGGCCATCCGGCCCGGCGGAACGGCTGGCCGAATCGCTGATGAAGGCGTTGCGTTGTCCCTTGGCCTGCTGGGCCAGGAGACCACCGGCGCCGGGGGAATTTCCTACGCCCTTCGATCCATCCCCCGGATGCTGGAACTCGCCGAGGCCATGCTGCGTCATTGCCCCGAGGCCTGGTTGATCAACTTCACCAACCCTGCGGGAATGGTCACGGAGGCCTTGGTGCCAGTTCTTGGGAAGCGGGTCATCGGGATCTGCGATTCCGCCGGAGGACTGGTCCAGCGGGCATCGCGGGCGGCGGGCTTTGCGCTGGAGGAGGGAAATCTCGACGGCGTGGGCTACTACGGGCTGAACCACCTCGGCTGGCTCTACCGGCTTGCGCCTGGTGGAACGGAGCTGCTGCCCGGGTTGCTGGAGGATCGCGCCGTCCTGGAGTCGCTGGAGGAAGGGCGGCTGTTCGGGCAACACCTCCTGGAGAGACTCGGGTGCATCCCCAACGAGTACCTGTTCTACTACTACCAAACAGCGCAGGCCACGGCAGCCATCCGTGGACAAAGCCAGACCCGTGGGGCGTCCATCCACCAACAGCAGCATTCCCTGTATCCGGAGTTGCTCCGGTCCGGCGATCCCTACGCCCTCTGGGACGCGGCGCGGCGGTCCCGAGAAGAGGGGTACCTTGCCGAAGCCCGCCTCCACGGGGAACAACGGGATGAGGCCGATCTCGCCGGCGGCGGTTATGAGCGGGTGGCCTTGTCCGTCATGCGGGCTCTCGCGGGAGGCGGGACCGCCCAGCTCATCCTCAACGTGCCCAACGCGCCGGTGCTGGCGGCTCACACCGCCGCTGGGGTGGCGGTGCCCGGGTTGCCGGCGGACGCCGTCGTCGAAGTCCCGTCCCAGGTGACGCCCGACGGCGCGGTGGCGGTTGCGCAGGATCGCCCGCCCGGGCAGTTCCTCACCTTGATGCAGCACGTCAAGGAGGTGGAGCGGCTCACGATCCGCGCGGTGCGCGAGCACGACCGCGAGGCAGCTGTCCAGGCCTTTGCCTCGCATCCGTTGGTTGGATCGGAACTGTTGGGCCGGCAACTGCTCGCGGGGTATGAGGAGGCATTTCCCACGCTGGCCGGGCTCTGGGAGTGACGCTCCGGCTTTACAGCTTGCGGTACATCACGTGCAGGCCGACGTAGCCGATCTCAGGGTGGCTGAAGGCCTCCGGGACGGTGGCGAGGATACGGAACCCCATCGACTGCCACAGCCATACGGCCCTGACGTTGCTCTCCACCACGGCGTTGTATTGCATTGAGTAGAAACCTGAGGCTTTGGCCTCCTCAAGGGAGTATGCGCAGAGAGCGCGGGCAATACCCTGGCCCGAATGGTTGGCCGCCACCATATAGCCTGCATTGGCCACGTGGCTTCCGCCGCCGCCCTGGTTGGCATGGAACTCACCGGTGCCCAGGATCTTGCCGGTTTCCTTGTCCACGGCAACAAAGGTCTGGCCGGGAGCTTCCTTGGTCCACTTGGCCTTGGCCGCTTCCTCGGTGGTGTCCCGGTCCCAGGTGAAGGTCTCGCCTTCACGGATCACGGGCTCCAGGATGGACCAGATTCCGGCCCAGTCCTCTGCGCTTGCCTTGCGGATGTCGAAGGTTTGTTCTTGGCTCACAAGCCACACGCTAGCAGCCTTGCACGGCTGGGGGTTTTCCACATAGCGGCGACTTTCCAGCGACTGTCCACATACCGGGGGCACTTTCCCGGGGCATGCACCGGCAGGAGTAGTGTTTTCTGCAGTGAAGTGGTGAAAGTCAGGAGGGATGCCATGCCGATGGTCCGTCGTGTGGCGTTCCTGTCGCTGCATACCTCCCCCATGGAGCAGCCCGGCGCCGGCGATGCCGGCGGAATGAATGTCTACGTTCGAGCTTTGGCAATGGCCCTCGCTGAATCCGGCGTGGAGGTGGAGATTTTCACCCGGGCCACCAAAGCCAGCCAGCCCGCCGTCGAGCATCCCGGCCCGGGCGTGTGCGTCCACAACATTCCTGCCGGACCCCGCCGCAAGGTTCCCAAGGAAGAATTGCCCGAACTCCTGCACCAGATGGTGGTGGAGATAGACAACATCCGGAACCGGCAGCTGCATGGCCGTTACGACGCCATCCATTCCCACTATTGGGTTTCCGGTGTCGCGGGCCTGGAACTGTCCGCTTTGTGGGGCGTCCCGCTGGTGCACACCATGCACACCATGGCGAAGGTGAAGAACCTGGTGCTGCAACCGGGCGAACATCCGGAGCCGCGACGCCGGGAGAACGGCGAGCAAAGGATTGTCGACGGCGCCGACCGCCTGATTGCCAACACCCCCGCCGAGGCTGATGAGCTCGTGTCGCACTATGGAGCGGACCGTGACCGCATTGATGTCGCTCCGCCCGGTGTGGATCTGAACATTTTCACGCCCGCTTTCCGCAAGAAGTCCCGCGCCAGGCTGGACGTGCGGCCGAACAGCTTCCATATCCTGTTCGCAGGCCGGATCCAGCGGCTCAAGGGCCCCCAGATTTTCGTCAAGGCCGCCAGCATCCTCCGTCAGCGGCGACCCGACATTGACCTGGAAATGACCATCCTTGGTGCGCTCAGCGGGGCCAAGGACTTCAATCTCCAGCAAATCATCAGCGACGCCGGAATGGACGACGTCGTTGCTCACCGCCCGCCGGTGGTGGCGACGGAGTTGGCTGGCTGGTTCCGCTCGGCCGACGTCGTAGTGATGCCTTCCTTCAGCGAATCCTTCGGTCTGGTCGCTTTGGAAGCACAGGCGTGCGGCACACCGGTGGTTGCCACCAACGTCGGAGGGCTCTCCCGGGCCATCTCGGATGGCCGCACCGGCATCCTCGTGGACGGACACGACCCCTCCGACTGGGCAGATGCCCTCGAGGATCTGTACGACGACGTCCAAACCCGCGAAGACATGGGCAGGCTCGCTGCCACCCACGCCGAGTCCTTCGGGTGGCAACGCACGGCTGCCATCACTCTGGAGAGCTACCGCGAAGCCGTCGGAGGACTGCTGCTCCCCAGGGGTTGAGGTTCCTCAGCATCCTGCCCCAGTGCTGGTAGATTGGCGCGCACAGCGTGTGCGCCACAAGCGTCAGCCCTGAACGGGAACATCCAGCCGAAGGACAACGATGTCTGAAGACAAGGTCTTGAGTGATCTTGAGATTGCCCATCAAGCCGCCATCCTCCCCATCGAGGAGATCGCCCAGAGAGCCGGCATCCCGCGTGACGCCCTGGAGTTGTACGGGCCTTACAAAGCAAAGATCAACACTGGCAAGCTGGTTGTTCCCGAGAACAAGTCACCGGGAAAAGTGGTCCTGGTCTCTGCCATGTCCCCCACCCCGGCGGGCGAGGGCAAGTCGACCACAACGGTGGGCCTTGCCGATTCCCTGGCACGTGCGGGCCACAAGGTGATGATTGCCCTCAGGGAGCCTTCACTGGGTCCCATTCTTGGAATGAAGGGCGGGGCCACGGGCGGCGGATATTCCCAGGTCCTGCCGATGGACGACATCAATCTGCACTTCACCGGGGATTTCCACGCGATCACCTCAGCGAACAACGCACTCATGGCGTTGGTGGACAACCACATCTTCCAAGGTAACCAGCTTGGCATCGATCCACGGCGCATGACGTTCAAACGCGTGCTGGACATGAATGACCGTGCTTTGCGGGAAGTGGTCATAGGCCTCGGCGGCCCCGCCCAGGGCGTACCGCGCCAGGACGGCTTCGACATCACCGTGGCATCGGAAATCATGGCCGTGTTCTGCCTGGCCTCTGACCTGGACGATCTGCGGACCCGACTGGGCCGGATCACCTTTGGGTACACCTACGACCGCGCACCGGTGACCGTGGCTGATCTCGGCGTCGAAGGCGCGCTCACCATGCTGCTGAAGGACGCCATCAAGCCAAACCTTGTCCAGACCATCGCCGGGACTCCGGCATTGGTTCACGGAGGTCCATTCGCGAACATCGCCCATGGATGCAACTCATTGATCGCCACCAGGACGGCCATGCAGCTGGCTGACGTCGTGGTCACCGAAGCCGGCTTCGGCGCGGACCTTGGCGCAGAAAAGTACATGGACATCAAGGCGCGCATCGCAGACGTGGCGCCATCCGCCGTCGTGGTTGTTGCCACCATCCGTGCGCTCAAAATGCAAGGCGGAGTTCCCAAGGAGCGCCTCAGTGAACCGGACCTGGACGCGATGGCGGCTGGGGTGGAGAACCTTAGGAGGCATCTGCGGAACGTGGCCAAGTTCGGCATCACGCCTGTGGTCTCCATCAACAAGTTCGCCACTGACACTGCCGGGGAACTTGAATGGCTTCTGTCCTGGTGCGCAGCGGAAGGCGTGGAGGCCGCCGTCGCGGACGTCTGGGGCCGCGGAGGCGGAGGCGACGGCGGAGACGAGCTCGCAGCCAAGGTGGCGGCCGCATTGGGCGCGGCGTCGGACTTCCACCACCTCTATCCGCTGGAGCTGCCTGTGGAGGACAAGATCCGGACAATTGTGCAGGAGATCTATGGGGCCGACGGCGTCGAATTCTCGGTGCCTGCGTTGCGTCGGCTGGCGGAGATCGAGAAAAATGGCTGGTCCGGTATGCCTGTCTGCATGGCAAAGACGCAGTATTCATTCACCGATGACGCCTCCAGGCTCGGGGCGCCGAAGGGATTCAGGGTGCATATCCGGGACCTGATTCCCAAAACCGGTGCCGGCTTCATCGTTGCCTTGACCGGCGCCGTCATGACGATGCCCGGGCTGCCCAAGGAACCGGCCGCCATGCGCATGGACGTAGACCCCGACGGCAACCCCACCGGCCTCTTCTGACCCTCTCTCACATCCCCCGTGTTTCCCCCCCAACCCTCACTCACATCCCGACCGCTTCACCCCATCCCTCACTCACATCCCGACCGCTTCACCCCATCCCTCACTCACATCCCCTGTGTTTCCTCCAAACCCTCACTCACATCCCGACCGCTTCACCCCATCCCTCACTCACATCCCCCGTGTTTCCTCCAAACCCTCCTCCATTGGGGTGGGGAACGTGAGAGAGCGACCCGCACAAACCCCGGGAACATGAGAGAGCGACCCGCCCAAACCCCGGGAACATGAGAGAGCGACCCGCCCAAACCCCGGGAACGTGAGAGAGCGACCCGCAAACGACTGACGCCCCCGCACAGAAATGCGGGGGCGTCAGAGGTAACGCGGTGTTTAGCGCTCGATGTCGCCGCGGATGAAGGCTTCAACCTTCTCACGGGCGATGTCGTCGTTGAACTGCTCCGGCGGCGACTTCATGAAGTAGCTGGAGGCAGAGAGCAGCGGGCCGCCGACTCCACGGTCCAGGCCGATCTTGGCGGCGCGGATGGCGTCGATGATCACGCCGGCGGAGTTCGGGGAATCCCAGACCTCAAGCTTGTACTCGAGGGAAACCGGGGCATCGCCGAAGTTGCGGCCCTCAAGGCGGACGAAGGCCCATTTGCGGTCATCGAGCCAGGCAACGTAGTCGGACGGTCCGATGTGGACGTCGTCGGCGTGCAGCTCGGCCTCGACGTTGGAGGTGACGGCCTGGGTCTTGGAGATCTTCTTGGATTCCAAGCGGTCGCGCTCAAGCATGTTCTTGAAGTCCATGTTGCCGCCGACGTTCAGCTGGTACGTACGGTCCAGAGTGACGCCGCGGTCTTCAAACAGCTTTGCCATGACGCGGTGGGTGATGGTGGCACCGATCTGGCTCTTGATGTCGTCGCCAACAATCGGCACGCCTGCTTCGGTGAACTTGTCGGCCCATTCCTTGGTACCGGCAATGAACACGGGGAGGGCGTTCACAAAGGCGACGCCGGCGTCGATGGCGCACTGGGCGTAGAACTTTGCAGCCTGCTCAGAACCGACGGGCAGGTAGCAGACCATGACGTCGACCTTGGCTTCGCGGAGGGCGGCAACGACGTCGACTGCTTCCTCGGAGGCCTCAACGATGGTCTCGCGGTAGTACTTCCCCAAGCCGTCCAGGGTGTGGCCACGCTGAACGGTGACGCCCGTGGCGGGGACGTCGGCGATCTTGATGGTGTTGTTTTCGCTGGCACCGATGGCGTCTGCCAGGTCCAGTCCAACCTTCTTGCCATCAACATCGAAAGCAGCAACGAACTGGACGTCGTTGACGTGGTACTGGCCGAACTCGACGTGCATCAGACCCGGGATCGTGGCCTTGGGGTCAGCGTCGCGGTAGTACTGAACACCTTGGACCAGCGATGCGGCGCAGTTTCCTACGCCGACAATGGCAACACGAATCGGATGTGAAGACACGGAACTCCTTTGAGAACTAAAGCTCAGGTGCCAAGCGCAACCCTGACTGAGCACAAGGCGCGGCTGATTGGCACGGCGCCATTCGGCGCACACTTGCATTGTAGCCAACAGGGAAGGGACCGGCTTTGTTCCCCGCCGGTCCCTTCCGTTTATGTCGTTACTGGACCGCTACTTCTGCGCCCACAGGTTGATGTCGGATTCGACGGCGAACTCGTCGATCGCCGTCAGTTCTTCCGTGCTGAATTCCAGGTTGTTGATGGCGCTGAGGGTGTCTTCGAGCTGGGTCACGCTTGAGGCACCGATCAAAGCCGACGTCACCGGAGAACCCTTTGGCTGGTCCCGGAGGATCCAGGCTACGGCCATTTGGGCGAGCGTCTGCCCACGCTCCTTGGCGATGGCGTTCAGCCCACGAACACGGTCCAGTTTGTCTTCGGTCAGCTGCGACTCGGACAGGAACCGTTCCTTGGCCGCGCGTGAATCCGCCGGCACTCCGTTGAGGTAGCGGTCGGTCAGCATCCCTTGTGCCAGCGGCGAGAAGGCGATGGAACCGGCACCTACCTGGTCCAGGGTTTCGTAGAGGTTGGGTGAGCCGTCCTCGGTCCAGCGGTTCAGCATCGAATAGCTCGGCTGGTGGATCAGGAGCGGAGTGCCAAGTTCCTTGAGGATTCGAGCCGCTTCGAGGGTCTGCTCCGGGGTGTAGGAAGAGATACCCGCGTACAGCGCCTTGCCTGAGCGGACCGCGTAATCCAATGCGCCCATGGTTTCTTCCAGCGGCGTCTCGGGGTCGGGCCGGTGGCTGTAGAAGATGTCAACGTAATCCAGGCCCATGCGTTCGAGGGACTGGTCGAGGCTGGAAATCAGGTACTTGCGCGAGCCCCACTCTCCGTAGGGTCCAGGCCACATGTAGTAGCCGGCCTTGGTGGAGATAACCAGCTCGTCGCGGTAGGGCTTGAAGTCGTCCTTCAGGTGACGCCCAAAGTTCGTTTCAGCAGATCCGTCCGGCGGACCGTAGTTGTTGGCGAGGTCGAAGTGGTTGACTCCGAGATCGAAAGCACGTCGCAGGATGGCGCGTTGCTCGTCGAATCGCTTGTCGTCGCCGAAGTTGTGCCAAAGGCCCAACGAGATGGCGGGCAGCTTGAGTCCGCTGCGTCCGACACGGCGGTAGGGCATTGTTTCGTAGCGGTTTTCCGCGGCCGAATAAGTCATACGCACCATCCTGCCACTGCTGAAACCGGGGCGACGGCGTTGTCCGCCATGTGGGCGCCGTCACCCCGGCCCGGTGGTTGCTTCAGCTGACGCGTACGACGGCGGCGCTACCGCCGGGAAGCGTCAGCGTGTCCTCGTCGAGGACTGCTTCAGGGTCGGTGGCCAGCAACAGTGAGCCTTGGAGGGGGGTCGAGAGTGCGTCCCCACCCAGGTTGCACACCACGCGGACACTGCCGCGGGAGAACTGCAGCCAGTGCTCGTCGTCGTCGAACTCCACGGAGGTATCTCCAAAGCCGCCGTCGACGAGTTCAGGCGTGTTCCGGCGCAGCTGTGCTAAATCCTTGTACAGCTGCAGCAGCCGTGCGTGGTCCCCTTCGCCGGCTTCCTCCCACTTGAGCTTGGAGCGCTGGAACGTCTCGGGATCCTGGGGATCGGGCACGACGGCCGGATCCCACCCCATCCGTTCGAACTCCTTGATCCGGCCCTCGGCTGTAGCCTTGCCCAGGTCCGGTTCCGGGTGGGAAGTGAAGAACTGCCATGGAGTGGACGCCCCGAACTCCTCTCCCATGAACAACATGGGCGTGAAGGGAGAGGTCATGGTCAGGACTGCCCCAACAGCCAATTTGCCGTAGGACAACGACGCCGTGAGCCTGTCGCCGGTTGCCCGGTTTCCGATCTGGTCGTGGTTTTGCAGGCACACCACCAGAGCCGAGGGGTGGGCGAGGTCGTGCCGGATGGGCCGTCCGTGGTGGCGTTCCCGGAAGCTCGAGTAGCTTCCATCGTGGAAGAAGCCGTGCTCGAGGACCTTGGCCAATACGGACAACGAATCGAAGTCCGAATAATAGCCGGTGGTCTCCCCGCTGAGGTTGACGTGGACTGCATGGTGGAAGTCGTCGCTCCACTGGCCTTCCAGTCCGTAGCCGTTGTCCTTGCGGGGGTAGATCAGGCGCGGGTTGTTCAGATCAGATTCCGCAATCAGGGTCCGTGGGATCCCCGTTTCGGATTCGATCTGGTCCCCCAACGCCCCGAAGTCCTCGAGGATGTGCACGGCACGCTCATCACGGAGGGCGTGCACGGCATCGAGGCGGAGTCCGTCCACGTGGTAATCCCGGAGCCACATCGCGGCGTTCTCCAGGATGTAGCGCCGCACATCGTCCGAGCCCGGGCCGTCAAGATTCACTGAGTCGCCCCAGGTGTTGCCCTCCCCCGATTTCAGGTAGGGCCCGAACTTTGGCAGGTAGTTCCCGCTGGGACCGAGGTGGTTGTAGACAACGTCCTGGATGACTCCGAGCCCTGCCGCATGCGCAGCATCAACAAAGCGCTGGTAGGCGGCCGGGCCACCGTAGGGCTCGTGGACGGCGTACCAAAGAACACCGTCGTAGCCCCAGTTGTGCACCCCATTGAACCCGTTGACCGGCAGGAGCTCGATGAAATCGATGCCCAGGTCCACCAGGTAGTCCAATTTCGCAGCGGCAGCATCCAGCGTGCCCTCGGGGGTGAAGGTTCCGAGGTGCAGTTCATAGATGACCGAACCCTTGAGGTGCTTCCCCTTCCACCTGCTGTCCTTCCACTCATGGATGGAAGGGTCGAAAATTGCGGACAGCCCATGGACTCCGTCCGGCTGCCGCCGTGAGCGTGGGTCAGGGAACGGCCCTTCTCCATCCACGAGATAGCCGTACGACACGCCGTCGGCATCCTGCGCTACGACGTCAGCCGGCGCGTGCCACCAACCGTGCGCGGCGGCGTCGTCGAACTGCTCCATGCCGTACTCGTGGCCTCCGGCCACCAGCCGAACGCTCTTGGCGTTCGGCGCCCACACATCAAATCTATTTTTTCCAGCAGCGTGCTTGAGCATGATGTTCCCCTGTACGTTCCTTAAGCGTGCGTTGCCGCGAATTCAGGTTGGCTTCAGTCGGTGGGTACCAGCAGCGCCACCGGGTACCGTTCCAGCAGCTTCCCCACCTGGACGGGGCCGGGGCCGTAGCTTGCTCCGGTGAGTTCGTCCTTGCAGTTCACGGTGAGTTCGATGCTGGTGTCCCGCCAGCCGCCTTCCCGGGCGAGACGCCTGGGCAGACGCGTGGCCACAGTCAATGCACCTCGTCGGCCCGCACCGCGGTCGAAGGCCACAACATGCGCCGCTGCCGCCCCCTGCGCTGCGACGGGCAAGTACCCTTCGAACAGCTCCGGCCGGGTTTTCCGTAGCCTCAGCGCACGGGAAACCACCAGCAGCTTGGCGGATTCCTCCGTGAAGGATGGAGTGGTCCCTTGGTCCAGCTTCGCCAGTGCCGCCTGGCGGGCCTGGAAGTCCACTGGCCGGCGGTTGTCCGGGTCAGTCAGGGAGCCGTCCCTGAACTCCGTGCCTTGGTAGACGTCCGGGACGCCTGGCATGGTGAGCTGGATCAGCTTGGCGGACAGTGAGTTGGAGGTTCCATAGGGTTCCAGCTCGGCCACGAAGTTGGTCAGCGCGGCCGCGACCTCGGGAACGTCGAACGCGGCGTCGACGGCGGCTGCCAGCTGCCGTTCGAACTCCGGGTTCGGGTCGGTCCAGTTGGTTGAATTGCCGGCCTCGCGTGCCGCTTTCAGTGCATAGGACTGAAGGCGTCCGCGGTCTGCCGGCCAAGCACCAACGATCGACTGCCACACCAAGGCAGCCAGCGGGCCGTCCGGGATCGGTGCGAGCTGCTGCACCGTGCCAAGGAACAGTTCCCACTCCGGCACGGCCTCGGAAATGACCGATATCCGGGCCCTGGCGTCCTCGCTCCGCTTGGTGTCGTGCGTGCTCAGGGTGGTCATGGAGTGCGGCAGGAGCTGCTGGCGACGCGCCATCCGCTCGTGGAAGACCCCGTTGGGCAGGGAGAACTCGGTCGGATCCGCGCCGACCTCGGTGAGCGAGCCGAGCCGGGTGTAGCGGAAGAACGCGGTGTCCTCCACCCCCTTGGCCATCACCATGCCCGAGGTCTGCTGGAACCGTTGTGCCAGAGTGTTGCCGGCATCCAGCAGCAGTGGTTGCAGTTTGCCCAGCACTGGTTCAAGTTCGGGACGGTGACGCCCTGCTTTCTCGATCGCCTCGACCAGAGTCTTGCCGCCATGGGGCAGGTAGGTCCGGTAGATGGGGAACCAGCAGATGATCTCGGCCAGGGAATCGGCTACCTTGGCGAACGGCAGCTCCAAGGTGGCCGGCACCAGCCGCGCAAGCCGGAGGATCTCCGAGCGGAGAATGCCGTCGGCGATGCGACGCTTGGTCCCATGGATCATCTCGGCATAATCGGCCGGTTTCTCCGAGTTCCGCAGCCGCGCATCGAGCGAGTTGAGGTATTCCTCGGCCGTGGGGTCCACAAACAGGCGGTCGACGTCCGCGAGGGCGTCGTACCCGGTGGTGCCTTCGCAATTGAAGGTCTCCGGAAGCTGCTCGCCGGGTTCGAGGATCTTCTCCACCAGCAAATAGGCGCCGCCGGTGACTTCGCGAAGCCTTGCAAGGTAGCCTTCAGGATCGGCAAGCCCATCCGGATGGTCGATGCGGAGGCCATCCACCAGGCCCTCACGGAACCAGCGGACAATTTCGGCGTGGGACTCGTCGAAGACCCACGGGATCTCTACACGGATGCCCGCCAGGGTGTTCACGGCGAAGAACCGGCGGTAGTTCAGGTCCGCGTCTGCCCGTCGCCAACCGATCAACTCGTAGTTCTGGCGTGAGTGGACATCCTTGGGGCTGTCGCCGGCCCCGTACGTTCCATCAGCCAACGGGAAACGGTGATCGTAGTAGTGCAGTTCGCCGTCCACGACCTTGAGTTCATCGAGGTCGTCGTCGCTGCCGAGCACCGGGATCCGGATCTTGCCGCCGCCGAAATCCCAGTCGACGTCGAACGCTTCGGCGTACTTGGACTCCTGCCCTTCCTTCAGGAGGCTCCACCACCAGGCATTCTGCTTGGGAGAGGCAACACCCATGTGGTTGGGCACGATGTCCGCAAGAATCCCGAGGCCGTTCTCCTTGGCAGCCTTGGACAGTGCGGCCAAGCCCTCGGGACCTCCCCTGGCCGGGTCCACGGTGGAAGGGTCGGTCACGTCATAGCCATGGTCCGATCCCTGCTCGGCGGTCAGGATTGGCGAGACGTAAACCCAACCGATTCCCAGTGATTTCAGGTAGCCGATGAGCCCGGCGGCATCCTGCAAGGTGAAACCGGGACGGATTTGGAGGCGGTACGTGGAGACTGGCGTCCTCATGATTCCGTCTCCTCCGCTTCGCCGGCTTCAGCAGCATCGCTGTCGTCGCTGGCTCCAGCAGCCTCTGCAGGAGCAGCCTCTTCTGCAGGGGCCTCCTTGTAGTCATACGGCAGGGACGTCACGGCGGGCGCCGTGATGGAGGCCGTTTCCGGGGTGCTGGTCTGCGTCAGGGCTGCCAGCGAGGCGGCCACGGAGTGGTCCGGTTCGATCTCGGGGGTGCTGTGGGCACGCAGTACCACCAGCGACTTGCCGCCGACCGAGAGGATCTGGTCCGGCTTGATGACGCCGGCTTCCGCGCCCTCTCCTGCGGTATCGATCATCACGTCCCAGGCCGGTGCGTACTCGTCGGAAGGAATCCGGAAGTCCACCTCTTCCTGGTCCGCGTTGAAGTACAGGAGGAAGTTGACGTCGGTGATGCGTCGGCCTTGGTTGTCGCGGCCGTGGATGCCGTCACCGTTAAGGAACACACCCACCGAACGGCCCAGGGCTTCGTCCCAGTCCGAAGGACTCATGGTGGTTCCGTCAGCGTCCAACCAGACGATGTCCGGAAGCCGCTCCCCCTCCCCACGCAAAACGGGACGCCCGTCGAAGAATCGGCTGCGCCGCAAACTGGGGTGCTTGGCACGCAGGGCACTGACTGCCGCGGTGAACTCAATCAGCGGTTGGTCCACGTGCTCCCAGTTGATCCAGGTCAGTTCGGAGTCCTGGCAGTAGCCGTTGTTGTTGCCCTGCTGGGTCCGGCCCAGTTCGTCACCGTGCAGGAGCATCGGGACGCCCTGGGACAGGAACAGGGAGGCGATGAAGTTGCGCTGCTGGCGTGCCCGCAGAGCGAGGACGGTGGGGTCGTCGGTCGGTCCTTCGATGCCACAGTTCCAGGAGCGGTTGTGGGATTCGCCGTCGTTGTTGTCCTCGCCGTTGGCCTCGTTGTGCTTCTCGTTGTAGGACACCAGGTCCATCAGGGTGAAGCCATCGTGGGCGGTGACGAAGTTGATGGATGCGAACGGACGGCGCCCCGAGTGCTCGTAGAGGTCCGCCGAGCCCGTCAGCCGCGACGCGAATTCACCGAGCGTGGAGGGCTCGCCCCGCCAGAAGTCGCGGACGGTGTCGCGGTACTTGCCGTTCCATTCCGTCCACTGTGGCGGGAAGTTGCCCACCTGGTAGCCGCCGGGTCCGACATCCCACGGTTCTGCAATGAGCTTCACCTGGGACACTACGGGGTCCTGCTGGATCAGTTCGAAGAACGTGGAGAGCTTGTCGACGTCGTAGAACTCGCGGGCCAAGGTGGAGGCGAGGTCGAAGCGGAACCCGTCCACGTGCATTTCGGTCACCCAATACCGCAGCGAGTCCATAAGCAGCTGCAAGGAGTGCGGGCTGCGCACGTTCAGGGAGTTACCCGTGCCCGTGTAGTCCATGTAGTACTTCTGGTCGTCTTCCACCAGGCGGTAGTAGGCCGAGTTGTCGATGCCCTTGAAGGACAGCGTGGGGCCCAGGTGGTTGCCTTCAGCGGTGTGGTTGTAGACGACATCGAGAATGACCTCAATGCCGGCGTTGTGCAGCGAACGGACCATGGCCTTGAAGTCCTGGACCTGCTGGCCGGTATCGCCCTTGGAGCTGTAGCTGTTGTGCGGGGCGAAGAAGCCGATGGTGTTGTAGCCCCAGTAGTTGCTCAGGCCCTTGTCCTGGAGGATCCCGTCGTTGACAAACTGGTGCACCGGCATCAGTTCGATGGCCGTGACGCCCAGCTTCTGCAGGTGCGAAATCACTGCCGGGTGCGCAACGCCGGCGTACGTTCCGCGCTGCTCTTCCGGGACCTCGGGGTGCAGCTGCGTGAGTCCCTTGACATGGGCTTCGTAGATGACCGACTTGTGGTACGGGATCCTGGGGAGCTTGTCGCCGTCCCAGTCGAAGAAGGGGTTGATGACGACGCCCAGCATCATGTGTGCTGCTGAATCCTCGTCATTGCGGGAGTCGGGGTCTCCCAGGTTGTACGAAAACAGGGAAGGATCCCAGTCGATTTGCCGGTGCACTGCCTTGGCGTAGGGGTCGAGCAGGAGCTTGTTGGGGTTGAAGCGTTGGCCGGCGTCGGGGTCGTAGGGACCGTGGACGCGGTAGCCGTATTTCTGTCCGGGCTGCACCGTCGGGAGGTAACAGTGCCAAACATAGCCGTCCACTTCCACAACGTCGACGCGGACTTCGCCGCCGTCGTCGTCGAAGAGGCACAGTTCAACCCGCTCAGCCCTTTCGCTGAACAGTGCAAAGTTGGTGCCGGTACCGTCAAACGTGGCTCCGAGCGGATAAGCCGATCCAGGCCAGACTTCCATGCGTTCTCCTCTTGCTGATGCGAACAACTGTTGCAAGCCTACTCATGACCCTGACAACGACAGCAACCTTACGGTATTGTTCGGTCGTATTCCGCGCTGAGCGAACCCATGACGCGCGAAACGGCCTCAGCGATCGCCGAGGCTGTAATGGGGCCACCATAACAATCTGCCGAAGCCAGCGCTCCCGCCCGCCCATGGATGCTTGCTGCCACGGCTGCAACAGCAGCCCAGCGGTCGTCAGGGTCCAAACCCAAAGCGGCATATGCGCCGTCGTCGTCTGCCAGCTCTTGCGCAGCCTGCGCCACCAAGGCTCCGAGGACCCCTGCCAGGACGTCGCCGCTCCCGGCGGTCGCCATCCAGGGGGTGCCGTCGGACTGGCTGAACACAGTTCCCGACGGCGATGCCACCACGGTGGTGGCACCCTTCAGGAGCACTGTGGCCCCGGTTTGTTGCGCGGCCTGCCGTACGAAGTGCAGGGGGCGGGATTCGACGTCGGAGCGGGTTACGGCCACTTCGCCTGTGGAAGGCAGCGAGTCCAGCAGCGTCGCGAGTTCACCGGCATGCGGAGTGAGGATCCAGTGCGGCGGGCAGTGGCTTGGCAGGAGGCTCAGAGCCCCCGCGTCCACGACCACCGGAAGGTCATCACGGAGCGCAGTCTCAACGGCAGCTCCTGCCCGGCCAAGCTGTTCCTGCCCATCAACGCCCGGACCCATCACCCAGGCCTGCACCCGGCCCGGGTCCTGGGGCTCCCACAGGGCTTCCGGGGTCCGGCTGAGAACCATCCTGGCCGCTGATTCAGGGCCGAGGTACCGCACCATGCCAACCCCGGCCAGAGCAGAGGCATGCACGCTCAAAACAGCTGCGCCGGCGAAGCGGCTGGAGCCTGCAACGATTCCCAAGACGCCCCGGGAGTATTTGTGGGCGCGCCGTGATGGGCGGGGCAACAAGGCGCCCAGGTCCCGGGCCGTGAGCCGGCGCAGTCCCGGCGGTTCATGCAGCAGCGTGGACTCGATGCCGATCTCCACCAGTTCGACGCGGCCGGCGCAGCCTTCACCGGGGTCACTCAGCAGGCCGGCTTTGATGCCGCCGAAAGTGACAGTGATATCGGCATCCAGGACAGGCCAGTGGACCTCTCCCGTGCCTGCATCCAGGCCGCTGGGAACATCGCATGCCACCACCAGCGGAGGCCGCAGCTCCTGGAGCCCCGCTACCAGCTCGGCAGCGGCGTCACGCAAGCCGCCGCGGGCTCCCGTACCCAGGAGGGCATCGATGACCACGTCCTGGCCGGCGCACAGGACCGCGAGCTCTTCCGCGTTCGAAGCCTCCAGCCGCAAAACCCGGCCGCCAGCAGCCTTGAAGGCAGCCAGAGCCTCCGAGTGGACAGTTTCCGAGGCGAGTATCGCCGTCGTCCGCATTCCGCGGCGGGCAAGCTGCGCCGCAGCGTAGAGACCGTCGCCCCCGTTGTTGCCTTTGCCGACAAGAACCGTCGCGCCCGCTCCTGCCAGCCGGCGCTTTTTCCTCAGCTCGCGGATCACCGCTTGGGCAAGGCCATAGGCTGCCCGCTGCATAAGAACAGCGCCCTCACCGGAGTCCAGGAGCGGTTGTTCCGCGTCCCTGATCTGTTGTCCGGTGAAGGCGCTGATCATGTTTCGTTGTGTCCGTCTAGCCCTCGGCGAGCACGGTCGCCGTGGCGATGCCGCCGTCGTGGCTCATTGACAGGTGCCAGCGCTTGACGCCCTTGGCCTCAGCGACGGCAAGCACGGTGCCCTTGACCTGAACGGTTGGACCGTTCTGGTCCAGGCCGATCCAGCAGTCCTGCCAGTTCATGCCCGCAGGCGCGCCCAGAACCTTGGCAACGGCTTCCTTGGCCGCGAAACGGGCTGCCAAGGACCGCGTGTTGAGTTCGCGCTCAGCCGGCACGAACAGCCGGTCCCTCAGGCCTGGAGTCCGTTCAAGCTGCCGGCCAAACCGCTCAATGTCTACGACGTCTACGCCAATGCCAACAATCATGGCGTTATTCTACGGTGACGCTCTTGGCGAGGTTACGCGGCTGGTCGACGTCGTAACCCTTCGCCCCGGCCAGTTCGGCAGCAAAGATCTGCAGCGGAACCGTGGTGAGCAGCGGCATGAGCAGCGTCGGCGTTTCGGGAACGTAGAACACCTGCTCCGCGTAGTCCTTGACCGACTCGTCGCCCTCTTCAGCGATGACCAGGGTACGTGCACCGCGTGCGCGGACTTCCTGGATGTTGCTGACCACCTTGGAGTGCAGCGAGTCGCGGCCGCGCGGGGAAGGCACGACGACGAAGACCGGCTGGCCGTCATCGATCAGGGCGATCGGGCCGTGCTTGAGTTCGCCCGCGGCGAAGCCTTCAGCGTGGATGTAGGCGATTTCCTTGAGCTTCAGCGCACCTTCGAGAGCCACCGGGTACCCCACGTGGCGGCCCAGGAACAGCACGGACTTTTCGTCCTTCATGCTGCGGGCGAGCTCGCGCAGCGGACCTGCGTTGTCGAGGATCGTCTGGATCTTGGCCGGGATCTTGTTCAGGTCCGCGAGGACATCCTTGATCTGGCCGGAGAAGATGTTGCCGCGCAGCTGGGCCAGGTAGAGGCCCAGGAGGTAGGCGGCAGTGATCTGCGCGAGGAATGCCTTGGTGGACGCAACAGCGATTTCCGGCCCGGCGTGCGTGTAGAGCACAGCGTCGGATTCACGCGGAATGGTGGAGCCGTTGGTGTTGCAGATGGAGATCGTCTTGGCGCCCTGTTCGCGGGCGTAGCGGACGGCCATCAGGGTGTCCATGGTTTCACCGGACTGGCTGATGGAAACCACCAGCGTCTTGGCGTCCACAATCGGATCGCGGTAGCGGAACTCGTGGGCGAGCTCCACCTCCGTGGGGATACGGCACCAGTTCTCGATGGCGTACTTGGCCACCAGGCCGGCGTACGCGGCAGTACCACAGGCGAGGACGATGATCTTGTCCACCTGCTTAAGGAGCTCCGGGTCGATCCGGAGCTCGTCCAGGGTCAGCTGGCCGTTGAGGTCCGAGCGGCCCAGGAGGGTCTGCGCCACGGCGTCAGGCTGGTCGTGGATTTCCTTCTCCATGAAGGAGTTGAAGCCACCCTTTTCAGCCGATGCCGGGTCCCAGTCAACGTGGTATTCCTTGCCTTCGGCGGGAGCGCCGAAGAAGTCCGTGATCTCCACAGAGTCGGCCGTGATGGTGACGATCTGGTCCTGGCCCAGTTCCACCGCGCGGCGCGTGTAGTCAATGAAGCCGGAGACGTCGGAGCCGAGGAAGTTCTCGCCATCGCCCAGGCCCACTACCAGGGGTGAGTTGCGCCGGGCAGCAACCACGACGTCGGGCTGGTCCGCGTGCACTGCCAGAAGCGTGAACGCACCCTCAAGGCGCTGGCAGGCCAGGCGCATCGCTTCGGTGAGGTTGCCGCCGTCGCCCTTGAGCTGGTTCCGGAAGATGTCACCCAGAAGGGCGGCAGCCACTTCGGTGTCGGTTTCCGATTCGAACGTGACACCCTTGGCGAGCAGTTCCTGGCGGAGCTCAGCGAAGTTCTCAATGATGCCGTTGTGGATGACAGCCAGGCGGCCGCCATCGGAGAGGTGCGGGTGGGCGTTACGGTCGGTGGGGCCACCGTGAGTGGCCCACCTCGTGTGGCCAATGCCCGTCAGCGACTCGGGAACGGGATGAGCTTCCAGTTCCGCGACCAGATTGCTCAGCTTGCCGGACTTTTTACGCGATGAGATTGCCCCATCGGCTACTACTGCGATGCCAGCGGAGTCATATCCGCGGTACTCCAGACGGCGCAGCCCTTCCACCACGACGTCAAGGGCGCTGTAACCAGCTGCCTCGCGAGACGAATTGCCAACATAGCCTACGATTCCACACATGGATACAAGCCTAGCGGCTTCTGCAAACAACTGACGTGGGACATCCTATTTCCTAGACTACTTGCTCCCCGTTTAACAGCACACAATTCACCCTCTGGTCATCGCGCATTTCCTGATCAGCCGCGCGGAGGGCAGAATCATGATCGTGACTTTGCAACGCACCGAAGCTAATGGCGACGGCGCTTCCCCGTTTGTTGAGCTGGACCGTCAGACTTGGTCCAGGCTCGCGGCGCAGATGGAGCAGCCCCTCAACGAAGAGGACATTTTCCGCCTGCGGGGGCTTGGAGATCCCTTGGACATGAAGGAAGTCAGGGAGGTTTACCTGCCCCTGTCCAGGCTCCTTCACCTTTACGTCCAAGCCTCGCACCAACTGCACGCGGCAACCACTACCTTCCTCGGTGAACAGACCCAGCGCACGCCGTTCGTGATCGGCGTCGCCGGTTCCGTGGCGGTCGGCAAGTCCACCATCGCCCGCGTGCTCCGCGAGATGCTGCGCCGCTGGCCGGGCACGCCCAACGTCGAACTCATCACCACGGACGGCTTCCTCTACCCGCTGGCCGAGCTCAAGCGCCGCCACCTCCTTGAACGCAAGGGTTTCCCTGAGTCCTATGACCGGCGGGGACTTCTCCGCTTCGTCTCTGAGGTCAAGGGCGGCGCCGAGGAAGTCCGGGCACCGTGGTACTCGCACGTTACCTACGACATCGTGCCGGGCAAGGAGGTTGTGGTGCGGCGCCCCGACGTCCTGATCGTCGAGGGCCTGAACGTGCTTGCCCCGGCCCGGCCGCGCATGGACGGAAAACAAGGCCTGGCGATCAGTGACTTCTTCGACTTCTCCATCTATGTCGACGCCAAGACCTCGTACATCGAGGAATGGTACGTGGACCGCTTCCGGAAGCTGCGGAGCACCGCTTTCGCCCAGCCCGAGTCTTACTTCCACCGGTACGCCACCTTGTCCGACGAAGACGCCGAGTCCACCGCCCGGGGCATTTGGAAGCGCATCAACGAGCCCAACCTGAAGGAAAACGTCCTGCCGACGCGCGGGCGCGCTCAGCTGGTGCTCACCAAGGATGCAGACCACTCCATCCGGCGCATGCTGTTAAGGAAGGTCTAGTTTGCGCAACGACAACACGCCGCTGCCCAGCCGGCGGGCCTTCGCCGGGCTGCTCACTGCCGGCACCGGACTGGCCGCCTTGACCGCCTGCACGCCGCAGAACGGCGCGCCCTCCCCCGCTGCGGCTACGGTGCCGGTTCAGGCCGATGCCACGCCTTCAGCGGCCGTTTCCAGTAGCGCTGCTGCACCCACTGCCGCGCCAACGGTAGAGCCAACAGCCACTGCGGAGCCCACGGCCAGCCCGGTTCCGTCCATCACCCTGAAGACCCAGCACTCGTTGACCGACCCCACCAGCCCCTGGGTCATCGTCAATAAGCACCGGCCCTTGAACCCGCAGAACTTTGTGCCCGCAGATTTGGTGCAGCCTGCCGTACGGCTCGCCGTCAGCGGAGAGGCCGCACTGCTGAACAGCACGACGGCGGCTGCCGCGGAAAAGATGTTCGGCGCTGCTGCTTCGGAGGGCGTCATCATGACGTTGGCTTCGGGCTACCGCTCCTACACCACCCAGGTGTCCACCTACAACGGATATGTGGCCAGCACCGGACAGGCCGCGGCCGACCGTGCTTCGGCACGCCCGGGCCACTCAGAGCACCAGACGGGTTGGGCTTTCGATATCGGCGACGGCGGCGGAGCCTGCAGCTTCCAGCCATGCTTCGCCGAGCAACCGGCAGCCATCTGGGCCAAGGCCAATGCGCACAAGTACGGATTCGTCGTCAGGTACCCCTGGATGTTCCATGACACCACGGGCTACTTCTACGAATCCTGGCACCTGCGGTATATCGGAGTCGATGCCGCGGTGGACATGGCCACACGCGGCATCGCGACTCTCGAAGATTACTTCGGGCTTGAGGCAGCGCCGGACTACCTCTAGCTCCGTTCCTAGACGGCCATCTCGCTGGAAGCGCCGAGGCGCTCCTTGACCACTGCTGCGAGCTCCGTGCAGATGCGTTCGGCGGTTTCCATGTCCGCCGCTTCCACCATCACGCGGACCAGTGCTTCCGTGCCCGAGGGACGGAGCAGCACGCGACCGGTTTCGCCGAGTTCCAGCTCAGCTGCGGCCACAGCCGCGGCCACGCCTTCGTCGGTAGCGGCGCGGGCCTTGTCGACGCCCTTGACGTTGATCATGAGCTGCGGGAGCTTGGTCATCACGCCGGCAAGCTCCTGGAGGGAGCGTCCGGTGAGGGCCACCTGCGCGGCAAGCTGCAGGCCGGTCAGGACGCCGTCGCCGGTGGTGGCGTAGTCGGAGAAGATCACGTGGCCGGACTGTTCGCCGCCGAGGTTGTACCCGCCGTCGCGCATTTCCTCCAGGACGTAACGGTCACCAACACCGGTTTCACGGATGGTGATGCCGGCATCGCGGAGGGCAATCTTAAGGCCGAGGTTGCTCATGACCGTGGCTACCAGGATGTCGTCCTTGAGCTTTCCGGCCTTCTTCAGTGCCAGCGCCAGGATTGCCATGATCTGGTCGCCGTCCACTTCGTTGCCTTCGTGGTCCACGGCAAGGCAGCGGTCAGCATCGCCGTCGTGCGCTACGCCGAGGTGTGCGCCGTGCTTGACGACAGCTTCCTTCAGGGGACCCAGGTGGGTCGAACCCACGCCCTCGTTGATGTTCAGGCCATCGGGTTCGGCACCGATGACCACAACGTCCGCGCCGGCATCCTTGAACACCTGGGGCGAGCAACCGCTCGCGGCGCCGTGGGCGCAGTCGACCACGACTTTCAAACCGTCCAGGCGCTTCGGGAGCGTGCCGAGCAGGTGCACGATGTAGCGGTCCTCGGCGTCCGAGAAGCGCTGGATGCGTCCGACGTCGGCGCCCACGGGCCGCTGCGGCTCGTTGCCCAGCTGCGCCTCAATGGCGTCCTCGACGTCGTCAGGCAGCTTCTGGCCGCCCCGTGCGAAGAACTTGATTCCATTGTCCGGCGCAGGATTGTGGGAAGCGGACAGCATGACGCCGAAGTCGGCGTCGAGGTCTGCCACCAGGTAAGCTGCGGCGGGGGTGGGGAGAACACCGGCGTCGTAGACGTCGATACCGGAGCTGGAAAGCCCGGCCTCCACGGCGGCGGCGAGGAATTCACCACTGGCCCTGGGGTCCCTGGCGACTACCGCCCGGGGCCGTTTTCCGTCTGTCGCGCGGTCATGGCCGAGTACGACGGCGGCCGCCTGCGCGAGCTGCATCGCCAGTTCAGCGGTGAGTAATCCGTTCGCGAGACCGCGCACGCCATCTGTTCCAAATAATCTAGACATCGGGTCAAGTTTAGACGACGCCACGGCACCAGCTGTTCATCGGGGCTTGGGAGCGTCCCCTCCCGACCCACCTTTCCGGTGTGCTTAAACGGCGGAAGCCCGCCCCACCGAAAGGGTGGAACGGGCCTCCGATGCCCCTGACGTGGGGCGAAGCGATTTAACGCTTGGAGTACTGCTGGGCCTTGCGTGCCTTCTTGAGACCGGCCTTCTTACGCTCGATGACGCGGGCGTCGCGAGTCAGGAAGCCAGCCTTCTTGAGGGTGGCGCGGTTGTTCTCGACGTCGATCTCGTTCAGCGAACGGGCGATGCCGAGGCGCAGTGCACCAGCCTGGCCGGAGGGGCCACCGCCGTGGATACGGGCGATGACGTCGTAAGCACCCTCGAGGTCAAGAACGCGGAACGGTTCGTTGACATCCTGCTGGTGCAGCTTGTTCGGGAAGTAGTTGGCCAGCTCGCGGCCGTTGATGATCCACTTGCCGGAACCCGGAACAACGCGAACGCGTGCAACGGCTTCCTTGCGGCGGCCAACAGCTGCGCCGGCAACGGTCAGTGCCGGGCGCTCCTTCTTGGGAGCATCTTCAGCAGCGGGGCTGCTTTCAGAGGTGTAGCTGGTGAGGTTTTCCTCAGCCTCGACGGCTTCGGCGGTCAGTTCTTCGTTCTGAGCCACGGTTCTCCTTGTGATGAAAAGTTAGTTGGTGGCCAGGACTACTGGGCGACCTGGGTGATTTCGAAAGTCTTCGGCTGCTGTGCAGCGTGCGGGTGCTCGGAGCCTGCGTAGACCTTGAGCTTGCCCAGCTGCTGAGCTGCCAGGGAGTTCTTGGGGAGCATGCCCTTGATGGCCTTCTCAACAGCGCGAACCGGGTTGGATTCCAGCAGCTCGGCGTAGTTGACGGAGGTCAGGCCGCCCGGGTAACCGGAGTGGCGGTATGCGCGCTTCTGCTCCAGCTTGGCGCCGGTGAGGGCAACCTTTTCAGCGTTGATGATGATGACGAAGTCGCCCATGTCCATGTGGGACGCATAGGTCGGCTTGTGCTTTCCGCGCAGCAGTGTTGCGGTCTGGCTGGCAAGACGACCAAGGACAACGTCGGTGGCGTCAATGACGTGCCACTGGCGGTTGATATCGCCGGGCTTCGGGGTGTACGTACGCACGGTTTTGCCTCGTTCTTGTTCTGGCGTTCATGTTTTAGGCGACACGCAGTGAGTCGTGTACCTACTATGTATGCGCTACCGGAGCAGAGGTGAGGGCTCTATGTACCAGTCATCCCAAGATCTCGAAATGCCTCCGGAGTTAGCGATCCTGCAACTGGATCCCCCTGAAGGCATGTGTCATCGAGATAGGACACGCACAACGACTCTAAACAATACCGGTAACGGGGCGTCCGGGTCAAAATGGGGTTAGACCGCCCGGGGGTACCTGTGTTAATGAGGGAGAGCACGTGACTGACGGACTTGCCATGCCGCTCCTGCTGGCGCTTGCCGGCCTCCTGCTCAGCCCGTTGTGCGAGCTGCTCATCGCCCGTTCGCTGCCGCGGCTCGGCGGCCTCCCTCCCATTAAGGTCCGGATCACGACGGCGGCGCTTACCGCATTGCTCTTCGCTTTGCTTGGGTGGCGGTTTGGGATGGCGCCGGAATTGCCGGCCTTTCTTTTATTGGCACTTTTAGGCGTTCAACTTTCACGTATTGATTTCACGCTTCATTTGCTTCCAAACCCCCTTGTTTTGACCCTGCTTATCGGCGCATTGGGGCTCCTGGCGCTGTCCTCCGTGCTTGAACCTGGGTGGACAGACCTGCTCCGCGCACTCGCCGGAGGCTTCATACTGTTCGCCGGCTACCTGATTTTGGGACTGATTTCTCCGGGCGCCCTCGGAATGGGCGATGTGAAGCTCGCCGCACCACTTGGAATGTACTTGGGCTACTTGGGTTGGCAGCAAGTACTCTTCGGCGGCTTGCTGGGATTCGTGGTGGGCGGGGTGCTGACGGTGCTGATGTTACGGCTGCGATCCGCGGAAAAACCAGCAGAAACGGCCCATGGGCCTGCGATGGTCCTCGCGGCCTTTGGCGTAATCCTCGCCCTGCACTGAGCCTGGCTGAGTACGTGCTCTTCTCTCCTCATGGCCGCTCTCTGATTAGTAAGCCTCCTGCTAAAACCAAGTAGTTCCTGCTTGTTCAGCCACCGAAACTGAGTACTTGGCTCCCCTACGCTCACCGGGCAGGTAATGCATGCCCAAATAAATCGAGTACGGCTACGCATTGTGGCTATTGGCGTGCCTGGGCAATTCTTGAGTCATCGAATTCCGAACGGGTAAAGCAATAACAGCCCTTCGAGCTCGGATAATCTACACTCTCGCAATAACCATTCATTACCCTCAAACAAAATCATTTCTGGGAAGGATTTTCCAATGTCTACTTTCATGATCCACACCATTGCATTCATCGCCGGCGTCAAGGACCGCTTCACCCGGGAAGAGAAGGGCGCGACAGCAACGGAATATGGGCTGTTGGTTGGCCTGATCGCCCTGATCCTCGTCGGCGGCGTAGGCGCCTTCGGCGGAGCCCTTAACGGCTTCTTCAATGGGCTGGCCAACACGGTCAACAGCTGGTAGGACCCACACCCCCGAGCACGATGCCGCGTCCGCCCAGCGCGGACGCGGCATCGCTGTCTTAGGCGCCAACCCCTGGGAGGGTTACGTGAACAACATGAAGAAAGGGCCGGCGAATGAGCGTGGGGCCGTGGCGGTCGAATTCGCCCTGGTAGCGCCGCTACTACTGCTCCTCGTCGTGGGAATCGTGGAATTCGCATTCTTTTTCAATCTCCAGATTTCCGCTACGCAAGCCGCGCGGGAGGCTGCCAGAACCATGGCTGTCACCAATAGCACAGCTAAAGCCCAAGCCGCCGCAGTGGCAGGGGCACCGAGCATTAATCTCGCTCCCGGAAACGTCAGCCTTTCCGGCGCCTGCAGTCCGGGCGCGACTGTCACCGCAACGGTGACGTTCAGCTCGCCGACGCTGACCGGGCTCTTTACTCCATCGCTTTCCGTAGTCGGTAAGGGGGCCATGCGGTGCGGTGGTTAAAGACAAGGTTCAGCGGGGACAGCAACGAACGCGGCGCAAGCGGCATGCTGGTAGCCCTCATGATGCTGGTACTCATAGGCGCAGGCGCCATGGCAGTGGATGTCGGGCAAATCTACGCCGAACGCGGCGAGCTTCAGAACGGTGCGGACGCAGGAGCGATCGCGGTCGCCCAACTCTGCGCGTCCAGCTCGGGCTGCACACAAAGCAGCGCGAACACGGCCGCGAAACAACTCGCCGACCAGAACTCCAGAGACGGTGTTTCACGAGTGAGGTCTGTAGACCTCTCGGTTCAGAACCAAGTGACTGTCCAGACCTCCACCATCGACGGAACCAGCAATGCGGGTTTCCTTACGAAGATGTTCGCCAGCGCACTGAGTTCAGGGCCGGCCACGGTTGGGGCCACGGCAACCGCAGCCTTGGTAGCCCCAAACGGGGGCGGCGGCTTTCCCTTGGCGTTCTCCAACAAGTGTTGGGACCTCGCGGGAGGTTTGGCGAGCGGGAGCCTTCAAAAGGTCTCCTGGAAGCCGGGCGTAACCTGCACGAATGCCTCCGGGCACACCATTCCCGGTGGCTGGGGCTGGCTGGACGATCCGGACAACGACTGCAAGGTTGTGACAACAGTGGGGAATGTCGCCGGCTCTGATCCAGGTAACAACAAACCCTCGCAATGCGCCATTATCCTGCAGGGCTGGATCAATACCCTCAACGCCGGAAAGGTGCTGGAAGTACATTTTCCCGTATTTGATACAGCAACCGGGACAGGCAACAACGGGTCCTTCCACCTGATGGGCTACGCAACGTTCCGCATCACAGGCTGGAAGTTGGGCCAAGGTGGCGTCTACGAATTCCGCAACACCACCGCGGCAGTCGGCAACTCGAACCTTGCGTGTTCGGGTGGCCCGGACCGCTGCATCATAGGGAAGTTCGTCAAATACGTTTCCATCGACGATATCGAAGGCGGTAATAGCACCGGTCCTGGTGCAAATCTTGGCACCGTCGTGGTGAAACTCATCAAATAGCGGTCCGGATTCGCTCTGCCCCGCATCGAACAGGAGAAGCAATGAAAGCTCGCCTACTGGGAGGCATCGCTGCGCTTGTCGTAGCCGTCATTGGAACAGTGATGCTCGTTCTCTACGTCCAAGGCGCCGACAAGCGCGCCTTGGCCAACACTGAGACTAAAGAGGTCTACATCGTCCAAAAGGACATCCCGGCCGGCACCACAGCGGCCAAGTTCGGAGATTCTGTCGTGAAACGGGCAATTCCCAAGTCGGCAGTGGCGTCGGACAGCATCAGCAGTCTGGCCGACCTCGGTTCGAAGGTCGCGGCAGTGGCGCTCGTTCAAGGCGAACAAGTCCTTTCCTCGCGCATGGTGGAACCGAACGCCGTGGTTGGGCCGGGTCGGGTTGAATTGCCGCCAGGCCTCCAGGAAGTAACCCTGAAACTACCGATCGAACGAGTTGTTGGTGGGAGCCTCATCGCCGGTGACACTGTTGGCGTCATGCTGTCAGTCAAGGAAAACGACAAGTCCAACGCCCCTGACCAGACGCAGCTGACCTTCCACAAAGTGCTGGTGACGGCTGTTCAGGACGCAACTGGAGCAGTCGCTGACACTTCCAGCGCAGAAAATGCTTCCGGTGGCGGAGCCCTGAATGCCAATAAGAACTCCAGCCAAGCCGGTCAGTACCTCGTCACCTTGGCAAGATCGGATGTTGACGTGGAGAAGATCGTCTATGCAGCCGAATTCGGCACCGTCTACCTGTCCAAGGAGCCCGCAGGCGCCACCGAAGGAACCTCAGGAGTCCTGGACCGGGGGAGGTTGTTCAAATGAGTCGCTTTATTCTCATCACAGCAGATCACGACTTTGAGAAGCGCGTTCGGACCGCAACTGCGGGCATGAGCGGCAGTCTCCAATGGTTCCAGGCGAACTATTTGCCTGAGGGACCCCGTGACATCATGGACCAGCTTCTCGGCGAACCCCCTGAGGTTATGATTCTCGGACCCGGGCTGGAAGTGTCGGAGTCGCTGAAGCTCGCATCGTTGATGGACCTGCAGTATCCGGAAATCAGCGTGGTGCTGGCGGCCGTCCAGACGGCCGAGCTTGTGCTTGGAGCCATGCGGGCCGGCGTTCGGGACATCCTTTCGCCCACCGCAGATGTGGAAGACATCCGCATCATGGTGGAAAGGGCGTGTTTGGCGGCTGCTGGCCGGCGCCGGGGCCTGGCTCCTGTCTCGGGAGAAGGAACGATCGGTTCCGGTGGCCGGGTCATTGCTGTCATGTCACCCAAAGGCGGCGTAGGCAAGACCACAGTGGCCACTAATCTGGCCGTGGGCCTTGGCAAACTTGCGCCTATGGGAGTGGTCATTGTGGATCTTGATCTGCAGTTCGGCGACGTCGGCAGCGGCTTGCTACTGGAACCTGAACGAACCATCACCGATGCCGTCCTCGGTCCAGCAACCCAAGACGCGATGGTCCTCAAGACCTACCTCACAGTCCATCCCGCCAGCATCTACGCCCTGTGTGCGCCACGGAATCCAGTGGAAATGGACAAGATCTCGGCTGCCCATATCACTCGCCTCCTGGAACAATTGCGTCACGAATTCCAATACGTCGTGGTCGATACGGCTCCGGGCCTGGGAGAGCACGTGTTGGCCGCCCTCGAATGTGCCACAGATGCGGTGTGGGTTTGTGGGATGGATATTCCAAGCATTCGTGGGCTCCGTAGCGGGTTGCAAATCCTGGATGAGCTGCAACTGCTTCCGCGGAACCGGCACGTGGTACTGAACATGACCGACCACAAGAGCGGGCTGCAGCTCAAGGACATCGAAGCCACCATTGGCGTCCCCGTCGACGTAGCGATCCCCCGTTCCCGAACGTTGCCGTATTCAACCAACAAGGGCGTACCACTGCTTCAGGACGCCAGCCGGGATGCTGCTTTGAAGGGGCTCCGCCTGCTCGTCAGCCGGTTCCAGCCGAATTGGGATGAACGGTCCCGCAAGCAGGTACACAGAAGGGCGGTAGTTCGATGAGTCTGTCACGCAGGTTTGAAGATCTTCGCAATCCGGAGAGCGCTCGCCAGGAGACACTGAGCACTCCTACCCTTCTTCCGTCGGACACCCCAGCATCCACGCTGGGGCGCATACAGGAAGCCAGGGTCGCCGCGGCGGCATCCAGTATCACGGAAGCGGATGGGGAATCACCCTCGACGATCCTGGCCAGCGGGGCTCTGGCTGGGCTCAAGGAACGAGCGGTGTCGGCCCTGTACGAACGACTTGGTTCCCGGCTCACTGATTCCACGTTGGAAGAAAACGAACTCAACCAGTACGTCAGGGATGAACTTCGACTCGTCGTTGACGAAGAGCAAGTTCCACTCAGTACGACTGAGCGGCAGCGGCTGACCGGGGATATTCTTGACGATGTCATGGGCCACGGAGCAATCCAGCGATTCCTGAACGACTCGGCGGTGACCGAGGTCATGGTCAACCGGTTCGATAGCATTTACGTCGAACGTGGGGGGAAGCTGTACAAGACGGAGGCCCGCTTCACGTCGGATGAGGCTCTCCGCCGCGTCATCGAGCGGATCGTCTCCCGGGTAGGTCGCCGCATTGATGAGTCATCCCCACTGGTGGATGCACGCTTGGCCGACGGCTCGCGCGTCAATGCCATCATCCCGCCGCTGGCCGTTAACGGGCCATCGCTTACCATCCGCAAATTCGGCCGGGAGGCCTTGACTGCAGCGAAACTCATTGAGTTTGGCAGTATGACTCCGGAAATGGCCGAACTGCTCAGCGCATGTGTCCGGGCCCGCATGAATATCATCGTTTCCGGGGGCACTGGTACCGGTAAAACCACACTCCTCAATGTCTTGTCGTCCTTCATTCCTGCAGATGACCGGATCGTCACCATCGAGGACGCCGTGGAGCTGCAATTGCAACAGGAGCATGTGGTGCGCCTGGAGAGCCGTCCTGCCAATATTGAAGGCCGGGGGGAGATTTCCATCCGTGACCTGGTCCGCAACTCCCTTCGCATGCGGCCTGACAGGATCGTGGTTGGCGAAGTACGCGGTGGCGAATCGCTGGATATGTTGCAGGCCATGAACACCGGGCATGATGGCTCCATTTCGACTGTGCACGCTAACTCTCCACGCGATGCCATAGCCCGCATTGAGACCCTCGTGCTGATGTCGGGAATGGACCTGCCGCTTCGGGCCGTCAGGGAACAGATTGCCTCGGCCATCAACCTTATCGTCCATATCAGCCGTCTTCGGGACGGTACCCGGCGCATCACCCACATCACCGAGGTCCAAGGGATGGAAGGGGACGTGGTGACCCTTCAGGACGCGTTCGTCTTCGACTATGCAGCAGGGGTGGACACCAACGGCCGTTTCAGGGGCCGAACCGTTCCTACTGGCGTCCGGCCCCGGTTCACGGAGCGATTCGCCGACCTTGGCATTCAACTGTCACCGGCAGTCTTCGGTTCACTGATCTCCGGAGGCCCACGATGATCGCACGGTGGGACTCGCCAATGGTTCTGGCGATTGGCTTGATCTTTGTCTACATCGCTCTGTTGCTTTTGGTGACGGTTGTCCTGAAGTCGAGGCGAACGATTGCCCTTGAGCGGCGGCAACCCCCGGCCCTGGTGCGTCGGACGGCGCTGGATGTCGTTGCCGGCTCAGCCAGGGGCCTCGTAGCCTCACGGTTTCTGGACCGCCCCCGCGGCATTCTCTCGCCAGCGGTCCTCGATGCCGCCGGACTTAAGAAGCAGGCGTCTGACTATATGGTCCTGTCCGGCGTGGTGCTGCTGGTCTGCGCAGTGGCGGGGGCCTCGTTGGGCGGGCTGTTCATGTGCATCGTCTTCGTCTTCTTCGGAGTTTTGGGCCTTTACGCTGCACTGCGCCTGCTGACCGCGCGTCGGAGAGCCGCCTTCGAGGAACAGGTGCCGGACACCCTTCAGCTCCTGACTGGTGGGCTTCGGGCAGGCCACAGCCTCCTGCGTGCGGTGGATGCTGCCGCCGTGGAAAGCCAAGCTCCCATGTCGGAAGAACTAAGCCGCGTGGTTAATGAGTCCCGGATCGGGAGGGATCTCGGCGGATCTTTGCTGGATGTTGCCGAGAGGACAAAAAGCGAGGATCTTGCGTGGATTGCCCAAGCCATCGAAGTCCACCGTGAAGTGGGCGGGGATCTCGCCGAAGTATTGGATCACGTGGGTGAAACCATCAGGGATCGCAACCAGATCCGACGGCAAGTAAGGGCGCTGAGTGCGGAAGGCCGAATGTCTGCCATCGTCTTGCTGGCGTTGCCGATAGCGATGTTCTTCGCGCTGATGCTGATTAATCCCACCTACGCTCACACCTTTACCTCTACCCTTCCGGGATACCTGATGCTCGGGGTGGCAGCTGTGATGCTGGGCCTGGGGTGGTTCTGGCTCAGCCGTCTTATCAAGCCGAAGTTCTAGGAGCCAGCCATGACACTTTTTGCCTACGCCGCAGTCCTCTGCATTGTCGCCCCAGTCTCCTTGCTCGTTTGGCTTGCTGTGGCCGGCGACCGGGCGGGCCTCCGTAACATCAGGTCCAATCTGGGCCGCACCTCCGTCCTCACGACCCGTCCCGTCACAGCAGTCCAACGGATAGCAGGAGTCTCCAGGCGGTTCGCCCCCGACGGGTATATTGCATGGCTAGACAAACAACTTGCCGGGGCGGGACGGCCCAAGGAGTGGCCTTTGGACAAAGTCCTGGCGGCAAAGCCAATGGCCTCAATCGCCGGCGCATTGTTGGGACTGGTCTTGTACTTGGGCGATCCCAACGTCGGAAAATTACTCCTGGGTTTGGCTACGACCGCCCTGTGCTATTTCGTGCCGGACTTGCTGATCCGTTCCAATGCGGAAAAGCGCCGGGCTGCGATTCGCATGGAACTGCCCAACACTCTGGACCAGATGCTAATTGCAGTGCAGGCGGGCCTGGGTTTCGAAGCTTCCATGGCACGGGCGGCAACGAACGGGACCGGCCCCTTGGCAGATGAGCTCATACGAACTCTCCAGGACATCCAAGTAGGTCGAAGCCGCAAAGAGGCCTATCTCGCCATGTCGGATCGCGTGGATGTGCCGGACGTCCGAAGCTTTGTCCGGGCCATAGTCCAAGCGGATGCCTACGGCATCGCCATCTCGAAAGTCCTGAAGTCGCAGGCCCAAGAGATGCGAACCAAGCGGCGTCAGAGGGCTGAGGAGTACGCCATGAAAATTCCGGTGAAAATCCTGTTTCCCCTGCTTTTCTGCATCCTTCCCACCTTGTTCATCATCCTGCTGGGTCCCGCAGTCATGGGCATCATCAAGGCTTTTTCCGGATAGGCGACTCTCCAACCAACCTTAACCGCCCCCCATAGACCGGCACTTCGCGGATCCCAGACCACGGAGTGCCACAACGGCCCCCTTCCGGTACCCAGAGCCGGGAGGGGGTCCTCCAACGTCCGGGTGCGGCACGACAAAAGGCTACTCGCGCCGCGCCCGCGTCAGTTCGGCCCGGGCCAACAGCTCACTGTCAGACGGGTAGGCGACTTCCTCCAAAACCAGCGGATGTGGCGCAGCCAGCACGGATTTCGCATCCCGCTTCCGCTCAAGCAGCCGCTCGTGAAGCCATATGGGAGCCTCCAGCCCCTCGCCCACCCGCAGGGTTGATCCCACCAACGAACGCACCATGTTGTGGCAGAACGCGTCAGCCTGCACGGTGGCCACAATGACGCCATCGCTCCCCCGCGCAAACGAGAACTTCTGCAGCTCGCGGATAGTAGTGGCGCCCTCCCGGGGCTTGCAGTACGAGCGGAAATCCTGGAGCCCCAGCAAGGACTGAGCGCCCTCATTCATCAGGGAAACATCCAAGGCCGCCTTGTGCCAGAGCGTGATGCCACGGAGCACCGGATCCCATCGCCCTGGACCGTCGGCAATCCGATAACTGTACCTGCGCCACAGTGCCGAAAAGCGCGCGTCGAAACCTTCCGGCGCCAGACCGGCGTCGTGCACTTCCACTGCACCGGTGAAGTCGCCCAGGACGCGGCTCAAAGCGCCGCGGAGCCGCCGCAAAATTGCGACGGCGGGATCAAGTTCGTGCCCGCGCGGCAGAGACAGCCACTCGGCTTCGGTGACGTCGAAGTGGACTACTTGGCCGCGGGCGTGGACACCGGCGTCGGTCCGGCCGGCGACGGTTACACGCACACTGCGCTGCAGGAGCAAGGCCAAAGCCTCTTCAAGGGAGCCCTGCACGGTCCGCAGGCCCGGCTGCAATGCCCACCCGCTGAAAGGGCCGCCGTCGTAGGAAAGATCAAGCCGGACACGCAAAAACCCGCCGCCCCCCAATACGGGGGCAGCGGGTTTTCGTTCGTTCATAGACTCAAGTCTACTGTGAAGAATTCAGTGAATTACTTCTTGTCCTCAGCGGCCGGAGCCTCTTCGGTTTCAGCAACTTCAGCGTCAGCAGCTTCGGCTTCAGCGGCCGGAGCCTCTTCGGTTTCAGCAGCTTCGGTCTCTACAACCTCTTCCTCGGCAGGAGCTTCGGCAGCCGGAGCAGCCTTGGCAGCGGCAGCGGTTGCTTCAGCAACAACGGCCTGCTTCGGGGAAACCGGCTCGAGAACGAGCTCGATGACAGCCATGGGAGCGTTGTCGCCCTTGCGGTTGCCGATCTTGGTGATGCGGGTGTAGCCACCATCGCGGTTGGCAACGGCGCCGGCGATGTCGGTGAACAGCTCGTGGACAACGCCCTTGTCGCTGATCAGGCCGAGAACGCGGCGGCGGGAAGCGAGGTCGCCACGCTTGGCGAAGGTGACCAGACGCTCTGCGTACGGCTTGAGGCGCTTGGCCTTGGTGACCGTGGTGGTGATGCGCTTGTGCTCAAAAAGAGCAGCTGCCAGGTTCGCGAGCATCAGGCGCTCGTGAGCCGGGCCGCCTCCGAGGCGCGGACCCTTAGTGGGGGTAGGCATAGTTATTTCTCCTGTTATGTGAGCCGGTCAGGTCCATTGCTGGACCCGGCGGCCAAGATCTGCTGTTTAGAGCTCGTCGTCGCTGAACGCGGCGTCGTCCTCTTCGATGGCTGCGGCGCGGGCTGCGAGATCGAAACCGGGAGGGGAGTCCTTGAGGGACAGACCCAGTTCGACGAGCTTTGCCTTGACCTCGTCGATGGACTTCGCACCGAAGTTACGGATGTCCATCAGGTCAGCCTCGGAGCGGGCAACGAGTTCACCCACGGTGTGGATGCCCTCACGCTTGAGGCAGTTGTAGGAACGGACCGTGAGGTCCAGATCCTCGATCGGCAGAGCCATGTCCGCTGCCAGGGCAGCGTCCGTCGGCGACGGGCCAATCTCGATACCTTCAGCTGCGGTGTTCAGCTCACGGGCCAGACCGAACAGTTCCACCAGGGTGGTGCCTGCGGAAGCAACAGCATCGCGCGGAGCGATTGCCTGCTTGGTCTCGACGTCGACAATGAGCTTGTCGAAGTCGGTGCGCTGCTCAACACGGGTAGCTTCCACGCGGAAAGTTACCTTCATGACCGGCGAGTAGATCGAGTCGACCGGGATACGGCCGATCTCGGAGTCGCCGGACTTGTTCTGAGCTGCCGAAACGTAGCCACGGCCGCGCTCGATGGTCAGCTCGAGTTCGAACTTGCCCTTCGAGTTCAGAGTGGCAATGTGCAGATCCGGGTTGTGGAATTCGACGCCGGCCGGCGGAGCGATGTCCGCGGCGGTGACGACTCCGGGGCCCTGCTTGCGCAGGTAAGCAACAACCGGCTCGTCGTGCTCGGAGGAAACCGAAAGGTTCTTGATGTTAAGGATGATCTCGGTGACATCTTCCTTGACACCCGGAACCGTGGTGAACTCGTGCAGCACGCCATCGATCCGGATGCTGGTTACAGCAGCACCGGGGATGGAGGAGAGCAGGGTACGGCGGAGGGAGTTTCCGAGGGTGTAACCGAAGCCCGGCTCCAGCGGTTCAATGATGAAACGGGAGCGGTTCTCGGATACAACTTCTTCAGACAGGGTGGGGCGCTGTGCAATGAGCACTTAGGTTTCCTTTCGGCGAGCATCCGCTATATGACGCAACACAGGTGGTGGAAATCGGCTTCGGTTTCCAGCCTGACCAGCCGGGCCATGCTTGTGGACGGTCAAACCATCCACAGCAGGCCCGGCCAGTCAGGCAGGGTGAACCTAATTAGACGCGGCGGCGCTTCGGCGGGCGGCAACCGTTGTGGGCGCTGGGGGTGACGTCCTGGATGGAGCCAACCTCGAGGCCAGCAGCCTGAAGCGAACGGATTGCGGTTTCGCGTCCCGAACCCGGTCCCTTGACGAAAACGTCAACCTTGCGCAGACCGTGCTCCTGAGCGCGCTTTGCAGCAGCTTCGGCAGCCATCTGGGCAGCGAACGGGGTGGACTTACGGGAGCCCTTGAAGCCAACCTCACCGGCGGAAGCCCAGGAGATCACAGCGCCAGTCGGGTCCGTGATGGACACGATGGTGTTGTTAAAGGTGCTCTTGATGTGCGCCTGTCCAAGCGCAATATTCTTCTTATCCTTGCGACGCGGCTTACGAACCGCTCCACGAGTCTTCGGGGGCATTGTTTCTCCTACAGAAAGTTATCGGGGGAAAACCAGGTCAATCCCGAGGGATTAACGTCCGGCCTTCTTCTTGCCGGCGACGGTGCGCTTCGGGCCCTTGCGGGTACGAGCGTTGGTCTTCGTACGCTGACCGCGTACGGGCAGGCCCTTGCGGTGGCGCAGGCCTTCGTAGCTGCCGATCTCGACCTTGCGGCGGATGTCAGCGGCTACCTCGCGGCGAAGGTCACCCTCAACCTTGTAGTTGCCTTCAATGTAGTCACGCAGCTGAACCAGTTCGGCGTCAGTCAGGTCCTTGACGCGAACGTCAGCGCTGATGCCGGTGGCAGCCAGGGTTTCGTGTGCACGGGTCTTGCCCACGCCGTAGATGTAAGTAAGCGCAATTTCCAACCGCTTTTCGCGGGGAATGTCTACGCCAGCGAGACGAGCCATAGTGGCGGTACTCCTTGAATAAACCGGAGGTCGTAGGCAGTACACCCGCACTTTCAGTGCGGCCCCAGCCTCCGACCGGGGGTTCGCTGACCAGGCTCTGTGAAGCAGTCCTGGCACAGCTTGTGCTGCCTTTATTTACTTGCGTGGGCTAGCAACCCAGGTTTGCCCTTGCGGGCGCTGATTCCCGAAAGGGAATTAGCCCTGGCGCTGCTTGTGGCGCGGGTTCTCGCAGATCACCATGACCCGGCCGTTACGGCGGATCACTTTGCACTTGTCGCAGATCTGCTTGACGCTCGGCTTGACCTTCATGGCGTTCCTTTGCGTGTTTTGCAGTTGATCTGCTGGAGCGGCTTGGGCACTATTGCCTGCCGCCCAGCAATTTACTTGTAGCGGTAGACGATACGACCACGTGTGAGGTCGTATGGGCTCAGCTCCACCACTACCCGGTCCTCTGGGAGAATCCTGATGTAGTGCTGACGCATCTTCCCAGAGATGTGTGCGAGAACGATGTGCTTGTTGGTGAGCTCAACACGAAACATCGCGTTGGGCAGCGCCTCAGTCACAACGCCCTCGATCTCAATGACCCCGTCCTTCTTGGCCATATCCTCCGCTAACTGTTGTTTGCCGCCGTCCTTCGATGAGGCACCGAAGATCCAACGGACGTTTTTTGTTTGCTTGACCGTCCTGGAACCACGACCCTAAAAAGGGCGCGGCTGCACAGACAACCAACAAACAACTCTACGCCAATCAGGCTGGAAAGTTAAATCCGACCATGGTAGCGCACGTATCCCCGGCCGTCACTCCCCCACCGGACGATAGGCCGGGAAGCTGCCCGCCGCCGTCGTGATGCTTTCGGCCGACTCAACGCCGTCCAGGATGGCCAACCTGACCGCCTCGGCAGCCGCACTCTGCAAGGTGATCAGCGATACCTGCCGTGCCTGTTCGCTGCTTCGATCAAGGGCGACGGCGCCAGTCGCCAGAGCGAAAACGGTGTCGCCGTCCGCCAAAGTATGGGACGGATCAAGGGCCCGCGCCAGGCCCGCATGCCCGGACGAAGCAGTCCGCCTACACTCGGCTACGTCCAAAACCGCATTCGTCGCGATGACGACGAGCGTGGTGTTGAGTCCCTGCGGTTCGACCCGCGCTGGCTTATTCCCGGCCTGCAGTCCCGCAGGAAACACCGGCGAACCCAGCGCGTTGACCACCGCCAGCGCACCTACGATGACGCCGCCCTCGAGTTCGATCGAGGACGTCCCTACGCCGCCCTTGTACTGTCCGCGGGCAATGACGGCACCGGTACCGGCGCCGACGTTTCCGCGTTCGACGGCGGCATGGTCACCTGAGGCGAAGGCCGCGGCAGCTGCCTGGTAACCCATCTCCTGGTCGGGTCGGGCATGCACGTCGCCACCGCGGCCGAGGTCGAAGATGGCAGCGGCCGGAACAATCGGAACCACGGTGCCGGGGACGGCGAATCCCCGCCCTTGTTCTTCACACCATCGTTGGGCGCCATGCGCCGACACCAGACCGAAGGCGCTCCCTCCGGTCAGTACCACCGCGTCAACCGTCGAGACAAGGGTGGTGGGGTCGAGGGCGTCCGTCTCATGCGTTCCCGGGCCTCCGCCTCGCACGTCAACCGATCCCACGGTTCCCACAGGCGGAAGGACGACGGTCACGCCACTGAGCCACCCGTCGTCGTTCTTCTGCACGTGCCCAATCCGGATGCCTTCAACATCGGTGATCGAATTCATGGCTCCATTCTCCACCTCGGCGCAACCGCCCACCCGGCAACAAAACGGGAGTCTGGCCTCAAATACGAATGCGCGGGTAACGTCCGGTGAACGGTCCCGGAAGTGTAAGACAACTCTCGCTACGGAGGCGGCTTTTGGCAATGGAGGCCATGGCCAATGTGGTGAGCTAGGCCTGTCTTCGCCGCCCCTGTGAGGGAGCAGGCGCCCCGCATTCGCCGAAACCGTGAGTACTACATGACTGCCCCTTTGATAAACAAGAGCAGCGCCGCGCCCGTTCAGGCACGGCCACGCTGGTCCGGCCGTAGCCGCAAGGATTTTGTGGTGTTCCTGGCCATGGCCTTGCCAAACCTGCTGTTGATCGGAACCTTCACCTATTGGCCCCTGATCAACAACATCTACTACTCCACCTTGGACTGGACCCTCGGTTCTTCAAGGGCCACAGTGGTCGGACTTCAGAACTACGTCACGTTCTTCACCAGCGAGGACGCGTCCAAGGTCCTGGGAACCACGGCAATCTTCACTGTGCTGACCGTGGGCGGGTCCATGGTCCTCGGCTTGCTGGTCGCCCTGGCCTTGAACTCGAAAGTCCGGGGCACCACGTTCGCCCGCTCGGCGGTGTTCGCGCCCTACGTTCTGTCGGGAGTCGGCGTCGGCCTGGTGTGGTTGTTCATCTTCGATCCCGGATATGGAGTCCTCGCCTGGATCCTCCGGGGCTTGGGCCAACAGAGTCCCCAGTGGATCAACGACCCCCAGCTCTCGCTGGTGATGGTCATCATCGTCTACGTGTGGAAGAACCTGGGCTACTGCGCAGTGGTGTTCCTGGCTGGGCTGCAATCCCTGCCTCGGGACGTGATGGAGGCCGCCGCGCTGGACGGGGCCAACAGTGTCCGGCGGTTCTTCAACATCTCGCTGCCGTTGCTCTCCCCCACCACGTTCTTCCTGCTCATCACCACCATGCTCAGCTCGCTGCAGGCCTTCGACCTCATCCGCATCATGACTCCGCTGGGCAACGGCACCAGCACCCTGATCTACGAGGCCTACCTCCAGGCATTCGGGGCCTACAACAGGGCCGGCTACTCGGCAGCGGTTTCGGTGATCCTCTTTGCCATCCTGCTGGTCATTACCGTCCTCCAACTGCGGTTCGTTGAGCGAAAGGTCCACTACTCATGAGCGCCCCGGCACCCGTCCTGGTTCGTGAAGACGCCGAACAAACCGCTGTACCGGAGCGTCCACTCTCCAGGTCCAATCTGCTGCAGACAGTTGCAACCGGCTATGTCCCCCTGATCATCGCAACCCTCGTGGTGTTCCTGCCCCTGTTGTGGATGCTCCTGAGCTCCTTCAAGCAGCCCGGCGAAATCGTCACCATGGATCTGAAGATCCTTCCGGAGACGCTGAATCTGCAGAATTACGTCACGGCCATGACCACGGTCCCGTTCGCGCAGTTCTTCGCCAACAGCCTGATCGTCACAGCGGTGGGCTCGTCCATCAAGGTGGTCCTGGCCATCCTCACCGCCTACGCGCTGGTATTCGTGCGTTTCCCGTTCAAGAACTTCATCTTCGTGCTGATCCTTGTGGCCCTCATGGTCCCGGCCCAGGTCTCGATCCTGCCCAATTACATCCTGATAGCGGGCATGGGCGGCAAGAACACCCTGTGGGGCATCATCCTGCCGGGGCTTGGCACGGCGTTCGGCACCTTCCTCCTGCGGCAACATTTCCTGACTTTGCCGCCGTCAATCCTGGAAGCCGCGGAGATCGATGGGGCAGGCCACTGGCGCAGGCTGTGGCAGATCATCGTCCCCGTGTCCGTGCCATCCATCGCCACCGTGGCCCTGGTGACCGTCGTCAGTGAATGGAACGACTACATCTGGCCCCTGATCATCACCGACCGGCCCGAAACCATGACGCTGCCCGTGGGCCTGACCTTGCTCCAGAACTCTGAAGGCAACGGTGCTGGCTGGGGAATCCTCATGGCCGGAGCGGTCCTGGTGATCGTCCCCATCCTGCTGGTGTTCGCCGCACTCCAGCGCTATATCGTCGCCGGGCTGACCCAAGGCAGCGTCACCGGCTAGTTCTCCACTGCACCATTCGCATCAATGTCAGTTATTGAGAGGAAGCACCATGAGCACCACCCTTGACCGCCGCCATTTCCTGGGTCTGGCGGGCCTCGGAGCCGGGGCTGCGGCCCTCGCCGCTTGCGGCGGACCGTCGACGGCGGGTCCGGCAGACGCCGTCGACACCGGAACCATCGACTTCAACGGCGTCAAGCCCGCGGCCTCCATCGACTTCTGGACAAACCACCCCGGCAAGTCCCAGGACGTCGAGAAGGCCATCATCGAGAAGTTCCACGCCAAGTTCCCGGACATCAAAGTCAATTTGGTCACCGCCGGCGCCAACTACGAGGAGATTGCCCAGAAGTTCCAGACGTCGCAGGCGGCCAAGACCGGCTTGCCGGGCCTGGTGGTCCTTTCCGACGTCTGGTGGTTCCGCTATTTCACCAACGGCAGCATCATCCCCCTCGATGGCCTGGTCAAGCAGCTGGATATCAAGATCGACGACTTCCAGAAATCGTTGGTGGACGACTACAAGTACGACGACAAGCAGTGGGCCCTGCCGTACGGCCGTTCCACCCCGCTGTTCTACTACAACAAGGACCACTTCAAGGCAGCAGGCCTCCCCGACCGCGCACCGGCCACGTGGCAGGAGTTCGCGGAGTGGGCCCCCAAGCTCAAGGCCACTTCCGGGGCCCAGTACGCATACATCTACCCCGCCCTCGCCGGTTATGCCGGGTGGACCCTGCAAAACAACCTGTGGGGTTGGGGCGGCGGCTGGTCCAAGGGCTGGGACATCACGTGCGACTCCAAGGAATCCGTAGCAGCCCTTCAATGGGCCCAGGACTCCATCTACAAGGACGGCTGGGCAGGTGTTTCCTCCAAGGAAGCAGCTGACGACTTCGCCGCCGGCATCACGTCCTCCACCATCTCCTCGACGGGTTCACTCCTGGGCGTCCTGAAGGCAGCCAAGTTCAATGTCGGCGTCGGGTTCCTGCCCGGCGGCCCCGAGGCCCCCAGCGGCGTCTGCCCAACTGGCGGTGCCGGTTTGGGCATCCCCAGCGGCATCACCAAGGAAGAACAGCTGGCCGCCGCGACGTTCCTCAAGTTCATGACCGAGCCGGAGAACACTGCTGCATTCTCCGCCGCTACCGGCTATATGCCTACCCGGGTCTCAGCTGACATGTCCGCTGTCCTCGCGGCGACGCCGCAGATCAAGACCGCCATGGACCAGCTCGCAGCCACCAAGGTCCAGGACAACGCACGCGTGTTCCTGCCGGGCGCGGACCAGGAAATGGCCAAGTCGGCAGCCAAAATCCTTACCCAGCAGGGCGACGTACAGGCCACCATGAATGAGCTGAAGAAGACGCTTGAAGGCATCTACACCAAGGACGTCAAGCCGAAGCTGAAGTCCTGACTTTTCGCGGCAAAGCAAGAGCGCGGCTACTTCGGAAGCCGCGCTCTTCTTATTCAGGTGCTACGGGATCGGGACAGGAACGACGCCGAGGGGCGCCAATTGTGCGGCGCCTCCATCGGGGGCGGACAGTACCCAGATGCCCTTTTCGTGGACGGCTACCGAATGCTCCCATTGGCAGGAACGCTTGCCGTCCGTGGTGACGACTGTCCAGTCGTCGTCGAGGGTTGCGGTTTCGATGTCACCGCGAACCAGCATCGGCTCGATGGCAAGGCAAAGCCCCGGACGGATCTTGGGACCACGGTGGCTGGTCCTGTAGTTCAGGACATCAGGGGCCATGTGCATCTCGGAACCGATGCCGTGGCCGACGTAGTCCTCAAGAATTCCCAAGGGCTTGCCGGGAACCGAGGAGACGTAGTCATCGATTGCGTTGCCGATATCGCCCACAAACTTTCCCTTGGCCAGCGCTGCGATGCCCCGCCACATGGCTGCTTCAGTGACATCCGAGAGCCGCTGGTCTTCGGGGTCAGCGGTGCCAACGATGACAGTGCGTGCAGAGTCCGAGTGCCAGCCATCAACGATGCAACCACCGTCGATGGAGATGATGTCGCCATCCTGGAGGACGCGCCCGCCGGGAATGCCGTGGACCACTTCCTCATTCACGGAGGTGCAGATGGTGGCCGGGAAACCGTGGTAGCCAAGGAAGTTGGACTTGGCTCCGGCGTCGTTGAGCACCGCGGCAAAGACATCATCCAGGTCCTTGGTGGTGACGCCGGGCTTGGCAGCAGCAACGGCAGCGTCCAGTGCGCTGCTCAGGACGAGCCCGGCCTGCTGCATGGTGCGCATCTGCTCGTTGCTCTTGTATTCAATGCGGGGCTGACCGAACGCCATGTTCTCCTCTGGAAGGTTTGCGGTTGGGACCGATCAGGCCCCGTGCTCCAACCATTTTCCCGCATCGGAGACCGTGGTCGAAATTGGCTCGATTCCCAGCTCCTGGCGCAGCCGGTCCAAACGGTAGGTTCGCTGCTTCCCCACCTGGCTGACGGCGTAGCGGGTCACCTTCGGAGCACGTCCACTGATCCGTGATGCGGTTTCAGAAACCGCTGCGAGCGCCATTGCCGCAGACTCGGGCAGATAGGTGATGGGAACGCCGGAATGGCCGGAGACGTCCAGGACCTGCCGGAGGACAGTTCCCAGTTCAACGGGTTCTGCATCTCCGACGTTGACGGCGCCCTTCACCGTTGACTGGCAGGCAGCCAGTACGGCCCGGACCAGGTTGTCCACATGCGTCAGCTGGTGTTTCACCCGCGGGTTACCCACACTGATCAGCCGCCCGCCGGTGATGTTGCCAACCAGGCGGGGAAGGAGCGTTCGATCCCCCGGACCATAAACACCGTGGGGGCGCAGGACTACGGCATTGCCATGGTTCCTCGCTTCCACATCGGCGAGCGCCTTGCTGCGGCCGTAGGCATTCAGGTGCCGGGAGGCCACTTCCTCTTCTGCGCGGTCAACGCACGGTTGCCACCAGGGATACACACTGGAACTGGAGAGGTGCACCAGACGGGTGCCGGCGAAGGCTTCGGCAACTGCCCTGGTTCCCAGCACGTTTGTCCGGTGAAAGAGCGCCGCGTCTCCCCAGTCGGCTACGTGTGCTCCGGCGTGGACTACCGCATCCACGGCCGGAAGCTGTGCGGGCGGCAGCCCGGCCAAGTCCCAATAGCGCAATCCCTCCCCTGGTCTGCGGGCATAACGCACCACCTCCCAACCGCGGGCTTCAGCAGCGTCGGCCACCGCGCCACCGATGAACCCCGTGGCGCCGGTGACTGCGATCCTCATCCTGCCGACCCGGGCGCTGGGCGGGCGGCGAACATGGCCCGCAACGCCACTCGGTCAGCTTTGCGGTGCCTTCCCGTAGTGGGAAGGGCATCCAGGACTTCCACATGGTCCGGGAGCGCGGACTCATCGATGATCTTGGGCAGTTCCTTCGCCAAGTGGGATTTGAGGGCTTGGGCAGCCTGTCCGGGACCCGGGACTACGGCCAGCCAGACGGCTTCGTCGCCGATGCTGTCGGGAACACCCACCATGACCGCCTGCCGGACACCAGGTACCGCGGCGATCAATGGCTCATAGAGGGCGGGATAGATGTTCGTCTTGCCGCGTATGATCATGTCTTTCTTGCGCCCGATCATGACCAACCGGGGTGTCCCTGTTCCGCCATGGTCCAGCCGCACGAGGTCCCCTGTCGCGTGCTCCGCCATGGCGTCCTCGCCCAGGTAGCCGCGGCACATGTTCGGGCCGCGGGCGAACAGCTCATGGTCTTCGGCTACCCGGATTCCGACGGCGGGCAGCAGCTCCCCGAGGAAGTCGCCTTCTCCGCTGCCATCGGGAGCCGTGAACTCGGCTTCCGTGCCGGAGGCGAAGGCCAACTTCTCCCGGCCGTCCGCGATCGCGATCGGCAGCACCTCCGTCATGCCGTAGATGAGCTTGAAGTCCACATCGGGCAGGAGCTTCATGGCGCGGTCAAGAAAAGGCGCAAGAATCGGCGCGGCCCCGAGCATGACGGTCCGCAGCGTTCCGGGCAGCTGCACGGATCCCTCTTCGACGGCATCCAGGATGGGCGCCAGCTGCGAGGGAACCAGGAAAAGGTGGGTGGCGGCGTCGTAGCTTGTTCCCTGTCCCGAGGCAGGACCCAACTCTGCTGCCAGCCGCAGCGGATCGATGTGCGCCGAGAAGCCATAACCTGGCATGGTCCAGTGTGCCCCGGCGATCAGGGCCGGCAGGCCCATCATGAGCTGCTCGGAGTGGATCCGGTCGCCCTCCCCGAAGGTGCACCGCGTGGATAACTGCTCGAAACCCGCCGCGAGCGAGCCACGCGTGTGAACCACGCCTTTGGGTGAGCCGGTGGTGCCCGAGGTGAAGATGATGACAGCTTCTTGTTCCGTCACCGACTCCGCGGCGTCATCCTGCCTCACGTCCCCGTGGGAGGGGGCCGCAAGAGCCCTCACCGGCGAAGCACCCCGGGGCACGCCCGGCAGCCACGGTCCGGAGTAAAAGTGCCGGACGTCCATTGCTCCGTAATCCGGGAGGAGGAGTCCCCGCCTCCTCGCCAAGGGACGGAGCGGGCTCTTGGCACTGAGCGCATAGAGGAGAGACTCGGAGGCAGCCCAGCGCGGTGCGGCAAGCTCCGCCCGGTCCCGGAAGAGCGCAGGCCCGATTCCGGGGTCGATAAAGACCACGGAACCACCGGCCCGGACTGCACCCAGGGCCAGGATGAAGGCTTCCGGACTGGGGCGAACGGAAAAGAGCATCCGCTCCCCTGAGCCGAATCCTTCTTCCAGGAGCCCCCGCGCCGTTGCCTCGATGCCAGCTACCAGCCCACGGTAAGTGATGGTGCGGCCGGGCCGTACGCCGTCGTTCTTTTGTCTGGTCCAACGCCGCTGCCTCCTTCCGGGTGCGGTGATGGCCGGGTGGTCGGGAACGCGTTCTGCGGCGGCATACACTGCGCTGATCAAATCCGCGGTGGCGATGGACCGGGCAGGTACTTCCTCAGGCATGGGCCAACTCCAACCTCCGGTAACCAGGTATCAGCACTCCCCTGCTCACGTGGCGGCTGGCAATCCTCCACGGTCGCTGACGGTACAAGTCCAGCAGCAGCTCCACGGTCGAATTGATTTCGGCCATGGCCAGCGGCATGCCGATGCAGAAGTGCGGTCCGGCACCGAACCATAACTGGCGTGCCTGCTGTGGGGTTGGCCGGGAGGGATCAAAACCCCCAAGGCTTTTGGCGGCGTGAATGGTCGAAAGCAGGATCCGGTCTCCTGCGAGCACCTTCGTGCCGCCAATCATCCCGTCTCCCACTGCGTCCCGAAGCATCATCGGCGAGGGAACAGTAAATCGCAACGCCTCGTTGACTGCTGCAGGAAGGGCGGACCGATCCCCGGCAAGTTCGCCGAGCTGTTCACTGTCAGCCAACAGCGCCACCAACCGCGGCACGAACGAAACCAATGTCTCGGTACCCACCATGACGAAGGCGCTGATGATGCCCATCGCCTCGTCCTCGGACATGCCAAGTTCATGGAGCCTGCCGGGGAAGGTTTCCGGGTCACCTTCCCTGTAGGCCACCCGGACCGGACCGGCCAAAACCTCGACGGCGGCCTTTCCCTTGGCCACCTGGCTCGCCGTAAGCGACGGCCGGCCCAGGCGGACAAGGGAGGAGATGGAGGAACCGAGGTCGAAGAGTTCCCTGTCAGCCAGCCTCCCCGGGGCATCCGCAGGGATCCCCAGCAACCGGGAAATGACACCACCGGCCAATTCCTTCACGCAGTCCACCAGATCCACTCGGCCTTGCATGGCCAAACCGCCGCGGACGCGTGACTCCAAAGCAAGGGCTGCCGGTTCCACGATGCCCGCAACGGAACGGGGAGTGAAAATGTCTGCCAGCCGCCGCCGCAGGAGCCTGTGTTCCTCGCCGTCCATGTTCAGCAGCGCCTTCGGCCCCACCACGGGAGTCCACAGCGCCCCCGAGCCCGACGGGCCGTCCTTCACGAAGAGTTCCTGGTTCATCAACACTTCGCGGACCAAGCCGGCCTCGCTGACCAGCACTCCCAGCCCTGGAAGCCTCAGTACGGGACGTAATCCGCCAAGCCCACGGATCACCGGATACAACACCGGGTGCGCTCCAAGGTGGACACGGCGCTCCCACCGTTCCGCCGCGATCTGCCGGGTGTTCTGTTGACGCTCCACGTCGGGTCCGACCATCAGCGAATGTCCACATGCTCGGGGCGGTACCGATGGTCCGCGTACCACGCCAGCGTGTTCTTCAGTCCCCAGGCCTTCACACGTCGTGAGGACCCGTAGACCACCACGTCGCGTCGCAGCCCGTAATTGCGCGTCAGCTTTCGAACCCGGTTGGATAATGCCCGGTCCTCGTGAAGGTCCTCGATCCTGGTCCTCGGAAAACCACCCGAGCGGTGGTACAAGTCTGCCGTGATGGCCATATTGCACCCTGGAAGCATCTGGTACGGGCCCAGGTACCCCTCGCCCTTGTTTCCGGGACGGATTTTTCCGAAGAAGGAAGCCACTTCAACGGCGAACAACATCATGAGCCGTTCACGTTGCGTGATTCCCTCGTCTTCGCGGGGAACCAGTTGGCCGGCCACCAGTTCCAGCCCGTCATCGAATGCGGCCATGATCCGCGCCGTCCAGTCGGGAGCTGCCAGGCAATCCGCATCAGTCCGCGCCAGCCACCGCGCTCCGTGCTCGACGCCAAAACGCATGCCGGTATCAGCTGCGGCGCCCGTGCCCTTTTCGGCATCATGCACCAACCTGATGTCCATGTCCGGATGCTCCGCGGCGAAGTCCGCCACGATGGCACAGCTGCGGTCCGTGGAACCGTTGTCCACTACCACCACTGTGAAATCCGGAAACGACTGCGCCGCCAAGGAGTCCAAGGCCTGCCTTACGAGCTTCTCTTCGTTGAGCATCGGCATGGCTATGCACAGCTCCCGCGAAGGGCCTGTACCCGTCAGCCCCTTATCCGGACCCTCCTGGCTCATAGCCGCACCACCGCAATTCCCAGGCTGACGCCGCCGCCCAGGCCTACCAACGCCACAAGGTCGCCCGGACCTGCACGGCCACTGTCAACAGCAAGCTTCAACTGCAGGGGGAGGCTGACTGATGCCAGATTCCCGAATTCCTCGACAGAGTTCACCAACAGCCCGGGCGGCACACCGGCACCCTCTGCGAAGATCTGCCGGTAAGGTGCGCTGACCTGGTGCACACAGACCACGGCAAAGTCAGTCCAGGCAAGACCCAAAGCCTCGAGGGTCTCCTCGAGCAGCTCCGAGCCCAGGTCAAGGAAGGCGTCCTTGAGCTTTTCACCATCCATGGCGAAGTAGCTGGCCTCAGGATCACGTGGAAATGCCGAGCCGCCTGCCGCCAGGGTCCCGACGGACCAGTGGCTGCTTCTGGCAGTGAAAGCCGCAGCGACAATCCCTGCCGCGGCGCCGGCAGCCCCAACAGGCCCAACCGCAGCCTCCAGCAACACCGCGGCGCCGCCGTCGCTCATGGTGTAGCCGGGGAAGCTCGAGGCAAACGTCGGGAAGTCCGGAACCGACCACCGCACGGCCCTTGAAGGCGACTCCCCCGTCGCTACCACGACACGGGCATAACGTCCGCTGCCAATCAGGGCATCTGCGACTTCCATGCCATTCAGGAAACTGTTGCAGGCGTTCTTGACGTCCATGACAGGGCAGGACAGTCCCAACTTTGCGGCCACCATGTGGCCGGTCGCCGGCTCAACCATGTCCTGGCTGGCTGAAGCGAAAATGAGCAGGTCAACATCAGGAGCCTGGAGCCCGCATTCCGCCAGGACCTTGGCAGCGGCGTTGGCGGCCAAGTCCGAGGCCTGCTCTGTATCGGCCATGACACTCCTGGACCGGATGCCGGTGACCCTGCCGATGAGGCCTTTCGGGACCCGGAACCCGGGACTGGACTCTTCAATGCGGCGTTCGACGGCGGCCGTGTCCAGGCGCGCTGGCGGCAAGTAGACCTCAAGCCCCGCGATCCGGCTGTGTCCTGACAGAGCTCTCTGCATGCGCTTCCCCCAAGAATGTGCCGCGTCATAAGAAAAGGGTGTGTCCCGCACCTTATGGTACGGGACACACCCAACATTGAAGCTCCGGTCGCCCGGCTATGTGGAAAGCCTAGACAGCCTTGGCCGACTCGATGGCCGTGAGCACGCGGTCGGTAACTTCATCGATACCGCCGATGCCATCCACCTGGGTGAGGATTCCACGTTCGGCATACTTCGCCACCACGGCTTCGGTCTGCTCGTGGTAGAGGTCAAGACGGTGACGGATCACGGTCTCGTTGTCGTCCGAGCGGCCCGTTTCCTTGGCGCGGCCAAGAAGCCGTGCAACCAGTTCTTCGTCGTCAGCGGTCAGCTGGAGCACGACGTCGAGCTCCTGCTCACCCTCAGCGAGGATCTGGTCAAGGTAGTCAACCTGCGCAGTGGTGCGCGGGTAACCGTCCAAGAGGAAGCCATTTTCGACATCGCTCTGGCTCAGGCGGTCGCGAACCATGTTGTTCGTGACGCTGTCCGGAACAAAGTCGCCGGCATCCATGTACTTCTTTGCTTCAATGCCCAAAGGGGTTTCGCCCTTTACGTTGGCACGGAAGATGTCGCCCGTGGAGATGGCGACTACGCCGAGGCGCTCGGAAATCCGCTCAGCCTGTGTACCCTTACCCGAACCGGGAGGTCCAATGATCAGCATTCTCGTCATCGCAAAAGCCCTTCGTAGTGACGTTGTTGTAGCTGCGCATCAATCTGCTTGACGGTCTCCAGGCCAACACCCACCATGATCAGGATTGACGTGCCACCGAACGGGAAGTTCTGGTTGGCATTGATCAGGACGAGTGCAACCAGCGGAATCAACGCCACGAAGCCCAGGTAGAGGGCTCCAGGCAAAGTAATCCTGGAGAGCACGTACTGCAGGTAGTCCGCGGTCGGTTTACCCGCCCGGATGCCCGGAATGAACCCGCCGTACTTCTTCATGTTGTCCGACACTTCTTCAGGGTTGAAGGTGATGGCCACATAGAAGTAGGTGAAGAACACAATCATGGCGAAGTAAAGCGCCATGTAAATGGGATGGTCGCCACGGGTGAGGTTGTTGTTGATCCACTCAACCCATGGAGCCATCTGCTCTCCTGGCTTCGGCTGGTTGAACTGCGAAATCAAGCCGGGCAGGTAGAGCATGGAGGAAGCGAAGATGACAGGCACGACGCCGGCCATGTTCACCTTGATGGGGATGTAGGTACTGGTACCGCCAACAGTGCGGCGGCCGATCATGCGCTTGGCGTACTGCACCGGAACACGGCGCTGCGACTGCTCAACGAAGACCACGAGGGCCACGGTGAGAAGGCCGATCGCCAAAACGATGAAGAAGGTGCCCGGGCCCTTGGTCTCCCAGATGGAGCCCAGCGAGCGGGGGAAGCCGGCGGCGATGGAGGTGAAGATCAGCAGGGACATGCCGTTGCCGACACCGCGCTCGGTGACGAGCTCACCCATCCACATGATCAGGCCGGTGCCGGCCGTCAGCGTAATGATGATCAGGAGGGTGGTGATGATGCTCTCATCGGGGATGATCGGCAGGTTACAGCCGGGAAGCAGCTGCCCGGACCGCGCCAGGGACACCAAAGTGGTGGCGTTCAGCAGGCCAAGGGCGATGGTGAGGTACCGGGTGTACTGCGTCAGCTTGGACTGTCCCGAGGAACCCTCTTCGTAGAGCTGCTGGAACCGGGGAATAACCACCCGGAGCAACTGCACGATGATGCTCGCCGTGATGTAGGGCATGATGCCCAGGGCAAAGATCGAGACCTGCAGCAACGCGCCGCCGCTGAACAAGTTCACCAACTGGTAAATGCCCTGCGAGGTGTCACCGTTGTTCAAGCATTGCTGGACATTCTGGTAGTTCACACCAGGCGAGGGGATGAAAGCTCCCAAGCGGAAGATTGTGATGATTCCCAGCGTGAACAACAACTTGCGTCGCAAATCAGGCGTCCGAAACGCCCGGCCGAATGCGCTTAGCAAGCGTCCTCCTGAGTAGAAAGTACAAGGATGTGGTCGGGCTCAATGAAACCCAACAACCGAGTCTAACTGCTTGTGACGCCGTCGTAATAATCGAGAGTCCACAACCACGAAAAAAAACCCGGTATCCGGGGCCTAAGCCCCGCATACCGGGATTCTTTATGACAGCGGGCTGATGCCCCACACGCCCTTAGAGGGTGGTGGTGGATCCGCCTGCTGCAGCGATCTTTTCCGAAGCGCTGGAAGAGAAGGCGTGCGCCGTGACATCGACCTTGACGGTGATGTCGCCGGTGCCGAGCACCTTCACGGGCTGGTTCTTGCGAACGGCGCCCTTTTCAACCAGGGATTCAACGGTGACAGTGCCACCTTCCGGGAAGAGCTCGTTGAGCTTCTCCAGGTTGACAACCTGGAACTCAACCCGGAACGGGTTCTTGAAGCCGCGCAGCTTCGGCAGGCGCATGTGCAGCGGCAGCTGGCCGCCGGCAAAGCCAGCCTTTACCTGGTAGCGGGCCTTCGTACCCTTGGTACCGCGACCAGCGGTCTTACCCTTGGAGCCTTCACCACGACCAACACGGGTCTTGGCGGTCTTGGCACCCGGGGCGGGACGCAGGTGGTGGACCTTCAGAGCGTTCTGCTTCTCAGCAGTCTCTGCGGCGGTCTGGTTCTCTGCCATTACTTCGCCTCCTCTACATTCACGAGGTGCGGAACCGTGTTCAGGTAACCGACGGTCACGGCGTCAGCGGTACGGACAACGGTGTGTCCGATGCGCTTCAGGCCGAGGGACCGAAGGGTAGCGATCTGGTTCTGCTTGGCGCCGATGACGCCCTTGATCTGGGTGATCTCCAACTTGGCGTCGGAGGGAGTCAGGTTCTTAGCCATGACTAAACACCTGCCTTCTGGTTCTGGAGCGCGCGCACCAGAGCAGCAGGAGCAACCTCGTCCAGCGGCAGGCCACGACGGGCAGCCACGGAAGCGGGCTCTTCGAGCTGCTTCAGAGCGTCAACGGTCGCGTGAACGATGTTGATCGCGTTGGAAGAACCGAGCGACTTGGAGAGGATGTCGTGGATACCCACGCACTCCAATACCGCGCGGACCGGACCACCGGCGATAACACCGGTACCGGCGGAAGCCGGACGCAGCAGGACAACGCCTGCAGCAGCCTCACCCTGCACGCGGTGCGGGATGGTGTTGCCAACGCGGGGAACGCGGAAGAAGGACTTCTTGGCCTCTTCTACGCCCTTTGCGATAGCCGCGGGAACTTCCTTGGCCTTGCCGTAGCCAACGCCGACCAGACCGTTGCCGTCACCGACGACGACCAGAGCGGTGAAGCTGAAGCGACGACCACCCTTGACCACCTTGGCAACGCGGTTGATGGTGACAACGCGCTCTACGAACTGGCTCTTCTCGGCTTCACGACCGCCGTCGCGGCCACCACGGCCACCACGGTCGCCGCGGCCCTGGCCACGGTCGCCACGCTCGCCACGACGTCCGCCGCGGCGGTCATCGGTAGCGGGTGCGGTCTCAGTTGCTTCAGCAGCTACAGCTTCAGTCACCTGAATGTCCTTTTCGTTATTTTCAACGGTCACAGTGCCAGCCCACCTTCGCGAGCACCGTCAGCGACGGCGGCGATGCGGCCGTGGTACTTGTTACCGCCACGGTCGAAGACAACAGCCTCGACGCCTGCAGCCTTTGCGCGCTCTGCGACGAGCTCGCCAACGCGCTTGGCCTTGGCCGTCTTGTCTGCGTCAAGTGCGCGAAGGTCAGCTTCCAACGTGGAAGCGTAAGCCACGGTTACACCCTTGCTGTCATCGACAACCTGGACGAAGATGTGGCGTGCCGAACGGTTGACGACCAGACGGGGACGTACAGCCGTGCCGCTGATGCGCTTGCGGATACGAAGCTGGCGACGGTTGCGTGCAGCCGACTTGCTCTTGTTCGTACGCTTCTTGTTAATTGCGATGGCCATGGTTTACTTACCAGCCTTTCCGACCTTGCGGCGGATGACTTCGCCGGCGTAACGGACACCCTTGCCCTTGTAGGGGTCGGGCTTGCGCAGCTTGCGAATGTTGGCAGCAACCTCGCCGACCTGCTGCTTGTTGATACCCGCAACAGAGAGCTTGGTCGGACCCTCTACTACGAAGGTGATGCCTTCGGGTGCAGAGACGTTGACCGGGTGGCTGAAGCCCAGAGCGAACTCCAGGTCAGAACCCTTGGCCTGAACGCGGTAACCGGTACCAACGATTTCAAGCTTCTTCTCGTAGCCCTCGGTAACGCCCTGGATCATGTTGGCGATCAGGGTGCGGGTCAGGCCGTGCAGCGAACGCGAGTTGCGCTCGTCGTTCGGGCGGGTGACCGTGAGAGTGTTCTCTTCCAGGGAGACCTCGATCGGGCTGGCAACAGTGTGGCTCAGCTCGCCCTTGGAACCCTTGACGCTGATGACGGAGCCATCGAGCTTGACCTCAACTCCGGCAGGAACGGTGATGGGGAGACGTCCAATACGTGACATTATTCTCTTCCTTTCCCGTTACCAGACGTACGCGAGGACTTCGCCGCCCACGCCCTTCTTACCGGCCTGCTTGTCAGTCAGGAGGCCGGAAGAGGTGGACAGGATTGCGATACCCAGGCCACCCAGCACGTGAGGCAGGTTGGTGGACTTCGCGTAAACGCGGAGACCCGGCTTGGAGATGCGGCGGACGCCAGCGATGGAACGCTCGCGGTTCGGACCGAACTTCAGGTCGATGGTCAGCTTCTTGCCAACCTCTGCGTCCTCTTCCTTCCAGCCGGCAATGAAGCCTTCAGCCTTGAGGATGTCGGCAACGCGTGCCTTCAGTTTGCTGTACGGCATGGACACGGAGTCGTGGTATGCCGAGTTTGCATTGCGCAGACGCGTGAGCATGTCTGCGACAGGATCTGTCATAGTCATTTGGGCTATAGCCCTTCCTCGTACCGGTTTCCGCTGCGCGTGTTCTTACGAACCTGCGCGGACGGACCTGTCACGTAGTTAGTTTTCGGTCTTGAACGGGAAACCAAGCGCCTTGAGCAGCGCGCGGCCTTCGTCGTCGGTCTTGGCGGTGGTTACAACCGTGATGTCCATACCGCGAACGCGGTCGATGGAGTCCTGGTCGATTTCGTGGAACATAACCTGCTCGGTCAGACCGAAGGTGTAGTTGCCATTACCGTCGAACTGCTTGCCGTTGAGGCCGCGGAAGTCACGGATACGCGGCAGGGCCAGCGAAACCAGACGATCCACGAATTCCCACATGCGGTCGCCACGCAGAGTTGCGTGTGCACCGATCGGCATGCCTTCGCGCAGCTTGAACTGTGCGATCGACTTGCGGGCCTTGGTTACCTGCGGCTTCTGGCCGGTGATCAGGGTGAGGTCGCGGACAGCGCCGTCGATCAGCTTGGAGTCCTTGGCGGCATCTCCAACACCCATGTTCACTACAACCTTCACCAGGCGGGGAACCTGGTTCACGTTCGCGTAGTTGAATTCGTCCTGCAGCGACTTCTTGATGGTCTCTGCGTACTTCGTCTTCAGACGCGGAACGATCTTCACTGGAGTCTCGAGAGTCTCAGTCATTAGATGTCCTTCCCGGTGGCCTTGGACACGCGGATGCGAACGGTCTTGGTACGGCCGTCCTTCTCAACGGTGTCGAGACGGAAACCAACGCGGGTCGGCTTCTTGGTCGACGGGTCTACCAGAGCAACGTTGGAGACGTGGATCGGGGCTTCAACAACCTCGATGCCGCCGGTCTTGGTGCCGCGCTGCGACTGTCCAACCTTGGTGTGCTTGGTGACGCGGTTGATTCCCTCTACCAGCACGCGGTTGGTGTCGGGGAATACGCGCAGGACCTTGCCCTGCTTGCCGCGGTCGCCGCCGCGTTCCTGCTTGGCGCCGGTGATGACCTGAACGAGGTCACCCTTCTTGATCTTAGCCATGGACTAGAGCACCTCCGGGGCCAGCGAAACGATCTTCATGAACTTCTTGTCGCGAAGTTCACGACCAACCGGGCCGAAGATACGGGTACCGCGGGGGTCACCGTCGTTCTTCAGGATCACAGCTGCGTTCTCGTCAAACTTGATGTAGGAACCATCCGCACGGCGGCGTTCCTTCTTGGTACGAACGATGACGGCCTTGACGACGTCACCCTTCTTTACGTTTCCGCCAGGGATAGCGTCCTTGACGGTGGCGACGATGACGTCACCGATGCCTGCGTAGCGACGGCCGGATCCACCGAGAACGCGAATGGTAAGGATTTCCTTAGCACCCGTGTTGTCGGCGACCTTCAGTCGCGACTCCTGCTGAATCAATTTCTACTCCTTGCGTCGCGCCGGTTCTCAGACCGAAATCATGCATACGGAATGAGCCTTGCGGAACGGTTGATCGGGGTGTCTCTTGACCTGCCTGGATTTTGCCAGAACAGGCCTAAACGCCCGTGCCACGAGCATCAGCTTCCCTTGCAGAAAACTCTGCGCGGGGCAGTATGCAGCGGCACGATTGTTTACGAGGTGGTTGACGACGCACTAATGGCGCCATACAAACTCAATATCCTAGCACGTTTTGAGCCCTCGACCGAAACGGGCAGGAACGCGGAAAGGTCCGCATTCCGTAGGGAATGCGGACCTTTCCAGTGAATCCAAGCCGGGCGGGCCCGGCGTCGGATTTACTTGGCCTTTTCGAGGATCTCCACCAGGCGGAACCGCTTGGTAGCGGACAGCGGGCGGGTCTCGGCGATCAGAACGAGGTCGCCGATGCCGGCGGTGTTCTGCTCGTCGTGAGCCTTGATCTTCGAGGTGCGGCGAATAACCTTGCCGTACAGAGCGTGCTTCACGCGGTCTTCAACCTCGACAACGATGGTCTTTTCCATCTTGTCGGAGACAACGTAGCCGCGACGCGTCTTACGGTAACCGCGCTGTTCAGCGCTGGCTGCTGCTTCCGTCACGTTTTCCTTCTCGCTCACTTGGCGTCCTCTCCAGCTTCAACCTCGGCCTTTTCAGCCTTGGCAGCCTTCTTGGACTTCTTTTCTTCCTTGGCTTCCACAACCGGTGCGGCAACCTCGGCACGAATGCCCAGCTCGCGCTCACGGAGAACGGTGTAGATGCGTGCGATGTCCTTCTTTACCGCGCGCAGGCGACCGTGGTTCTCCAGCTGTCCGGTGGCGGACTGGAAACGCAGGTTGAACAGCTCTTCCTTGGACTTGCGGAGTTCTTCAACGAGACGCTCGTTGTCGAAACCGTCCAGCTGTGCGGGTGCGAGATCCTTCGACCCTACTGCCATTTCTATTCACCACCTTCGCGACGCACAATGCGTGCCTTCAACGGCAGCTTGTGGATTGCCAGGCGCAGGGCCTCGCGAGCTACCTCTTCATTGACACCGGAGAGTTCGAAGAGAACCCGGCCCGGCTTGACGTTTGCGACCCACCATTCCGGAGAACCCTTACCGGAACCCATACGGGTTTCAGCAGGCTTCTTCGTCAGCGGACGGTCCGGGTAGATGTTGATCCAGACCTTACCGCCACGCTTGATGTGGCGGGTCATCGCGATACGAGCGGACTCGATCTGACGGTTCGTAACGTATGCCGGGCTCAGGGCCTGGATACCGAACTCACCGAAGCTGACCTTGGTGCCGCCCGTAGCAGCGCCGGAACGACCCGGGTGGTGCTGCTTACGGTGCTTGACTCGACGTGGGATAAGCATTTAAGCCTGTCCTCCTTCTGCTGCCGGAGCAGCAGCTTCAGCGGCCGGTGCTTCAACGGCAGCAGGTGCTGCCTCAGCTGCCGGACGGTCGTTACGACGACGGCGGTCGCCACCCGGGCGGCCCGGACGGTCTCCTGCACGGCCACGGGACGGAGCAGCAGCTGCCTGCTGGGCCAGTTCCTTGGCGGTTACGTCACCCTTGTAGATCCAGACCTTCACACCGATGCGGCCGAAGGTGGTCTTGGCTTCGTAGAAGCCGTAGTCGATGTTCGCGCGGAGGGTGTGCAGGGGCACACGGCCTTCGCGGTAGAACTCCGAGCGGGACATTTCTGCGCCACCCAGACGGCCCGAGCAAGCAACACGGATGCCCTTGGCACCTGCGCGCTGTGCGGACTGCATTGCCTTCTTCATCGCACGGCGGAAAGCCACGCGGGAAGTCAGCTGCTCAGCGATGCCCTGGGCAACAAGCTGTGCTTCCATCTCGGGGTTCTTGACCTCGAGGATGTTCAGCTGGACCTGCTTGCCGGTGAGCTTTTCGAGCTCGCCGCGGATGCGGTCTGCTTCGGCGCCGCGGCGGCCGATAACGATACCCGGGCGTGCCGTGTGGATGTCCACGCGGACACGGTCACGGGTGCGCTCGATCTCGACCTTGGCGATGCCGGCGCGCTCCATGCCCGTGGACATGAGCTGGCGGATCTTGATGTCCTCGCGGACGAAGTCCTTGTAGCGCTGTCCGGGCTTGGTGCTGTCAGCGAACCAGTGCGAAACGTGGTCGGTGGTGATGCCGAGTCGGAACCCGTGCGGGTTTACTTTCTGTCCCACTTAGCGAGCCTCCTCTTTCTCCGGGGTTGCCACGACCAAAGTGATGTGGCTGGTCCGCTTCCTGATGCGGTAGGCGCGGCCCTGGGCACGCGGCTGGAACCGCTTCATGGTCGGGCCTTCGTCAACGAATGCTTCGCTGATGAACAGGTCGCTGTCGTCGAATGCAACGCCGTCACGGTCCGCGAGGACACGTGCGTTGGCCATTGCCGACTGAAGTACCTTGAATACCGGCTCCGAAGCTGCCTGCGGGGCAAACTTCAGAATTGCCAGAGCCTCATTCGCTTGCTTGCCACGAACAAGGTTGACGACGCGCCGGGCCTTCATAGGCGTTACGCGGATGTGACGCGCAATAGCCTTGGCTTCCATTGCTTTCCTTCTCTCGTCTAAGACGTAAAGTCAGGCGCCTTAGCGGCGCTTGCCCTTACGGTCGTCCTTAACATGGCCGCGGAATGTCCGCGTGGGAGCGAATTCGCCGAGCTTGTGCCCGACCATCGACTCAGTGACAAACACCGGGATGTGCTTGCGTCCGTCGTGTACGGCGATCGTGTGCCCGAGCATGTCGGGGATGATCATCGAACGACGGGACCAGGTCTTGATGACGTTCTTGGTGCCCTTATCGTTTTCCCGTGCGACCTTCACAAAGAGGTGCTGGTCAACGAAAGGACCTTTTTTCAGGCTGCGTGGCATGTCTCCAGGCTCCTATCGCTTGTTCTTGCCAGTACGGCGGCGACGAACAATAAGCTTGTCGCTCTCTTTGTTCGGACGGCGGGTACGGCCCTCGGGCTTGCCGTTCGGGTTAACCGGGTGACGTCCACCGGAAGTCTTACCTTCACCACCACCGTGCGGGTGGTCAACCGGGTTCATGGCTACACCACGGACGGTCGGGCGAACGCCCTTCCAGCGCATACGGCCGGCCTTGCCCCAGTTGATGTTCGACTGCTCGGCGTTGCCGACCTCGCCGACGGTTGCGCGGCAGCGCACGTCAACGTTGCGGATTTCACCGGAGGGCAGACGCAGCTGGGCGAAACGGCCTTCCTTTGCGACGAGCTGTACCGAGGCACCTGCGGAACGGGCCATCTTGGCGCCGCCACCCGGACGCAGTTCAACTGCGTGGATTACGGTACCAACCGGGATGTTGCGCAGCGGCAGGTTGTTGCCCGGCTTGATGTCAGCGTCGGGGCCAGCCTCGACGAAGTCACCCTGGGACAGCTTGTTGGGGGCGATGATGTAACGCTTGGTGCCATCAACGTAGTGCAGGAGAGCGATACGTGCCGTACGGTTCGGATCGTACTCAATTTCGGCTACGCGGGCGTTGATGCCGTCCTTGTCGTGACGACGGAAGTCGATCAGACGGTACTGGCGCTTGTGCCCACCACCCTTGTGACGGGTGGTGATCTTACCGGTGTTGTTACGGCCGCCGGTCTTGTGCAGCGGACGCAGCAACGACTTTTCCGGAGTCGATCGCGTGATTTCAGCAAAGTCGGCTACGCTCGAGCCGCGGCGGCCCGGGGTAGTCGGCTTGTATTTACGGATTCCCATAATTTATTTCCTCGTTAAAGTGGTCTCCGCTACGCGAGCGGACCGCCGAAGATGTCGATTGTGCCTTCTTTGAGGGTGACAATCGCACGCTTGGTGCTCTTGCGCTGTCCCCAGCCGAATTTGGTGCGCTTGCGCTTACCGGCACGGTTGATGGTGTTGATCGAGTCAACTTTGACCGAGAAGATCTTCTCAACGGCCAGCTTGATCTCGGTCTTGTTCGAGCGAGGGTCCACCAGGAAGGTGTACTTGCCTTCGTCGATCAGACCGTAGCTCTTTTCCGAAACGACGGGTGCAAGCACGACGTCGCGCGGATCCTTGATGGTGGTTACGCTCACTTGGAGGCCTCCTCGTTCTTTGCCTTGTCAGCGACGAACGCCTCGAAAGCAGCCTTGGTGAAGACCACGTCGTCGGAGATGAGCACGTCGTAGGTGTTCAGCTGGTCTGCGTACAGAACGTGAACATCCTGGAGGTTGCGCACGGACAGTGCAGCAACATCGTTGGCGCGCTCGATAACGACGAGCAGGTTCTTGCGCTCGGTGACGGAGCGCAGCGAAGCCAGTGCGTCCTTGGCGGACGGCTTGGTGCCGGCGACCAGTTCAGCGATGACGTGGATGCGGCCGTTGCGGGCGCGGTCAGAGAGGGCACCGCGGAGAGCAGCAGCCTTCATCTTCTTGGGGGTGCGCTGGGTGTAGTCGCGCGGGGTGGGACCGTGGACGATGCCACCGCCGGTCATGTGAGGAGCACGGATGGAACCCTGACGGGCGCGGCCGGTGCCCTTCTGCTTGAACGGCTTGCGACCTGCACCGGAAACCTCAGCGCGGGTCTTCGTCTTGTGGGTACCCTGGCGTGCAGCAGCGAGCTGTGCGACGACGACCTGGTGCAGCAGCGGCACGTTGGTCTGGACGTCGAAGATCTCTGCAGGCAGGTCTACCTTGACAGTGCTAGTCATTGAACTAGGCTCCCTTCACGGCGGAACGTACGAGTACGACCTGGCCGCGGGCGCCGGGGACGGCACCCTTGATAAGGAGCAGCGACTTCTCAACGTCAACAGCGTGAACCGTGAGGTTCAGCGTGGTGTGACGCTCGGCGCCCATGCGGCCGGCCATTTTCAGGCCCTTGAAGACGCGGCTCGGGGTGGATGCGCCACCGATGGAGCCAGGCTTACGGTGGTTCTTGTGGGCACCGTGGGAGGCGCCAACACCGGAGAAGCCGTGACGCTTCATAACACCGGCGAAGCCCTTACCCTTGGAGGTGCCGACGACGTCGATCTTCTGGCCGGCTTCGAAGATCTCAACAGAGAGCTCCTGGCCCAGCTCGTAGGATGCGGCGTCTGCGGTACGCAGTTCGACGACGTGGCGGCGAGGGGTAACGCCAGCCTTTTCAAAGTGACCAGCCAGCGGCTTGGTGACCTTGCGGGGGTCGATCTGGCCGTAGCCGATCTGGACGGCGACATAGCCATCGACGTCTGCGTTGCGCAGCTGCGTGATGACGTTGGAGTCAGCCTGGACGACAGTTACCGGGATGAGCTTGTTGTTCTCGTCCCAGACCTGGGTCATGCCGAGCTTCGTGCCCAGCAGGCCCTTTACGTTACGGGTTGCGGTCATAGTCTCTCAGCACCTCCCTAGAGCTTGATTTCGATGTTCACGTCTGCAGGCAGGTCGAGACGCATAAGCGAGTCAACGGCCTTCGGCGTGGGGTCGATGATGTCGATCAGACGCTTGTGAGTACGCATTTCGAAGTGCTCACGGCTGTCCTTGTACTTGTGAGGAGAGCGAATAACGCAGTAAACGTTCTTCTCCGTGGGCAGCGGCACCGGGCCGACTACCGTTGCGCCTGCGCGCGTGACCGTCTCAACGATCTTCCGCGCTGAAACATCAATGACCTCGTGGTCATATGACTTCAGCCGGATGCGGATTTTTTGTCCCGCCATGTCGCCTGACTCTCTTTCAGCTAGTGCTGCTCTAGTTAGGGCTGCTCTGTTTACTTACCTGTTGATGTGGCCGCCGAGGCGTTTGAGGTATTACCACCACACGCCGCACAAGCTGAATCCGGAAATTCCGGGTTCCTCAACCTGCCGGCGCACCGACCCCCGCGGTCGGGCGTGTCGCGATTTCCACGCAGACTCGACCGCATTCCATGGGGTTCAGGGTTATGTTTGGGCTTCAACCTGGACCCTGACACCCGGCATTATCCGGATCGGGACACGAAGAAGCACTTGAACAACTCATCCAGTATGGCGGAAATCCGGAGCAAAGGCCAATCGGGCCCGGAATGTCCATTGCCCGGCCCCCGCCAAGTGGGGATGATGGTGGCATGTCCGTCCGGGATTCAGGCTCAGTGGAAGATCTCGCTGCACGCTTGCGGCCGGGTTTCACGCTGGGCGTCGCAGCGGCCGCCTTCCAGATCGAAGGTTCCCTCACGGCCGACGGCCGCGGCCCCTCCGGTTGGGATGCGTTCGCGGAAAAGCCAGGAGCAATAGTCGACGGCGGCTCCCCCGCGGTCGCGTGCGACCACTACAACCGCGCCGACGAGGACATCGCCCTGATGCAGGAGCTGGGCGTGGACTCCTACCGCCTCTCGCTTTCCTGGCCACGCATCCAGCCGGATGGCCAAGGTGCCGTCAACCAGCGGGGCCTGGACTTCTACGACCGCCTGCTGGACAAGCTCCTGGCGGCGGGCATCTCCCCCATGGTCACTCTTTACCACTGGGATACCCCGCTCCCCCTTGAGCATGCGGGCGGCTGGATGAACCGGGACACCTCCCAGCGGCTCGCAGACTATGCCGCGATTGCCGCCCGTCACTTCGGGGACCGCGTCGAGCACTGGGTCACGGTGAACGAACCCGTTTCAGTGACCCTGCAAGGCTACGCACTTGGGGCCCACGCCCCTGGCCGCCAACTCCTGTTTGACTGCCTCCCTGCCGCACATCACCAGTTGTTGGGCCATGGGCTGGCCGTCAAGGCCCTCAGGGCAGAAGGTGTCAAAGGACAGATCGGGCTGTCCAACATGCACTCCCCGGTGCGGCCAGCGAGCAGCCGCCTGTCGGACCGACTGATGGCCGAGGCACTGGACATGATACTGAACCGCATCTACGCCGATGCAGTCCTCTTGGGCCAATACCCCAAGCCGTCACTTCCTCTGTGGCCCTGGTTCCGCTCCCTGGGTCCGGTACTCGACGGCGATCTTGAGACCATCAGCCAGCCCCTGGATTTCTATGGACTGAATTACTACTACCCCATCAAAGTGGCTTCCGGACGCGGGCCTGCCGAGATACCCACAGGGCAGGCAGAAGAGATGGGCAACGTTCCGTTCCACCTGGCTGCCTACCAGGAATACGAAACCACAGGCTTCGGCTGGCCCGAGGCACCTGAGCAGCTCGCCACGGTGCTCCAGGAAATGAACGAGCGGTATGGCTCTGCCCTGCCCCCTGTGTACATCACGGAGGGCGGCGCCAGCTTTCCGGAGCCGGCCCACGTGGACGGGGCCATCCAGGACACCAACCGCATCACCTATCTGGCTGAGCACTTGGGACACGCCGTCACGGCAGCCGGCCCGGGCGGCGTGGCGGAAGGGGTGGATCTGCGCGGCTACTACGTCTGGACCCTGCTGGACAACTTTGAGTGGGCCGCGGGCTACTCGCAGCGGTTCGGCCTGGTCCATGTGGACTTCGAGACGTTGGAGCGGACCCCGAAGGAGTCGTTCTACTGGTTCCGCGCTTTGGCCCATGCACGACGACACGGGATGTAGCGCAGGCAGGTTAAATTGCTGCTCTGGTTGGCCGGATCGTCTGGCTGACACAGGAAGCTACTGGTTCTTGTTCGCCCGGCGGATGCGCTTGGCCCTGTCGATCTCTTGCCGGAAGTTCTTGCGTCCCCACAGCACCGCACCACCAACACCAGCTATGACTGCCAGGAAAATCAGGAATTCCATGCCGCGCTCCTCTCCTTGAACTGCCAGCCTATCGGATGCCGCCGTGGCCCTGCGAGGCCGCAGGCTGGTCCGCGCCCCCACTACCGGACGGATCTGCGGGACCGGGCGGCTTGCGGTTCAAGCGCCAGACCGCGAGGACGATAAGTGCCACCGCAACCAGCGCCAGCATCGCGAAGGCGTAGCTGCGGAGGGCCCACATGATGCTCAGCACCACGCCGCCGGCACCCCAAACCACCGGCAGGCGATCAGCTACGACAAGACCCGCCGCAAGCAGCAGCACGTGGGCCACCAGAACATACAGTTGCTGCGCCGTTGTACCGCCAAAGATGGTCGCGAGCGATGTAAACGACAGTATCCCTGCTCCCAGGCATAGCCGCCACAGGCCGTCCCTGCGCTGAACCTTGATGTAGCGCAGCCCTGCCATAACAGCAGCTGCTGCCACGTACCACTGCATTGTCCAGAACCAGTCCGGCCTGGCCCCGTCCACGAACAGGACCGCCCGTTGCAGTGCGGCAACGGAGGCCAACGCCGCCACTTCGCCGGCAAGCCATTTGCCCTGTGGAACCTCAGCCACCACCAGCACGCCCAGCGCGGACACGAGCCCGAAAGCGGCCAAGGATGTTTCATCACGCCCCATTCCGACAACGGCCGACAACGCGAGAGCCACAGCCGCCGTGGCAGCCAGGGCCCACTGCCGCCAGAGTTCGCCTCGGATGGCCGGGCCACCAAACACCTTCACGGCGTAAAGGAGCACAGCGGAGCCCGCGGCACCCACAAGCCAAGGGGCATAGGCCGTCCAGACGCCGGGCGGCAGGCCCTCCAGCAAGCCCCCGACGGCGGGTACCGCACCAAGCAGCAGGGACGGAGCCGCCGATGCGTACAGGGCAGGCACGCGTTCCAGGTGCGAGGCCGCAAACAGGACGAGGGCAAGAACAAGGGCGGACAAACCGCTGAGTCCAGGGGAAACAGCCAGGGCCAACAGTCCTCCGGTGACCACCATGGCCAGCGAGGAAACCAACCAGAACCAGCGCGCAAGGATGTCCACTCCTGCAGTCCCGACCGGTCGGGCTGCGATCATGGCCCGGCCGACAACAAGCGCCAGAGCCAGTCCCAGCAAAACCACGGGAACCTGGGACTTGTCCAATAGGGGCTGATAGAGCCAGGTGGCCGGCGGGAAGCGCAGCGCCGGACCTGCTGCCAGCACTCCCCCGATGACCGCAACGACCCCAAGGTATGCGCAGAGAATCCCGGGCAAACCCCTCGCACCCAACAAACGCGAAGCCAAAGCAGCACACGCCGGGACGATGACCAAGCCGAGCAGGACCACCCAACGGCCACCGCCGTCGTAATCCCCGACGGCCAAGTAGGCCAGCGGCAGGAGGAGTTGGGCACCCAACGTTGCCACGAAGGTGCCACCCTGGAAAGCGATGTCCACGCTGAACGAGCGCAGGAGCAACGTCACTCCGTGCTGCACCAACAGGACCACAGCCAAGGCGATGGTCGCGGCGGTCGTTGAATCCGAGGAGTCGAAGACCACCAATCCCGTGAAAGCCGTGAGCAGTACGCGGACCCCGATCAGGTACCCGCCGCGAAGAACCCGGTCCCGAACCGTCCATGCCATGAAAGCGCCATAAGCGGCGAAGATGCCCAACAGAACTTCGACGTCCCGGACATTACCGATCCGAAGGAGAAGAAGAAGCGTGCACGCTATTGGGGCGAAGAGCCACGCGCCAGGGTGGCGGCGCAGGACCACACCGCACAGAATCGCGGCAAGGGCGGTCGCCGCTGCGGCAAGGCCGGGTTGCCAGCTGTTGTGCAGGAAAGGGTGAACCGCCCAGCCGCCCGTTGTGAGGACAATCGTGGCAGCGGCCATCACTCCCAGCACCGCGGCGGCGTCGATCATCGACTCCGCCGGGAACCGGCGCCGGCTGGATCCGCGCAAGGGCAGCGCCAATTGCAGGGCAGCTGCAAACACGAGCACCAAGGGGACCGTCGGCAGCTCGCCCGCCAGGAGGACACGCCAACCATGCTCTGTTGCATCGGCGTAGGCTGATGCCGCCAGGAGGGTGCCTGCCGCGCGAGCCACCCACCAATACAGCTGCCGACGGAAGGAATGGGCAAGCCTCAGGGCAGTTGCGCAGAAGTAGGCGACGGCGACCACAAGAACCAGGTTTCCCAAGCCCACCGAAACGGTCGCCACCGCCAGGGTTCCCGTCAGCAAGGCAGTCGACGGAGCCAGGATTTCACCCACGGACAGGTTCCATGGAGTCGGTCCGTGTTGCACAGTGCGGGCACCGCGGAACAACAACATCCCCGATGCCACCCCCGCACCCAGGACCCACAGCAGCGCCATGGCGACGAGCGTGCGGCCTGGGGTGTCATCAAATACCGGCAGCATGAGGAGTCCCGCCATTGCAGCTGCGCCGAACCCCGCAACGGAAGACTGCGGCGCCAGAACCCGGGTTCCGCTGCGTGCCAGCACCGCATTCACCAACTGCTGCACCGCTGCCGCGGCCACGAACGCCACCACTGAGAAGGCCACCCTGTCCGGGCTGCCTTCGAACAAGGCAGCCACGGCGGCCGGAGCAGCGATCGTCAGGGCGATCCGTCCGACAAGGACAAGCTGCCGGCGATAGTCCGTCCTGACCATCGCCAGCAAGAACCAGAACACCGCAGCAGAGCCCACGAGCACCGTGACAGGCCAGGCACCCAGCAATCCACTGAGCGCCAAGGCCGCTCCAAGGACAGCCGCAGGGGCAAACTCCGCACCGCGGCGCAGCTTCCAGCCCAACACCATCGCAGTCAGCATGGTCACTGCCAACGGAAGGTGGACAGGCACGTCAAATGTGCCCAACCCCAGCACAACCGTCAGGACGGCTGAGGAAAGCAACTGCAGAGCCAAGCATGACAAAGCATCGTTCCACCAGAGGCGGGGAGCAAACCTCGCACCGGCGAAGGCCATCCCCATGGCTTGGACACCCAGGCAGATAACCACGGCAAAGAGCACTGTGCTGATATCGGAAGAGATATCCCAGACCAGGCCCGTGAGAGCCAGCGTTAAGGCAAGCCGCGCAGCATAGACATGCTGGACCCTATAGCGCGCCCGCGGGATGGCACCCATGACGGCGAAGTAGCTGCCGCACATCAGCATGACCAGCGCGTACTCCCCCTTTGCCAGAAGGTGCGGAGTCAGCGTTACGGCCAACCCAACCAGTGGAACCACATACGGGTGCAGCATCATCAACGGGCGGACGTACAAAGGTGGCATCCAGCGTGGCCGCAGCAATGCTGCCAGCGTGAGGAGTATGGCAACTCCGATCAGCGCCGTGAAATACCAGACCAACGCCCCGCCAAGGACGGAGACACCAGACCACGCGGTGGAAACTACGAAGCTGAGCGACAGGAAGGCCAGGACCTTGTTGTCCAGCTTTACCGCCGTGTAGGCATACACAGCGGTTCCCAATAGTGACGTGACCAGCCACGCGGCGGGCCCGCTGTGGAGCGCAAAGTTGTACATTGCCAGCCCGGTGACCGGAATGAGAGCGAGTCCTGTTCCCACGAATGCCGTGGCAGCGGCCCGCAAGCGCGGGACCTTGGCATGAATGATCAGTCCGGACACATAGAACAGGGCCGTGATGAACCAGATCCCCACGAAACGCAACAGCTCCGGGAGGCTGGTCCCTACGAACAATGCCCCCGCGGCAACCAGCAGGAGGCTGGCGACGTAGAGGGTGATATTGATGTTCTGCTGGTCCCGCTTGGCCTTGCGTGCTGCCACCTCCGCCGGTGACTCCCGTGTGACGGGTGGACCCTGCACGGGAATACCGACTGTGGCGGGCGGAAGCGGGGCGGACGGGAGCGGAGCGGATGGGAGCGGAGCCGGCGGTAGTGGGGCTGGCCGTGCAGGTGTTGGCTGAACGGGAGCCGGGCGCATGGGAGCCGGGCGGGCCCACTGCGTCGGGTGTGGCTGCGTCGGCGGTGGGACACTCCCCTGGCGCTTGGCCTCCGCGTCCCGCCACCCGGCCATATGCCCCGCCAGGAAACCCGCATGGTAGGACTGCGGATCCAGGGTTCCAGAGCCTTCTGCGTTCCTGAGCGGAGTTTTGCGGCCCTGCCTGCGGCCCAGGGCGTTACTGACAACTGCAGTTATGGCAAGCAGCATCACAATCAGCAGGGCGTTCACGGCAACTCCTCGGGGCTACTGGCAGTCGGGCATCAGCCAGCTAGAAAGCAAAACAACGCGGGGTCACTTATGGCCCATAAAGGGTCTCCCAAAGGGCCATAAGTGACCCCGCGTTGCGTTTTTATCCATTCGATAGATAAATGATAGCAAAGAAGAACCCCACCGCAGAAGCGATGGGGTTCTTCCGAGCAATCTACCGGCTATGCCGGGAAATCACCGATCTACAAGCAATGACTACTTGATGATCTTGGTGACACGTCCCGAACCAACGGTGCGGCCGCCTTCACGGATAGCGAAGCCGAGGCCCTCTTCCATAGCGATCGGCTGGATGAGCGCAACGGTCATCTCAGTGTTGTCGCCAGGCATAACCATTTCCGTGCCTTCCGGCAGGGTGATAACGCCGGTTACGTCCGTGGTACGGAAGTAGAACTGCGGGCGGTAGTTGGAGTAGAACGGGTTGTGACGTCCGCCTTCGTCCTTGGACAGGATGTAGACGTTTGCCTCGAAGTCGGTGTGCGGGGTGATGGAACCCGGCTTGACGACAACCTGGCCACGCTCGACATCGTCGCGCTTCAGACCACGGAGCAGGAGGCCACAGTTCTCGCCGGCCCATGCTTCGTCGAGCTGCTTGTGGAACATCTCGATACCGGTAACCGTGGTCTTCTGGACCGGGCGGATGCCGACGATCTCGACCTCGGAGTTGATGGCGAGGGTTCCACGCTCGGCGCGGCCCGTAACAACGGTGCCACGACCGGTGATCGTGAAGACGTCTTCGATCGGCATCAGGAACGGCTTGTCGCGGTCACGTACGGGGTCCGGAACGGACTCGTCGACAGCTGCCATCAGGTCCTGAACGGACTTGACCCAAACCGGGTCGCCTTCCAGAGCCTTGAGGCCGGAAACGCGAACAACCGGAGCCTCATCGCCATCGAAGCCCTGCGAGCTCAGGAGCTCACGAACTTCCATTTCGACGAGGTCGAGGAGTTCTTCGTCATCAACCATGTCGGACTTGTTCAGTGCGACCAGCAGGTAGGGAACACCAACCTGGCGGGCGAGCAGAACGTGCTCACGGGTCTGAGCCATCGGACCATCGGTTGCGGCAACCACGAGGATTGCGCCGTCCATCTGGGCAGCACCGGTGATCATGTTCTTGATGTAGTCAGCGTGACCCGGGGCGTCTACGTGTGCGTAGTGGCGCTTCTCGGTCTGGTACTCCACGTGGGAGATGTTGATGGTAATACCGCGCTGGCGCTCTTCCGGAGCGGAGTCGATCGACGCGAAGTCGCGCTGCTCGTTGAGATCCGGGTACTGGTCGTACAGCACCTTGGAAATGGCGGCAGTCAGCGTCGTCTTACCGTGGTCAACGTGACCAATGGTGCCGATGTTGACGTGCGGCTTAGTCCGCTCGAACTTTGCCTTTGCCACAGGTTCCTCCTAGAACGATTTCAAGTGAAGTGCTCCTCGGCCGCGCTTTTCGCGGCAGAAACTTTAGCAAGTCTACTTGGGGGCTTGGTTTTGATGAAATTGCAGATTCAGGAACCAATGATAGTTCCTCGAGTCTGTTTGCGCAGGGGCCGGGCTGCAGCTCTCGCCACAGCCCCGCCTCATGCGCTTAGATGCCTTCCCGATACCGGAATTGCATCCGTTACCGGGAGATTACTCGCCGCGGGTTTTCTGGATGATCTCGTCGGCTACTGCCTTCGGGACCTCCGCGTAGCTGTTGAACGTCATGGAGTACACAGCGCGACCCTGGGTCTTGGACCGCAGGTCACCGATGTAGCCGAACATGCCGGACAGCGGAACGTGTGCACGGATAACCTTCACACCTGCTGCGTCTTCCATGGACTGCATCTGGCCACGGCGGGCGTTCAGGTCACCAATAACATCACCCATGTATTCCTCAGGTGTGCGGACCTCAACATCCATCAGCGGTTCAAGCAGAACAGGGTTCGCCTTGCGTGCAGCTTCCTTGAAAGCCATACGGCCGGCGATCTTGAACGCCATTTCCGAGGAGTCAACATCGTGGGACGCGCCGTCGATCAGCGTGGCCTTGATGCCGACAACCGGGTAACCGGCCAGGACGCCGTCGTTCAGTGCATCCTGGATACCGGCGTCGACAGACGGGATGTATTCGCGCGGAACGCGGCCACCAGTGACCTTGTTCTCGAACTCGTACAGCTCGCCCGAAGCGGTGTCCATCGGTTCGATCGCAATCTGGATCTTTGCGAACTGACCCGAACCACCGGTCTGCTTCTTGTGCGTGTAGTCATGACGCTCGACTGCGCGCTTGATGGTTTCGCGGTAAGCAACCTGCGGCTTGCCGACGTTTGCCTCGACCTTGAATTCGCGGCGCATGCGGTCCACCAGGATGTCCAGGTGGAGCTCGCCCATGCCGGCGATGATGGTCTGGCCCGTGTCTTCGTTGAGGGAGACCTGGAAGGTCGGGTCCTCAGCGGAGAGCTTCTGGATGGCCGTGGAGAGCTTCTCCTGGTCACCCTTGGTGTTGGGCTCGATGGCAACCGAGATCACGGGCTCCGGGAAGCTCATGGACTCGAGGACGATCTGGTTGTTGGCATCGCACAGGGTGTCGCCCGTGGTGGTGTCCTTCAGACCGATGGCTGCGTAGATGTGGCCGGCGGTAGCGCCCTCAACGGGCATTTCCTTGTTGGCGTGCATCTGGAACAGCTTGCCGATACGTTCCTTCTTGCCCTTGGTGGAGTTGACCACCTGGGCGCCGGCCTCAACGTGACCGGAGTACACGCGGACGAACGTCAGCTGACCGAAGAACGGGTGCGCAGCAATCTTGAAGGCGAGGGCCGAGAACGGCTCGTCAGCAGAAGGCTTACGGGTGAGTTCCTTCTCTTCGTCGCGGGGATCGTGACCGATCATCGGCGGGACGTCGAGCGGGTTCGGCAGGAAGTCGACAACAGCGTCAAGCATCGGCTGGACACCGCGGTTCTTGAAGGCAGAGCCACAGAACACGGGGTACAGCTCGGAGTTGATGGTCATCTTGCGGATGCCGGCCTTGAGTTCCTCAAGGGTGAGTTCTTCACCTTCGAGGTACTTCTCCATGAGTTCTTCGGAAGCCTCGGCCACAGTCTCAACGAGCTGTGCACGGTACTCCTCGGCCTTGGCCTGGAGGTCCGCCGGGATTTCCTGCACTTCGTAGGAAGCGCCCATGGTGACGTCACCCTTTGCGTCGCCAGGCCAAACCAGGGCGCGCATTTCGAGGAGGTCAACCACACCGATGAAGTCGTTCTCGGCACCGATCGGCAGCTGCATGACCAGCGGCTTGGCACCAAGGCGGGAAATGATGGTGTCTACGGTGAAGTAGAAGTCGGCACCCAGCTTGTCCATCTTGTTGACGAAGCAGATACGCGGAACGTTGTACTTGTCAGCCTGGCGCCAAACAGTCTCGGACTGCGGCTCCACGCCTTCCTTGCCGTCGAACACTGCGACTGCGCCGTCGAGGACGCGCAGGGAGCGCTCAACCTCGACCGTGAAGTCCACGTGGCCCGGGGTGTCGATGATGTTGATCTGGTTCTGGTTCCAGAAGCAAGTCACGGCGGCAGACGTGATAGTGATGCCGCGTTCCTTTTCCTGTTCCATCCAGTCGGTCGTCGAGGCGCCGTCGTGCGTCTCGCCGATCTTGTGGTTCACACCCGTGTAGAACAGGATGCGCTCGGTAGTGGTGGTCTTGCCGGCATCGATGTGGGCCATGATGCCGATATTGCGGACCTTGTTAAGGTCGGTAAGCACGTCCTGTGCCACGGGGTCTCCCTTTCGGATGGACTACACGTCCGCCGCCGGCTCGGTGGAGCCGGCGGCGTTCGGGAAGTTTTACCAGCGGTAGTGTGCGAAGGCCTTGTTCGACTCGGCCATCTTGTGGGTGTCTTCGCGACGCTTGACAGCGGCACCGAGACCGTTCGAGGCATCCAGGATTTCGTTCTGGAGGCGCTCGGTCATGGTCTTCTCCCGGCGGGCCTTGGAGTAGCCCACGAGCCAACGCAGAGCGAGGGCGGTGGAGCGGCCCGGCTTGACCTCAACCGGAACCTGGTAGGTGGCGCCACCAACGCGGCGTGAACGCACCTCGAGGGAAGGCTTGACGTTGTCCATGGCCTTCTTGAGGGCGGCAACGGGGTCGCCGCCGGACTTGGCACGTGCACCTTCGAGGGCGCCGTAAACGATGCGCTCTGCGGTGGACTTCTTGCCGTCAACCAGAACCTTGTTGATCAGCTGCGTGACCAACGGGGAGCCGTAAACGGGATCGGAAACTAGCGGCCGCTTCGGGGCCGGACCCTTGCGAGGCATATTACTTCTTCTCCATCTTTGCGCCGTAACGGCTGCGGGCCTGCTTGCGGTTCTTGACACCCTGGGTGTCGAGTGCGCCACGGACAATCTTGTAGCGGACACCCGGGAGGTCCTTCACACGACCACCACGAACGAGCACGATGGAGTGCTCCTGGAGGTTGTGGCCAACACCGGGGATGTAAGCGGTAACTTCCACGCCACCGTTGAGGCGCACACGTGCCACCTTACGAAGGGCCGAGTTCGGCTTCTTGGGGGTGGTGGTGTAAACGCGGGTGCAAACACCGCGACGCATCGGGCTGCCCTTCAGCGCGGGAGCCTTGGTCTTGGAGACCTTCGGCGTGCGGCCCTTGCGGACCAGCTGGTTAATCGTAGGCACTTTCGTGTTCTCCGTTGTTTGATCTCTGCCCCCACACACGGGCGCCAGCCTGTGTAAACGTGGGAACTTTGGCGTTGCTCGTGCAGCCGGCCGAAAACTCCGGTAGGCGTGCAAAAGTGCGGCATTCGTTGCGCATGTTGCCCGCAACCCGGAAACAGGCTCCACCCAGCACCATGAGAACAAAACCAAAATGATGCTGCGGCGGCCTTCATCCACTGCCACACAGAACAATTACCAAAAGTCTAGCACGGCTTGATCTGGAGCCTTAATCGGGTGTATGGAGGACGACGGCGGAAGGCAGCTGCCGCCGTCGTCCTCCTCCCCCGGCGACCCGGGACGCATCCTGCCGTTAACGAACCGGGCCCCGCACCCACAAAGGAGTACGGGACCCGGTTGTCACTGACGTGACTACTGCCGAACGGATCAGCGGAAGTCGTTGCCGAGATCGTAGTCATCCAGCGGGATGGCGTGGAACTCGGGAGCGCCGTCGCCACCCAGGGCGTCATAGGAGAAGTCGGTGAAAGCGCTGGGGCCCGTGAACAGGCTTGCCTTTGCTTCTTCCGTCGGCTCCACAGTGACTTCCGTGTAGCGGGGCAAGCCCGTACCAGCCGGGATGAGCTTACCGATGATGACGTTTTCCTTCAGGCCGAGCAGAGGATCGCTCTTGCCTTCCATGGCCGCCTGCGTCAGGACGCGGGTGGTCTCCTGGAAGGAAGCGGCCGACAGCCAGGACTCGGTAGCCAAGGAAGCCTTGGTGATACCCATGAGTTCCGGACGGCCGGAAGCCGGTGCCTTGCCCTCGGATACGACGCGACGGTTCTCGTCCTCAAAGCGGGCGCGCTCTGCCAGCTCACCGGGGAGCAGGTCGGAGTCGCCGGACTCGATGACGGTCACGCGGCGCAGCATCTGGCGGACGATAACCTCGACGTGCTTGTCATGGATACCAATACCCTGGCTGCGGTACACACCCTGCACTTCGTCCACGAGGAACTTCTGTGCCGCACGCGGCCCCATGATGCGCAGAACCTGCTTCGGGTCCACCGGACCGTTGATCAGCTTCTGGCCGACGCTGACGTGCTCGCCATCTTCGATGAGAAGGCGTGAACGGCGCAGTACCGGGTAGGCGATCTCTTCGGAACCATCGTCCGGAGTGATCACCAGGCGCATCTGGCGCTCGGACTCTTCGATGGTGATGCGGCCGGCTGCTTCAGCAATCGGTGCGACACCCTTCGGAGTACGGGCTTCGAAGAGCTCCTGGATACGGGGCAGACCCTGGGTGATGTCGTCGCCACCACCGGCAGAAACAGCACCACCGGTGTGGAACGTACGCATGGTCAGCTGGGTACCGGGCTCACCGATGGACTGTGCGGCGATGATGCCCACGGCCTCGCCGATGTCCACGGTCTTGCCGGTGGCCAGCGAACGGCCGTAGCACAGTGCACAGGTGCCGACCTTGGACTCACAGGTGAGTACGGAGCGGACCTTGACCTCGGTAATGCCTGCAGCCAGCAGCTGGTCGATGACGACGTCGCCGCAGTCGGTACCGGCCGGAGCCAGGACGTTGCCCTGGGCATCGACGACGTCGACAGCCAGCGTACGTGCGTAGGCGCTGTTCTCGACGTTCTCGTCCAGGACGAGCTCACCGTTGGAATCCGGCACGGCGATCGGGGTGACCAGACCGCGCTCGGTGCCACAGTCCTCTTCACGGACGATGACGTCCTGCGAAACGTCCACCAGACGACGGGTCAGGTAACCCGAGTTGGCGGTACGCAGGGCGGTGTCGGCCAGACCCTTACGGGCACCGTGCGTGGCGATGAAGTATTCCAGCACCGACAGGCCCTCACGGTAGGAGGACTTGATCGGACGCGGGATGATCTCACCCTTCGGGTTGGCCACAAGACCACGGATACCCGCGATCTGGCGGACCTGCATCCAGTTACCACGTGCACCGGAGGACACCATGCGGTTGATGGTGTTCATCGGGGACAGGCTGTCGCGCATCGCCTGGGCGATCTCGTTGGTTGCCTTGTTCCAGATCTCGATCAGTTCCTGGCGACGCTCGTCGTCGTCGATCAGGCCCTTGTCGTACTGGCCCTGGATCTTGGCGGCCATGCCCTCGTAACCGGCAAGGATGCCCGGCTTGGAGGACGGAACCTCGATGTCCGAGATGGCAACCGTGACACCCGAACGGGTGGCCCAGTAGAAGCCGGCGTCCTTCAAGTTGTCCAGCGTTGCCGCCGTAACAACCTTCGGGTAGCGCTCTGCGAGGTCGTTGACGATCCGGGACAGTTCGCCCTTGTCCGCAACAGCCTCAACCCAGGGGTAGTCCTCAGGCAGGGTCTGGTTGAAGATGACCTGGCCGAGGGAGGTTTCGACGAGAGCCGGCTGACCGGGCTCCCAACCTTCCGGGGCTTCCCAACCCGCGAACGGCACGAAGTCGTCCAGGCGGATCTTGACCTGGGAGTTCAGGTGCAGCTCACGGGCGTCGTACGCCATGATCGCTTCCGAAACCGAGGAGAAGATGCGGCCTTCGCCGGCGGAACCGACGCGCTTGGTGGTCAGGTGGTACAGACCGATGATCATATCCTGCGAAGGCAGGGTCACCGGACGGCCATCGGACGGCTTCAGGATGTTGTTCGAGGACAGCATCAGGATGCGTGCTTCGGCCTGGGCTTCCGGGCTCAGCGGCAGGTGGACTGCCATCTGGTCGCCATCGAAGTCAGCGTTGAAGGCGCCACAAACCAGCGGGTGAAGCTGGATTGCCTTGCCTTCCACAAGCTGCGGTTCGAAGGCCTGGATGCCGAGGCGGTGCAGGGTAGGTGCACGGTTGAGCAGCACCGGGTGTTCGGTGATGATCTCTTCCAGCACGTCCCAGACCTGCGGACGGTAGCGCTCGACCATGCGCTTTGCCGACTTGATGTTCTGGGCGTGGTTGAGGTCAACCAGGCGCTTCATCACGAACGGCTTGAAGAGCTCCAGGGCCATCTGCTTGGGCAGACCACACTGGTGCAGCTTCAGCTGCGGGCCGACAACGATGACCGAACGGCCGGAGTAGTCAACGCGCTTGCCGAGCAGGTTCTGGCGGAAACGACCCTGCTTGCCCTTGAGCATGTCGCTCAGGGACTTCAGCGGACGGTTGCCCGGACCGGTGACGGGGCGGCCACGACGACCGTTGTCGAAGAGGCTGTCAACAGCTTCCTGAAGCATGCGCTTCTCGTTGTTGACGATGATCTCCGGAGCACCGAGGTCAAGCAGGCGCTTGAGGCGGTTGTTGCGGTTGATCACACGACGGTAGAGGTCGTTGAGGTCGGAGGTCGCGAAGCGGCCACCATCGAGCTGGACCATCGGGCGCAGTTCCGGCGGGATCACCGGGACGGCGTCGAGGACCATGCCCAGCGGGCTGTTGTTGGTGGTCAGGAATGCGTTGACAACCTTCAGGCGCTTCAGGGCACGCGTCTTGCGCTGGCCCTTGCCGTTCTGGATGGTGTCGCGCAGGGCCTCGGCCTCAGCCTGCATGTCGAAGGTTTCGAGGCGCTTCTTGATGGCCTCGGCACCCATGGAGCCCTCGAAGTACAGACCGTAGCGGTCGCGCAGTTCGCGGTAAAGGCCTTCGTCACCTTCAAGGTCAGCGACCTTGAGGTTCTTGAAGCGGTCCCAGACCTGCTCGAGGCGCTCGATGTCGGCGTCGGCACGCTTGCGGACGTTCGCCATCTGGCGGTCTGCGGAGTCGCGGGCCTTCTTCTTGTCGGCAGCCTTGGCACCTTCGCCTTCAAGACGGGCAAGCTCGTCTTCAAGGTCGCGGGCGATCGTGGCGATGTCGCTGTCGCGGTTGTCGATCATCTGCTTCTTCTCGAGGTCGTGCTCAACCTGGAGGTTCGGCAGTTCGGCGTGACGGCTTTCGGTGTCAACGCTGGTGATCATGTAGGCAGCGAAGTAGATGACCTTCTCAAGGTCCTTCGGTGCCAGGTCCAAAAGGTAGCCCAAGCGCGAAGGAACGCCCTTGAAGTACCAGATGTGGGTTACAGGCGCAGCCAGCTCGATGTGGCCCATGCGCTCACGGCGCACCTTGGCGCGGGTGACTTCAACGCCACAACGCTCGCAAATGATGCCCTTGAAGCGCACGCGCTTGTACTTGCCGCAGTAGCATTCCCAGTCGCGGGACGGGCCGAAGATCTTCTCGCAGAAGAGGCCGTCCTTCTCGGGCTTGAGCGTGCGGTAGTTGATGGTTTCCGGCTTCTTGACCTCACCGTAAGACCAGCCACGGATGTCTTCCGCGGTGGCGAGGCCGATCTGCATGAGGCCGAAGGAGGATTCGCTGGACATATGGTCCCTGTTCTCTCTTGTTCTCTAAATTCTGAAGTCTTGGTTACGGGAAGAGGGAGCTGATCCGGCGGACAGTGGTTGAGCACCGCCCGCCGGAACCGCTGCTAGACCTCTTCTACGGAACTGGGCTCTGCGCGGGACAGATCGATACCCAGTTCTTCCGCAGCCGTGAAGACTGCGTCATCAGAGTCACGCATCTCGATGGTGGTTCCGTCCGTGGAAAGAACTTCCACGTTCAGGCACAACGACTGCATTTCCTTGATCAAGACCTTGAAGGACTCGGGAACGCCAGGCTCAGGGATGTTTTCGCCCTTGACGATGGCTTCGTAGACCTTCACACGACCATGGATGTCATCGGACTTGATCGTGAGGAGTTCCTGAAGCGTGTAGGCGGCACCGTAGGCTTCGAGCGCCCACACTTCCATTTCACCGAAGCGCTGGCCACCGAACTGTGCCTTACCACCCAGCGGCTGCTGCGTGATCATGGAGTACGGGCCGGTGGAGCGGGCGTGGATCTTGTCGTCCACCAGGTGGTGGAGCTTCAGGATGTACATGTAACCGACGGAGATAGGGTCCGGGAACGGCTCGCCGGAGCGGCCGTCGAACAGACGGGTCTTGCCGGAGGAGTCGATCAGGCGGTCGCCATCGCGGGTCACGTTGGTGGAGTCAAGCAGGCCGGTGATTTCTTCTTCACGGGCGCCATCGAACACCGGGGTGGCAACGGTGGTCTGGCCGGTTTCACGGGGCAGGTTCGGGAGGTTCTTGACCCACTCCGGCTCGCCTTCGATCTTCCAACCGGTCTTGGCAACCCAACCGAGGTGGGTTTCCAGAACCTGGCCAACGTTCATTCGACCCGGAACACCAAGCGGGTTCAGGACGATGTCCACCGGGGTACCGTCTGCAAGGAAGGGCATGTCCTCGACCGGAAGGATCTTGGAGATAACACCCTTGTTGCCGTGACGGCCGGCGAGCTTGTCGCCGTCGGTGATCTTGCGCTTGGCTGCAACGTAGACGCGGACCAGCTGGTTCACGCCCGGGGGCAGTTCGTCGTCGTTGTCGCGGTCGAAGACGCGCACGCCGATGACCGTACCGGACTCGCCGTGGGGCACCTTCAGGGAGGTGTCGCGGACTTCGCGGGACTTCTCACCGAAGATGGCGCGCAGAAGGCGTTCTTCCGGGGTCAGTTCGGTTTCACCCTTGGGGGTGACCTTGCCTACCAGGATGTCGCCTGCTTCAACCTCGGCACCGATGTGGATGATGCCGCGCTCGTCCAGGCCTGCCAGGACTTCCTCGGACACGTTGGGGATGTCACGGGTGATTTCCTCGGCACCAAGCTTGGTGTCGCGGGCATCGATTTCGTGCTCCTCGATGTGGATGGAGGAAAGAACGTCCTCGGCAACAATGCGCTGCGAAAGGATGATGGCGTCCTCGAAGTTGTGGCCTTCCCATGACATGAATGCCACGAGCAGGTTCTTTCCGAGGGCGAGCTCACCCTGGTCCGTTGCGGGACCGTCAGCGATGATGCCGCCAACCTCCAGGCGCTGGCCTTCGTTGACCAGGACACGGTGGTTGTAGCAGTTGCCCTGGTTGGAACGGGCGAACTTGTTGATGCGGTAGTTGGTCTCGGTACCGTCGTCGTTGATCATGACAACGAGCTCGGCGGAAACCTCGGTGACCACACCTGCCTTCTTCGCGATGACAACGTCACCGGCGTCGACGGCTGCTGCGCGCTCCATGCCGGTGCCCACGAAAGGAGCCTCGGAACGGACCAGCGGCACGGCCTGGCGCTGCATGTTGGCACCCATGAGTGCACGGTTGGCATCGTCATGCTCGAGGAACGGGATCAGTGCCGTTGCAACGGACACCATCTGGCGCGGGGAAACGTCCATGAACTGGACATCTGCAGCGGGCACCAGAACGGGCTCGCCTCCACCACCACGGGCACGGACAAGGACGGTCTCCTCGGAGAACTTCTTGTCAGCATCCAGCGGAGCGTTGGCCTGTGCGATAAGGACCTCGGCTTCGTCATCTGCCGTCAGGTATTCGACGTCGTCGGAGACAACACCGTTGGACACCTTGCGGTACGGGGTCTCGATGAAGCCGAACGGGTTGATGCGGCCGTAGGAAGCCAGCGAACCGATCAGACCGATGTTCGGACCTTCAGGGGTTTCGATGGGGCACATACGTCCGTAGTGGGACGGGTGAACGTCTCGAACTTCCATGCCTGCGCGGTCACGGGACAGACCACCCGGGCCAAGTGCCGACAGGCGGCGCTTGTGGGTCAGACCCGAGAGCGGGTTGTTCTGGTCCATGAACTGGGACAGCTGGGACGTTCCGAAGAACTCCTTGATCGCTGCCACAACGGGACGGATGTTGATCAGCGTCTGCGGCGTAATGGCCTCGACGTCCTGCGTGGTCATGCGTTCGCGGACGACGCGTTCCATGCGGGACAGACCGGTGCGGACCTGGTTCTCGATCAGTTCGCCCACGGCGCGGATGCGACGGTTGCCGAAGTGGTCGATGTCATCGATGTCGACGCGGAGCTCGTGGTCTTCGCCGTCGCGCTTGCCCATGATGGTCTTCTCGCCGGCGTGGAGCGCAACGAGGAACTTGATCATGGCAACGATGTCTTCAACGTGCAGGACCGATGCTTCCTTGTCACCAAGGGAGCGGTCGATGCCAAGCTTGCGGTTGATCTTGTAACGGCCAACCTTGGCCAGATCGTAGCGCTTGGGGTTGAAGTACAGGTTGTCCAGCAGGGACTGGGCAGCCTCGACTGTGGGCGGCTCGCCCGGACGCAGCTTGCGGTAGATGTCCAGAAGCGCGTCTTCGCGGGTCTCGGTGGCGTCCTTCTCCAGCGTCGCGCGCATGGAGTCGTACTGGCCGAACTCTTCCAGGATCTGGCCTTCGGTCCAGCCGAGGGCCTTCAGGAGAACCGTTACCGACTGCTTGCGCTTGCGGTCGAGGCGGACACCGACCTGGTCGCGCTTGTCGATTTCGAGCTCGAACCAAGCACCACGGGATGGGATGATCTTCGCGGTGAAGATGTCCTTGTCACTGGTCTTGTCAGCGGCGCGCTCGAAGTAGGCACCCGGGGAACGGACCAGCTGGGAGACAACAACACGCTCGGTGCCGTTGACGACGAACGTACCCTTCTCAGTCATGAGGGGGAAGTCGCCCATGAACACGGTCTGCTGCTTGATTTCGCCCGTGTTGTTGTTCATGAACTCGGCCTTGACGTACAGCGGGGCCGAGTAGGTGGCGTCACGGTCTTTGCATTCGGCCATGGTGTACTTCGGATCAGCGAACTCCGGCTCGGAGAAGCTCAGGGACATGGTGCCCTGGAAGTCCTCGATAGGGGAGATCTCTTCGAAGATGTCGGCAAGTCCGGAGGTGGTGGCGACGCTGAGGTCGCCCTCCTCGACAGCCTTCGCTACCCGCGCCTGCCAGCGTTCGTTTCCGACGAGCCAGTCAAAGCTGTCCGTCTGCAGGGCGAGAAGATTCGGAACATCAAGTGGTTCGTGAATCTTTGCGAATGAGAGGCGACGGGTGGCACCATCGGTGCTTGCCGTGTTAGCGGTTTCGTTATTAGAGGTGCTCGAGGCGACCAAGAGGGATCCTTCCACAGACCTTCAGGCGTTTTCAGATCTCCCCCGTTTGCATTCCGCAGAGTGCTCTGCAGGATACTTAATCCGGTTCCGCTATATGACCCGGACCCAGCCCGTCCATGGCTGTGCACGTTGAGTAACGGCACGTCAATGGCGCAGCTGAGAGGTAAAGCCCACCGCTATATGAAGGCTGAAGGTTAACAGGGAAGACGCAAATATCTACAATACGGCAAAGCAGCCTTCCTGTCTACCCCAGATTGTCCGTGATTGCAAGCACCGTTGCCGCAGGCACCCAAGCGAGGAAGCCCGCACCGGACGGAATGACCAAAGCTCCCCCGCCGTTTAATGGTTAGGCTGGCGCACACACCGCGATAGCCTTGCTACACCACTCCCGGACCGGAAGAGAGACCATGAGCAACTCCGCCGACGACAACGATGTCGTCATTCTTGCCGCTTCCCGCACTCCGCAGGGCCGCCTCAACGGACAATTGGCGGGCCTGACCGCCGTCGAACTCGGTGCTCACGCCATTGGCGCCGCGTTGTCGGCAAGCGGGGTGAAAGCCGAACAAGTCGATGCCGTCATCATGGGGCAGGTCCTCCAGGCCGGCGCCGGACAGAACCCGGCGCGCCAGAGTGCAATCGCTGCGGGCGTGGGCTGGAACATCCCCGCTGTGACCATCAACAAGGTCTGCCTCTCCGGCCTGACCGCAGTCATCGACGCTGCCCGTTTGATCCGCAGCGGAGATGCCACCGTGGTGGTGGCCGGCGGCCAGGAATCGATGACCCGCGCCCCGCACCTGTTGCCGGGATCCCGCCAAGGCTGGACCTACGGATCCATCCAGGCCCTGGACGTTGCCGCCCATGACGGCCTTACGGACGCTTTCGACGGGCAGTCCATGGGTTTGTCCACGGAAACCAAGAACGTCACCCTCGGCATCGACCGCAAGGCCCAGGACGAAGTAGCGGCGGCTTCGCACCAGCGCGCCGCTGCGGCGATCGCCGACGGAATTTTCGACGTCGAAATCGCCCCCGTGCAGGTCAAGCAGCGCAAGGGGGACCCGCTGGTCCTCAGCACCGACGAAGGCGTCCGCCCGAACACCACGGTGGAGACCCTCGCGCCGTTGAAGGCTGCTTTCGCAACGGACGGCACCATCACCGCGGGCAACTCTTCTCCCCTGTCCGACGGCGCCTCCGCACTTGTTCTGACGAGCCGCCGCTTCGCCCGCGACAACGGGTTGAGTTATCTGGCGGTGGTGGGAAAGCCGGGCCAAGTCGCCGGACCGGACAACTCGCTGCACTCCCAGCCTTCCAACGCGATCTCGCAGGCGTTGAAGCGCGCCGGATGGACTGTCGAGGATCTGGACTTCATCGAGATCAACGAAGCATTCGGCTCCGTTGCCGTGCAGTCGCTCAAGGACCTGAACTATCCGCTGGAGAAGTGCAACGTCCACGGCGGTGCCATCGCGTTGGGGCATCCCATCGGAGCTTCCGGCGCCCGGCTCGCGCTGCACGCCGCCCACGAACTCAACCGCCGGGGCACGGGCAAAGCCGCGGTTTCCCTATGCGGTGGCGGGGGCCAGGGCGAAGCTCTCCTGCTGTACCGCGACTGATGGCGGGCAATGTGGCCGACGGGGCCGAACGTTTCCTCGCTGATGCCGCCGCGCGCGGGCTGGACGTCGACGTAGTCGAGCGTCCGGCTGCGCGCAGCCTGGAAGAGGCGGCCGGCATCCTGGGCATTTCGCCTGCGGACATTGTGAAGTCCTTGGTGGTGAAGCACCGTGACGGGACGTTCTTGTTCGCACTGATTCCGGGTGACCGCCAAATCTCCTGGCCCAAATTGCGGGCGCTGGTGGGCGTGAACAAGTTGTCTCTCCCGCCCGCGGACGTGGCCTTGGATGCCACCGGATATGAACGCGGGACCATCACTCCGCTGGGCAGCACGACGGCGTGGCCGGTCTATGCCGACGCCAGCATTATGGGCCGACGCATCTCCATGGGCGCAGGGGCTCACGGGCGCAGTGCCTTCGTCGATGCAGACGCCTTGACCGCAGCCCTGGGCGCCGTGGTGGCGGACATCAGCGACCCGTCTTAAAGCAACGCGGGGTCACTTATGGCCCATAATCCCCTCCGGGATGGGCCATAAGTGACCCCGCGTTGCTGTTAAACGCAGGAAGCCCCGCCCGTTCCTTTGATTGGAACGAGCGGGGCTTCCACAAGCAAGACGAGTTACTTGAGGGTAACCGTTGCGCCAGCTTCTTCGAGCTGAGCCTTTGCCTTCTCGGCAGCTTCCTTGTTGGCGCCTTCGAGAACAGCCTTCGGTGCGCTGTCAACCAGGTCCTTGGCTTCCTTGAGGCCGAGGGAGGTGATGGCGCGAACTTCCTTGATCACTGCGATCTTCTTGTCGCCAGCAGATTCGAGGATGACGTCGAAGTCGGTCTTCTCTTCAGCAGCTTCAGCGGCACCGCCGGCAGCGGGGCCAGCAACTGCAACAGCAGCAGCCGTAACTTCGAAGGTCTCTTCGAAGAGCTTGACGAACTCGGAGAGCTCGATGATGGTCAGTTCCTTGAAAGCTTCAATGAGCTCTTCGTTGCTGAGCTTCGCCATGGTGGCGTCCTTCCATTAGGTGGCACACGTCCGGATCATGCCGCTCCGTGCACCGGAGTTTGTTTGGGGGGAGAACTTAGTTCTCTTCGGTTGCAGCTTCGGCAGCGGCCGGTGCTTCTTCAGCAGCCGGAGCTTCCTCGGTTGCAGCCTCTTCAGCCGGGGCTTCTTCAGCGGCCGGTGCAGGTGCGCCGCCCTCTTCTTCAAGCTTGAGGCGCAGAGCGTCGATGATGCGTGCAGCAGCAGATGCGGGAGCCTTGAGGACACCAGCAACGCGTGCGAGCTGCAGTTCGCGGGACTCGAGGGCTGCCAGTGCGGCAACTCCTGCTGCGTCCAATGCCTTGCCTTCGAAGACGCCGGTCTTGATAACCAGCTGCTTGTTGGCCTTGGCAAAGTCCGTCAGGCTCTTGGCAGCAGCAACAGCGTCACCCTTGATGAAGGCGATTGCAGTAGGGCCGGCGAGCTGATCGTTGAATGCTTCAACTCCAGCTTCCTTGGCTGCAATGGCGCTCAGGGTGTTCTTGACGACCGAGAACTTGGTGTCCTGGCCGAGCGCAACACGCAGTTCCTTGAGCTGTGCAACAGTGAGCCCGCGGTATTCGGTCAGGACAGCCGCGTTCGATTCCTTGAAATCGTTGGTGATCTCCGCAACGGCGGAGACCTTGCTAGGCGTTGTCATAACCCTCCTTCCGGGGAATAAAGCCGGTCTTCCGGGTCCCCGCTCACGAGAGCTAAAAACTAAAAACGCCCCGCGCAGATGCACGGGGCTTGGCTCAACACAGATGTACCGTGGAGACTTGCTTCGTTCACCTGCGCCGGCCGCCCTATGTTCAGGGTCCTTCGTCAAGGAATTCACTTGGTTCTCAGGGGCGTAGCTGCAGAATTGAGCTGTGCTCGAAAGAGTGGATTCCCATCAACCGACGGTCTTTGGTACTTCAAGGTTACGGGACAGCCTTCAGCAAACCAAATCGAGGCTGCCTACTCAGACACCGTTGGTCCCTTGTCCCGGCCCGGAAGCTCCTTTTGCCACAATCCGGTGACGCCCGCCGTCGTAAATCCCAGCTGCTTGTTCACTGTCAGCAGGTAGCGGTTTTCCGGTGCGTTCCAGGTGTAGATCACGCGGGCGTCAGGAAATTGCTCGCTGAGCCTTTCCATGTTGGCCACCTTGATAAGCAAGCCCAGCTTGTTTCCGCGGTGCTCCTGGAGGACCAGGGTGTCGTCCTGGAACACGACGTCCTGGCGGTGCGCCAGCACACTGATGGTGGTCAGGCCCACCAGCTTGCCGCTGTCCACATGCTCGACGGCGGTGACCACCGTGCGTCGTCCCTGCGCCAAGGCAGCGTCCTCGGTTTCCCGCAGAACCGCGGTGTCGAAAACCATTCCGCTTGCTTCAACCTCGGGAGCGTCATCCTCGGCATCGTCGCGGACAACCTCGCCGGCTGCATTCTCCAACGCGGCAACCGCTTCCAGCCAGGGCTCGGGGCAACGGTCGGTCCAGTGGTGGAGGACGTAGCGGCCGGCGTTGGCTTCCTCCGCCTCGAGCTGGAGGTCGGCCACGAGCTGGGAATCCAAGGGCAGGATGCAGGAACTGAACTGTTCAATGTGCTGGAGGGTGTAGCCGGCCTTCTTGGCGAAATCCGTCTCACGGCTGCTGACGGGGACGAAGCCTGCACCGCTGCCGGGAATCATCTGATCCTCGGGCACCTCCGTCAGCGACGTTGCCGGGTGGTTGGTGTCCACCAGGACCATGGTCCTGCCCTCGGCGCGGGCCAACTGTTCGGCTGCCTCCAGCAACTGCCTTCCGACTCCCTGTCCTTGGTACTCAGGAAGGATGTCCAGGGTGAATTCGGCCAGATCCATGTTGTCCGCCAGGGGCAGGGCGATGTCCACCACTCCCACGATGACGCCATCGACCTTGGCCACCAGGATGATCTGGCGTTCATAGGGATCCGAAAATTCCAGCAGCTTTTCCAAGGGGGTGTAGGCGAGGTCATCGCTCCCCCATGTTTCCATGCGCACCCGGCGCCCGACTTCCACGGCGTCCAGGAAATCGGCTGCCTCGGGGCTTTCCAGCGAGTCAGGCACCCACAGCTGCGCGACCTGAACGGTACCCGCCTCTTCTACAGTCATCCCAGCCGTTTCTGCCATTCGCCTTCAAAGCCGGACGGCTTGAATCCAAGGGCGATATTTATGGCCAGCATATGCTGGTTTTCGACGGCGTTCCATGTCATCACCGACGTGGCGTCCGGCCAGAGTTCTTTCGCGCGGCGCAGATTGTCCACTTTCACGAGCATCCCCAGACGGTGTCCGCGGTGCCCCGGCGCCACCAAGGTGTCTTCCTGGTAGATCACCGACGGCGCCTCTTCCCGGTGGGTCAGGACCGTATAGGCAGCCAACTCTCCTGTGTCATCCCGGCGGGCAACGCACACTGACGTGTCCACGCTGCCCGCACGCCACGTGGATTCCTCCTGGCGGACCCGTGCGGCGTCCCATTCCTCGCCTTCCCATCCCAAACCGGCAAGGGGAACCTCGGTGCTCATGAGGCTCTTGAGGCGGGCGAAGGACTCAACAAGGTGGTCTGGACAGCGCTCCCGCCAGCCGAGGACGCTGTAGCCGTCCGAACTCTTCAGCGTGTCCGCCTCAAGGTCCCGGAGCAGCGTCTCGGGAACGGGAAAGGCCAACGTGCTGTTCGTTTCCACCTGTTCAAGCGAATACCCGTGACGAAGCGCGAAACTTGTTGACGCTGCGGCCAACGGCACGCCGCCCGAACCGGATTTCGCCTGCAGCAACTCAACGCCGGCCTCCACAGGAGCTATCGGCTCGCCACAATAGGCGTCGAAGGAAACCCTCCCCCGCCTGACAGCCTGCTCCTCCACAATGGCCAGTATTCGCGAACCAAAGCCGCGCCGCCGGAAGCCGGCGTCAACCAGCACGTCCACACCCGCCGTCGTCGTATTTTCACTAAGGGGAAGCGTGAGCGTGCCGCTGCCAACTACGGCACCGTCCAGGCGGGCCAGGAACACCTGGCGTTCCTCGTAGTCATTGCCCTGCCAGAACTGGATGGCCTCGGCGAGCGTGGCACAGCGGTCGAGGTTGCCCCACAGTTCAAGTGCGTGGGCCCTCTGCAGCTGATGAAAGGCAAGGAAGTCGGCGGCATCCGCTGAGTCAGGACCCGCCGGGACACGGATCCGCTCCACGCTCAGCCCGGCAGTCACGGAAGTGTTCGACGACGTCACGAACCACAGCCTACGGCCCGCCCCTGCCTGCGAACAGGCCAGCACACGAAAAAGGACCGCCCGGCAAAGCCGGACGGTCCTTTTCAGGGCAGTGCTCTGCGAAGCTTACGCTTCGGTGAGAACCTTGGTGACGTTCGGGTCAACGGTGATGCCCGGGCCGAACGTGGTGGCAACGGTAGCCTTCTGGATGTAGCGGCCCTTGGAAGCGGACGGCTTCAAACGAAGCACCTCTTCCAGTGCAGCTGCGTAGTTCTCAGCCAGCTTGGTGGCGTCGAAGGACACCTTGCCGATGATGAAGTGAAGGTTGGAGTGCTTGTCGACGCGGAAGTCGATCTTGCCACCCTTGATGTCGTTGACAGCCTTGGTGACATCCGGGGTAACCGTGCCGGTCTTGGGGTTCGGCATGAGGTTACGCGGGCCGAGGACCTTACCGAGGCGGCCAACCTTGCCCATGAGGTCAGGGGTGGCAACGGCTGCGTCGAAGTCGGTCCAGCCGCCTGCGATCTTTTCGATCAGGTCATCGGAACCAACGAAGTCGGCGCCGGCTGCGATTGCTGCCTCGGCCTTGTCACCGGTTGCGAAAACCAGGACACGGGCAGTCTTGCCGGTGCCGTGGGGGAGGTTGACCGTGCCGCGGACCATCTGGTCAGCCTTGCGGGGGTCAACGCCGAGGCGGAAAGCGACCTCAACCGTTGCGTCGAACTTGGACGGGTTGATTTCCTTTGCCAGGCTGATGGCCTCGAACGGGGCGTAGACCTTGTCTGCCTCGATCTTGGCTACGGCTGCCTCATATGCTTTGCTGCGCTTTGCCATGCTGCTTGTTTCTCCTTGTGCAGTTGTGGTCTGCGGACCGCGCTGGGCCCTGCCACAGTCGTGGATCCGGCAAGGATCCTGCGACATTTCAATGTTTCAGGTGCCGGTTGCCCGGCGGGTGAAGGCCTCAATCGGCCCTCGGGCGGTATTAGCCCTCTACGGTGATACCCATGGAGCGGGCGGTACCGGCGATGATCTTGGCAGCAGCCGCGACATCGTTGGCGTTGAGGTCTTCCATCTTGGTGGTGGCGATTTCCTCAACCTGTGCCTGGGTCAGCTTCGCAACCTTGACGGTGTGCGGGGTGGCCGAACCCTTGGCAACGCCTGCAGCCTTCTTGATGAGCTCTGCGGCCGGCGGGGTCTTGGTGATGAAGGTGAAGGAACGGTCTTCGTAGACCGTGATTTCCACCGGGATAACGTTTCCGCGCTGGGATTCCGTTGCAGCGTTGTACGCCTTGCAGAATTCCATGATGTTGACACCGTGCTGGCCAAGCGCAGGACCGATCGGCGGAGCCGGGTTAGCGGCACCTGCCTGGATCTGCAGCTTGATGAGGCCGGTGACCTTCTTCTTGGGAGCCAATGTAGGGTCCTTCTCTCAATAGCTTCCTGGGGCACAGGAGCGCGTCCCAGGTTGGTGGCCGCCATGGCGAGGCGGCCGGCCGCTTCCGTACCGCTAAGCAGGCGGCAGGTAGCGAAATCTTGGAATCAGCTAGATCTTGGTGACCTGGTTGAATGCGAGCGTCACCGGGGTTTCGCGCTCGAAGATCGAGACCAGAACCACCAGGGTCTGGGACTCGGGCTTGATCTCGGAGATCGTTGCCGGCAAGGTCTCGAACGGACCTTCCTTGACGATGACCGACTCGCCGACCTCGAAGTCGACGGCCACGGGAGCCTGGTTCTGCTTGTTGACCGGCTTGCCCTGCTCTGCCTGCTCTTCTTCGAAGACCGGGGCGAGCATGGAGAAGACCTCGTCAAGGCGCAGCGGAACCGGGTTGTGGGCGTTGCCCACGAAGCCGGTGACACCGGGAGTGTGACGGACGGCGCCCCAGGAGGCGTCGGTCAAGTCCATGCGGACCAGCACGTAACCGGGAATGCGAACGCGGTTGATGACCTTGCGCTGCGCGTTCTTGATCTCGACGACCTCTTCCATCGGCACCTGGATCTCGAAGATGTAATCTTCCATGTCCAGGGTCTGGATGCGGGTCTCAAGGTTGGCCTTGACGCGGTTTTCGTAACCGGCGTAGGAGTGGATGACGTACCAGTCACCTTCCTGGCGGCGCAGCTTGGCCTTGAATTCCTCGGCAGGATCAGCCGGCGCTGCAGCAGCAGCGGCGGCGAGCTGATCGCCGTCGGACTCTTCATCAGACTCTTCGTCAACGTCCGCCTCGAAGTCCTCTTCGGAATCGTCGGCGTCGACGTCGGCAGATTCGGGCGCAGCGGAATCAACCTCGGACTCTTCTGCGGCCTCAGCCGCAGTGCCCTCGGATTCTTCCAGCTCAGTCTCGTTTACCTCGAGCTCCTGCTCAGACACTTGGTCTCCTGCTTCCTCATTGCCTAACATGCCTATTTAAATGGCTCAATTCCGCAAACCCCGCGAAATTCCCGGAGTATCAAGGAATTCCACACAGTTTGCGGACAGATCCGCTTAGCGGTCCGTGGCGCCTGACCCACCGAAGACCCAGCTGACTCCCGTGCCGAAGGCGAGGTCCAACAGGGTGACAATGACCATCATGATGACCACGAACACCAGCACCACGAGCGTGTAATTGATCAGTTCCTTGCGGGTGGGTGCAACGACCTTCTTCAGTTCGCCGATGATCTGGCGTACGAAGAGTGCAATACGGGCGAAGAAGCCGCGTTCGGCTTTCTTGGCGGGACGGCCCTTCGAGCTGCTGGCAGCTGTTTCGGTCACCTGGTCCTCACTCACCTTGCAAAGTCGTTGACCCGACTCTGATCAGAGCCATGGTTGCTGCGCGTGTTCCGGCGTTTCCGCCGGAACAGCTTGCGCAGGGCAGACAGGACTCGAACCTGCAACCTGCGGTTTTGGAGACCGCTGCGCTACCAATTGCGCCACTACCCTATGGATCGAATCCATGTTTCAGGCCGCACTTCAGCCTGCGATGCTTTTCAACACCGGTGAACCAGTCTACGCAAGAAATTCGCGATAGTCGAACCGGCTCGATTCCGGGGCTCCCACTCCCCTTTTACGCCTGTGACCAGCACCATCAGTCACAAAGCCGGGTGGGCGCGCGGGAGCTCCGCAGAACAGCATAAGGTAGTTTACGTCGAATCCCATCATCCAGCCCACGAGCTGCCTGCGAAGAACGGTACATAGATGTCTGCCGGAACAACTGCCGCCCGCATTTCACAGCGAATCTCCGCCATTGCCGAGTCCGCCACCCTTGCCGTTGACGCCAAGGCCAAGGCACTGAAGGCCGCGGGTCGTCCCGTGATTGGTTTCGGTGCCGGCGAACCCGACTTCCCCACCCCCGACTACATCGTCCAGGCCGCCATTGAGGCAGCCGGCCAGCCGAAGTACCACCGCTATTCCCCTGCGGGCGGTCTGCCGGAACTGAAGAAGGCCATCGCCGAGAAGACCCTGCGTGACTCGGGCTACAAAGTTGATCCTTCCCAGGTCCTGGTGACCAACGGCGGCAAGCAGGCCGTCTACAACACCTTCGCCACGCTGGTGGATCCGGGCGACGAGGTCATCATTCCCACCCCGTTCTGGACCACTTACCCGGAGGCCATCCGCCTCGCAGGTGGCGTTCCCGTCGAGGTTTTCGCCGGACCCGAGCAGGGCTACCTGGTTACTGTGGACCAGCTTGAAGCAGCAGTAACGGACAAGACCAAGATCCTGCTGTTCGTCTCCCCCTCCAACCCCACGGGCGCTGTGTACAGCCCGGAGCAGGTTGCCGAGATTGGCAAGTGGGCCGCGGCCAAGGGCCTGTGGGTAGTTACCGACGAGATCTACGAGCACCTGACCTACGACGGCGTCGAGTTCACCTCCATCGCCACGGCAGCCCCGGAGCTTGGGGACAAGGTTGTCATCCTCAACGGTGTCGCCAAGACCTACGCCATGACGGGCTGGCGCGTGGGATGGATGATCGGCCCGGCCGACGTCATCAAGGCGGCCACCAACCTGCAGTCGCACGCGACTTCGAACGTCTCCAACATCATGCAGGTTGCTGCCGCCGCTGCCCTCACCGGCCCGCTGACCGCCGTCGACGAAATGAAGGTTGCCTTCGACCGCCGCCGCAAGGCGATTGTCGCCGGACTCAACGCGATTGACGGTGTTGAATGCCCGACGCCGACCGGCGCCTTCTACGTGTACGCGGACGTCCGCGGACTGCTGGGCAAGGAATTCGAGACCTCCAATGGTCCCGTCCGACCGACCACTTCAGCTGAACTCGCGGCCCTGATCCTCGATGAGGTTGAGGTAGCTGTCGTTCCGGGCGAGGCGTTTGGACCCTCCGGCTATGTGCGGCTTTCCTACGCACTCGGCGACGACGACCTTGCCGAAGGCGTCCGCCGGCTGCAGGAATTCCTGGGCAAGGCCAAGTAGCGCCTTCACTTTTGGCGGCAAACAGCCCCCAGCCAACCGAGACAGGTTGGCTGGGGGCTGACTTGTTCTTCAAACCCGTGAGCAATCCTCACCCGGAAGCGACGCCGTCAGCCATGCGCCGCCGTCGGGCGTCCGCCCCAACCACGCGGGATGTGAGCGAGCGTCCGGCTCAAGCACGCGGGATGTGAGCGAGCGTCCGGCTCAAGCACGCGGGATGTGAGCGAGGGTCAGAGGAGGCGGCGCTCGGCCGCCCACTTGGTCAGTTCATGCCGGCTGGAGAGCTGGAGCTTCCGGAGGACGGCTGACACATGTGTTTCCACGGTCTTGATGGAGATGAAGAGCTCCTTGGCAACTTCCTTGTAGCTGTAGCCCCGTGCGATGAGCCGCATGACCTCGAGTTCCCGGGCGGACAGCTTGTCCAGTTCGTCGTCTGCGATGTCCGCAGGGGCGGTGCCAAAGGCGTCCAGGACGAACCCCGCGAGCCGGGGCGAGAAGACGGCATCGCCATCGGCCACGCGGATGACGGCATCGGAAATTTCCTTGCCCGAGATGGTCTTGGTGACGTAGCCGCGGGCACCGGCCCGGATCACCGAAACCACGTCCTCTGCGGCGTCGGAAACACTCAAGGCCAGGAAGCTGGTACTCCCCAGAAGGGCGGCGGACCCCGCGATGACCTCGCGGCCGCCGCCACCCAGCCCACCGGGAAGGTGGACGTCCAGGAGCACTACTTCCGGTCGGGTCCCGGCGATCACGGCAATGGCTTGCTCCACCGTCCCCGCCTCCCCGACCACATCCATGCGCTCATCAAGATCGGCTTTCAGGCCCGAGCGGAAGATGGTGTGGTCATCCACGATCACCACACGCACACGACGCCCCGTACCAGCATTGGGATTCATGGTCATTGTTTCGTCTCTCCGTTCCGGACTTCAGTGCCCCGGGCCTCGCCGTTCCGGCCTTCACCCATGTCTGGATTTGCTGATGGCAGGGCGAGCCGGACCTCTGTCCCATCGCTGCTGCTGTTGATCACCGCTGTGCCGCCGTGCCTCTTCATGCGTCCAATCATCGATTCCTTCACGCCCAGCCTGTCATCCGGGATGGCCTCTAGCGCGAAGCCAGGGCCCCGGTCCTTGATAAAGATCTCCGTGCCACTGTCGGTGCACTCTAGATAGACCGAAACGGCGCCCCCGCCGTGTCGTGCGGCGTTGAGCATTGCCTCCCGGGCCGCCTGGACAAGGGCCTCGTGACGCTCAGTCATCTCCGTGTCGCCGACGCTGACCACCTCGACGGCGTGGCCATGGGCGTCTTCCACGTCCGCGGCCACGGCCTTGACGCGTTCAGCCAGCAGGCCTGGTTCCTTGGCGGGATCGCTGAAGAGCCATGCCCGCAGTTCCCGTTCCTGGGCCCTTGCCAAGCGGATGACGTCCTGTTCGGAGCCGGCCCGGCGTTGGATAAGCGCCAACGTCTGGAGCACGGAGTCGTGCAGGTGTGCCGCGATCTCCGCACGCTCGGTTTCGCGGACGCGCCCGGCACGCTCCGTTTCCAGGTCCTTCCAAAACTTGAGTCCCCATGGCAGCAGCACCAAGGCAACACCACCAAGGACTGCAACGGAGGCCAACAGCGCCAGCCATGTCTGCTCCCACGAGCCGGAGCCGGACACCATGACCAGGACGCCGGCCACCACCAGGGCCAGGCCCGCCGCCAAGCGCACCCAGCCTCCGGCCTGATCGGCCTTGGTCTTGTCCACCAGCCCGGCCCTGCGCGTTTCATCGAGCTGCATCCAGGCGATCGCGGCACCCCCCAGGATCGCAGCTGCCGGAATCAGCGTGCCCAGCGGGACATCCACGCCAAACTGGCGGGCGATCAGGATTGCCGCCACCAAGAGCAGGGCCGCCCCGAGCAGGATTTCCTTGCCGTACTGGATTTTGCGGAAAGAGAACCAGGAAGCCAAGGAGCTGCCATCCCACGCTGCCCCGGACGCGCCCGGGTCATCCGTCGCGGATGCCCCTGGCTCCGGGTTGGTGCCGGCGGTGCCGCTGCCAGCTGCACTGCCGGCTGCCTGGCCGCTGGCCACCGGTGCACTTGGCACCGCCGGTGACGTTCCGGCGTCGTACATCTGTTGCTGGCGGACCGGCCCGACGCCGGCAGCCGGCACGGGCGGCAGGCTCACGGCAGGAGCAATAGGCGACGCCGGCCGTCGGGCATTGCGTTTGGCGGCCTCGTCCGCGGTGGGAACCATGGTCCACAGCCACGCGTAGAAAGCCAGGCCCGCTCCGCCCGCGAAACTGGCCAGAACCATCCCGAGCCGCACATATTTGACCGGCCACCCCAAGTGATCGGCCAATCCGCTGCAGACGCCCGCGATCATGCGGTCGCTGCTGCGGACCAGCGGGGGGCGTTCGATGGCGGTTGTCATGTACCAATCCAAGCACGGATCAGGGTTCCCCGAACCGGATTCCGGCAGGGTCAGGGGGCCTCTCAGGGATCATTCAGGGTATCCCCCAGTAGAGGGTCGACGGGGCGGCACGGCAGGATCGAAGTATGAACGCGAACAGCATGAACCCAGAGGAACCCGGAACGCCTGGCGCCGCTGGCGCCACCGGCTCCAGCGCCACGAACGGTGCATCCGCCGGAGCTCCCGGCACTTCTTCGGACCAGCCCTCCGCCGGAGGATCCGCCGGGGCTGGTCCGGCAGCCGGAAGCTACGCGCCAAGCGGCGAAGCGCCCCAAGGTTCCCAGCAGAACTTCTTCGACTGGACCCGTAACCTGGGCATCCGGCGTGGACCTGACCGCTGGATCGGCGGGGTGGCCAGTGGAATTGCCCACAGGTTCGGCATCGATCCGCTGATCGTCCGCGGCATCTTCATCGTGCTTGCACTTTTCGCCGGCATCGGGGTCCTGCTGTACGGCGTCGCATGGGCGCTCCTGCCTGAGCCTGATGGACGCATCCATGTTCAAGAGGCGGCCGCCGGCCGTTGGTCAGGCGGCATGACAGGTGCCTTAATCACGACCATCATCGGCTTCCCGAGCTTGGGCCGGGGATTCTGGGGATGGGGTGGGAACGGGCTTCCCGGAGTGTTCTGGACTCTGTTCTGGATAGCCGGCGTCAGCTACCTCGTCTATGTCCTGGTTCAGCGGAACAAGGGCGCGAAAGCATCCCAGTCCACAGGCCCACAGAACTACACGGCCACCTACTCAGCCACGCCCACGGCGGGCACCAACACCGGAGTTCCCGTGTACGGTGCTTCCGTGCCGACGGGCGCTTCGGGTGCCTCCGTGCCGGCGGGCGCTTCCGTGCCGACGGGCCAGCGCAGCGGGGCTACCGGCGCGGGCGGGTACGGTGCGAACGCTTACGGCGCTTCTGGCTACGGCGCAGGGCCCACCCCTCCTTCGGGGCCGCGTCCTCCCTACGGTTCCACTCCCCCGCAAGAGTGGGCCCCGAAACCGACCGCCCCCAAGCGCAAGGGACCTGGCGCAGCCATGATCGCGGTGTCCGCAGGTGCGGCGCTGCTGGCAGGCGGCACCCTGAAAGCGCTCGACGCCGGACACGTCATTGATCTGGGCACCTCGGCCAACGCTGTGGTGTGGGCAACGGGCGCTGCCGTCCTGGGCCTGGGAATCGTGGTCGCCGGACTTCGAGGACGGACCTCAGGTTTCCTCGGGTTCCTTGCCATAGTTGCCCTGATGATTGGCGGCATCTTCAACGTGGCTCCCCGCAACGGCGACCGCTTCACGTTCCATGACGTAAATTGGGCACCCACCAGCGTTGAACAGGCGCGACAAGGCATAGACGTGACCGGAGCCCAAGGCACCGTCGACCTCAGCGACATCACTACGACACCGCCCTTGATCACAGAGGTTCTGGTGCCCGTCGACGCCACCGCGAGCAACGTCACCGTCATCATCCCGGACAACGTCCCTGTGGAGGTCAAGGCGGATATGACCTTCGGCAACCTGAATGAACGCGGAAGCGACCGTGGGGGTCGGCTGAAGGACGACCGCACCCTCTACAACACCGGGAAACCCGGGGCCAACCTGGTGGTCCAGATCGACGGCACCTTCAGCAACGTGACCATCAAGGAAGGAAACTGACATGAGCATGAACGAGCCGGCTAAGGAATCCGGGTCCTCCCCCACCGAGCCATTGCCCAAAGGCACCCGTCCCACTGAAGCCCTGCCAAAGCCCGCGCTGCGCGAGATCCCGCTGACCCCAGTGCTGGAGCCAAGCTTCCGGGCAGAACGTACCGAAGAGGACGAACCCCGGCAGGCCCGCATCGGCACAGTGGTGTGGGGGCTGATCGTGGTCGCGTTGGCAGCGCTGATCATCATTTCCACCCTTGGCTGGGTGACCCTGAACGGGACGTATGTCCTCATAGGCCTGATGATCGGAGCCGGGGCCGCCCTGGTGGTAGGTGGGCTCCTTTCGACACGCAAGGGTTCCTCCAGGTCCAAGAACCCCGCTGCGTGAGCGCCGGATCCACGTGACAAAGCAACCGCGACAAGGAAGTGTGTAGGCATGGACAAGTTCTTCAGCATCGTCAGGGGCCTCGGCCTGAAGCGCGGACCACAACGCTGGCTGGGTGGCGTTTGCGGGGGCATCGCCGCCAAACTCAAGGTGGATGTGGCTTACGTCCGGGTGGCATTCCTGCTTTTCTGCCTGCTTCCCGGGCCCGCAGTGGTGGTGTACATCCTCGCTTGGCTCATCCTGCCGGACCAGAGCAACAAGATCGCCCTCGAATCCTTCCTCAGCCAACGGTCCCGGTAACTACCGGGCACAGAAGGCGCTCCGCCAAACGGCGGGGCGCTTTTTGCTGGTTTCGGCCATGTTTCCACTACCGCACACCTGGGCTAAAAAGTAACCATTTGTGTCCCACCCCACATGCACGTCTACAATCGTGGGGAGCTCAGCGTGGCGCTCTTGCACGTATTCCTCCAAGCCATGAGTGAGCAAACATGAAAATTGGCATTCTTACCAGCGGTGGCGACTGCCCCGGACTCAACGCAGTGATCCGGGGAGCAGTCCTCAAAGGCATTGCCATCCACGGCCAGGAATTCGTAGGCTTCCGTGACGGCTGGCGCGGCGTCGTCGAGGGCGACATCATCGACATCCCCCGCACCATGGTCCGCGGTATCGCCAAGCAGGGTGGAACCATCCTGGGAACCTCCCGGACCAACCCGTTCGAAAACGGTGGAGGCCCGGAGGTCATCAAGGCCCACATGGAACGCCTGGGGATTGACGCCATCATTGCCATCGGTGGTGAGGGAACCCTGGCTGCGGCCAAGCGCCTCACTGATGCCGGCTTGAAGATCGTTGGCGTGCCCAAGACCGTGGACAACGACCTCGACGCCACTGACTACACTTTCGGCTTCGACACCGCGGTCCAGATTGCCACTGAGGCCATCGACCGCCTGCGCACCACCGGTGAATCCCACCACCGCTGCATGATTGCCGAGGTCATGGGACGCCACGTGGGCTGGATCGCCCTCCACGCAGGCATGGCCGCCGGCGCCCACGCCATCTTGATCCCGGAGCAGAAAGCCAGCATCGAACAGATCGCCGAGTGGGTCCAGGAGGCCCACGACCGTGGCCGTGCACCGCTGGTGGTTGTTGCCGAAGGGTTCGTCCCGGACCACCTGGAATCCCCGCACTCAGAGCGCGGCCTGGATACCTTCGGCCGGCCCCGCCTGGGTGGAATCGCCGACCAGTTGGCACCCGAGATCGAGGCCCGCACGGGCATTGAAACCCGCGCCACCATCCTCGGACACATCCAGCGCGGCGGCGTTCCGACTGCCTACGACCGCGTTCTCGCGACCCGACTCGGCATGGCCGCCATCGACTCCGTGGTCGAAGGCCGCTGGGGAACCATGGTGGCCCTCAAGGGCACGGACATCTCCCACGTAGGCTTCGAGGAAGCCCTGGGCAAGCTCAAGACCGTGCCGCAGCACCGTTACGACGAAGCGTCCGTATTGTTCGGCTAGGCTGAATCCATGACTCTGGAGCCCACGTCCGCTGCCATCATCCAGCTGGCGTGGGCTCGCCATTTAGGTTTCGACGACGACGCTTTCGCCGGCGCTGCTGCCGCCCTCACCTCTGGCGGGACTGCTCCGGGCGCCCCCACCAGCAGGATGACCCGGGTTGATGACTCAGCGCGGGCACTGGTTTTCCTGCGCTTGTTTGGCGTCTCGGCCTTGGTGGGCCCGCAGTGGGCATTGGACGCCGCCAAAGACGTCCCTGATACCGAACTCGCCCAGCATGTCACGCTGCTGACCCTCACCCGCTCGCACGGCGGGCACGGACTCGGATCGTCGGCACTGTTCTTCGCCGATGACCTGCCCCTGCAGCAGCCCTCCGAGGACCTCACGGTCTCACACGGCAACCCCGAGGCCATCACCTTGGAGGGGCTATGCCCGCCGGATGACGTGAATGAAGTGGGCCTTCAAGGTCTCGAACACCGTTTCACCATCATGCATCCGGAAGAGGAACAGCCCACCCCGGTGGCCTGTGGAGCTTATGGGGAGTGGGAGGGCATCCTTGCCAACATGGGAGTGCTGGTGGCTCCCCCGTGGCGCAGGCGCGGAATCGGAACCCTGGCTGCCTCCATCGCCGCCCACGAAGCACTTGCCGCCGGGCTGACCCTTCAATGGAAGGCCGACGTCAGCAATACAGGAGCACTCGCGATGGCCCGCAGCCTTGGCTTCGCAACGGGCGGGCTCCACGCGAGCGTACTCCTGGGCTGACTCCCCCGCCTCTGGGCTAGTGCTGCGCTTGGGTGTTGGCTTCTTGCGGGGTGGTTCCTTCGACGGCGGCTGCCTCGGTTTGGGCGGCCGGTTTGGCGCCCCAGCCCGATACTGCCTTCGGCTTACCGAAGAACAGGGCGACGACGGCGGCCAGCAGGATCGCGAAGGCGGGCAACAGGATGGACTGGCTCATCGCCGTCGAGAATCCCGCGTGCAGGAACTCCGGCAGGGTGCCGCCCATCGAGACCTCGCCGACGGGCGCTCCGGCAGGTGCTGCCGGGAGCTCGGCTGCCAGGCGCGACTGGATCAACGCGGCGATTGCGGCTGAGCCGAGTACTGCACCGATCTGGCGGGTGGTGTTGAAGACGCCGGATCCAGCGCCGGCCTGGCGCGGTTCCAGGTTGCGGGTAGTCGCATTGGACACCGGTCCCCAAATGAAGGCGTTGGCAACACCCTGCAGTGCGCTGGGCAGCAGGAACATCCAGATGGGCGTGTCCGGGCCCAGCAAGGAAGCCGTCCAGAACAGTGCCCCGGAGAGGCAGACCAGGCCGAACGCGGCGAACCAGCGGGGGTTGGCGCGGTCGATCAGCTTGCCCACGAACGGGGCCAGCGCACCGGAGATGACTGCCATCGGGATCATGAGCAGTGCCGACTGCGTGGGCGTCAGGCCCCGGACTGTCTGGTAATAGAAGATGGTGGGCAACGGGAACGCCGTCACGGTGAAACCAACGGCCATGATGGTGGCGTTGCCAAGGGAGAAGTTCCGCTCTTTGAACAGGCCCAGCGGAAGCAGTGGCTCGCCGCCACGACGCTCCAGGATCCACTGCCACAGGACAAAGACCACAAGGACTGCCAGACCCGTGATGATCAGGCCCCAGACCGAGATGAACCCGTTGACGGTGCCCCACTTGTAGGTCTGGCCTTCCTGGATTCCGAAGACCAGCAGGAACATGCCCACGGCAGAAAGGACTACGCCCAGAATGTCGAAAGAGTGGCTGTGCGTGGTCAGCTTGGGAACGAACCGGGTCACCAGGATGAAGGCTACGAGTCCGATGGGAACGTTGACGAAGAAGATCCACTCCCAGCCGAGGCTGTCCACCAACACGCCGCCCAGGATCGGGCCGACCAGGACGGCCATGCCTGCCGTGGCGCCCCAAAGCCCCATGGCGGCGCCTCGGCGGTCCGGCGGGAAGATCCGGGTGATGACTGCCATGGTTTGCGGAGTCATCATGGCCGCGCCGAAGCCCTGCACGGCCCTGGCGGCGATCAACATGGTCACATCGCCGGAGAGTCCGCACCACAGGGATGCCAGGGTGAAGACGACCAGGCCGATGAGGTACAGGTTTTTGGGGCCGAAGCGGTCACCCAGCCTGCCGGTGATGAGAAGGGGCACTGCGTAGGCCAGCAAGTAGGCGCTGGTTACCCAGATGACGGCGTTGATGTCAGTGTTCAGGCCCTCCATGATCCGCGGGTTCGCGACCGACACGATGGTGGTGTCGATAAGGATCATGAAGAAGCCAACCACGAGTGACCACAGCGCGGGCCATGGCTTAGCTATGTTTTCCAAGGGGTTCCTTCGGCTTGTGTGAAAGTTCGGTCGGGGCAGGGCGGGGTTCGTCCCAAGGCAGCTGCCCGGTGCCCAACTCCTCCAGGAGTTCGCGGATCCACGCGATCTCGGTTCGAAGCATGGCTTGTTGGTAGGTGATGTCGATCCAGTACTTGCGCTCGAGGCCCTTGGCGGTGACGGCCTCCTGCGCGCGGAGCAGGAAGTCGAGATCGGCACTCAAGGCAACCACCCGCTCTTCCAGGAGGCCGGTCACCACACCCGCCGGAAGGTGGTGGGCTTCGGCTATGGCATGGGGAAAGACGGGGTACTCGTTGACGGGCGTGGCCAGCATGGCTTGCAGCCGCGAATCCAAGGCCGCATGTCCAGCCGGGGTGATCCGGTAGGTGGTCCGCTCGGGCCGCTTACCTTCCCGGCCGGTCCCGGTCGCTTCCACGAGTCCGCCCTCCTCGAGCCGGCCCACGGCGTGGTACAGCGTACCGGGACGCACTTTGACCAGCCGGTCCTCATGGCGGGCCATTAGTACTTGGTACATCTCGTAGGGATGCATCGGCTGTTCGGCGAGAAGAGCCAACGAGGCGACGCCCAGCGGCGTCAACCCGGCACTTTTGGCCATAGCCATCCCCTTCCACGTGATGTTATTCCACAACAACTATTCCACGTGGAATATCTGGGCGCAAGTAACCCCGGCTGTATCAACAGCCGGGGTTACGTGACGGGATGGCTCAAGCCGGACAAATCAGCCGAGCAGTGACAGGATTTCGGTCCGGGCGAACATCGTGGCGGCGTCCCGGGCGCTGGGCGTCCCGGCGTCGGGATCCGCTCCCGCGTCCAGCAACGCCCTGGCGACCCCCACGTATCCCTTGAAAACGGCACCGGCAAGCGGTGTCTGTCCCCGGTCATTGGCGGCGTTGACATCGGCGCCGTGGTGAATGATCAGCTGCACGGCATCCTCGTGCCCATGGTAGGCCGCGAGCATGAGCAGCGAGTCGCCCGCAGCGTTGGTGAGGGTGGCCGGGGCTCCGGCGTTCAAATAGCTTCGGAGCAGCCCGGCGTCGCCTTCGCGTGCGGCGTCGAACAGTGCGTGGGCCAAGGCCAAGGTCTCATCATCCGGGCCGGTCCCGGCGTTCGTGGCATCGGCACCATCAGTGTGGCTCATCGGTGGGGTCCCTTCAGGAATCCGGTCTGGCGCCCGACCACCTGGCCGGCGTCGGGGGCGACGATCACTTCCTGGGCTGCGACGTAGGGCTCATCGCCGTCCATCACGGTCAAGGTCTCCTCCGCCGAAACGGAGCGCTTGATCACGGCCAAGGCCACAGGTCCCATCTCGAAGTGCTGCGCCACCGATGTCAGAGTACCGACCTTGCGTTCCCCGGCAAAGACAACACTGCCCACCGCCGGCAAGGTGTGCTGGGAACCGTCGAGTTGCAGGAATACCAGCCGACGGGGCGGGTGCCCGAGGTTGTGCACGCGCGCTATGGTTTCCTGGCCCTTGTAGCAGCCCTTGTTGAGGTGGACCGAGGTCCGGATCAGGTCCAGTTCATGTGGGATGGTCTTGTCGTCGGTTTCCGCTCCGAGGCGAGGACGCCAGGCCGCGATCCGAAGGGCGTCCGCTGCCATCGCGCCGGCCAGCGGCAGGCCTTCGACGGCGGCCTCAAGTTCCGCTGCAGGGACCAGGTATTCGAACCAGGGACGTTCAAGGCCCGGATGCGACTCCTCCGGAACCAAGCTGTACGAGTACCCACCGGGCGACACCCGCGGCCACGGATCTTCCCATACGAGGCGGCCGGCAAAGCGATCCACTGGCTTGGTGGAACCAACCACGGCCCATTCCCCGCTGACATTGGCGATCTCCACGCGCAGCATGAACTTCATCTTGTTCAGCCATTCCGCGAGGGGTTCCGCTTCCGCCGCTTCGACGATAAGCCAGGTTGTACCGCCGTCGTCAATAACCCGCGCATCGAATTCGATGCGGCCCTGGACGCTGAGCAGCAGCAGCTCGCTGGCGACGTTCGGCTGCAGGTTTGTCAGCTGCTGCGAGGACAGGGTGTTGAGCCAGCTGAGACGGTCGGGTCCGGACACCGTGACCACGCCACGGTGCGAAAGATCCACGACGGCGGTGCCTGCCGCCAAGGCGCGCTGCTCGCGCAACGGTTCGCCGTAGTGGGCAGCGACGCCGGCATCCAGGCCGGTGTCTTCGACTGCGCCGGGGCGCGACAACAGAGGGCTCTTGTAAGTCATATCCAGTAGAAGTCCTAGCGGCTTTGAGGTATTCCAGACCGGGGTAATCCGGTTCAGCGGTATTCCGGGTTGTCGAAGTCGAACCGGGTGCCGGCTTTCCATTCCTCCGGCAGGTTGCCGTAGGCGGGAATGCCGCCCGCATCCCTCAGGAGCTTGGCCATGTGGAGCAGGTTCCAGGTCATGAAAGTGGTGTTCCTGTTAGTAAAATCACTCTCCGGTCCGCCCGATCCTTCATCCAAATAGCTGGGTCCGGGGCCTACGGGACCGATCCAGCCTGCGTCTGCCTGCGGCGGGATGGTGAACCCGATGTGCTGGAGGCTGTACAAGACGTTCATGGAACAGTGCTTGATGCCGTCCTCGTTGCCCGTGATCAGGCAGCCGCCTACCTTCGGATAGAACGCCCACTGGCCCTTGCTGTTGAGCTCGCCGGAGTGGGCGTACAGGCGCTCGATGAGTTTCTTCGTTTGGGACGAGTTGTCGCCCAACCAGATGGGGCCGGCAACCACCACGATGTCCGCGTCTTGGACCGCGGGATAGAGGTCCGGCCACTCGTCCGTCTTCCACCCATGCTCACGCATGTCCGGGTAGACACCGCTGGCGATGTCATGGTCCACCGTCCGTACAAGGCGGGTGGTGACACCTTGTTTCTCCATGATGTCCCGGCTGATCCGGATCAGGCCGTCGGTGTTGCTCAGCTGCGGGGATGGCTTCAGCGTGCCGTTGAAAAAGAGGGCCTTGAGACCCTCGTAGCCCGTCGGTTTATCGTTCACTTTCTGCTCCTTTTGCCGTTGCTTCATGGAACGTACGGTGAACCCCGAGGGTCAGGAAACCTGGGTTACGAGACCTTGTGCAGGAACGCCGATGCGTGGGCTTCGAGGGTCTTGCCGTTGGCTGCGACATCCCAGCGCCACAGGAGGTTGCCGTCCACCAAACCGAAGATCCGGGTGGCTGCAGTGTATTCCTTGGAGTGGCTCCCGCGCATCACCATGTCAGTGCTCAGTTGGATCTGGGGACCCTTGATCTGGCCGTAGTAGAGCTCGGTGATGCCACCGGGGTGGGCGATCGATACTGAGATGTCGAAGCCGCCGTCCTTGTTGCGGCGTTCTTCGACTTCGTCGGCCGTCTTGAGCACCGGAACGATGTCGGCAGGAATCAGCCCGGGGCCGCCGTCGCCTTCCTCAAGCTTGCGCTCCAGCGCCCAGAAGCCGGTCTCCACCGTCAACGGGCGCAACTTTGCGCCAGCGTCGTCGCTGATCCAGGTTTCGGCCCGGTACTGCAAGTACGGCAGACCGTTGTGGGTGAAGGAAACGTGCTGGACGAAGTGTTCGGAATCCTCGTCGCCGCTGCCGAGCCGACCACGGCCCTCCCACTCACCAATGAGCCAGGAAAGGGGGACGAGTTCGGGCGTCAGGTCTGTGGGGATTTCAATAGGCACAACAGTTACCTCGGTTGGGCTGCAGAGACAGAAGGTTTACTTCTGGCCCTTGAAAAGGCGGTAGACGACGAATCCTGCGAACCACGCCATGGCGACGCTGGCAAGGCCCAGGAGAACGAGGAAGAAGATTTCAAATGCGAGTACAGACATGATGCCATCCTAACCGTTAGTAGATGAGTAGTTTGTCTATGAAGTACACCAAGGCGCCTACGGCCCAGACCGGGGCGACTCCCATGCCCACCGCGGCGGGCAGATTGAGCCTGCCCCGCCGAAGAGTGGTCATGCGCCGGAAGCACACCAGCACCGAACCCACGACCACGCCTACCAGGGCGGCGGGCAGGACTGCGATGTCGGAGAAAACGAGTCCCGCCAGCGGACCCATGAGGCCCGCCATGACCACACCAAGCGGAGCCACGATGCGATCGGGCCAACGGATGATGCCCACCAGAAGGGCAACAGCCGCGCTCAAGCCCGCCACCAGGACCATTTCCCTGACACCGTTGAACCGGGCGCTGGCTATCCAGCCTGCACCGAGGCAGTTCAACAACACACCGGCACTGCAGCCCAGGGTCGATTCCAGGCGCTGGGCCTGGCCCGTACCCCTGACGAGTTGGACAACGAACACGGCCATCACGCCCAGGGCAACAAAAGCCGGCGTCCCCTCAAGGAAGCCGGGGGCCGGAAAGTAGGCGGCCGCTACTGCCGAGCCCGCACCGGAGAACGCGATGACAGCTGCCAGGGTCTTCTTGGCCGGGACTCCCAGGAAGTGAGGCCAGCCGATGCCCACCGCCGCCGAGGCCGCGATGCCCACCCCCACCATGACTTCCCGGGAAATGAAGGTGCCGGCCACGATGGCCGCGAGCGCCACGAGTCCAAATACCCCGATACTCCAAGACTTCACTGTGTGCTCGACCTCAATCCGATGCGCCCTCTACGGCCTCTCGACAATCCTGCCCTATACCTGCCCAATATGTCGTAATTGCCCTGCCTGCCCGTCACGAATCCCTGTGTCGCAGGGCACTGATGGGTATACTCAGACTTCAACAGCGCACTGTCCTGGCCTCCATCCCGTCACAACGGGCAAGGGCCGGAAGGCGCTGGGACCGGCCGGTGGAACTCCGGCTTCGACGCCCGATGATGCGCGTACAGCCCATTGGAGGAACTATGTCGCACATCCTGCTCCTGACGAACAGCACCGGGTCATCGGTGGACATTCTGCCTGCCTTGGAGTTGTTGAACCACCGTGTGCACATCCTCCCGGCAGAACCGACCGCCTTGCTCGAAACCGACCCCACGGACATCGTTTTCCTGGATGCCCGCAAGGACCTGGTGGGAGCCCGCTCGTTGACCCAACTGCTCAAGGCCACAGGGCTGAGCGCTCCCCTGATGCTGATCCTCACGGAAGGCGGCATGGCTGCCGTTTCTTCAGCCTGGGCCGTGGACGACATCGTGCTCGACTCCGCCGGACCGGCCGAGGTGGAAGCCCGCATCAGGCTTGCCATGGCGCGTGCCGTCCCCGGCGAAGAGGAGACCCAAACGGAGATCCGGGCTGCCGGCGTCGTTATCGACGAAGCCAGCTATACCGCACGGGTCAGCGGCCAGCCCCTGAACCTGACGTTCAAGGAGTTCGAACTCCTCAAGTACCTTGCTCAGCACCCTGGCCGCGTGTTTACCCGCCAACAGTTGCTGACCGAAGTGTGGGGTTATGACTACTACGGCGGCACGCGGACGGTGGATGTCCATATCCGTCGACTTCGCGCCAAGCTGGGCGTGGACCACGAAAACCTCATCAGCACGGTCCGCAACGTCGGATACAGGCTTACGCTGGTGCGGTTGCCCGACGACGAACTCTCCGAAGCCTGAGACACAGATTCAACAGCAAAGGCCGGGATCCCCACGGATCCCGGCCTTTACTTTGCTGCAATGGTGGAGGACATACGGGTCGAACGTATCGAGGCCACCCCACTGGTGGATCCCCCCTGTACCCGGCCGAAGCCGAATGAGATAACGACACTACAGCCGTTGGGCCGGGACTTCAAATCACCGGGACAGCCCGGGGCGTATAGCCTTGCATCATGAGTCAAGCGCATCCGGAAAACTGGCCCGTACTGATCATCAAAGGCGCTGTGGACGGCGAACTCCTCCACGACTTCAAGAGCCTCACCGCCGCGGCCGAGGAGTCGGACGGCAACCCGCCCCTGTCCGAGCAGACCATGGTCATGCTGCGGGGAGCCGACGCGGGAGACCACTCGGTGCTGTCCTTCGCGCTGTATGCCCCGGACGAGGACTCGGATCCGGCGACCGCCGAAGACCTGGCGGGAATCGCCGTCGTCGTTGAAGCTCAGGACGGAAGCGGCGTGCTGGAGCTGGCCGTCCACCCCAGCTACCGCAACCGGGGCGTGGCCGGGCGGCTTCTGGACGCCCTTCAGCAGCAACGCGGCCTTGACGGGCTGAGCGCATGGTCTCACGGCAACCACGAGGCCGCCGCCCAACTGGCCACCCGGTACGGTTACGGTCCGATGCGGGAGTTGCGGAAGATGAGGCTGATGTCCTCGACGTCCGCATTGCCCGACGCCGGCCTCCCGGACGGAGTTTCGATCCGCGCCTTCGTGCCGGGCGAGGACGAGCAGGCCTGGTTGGCCGCCAACCGCGCCGCCTTTGCCCACCACCCGGAGCAGGGAGCCCTGACCCTCGCAGACCTTGAGGCACGCAAGGCCGAAGACTGGTTTGACCCCGAAGGTTTCCTCCTGGCGGTCAATGACGCCGGTGAACTCCTGGGATTCCACTGGACGAAAGTGCACCCCCGGCAAGGAACGCACCCGGAAATCGGTGAAGTCTACGTGGTGGGCGTGACCCCGGCTGCGCAGGGTTTGGGGCTCGGCAAGGCACTCACCGTAGCCGGAATCAGGCATCTCCAGGACAAAGGTCTCCACGCGGTGATGCTGTACGTCGACGCCGACAATCAGGCTGCCGTGGCCCTATACCAGAAACTCGGCTTCGTCCGCTGGGACACCGATGTGATGTACGGTCCGTTGACGAAAAAATAACCAGCTGGGATCGTCGCGGGGAAAGGCGGCGGCTCTATGGATTCGCATACCGCGATTGCTTGTAATGTGGGAGACAAACCCAGTCCTGAGCTTAGGAGAGCCCCATGCAGCCGGACCCCGTCGGCATCGCCGGATCCACCTCTAAGGGGGCCACACTGCCCTCACGCTTCGGATCGTCGGAAGTACCGGCCTCGCGGGCCACCCAGGACCGCATCGACATCCCCGAATTTGCGCCAAGCCTGGAGCCGGAAGGCGACATCTCCCCGGACCGCTTCCTTGACCGCGAGCTCAGCTGGCTTGCCTTCAACTCCCGCGTGCTGGAACTGGCCGAGGATCCCGATCTGTTCCTGCTGGAACGGGTCAACTTCCTCTCGATCTTCGCTTCCAACCTGGACGAGTTCTTCATGGTTCGCGTGGCCGGGCTCAAGCGGCGTATCGCAACCGGGCTTGCGGTGCCCTCGCCCGCCGGTCTCAGCCCCATCGAGGTGCTCGAACAGATCAGTGAAGAGGCCCACAAGCTGCAGGAACGCCATGCCCGCGTCTTTGCCGAGCAGATCCGTCCGGCCTTGGCGTACGAACACATCCACCTCATGCACTGGGATGAGCTAGATGACGACGCCCGCCACCGGATCAGCGCCATGTTCCAGGAGAAGGTCTTCCCCATCCTGACTCCCCTGGCGGTGGACCCGGCCCACCCGTTCCCCTACATTTCAGGGCTTTCGCTGAACCTGGCAGTGATTGTCAGCAACCCAATCAGCGACAAGGAACTCTTCGCCCGCGTCAAGGTTCCGGACCAGCTGCCCCGCCTCATCTCCGTGGACGGACCCCGCGCAGGCGCCATTCCGGGCCGTGTTGCCAGGTTCATCGCGCTGGAAGAAGTCATCGCTGTCCACCTGGACAAGCTCTTCCCGGGCATGGAAGTCCTGGAGCACCACACTTTCCGCGTCACCCGCAACGAGGACCTCGAAGTCGAAGAGGACGACGCCGAGAACCTCCTGCAGGCCCTGGAGAAGGAATTGCTGCGCCGCCGTTTCGGTCCTCCCGTGCGCCTGGAAGTGACCACGGACATCAACCCGAACATCAAGGCCCTGCTCATCCGGGAACTCGGTGTCGAAGAGTCCGAGGTCTACTCCGTGCCCGCGCCGCTGGACCTTCGTGGCTTGTCCGCGATCAGCAGCATTGACCGCGCCGACCTCCACTACCCGAAGCACGTTCCGCACACCTCTCGTTACCTCAACGAGTCCGAGACCTCCAAGGCTGCCAACGTCTTCGCGGCGATGCGGCGCAGGGACATCCTGCTCCACCACCCCTATGACTCCTTCTCGACCTCCGTGCAGGCTTTCCTTGAGCAGGCCGCGGCCGATCCCAAGGTCCAGGCCATCAAGCAGACCCTGTACCGGACCTCGGGCGACTCCCCGATCGTGGATGCCTTGATTGACGCCGCGGAGGCCGGCAAGCAGGTCCTGGCCCTCGTGGAAATCAAGGCACGCTTTGACGAGCAAGCGAACATCTCATGGGCCCGGAAGCTGGAACAGGCAGGCGTCCACGTGGTGTACGGCATCGTTGGCCTCAAAACCCACTGCAAGCTGTCCCTGGTGGTGCGCCAGGAAGTTGATGGCCTGCGACGCTACTGCCACATTGGCACCGGTAACTACCACCCACGGACCGCCCGTTACTACGAAGACCTTGGCTTGCTAACCGCCAACGAACAGGTGGGCGAGGACCTTTCCAAGCTTTTCAACCAGTTGTCCGGCTATGCCCCGAAGTCCACCTTCAAGAGGCTCCTTGTGGCGCCGCGCTCGGTTCGTGCGGGCCTGGTGGACCGGATTGAAACCGAGATCCGCAACGCCCGTGCCGGCATTCCCGGCCTGGTGCAGATCAAGGTCAACTCCATGGTTGACGAGGCCATCATCGACGCCCTCTACCGTGCTTCGCAGGCAGGGGTAAAGGTGGACGTAGTGGTGCGCGGCATCTGCTCCCTCCGCCCGGGCGTTCCCGGCCTGAGCGAGAACATCACCGTCAGGTCGATCCTGGGCCGCTTCCTTGAACACTCACGCGTGTTTGCCTTCGGCAATGGCGGTGACCCTGTGGTGTACATCGGTTCGGCCGACATGATGCACCGCAACCTGGATCGCCGTGTGGAGGCCCTGGTGCAGCTCGCCAGCAAGGAGGACATCACGACGGTCATGGACCTGATGCGCCGCTATGTAGACGACGGAACGGCCAGCTGGCACCTGGACAACCAGGGACACTGGACCAGGCACCACCTGGATGAGAACGGCAAGCCGCTTCTGGACATGCAGTCGTGGTTGCTGGAGTCGCGTTCACGCCAGCGCGCATCGGCACGTAGGTAAGGACCGAGTTGAACAGCGATACTCCCGTGGAGGATCAAACAGACCACCCCGGCGAGCCGGTTGCCGTTGTGGCTGCCGGCGCCATTCCCTGGCGCGTCAACAAGGGCGCCTTGGAGGTTCTGTTGATCCACCGGCCCCGCTACGACGATTGGTCGTGGCCCAAAGGAAAGCTCGACGCCGGCGAAACAGTTCCTGAGTGCGCCGCGCGTGAGGTGTGGGAAGAGATAGGACTCCGCGCACCGTTGGGCATTCCCCTGCCCGCCATTCACTACCACGTATCCGCCGGCCTGAAAGTGGTCCAGTACTGGGCTGCCAAGGTCAACGGCGAACCTCTGCGTCCCGACGGCAAGGAAGTGGACAGCGTGATGTGGTGCAGCCCGGACCGGGCCGCATCCTTCCTCAGCAACCCCACGGATGTGAAGCCTTTGGAGTATCTGGAGAAGGCCCACGTCCGCGGCGAGTTGGACACGTGGCCCCTGATTTTGATCCGTCATGCGAAAGCCAAGCCGAGGTCCTCGTGGACGAAGGCGGAGGGTGACCGTCCTTTGGCGGCCACGGGCCAGCGGCAGGCCGTTGCCGTGCAGCGCCTGCTCAATGTCTGGAAGCCGCAGCGGTTGGTCTCCAGTCCCTGGGCACGCTGCGTCGCAACCATCGCACCCTATGCGAAAGCTTCCGGTGCCAAGGTCAAACTGGTGGAGGCCCTGACCGAACACCACCACCAGCGCTCCCCCAAAAAGACTGCCGCCGCCATCGAGGCGTTGTTCGACAAGCAGCTTCCCGTCGCGGTGTGTACGCACCGGCCGGCCCTGCCCACTGCCTTGAAGCAGCTGGGGCAGCATATGCCGCAGAACCTGCGCGCTGCCCTGCCGGCGGCGGACCCTTACCTTTCGCCCGGCGAGGTTGTTGTGTGCCAGGTGGCGCGGGGATCCGAGCGGAAGATCGTCTCCGTGGAGCAGGTCAAGCCTTTCGACGACTAGGGCCGCATGGTTGACCCCCGGGTCTTTGTATCAAATACTTGACACATTGATTCGAAGACTTGGGGGGTCTTACATTGTCTTTCTACTTGCCGCCGCTCCTGCTCCTTGGACCTCTGGTTGGCGCCGTGCTCGTCTACCTTTTCCTCAGGGTGCAGGTCTGGTCCAGGCCCGATGCCAAGTCCGTGGAATCGCATGGGCTCTGGGTCGGCATCATCGGCTGGATGGCCAGTTCCCTGCAAGGGGCCATGAGTACCGGCATTCTCAAGGCGAACCCCTCAGCATCGGCGTCGAACGCACCCACTGCTCCGGATCAGATATTCACGGCCCTCGCTTGGCCCGTCCTTGCGGCCTTGACCGTTCATGCCTTGGGCCAGTGGAGCTACCCAGGCCCCAAGGCAGCCCGCCGGTACGCTGAACTAACAGTCCGCAGGATCCGCGACTTCCTGCCTCGAAAACTCACCTTCTGGACGGCCGGCATATTCGTCTACGCGGCCGTAGGCATAGGCTCGATTGCAGCACTTCCCGCCTACGCTCCAGTAGCTCCCGACACGACTCCCAGGCAGCTCCCGGACTACAACACCGGCTACGTTGGGCAGGGCCAGGACGGCCGGATCGCGGGTTCGGAAGTGGCCGGCTGGCTCGGTGGGGCCCTGCTGGTACTCGCGGTGGGTACGTGGCTGGTCCTGGTGCTCATTGCACGGCGCCGCCAACTGGAAACCCTCAGCAGCGAGGACAACCTCATCCTCCGGGCCATCGCGGCCAACCGCCTCCTGCGAACCGTATCCACCATTGCTGCGGGTTTGGCGGCCATCGCCGGCAACTACGCCGCCCTTCCCGCGCCGGGCGCCACGTGGCAGTCGTCGTGGTTCAACGCCCTGGGAGCAGTAAACATGGCCGTTCTGCTGGTCATGTGGTGGTGGAAGGTGCCCGTTCTTCCGTCCCTCCACGCCGCCCGGAAATTCACCAGTGGCGCCGCTCTTCGCGCCGATCCCCGCACGCACGGCGCAGCGAAACTCAGTGTGTCCCTTGGTGCCGTCCTTGGAGTCGCCGGCGTCTTGCCTCTCCTGGCTTTGGTGTTCTGGTTCGGTTTCTTCCCCATACAAGGCCAAGACTCCCTTGGTCCAGTAATCGTCGTCTCCGTGACGGCCGCACTGGTCCTGCTCACCATTGCCGCGGGCGAGCTGCTGATCGCCCGCAATTACGGGGTTCCCGACGAACCCCCGGCTTGGCCGCGGCAGGCAGTATCGAAGGGGCTGCTCACCTTCGCCATCATTTCGGCTGCCGTATTTGTCGTGACCATCGTCATGACCGCCACTGCCCAGGCACTCCTGGTCGGGTCACCTACATGGCCGGCCTACCTCGCCCTCACGTTTGGGGTTGGGCTGGTGGGTGCCGCAGCGATCCTGGCCACGCGCCGTCGTCGTGGTCTTCCCGAACCCGGGGAAAACCGCGGACTTGATGCCGCGCTGCGTGCCATCACGATGTTCAGGATCGTCCGGACGCTGGCAGCCTTCTTCCTGGCCCAATCCGCGGTGATGCTGCTTGGCAGCGCCGAGGCCTGGGGAACGCTCTTCCCGGCGTTCAATCAACTGGGACCGAGTCCTGTGTACATGGCAGGAGTCGTCCTTGCGGTTGCGGCCATCGCCGTCGCGGTGACGCCGGTCCGGAGCCTTTTCCGTGCCATCCCCCGCAGCAAGCCCGCTCCGACTGCGGAACGCGCCCAGTGACCGCCGGGATCACCATCGACCTCGCGGACCCCGTCCCGCCCTACGAACAGATCCGTAGACAGCTCAGCTCCCTGATCGCCGTCGGGGTCCTGGCACCCGGAAGCCGCCTGCCCACGGTGCGGAGCCTTGCGGCGGACCTCGGGATCGCGGCGGGTACGGTAGCGCGGGCGTACAAAGAACTTGAGCAGTCCGGACTGATTGAATCACGACGCCGGAACGGGACTGTCGTCGTCGGGCCGCCTGCCGTGCCAAACGGCACCGCAGGGGCAGACGCGGAGGTGATTGCCGCCGTCGACGGCTTAATCCGGACGGCGCGGCGCGCGGGTGTGGGTGACGAAACGCTCGTGGATCTGCTTAGAGGCCAGCTTGCCCGAACAAGTAAGCTTGAGCCGTGAGCATCCCCACCCCGTATGAAGACCTCCTGCGCGACGTCATGGCCAACGGCACGCACAAATCCGACCGTACCGGCACGGGAACGCGCAGCGTGTTCGGACGCCAGTTGAGGTTCGATCTCGCCGAAAGCTTCCCGCTCATCACCACCAAGCGGGTCCATTTCAAGTCCGTCGCAGTGGAGCTGCTGTGGTTCCTGCGCGGGGACTCGAACGTGAAGTGGATGCAGGACCAGGGCGTGTCCATCTGGGACGAATGGGCAGATGCGGACGGCGAGCTCGGTCCCGTTTACGGTGTCCAGTGGCGCAGCTGGCCCACCCCGGATGGCGGCCACATCGACCAGATCTCCGAGGTCATGAAGAGCCTCGCCGCAAACCCCGATTCCCGGCGGCACATTGTCTCCGCGTGGAACGTCTCCGAACTCAAGGACATGGCCCTGCCGCCGTGCCACGCGTTCTTCCAGTTCTACGTGGCCGATGGCAAGCTGTCCTGCCAGCTGTACCAGCGCTCGGCCGATACCTTCCTGGGCGTCCCGTTCAACATTGCCTCCTACGCGCTCCTGACGCTCATGGTGGCGCAGCAGCTGGGTCTGGAACCCGGCGAATTCGTGTGGACCGGCGGCGATGTGCACGTTTACGACAACCACGTGGAGCAGGTGAGCGAGCAGCTCAGCCGCGAGCCGTACGAGTACCCGCAGTTGAAGCTCCTGCGCAAGCCCGACTCGATCTTTGACTACACGCTCGACGACTTCGAAGTGGTCAACTATCGCCACCACCCCACCATCAAGGCGCCGATCGCGGTATGAGCGACTCTTCCTCCGCCCCGGACCAGCTCCCCGGCGTCATCTTCACCCGGGAAACCGCTGCCAAGATGACCGGCATCGGCATGATCTGGGCCCAAACCACGTCCGGTGTCATCGGCAAGGACGGCACCATGCCGTGGCAGTTGCCCGAAGACATGAAGCACTTCAGCCAGATCACCACCGGACACCCGGTCATCATGGGCCGTCGGACCTGGGAATCCTTCCCCGCAAAGTACCGTCCCCTCCCGGGCCGGACCAACATCGTGGTGACCCGCAATGAAAAGTGGGCTGAGAGTCCGGAGGCGCAGGGCGCCGTCGTCGTTTCTTCACTGGAGGAGGCACTGCTGGAATCCCAGTTTGCGCCGGGCGGCCAGAAGGTCTGGATCGTCGGCGGCGGGGAGATATACCGCCAGTCCATGGGCATCGCCAACATTGCAGTCATCACCATCATCGACACCGACGTCGAAGGTGACACCTATGCACCCGAACTCGGCGATGACTGGACCTTCGACACCGTAGCGCCCGCCGAAGGCTGGCTCACCTCCAAGAACGGCACCAACTACCGGTTCACCACGTGGCGCCGGAACGAAAGCTAGGAAAGCCCACATGCTGAAAAAACCCGAAACCCTCTTCGTGCTGGGCTACATGCTGCTGCCGCTGTTCGCACTGCTCTCGGCCATTGTTGGGCTGACCATGATTCTTGGCGGCAACAAGATCGTGGGCATCATCGTCCTGGTTGTTGTCACGCAGGTGTTCACGTTTGGTGCATTCTTTGCCCTGCGCAAGCGGAAGGCCGCTTTGCTGCAGGAGCACGAGGCACTGCAAGGACCCGACGCCGGCCTCTAGGCTCGCGGCCGAGAGCCCACTTTCATGACCCCACCAGAGCGCCGTCGCAGACACCGACAGGGATACTACGCACGGCAGATCGAGGCCGAGGCCGAACGCCAAGGCCTGACAGTTGAAGAGTATGGGGTCTACAAAGGGGACGTCGGCAGTGCCGTCAAACCCATCAACTCAGCGGGTGGACTTCTCTTTCTCAGCATCCTCATCACGTTGATCATGGCGGTGGTAGGCGTGTTGATGGTGAAGCTTTTTGTCGATGGCACCGAAGAAATCAATTGGGTACAGATTGTCTTTACCATCGTCGTCGGCCTCTGGCTCGTCCCCACTGCCTGGTTCCTGTATTTCAAGGAACGCAAAGCCTCGCGCCTTCGGAAGCAGAACTGCAAAACCATCGAACTGCCAACCCGGCGTAACACTCCCCGCGACTGAGTCCGCTCAATCGCTGTGGCGAGTGCCGGCGTCGTGCTTTGGGTGCGTGACGTAACCAACAGCGGCAGTCTGCTCCAAAAGTTTAGACTTGGAGAATGACTACAGCAGCTAATCCGTCCGTAGGACTGGTCGGTTGGCGTGGCATGGTCGGCTCCGTCCTGATGCAGCGCATGCAGGAAGAGAACGACTTCGCCAACATCAACCCGGTATTTTTCTCCACCTCGAACGCAGGAGGTGCCGCCCCGTCCTTCGCTGATGGGGCCGGCAAGCTCGAGGATGCGTTCGATATTGAGACGCTTGCCAAGCTGCCGATTATTGTCACCGCCCAGGGCGGCGATTACACCAAGCAGGTCCACAGCGAACTCCGCAGCCGCGGCTGGGACGGCCTCTGGATCGACGCTGCCTCCACCCTGCGCATGAACGACGACTCGATCATCGTGCTGGACCCCATCAACCGCGACGTCATCGACGCCGGGCTGTCCGGCGGTGTGAAGGACTTCATCGGCGGAAACTGTACGGTTTCCTGCATGTTGATGGGCCTTGGCGGCCTCTTCAAGAACAACCTCGTCGAGTGGGGTACGTCCATGACGTACCAGGCCGCTTCCGGCGGCGGCGCGCGCCACATGCGCGAACTCCTGAACCAGTTCGGAACCCTGAACAACGAGGTCAGCAGCGAACTCGAGGATCCGGCATCGGCCATCCTGGAGATCGACCGCAAGGTCCTCGCCACGCAGCGCACCGGCGTTGACGCCACCCAGTTCGGAGTTCCGTTGGCCGGTTCCCTGATTCCTTGGATCGACGCCGACCTCGGCAACGGCCAGTCCAAGGAAGAATGGAAGGCCGGGGTCGAGACCAACAAGATCCTTGGCACGTCCAAGGGAACCCCGGGCAAGGAACACATCGCCATGGACGGGCTCTGTGTCCGCATCGGTGCCATGCGTTCGCACTCGCAGGCTCTGACGCTGAAGCTTCGCGAAGACCTGTCCGTCACGGAGATCGAGAACCTCCTGGCCAAGGACAACGAGTGGGCCAAGGTTGTGCCCAACACCAAGGAAGCCTCCATGGCGGACCTGACCCCGGTTGCAGCTTCCGGCACCCTGGACATCCCTGTTGGCCGTATCCGCAAGCTCGAGATGGGTCCGGAGTACATCAGTGCCTTTACCGTGGGCGACCAGCTCCTGTGGGGTGCGGCCGAACCGCTGCGCCGCATGCTCAACATTGTGACGGGCAAGCTCTAACCCAGGCATTATCACGTCCCTAACCCGCTGTTCCGTTGCTGCCCTGCAACGGAACAGCGGGTTTTCGACGTTCTGGCCTCGACAAGGCAGTCTTCACTTGCCGCTCCACTTCCCACGGCCTGCCGAGATCCTGCCACTCGATTCGGATAACGTCCCAGCCCAAGGCTTTGAGTGCTTTCTCACGTCTCCGTTCCTGAAAAACCACCTCGTCAGTGGGCGCATAGTCGAAGTACTTGGTGCGGCCGTCGAACTCGAGAATGACTTTGCTGTCGGGCCATCCGAAGTCTCCGCGGTAGCGACCGATGGGAGTATCGACTTCGAGCTGAAGCACGGCTTCCGGGATTCCCAGCCTCTCCAAAAGAGCACGCGTCCGGGTCTCGCCCACGGATTCGGAACGGCCATCCATTGCGTCCAGCACCCGCCGCAAGCGTCGAGCGCCTCTGGTGATCCGGCCCCCGTCCACATAAGCCTGAATCAACACCGGATCCGCCCCTCTACGAAGGGCTTGGTCTGCGACCACCAGTGCCCGTTCGAATTCCAGGGTCCGGGCACAATCGACGACAGTGCGCTCCAGGCTCGACACTCTGGCGCGTCGCCCCCAAGGCGTCAGGATCTCAACAATCTCGGCAGCTTCCAGCGCTCCACCATGTGCCTGTACATCCTCCCCGGAACTTGCCTGGGACGGCGAGAACGGCGTGGTGACGTGCACCAGGGGCCCACCATCCCACGGTGCGCATCCATGCAGGCGCGCGGCACTGGCATGGCTGTAGAGACTGGCCGAGCGCGAACTAAGCTGGTGTGCTTGGATTCTCAGCAGGTCCTGCTCCCAGGGAGGTCGGCGACGCCAGTCTGAGCTTCGGGCGTATGCGCCCCGTCTTACCCGAATAAGCTTGCCGGAGCGCACACCCGCTGTCAGCACGCGGTCGCCCAAGACTTTTCCTGCGAGTTCCGACGTAACAGCAATGGTGCTGTCAGGCCAATTGGCGGCTATCAGTGCATCCAGTTTTCGCGATTGCATGCATTCATCGTGAGTTGATCCAGGGATGTCAGGACATCCCTTTTCCGCCGTATGTGGACAAGTGCTGCATCAAACCACGCCGGTGCGGAGACGGCCCTTGGCGCGCAGCCCCCCTAATAACGTCGCGGACCCGCACCAACGTCGTTGGGCTACAACGTAAAAGCGGGCCGACAACGACTTTGACCCGCAGCGGCGGATCAGCCGGCCATGAACTTCAGATACGCACGGCCCTGGGCCTGGAAGGAACGCTCCGCCGCCGGACCCAACGTCCCCGCGAACGGCTCAGGCTCGACGCCGACGTTCTTGCCACTCACAGTCCTGCTCCACGTCCCGATAACCTCGCCCCCGGAGACGATGATCCGCTTGAATACCCCGTTCTTTCCAGGCACCACGAGCTCGGCGAATTCAGGATCCAGGACCAAGCTGCGGTCCTGGTAGCCCAGCAGGTACTCGTCGAACCCGGGCAGAGCCAGCAACGAGCGCGAGCCGGGAACGCCGTCGTCGAGTATTGCCGCTGACTCGGGCGAAAGCCAATAGCCGGCACCGCCAATCTGCAGCTCAACCAGGCGGTCCCGGACCGCATCGAGGGCGGCGCGGGCCTCCGTCAGGGGAATCTGGCTCCACCAGGAGAAATCCTTCACCGTCGCCGGCCCCCGGCTCCTGACGTACCGGAAGAGCAACTCGGCGATGCCTTCCTCACGGCCAAGGTCGCGGGACTCCGGGATCCATTCATCCAACGGTACGAAGAGTTGCTGCACCCCGACCTTCCCGTTGGAAACCGCCATCGGCCCTTGAACGAGCCACGCGCGTTGACAGAGGCTCCCAAGCAGATGGATGCCGCGCTGCGCCTTGGTGGGCTGGCCGGCTTCCTCGAAAGCCTGGAAAAGCTGCTCCCGGGTCGCACCCGGCGCGCCCTCCGCCCTGAGGACTTCGGTGGTCTTGAAAGCAATGTCCCGGCAGTGGGCGATGTCGTCGGGGGTGATGGAGAGCTCGCGGTGGCGCCCCGCCACGGCGTTCATCAGCCGTCCACTGGTGATACCCAAAATCCAGCGGAGGTCCTCAGGGGCCAGCAGATGCAAGGTGCCCCGCATCGGCCACGATCGGACCACCGTCCCGGCGTCGAGCGCGGCGCGCACATCCGAGGCCGCGATCCCGGGCACACGCTGGCCTACCGCCCATAATGCCGAGCCGAGATCCTGCGCCTGCATGGCCGTCATCCAGCGGACGGCCTCGGGAACAGTGGAAAAACCGCCACCCAACAAGCCTTGGCTGGCGAGCCGCAATCGGCCCAGGACGCGCGGAGTAAGGGGTGCAGGCATGCTTCATCCTAAAAGCAGCAACAAGCACAGGGAACCTTGCCGCGCCTCCCAGCCGTCACCCAGCAGCGGCTCCTAGGATGGTTCCATGCTTTTTGGTGATCTTGCTCCGCTCGTGCGGCCGCTGAGCCGGTGGTTGGCTACCGCCGGCTGGTTCTGCACGCTGGTCGGGCTTGGTGCCGGGCTGATAGTTGCGGTCGGAACCGGCGTCAGCCTCTCCCCCTCCATGCAAGCCATCCAGACCATCAGCTTGGTGTCGACTGCTGCCGCGGCGTTGCTGATAGGAACCGCAGCGGCCAGCCAGCCCCTCTCGGATCGCCACGATGATGCCCCCGAGCCCTGGTACTACCCTGCAGCCGCAGCGCAAGTGCGCAGCTTCCTGTTGGGGGCCATAGTGTTGCTCCTGGGGCTGGTTGGCTTCGCCACCGCAGGCTTGTTCATGCCCAGTGGGCCGTCGCCGCAGAGCATCGCCTTCAGCCAGATCTTTTTGTTGGGATCGGTCAGCTGCGGGCTCACCTTCCTGCTGCTGAACAAGGTGCTCCCCATCGCCGAACGCCGGACCCGCTAAGCGCAGGCGCTGTTGGCTACAGGCTGACGCCGATCAGCAGAGGCTCCGGGTGCAGCTCAATACCAAAACGTTCGACGACGCCGGCCCTCACCTCACGCGCGATGGCCACCATGTCCGCAGCCGACGCCGAGCCCCTGTTGGTAATGGCAAGGGTGTGCTTGGTGGACAGGGAAGCACGGCCGCCCGAAACGCTGGACTCCTCCAGGCCGAAGCCCTTCCCGAAGCCGGCTTGGTCGATCAACCATGCAGCAGAGAGTTTCACCAAGCCGTCCGATCCAGCAGGGTACTTCGGAGCATTCTCCGGGAGTTCCTCGGCGCGCCCGGCGGGGACGATGGGGTTGGTGAAGAAGGATCCCGTGGAGAACGTGTCGCGGTCGGCGGCATCGAGGACCATGCCCTTGGATGCCCGGAGCCGGAGAACTTCACGGCGGACATCGTTGGAGTAGGCACGCTTTCCAACCTCGACACCCAGGGCCCGCGCCAACTCGGCGTAGCGGATCGGGGCACTCATGCGGCCCAGCGGCAGCTGGAATTCCACTGTCAGCACCACGTACCGCGGGGATCCTTCAACAGTGGTTTGCTTCAGGATCGAATCCCGGTAGCCGAACTTCAACTCCGAATTGGTGAAGGTCTGGACGGCGTTGCGCTCCCTGTCCCAGGTCCGCACTGCGGCAATGGTTTGGGAAACGTCTGCTCCGTAGGCTCCCACGTTTTGCACCGGGGTTGCGCCCGTGGCGCCCGGAATGCCGGAGAGAGCTTCCAGGCCCGACCACGCATGCAGCACGGAGTACTCCACCAACGCATCCCAGTTGTGGCCCGCCTGGACCACCACGGAGACACCTCCGCAGCTGTCCTCGGAGTTCACGGTGAAACCCTCGGAAGCGATCTTCAGGACGGTACCCGGGTAGCCGTCATCGGAGATCAGCAGGTTGGACCCTCCACCGATGATCAGGAGTTTCTCCCCCGCAGCATCTGCCGAGCGGACGGCCTCGATGATTTCTGCTTCGGTGCGGGCTTCGACATAGTTCCCTGCGGGGCCGCCGACGGCAGCTGTGGTCAATTCTGAAAGAAGCATCTGGGTCACCAATCAAGCCTAACGGGATTCGCTGGACTCCACGGACGCTGCTTTCTGCTTGCCGGCCAGCGGCGCCAGGAAGAAGCTGACCACCAGCAGGAGCAGGGGCGCCAGCAGGGAGTGGAGGATGCCGAAATGCTCGGCCAGCAGTCCGAGGAGGGGCGGCCCGCACAGGAACGCGCCGTATCCAATGGTCGACACCACGGAGACGCGGGCGGCTGCATGGACGGGATCATCCGCCGCGGCGGACATGCCGACCGGGAAGCCCAGCGAAGCACCAAGGCCCCACACCGCCAACGCCACGAAGGCAAGCCAAGGAACCGGGGAAAATACGAAAAGTGCAAGACCCACGACGGCGGTGGCGGAGCACCAGCGCATCACCCGTACGCGCCCGAACCGGTCGAGCACGACAGTTCCGGTGAACCGGCCAACAGTCATGAACGTGACAAACACGCCATAACCCACAGCGCCCGCCGCGTCGCTTTGCCCGTGCCCATCGGCCAGCGCCAAAGCCACCCAGTCTCCCGCAGCGCCTTCTGCCAAGGCCAACCCAAGGACCAAGACCCCGATCAGAAGGGTACGGCGGTCGCGCCAGGCGAGGGCGACAAGCCGCTTGTTGTCCAGCGGTGGGGCGGTCTCTGCCTCGGCCCCGGAGCCGGAGGCCACGGAAGGCTGGACGCTGACAATGGGCAGAGGTCCCGTAGACGGGTCCTGGAAGGTGTCCGTCTCACGGGGCTTGTAAGGTGCGGCAGCGGGGGCAGACTTTTCCGCACGGAACCAGAAACTTGCTGTGACAACCGAGGACGCAACCACTACGCCCACCACCAGGAAGTGCCAGAAGACAGGCATGTCCACTGCGGCTGCCCATGCTCCGAAACCTGCTGCGGCTACGGTTCCAAGGCTGAAGGCCCCGTGCAAGTGCGGCATGATGTGCCGTTCCAGCCCGCGTTCGAGTGCCGCACCTTCCACGTTGGACGCCGTGTTCCAGCTCGCAGTACCCAGCCCCAGGACAACCAGGCCTGCGGCAACAATGAGCGGGCTGGCAGCGATCGAGGTGCCGATGCCCACGATGACCAGGCCCGTGCCGACCATGCAACTGCCGATCCTCGTGGTCAGTTTGGGGCCAAGCCGCAGCACGATGAGCCCCGAAGCCGAAATCGAGATAAAGGACGCAACAGTCATGCACATCAGCAACAGGCCGATGCCACCCGGGGTCAGGTCCAGGCCATCACGGATCGCCGGCAGCCGGGACACCCAGGTGGCAAAGGCGACCCCGCTGGCGGCGTAGGAAGCAAGAACAGCGACGCGCCACCGCAACATTTCCGTCGCAGTGGCACGCCGCTGTGCGTCGTTTGCTTGGCTCAAGAGACCTTCACAACCGCCTGCGACTTCATGAGTACTTTCTGTCCGGCAGCCACCACGGTGAGGTCGATCCGGGCGGTGCGGGCATCGGCGTCGAGCGCTCCCACCACGCCGGTGACATCGATAACAGCGCCTGCTTCATCGGTGCCGGTGGTGTCGGTGACTACTACGGGCTTGGTGAAGCGGGTCTGGTAGTCGACGACGGCGGCTGGGTCGCCTGCCCAGTCGCTCACCAGCTGCACGGCCGCACCCATGGTGAACATGCCGTGGGCGATGACGCCCGGGAGTTCCACGGACGTTGCGAAGGACTCGTTCCAGTGGATGGGGTTGAAGTCGCCGGAAGCTCCTGCGTACTTCACAAGGTCCTGGCGGGTGACGTCAATGCTGCGCGTGCCAATTTCCTGGCCCACGCTCAGTTCTTCGAATGAGTGGCTCATGGTTACTGTCCCTCTCCGCGGACCAGGATGGACGAGGTTGTGGTGGCGACTTTTTCGCCTGCCTCCGTGGAAATCTCGGAGCGCGTGGTGATCATGGCTCCCCCGCCCATGGCCCGGACGCCGTCGACGTGGAGTTCGGCCACCAGGCGGTCCCCGGCAACGATGGCGCGGTGGTGGGTGAACCGCTGATCGGCGTGGACCACGCGGGAAAAGTCGATGCCCGACTCAGGGTCTTCAACCAGTTGGGCATCAGCGCGCTGGGCAATGATGATGGCGAACGTCGGGGGTGCTACGAGGTCGCTGTGGCCGAGGGCTTTGGCTGCCTCAACATCGAAGTGCGCCGGGTTGCTGGCCTTCACGGCCTTGGCGAACTCGCGGATTTTTTCACGGCCGACGTCGTATACCTCTGCGGCAGGGTAGCTTCGGCCCTGCAGGTCCGGATTGATACTCATGCACCAACCCTATCGGGCACCGGCCTTGCAGGAAGAGCGGAACTCCCGGCTGCCTATTTCTTGTAGCTCTTGCGGATCTTCTGGCCCCGAACCACCAGTCCTGTGACGTGAAGGATCAGTCCGACGCCGATCACGGGCAAGGACGCCACTGCCAGCGCCTGGTTGCCGGTGGTGTTCCCAAGGATGGACAGGATGAGTCCGACGGCGATCAGCCCCATGGCGCTGAAGACCAGCACTTTATAGGCGGTTGAGGCGGTGGCCCAGAATTGTTCAAGCACCGTCCAAGTCTACCGGGGCGCTAGAACAACGAATCCTGCAGTGCCGGGATCTCCGTGGTGTGGGGCCCGAATTCGATGCGTCGCCCTTTCAGGGCGCTGAGGTCGGCCACGAAAGTACCTTCCACTTCATTGCCCCCGGCGTCGGGCAAGCCCGCCAAGGCGATGGCCCCCGACAGTGAGTGGACCCGCAAACCGTGCCCGCCGCCGTCGAACGCTGTCGGGTACGGATGGCGGATGGCGCCGGACGGCCGGGCGCTGCACAGCTGGTGGGCCAACTCAGGCCGCTCCCACTCCTCCTCCACAACGGTGAACCCCGTCATGGCCAGACCCGACAGCAATTCACGCACGTCGGCGGCATGCTTCCGGTTGATGGCCTGGAGTTCGACGCCGGCACGCGGCTCCACGAGCGATGCCGCCTTTGCTGCCGAACGGACCTGCTGGGCGAGGCCAAGGTCCCGGCTTACGAGGTCCTCGAGCACGCGGACCACACGGCCGTCTTCAGCGCGCGAAACATAAGAAGCGTGGACTGCGCCCTGCTCCGCCAGGCGATTCCATTTGCGCCGGGCCGAAGCAGTACCAACTTTGCTGGCACCGTTGGCGAAAGTGGCCACGTAGAGCCAGTGCGGCTGCATGAGATAGGACCGGAGCCCAGGTGGCACGGAGCCGCCGCGGTGGAAGTCGTGCATGAGCCGGGAGTCGTCCCGTGCGAAGCAGGCTCCGCACTGTTTGCCACGTTCGGCAGGAGAACCGCCAGGACAGGGAACATGTGTCCTCTCGCCCGGACCATGTACCTTGACGTGGCCAAGGCACCACAAACCGGGCATAACACGCAGGCCCAGGGATGAACCCTGGGCCAACGCAACATCACTGAATTCCCCATCCGGGGTGTGGAGCCGCAATGCCGGGGATGATGAGTCCCACGCGACTCCGTGGACCAGCACGGGGCCCCTTACAGGGAAGGCTGGACCCCGAAGGCCACGGCGAGCTTCATGATCTTCTCAGCACGGCCCAGTCGCGGCAGGTCGGAGCCGTCGCGGATGACGCGGCCGTTGGCTTCGAAGTCGTTCATGAAGTCGGTAGCCCAGGCGACGTCGGAAGGCGTGGGGCTGATGACCTCGTTGATAACCGTGGTCTGGTCGATGGCCAGGCACAGCTTGCCGGTCATGCCCATGGTCACGGTGATGCCCGTCTGCTCGCGCAGGATCGGGTGGTTGGTGCCGACGGTGGGTCCATCGATGGGTCCCGGGAGGTTGCCTACGCGGCTGGCGACAACCAGCTTGGCCCGCGGGTACGCCATGGCTTCAGGCGTTGCGGCCATGCCGGTGTCGCGGCGGAAGTCACCGGAACCGAAGGCCAGGCGGAAGGCACCCTGTGCGCGGGCGATGTGGTTCGCTTCCTCAATGCCGAGGGCTGATTCCACCAAAGCAACCACGGGAGTCTTGCCGTCCATGCGGTGGTACGACTCAGTGACCTGGTCAGCGGATTCGGTCTTGGCGAGCATGACGCCCAGGAGCCCCGGGGTACCGCGCAGGCCGGCGAGGTCATCGGCCCAGAAATCGCTGGTGGCGTCGTTGATACGGACCCAGGCTTGGCCGCCGCCGGCGAGCCAGTTCACGACGTTTTCGCGGGCAGCGTCCTTCTGGGACGGGTCAACGGCGTCTTCGATGTCCAGGATGATGGCGTCAGCACGCGAAGCCGCAGATTCGTCAAAAAGCTCCGTCTTCATGGCATTCACGAGAAGCCAGGAACGGGCGATATCGGCGGGAATATTGCGGGTGGGCCGAATGGATTCGGCGGCGATGCTAGACGTCATGTATCTACCGTATCCGCCCTGCCGCCCGCAAGGCCAAGAATTCGCGTTCCTTGTGAGGATCAATACGAACTAAACGCCATATGACTGTGGAGTCCCGCAGTATGAAGGCCCGACGGCGGTACACGCCAGTCATGAACGGCCCACCTGACGCTGTTGTTCACGCGGCTCAACACTGCGTCTTTGAGTCGCCCGGTTGCCGGGAATGGCTCAGGATTTCGTCCCGTTTCGGGCTGTTTCGCAGCGTTTCCGGGCGTTACCGCGCTACTTCCCAGCCGCCGTCGTCATGGGCTTTCATCGTTCCCAAGCCGTTGCACAGCTCGCCGAGTACTTGCCGCAGCGGATCACCCCAACCCACTCCAATCCATCGAAAGTAGCTCCCATGAAACTGCATCTGCCCCTCCTGAGCGTCGCGGCCGCCGTCGTACTAGCGCTGACGGTGAGCGGCTGCGGCGGTGCAGCCGAAGCCGGACAAAGCGGTCAGCCAGGCAACGAGGTCAAAGAACTTCGGTACCAAGGCTCAGCCAACAACGTGACCTTCCCCGAACTGGCAGCGGACCTCGGCTACCTGGGCGACCTGAAGCTGAACTGGGTGGGAAACACCACCAGCGGCCCGCAGGACATCCAGTCCGCAGCCACCAACCAGACGGACTTCGGCGGCGCCTTCTCCGGCGCGGTGGTGAAGCTGATCGAGGCCGGAGCCCCGGTGAAGGGCGTCGTGAACTATTACGGTTCGGACGAGTTGACCTTCAGCGGCTACTACGTCAAGGCAGAGAGCGACATCAAAGGTCCCAAGGACCTGATCGGCAAGAAGATCGCCGTCAACACCTTGGGCGCCCACCATGAGGCTGTCATCAACACCTGGCTGACCAAGAACGGCCTGAGCCAGGACGAGATCAAGCAGGTCCAGCTGGTTCCCTTGGCTCCCAACGACACCGAGGAAGCGATCCGCCGCGGCCAGGTGGATGCCGGAACGCTCGGCGGGGTCCTGCAGGACCGCGCCGTTGAAGCCGGCGGACTGCGCTCCCTGTTCAGCGACGTCCAGCTGTTCGGCAACTTCGCAGGCGGACAGATCGTGCTCCGCAACGACTTCATCGAGAAGAACCCGAACACCACCCGCACCTTCACTACCGGCGTTGCCAAGGCCATCAAGTGGGCAGCTGAAACACCGCGTGATGAGGTCATAGCCCGCTTCACCAAGATCATCGAAAGCCGTGGCCGCAACGAGAGCACGGCCAACCTGAAGTTCTGGAAGAGCCCTGGCGTACCGGACGCGGGCGTGATCCAGGACAAGGACTTCACGCGGTGGGAAGCCTGGCTGAACTCGGCCGGAATCGTCAAGGACAAGCTGACCGCGTCCAAGTACTACACCAACGACTTCAACGATCTCGCGAAGAAGGGATGACCATGACAGCGAAGATCAGCCTCAGGAATGTCACCAAAAAGTTCACGGTCCGGGCTACCAAGTCCACCCCCGCCACGACGCTGACTGCAATCGACTCCCTCAGCCTGGATGTCCGCGACGGCGAATTCCTCACCTTGGTGGGGCCCAGTGGTTCGGGGAAGACGACGCTCCTGGACCTGCTTGCCGGGCTTTCCACGCCCACCTCCGGCGAGGTATTGGTGGACGGCAAGCCGGTAACAGGACCTGGCAAAGACCGGGCCGTGGTTTTCCAGCAGTACGCCTTGTTCCCCTGGCGGACGGCTTCGGCCAACGTCTCCATCGGACTTGAGGGTGTGGGCGCGGACGGCAAAAAGCTGAACCGCCGCGAGCGCGCCGCGAAAGCCAAGGAGTACCTGGCGCTGGTAGGCCTCGCGGGCTTCGAGGACCGCTACCCGCACGAGCTCTCGGGCGGCATGAAGCAGCGCGTCGCCATCGCCCGCAGCCTGGCGTACGAGCCCGATGTGCTGCTGATGGACGAGCCGTTTGCGGCCTTGGATGCCCAGACCCGTGAGCAGTTGCAGGACGAGCTCCTCAGGATCTGGAAGGCCACCGGCAAGACCATCGTCTTCATCACGCACGGCATCGACGAAGCCGTGTACTTGGGCCAGCGCGTTGCGGTCTTGAGCGCACGTCCGGGCCGCCTCAAGGAAATCGTGGATATCGACATTCCGGACCGTGACGGCGAGGAGGACATCCGCTCCAATCCTGCCTTCGTGGAGCACCGCCACCAGGTGTGGACCCTGCTTCACGACGAAGTCCGCCGGGCACAGGACGCCGGACACCGCAAGATCCTCCCGGACGGCAGTGCCCCGGACGAACCAGCAACCATCCCTGAAAGGAGCGCGGCCTGATGACCACCACCCTCGCACAGGCAGAAACCGCCGCGTCCGCACCCCAGCGGACAACCGCCGTCGAGCCTTCCGTTTCACAAGTACCCACGGCGGAACGTACGACGCCGGCCCCTGGCCTGGTGCGCCGGGTCGCCTCGGCTGTGGGTTCGGGCGTGTGGAAGTCCGCCGCCATCCTTGCCTTCCTGCTGCTGTGGGAGCTCGGGCCGACGTACTTGGCCAGCCCCTCCACCCGGGTATTCCTTCCGCCGCTGCATGAAGTGCTTCTGGCATGGGGCAAGCTGTTCGAAGCCGGAACCATCCAAGGCCACATCGCGGCGAGCCTGACCCGTTCGGTGGCCGGTTTCGGGGCGGCCCTGGTGGCTGGTGTATCACTGGGCTTGCTGATTGCCTGGTACGGACGGCTGAACTCGGTCCTGAACCCGCTGCTGGAACTCTTCCGCAACACCGCCGCCCTTGCCCTGCTTCCGGTCTTCACGCTGCTGCTGGGTATCGGTGAGGAATCCAAGATCAGCATCGTGGCGTACGCTGCGTTCTTCCCGGTGCTGCTCAATACGATCGCCGGCGTGAAGACCGTGGATCCGTTGCTGATCCGGGCCGCGCGTTCGCTGGGCCTGAACAGCTTCCGACTGTTCCAGAAGGTCATCCTGCCCTCGGCGGTGCCGACCATTTTCACCGGCATCCGCATGGCGGGCACCGCGTCCATCCTGGTGTTGATCGCAGCCGAAATGGTCGGCGCCAAAGCCGGACTCGGTTATCTGATCGTGAACGCGCAGAGCAGCTTCCTTATCCCGGACATGTACGCGGGCATCCTCACGGTCTCCCTGCTCGGGCTTGGCGTGAACTTCCTGCTGGTCGGCCTTGAGCGGCACTTCTCCCGCTGGCGGACCGCCGTTGGTTCTGCCGCTTCCTAAGTTTTACCCGTGGCGATCCAGCCACACCCATCACTGAAAGAAAAGGAAAAACAATGACTGTCATTACCGAAACCAAGCTCCAATTCGCCAAGCTGGGCTCCCGCATCGGCGCCGAGATCCGCGGCCTGGACATCAGCGGCGACCTGAGCGAAGACACTGTTGCCCAGATCCGTGCAGCGCTCAACGAACACAAGGCACTGGTATTCCGTGAGGCCAACATCCTCACGGACGAAGCCCAAGTGAAGTTCGCTTCACACTTCGGCCCCTTGACCAAGGCGCACCCCACCGTGGCATCGGTGGAGGGCGAAGAGAATGTCCTGCCGGTGGACAGCGAGAACGGTTCGGCCAACAACTGGCACACGGACGTCACCTTCGTGGTGAACCCGCCCCAGGCTTCCACTCTGCGCAGCATCGACCTGCCTGCTTACGGTGGCGAGACCTTGATCGCTTCTTCGGCCGGCGCCTACCAGGACCTTCCGGAGGAGTTGCGGAACTTCGCGGACACCCTGTGGGCCATCCACACCAACGACTACGACTACTCCGTTCCCAAGAACCTGGAGCACGCCAACGCCGAGGAACGCCGCAAGGAGTTCACCCGCTTGAAGTTCGAGACCGCCCACCCGGTGGTCCGCGTCCACCCGCTGACCGGCGAGCGCGGGCTCTTCATCGGCGGCTTTGCGCAGCGGCTTCGGATTGTGGGGCTTTCCAACACCGAGTCGAAGGACATCATCCGCTTGCTGCAGGCCTACGTGACCCGTCCGGAGAACGTGGTCCGGGTGAACTGGGAACCCAACCAGGTGGTGCTGTTCGACAACCGCATTACCCAGCACTACGCTCCGGACAACTACGACAGCCAGCCGCGCAAGCTCAACCGCGTGACGATCGCCGGCGACATCCCCGTGGGCATCGACGGCAAGCAGAGCCAGGCCATCCAGGGTGATTCCAGCACCTACTCCGTGGTGGCTGAACTGTCCTAGGGGGTCTTATGTGTTGCTGTTGTAACCCAGCTGAGTCGCAGTAGATGTCGTTTTGAGCCTTGATGACGACAAGAACTGCGACTCAGTTGGGTTTAAGGGATGTTGCTTCCCCGGGCCGCCATCCACAGGCCGTACCACTCTGCCCGGGACATCTGCGCGGCCACGTCTGCAGCGTCGGCGCAGGCGCCGATGCGTGAAAGGTTGGTGGTGCCGACCACCGGCGATATCCGGGCAGGGTGCTTCATGAGCCAGCCCAGCAGGACGGCTTCCACCGTGGTGTGCTTCTCCGCAGCAAGTCGCTGGAGCATCGCGGCAGTCGCCGTCTCCGCGTCCGATTGCGCGCCCGCACCTGTGTACCGCCCTTGGGCCAAGGAGCCGTACGCCTGAAGCTCGATCCCCTTGTCCATGCAGTGCTCAAGTGTCCCGTGCGGGAAGCCGGATCCAGCGCTTTCCGGATGGTTGACCAGCACAGTGCTCTCGAGCCAATCCCGCTTGAGCAGGCTCATCTCCAGTTGGTTCGCCACGACCTGCGTTTCCAGGCGGTCCTGGAGGTAGGCAATCTGGGCGCCGGACATGTTGGACACACCCAGTTGCCGCACCTTGCCTTCGGCCATCAACTGCCCGACGGCGTCAGCCACCTCGCGCGCGTCCATCAGGGGATCGGGCCGGTGCAGGAGCAGCACGTCAACGTACTCCGTTTGGAGCCGCTTCAAGCTCTCGTTGACCCGTTCGAGGATGGCTTCGCGGCTAAGGTCGTAGTGCGTCTGCAGTCCCCGCTCCCCCAGCCTGATCCCGCATTTGGTCTGCAGCTGGATCTTCTCCCGCAGGCCGTGCGAACGGACGAGGACCTCACCAAAGACGGCCTCTGATTTACCGCTGCGGTAGATGTCGGCGTGGTCGAAAAGCCCGATGCCGATACCCCGCGCCGATTCAATCACTGCAGCGGCCTGGTCGATTTCCGCGGCCCCGTAGGAGGTGCCGTCCCAGGAACCGCCCAGTCCCATGCAGCCGTAGATGAGGCGTCCCCGCCCGTTCGCATTGTTCACTTGTTGTCTTTCCCGTGCGCTTAGGCTTCGCGGACAATCCAGGCGGTGGTATCGGCCGGAAGCTTGCCGTCCTCCAGGGGACCGCTGCTGACGACGACGGTCCCCGCCGGAAGCTGGAACGCTTCTGCGCCGAAGTTAGTCACCGTTTCCCAGCCGCCCGGGCGGCTGAAGTGCAGTACCTCGGGGTTGCCCGTTTCCACCCACTCGAGTTCTTCTTCGGTTTGAAGTTCACTGCGAAGACGCAGGGCCTGGCGGTAGAGCTCAAGGGTTGAGCCTTCAATGCCTTCCTGCGTGGACACGGCGTAGTCCTTGAACCAGGCAGGCTGGGGCAAGTGTGCGGTGCCGGCGCCGAAGCCGAAGGATGGGCCCTCCGGAGTCCACGGCAGCGGGACGCGGCAGCCATCACGGCCGATTTCCACACCCTTGTTGCGGAAGAACGACGGGTCCTGCCGTTCGGAGTCAGGAATCTCGGTGACTTCGCGCAGCCCGAGCTCTTCACCCTGGTACAGGTAGGCCGAACCGGGAAGTGCGAGCAGAAGCAAGGAAGCCGCCCGTGCCCGCTTGAGGCCAAGTTCGATGTCCAGCTCTTCAGCGGGAGCACCTGCGAGCAACCAGCCCTTGCCGTCCTGGCCCTTGGGCTCGGCACCGGTGATGTCCTGGGCTGCGTTGGTTCCCTGCGCGACGGAACCACCCTTCGGCAGCCCGTAGCGGGTGGCGTGCCGGACGACGTCGTGGTTGGAAAAGACCCACGTGGAGGAGGCTCCGGACTCCTTGGCGTGCACCAGGTTGTCCGTGATGATCTTCTTGAAGGATGCGGCGTCAAAGTCCGACTGCAGCAGGTCGAAGTTGAAGGCCTGGCCCAGGCCCTCGGGGCTGGCGTAACGCGCGCGGCGTGACTCGTGGACCCAGGCTTCGGCGACGGCCGTCCGGGGCGGGTTGTATTCGTTGAAGAGTTTGCGCCACTCCGCGTAGACCTCGTGGACTTCGTCCCGGTCCCAGAAGGGGTGGGAGCCGTCGATGAAACCGTCGGTTCCGTGGGCCTTCTTCAGGAGGTCTTCCTTCATGGGCATCGGCTCGGACAGGTCCTTCGCCATGCCGTGGGCAACGTCGATGCGGAAGCCGTCCACGCCTCGGTCGGACCAGAAGCGCAGGGTCTTCAGGAAGTCTTCGCGGATCTCCGGGTTCTCCCAGTTAAAGTCCGGCTGCTCCTTGGCGAAGATGTGCATGTACCACTGGCCGGGGGTGCCGTCCGGTTCCGTGATGCGCTCCCAGATGGGTCCGCCGAACACGGAGTCCCAGTCCGACGGCGGTACTTCGCCGTTTTCGCCCTTGCCGTCACGGAAGATGTAGCGATCCCGTGCGGCCGAGCCCTTCGGCGATGCGAGTGCTTCCTTGAACCACTCGTGGCGGTCGGAGGAGTGGTTGGGGACGATGTCCACTACGAGCTTGATGCCGGCGGCGTGCAGGGCTGCGGCCATCTCGTCAAAGTCTTCGAGCGTTCCGAGCTTGGGGTCCACGTTCCGGTAGTCATCGACGTCGTAGCCGCCGTCGGCGAGCGCGGAGGGGTAGAACGGGCTCAGCCACACGGCATCGACGCCGAGTTCCTGCAGGTAGGGAACCTTGGCCGTGATGCCTTTGATGTCACCGAGGCCATCACCGTTCGCGTCGTAGAAGCTGCGGGGGTAGATCTGGTACACGGCAGCTTGGCGCCACCAGTTGGGGTCGGCCATGCGGTCGGAGTGGGACAGGTTTGCCTTGGTGGCGGAGGTGCTCACGAAACTCCTTTGATTTAGATTCTAAATTTAGTTCCCGAACCAGTATGTGACGGCTGGCACGGGAGGTCAACAGCACTTCCGGGGTCAGCCCTTCACAGCGCCCTGGGTAACCCCCGCCATGACCCACCTCTGCGTGAACAGGTAGGCAACGATAGCCGGGGCCATGGCCATCAAGTAAGAGGCGAAGGAGACGTGGTAGTTGTTGCTGAACTGCGTCTGGAACAGGCTCTGCCGCACGGGAAGGGTCTGGAGCGCGGGATCGGAAATGATCAGCGAAGGCATCATGAAGTCGTTCCAGGCATAGAGGAAGGCGAAGATACCCACCGTTGCGCTCATGGGAGCCAGCAAGGGGAAGATCAGTTTCCAGAAGGTCTGCCAGGTGGTGGCTCCGTCGATCCTGGCGCTTTCTTCCAGCTCCATGGGGATGGAGCGCAGGAACGCGGTGAAGAGAAGCACGCTGAAGCTCAGTTGGAACATCGTGGCCAGCAGGATCACACCGAAGGGATTGTCCAGGCCCAGCCGCCCGGTCAGTTGGATCTGCGGCAAGGCCACTACCGGGAACGGGATGAACATCGCCGCGAGCAGGTAGAAGAACGAATACCGGAACAGGCGCCTGTCCCAGTTGCGGACAATCGCATACGAGGCGAAGGCTGCAAGGACGATCGTGGCAACCACGGTCCCGGCGGTAACCAGCAAGGACATCGCCGCCCCCACGGGGAAGTTGGTCAGCGTCCAGGCCTGGATGAAACCGTCGAGGCTGAAGGGAGCCGGCAAGGAGAAGGCATTGCCGTCCACGGCCTGCCCCTGCGTCTTGAACGCCATGGAGACGGTGACATACAAGGGCAACAGCACAGTCACTGCGCACAGGACAAGGACGGTGGTCGCGGACCAGTTGATCCGCTCCGGCTTTTCGGGTGAGCGCCGGGCACCCGCAGAGGTGGCCTTGGTGGCGTGTTCAGAGTCGAGGGTGGCTTGTGTGCTCATCAGAGGGCATTCCGTCCGCGGGTCAGGGATAGCTGTACAAGGGAAATGGCAATGGCTACCAGGAAGAAGATCGTGGCGTTGGCCATCTGGTAGGCATAGTCTCCGCCGTTGAAACCGGTAATGACCGTCATGGCGATGCTTCGCGTGGAGGTACCCGGTCCGCCGTTGGTCAGACCCACGATGATGTCGTAGGCGTTGAGGAAACCCTTGAACCCGAGGATGACGTTGATGACCACATAGCCGGCAACCAGCGGCAGCGTGATTTTGAGAAGCTGTTGTGCCTTGCTCGCACCGTCAAGGTCAGCTGCCTCATAGACGTCCCCCGGTACCGCGACGAGGCCCGCGATGTAGATGAGCAGGGATCCAGGAACTGCCTGCCATGCAGTGACCAGCACGATCGCGATCCACGCCAGGTCGGGGTTGGCCAGGAGGCTCCCCTCCAGCCAGGGGATTCCTGCGGAAGCGCCGAACGCCGGCAGGGAGTTCGAAAAGAGGAAGTTGAACACGTAGGCGATGATGATGCCGGAGACAACCATCGGGATCACGAAGATGGTCCGCAGCGCAGACTTCATCCGGATGCGGGAGGTCAAGCCGACGGCCAGCAGGAAAGCGATCACGTTCACCGCGATGACTGTGACAATCGAGAAGCCGAACGTGAACAAGTAGCTCTGCAGGATGGCGGGGTCACTGAAGAGGGCGATGTAGTTGGTCAGCCCGACGAACTCCCAGTCTCCGATGCCAATGGAGTCCGTAAAGCTGAAAAAGATTCCGATGACTCCCGGGACTGTGATGGCCAAGGTGAAAAGGACAAGGCTCGGCAGGAGGAAAAGGTAGAAGATGGGTTCAACCCGTTTCCCCTTGCGCTGCCGCGGGGCCGACGCCGGGCCCCGGCCGCTGCCAGGGATTCCCTGGTCTTCTGATGTTTGGGACGTTGCGATGATGGACATTTTTCTGGCTCCCTGTCTCTGCGCTACTGGCGGAAGGCCAGGCGTGCCCAGTCTGCGTCGAGTGTGCGGAGGGTGGATGTGGGGTCGGCACCAAACACGAGCGCCTGCGTGTAGTTCATGATGGGGATTGTTTTGGGAACCAGTACGGATGGCCCTTGGTACACCTGGGCGTTGTTGTAGTACTTGGCCATACCCTCCACCCGGGGGTCGGGCACTCCGCTTGCATCCTTGGTGGGAGTGAATCCCAGCTGCGAAGCGTTGTACGCCTCGATCACGTCCGGCCTGTAGAGGTACTCGAGGAATTCATGGGCCGCGTCCTTGTGTTTGGACGCCTCCGGAATCCAGGCGGCAAGGTCCACGTTCACCCGCACGCGCAGGTCTTCCGGATTTTCCGTCATCGGCAGCGGAAACGTTCCGAGCTGCAGGTTCGGAGCGGTCTTGGCAACCTCGCTGAAGGCCCAGGGGCCTTGAAGGTACATCGCTGCCTTGCCCTGCGAAAACGCGAGGTTTCCGTCTCCGTATGCGCGGCTGGCGGCGTCCTTGTTGACGTAGTTCTTTGCCAGCGTCAGCATCTTGTCCACGGGCTGGTCGAAGTCCTTTTGGAATGACGCTTGGGATTCGGGCCCCACGGCGGTCCCTTCGGATTCCAGCTTGTCGAAAAAGCCCAGAGTATCCAGCTGGCCACCCACGGAGTAGTCGAACCATCCCTGGGCGATGGTCCAATCATCTTTCCAGGTTGCATAGAACGGCGTCACTCCGGCTGCTTTGAGCTTGTCGCACGCAGCGATCAGTTCGCTCCAGGTACGTGGAACCTCGATGTTGTTGGCGGCGAAGATCTCCTTGTTGTAGATCACCGAGGAGGCCATGATCGAGTACGGCAAGGCGCTGGTCCGACCCGGATAGGAACCGTACTGGTCCATCAGCGGCTGGAGGTCTTCGCGGATGCGCGAAGCGGCCCCTGTTTCAGACAAGTCGCTCAGGACTCCTCGCTGGACAAACCGCGAGGTTTCCATGTTGTAGTTGGCCAGGGCGATGTCCGGCGGGTTGCCGCGGACGAAGCTCGCAGACACCACGTCCACGCCGGAGGTGTCCAACACGACTTCCGTATGGTCCTGCGATGCGTTGTAGTCGGCGACCAGCTTTGTCATGAAGCCGATCGCCTCCCGCTTGCTGAAGGTGAAGCGGATGGTCTCTTTCCCCTGATCCCCGGAGCATCCCGAGAGCAGTCCCGCAAGCAATGCCAATCCGAGACCCATTGCTGCCATGCGTTTCTTGCGTGTCACTTTCACAGACACGTAGTCCTTTCGTCGTGCGGCCCCTCTGCCGCATGCGTCGGATGATGGCGCGCTACATCACCCAGGAATTTAGATAGGAAATAAATTTATTATCTGCGACAAGTATTCTGTGAGCGCCGCCACACGGTCAAGTCGGCGGGCGTAACAGGGCGAAGTTTAAATTTATGTACTAAATTTAGAGCGGCCGATGAGTCCTTCCATCGCCTCGCCTTAAAGTTGGGAGCACTGCATGATGAGCGGAACCGCGCCGTCCACACAGTTGGTACGCAGGCTCAACGCCGGAGCCATGCTCAAAGCCATGCGCGGAGCAGGGGTCGTCACAGGCACGGAGTTGATGACCATGACGGGTTTGTCCCGGGCCACTGTCATCTCCATCTGTGATGAATTGGTCCGGCTCGGCTGGCTGCAGGAGCTCGAGAACCAGCGTGGCGCGGGCGACTACATCAAGGGCAGGCCCGCACGCAGGTTTGTTTTTGACGACGGCGCTGCGAGCGTTCTGGGAATCGATATCGGCGTCAACAAGATCACCACAATCGTCGCCGACATGGCCGGGACCCCGCTGTCCCAGGTCACCAGGCCCTTCCGGACCTATAACGTCTCAGCAGCCGAACGGGCCGACGTCCTGGACAAGATTGCCGCCGAGGCACTCGAGAAAGCGGGTGTTCCCGCCGACTCCGTGCTGGCGGTATCGGTCGGCGTCGCAGCACCCGTCAACCGGGAAGGCGAAGTCCTCACCGTCCAGGAGTTCTGGAAGTCCTTCGACGTCCGCCGGATTGTCTCGGAACGGCACGGCTGGCACGTGCTGCTGGAAAACGACGCCAACCTCGCGGCCCTTGCCGAACGCTGGCGGGGCACGGCCAAGGGCGTGGGCAACCTGGTGGTCATGCTGGCCGGCGACCGGCTGGGCTCGGGCATCCTCGAATCGGGGCGCCTGCTGCACGGTCATCTGGGCGGGTTCGGCGAACTGGGGTTCCTCAACAACGTCGAAGGCGTGGGGAGCACCTACGGCATTGCATACGAAGCCACAGCGGCAGGCCGGGAAGCCTTGAAGACGCAGACAGCCACAAAGCTGCGGGCACTCTGCGGCGGGAATCCCGATGCCCTGACCGCAGAGATGGTCTTCACCGCCGCCGCAGAAGGTGACGCTGCCTCAAAGAAGGCATTGGAGAGCGTCTCCCTCCGCATGGCGAAGGTAATTGGCGCCATCAGCACACTGGTCAATCCCGAACTCGTGGTGATCGCCGGAGGAGTCGCCGCTTCAGCCGAAGTGCTGCTGCCAGGCATCGCCAAACACCTTCCGGAGTTCACCTTCACTCCCCCGAGGCTGGCGACCTCCATTGTGGGCGACGGAATAGTTTCCCTCGGAGCCATCCGGCATGCCTTGGACTACGTCGAGGAACACGCGCTGGACCTCTCCCCCTCCTCGCGGCCCAACCGGGCGTCCTGAGCCTGCCCCAAGCGCCAACTACTCCGGCATGGACATGGTCCGCAGGTCCAGCTGGCGCAGGACCCGGTCCGCCACCTCGGGATCGGTCCCCGGCTCATTCCGGGCCTGGACCACTTCCATCCGGGCCGCATCCAGGGCGATGGTCTGGACAGTGATGGCCAGTTCCCGGCCCCGCTCGCGTTTCTCCTTGGCAGACTCGTTCTTCAGGGTGCCATCGAGCAGCTCGGCGTGCAGCCGGCGCATCTTCTCCTTCACCAGCGCCACCTTCTCCGGAGGAAGCTCCTTCATCAGGTCGTGGTCCTTCAGGGCAGCAACCGCCGCCGTCTGTGCCCGCTTGGCCAGCAGGCGCGCAGCATCCTTTTCATGCGAGCCGTCCTCGGTAGCGTCCAGTACCCGCATCAACCACGGCAGGGTCAGCCCCGGAAGAACCAGGGTGGCCAGCAGCACGGCGCAGGAAATGACCAGGATCTCGTGCCGCGCAGGGAAGTCGCTGCCATCCGGCAACGTCAACGGAAGCGCCAAGGCCAGCGCCAGCGTGGCAAGGCCCCTCATTCCGCACCATGTCAGGATGAGCACCTCTTTGGGTGAGGTGGGCTGCAGAAGGTTGCGCCGCCGTCGGGCCGTCAAGGCAAGCAGCCCAAGCCACAGGTACCGCACCACGAACACCAGGACACAGATCACCACGGCCATGCCGACCATGCCGAAAATGGCAGTGCCTTCGTCCCGGATCACCTGCCGGATCTCCAGCCCCACCAGGCCGAAGGCCAGGCCCGTGGCGAGCAACTCCACCACGTCCCAGAACGCCGTCCGCGTCACGCGCTCCGCTGCGTCCTGCGGTCGGGCGTGGCGCTGCAGTTCCAAGGCAGTAACGACGACGGCGACCACGCCGGAGGCGTGCAGCTCTTCGGCGAGGATGTAGGCAGCAAAAGGAACCACCAGGGTGACTGCGCTGCGTGCCACCATGGACGTGACCAGCTTGGTAATGAATTTGGTCAGCCAACCCATCGCGATGCCGATCACGACGGCCAGCGCCGCACCCAGCACGAACTGGGGGATGACCTCGGGGCCTACTTCCTTGCCGGACATGGTGGCTGCGACGGCAGCCTGGAAGATCACGATGGCAGCGGCGTCGTTGAAGAGGCCTTCACTTTGAAGAACGGTGATGAGCCGGCGTGGCATATGCACACGGCCTGCCACGGACTCCACGGCTACGGGATCCGGCGGCGCCACCATGGCCCCCAAGGCGATTGCAGCGGGGATACCAATGCTTGGAATCATCAACCAGGCGGCCCCGGCCACCGCGGCGGTGGTCACCACCACCAAGGCGACAGCCATCAGCAGCAACGTCCGCCAACGGACACGGAAAACCGCCCAGGAACTCTTCTGGGCCGTGGCGAAGAGCAACGGCGGAAGGAAGATCGGCAGGATCAGTTCCGGCGAAATCTCGAACTCGGGAAAGCCGGGAATGAACGTGAGGGCAACCGCCAGCAGCAGCATGAGCACCGGATACGGCAGGCGGAGCCGGTCCCCCAGACCGACGGCGAATACTGTTGCAAGCAGCAACCCGACTATGAGCGCCAGCTGATCCATGTTCCTGCTTCCCCAGATGTTGTACGGCCCCTTCCCCGGCCGGACCGGAAAAGTTCCCTACAAACATATCCCGGGGCACGGACACTTCCCCGCGAGCGCGTGGCTCAGCGGCGCCTTCACTCCTTGGTCAGGGCGTCCACCACGTCCTCGGTACCGTCCTTGAACGGGAGGGTCTTGCCGATGGTCTCCGGCAGCTCCAGGACGGCGGCAGCCACCAGGGCAACGTTGGCCCGGGACGTCTGCGTGCCGTCATCGGGGTTTTCCGGATGCAGTTCGATCAACCCCGTGGCCGGCTCATCGGTCAGGCTGCCGGGTCCCAGGACTGTCCAGTTAAGGTCCGTGCCGCGCAGATAGTCATCGGCCGCAGCCTTGGACTCCGCGTAAGCGAAGAAGGGGTGGTCTTCCGGGACACCGTGCTCCTTGGAAGCACCAATGTAGGACACCATGACGTATCTCTTCACACCCGACTCCGCCGCAGCCTCCATGGAACGGATGGCAGCGTCCCGGTCCACGGCATAGGTCCTTGCGGGGTTGCCCCCGCCGGCCCCTGCGGACCAGACCACGGCATCGTGGCCCTGCAGCGCCTGGGCGAGTTCCGCCGTCGTCGAATGTTCAACGTCCAGCACCTCAGCGGAGGCCCCCGTTCCCGTGACATCCGCCACATGGTCGGGATTTCGGATGAAGGACGTGACGTCGTGACCTTCACCACTAAGAATCCGGGACAGATGCAGGGCCACTTTCCCGTGGCCGCCAATAATCGCGATTCGGCTCATGGACCCATTCTGTCCCAGAAAACAAAAAACCCCGCAGACAATATCTGCGGGGTCTTGCTCTGTAGCGGTGGGGAGGCTCGATCTCCCGACCTCACGATTATGAGTCGTGCGCTCTAACCAACTGAGCTACACCGCCACGGATGAGAAAAGCCTGCGTCAGCCGGTCAAACCGCCTTGACGCAGGCCCTCATCCAGAGCCCCCCACCGGAATCGATCCGGTGACCTCGTTCTTACCAAGAACGCGCTCTACCACTGAGCTAGGGGGGCAACGAGTAAATACTCTACCGGACGTTTTCAGAAGCTACAAATCGGCGAATCCAAAGGGAAAAATGGCCTCGACACAATTTGCAAAACAGCTGTTTACCTGATCTACAAACGGAGAAAATCAGGGCAGCCGAAGCACCTGTCCGGGGTAGATCTGATCCGGGTTGGGCACGGTATCTGCGTTCGTGGCGATCAAGGCACCGAGGTCCACACCGAACTGCGCGGCAATGCCACTCATGGTGTCCCCTTGCTCCACGACTACTTCAGTGACACGCGGTGCCACGGGCCCGGGCTGGCCCGTTGCTGCAGCTGCCTCTACAGCCGCCTCCTGGGCCTGTGACTGGATTTCCGGGGCGTCAGGATCCAAGCCCTCCTGCGACGCTTCCTCGGCGGCTGCGGCGTCTGCTGCGGCCTGTTGCCGCGCCGCTTGTGCCGCGGCAGCTTCGGCCGCGGACGTGTCCGCCGCTGAAACCTCGACGGCGGCAGCATCCTCTGCGGCCTGGGTCACCGCGGTGTGGTCCTCCACCGGCTCCGTCGCACCGCTTGCCCGCGCACCGCCGTCGTCGTGCTGTGCGCCCTTGTCTCCAAAGCCAAGGTTCTTCTTCACGTTATCCAGCAAACCCATGGAGCACCCTCCCTTGTTCTGTGGCCAGTCGGCCGGCACCTTGATCGTACGGCGGGTCGACGGCACATGTAACCCCGTTAACGCCGCAAGGGGCCGGCTCGAAAGCCGGCCCCTTGACGGGAACTACTTAGTGTTTACCACCTGGCGCTGTTTACCACTTGCCCTTGCGGTTGAAGTCGCGGTTGCTGCCTTCGCCGCCCGTGCGGGGCTTGCGGGCACCATCACCGTGGCCGCCGTAGCGCGAGCCGCTGGCCTGGCCACGATCGCGGTCGCCGTAGCTGCCCGAGGTGCGCTCGGCGCGGTCGCTGTAGGAGCGGCCACCACGGTCAGCGGAAGAACGCTCGCCATCGGACTTGCGGAACTCCTTCTTGAATCCGCCGTTGCCCTTGAAGTTGCCGCCACCGCGGTTGTCGCGGTCGCCGTAGCCGCCGCGCTCCCGGTTGGGCCTGCGGCCGTTGTCCAGCTCAAGGTGGATCAGCTCGCCGCCGATGCGGGTACGGGACAGTGCACGCAACTGCTCGGGGCTCAGGTCCGCCGGGAGCTCCACCAGGGAGTGGTCCGAGCGGATATCGATGCCGCCGATCTGTGCGGAGGAGATACCGCCTTCGTTGGCAATGGCCCCCACGATGGAACCCGGCATGACGCGCTGGCGGCGTCCGACGGCGATCCGGTAGGTGGCGTTGCCCTCGGTGAGCGGACGGGTCGGGCCACGGGAACCGAAGCCGTCCTTGGAGCGCTCACGCTTCTGGTACTCGGGAGCTGCGGGCAGTTCCTTGACCAGCAGGGGCTGTCCGCCCTGGGCCATGACGGCAAGAGCGGCGGCGATCTCGGCAGCCGGAACCTTGTGCTCTTCCTCGTAGGAGGCAATGAGATCGCGGAACAAGGCCACGTCCTCGGACTCAAGGGTCTCCGTGATGCGCTCGGCGAACTTGCCAAGACGCAGCGAGTTGACGGTCTCGGCCGTGGGAAGGTGCATCTGCTCCACCGTCTGGCGGGTGGCCTTCTCGATGGCACGGAGCAAGTACTTCTCGCGCGGCGTCATGAACAGCACGGCGTCACCGTTGCGGCCTGCACGGCCGGTCCGGCCGATGCGGTGCACGTAGGACTCGGTGTCGTGCGGAATGTCGTAGTTGATCACGTGGCTGATGCGCTCAACGTCAAGACCGCGGGCGGCGACGTCGGTGGCCACGAGGATATCAATGCGGCCTTCCTTGAGTGCGTCCACGGTGCGTTCACGCTGCTGCTGCGGGATGTCACCGTTGATGGCTGCCGCCTGGAAGCCACGGGACTTCAGCTTGTCGGCGAGGTCCTCGGTAGCCATCTTGGTCCGCACGAAGGCGATAACGCCGTCGAACTCTTCAACCTCGAGGATGCGGGTCAGGGCATCCAGCTTGTGGGGGCCCATGACCTGGAGGTAACGCTGGCGGATGTTGGTGCCCGTGGAGGTCTTGGACTTCACGGAAATCTCGGCAGGGTTGTTCAGGTACTGCTTGGACATGCGGCGGATCTGGCCGGGCATGGTGGCAGAGAACAAAGCGACCTGGCGGTCTTCCGGCGTCTGCTGGAAGATCTGCTCAACGTCGTCGGCGAAGCCCATGCGGAGCATTTCGTCAGCTTCGTCAAGCACCAGGTACTGGAGCTCGGAAAGGTCCAGGGAACCCTTGGCGATGTGGTCGATGACACGACCAGGGGTGCCGACAACAACCTGGGCACCGCGGCGAAGGCCAGCGAGCTGGGGGCCGTAGGCGGAGCCACCGTAGACAGGCAGCACGGTGAAGTCGTCAATGTGCTTGGCGTAGGACGTGAAGGCCTCGGCAACCTGGAGCGCCAGTTCACGCGTCGGAGCCAGGACCAGAGCCTGGGTCTTGCGGGACGGGCCGTTGAGGTCGTGGAGTTCGGCCAGGCGGGACAGCGCGGGAACAGCGAATGCCGCGGTCTTGCCGGTACCGGTCTGGGCCAGGCCAACGACGTCGCGACCCTCAAGGAGCAGCGGAATGGTTGCGGCCTGGATGGGCGACGGCTTTTCGTAGCCGACATCCTGCAGTGCGGCCAGGACGCGGCCGTCAATGCCGAGTTCGGCGAAACGGACGCCTTCTTCTTCGCCGTCCTTGGAGGCGGCGTCAGTTGAGGCGGGGGCCGCAGTTTCAGCTGCGGCATTCTCGACGGCGGCAGCGGCGGCAGCCGGTGCTTCAGCTTCGACAGTTTCAGCGTTCCGGGCGTCGAAGTCTTCGTTGAGATTTTCGGTCATAGGGAGAAATTCCTCATCCATAGGGCAGTCGGCGCGACCCGGTTGGGCTGGCCGCAGTACTTGTCGCGAAAACAGGAAATGGTGCCCTGCTTCCGCAAGAAGTCCGGCGCTGTCGCAATCCCATGGCAGGACTTCCCGCTGCATCTCTTGGCTGCTATCCCAGCAGTCTGTACAGCGTTTTCTTTAGCCGGCTCTCCCTATGAAAATGCCCGCACACAATTGCGGGCCCCAACACTTACCAGTCCTGCCTCAAGAATTGGGCAGGATAAAGGGAATTCCGGAGTGGGGGATGTTTCAAGTGTAGGGCACGCGGCATCCTCACCGCGAGTTAAGACCCCGTGACCACCGGGTGAGCTTGTTCACATCCTTGCCCGGGGCTGCTAGAGTCCGCTCCTTCGAAGCACTTTGTCGAACTCACGGTGGTAATCCTCTTGCAGGCGGATCTCCCCGTCCGCTTCGGCATCAAGCAGGATCTGCACCAGCTCCGGGGTGGGCTCACTGAACCACTGGCCCACGGTAATGCCGTGCTTGGGCACGAAGGTGCGGTGGATGTGGTCGCCGGCCGAGATACTTCCCGTCTTGATCACGCGCAGGTAAGAACCAACCCGCCCGGCGTCGGTAAAGCGCTTGACCCATTTGGGCTCCCCGAGCACGCGTTGAAACGTGGCGCAAGGGGTCCGGGGAGAGGTCACCTCAAGTTCGACGTCGAGGCCGATCTTCCACCGCTCGCCGATCACGGCACCTGTGGGGTCAATGCCTGCCACACGCAGGTTCTCTCCGAAGGTGCCTGCCGGAATGTCCCTCTGCAGCTCGCCGGACCAGTAATCGGCGTCTTCCTGCGAATAAGCGTAGACGGCTTGGTCTTCCCCGCCGTGGTGCACCCTGCTGGCCTGCACATCCCCGTGGATTCCCAGCTTGTGGACCTTGACCGGTCCTTCGACGGGCCTTTTGTCAATGGCGGTAACGCCCACGCTTCCCACGGGGTCGGGAAGCAATTGGTGGACGCGGCACACGGCAAGGACGGAAGCGGTGTTCATGGGCACCAGTCTACGGACGGACCGGCCAGCGGCTAAGGATCAAAACGGTAGCCCATCCCCGCTTCCGTATGCAGATGGCGCGGCTCCGCTGGATCACGCTCCAACTTCCGCCGCAACTGGGCAATGTAAACCCGCAGGTACTGGGTTTCCTTGGCATAGGCCTGCCCCCAGACCTGCGTGAGGATCTGCTGTTGGCTGACCAGCTTGCCCTTGTTCCGGACCAGCAACTCCAGGATGTTCCATTCGGTGGGCGTCAGCCGGACCTCGGTCCCGTCCTTCACGATCTTTTTCCCGGCGAGATCAACAATGAAGTCGGCGGTTGCCAGCGTGGGTTCTTCCCCTCCGGCCACCACGCGGCGTGAGGCCACCCGCAGCCGCGCAAGCAGCTCATCCAAACCGAAAGGCTTGGTCACGTAGTCGTCCGCACCGGCGTCGAGCGCCTCCACCTTGTCCTCCGAAGCATGGCGGGCGGACAAGACAATGATGGGCATGCTGCTCCAGCCGCGGATGCGGCGGATGATCTCCACGCCGTCGATGTCCGGAAGGCCCAGGTCCAGCACCACGATGTTGACCGGGTGCTTCGCGGCCGCGTTCAGGGCGTCGGCACCGTTTCCCACGGTCAGGGCCTGGTACCCATGGGCCTGGAGGGTGACCTGCATGGCCCGGGCGATGCGGGCCTCGTCTTCAACGATCAGAACCAGCGTCACAGCGGGTCACCGGTCCACAACGGCAAGGTGACCACCATGGTCAAGCCTCCACCCGGCGTCGGCTCCGCTGCGAGGCGGCCACCCATGGCCTCGGTGAATCCCTTCGCCACGGCCAGTCCCAACCCGACTCCGCCACCTGCCCCTGTCCCACCGGCAGTTGAGGCAGTGGACGAATCACCAAACCGCTGGAACGGCTGGAACATGGTGAGGACCTCCTCATGGCCGACGCCCTTGCCGTGGTCCGTGATCCGCAGTTCGCTGGCCGGCTGCTCCCCCACGGTGATGCCTTCGCCCGCCCTGGCTGTCAGCACGACATCCGAATCCGGGGCGTACTTCATGGCATTTTCAACGATATTGGCCACGACCCTTTCGAGCATCCCCGCGTCCGCCTGTACGGGAGGCAGGTTGGGCGGCAATTCGTTGCGCAGGCGCTCGTGCGGAACGCCCCGTAAAGCATCCGGGAGGACGTCCGCCCACACGATCCCGCTCAACAACGGGTTTACGGCGTCGGCGGTGATCCGGGACATGTCCAGGAGGTTGTCCACCAAGTGGTCCAGGCGGTCCGCATAATCCTCGATGGTTTCCAACAGCTCCCGCTCAACGTCCGGGGGAAAGCTCACGTCCTCCTGCCGAAGACTGCTGACAGCCAGCTTGATTCCTGCCAAGGGTGTCCTCAAATCGTGGGAAACCGCCCGAAGAATCGACGTGCGCATTTTGTTCCCCTCCGACAACCTCAGATTGTCACGCCTGCTCTTTACCAGCTGTTGCCGCTCCCTGACAGCCACCACGAACGCGCCGAAAGCCACCAGCATCCGCTGGTGGTGGGGCGACAACGGACCGCCGCGGAGCAGCAGCGTGTAGTGCGGATCGACGACGGCGGCGTGGTCGGCGGCGGCATGCGTCACCGGCGGATTCAGGCCGGCGGTGGCGAGGACCCGCCATTCAGGGGGCTCACCGTGGGTGGTGGTCCCTGTGCCTGTGGAACCCAGGAGGGTCACTGCGTCCATGCCGAGGTTGCCACGGACCTTCTCAAGGAACGTCTCAAGGCTGCCATCCGAACTCAGGATGCGAAGGGCAAGTTCACTGAGCGCAGTGGCCTCCGCGCCGGACCTCGCCGCTTCCTGTGCCCTCCGGCTGGCCAGGCCCACCGCCAACGCCACTCCGCAAGCCACCGCGAGGAAAACCACCAGGGTAAACAAGGTGGTGGGATCGGCGATGGACAACGATCCCACCGGGTCTGCCGAGAAATAGTTCAGCAGGAAACTTCCCAGCACGGCCGCAACCACCGCAGGCCACAAACCACCAATGGCGGCCACCGCCACGGCCACGGCAAGCTGAAGAAGCATGATCATGGAAAAGTTGCGGAAATTGAGGACCGTAACGGTCAGTTCCACCGCCGGCGGGAGCAGAAGCGCCAAGACCAGCCCTGCCGTGACCCGGCCGCGGCCAATGCCGCGCACCGTCGGAAACTTCAGCAGGGCGCCTTCATCACCGTTGCCGTGAGCCTCAGTTGCCGCCATGGCTACATCCTTGCACGGTTCCCGCGATGGGCACTTCTCCCCATATGCCGCGGGGATAAGTGCCTGCAGAGGGTGCAAGGACTAGGCTTGCTCTGAGCATTCTGGTCCGGCGGGGCGCCGGGCACACCACGGTCTATCCAGGGGGATATACATGGACCCGAAAGACAGCCCTGACGCGGCCGGCAACAATGGCAGCGGTGGGGACAACAACGACGGCTTGAACGCGGCCAACAACGCGCCCAAACCACCTCCATGGCAGGTACCCAAACCTGAGCTCCATCCCGAGTTGTTCACCCCGGTCGAGGACGGCCCCACGGGAAGCGGCAAACGGTCCAAGAACAAGAAGACCACTGGCGCACCCGTGGGAGCTCCCGCGGCTGGTAACACGGCAGGACAGGCTGGGCCGGGACAGCCCCTGCCCGTCGTTGACCCGTTTGAGCGTGAACGCGAACGTGAAGCCGCTGCCGCAGCGAAGAAAAAGAAGCGTTCCCAGCGCCGCACCATCGTGGTGGGGCTGGGCGTGACGGCCCTCCTGGCCGGAACGATCACCGCCATCGTGGCCTCCAACGAACAAGAGGCCGACTACGCCCAGGTCTGTTTCAACGAGGAAACCGGCGAGCGCGTGGACGACGACCAGTGCAACAACAGCAGTTCGGCAGGGCGGAGCTCCGGCGTTTATGCCTGGTACTTCTACTCGCGCGGCGCCAGCGTGCCCGCCGTCGGCCAGAACCGCAGCTCGTATCCCAGCGCTACGAAGACCGTCCCCCAGGGAGCCAAGACTTCCACGGGATACAGCACCAAGGGCGGCACGGTCAGTCGCGGTGGCTTCGGCAGCAGTTCCAAAAGCGGCGGAAGCTCGGGAGGCTAGGCGTGCGGCGACTGTCCTCCGTGCCTCGGCCGGACTGGAAGCAGAAGATCGAAGAGCAGGGCCTGGTTTTTTCGACCACCACCATGCCCGACGGCCGGAAGATCGAATACTGGAACGAATCGGCCTACTACGAGTTCACCATGGACGAGGTGGAGAAACTCGAGGAGACCGCCGAAGGCATGCACCTCATGTGTCTGGAGGCGGCGAAGTATCTTGCCACCGGGGCCATGGGCGACATCGGGATTGGGCGCCAGGCACTAGAACTGGCTGCAGAGTCGCTGCAGGCCGGGGACATGGACATCTACGGCCGTTTCGACTTCATCTATGACGGCGCCGGCGGCCCGGCCAAAATGCTGGAGTACAACGCCGATACCCCTACTGGTCTGATCGAGGCCTCGGTGGCTCAATGGTTCTGGTTGCAGGATGTTTTTCCGGAAAAGGACCAGTGGAACGGCATCCATGAGGCGTTGATCCGGCAGTGGCAAAAACTGCAGTACCGGACCGGAATGAGCACCCTGCACGTCGCCCACTCCGAAGCCGAGGAATCCGGCGAGGACTGGATGACGGCCGCCTACATGCGGGACGTGGCCAGCCAGGGCGGCTGGACCACCATCGGCATCAACATGTCGGACATCGGCTGGGATCCCAACCTGAATCGGTTCGTGGACCTGGACAACTTCATGATCAGCACCATGTTCAAGCTGTACCCCTGGGAATTGATGATGAAGGAGCCTTTCGGCCACCGTCTTCTGCAGCGTGCACACAATCCCCGCTGGGTGGAACCGGCCTGGAAGATGCTGCTGTCCAACAAGGCCCTCCTGGCTGCACTCTGGCATCTCTACCCCAACCACGAGAACCTGCTGCCCGCCTACCTCGGCGATCCCGGACCGCTGAAGGAATGGGTGGCCAAGCCCCTGCACGGCCGCGAAGGCGACAACATCCGCATCCACGCCCCCGGCATCGATATCTCGCAGCCCGGAGGCTACGGCCGCGAAGGCTGGTGCTACCAGCAGTACCACCCGCTTCCCGACTTTGACGGAAACCACCCCGTCCTCGGGCTCTGGGTGGTGGACGGCGAATCAGTCGGCTGCGGCATCCGCGAATCGGATGGCCCCATCACGGACTACTTCTGCCGCTTCGTCCCCAACACCATCGACGCCCCCGCGCCCGTCGCGCCCCCTGCTACTTCCTATGGAGCTGCACTATGAGCACTGAAACCTCGACGCCGGGTGGCGGCCCAGCGGGCGGCGACCGTACCGCCGTCGTACCTCCCAAAGGGCTCCACGCCGGAATCCTGGACCTCGGCGACTCCGTCATGCTGGGGCTTGCATCCACTGCACCGGTCTATTCGCTGGCGGCGACCCTGGGGCTCATCGTTGCCGTCAACGGGAACTACACGCCGCTCATTCTTGTGCTGGGATTCATTCCTGTCCTGTTCATTGCCTACGCGTTCCGCGAGCTCAACAGCGCCATGCCGGACTGTGGAACCACGTTCTTCTGGGCACGCAAAGCGTTCGGGCCGTGGGCGGGCTGGCTGGGCGGCTGGGGCGTGGCCCTGGCTGGGATCGTGGTCCTGGCAAACCTTGCCCAGATCGCTGGAAAGTACCTTTGGCTGCTGATTGGCGATGGCTCCCTGGCGGAGAATAAATGGCTGGTGACCGCCACGGGCGTACTGTTCATCGTGTTCATGACCTACGTCAACCATCGAGGCATCAGGTTGGGTGAACACGTCCAGCGGACATTGACGTACATCCAGTACATTTCCCTGGGCATTTTTGCCGTGGCAATTATCTTCCGGATCGCAGGCGGTGCTCCCGAGGGGCAGGCCTTCGACTTTGAGTGGTTCAATCCTGCGGGCGCTTTTGCCGACCCGGGAGCAGTGGTCCACGGCGCCCTGCTGGCCCTGTTCATCTACTGGGGCTGGGACACCTGCCTGGCGCTGAATGAAGAAACCGAAAACCCGGCCAAAACCCCGGGCCGTGGTGCCGTTATCTCCGCCTCAGTGCTGGTGGCAATCTACGTGTCCGTGGCCCTGCTGGTGATGATGTACGCCACGATCGGAACCGATGGTATCGGCCTCGGTAATGAGGCCAACCAGGACGATGTCTTCCTGGCAATGAAGGATGTTGTTCTCGGTCCGTGGGGATGGCTGATTGTGGTGGCGGTGCTGGCCTCTGTCCTCTCCTCCACCCAGACCACCATCCTTCCGACGGCCCGCGGCACCCTGTCCATGGGTGTCCATGGCGCCCTTCCCCCGCGCTTCGGAAAGGTCCATGAGCGATTCATGACGCCGGGGTTCTCAACCCAGGTGATGGGGGCCGTGGCGGTGGTCTACTACGTGGCCATGAGCTTCCTCAGCGAGAACCTGCTCTCGGACTCCATCAGTGCCATCAGCCTGTTCATCGCGTTCTACTATGCGCTCACCGGGTTCTCTTGTGTCTGGTACTTCCGTGCGACCCTGCGGGATTCCGCCCGCAACCTCTGGTTCCGCGGCATCCTGCCGTTCCTGGGAGCCTTGTCCCTGACGGCGGCGTTCTTCATCTCCGCGGTGCAGATGTGGGATCCGTCCTACGGCGATACGCAGATCTTCGGCATCGGTGGCGCGTTTGTCAGTGGCGTGCTGCTGCTGGCCCTGGGCGTGGTCCTGGCTGTCGTATGCCGCTTCGCCCCTTCCACCCGCGGCTACTTCACGGGTGAACGGGCCGACGCCGGCGTGGTTCGCGGCGAGTAGGCCGGGTTGCCGTTTCCTGCGGCCCCGGCTTAGGACCTCGCTTAGGAGCGGGCAGCCCACTGGCGCAGGCGGGTAGGAACGTCCGGCACTTCTTCGGTGCGGATGGAGTTCCTGCGCAGGGCTGCCAACCAGGAGAGGAGGATGGCCGCCGCGCAGAAAACACCGGCGCTGGAGGCCATGATCCACAGACCGGGCGTCTGGACATCCAGGTTGGCTGCGCCGAGTGCGGTACCAATGGTCTTCGGGGAGAAGAAAAACACCAGCGTGGAGACGGTAAGAACGATCCCCATCACCGTCCGTTGGGTCTTCAGACGCGCCGGGGTGTCCTTGATGGTCCAAGCGAACGCCGGCAGGACCACGGCCATCCAGACCCAGTGGTGGGACCAGGAAACCGGGCTGACGAGCAGCATGGCCAGTGCCGTCGTCGAAATGGCAACAACGCGGGCGCCCTGGGCGCTGGCGGCCCTGATGAGAACGGCAGCCAAAACCAGCGTCAACAGGCTCAATGCAATCCAAGGGAGCGTCACGGCGTCCTGAGGGACTCCGAAGTGCAACAATGCACCCTTGATGGAGAGGTTGTCCACGTAGCCGGCTCCGCCGATGCGGGACGTGTCGGGAAGGATTTCCAGCCAGAATTTCAGGGATTCCGACGGGCGCAGCAACCACGCAAACAGGATTGTGGATACGAAGCCCACGGACATATTCGCCAGCCCACGCCAGTCCTTGCGCATCAGGAAATACAGGCCGAACACCAAGGGCGTCAGCTTGATGCCGGCGGCAACGCCAACAAGGAAGCCGCTTCCCCGGAACCTCCTGCGCTTGGACACGCCGCCGAGCAGGTCCACCACCATCAGGCCCATCAGCAGAATATTGATCTGGCCGAAGGCCAACGTCTCTCGCCACGGTCCCAGTAAAAGGATTGCCAGGAACAACGCCGCAGCTGTCCAACAGCTCCTCGCCGAGGAAAGTGCGCTCCGCAGGTCCGGTTTGGATGACCAGTAACGGACAATCGTGACAGCCACCCACGCTGCCACCACCACACCGACGCCGTTGAACACGTTGAGCGCCAAGGATTGGGGCAGGCGGGCCGACAACCCGAACACCAGCGCGGCAAACGGTGGGTACGTGAACGGCAGGTGCGGCCCTCCGGCCGATGCCACTGTGGGGCCATAGAGGTCCGACGGCGAGGAGCCTGCTTGGTTCAGGATGCTCCCACCGAACCAGTAGACGCTGAAGTCCAGGCCCTGCTTGGCCCAGTCCGCGAGCAACATCCACACCGGCAAAGCCACTACGGCCACAGGCAGCAGGCGCAGGAGCAACGGCGAGGCCTGGGCCGTTGTGTTCGGCCGCGCGGCGTCCGTTCCGGTCCGTAAATCGACGTCGGGCAGTGCCATCCAAAATCCCCCAAGTAAGCAAAGTCGCACGGGGGAAGTGTGCCGCCCCCGCATCCCATACTACTGAAGGGCCTTCCGAGGCCCTGCGGCCCGGCTGGTCCGCAGGGTCCGGCACTCCCCCTAGGATGCTGGAATGAGCGATTCAACGACGAACACCTCCGACGTCCTGGCCCTGGATTCCCTTCTTTCCGACGACGAACTCGCCGTCCGCGACAAAGTCCGCGATTACACCACCCAAAGGATCCGTCCGAATATTTCCCGCTGGTACGAGGACGCGGTCTTTCCCCGGGAGATCGCCCCGGAACTTGGCGAGCTGGGCGTCCTCGGCATGCACCTGGAGGGTTACGGCTGCCCCGGCCGGACCGCCGTCGAATATGGCCTGGCGGCGATGGAGCTGGAAGCCGGCGATTCAGGCATCCGGACCTTTGTTTCGGTGCAGGGTTCGCTCGCCATGACCGCCATTCATCGTTGGGGATCGGAGGCACAGAAGGAGGAGTGGCTTCCACGGATGGCTGCCGGTGAGCTGATCGGCTGCTTCGCTTTGACTGAACCTACGGCTGGCTCGGACCCTTCCTCCATGACCACGACCGCCCGGCAGACCAGCGATGGATGGGTGCTGGATGGAGCCAAGCGCTGGATCGGCCTCGCCTCGATCGCGGACATCATGGTGGTGTGGGCCCGGACGGACGACGGAATCAGGGGCTTCCTGGTCCCCGCCGGTGCCCAGGGCGTCACCGCCACGCCCATTGAGCCAAAGCTTTCAATGCGCGCCTCGGTCCAGTGCGATGTAACGTTCGACGCCGTTCGGCTGGCTCCGGAGGCGATCCTCCCGGGTGCCATGGGTCTTCGCGGCCCATTTTCCTGCCTGAACGAGGCACGCTACGGGATCGCCTGGGGTGCCATGGGAGCGGCCCGCGATTCCTACGAAGCCGCCCTTTCCTACGCGGGTGAACGCTTGCAGTTCGGACGTCCCTTGGCCGGTTACCAGCTAACGCAGGAGAAGCTGGTCAACATGCTCCTGGAGATCCAGAAGGGCACCTTGCTGGCCCTCCACCTGGGCCGGCTGAAGGACGCCGGGCACCTCCAGCCACAGCAGATTTCGCTGGGCAAGCTCAACAATGTCCGCGAAGCCATCAAGATCGCCCGCGAGGCCCGGACCATCCTGGGCGGCAACGGCGTCACGCTGGACTACTCACCGCTGCGGCACGCGAACAACCTGGAGTCGGTGCGCACCTACGAGGGAACCGACGAGGTCCACACCCTGATCCTGGGCCAGCACATCACGGGTCTGTCGGCCTTCCGCGGCTAACCCACCCCAACTAGGGGACAGCAAACGTCGCTACGGGGGCTCAATGGGACGTTTGCTGTCCCCTGGTTGGGTCCGGGAGGATCACCAACTTGAGGAACCCACTCAGGCCCTTGGTTACGTCGACCCGGTCCGGGGCAAGGAGCCACTGGGTTTGGAGGCCGTCCCAAAGAGCCACCAGCGATGTTGCTGCTTCCTCGGGATCGACGCCGGGCCGCAGCCTGCCGTCTGCTGCAAGCTCGCCGAAACGACGGGCATAGCTTGCCCGCAATCGCTCGAAGCGTGCGGTGAAGTAGTCCCTGCCGGGATGCTCATCCGTGACTGATTCCGCACACAGGACCGTGTAGAGCTCGATCACCCCGGGGATGTTCTCGTTGTACAGCGCCGTCCGGATGACCGAGTCCGCCAAGCCCTCTTCCATGTCATCAGGGAAGGCTCCGCCGGTGATCTCGTCACGCCGTTCCAGGACCGACATCAGGAGGTCGCGCTTGGACGGGAAGTAGTGCAGGAGGCTGGTCTGGCTCATGCCCGCACGGTCAGCGACTTCCTGCAACGATCCCCCGCGGTATCCCCGCGCGGCAAACACCGCGTGGGCTGCATCCAGGATCGTCTGGCGCCGTTCCTCGGATTTCGCGTAAGGGCCACGCCTCGCTGCCCGGCCCGCATCCTTTGTGGTCATGGCTAGCCAGTGTACGTGGAACGTCATTGCCTTGAAATTCGAGTAGTCACTCGATTTTTCTGTTACCGTGGTCACAATCGACGCGCCGCACACGCTTTCCGGGTGCGCTGCAGCGTCAACCCGACACAAAGAGGTGAAGGCTCATGACCGGTTTCAGTCGAAGACAACTCCTGGCAGCAGGCCTGGGAACAGCCGCCATGGGCCTGCTTTCCGGCTGCGCCACCCCGGGAACCCACTCCGTCAACGCCGCACCGACCATCCCCGCCGCCAACGGTCCCGTGCGGCTCACCTACTGGGCGTGGCTGAAGGACTTCCAGAATGTTGCCGACGTGTGGAACGCTGCCAACCCCGACGTCCAAGTGGACGTGGTGTGGATCCCTGGCGGCAACGCGGGCGGGTACCAAAAGCTGTACTCAGCACTGGCAGCCGGGGGCGGGCCGGATCTGGCCCAGGTGGAACTGCGGTCGATCCCGGAGTTCATGCTGGTGAACGGGCTGGTGGATGTCTCCCGGTACGGAGCCAACGACCATCAGCACCTGTACGATCCCACCCTCTGGAAGCAGGTCAGCTACACGGGCGGAGTCTACGGAATCCCCCAGGACTCGGGTCCGATGGCCATGTTCCATCAACCGGCCCTCCTGGACAAAGTGGGCGGAACTCCACCTAAAACGTGGGAGGAATGGGCGGGGCTGGCCCGCGAGCTTCGTTCCGTGGACACGTACCTGGACTGCTTCCCGATCAGCGACGCCTCCCCTTTCGCTTCCTTTGCCGGACAGGCAGGCGCTGCCTGGCTCCGGCCCGAGGAAGACGGCTGGGTCATCAACATGACGGACGACGCGACGCTCAACACTGCCCGCTTCTTCGATAAAGCGATCGACGACGACCTCGTCACCACCGCCTACGGTGCCTTCTCCCCCGGCTGGTTCGCCGCGGCGGGCAAAGGTGGCATTGCCTCCACCATCACCGGAAGCTGGGGTGATGCCCTGGTGCAGGGCGTCGCCGGTTCCGAAGGAAAATGGCGCGTTTCCCCTATGCCAACTTGGGGTGCCACCGGCTTCGGTTCCAGCTACCTCGGCGGATCCACCGCTGCGGTCCTGGCCAACAGCAAGCATCCCAAGGAAGCAGTGGACTTCGCAGTCTGGCTGACTACCTCGAAAGAGGGAATCGACTCCGAAATCAAGAACAGCGGCATCGGATGGTCTCCCAATCCTGGCTTCATTGGCACGGACCGCCAACAGCCATCGGCGTTCTTCGGGGGTCAAAACTACAACCAGGAGGTCTTCGTTCCGGCCGCACAGCAGCAAAACCCTGAATGGTCCTGGTGGCCGGTGACCCAGCAGTCCTTCAACATCCTCAGTGACGGGTTCCGCAAGAAGGCCTTCGGTACGTCCTTGGTGGACTCCATTGCAGCCTCGGAGCAGCAGATCATCACCGTTTTCAAGAACAAGGGCCTAACCATCCGAAAGGAAACGGCATGACGACCACCCGCACTGCAACCACCGCGCAACGTCCCGTCGCGGCGGCCGGCCGCGCCAAGAGGACAGGCGCCGCGGCACGGGCACCCTGGCTCCTGCTCGCACCTTTTCTGGCACTCTTCGTCCTGACGTTCCTGCTTCCCATTGTTGTGGCCCTGCTGTCCAGCTTCACCAAAGTGACCCGGAGCGGACTCTTCGGAGAGGCGGGTGTTAGCAGCGAATTCGCCGGGTTCGGCAACTACGCACAGGCCCTTGCCGACGGCAGCTTCGTAGCGTCAATCGGCCGGATGCTGTTGTTCGGCATCGTTCAGGTTCCGGTCATGATCGTCCTTTGCACCGTCCTTGCCCTGATGTTGGAATCGGCCTCCGCCAAGTGGCCGGGATTCTTCCGGGCAGCCTATTTCATGCCCTACGGCGTCCCCGGAGTGATCGCCACCATCCTGTGGTCCTTCCTCTACGTCCCCGGCCTCAGTCCCCTCTTCGACGCTGCCAAGCTCGTAGGACTGACCCCCGATTTCCTGGGTGCCAACAGCGTGCTGTGGTCCATCGCCAACATTGTCACCTGGAGCTACACCGGGTACAACATGCTCATCATCGTGGCGCAGCTGAAGGCCATCCCGGTGGAACTGTACGAGGCGGCAAAAGTCGATGGGGCTTCGACGTGGCGGGTGGCCCGGAGCATCCAGCTCCCCCTGATCCGTCCCGCCCTCATGCTCACCACAGTGTTCTCCATTATCGGAACGCTGCAGTTGTTCGCCGAAGCGCAGGTCCTCAAGACCGTGGCCCCCGCCATCGACAGCCAGTACACGCCGAACCTCAGCGCCTACACGACGGCCTTTGCCTACAACGACTACAACGTTGCGGCCGCCCAGTCGGTCATCATCGCCGTGGCTGCGTTCGCCCTTTCCTTCGCCTTCCTCGCACTCACGAACAGGAAGTCATCATGACCGCGACAGCTACCAAACCCTCCACCACCGCACGAAGCCAACAACCCGCAGGCCAAGACCGATCAGCCGGACGACGGCGGTCCTCCTCCATCGTCGTCACCGCCCTTCTGGTGGTGGTAGCGCTCTACTTCCTGATCCCCGTCTACTGGGTCCTGGTGGCCTCCACCAAATCCACTGCCGATCTGTTCTCCACCAACGGATTCCTCTTCGCTCCGACGTTCTCGCTTTGGGAAAACCTGGGCCGGGTCCTCAGCTATGATCAAGGCATTTTCGGCCGCTGGTTCCTGAACTCGGCCATCTACGCCGGTGTTGGGGCACTCCTGGCCACGTACTTTGCTGCGGCAGGCGGTTATGCCCTGGCCAAGTACGAGTTCAAAGGACGCAACCTGGTGTTCGGTACCATCCTGGGCGGTGTGCTCGTTCCGGGAACGGCCACTGCCCTGCCGCTCTTCCTGCTGTTCAGCCAAATGGGCCTTGCCAACACGTACTGGAGCGTCCTGCTGCCATCGCTGGTCTCCCCTTTTGGGCTGTTCCTTTGCCGGATCTATGCGCAGGCCACTGTGGACACTTCGCTGATCGAAGCGGCAAGGATCGACGGCGCCGGTGAGTTGCGGATCTTCCACACGATTGGGCTCAAGGTCCTGACGCCGGCCCTGGTAACCGTATTCCTTTTCCAGCTGGTGGGCATTTGGAACAACTACTTCCTGCCGTTGGTCATGTTGTCCGATTCCGAGCTCTACCCCATCACTCTTGGCTTGAACAACTGGCTCAGCCAAGTGGACCGTTTGCCCGAATTCTATGAACTGACCACAGGCGGAGTGCTGCTCTCCATCATTCCCCTCAGCATCGCCATGATTGTCCTGCAGCGCTTCTGGCGCGGAGGACTGACAGAAGGAGCCGTGAAGTAAATGAACGCCCCAGCAGTAACCGGCTACATCACAGATACCGGCCCCGGAACGGGCAACCGCCTCCCGGCCAGATCGTGGCTGCATTCGGATGCTCCTGCCCTCTCCTTGAATGGCCAGTGGCGCTTCCGCCTTCTGCCCGGCGCTCCCGGCACACCCGGGGGACGCGGAGTGCTGCCTGCCGGAGAAGCGGTTGAGGGCGTGGCCGAAGAGTCCCTGGACGACTCCGGCTGGGACTGGATCCCTGTCCCAGCCCACTGGGTGCTGGAAGGGGACGGCGCCTACGGCCGCCCCATCTACACCAACGTCCAGTTCCCCTTTCCCATCGAAGCACCGCACGTCCCTGACCAGAACCCCACCGGCGACTACCGTCGCACCTTCGAGCTCCCGGAGGACTGGAACCTCACTGACAGGACAGCCCTCCGTTTCGATGGCGTGGAGTCCCGCTACAAGGTGTGGCTCAACGGAACCGAAATCGGCGTGGGCACCGGCAGCAGGCTGGCGCAGGAATTTGACGTCACGGAAGCACTCCGGCCGGGCACCAACGTCCTGGCCGTCCGGGTCCACCAGTGGTCGGCGTCCAGCTACGTCGAAGACCAGGACCAGTGGTGGATGCCCGGAATTTTCCGTGATGTCACGCTCCAGGCACGCCCCGGGAAGGGACTCGACGACGTCTGGTTGCGGACGTCCTACACGGCCGGCTCCGGCGCCATCGAGCCCGAGGTCACGGCATCGGCGGCCGCCTACCCCATTCGCCTGTCGGTCCCTGAACTGGACGTCGACGTCGTCTGGGACTCCCCGGCCGACGTCGCCCCGGTGGCGATCACCGGCGTCGAACCTTGGTCTGCTGAGGTGCCGCGCCTCTACAACGCGAGCGTCGCAAGCCAAGGCGAGACCATCTCCCTGCGCCTCGGGTTCCGCACGGTGGAGATCAAGGGCGACCAGTTCCTGGTCAATGGTCGGCGGGTGGTCTTCCACGGCGTGAACCGCCACGAGACACATCCCGATCGCGGGCGGGTGTTCAACGAGGACTTCGCCCGCGAGGACCTGGCCCTGATGAAGCGGTTCAACGTGAACGCGATCCGCACCAGCCACTATCCGCCGCACCCCCGATTGCTGGACATCGCCGACGAACTGGGCTTCTGGGTGATCCTGGAGTGCGACCTGGAGACCCACGGTTTCGAGCGGCACGGCTGGGTGGGCAACCCCAGTGACGACCCCGCCTGGCGCGAAGCGTACGTGGACCGCATGGAACGGACCGTGGAACGGGACAAGAACCACCCCTCCATCATCATGTGGTCCCTCGGCAACGAGTCCGGTACCGGCGCCAACCTGGCTGCGATGTCCGCCTGGACCCATGCCCGCGACACCGGCCGCCCCGTCCACTACGAGGGCGACTACACCGGCGCCTACACGGACGTCTACTCACGGATGTACTCCTCCGTGCCTGAAACCGAAGCGATCGGCCGCGACGATTCGCGCTCACTGCTGCTGGGTTGCTCCGCCGCGGAATCGGCCCGGCAGCGCACCAAGCCGTTCATCCTGTGCGAGTACGTGCACGCCATGGGCAACGGCCCCGGCGCAATCGACCAATACGAGGACCTTGTGGACCGGTACCCGAAGCTGCATGGTGGCTTCGTCTGGGAATGGCGGGACCACGGAATCCGCACCACCACCGCCGATGGCACGGAGTTCTTCGCCTACGGCGGGGACTTCGGCGAGGTGGTCCACGACGGCAACTTCGTCATGGACGGCATGGTGCTTTCGGACTCCACGCCCAGCCCGGGACTTTTCGAGTACAAGCAGGTCGTGGCACCGATCCGCTTGGGCTTCTCCACCGAAACGCACGACGGCGGTGCCCGCCACTTCATCACGGTCGCCAACCTGCGGCACACGGCTGACGCGTCCGACGTCGTGCTTCGCTGGCGTCTTGAGCGTGACGGGGAGCCGGGCGCTTCTGGAGAGTTCGACGTCACCGATTCCAATGGTGCGCCACTGGCCGCAGGTCGGACCGCCATCATGGAACTTCCCCGGCTGGCCATCGCAGAAACGGGCGAACAGTGGCTGACCGTGGAGGCAGTGCTCGGAAAGGACACAGCCTGGGCGACGACTGGCCACGTGATCTCCGTGGCGCAGCTGGCGCTGTCAGGGCCGAGGACACCTGTCACCCCGCCCCGGCCGCAGCCTGCGGCTTATCGGCGTTCCGAGGACGTGGCTCCCAGCGTGACGCTTGGCCCGGCGGTCTTTGATCACGGCCGCCTGGTGTCCCTGGCGGGGCTTCCGGTCTCCGGTCCGCGGCTGGAGTTGTGGCGTGCCCCCACGGATAACGACGCCGGTGCGGGGCGCGGCAGTTACGACCTCGCCGATCCGTGGCTCAACAATGGCGACGGTGTTCCGGCTCCTTCCATGGAAAGCATCTGGCGTGCTGCCGGCCTGGACCGGCTCACGGGCCGGGTGGAAAGCATGTTCTCCAGCGACGACGGGGTTTCTGTCCGAACCCGGTACGCCGCCGCCGACACCGCGTGCTGGGTGTCGGTGGAGGAAAACTGGCAACTGGCCGATGGCGGGCTGTCGCTACGGGTGGAGATCGTTCCGGGCTCAGGTTGGGACATCATCTGGCCGCGGGTGGGAATCCGCTTCGACCTGCCCGGCTCCGTGGACGGGGCCGCCTGGTTCGGAACCGGCCCCCGTGAGTCGTACCCGGACAGCATGCGCGCCGCGTTGGTTGGACGTTATTCCGCCGGTATCGACGATTTGTCCGTGCGTTACGCCAAGCCCCAGGAATCCGGCCACAGGAGTGCGGTCAGATCACTGGACCTGCACAACAGCGGTGCTCCCTGGCTCCAGTTCCAGGCGGTGCCGGACTCCCGCGATCGCCTCCCGGGCTTTGCGCTTGCCCGGCACACAGCGCAGGAGATTTCCGCAGCCGCCCACCCGCACGAGCTCCCCGAGAGCCAGGGCAGCTACCTGTACCTGGACGCGGCCCAGCATGGACTGGGGTCCAGGGCTTGCGGGCCGGATGTGTGGCCGGACTTCGCTTTGCGTCCGGAGGCCCGAACCCTGACGTTCCGGATCACCGAAGCGGGCTAGCCCCTCCCCGTTGTGGGGCCCGCTCTGCCTGCTATTCCTGCCGGATGGCACGCAGAGCAGGCCTCGCAGGCGGATCAGGCCACGGCTACGGGCTCCTTCTTTGCCGCGTCTTTACGGATCGTGGCGCTGATGACTGCCGCCACCGTGCACATCGCTGCTGCACCCAACCACGCGTAGTTGTAGTGTCCCGTGGCGTCGCGGATGAATCCCGCAGCCAAAGCGGCGGCTGCGGCCCCGAGCTGGTGGGCGGCGAACACCCAGCCAAACACCACCGAACCATCGGCCCCGAACACAGAACGGCAAATGGCCGCGGTGGGCGGCACCGTCGCCACCCAGTCAAGGCCGTACACCACCACGAAAATGATCATGCTCGGTTCGACGGACGAGCCCAGCAGCAGCGGCAGCACCAGCAGGCCAATCCCCCGGAATTGGTAATAGACGGCCAGCAAGACCTTGGGGTTGAAGCGGTCGGTCAGCCAGCCCGAGGCGATGGTTCCCACGATGTCAAAAATCCCGACGACGGCCAGCAGACCAGCCGCCGTGGTTTCGGGCATGCCGTGGTCGTGTGCCGAAGGGATGAAGTGCGTGCCGATGAGCCCGTTGGTGGTGGCTCCACAGATCGCGAAGCCCGCAGCCAAGGCCCAAAAGGTGCGGACTTTGGCTGCACGCTTGAGAACCTGCAGGGCACGGACTGCCGCGTTGGCAGAGTCTTTGGGAACCACAACGTCCGGAGTGCCGGCCGCCGCAGCGGTGGTCCCGGCGTCGGCGACCTGCCCCTCAGGTTCCTGCGCACCATAAGGCAACACCCCGACGTCGGCAGGTGAGTTCCGCAGCCACCGCAGCACCAGCGGCACCACGGCGAGCGCACCGGCCGCTATGAGCAGCGAGGCGCCGCGCCAGCCCGGGTTCTGCGCCAAGACCGCGATGAACGGAAGGAAGACCAACTGACCGGCCGCACTTCCCGCGGTGAGAATGCCAATCACCAGGCCACGACTCTTGGCAAACCACGTGTTGGCGATGGTGGCGGCGAAAACCAAGGCCATGGACCCGGTTCCCAAACCAATCAGCACTCCCCACGTGAGAAGGATCTGCCAGGACTGGTTCACCAGGACTGTCAAAGCCGAACCAAGCCCGATCATGCACAGGGCCAGCGCTGTCACTTTGCGGATGCCGAAGCGCTCCATGAGGGCAGCAGCAAAAGGTGCCGTCAGCCCGAAGAGGACCAGGTTGATGCTGACCGCCAGGGACAACACAGTGGTGGACCAGCCGAATTCCTGCTGCAACGGGACCATCAGCACGCCGGGGGCCGCCCGGAAACCTGCGGCGCCCACCAGCGCGAGGAAAGCCACAGCCGCCACGATCCAAGCAGGGTGCAGACGGCGCTTTCCGGGCTCACGCTTTCCGGAGGGACGCTTTCCGGAGGGGGCGTGCGGCGAGCCGGCGGGTGTCCCTGTGACGTCGGGAGCGGTCATGCGGGAATCTCCGTCTCTGCTGTGCTGGTCGGATCTGCTGTGCTGGTCGGATCTGCTGTGCTGGCTGGATCGGCCGTGCTGGCTCGCTGTGGTGCCACGGCCAAGGGCACCGGCTGTTTGTTGCGCTTGAAGCTGTGCCAGCTGGTGTTCGCGGCGGTAAGTGCCGTGCCGCAGTGGGTGCACGTATCCGCCGAGGACGTGGCGTGCCCACAGTCGGTATGGATGACCCGCATGTGGGAGATCTCGTTCGGCGCGTCCAGGTGCTTTTCTGCCCAGATGATGATCGCGTTCAGGACAGGCAACGCTTCCTCACCTTTGACGGTGAGCACATATTCCTGTCGGGTCCGGCCGCCGTCCTGGTAGGGGCGTTGGGCCAGCAGTCCGGCCTCGAGCAACCACCCCAGACGCTTGCTCAGTACGTTGTCCGCCACCTCGAGCCGTTGCTTGATGGCGTCGAATCGGCCGTTGCCAAGGAAGATTTCCCGGAGCACCAGGCTTCCCCAAGGATCCCCAAGGACGTCAAGGCCGCGGGCAAGGCTGCACGAGCGGGCAGACCAGTCGGAACGAAGAGGCATGCGCCCTAAACTAGCTGACTTTTCTAAAGAAAGCCATAATCCAGTACGACACGAACTTCCGGGTTGGGCGGGGTTCACCGGCGGTTCACCTGCCGTGCCTACGCTTGCCGGGTCAACTCTGACCACGAAAGGCACCCAGAATGTCCTCGAACAACCCTGACATGGTGAAACGTTCAACCGAATCTGCCGGGCTTTCCCGTCGCGGCTTCCTCGGCACGGCGGCTGCAGCGACGGCGCTTGCGGCAGCCGGCTCGCTCCTTCCTCCTTCGGTACAGGCGGCCATGGCCAAGCCAACCCCTCCCGGAAGCCTGCAGTCCATCAAGCATGTGATCGTGCTGATGCAGGAAAACCGCTCCTTCGACCACTACTTCGGATCGCTGCGCGGAGTGCGCGGCTACGGTGACCATTCCGTCACCCGGTTGCCCAACGGCAAGTCCATGTTCGAACAGCCCCGCGCAACGGGCGAGACGGTGCTGCCCTTCTCCCTGCGCAAGGCCGCCGAACTAGCTGGACGGCCCGGTTCCGACATCCAATACCTCGGAGACCTGGATCATTCCTTCAAGGGCACCACCACGGCGTGGAACAACGGCTGGTGCGACAAATGGATTCCGGCCAAGAGCGCCTCCACCATGACGTTCTACGAGCGCCAGGACATTCCGCTCCAATACGAGCTCGCGGACACCTTCACCATCTGCGATGCCTATCACTGCTCCGTGAACGGCTCCACCAATCCCAACCGCAACTACCTGTGGAGCGGCACCACCGGCAACGAGCCAGGCAGCAGCAGCCGGGCAGTCACCAACGCGGCCTATGGTTACGATCACGGAGGCTACGACTGGACCACCTACCCGGAACGTCTGGAACAGGCCGGGGTCTCGTGGAAGATCTACCAGGACTGGGACAACTTCACTGACAACGCTGTCGAATACTTCCAGACCTTCAAGGCGATTGGCCGGAAGATGCTGGCCTCGGTTGAGGGCACATTGCGAACCACCGAGGAGTTCTACGACAACCTTGCCGGCAAGCCCGCGGCGGAGCAGGAACGCCTCCTGGCCCAGTTGGAACAGGGACGGGCCAAGCTGACGGACGCTGAGCGGTCACTCTTCGACAAGGCCATGTGGCGTGGCCGTCCTGACACGCTCTTGGAACGCCTCAATGCCGACATCACCGGAGGAACCCTGCCGCAGGTCAGCTGGCTGGTCCCGTCCGCTGCCGACTCCGAGCACCCGGGGGCTTCGACGCCGGTGGGCAGCGCAAACTTCGTCTACCGCCTCTTGGATACGGTCGCCAGCAACCCGGACACCTGGGACAGCACCGCGATTTTCCTGAACTTCGACGAAAACGATGGCTACTTCGACCACGTTCCCCCGCCCGTACAACCGCGGCCGAACTCGGGTGAATCACCGGACTGGACCACGGCCAGGCCCATCGGACTGGGCCCGCGGGTACCCATGACCGTGGTCTCGCCATGGACGGTGGGCGGCTACGTGAGCTCAGAAGTCTTCGACCACACCTCCGTACTGCGCTTCCTGGAACGCTGGACCGGCGTAGGGGAACCCAACATTTCGGCCTGGCGCAGGCAGGTGTGTGGTGACCTGACGGGCGTCTTCAACTTCAGCACCCCGGGCACTCCCCCTGTCCTGGACCACCCGGGACCCGTGCCCGCCAAAATCAGCAGGTGGCGGCCCACCCCGCCGGCTGTCCAAGTGGCACCGATCCAGGAAAGCGGCTCGCGTCCGGCCCGCCCGCTCCCCTACAGGCCTAAGGTGTCCGCGGTCGCAGCGCCGGGGAAGCTCACTCTGGCCCTGACGAACACGGGCAGCAGGTCAACGCATTTTGCCATCTACGGTTATGCCGGCGAGCTCGCAGAACCACGGCACGTGGACGTGCTCGGGAACGACGCCGTAGAGCTGGTACCCGCCTCGGGTGCGTTCGACGTCGTCGTCACCGGTCCCAACCGCTTCCAGTACGAACTGAAAGGCACGACGGCGGGCACCGCGTCCGGCGTCGACGTTACGGTTAACGGCCGCCGCGGCAATAAGGCCGTGGAACTGGAAGTCCGCAACAACGGCGGGGCTGCCGTGACGCTGGCCGTGAAGTCATTGCAGTACGCTCCCGGTGCCGAAACTGTGAAACTCAAGGCCGGACAATCGAAGAAGATCGGCTGGGAAACGGTCAGCGGCTGGTACGACGTTGAAGTCACTTCCCCTGAGGACCCGACGTTTCGTCGCAGGCTGACAGGTCGCGACGAAGACGGTCGGGAAGGCATCTCCGGCTAAGCGCCCGCCGGATGGTCCTTGGTGGTTGCACCAAGGACCAGGCCGGTCCGGGAAGGGCGGTAAGCCAGGGCCCAATAGACCATCATGGCAATGGCGCAGACCACTCCAAGGCTGGAAACCATGAGTTGCCACTGGGTCTGCGGGTCCTTGCCCCATTCCGCGGCGCCAGCCCAAACAGCCAGGTTCTTGGGTGTCATGTAGAACGCAACCGTGGAGCACACCACGATCACCCAGCCCGCAGTGCGCATCCGCCCATTGCGGGAAGGAACCCGGTGCATCGCAAACGCCATGCTGGGCAACGCAACGGCAACCCATACCCAGTGGTGGGACCAGGAGACCGGGCTGATCAGGAGCATCAGGATGGCCGTGGCAGATACCGCAATAAAATTCTCGTCCACAGCCACGGCCCAGGTGATGATGAGCCCAGCCACGATCGCGAGCCCCAGCGACAGGACCATCCACACCACATTGGTGGCTGACGAGTCCGGCATGCCAAAGTGCAGGAGCAGGCCCTTGACCGAGAGGTTGTCCACGTAGGCAGGCCCGCCGATGCGGCCCGTGTCCGGAAGGATCTTGGTCCAGAAGTCCAGTGACGCCTGCGGCAAGAGGGCCCAAGCCACGGCAATGGAGCCAAAGAACCCGGCCGCCATCCACCCCAGGGCTTTGAAATCGCGGCGAACCAGGAAGTACAAGCCAAAGGCAAGAGGAGTGAGCTTCACCCCGGCTGCCAGGCCGATCAGCAAACCTGCCGGCCAGCGGATGGCAGCGGCGCGGACTTTCCCGTAGAGCGCGAAATCAGCCAGGATCACGCCCATCAAAATGATGTTGATCTGCCCGAAAACGAACGTGTCGCGCCATGGTCCCAGCAGCAGGATGGCCCCTGTTCCCACCAGCGCCGTGGTCCTGAAACGGTAATCGGCAAAGGCTTCACGCCAGGTCTTCAGGCCGAAGTAGTGCCTGGCCAACCAAGCGGCTACGGTTGCGGCGCCGCCCAGGGCCACGAGAATGAACACCATGCTTCCGGCGAAGAACCCCAACGCCGCCAACCCCGTGAAAAGCAAGGCGGCAAAAGGAGGGTACGTGAATGGCAGGCCGTCACGGACGGCGTACAGGTCGCCGCCTTCCAGGACTTTGCCCCCGCCGTAGTAGTACACCTCAAAGTCATTGAGCGCCGGCTGGTAGTTCGCGTACAGGTAGCACACGGCCACCACCAGGGTCAGGGCACCCGCCACGGTGAGCAGCCAGCCGCGTGCGGTGGTGTTGGCCACCGTTTGTGAAGGAGAGGCCGCCATGTCAGCCGTTGGTGATCTTGGCGAAAGCCTGTTCAAGGTCGGCAATCAGGTCCTCGGCTTCCTCGATGCCGCACGAGAGGCGCAAAAGGTTGACCGGGACGGCCAGCTCGGTGCCCTTCACAGAAGCATGGGTCATCTCCGAGGGGTAGTTCATGAGGGACTCGATCCCGCCCAGGGATTCGGCAAGAGTGAACACCGAGGTGTTTTCCGCAACGGTCCTTGCCGCGGCCTCTCCACCTTTGAACTGCACCGAGACCATGCCGCCGAATTTCTTCATCTGCTTCGCGGCAAGGTCGTGGCCCGGGTGGTCCGGGAGCCCCGGGTAGAGCACGGCCTCAACCTCCGGACGCGTCAGCAGCCACTCGGCCACGGCTTGGCCGTTCTCGCTGTGGCGGTCCATTCGCACGCCCAAGGTCTTCAAGCCACGGGTGGTCAGGAACGCGTCCATCGGACCGGACACGGCGCCGACGGCGAACTGGATGAAACCGATCTTCTCGGCCAGTTCAGCATCCTTCACCACAATGGCGCCACCCACCACATCCGAGTGGCCTCCGATGTACTTGGTAGTGGAGTGAACCACGACATCGGCACCCAGGGCGAGCGGGGTCTGCAAGTAGGGAGACGCGAAGGTGTTGTCGACGACGAGGAGGGCACCGGCGTCGTGCGCTACAGCGGCGAGCGCCGCGATGTCGGTGATCTTCATCATCGGGTTGGACGGCGTCTCAACCCACACCAGGCGGGTCTTGTTCGCGGCGACAGCGGCAGCCACGGCGTCAAGATCCGACATGTCCACAGGCGTGTTGCCAATGCCCCACTCACCCAGCACACGGTTGATCAGGCGGTAGGTTCCACCGTAGGCGTCATTGCCCAACACGATGTGGTCGCCGGGACGGGCAACCGCACGGATCAACGAGTCTTCGGCGGCCAGGCCGGATCCGAAGGAGAACGCCGCCGTACCACCTTCCAGGGCGGCAAGCTGCTCCTGCAAGGCATCCCGGGTGGGATTGCCGCCGCGGCCGTACTCATATCCCGAGCGCAAACCACCGATGCCGTCCTGGGCATAGGTGGTGCTGAAGTGCAGCGGTGGGACCACAGCTCCGGTGCGTGGCTCGAATTCCTGGCCGGCGTGGACGGCTCGCGTGTTGAAACCGGCCTTGTTGTTGGCGGACATGGAAGCTCCTCTTTGTTCGATCAACGGTTGGTCAGCGCAGGCTAGTTGCTGAGGTAAGCCAGGAGGTCGTGGCGGGTCAGGATGCCTACCGGGGCTCCCGCGAAGGTCACCATCACGGTATCGACGTCGGACAGCAGCTCACGCGCGGCGGAAATGGTCTCCAAGGAGCCGATCACAGGGAGGCGTTCCCCCATGTGTTCGGCGATCTTGTCCGTGAGCTTTGCATCGCCGCGGAACAGCTTGCTGGTGAGGCTGCGCTCGTCGACGGCGCCCAGGACTTCACCCATCACAACGGGAGGTTCCTGCGAGAGGACCGGGATGTGCGAGACACCGAACTCGTTCATGATGTTGATGACGTCGCGGACGGACTCGTTGGGATGGATGTGCACCAGGTCCGGCAGCTCGCCCGTCTTGGACTTGAGCACTTCTCCCACGGAAGCCTCTTCGCCCCCGGACAGGAAGCCATAGGAGCGCATCCACTGGTCGTTGAAGATCTTGGCGAGGTATCCGCGACCGGAGTCAGGGAGGATCACCACCACCACGGCGGATTCGTCCAGGTCCTTCGCAGCCTGTAGCGCCGCCACCACAGCCATGCCGGAAGAACCGCCAACGAGCAAGCCCTCTTCCCTTGCCAGGCGGCGGGTCATGGCAAAGGAATCGGCGTCCGAGACAGCGATGACGTGGTCCGGGACGTCACGATCATAGTTGGCGGGCCACATGTCCTCGCCGACGCCTTCGACGAAGTACGGCCGGCCGGTTCCGCCCGAGTAGACCGAACCTTCGGGGTCCGCACCGATGACCTTGACGCGGCCGCCGTCGGACTCCGGCCGTTCAGCCGAAACCTGCTTGAGGTACCGGCCGGTGCCGGTGATCGTCCCGCCCGTACCGGCGCCGATGACGACGTGGGTGACGCGACCGTCCGTGTCGTTCCAGATCTCCGGGCCGGTGGACTCGAAGTGGCTGCCGGGGGCGGCCGGATTGGAGAACTGGTCCGGCTTGAAAGCGTCCGGAATCTCGCGGACCAGTCGGTCGGAGACGCCGTAGTAGCTTTGCGGGCTGTCGGGAGCCACGGAGGTAGGGGTCACCACGACCTCGGCGCCGTACGCCTTCAGGACGGCGCGCTTGTCCTCACCCACCTTGTCCGGGACTACGAAGATGCACCTGTAGCCCTTCTGTTGGGCCACCAGTGCCAGACCAACTCCCGTGTTGCCCGACGTCGGCTCAACGATGGTGCCACCGGGCTTGAGCCGACCGTCTTTTTCAGCGTCTTCGATCATTTTCACCGCGATGCGGTCCTTGATCGATCCACCGGGGTTGATGTATTCGAGCTTCACCAGGACTGTGGCCCTGATCCCCTCAGTAACGTGGTTGAGTTTGATGAGGGGCGTATTGCCGATGAGGTCCAACACGGACTGGGCGTACTTCATAGGTACAAAGTTACCGCCTGCCCGCATTGGGACCGGACCGGACGGTCAGCTCCCCGCTGACGGATCCGTCTGCCACAGCCCCAGGATGTTGCCTTCGGTGTCCTTGAAGTAGGCGTACCACCCCATGGTTGGCACGGCGTCCTTGCCCTGCACCACTGAACCACCGGCCTGTTCAACCTGGGCGAGGGCAGCATCGACGTCTGTCACGTCGATGGTGATGATGGGGGTCTTGAGGTTGTCCGTCCGGGGGAACAACGCACCGTTGATGGCTCCGGGTTCTTTCGGCGCACCGGTTTGGTCGTCCGATTCGGTGGTCAGGGCGATGGTGTAGTCCATGCCCTGCATCGGGCTGAGGTTCCAGCCGAACGTGTTTTGGTAGAAGGCGTTGGCCCTCTCGGTGTCATCGGTTGGAATCTCGAAATGCACTATTGCAGCCATGGCATGCGCTCCTTGTTCCTGCGTTTGTTTCTGCGTTTGTTCCTGGGTTTGGGCGCGGCCCACCCGCGCCACACCACGGAGTCTAGCCGCGGGCACCGGCGTCGGTAAGGGCTTCGCGGAGCAAATTGTCAGCCCGGCGTGGGACCATTAAGAACATGACCATTGCAGAAGCCCCTCCGCTTGTCGCGGCCGCGGCGGACGCATCCATCAGGTGGCATCCGGGCAGTTCCTTCCGCCTGGACCAGACCATGTTTCCGCTGATGCGCGGCAACGCTGACCCGTCGTTCGCGGCGCATGCGAGTGGTTATTGGATGGCTTTCACCGCCCCTTCCGGTCCGGTGACCCTTCGCCTTTTGGGCGGAGGCCTGGGTCCTGATTCGTTCGTGGACGCACAGGCCTGGGGGCCGGGCGCCGCGGACGCCGTGGCAGGAGTGCCACGGTTGCTGGGCGCCGATGACGACTGGTCCGCTTTCGATGACCCGGCTTTCCACGCCACGCTTCCGCGCCGCGTCACAGAATCACGACGCCGGAACCTGGCTGTGCGCCTGCCCTGCACCGGGCGGGTGGTTGACTCACTGGTGCCCACCATTTTGGAGCAAAAGGTCACCACATTGGAGGCCCGTCGGGGCTACAGGTACTTGATGTATCGCTATGGCACCAAGGCTCCGGGCCGGGTGGCACCCCAAGGTCTCCTCGTCCCACCCACCGCCCGGCAATGGCTGGCCATTCCTTCCTGGGAGTGGCACAAGGCAGGGGTTGGACCACAGCGTTCGGCGACGGTCATGCGGGCGCTGCAATCCGCCGTCGCACTTGAACGCTTGGCGGCTCTGGACTCGGTACAGGCCGGCGCCAAGCTGCAGACGATCCCCGGAATCGGTGTCTGGACCGCAGCGGAGGTTGTCCAGCGTACCCATGGTTGCCCCGATTCAATCTCCGTTGGCGACTACCACTTGGCGTCCTACGTGGGCTATGCCTTGACCGGGCAGAAAACGGACGATGCCGGCATGATCGAGCTGCTCGAGCCTTGGCGCGGACAGAGGCAACGGCTGGTCCGGATGCTTTACCTGAGCGGCTTCCGCAAACCCACCTTCGGCCCCCGAATGACAGTGCAGGACCACCGCCACCACTAGAAGCAACGCGTTGCTTTTACAAGTGGAGCCGGGACACGGCTTCCTGGCGCATGTCGACTTTGCGGACTTTCCCGGAGACGGTCATCGGGAAGCTCTCACGGACGTCGATATAGCGGGGAATCTTGTAATGCGCCAGTTTGCCCCGGCAGTACTTAGCGAGGCCATCGGCTGTCAGTGGCCCGGCGCCGGGCTTGAGGATGATGCACGCCATGAGCTCCTCGCCGTACTTGGCATCCGGAACGCCGATCACCTGAACGTCCTGGATGGAAGGGTGCAGGTAGAGAAATTCCTCGATCTCGCGCGGATAGATGTTCTCCCCGCCGCGGATCACCATGTCCTTGATGCGGCCTTCGATCACGAGGTAGCCGTCTTCATCCATGCGGGCCAGGTCCCCGGTGTGCATCCACCCTTCAGCGTCGATGGCCTCGGCGGTCTTGTCGGGCTGGCCCCAGTACCCCTGCATCACGGCGTACCCACGGGTGCAGAGCTCGCCGATCACACCGCGCTCCACCACCTCCCCGGACCCCGGATCCACAATCCTGCTCTCCAAATGCGGCATGGTCCGGCCCACTGTTGACGTCCGCTGCTCCAGGGTGTCCCCGGCCCGCGTCATGGTGGACACGGGTGAGGTCTCGGTCATCCCGTAGCAGATGGCCACGTCCACCATGTGCATCTCGTCGATCACCCGTCGCATCACCTCGATGGGACACAGTGAACCCGCCATCACACCGGTGCGCAGTGTAGAGAGGTCATAGGAACCGAAATCCTCCAGCGCCAGCTCTGCGATGAACATCGTCGGCACCCCGTACAGCGAGGTCCCACCGAAGTCCTGTACCGCTTCCAGCGCCGCCGATGGGTTGAAACCCCGGCCCGGAATGATCGTGGCGGCCCCGAAGCTGAGCGCGTTCAGGTTCCCGATCACCATGCCGAAGCAGTGGTAGAAAGGCACCGGTATCACCACGCGGTCATGCTCCGTGTAACCCAGCAGCCGCCCGATGGAGTGCCCGTTGTTAAGGATGTTGTGGTGCGTCAGCGTCGCACCCTTCGGAAATCCAGTGGTCCCCGAGGTGTATTGCAGATTGATGGGATCGTGCGGGTCCAGTTCCGCCATGCGCTCACGCAGCGCTGAAAGCCCGACGCCGTCGGCCCGGGTCAGCAGCTCGGCATAGCTCAGTTCGTGGCCGGCTTCCGGCACCCCCGCCGTCAGTCCGGCCGCCGGATCGCCGGGCAGGAAGACGATCTCCTTGAGCTCGGGGCAGGTGTTGGCCGCTTCCCTGGCCATGCCGACGTAATCGCTGTTCTTGTCCTTGGGCGCAGTAACCAACATCCGCATGCCGTTCTGTTTCACCACGAATTCGAGTTCATGGCTCCGGTACGCGGGATTCACGTTGACCAGCACTGCCCCGACTTTCGCAGTGGCGTACTGCAGGATGGTCCACTCGGCACAGTTGGGACTCCAGATGCCGATCCTCTCCCCCGTTGCCACGCCCACGGCCAGCAGCGCGCGGGCGAGGCGATCGACGTCGTCGTTCAGCTTTTGGTAGCTCCAGCGGCGGGCTTCACCGCCCGGCGAGGCGGCGGCCTCGATGAGCGCGTCACGCAAAGGAAACTGGGCGGCGATGCGCTCAAAATTGGCGCCAATGGTCTCTTCGAGCAACGGGACGTCGGTGTCTCCGGCAGTGTAGGACAACATGACGGAACGCTACCAAGCCCTGCCGCGCAACAGAACCGTAACCACCGCCAAGGCTGCCGTGTCCTGCCGGTAGGGTTGGACCCATGAGTGCACCCATTGACCTGAAGGCCACGTTCATCCCCAACGAAGGCGAGTTCTTCCGCGTGAAGCTCGCGCTGGAAATCGCCATTGACGAGGTAGTCAACGAGCCCGGCTGCATCCGGTATGAACTGACCGAAGCCACAGAAGAAAAGCTCGTCCTCACCGAACGCTGGGAATCCGAGGAACTGCTGGAGAAGCACTCCAAGGGTGTCGCGGTGCAGGACCTGAACGAGTCCCTCAGCGCTTTGCTGGCCGAGCCTGTGCAGCTGGAACGTCTTTAGTTCGCCGCTGGTTCGCCAGTTCGCCTTAAACCATCGAGGTCGCCGGAAATTTCCGGCGACCTCGATGCATTTCCAGCGATTTCGCCGGATAGGGTCTAGTTTTCCTGCGCCTCGGCACGGGCCTTGGCAACATGGGCGTGGACTTCTTCCATGTCCAGTCCCTTCACGGCCTCAATGACCTGTTCAAGCTGCTGGGCGTTCAGGGCGCCGGGCTGCGAGAAGACGAGCACCTTTTCGCGGAAGGCCATCAGCGTGGGGATGGACGTGATCCCGGCTTCCGCTGCGAGCTGCTGCTCGGCTTCGGTGTCCACCTTGGCGAAGAACACGTCGGAGTGCTTTTCCGACGCCGCTCCATACGTGGGCGCGAACTGCCGGCAGGGGCCGCACCATGCGGCCCAGAAATCCACGAGGACAATATCGTTCTCCTCGATGGTCGATGCGAACTGTTCACCAGTGATGTCAACTGTAGCCATACTTCCACCGTACGCGTCCCTGCCCGGTAAGTCCCGTGGAAGGGTGCCCTGTTCGCTTCCCGCGTCACCGGGAATAAAAGCCCGGTCCCACGCTCGGGAGGCTCTTGATTCGGGCTGAACAGGTGTTTAACGTATTAAACATGCGTTCAACCGCAGACGATCTAACTACCCGGGCACGCATCCGTGACGCCGCCATCGGGCTCTTTGGTCGTGAGGGATTCGCCCGTGCGACTGTACGTTCCGTCGCAGCCGAGGCCGGAGTCAGTCCAGGGCTTGTCATCCACCATTTCGGCAGCAAAGCAGGTTTGCGGGATGCCTGCGATGAGCATGTCCTTTCCCAAACAGCCACGCAGGGACGGGAGAAAACGGATCCGGGCTCCACAGGCAGACTCATCCAGGATTACCTGAACAATCCGCACGACTACGCCAATGAGATCGCCTATATCCGCCAGTCCCTCAGTGACGAGTCGGATGCCGCTGACGCCTTCTTCGACGGGGTTGTCAGCCAAACGGAGGACATCATCCACACGGGCATCCAGGCCGGCACTATCCGGGTCTTCGAGAATGTCCGGGCCATCGCCGTCGTTATTGCCTCCAACAGCCTGTCCGTGCTCATGCTGGGCCGCCACGTCTCCCGGGCGCTGGGCACCCCGGTAGCCGAACCGCACGGCATCGGCCCGGAGTTATTGCGGCGTCTGACGCTGCCCGCGCTCGACATTTACACCCACGGTTTCTACACGGACTCGCGGTTCCTGAACGCAGCCCGCGAAGCACTGGAAAACAACAACAACGGAAGGGAGCATGCCCCGTGACCCAAGCAATCGTCGTCAAGGGGTTGCGCAAAAAGTTCGGACAGCGCGAGGTTCTGCACGGGTTGGATTTCGCCGTGGAGTCAGGGACCGTCTTCGGTGTGATCGGGCCGAACGGGGCGGGTAAGACCACCACCATGCGCTGCCTGCTGGACATCATCCGGCCCAGTGCCGGTTCCATCTCCATCCTCGGGCAGGATCCCAGGCGGTCAGGGCCCGAATTGCGACGCCGGATCGGGTATTTGCCCGGGGAGCTGCACTTGGAGAACCGCACCACAGGCCGCCTGATGCTGGAACATTTCGCCGCCATCAGCGGGCCGGTGGACCAGCGGCACGTCAACGATCTCGCCGATCGGCTGCAGCTGGACTTGGACCGCCAGACCCGCAAACTGTCCAAGGGCAACAAGCAAAAACTCGGGCTGCTGCAGGCTTTCATGCACAAACCCGAACTCCTCATTTTGGACGAACCCACCAGCGGCTTGGATCCCCTGGTCCAGCAGGTCTTCCACGCCATGGTCCGCGAAGCAGTGGACGACGGAGCCACAGTGTTCCTCAGTTCGCATGTGCTGAGCGAAGTCCAGCAGGCCGCGGACGCCGTCGCCATCCTTCGCGACGGCGGAATCGTCACGGTTTCCACGGTGGAGGCCCTCCGGACAGCAGCGGTAAGGCAGCTTCGCTTCAACAGCACCGGAACAGAAGCGCACGACGTCGGTGCGCTGCTGGCCAGGGTGCCGGGCGTCGCCAATGTGGCGGTCCGGGAGCTGACGCCCGATGGGCACGCCGCGGGGACGGTAGAAGCCACGGCGACACTCTCCGGCCACGTCCAGCCCCTGGTCCAGGAGCTGGCCAAGCTGAACCTGACGGACCTGGTGTTGGAGGAGCCGGATCTGGAGGAAGCCGTCCTGACGCTTTACACGGGCGACAAAAGCCCTTCCTCCCATGAAGAATCACGGCACAGAGCCCTAAAGCAACCGGAAGGAGCCCACCATGCCTAGGCCACTGCCGCTGTTCACGAAGGCACTGACGGATTCGTGGCGTTCCACTCTCGCGTGGGCTGTGGGTCTGACGGGTGCCATCATGCTGTACCTGCCCCTGTATCCCTCCATCGGCGGCAGCTCCCAGATGCAACAAATGATCGATGCCCTCCCCCAAGGCATGACCAAGGCCTTGAACTACGATCAAATCGCGACCGGTCCCGGCTACACCCAGGCCACGTTGTTCGGGCTCATTGGGTTCCTGCTGATGTCCATGGCATCCGTGGGTTGGGGCGCGGCCGCAGTGGGCGGCGACGAGGAGTCCGGGCTCCTGGAGCTGACCTTGGCCCATAGCGTGACGCGCGTACAGATCGTGCTGGAGCGGGCCTTGGCGCTGATCGTTCGTATCGCGATCCTCACTGCCCTTGTCTTCGTGCTGGTGCTGGTACTCAACGGGCCCGCCCAACTAAATATCGACGTCGGACATCTTGCCGGCGCGGTGCTGCTGTTTGCTGCCTTGGCCCTGCTGAGCGGCACCGCAGCGTTGTTTGTCGGTGCCCTGAGTGGACGGAAGGTGTACGGAGTCGCGGCCGGCGCTGCCGTTGCGGTCCTCGGCTACGTTTTCAACGCCGTGGGACGGCAAAGCCCCAACGTGGACTGGCTGCTGAATCTCTCCCCGTATCACTGGGCCTATGGCAATTCACCTGTTGCCAGTGGGGCCGACTGGGGCGCGGTGACCGGGCTGTACGCCATATCGGTTGCCCTTATTGCCCTGGGAGCCTTCGCCCTGCAGCGTCGGGATGTTGGAGTCTAGCTCCACACGTGAGGCGCGGGACGGCGGGCCCCAGGCAGTCCGTTGTTCTCGCGCCACTCGTGGATCCATTCGGGCAGTTCAAGGTCGGCCGGCGGCGCACCAAACTCGGCGATGATCTCTTCCTGGGACACCGGCTTGCCTTTGGCAACCAGGCGCGTGGCGATGTAGGCGCGTGCGTAGATCTCTCCGTCCACCACCATGCGCTGCTCGAAGTAGATGGCTTTCGTGTCCAGGCCGATGATGCGGGTTTCAACGGTGTAGCGCTGCCACAGTTGCAAGGACTTCCGGAAGGCGATGGTCTCCCCTGCTGCAACAGGGCTCCAGCCCCGCTTACGCATTTTGCCCCAGACCCCGCTGCGCACCATAAGGTCGAAGCGCCCGAGATCCATCAGGGAGAAGTACATGCCGTTGTTGACGTGCATGGCGATGTCAATATCCGTGGGCAGCACACGCAAAGGCAGCGAGGATTCTTCCCAGACGCCCAAGGGCGAGCGCTTGGCGGACGTGAACAGCAGCATGAGGGTACGTAGAAGCAGGTGCATGGCAGCTATGTTACCCGCGGGTAACATTCCGCGGAAGGTGCAGCCCGTAATGTCGAACGCCCCTCCGACGGCTGCGTCCAGAGCAGTGTTCGGCCGCCCCGGCCACTTTTATGTCCAACGATTGCACTAACGTTTACCGCAGGTTCACGAAAGACGTGCACAATATCTGGAACTCGTATTGGAAGAACACATCAGGGGGATCCCTTTGAGTACGCTGCAAACCACCCGGCCCCACGGCGACGTCTGGCCCGAACTCCAGCGCCACCAAGTGGTAGTGCTCCAGGATGCCCGCGGGAACCGGATTGAGGGAACCCTGGACGGCATGACCGATGACCGCAGCACCCTGTGGATCCAGCTTAAGGGTGGGCTCGGACGCCAGTTGATCCACCACCTGGACGGCTACTGGCTGGAAACGACTGCTTGATCCTCCTGCCGCAGGGCCGGCCTGTGGCTAGGATTCCCGTATGACTCAAGCGCGATACCGGGACCTCGTCGAATGGCCGCTGATGGCCACGGCATTGATTTTCCTTACCGCCTACGCCTGGCAGGTCATCGGTCGCGTCGATGGACCCACGGCGACCCCCTTGGAAGTGATTCTCTGGATTACGTGGGGAATTTTCGCCGTGGACTACTTCATCAACCTTTGGCTCGCCGAAGACCGCATGCGATGGTTCCTCTGGAATCTCCATGAACTCCTGATCGTGGTGCTTCCCTTCTTCCGGCCGTTGCGGCTGCTGCGCCTGGTCACCCTGCTCTCAGTGCTGCAGCGGACCGTAGGCGAAACCCTCCGTGGACGCGTAGCAACCTACGTCGCCGGAGCGGCAGCCATGCTCATCCTCGTTGGAGCGCTCGCCGTCCTTGACGTCGAACAGGGCGCCCCCGACGCCAAGATCCTGACCTTCGGAGACGCAGCCTGGTGGGCCGTTACCACCATCACCACCGTGGGCTACGGCGACTTGTATCCGGTAACACCCATCGGCAGGGTGGTGGCCGCAGCCCTTATGATGAGCGGCATCGCAGTACTGGGTATCGTCACTGCTTCCATCGCCTCCTGGCTGGTGCAGCGGATCGAGGAGAATGCCGAAGGCGTGGCGGCCGCGGCCGGCGAAAAGGTGGCGGCAGCCGAGGAACCCGTGCGGGCCGAAGTGGCTGATCTGGTCAAGGAGATCGCGGCCTTGCGGCTGGAAATCGCCGAGCTCCGGAAAATCTCCGAGCGGCAGTAACCAAAAAGCCACCCCGTCCGGGACAACCCGCAGACACAAAAAATCCCCGGAACCAGTGGTTCCGGGGATTTTTCCTGGGTGGCAGATGAGGGATTCGAACCCCCGTAGGCAGTGCCAGCTGATTTACAGTCAGCCCCCTTTGGCCGCTCGGGTAATCTGCCGAACTTCAAAAGAAGATCACTTCCGGAAGACCATTTCTTTCGATCCGGTAACCGAAGGCAGAGACAACCTTACAGAACTTCCGCCCAAGAATCTAATCGAGGTCAGAGGCCCTGAATTTCGGCGTATTTCAGGCTTCTCCGAGGATACGATCCGCCAGTTTGGCCTCGAACTTCTCGGCCTGCTCGGCGGTGATCTGGTTCAGCTGCACGGCCCGCTGGAGATCTGCGTGGACGCCATCCATGCGCGATGTGGCGTCGGGGACCGGGCTTAGCACGATCGAGGCCGCCACCGCCGCCGCAGCTACTGCACTGGCAGCAGCCGCAGCAGCCGTTCCAATGGAACCTGCTGCTGCTGAGGCGGACTTGCTGATGGACTGGACGGCCTTGGTGCTCACGCTGATCCTCCGGACGAAGTGTCTTCCAACTGGTACAACTCTGGGCCGCATTCCTCGGTTCCCACCCTGCGTGTGCTGTGAGCGAACTGTGAAAGCCCTGCACGGCCCCAACTGCGGGCTTCCGTACTAGGCTGGATGCCAGAACCCAACCCGCCCTCACAGGGCCCCCAACCTAAGGAGAGTCATGGCAGGCGAATCCACATTCGACGTCGTCAGCAAGGTAGACAAGCAAGAGGTCGCCAACGCACTGAACCAGTCCCAGAAGGAAATCGCGCAGCGGTACGACTTCAAGGGCGTCGGCGCAGAGATCGACTTCAGCGGCGAGAAGATCCTCATGAAGGCCAACTCGGAGGACCGTGTCCTTGCAGTCCTGGACGTCTTCCAGTCCAAGCTCATCAAGCGCGGCATCTCCCTGAAGTCCCTGGACCAGGGCGAGCCCTACCCTTCGGGCAAGGAGTTCCGCCTGGAGTGCAGCATCAAGGAGGGCATCGCCCAGGACATCGCCAAGAAGATCAACAAGATCATCCGCGATGAAGCCCCCAAGTCCGTCAAGTCCCAGATCCAGGGCGACGAACTCCGCGTGACCTCCAAGTCGCGCGACGACCTTCAGGAGACCATGGCCATCCTCAAGAAGTTCGAAGAGGCCGACCTCCAGTTCGTGAACTTCCGCAGCTAACGGCGCTTTGGCCGCGTGATTGCTGGGCGCCCGCGTCCGAAGTCCGCACAGAGTCCGCAGAATCACCGAGGACCGCAGCGATCAGCCTTGATCCTGCGGTCCTCGTTTTATCCACAGCTGTGATTTTCCTCACAGAGAGTCCTCTTGAGAGAGAATGTCGTTAGCGTTGGATGAACAGGGGAGAAATCGCATACGGAAGGGAAGCCTTGAGCGCGCAAATCCACCCCCGAGCAAGCTTGTTGACTGGCAGGCAATCGCGTCGGACGGTCAAGAAGTCCATATTTGCGCGCCGGCGTACGGAAGCGTTTCAGCAGCGCTCTGAGCGCTTGGCCGCCTACATCAATTCCCCGAAAGGCGTTGAGGCGGCTCTTGCTAAGCCCGCCACCGTGATTTACACCCGCAAAAAGCACTAATGGCGGAGTGGCTGGAAGCCGATCGCAAACATCAACCGCTCCTGCAGAAGTTCACTTGTATAGCAAAGGCTGAAGTCGGACCAGGGACGTGGCACAAAAAGCAGAAAGACCGGCCATGGGCGCGCCGCGTAGAGGCCGCTATCCGCGGGCTCAGGCTACCACTGAAGGCGCCGCACCGGGCTGAAATTCTCTTGGATGTAGAGGCCGCGAGGATCAACGCGTTTGTGGCTTTCCGTAGCGAACCGATCAACGCCACCCAGCATCAGTTCCTCGCCTTGTTCCTGGCCCGTCACCTGGACTGCGCCAAGAACAACACGGGCACCGAAGCACTCAAGCACTTCGTCGACACGTGTCTCGAGATGGCAGATGGCATGCCCAAAGTGGAGCTCGTCGTATTCTCAGGTCAAGCGCATAAGCTGAATACCCCGGTTCACGCCTTACTGCAGCACCAGGGCTGGGAGCCCGAGGAAGAAGACGAAGAGGATCCAGACTTGGTCTGGTGGCGCTATCGTGTCCAGCTTGCTCCGCCGATCTGATCCGCCAGAGGCACCACAACCCAACTTCGAGCAGCATCGCATCCCGGCCCGATGCCCGTATCTACAGCGACTGTCGTAAATTACGGCACGATTAGTTTGCGTAATAGCCGCCGGGCAGTATTCTTCTTCCTTAGGCGAGCCTAAGTACGGCTCCCTTAGCGAAAGAACACTCCGACATGACCGCCAACTTCCTGATCGGCCTGCGCGAAGGCCTCGAGGCCTCCCTGATCGTGGTCCTGCTGATGGCTTATCTCATCAAGACCGGGCGGCGGCACCTCATTCCGCGCCTCTGGGCAGGGGTGGGCGCAGCCATTGCCATCTCCTTCGGCTTCGGCGCCCTGCTGACTTTCGGCCCGCGGGGCCTGACGTTCGAGGCGCAGGAAGCCATTGGCGGCGGACTGTCAATCGTTGCCGTGGCCTTGGTGACGTGGATGGTCTTCTGGATGGCCCGCACCGCGCGCAGCCTCGGCGGCGAACTCCGCTCGCAGGTGGACAAAGCGGCCGACGGCGCCGCCTGGGGCCTTGCGCTCGTGGCGGCACTGGCCGTGGGCCGCGAAGGACTCGAAACCGCGCTGTTCATCTGGGCTGCAGCCCAAGCCACGGGAGAAACCACCCTGCCGCTCCTCGGGGCTCTGCTCGGACTGGTGGCCGCCGCCGGCTTGGGCTATCTGCTGCACCGGGGAGTCCTCAAGGTGAACCTGGGCCGCTTCTTCACCTGGACCGGCGTAGGCCTGATCATCATCGCGGGCGGAGTGCTGGCCTATGGGGTCCATGACCTACAGGAAGCCGGCATCCTCCCGGGCCTCCACAACCTGGCCTTCGACGTCTCAGCCGCCATCCCGCCGTCGTCCTGGTATGGCACGCTGCTCAAAGGCACCCTGAACTTCTCCCCCGCGACCACGTGGCTGGAAGCGGCAGCCTGGCTGCTGTATGTGGCCCCGGTGCTGTTCCTGTACATCCGGGCCAACCGTTCGTCCCGGCCGAAGGCCACCAGCGCCGTCCCGGCTCCGGCCATCGCTGCCCAGTCCTAAGACACCCTGCCTGGTCCCACCCGGACCCTCCCCTCACGCGCCACCGATAGACAAAGGATTCCCCATGCCCGCTTCACCCAAGCTCCGCAGAACACTTGCCGTGATTGGCGCCGCAGCAGCAGTGCCGCTGGTCCTCTCAGCGTGCACTGACAACGCGAAGACCACGGCCGCAACGGACGGTCCCATCCAGGTCAGCAGCACGGCCAACGAGTGCAAGGTGTCCACCACCTCCGCATCGAGCGGCAATCTCACCTTCGCGGTGAAGAACGAGGGCACCGAAGTCACCGAGTTCTACTTGCTGGCCGAAGACGGGCTGCGGATCATCGGCGAAGTGGAGAACATCGGCCCGGGAATCTCCCGCAACCTGGTAGTCACCGCTCCCGCCGGTAAATACACCACGGCGTGCAAGCCCGGCATGCAAGGCGACGGCATCCGTGCCTCCTTCGAGGTCAAGGAATCCGGCAACAAGCCCAGCGTGGACGCCGATCTGCAGAAACTGGTGGACACTGGAACCCAGCAGTACGCCGCCTACGTCAAGGATCAGACCGAACAGCTTGTCACCGGCACCAAGGCCTTCGCAGAAGCCTTCGCCGCCGGTGATGCAGCCAAGGCCCGCGAGCTCTACGCGGCCACCCGCATGCACTGGGAACGGATCGAACCCGTGGCGGAGTCCTTCGGCGACCTCGACCCCAAGCTGGATGCCCGCGAAGCAGACCTTGAGCCCGGCCAGGAATGGACCGGCTGGCACCGCGCAGAAAAGGACCTCTTCCCGCCTGCAGGCTACACAGCGATGACCGCCGCGGAGCGCACCGCCATCTCCACGCAACTCGTTGCCGACACCGAAGACCTCGCCACACGCACCCGCACCGTGGAACTAACGGCGGACAAACTAGGCAACGGCGCCAAGGAACTCCTGGACGAGGTTGCCACCGGCAAGGTCACGGGCGAAGAAGAGATCTGGTCCCACACCGACCTCTGGGACTTCCAGGCCAACGTTGACGGCGCCCGCATCGCATTCGAAAGCCTGAAGCCGGCCCTGGAACAGAAGGACGCAGAGCTCTCCAAGTCCCTGGATGAAAAGTTCACTGCGCTGCAGGCCGAATTGAAGAAGCACGCAAAGGGCGATGGCTTCGCCTTCTACAACGAGCTCAGCCCGGAGCAGGTGCAGGCCCTGGCATCGCTGGTCGACTCGCTGGGTGAGCCCCTCTCCAAGCTCACCTCAGCCGTGGTGCTGTGAGCGGCTGCCCTTTCGGCCACACGGGTGAGCCGGCCGACGTCGGGCGTTCCGGTGAGCCGGCCGACGTCGTAAAGTCCCAAAAGGCGTCCGACGGCGGTACGGCGGCTGCCGCTGCTACCGGCGCTGCACGGATGTCGCGCCGGGGCCTACTCTCCCTCGCTGGCGTGGGCGGCGCCGGAGCTGTGGCAGGACTCGCCGCAGGCTTCCTGGGTCATGACGCGGTGGCGACGGCGGCATCACCCTCAGTGCCTGCCGCCGGGGACGCCGTGGTTCCGTTCTTTGGCGATCACCAGGCGGGCATCACGACGCCTGCCCAGGACCGTCTGCACATGGCCGCGTTCGATGTGACCACCGAGGACCGCAAGGAACTGATCAAGCTCCTCAAGGACTGGACCGCAGCGGCCCAGGCGATGACTGCCGGCAATCCAACCGGCAAGACCGGCGCCGTCGATGGCCCGTACGACGCCCCGCCAGAAGACACCGGCGAGGCCTTGGATCTGGCAGCTTCCAAGCTGACCCTGACGTTTGGCTTTGGCGCAGGCTTGTTTGAGAAGGATGGCAAAGTCCGGTTCGGTCTGGAAGGGCGGCGTCCGACCGCCCTGATCGACCTTCCCCACTTCCCAGGCGATGACCTGCAGCCGGGCCGCACTGGCGGTGACCTCGTGGTCCAGGCCTGCGCGGATGATCCACAGGTGGCCGTCCACGCAATCCGCAACCTGGCGAGGATCGGATTCGGAAAGGTCCGGGTACGGTGGTCGCAGCTCGGGTTCGGCCGCACTTCCTCGACCTCCCGCGCCCAGGTGACGCCCCGCAACCTGTTCGGTTTCAAGGACGGCACCAACAACCTCAAAGTCGAGGACAACGCCCTCCTCGACGAGCACGTCTGGGTGGCGGGCGGTGGCCCCGCGGCCGAGCAGTGGATGGCCGGTGGCAGTTACCTGGTGGCGCGCCGAATCCAGATGCACATTGAAATCTGGGACCGTACCTCGCTGCGGGAGCAGGAAGGGCTGATCGGACGCACCAAGGGCGCGGGGGCTCCCCTGTCGGGAGGAGACGAGTTCAGCACGCCGGACTTTGCCATGGCCGGACGCAATGGCGAGCCGTTGATCCCCATGGATTCACACATACGCCTGGCACATCCGGACCAGAACAACGGCGTCCGCATGCTGCGCCGCGGCTACAACTTCACCGACGGCTCGGACGGACTCGGGCACTTGGATGCCGGCCTGTTCTTCATCGCGTTCGTCAAGGATCCGCGAACCCACTATGTCCCCATGCAGCTGGCCTTGGCCAAGGGCGACACCTTGTCCGTGGAGTACCTCAAGCACACAGGGTCCGGCCTCTTCGCCGTGCCACCGGGCGTGCAGCAGGGCGGGTACATCGGCGAAGGGCTGTTCAGCTAAAGCCCTCTTCCGTTGCGGGCCCGCTTTTCCGTCGTTGGCCAACAACGGATCTGCGGGTCCACAACGTGTTGCGTCCCTAGGAGAGCGGCCGCCCCGCCATCCTTTCCAGCCGGCTGATCCGTTCCTTCATGGGCGGGTGGGTGGAGAACATGCGCCGCATGCCGCCGCCCCTGAAAGGGTTGGCGATCATGAGGTGCGAGGCATTGACCAAGCGCTGGTCCTGGGGAAGTGGCAACTGGCTCACCCCGGACTCGATCTTGCGCAGGGCCGAGGCCAATGCCAGGGGATCGCCAGTGAGCTCGGCACCGTCCTCATCCGCGTCGAACTCGCGGGTGCGGGAGATCGCCATCTGGATGAGTGAGGCCGCAAAGGGTGCCAGCAGCGCCATGGCGATCGTCGCAAGGGGGTTTGCGTTGCGCCGGTCGCCACCGCCAAAGATCAGGAGCATTTGGCCAACCGAGGTGATCACGCCGGCCACGGCAGCAGCCACCGAGGACGTGAGGATGTCGCGGTTGTACACGTGCATCAGCTCATGGCCCAGCACACCCCGGAGTTCCCGTGCGTCCAGAAGGTGCAGGATTCCCTCCGTGCAGCACACGGCGGCGTTCTTCGGATTGCGACCGGTAGCGAAGGCGTTGGGCGTCATGGTAGGTGACAGGTAGATCCGCGGCATGGGCTTGTTGGCCCGGACGGACAGCTCCCGGACGATCTGGTACAGCTGCGGCGCTTGGGCCTCGGTCACGGGGTATGCGGCCATGGAGCGGATGGCGATTTTGTCGCTGTTCCAGTAGCCATAGGCAGTTGTACCGACGCCGATCAAGGCCATGATCCATATGGGGGCGGTGCTGCGGGTTCCTGAGGCGATGATGGCACCCAAACCCAACAACACCGCCCACAGCACGCCGAACAGCGCCGCGGTTTTGAGTCCATTGTTGTGTTTGTGCACGTTTCCTTCGTCCTCTTTCTTCGCCTCTTGCGGGGGTTCTTTAGCTTAAACGTCGACGTCGTCCGCCCTGTTCCGGCGCCTACGGCACCGGCGTCTAAGGCAACGGCGGTTACGGCACCGGGTGCTTCGAATCGTAGGCGACGAACCCGGGTTGGATGCGCGAGGCCAGCCACGCCAGCACGATGCACAGAACGCCGCCAAGCAGCAGCACGCCGCCCTCGCTGAGGAACTTCGTCACTCCACCGGCAAGCATGTCCCCCACCCGTGGCCCGCCCGCGACCACCACAATGAACACCCCTTGCAGCCGCCCGCGCAAATGGTCGGGAGTGGCGGCCTGGAGGATGGTGGTACGGAAGACAGCACTCACGGAATCGGAAATGCCGGCGAGCGCACAGCAGAGCGCCGCCGGTATCAGCCAGGGTGTGGTTCCGTTGCGTCCGGAGTCTCCAGCCAGGAGCACCACCAGGCCAAAGCCGGCAATCGAGGCACCCCAGCCCATGACCGACCACACGACGGCACTGCCCTGCCGGCGTACCCTGCCCAACGGCCCTGAGAACAGGCCGGCAAGGAACGCCCCCACTGCCGTGGACGCAAGCAGCACGCCGACAGTGGTTTCGCCTCCCCCGATCATCACAGCACCAATAGCCGGCATCAGCGCCCTGGGTTGTGCGCAGATCATGGCGATCAGGTCGATCACGAAGGTCATGCGGACATTCGGCCGCCCGCCCAGGAAGCGGAACCCCTCCACCACTGAACGGAACCCCGGCCGTACAGCGTCCTTGGAGGGTGGCAGTGGCGGGAGCTTGAAGAGCCCCCACAGCGCAAAGGTAAAGCTGATGACGTCGATGGTGTAGGTCCACCCGAAGCCGATGGTGGCCACGAGCACGCCGGCCAACAGGGGTCCCGCGGTCATCGAAAGACCGAATGTCAGCATGTTCAGGGCATTGGCAGCCGGCAGCAGGTCCTTGCGGACCAGGAGCGGAATAATCGCGCTTCTTGCCGGACCGTTGATGCCCTGCGCGCCGCTTTGGATGGCCACCAGCGCGTAGAGCACCCAGATATTGCCAATCTCCAGCCATGCCTGCAAAGCCAGCCCGGCCGTGGTCAACCAAAGGACCAGGGAGGCAATCAGGGCCACTTTCCGCCGATCGTAGGCATCGGAGATGGAGCCGCCGTAGAGACCTGCAATCACCAACGGAACCAGCGCGAAGATGCCAAGCAGTCCTACGTAAAGGCTTTCCTGGGTCAGCCGGTAGACCTCCAGGCTGACGGCCACGAGGGTCAGTTGGGTCCCGATGGCAGCGACGGATGCCCCCAGCCAGAGCCGGCGAAAAGCAGGACTCTCCCTGAGCGGAGTGATGTCTGCCAGTAGTTTTGCCACCGTCCAACCCTAACCAGCCCCGGGGCTTGGTAGGCTCACCCCGGGGAAGGAGTTGACATGGTCATGTCGCGACGTTTGCTGTACCGTTCGGACTTTTGGGAGATCGCCCGGCCACGCCACCCCCTCACTGCCGGACACGTAGTGATCCGATTGTCCGATCCCTCCATCGACTTCGCGCTCCCGTCAGCAGCGGACTGGCTGCTCTGCCACCAGCTGGCGCGGACAGCCCTTGCGAAGGTTCTCGGAGCCAGTCAGTGCGCCGTCATGTTCGCCTACCAGTGGCACCCCTTGGGAGCCGGGCTGGGTGAACCGGTGGCTGAGTCCTCAACGCCGACGTTCCACCTTTTCGGTCGTTGGGCTGGGGAAACCACGACGCCGGGACAGCAGCTTTCGCTGCCTGCCCACCGTCGGGCGGTGCTGCCGGAGTCCGGCCTCGAGGTGACCGACAAAGTGATACGCGAGGCCCTCCGGAGCGAGCGACCCACAGCGGACCGGACCGTCGAACATGCGGCGGAGGCCGCCGTCGTACCTCTCCTTGAACCGACCCCAATGGTGCGAACTGTTGCGGCGGGACCCCGCCACACGGTGCTCGAACCCGTGGGAGGTGCCGCGTCGATCCGTGAATTCAGGCCGGCTGATCTCCTCGCCGTCGCCGCGTCGCTGCGTGCATTACCGCTGTCCGCCGGCATCAGCGGCTTCAGTTGTCTGGCGCTCGAATCACCAGCACCGCAGACACCGCTGCGGATCCACGCGCTGGGTAGGTCCGCGGCGGAAGACGTGAATCCGCTCCTGGAATTATTACGTTCACCGGAAGTTAGCCTCGCCTTATTGTGAACTTATCAAAATAAGTGTTTGAATGGATGCATGACGGATCACACAGCTGAGCAGCAAGCATGGGCGGCGGCCCTGCATGCCCATGGCCGCCGTGTGACCAAACAGCGGCTTGCAGTGCTCGCCGCGGTCCAGCACCATCCGCATTCCCCGGCAGAAGGCATCCTTGCCGCTGCCCGCGAAGAACTTCCCGAACTGACGGCGCAGTCTGTTTATGTGGTTCTCAGCGACCTCACGGACCTGCAGATGCTGCGCCGCTTCGAGCCCCCGCACTCCCCGGCGCTCTATGAAACCCGGGTTGGCGACAACCACCACCACGCCGTCTGCATCAGCTGCGGCAAGGTGGAGGACGTGGACTGCGCAGTGGGACACGCACCGTGCCTCACTCCGCACTGGAATGAAAATTCCAAGCCCATGACCATCCAGATCGCAGACGTCCTCTATCAGGGCATCTGCCAGGATTGCCAGGCCAAACAACAGCTTCCCGTACTACCTTCCGTAACCCAGAAATAAGAAAAAGGAGAATGATGACCGCGAACATCTCGACCACACAGTCGGGTGCCCCTGTCACTTCCGACGCGCACTCCAAGTCCGTCGGCGCTGACGGTGCCATCATCCTGACCGACCACTACCTGGTGGAAAAGCTCGCACAGTTCAACCGCGAGCGCGTCCCGGAGCGTGTTGTGCACGCAAAGGGTGGCGGCGCTTTCGGTACGTTCAAGACCACTTCCGACGTTTCCGCCTACACCAAGGCAGCTTTCCTTCAGCCGGGCGCCGAGACGGACATGCTGATCCGTTTCTCCTCCGTTGCAGGCGAGAACGGTTCTCCCGACACGTGGCGCGATCCCCGCGGTTTCGCCGTGAAGTTCTACACCTCCGAGGGCAACTACGACCTCGTGGGCAACAACACCCCGGTGTTCTTCATCCGCGACGGCATCAAGTTCCCGGACTTCATCCACTCCCAGAAGCGCCTCCCGGGTACCCACCTGCGCGACGCTGACATGCAGTGGGACTTCTGGACCCTCTCCCCCGAGTCCGCACACCAGGTCACCTGGCTCATGGGCGACCGCGGCCTGCCGGCTTCCTGGCGTGAAATGCAGGGCTACGGCTCGCACACCTACCAGTGGATCAACGCTGCCGGCGAGCGTTTCTGGGTCAAGTACCACTTCAAGTCCAACCAGGGCGTCAACTCCATCACCGGTGAGCAGGCTGAAGCACTGGCCGGTTCGGATGCAGACTTCTACATCCGCGACCTCTCCGAGAACATCGAAGCCGGCAACTTCCCCTCGTGGGAACTGCACGTCCAGGTCATGCCTTACGAGGACGCCAAGACGTACCGCTTCAACCCGTTCGACCTCACCAAGGTGTGGCCGCACTCTGACTACCCGCTGATCCACGTGGGCACCATGGAGCTGAACAAGAACCCGGAGAACTACTTCGCGCAGATCGAGCAGGCCACCTTCGCGCCGTCGAACTTCGTGCCGGGCATCGCTGCTTCCCCGGACAAGATGCTGCAGGCCCGCATCTTCTCCTACGCCGACGCACACCGTTACCGCGTGGGTACCAACCACGCCCAGATCCCGGTGAACCAGCCGAAGAACCAGGTCAACAACTACAGCCAGGATGGCCAGGGACGTTACCTGTTCAACTCCCCGTCCACCCCGGTCTACGCACCGAACTCGGTCGGTGGCCCCGCAGCAGTCGAGCCGGCTTCCCCCGCCGGTGGCTGGGAGAACGACGGCGAGCTCACCCTCTCCGCGCACACCCTGCACGCTGAGGATGACGACTTCGGCCAGGCCGGTACCCTGTACCGCGAGGTCTACGACGAGGCCGCCAAGGCACGCTTCCTCGAAACCATCACCGGTGCCGTGGGCGGCGTGAAGAACGCCGACATCAAGGAACGCGCCATCCAGTACTGGACCAACGTTGACGCCGAACTCGGCGCCAAGCTGCGCGCCAACCTCGGCGCTGGCCAGACCACGTCCGACGCTGAAGCAGCCAACAAGCTCTAAGCGTTCGGCTTTCAGAACACCCCGCTGCGGATCCATCCGCGGCGGGGTGTTCTTTTGCTTTTCCACATAGCCGCTTCTTTCCACATAGCAGGCTCTACCTATGGCTGATCAGTCCTGGGGATTCATAGGATCCCTTCATGGACACATTCACAGGCATTCAGACAGCCGCTTTCCGCTTCTACGAGGACCTTGAAGAGAACAACAACCGTGAGTGGTGGCTGGAGCATAAAAGCACGTACGACGCCGAGGTCAGGGAGCCGCTGACAGCTCTCCTTGCGGAGTTGGAGCCCAGGTTCGGGCCGGCAAAGATCTTCCGCCCCAACCGGGACATCAGGTTCTCCCAGGACAAGTCGCCGTATAAGACCGCGCAGGGCGCCTTTGCTGCCACCCGGGAAGGCGTTGGCTACTACGTGCAGATCAGCGCCGACGGGCTCCTCATTGGCGGCGGTTACCATTCCCACACGCCGGCGCAGCTTGCCCGCTTCCGGGCAGCAGTGGATGCTCCGGAGAGTGGTCAGGAGCTGCAAAAGATCATCGACGCCGTAGCGGAAGCAGGGTTCGCGATTGAGGGCGAGAAGTTGAAGACCATTCCCCGCGGTTTCGACAAGGACCATCCGAGGGCGGAGTTGCTCAAGCACAAGTCACTCTCGGCCGGGGTGGCGGTGGGGCAGCCGGAATGGTTGTCCACTGCTGCGGCCAAGGACGAAATCGCTGCCCGCTGGGAGGTGCTGAGGCCTTTGGTGCAATGGGTCGGCGAGCACGCGGCACCGTAAGGATGTTGACGGCCCCGGGACGCAGAAACGCCCGGAAACCAGTGGTTCCCGGGCGTCTCCGTGATGGAAAAGCAGGTAGCTGTCTGACAAGCTGCGTCCCGCATCAACGTGCAGGCGGACGCAATCAGACCTTGGAGAGGTCGTCCTCGTCGCCGTCGGTCTGTCGGCTTTCCGTGCGGCCATCGACGGAGGCCTTGGCGGAAGCGAACTTCTCGTTGAGCCTGGAGTGCCGCTGGCCGTAGGCGAAGTAGATCGCCATGCCGATGACCAGCCAGATCGCAAAGAAGATCCAGGTTTCCACGGCCAGGTTGGTCATGAGGTAAAGGCACAACACTGCCGAGACCCAGGGCAGAACCTTGCCGAACGGAACGCGGAAGGCAGGCTTGAGGTCGGGACGCTTCTTGCGGAGCACCAGGATACCCAGGCTGACCATCACGAAGGCCGAAAGCGTTCCGATGTTGATCATTTCCTCAAGGAGGTCCACCTTGGTTACGCCGGCGACGATGGCAACTGCGGCACCACAGATGATCTGCAAGCGGGCCGGGGTAGCCCGCTTGTCGCTCGTCTTGGACAAGGAGCGGGGCAACAGTCCATCGCGGCTCATGGCCAGGACCACGCGGGACAGGCCCATGAGGAGCACCATGATCACGGTCGTCAGGCCTACCAGGGAGCCGAAGGCGATGACCTTGGCTGCGTCGGTGTTGCCCACGGCCTCGAATGCGGTGGTCAGCGTCGGGTTCTTGACCTCAGCCAATTGGGTGTAGGAAACCATGCCGGTCAGGGCGAGCGAGACCAGGATGTAGAGCAAGGTGACCAGGGCCAGGCCACCGAAGATGCCGCGGGGCAGTGTCTTCTGCGGGTTCTTGACCTCTTCGGCGGAGGTGGCCACCACGTCAAAGCCGATGAAGGCGAAGAACACCAGTGCAGCGCCGGCGAAGATTCCGAGGGTTCCGTACTGCGCAGGAGCGGCACCGGTCAGGAAGCCGAAGAACGACTGCTTCATGACGTCGGCCGCACCGTTTCCGGCCGTAGGCTCGGAGGCCGGGACAAACGGCGTGTAGTTGGAGAACTTCACGTAGCTGAAGCCCACCACGATCACGAACAGCACGACAGCGATCTTGATCATGGTGAAGACGTTGCCCACGCGGGCGGACAGCTTTGTCCCCAGCACCAGTAGCACCGTAAAGATTGCGACGATCAGGAAGGCGCCCCAGTAGAGGTCGATGCCGAACACGCTGACGGAGGGCGGCATCTCCACTCCCATCAAACCGAACACGGTACTGAGGTAGATGCCCCAGTACTTCGCGATCACGGCAGCAGCAGTGAAGAGTTCAAGAATGAGGTTCCAGCCGATGATCCAGGCCAGGACCTCGCCCATCGTGGCGTACGTGAAGACGTAGGCGGAACCCGCCACGGGGATGGCGGTCGCGAACTCGGCGTAGCACATGATGGCCAGAGCACAGGTGACAGCGGCGATGGCGAAGGAAATGGTGACGGCGGGGCCGGCAAAGTTGGCGGCAGCCTTGGCGCCCACCGAGAAGATACCGGCGCCGACGGCAACCGCGACGCCCATGATCATGAGGTCCCAGGTACTCAGACTGCGCTTGAGCTTGCGACCGGGTTCGTCGGAATCGGCGATCGACTGCTCAATCGACTTGGTCCTGAAAATGTTCATAAAAATGCCACATTCTGGAGGGGGGTGGTATAGGACTCATCAAGAATAGTGTCCGGCCAATGGACGGCCATATTTATCCCAAATAGTGAGACGCTCCCCGTAGACCTGTGACAGTTGAGGCTGGTGTGACGCGGCCGAGTTGCCCGCATCACACCAGCCTCATGCCCGACTTCATGTAGCTAAACGCCAGGTACGTCCCAATCCATCAGTGTTGACCGGATCAGGAAGCGCTTGCCCTCGGGTGCCTCAACTGAGAAACCGCTCCCCCGCCCTGAAACAACATCCACTGTCAGATGGGTGTGCGACCAATAGTTGAACTGTTCCCGGGACATCCAGAACTCCAGCGGCTGTGGCTCCGAGGCTGTGCCAAGTTCGAACCGGCCCAGAAGGACATCCGAATCGCCGGTCAGGAACTCCCCCGCCGGATAACACATGGGTGCGGAGCCATCGCAGCAGCCACCGGATTGATGGAACATCAACGGGCCGTGCTGCGCCCACAACGTGCGGAGAAGATCCACGGACGCCGCGGTGAGCGCCACCCGGGAGAAATCCTCTCCGGGCAGCGTCACCGCAGCTTCCAATGCAGAGCTGGTCATCAGAACTTCAGAACCACTCGGCCGTCGATCTTTGCGTGTTTCATTTCGTCGAACACCGCGTTGACCTCGGACAACTCCCGGGTGGAGACCGTTGGCTTGATCTTCCCCTGGGCATAGAACTCCAGTGCTTCTTCAAGGTCCTGCCTGGTGCCCACAATCGAACCCCGGACCGTGAGGCCCTTGAGGACAATCTCGAAGATCGGCGCCGGAAAATCCCCTGGGGGAAGGCCATTGAAGACGATCGTCCCGCCGCGCCGGGCCATGCCGATGGCCTGACCGAAGGCCGAGGGGTGTACGGCCGTCACCAGCACCCCATGGCAGCCGCCGGTTTCCCGTTGGATCACCTCGGCGGGATCCTCATGCAACGCGTTGACCGTCAGCTCGGCACCGTGTTCTTTTGCCAGCGCCAGCTTGTCGTCGGCGATGTCCACAGCGGCAACACGCAAGCCCATCGCCACGGCATACTGAACCGCGATATGTCCCAGGCCGCCGATGCCGGAAATGGTGACCCACTGTCCCGGCTTGGCCTCGGTCATCTTGAGACCCTTGTACACCGTCACACCGGCACAGAGGACCGGAGCAACCTCCACGGGGTCCGAGCCTTCCGGGATGCGGGCTGCAAAGCGTGTGTCCACCAGCATGTACTCACCGAAAGAGCCATCCACGCTGTAGCCGCCGTTCTGCTGGGACTCGCACAGTGTTTCCCATCCGGTCCTGCAGTACTGGCAGTCTCCGCAGGCAGACCACAGCCAGGCGTTGCCCAGGAGATCACCGACGGCAACGTCAGTAACCCCTTCGCCCAAAGCCACTACTTCGCCCACTCCTTCGTGCCCTGGAATGAACGGTGGCGTGGGTTTGACGGGCCAGTCGCCTTCGGCGGCGTGCAAATCCGTATGACATACCCCCGACGTCAGGAGGCGGACCAGCGCTTGGCCGGGACCCGGCGTCGGGCGTTCAACCTCCTTGACCGTGAGGTCGGTTCCAAACTCCGTGACTACTGCTGCTTGCATCGTGTTCGACATTGACGATCTCCTTTGATCCCTGCGAATAGTTGGAGTTTTTGTACAGCTAATGCCCTTAAGAAGGCTCCATAAGGGCATTTGCTGTACAAAACTCCTAGAAGAAGCCGAGCTTGTTCTCGTTGTAGCTGACCAGGAGGTTCTTGGTCTGCTGGTAGTGGTCCAGCATCATGGCGTGGTTTTCACGGCCAATGCCTGAGGACTTGTAGCCACCGAAGGCGGCACCTGCCGGGTAGGCGTGGTAGTTGTTGACCCACACGCGGCCGGCCTGGATTTCCCGGCCTGCGCGGTAGGCGACATTTCCGTTGCGCGACCAGACGCCGGCACCCAGTCCATAGAGGGTGTCGTTCGCGATGCCGATGGCGTCGTTGTAGTCGCTGAACTTGGTGACGGACACTACCGGGCCAAAGATCTCCTCCTGGAAGATCCGCATCCTGTTGTGTCCCTCGAAGATGGTGGGCTGGACGTAGTAGCCGCCAGCCAGGTCACCGGAGAGCTCGGCCCGGGCACCACCGGTAAGGACCTTGGCGCCCTCCTGCTTTCCAATGTCGATATAGGACAGGATTTTCTCCAGTTGGTCGTTGGAGGCCTGTGCACCGATCTGGGTTTCCGTATCCAGCGGGTTGCCCTGGATGATCTTGTTGGTCCGGGCCACGACGTCGGCCATGAAGGAGTCGTAGATGCCTTCCTGGACCAGCGCGCGGGACGGGCAAGTGCAGACTTCGCCCTGGTTGAACGCGAAGAGCGTGAAGCCCTCCTGTGCCTTGTCGTAGAAGGCGTCGTTCTGGGCGGCGACGTCGTCGAAGAAGATGTTCGGGCTCTTGCCGCCAAGCTCCAAGGTGACGGGGATGAGGTTGTTGGAAGCGTACTGGCTGATCAACCGGCCAGTGGTGGTCTCACCCGTGAAAGCGATCTTGCGGATGCGCGGGCTGGAAGCCAGCGGCTTGCCTGCCTCGACGCCGAATCCGTTGACCACGTTGACGACGCCGGCCGGCAGGAGATCACTGATCAGTTCCATGAGGACCAGGATGGACGTCGGCGTCTGCTCTGCAGGCTTGAGGACAACCGCGTTTCCGGCCGCGAGTGCCGGCGCCAATTTCCAGACGGCCATGAGGATGGGGAAGTTCCAGGGGATGATCTGGCCGACAACGCCCAGCGGCTCCTTGAAGTGGTAAGCCGTGGTGTCCTCATCCAATTGTGAGAGTCCGCCTTCCTGGGCGCGGACGGCCGAGGCGAAGTAGCGGAAGTGGTCGGCTGCCAGCGGGATGTCGGCGTTGAGGGTCTCGCGGACCGGCTTTCCGTTGTCCCAGGTCTCTGCGACGGCCAGAAGTTCAACGTTCTCGTCGATGCGGTCGGCGATCTTGTTCAGGATCGCGGCGCGTTCGGTGGCGGAGGTCTTTCCCCAGGATGGCGCGACTTTGTGGGCTGCGTCCAGCGCGAGCTCGATGTCCTCCGAGGTTCCCCGGGCAACTTCGCAGAAGGCCTTGCCTGTTACTGGGGTGATGTTCTCAAAGTAGGCGCCCTTGACCGGGGCGACCCATTCGCCGCCGATCCAGTTCTCGTAACGGTCCTTGAAGGTGACCTTCGAACCCTCGGCACCCGGCTGTGCGTAAACGGTCATTGCTAGCTCCTTTGCTGCGAATCACTGTGGCTCTCGCCATTGATCCGAGCCTAGGAGCCGGGAGGTTGCAGCTACGTTGCAACAGTGTGAGTCAGCTCACGCCTGCAGTTCCCTGTCGATCCGCTCAAGGTCGGCCACCACCGCGGCGCGCTTGGGTGAGCGGGGCGGCAGCAGCTTCAGGACCGCAAGGCGGAGGTCGACGTCGTACTTCGCCTCCGGCAGTTCCGCGTACTTGAGCAGCGAATCGACGCTGCCGTCGCTCAGCAGCGCCTCCCGCAACAGATGCGAGACCCGCTCGCGCAACTGCACGACGCCGGGCGCCTCCGACCGCGGCAAAAGCGCACCTTTGTAGATTTCCAAGGCTATGCGGTGGGCGCCGCGCTGCAGGCAACTCAGGACCTGGCCGGAATCGGGAAGCAACTCGACGGGCAGCCGGTACGGCCGCGACTCGGGCACAGCGTCAGGGCTGAGTTCCTGGATGACCTTGCGGAGGCGGACCATCTCGGCGCGGAGAGTCACGGACGATCCCTCGCCGGGGTAAAGCTCTGCGCACAGATCATCAGCGCTCAACCCATCCGGATGGTTGCCCAGAATGGCCAGGATCTCGCTGTGGCGCGCTGACAAGGAGACTGTCCGGCCATCGATGCTCAGCAGCGCCTGGTCGCGCCCCAGAAGCTGGAGGCTGTTGCGGTACAAAGCCTGGCCGCCCGTGGCGGCTGCACTCCGGCGTCGTGGTTTGTCGCGGACTGCCGCGGCGAGCTGCAAGCGTTCGATGCGCAACTGTGCCTGGGCGGCAGCGACCGTTGCTTCCACGAGCGAGAGCGTGTGCGGTGCGACGGCGGTTTCGGTCCCGGTGATGTCCACGACGCCCAACACTGCGCCGGAGTCGGGATCGTGGAAGGGAACCGCGGTGCAGCTCCAGGGATGGACGGACCGCTTGAAATGCTCGGCCCCGGAGATCTGGATGCTGCGGTCAAGGGCCAAGGCCGTGCCCGGAGCGCTGGTGCCCACGGAGGCTTCGGACCAGTCGGCGCCGGCGACGAACATCATGCCTTCGGCGCGACGCTGCATGACGGGGTCGCCGTCCACCCACAAAAGCCGCCCGACGTCGTCGCCTACGGCCACCAGCAGCCCGCTGTCATGGCTCGGCTGGACCAGCAGCTTCTTGATCACGGGCATGATGGTGGCCAAAGGGTGCTGCCGCCTGTACTCCTCGAGCTCATCGCGGTCCATGGCCAGGGGCGCTTCGGGTACGTCGGGGTTGGCCTTCAAGTTGGCCGAACGTTGCCACGACTCATGGACGAGGCGCCTGATTCCGGCGATCTCATCGGCGGTTCCGGCGCGCCACGCCTCCAAATGTTCGTGGCCGGCCAGGGCGCGCTTCTGCAGCAGCTCCGCGGCGTCATTGCCGGGAACCACCGGATGGATTGGATTCCTCACTCGAACTCCCCTGGGTCCTGTGCGTTATGGCCTCGCGTGGTGGGCAACGCGTGTGGTGGGCAGCACAGTACCGACGAGTCTAGTTCGCCGGATGGAGTTTTTGTACAGCGAATGACCCTAAGGCGCCCGAATAAGCGCAATAGCTGTACAAAACTCCGGAGGTCAGGGGCGGGAGATGCGGATCATTTCCTCGCGCGGGACAACCTTGATGCGCTCGCGGACCACGCCGTTCCCGTCTTCGGAGGCGGCGGAGGCTTCCGACCATTCAGCACCGAGGGCAGCTTCGTGTGCGTCCAGCCGGTTCCAGCCTTCCCACGTGGTGTATTCGATGCCGCGTTCTTCCAGGAGGTCGATGATGGCCTGCGGGTCCGGGTTTTCGGCCGGGGGCAGGTTCAAACGGTCCTCGAGGAGGCAGCCGATGGTTTCCAGTGCATCGCCCTTGGTGTGCCCGATCAACCCCACCGGTCCGCGCTTGATCCAGCCGGTGGCGTAGATTCCCGGCACGGGTTCCCCGTCGGCACCCAGGACGCGGCCGCCGTCGTTCGGAATGACGCCGCGGCGGGCGTCGTACGGCAGCTCCTCCAGCGGCGAGCCGTGGTAGCCGATGGCCCGGTAGACCGACTGGACCGGGTATTCGAGGAACTCCCCGGTTCCCTTGACGTTGCCGGTGCCGTCCAGTTCCATCCGCTCAAACTTCATCGCCGCAACCTTGCCCGGGGTCTCGGGTGAGTCGAGGATCTCCACGGGGCTGTGCAGGAAGTGCAGGTGCAGGCGGCGGGACGAGGGCTGCTCGGCTTCAGCATGCTCCTCCACCAGCCAGTTGGTCATGGTGTTGACCATGGTCTTGATCTGGTTGTTGGTCCGGATTGCCTCGTCCGAGGCCTCGTCGAATTCGAAATCCTCCGGGTACAGGACGATGTCCACGTCCTTGCAGTGCGAGAGTTCGCGCAGTTCCAAGGGCGTGAACTTGACCTGGGCAGGCCCGCGACGCCCGAAAACGTGGACGTCGGTCACGGGCGAGCTCTTCAACCCTTGGTACACGTTGTCCGGAATCTCTGTGACAAGCAGTTCCTCCGGGTGCTTGACCAACATGCGCGCAACGTCCAAGGCGACGTTGCCATTGCCGATCACCGCGATTTCCTTGGCGTCCAGCGGCCAATCGCGGGGCACGTCCGGGTGTCCGTCGTACCAGGAGACAAAGTCCGCGCCGCCAAAGGAGCCTTCCAGCCCAATGCCGGGAATGTTCAGGTCTGCGTCCTTGATGGCTCCGGTGGAGAAGATCACGGCGTCATAGAAAGCGCGGAAGTCGTGAAGGGTCAGGTCCCTGCCGTAGGTCACGTTGCCCAGGAAGCGGATGTCCCCGCGGTCCAGAACCTTGTGCAAGGCGTTCACGATGCCCTTAATGCGGGGATGGTCCGGCGCTACACCGTATCGAATCAACCCGTAGGGCGCGGGGTACGCCTCGAAGAGGTCGATGCTCACTTCCACGTGCCCGTCTTTGACTTCGTTGGACTTGGTGAGGATGTCCGCGGCATAGACACCGGCAGGACCCGCGCCCACAATGGCGACGCGAAGCGGACGATTGGTTGCGGCTGAGTCTGACACCGTGAGCCCTTCCGAAGCAGTGAGCCACGCCGCTGTTGGTGGCGCGCGCAGATTTCAATTCTAGGTGTCGGCCCCACACCGGGCCGCTTATATGGCAGGAGTCACAAAAATACCCAAAGATTGCGGAATATTGCGGGGAAGGCCGGTGTTGGCCCCAGTGTGTCGACTCCGGATCAGATCATCTCAGGCTCCCCTTCAAACCAGCCAACGACGGCGGTAGCCGGGAGCGGAGGCGACGGAACCAGCGGTGTAACCAAGCGAGGCACCGGGGGCGCCGGCAAGCCCGTGCGGAGCGAGTCGACGGCGGGAATCCTGTTCGGCATCGGCGCTTACGGGCTGTGGGGCCTGCTCCCCCTGTACTTCTTCATCCTGATGCCTGCGGGTGCGATCGAAATCGTGGCCAACCGCGTTGTCTGGTCCTTGATCTTCTGCGCACTGCTGATCACCATCACCCGGTCCTGGCGGATTTTCGGCGCCGCGCTGAAGGACCGCAGCGTCTTCGGTCCCTTGGCCTTGGCTGCCGTCCTCATCGCCATCAACTGGCTCACGTACACCTTCGGCGTCACCACCGGCCACGCCGTGGAAACCTCGCTGGGATACTTCATCAACCCCTTGGTCTCGGTCCTTTTGGGCGTCTTTGTCCTCAAGGAGAAGCTGCGCCCCCTGCAGTGGACAGCGGTGGGCATCGGGTTCGTGGCGGTCGGCGTCCTGACGTTCTCCTACGGGCAACTCCCGTGGATCGCCCTGATCCTGGCCTTCAGCTTTGGCCTTTACGGCTTTGTGAAGAAGCGGGTGGGCCCCAAGGTCGATGCCCTCACGAGCCTCAGTGTCGAAACAATGGTGCTGGCTCCCTTCGCAGCGATCACCATGGTGGTCCTGGGTGTTGCGGGGGCTGAAACCCTCACGACCATGGGCGCCGGACACTTCTGGCTGATGGTGGCCTCGGGCGTCATCACCGCTGTTCCGCTGCTCTTCTTCGGCGCTTCCGCACGCCGCCTGCCGATGACCACCATCGGCCTGCTCCAGTACTTTGCCCCGATCCTCCAGTTCGTTGTGGCACTGCTTGTGTTCCACGAAACCATGACCGCTGCCCGCTGGATCGGCTTCTGCGTGGTCTGGCTGGCCCTGGTCCTGTTGACGATCGACATGCTGCGGACCACCAGGAAGCACTCGGCGCTGAAGAAGCAGGCGCGGCTGTCCGCCGTCGAGGCCTGAACCCCTCGCCTGAAACCCGCGCGAAGTCGCGGGAACGCTGCCAAAACCCCCGGAACTTTCCGGCGGATTCGCAGCCTTCCCACGATTTCGACGCCGGGCCCTAGTCGAGCACGTCCGGGTTTGGTTCCTTTTCGCGGCCGGAGGGGTCGACGGCACGGGTTTCCAGGGCGAAAACCAGCGGTCCAAAGGCTGCAAGTGACCCTGCGGCCGCTGACCCTCCACCTGGCACCCCTCCACCAGGCATCCCTGATCCTGAAGCAGCGTCCGCAGCCGGGCCGGCCGCAAGCTCCACCTCCACCACGGACTCGGCCAGCCTCTTGAATGGATATCCGCCGGAGCCCGCCGGAGCCGCGGACCCCAGCACACTGCCCGGGCCTTCCTCCAAGTCCTGCCCGGAAATGGAGCCTGAACCCAGCAAGCGCAGCCCGGCCAGTTCCTGCCCGCCGGGCACCTCTATGCGCACCCTTTCCGACGCCGGAATCCGCGTCACGACTGCGTACACCTGTCCCGTGTCCCCATCCTGGGTGTAGTAGCCCCAACCGGGATATTTCCAATCCTCTGCATAGCCGCACCCGTAAATAGCTTCCCCGTTCACGGCGAGCCACTCCCCCACCCGCGAGGCAATCTCCACCTCTTCCGGAGCCATGGAGCCGTCGCCGCGGGGTCCGAAGTTGAGCAGGAAGTTGCCGCCCAAGGACGTGCAGTGGGCCATCATGTCCACCACGTCCCAGGGGTGTTTGAGCGTCGACTGCGCCCAGGGGCCTTGGTGGTATCCCCAACTGGCCTGCGGAATGGTCATGCAGGCTTCCCAGTCGCGGGAAGCCACAGCAACATCCCATGGGCCGGGCAACCTGCGCTCATAGCCGCTCTCGTAGTCGCCCATCAACTGGCCATTGGAATCGACGTGCCGGGACCCGAAATCATCGGCTCTCAGGCGACTGTTGACCACCACGCCGGGAAGGCGCTCCTTCAGCATCCGTTCAACTTCCCAGGTCCACCACCCGTTGGCCTTCACGGATTCGTCCCAGGTGCCGTCAAACCAGAATCCCTTCACACCGGGGTAACGGTCCGCCAGTTCTTCCAACTGTTTCATCGCGAAGTCCAGGTAGCGGGCAAAAGCCGCCCGATCGCCGTCGTTCTCCACCGTGAAGCGCCAGTCCGGGTGCCGCCAGTCGAGCACTGAATAGTAGAAGTTGACGTCGATCCCGCGTGCTTCATAGGCGGCCACCAATTCACCCAGAACGTCCCGGCCCGACGGCGTGTTTCCCATGTGGAAGTCCGTGTGGGCGCTCGGCCACAGGCAAAAGCCGTCGTGATGCTTGGTGGTGATGGTCATGTAGCGGGCACCGAGAGCCACGGCCGTGTCAGCCCACCGGTCGGCGTCGAAATCCGCCAGTGTGAAGTCGTTGGCGAGCGCCTCCCATCGTTGTTGGGGGATCTTCGCTACACGCGGCAGGAACTCGGCCGCGAATTCGACGTCCTTCCCTTCCCACCTCCCGGCCGGCAGCGAGTAGAGGCCCCAATGGATGAACTGACCCACCCGGTGGCTCCGGAACCGACGCATGGCAGCGTCGTCCCTCCGCCCTTGCCCGGACGCGCCGTATTTAAGGTCAATCACTTTCCCACCTGCCCGTCCCATGGAACGAAAGTACGCAGGTCGAACGACTCCGACGCACCTGAAGCCCACGTGAGCGAGACTTCCGTACCGGAAACAACGACGGCGGCAGCCGCCTCGAGCGCTTCAGGCGCCGGAGCCGGGCCTCGGGTGAGCGTGTGCAGCGCGACGTGGACCGTTTCGACAACCGCGCGTTGGGCCGACAGGCTTGGCACTGCGGAGTGCTCACCCATGGCACTGGCACCCGTGTAATGTGCGGTATCGGTCTTTTGCCAGCCGTGCAGGGCTGTTACAGCGGCAAAGACATCGCCGTTGCTGACCCACGCAGTGTCCAGCGTGGTTCCCGCATGCACCCGGGACGCTCCCGCGACCGCATGCCCGCCTTCACGCACGGAAAACTCCGCCGGCCCGGTGACGAGATGGCAGCGAACCTCATGGATACCGTCCACCACGGACACCGTAGTGACCGCGGTTCCGGGCAGCGCTTTACCGTACAGCTGTGGGACGTGGACCGAGCCGCTGACCGGTCCCTGCGTGCGGGTGGCACGCAGGGCGCAACGCCGGCTCGCCACGCCGTCAGAGCCCAACAACGCCAAGTGCCCGTCGATGTTTTCCTCCCAAGCCAAACCCGTTCCTGGCGCGGTGTGGGTGGAGTAGGAGAACTTGGCGTAGTGCGGATCATCGGGGTCCGTGCCGCCGTCAACAGGCAAGCCGCAATGATCGCTGCCGTGGTTGCTGAGCCGGACCAACCCGCCATCGCTGCTCATTGTCCATCCGACATCAGGCAAAGAACGTACGACAACGGGCCCATCCGTGGGTTGCGGCTCCTCCATGTCCTGCCACACCCTGTGCTCCGGTGGGAGAGCCAAACCCAGGAAGCCAATACCGGCCAGATACGGGGATCCAAACCCGCTGTATGCCTGGCAGGATCCCAGGTGTTCGTCATACCAGCCCAGGGTCGGCGGCCCGTCCACTCCGACGCCCTTCGCGGTAAAGTTCGCCAGCACACCGGACGCCAAGCGCCGGGTAGCCCCCGGCGTCAGCGGATTCACTCCCGAGATTTCCGCACACCATATGGCGGCCAGGACTGCAGTGCGGTACGCCAAGGATCGCCCGAAGTGCAGCACGGCTCCATCACTGGCAAACATGAGGCTCTGGGTGCCCACGAACTCCCGCAGCCGCTCCAGATGACGCTGCCCCTCAGGAGTGCCCTCCCTGCCGGTCATCGTGTACCAAGCCCACAAATAGGGGTGGATTGCCCACGCATTGTAGTAATCGATGGCGTGCTCCGGCCCGTCCGTATACCAGCCATCACCCAGATACCAGGACTCCACCCGGGCCACATTCCGCGCCCCCGTGCAGCCGGAGACGTCCTCGCCCACCGATCGCAGGAAACCCTCGGCCATTGCAGGGAAAAGCTGCCAATTGTTCCCCCACACCTCAAGCCGGGCGTGGTGCCGCAGCCAGTCGGCCACCTGCTTCTTCTCCCCCTCAGCCAGGGGCTCCCACAGCCACTCCCTGGCAACGTGCAACGAGAACGCGATGTTCGCGGCCTCCACAATAGAGTTGGTCACCCCCAGCAACGGGGACTTGCAGGTGACACCCAAGGGCCAACGTTCGGAACCTTCAGGGTCGGTGCCGGCCAGCAGCGCTTCCCGGTACCACGCCGCCAGCCCCAACCGATCCTGTCCACGGGCCCCGGCAATGCGGGGCGCCGCCATCAGCAGGCTCCGGCCTATGGTTTCCATGCCTTCCCGGCGCTCGCCGTCGCGTGTTACCCGGCCCGGGAGTCTCGGACTTGTTTTGAGGGGGCTGGAATAAGTCCGGATATGTTCCAACCAATGATCGGCCGTGGCTTCCCAGTGGCTGCGGGTCCAGCCGGTGAACGGGGAAAGAGCGGTCTGTGGTTCGGGAAGCCAGGGTTGGGTCACCGGTAGGGGCTGGTTTACCTGGAGGGGCTGAGTCACGGTGTTGGATCCTTGGGGTTGTTCCGCTGCTTACTTGGCCAGGGCTGATTCGTATTCGCCGCGGATGGTGTCGCCGCCGTTCTTCTTCCAGTCCGCCACGGCACTCATGAGCGCGTCCATGGTCCCGCGTCCAGCGATGACAGCCGTGGCGGCGTCCGAAACGGGCTGGCCCAGCTTCGCACCCTTGCTGGCGTTGGTCGGGCTGAACAAGGTGCCGCACGGGTCCTCGACCCCGAGCGGAATGAGCTTGGAATAGGCGTTGTGCATGACATCCACGATGTCCTTGTTGCTGGGGTCGTACACCACTTGCTGGGGTGCCGCGAGGTACTTCCACGGCACGGCGTTATCCAGCAAGGCCCGCTCGGTCACCACGGGGTTGCCGTTGGCATCGAGGGTGTAGTCCGCCCCTTCTGCCCCGTAGTTGAGCAGCAAGTATTCTTCGCTGCCAAATGGTGCCGCGAGGAAATTGGCTACGGCCAGAACTTCCTTGAGCTTGGCTTCGTCCGCCTTTTTCAGCATCACGGTGCCGAAGGTAATGTTGTCCAGCCAGGTCTGGGCCTTGCCGCCGTCGTGGCCCACGGGGATGAACGGGACGGCCTTGTTGGCCTTGTTCGCCGCGGGGACGCTGCGCCCGTAGCCCGTGGGCCCAATGTAGGCGGGCAGTCCGTCATAGATCATGGCCACCTTGCCGGAGATGAACGAGTTCACCATCTGGGACTTGGTCCACCCTTCAGAGCCCGGGACATACATCCCGTCCTTGTAGAGCTTGGCTGCGAATTCGATCGCGGCCATGTATTCGTCGGTCTCGAACGCCCGGGTGAGTTTGCCGCCGTCGTTCTTCCAGACGTTCGGCGTGCGGAACATGTGGTGGAGCATCGTGAGACCGAACTTGGTGCTGCCCAGCGCCCATTGGTTCTTGGCAGGATTGGTCAGTTCCTTGGCCACCCTGTAGAAATCGTCCTTGTCCTTGATGTCCTCGGTGGATTTGACTCCGACATTCTCCAGCAGCGTCTGGTTGACGAATCCGGAGCCGCCAGTGAGGTTGCGCGGGATGGGCAGGGAGTACAGCTTGCCGGCCTGTACTGTCTGCTTCCAGAAAACCTCCGGGATGGCGGCGAGGTTGGGATAGTCCTTGACCTTGTCGCCACCAAGCAGCGGCGTCAGGTCCGCGCATTTGGCCTGCAGGAATTCCACGATGTTGGGCACCGCGGCACCGTCGTTCAACATGAGGTCCGGCAGCTCGCCCCCGGCAATGATCGTGTTGAACTTGGTGGCGTAGTCGTCCGAGGAGACAGAGGTGATCTCCACCTGTCCGCCCAGGCGGGCTTCAATGGCCTGCCAGGCGGGATTGTCTGCACGCGCGTTGGGTGCAGTGCCAAACAGGTTGGTAATGGCTGTGATCTTGCCACCGCTCAGGGGTGCTTTCTCCACGCTCCGGAACGGCGTCGGGTACTTGTAAAAGGCAGCCGGGACGCCTTCAGCCGTGCCTGCGATGTCTGCAGCGGCCGCTTTGAGCGGCATATGCGTGGGAAGCAAAGCCTCGCTGGCGTTGGAGGCGACGTTGGTGGTGCGCTGCCCGCAACCGGCCAAGGCCCCGCCGCTGAACAGTGCAAGGGCGCCGATGCCCGCCACGGAAAGGAAGCTCCGGCGGCTGGGGCCGGGAGTCGGGACTGCGTTCATGGGATTCCCTTTCGAGAGTAGAGAGTTTGCTTAGCCTTTGATGGCGCCGGTAAGAACGCCCTTGGTGAAGTACCGCTGGAGGAACGGGAAGACGATTACGATCGGGATCAGCGAAATCACGACGACGGCCATCTGGATCGCCTGCGACGGCACCGCGATCTCGGCTACTGCGGAGTCGCCCATGGGTTGGCCGAGCAACACGTACTGGCGCAGGATCATGGACAGCGGCCATTTGTCGTCGTTCAGGTAGAGCATGGCGTTGAAGAAGGCGTTCCAGTAGCCCACCGCGTAAAAAAGCCCGACGACGGCCAGCACGCCTCGTGACAACGGCAACACCATCTGGACCAGGATCCGGAAGTCGCCGGCCCCATCGATCTTGGCGGCTTCGAACAGCTCGTTGGGCAGGTTCATGAAGAAGGACCGGACCACCACCAGGTTGAAGGCGCTCATCAGCGTGGGCAGGACCAAGGCTGCGTAATTGTCCAGCAGCCCCAGTTCCTTGACCATGAGGAAGCTGGGAATGATGCCGGGGCTGAAAAGCATGGTGAACAGAGCGGTCATGAGGAAGAAGCGGCCGCCCACAAGGTCACGACGGGTAAGGCCGTACGCCATGGCTACAGTGACCACCAAAGACAATGCAGTGCCAACGGTGGTGATGAGCAAGGAGCGGACCAGGGCATCGGTCACTACGCCACCGGCGAAGATCGTTTGGTAGGCGGCGAACGTGGGTTCCTTGGGAAACAAGACCAGGCCGTTGTTGTTGGCGATCTCGCTCTGACTGGAAAGACTCGTCGCCAGTACGGCCAGCAACGGGTACAGCGCCAGGAAGCAGATCACCACCAGGGCGATGGCTTTGGATACCTGGACCATCGGCTTGGGCTTTTCCATCCAGACAGGACGGGTGTCCTTTTTCACCGAACGGCTCCCACGACGGCCCATGCCTGCTACCAGCGTGCTACTTGGATTTGCCATTGGAATAGACACCTTCCTGTCCGAAGAGATGGGCCAGTTTGTTCGCGCCGAGCACCAGGATCAGCCCAACGATTCCCTTGACGAGCCCCACCGCGGCCGCAGGACCCCACTGGCCGTCCTGGATGCCGTGGAAGTAGACGTAGGTGTCCAGCACCTCGCCGGCGCCGGGGCCCACATTGTCGCGTTGCAGGACGATCTGTTCGAAGCCCACTGAGAGGATGCTGCCGAGGTTGAGGATGAGCAGCAGGATGATCACCGGCATGATGCCCGGGATGGTGATGTGCCATAGCCGGTGCCGGGCGTTCGCCCCGTCCACGGCCGCGGCCTCGTAGAGCTCCTGGTCTACGTTCATCAGCGCGGCAAGGAAGATGATGGTCCCCCAGCCTGCGTCCTTCCAGATGGATTGGATGGTCACCAGGAAGGGGAAGAACCCGGGCGTGGTCATGGCGTCGAAGCGAGGGAGTCCCAGGTTTTCCAGAAGGTGCGGAACGGCACCCGTGGCACCGAGGACCTCCGAGAAGACGGCCACAATGATCACCCAGCCGATGAAGTGGGGCAGATACACCACACTCTGCACGAACTTCCGGATCTTGTTGGACACGATGCTGTTCAGCAGCAGGGCCAGGCAGATGGGAACCGGGAAGAACAGGGCCAGCTGGAGCCCGGTGATCACCAGGGTGTTCCGGAGGGCTTCCCAAAAGGCGCCGTCCTGGAACATGGCCGCGAAATTGTCCAGCCCCACCCACACGCTGTCCACGAAACCGAGGTAGGGCTTGTAGTCGAGGAACGCGATGATGTTGCCGGCGAGCGGGATGTAGTGGAACACCACGAAGTACAGGAAGCCCGGTGCGATCAGCAGCAACATCACTTTGTCGCGTCGGATACGTGCCATCAGGGTTCTCTTGCGACTCGGTCCCGCGTCGGGTCCCGCAGGAGGGCGGATACGACGGCGGCCTTCCGCCGCCGTCACCGGCCCGCCGACGTCGTGCGTCGCCTGGGGCGTCAGTGTTTGACTGTTGCTGCTCATGTATTTCCTCTGTCTGCGCCAGTGGACGGCGGATGTGGAGTGGCCCGGCGCTGTAGAGCAACCATCGGCTGAAATAGTAAGCGTTTACTATGGGAGACAAGCTACCTATAGAAATAATGTGATGTCAACAACACTTCCTTTGTCATAGCAGGCAAGGGAGGGTGGGATTGACAGTCTTTCAGTACCACCCCTACGCTGACTCAAAATAGCAAGCGCTTTCTATAAATTTTCCCTACCACCAATGGACGGAAACCCGCAGTGACCACCAATCTCCAGCACGCCGGCCCCATGAAGGCTGCTTTCGTGATGGGCAGGAACAATCTGTCCGCCCTGTTCAGCACCCAGGACCTTGCCCGGCTGCGCGGGATGGTCACGCTGCTCGGTTCCGAACCCGTTGCCAATTTCTCCGAGCCGGGTGCCTTCGGGTTGCTCGAAGATGCCGAGCTCCTCATAACTGGTTGGGGCGCTCCCGTCATCGACGGCTGGGTCCTGGACCGGTTGCCGCGGCTGCGCACCATCGTCCACGCGGCCGGAACGGTCAAGACGTTCCTGTCCCCGGAGGTCCATGAGCGCGGAATACAGGTGTCGTCCTCGGCTGCGGCCAATGCGGTGCCGGTGGCCGAGTTCACGTTTGCGGCAATCATCATGGGCCTCAAAAGAGCCCGGCGATTCAGCGAACAGCTGCGCACCACCGGCGCATCCCGCAACTCTGCCGGATTCCCCGCCATCGGAACCAACGGCGTAACCATCGGGCTGGTTGGCGCCTCACGCGTGGGACGCCTGGTCATCGGGCTCCTGAAGAACCTCGACGCACGGGTCCTGGTCTACGACCCCTACCTTGACGCCGTCGAGGCTACTGCGCTGGGTGTCGAATCCGTCGGCCTGGCCCAGCTCTGCATGCTGTCCGACGTCGTCAGCGTCCATGCGCCGGACATTGCCGAAACGCGTGGCATCATCGGGGCGAAGGAGCTCGGCCTGATGAAGGACGGCACCTTGGTCATCAACACCGCCCGGGGCGTCTTGATCGACGCAGCCTCGCTGACCCGGGAACTCGTTTCGGGGCGGCTCGATGCCTACCTCGACGTCACCGACCCCGAGCCCCTTCCCGCCGGATCGGTGCTGCACACCCTGCCCAATGTGGTCCTGACACCGCACATCGCAGGAGCCTTGGGAAACGAAATCCACCGTCTGGGCAGCCAAGCGGTCATGGAAGTTCGCCGATTGACCGAGGGCTTGCCCTTGGCTTATCCGGTTTTGGCCGCGGATCTTGCAAGAATCGCCTAGTGACCGAGAAAAACTCCCCCACAGATTCCGCCATTGCCCGCAGCGGCAGCGGCGCCACGATTGCCGACGTCGCGCAGGCGGCGGGGGTGTCAGTAGCTACAGTTTCCAGGGCCTTGAGCGGCAACTATCCCGTGGCAAAAGCCACGCGGGAACGGATTCTTCGTTCCGTTACGGACCTGGGTTACGTGGCCAACGCCCATGCACGTGCTCTGGCCGGCGCCACCACCCGGACAGTGGGAATCATCATCAACGACGTCGCTGATCCCTTCTTCGCCTACATCGCCCGCGGCGTGGAACGGCAGGCGAGTGCCGAGGGACGGTTGTGCCTGATCACCGCTACCCACGGCGACAAAGAGCGTGAGCTTGCCCTGGTGGACCTCATGCGGGAGCAGCGCACCGACGCCGTCATCGTGGTGGGTGGGGCATCCGACGACCCGCGGTACCGGAAGCAGATGGCCGACCGTGCGCGTGCGCTTGCAGCGGCGGGATCTTCACTGGTCCTTTGCGGCAGGCCGTCCCTGGGGACGGGAGTGCCCACCAAGATGGTCACCTACGACAACGAAGGAGGCGCCTTCGCGATCACCGACTACCTCATCTCCCAGGGCCACCGCAGGATCCTTTACGTGGGCGGCCCCCGCGATTTTTCCACCACCGCGTCCCGGCTGGCAGGGTTCTACCGGGCCCTGGACGCCCGCGGCATCGAGCGGGACCCGGCGCTGGTCCACGAGGGCGCGTTCGGCCGTGGTTTCGGGTACAGCAGGATGCGGGAATTGCTTGACCAGAATTTGGACTTCACCGCCGTTTTCGGAGCGAACGACCTCGTGGCCGCCGGCATCCTGGAAGCACTCGAGGAACGCGGAATCAAGGTTCCACAAGACATTTCCGTGGTTGGCTACGACGACGTTCCCGTCGCCAGCGAGCTGCGTCCGCGGCTCACCACAGTTCGCGTACCGCTCGAAGAACTGGGGCGCGAGGCCGTCCGTTTGGCTCTGGCCCAGTCACCGCACGACGCCGGCGCCTCCTCTGACAACACCCTCACCGTTGGTACGCACATCGTCATCCGGGACTCGGTTTCGCCTCTCCACAAGTTCTGAGCACTTCTGTTCATTTCCGTTGAAGGGCCAGGGAACCGGAAATAGGGTTGCGGAAACTTCCGCCGCCATATCCCCACGCCACAACAGTTTTGAACGGAGCAGTTTTGAACGTCATTGGATCGCCCATGAGCCGCAGGACCCTTTTCCGCACAGCAGGTGCCGCAGCCCTCGCAGGGGCGCTTCTCGCCCAGGCGGGGCCCTCTTTTGCAGCGGATGGCCTGCCCGAGCTCATTGCACGACGACGGCAAGTGCTCACCGGTGGCCGCAGCGCAGCTGACATTCCGGAACTTGCCGGACAACTCGATGGCATGGGCGCCACCACGGAAAAGTGGTGGTCATCCATGGACAAAGCGCCAGTGCGGACCTCCCTCTGGAGCGACCTCCCGCTGACGGGCATCGGACAGTCCGCCACTGCGACCAGTAACCTGGGCCTGCACTTCAACCGCCTTTATGACATGGCATTGGGCTACGCCGTGGCCGGCACCCCGTACGCGGGGAATCCCCAGCTGGCCGCCGACATTGTTGCTGGCTTGAAGCTCCTCAACGACACTGCCTACAAACCCGGGATGCGCGCAGCGGGCAACTGGTGGTTCTGGGAAATCGGCGTGCCCCGCAAGACAGTGGACATCCTGACCCTGGTGCATGCCGAAGTACCGGAAGCCCTCCGGTCATCCCTGCTCGCGGCGGTCCGCTGGTTCGCCCCAAACCCGAATTGGCGTGGTCGTGCTACATCCCTGGCGGAGACCGGCGCCAACCGCGTGGACAAATCCCTGGCCTGCTGCATGCGCGGCATCCTGGACAACAACACAGAGGAGATCGCCTTGGGTCGTGACGCCCTGAGCGATACCGTCCGTGGCGGCACCAACAGCGTTTTTACCTACGTCACCAGCGGCGACGGCTTCTATACGGACGGCTCGTTCGTTCAGCACAGCTACCTGCCCTACGCCGGGACTTATGGTGTGGTGGCGCTGGCGGGAATCGCCGAAATCATCGCCATGCTCGGTGGAAGCACATGGGCCATCAACGATCCCAGGCAGTCAGTGCTCCTGGACGCCGTGGAGAACACGTACGCCCCGTTCGTCTGGGACGGCAGAATCATGGATACCGTCCGCGGGCGGGCTGTCTCGCGGCAACGTGAACCCGACTACGTCAGCGGCTTCGGCTTGATCTCGGCTGTGCTCCTGTTGGCTCCCGGATGCGAGGAGCCCTACCGCTCCCGTTTCCTGGCGTTGGCGAAGGGGTGGCTGGAACGCTGTGCCGACCAGAAGCTCGTGGGCCACCCCACACAGAGCCTGGCCAAGTCCCTGCTGTCCTTGGCCGTTCTCTCCAATGCCTCCGTGACAGCCTCTCCGGCCCCGGTGTACAGCCGAATGTTCGCTGACCAGGACCGCCTGGTGCACCACCGGCCACAGTGGGGCTGCACAGTGAACCTCTCCTCCAAACGCATTGGCCGCTACGAATGGGGCAACAGCGAAAACAACCTCGGCTGGTACCAGGGCGACGGCATGACCTTCGTGTACACCCGTCAGGACCCCTCACAGTTCAGTGCGGACTTCTGGCCCACAGTGGACCCCTATGCCCTTCCCGGAACCACCGTCAATGACGAGGCCCGTGCCAGCGGAGCGGGCGGAGCCGGCACCGGAATCCCCCGCGCTTACCAGGCCTTCGCCGGAGGGCTGACTGTCGATGGCCGCTGGGGCGTGGTCGGCATGGACCACCTCAACCACAACAAGACGCTATCCGGGCGGAAATCGTGGTTCTTCCTTGACGATGCCGTGGTGTGCCTTGGATCAGCCATCACCGGGACGGGCGGCGCCGCCGTGCAGACCACGATCGAGAACAGGTCCTTCGCCGTGGGTTCAGTACCTGCGTTGAGAACAGATTCCCGCAACCGCAGCATGGCTCCGGGCGATGCTCCCGTCGCGCTTAAGCGTTCCCTTCATATCGAGGGGCACGGAGGTTACGTCTTCCTGGACTCCCCGGGTGTTTCGGGCACGCCCGAGGTTGCCGTGGTGCGCCGGACCGGCAGCTGGTACGACATCAACTCCGGGGCAGACACCGGAGGGAGCGCAGATCCTGTGACCCGGGACTTTGTCACAGTGACCCATCGCCACGGCCACGATCCGGCCGGCTCAGGTTATGCGTACATGGTGCTGCCCGCTGCAACGCACGATGCCACGTTCTCGCAGTCGGCCAATCCTTCAGTGAAGGTGCTGGCCAACTCGGCGGTTGCCCAAGTACTGGGCGTGGATAAGGACGCCCTGGTGTTGGCCAACTTCTTCGCACCAGGCAGCGCGGCGGGCTTCACGGTCTCCGGTCCGTGCACCCTTGCCACCCACCAGAGCAACGGGAAGCTCACGGTGTCCGTGGCAGATCCCTCGCGCACTCAAAGCAGCCTCCGGATCACGGTTCCCGGCACCTGGACCACGATGATCAGTGCCGACGAAGGCGCAACCCTGATCGGCGGCAACACCATCGAAGTCCAGCTCGACGGACACGGCCACCAGAAGAACCTGACGCTCGGCACCTAGGCGGGCGCCGCCGTCGAGCACTCACTGGAACCTACGCCCCCAACTTCGACGCCGAGTTCGCGGGAACGCTGCGAGATCGCGCGCAAAGCTCCCGCGAACTGGGCGGGTTCCCGCGAACTCGCGGCGGCGTGCCAAGGCAAAAAAGAGGCGGGTCGGGGGAATTGAACCCCCGGCCCGCCTCTGTGCGTGAAGCGTGAAACTTACGCGTTGGCCTTGATGGCCTTTGCCAGGACCTCGAGGCCGTCGATCAGCAGTTCGTCGCTGATGACCAGCGGCGGGAGCAGGCGGATGACGTTGCCGTAGGTGCCACAGGTCAGGATGATGACACCTTCCTGGAGGCAGGCGGCTGCAACGGCCTTGGTGAGCTCGGCGTTCGGTTCCTTCGAGCCGGCCTGGACCAGTTCGATGGCGAGCATGGCGCCACGGCCACGGACGTCGCCAACGACCGAAACTTCAGAGGCCAGTTCGCGGAGCTTGCCCAGGGCGAGTTCTTCAATGTGGCGTGCGCGGCCGTTGAGGTCGTGCTGTTCCATGGTGTCGATCGCGGCAAGCGCTGCTGCACAGGCAACCGGGTTGCCACCGTAGGTGCCGCCGAGGCCGCCCGGGTGAACGGCGTCGAGCAGGTCGGCGCGGCCGGTAATAGCGGACAGCGGCATGCCGCCGGCGATGCCCTTGGCCATGGTGATGATGTCCGGGACAACACCTTCGTGATCGACGGCGAACCACTCACCGGTGCGGCAGAAGCCGGACTGGACCTCGTCGGCGATGAAGACGATGCCCTTTTCCTTGGCCCACGCGGACAGCGCCGGCAGGAAGCCCTCGGCCGGAACGATGAAGCCACCTTCACCCTGGATGGGTTCGATGATGATCGCGGCAACCTGGTCGCCACCGATCTGCTTCTCGATGGCGGTGATGGCGCGCTTGGCTGCCTCGGCACCGGTGATTTCCGGGTTCTCTTCGCGGAACGGGTAGCTCATGGGCATGCGGTAGACCTCGGGCGCGAACGGGCCGAAGTTGGTCTTGTACGGCATGGCCTTGGCGGTGAGTGCCATGGTCAGGTTGGTGCGGCCGTGGTAGGCGTGGTCGAAAGCTACGACGGCGTCGCGGCCGGTGGCCAGGCGGGCAACCTTGATGGCGTTTTCCACGGCTTCGGCGCCGGAGTTGAACAGCACGGTGCGCTTGGCGTGGTCGCCCGGGGTGAGGCGGTTCAGCTGCTCGGCAACTGCAACGTAGCCCTCGTACGGGGTCACCATGAAGCAGGTGTGGGTGAAGTGCGCGGCAGCTTCCTGGACAGCTGCGACGACGGCGGGGTCGGAGGCGCCGACACTGGTCACGGCGATGCCGGAGCCGAGGTCGATGAAGGAGTTGCCGTCGACGTCGCGGATGATGCCGCCGTCGGCGTCTTCTACGTAGACGGGAACGCCCGAGGCGACGCCGGCAGCAACGACGGCGGAGCGGCGCTCAGCCAGTGCCTGCGACTTGGGGCCGGGGAAGGCGCCGTTGATGTTGCGCTTCTGCTCGATGCGGTACGAGAGTTCGTTCGCGGTGGTGGTCATGAGGGGTTTGCCTTTCTAAAAAACGGGGAAATTCTTATGCGACAGCGCTATGCATCCAGTGCAGACATCACGTGCTTGATGCGCGTGTAGTCCTCGACGCCGTACATGGAGAGGTCCTTGCCGTAGCCGGACTGCTTGAAGCCGCCGTGCGGCATCTCTGCCGTGAGGAGGATGTGGGTGTTGATCCAGACCGCACCGAAGTCCAGGTCGCGGCTCATGCGCATGGCCGTGCCGTGGTCGGTGGTCCACACGCTGGACGCCAGGGCGTATTCGACGTCGTTGGCCAACTCGAGCGCTTCTTCTTCAGTGCTGAACTTCTGCACGGTGATGACCGGGCCGAAGGTTTCCTTCTGCACGATGTCATCGGTCTGCTTGGCACCGGTGATGATGGTGGGCTCGAAGAAGAAGCCCTTCTCGCCCGCGCGGTGTCCGCCGGTGACGATCTTGCAGTTCGCCGGGAGGCTCTCCACCACTGAGGTCACTGCGTTGAAGTGGTTGATGTTGTTCAGCGGGCCGAAGTAGTTGTCTTCGTCATTCTGCGAACCGGTCTGCAGGGTTTTGGTGTGTTCCACCATGGCTGCCACGACGTCGTCGTGCACCGAATCCTCGATGAGCACCCGGGTGATGGCGGTGCAGTCCTGTCCGGCGTTGAAGAAGGCGAACTCGGCAATGGCGGCGGCGCTCTTCTTGATGTCGGCGTCCTTGAACACGATCGCGGGAGCCTTGCCGCCAAGTTCCAGGTGGGCACGCTTGAGGCCCTTGGCTGCGCCGCTTGCAACAGCGATGCCTGCACGGACGGAACCGGTGATGGACACCAGTCCGGGGACCTTGTGGTCAACCATCATGGCGCCGGTCTCGCCGGTACCCAGGACAACGTTGAGCACACCGGCGGGGAAGATTTCTCCGGCCAGGCGGGCCAGGACCAGGGTGGATTCGGGGGTGGTGTCCGAGGGCTTGAGGACAACGGTGTTGCCTGCGGCCAGGGCGGGACCGATCTTCCAGATGGCCATGAGGAACGGGTAGTTCCACGGGGCAACCTGGGCTACGACGCCGATGGGTTCGCGGCGCACGTAGGAGGTGTGGCCCTCGAAGTATTCGCCGGCGGACTTGCCTTCGAGCAGGCGTGCGGCGCCGGCGAAGAAGCGGAGCTGGTCTGCACCAGCAGCGACTTCCTCGGAGGCGATGAGCGAACGGACCTGGCCGGTGTTGCGGTGCTGTGCCTCAACGAGTTCGTCGCTGTGGGCCTCGACGGCGTCGGCGAGCTTGAGGAGCATGAGCTGGCGCTGGCCCGGGGTGGCTTTCTTCCACGACTTGAAGGCCTCGCTTGCTGCGGACATGGCTGCGTCCACATCGGCCTGCACCGAAATGGGAGACTTGGCGACGATTTCCCCGGTGGCGGGGTTCACGATGTCCAGCAGACCCGTACCTGCCGGCGTGACGAATTCGCCATTGATGAAGTTCTGCAAGGTTTGAACCACGGTGTGCAACCCTCTTTCGGTGTCTGGGCATGGGTTTTAGCTGATCAGAGCCTATGCCAGGGAGGTGGTCCAAGGAATAGTCAGCTGCACACACAAGGCCACCGCGCTTAGTGCGCTTGACCAGCACCGGGTTACGCTTTAACCATGGCCCTGTCCCTTGCTTCGCTCGTCGCTGTCCCGTCCTTGAAACTCCGGCAGGCCGGCCTTGCCGAGACCACCTGGAACCAGGACATCAGCTGGGTCGCGGTGACCGAGCTGGAAGATCCGCAGCGCTTCCTCAGCGGCGGTGAATTGGTGCTGACCACGGGCCTGCGGCTCAAGAGCGCGGCCGACCAGCGGCGCTTCGTCCGCCAGGTCCAGCGGGCAGGCGCCGTGGGGATTGGCTTCGGCATAGGCCTCACGCACGAGTCCGTTCCCGAAGCACTCATCGCGGAGGCGAACCGGTGGGGGCTCCCCCTGGTGGAAGTCCCGTACGAGATCCCCTTCATCGCCATCGGAAAGCTCGTGGCAGAGTCCCACTCCGCCGACCATTATTCCAACCTGGAACGCCTCCTGGCCGGCCACCAGATCCTGGCCCGCGCACTCCTCACAGGCGGTGGCCTGGCCGAACTCCTCAAACAGCTCGGCAGCATGCTGCGCACGGACGTCGTTCTCACGCAGTTCAGCGCCCAGCTCTACAACAGCGTTCCCGGGAAACCGGCTCCTAATGCTGACGGCTGGGCCTCCTATCCGATTCCCACCGGCCGCAGGGATGCCTGCACGCTCTGGCTCCGCCAACCGTTCATTGACTCGGGAATCGTCAGCTATGCGCAGAACCTCATCAGCGTCGAGCTCAACAACATGGTCAAGCAGCGGCAGGCCCAGCGCGCCATGGCCGGCCAGGTGTTGGACGACGTCATCCACGGCACGCTGGAAACCATCGAGGCGGCCCGGCGTTTGGCAGGGGTCGGCATCAACAGCACCCGGAAGAACGTGGTGCTGGTTGCTGAATCCACGGCACACCACAAGCAACTGGTCAGCATCTCGCTGCCCCAGGCGCTGGAAGGTGGCGTGAGCGCCGTCGTCGGGAAGGATTTGGTCACCGTCATCAACGACGACGGCAGCTCGGCCACCGCCCTTGCCAAGAGCCTGAGCGACCACCTCCAGGAGGCCGGCATCCATGCCGTGATCGGCATCGGCGGCGCCTACACCAAGCCGAACGGCCTGCGCTGGAGCTACTTCGAAGCGCGCGACGCCGTGGCGCACGGCTTGCCCGTCAACGAGCCTGAGCGGCTCAGCCTGACTTCCTTGCTACTCGCGAGCGAGGACGTGCCCCTGGCGGACATGGCGAGCGAGTCGCTTACTCCCCTGCGCAAGTTCGACGCCGCCCATGGAGCCGAACTCGTTGCCACGTTGGAGAGCTACCTGAACCACAACGGCTCCGTGGCGGCTGTGGCCGAGGCCTTGACGCTGCACAGGAACACGGTGCGCTACCGGCTGGCCCAGATCACCGAGCTCACGGGCTACGACCCCTCCCAAACCCAGGACCGCGTGCAACTGTGGCTGGCGTTGGCGGTCCAGCGCCTGGGGTCGCGCAACCCGCGGTAAAAGCGCACGACGGCGGCACGCGGCTGGGCGTCTCACTCGCCAGGGAGCGGCGGACCATGGGCTGACCGGAGAGATTCGCCACAAAAGTGTAGACATTAGACGTCAAACGTCTAACCTTTAGATATGGCTACGACGACTCCACTCACGACGACAGGAAACATCCCTACGATCTCCCCCGCCGGTGCTGCCCCGAGCGCAGCGAACACCGGCGCCAAGGCATCCAAGTCCCGTGTCGTCGTCGTGGTTGGCGTCATCGCCGTCGTCCTCATTGGCCTGAACCTGCGCGCCGGGATCACCAGCGCGGCCGCCCTGTTCCATGAGCTGCAGCAGTTCCTCGGTTATGGCGCCTTGGTGGCCTCGATCCTGCCGTCCATTCCCTTGCTGTGCTTCGCGGTTGCCGGTCTTGGGACTTCCTGGCTGACGCGCCGGGTGGGCGTCGAGAAGGCCATCTTCATCGCGCTGGCACTCCTGGCAGCCGGCCTCTTGGTCCGCGGCGTTCCCGCGACCGGCGCACTCCTGGGCGGCACCGTCCTGGCCATGTCCGGGTTGGCGGTGTGCAACGTCGCCATGCCATCGCTCATCCGCGAGCACTACTCGGACCGCACCTCCATGATGACCGGCGTCTACACCTTCACGATGTCCGGCGGCGCCACGTTCGCCGCGGCCGTCAGCGTGCCTCTCGCGCAGCAGCTCGGCTCGCCGTCCATGGGCCTGGCTGCGTGGGGCCTTCTGGGCGTCGCTGCCCTGCTCGGCTTCCTCCCGGTTGTCCTCCACAGCCACCGCAACTCGGCCAAGACAGACCGTCCCCGGGTTTCCATGTGGCCGCTCCTGAAGACCCGTCTGGGCCTCCTGATCACCGCGATCTTCACGTTCCAGGCCTTCCTGGCCTATGCCGTCATGAGCTGGTTCGCCTACATCCTTACCTCCCAGGGGCTCAGCGCTTCCGAAAGCGGCCTGCAGTTCGGCGTGATGCAGTTGGTCTCGGTTGCGGCGGGCATGATCCTGCTGACGATCGGGTCCCGCCCCGGCATGCTGCGCCCCGCTTTGTACCTTGCCAGCAGCTCCACGCTGGTGGCCATCGGCACCATGCTCTGGTTGCCGACGTCGTTAGCCGTGGTTCCTGCCATTCTGTTCGGCTTCGGCCTGGGCATCTTCCCGCTGGTGCTGGTGATCATCAGCCGGAGCGGAGGCTCGACGGCAGAAACCACCGCGCTCTCCACCATCGCCCAATCGCTGGGATACTTGATTGCGGCAATCGGTCCCTTTGGCATGGGACTGCTCCACAGCGCCACCGGTGGCTGGGTGCTGCCCTTGAGCCTGCTGTCCATCGTGGCCGTGGCGCTCATGGTCACCTGCCACCTGCTCACCAGCAAGCGCACAGCATCGAAGACCCAACCGAGGACAGCATGACCCTGACCCCTTCGCATCGCCCGGTCCTTGCCGAGGAGATCACCGCAAAGCTGCGGGACATGATCAAGACCGGCGAGTGGCCGCTGCAGGAACGTATCCCTGCAGAGCCTGAGCTCATGGCCACCTTGGGTGTTTCGCGCGGAACGCTGCGGGAAGCCATCAAGGCCCTGGCCCACTCCGGGATGTTGGAAGTACGCCGCGGCGACGGCACCTATGTCCGGGCCAACAGCGAGATCTCCGGCGCAGCCCAGCGCATGTACAAGGAGCACACCCAGGAACACATCGTCGAGGTAAGGTTGGGTCTCGATACCCAAGCTGCCCGGCTGGCAACAAAGCACGCCACGGCTCAGGACATCGCCGAGATGCGCCGCCTCCTGGCACTGCGCCACGATGCCTGGCTCGCCCAGGACTACCCCACCTGGGCCACTGCGGACTGGGAATTCCACGAACGGGTTGCCTTGGCCTCCGGCAACCCCCTGTTGCACCAGCTCTACGTTTCCTTTGGGGGCGTCTTCCACAACGATCTCCTCCGCCAGCAGCGCACGGACGGCTTCAACGGCATCCCGCGCGAAGGCCACGACGAACTCGTTGATGCCTTGGAAGCCCACAACCCTGAGGCCGCCGTTTCCAGCGTGTACCGGAACCTGGACTTCTGCGCGGACAAGACGCCGCTGCAGTTCTGAGAAGGACGTTGCGTGCCCGCTATTCCGTTGTTGCCCAACAACGGAACAGCGGGCTTTCGACGTCCTAGGGAGTCAATCCAATTCCCGCAGCGGCAGCATCCTTGAACCGGGCATCGATGAGCACCACGTCGTGCCCCGCACGGTCCAACAAACTCGCGGCAACGCTGGCCCGGTAGCCCGTGGCGCAATGTACCCAGATCCTGCTTTCGGGCAGTTCGGTCATCCGGCCAAGAAGTTCATATACGGGCACATTGACGGCATCCTGCACATGTGAAGCCTCGAACTCATCAGGCCTTCGGACATCCAGCACCACATCGTTCTGAGCACGCTCCTTCAGGAGCAAACCCCAGTCGCCGTGAGGGTAACTGGACCGCGAGGCTCCCGGCGCCAACGTTTCGGGTGAGTGCCCGACGGCGGTATCCGGACTTTCGACGCCGATCCTCGCCAGGTCCCGGATCGCCTTTTCCACGTCATCGTGTGATCCGAGGAGCGTGAGTGGCTGGTTCCAAGGGATCACCCAGCCAAGATAGCTGGTGAAGTTGGAACCATTCCCGTACTCAAAGGCCACGCTGCCCCGCAGATGGTCCTCCGCGAAAGCTACCCGATGCCGGAGGTCCACCACCCACTCTCCCGCGTGCAGCCGACGCGCCAGTTCGGCGGGCTCCACGGATTCCGGAACATCCAGGTTCACCGGCGCCGGACCTGCGGCGTTCAGCGGGCTCATGTGGGCGTAGTACGCGGGGTAGGCGGTGATGTTCTTCAACAATTCCGCCACAAAGTGCTCTTCGCTCGGGTCGGTGAGGGCGTGGTTGGTCTCAGCCTGCTCGGCCAACGTGGACGAATCCTGGTGGCTCGCCGGCCCGATGGAACAGAACGATCCGAAGCCGTGCGTCGGGTAGAGCGCGGCTTCCGGGGTTGCAGCGGCAACGAGTTTCCGCACTGAGGAGTACTGGGCGTGGGCCAACGTTTCTGTGTCGCCCGGAGCGACCAGGTCCGTCCGTCCAACCGAGCCGTACAGCAGGCTGCCGCCGGAAAACACGGCCTCCGTGCCGCCGTCGTCCGCTGCGTCGCGCACCACGTACGCCAGGTGGGTGTGGGTATGTCCGGGAGTTGCGACCACCCGCACCGACAGGCGTCCCACTGAGAACACATCCCCGTCCGCCACCGGTGTCCGCGCAAACGAGACGTGGTCCGCAGCGTTGACCACATACGAGGCACCGTGTTTCTGCGCGAGAGCCAGGCCACCGGTGACGTAGTCGTTGTGGAGGTGGGTCTCAGCCACGTGGCTAATCCGGACACCCGCGGCAGTGGCCGCCGCTTCGACGCGGTCGATGTCGCGCTGGGGGTCGATCACCAACGCCACGGAGCCGTCGTGGACCAGGTAGCTGCGGTCCCCCAGCTGGGGTGTCTCGATCACGACGACGTCCATACCCCCACCTTAAAACAACGCGGGGTCACTTATGGCCCATCCGGAGGCTCCGGACCGGCCATAAGTGACCCCGCGTTGGTCTTAGACCTGGGCGGATACACCGTCGCGGGAGATGTTCACCATGTCCTCGCGCGGTACAACCTTGATGCGCTCACGGGTCACCTCAACGCCGTGCGAACCGCCGGCTTCGGTGGCCGCTGCGCCGAGGGCGAGCTCGTGGGCGTCCAGCGCCAGCCAGCCTTCCCAGCTGGTGAACTTCACGCCGCGGGCGTCGAGCAGATCCACGACGGCCTCTGCCGCGGGAACCTCGGCGACCGGCAGGTTTTCGCGGTCCTCCAGCAGGTACGTGACGGTTTCCAGGGCATCGCCCTTGGTGTGGCCGATGAGGCCGACGGGCCCACGCTTGATCCAGCCCGTGGCGTAGAGGCCGGGAACGTGCTGGCCGTCGGCATCCAGGACGCGGCCGCCGTCGTTGGTCACGACGCCCTTCTTGTGGTCGAACTCGACGTCCGGCAGGGCCGAACCGAAGTAACCGATAGCGCGGTACACGGCCTGCACCGGGTAGTCGATGAACTCGCCGGTGCCGCGAGCGTTGCCCGTGCCGTCCAGTTCGGTGCGCTCGAACTTGATGCCGGCAACCTTGCCCGGAGTCTCTGCGGAGTCCACGATTTCCACGGGGCTGTGCAGGAAGTGCAGGTGCAGGCGGCGGGAAGCCGTGAGCTCGGAGAGGTCCTCGGGCTGCTCGGCGATCCAGTTGGTGAGCGTGCCAACCATGGTCTTGGTCTGGTTGTTGGTCTGCACCTGGCGGTCGGACTCTTCGTCGAACTCGAAGTCCTCGGCGTAGAGGATGATGTCGACGTCCTTGGAGTGCGAGAGTTCGCGGAGCTCCAGCGGGGTGAACTTGACCTGTGCCGGGCCGCGGCGGCCAAAGACGTGAACGTCGGTGACCGGGGAGTTCTTCAGGCCGGCGTAGACGTTGTCCGGGATTTCGGTGACCAGGAGGTCATCGGCGTGCTTGGACAGGACGCGGGCGACGTCGAGCGCCACGTTGCCGTTGCCGAGCACCGCGATTTCCTTGGCGTCCAGCGGCCATTCGCGGGGAACGTCCGGGTGGCCGTCGTACCAGGAGACGAAGTCGGCGCCGCCGAAGGAACCCTCAAGCTCGATGCCGGGGATGTTCAGGTCGGCGTCCTTGATGGCGCCGGTAGCGAAGATCACGGCGTCATAGTGCTTGCGGAGGTCCTCGATGGAGATGTCCGTGCCGTAGTCCACGTTGCCGAAGAAGCGGATGTCGCCGCGGTCCAGGACCTTGTGCAGGGCGTTCACGATGCCCTTGATGCGGGGGTGGTCCGGGGCAACGCCGTAACGGATCAGGCCGTACGGCGCCGGGTAGCGGTCAAAGAGGTCAATGCTGACATTGAGTTCGCCGCTCTTGACGGCTTCGCTCTTGGTCAGGATGTCTGCAGCGTACACGCCAGCCGGGCCGGAGCCGATGACGGCGACGCGGAGCGGACGGTCCGCAGAACCTACGGGGGTGCTAATTGACACGGCTGTGTTCCTTCTTCGTTTCAGTTGATGCGGACGCGGGGACGGTTGGGGGTAATGGTGCTGTAGTCAGCGGTCTTGAAGTGCTCCGGCGCAAAGGGGCTCACACGGACAACATCGCCGATCACAATGACCGCCGGATTGGCCACACCGACGGCTTCCGCTTGGTCCGCGATGCTTCCCAAGGTGCCGATGGTTACGCGCTGATCCGGCAAATACCCGTTCTCTACGATACCTACTGGAGTATCCAAAGGCAGACCCGAGCCTGCCAGAGCAGCCGCGGAATCACGCAATTGGGCCACGCCCATGAGCAACACCACAGTGTGATCGGGCCGTGCCGGGACTTCGGACAGCTCCTCATGGCCGGTGACCACACTGAAGCCCTTGGCCAAGCCACGGTGGGTCACCGGGATGCCGGCGGCCGCGGGAACCGAGATCGCCGACGTCACGCCGGAGACCACTTCAACCTCGACGCCGTTCTGCCGGCAGAATTCTGCTTCCTCGCCGCCGCGGCCCAGGACATAGGGGTCGCCGCCTTTGAGGCGGACCACCCGGTTGCCCTTGAGGGCCTCCTCCACGAGGATGCGGTTGATCTCCAACTGCGGGACGGGGTGGTGGCCCGGGGTCTTGCCGACCTCGATCACGCGGACGTCGGGAGCCAGCTCTTTGAGCAGCTCACGCGGACCAAGACGGTCAGCGACCACGACGTCGGCCTGGCCCAGCAAGCGACGGCCGCGGACTGTGATGAGTCCCGAGTCGCCGGGACCACCGCCCACCAAAGCAACGGAACCAATGGAACGCGTGCTGTCCGCCTTCCGGTGCCGGCGCAGCGGCAGATCACCGGACTCCAGGGCAGTAGCAACAGCGTTCCGCAAGGCCATGGCGCGGCGCGGGTCTCCCCCGGCGTTGATGGCGATCTTTACGTCATCGACCACAGCGACAGCGGGAGTCCAGGCGGCTGAGGCCTCGTGGTCGGAAGCATTGACGCACCAGATGCGCTGCGCCTCGGCGTCGGCAGCTACCTGGGTGTCCACAGCGGAAGTGCCGGTAGCGGTCTGAACGAACCAGACGCCGTCGAGGTCCGACGTGCGGTACTCCCGGGGCTCCCAGCTGAGGAGCCCGGACGCCGCCTGCGAACGAAGTATTTCGGTGGCAACGGGAGCGACCACGGTGACCTTTGCACCGGCGTCGAGCAGTCCCTTGGCGCGACGCTGCGCGACGGGTCCACCGCCCACAACCAGCACCGGGCGGCCGAGCAGCCTCAGCGCAGTGGGGTAAATGTCCTGTATTGCCATGAAAAAACTGTAGGGCGGCGCCGTAATATGCTTCAAAGGACCAGACACAACCAGTAACGCTGGGTAATCCAGCGTCACAAAAGGTTTCACGACAATGAGCTGGTTAGAAGACCGACCAGCCCGTGCGTGTGGTGAATTCATCCAACGCGGCGACGCCTGCCACGGAGTTTCCGGAACGGCCGAGGCCGGGACTCCACACGCTGATGGCGCACTTGTTCGGGACCACGGCAACGATCCCGCCGCCCACACCGCTCTTGCCCGGCAAGCCCACCCGGTACGCGAACTCCCCGGCGGCGTCGTAGGTTCCGCAGGTGAGCATCACCGCGTTGATCCTCTTTGTCTGCGCCGGTGACAACAGGAGGCTTCCATCGGCTCCCAAGCCGTTGGAGGCCAGGAACCGGGTAGCGAGCGCCAAGTCCTCGCATGTCATGGCCAAGGCGCATTGCTTGGCATAGGAATCCAGGACGTCCTCCACGGGGTTTTCAAGGTTGCCGCAGCTGGCCAGGAAGTGCGCCAAGGAGGCATTGCGGTGGCTGTTGTCCAACTCCGATGAGGCCACCCGGTGGTCGGTATCGATGCTCGTGTTGCTGCTTTCCTGCCGCATCAGATCCCGGACAGCGTGCGCGGCGTTGCCCGTCAGGCTCAGGAGCCTGTCCGTCACCACGATCGCGCCGGCGTTGATGAAGGGGTTCCGGGGAATCCCGTCCTCGCTCTCCAGCTGGACCAATGAATTGAAGGGGTTGCCCGAGGGCTCGCGGAAGACACGCTTCCAGATGTGGTCCCCGTCGGAAGCCAGCACCAAGGCGAGGGCGAACACTTTGGAGATGCTTTGGACGGAGAACTCGACGTGGGCGTCACCGGCTGAGAACAACTCACCGTCCTTGGTGACCAGCGATATCCCGAACTGATATGGATCCACTGCCCCGAGCTGGGGGATGTAGTCGGCCACATTTCCTTGGCCCACATGCGGTTCGACTGCTCCAACGATGTCCTCGAGGAGATTCTGAATGTCCATTGTTACCTTTACTGGCTTCGTCAGCCCCCTCCTCATTGAAGGGGCTTACACGTGCACCCGCTGCGTTCCCACGGTGTTCCCGAAGTGTTCCCGCAGCGAGGCACAGCCAATAAGAGTACCGGCGTTTCAGGACCTCCGTGGACGCCGGCCGGAGGGGTTACACAGCGCGGCTGGCGCTCCATCCGAAGGACGGGGCGATGTGCTGTGCCACGTTGCCCAGGAGCTTGGCGTTGTAATCGACGCCGAGCTGGTTGGGCACAGTGAGCAGCACCGTATCCGCGGACTGGACAGCTGCATCCTTCGCCAGCTCTTCTGCCAACTGGTCCGGTTCCCCGATGTAGCTCTTGCCGAAACGGGACAACGCGCCGTCGAGAATTCCCACCTGGTCCTGGCTGTCCGCTTGGGCGCGAAGGCCGAAGTAGTGGTTGTCGACGTCGTCCACGATCGGGATTACGCTGCGGCTGACCGAAACCCTCGGCTCGAAGTCATGGCCGGCAGCTGCCCAGGCTTCGCGGAACATCCGGATCTGCTCGGCCTGGAGTTCGTCAAAAGGCACACCGGTATCTTCGGTGAGGAGCGTCGAGCTCATGAGGTTCATGCCCTGCTCGGCCGCCCACACCGCCGTCTTACGGGTGCCGGCGCCCCACCAGATCCGTTGTGGAAGTCCTGGCGATTGGGGCTGGATCGGGAGCAAACCTGTGGCGCCACCGGAGTAGTGCGGATCCGCCTCCGCCACGCCGTGCCCTGCAATGGCTTTGCGGAACAGCGCAGTGTGGCGGCGGGCCATATCGCCCCCGTCTTCGCCATCGGCCGGAACGTAACCGAAATTGGCGGCGCCATTCCGTGCGGGCTCGGGTGAACCACGGCTCACGCCGAGTTGCAGCCTGCCGTCACTGATGAGGTCGGTGGCCGCGGCTTCCTCTGCCATGTAGAGGGGGTTTTCGTAACGCATGTCGATCACGCCGGTACCCATCTCGATCCGACTGGTCCGGGCTGCGATGGCGCTCAGGAGCGGGAACGGTGATGCCTGCTGGCGCGCGAAGTGATGCACACGGAAGAAGGCTCCATCGACACCCAGTTCCTCCGCTGCGACAGCGAGTTCGATCCCCTGTTTCAGGGCCTCGCCGGCTGTGGGTACCAGGGAGCCCGGGACGCGGGCCCAGTGGCCGAAGGACAGGAAGCCGATCCGTTTGTTGTGCATGCCCGTCACAACACCGGTGAATGCCAACGCATTCCTCAACCAGCCCGTCGATAGTGCATGGCAACGGCACCGTTGCCCAGTGGCTCCGCGGATACCAACTCCAGGCGCCGGGTACTGGGCAAGCCATCTTGGTACAGGGTGGGTCCGTGACCGGTGATCATGGGATGGATCAGGAACTTGTACTCGTCAACGAGGTCCATCCTGTCCAACTCCGTGGCAAGTTTCCCGCTGCCTACCAGCACTCCAGCAGGGGTTCTGTCCTTGAGTTTCTGGACGGCCGTGCGGAGGTCGCCAGTCAGATGGTGGCTGTTGGTCCAGGGGAAGGCACTTCTCGACGCCGAGACGACGTACTTGGGCTTGGTCTCAAGCGTCACCGCCCAGTCCTTGAGGGATTGCGGGGCATCGGTCTCGCCACTGGCTACGCCAGGCCAGTAGCTCTCCATCATTTCATAGGTAGTGCGACCCCAGAGCATCGCGCCACTCTCTTCCAGGAGCCGGGTGAAGTGGGCATGCGTCTCGTCGTCGGCGATGCCCTCGCGGTGGTCGACGCAACCATCCAGGGTGAGGTTAATGCTGAACGTTAGGAGGCCCATTTGGCGATTCTAGGCGTTCGGCGGGGAATGCACAGCGGATAAACCAACATCAGGTGCGAAACCGCGATGCTGCACTGCACAGGGGATACCCTCCCGGGGTATGCTGCTGTTGTCCGTGACGTGCAGGAGGTGGTGGAGAAACGTGAACAGCGTGACGGTCCTGCGGTTTGTCGCCACCATTCGACGGCGGGTCCCGCTCCTGCTGCTGGTGGCTGCTGTGATCGCGGGCATCTTCGGAATGCACGTCGTCAACGGTTCCCACAGTGCGCACTCGACCAGCGCGTTAACTGTCGCGGCACAGCACGAGCACGGATCCCAGCACCTCCAGACATCCTCGCCTGCCGACGCCGATCAGTGCACGGCAGGCAGTTGCTCCTGCGCGCAGTCGGGCAACGCGAACTGCACCCCTTCGCACCAGACAGGCTCCTTGGCGGCGCCGCCTCCAGGTGACGCCGTAGTCGTCATTGCCACGGCCTCGACTCCCCGGGACCCCAGTCCGTCCTGGTCCTACCAACCAGCCCCACCCACCCCCGGGCAACTGAGCATCAGCAGGACGTAAGCAGCTGAATGGGTCGCCGTACGGCTACCCGTCCACACCCCGGGCCATGGCCTGGGGAACACATCTGCTTACCCTTGGCGGTCGACCAACGGGCCGCCCGAAATTGGCAAAGGACCAATCACTGATGAACAAAGCACGCTTTATTGTTGCCGGAACCGCTCTTGCAGGCCTGATTGCGCTGACGGGATGCGCGTCCAATTCCGGCTCCGATTCGATGCCGGGCATGGATCACGGCCAGTCACCGGCTTCGACCGCGACTACCAGCCCTTCCGTGGCCAGCACCGCGTCAGACCACAATGCGGCGGACACCATGTTCGCCCAGATGATGATTCCGCACCACGCCCAGGCCATCGAGATGTCGGACGCGATCCTGGACAAGAAAGATATTCCGTCCGCGGTAACTGCCTTGGCGGTTCAGATCAAAGGGGCCCAAGCACCCGAAATCGAGAGAATGACGGCATGGCTGAAGGGCTGGAGTGAGCCCGTGATGGGGTCCTCCGCGCATAGCGGACACGGCATGGACGGCATGGTGAGCGACACTGAGCTGCAGAAACTCAAAGGCGCCCAAGGCGCGGAAGCAGCCAAGCTCTACCTCACCCAGATGATCGCGCATCACGAAGGTGCCGTGACCATGGCCAAAACCGAGATCAGCCAAGGCAAGTCTCCCGAGGCGGTGCAGCTGGCCAAGGACATCGTGGCCGCGCAGGAGAAGGAGATCCAGGACATGAAGGCCCTGCTGGCCGGTCTCTAACACGCGGTTCCGTAAACGCCCGACGGCGGGAGGCCGCCGTCGGGCGTTCCGTGCGCTGGTTCCCGCACCACGTAGCGCCGATCGCCTCTATAACCGCTGGTGCAATTGGCGTGAAAGGGCGCGGAGCTGGTGCGGATGAGGTGCAACCGGCGGAAACGGGCGCGCCTCTGCCCTGCCACCCCCACCTCATCCCCCGCACTAAGGGGTTAGCGGCTGCTGCCTGCCAGCAAGCCACGGCGCTGGAGCAGGCGCTTTTCGATCGGGCCAAAGACCAGCAGTTCGATCAGGATGCCCACGAAGAGGATCAGGAGGATCGCGGACATAACCACCGTCATGTCCGCGAGAATCCGCCCTTGGTCCAGGAGTGAGCCAAGGCCGAAGCCGATTGTGCCGCCCACTGCGATGATTTCAGCGGCCATGAGGGAGCGCCAGGAGAAGGCCCAACCCTGCTTCAAGCCGCTGATGTAGCCGGGCAGGGCCGCGGGAAGGACGATCTGCAGGGCCATCTGCAACCGGTTCGCGCCCAGAACGGTTCCAACGCTGCGGAACTGCGGCGGGATCTGGTCCACCCCTGAGATCAAGCCGTTGATGATGGACGGGATCGCGCCCATGAAAACCACGAAGTAAACCGTGGCATCTGTCAGTCCGAACCAGATGATCGCAGCAGGTACCCAAGCGACCGACGGGAGGACCTGCAGACCCGAGATCAATGGCCCGAATGCGCGACGCAAGGGGGCGACCTGTGCCAAAAGCAAACCGATGGGGGTGGCAATGACGACAGAAATGAGGAAGCCGACCACCCCGCGTTGCAGCGAGGTCCATACTGCTTCCTGGAGCTTGCCCTCACCCCACAGCGTCAGGAATTGGTTGAACACATCCACGGGACCGGGGACGAGGTCGCGCCGCTTGAATCCCAGTGAGACGTAGAACTGCCAGGCGAGAACGAGGACAACCAGGGCCACCACGGGAAGCAACACACGCTTCCACTCAATGCCGCCTCTGCGCCGCGTGTCCGACTGCAGGTTGTCCAGCCCCGCTTCAAGGTCGCGAAGTTCGGAGGGGTTGCCTTTGATGGACGGCGAGGTGATGTGGTTCTGGTCGCTCACGGGGAGGGTCCGCTCTTCGGTGGTCTGGTTACTTGGCATGGCGGCGGATCTCCTCGCGAAGTCGTCGGGTGATGACGCCGGTCAGCTCCCCTGCACGGCCGGCATCGGTGCGGTGTTCTTCAGTGACTTCCCATTCGGCCACAACCCGGCCGGGGCGCGAGGACAGCAGCAGAACGCGTTGGCCCAGGCGCACGGCTTCGCGGACGTTATGGGTGACGAAGATGATGGTGCGCCCTGTTTCCTTCCAGATCCGCTCCAGCTCGTCGTGCAGAAGGTCGCGGGTGATGGCGTCGAGCGCCGCGAACGGCTCGTCCATCAGCAGTACTTGCCGGTCCTGGGCCAGCGAACGGGCGAGGGCCACGCGTTGGCGCATGCCGCCGGACAGCTCGTGTGGACGCTTGTCGCCGGCTCCTCCAAGATGCACGAGCTCCAGCAGCTCGGTTGCCCGCGCACGTCGGCTCGCCTTGCTGCTCGACTTGTCGGCCAGCTGAAGGGCCAGTTCGATGTTGCCTCGTGCGGTCAGCCACGGAAACAGGGCTGAGTCCTGGAACATGAATGCCGCGCCGTCGCTGGGGACTTCCAGAGCGCCCGACGTCGGCTGCTCAAGTCCGGCGATGATGTTCAGCAGGGTGGACTTGCCGCAGCCGGACGCACCGAGGAGGGCGACAAACTCGCCCTGCCCGATCGTGGCGTTGACGTCGTCCAGGACGGGAGCCCCGTCGCCGAAGCGTTTGCCCAGGTTCTCCAGTACAACTGGCATGGTCCCGTCCTTCGTTTGTTGTTCGTCAAGCTGGTACTGCCTGAGCCGTATCCGGGGTCCGGATGCGGCCAAAGGCCGGCCCGCCCCGCGAGGGGGCGGACCAGCCTGTTACTGCTTAGTCCTGGCCAAGTCCGGCGGCGGAGGTCTTCTTGCCCTCCACCTCGTTCAGGGCGCGGAGGTCGAAGATGCCATTGATGTCGGCGGTCTTGGTGGTGCCGGCGTCAACACCGTCCTGGAGGAGCTTCTTGTAGGTTCCGGCCAGGGGGTCGGTGGTGAACTTGATGTTCTGCAGAGCCCGGTCAATGACGTTGGCCGGGAGCGGCTTGCCTGCGGTGTCCTTCAGGACTGCATTGATGGTGGAAGCCTTGTCGGCGGCAGAAGCGGAGTTCAGCCAGTTCACGGATTCGACGTGGCCCTTCAGCAGAGCCTTGACGGTCTCCGGGTGTTCAGCTGCGAACTTCTTGTTCACGATCAGGATGGTGGTGGTGAAGTCACCCTTGTCCCACAGGTCCTTCTCGTCCACCAGGACCTTCGCGCCGGCTTCCAGCACCAGGCGGGAGGCCCAGGGCTCAGGCAACCACGCGCCGTCGAGCTTTCCGTCTTGGAAGAGCTTCAGGGTCTGGGCGTTTTCGGTCGGGTTGATGTTGACGTCGCCGCTGCCGTCAGGGTTGGTCTTGTAACCCTGGTGGCCGAGCCAGGCGCGCAGTGCCACGTCCTGGGTACCGCCGAGCTGCGGCGAAGCGAGCACTTTGCCCTTGAGGTCGGCTGCGGAGTTGATCTCCGGCTTGACTACCAGCTGGGCACCACCGGAAGCTGCGCCGGCGATGATGCTGATGGATTCGCCGTTGCTCTTGACGAAGGAGTTGATGGCCGGGTTCGGGCCGATGTACGTGGCGTCGATGGCCCCGGCGTTCAGGGCTTCGATCGCGGCGGGGCCGGCGTTGAAGATCTGGGTGCTGAGCTTGGTGTCGCCGAGTTCCTTGGCGATGAAGCCCTTGCTGGTGCCGACCAGGGCCGGGCCGTGGGTGACGTTGCTGAAGTAGCCCAGCTTGAGCTCGGCTGCCGGGGAGGTGTTGGCGGCCGGTGCTGCCTGGCTGTTGTTGTTGTTCGAGACGACGGAGGCTACGGCTGCGCCTGCGCCGATCAGCAGGACCAGGCCGACGGCCAGTCCGATCTCGAGGGCGCGGCGGCGCTTGGGCTTGGCTGGGGTCTGGCCCGCGACGATGCGGGTGGTGCCGGAATCAGATCCGGGCTTGGGTGACTCGGGAGTGTTCGACATGGGGGTCCTTAGGAGATTTTTGGGATGCGAAGCGGGGCGAAGATCAGGCCCCTAACATCGCCCATCGAGGGCAAGGAAGGACCGTTCCGGAGTGGTCATGAGTTCACAGTAGGGACTGTCATATTTCGGCTTCAATCCCGTGGAAATCAAGGTTCATGAAGGGTCACTTGGCGTCATATTGGCCGAAAGGGCTTCAATGTCCTTCGGATTCGTGCGGCAGCAGCCGCCCAGCAAACGGGCCCCACGGCCAAGCCACTCCCCCGCGTTCCCGGCCAGGGTTTCTGCAGACAACCCGTTGCCGGCCGGTCCCCACGTCTTGGTCACGGCGTCATACGTCTCCCCCGAATTCGGGTACGCCACGAGTGGCTTGTTGGAGGACTTAGCGAAGTTGCCCAGCGCCCCGGTCACCAGTTCCAGCGGCACACAGTTGACCCCGACGGCGGCCACGCGCGGTTCCGCGCTGAGCAGCGCGGCCACGTCCGCGAGGGGCGTTCCGTCACTGATGTGGGCGCTGTCCCGCAGCGTGAACGTAAACCAGGATTCGACGTCGAACTCCGCCACGAGCGCCAACAGTGCCTCCGCTTCGGCGTACGACGGCAGCGTCTCACAGGCCAGGAAGTCCGCTCCGGCCTCCACCAGCGCGGCAGTGCGGGGCCGGTGGAAATCCCGGAATTCCGCGGCAGAAAGCGTGTAATCACCGCGGTACTCTGAGCCGTCGGCAAGGTAGGCGCCATAGGGTCCCACCGAGCCGGCCACCAGCAAGGGCCCTGAACCGGGGTTGGCCGCGACGTACTCCTGCCGTGCCTCATCGGCCAAGCGGACACTCAGCGCAACCAGCTCCAGCGACTCCTCCTCGGACAAACCCCGCCGTGCGAAACCATGCGGCGTCGCCTGGTAGCTGGCGGTGATGGCGACGGAGGCTCCGGCGTCGAAGTAGTCGCGGTGGACCTGCTTGATCAACTCCGGCTGCTCCAGCAGGACCTTGGCAGACCAGAGCGCGTCCTCAAGGTCGCAACCGTGGGCTTCCAATTCCGTGGCCAGCGCTCCGTCCAGGACCAGGTCCTTGCCGGCGTCCAGGAGGGTGCTGAGCGTGGTGTTGCGGGGCATATGGCCTTCCCAAAAAGAAACCGCGACTTGTTCGAACATCACGCTCCACAAAGGGAGGGGCAGCGAACAAGCCGCGGTTTTGTTGCTGTCTGTGTCCTTAGATGACGTAACGTTCGTCTTCGTGGTCACCGGGGTGGTCCTTGACCAGACCCGCGGCCAAGGTATTGCCGTCAATGGGGTCAATCACCAGGAAGGCACCCGTGCGGCGGTGGTGCAGGTAGTTCTCCAACGGCAGGGCCGCGGCGAGCCGGAGCTGGGCGTTTCCGATGTCGTTGAGCTCCAGCGTTGACGTCGGCTCCACGGCAAACGTGGCCAGGTCCAGCTTGCCTGTGACGTTGCGGACCAAAGCCTGGACCGTGCGCGTTCCGTGCTTCACCAGGACCTTCTGGCCTTCGCGCAGGGGCTTCGGCGACAACCAGGCCAGCGATGCGTACAGGTCAGCCGAGCTTTCGCGAACGGTTCCGGCCGCGGCGATGGTGTCCCCACGGGCGATGTCGATCTCGTCAGCCAAACGGATGGCCACGGACTGCGGCGCAGCGGCCTCTTCCAAGGACTGGCCCGCGAAGTCGATGCCCACCACGGTGGTGACGCGCGGTTCGTGGCCCGGGCTGATGACGGACACTTCGTCACCGACCTTCACGGAGCCTTCGGTGATCTGCCCGGCGTAGGCCCGGTAGTCACGGTAGGCCTCCACATCGAGTCCGGCAGCCACGGCATCAGGGGCCAGGGCACCTTGCGGACGGATGACCAGCTGGACCGGGAATCGGAAGCTTTCCAGTTCAGCTTCGAGTTCATCGGCAGCCGGGAGGGTTTCGAGGACCTCCAGCAACGCCGGTCCCGTGTACCAGGGAGTGCGCTCGGAACGGTCCACCACGTTGTCCCCATCCAGCGCGGAAACGGGGACCACCAAGAGGTCAGCGACCCCATCGGAACCCAGGCCCAGCTCGCGGGCCACCTTCTGCACATCGGCCTCGATGTCGCGGAAAACCTGCTCGCTGAAGTCCACCAGGTCGATCTTGTTCACAGCGACGATCACGTGGGCCACGCGCAGCAGCTGCAGCACGGACAGGTGGCGGCGGGTCTGCTCCAGCACACCCTTGCGGGCGTCGATCAGTACGACGACGGCATCCGCCGTGGACGCGCCCGTCACCGTGTTCTTGGTGTATTGAACGTGGCCGGGGCAGTCCGCGAGGATGAAGCTGCGGCGGTCGGTCGCGAAGTAGCGGTAGGCAACGTCGATGGTGATGCCCTGTTCGCGCTCGGCACGCAGGCCGTCGGTCAGCAGGGCGAGGTCGATGCCGCCCTTGTCGCCGCCGAAGCCTCGGTCCGCCGAGGTGCGGGCAACGGCGTCGAGCTGGTCGGCCAGGATCGCCTTGGAATCGTGAAGGAGGCGGCCCACCAAAGTGGACTTGCCGTCGTCGACCGATCCAGCGGTTGCGAAACGGAAAAGGGTGGTGGGCAGGGCTGTCTCCAGCCCGGCAGCCAATGTTTCGGTGCTCATTTAGAAGTAGCCGTCCTTCTTGCGGTCTTCCATGGCTGCCTCGGAGATGCGGTCATCTGCGCGGGTGGCGCCACGTTCGGTCAGGGTGGAGGCAGCGACTTCAACTACGACGTCGGCCACGGTGCGTGCGTCGGACTCGACGGCACCTGTGCAGGACATGTCGCCCACAGTCCGGTAACGGACCAGCTTGGTGATGACGTCCTCGTGGGGCAGCGGCTGGGAAACTTCGCCCACTGCACGCCACATGCCGTCACGGGCGAAGACTTCACGCTCGTGGGCGTAGTACAGGCTGGGAAGCTCGATGTTCTCGCGCTCGATGTAGCGCCAGATGTCCAGCTCGGTCCAGTTGCTGATGGGGAACGCACGCACGTGCTGGCCCACGGTGTGGCGGCCGTTGTACAGGTTCCACAGCTCGGGACGCTGGTTGCGCGGATCCCACTGGCCGAACTCGTCGCGGAGACTCAGGATGCGTTCCTTGGCGCGGGCCTTGTCCTCGTCGCGACGACCACCGCCGAACACGGCGTCGAACTTGTTCTTCTGGATCGCGTCCAGCAGCGGAACCGTCTGCAGCGGGTTGCGGGTGCCATCTGCGCGTTCGGCCAGTTCGCCGCGGTCGATGAATTCCTGGACGGAACCGACAACCAGCTTCAAACCGAGGCGCTCAACGGTGCGGTCGCGGAAATCGATGACCTCGGGGAAGTTGTGCCCGGTGTCCACGTGCAGGACGGGGAAAGGCACCTTGCCCGGCCAGAATGCCTTGGTAGCCAGGTGCAGCATCACCACGGAGTCCTTGCCGCCGGAGAACAGCAGCGCAGGCTTCTCGAATTCGGCAACTACCTCACGGATGATGTGAATAGCCTCGGACTCAAGGGTGTCCAAGCTGCTCAGGCGCTCGACCGAGGGGGCGTCTACTGCCGCTGCAACTTCCACCGTGGACTCCTCTGTTGTGTACGTGCTCATGTGTGTAGTCCGCATTCTGTCTTGTCGGATCCTGCCCAGCGGCCGGCTCGGGGGTCTTCGCCCGGGGCCACTTTGCGGGTGCAGGGCTGGCATCCAATGGACGGGTAGCCCTGGCTCAGGAGGGGGTTGACGGGGAGGATATTGTCCTCGGAGTACTCCAGCAGCTGATCGAAGGACCAGTCCACCATCGGGTTCACCTTGACCAGGCCGAAGCTCTCATCCCAAGTGACCACCGGGGTGTTCGTGCGGGTGGGGGCTTCGTCGCGGCGGACGCCGGTGAACCATACTTCGTAGCCCGCCAAGGAGCGGCGCAACGGCTGGACCTTGCGGAGGGCGCAGCACTGGGCAGCGTCCCGGGCGAACAGGTCCTTGCCCAACAGGCGGTCCTGCTGCTCCACCGTGTTTTCCGGGAGGACATCCACCACGTTCACGCGCAGGTTTGCAGCTACTTCGTTGCGGGTGTCGTGCGTTTCCTTGAAGTGGTAGCCGGTTTCCAGGAACAGAACGTCGACGCCGGGAAGCTGGTCCGCCACCAAGGCCGGCAGCACGGCGTCGGCCATGGAGCAGGCAACGGTCACCGCGGGCAGCTCGAAGTTGCGCGCAACCCAGGCAATGGCTTCCTGCGCAGTCGCGTTCCAACCAAGCTCCGCGGCACCGGCTTCAGCCAATGCTTTGAGTTCTTCGTGGGACCGCAACGTGCGGACAGCCGGAAGCGTCTGGGGATCTGTCATTGGAGGTCTCCTTCATCTGCGGAGTGTGCCCACTCAGCGAAGGTCTGGCCCTCGGCGCCGACGGCGACGAACTTGCGGACCACGCGCTCCACATAATCGGGCAGGTCTTCCACCGTGACCTTCAGGCCGCGGACGGTACGTCCCAAACCAGCTTCCTCGCGCTCGTTGTTGGCCAGCCCGCCACCAAGGTGGACCTGGAAACCCGGGGTGGGGTCGCCGTCGGGCGTTGGCAGCATCATGCCCTTCAGGCCGATGTCGGCCGTCTGGATACGGGCGCAGGAGTTCGGGCAGCCGTTGATGTGCAGGGACAGTGCCGAGGGCAACTGCTTGGTCTCCACGAGGTCGGCCAGGCGGCGTTCCAGTTCAGCGATGGCGGTTGCAGCCGTGACCTTTGTTTCCACGATGGCCAGCTTGCAGAACTCGATGCCCGTGCAGGCGATGGTGCCTCGGCGGAACACGGACGGCCGGGCGGACAGACCCAGGGTGTCCAGTTCTGCGATCAGCGGTTCCACCTGCTCCTTGGCGACGTCCAGGATGACGAGCTTCTGGTGCGGGGTGGTCCGCAGCCGGTAGCTGCCGTGCTGCTCCAGGGTGTCCGCGAGCTTCACGAGTGCCTCGCCCGAGGTACGGCCAACCGTCGGCGCAACACCGATGAAGAACTTGCCGTCCTTCTGTTCGTGAACACCGATGTGGTCGCCGGGGGCGCTGGGCTTCGGAGCGGCGGGACCATCTGGAAGCTTGAAGCCGAGGTATTCGTCCTCGAGGATCTGGCGGAACTTGGCAGGACCCCAGTCGTTCATCAGGAACTTGAGGCGGGCCTTGGTGCGCATGCGGCGGTAGCCGTAGTCACGGAAGATGCTGGTGACACCCAGCCACACCTCAGCGGCAACATCGGCCGAGACAAAGACACCAAGGCGTTCGGCGAGGCGGGGGTTGGTGGACAATCCGCCGCCGACCCAGAGGTCGTACCCAGCGCCGAGTTCGGGGTGGACAACGCCAACCAGGGCAAAGTCGTTGATTTCGTGCACCACGTCCTGGGACGGGTGGCCCGTAATGGCCGTCTTGTATTTACGCGGCAGGTTGGCCAGCTCGGGGTCGCCGATGAAACGATCGGCAAGTTCGTGGATGAGCGGCGTGGGATCGATGATCTCGTCCTTGGCGATGCCCGCAACCGGGGAGCCAAGGATGACGCGCGGCACGTCGCCGCACGCTTCTGTGGTGGACAGGCCAATGCCCTCCAGGCGGCGCCAGATCTCGGGCACGTCCTCCACGCGGATCCAGTGCAGCTGGATGTTCTGGCGGTCGGTCAGGTCGGCTGAGCCGCGGGCAAAGTCCACGGAAATCTGGCCGATGACGCGCAACTGCTCGGTGGTGAGCGCACCGCCGTCGATACGCACGCGCAACATGAAGTACTTGTCTTCGAGCTCGTGCGGTTCAAGCGTGGCGGTCTTGCCGCCGTCGATCCCGGGTTTGCGCTGCGTGTAGAGGCCCCACCAGCGGAAACGGCCGTGCAGGTCCGTGCCGTCGATGGAGTCGAAGCCTTCTTTTGAGTAGACAGACTCAATGCGCTCACGGACGTTCAGCCCGTTGTCTTCCTGCTTCCAGGTCTCGTTGGCGTTGAGGGGCGTGGTGCCGTCGACCTTCCACTGGCCGTGGGGCTTGGCCGCCGGACGGGTGCGTGCTGGGCGCGAAGGGACTGCGGCGTCAGCGGACGCACCGGCTACAGCTGTATCTGTCATACATCGACTGTAGGTCTGGCCAGATTTGGCCAGCAAAGGTCTGGAAATGTTGAGTCACCTAGGGAAACATTTCGTCACGAACACGCCGACGGCCTTGTTCCGGGGCGCTGGATATGCAGGTCCCGAAAGCCCCGATTTCCTTGCAAACAAAGGTTAGGAGAGGCTTTCCAACACCGCGTCGTAACGCTCCAGTGCAATCTCCGCCAGAACCGTCGAAGGAAGTAATGGAGCGGCAACGACGTCCGCCCCGGCCTTCGCGAGCTGGTCATGGAAGTAGCCGGTAGCCAGCAGGTAGGAGGCGACAAAAACGCGACCACCGCTTCCGGCGAGCTCCGCACGCAAGGAGGCGACGCCGTCGGGCACTGTCGGCTGGGCGCTGGCGCCATAGGCGACCCGCACCTTGTTCGGCAGCAGCTCGGCGAGCAAACGCGCCTGCTCTTCCGAATCAACCGACCCGTCCGGCAGCGAGGATCCAGCGGCAGCCAGCAGGACGCCGTCGTTCTCCTGCAGCCCGGCGTTGCGCAAGTGCGTGGCCAACAGCTCCGCCAGCCGCGGATCCGGACCAAGCGGCCTGGCGGCCACCACTTCGGGCCGGCTTTTGATCGCCTTGGGTACGTCCACCTTGATATGGAAGCCGGTGGAGAGCAAAAGCGGTACGACGACGGCGGCAGTCCCCTCGGGCAGGCCCTCCACCACTCCGCCCAGCTCGGGCTCCTGCACGTCCACGTAGGCCTCCAGGACCTGAAGCCCGGGACGGAGTTCCTCGATTTCGGCCATGACCTGGCGGATGGCTGCCTGCCCCTCGGCGTTGCGGGTTCCGTGGGCACAGGCGATCAAAACGGGGCTGTTCATGGGAGCTAGCGTAACGTTGAGCCAGCACCTGTTGTGAAGCACGTTAAGAAAGAACCAGTCCCCTTGATTTCCTTTGACATTGTTCTTCTCTGGCTTGACCTCATCGGTGTGTTCTTTTTTGCCGTCTCGGGGTCCTTGCTGGCTGCCCGGAAGCAGTTCGACTTTGTTGGTTCCATCCTGTTGGCGTCCATCGCAGCACTTGGTGGCGGTGTGATCCGCGACATCGTCATCAACGCCGGGCCACCCATTGCCTTCACAAATCCGGCGTATCTGGCACCTCCACTGCTCGCGGCGATGCTGGTCTACTACCTGTTCTCGTCGGTGCAGCGCTTCACCTCCCTGTTGACGCTGTTCGACGCCGGCGGCCTGGCCTTGTTCTGCATCACCGGAACCCTGAAGGCAATCAGTGCCGGCATGAACCCCTTTGCTGCGATCCTGCTGGACGTCACCACGGGCGTTGGCGGCGGATTGCTGCGGGACATCACGGCTAACGAAATCCCTACCTTGTTCAACAACCGCGATATCTATGCGCTTCCGGCCTTTGTCGGAGCGGGGCTGACCACATTGATGTGGCACCTCGGGCTCTTCAGTGGGCTGACGGCCTGTGTCATCGCCGGGGTTGTTTTCGCGTTCCGGGTTACGGCCTGGCGACGCAGCTGGTATGTGCCGTTGGCGGTCCGCGGATGGCACCGTGCCGGGACGGGCGGAGGCGCAATTTCGGGTGCCCGGGATTAGCTAGGATAAGAGCATGACTGACATGTTCCTCGAGAAGTTCCGCGCGCTGGTCCCAAAGTATCTCGAGGATGAATGGCAGGAAGAAGACGGCCTCACGCCGGACGAACTGGACGACGCCCTCGCTGAACACTCCTTCACCATCCCGCTGGTCCTGCGCGAGTTCTACCTTGCCATCGGCGGTTGCGAGGACCTCATGGAGGCCTACCACTACTTCTGGGACCCCGAAGAACTCGAAGTCGATGACGAAGGCTTCCTCATGTTCCTGGAGGATGAGGACGAACAGTTCACCTGGGGTTTCCGCACTGCCGACCTCAACATCCCGGACCCCATCGTGTGGCGCCGCAACAACGCCCGCGGCCAGTGGAAGAGCGAGGAAGGTACGTTCTCCGAGTTCGTGTTCGACATGTTTGAGTGGGCGTTCAACGACGAAGACTAGGTTTTCCTAGTTATCCAGCCCCCGCGCAGCCGTTTGGTTGTGCGGGGGCTGTTTTTGTGTGGCGCCCCGTACCGCCGCGACCCACATTCGGCTGCTGGCCATCGCGCCACGCCGTTTCCCGGGGGTCCTGGCCTCCTTCTGCTCGCAAAGTTGGTGGTGGCGGCACGGCTTTGGGCCCATGATTACGACGGCGGCGGGCCGGCTATGTAGCGGAAGGGCCCGTAGCGGCCGGTCTCCCTGTTCCGAAGTACGGCCAGTACCTCGTCCACCATTTTCTGTGGCCGATATACGACGTCTTCGTAGTAGTAATGCAGGCTCATGAACCCGCTTCTTAGGGCCGCATTGCTTCGGTACCAATCCTTCTTCACCTGCTTTGGCTTGAAGTGTGTCCCGCCGTCGAGTTCAACAATCACGCAGTCCTCGATCATGACCAGTGATTCCAGCTCCGGCAAACATCTCATGGCATGCAGCAGAACATCTCCAACACCCGCCACCGGCAGATAGGGGTGACCCGGGTGTATGCACTGACCGTGGTGGACCACACGGTGCCGGGCCAACCCTGTTCCGCAGCTGAGATGCAAGTCCTTATCGCTATTAAGGGTCCACAACCGATAGAAGCGAGCGGCGGAAACGCAGGTCAACTTTCCATTGGCACGAAACGCCGCTACGACGTCCGGCGCTGCCTTCCGTGAAACGTACACGCCGCGATGGAGCCTGAAGACAGCCCCGCCGCTGATGGCTTTGGCCAAGTCCCGACGTGTAAAGCCCGCTGCATATAGTGATTTCGCAGTCGCGGCCCCGTCACGGCTGCCGAGGAATTCAACGATGTCCATGGGGAAATAGTCCAACCGGGACTGTTCACCTGGTTGGCGGGAGTGGGTCTATGTGGAAAACCGTCCGCGCCTCCCCCACCCACTTCGCCGCAACACGAGGCCCCAACACGCCCCAGTTCCGGCGCGTCACCCGCTCCTCAGCATCAATGCGAGTGCCGACGGCACAGGATGAACCTGTAAATCACACCACCAGAAACGAAAATCCGTTGACGTGAAGAGTTGCCAATTTGACAGGATTGTCATAAGCTATTCACTGATCCACTAAATGCCTCCGGTGGGTCTGATGCGAACGGAGATTGTGGCCCCGGTTCGGTGCAGCGTATGACTCGTAACGTTGCCGCGGACCGGGGCCATTCCGGTTTAAGCGCCCTGTGAGCCAAGTGCCGCGTGCCCCCACCACCCACTTTGACCCCCCAGTAGGCAGGACACGCCGCAAAACCGTGCCCACCAGTCCGGATAACCGCCCAAAGTTGGTCGCGGCGGCCCAAGCTCGATTGAAACGGCACAACCCCAGACGCACAAAAAAGGCAGGCGCCCGGCCCATGAAGGTCCGGACGCCTGCCAACAAACAGTAACTAGCTGCTGCGGTCCACCACGGCGTGGGCAAAGTTGGTCAGGGAGTCCTTCACGACACCCTCGGGCAACGGGGCCAAGGCCGCGACAGCCTCGGCTGACCACTGGCGGGCGATCTTCCAGGACTCGCTGGTGACAGGGTGCTCACGCAGGCCGGCCACGGCCTCAGCCAGCGCCGGGTCGGAGGAGAGGTCGCCGTCGATCAGTTCAAGGAGGGCAGCTGCGGAGCTGTCCCCGGCGGCAGCGTCACGGCGCAGCAACAGAACCGGCAGGGTGGGGACGCCTTCGCGGAGGTCGGTGCCCGGGGACTTGCCGGACTTCACCTTTACACCGGTGACATCAATGACGTCGTCGGCCAGCTGGAAGGCGACGCCAACCTTTTCGCCGTACTCAACCAGCACGTCCTCGTATTCCGGAGCAGCGCCGGCGAAGATCGCACCGAGCTGGCCGGAAGCTGCAACCAAGGATCCGGTCTTGTCGGCAATCACCGAAAGGTAGTGCTCCACGGGATCTTCATCTTCGCGCGGCCCCACGGTTTCGTGCAGCTGGCCCAGGCAAAGCCGCTCAAAGGTGCGGGCCTGGATGCCGAGAGCCCGGGATCCAAGCTCGGAAACCAGGATGGAAGCCCGGGCAAAGATGAGGTCACCCGTCAGGATGGCCACTGAGTTGCCCCAGACTTCGTGGGCAGTGGGAGCTCCACGGCGGAACGGCGCGGAGTCCATGACGTCGTCGTGGTAGAGCGTGGCAAGGTGCGTCAGCTCAACGACAACGGCTGCCTGGACAACCTCGGGACGTGAGGCGTCGCCCAGGTGCGCGCACAGCAAAGTCAGCAGCGGGCGGATGCGCTTGCCCCCGGCTTCCACCAGGTGCCGCGACGTCGCGTCAGCCAGAGGGTCCGAGTTGGAGATTGCTTCGCGAAGCTTCTTCTCCACGCGCGCAAGGTTGTTGGTGATGGCCGGGCCAAGCTCGGCGTCGCCCGCGATGGCAGCAAAACCTGCGGGCAGCTGGAGCCCCGTTGCAATGGCCGTGGTGTTCAGGGAAGGCTCGTTGGAGTCCGGCAAGCCGTGCCCGGCATGCGTCCAGCTGTGTTCGGCAGAGTTCGTCACGGGTTAACCCTAACTAGTTGTTGCGGAAACCGCGGTGTCGGAGCCTGCCTGCGTCAGGGCACGGGCAGAGGAAGTGTTGGACGTTGCCGGAACCAGCATCTCAAGGACCCGGATCACGCGGTCTTCGAAGCCCTTCGCGGACGGGTCGGTCAGGTTGGCGAGCATGCGCACCACAAAGCGCATCAGGACGGGAATGGGCATGCCTGTCCGCAGCGCAAGCTTCATCACTGCAGGCTTCCCAATCAGCGTCGCAAACATCCGTCCCAGCGTGAAGTGCGAGCCCCACTGGTCCCGCACGTAGTCCGCGTACCGCGAAAGGTGGGCATCGGCGTCGTGCGTGGACCAAGCCGCAGAAGCGGAACGGGACGAACAATCAATCAGGAACTCAGCCGCGAACCGGGCCGACTCCATCGCGTAGGAGATGCCCTCACCGTTGAAGGGGGACACCATGCCGCCGGCGTCGCCGAGCAGAAGCAGCCCGGGCGAATAATGCGGCGTGCGGTTGAAGCCCATGGGCAGGGCCGCGCCACGGATCTCCCCCACCTGGTTTTCCGGGGTGAAGCCCCACTCGGAGGGCATGCCGGCGGTCCATTCGCGCAGGACCTGCTTGTAGTCGAGCTTGCCGAATTCCTTGGAGGAGTTCAGGATGCCCAGGCCCACGTTGGATGTGCCGTCGCCGACGCCGAACACCCAGCCGTAACCGGGCAGCGGCTTGCCGGATTTGCCGGGCAGTTCCAGCCAGCCCTCCATCCAATCGTCCTCATGGCGGGGCGACGTGAAGTAGGTGCGCACGGCGACGCCCAGCGGCCGGTCGTCACGCTTGTGCATGCCCAGCGACACGGCGGTTCGCGTCGAGTTACCGTCCGCGGCGAGTACGACGTCGGCATGGAAGTCGCGCTGTTCGCCCGTCTTGCGTCCGGACTCGTCAAGGAGCGCCGCGCGGGCACCGATGACCCGGCCGGCGTCGTTGGTCAGCGCCGAGGTGACGCTGTGGTGTTCCAGCACCACGGCGCCGGCAGCCTGGGCGTGACGGGCAAGGTCCTCGTCGAAGCCCAGGCGGGTGCGGATCAGGCCGTAGGTGGGAAAGTCCGCGACCTCGGGCCAGGGCAGTTCGATGGTGCGGCCGCCGGCAATGAGGCGAAGGCCCTTGTTGCGCCGCCACCCCTCGTCAACGGCGTGGGGCAGGCCGAGCTTCTGGATCTCGCGGACGGCGCGCGGAGTGAGTCCATCTCCGCAGACCTTCTCACGGGGAAACGACGTCTTTTCCAGCACGGTGACGTCGATGCCCGCTTGGGCGAGGTAATACGCGGCCGTGGACCCGGCAGGGCCCGCGCCAACAATCAGTACTTTCACGTCGTCCTAAGTCAGGCAGTACGGAGCTAGCCGGCCTGTCGGCGCGGTTTGATCTGGCGGCGCAGCTTGGCCACGGGAACACTTTCGCGGTGCTCGGCAGGCTTCTGTGCGCGGTGCACGGCTACGATCCCGCCGCTGAGGTTGCGGTAGGTGATGTCCGTCCATCCGGCGTCGGCGAGCCACTGCGCCAGGTGGTCCTGGTCCGGCCATGCGCGGATGGACTCGGCGAGGTACACATAGGCGTCCGGGTTGGAGGAGACCTTGGTGGCGATGGCCGGGAGGGCGCGCATCAGGTACTCGGTGTACAGGTTGCGCCACAGGGGAACCACGGGGTGGGAGAACTCGGCGATGACCAGCCGGCCGCCGGGCTTGGTGACGCGCAGCATTTCCTCCAGGGCCTTGCGGGGTTCCACGACGTTGCGCAGGCCGAAGGAGATGGTGGAGGCATCAAAGCTGTTGTCCGCGAACGGCAGGTTGGTGGCATCCCCTGCGATGAAATGGATGTCGGGGCGGCGGCGCTTGCCCACTTTGAGCATGCCCAGGGAGAAGTCGCAGGCCACAACATCCACGCCCGCGTCGGCGTAGGGCTCGCTGGATGTTCCCGTGCCGGCGGCGAGGTCCAGGACTTTCTGGCCCTTCTTCACATCCATGGCGTCCACCACGATCCGGCGCCAACGCCGGGTCTGTCCCATGGACAGGACGTCATTGACGACGTCGTATTTTGGGGCGACATCATCAAACATCGTCGCAACTTCGTCCGGACGCTTTTCCAAGGATGCTCGGTTCACCCAGTAATTGTCTCAGACATTCCGCAGACTTTGCTGCGCTGTAGAAGTCGGCTCAGGTTCTGCTCCCGCGCGGGAGTACTGTTGTTCCATCATGACGAGCACGCTCCGCACCTTGACAGTCCCCCTCGATGTTGGATCATCCCCCGGGGGGCTGCCGTCGTTTCTGGTGCGGGACGACGTTCTTTGCTGGTCGCGGCGCGAAGCCGGCCTGGTGGGCTACGGCGAACTGACCCGTTTCAATGCCACCGGCCCCGAGCGTTTCCTCGAGGCCGACATCTGGTGGCGGCACCTCATTCTTGAGGCAGAAATCACTGATCATGTGGAACTCCCGGGCACCGGTCCCGTGGCATTTGGCTCCTTCGCTTTCTCCAAGACGTCCCCTCACGTCTCCCGCCTGATCCTCCCGGAACTGGTCATCGGCATCCGCGACGGCCGCGCCTGGGCCACCCAGTTGACGTTCGACGGCGACCCCCTCACCGAAGCGGGCGTCCTCGCCAGCGTGGACCGCTGGCTTTCGGGCAGCAACGGTGAGGAGTCCACCCAAGGAGGGTCCGACGTCGGGCCGTCACCTGAAGCTGTTGCCGCCGATGGTTCGGCCGGTTACCTCAGCCATGGTTCGCTCAGCGAAGCCAACTGGATGAAGGCGGTGGCCGATGGCGTCGAGGAGATCCGCGCGGGCAAGCTGGAGAAGCTGGTATTGGCGCGCGACGTCGTTGCCACCCTGCCGGCCGGCGTCAACGCGGCGGAGGTTCTTCGCCAGCTGGCCGCGAGGTACCGCGAATGCTGGACGTACGGCGTTGACGGCTTGGTTGGCGCGACGCCCGAAATGCTGATCCAGGTGGAGGGCCGGACCGCGCAGGCCCGGGTCCTCGCCGGAACGTTGGACCGTCGGGATGCTGACGGCATGGACGGCTCCCCCATGGAATACGCCGAGCGGGTTTTGGCCGGCTCGGACAAGCAACGGCACGAACATGAGATCGCCATTGATTCGTTGACCCGCCAGCTGGCTCCTTTTTCCGAGGCGATGAACTCCCACAGCGAGCCGTTCATTCTCGAGTTGCCCAATGTGTGGCACTTGGCCTCGGATGTGAAGGCCGAGCTGGCCGATATTGAGGGTCACGTGCCCACCTGCCTGGCATTGATCAACGCGCTGCATCCCACCGCCGCCGTCTGCGGAACTCCCACCCTGGTGGCCGGTGCCTTGATCCGGAAACTCGAGCACCTCGACCGCGGACCGTACGCCGGCCCCGTGGGGTGGCTCGATGCCGCAGGCAACGGAGAGTGGGGCATTGCCTTGCGCGGAGCGGTCATCGAAGATGCCAACACCGTGCGCCTCTACGCGGGGTGCGGAATCGTCGAGGGTTCGCAGCCGGAGGCGGAATTGGCCGAGACCTGGGCCAAGTTCCGGCCGATGCTGGAGGCGTTGGGCATCAAGCGCTGAATCTGGGATTCCAGACAGAGCTTCTGTTGCGGTGGTTGATAAGCGCGTAAACTGGTTATCTAATAGTGAAACTTCGTTTCCTGTGATGCACATCTCATGTTCGGGGCTACACTAAAACCGACTCAGTTCAGCATCCACCGCAACAAAAGGTAAAACACATGCAGATCTCCCGTTCGGTTCTGTCCGGCACCAAGATTGCCGCCGTGCTCGCAGCCGGCGCATTGGCCCTCACCGCCTGTGGTGGTTCCTCCACCCCCGCGGCCTCCGATGGCTCGGGCCTGAAGCTCATCAACGCCGGCAAGCTGACTGTATGCTCGGATGTCCCCTACGAGCCCTTCGAATTCCAGAAGGACGGCAAGATTGTCGGCTTCGACATGGACATCGCTGCAGAGATTGCCAAGGACATCAAGGCAGAACTCAACGTGGTGGACAGCTCCTTCGAGGCCATCGAGACCGGCACCGCACTGACCGGCTGCGACGTCTCCATCTCCTCGATCTCCATCACGGACGTCCGCAAGAACGTCATGGACTTCTCCAACCCGTACCTGGACGATGACCTGACCCTCGTGGCCACCTCCTCCTCGGGCATCAACAACATCGACGGTGCCAAGGGCAAGAAGGTCGGCGTCCAGCAGGCGACCACGGGTGCCCAGTACGCCAAGGACAAGGGCATCGACGCGCAGCAGTTCGAGGACTCCGGCTTGCTGGTCCAGGCCCTCAAGGCCGGCACCATCGACGCCGCCATCGGCAACCAGTCCGTTCTTGGCTACGCCATCAAGGACGATTCGAACCTGAAGCGCGTTGAGGACTACGCGACGGGTGAGAAGCTGGGCATCGCCATCAAGAAGGGCAACACCGCCATGGCAGACGCCGTGAACGGCACCCTGAAGCGCATCACTGACGACGGCTCCCTGAAGAAGTTCCAGACCACCTGGTTCGGCGAAGCCACCAAGTAGTCCGAGCCCCGGCTCTCCCGAGATCCACGCAGGCGGGCCCCGAAACGATACGTTGTTTCGGGGCCCGGCTGCGCAACATGAATGTGAGAACACCATGGCAATGACTGCACGTCAACGAGCCAAAGTCAGTTTGTACGTCCAGGCGGGCATCTTCGTTGTGGTCCTGGCCGCAGTGATCCTTGCCGTGGACTGGAAGACGATCGGTAACAGCGTCTTCAATTTCGCCAAGATCGGCCCGATGTTCCCGGACATTTTCCTGGTGGGCCTCAAGAACACCCTCATCTACACAGCGCTGGCCTTCGTGGTGGGCTTGTCCGGCGGCCTCCTGCTCGCGTTGATGAAGCTCTCCTCCTTCCCGCTGTACCGCTGGATCGCCACCGGCTACATCGAGTTCTTCCGTGGCGTCCCTGCCCTACTGGTCTTCATTGCCTTCGGCTACGGTGTCCCGCTGGCCTTCGGTGTCCAGTGGGACGTCAACGTGGTGGTCATGGTTTCGTTGGGCATGGTGGCTTCGGCCTACATCGCTGAAACCCTCCGCGCAGGCCTGCAGGCCGTGCCCAAGGGACAGATGGAAGCAGCCCGTTCGCTGGGCATGCCGCACTGGCGGGCGATGGTTTCGATCGTCATTCCGCAGGCGTTCAAGATCGTCCTTCCCCCGCTGACCAACGAGATCATCCTGCTCACCAAGGACTCCTCGCTGATCTACGTCCTGGGCCTTACGGCTTCCCAGTACGAGCTCACCAAGTTCGGCCGTGACGGCATCTCGAGCCTCGGTGCAGGACTTACCCCCTTGCTCGTGGCTGGTGCTTTCTACTTGGTCATCACCATCCCGTTGAGCCTCCTTGCAAGGAAGTTCGAAAGCCGCTCCGCGCGGACCAAGCGATAGGCAGGACAGTCATGAACAACTCCACTGGGAGCACGGCCGCCGTTCGCGCCGCCGGCGTCGACATCAAGGACCTCCGCAAGTCCTACGGCAGCAACGAGGTCCTCAAGGGCATTTCACTGACCGTGGAACCGGGCCAGGTAGTCTGCCTGATCGGCCCGTCGGGCTCCGGCAAGTCCACCCTCCTGCGCTGCGTCAATCTGCTGGAACACCCCAACGCCGGCACCATCAACGTTGGCGAATTCGAGGCCACCGATCCCGACGTCGACCTCAACAAGATGCGCCAAAGCGTCGGAATGGTTTTCCAGCACTTCAACCTGTTCCCGCACCTGAGCGTGCTGGACAACTGCACCATCTCGCAGATGAAGGTGCTCAAGCGGTCCAAGTCCGAAGCCGGCGAGGTAGCACGCCACAATCTGGAACGCGTCGGCCTGGGACACTTGGCGGACCGTTTCCCGGACCAGCTCTCCGGTGGCCAGCAGCAGCGCGTGGCCATCGCGCGGGCGCTGTCCATGGACCCCAAGCTCATGCTTTTCGATGAGCCCACCTCCGCGCTGGACCCTGAAACCGTGGGCGACGTCCTCGCCGTCATGCGGAAGCTGGCCCAGGAAGGTATGACCATGCTGGTGGTCACCCACGAAATGGGCTTCGCCCGGGAAGTGGCCGACCGCGTCGTCTTCATGGATGCCGGCGTTGTCGTGGAGGAAGGCCCGGCCGAGCAGGTCATCAGCGCCCCCACCCAGCCCCGTACCAAGGAATTCCTGCGCCGCGTCCTTGACCCGACGCACATCAGCGTCGAGGAAGCGTAAGTCTTCCGGCTCGACGAGAGGCGGGCGGCACCCCACAAGGGTGCCGCCCGCCTTCCGTTTCCCACGCTCTCTCACATCCCCCCCGGCTTACCCCCGACGCTCGCTCACATCCCGGCGGAAAATGGTTCAACCGGCTGTCAAAACCTGGCCAACGGCCGCGCTGATCGCTTCCTTGATCCGGGCATGAAGTCCACGCAGCCCTGCCCGGTCCACGCGCACTTCCACAATGGTGCGGCCCTTCAGCGGCGCCCTAAGTGCGTCGGCGAGTTCCGCCGTCGTACTTACCGCTTGGTGCCCGACGCCGTACGCCGCCGCGAGTGCCGCAATGTCCACTGAGTGCGGCGTGCCAAAGAAGCGTTCGACGGCGGTGCCGTACGCGCCCGAGTCTTCCACCGCGCCGTGTTCGAGAAGGCTGAAGATAGCTCCCCCGGAGTCGTTGAGCACCACGATGCGGAGATCCGGGGTTGGTTCGCCATGGCCCAGGAGCAGTCCACCGGCGTCGTGCAGGAAGGTGACATCGCCCAGCAGGACGGTAGTTTCGCGTCCGCTGCCCAGTGCGATTCCCGTGGCCGTGGCGATGGTGCCATCGATGCCGGCGAGGCCGCGGTTGGCGTAGACGGTGGCGATGGGTTCGTGGTGCGGTTGGCCGGCGAGGTCGACGTCCCGGATGCCGTTGGAGGAGCCCAGCACCAGTCCCCCGCGCGAATGTTCCCACACGGCTGCGCCCACGGAGGGACCGTTTGCCGCGCGCTCCCCCGCGAGGACTCCGTCCAGGGCGTGTTGGGCAGCGGCCCCGGCAAGAAGCCAGGAATCCAGCCATTCCGCGGATCCACGGCCTGCAAAATCCGCCAGTTCCGGGAGCGTCTCCACGGGTGTTTCCCGGCGGCGACCGGCCTCATACCAAGCGACCGGCACGGGCTGGTAGATCGCGGATTCCACGGATTCGCGGGCCAGAAGTGCTGCAACAGGGCGTGACAGCGTGGCCCGCCCGAAGAGGACCACGCGTTCGATTCGGTTTGGCGAATCCGGGCCAAAGTGCTCCAGCAACACCCTGTATGGGCCCACGGCGTTGGGTCCGAAGCGTGCATTCGAGGACGGTTCCGCCAGCAACGGAAGGCCGTGCGCGCGGGCAAAGGCTTCGGCTACGGGACCGGCGTCGTGGCCTGCGAGGACCACGGTACGTCTCTCGGGGAGGTCGCTGGGTGCTGCCGGAAGGTCCAAAGCCTGGGGGCCGGCGTCGTAATGAAACACGCCGTGTCCTTGTGCGTCCGGCAGGGCGTCTCCCGCCCCGGGGATCAGCGGATCGCGGAACGCCAGGTTCACTTGGACGGGCCCGGGCGGAGTATCCTCGAGCGCGCCCGTGGCGGCGTAAAGTGCGGTGGCCACGGCTTTCTGCGGATTCTCCCCCGCGGCGACGTCGACGGCGAAGCGAACGTGCTCGCCGAAAAGGTCCAGTTGGATGGTGGTCTGGTTCGCCCCGGTACCGTGGAGTTCTTCGGGGCGGTCCGCCGAAATGACGACTACCGGAACGGCCGAATGGTTTGCTTCCATCACAGCGGGCAGCAGGTTTCCCACCGCCGTGCCGGAGGTCGTCAGGACGGCGACGGGAGCCTCCGAGGAGAGAGCCAGGCCGAGCGCCGTGAATCCCGCGTCGCGTTCGTCGATCCGGACGTGGAGCCGGATCCGGCCGGCTGCTTCCGCTTCAGCGAGCGCATACGCCATCGGTGCGGACCGCGAACCCGGCGCCACCACGGCGTGCCGCACGCCGCCGTCGAGCAGTGCAGTTACGGCGATCCGGGCGGCGGCGACGGATGTCAGAGAGTCCTGGGAAGTCACCGTTCCAGTCTATGGGTGCCCGTCACTTCCCAACGCTCGCTCACATCCCCCACCTTCCGGCCAACCCTCACGCACATCCCCCCACCTTCCGGCCAACCCTCACGCACATCCCCGCTGTCACGGCTCTTCGACGTCGATCACGACCTCGTTGTGGCGAAGGAACCATGGTTTGAAGGGAGGATCGAAACGTGCGAACCGCGGAGCCCCTACAGGCGACAGGCCAGCCAACCGGAGGGCCTCAAGCAGCGCAACACTATGACGTTGAAACGCTGTAGCTGATCCACTCCCAGAGAACCGGGCGACAGCCGTCAAGGACCCTGGTACCTCGCGGATTTTGACCCTGGGTTCGTCAGGGACAGGGGCGCTATCTACTGTCACTCCAGGCGGCAGGACGAAAGCCACGACGTAGTCTTCGTCTTCGCCTCTCGGGATAGGACCGCTCAGCAGAACGGGCGCCGTCATGACCATTTCCTCGGATGATGCGTTCTCTTGCAGAACGGGCGCGGTCATTGACAGCTTCTGCCGGGCCTTGTTACTGCCGCTGATGTAGTTGAAGAGGGAGCGGAAGGCCTCGTTTGCCGCGCGATCAAACGCGGCATGCACTTGCACCTCCGCGAGAACATGCGCCGGATACCGGCGCAGTTCGAAGTGAGGATAGCGCTTGACCAGATCATACGGCTGCTGTTCAGTCATGGTGGGATTGACCCTACGCCGGTGTCGCGCCGCCCGCCAGAGTCCGGGAACGTGAGCGAGCGTCAAGCCCAAACACGCGGAACGTGAGCGAGCGTCAAGCCCAAACACGCGGAACGTGAGCGAGCATCAGGCCCAAACGCGCGGAATGTGAGCGAGCGTCCAGCCCAAACACCGGGAATGTGAGCGAGCGTCACGCCCAAACACCGGGGATGTGAGCGAGCGTCAGGAGCGCAGAAGCGCTCCCCTATCTCCACGAGATAAGGGAGCGCTTCTGCGGATCAGTTACTTACGGAACACCTGCACGATGGACGGGCGGGGTGCCCGCACCGCGCCAGGCGCAGGAGTAGCTCCGGCAGGCACGTAATCCGGGAAGTACGAGTGGGGCGCGTCGAACGTGCCTTCTTCGCCCGGGTGCTGGACGGCGACGAACACCGTGCGCTCCTCATCGTGGACGATCGGACCACAGGTCTCGGCATCGCGGGGAACAGCCAGGAACTGTTCCACTTTGCCGCGCTCCGGGCCTTCGAGGGTGACCTTGAACAGACCATCGTTGTAACCGATGGTTGACGGAGCACCGTCCGTGGAGATCCAGAGGTTGCCCACGGAGTCGAAAGCCACGTTGTCCGGGCAGGAAATCGGCGAGACCTTGTCGGCCGGGAACCCCGAGAAGTACGTGGAGCTGTTCTTGGACGGGTCGCCTGCAACCAGCAGGAGGGTCCAGTTGAACTTGGTCCCGGTCTGGCCCGGGGCCTCGGTGATTTCCACGATGTGGCCGTCCCGGTTCAGAGTGCGCGGGTTGACCTCCGTCGCGCCTTCCTTGCCGGCCTTGCCACGGTCAGAGTTGTTGGTGCAGGCCACGTAGATCTTGCCGGTGAGCAGGCTGGGCTGGACGTCTTCGCACCGGTCCATCTTGGTAGGGCCAACCTTGTCGGCGGCCAGACGGGTGTAGACAAGAACTTCAGCCACGGACATCCCCGGAACGGCGGACGCTCCGCCAACCACCAGGGGCAGCCACTCGCCCGAACCGTCAAATGCTCCGTCGGCGGGAAGCTTGCCGCTGCCGTCGATCTCGGCGGCAGGCGAGTCGCCAGTGAAGCGGGCAACGTACAGGTCACCTTCGGAGAGCAGGCTCATGTTGTTCTTGCGAGCTGCCTTGGAGTCGCCGGGCTTGTACTTGCCCTTGGAGACGAACTTATAAAGGTAATCGAAGCGCTCGTCGTCACCCATGTAGGCCACAACGCGGCCATCCGGGGCAAGAATGACGTTGGCGCCCTCGTGCTTGAAACGCCCCATGGCGGAGTGTTTCTTGGGTGTGGAAGTGGGGTCGAACGGATCGACTTCCACGATCCAGCCAAAGCGGTTGCTTTCGTTGGCGTATCCGGAGTTGCGGGTATCGAAGCGGGGTTCGTCGAGCTCCCACTGGCGGGTGGTCGGCTTCGACGAGAGACCGTAGCGCTTGTCTGCGTCGCTGGTTCCGGGAGCGGCAAAGTATCCGTTGAAGTTTTCCTCACCGGAAAGGATGGTGCCCCAAGGAGTGGTGCCACCCGAGCAGTTGCCCAAGGTCCCCTTGATCCAGCGGCCCGCGGGGTCATCGATGGTCTTGACCAAGTTGGTGCCTGCAGCCGGACCGGTCAGTTCATAGACCGTGTCGGTGAGGAAACGCCGGTTCAGGGCAGCACCTTGGACGTAGCTCCACGGCTTGTTCTTGTTTTTGCGCTCCAGCTCTACAACTGCAAGGCCATGTGCGGCGCGGCCAATGGCGCGTGCTTCGGCTGCATCGAAGCCAACCGGCAGCATGATGTTCTCGTTGGTGTACTCGTGGTTGGTGAAGAGCACGGCACGGCGATCCTTGGAATCGGGGATCGGCAGGATGTCGGTGTAGTCGTTGTTGTAGCCGAACTGGCGTGCCTGGGCAGCGGCCGTCTGCTTGGTGATGTCGAACGCGGGCGAGTCCGCAAACAGCGGGTCACCCCAGCGGATGATGGGGTTCCAGTCGAAGCCTTCAGGAACGGTGAAGGCATCGACGGCGGCGTCAACAGGCTTGATGGCCGTGAACTGGAGCTTGGACTTGTCGAAGCCCTTCTTTGCAGCGTCAGACAGTCCGTTACCGGCATCGGCGACGGCGGAATCGGTACCGGTAACGGCACCTCCAAGAACGACGGCGAGCGCACCTGCCGCGCCCAGGCCCAGGGCCGCGCGGCGGGACATCGCCGTGGAGGCAATATCGCGGAAGTAGCCGTTGGTGCTGGTGTTGCAGACATCGCCTGCGCAGGCGTTGTCGCACTTGAGCGCACACGTCACTGCACTGCGCTTGCCCTTGGTGTGGCCGAGCATGGGCAGCAGCGGGAACTTGCGGCCGGTGGTTTCAGACATGGGGGACCTTCCAGAGTGTGTACGAGGATCCCGACGAGCCTTTCAGCGCAATCCAACGCTGAGAGGTCTGCCCGGTTAAGACCCGGTGAACAACCCGTGCTGGTCCGTGGCCAAGACGGCGTGGACGCGCCGGAGCCGGTCCAGCCACCAATCCCGGCGTTCCCCGGAGGCCGCGAACTGCTCCAGCAGCCCGGCGTCGGCGCTGACCTCCCGCAACCGGATGGCGCCGTCGTCGGCTACCAGCGGATCCCGGGTGATGTCCGATGCAAAGAGCGAAACTGTGCCCAGGCCGCAAGCGTATGGCAACGCGGGAAGCGCGGCCGCGAGCGCAAGGCCTCCACGGATACCCACGGAGGTGTCCAAGGCGGAACTGACGACGGCGGGCAGCCCGGATTGTTCGACGATGGCCAAGGCCCGCCGCACTCCTCCGAGGGGCGCCACCTTGACCACGATGAGGTCGGCGGCTCCAGCGCGTGCCACGCGCAAGGGGTCATCTTCCTTGCGCACACTCTCATCTGCGGCAATGCGGACAGGGGTCGCTGTGGAAGATACCCGCCGCCGCACCTCAGCCAATCCATCAATGGTGGGAACAGGTTGTTCGGCGTATTCAAGCCCGTATGGAGCGAGCGCCCCGAGTGCTTCAACGGCCTGCTCCACATCCCAGCCACCGTTGGCGTCGACCCTGATCGCGGCCTCAGGAAGGGCCCGTCGGACGGCTGCCACTCGCGCGAGGTCATCGGACAGCTGTTGTCCCTTTTCAGCGACTTTGATTTTGACAGCATCCACGCGCCCGAACCTGCCCAGGACGTCGGGAACGCGATCAGCAGAAACTGCCGGCACCGTCGCATTAACCGGAACCTCGGCGCGCAGAGGTTCCGGGAACCCCAGCCAGCCCGCCTCCAAGGCGGCCGCCAACCAGCGGGAGGATTCGTCGTCGTCGTATTCCGGGAACGGACAGAATTCTCCCCACCCCAGCGGCCCGCGCAACAGGAGAGTCTCGCGCTCCATGATGCCCCGGAACTTCACGCGCATAGGCAACGAGACCACGTAAGCGGAATCAAGGAGTTCTTCAAGCTCAGGGAGGCGTTCAGGCATAGTGCCACTGTACCGGCGGCCTTTGACGCCCCTGCGAAGGGAAGTGCCCTATGTGGAAAACTACTCCGACCAGTATTTGCGCACTTCGTCCCGTGCCCGGGCCAGAGGCCCGGCAGGCACGAGTAGGGAGCCCTCCGGCAACCCCGCATCATCCCACTTTGCAACGATCTGCAGGTCACCTTCGGCAGGCAACGGCCACAACCAGTACTGGGCAGCTCCCTGGGCCTGCTCGGAACTCGCGCTGCTCCCACCGCCTTCCTGCTGCACCAGGACAGGCCCCGGAGTGTCGAGTGGGCCTTCCACCATGGAAGGATCCCCGGCGAAGGCTTTCCGACCGTCGGGCAGCGCTACGCCAAACAGGATTCCCGGTAACCCGGGTCGCTCAAAGCCGCGCTCCATCACTTCCCGCCACCCTGAATCGGACTCTTCGGAGCGCCGCACGGACCACACAAGATCCAGAATGCACCCCGCGGAAAAGACCTCGACCGCTTTCAAAGCCACCACCGCGTTGGGGCCTCGGAGCACAAAACCGCCGGAAGGCACCATGCCCGGCAGTTCGTCCGACGGCGGCCCGGACCATTCCGGCCGGCCCGGCTGCGGTTCACGTAGCCCGGCGGGGGCCTCGGGGAGGTCGTCGAAGAAGCTCATGCTCCATCCATACACCGCCACACAAGCTCTGGGGAAGGTCACCTGACAACCGAGAGGCAGCAACCGCGATATTCTCGAAGTCACAACACGATGTGGGGGAAAACATGAGTCAAGCAATGCCCGGTTCAACAACGCCTCCCGGTTGGTACCCGGACCCGTCATTCCCTCAGCGGATGCGGTGGTGGGACGGTGTGCAGTGGACACCGCATCTGGCGCCAGCCACGGCGCAGACCATGCCTGTCCAGCGCGTTCTCATCAGCAACCAGACGCCGGTGTACAACCCTTTCATTTGGGCTATCACGTTGCTCCCGCTGGTCACGCTCCTCCTGATGCTCTTCTGGCAGCCGGAGTTCCGCCTCATTACAACGCGCCAAGGGACAACCACCGTAGACCCGACGTCGATCTACTCTCCGGGTTATTTTCTGCTCCAGGGCATAGGCTTCGTTACCTACGGGTTGTCGGTTTTCTTCGCGTTTCTCGATCGTCAGCGCCTGGCGAATTCGGGAGTGATCCGCCCGTTCCACTGGGCCTGGTGCTTCCTGAGCCCCATGGTTTACGTCATTGGCCGGACCGTCATCGTCCGAAAGGTAGCCCTGGGCCGTGGCCTCGCCCCAATCTGGGCCATGATCGGAACAATTATTGTGTCCTTCATAGTGGTCGGCATATGGATGGCCAATTTCATGTCACAGATCTATTCGCAGCTTGGCTACTCCGTGAACGCCTAACGCCCAGGGAACTCAATGACTGACGCCTCAGCGCCGGGCCCGCCGCCGAAGCCCAACACGACGCCGACACCTGGCTGGTATGCCGACGCTGCGGATCCACGGTACTACCGTTGGTGGGACGGCACGGCCTGGACCCAACATGTAGGGCCACCCGCTTCGCCGTTACTGAACCAGCGACCACCCATCAGCGCGCAGACCTCGGTCTACAACGCCTTCGTCTGGGTATTCACCGGGCTGCCGTTGCTTCCAGCGGTGCTCGTCCTGGCGTGGAACCCACAGGTCCGTTTCGTGACATCGTCCACAGGCGATCCCGTCCCTGATCCGTCGTCTCTCTTGGACCTCGGCTACTTCCTGACCATTGGGTCCTTGGCGTTTGTCTACGTGGCCTCGGTTGTCCTGGCGTTCTTCGACTACCGGAGCCTGCGAAGCAAAGGAGTGGTTCGGCCATTTCACTGGGCCTGGGCCCTTATGTACATGGGCAGCGTGGTTTACATGATTGGCCGGACAGTGGTGGTCAACAAGGTCGCCCCCGGACGTGGGTGGTGGCCAATGGCTGTACTGATTGCAGGGTGGTTGCTCTACATGGTCCTGGCCAGCCTCAAAAGCATGGAGTTGATGCGCTCCGTCTTCTCGGGCATGGGCTACGCTGCCTAGCCGCCTCCACCCCGCCCTCACACGCGTTAGGTAGACTGCTGACTAAGCGCCAGGAGAGGAAGCCGATGAACCGCAAGGCCACCGCATTGGACGTCGCCAAGAGGGCCGGCGTGTCCCGAAGTGCGGTCTCACTGGTCCTCAATGGGCGCGGCGACGGAAACGTGGCCAAGGAGAGCCAGGACCGCATCCGCTTGGCAGCGCAGGAATTGAACTACTCCCCGAACGCCATCGCCCTTAGCCTGCGGAACCAGCGGTCCCGCGTCATTGGCATCGTCTCTGACGCCGTTGTGGTGAGCCCTTTCGACGGCAACATCATCGGCGGCGCGGACGACGTCGCGCGCAGCCGTGGCTTCGTCACCGTTGTCATGGACACGGAAAGCGATGCCGCCCGCGACGCCAGTGCCATCGAAACCCTCCTGGACCGGCAGGTTGATGGCCTCATGTATGTGACCGTGGGCTTGAAGCCGATCGAGATCCCCCAGGGCATGCTCCGCGTCCCGTCAGTGCTGGCCAACTGCTACGACGAACGCCCCGAACCCCGGCTTCACCACGTCATCCCGGACGAAATCGCCGGCGGCCGCGAAGCCACAGAACACCTCTTGCAACTGGGCCACCGGGACATTGCCCTTGTAGCCGGCGCCGGTGAAGATCCTGCCGCTCCTCTCCGCGTGAAGGGTTTCAAGGACGCCTTTGACCGCGCCGGGGTCAGCGTCAGGGAAGACCGGATTACACACGCAGGCTGGGACATCAACGACGGCTTCACCTGGGCCATGCGCCTGCTCGACGACGTGGGCCCCGGCGATCGGCCAACCGCCATCATGTGCGCGAACGACCGCCTGGCCATAGGCGTCGCGCTGGCGGCGTCCCGCCTGGGCCTCAGTATCCCGGGAGACCTCTCCATCATGGGCTACGACGACGAACACCGCATCGCCAGCACCATGGTCCCCGCCCTCACCACCATGGCCCTGCCGTTGCGCGAGATCGGCCAGGCGGCCATGGCAGCACTCTTGGGCACCATTGAGGGCACAGAAAGTACGACGGCGGCCCCCACCGTCGAGACGCTCGTCCCCTGCCGCTTGGTGGTGCGGGAGTCGACGGGCCCAGCACCTCGCTGAGCCCATCGTTGCGAGGCCCACTCAGCGGGGCAGTGCCAACTCCCACACCTCGGCAGTCGCGCCATCGGGAAGGGTAAGCGTCCACGATTCCCCGGGCGCGGGGTAAGCCCGGACGGTGGTGGCCACTGAACCGGAACGGTACACCTCCACCAGCGAGGCATCGATAAAGATCCGAAGCTCCTCCCCCGCGAGAAGTTCACCTGCATAGACCACCTGGGAACCGGCGCCCAGTTCCAGGGAAACAGCGCCGGAACCGGACACCAGCACCTCGGCAAACCCCGGAACCACCACTGATCCGCTGGCCCCGGAAGCCACTGAAGCGCCCCGGTAAGCCCCGATCTCCGGCGCAGGAGCAACTGCCAGCGCACCGTCAACCACAGAGAGAAGGCGGGGATGCGTCAAAACACCCGACCATCCGGCGTCGTCAATTTCTTCCTGCGTGCGGCCACGGCGGCCGTCGCGTCCGGGGCCTTCGTTGGCCCAACCGAACAGCAAAGCCGAAGCAGAAGAACCATAAGAAAGCTGCACGATCTGCGGTGCGTAGAAGTCGCGGCCAAGGTCGGACTTCCCGCCCGAGACGGGATCAAACACGGGCAGCCCGGTCTCGGGATCGGCCGATAGTGAGCCGATCAGGTGCCCCACACCGTTGGCGTGCTCGTGGTCGTCGCCGGAGAGCCACAGCGAGAACATCATGACCCATGTGGAGCCGCCGGAGGCTACCGGCACCTCCACCAACTGCGGGCACTCCCAAATCTCGGCCGGCGTGTGCTCGGCTGCGACAGAGTTGGCCGTGGTGAGCCAGATCCCTTGGTACTTCCAGTCGTCCAGGGAATCCACCGTGTACAGCAGCAAGGCGGCGCGCCCGTCGGCCAAGCCGGCGCCCTGCATGGCGTAGCGGGATCCGTTGAAGTGGAAGATGAAGGGATCGCGAACAGCGGTCACCAGAGGATCGGAGGGCATGGAGGCGGCGACGTGTCCGTCCTGCTCCCACGTCACCAGGTCGGAGGACCCCCTCGCGATCACTACCTGCGAGTGGCCACCGTGGTCCTGCACGCCGGAGTAGGCGGCAGTTGGTACGCCGTTATCGGAGGTCACCACGCCCGTCCAGCACCCGGCAGAGTCCGGCCCGCCTGCCTGGGGAACAAGTGCCACCGGGTGTTCTTCCCAGCGGACCAGGTCCGGGGAGCTCACATGGCCCCACTGGATCTGGTGATGCCGGGCGGACAACGGGTTGTACTGGAAGAACACGTGGTAGCGGCCGTCGATGAAGCTGACGCCGTTGGGATCGTTGATCCAGCCCTGCGCCGGACGTGGGTGGAACCTCGGGAAGGCAGGGTCCGGGTGCGTCGAGGCAGCCAACAGGGAGTCAGAGAGTACAAGGTCCGTCAACGGAACCCCTTTCAGAGTGAAGAAGAAACTACTTGCCCGTGCCTGCGGTGAGCCCGTCCTGCAGCGCACGCTGACCGAACATGAACACCACCAGCGCGGGAATCATGGAGAGGACAACGCCGGCAAGGACCACGGAGATGCTTCCTGTACCCAGGTTGCCCTGAAGGGAAACCAAGCCCAGCGGCAGCGTGAAGTTCTGCTCCGAGATGGTCATGATGAGCGGCCTGAAGAACTCGTTCCAGTGGAAGTTGAACGCCAGGATGCCCACGATTGCCAGGCCCGGCATGGCCAGCGGCGCATACACGGAACGGAACGTACGCCACGGCGAGGCGCCGTCGATGGCGGCCGCTTCAGCGAGCTCACCCGGCAACCCCAGGAAGTACTGGCGCATCAGGAAGGTGCCGAACGCCGTCGGAATGGCCGGAATGATCAGCGCGAGCAGCGTGTCCGACAATCCAACGCCGCGGATCAGCATGAAGACAGGCACGATCGTCACCTGCGCCGGCACCATCATGGTGGCCAGGACGATGGAGAACAGCGCCCCCCGCCCACGGAAGCGAAGGTGGGCGAAAGCATATCCGGCCAGTGCTGCGGTGATCATCTGACCCACCGCGATCAGCCCGGTCACCAGCGCACTGTTCAACACCAGCGCCACGATGTTGAGCTGTTTGAACACCTGCTCGTAGGAGGTGAGGTCCGGATTGAGCGGCAGGAAGGCGGGCGGCAGCTGGAAGGATTCCGACGGCGGACGCAGCGAGGTGGACAGCGTCCACAACACCGGGCCCAGGACAAAGACGGACGCGATCAGCAAGACGATGACGCGCGCGGCCACTGACCAGTCGCGCTTCTTCCGGGTGACTACGGGCGCCGTGGTGGTGACACGTTCTTGGATGGTGGTCATGGCGGGCCTTACTGGTAGAAGACGAATCGTTTGCTGAGCCGGAACTGAAGGGCGGTGATCCCCATGATGATGAGCGTCAGGATCACGCCGATCGCGGAGGCCTGGCCGAATTCGAGGCGCTGGAACGCGGACTCGAAAATCACCATGACGGCGGTTCGTGTCGAGTCGCCGGGCCCGCCGCGGGTAAGGACGTAGGGCTGGTCGAACACCTGCAATGCGTTGATGATGGCCATCACCGAGGCCACCAGGGTGGTGGGGCTCAGCAGCGGCAGGGTGACGTACCAGTGCTTGCGCCAACCCGTCGCTCCGTCGATGGATGCGGCCTCGTAGGTCTCCACCGGAATCGACGCGAGTCCGCCGATGAACAGCAGGAACGAGAACCCGAAGTTTTGCCACACGTACACAAGAATGACGACGGCGGCGGACCCACCTGGCGTTGTCAGCCACGGAACCGCCGGGATGCCGACGATGGACAACAACCAGTTCACGACGCCGAACTGCTCGTTGAAGAGGTATCGCATGAAGATCGATACCGATGCGGCGGACAGGATCAGCGGGAAGAAGAAGGCCGAACGGAAGAACACCCTCAGCCATGACGGGAGCTTCTCCTGCACCATGATCGCCAGGCCCAAGGCCAGTCCGAGCTGCAGCGCCACGGCCACAATCACGAACACGATGGTGTTCAGGAACGAAACCCGAACGGTCGGATCCTGGACTACCTCGGCGAAATTGTCGAAGCCCACGAACGTCGGCGCCGAGATGATGTCCCAGCGGAAAAAGGCGAGCGCGATCGAGGCCACAATGGGCAGCAACGTGAAGATGCCCATGCCCGCGATGGTTGGTGCGAGGAAGGCCCACGGAAGCCAGCGCTGTTGTACACGGCCCCGCTTGGAATCCTGCGGGGATTTGTGGCCGGCTTGCCTTCCTGTCCGGGCGGGCGCACTGGTGGTTGTGCTCATGGCTGCCTCCTCAAGGCCAGTTCAAGGTCACGCTGCATGGAGTTGAGCGCGTCCTTGAGTTGGCGCTCGTCACCGCTGACAGCCAGGCTTACGTTTTTCATCAGGGCGGTCTCGACGGCGGCCTGCTGGGGTGGCGCCGGTATGGGACCTGTGGTGGGGAAACGGTCCAGGGTGTCGTAGAAGACCTTCCAATGCCGGGGCCCTGTTCCCGCGTAGAGCTGCTCGTTCACCATGGAGCGGCGGGCGGGTGTCGTGTTCGGCGTCGGGAACACGATCCGCATGGCCTCAAGGCTGGAGCTGAATTTCACCCATTCCCAGGCGGCGTCCTTGTCCTTGGCCGTCTTCATGATCGCGTAGCCTGCGGTGCCGAACTGGTGCCGTTGGGACCGCCACTTGGGGAAGAACTGGACATCGAATCCGTCCTCAGTCATCCCCGCCTCATGGAGGCCTTGGACCCAATAGCCGCCGGCCGGCGTCGTACCTATGCGGTTGGAGGCGAAGAGGCCGATCAGCGAGCTTCCGCCGCCTTCCTCGGGACGGACGCCGAGCCCGTCTTTGACGAGTCCGCGGAGGTAGTCGAATGATTCGAAAACCCGGGGATCGTCTGCGTTGGGTTCGAGCCACTGGTAGCCGCCCGAGCGGAGGCCGCGGGAGGGGTCATTGGCATAGAAGCCGTCCCACAACCATTCGCCGCCGCCGGATTTGGTTTCCTTGAGGAAGCTCGTGTCGTTGGCGTAGAGCCACGGGACCACTCCACCGAAGAGCCTGTTGGTCCAGTAGTACGGCGTGAAGTCCTTGGGGTTCGCCTTCTTCATGGCGGCGAGGGTCGCCCGGAAGTCGGTGTGGGTCCAGTCGTCCGCGGGCCGGTCAAGGCCGGCCTGCCGGAGCGCCGTTGTGTTGTAGTACATGTTGGCGGCGTTCCAGTCGATGGGAAGCTGGAACAGGCTGCCTTTGTACATAAAGGCTTCCACCAGGCTCGGGTGGACATCGGCGAAGTACTCCTTCATATGGTCGGCATCGCGACGGAGGTACTCGTCCAACGGGTGGGCAAGCTTCTCGGCGAAAAGCTGGGCTCCTTCCGTTGCCACGTACACGACGTCCGGCGGCGTGCCTGCGGCCACCATTGTGAGGATCTTGGTGAAGAAGTCTTTCCAGTCCACGGCCTGGATGGCCTGGACCTTGACCTTGATCTCCGGGTGGACCTTGGCGAAGGCGTCGATGACCTTCTGGCGGGCTGCGGCATCTGCGGCGGTACCCATGATGGCGATGCTGAGGCTGTTGTCGCCCCGGCCCGGGATATCGGCGCCGGTCAACCGCGGCCACGACGCCGCTGTGAGTCCGACGATTCCGGCGCCGAGGGCTGTGAGGGCACTTCTACGTGTGAATTCGCGCAAAGCCCCATTGGTTCCCGACATGTCATTTTCCTTCCCTAACACGTGTTAGGAACAGTATGCCCGGCACCTAACACGTGTCAAGTGTCACAGAATTGTTGCTTGCGCCTCACTGGACCCCGCCACGCGAGATCCGGGTTCACATGAGGCGTCCAGCGAATTGTGGCAGTCTAGTCAGAATGAGTTCCCAGCAATTCCGCACCAGCGGGAGGCCGAGCAAACGGCCGCTTGAAGCACGCGCCGCAGGCAGTGGCACAGGTTTTCTCTTTTGCTTGGCCACCATCGCCAGCATCGTGGGCCTCGCGGCAACGTACTACTTCTTTGTGCGCACCACGGCCGGCCAGTTCATCGACGAGTCGGCATTGGTCGAAGCCACCGCCCTCAGCGGAACGGCAGGCCGCGCCTCCACCGAGTTCCTCGACATGCTCCCCATGCTTTCCCTGGCGATTGCCACCGTCATGGTGCTCTTCGTGACCGTCGCCCGGCGCCGCTGGAGGGCTGCGGGAATCGCCGTGGCCGCCTGCGTCGCCGCCAACCTGGCCACGCAGATCCTCAAGTTCTTCATCCCGGACCGGCCCGACCGCGGCGTGCAGACCTTGGAACTGAACTCACTGCCTTCAGGTCACACCACCCTTGCCGCCTCCGCCGCGGCAGCTGTGTTCCTCATGGTCTCCCCTCGTTGGCGTCCCCTGGCCGGCTTCCTCGGAAGCACGTTCGCCGTAGCCACCGGCGTCTCCACCCTCATCAACCAGTGGCACCGCCCGGCCGACGTCATTGCCGCCTTCCTGGTGGTGGGCGCCATTATGCTCCCCGCCGGCTGGCTTGTCCTGCGAACCGGAGGCAACTGGAACGTGTGGAAGGGATACGGCGAGCACTGGGCCGCCTCCCGGATCTGGGTGTGGCTTACGGTTGCCGCTTTGCTTGTCGCTTTAATGATCGCCGGCTACTCACTGCTTCAGGTGATGCCCGGACTCAGCGCCGACAGTACCATCGACTACTTCTGGGCAGGCACAGCCTTCATAGCCATCGCTGGATACCTTTCAGCGCTTGGCGGCACATGGCTGTTCGGCCTGGCGGCCCGCAAGAACTAGAGGCTCGACGGCGGCGCACCGCCGCCAGCTTCAGCCCTCCGTTGCGTCGCTGCGCACCCGGCGGGCCTGCTCGCGGATGAAGGCGCGGTCCTCATCCGTCAGCACGGTGGCGCCATGGATATCCACGGCACTGTCATCGCCGGTCTGTCCCTTGATGATGGTCGTCACCGTCCGCGGCACCATCACGCTGCCGGGATTGTCGATGAGCCATTGCTGCGTTTCGGGTGAAAGCTGATTCCAAAATTCCCTGATGTGCATAGTGATCAGCGCTGCCGTTCTTGATTTGGTGGGATAGGGCGGGGACCCTCAATGCACTGCCTCAAACTCGGGAAATTGGCCGGGTCCTCCCCACTAGGCTACGACGGGAAAGGCCGATCCTGACCCGCCGGCGTCCAAGGTTTCCGTGGATTACGTCGACGAATCTTTCCCGGTGCGGTACAGTTACTCCATTCGATGGATAAACAGTGGCCAACTGCAGGAGCTCCCATGTCTTCCACACTGAAAGCCGAGCTGCACGGCGGCGCCCCAACGGTCCCGGCCTCACGTGACCTTGTTGTGGACTTGATCCGGGTAGCCTGCATGTTCGCCGTTGTCGCAGTCCACCTGCTCATGATGGGGATCAACGTGGACGACTCCGGAATCGGCGTGGACAACCCGCTGACTTCCCTCAGCTGGTTCGCCCAGGGCACATGGTTTGGCCAGATCATGCCGCTTTTCTTCGTTGTGGGCGGTTTCGCGTCTCTGACATCATGGCGCAGCCTGCGCCGGAAGGGCGGCGACGCCGGTGATTACCTGCGGAACCGGGTGCTGCGGCTGGTTCGCCCAACGGTCGCCTTGTACGCGTTCCTCGCCGTTGCGTTGTGGAGTGCGACGGCGGCGGGCGTCCCGGGCGATCTGCTCGCCGTGATCGCCGCGGGTGCCGGAGTTCAATTGTGGTTCCTTGCTGCTTACCTGATCTGCCAGGCAATGGTGCCAACTATGGCGAAACTCCACGAGGCCGCACCCTACCGGACCATCGCCGCGCTGGCCGCGGGCGCCGTCGTCGTGGATGTTTTCCGCTTGGCTTTGGAGCACAATCCCTGGGGCTTCGACTCAAACCCGATCGGACTGCTGAACATGGTGTTCGTATGGGGGCTGCTGCAGCAGCTGGGGTTCTTCTACGCCGACGGGTTCTTTGATCGGATTGCGCGGTGGCAGCTGGTTCTAGCTGCAGCTGGTTGCTATGCGTCGCTGGTGCTGTTGACGCATGCGGGACCGTACCCGGTGGACATGCTGACCAGCCAAAACCCGCCCATGTTTCCCCTGATCCTGGTGGGCCTGGCCCATGTGCTGCTGGTGAAGGCCTTCTACCCTGTTCTGCAGCGGTGCGTGCAGCTTGGCTGGGTCCAGAAGGTGATGTACGTGGTAGGCAGCCGGGCCATGACCATCTATCTGTGGCACTTGCCGCTGATCATCGCGATGTTCGGGATTGCGCTGCTGCTGCACCTGCCCTTCCCCGAACCGGCAAGCTTTGACTGGTGGGTCAGCAGGCCCCTCTTCTACGTGGCGGCGTGGGCTTTGGTGTTGCTGGTCTCCATACCCTTGGTCCGTCTTGAGCTCGCAAGCACTGCGCTGGCCCCGGGTGCGTCGCGGCCTTCGATGTGGAGGATCGTGGTTGCAACTGCGTTGGCCATCATTCCGCCGTTCGTGGTGATGCGCACGGCTCTTGGCGCAGTCAACGCTACGTGGGGGTTGGTCCTGCTGGTGCTCGCGGTGGTGCTGGTGACCGGCAAAGTGCCCGGCCGGGCGTGGAAGCGTCCCGCTTCTGCTGAGCGCGTGCTTTCCTGACCTCTTTTCAACGGCTCACAGCCATGAAACAACCTGATGGGGGTGATTTGTGGCTGTTGCGGCTTGAGAGTGGGTCGGGAAGCCACGCGCCTCAGTAGTTGCGGCGGTGCTTCAAGCGCGGAATGGCGACGGCGAACACCGCTGCCGCTGCGAAGCCCAGCACGCCTGTGGCCCAGATACCGGCGGAGAGGGAGACGGCAGCCGTGAGCCCTGACAGCAACACCGGTCCCCCGGTGGCGCCAGAGTCCGCAATGAAGCGCCAGATGCCCAGGAAGTGACTCCGCCCGTTGTCCGGCGAGAAGTCAGCGCCCAATGTCATGATCAGTCCGGAACTGATTCCGTTGCCGAAACCAATCAACAACGCCACCAAGAGCAAGGGGACGAAGCCTGCGGTGAATGGAATCAGGATCAGCGCCGATCCCATGATCACCGTGGATGGTATGGCCACCCATTGCCGCCCCTTCCTGTCCATGAGCTTTCCCGCCGGGTAGAAGACCAGCATGTCGATTGCCCCCGACAAGCCGTACAGCAGTGAAGCGTGGGTGGCGTCGAGACCCAGGTGATCGGCCCACAGCGGGATAACGACCTGCCGTGAAGCACGCAATGCACTCAGCAGCAGGATGCCGAAACCGACACTCAGGAACACCCCTGCATGCGATACCGCGACGCTCCGCAGCGTCGACGCCGGAGGGCGCGGACCGCCGTCGGACGTCTCGGGCGCAACCAAATCCGGGATGGTGAGCGACAAAGCAGCAGCCGCCATCATCCCTGCGAAACCTACCCAGTACGCTCCGCTGATTCCCGCGAACTGCATCACTCCGGCACCGATGAACGGTCCAATGAAGATGCCGATCCTGGTGACGCCGCCTAACGTAGACAAGGCGCGCGCCCGGAAGATGACCGGTACGGCCTCTGTGAGGAACTTCTGCCGGGCAAGGTTGAAGACGCTGGCAGACATGCCCACCAACGTCATGGATGCGGCCAACAGCCACAGTCCGTGGTCGAGCTGCGGGGCAAAAGCGGCTGCGCCAAGCGCCATGGCACCCAAGGCGCCGGCGCCGACGATTGACCATCGTTCGCCGAACTTCTCGGTGATGATCGATGCTGGAATGTTGAAGAACCACGAACCCAGTCCGATGAGCGTCACGATCAACGCCGAAACAGCCACGGATGCGCCCAAGTCCCTTGCCGAAAGCGCAATGACCGGAAGGACCGCCCCTTCACCGATACAGAACAGCAGTGCCGGCCCAAAAGCGGGGAGGGCAACACTGCGGAGGCTGAAGTTCGTGTCTGCTTGGGTGGTGGTCATCCCTTTCATCCTAGGACTTGAGGAAGTGCGCCGTTGCCTTTCGTGGTCAGGCGCGCACCCGTACGTGGGCTGGCCCGCACGCGTACGCGCCAGGCGCACCCTTTCGTGGGCTGGTTCGCGCCCTTACGCGCCCGACGCACCAGGGGTTACTGGGGCGATCGGGGGCAACGGGTGCATGGGTCTGACGCGCGGTTGTTGCGGCTCCGGAGACCGGAGCCGCAACAACTGGATGCGAAGCGGATTTACCGCTCAGCCCTAGCGACGGCTGGCTGCTGCCTTCCGACGACCAAGGGCGGTCAGTACCAGGCCCATGAGGAGCATTGCTCCTGCCCAGAGTACGAAGCTGTTGTTCAGACCAGTTGCAGCCAAGGTCTTGGCGCTTCCGACGGCGGTGGAGGCTGCCGCGGTCACGGAACCTTGGGTAGTAACCAGTGAGTGAACACTGCCCGCGGTCTGGATGGTTCCGCCGGTGAGGCTTCCGTTAGTAGCGCCACTGTTCGTTGCGCCACCCGTTACGGCGCCACCGATGGGCTCATCAACACCGGTTTCTCCACCGGTCGAGGGGCTTCCGGTGATCGGGGTCTCGGTCGGAGGCGTAACTACCGGCGGGGTGACAACGGGAGGCGTAACTACCGGCGGGGTGACAACAGGAGGCGTAACTACCGGAGGGGTGACAACAGGAGGGGTTACGTTGCCGGTAGAACCGCCACCGATGCCTACCGAGGTCGAGCCAATGGTGACAGGAGCGGTGATCGGAACGATCAGCTGTGTACCTGAAAGGAGTCCGTCAGAGCCGGAAGTGCTGGCACCCGGAGTGGTACCGGTTGAGCCACCGGTGGAGCCGGTCGAACCCGACGTAGCCGAGGAATCACCCAACACACCAGCACCGATCGAACCAACGCTCACCGGAGCAGTAATCGGAGCAACAACCTGGGTCCCCGAACCAATGCCGTCAGAACCGGAAGTGGAAGCCCCGGATGAAGCAGGCGCCGTGCCACCGGAAGTGCCGGTCGAACCGGACGTAGCCGAGGAATCACCCAACACACCAGCACCGACCGAACCAACGCTCACCGGCGCAGTAATCGGAGCAACAACCTGCGTCCCCGAACCAATGCCGTCAGAACCGGAAGTGGAAGCACCCGATGAAGCAGGAGCCGTGCCGCCGGACGTACCGGTCGAACCCGAGGTAGCCGAGGAATCCCCCAACACCCCAGCACCGACCGAACCAACGTTCACCGGCGCAGTAATCGGAGCAACAACCTGCGTCCCCGAAGCAACGCCATCAGAACCGGAAGTGGAAGCACCCGATGAAGCAGGAGCCGTGCCGCCGGACGTACCGGTCGAACGCGCTGTAGCCGAGGAATCACCCAGGACGCCCACCGACGTCGAACCAACCGTGATGGGAACCGTCACCGGTGCCACAACTTGGGTTCCCGAGGCGATACCGTCGCCGCCGCCTGTTGTGGCTGTCGGCGTCGAACTTGTTGACCCAGCGGGGGCGGCAGGTGTGGCTGAGCTCGTCGCAGTGGAGCCCCCCAGCAGACCCACTGACGACGAGCCCAGGCTTACGGGCACCGTGACCGGAGCGACAACTTGTGTTCCGGAGCCGATGCCGTTGGAACCGGTGGTGGTGGCGGGCGCTGAACCCGTAGCGGCAGCGGGTGCTGCCGAACTGGTTGCTGCCGAGTCCCCTACCAGGCCCAAAGAAGTTGCGCCGAGGCTGACTGGTGCTGTTACTGGCGCCACCACCTGCGTGCCGGAAAGGAGTCCGTCGCTGCCGCTGGTGGTATCTGCGGCGTTTGCCGCGGTGGCGCTGAGGACAATCATGCCCCCTGCAAAGCAGGTGCCGATCAGGCACTTGCGAATGGTCGTGTTCATGGTGTGTTTCTCCTGAAGATCTAGTTTCCGGAGACGTCCAATCACGGATCGTCTGTCGAGCCGTCTGCCGCTAAAGCTGGTGCAGCAAGGCGGGGAACTAGTCAGGAGATGAGCCGGGGTCGAATGAGACCGGCTTTGGATGTTGTTCATCGCTGGCCGTTGCGAGGCCAGGAAGTGCGTCAGCGGGAATGATCAGTGCGTCGTGAAGAAATGCTGCCGCCGGGTTTGGCGGCCCGTTGGAGGACCCGCCGGAACCACTGCCGGCAAGGCCGGACGGGAGGGCGTCGAAGTCGCCCGGCAGCCCGGACGGGGCCGCAGGATCGGCAACAGGGGAGGATCCGCCAAGCACCGCTGTGATGCCTGTGGGCCCGAAGTTCCGCGTGTTTGCCAGCCACGACGCGTCCACCGAGAGCCCTGCCTCAGAGGACTGTTCGGCTTGAACAGCCAGGCTGCCGGTGGGCTCCGGAGAACTTACGACGCCGGCTGATGGCTCGGTGCCCGCGTCCGGTGAGGCCGGAGCTACTGAAGCATCCGCGCCAGGAATGCCAGGCAGATCGGAATCAGGGACCGTAACCGGAGGCACCACAACAGGTGGAATCGTGATGGGCGGAACCACTGTGTCCAGGGGCGGCAGGACGGTGTCCACGACGCCCACAATGGGTTCCACAACCGGGTTGACTGCGTCCGTCACCGGCTCCAACCGCACCGGTTCCACGAGGGAGTTCACCGGCGGAACCACTACGTTGACGATTTGGTCCACAGGATCGGTGACAGGTGTCACCACGGTGTTCACGATGGTTCCCGCTGTGTTTGCGGGGAGAATTTGGTTGGCTACCGGGACGGCGCCCACTGCATCATCCACCGCGCCGGCCACGTGCTGAACCACGGGAGTGACTGCGGGGACGGGAACGTTGACCTGATCAGCCGGCAGCAACCCTTTGACAGTGGCCGGGAGAGGAACGTTGGGCACCGGGACGGTGATGGAACTGGACGATGTGACACTGTCCAAAAGGTTCTTGTCCGAGCCTGTGTTCGCGTCGGCGGCTGTGGCTGAGAGTGCCATCCAGATTGCGGTGCCTGCGCCCGCGACCATGACAGAGCGGAGAATGCTGGCAGCACGCGGGAAAACGCGTGAACCCCTCATCTCGACACCCCCAGGTAGTCGCGAACCAATGGTCGAATTCATCCTAAGACGGTCTTACGCCATTAGTCCATGCCTGGGAGTAAACAAGATGACAAATTTGTAAGGAACCTTGTTACGAGGGGTAGGAACCCGTCTCGCTCGGGCCGAAGTCCGCCGTTCCCAAGGAGGTGCGGCCATGGGCGTTGGTTTCCTGGAGCCTCTTGATGAACCAACGCGACTGTTCCGGGCCGTACGGAAGCACGGGAATGGCCTTGGTTGCGTCAGAGGGCATGTCACGGATGGACTGGGTTGCCTGGCGAACCGCGGTGCTCATGGTGTGGGCCATGGTCTTGACGAACTCGTCGCTGACATGTTTTCCGTGGCCCGGGACCAGGAACTCATAACGGTGACGCAGGGCGGAAATGTGCCGCAGGGCATCAGCCCACTCTTCCGGGAAGGAATCCTCGAATGAAGGATGCGCTCCCTGTTCGACGAGGTCACCAACGTAAAGGGTGGTGCTGGTTCCTACCAGCAGGTCGCCGTCCGTGTGGGCACGTCCCAGGTAGAAGAGCGTTGCAGTGATGCCCCCAAGGTCAACCAGAACAGGTTGGTCGCGGACCAGCGCATTCGGGACGACGATCTCGACGGCGTCGCCCTCCCCCGCTGCCATCTCGGGTTCGTTGGTGGCCACGAAGCGTCGCTGGTTGTCGGCGTCGCGTTCGATAGTGGCCGCACAGTTGGCGTGCGCCCAAAACTCGGTAACGCCGTCGTCAGCGAAGACTGCGTTACCGAAGAAGTGGTCGTAATGCGCGTGGGTGTTCACGACAACCAGCGGCAGCTGGGTTTTTTCACGCACCGCAGCAAGGATCTCGCGGCCCTGGCGCGGGCCGCAGCCGGTGTCGATGACCATGGCGAGCTCAGAGCCCACCACCAGCCCGGTGTTGAGTAACGATCCCTCGGTTTCCAAGACGTAGTTGTCCGGTCCAAGTTCCAGCCAAGCTGACAATGCGTTCTCCGTATCCACTGCAATCCGGCGATGTTCAGGCCTCTACTCTACCCACGGAAAGCTGGGAGAGCGCGGAATGAACCGAGCCGTTGGTACAGGGATTTAGAGAATGGCCGTCATGACGTTCCAGCCTGCGCCTACCTGCGCGGAGTACAGCCACCAGCCTGCGCCGTTGCCTGCGTACAAGATCAGGTCACCGCCCGTGGTGCGGCCGAGAACGTCAACCTTGCCGTCGCCGTCGAAATCGCCGGGAGCTTCGAGGGCGTTGAAGATGTTCCAGCCCGAACCGATCTGGCTGGTACCAAGCCACCCACCCGAGCCGTTGCCGGGGTAGAGCAGAAGTGCGCCGGAGCCATTGCGGGCAATGACGTCAGCTTTGCCGTCACCGTTGAAATCCCCGACGCCGTCGATGGCGGTCATGACATTCCAGCCGGCGCCGATCTGACGCGGCTGCAGCCAACCGCCAGTGCCGTTGCCCGGGTAGAGCCAGAGCACGCCGTTGCCATCGCGGGCGATGATGTCAGCTGTCGCGTCGCCGTTGAAGTCGCCCGGCGCCTTGATGGAGGTCATGACGTTCCAGCCGGCACCGATCTGACGGGCACCCAGCAGACCACCGAATCCGTTACCGGGGTAGAGCCAGAGCACGCCGTTGCCATCGCGGGCGATGACATCTGCATAGCCGTCGCCGTTGAAGTCACCCGGCGCCTCGATGGAAGTCATGCCGTTCCAGCCCACACCGATCTGGGTGCGGGCGCCCTTCCATCCTCCGTAGCCGTTGCCGCGGTACAGCCACAGTGCCCCACTGCCATCGCGTGCAATAACGTCGCTTGTGCCGTCACCGTTGAAGTCGGTGAGCTTCTTGTTCGGCGCTATGGCGGGAGCCGTCCCGCCGAACTTCTTCAGTGCCGCCGTCGCATCCACCAGGCCCGCGCCGCAACCGACGGAGCAGCCTCCAGGCAATGGCCGCGCCGTTTCCTTGAGCTGCTGCTCCACCTGGGCAGGGGTAACTGCGCCGCCTTGCGCGGACATGAGAAGCGCTGCAACACCGGCCACATGGGGAGCGGCCATGGACGACCCCTCCATCCAGGCGAAAGCAGGCTCACCAGGAGTTGTTGTCCCGTAGTTCAGCGTGGACAGAATGCCACGGCTGACGTCCACGGACATGTCGCCGCCGGGCGCCGTGATGTCCACGGTGGGGCCGTAGTTGGAGTACGAGGCCCGGGCTCCAGTTTTGTCGCTGGCTCCCACGGCAATCACGTTCTGGCAGTTTGCGGGACTCGCGTCAGCTGCTGGAACGTTGGAGTTTCCGGCAGAGGCCACAACCACGGCGCCTGCGTTGTAGGCAGTATTGATGGCGTTCTGGTACGTGGCGGAGCACACTGCGGTGCCGCCAAAGCTAAGGTTGATCACCTTGGCCGGGTTGGGGTTCACGGGAACATCAGTAACCACGCCACCTGCCGCCCAAATGATGGAATCTGCGATGTCCGATGTGTACCCGCCACAGACGCCGAGGGCCCGGACCGGAAGGATCTTGGCGCTTGGAGCAACGCCGGAGATGCCGATTTTGTTGTTCCCCAGCGCTGCCACGATTCCAGCCACGTGGGTTCCGTGCCAGGAAGAGTTCATGGCAGGACTGCCGGCTTCACACTCTTCCGCGGGTACCCAGTCACCCTGGTCGGTGGGATCGGGGTCCCGGCCGTTTCCATCACGAGCATCTGCAGCACTGGAAATCATGTCGTAGCCGGGCAGCACGTTGGCGTTGAGTTCCGGGTGGCTGGTGATGCCGGTGTCCACCACCGCAACCACTACGCCTTCGCCATGGTTGTAGTCCCAGGCTCCGGGAGTGCGGATGCCGGAAAGGTTGTCCCACAGGTTCCACTGCTCCAAGTACCCGTAGTCCTGCGAATGCGAGGTCGGGCGCATGATGGCGTCGGGCTCTGCGTAGGCCACGTTGGGATCTGCACGGAGGGTTTCAACGAAGGCCTGGGCTTCAGATCCCGAGAGTGCTTCGTCGAGCTTGATGACGTGGCCGCCGGTGGCATTCTCGCGGGAACTCTTGGCGGCGACACCCAGCTTGGTAGCTGCATGATCCGCTGCGTTCTCGGCCTTCACTGCGGCTGTTTGGGCGGCGCTGTCCCGAATGCCCACAATGAATTGGTCCGTGGGGACGTCGGCGGCGGGCTTGAGGACCTTCGGGGTGCTCGGAATGATGTCGATCTTATCGGCTGCGGCAGGCTGAACGGCCAAGCCAGCGCCAATTAGAAGAGTGGTCATGGCTATGCCAACGGCTCTTACAGGGCGGAGTCGGGGATTTTTCACTGGGGCATCCTAGGGAAAATCGCGGGCAGCCTTGAACGGCTGATCGCGGGCAACTGGAGACCACCAGCTGACCCCCAGAGAATTGTAAGCGGACTATCGGCTCTCTGGTGTAAATGGAGCGATTGTGACGGGGTACAGTGCGGCCCGGAAGCATGAGCTTCCGGGCCGCACTGTTGCCACAGACTAAGCGTCAGGCGTTAGCTGTGACGCGATGCTGCCCTGCGGCGAGCGAGGATCATCAGGACGATACCGAAGGCCAAGAGTGCCGCAGCTGCCGCAACGAAGGGAGCAACCTGGGTTCCCGTGTAGGCCAGACCGCTGCCGGAGCCACCGGTTTTCGATGAATCGCCTGCCGGAGCGTCCGTTGTAGGAACGGAAATTACCGGAGCACCCGTTGTCGGTGCGCCTGATTCCCTCGGCTCCGGGGTATCGGAGTGGCTCGGCCGTGGGGTTTCCGAGTGGCTAGGCCGTGGCGTTTCCGAGTGGCTCGGCCGTGGGGTCTGAGTCGGGGTATCCGTCGGCGACGGGCTCGGCGTCGGCGTCTCAGTCGGAGTATCCGTCGGCGACGGAGACGGCGTCGGCGACTCAGTCGGAGTATCCGTCGGCGACGGAGTCGGCGTCGGGGTATCCGTCGGCGACGGAGTCGGCGTCGGGGTATCCGTCGGCGACGGGCTCGGAGTCGGCGTCTCAGTCGGAGTATCCGTCGGCGACGGAGACGGCGTCGGAGTATCCGTCGGCGACGGAGTCGGCGTCGGCGTCGGCGTTAGGCCGTAGTTGATCTGGGCAGATGCTGAGATCGTCTGAGCCTCGGCGCGGGCAAACACGGCAAACACTTGGCAATTGTCGTCACCGTTGCTGTACCAGTTCAAGCTGTCTTCCGTCACCGGCAGAACCGAGAGGTCAACAGAGACTGTTCCAGCAGCCTGGCTGGTTGTGCAAAGGTCTACGTCCACCGAGGATCCGGCTGAGGAGGGAGTGCTGACCGTCAGGACATCTCCGTTCAAAACGGCGTCAGACTCTCCGGGGCACAGCACAAAGGTACCGTTGGTCGCGGAGAGCTGGATTGGTGTCTCTGCGATGTTTGTGGTCACAGTGATCCTGCTTTCCTGCCCGACGACCTGCGACTGGGAAACCGGCGTGACACTGATTTGCGGCACTGACGGCTGGGAAAGGAAAGCGAACGTCTCGTTGATCTTGTCAGGACTCAGACCAGCATTGTCACAGATGGTAATGCTCGTGCCGGTCAGATACTCGTAGTCCTTGACGCACCAAGCCAGGCGCTGCAACCTGTATCGATCAGCGGAATCGGCGTCCGGCCTAACAAATTTATTGGTGACACCATCGTTGTACTGATAGCCGTTCTGAACAACGTAGGCGAATACACGCCGCTGGAAATCGGTCATATCGGCATTTTTCTCAGGATCATCGTCCAGAGGGCGACCGTCGAAGCACGAGTGCAAGATGACGTCAGTACAGAACATCCAAGCACTAACCGGGCCACCGCCTACGGGACCCCCCTCTGCTTCGGTTTCGTAACGCGTACCGCAAAGAGGCGGAAGAGTGGTGAGACCCTCCGGCCCCTCGCCCTGGTAATTGTAAAGCGGGACTACCAGCCCGTTGTTGTAATTGTCCAGATTCGTTCCGTTGACCGTGGTGTCGGGGGAAGGTTCACTAAACGTAGTCCCCGGACACAGTGGTGCCTCAAAAGTAGTTGCAGCCGCTGAGGGTGTCGATGCCACGGCGGCTGGCGATATTGCAAACTGTGCAGCGAACACCCCCGCTGCCAATGTCGTGGTCGCGGCAAGGGCCCCGACGAATCGCTTAAGCATTTTGTTCCTTCATCGAATGAGTTGCGAGACGAATGGAAAGGCATCAAGAGCTGATCACTCCGGGCTGTGTCCGGTCAGCCGGGTTCGTCGCCTGATGCGCAACCACTTATGAAGTAGTAGTCGGCTCCTAAAACGTGACGTGAAAGCGAGTCATAGTGAGCAAGCTCACGGCAGGGGAAGCCTCGGATGCGAAGGGCTGCGTCGAAGAAGCAGGCACTGCTGGTGAGAACTAATTAACACTCAGGCTATTGACCGAGGCCGATCACACCTCTAAAGTTCTGATATATGAGTCGTATGTCACATTTTTGATGCGCCCGGGTTCGAGGCGCTGATCTCAATGGGTCTCGCAGGAGTGCCGGGCATCAAAACGTGGCTCCGGCGTCGCGGGCCCAGCGCGGCAATCCGCTGGCATCGAGCCAGCCGGCCTCGTCCACTGGTCGCTAAGGTCTGCGACTGTCCGCACGTCTAGAAAACGGCGCTCTGGTGCCGTCAGCGTTTTTCGCTGAAGCCAGAAGGGAACACACCTCCATGATCCACCCGACCAAGACGACGGCCGCCGTCGACGCCCCCGTACCAAAAGAGACCAGCTCCACATTCAAACGCCGCTTCATGTTTCGGCTGGTCGCTGTCTTCATCGGCGGTATGTTCCTCGATGGCTACATCCTCGGAATCATCGGCCCCGTCACTGGACTCATGCGCTCAGATCTCCAGCTCGACGCACTGTCCCTGGGTTTGATCGCTGCAGGACCGCTGGTTGGCATCTTCGTCGGGTCCCCGATTGCCGGGTGGGCGGCTGACAAGTTCGGACGTAAGCCCATGTTCCTCGTGGACATGGGCCTGTTCCTGGCCGCCTCAGCTGCCCAGTTCTTCGTAACCTCCGGAGACGGCGCCGTAATCCAGCTGGCCATCATCCGGTTCTTCATGGGCGTCGCAATCGGCGGCGAGTACTCGATCGGCGGACCGCTGCTGTCAGAGTTCTCCCCTCCCAAACTCCGCGGGCGACTGCTCGGGCTGACTCTGATCGCTTGGTACGTCGGCTTCATGATGGCGTTCATCATCGGCACGCTCCTGCACGACGCCGGCGCCCCGTGGCGCATCGTCATCGGCACGAGCACTGTACTCGCAGCCGTCCTGTTCGTCGCGCGTATCGGCCTCCCCGAATCGCCGAGCTGGCTCATTACAAAGGGCCGGCGCGACGAAGCACTGGCGATCGCACGCAAGTACGTCGAATCACCGCAAATGCATGACAGCATCACCGAAGAGATCAACCTGAGGATGCTCCAGGAGGCCCAGGCGGCGCAGAGCCGGAGCACCATCAAGAATGCGTCCTTCTCAATGCTGTTCTCCAAGCAATACTGGAAGACCACCCTCTTCACCGCAGGTTTCTGGTTCTGCGCAGTCACCCCCTACTTCGCAATCGCAACGTTCGCCGACGAAGTACTCAACCAATTCGGCTTCGGTGGAGGCTGGGCTGGCGGCGTCGGCCTGTCCGCACTCGCGGCTGCTGGTGTTGTCACCACTGTTCTACTGATCGACAGGCTCGGCCGCCGGATCCTCACCGTCCCGGGGCAGTGGCTCTGTGCGGGAATCCTGCTGGTCATCGGAGTCTGGGCGGACGCACCGGCCATCCTGGTTCTGGCGCTGTTCCTGGCCTTCTCCTTCTTCAACGCCGGCTACACCACGATGACCCAGGTCTATCCGGCCGAGGTCTTCCCCGGTCACCTGCGCGGCATCGGCATGGGCTTCGCCGCGGCCTTCAGCCGCATCGGAGCCGCGCTCGGCACCTTCGCCCTGCCGTGGGCGATCGCCAACATCGGCATGGGTCCCAGCATGGTGGTGGCCGCCGTCGTCGCATTCCTCGGCGCAATCCTCTCGCAATGGCTCGCTCCCGAGACCAAGGGGCGCACGCTCGCCGAGATCTCGGCAGACTTCAAGCACTGAGGAACTTATAGGAGAAGGACCCCGACTGTTCAAGTCGGGGTCCTTCTCGGCGTTTAAGCGCGGGATGTGAGCGAGCGTTGGGTTCAAGCCCGGGGGATGTGAGAGAGGGTCGGGGCTACATGTCTGCGAGGGCGCCGCCGGGGTTTTCGATGGCGTCGGCGATGTAGCGGAGGAAGCCCGCGGCGGTTTCGCCGTCGCACACGCGGTGGTCGAACGCCAGCGTCAGCTCGGTCACCTTGCGGACGGCCAGCTCGCCGTTGACTACCCAGGGCTTGTCGATGATCCGGCCTACTCCGAGCATCGCGACCTCGGGATAGTTGATGATCGCCGCGGAACCGTCGACGCCGAACACGCCATAGTTGTTCAGCGTGAAGGTGCCGGAGGCCAGTTCCGTCGGGGTCGCCTTTCCGTCACGTGCGACGGCGGTGAGTCGCCGGATCTCGGCGTCCAGTTCGCGGGCACTCATCGTGTGCGCGTTCCGTACGGACGGGACCACGAGTCCGCGGTCGGTCTGGGCGGCGAAACCGAGGTTGATTCCGTCGAAGCCCACGATCTCCTGCGAGCCATCGGCAGCGGTCTCAAAGCGCGTGTTCAAGGCCGGGTACTTTTTTAACCCAGCCGTGACAAAACGAGCAATGAAGGCCAGCAGACCGGGGGTATCGTGCGGCGCGCGCTTCTTCAGTTCGGCACGCATCTCCAGCAACGCCGTGGCATCGACGTCCACCCAAACGGTCGCTTCGGGGATTTCCGAGCGGCTCTTCGTCATGTTCGCAGCCACGGCCTTGCGCACTCCACGAACAGGCGTCCGCGCCGACACCGCCAGGCCGGTCCGGCCATCAACGGAGCCCTCGCCAGCGGAGGCGGCAGCCGCAACAGCAGGAGCCGGAGCCGTAGCAGCCGGAGCCTCCGGCGCAGAAATCGCAGCTTCGACGTCCCGGCGCATGATCAGCCCACTGGCACCCGAACCCTCGATCGAGTCCAGCGAAACACCGTGGTCGCGCGCCATCTTCCGCAGCAGCGGGGAAATGACAGCGCTGAGCTTACCCGGGATACGCGTCCCGGCCACAGCGGGCTCAAACGACACCTCAGGAACAGCGGCAGGCTCGACGACGGCGACACTCGTCTTCCGCGGTCGGGTCCGGCCACCCGTGGCTCCCCCAGGCGTGCCGTAACCGATGAGCACGTTCCCCGAGCCAGCCTTCTCCTCGGTCCGATACGTCTCAGCAGCTGCGGAAACCTCGGCCGAGGCCGGAATACCAGTAGACACAGCATCATCGGCAGCCGCCGGAGCAGCAGCAGCCGGCGCGCCAGTCCCAGCAGCCGAGCCAGCAACCGGACCCGAACCCGACCCCGCACCAACGCGAGCAATCGAGATCAGCGGCTTGCCGACGTCGAGCGTTTGGCCTGCCTCCCCGTGCAGTTCGGCGACGGTGCCGGCGTAAGGCGAGGGCACCTCAACCATGGACTTGGCGGTCTCGACTTCGGCGATGGGCTGGTCGACCTTGACCTGGTCCCCCACGGCCACTAGCCAGTTCACGAGTTCGGCTTCGGTGAGTCCTTCGCCGAGGTCGGGCAGACGGAATACCTGCAGATCTGAGCTCATGGTTAGTCCTCCCACTGAAGGTCGTCGACGGCGTCGAGGATGCGGTCGACGCTTGGCAAGTAGTAGTGCTCCAACTTGGGAGACGGGAACGGGACGTCGAAGCCGGTCACGCGGCGGATGGGCGCGGCCAGGTAGTGGAACGCGCGTTCCTGGACGCGCGCCACGATTTCGGAGGACACGGACGCGAAGCCGTGGGCCTCGGCGATCACGACGGCGCGTCCCGTCTTGCGTACGGACGCGCAGACGGTTTCGTCGTCGAAGGGGACGATGGTGCGGACGTCGATGACCTCGAGCGAGCGGCCCTCCTCAGCGGCGGCAGCTGCGGCTGCGAGCGCCGTGGGAACGGACGGGCCGTAGGCGATGAGCGTCGCGTCCGTGCCGGGACGGGCGACAGCCGCGCGGCCCTCGGTGGAGGTCCCGGCGTCGTGCTCTGCCCGCAAGGCACCCAAGTCCACCTGGTCCTTGGACCAATAGAGCTTCTTGGGTTCCATGAACATCACGGGGTCATCGGAGTCGATGGCTTCGCGGAGCATGCGGTAACCGTCGGCGACGGTGGCCGGGGTGTAGACCTTCAGGCCGGCGGTGTGGGCGTAGTAGGACTCGGAGGAGTCGCAGTGGTGCTCCACTCCCCCGATGCCGCCGGCGTAGGGAACACGGATGACCATGGGCATTTTGAGCTTGCCCTTGGTGCGGTTGTGCATCTTGGCGACGTGGCTGACGATCTGTTCGAAGGCCGGGTAGGCGAAGGCGTCGAACTGCATTTCGATGACGGGCCGCATGCCGTTGATGGCCATGCCCACGGCCATGCCCACGATGCCGGACTCGGCCAGCGGGGTGTCGAAGCAGCGCTGTTCACCGAATTCGGCCATGAGGCCGTCGGTGATGCGGAAGACTCCGCCGAGGATGCCGACGTCTTCGCCGAAGACCAGGACTGAAGAGTCGGCGCGCATGGCGTCGGCCATCGCCGTGTTGAGTGCCTTGGCCATGGTGAGGCTCTGCGGGCCGCTCGCCTCGGCGGTCGCTGCGGCTGAGGCGGCGGCGCTGGCGGTGGCGGCGCTGACGTTTCCGTTCACGGACGTGGTGATGGTCATTTTGCACCCTCCTCGCGGGCGAGTTCGTCAGCCAGCAGCTCAGACTGTTCTTTCAACTGCGGGGTTTGCTTGTCGAAGACGTACTTAAAGAGGTCCAGCGGCTGCACCGGCACGTCCTCGCCGAGGCCTTCGCGGAGCTGGGTGGCAACGTCTTCCGCGTGCTCAGCGATGCGCGAGGATGCTGCGTCATCCAACAGGCCCTTGTCCGTCAGGTAGGCCTTCATGCGGGTCAGCGGATCCTTGGCCTGCCACTCGGCAACTTCGCTGTCCGGGCGATAGCGCGTGGCGTCGTCGGCGTTGGTGTGGGCCTGCATGCGGTAGGTGTGGGCCTCGATCAGCAGCGGTCCCGAGCCTTCGCGCGCCAGCTTCACAGCGCGGTCCATGACGGCGAGCAACGCGACGAGGTCGTTGCCGTCCACGCGCTCACCGGCCATGCCGTAGCCGACAGCCTTGTGGGCGAGCGACGGCGCCACGGACTGGTGGCTCAGCGGGACCGAGATGGCGTACTTGTTGTTCTGCACGAAGAAGATGACGGGCAGGTGGAAGACGGCGGCGAAGTTCAGTGCCTCGTGGAAATCGCCTTCGCTGGTGGCACCGTCGCCGCACATGGCCATTACTACGGTGTCTTCGCCGCGCAGCTTCGCGGCATGGGCGACGCCGACGGCGTGCAGCAGCTGGGTGGTGAGCGGGGTGCACTGGATGCCGACGTTGTGCTCTTTGGGGTCGTATCCTCCGTGCCAGTCGCCGCGGAAGATGGTCATCACTTCCACCGGGTCCACGCCGCGGGTCATGACGGCAACGGCATCACGGTAGGTGGGGAACAGCCAGTCGCCTTCCTTGAGGCACATGGCAGCTGCCACCTGGCAGGCTTCCTGGCCGTGGCTTGAGGGGTAGACGGCCATGCGGCCCTGCCGGACCAGCGCTGAGTTCTGGTCGTTGACGCGGCGTCCGACGACGAGCTGCTCGTAAGCGGCCATCAGTTCAGCATCGCTGGGCGTGGGGTACTCGTGGCCGGGTTCGGTGCCTTGCTCGTCGTGCGGGCGGAGGGTGCCGTCCGGGTTCACCATTTGGATCTGGTGCCGGGCGGGGAGCATGTAGTCCTCAACGCTGATGCCGAATTTTGTCCGAACGTCAGCAGCCTGGTCCTCTACAGCCGTTTCGGGCGCAGAGTGGTCTGCGTGGATCGTCATTGGTCCGTCCTTCTCTAGCCACTATGTGCTTCCAGTATGTTCCCCGGCGAAGTTTCGTATCCAGCTTTCGGCCAAATCATGGAAGCCCTTGCCTGAACTGGGTATTCTGAAAGACAGATTGTATTTGTGAGCTGGGTTACGCGCCTGTGCCGTAGACGAATTGGAGCGTGCTTTGAGTGAGACGGAGGCGGAGCAGACCGCCGTACCGCTGGACAGTGTGGACCGGGACATCATCCGTGAGCTCACCACCGACGGGCGCATGTCCATCACCCAGGTTGCGGAGAACGTGCACATCAGCCGCGCGCACGCCTATACCCGGATTGCCCGGCTCACCGGCGAGGGCGTGCTGACCAAGTTCACAGCCCTGGTGGATCCCATCAAAGCCGGCCTTCGCTCCTCCGCGTACGTGACGTTGAAAGTCCAGCAACATTCGTGGCGTGAGCTGAAGGAGCAACTGCGGGCCATCCCGGAGATCCATCACATTGCCCTGGTAGGCGGTGACTTCGACGTCATCCTCCTGGTCCGCGCCACCGACAACATCCATCTGCGCCGCGTGATCTTCGACCAGCTGCAGTCCATGGAGGGCATCCTGGATACGCAGACGTTCCTGGTATTCGAAGACGTCGATACCCGGTGACGTTTCGACGCAAGGTTGCCTGGACTCTTATTGCCGGTGTGCTCGCCGGGCTGCTGTGGCTGATCGGGGCCTACCAGCTGTTCCACAACCCGCCCCACGCCACTCCCCAACGGACCGACGCCATTGTGGTGTTGGGCGGGATGAGCGACGAGCGGCTCCCGGTGGGTTTGTCCTTGAGGGAGCAGTTGGACATTCCGGACCTGGTGGTGGTCACCACGGGCCTGCCCGCCAACGCCGGTTCGGATGAGTAATGCCAAACGCACGACGGCGACGCCCACCTTGACTGCTTCCGTCCGGATCCGCTGAACACCCGTGGTGAAGCTGCCCGCCTCAGGGAGCTGGCAGCGGAGCGCGGGTGGAAATCGGTGACTGTGGTGACGTCCGACTATCACGTGCTCAGGGCCGGGACTTTGATGAAGCAATGCATCGCTGCCGACGTGCAGATGGTGGGCACCGAACCGCAGCTCTCCCCTGTCGGTTGGCTGTGGCGTTTCGTGGTGGAAACCGGAGGGCTTTTTGATGTCTGGATTCGCCCGGAATGCTAAGGGTTCTGGTGAATTTCCGGGGTTTTTGAGCGGTTAGGATTGCACTAGTTTCTGGTGCCTTCGGGCCGGTCTTTATGGGGGTAATACGTGCACACCATCATGCCTATTTTTGGGACGCGGCCGGAAGCCATCAAAATGGCGCCGATAGTGCGCGCATTGATGGAGTCGGAGCTGTTCGAGTGCGTGGTAACGGTTACCGGACAACACCGTGAAATGCTGGATCAGGTCAACGAGCTCTTTGGGATCACCCCGGACCACGACCTCAACATTCTTCAGCCTGGCCAATCCCTGACGGACATCATGACCCGCACGATGAGCGGGCTCGACACTTTGTTTTCTTCCGTCCGGCCGGACGCGGTGATTGTCCAGGGCGACACCACTACCTCTACCGCCGGCGCCATCGCTGCTTTCTATCACGGTATTCCGGTGGTCCACGTAGAGGCCGGACTCCGCAGCGGGAACCTGCTCTCCCCCTTCCCCGAGGAAGCCAACCGCAAGATCACCAGCCAGATCGCCTCCCTCCACCTGGCACCGACCACCACCAGCCGGGCGAACCTGCTGGCCGAGGGCGTTATCGCTGCGGACATCGTGGTTACGGGCAATTCGGTGATCGACGCGTTGCTGACCACGGTGGATAAGCAGGTGCCGTTCTCTGATCCTGCACTGGAGTCTCTTGCTTCCAGTGGGCGACGTATCTTGCTGGTGACGACGCACCGCCGCGAGAACCAAGGCGATGCGATGCGCGGTGTTGGTCGGGCCCTTGCACGGATTGCCGACGCCGAACCCGAGCTGACGATCGTCCTGCCGGCGCACAAGAACCCCGTGGTCCGCGAGGCGGTGCTTCCTGCTTTGTCCGGTAAGCCGAATGTCCTGGTCACGGAGCCCTTGGCCTACGGCGAGTTCACGCGGATGCTCTCCCTCGCCCATGTTGTCCTGACCGACTCGGGTGGAGTTCAGGAAGAAGCACCGAGCCTGGGCAAGCCCGTCCTGGTGATGCGCGACAACACCGAGCGCCCCGAAGCCGTGGAAGCCGGGACCGTGGCGCTGATCGGCACGGACGAAGAGCGGATCGTAGCCGAGGTGAGCCGGCTGCTTCACGATGAGTTGCACTTTGAGGCCATGGCGAACGCGGTGAACCCGTATGGAGATGGGCTCGCTGCGGAGCGCACTATTGCCGCTATTGCTGAGCTGCTGGGTGTGGGCAGGCGCGTGGAGGAGTTTGGGATGGAGCGGGTGGGTTAGGAGGGTCCGTTGAGCTCGCGCACGAGAGACCATCGGGCCCGGCACTAAAGTAGGTAGCCTTATCTTCACGTAAGATACCCATTGATATCTGTCATTTATGGGGGAAGCATGACTCAGACTGCGCATAAGGTTCTACCTGCCCAAAGGAAGTCGAAGACGACTACCACCTTTCGGCCAGACGTACAGGGGCTGAGGGCTCTAGCTGTTCTTGCAGTCGTTGCCGACCACATGTTGGGTTACCCGGTCGGTGGATTCGTGGGCGTAGACATATTCTTCGTCATCTCTGGTTTCCTAATTACGGGACTCTTGTTACGAGAACACGAGAGTCGGGGAAGCATCTCTTTCGCTGACTTTTACCGACGCCGTGTCCGCCGCATCGTTCCGGTGGCTATCATCGTCCTCGCGACGACAGTTGCGTGTTCGTGGCTGGTCTTCTCCCGAGGACGGGCCCAAGACGTAACAGAGGACGCCCTCTGGTCTCTGGTGTTCGGGACAAATTGGCACCTCGCGGCAATCGGCACTGACTATATGCATGCCGGGGGTCCCGTCTCACCACTTCAACACTTTTGGTCCTTGGCGGTTGAAGAGCAATTCTATGTCGTCTGGCCGTGGGTGATTGTCATAGTCCTTGGGTTCATCGTGGAAAGAATGAGGTTGAGACCCAATAGGGCGCGATTCGTCCTCGGTACAGTCGTCGCCGCGATAATTGGAACGACTTTTGCTTTCTCGATCTGGGAAAGTTCTGCAAATCCCACCGTCGCGTACTTTTCGACGGCGTCACGGGCCTGGGAGCTTGGGATTGGCTCGCTTCTAGCGATAGCTGCTCCCGTGATTGCTAACCTTTCACTGCGAATAAGACTAATCCTGGGCTACGCCGGCCTTGCCGGACTGGCTTGGAGCCTGCTCTTCATCACATCGTCAATGCCGTTTCCTGGACCTTGGGCTTCGGTTCCTGTCCTGGCGACCGCACTGGTCATAATCTCTGGCACCGGCGGCCAACACCGTCTCATGTACCCACTCACTAATCCCGTCAGCCGTTACGTCGGAGACATCTCGTATTCGCTGTACCTTTGGCATTTCCCAGTAATCATCGTTTTATCTGCCCTTTTGCCAAAAACGGACTTTCTCGACTGGGCACTCATGCTCCTCCTCATGCTGGCTCTTTCAGTTGCGTCGTACCACTTCATCGAGGATCCAATCCGCAGGTCCGCATGGCTTGAGCCGCGACGGCGCGCCTCCAAGCCTCGCTTAGCCGACCTGTTCGACCAGAAGTCCGTTTATGCAGCTGTAGGGGTACTCGCGCTAGTTACTGCACTCGTCGTGACACTGGCCTGGTTCAGACCTCCAGCCGTCGATTCGTTTGATTTCCAGTCCACCAACACAGCTCAGTCCGGCCCCGCAGCCGCGGGAAAGGATGCCAGTCCTCCGTCTAGCCCTCTCGAAAAACTCCAAGCCGAACTAGCGGCCGCCAACGTCGCCCAGGCCTGGCCAGTACTGGTTCCCAGCATTGACGAATTGGACGGAAAATTCGTACCCGAATGGGTGGAAGATAAGTGCCTCAACGTTAGCGAGGACAACATACATAACTGCCTATATGGCGAACCATCGGCGCCACGGACTGCTGTCCTCTTGGGGGATTCAGTTTCTATCAGTTGGATGCCCGGGCTCCGCGAGTCCATTGGAAAGCAAGGATGGAAGATACAAAGCTTGACAATGGGCCAGTGTCCAGCAGTTGAGATTCCAGTCACCCGTTCCAGCAACGCCGAGGGCTTTACAGAAGCCTGCCTAGCCCATCAAAGGTGGGCAATGTCAAAAATTAAAGAAATGAATCCCGATCTGATCATTGTCAATAGTGCATTGAACACGACCACTAGGGTGGTCGGCGCTACCACCAACCCGAATCTCGTCGAGGAGTGGACGAAGGCTACTGTTTCCAAACTTCGCGAGTTGGCCAGCGCAGCCAGCGGCAAGATAGTCCTTCTTTCGGTCGCGATGCAGGGAGAAAATCTCCTTGAATGCGCCACCAAAGTAAGCCGACCCGCCGCTTGCAATGGAACAAATAAAGAATACTTAAAAATGCTCGCTGCGGAGGAGAAGGCTGCGGCCACCGTCCCAAGCGTAAAGTTCGTATCGACGGAAAAGTGGTTTTGCGTCGCAGAAAAACAATGTCCCGCCTTCGCCGGTACGACGCCGATCTTTGTCGATGGCTCGCACATAACGCCCGCCTACTCAGTCAAGCTTGCTCCGGTGCTCGGACCAGCAGTTCTGGGAGAAGACTAGGATGTTGACTCGAGCAGCGCCCTCGGCCAGGCACGACCCCTGACGTGACTTCATCCGCAACTCAGCGCCGGCCTGTACCAGTAAGATGGGAAGATGGGATTAAGGGTGGGCCAAACAGCGGATAGCAAATACTTAAAAAAGGAATCCCTCGGAGCTGTCTCAATAGCAAGCCAAATAGGCTCTTACACCATGGCTGACACTGCCTGCCTTTTTCTTATATTGGCCGCATTCACCTCAACCTGGGGAGGGCTAACTTACGGATCGTTACAACCTGTGGACATATTCCTCGTTGGCGCGATATTGAGCTTATTAGTTCATTCCGTCTTTGGTCGGCTCCATGTTAGAAGCTCATGGTGGATAACAGTTGGAGCCCTGACCATCTTTATCGTGGGAATACTGCATGTCGCATTCCCCATAGATGAGGCCTATAAAGCTGGACGCTTCGTCCTTGTGACGTTCCTTCAAGATCCCACCTCACAACAGGCCGAGGGGTGGGTTCGTGGCGCTCAATGGCTAGTCGCCATGGCCGGCATTCCTATTCTTGCGTGCACACTTGCTGGACGAAATCCGTCGATCGTCGGCCGCGTTGCGTTAGCCTGGACAGCTGGAGCTGCGGTCTCTGGGGCGGTAGCTATCTCCGATTTCTTACACATTACTAGCGTCAGCAATGCACTTCTGGGGTATGTAAATGCGACCGGACGAAGCTCGGGGCTAACGGCGCACCCCAATACTCTAGGCGTGTCCTGTGCAATGGCGATGTCGATAGCCGTCTACTATATAGCAAGGCGGCGATTACTAGGCTTGGCAATGTTTGTATCGCTTGCTGGAGGCGTCATTGCGTCCGGCTCGAGAGCCGCTCAGGTTGCTGTGGTACTTTCTCTTGTATTCACGCTGGCGTGCTCAGCAAAGACCCGCCGCCGGGTTCTTCCGGTACTTCTTGGAGCGTCTGCGGTGGGCATAATTATTGCCTTCCTTTCCGGTCCGGCAGCGCTGCCAGACCTTGGAGGAATTGTACGGTTCACGGACGCAAGCGCTGAAGTAAGCGATGCCGGACGGGCCCTTGTCCTCCAACAAGGAATTCACGATTTTCAATACTCCCCGATCATAGGGGTCGGCCTGGAATACGCCACCAGCGCTCACAACATTTACATTCAGATGGCAGCCGCTGGTGGAGTGCTATTAGTCTGTGGACTTCTGGCCTACTTTATTGGCGCCATAACGGTAGGCTGGCGCGTTCGGACAGTGCACCCTCTCAGTGTCCATATCTTGGCTGCACTTATTGTATGGCTCAGCGCAGGCATAGCTTCAAACCAGCTAACTGACAGATTCCTGTACTTTCCGGTAGCTTGCCTTGCGGCATTACCCTACATGTTGCCGAGGAGCTCCGAGGCGTAGGACGGCGATTGGATGTGCATGGCGTCCTTCGACGACGCCAGTAGTTGACCCCGGCCTATGACGGCATAACCGTGGTCGTGGAGAGCACTAGTCGAAGACGCCGCTAACCGCTGCCTCCACCCTCGACTCCCGCTCAAGTTGTCTATGTCGTCCTGTGACCTGTGACCTGTGACCTGTGACCCACCTATGGGAGTGCGCGGCGCTTCGAACTACTTGAAGACATGAAGTTAGATGACACCACCAGGCCTCAGCGTGGAGGGCTTGTATGTGACGGCATGGCACACGGAACAAAATATCCGAAAGCCTAAAACCAGTCGTGGTTGGTCAGAGAACTTAGACGCACCCAGACCTCACTCGCACCGCTCTGGCAGTAAGACTAAGTTCTACGATGAGTGTCGACCGTCGGCTTCCGCACTCCCTTAGAGTGCTCGCGAGTACGCTGCAGGTCCGAAACCATGCCTTCTTAGGACCTGAAAACAGCAAACTCGAAGCTAATTCAACCTGTCGACCGGGAATTTCCGAGGCTCCCGAGGGATGTCTACAGAAGGACTGGCTGCTCGCCCTTCATTGGAAACGACTTGTGAATTCCCGCGCTTGTTCGAAAACGAAGATTGGTCGCTATCCAGATTGTAATAACCGTACGCGTACGCATCAGGCCCCTTTGCAGGAAGGCGATTCAGCACTATGCCTAGGAGATTTGCACCCACCATGCCAAGAGCCCGCAGGGACTTTTCCACTTCTTGGCGTCGCGCCTTCTGGGAACTTACGACAAGAACGACTCCTCCAACGTGCTGAGACAGTACCGCCGCGTCTGTTACAGGTAAAAGTGGAGGTGCATCTATAATCACGGCGTCAAAAGCGTTCTCCAGCTCGGCTATGAGATGCTTCATCTCAACAGATCCTAAGAGTTCGCTTGGGTTGGGTGGAATTTGACCGGAAGTCAGCACGAACAGGCTGTCATTCCCCCACGGCTGCAATGCCCCACTCAAATCGATAGAGCCGACCAGAACTGACGTCAGTCCTACGTTTCTTTCCAGGCCCAGATATTCATTAACTGTCGGACGCCGCAGGTCAGCATCCACCAGACATACTGACTGTCCAGCCTGAGCGAGAGCGAGGGCCAGATTCGTTGCTGTCGTGCTCTTGCCTTCGCTTGGCACGGAGGATGTGACAAGAACGGTCTTGGCCTGACCAGAAACGTTTGCGAATTGCAAGTTCGTTCGAAGCTGACGGAAGGACTCGGCGCGAGGGCTCTGGTGCGGGGCTTGAGTCAGCAGTGGCTTCTTAGTGGCATCAGGTTCAAATGATATTCCGCCGAGAATTGGCGAATCGGTAACCATACGTAGATCCGCCTCCCCACGTACCCGATTATCAAGTGCTGAACGTAACAGGGCCGCGGCGAGTCCAACCATGAAACCGACAAGGAGTCCTAGGACAAGGTTGAGCTTGGAATTCGGCGCGGAGGGTTGGTCAGGAGCCTGCGCCGGCGTAATTATCGACAAGCTAACGGGAGATGCGCCACCACTCTTGGGCTTTTCCAGGTTTTCTACGGCTGACACGAGGCTTGTCGCCACACCCTGGGCAATAGCAGCTGCACGCGAGGGCGAAGTGTCATTCACACTGATATTTATAAGTACGGTACTAGTTTCAGTCGTGACTTTTACTCTGCCAGCGAGTTGATCTGCGGTTTCACCGAGGCCGAGGGAGTCTATGACAGGCTGAAGAACAACAGGTGTAACTGCAGTCTTTACGTACGACTGAACGCGCGACTGGCTGAAAGTATTACCCTGTTGGAGTTCCAGAACGGAACCTGAATTTTGAATTGCTACGAAAAGTTGCGTTTCAGAGGTATACGTTGGTTTGACTAGCACAGACGCCGCACCGCTAACCAACAGACCGCAAAGAGTTGTAGTGACAATCAGAATCCAGTTGCGCCGCGCTATGCGCAGATAGTCGCTAATGTCCAAGACGCGGGTCCCCTCTAACGTCATCCCAGGCGGGCCAAAAGCGCACCGATAGGACGGCAATATTCTTGCGGTCTTAGCAATTATAGCCGGTTTAGGAGTGCGGGATCACACGTGTCCGACGGCAGGGCGCCGAGGTCACCCACCGACGTAGGAATAAGGTTTGGGTGGGAACGGAGAGTACACCAATCCCAGCGGAGACGGCCCTGCCACATGTACCGGTGCGCTCCACCGTCGAGACGACAGTAGCGGTTTGCCGTTTCGGGCTGCCGAGCATGCGCTCTAAACATCGAATAGTTCCGCAAATTTTACGGCTAGTGATTCCGAGAAACCAGCCTACACCTCGTTGGCAGGACGAGGGGGTCTGGCCAACTGATAAATAGAGACCCACCATGTTGTAGTCGCAACGCACGTTGATAACAGGAAGCCCCAACCTGCGCCCACAGCACCCCCAAAGTACGCTCCACCAAGAACAAGAGGAAATCGCACGAAGAGCAACATCACGGTAATCCTAGCCGCTCTTCCGGAAGCCCAAACTGTGCGGTGAGCTGCGATAGGAACTACAGCACAACAGACCGCAAGACCGTCGCAGGCAACCAGAAGCAACAATGGCGCTGACTGATTCCATGCCTGACCGAAAATCTGATGGCCCCAGACCATGCCTGTGAACACGAGTGCAGCTGTCAAAAGCGAATATCCGAGGAGTATCACGCCAGCGGCTTTGACAGCTTGCTTAAAATTTATCGTTCTCGGCTCAGAAGACGTTCGTGCCAGATACCTGATGGCCAAAGGCTGAACAGTAGTGATCAGTAGGTTTGCCGGGCCTACCATAGTCGTGGCACCGCGGATAGAGCCCACCAAGCTCGCGCCGCCAACCGCTGTAAGTAAGAAGGTCAGGATGTGTACCGACCCCGATCCAAGCAGACTCTGCCCCCCAAAGACGATGCTAGTTCTAGATTCGGCACCCCGTCCGCGCCAGGATGGCCACATATGCATCCGCTGGATCCAGCACGTCACATACCCCACTGCCGCCGAGCCTACAGCCCACGTCAAGACCAGAAAGTCCGACGAGGTTAAGCCCATCAAAGTCGTCAGGCCAGCTACGCCAACTATTAGGAACAGCACCGCATCTTGGTACAAAGCGTCCTTGCCATCAGCAATTGTCAGGCTCAGCGTCTTGGAATAATTGAGCAACATCATGCCATTCAGACAAATCGCCACAACAACAACGGCGAAGGAGCCAAGTAGCAAGCCGCAAGCTAGCGCCGGAACGGAAAAGACAAGACCGATCAGAGACGAGCGAGCAGCTTGGCGCTTCATTACTCTGCGAGACGGATGTTCGGCCAGAAGAGGGCTAATACCAGCTTCCCTTGCGCACAGTTGGACAATTATGTATACAGAGTACGCAAGAGCGAATTCACCGAGCGCTTCAGTGCCCCCCTGGCGAGCCACAATTACGGAAAGCCCCATACTGATGATGCTTGCCGAACCGTTCGAGAAGAGCGCCTTTAAGAAGCGTTTCATATTCTTCTCATCTCTCTAAAATCCCCACAGCAAGGCGTTGATTGAATCCGCCGGCTGCATACTGGACACGCTCTTAGTGCTCGGCGCCTCGCGAAATCGACTGACGGTGGAAGGCGCCGGATCGAGTGGCTTTACCTTGGACGTAGGTCTTTACGCCCCAAGCTACTCTATGTGAATGCCAGGCTTGCCCGCCAAATCCCCACGGCCCATAGCTCGCAGCCAAAGATCCGCCGCAGCCTCCCATGAAAAATTCGCCTGCGCGTATAGCCTGGCATGATCCTGCGCATCTTGATAGAAAGAAGGCTCGATGCATTCGCGGATGGCCGAGGCCAAGCTCGCGCCAGCTGGATCGTCAATTAAACGACCGGCGCTCTCTGGCATGCCCACTGCGGCTGCAACATTTGTACTCACGACACAGGGAAGCCCGTACGACGCCGCCTCTGCGAAACCAATTCCGAAGTTTTCATCTTCACTCGGCAATAAGAAGATGTCAGATTCCAAGAAGGTCCGCTCCTTCACCGCCCCAGACAACTGACCGACAAACTTGACCTTATCTTCGATATCAAATGACTTTGCGTGGTCCTTAAGCTTTTCGACTAGCTCATCTGTTCCCGCCCCAGCAACTGTGAGAACAGCATCAACCCCGCTTCGCCGAAGTTCGTACAAAGCATCAATAGACAAGTCGATTCGCTTTTTGCCCGCAATCCTCGACATTGACAGCATCCTAAGAGTGGGGTGCGGCAGGTCACCCTTTTTGTGCTTTGGCGGGATGGGAACCCCTACCCCCGCAACACGCACCTGGGATTTAGGAAACTTTTTCCGAAGTTCATGGCTTTCAATTTCGGATCCAGTTACGAATCCTGTAAGTGCAAGGCGGGTAACACGCCCAAACAGCGAATCAAAAGCACGCTTCTTTGCAACGCTGAACTTCTGCTGTCTAGCAGTCAGTGCGCCATGTGGCATCAGGTGTACCTCAGAGCCAAGCAGCCTGCCAGCAACTGCGAAGAAGGGAACCCAAAGTAGATAATAGCCGTGAATGATTAGGGCATCAGCTTTTCGTATCGCATTTAGAAGATCAGAAAGATTGGCTAATCTTGACTCCACGCTTCTACGGAAAGATACTCTTCTGGGACCAGGTACGGGGACCGGCACAAGGGCTTGTCCGTCCCCTATGATAACGGTTGTCTCTAACTTGCCAGTAAACCAGAACAAATCTGCATGACAATTGGCTTTGGCATTAAGCGCTCGATTGAGCTCGAATGAGTTCCGAGCCGGCCCACCATCCTCGACTGACAAAGTATTAGTGAGTTGGACAATTGCAAATTCTTTGCTCAAATCGAAAACTCCGTAGCAAGCTTGAGTTCCTTTGCCTTAACACCTATCTGCCAGTAGTAGAAAGACAGTGCGAGAGCATAGTTAAGGCCAGCCTCTCCGTCCAAGAATCCACGCCGGAAAATGTACGAGTATAAGAAGAAGACAAGGGGTTTAGCGGGAACTTTCACTGCTAAGCGGCCGAGGCGAGACCGACTCTTCGTAGACACTGTTTCATCTTTATGGAGCATGTGCGCTTCCCAATCGCTGTAACGATTGTGCCTTGCGAAGTAGTCGTAGAGCCCGTCTTCATCTTGATGGCCCATGGGATTTTTCGCTTGAACTATCCGCCCTGTTCTAACCTGAGGTTGGTAATGCCCCTCAACTTCCCACATGTTTTGGACGTCCAAATCGTCTGGCTGTGGCCAATAGCAACGTGACCGTCTCATTCCAATGCGTTTGCTTACCCTGTGCCCGTGCTTGAGTTCACTTCCAAGCCAGAAGTACCGGAGCGGAACTTCTACCGACGACGCCGCGGGTTCTCTAACTGCGGAGCTTAATTCTTGGACGAGGCCGTCTTCGAAGAACTCGTCAGCGTCCAAGTAAAACACCCAGTCGGAAGTGACGTGGTCCAGCGCCCATTCTTTCTTTTTTGGGTACTGCCCGTCCCAACTGAACTGGACCACTTTGGCACCATGGGACACGGCTATCTCAACGGTCCTGTCGGTGCTGCCAGAGTCCACAACTAGTATCTCCCTGAACCCGGCCGCACTTTGAACCGCCCGCGCGATATGCCTCTCCTCGTTCTTCGTGAGAATCACGACAGTGGCATCAATTGGCAATAGATCTTTCATCGAGGTGTCACCTTTAGTGATTGTGTTCGAAGCGTAGGAAGGCGAACGGATTAGAAGCGAACGGCGGTCTTAACGGCTGGGTTCCCCGAGTAGATGGCGCCCGCTTCTATGGTTTGGTTTGGTCCTGCGACTGAGTTCGGCCCTAGCATCGCCGAGCGTTCAATAGTCGTGCCGCCGAGCACCACGGCACGAGCCGTAACCCACACACCTTCCTCAATGACAATGGGACGGGTAACCAGAGCCATGTCCCGTCTATGGGCGTGGCTTCCCGTGGTGAGGAATGCCTCCTGCGAAACGACGCAATTCTCAGCAATTGAAACGCGGTTCTGGTTGTGGATCCAAACGCCCTCGCCGATCCAGGAGTTTGCTCCAATCTCAAGGTTCCAAGGGAAAGACACCCTCGTGCGAGGACGGAAAATAACTTTGGAGCCGATTTTTGCGCCGAACAATTTGAGGACGGCGATACGAAGGCGTGAGCTTATTTGCCAAGAGTTCGTGACTAACAATCGCTCTGCTATGGCCCACAGGTAGATCTTGGACTTGGGTTGGGTCCAAGCCTGCCGTTCGCCAGGAGCGCTAGCCAAGTCGATCACGGGTATACCCGAAGCCGCGTCGGCTTGCGAGGTCTCTGTTGCGTCCATTGCGCCCTCTCGACAAATATGTGCAGCATTTTTACATGTCTGTGACACTGGCAGCATATTCTTTGACTGTGAAGAATCCCAAGCTTCGAGTCACAATCATAGGACTCAACTACTCCCCCGAACCTACGGGCAACGCGCCCTACACGACGAGCTTGGCTGAGGGTCTGTCGTCAGCCGGTCACGATGTCACCGTCATCACGGGATACCCACACTATCCGATGTGGAAGCGAAGCAAGGAATATACCGGGTGGGCTCGCACGGAGTTGATTAACGGTGTCAGGGTCAAGAGGCTCAGGCACTATGTCCCCGCCACGCCCACCATGGTCAACCGAATGCACATGGAGTTGAGTTTTGGTTTGCGGGTGATGTTCACCGGTTGGGGAAAGCCTGATGCGGTTCTAGTCGTGAGCCCGGCACTCTTTTCGAGTGGCATGGCCATTGCACGCGCCAAGTTGAAGCCCAATCGGCCAGCTGTTGGGCTATGGGTGCAGGATATCTACAGTCGGGGCATCGTCGAGACTAGGGCTGGTGGCAGTCTTGTCGCTCAAGCCATGGGAACCTTCGAGTCTCTCGTTCTTAGGGGAGCCGACGGAGTAGCGGCGATCCATGAGCGTTTCAAGCAGTTCATCGTAGATTCCCTTTCTGTAGCCCCAGAGCGAGTCAAAGTCATTAGAAACTGGACTCATCTGCCCGCATCGCCCACCAGCGGCCAGCAAGAGATGCGCGCGCGACTCTGCTGGGAACCAGACGATGTCGTTGTGCTCCACGCAGGGAATATGGGCATGAAGCAGGGACTTGAGAACGTTGTTGACGCGGCGAGGATCGCGGAACAGAACGATAGCCGACTGCGGTTTGTACTCATGGGAGACGGAAACCAGCGCCGGAAGCTCGAGGACATGGCCCACGGATTGCATCGCATCGAGTTCCTGGATCCCCTTCCCGGCGAGGACTTTCAGCTCGCGCTTTCGGCCGCAGACTTCCTCTTGGTCAATGAACTTCCCGGAGTCAAGGACATGGCAGTGCCAAGCAAACTCACCTCATACTTCAATGCCGGCGTTCCCGTGGTCGCCGCGACTGACGACGGGAGTGTGACTGCAGCAGAGATTGCCTCATCCGGGGGTGGTGTGCGCGTTGACGCGGCATGTCCGGAAAAGCTTGTGGAGACAATAGAGCTCCTCTCCCGCGAACCCCAGCGGAAACGCAACATGGCCGCAAGCGGTCTTAGGTTTCGTCAAGTCACATTGTCCGAAGACACCGCAATTGCGCACTATGATGAGTTCCTGTCGAGCATAGTGTCGGCACGGAGCCACTAGGCCCGCCCTAACATCAACGCAAAAATTCTCTAATGGGGGGATCCATGGTAAAGCGCGCGCTAATTACCGGTATCACTGGTCAGGACGGCTCGTACCTGGCCGAACTGCTACTCAAGAAGGGCTACGAGGTCCACGGTCTTATTCGCCGGGCGTCAACCTTCAACACGGCTCGAGTCGATCACCTTTATGTGGACCCCCATGATCCAAGCGCAAAGCTATTCCTGCACTACGGTGATCTAAGCGACGGCGCCCGTCTAGTCACACTGATTGCGGAGATCAATCCTGACGAGGTCTACAACCTTGCGGCCCAGTCTCACGTCAGAGTTTCGTTTGACGAACCGGAGCATACGGGGAACACGACCGGTATCGGTTCGATTCGGCTACTTGAAGCCGTACGGATGTCTGGCGTTGACACCAGGTTCTATCAGGCATCGTCATCCGAGATGTTCGGCGCAACGCCACCCCCGCAAAACGAAGAAACACCTTTCTACCCCCGCTCTCCGTACGGAGCAGCCAAGGTGTATAGCTACTGGGTGACTAAAAATTACCGCGAGGCCTACGGCATGTTCGCCGTGAACGGAATCCTGTTTAATCATGAGTCTCCGCGTCGGGGAGAGACATTTGTAACTCGTAAAATTACCCGTGCTGTCGCGGCGATTAAGGCGGGAAAACAGGACCTGCTCTACATGGGGAATCTGGACGCTGTTCGCGACTGGGGCTACGCGGCCGAATACGTCGAGGGAATGTGGCGGATGCTGCAGGTGGATGAGCCCGACGACTTTGTATTGGCAACCGGCGGAAACTACACCGTCCGCGATTTCCTTCAAATCGCTTTCGAGCACGCGGGTCTGGACTGGGAAGAGCACGTTCGATTCGACGAACGTTACCTTCGCCCCACCGAAGTAGATGCGCTCGTTGGAGACGCTTCGAAGGCCCATGAAAAGCTCGGATGGAAAGCCACAGTCGAAACCCCTGAACTTGCGCGAATTATGGTCGATGCTGACATCGAAGCACAGAAGCACGCGGGGAACCACTGGATCGATACGGTCGACTTGGAGAGTTGGAAAAACTGATGAATAACTCAGTTTCATTCCGGCCAGGACCACTGGATCGCCACGCAGCATTCTACATAGCCGGCCACCGGGGACTCGTTGGATCTGCTATCTGGCGCAAGCTCGAGGCCGAGGGATTTACGGGGCTGATTGGTAAGACATCTGCTGAGCTTGACCTAAAGGACCGTGAGGCGGTGTTCGCTTTCTTCTCAACTCACAAACCCCGTTATGTTGCACTCGCGGCTGCAAAGGTCGGCGGCATACTTGCGAACAGCTCGTACCCCGTGGACTTCCTGAGCGATAACTTGAGAATTCAAGTGAATGTCTTGGATGCCGCAAGACAGCACGGGACCGAGCGTCTGCTCTTCCTAGGATCGTCATGTATATACCCGAAGTTTGCGGAACAACCTATCCGGGAAGACTCGCTGCTTACCGGTCACCTCGAACCGACTAACGACGCATACGCCATAGCCAAGATCGCGGGCATCATGCACGTCCAGGCCATACGACGTCAGTACGGTCTACCCTGGATATCGGCCATGCCGACAAATCTCTACGGCCCGGGGGACAATTTTTCGCCTGCAGGATCGCACGTTCTTCCGGCGCTCATCAGACGTTACGATGAGGCTGTCACGGAAGGCGTAGCAACTGTGACAAATTGGGGCTCAGGATCACCCCGACGAGAATTTCTCCACGTGGACGATATGGCGTCCGCTTGCCTCCACCTCTTAGAGAACTATGACGGACCCGAGCAAGTCAACGTGGGAACTGGCTCAGATGTCACCATCAAAGAACTCGCCGAGTTGGTTGCCGATGCCGTCGGTTTCCAGGGAAGCATCCAATGGGATCTTTCCAAACCGGACGGTACGCCCCAGAAATTGCTCGATGTTTCAAATCTCGCCCGTGCAGGCTGGACGGCTTCCATAGGACTTGAAGAGGGTATCCGCTCGACTGTCGCTTGGTATCGTTCTCAGCACGGCCATGTTCGGAGCTAGTCGCCGCTAAATTTATAGGCCTATGACAGGAAATGGGGGGCTCCTTGAGTCGCGACAAGGCATGGCAGAGGCGAGCGTCAAGAAGGCTCAAAGTTGTTGACGCCTTCGTTATCGTTTGGGCCGTGGTTGGCGCTTATGTCATTCGTTTTGGGTTCGAGCCGGACTTTGTCATATCGGGTCAAGAACCAAATTATCTATGGGTGTCCGTCGCACTTGCAGCCGTTTGGTGGTTCATGCTCGGCGCGTGGAACAGCAGACAGAGCCGTGTCTTAGGCGCGGGACCGGACGAATACAAGCGTGTGGCTGCAGCTTCTTTGTGGCTATTCGGTCTCGTTGCCATTATTTCTTACTCACTGAGAATAGAGACAGCCCGAGGGTATGTGGGGATCGCTTTGCCTGTTGGCTTGGCAGGCCTGCTTTTAGCTCGGTGGCTGCTCCGTCAGCACCTCAATGTTGCACGGCAGAAGGGGCGAAGCATGTCCCGACTCCTGCTGCTTGGTGGTCCGAGCGCTGTGGCTCATCTCGCGTCTTCTCTGCACCGGGCAAAACACTCAGGGTACCTCCCAGTTGCTGCCTACACTCCGGGCGTCGCGGGAACAGCGACCATCGATGACGATTCGGGGCTACCGGTTCTCGGCCATCGTGCTGACACGGAGTCGGTCTTGGCCGCGATCGAAAAGTGCAAAGCAGATGCCGTTGCTGTATCCGCGGGCGTGCAACTCCATCCACAGACCATCCGTCATCTGGGATGGGAACTCGCAGCTCGTAACGTCGGACTCATAATGGCGCCGGCCCTAACGGATATCGCGGGTCCCCGAATCCATACCCAGCAGGTCGCAGGTTTGCCATTGATCCACGTAACAACGCCTACTCTCGAGGGTGGCCAGCGAGTGGCCAAACGGCTCTTCGACATCTTCGTCTCAGGCCTGCTCATCCTGCTTTCAGCACCGCTGATGTTAGTAATAGCCATACTTGTGAAGCTTGATAGCCGCGGACCCGTACTCTTCTTGCAGGATCGAGTGGGCATCGAGGGCAAGCCTTTCCAGATGATCAAATTCCGGTCAATGGTAGCCGACGCAGAGGCCCGCCTGGCTGGCCTTCAGGAGCAAAACGAAGGAAGCGGGCTACTTTTCAAAATCAGAGAAGACCCTCGTGTTACCAACATCGGCAGGGTACTTCGGCGATACAGCTTGGACGAATTGCCCCAACTGTTCAACATCTTCGTCGGCTCAATGAGTTTGGTCGGACCGCGTCCCCCCCTCCCTCGAGAAGTTGAGGCCTACGAGCACGACGTTCGGCGTCGTTTGCTGGTTAAGCCCGGACTCACGGGGCTATGGCAAGTGAGCGGAAGGTCGAATCTTTCCTGGCAGGATTCCGTTCGGTTGGACCTCTATTATGTTGAAAATTGGTCGCTTGCTGGCGATCTGGTGATCATTCTCCGCACAGTTCGTGCCGTGTTCCACAGCACAGGTGCTTACTAGGCAAATAACGGCGCAGCGAAACTGCGGAAGGAACAAAATGCGTATCTCTGTTATTGGTTGTGGTTATCTCGGCGCTGTGCATGCAGCATGTATGGCCAAGCTGGGCCACGAGGTCGTTGGCATCGATGTCGACTCCCGGAAAATTGCGGATTTGGCGGCCGCCAAAGCGCCCTTCTACGAGCCTGGGTTGAAAGAACTACTAGAAGAAGTCCAGGACACCGGCCGGCTCACATTCACGTCAGACTTAGCAGCTGCGGCCGGCAGCGACGTCCACTTTATCTGTGTAGGTACGCCCCAGAAGAAGGGGGAAAACGGTGCAGACCTGACCTATGTCGACGCGGCGGCCCGGAACCTCCTTCCGCATTTGTCGCCGGGTGATGTGGTTGTCGGTAAGTCAACAGTCCCTGTCGGAACAGCGGCGCGTCTCAGCGCATTGATATCGGCACACGAACCGGACGCACACTTGGTCTGGAACCCTGAGTTCCTGCGCGAAGGTCATGCGGTCAAGGACACGCTCTACCCTGATCGATTTGTCTACGGTGTTATTGGCGGGTCTGAGGAGCATCCAGCTGTGGCAGTGCTGGACGAGGTATACACGGTACCCCTTTCAACAGGGACTCCACGCTTGGTCACAGACCTCCCCACAGCAGAACTGGTTAAGACTGCAGCAAACTCCTTCCTAGCAACGAAGATCTCCTTCATAAATGCCATGGCGGAGCTTTGCGAGGCGGCTGGCGCAGACGTCACTCGTCTCGCGGATGCCATAGGTATGGACGAACGGATTGGCCGAAAGTTTTTAAATGCCGGCATCGGTTTTGGAGGCGGTTGTCTTCCAAAGGACATTCGGGCTTTCATGGCGCGCGCTGGCGAGCTAGGCGCCGATCAGGCTCTAACGTTTCTAAGGGAAGTGGATGCCATAAACATGCGGCGGCGAACTCGCATGGTCGAACTCACCAGGGAACTATGCGGTGATAGCCTGCTCGGAAAACGTATCACCGTACTCGGCGCCGCGTTTAAGCCCGAGAGCGACGATGTCCGCGATTCACCAGCGTTGAGTATTGCGGCTCAGTTACAGTTGCAGGGAGCCGTCGTCACAGTCACAGACCCGAAGGCTTTGGACAATGCGGCTTTGAGATTTCCGGAACTGCAGTACGAACCTGACATGGAATCTGCTCTGGAGGGCACCGATGCTGTGCTGCTGTTGACGGAGTGGCAGGAATATCGAGAACTTGATCCTCATTTGCTTAAGGAAATAGTGACAACGCCGAGGATTTTGGACGGGAGAAACATCCTTGATGCCGGCAAGTGGCGGGCCGCCGGATGGCAATATCGAGGACTCGGACGCCCATAACATGCGCAGCGGAAGCAAACTGAGAACTGACAGAATGCCTCAAAGCAATGTCAGCCCTGTCAAGCGACGCATTTGGTTCGCGGCTCTTATCACCGGAGTTCTAACGGCAGTACTCCTTCTGGCAGCCGCATGGCTGGGAGTCAAGGCCGTGACGATCAAGACCGAATTGGAAGCAGCCACAGGTTTACTTCCGACCCTCAAGTCGCAAATTGCCGCAAGTGATCCGCACGCCGCCAAGGCGACTGTAGACGCTCTTGTTCAGCACACGAGCGCATCACGGGAAGCAGCGAACGACCCTATATGGAAGGCAGCGTCTTGGGTGCCGGGGTTAGGAACTAACCTGCAGGCTGCAAGCGAGATAGCCACCTCTGCTGACGACATCGCTCGCTTGGGCGCTGTCCCATTGGTCTCGGCCTTCCAGAGCCTCAATTGGAAAGCCCTGACTCCGAGACCCTCCGGAATGGATCTTAGTCCGTTGAAGGAATCGGCCCCTAGCATCGACGCTGCCGCGCAAGCAGTACGTGAATCCGCTCGCCGCCTGGACAACATCGAGGTGAGTGGCCTTCTCCCGCAGATTGCATCGCCTCTTACGACGGTCCGGAAGGACCTCGAGACTGTCACTGAGCAATTGGACTCGGCTGCTGATGTAGCTAAGTTGGCACCCACAATGTTGGGCTCAGATTCTCCGCGGCGTTATCTGCTTCTCATGCAAAACAATGCAGAGTCCCGGGCGTCTGGCGGCATACCTGGCGCGTTAGCCGTTGTGAGCCTTGACGCCGGCAAATTTAAGCTCGAATCACAGACCAGTGCCAGTTCGCTCGGGGCATTTGTTCCGTCGGTGGCAATCGATGCTGAGCAGTCGGCGATTTTCTCGCCACGTGTAGGAAAGTTCATGCAGGACGTAAATCTTACGCCGGACTTTGCAACCACGGCCGTAACTGCGCACACCATGTGGGAACGGAAGACCGGTGAGCAGTTGGACGGCGTTTTGTCCATAGATCCGATTGCTCTCAGCCTCTTACTGGACGCAACGGGCCCCGTTCGGATGCCAGATTCGATCGCACAGAAGACTGGAACTCAGCTACCAAGCGAGCTGACGGGCGGCAATGTCGTACGGACCCTGCTTTCGGACGTCTATGCGGCGATACCAGACCCTGCTCTCCAGGATGCTTATTTTGCGGCCGCAGCCAACGAAGTCTTTGCGGTGCTTTCGGCCGGGAAGACTGACCCCACAAAGCTGCTTGAAGCTATCACGGAAGGCGTAGCACAACACCGGATTTTGTTGTGGTCCGCGGCGCCGACGGAACAAGCGACCATAGGGAAGTACCCGCTTGCTGGATTAGTGTCTGGTTCGAGCGTAAGTCCAGCCCAATTTGGCGTCTATTTCAACGATGGCACCGGAGCAAAAATGGACTACTGGATCAAGCGGTCCGTGCAAGTAGCAAAGGACTGCACGCGTGACGGCTATCGCCAGGTGACTATCAGGGTCACAAGTACCAACACCGCCCCCAGAGACGCCGCGTCTTCTCTCCCCAAGTATGTGACGGGAAATGGAGCATTCGGAGTCCCCCCTGGGTCTGTGCAGACCAACATAGTCGCCTACGGGCCCGTACAATCCAATATTGACACGGTTGTCAAAGATGGGCAGCAGATTCCCTTTGCCGCGCAGCGTCACAGTCAGCGAGCAGTTGGGACCTCGACCATTCGCCTAGCGCCAGGAGAGAGTACGTCCGTTGAGTTTAACTTCGGGCACATCGTTCAGCATTCGGATCCAAAACTGGTAGTCACACCCACAACTCAACCCATCAAAGACGTGATCCAGGGCACAGTCGAAGGCGCTTGTGAATAAATCGCGACTGACGCGTTAATCCTTTGTAACGAGTCTGGATTTTTCTTTGCCGGTTGCATGTGTGAATGGTAAGTTCTAGTTGGGCAGCAAACTGAGATTTCACTTACGGTCACGTAGGGTCTCGGAAATCTCCAAACACCACGTAGCACCACAAAGGTCTCAGGGGGGACACATATGAGAAAATCTCTCGCAGCACTTACGCTTGCAGGCTCCATCGCACTTCTTGGCGCAGTTCCGGCCGTCGCTAACAATGCCAACTATCCGGCTCCGAACACGAGTGTCGCCGTATCGGACGCCTCGGTCGCTCCGGGTGAAGCTTTTGTCTTCAGTGGCACCGGCTTCACGCCCGGCGAAGGCATTACCATTACGGTCACGCCGACAGGGACTCCAGCCGCCAGCGGTGGCAGCGTTACAGCTGGAAGCCTGTCCGTTGCCGGAAGGATTCCGCTTGCGCCGTCCACCCTGTCGGCTGTTGCCGACGGAAACGGCGCTTTCTCGATTCCCATCGTCATCAACGAGCCGGGCACTTACGCCATCACGGCTACCGGCAACACCTCGGGAGTGACAGTTGGACCTGTAACGGTCGTTGTAGGTGGTGCCGCACTGTCCAACACCGGAGGATCCACAGGTACCGGCGCGAATTTGGCGAACACGGGCGGCGTCCCGCTCGCCAACACGGGCGCTGACTCCAGCCTTATCCTTTGGTCGCTTGTGGGCGCAGGAGCATTGGCTGCTGGTACCGCATCTGTCGTCGTGGCACGTCGCCGCGCAAAGAGCACAGAGGCTTCCGTCTAGCAAGAACTTGAGTAACGGAGGGTGGTTTGCCAACAGGATTATCTTGTTGGCAAACCACCCTCAGTTTTTGGATTCCGCTCATCGAAGCAGACGCATATGGTATCCATAAGGAGTATGGGGCGACATTGGAGAAAACGCAGTTCTTCCTTTAGGCGGCCTGCCCTCAGGCTACGGGCTTCCCAAGTGCGTCAGCGACTCGTTCGTTACACCCTGCTTGGTTTCCTGGCCACGCTATCCTTGGGTGTCAGCATCTGGGCTCTGATTCGAACCTCGTGAAGGTGCGCTTGAAAAACCCACTACCTTGGCGTACAACACTTACCGCAGTCTACCTTTTTGGGCTTGCAGTGGTCGGTTTTTGGCCCTCCCCCGTAGACAAACCAATTCAGGGGACGCTCGACGCAATACTTAGATGTCTCCACAGTCACGGCGTGCCACGATGGTTTGACTACAACTTCGTAGAGGCTTCGGCAAATGTAGTAATGTTCATCCCCTTCGGGCTTCTGATCGCGATTACTCTGCCCTCCAAGAATTGGTGGCAGCTGACCGGTGTCGGATTGATGGCGTCGACGTGCATGGAACTAGGTCAACTTCTGTTCATATCGGCCCGCTTCGCAAGCCTCACGGACCTTGTCACAAATACATCTGGAGCATTCATTGGCATTTCACTTGCACGTCTCGTGGTAGATCGAAATCCATCACGTCGGCGGCGGGCCGCATGAAATTTCAGCGGACGAGGCCCGATGAGCGTAGAGCCGGTAATCAAACTTCTCATCGGGACTTCCAGCTGTCCGGAACACTGTTTGGCTGCCGGGCCGCCCCTCCAGACTGGGCTTAGGCAGTGCTACATTCGCTACATTTGCGCATCGACGAAAGCCCAATTTCGGAGCTCCTGAGCCACTGTCCGTCATCGCAGTCAGCAACAAGAGGGATCTTAATTTATGACCTAGGTCTCAATGAGCATAGGTCATACAAACGCAACATATATTGATATCGGGAAGTAGCCTTATGATAAGGATCGGCGGCACGCCCCGGTGATTTGTTGCCCAAACGGGGGTGTGTCGCTGCCCTGGCCCAACCGGAAGCACTTACAGGCCTTCTCTGCACGCCAGCAGCACAGACGTCATACGTCTTCTTCTTCCGCCCATGACGTGAAACTAAAACCGCCCCCGCCTCCCACGCCGAACCTCTTCGACGATCTCCCCTGCGTGCGTGTGGTGGAGGTAGTGCTCGTCGGGGACGTGCACCACGGTCCCTTCGGCGGCGCTTGAGGCTTGGCGGCGGTGCAGCTCGAGCCATTCAGGGTTCTGCTTGTTCTCCGCCACAACGAACAGCAGCACGGGTAGATCCTTCGCGAAGGTGGTTCCCAGGGCGCGCTGGAAGTTCGCGGAAATGCGGGCCATCGCGTCGAGGTACGTGGGCGACATGGAATTCCGGTTGCTGAGCAGCTGCATCTGCTCACGGGCATAGGGGTGTAGGCAAGGTCGGCCGCGACGCAGTCGATCCCGTAAACGCCGGCACTCGTCGGAGAAGTTACGGGCGCCTAAAACAGCCCTCCGAGGAAACTCCTCAAATCCTCGGCGACTCTCTCCGGGCATTCCCAGAGCACAAGATGCCCGGTCCCCTCGTAGATCTGCAGTCGTGCGCCCTGAATACGGCCCACCAGGGTTTCCTGATGGTGTCGAGGCACAAGGTGATCATGGGCGCCCCAAAGCAGGAGTGCGGGGACCGAAATGTTGCCGGTTTCCGTCGGAGGGTCGGCCTCGTATAATCCCCGCAGAGAAGCCTTCCAAATCGAGGCTGGCATGGCGAGACCGTCCTGCACTCGATCTTCAATGTATGAGGTTGGCACCGTGTGCAGCATTCTGTACCAGGCCAACGATTCACGAACCCAGTTCTCTGAGATCGGATCGATCAGCTGCTCCACCTCGGCCGCAAACGGTGGCCTGCCGCGGAGCGTCAGGGGTGCGCCTACCAACGTCAAGGATGCAACAAGGTCCGGATGCGACACAGCGAGTTGCTGGGCAACGTAACCACCGCTGGAGGAACCCAGGACATGTGCCTGTTCGAGGCCGAGTGCCGCCAGCACGCCCGCGACGTCCTCAACAACTTCGGAAAGCGAGTAGCCGTCTGCCGGCTTATCCGCCGCACCATGACCCCGCAAGTCAGGCGCCATAATCACAAACCTAGGCAACGCCGCAATGAGGCGATCGAAACTCCGCCAGGATTCGCCCCAGGCGTGCAAGAGCAGCAGTGGAGTGCCGCCGTCGTCGACTGTTTGTTCCAGGTTCCCCTGCACAAAACAAGGCACGCTGATCCCGGTTTTCAACCACACGGTCCTGACTTCGGACTCCATGGCCTCAGCGTACGCTCGACCGGCCGCTGGCAGGAAGGCAAGTGCTAACCCCGCCCGACCTCCCACGCCCGCACTCCATCCGCAATCTCCCCCGCGTGCGTGTGGTGGAGGTAATGCTCGCCGGCGATGGGCACCACCGTGCCGTCGGTGACGCTGGCGGCCTGGCGGTTGTGCAGCTCAAGCCACTCCGGGTTCTGTTTGTTCTCCGCAACCGCGAACAGCAGCAGCGGCAGTTCCTTTGGGAAGCCGGTTCCCAAGGCACGCTGGAAGTTCCTGCCTATGTGCTCCATCTCGTTGAGGTAGGTGGGAGCCATCGAATTACGGTTGGTGAGCATCTGCATCTGCTCACGGGCGTAGGGGGTGTAGGCGGGGTTGTCGTTCGCTAAGGTCAAAGCCGTGACTACCCGCAACAGCCCAAGGTTTTTGGCCACCGCCATTAGCCCCGTAGGGAACTCCGTATCCATGCCCGGTTGCCCGGGAACGGAAGTATCGATGCCAACGAATGCGCTCACCTCATCCGGGTAGCGGTTGACGTAGTCGATGCCGTAGATGCCGGCGATCGAATGTCCCATCAGGATGTAGCGGTTGACGTGGAGGGACTGCAGCGCCCCATGGACTTCCTGCACGATGTTCTCAGTAGTCCGCTCACGGTCGGTCCCGTCGCTCAACCCGTAGCCGAAGGGTTCCACCACGATCACCCGATGGTCCGTGGCAAGCTCCCTCACCAAGGGCGCGAAGTCCAGAACAGGCGACGACGTTCCGAACCCAGGCAGGAGGACGACATCTTTGAGCCCGCTGCCGGTCACCAGGACGTTCATCTTGCTGCCGTTCACATCCACCCGCTGGCCGTAAGACTCGATCTTGCCGGCCTCGGCGTTGCTCGCGACCACGTTCACCACGGCGGTAGTCGCCAGACCCGCTGCCAGAACCGCGACGACGACGGCGACTGCCACGAGCAACTTCTTAACTGACCTCTTCAAACATCCCTTTCCAGCACGCGCCATGCGCCCTGTATCCAGCCTCGCGTTTCCCAGCCGGGAGCGCGTCACCCCAGGGTGCTGACTTGAGTAGTCCGTTCGGGGTACGCGGGCAGGATCGTCAGGATGAGAAGGACCGGGCAGATGCTGGTTTCACGCCGCCGAGCAACGCTGGTATCCGAAGCCTGCCTACAAAAGGCGGCGGCAGCACTGCCGTCGTGATTCTTAAGCTTTTTCGGCAGCAGCCTTCAGGTCGGCCGCGAACTGGGTAAAGCTGTCGTCAAATGACGGGATCTTGCTGGCAAAAAGGGGGAAGACAGGGCCGCCGATTTTCTCGGCCATCTCGAAAAGGGAGCGGCCGTCGTTGGTTTCCGTGATGGTGTACGTCCGGGTTCCCAGGGCGTCGCCCCACGCGAGCTTGTTGGGCGCTTGGAATTCCTTGACTTTCAGTTTGAACGTGCGGCTGGGGTCCAGAGTGGAAACCAAGGTGATCTTGGATCCCGGGGCGATATCACCGTCAATGGAGACCACAGTGGAATTCCAGTTGGGGTAGTTCTTGGCGTCCGTCAACAATCCCCACACCGTGGATGGAGATGCGCCGATGACAGCGGCGACGCGCGTTTCCCGGCTGAAAGTCTTGCTGGTGGTGCTGGCAATTCCATCGGATATTTCAGGCATGGCTTCCGGCTCCTCTGCGCGGGAATGCGGTGATAGTGATGATGGTACAGCTGCGCTGCTACATTGAAACCCATGACTTGGGGACCACAAAAGATCGGTGCTGTCATTGCTGCGGGCATTGTGCTGGGAAGCTGCTTGAGTGCTTGCGTTGGGTCACAGCCAGGTGCCACCCCTCCCCCGCTCCCCACCTGCCAGCCCACGCCGCCATCGGCTCCCAAGGACGGCATCCTGGCCGGCGTAAACCTCGACTGGGAACACGAAACTCTGGAGCAATACGCCAAGAACCTCGGCGAGCGCCCGGCAGTCACCGTGACCTTTACGGACTTCCCCATGGCGGATACCGACAAACGGAACGTCGACGCAGCATACGAACAGATCCGGGCCAACGGCGGAACAATGCTGCTCACCCTTGAACCCAAGCTTGGACTGGCCTCTGTCACTCCAGAGGTCTCGGAAGAACTGGCGTCCACGCTGGCGCGCTTCAACAACGCGGGCGTGCCTGTGATCGTCAGGTTCGCTCACGAAATGAACGGCTCTTGGTATGCCTGGGGCCAGCAACCCACCGCCTACGTGGCCGCCTATCAGCGGGTGGCCACAGCAATCCACGCAAAGGCTCCGGGCAGTGCCATGATGTGGGCACCGAACTACGGCGGCGGTTACCCCTTCAGCGGCGGCAAATACGAAGCAGTGGCCGGAACCCCGGATTACGCGCTGCTGGACACCGACAATGATGGCGAAGTCACCGGGGCTGACGATCCGTACGCCCCCTACTACCCCGGCGACGCAGCGGTCGACTGGGTCGGCATGTCCCTCTACCACTGGGGCAATACCTATCCCTGGGGTGCCAACGTCATTCCCGAGCCGGGGAAGTTCATACAACAGCTCACCGGCAACTACAACGGAGCCGGCGGAAACGACCTCGCAGTCCCCGACTTCTACACGGAGTACGGAGCCAAGCGAAACAAGCCCGTCGCTATCCCCGAAACAGCTGCCCTCACCACGGCGTCCGGCGAAGGCGCCAACCCCTTGGCCATCAAGGAAGCATGGTGGGGCCAGCTCTTCGACCCCGCAATTCCGCGGGACTACCCGGAACTGAAAATGATCAACTGGTTCGAGTGGGACAAGAACGAGGTAGAGGTCAAGGGCGTGGTGGACTGGACCTCCACAAAGGATCCCGAGGTTCGGGAGGCCTACACCTCAGCCCTGCCGGACTGGTTCAAGTTCGCCCCCGCACCCGAGGCCTGCACACCCGCCCAAGATGGGGGCTCCTAAGCCCGCGGACAGCCCTTCCGCGTAACCAAGCAAAAGCAGGTCCAGTCTTGTCGGGAGTGGCCTACCATTGGCCCCATGGAGACCTTTGATCATGGCGAACACATCCGCGGGCTGCACGAACTGGTAGCCGGCTCCGCCGACATCAAAGGGACCCTCGACGGCCTGACCAGATTTGCCGCAACTGCCATCAGCCAAGGCAGCGGGGCTCCCATCGACTGCGCGGTGACACTCCGCCGTCGTAAGCGCACAGCCACCGTTGCGGGCAGCAGCGAGAAGGCGATTGAGCTGGACAATCTTGAGCAGACGCTCCAACAAGGCCCTTGTCTGGATGCCTTGGACAAGGGCCGTACGGTTCTCCTTGCCGACGTCGAGACTGACACGAACTGGCCCGAATACAGCAAGCTCTTGGCCAAACACGGCTCGCAAAGCGCCTTGGGCGTGCCCCTGCTGCTGGGTGAAACGTCGGAGGCCGTTCTGAACTTCTTCGCCCCGGCACCTGGGCTTTTTACAGACGAAGTCATCAAGGAAGCAGAAGCCTTCGCCGAGGTCGCCGGCAGCACCCTGCGCCTGGCCATCCGGATCGAGGCCATGGAACAGCTCAATGCCGACCTGAAAGCTGCGATGGCCAGCAGAACGGCCATCGACCTGGCTTGTGGTGTGATCATGGCCCAAAGCCGTATCAGCCAGGACGAAGCATTCCGGCTGTTGACTCAGGCCTCCAGCCACCGCAACCAAAAACTCCGCATCGTGGCCGAAGAGATCGTGGAAAAAGTGACCGGCAGCGCCGACGCCAAACTGAACTTCGAAGACTAGCCCGGGATCGCCTGCACTGCCTCCGCGAGCCAGGCCAAGGCCTCAGGCCGCGACGTGAAGAACCTGGTGGGGCACGGGACGTGGCTTGTTTGGAGTTGGAACTGGACCACGGTTCGGTCCACTGGGCTCTCGCCGAGCAGCGCGATCCTCGAAGCTGCGCACGGTTTTTCGAAGATCTCGCGCGCCTGATGACTCAGGAATCCGGTCTGGGCCATGTCCACCAACAGGGGCAAGGACCGGCCGTTGGCCAGCTTATTGACAGCGTCCACGGCTGCCTGGGCGTTGCCCGCGTCGATGTGCACACCGTGGTTCCACACCAAGTGCAGGAGTCCGTTTTCGAGACTAAGGACGCTGTCGTCCAGTTCAATCCGGTCCATCCTGCACCTCCTTGTGTCCGACTATTGGTTGAATCCGCTGGACTCAGTAAAGGTCAATTATCCGCCCGGCGCACGGGTAGCCTGTACTCACCTTTTGCCTATGACAACGAGCGAACTACCTGCCCGATTCCGGGGTCCGAAGTGGTGTGGGTTAGTCGTGAGTGGGTTCGCCGGTGATCTGGTGGTCGGCGTGGTTGATGGTTTCCTGGATCAAACGGACGAGGTGCCCATCATGCAGGGAATAGATGACGTGCCGGCCGTCCTTGCGGGTGTCGACCAGGCCTGAGAGGCGGAGCTTGGCCAGGTGTTGGCTGACCACGGTGCGGGGCATGGAGGACGAGTCGACGAGTTCCCCGACGGTCTTCGGTCCTTGGGCAAGTTGCCACAGCAGGTGCAGGCGGGTCGGTTCGGCCAGCATCCGCAGCGTTCCCGCGGCGTTCTCCAGCAGCTCCGCATCCGGCGTGACCGGGTGGAACAGCGAGGGTGTTTCAGATGCGGGGCGAAACGGGCGCTCCGGTTGGCTGCTCACCGCTGTCCTCCTTGCTTACGGAATCCCCGGCAATAGCAACATCGCGGCGGGGCCAGGAGAAGAATGCTCCTGCAGTACCCAGTATCGCAAGAACTGTCAGTGCAATGGCAGCAGGGCCCAGGCCCGCGAACGCACCAAGCCACCCAGCCAACGGATAGGCAAGGATGTAGCAGGCGTGCGAGAGGGAAAACTGCGCAGTGAAAACATACGAACGGGTGTGCTCGTCCGAGGCGTCCCGCAGCAGCCTCGAGGACGGGGTAAGGATCGTGGAATTGCCCGCACCAAGCAAGAACCACAACACCAGCAGCACCGGCCAGCCCCACCCGGCCGGTCCGGCTAATGTCATCACGGTAACCCCTGCCAGCGCGGCCGGGATCAGGACGGCGCCGGTCAGCATCACCGTGCGTTCCCCAAAACGCTCCAGAACACGCGATGCGGACAGGGCAACGATCATCGAGCCGATACCGAAACACGCCAACGCCAGGGCAAGATCCGTATCCGGTCGTCCCAGGACGGTGCGGACGTAGACCACGGAATTGACCAGCACCAACGCCGTCGGAGCCGCGACCACCAGATTGAGAGCCAACAAGGACCGCAGCCGACGGTTCCGCCAGAATAGCCGCACGCCGAGCGTGGTCCGGTGCCACAACGAGCCCGCCGCCGACCCGGAAGCCACCTTGGGCAACGCGGTGAAAACCACCATGCCGGCCGAGAACAGGAACCCGGCCACCGTGCCCAGGAACAGGTTGTTGTAACTGACCACCGTCAGCAACAACGCCGCCAACGCCGGGCTGACCAACGCTTCCATGTCATAAGCCAGGCGTGACAGCGACAGCGCATGGGTGTAATCGCGCTCCTCGCGCAGCACCGTCGGGATCAACGACTGGAACGCCGGAGTGAACGTCGCCGAGGCGGATTGCAGCAGGAAAATCACCACGTAGATCTGCCACGCCTCCGTGATGAACGGCAGACACAACGCCATCGCGGCCCGGACCAAATCCGCGCCGATCAGCACCGGCTTCTTCGGCAACCGCGCCACCAAAGCATTGATCACCGGCGCGAAACCCACATACGCGCCCATCTTGATCAACAACGCCGTGCCCAGCACCGCTCCGGCATTGCTGCCCGCCAGATCAAACGCCAGCAACCCCAACGCCACTGTCAACAGTCCCGTGCCCACCAGCGCGATGACCTGTGCCAGGAACAACCGGCGGTACGTCCCGTTCCGCAACACCGAGAGCATCAGTAAACCCATCCCATCATTTAAGTACATATGTGCATGCATGTGCACTTAAAGATACTACTGTTCCGATACCAACGCACGCCAAACTCTCGAGGTGAACGGGAGGGTGGCGATCACGGCGTGGCGAGGCGGGTGATGATCGACTTGCGGGGTGGGGACTTCATGAGATTATGGAGACTTCCGCAGCAAGCCGTCGACGGCGGTTGCGAACCCAGTCGGCTCCGTAACAGTCCTATGGGGGGCACATAACGGTGGAAGATACTGCAAGTCTTTGGCGTACTGACCCTTCGACATTCCGCGACGTGGTGATCAACCGCGCCGCACTCGAAGCTGCACTGGAAGGCGACTGTCCCCCCGTGGAGCGCGTAAGGTACCTGGGCTTGCTTCGACGTGACAGCCAAGCCCTGGAAGAAGGACTCAAGCTTCTGTCCGACTCCGACTCATCCGATCGCCGTGAGCTGCTCCTGATCCTGGCCCAGATACACCAACGGCAGTACCACTGGCACGACGCCGCAGTGCTGCACGAAAAGGCACTCCGGACAGTCCGTACGCCCGAAGAGGAAGCGTACGTCCGCCACCACATTGGACGCCGCCTCTTTGACGAAGCCCGCTTCCGGTCTGCAGCCGACGAGTTCCAATGGGCCGCCGACCTCTACCGTGTTGCCGGCCAACCGGAAGCAGTGGAAGAAAACCGCCAGGCCATGCGCCGCGCACTGCAGGTGCATGGCGACGAGCGAAATGGCGGACGGCCAGCGTACGAGCTGTCCTGAGACTGGCTCCTGCGCTTTAGGCCCCTGCCCAACGGCGGATGGTCGAGTTGACCAGGCCGATCAACACCGCGGTCCACCAGCAGGTTTGGGAGACGGTAAGGGCGATTAGCAACCTCATGCGGAGGCGCCGGCCCAGTTCACCGAAACGCGTTTGCGGCGGGAGGGCCAGCAGTTGGTGCATGGCAGGGGCTATGCCCAGCCCGTTGAGCATCAACACGAGAACGCACACCAGCTTAATAACCGTGACCGGATTGCCCAGGTCCGGATCAATCAGGGCACCTGAAGCCAGCAGCAGCGCGAGACCACCCCAGATCAGGGGCTTGGCTGCAGCTTCCAGCCTCCCGGATTCATGCATCTGGACCTTGCCCAGCAGCCACAGCAAGCCAAGCCAATCGACTACCAGGATGGTGCCGAAAGACAGGACCAAGGCCAGAATGTGGACCGCCAGCCCGATGCGGTGCAGTTCCGGGCCGCAGTCCACAAAGTGACCGACCAGCAGTGAAGCAATCCATCCACCGGTGCATAAGAGCCCGAGCAACATCGGCCTCCAGCGTGGCCCTATCCCGTTTCGCCCTGCAGTGCCGAGTTCCTTCGGCGGAGTGGCGTCAGAAGGGGGTGGGGCTACCAGGACGGGGGCAGGGGGCAGTAAGGACATGAAGAGCCTCTCAAAGGGCGGGTGCCGTGGCGGTCCTTGGGGAGGCGGCACTCGATGCGGTCATGCGTTGCGAATTTAGGTGAACCTAGGTGGGGAGATTACAGCCCTCTCGCGAAATTAGGCAAGCTTTGCGTGGCCTAATTACTCCAACGAATCTTTGATCACAGCAAACCCTTGACGGCGCACTTGCATTTTGCAAGTATGGCCGCATGAGCCTCTTTATCACCTGCCCCGTTGAGAGCGTCGAGCGCTCCACTGCCTTCTATAACGCCCTTGGCTGGACCCTCAATGCCAAGATGTCGGACCACAACGTCTCATGCTTCGAGATCGCGCCCGAGCAATACGTCATGCTCGGCAGCCGCGAGATGTACGCGAGCGTAGGTGGTTTCGAGGAACTGGTCGGCGGACCCGACACGCCGTCGAAAGTCACCGTGTCCTTCGACCTCGGCAGCCGCGAGGCGGTCGACGAACTCACCGAACGCGCCGGCGCCGCAGGCGGCCGGATCGGCGACACCGACGACTACCCGTTCATGTACCAGCGCCAATTCGACGACCCCGACGGCTACCACTACTCACCCTTCTGGATGAAGCCGGACACCGAACCGACCGCGTGAGCGACCTCGCCGCGGCCCTCGACAAAGTCGGCGCACGATGGGCCTTGCTCATCGTGGAACGGCTGCTCGAAGGGCCACAGCGGTATGGCGATCTGCAGCGCGACCTTGGCGTGCCCACCAACATCCTCGCAACACGCCTGCGCGAGCTCGAAACCGCCGGAGTATTGTTTCGCCTGCCACTCAAGCACAACACACGGGCCTACGCACTGACCGATCGGGGGCTCGCCTTACGCGAGCCGATCGAGGCGCTGGCACGGTGGGTCGACGAGAAGTGATCCTCGGGGCATTTCAACCTGGGCAGGCGAAGGGCCGGACAGGCTTCTGGGTACCGCTGTCCGACCCCGCCGGCGGTGGGCTCCTGGCGGCAACTTGGGGGGTATTGCCGCCGGCCACAATCCCGCTGAATCAATTGAAACTCACAACGCGGCCAAAGGCACGAGTAGTCGGTACTCGTTTTTCCGCCTACCGCTCCGAGTACTCGCAGGACGCGCGTGATGACCAATTCCCAGCCTCCCTCTGGTCGCGGAACAGGCCATGGCGAGCGGCGGAACAATATTAGTAAGTAGCCTTGCTTTCTTGGTGAAGCGTCGTGTTACATGGATTTCGAGGGTGTGGGGACCCTACCCGTCAACACGACAAAACCATCAAGGAGAGCATCATGACCCACCATGAGGACTTCATCGCCCTGAGCAACGCCGGCGGCAACGTCATCGATTCAGAGGGCGCCAAGATCGGGAGCATCGGGCAGGTCTACGTCGATGACGACACCTCGCGCCCGTCGTGGGTAACGGTCAAGACCGGGCTGTTCGGGACCTCCGAATCGTTCGTGCCGCTGGAGGGAGCCCGGACCGATGGCAGCGACATCGTTGTCCCTTACACCAAGGACAAGGTAAAGGACGCCCCAAGGGTCGAGCCGGACGGGCATCTGGAAATCGAGGAAGAAGACCGTCTCTACAGCTACTACGAGCTCGCCGGGGGTAACAGGGGCGGCGTCGATACCGGTCGGACCTACAGCGGAACTGACACCACGGATGCCAACATCGACCGGCGCGATACCGACCGGAGCACCGTGGGGCACGACACTTCAGGTCCAACCACCGATGACGCGATGACACGTTCAGAGGAACAACTGAATGTCGGCACCCGGAAGGAAGAGACCGGCCGGGCAAGGCTGCGCAAATACATCACCACGGAGAACGTCACTACAACGGTGCCGGTGCAGCGCGAAGAAGTGCGCATCGAACGGGAACCCATCAATGACTCCAACTTCGGTGACGCCATGGACGGGCCCGAACTGAGTGAGGAAGAACACGAAGTCACCCTCCACGAGGAACGTCCCGTCGTGGAGAAGGAAACAGTGCCCGTTGAAAGGGTCCGCCTGGATAAGGACACCGTCACCGAAGAGCACACGGTGAACGAAGAGGTCCGCAAGGAAAACATCGACGTCGACGGCGACGGAACCAGCCGCCGCTGACACTCAGGACCGCCGTTAGTCGTAAGACACAGGGCCGTGTCCGGAGGCACCTCCGTTCACGGCCCTTGGTGGCCAGAAAGAGGGAGAGTCACATGGCAGAGCACAACATTTCCGGATCAAGCACCCCCAGAGCGCGCCGAAACGACCTCGTGGCAGCAGAGAGGGAGCGCTTCGGCGGCATCAAGTGGGGTTCGGCATTTTTTGGATGGCTGACTGCCATCGGCATGACCGTTCTCCTCAGCGCACTGGCCACCGCAATCGGCGCAGGCGTGGGCACCGCTAACACCAACAACCCCCAGGACGCAGCAAACAAAGCAACGGAGAATGTCCAGACCCTGGGCATCATCAGCGGGATCGTTCTGGTGGCAATACTCCTGATCGCCTATTACTGCGGCGGCTACGTGGCCGGACGCATGGCCCGCTTCGACGGTACCAAACAAGGCATTGCTGTCTGGCTCTGGGGCATCATTGTCGCGGTCCTGGTCGCCATCCTCGCAGCCGTCGCCGGCAGTCAGTTCAACGTCCTCAGCAACCTCGGTGGGGCACCCCGCATTCCCGTTGACGGCAGCCTGCTGACTGCCAGTGGACTCATCGGCCTGGCCATCGCCGTCATCATCCCCTTGGTTGGTGCCATCCTCGGCGGCAAAGCCGGCATGCGCTTCCACCGAAAAGTCGACCAAGCGGGACTCGACTACCGGACGGGCGCCGAATAGTGGCGGAATGCTGGATGCCGCAAGGAGCCGCAAGCCTGATCTTGACTAATCAGCATACTTACCAATAGCGTAGATATGTGGCTTAGGTCACATACTCGGGCTCTGGAGAGCCAACAACCAGCAATCAAATAGTTCCGCCGGAGTTCTGAATGGGGGCGGAGCGACCGGGGGTTCACGCGCCTAATCACGCGCTGAAAGGAACACCTGAGATGCGAACACGAGTTCTTGCTTCAATAACTACCGTAGCCCTCTCCGGGGCCATATTCTTCGGAGTCGCGGCTCCTGCAGCATCGGCAGCGCCGCCCACAGCCGCACCCACCGCAACAGCAGCCGCCCAAGCAAAGAAGCAGTTGGCGACCTTCACCGCGCACTACAACGTTCCCATGAAGGACGCCACGACCGGACAGACCGTCAAGACCTTGGACGCCACCTTCACAGCCACAAGGTTCCTGAACGATAACGGTGTCCTAAAAGTGACCGGCGACTTGGTGGGCACGGCGACGAACAGCGCCGGCGTATCCGAGCCGGTCAACGTCCAGAATCTGACGATGACTGTCGGCAGCGCTGGAAGCAACACCGTCACAGCGTTGGCAGCCCCAGCCTGCGACGTTCTCAACCTGGTCCTTGGGCCACTGCACCTGGACCTCTTGGGCTTGGTAGTAGACCTGAACCAAGTGGTCCTGAACATTACTGCACAGCCCGGCGCCGGTAATCTGCTCGGCAACCTGCTCTGCGCCATTACAGGGCTGCTGGATGGCCAGAACGGTTTGAACGGCCTCGTGGCTCTGCTCAACCGAATCCTGGGCATATAGGCACCAGATCCAGCAGCCGGCTTTGACTCCCCGACCGCCGACCGGGCGGGTGGCCCTGAACGGGCCACCCGCCCGCGGCGTCTTCTGCGTAAGGCTGCGACATAGCGCAACCCTGGCCCACCAGCGCAGACGCTGTGTGAGCAACTTCCCCCGGGCAGCATTTCATGTAAGGTAATAAGCAACCTGATCATTAGCGACAAGGCCGGGGGTGCCTGAATGCCTGATATGGAACGTTGGCCAACCAGCCGGTTGCTGTCCACTGCGGCACGACTGGTGGAACTTGCCTGGAATGAGAAACTCCGCCCGCTGGGTCTGACCTACCCGGCGGTCCTGACGCTCGACGCCGTTGCGGCCGCCGGCCCCATCGCCCCGGGGAAACTGGCCCAAAACATCCGCGTGCAAGCCCAGACCATCGGACCGCTCCTTGCGAGGCTCGAGTCACGCGGCTTCATAGTCCGTGAAGCCAACCGCTTCGACCGCCGCGGCCAACTGGTCTCCATCACCGCCCTGGGCAAGGAGCTGCTGGAACAGTCCCACGGCCTGGAAAATGCGGCACTCGAGAACGTAGACCTGGACTCCGAGAGCCTGCGCAAGGAGCTGATCGCCATCGTGAGGGAAACCGAAATCGGCTAGGCCAACCTATGGCCACGTGGACGTTAGCCATCCAACAAGGCAGTATGGAGTTATCGCTGATGAAGTCCGGCGCGCACAGGAGAAGTCTCTCCAAAATCCCGGGCTAGCGAAACAGAGCGATGCCCGGACAAACAAAAGGGCATCATGACTGAACTTCACATAGGCGACAGCCTCCCAGTAGACCTTCTGAGCTTCCAAGCCGCTGAATGCTTGGTATCCACCGGGCCGCCCGAGGCCGAGGACGTATGCGTCCTCGATGCAGGACACACAGGCAACCATCTTGCTGCGGGCGCAGACATGGTGGTCAGGGCCGTCTGGAGCTAAAGGCTAAAGACACGCAAAGGGCAAGCGATTCCCTCTGGGACGCTTGCCCTTGGCATTTAACTCAGGTGCCGCAGAACGTACGGTAGGGGCCAAAGCTCTCAGGTGCCGGAGTAGCGAACTTCTCCAAACCAGGGCGTTCAACGAAAGGTGAAGCGAGCGCCTCAAGCAGTTCCGCCGTCGGGCCCATATCCCCGGCCGTTGCAGCCGCAAGGGCCTCTTCCACCAGATGGTTGCGCGGAATGTAGATCGGGTTCACCCGGTCCATGGCATCAGCATCCGGCCCCGCGGCCCGCCAGCGCTCCAGCCAGTCATCGAACGCGGGAAGGTCAAGGACCGCGCCGCGGACGGGTTCGGCGTCGCCGCGGGCGGCCTTGCTGAGGTTACGGAAGAACGATGTGTAATCGGCCCGCGCCTCCTTGACCAACTCAAGGAGGTCATCCACCAGGGGCGAGGCCCCGGCGTCGTCCATTCCCTCAGGCAGACCAAGCTTCGCCTGCATCCCGCCGAACCATGCCGCGCTGTACTGCTGCCGGAACCCGCCCAACGCCTCCACCGCAAGCGCCACCGCCTGCTCCTCATCCTCGTGGATCAGGGGCACCAGCGACTCAGCGAAGCGGGCCAGGTTCCACTCGGCCACCACCGGCTGGTTGCGGTAGGCGTACCGGCCCTGCTCATCGATGGAGCTGTACACCGCACCGGGATCGAACCCGTCGATGAACGCGCACGGACCGTAGTCGATGGTTTCGCCGGACACCGTCATGTTGTCCGTGTTCATCACGCCGTGGACGAAGCCCACCAGCATCCACTGGGCCACGAGCCGCGCCTGGACCGCTATGACGCCCTTGAGCAGGGCGAGGTGCGGGTTGTCCTCAGTGCTCGACGACGGGTGGTGGCGTTCGATTGCATGGTCGGCAAGGCGGCGCAACAGTTCGATGTCGTTGCTGGCCCTCGCGTACTGGAAGCTGCCGACACGGATATGGCTGCTCGCCACGCGGGTAAGGACCGCGCCGGGCAGGACCGTCTCGCGTGCAACCGAGCGACCGGTCGCGACGACCGCCAGGGACCTGGTAGTCGGGATATTCAGGGCGTGCATCGCTTCACTGACGATGTACTCACGCAGCATGGGCCCGACGACGGCCCGGCCATCACCGTTCCGGGCGAACGGCGTCCGGCCCGACCCCTTCAGGTGGATGTCGAGGAGCCTCCCATCAGCGTCGGCAATTTCGCCCAAAAGGAGTGCACGCCCATCGCCCAACCGCGGCGAATACCAGCCGAACTGGTGTCCCGCGTAGCCCTGCGCAACAGGGGTAGCGGCCTCCGGGACGGCATTGCCCACCAGCAGCCGCACGCCCTCCGGGCTCCGCAGGAACCCAGGATCAAAACCAAGTTCGACGGCGAGTGGCTGGTTGAGCAGCAGAAGCTGCGGATCCGGGGCCTCCTCTGCACGCCACGGGATGGCCAACTCGGGGAAGTCGCGGGCGAACTGGCCCTCGAAGGCGATAGTGGATTCGGCGGAGTGGCTCATCAATTAAGGATAGGGCGGTTTCCGGCATGGGTGGTAAGGATGCTTAGGGCTGGCGGTTGCGTGACTTGGGGCGTCAACGGGTTATCCTTCAACTCGAATGCCAACAAAATAGGGGGAAACCATGACGACCACTGCCGACGCCACTGAGATTGAGATTCAAAGAAGACTCGGTCTGTCATACAAGAAGACATCGATCGTCCTGGGCGTCATTGGCATGTTCATCCTGGGAATTCCTTTGGGCATCGCGGCCTTTATCTTTGCCCGCAAGGCCGAGGTGCAGGGCGTCAAAGCCACCCCTGGGATCGTGTTGGCGGTGCTCGATATCGTGCTCGCGATCGTGATCATGGTGGTCATGAGGCCGTTCAACATTTAGTCCTGGATTGAGTTCTCGGACGATGGCGCATACGGCATCTATTTCAGCCACACCCACGCTTCCGCTCTGGCTAACGTCCGGGGGTCAGTTGAGCTGCGCGAGGAGGCGACGTTCGACGCGCCCCATGATCCCCAGGAACGTAGTTTCGTCGCTGTAGGCCCGGGTAAGGATGAGCCCACCCTGGATCACCGCAACGGCGTCCACTGCGTTCCCATGAGCATCCCCGGGGCTGAGTCCGCCGCGTTGAAGCAGTGCGGTCAACGCGTCGACCCAATCCGCGAAGTATCTCTTGACTTCGCCGGCGAACGTCTCTTTCTCCTCGCCGAGTGTCATCGCGGCGAACAGGCACACGTTTTCCCGGGTAACGAAGTAGTCAGAGACCGCTTCCGTCATCGCGGAGACGGCTTCAGCGGCGTCAGTTGACGAGCGAAGCGGTCCGAAAACCTCTTCCTCGAACCAATCACTCACCTGGTCAAGAACCGCTCTGGCCATGTCTGTTTTCCCATCCGGGAAGAAGTGGTACAGGCTGCCCCGACCGATGCCGGCCTCCTGCTGGATTACAGACAAGGAACTGCTCTCAAACCCTCGCCGGCGAAAAACACCGGCGAGGGCGCGGACGGCGTCCGAGCGTTCGAGAAGGGTACGTGGCATTACAGTCCGAGTTCGCTCAGGCCAGGGTGATCTGCGGGACGGGGTCCGGAGGTGTCCCAGAAGAACTTACGCTCGGCCTCGTCTATGGCCAGGTCGTTGATGCTCGCGTGCCGGTGCGTCATGAGTCCATCCTTATCGAAGAGCCAGTTCTCGTTGCCGTAAGCCCGGAACCACTGGCCTGTGGAGTCATGGTACTCGTACGCGAAGCGGACGGCGATGACGTCATCTGTGTAGGCCCACAGCTCCTTGATCAGCCGATAGTCGAGCTCGCGCTCCCACTTGTCGGCAAGGAACTCGACGATAGCCGCCCGGCCCTGCACAAACGTCGAGCGATTACGCCACCAGCTGTCCTCGCTGTACGCGAGGGAAATGCGCTCAGGGTCCCGGGTGTTCCAGCCGTCCTCGGCTGCACGGACCTTCTGAATAGCGGTCTCTTCGGTGTACGGAGGGAAAGGGGGGCGGGACATGACGGACTCCTTCGGAAGATGCAAGTTGTACCAATTGGTACAACTTGTACTAAACAGTACAACCTTAGGAAATTGCCGTCAATCTTTTTAGGACTGTGAGTCGCACCGTGAGTCCTTTTGATGGTGCGCTGCTTGATCGCTATTGGGCCGTTGAAGGTCCGGTTTGGGATCGTCTATTGCGTGCCTCCCCTGGGCTGTCGCCGGGTCCGAGTCGCCGCCTAACGCCTCGGGCATTAGGCCTTTACTGTGGTTCTTGTATGTCGACTTGTTGGAGGATGAGCTGTGAATGCGCATGACCGGGTTCAGTTCGACCTCGATGAGGATGAGCGGGAGGTCCTGCGTCGAGGACTCACGGAATGGGCGGGGCCGGCGGCCCCCACGGAAGCAATGGCCTTGGCTATGGGCTTTCGCGACGTTGATGATTTGTTTGCCGAAGGCGAGCGAATTGCCGCGTTCATCCAGGCCGGAAGATCCTTGACCAAGGTTGACTGGTGCCGTGCTCTGCTAGCCACCGAGATTGTTTTCGCGAGCAACACTGTAGGCGCTGGGCTGGACTGGTCTATCGTCACCGGCTATCAAGACGACGAAACAATAAGGATTCTCAGGGCCATTCAACGCAAGCTGGGTGGCAGTCGAGCCTGGCCCGGGAACGAGATTTCCACGACCGAGGCTCCGGAACCTGATACGTCGTGGAAGAAGCCGCTGTTTCCTCCCCCGGCCAGTTGGACGATGTCGCTAAACCCGCAGCTTGAGCCGACCGCGGCGCGCACCGAGACAGGGCTGGCGGGCAGGCATGTCGCTGGTGTGGGATCAATGGCAAAGCGTCAACAGACCAGGCGGATAGCTGAAGGCTTGGCGCTGGGTGTCCTTGCTTACGGCGTAGAACGAGTGCCCAACGAAAGGACAGCCCTTGAAGCGGCTTTGAACGATGCCTGGAAGTCTTGGCGGAGAGCGGCGGATTTCGTGAACGTGCGGGGTCCAGAGGCCGCGCAAGACATCTGGGCTGGCATGGAAGAGTCGGGGAAACGCCACGGCATCATCGCAGCCTGGGAGAACCACTCCGTTCCTCACTTATTGCCAACATATGAGGACGTGCCGATTCCGGAGTGTCTGAATCGCATTGCCGACGACAAAGCATCAGCCGACGATTGGATCTACCTCGGGTATCTGTTCCTGAAAGCCCTGTACGAATCAACCGCCACCGAACCCAACTGACCGCAATAGCCTGTGATCCTTGCCTAGCGCGCGGTATGGGCAGCCAAGCCGTCAGGGATGCGAGGCGAAGTACCGTGTAGCGTTCAGTCCATGCCGATTGCTGAAGATGACCGAGGGGCGCAGCTTCGTGAGTATCTGAATGATGCCCGGGAAGCAATCTTGTGGAAATGCGAGGGTTTGAGTGATGCCCAGGCGCGTACTCCCCTGACTCCGACAGGCACCCATGTCATGGGCCTACTGCTCCACCTGGCTGTCACCGAATCCCAGTACTTTATTTCATGTCTTGGACGGGAAATTGAGAACGCAGTTATACGGCACGTTATCGAAGCCGAGGACGCTCAGGCAGACTTCCTCCCGCCGCCGGGTATGACGCTCGAAGATGCGGTAAGAATCTATCGCCAGACAATCGTCGCGGTCGATGCAGTGCTCGACGAAGTTGAGCTAAATTCACCGGCCGTAGTGGAGTGGTGGATAAAACATCGGCACACTACGGTGGAACGCCTTTTGGTGCACATGATCGCCGAGTCTCACCGTCATGCCGGACATTTGGACATCGTGCGCGAGCAACTGGACGGTTTCGTCGGCCTACGACCGTCCGCGCCGAATATTCCAGACCTCACCCCCGATCAGTGGGAAGAGCAGAATCTCCGGCTGAAAGAGCTCGCCGACGGGCATTAGTTATCGTCGGACATTCCAGGATTGGCAGGGTTTCCAACTAAGTCATTGCCCGCGGTTCAAGACCACTCTTGCTGCGCCGCCCGAAAAGATCCCATCTCAAGGAACGGTGACCTGCTCGTCGACCCGCTCTGTAAACGGTGGCTCGTCCGGACAGGCTACCGATTCCATGACCGGCCCTCCGGGTTTTTCCGTGTACCGCACACAGGCACTGACTGTTCGCTGCTCAGCCCACAATCCCCCACTGGTCGTCAGGTGTTCGCGGTAGTACCGGTCAGCATAGAAATTTCCGTCGGGGTCCCAGCCGTACGTGTATGCGATGTTGGTTCCCTGCAACCTTGATCGCACCGCGTCCCGATCGGAAGCATCACCGGCTGAGGTGAAGCCGGTGAACCAGTCCATGCCTTCCTCAGCGCGGTCCCGGATTGCGCTTCGTCCCAATTCTTCGATGCCAGGTCCGGCACATGAGGACAAAGCCAGCAGGACGGCCCCTGCGCAGCCAATCTTCCAGCCACGTTTCATTCATTCCCCCAAACATGTGAAGCCCCAGCCTAACCTCGGGCAAGCACAAGCGAATGGCGACGCGACCGCCGTCGGACCCTACCGGCGTCGACCGTTCCGCAGGCAAAAAATGTTGGTGCCGCGTGTAATTATTCGCCCCACCCCGGAAACAACATGTACGAGCAGGCCATTCTGCTTAGTCACTCCTTGGGGGAAGGACCCAGCCCAATGAATTACCACCGATCCGGCTTTTCAAAGTCCGTCACTCTCGCATCTCTTGCGCTGGTACTGACACTCAGTGCATGCGTTCCTGCAGCCGGGCAACCAGGTACCGCATCTGCTCGTGCAGTATCAGAAATCCTGCCGTCACCAGAAACCAGCGCGACCGATGGATTGGAGAATTCGGTCCTGCTCGAGGTGCCATTATCGGGCGATGTCCCCTCGACCATCGCTGCACCAGCCTTGGTACAGTCCGGTCCCGCGCCAGGAGCGACACCCGATCCTGCTGCCGTAACGCCACCAGCTTCTTCCGCCCCGCAAACGGCCACCTCGCCGGCCGCGCTACCGGCGATCACTCCACCGGTAACCGCACCCGTCGGCCCAGCCGCGGGCGCGTGCACCCGGGACAATATCGACATCCAGCGGAACGACACGATCCGGGCCATCCAACCCATCCCGGCCAATGAGCAGCAGTACTACACCGTCCTTGGCTGCGCCGAAGGCTGGCTCGCATACGCCATCTCGGACGAGGGGATCAGGGCGATCGGTCTCGACGGCGGCAACGCCTGGTACAGGATGGCCACACTCCAAAGCAACGGACGATACCTGGATGAGTACGGGCAGGTGTATTCCAGCGTCCGCAACTGGGAATTCCAAGCCATTGAAGCTCAGATCCGCGGCTACGCCACCGCCCAGGAAGCCATGGACCACGAGTTCGAAACCAATGGCATCCCCGTCCGGCTGAGGGAGCAGCTCGTCGGCGCAGGACCGGACGCCCCTTCACCCGGCACCCCCGCAGGCGAATGCACCCCGGCCAACATCGATATCCAACGCCACGACCTGGTCCGGGCTATCAAGCCCATCCCCGCCGAGCAGCAGCAGTTCTACACCGTCCTGGGATGCGCCGAGGGCTGGCTTGCATACGCCATCTCAGATGACGGCGTCAGAGCTGCCGGGCTGGACGGCGGCAACGTCAACTACAGCCTGGCCCGACTCCAAAGGAATGGCCGTTTCCTGACCGACTTCGCACAGCTGTGGTCCACCGTCCGCGACTGGGAATTCCTCGCCTTTGACGTTCGGGACGGTATCTTCGCCACCGTTCAAGAGGCCATGGACGATCAATTCGCCACCTACGGCATACCCGTCCGGCTTCGTGAACAGCTTGTTGGTCCCGGCCCCGCGACCGGCACTCCGTAACCTCCACACCAAGTACAAGAAATCAACCATGGAACTTATCGACACCCACTCAGTAGTGATCTTCGGGGTACTGCTGGTTCATCTCATCGGCGTAATAGTCGTCGCCGTTTCGGCCGTTGTTTTAGTGGCCGCGTTTTTTGTCGTCGTCCTGGCAGTGCACGCCTACCGAACCACGTGGTTGGCCCGTCGCCCAGGCAAGCAACGACGTAGAGGAGGAGGTTTGGCCGCGCAGCGGGCCTAAAAGCGAATACCCGGCACGCTCATTGGGGGAGCTTGCCGGGTATCGCTGTGTTCCCAGGGTTACCGGAACAGAAAGCTGAAACTTTTTCTCCGGTTATGTAAGAAACGCCGCTTCCCGGGACACTAAAGGGTTGACTCATCACATCGCACTAGCCCCGGGGGATCAGAACAAGGATGTTGGCTACCAGAGAGCAGGAACTGATTGCTCTTCACGCTGAACACTTCAGCCGCATCTACCAGTACATCGCGTACCGGATCAACGACCGCGAACGTGCCGAGGAATTGGCAAACGACGTGTTCCGTATCGTGTGGGAGAAGCAACCGCCGGAGCCGCCCGGTCTCGGCTGGCTGATCGCTACTGCCAGGAATGTGCTCGGCAACGAGTACAAAGGCCGGAACCGTCGCGAGCAACTCATGCAGCGTCTGGCAGAAGAAGCCCGGGTCCAGGCCGCTGCCACCAACGACGATGAACAGCAGGCGAGCGTGGCGGAGATCCTGTCCAAGCTCAAGGACCGCGACCGGGAAATCCTGATGCTTTCCTACTGGGATGACCTGACCACCGCAGAACTGGCCGAAAGCCTTGGATGCACGCCGTCCGCTGCCGCGGTCAGGCTCCACCGGGCCCGTAAAGCCTTTGCGAAAGCCGCACCACAACACCTCATGACAGAACGGGAAGTCTAACCATGGACCGCATCGAACAACTCATGAAAAATGCCAAACCAAACGTGCCCGAACCCGGCACCATCCCCGGTGTCCTGCCGGGCCAGTCGCATGTCTTCTCCGATGACCCCAACGTTGTTCCCCTCGCCCGCCGCACCTCCCGCCGGACCGGCTGGGCGGCGACAGCCGGCGTCGTCCTGGCCGCTGCCGCCGTCGTCGGTGCAGTCGTTGTAGCAGACAACCTTGTCCCGCAATCGGCCCCGGCACCGGCCACCACCGACACCCCGAGCATCACCGCCACCCCCACGCCGACCCCCTCTCCGACGGTCACCCCTTCAGCGACACCCAGCCCCACACCCACTTCCACCCCGACGGAAACCCCGGCGTGGACCGCTGAGCCAACCCCGACGACGGTCATCACACCACCCCCGCCACCGGCCACGGCACCGCCAACCACCGCGCCTGCCGGACCCGCCGCAGGAGCATGCGTACCGGCCAACATCGACATCCGACGGAACGACACCGTCCAGGCCATCAAACCCATCCCGGCCAACGAGCAGCAGTACTACACCGTCCTGGGATGTGCTGAAGGCTGGCTCGCATACGCCATCTCCGACGACGGGATCAGAGCGATCGGCCTCGACGGCGGCAACGTCTACTACAACATCGCCAGACTGCAGGACAACGGCCGGTACCTAACCGACTTCACTCAGTTGTGGAGCAGCGTCTACAACTGGGAATTCCTCGCTTTCGACGTCCGGGACGGGAAGTACGCCACTGTTCAAGAGGGCATGGACGCCGAGTTCGCCAACTACGGCATCCCCGTCCGGCTCAGGACACAGCTCGTCGGCCCCGGCCCCGCGGCTCCAACGGGAACCAGCACCCAGTAAACGGCCCTTCTCACAAAGGGATTTTGGCCCCACATCCAAATAGCAAGTAACCTTACGACCTATTGATGTCTGCCGCTTCGGGCGGTGGAGGTAGGCAGGAGGAGAACGCGTTGCCGATGTGGTTGCAGGCCCTGATGTGGGGAACGATCGCCGGAGGCGCCTTGGTGCTCGGTGCGGCGTTGTCGTGGAAGTGGACGATCCCGCCAAAGATAGTGTCTTCGGTGATGTCTTTCGGCGCCGGTGTCTTAATCTCCGCCTTGGCCTTTGACCTCGTGGATGAAGCGGCCAGCGCTGGTGGGCTCTGGCCGACGGTCACCGGTTTTCTGGCTGGCGCCGTGGTCTATGTTGGCGCGAACTTCTTGCTGGCCCGGCGGGGAGCGAAACATCGGAAGCGCTCCGGTGACCGGCAACCAAGCGAGGCCGAGTCCCCAGGCAGCGGGACAGCAATCGCTGTCGGCGCACTCCTGGACGGCATTCCCGAGTCGGTTGTCCTGGGCCTCGGCCTGATCACCGGTGGCGCAGTCAGCCCTGCGATGCTTGCCGCGGTGTTTATCTCCAATGTCCCGGAAGGGCTCTCCAGTACCGCGGGGATGAAGAAATCCGGACGCAGCGCTGCGTACGTGTTCGGCGTATGGGGCGGAATCGCAGTGCTGTGCGGCATCTCTTCCCTGATCGGGTTCACAGCGCTGGAGAACGCCCCGGCCGGGGTGGTCGCTTTCATCACCGCCACGGCGGCAGGGGCAATTCTGGCCATGCTTGCGGACACCATGATTCCCGAAGCCTTTGAAGAGCACCACTTGCTGAGCGGACTCATCGCGTCAGTCGGTTTCCTGACGGCCTTTACCGTCAGCGAGATGGGCGGCTGACCACCGTGCGCCGACAGTCCAGCGGACGGTGACGCGACCGCCGTCGACCACTGTCGCCGTCGACCGTCGACGCCCACCCGCCGTGTAACCCTCTTGTAACCCCCTCCGCCCTTTACTTGTGACGTGGGCCACTTTCCAGCCAGTGACGTGCCGGATAGTGTCCCCTCGCCAGCAACGGAAAGAGGAATCATGCCTGACACAGCCAACGGTGCCGTGGAAGCTTGGTTGACGCAGTTCGACGACGCTCTGCGCAGCCAGGACATCAACGCCGCATTGGAACTCTTTGAAGACGAGTCGTATTGGCGCGACTTCGTCTCCTTCACCTGGAATCTCAAAACCCTCGAGGGCAAGGCCGCCATCAAGGACATGCTGGAAGCAGTTCTTGCAGACGTCCAGCCTGCCCAGTGGACCTTGGCCGAAGACGCCACGGGCGACCCCGCCGCCCCCGAAGCCTGGGTTAATTTCGAAACACTGCAAGGAAGGGGCTATGCACACCTGCGGCTCCGCAACGGCAAATGCTGGACCCTCCTGACCACCATGCAGGAACTCAAGGGATTCGAAGAAAAGAGGGGACCCAACCGCGAACAAGGGGTCACCCACAGCATCGAAAAGGGCCGGAAATCGTGGCTGGAACGCAAAGAGGTGGAGGCTGCCCGCCTCGGCTATGAGGACCAGCCGTACGCGGTGGTCATCGGCGGCGGCCAGGGTGGCATCGGCCTTGGCGCGAGGCTTCGCCGGCTGGGCGTCCCCACCATCATCGTGGACAAGAACGCCCGTCCCGGCGACGCCTGGCGGAACCGCTACAAGTCCCTTCACCTGCACGACCCCGTCTGGTACGACCACCTGCCGTACCTGAATTTCCCCGACGACTGGCCCGTGTTTGCCGCCAAGGACAAGATCGGCGACTGGCTGGAGCACTACACCTCCATCATGGAGCTCAATTACTGGTCCAACACCGAATGCACCAAGGCGCGTTGGGACGAGGAAAGCGGCACCTGGGAGGTCAATGTCATCCGCGACGGCGAACGGGTCACCTTGCGTCCCCGGCAACTCGTCTTCGCGCTCGGCGTTTCCGGCTACCCGAACGTCCCTGTTTTCGACGGCGCGGAGACCTTCCTCGGCGAGCAATACCACTCCTCCAAGCACCCCGGCGGCGGAGACTGGACCGGCAAGAAAGCGGTGGTCATCGGCTCCAACAACTCGGCCCACGACATTTGCGCCGATCTTTGGGAGCACGGCGCCGTGGTCACCATGGTCCAACGCTCCTCCACCCACATCGCCCGCAGCGAATCGCTGATGGACCTTGCCCTCGGGGATCTCTACTCCGAGAGGGCCCTGGCCAACGGCGTAACCACCGAAAAGGCCGACCTCCTGTTCGCCTCGCTCCCCTACCGCATCCTTCCGGACGCACAGGTTCCGGTGTACCAAGAGATGGCAAAGCGCGACGCCGGGTTCTACTCCCAGCTCGAAGCCGCCGGATTTGAGCTGGACTTCGGCGTTGACGGTTCAGGGCTGTTCCTCAAGTACCTGCGACGCGGCTCCGGCTACTACATCGACGTCGGCGCTTCGCAGCTGATCATCGACGGCCGCGTGAAACTTGCCAACGGCCAGGTCAGCAAAATCACCGGGAACGCCGTGATCATGGACAACGGCGACGAGCTCGAAGCCGACGTCATCATCTACGCCACCGGCTATGGCTCCATGAACGGCTGGCTCGCGGACCTCGTCTCCCCCGAAGTGGCCGACCAGGTGGGTAAGTGCTGGGGTTACGGCTCCGACACTCCCAAAGACCCGGGCCCGTGGGAGGGCGAACTGCGCAACATGTGGAAGCCCACCAACGTCGAGAACCTCTGGATCCACGGCGGCAACCTCCACCAGAGCCGGCACTACTCCAAGTACCTCGCCCTGCAGCTCAAGGCCCGCATGGAGGGACTCCCCACCCCCGTGTACAGCCTGCAGCCATCCCACCACACCCGCTAAGGAGCATTACTGGCGGTTCCCACCGTCAGGCGGGCTTGAGTTGTTCGCGGAGTTGATTCAGGCCATCCCGGATCCGGGACTTGACGGTGGGTAGTGGTTTTGAAAGGGTCACCGCGACTTCCCGGTAGGTGAGGGCGCCGAAGTATGCGAGCATAATCGCCTCGCGTTGCAGCGGTGACAGTGCGTCCACGGAATCCATGAGCTGCAGGGACTCCATGCGATCCACAAGGGACGTTGCGACCTCGTCGTAGGGGCGGGTATAGGAAGCGGTCGCCCATCGTGCGTTGCGATCGGCACTGCTTTGCTGCGAACGCACCCTGTCCACAGCCTTGCGGTGGGCGATTGTCAGCAGCCAGGTCATTGGGCTTCCCCGCGCAGGATCGTATGCCGCCGCGTCCCGCCACACCACGATGAAGACTTCCTGGGTCACCTCCTCGCTGAGGCCGGGGTCGATTAGTACACTACGCACCAGCCCGAACACGCGGGGCGAGCTGCGCCGATAGAACTCCGTGAAAGCCTCGTGGCTTCCCTGCCCGATTTCACAAAGCAGCTCCCTAAGATCCAGGGTGCTGCAGCCAACCACCCGCCTGCCCTGCGGCGCAGTGGTGCCGTCCAGGGTAGATCGGATGGAATCCGTGGGACTGTCGGTGTGGTCGCCAATTTCATCCGGGACGTTGAAGGGCCCAGGCGGTGGAACTTCGATGAAAGTAACCAAGACACTCACGACTCCGGTGCTAAGCGACATCAGGAACATTCGTAAGCATACATATAACTAGAAGAACTAACTAGTTGTCCTAGTGAAATCCATTTCGTCACCGACGCAAGCCCCGGCCCCGGCCTAGACTCCGAACTCGCGGTCCCTCCGGGCCATCCGGGCCTGCAACAGCCCGATGCGTGGATCGTTGCCTGCGGTTGCCCCGACCGCAGCCCAGGTATCGAAGTCATCGGCCCCCATGTCCGTCGAACACCAACGCAGCATCAGCTCCTGATCCCCGGTTGCCCGCACGGAAGCGCTGACTGCTGCGTTGAGCTCATCGCGGAGGAGTTCAATTGCGAGGTTTCCGGAACGCGCGAGGAGCGGCGCACGGTATGCCTCGAGGGCCTTCGCAACACGCCCCGCGCGCAAATGACCGGTAACCGTGGAGACGTCCGTAAGTACCTCCATACCGGCAGCGAAGCAATACGGATTGGCCTCCACGACCTTCCCCAAGGCCGCACGAATCCGGTGCATCTCCGTGCGAACCGACGCCGCAGCCCCGTCCTCACCGTGCACGTGATACGCCAACTCGTCAGCGCTCCACCCACCCGAACGTGAGGCCAACAACGCCAGGATTTCGGCCCGGCGGAGTGTCAGCGGGAGGCGGGCACCGCCGTCGACCCCTGCTGTCGGCTTGTCCCCCAACAGGTTCAGCGTCAGGGTGGCGGGCGTTCCGTCGGGAACAGCGGCAGCAGGGCGACTGGACCGAAGCAGCTCTTCGGTCAAGCGCACAGCGCAACGCACCATGCGAAGACTGTCCGGGGTGACGGTGTTGATTGGCCCGGAGACATCGAGGATCCCGAGAATCCGGTTGGTGTGTGGGTCGCGGATAGGTGAGGCCGTGCAGGCCCATTCGTGATGGGAACGGACCAGGTGCTCGGCGGACAACAGTTGCGCCGGCGCCCCAGTAATCAGGGCCTCGCTGATGGCGTTGGTGCCGATTCCCGACTCCGACCAGTCGGCACCCTCAACGAATTCCAACGAATCGGCCTGCCTGAGGGCATGGCTGCTCCCCACGCGCCACAGCACCTCGCCTTGATGGTCGGTGACGATCAGGAGGTGCCTCCCGTCCGGGGTTTCGTCGGCCAGAAGTTGCGTGAGCGCCGGAATCACGGGTGCCAACGGATGACCTGCGCCGAGCGTCCGGGCCTCCTCCACCTCGTGCCGACGCAAAGGGCTGTGCCGCTCGGGGTTGATTCCAAGCGCCAGGGAACGCTGCCAGGACTCCAACAACGACGCCGGAATGTGGGGATCCGGACGGCCGGAGATGGTGGCTTCATGGGCCTTGCGGAGGATGCGCGCGTACTCAGACGGTGCGGATAGCCTCAGGCCGTCAATGCGCGCTGCGTCAACAGTGACACTTGGCATGCAGATTCCTCCAACTCACCATCGAATTGCCGGACCACGATCCGTGCGCCGCCTCTCCAGTGTAGCCGGGCCCGCGCCACAATGTGTTGCGGATCACAAACGCCGTGACTGCGGAATCTCCCCAAAATTGCGACACGATTCCGCCGCGACAAGCACTTCTTTAATGTGAGGCTGTCCGATTTATGGGGGACGGGGGACGGCCGCAGTTGGGAGGCTGGAGCCTCACCAACCAATCACGGAGCACCGCCTGGCCTTTGGACGACGAAGCCGGCGGCGCCTTTGGCTGCTTTCCCCCCTTCCCCAGCAGCAGCCAGTGTGGCCGGCCCTGACGTAAGACGCCCTCAGGTCCGGCCACACAGCCAATGGCTGTGACTTGACTCCAGTGGCTGTATTCTCTATGTGAGCCACGTCTCGATGGCCATTTTTCTGGGGGAACTTTGACTCATTCTCGACCCGCGATGCTCCGCGCCCGCTTCACATCGTTCAGACTCGGTGCGTTGGCCATCGGCACAGCCGTCCTGCTTTCTGCGTGCACCATGCTTCCGTTGCCTCGCCCGGCCGAATCCAGCGCAACCACACCACCAGCTACCGCAGACGTGCCGGACCGCAACAAGGAAACCGCGACGGCGACCTGGGAGGTTGCGCTCGAACCCATCGGTCAGCCGGTGGTAACCGACGGCGTGGCACTGGTCTACACCCGTGTTTCCGGCGGCGTCGAAGCGCACGCCTTCTCCGTGGCCACTGGCAAGGAATTGTGGAAGCAGCCCGTTCACCCGGGTTTGGACACCCCCGGAACTCCCTTGGAACCCGTTGTTACCAAGACCTATTCAGGGAAGAGCGCAGCCATTTTCCTCCAGGCAGCCACCCCGCCGGCCGACAACGGCGGCTTCACCTGGTGGACCTCCCCAGTGGCCTTTGACCTGACGACGGGCAAGGAACTCTACCGAGGCAAAACAGAACTGGTCACCACCCGCCCCTATGCCTGCGAAGACGTGGATGACATGTGCTTCATCACCTTCGACCCGGAATACGGGTCGTTCGAGCACTGGGTGGATCTGGACCTGGGTGAGGACGAGCCGGACATTACCCCACTTTCGGGATTCTTCCGGCCGGTCGGCAAGGAGCTGTACTCCATGGGGTCCGGGGGTGTGGAATCACTTGCCCATGTCCGCCAGGGCAAGGTCGTCTGGGAAGTGGAGCTGGAAAAGATCTTCGGGAAGGGAGCCAGCACGGATCTGGGTGCGCACTTCGTTTACTCCGAAAAACTGGACCTCTACGTGGGCTCCGTCGGCATCAACCCAACTCCTTACGCACGCGACAAAGTGACCAAGGAAACCCACTCGATGAACCTGCGGGACACTACAAAAACAGTAGGGTTCCGTGCATCCAGCGGTCGGGTTCTGTGGACAGCGGACGGTTCGCAGGTTGAGTGTTCTGACGCCATGGGCACTCAGGCCACCAAGCTGGAGGGTGGCGACGCCTTCCCTGTTCGCTGCGAGTATGTAGACGGCTTCATCGAATTTCCCGCCGGCACCTACCGGGGAGGACATTCGAAGGTAGTTGGCTACGATCCCCTCACGGGAAGTGCCGCCTGGGAGAGCAAGCCCGTAGAGGTACACAGCTGGGGAGTTACTGGCCTCATACCTTCGGCGAGTCACGGCGAGTTCTTGATCGCAGGCACCTACTGGGCCTCAAATCTGGTGGATACCCGCACTGGAAAATACCGCGGAGCCAGCTTCGAGGACGCTTTCGTGTGCTGGGAGTACGGCTCTTATGAAGTGCCGACGACCCACACCGAGAAGGATTACTCCGGCGACGGCACTGCCGCCGGAGAATACATCGCCTTCCCGTGCCTCAAGAGCGGCTCCCCTGCCCCGGCCTTCACCTACGGCGCCCTGACCGACGTGAGCACCACAGACCACGACATGGCCGTCATCTCCCTGAAAGACAAAGTGGCCGGGTACAAACTCCTCAAGGAATTCGTCTAGCCCTTTTTGCTTGGCCGTCTTGAATAACTCCCGCTCAGCCCGCTGCCGGACCATCGAATGTCGCGCTCGTGGTCCCCTGCGCCACGACCACATGCACCGCGTTCCGCTGTACCGTGAAGTCCGTCGGCGTTTCGGTGGCGATCTCGCCGTCGAGGTTCACCGACATCGGACGCCCGGTGACCAGACGCACCCGCCGCGTCGCCAGATGGAACACGCGATCGTGGTCAATGAAGCTTCCGTCCTTGAGCAACCGCGCGATCTTCACGTGCTCACGGAGTGGTGCCGCAAGGATCGCGTAGATGTCGAGCATGTGGTCATCAATTCCAGCCATCGGGGACACCGTGTTGCCCCCGCCGTAGTGCCGGCCGTTTCCCACCGCCACCTGCAGCAAGTCCTCGAGCTCCAGGGTGGAATGGTCCCCGTCAGGGAACTCCAGCCTGGCGCGGAACGGTTTATGCCGCGCGTAGGCCTTGACTGTGGCAACCCCATAAGCCAACGGACCGATGCGCTTCTTCAGTTGGGGGCTCAGGGCCTCGGTCACACCTACGGAGAGACCTACGGAAGCGACATTCAGGAACGGTTGGTCGTTCGCCCTGCCAAGGTCTATGTCGACGACTTTACCGTCAGCGATCACGGCACAGGCATCAGCGAGTACGCCAGGTATCTCGAGCGTACGGGCAAGGTCATTGGCGGTGCCCAGCGGGAGGACACCCAAGGCGGTCCCGGTTCCGGCCAACAACCCGGCCGCATAGCTCACCGTGCCGTCCCCGCCACCGACCACCACCAGGTCATGCTGCTCGGCAACGACCCGTTCAAGGGTCGGTCCCAATTCCGCGCCCGAGGAAACGGCATGCGCCGAAGCAATGGGCAGTCCTGCCTGACGGAGCATGTCCACCGCCGGCCCACTGGCCGCGGCACCTCGACGCGAGGCTGCGTTGATCACGACGGCGGCGGAGCGCACCTCACGGACGGACTTCATGGGGACCATCGTAGGCGGACGCACCTTGGAGAAACCTCCAAGCGTAGTTGGGCCGCCCCGGATGGAGTGCCGTCCGGGCTGGGTGCGCTACCCCTTGAAAGCTGGCGCCCGCTTCTCCTGGAACGCCCGGAAACCTTCGGCATAGTCGTCGGTCTTGCAGAGGCGGGCCTGTTCGGTGTTCTCCTCGGCCATGGACTCCCACAGGCCCAGCCGCTGATCACGGATATGCGCCACCAGCTCTTTGGACGCAACAAAGGCCTGGGTAGCGCCGGAAGCCACCCGCTCCACAATGGAGCGGGTCATGGCCAGGAGCGCGTCATCCGGCATGGCCCTGCTGAAGAGTCCCTGGGCCACGGCCTCGGTTCCTGAGATGAGGTCCGCTGTGTAGATCAGGTCAAGCGTACGGTGCATTCCCAAGCGCTCGGTGAAGTACCAGTGCCCGCCTGAGTCCAGCGTCGCCCCGAGCTTGGCAAAAGGCGAGCCGAACTTGGCATTCTCCGCCACATAGACCACGTCCGTCGCGAGCAGGAGACCGAGGCCAACACCCAGGCACGCCCCATGCGCAGCAGCGAAGGTGGGTGCTGGGAAGGCCGCCATCTTCTTTAACAGCGGCTCAACCAAACCGCCGAGGTAGGCCTGCGCGTCGTCGGTTTCCGGCGTGACCCCGGCGATATCGCGGCCTGCGCAGAAGGCACGCCCCTCTCCGCGAAGCAGCAGCGCCCGCACCTCGCCACGTGAGGCGGCGTCAGCGGCGTCGTCGTACGCCTTGCCCAACTCAAGCAGCGCGTCCTCGTTGAGCGAGTTCAGTTTTTCCGGAGCGTTGAGGACAATTTCGGCAATGCCGTTGGCAATGGAGAGCTCGATCATGGGGACTCCTTAGACGTCGAAGTCGACGGTCACTTCTTCGCTGGTGGGGTGGGACTGGCAGGTGAGGACGTAGCCCTTGTCCAGTTCGTCCTGCTCCAGGGCGTAGTTCTCGTCCATGGTCACGGTACCGGTGATCAGCTTGGCGCGGCAGGTGCCGCACACGCCGCCAGCACACGCGAACGGAACATCCGGACGGACACGCAGCGCGGCGTTGAGGATGGACTCGCGGGCATGGGTGGGGCTGGCGACGTCGCCGGTGAGGCCGTCCAGCTTGAACGTGATTTTGTACGTCTCCTGCGACTCGTCCTCCACAACCGGGCGGCCGGCATGGCCCTCGGGGCGGTCCGGGCGGCCGGTGGTGAACAGCTCGAACCGAATGTGCTCCGGCTCAACACCGCGGGCTGCGAGGGTGTCGCGGCACAACTGGACCAGCTCGAACGGACCGCACAGGAACCATTCGTCAACGTCGTCGGAGTGGATCGCGGAGGACAGCAGGGCCTGCAGCTTCTCAGCGTCGATGCGGCCGGTCATCAGCGGCGCGATCCGCTGCTCCCGGGACAGCACGTGGTGCAGTGCCAGGCGGGACGGGTACTTGTCCTTCAGGTCCGCCAGCTCCTCCAGGAACATGACGTCCATGGCGGCCTTGTTGGCGTACACGAGGTCGAACGTGGTTTCGGGGTTGGCGGCGAGCAGCGTCCGGGCGATGGCAATCACCGGAGTGATGCCCGACCCCGCCGCGATCGCCACGAAGTTGCCTGGCTCCCCCGCCAGCTCCTCCGGATGGTTCATGGAGTTCATGACGTTGTGCTGGACAGCGGAGCCGTCCTTGCCGTGCCGCGAGATGAACGCGCCCTGCGGGCTCATGACGTCCAGGACGTCGCCGGCCTTCAATTCAGCGTTGGCCCATGTCGAAAAGAGGCCACCGAGGTCCTTCTTGATGGCCACCCGGATCTCGCTGCTGCCGTCCTCGAAGCTGCGCGGCTCTGCACAGATCGAGTAGCTGCGGCGGACCTCATGCGGCTCACCGTTCTCATCGGGCAACGTGGTGCGCAAGGCGACGTACTGGCCGGGAAGGTAGTCGTACTGGCCGGCCAGTTCGGCCGGAACACCGAACGTGACTTCGATGGCATCGTCCGTCAGTCGCCGGACTTCCGCGACGGTCAGGTTATGGAAAGACGCACGACGGCGGCTGGCCGTCTGTGTTTCGGTGGTCATGGATTTCCTTAGAGGACTTTGAAGTAGTCGAACGGTTCCTTGCAGTCCTGGCAGACAAAGAGCGCCTTGCAGGACGTGGAACCGAAGCGGGTGAGTTCCTTGGTGTTCAGCGATGAACACTGCGGGCACTTGACCGCCAGGCTCAAGCGGACGGGACCAGAGTGGCCACCAGCGGCCGCACGGCCACTCGGCGGCGCGATGCCGTACTCCTCCAGCTTGGCCTTGCCGGACTCGGTCATCCAGTCCGTGGTCCACGCCGGGGACAGCACCAGGTTGATGGCCACGCTGGCATAACCGGCGTTGGTGAAGGCCGTACGCAGGTCATCGCCGATGGCGTCCATCGCCGGGCAACCCGAGTACGTGGGCGTGATGGTGACCTCGACGGCGGTACCTGCGGGGCCGCCGTCGTGCGCGCCTTCAGCGGTTGCCGCCTCGGGCGAGTCAACAACCCGCACGCCGCGCAGGATCCCCAGGTCCTCAATGGTGAGGACCGGGATCTCCGGATCGCAGACCGTGGAGGCGATCTCCCAGGCCTGCTGCTCGGCGGTCTTTGCGATGGTAGCCATCACCATCACCAGCTCGCGCCCGGGTGTTCGCGGGCCAGGACCTGCATTTCGGCCAGGATGAAGCCCAGGTGTTCGGAGTGCTTGCCGCGCCGGCCGCCACCCAAGGACTGGGGAACGTTGGGGAGCTCCAGCTCTGCTTCGGCGAAGATCTCACCAGTCAGGCGGTCGAAGGCCTCGCGGAGGCTGGACGGCTGCACGGTGACGCCGGCTTCGCTGAGGCGCGTGGTGAGCTCGTCGTCCTCGAAGATTTCCTCCACGTATGGCCACACCAGCTTGAAGCCCTGGATGATCCGCTTCCGGGATTCGTCCGTGCCGCCGGCCAGTCGCAGGACCCACTGTGCACTGTGGTCGCGGTGGTAATCCACTTCCTTCACGGCCTTCGCTGAGATGGCGGCGATGGTGGGGTCCGTGGACGCCGCCAGGGCAGTGTAAAGCTCGAATTGGTAGAAGCTCACAATGAACTGGCGGGCAATGGTCACCGCAAAGTCGCCGTTGGGCTGCTCAAACAGGTGGGCCGAGCGGAATTCGTGCTCCCGGCGGAAGTAGGCGAGGTCGTCCTCGGACTTTCCCCAAGCGGCGCCGGCGTAGGTCAGGAAGGAGCGCGCGTGGCCCAACTGGTCCAGCGCGATGTTGCCCAGGGCGATGTCTTCCTCAAGCTCGGGAGCACGGGAAATCCAGTGGCCCAGGCGCTGGGCGAGGATCAGTCCGTCGTCGCCCAGGCGAAGGGCGAACTCTGCCACGTCCTCACTGGGCTTGACCTGGCCGCGGCTGATTTCCAGGGCAATGTCCTCCGGGCGCAGCGCGTTCCCCGGAGTGATGCGGGTGGCGCTGGCGGAACCATCGCCGGAGGCACCTGCGCCGTGGACGCCGACGGAGATGTCGCCGTGGCCTTCGATGGCGAAGTCGGTCTCGTTGGTACTCACAGGTGCTTCACGCCTTCGCTCTTGGTGTAGTACGTCGCGTGGCGGTAATCCTTGCCCTGCGGCGACTCGAAGAAGGAACCCTTGGAATCGGGATCACTGGAGGAAATCGCCTCGGCCGGGACAACCCAGATGGACACGCCCTCGTTGCGGCGCGTGTACAGATCGCGGGCGTTGCGAAGGGCCATTGCAGCGTCCGGAGCGTGCAGCGAACCAGCGTGAACGTGGGACAGGCCGCGGCTGGAGCGCACGAAGACCTCCCAAAGGGACCAGGGGTGCTCTTCCTTGGCGCCGCTCGAGGCGACCGAGGCCGCAGAGGCGGGTGCCGCCGTCGTGCTTTCCGCTGTGGCGGCAGCAACCTTGGGGGCTTCGCGCTTGATCTCGCCGGCAGCGCTTGCCGGTTCTTCAGGGTTACCGTGGGGAGCCATTATGCTGCGTTCACTTTCTCTGCTTGCTTGCGGGCGTACGCCACTGCTGCTTCCCGAACCCAGGCACCGTTCTCGTGTGCCTCGCGGCGGCGCTCGATGCGCTGCGAGTTGCAGGGGCCGCGGCCTGCCAAGACTTCCTTGAACTCGTTCCAGTCCAGGGGTCCGTGCTCCCACTTCTTGGTTTCTTCGTTGAAACGGATGTCCTTGTCGGGCAGCGTCAGGCCGAGGACCTTGACCTGCTCCACCATCATGCCGACGAACCGGCTGCGCAGCTCGTCATTGCTGAACCGCTTGATGTTCCAGGCCATGGACTGCTTGGAGTTGGGTGAATCGTCATCCGGAGGGCCGAACATCATCAGCGACGGCGCGTACCAGCGGTTCACTGCGTCCTGGGCCATCTGCTTCTGCGCGGGCGTGCCGTTGGAGAGCTCCAGCAGGATCTCGAAACCCTGGCGCTGGTGGAAGGACTCTTCCTTGCAGATGCGCACCATTGCGCGTCCGTAAGGACCGTACGAGGCACGGCACAGGGGCACCTGGTTGCAGATGGCCGCGCCATCGACCAGCCAGCCAATGGCTCCCATGTCTGCCCAGGAAATCGTGGGGTAGTTGAAGATGGACGAGTACCGGGCCTTGCCGGCGATGAGGTCTTCCATCATCTGGTCCCGGGACTGTCCCAGCGTCTCTGCTGCGGAGTAGAGGTACAGGCCGTGGCCCGCCTCATCCTGAACCTTGGCCATGAGGATGGACTTGCGCTTGAGGCTCGGCGCCCTGGTGATCCAGTTGGCTTCCGGCTGCATGCCGATGATTTCCGAGTGCGCGTGCTGCGAGATCTGGCGCAGCAAAGTCTTGCGGTAAGCCGCCGGCATCCAGTCGCGCGGTTCGATGCGCGAGTCTTCCGAGATGATGCGATCAAAGTACGCCTGACCGGCTGCCTCCCGCTCCTGTTCCTCCGGGGACAGCTCAGCGGGCACTGACTGCAGATTCTGCGATGCCATGGTTGCTCCTAATAAATTACCGACCGTTCGTTCAGAATATGCGGAGCGGGTGATTGCCGTCAAGCGTTCGGCGCATGGCGCTGTGGATGATTTCAGCCTCTTTCGGCACTCTGGCGTTGTTGACAAGGCTCCTGAGAATCCCCGTGTTAACTTGGGGTGGGGCCTCAACCGCCCCGCGCCATCGCAAGGAAAGAGCTCTACGTGGAATCGCCCCAGCCCTTCAGGATCCTCACCGTCTGCACCGGAAACATCTGCCGCTCGCCCGTGGCCGAACGACTCCTGCAGGCCGGGCTCAACCAAGTAAGCCCTGGATCATTCCAGGTCCGCAGCGCCGGCACCCGGGCCTTGGTGGGCGAGCCCATCCAGCCGCTGTCCGCCAAGATCATCAGCACCTTCCACGGAACACCGGACGACTTTGCCGCCCGGCAGCTGAACCAGAAGATCCTCCGCGAAACCGATTTAGTGCTGGCCATGACCTCCAAACACCGGGGCGAGGTCCTCCAGCTGGACGCGTCGCTGCTGAAGCGCACCTTCACCGTCCGGGAATTCGCCCGCATGCTTGCCGTCCTGGAAACGCGCGACGACGCCCCCTCCACCGGGAACATCGTTGACTTCTGGCGCGCCCTCCCCGCCCGGGCCGCCTCGGTGCGGCACCTGGCCCTGCCGTCCGATCCTTCAGACAACGACGTGGTAGACCCCTACCGACGAGCGGAAGAGGTCTACCACCAGATGGAGGATCAGTTGGCCCCGGCCATCCTGGGTATCCTCCGGTTCGCGCGCCTGACGGCGCCGGCCTGACTAGTTAAGGGCGATCACCAGCATCTGGTTGGTGCCCGGGATGCAGGTCTGCAGGACGACGGCGGGGAAGCCGCCGAACACTGCTGCCACATCATTGGTGGTCCCAGGGTTGGGGACCTGTCCCCTGCCCGTGGCGGTGAACGTTCCGTAGCCCGGAATGGACACCGTCTCCCCTACACCGATTCCCGAGAAGCGGGCCCACCCTCCGCAGAAGTCGTGTTCGGTGATGAACAAGGCATAGGCGTTGGTTGGGGTGTAGTTGATCGGCCCGATGCAGGCATCCACCAGGGACTGGCCGCCGGCGCCTGCGACATAGATGGTCCTGACGGCCGGCGCTGGAGCAGGGGCCGGGGCGGCGACCACGGCGGGAGCTGCGGATGCTGCCGCCACGGGAGCTTGAGCAACTGGAACCTGTACTGGCGCCGCAGCTGCAACGGGGGCGACGGGTGGGCCCGTGAGCTTCAGGACCTGTCCCGGGACGATCACCGAATAGGCGCTCAAGCCGTTGGCAGCCAACATGGCGTTGACATCCACCCCGAACCTGCCCGCTATGCTGCCAACCGTGTCACCGGACACCACCGTGTACAGGTTGGGATCCCCCGCCGGGGCCGCAGGGGCTGCCGGCTCGGCAACCGGTGCTGCTTCAACGACCGGGGCTGGCGCTGCGGCAGGTTCAGCCGCGGGAGCCGCGGCCGGTACGTCAGCCGCGGGGGCCGCCGCCGGAGCCACCTGGGTGCCCGCATCCTGGGCCGGCGCAGTTGCTGCCGCGCTGCTCGCCGGTGCTGATGGCACCGCCTCGGGTGCGGCCGCTTGTTGGTTCGACACCGTCTGATCGGTGCCCGTGGGATTGGCAGCCCAGTTGACCACCCCGAAAATTACGGGAATCAACGCCAGAATTGCCAGAACCGCGCCGGCAATCATGAGCTTGGATTTGCTGAACGGTGGTTGGCGGCCGACGCTGCTGTTCTTGTTCAGTGAGGTTTGCAGCTCTACATCATTCATGTTCATGGGAACTCCGGGACTCCATGGCTGGGACCGCGCGTCGGAGCCGTTATGGCCCTGGTACAGAAAGCGCAGCTATGTATTGGGAGGTGCACCGCCGCACAAGGACGGGGTGCGATCCACCGCTGAGCCGGAGGAACGGAATTGCAATAAACCCCTGCAAATTCAAATATAGGAATTGGGTATTGCCGCCTGCACGAGTAGGAGCTACTCGACTTTCCCCTTGGCGCGGACGCACGGCCATCAGGTATTACGCAGTTTGGGGAAATGGGCTACTTGGCAGTACTCAGGCCCCGGGCACCGGAGTACGTGTTGTCAAGCGTTCTTAACAGGACATTTATTGTGCCCTGAAGGGGTGTTTTCAGCGTATGCTCTCCTCAGCGCAGCTAAGACGGCGTTGTTCGCTTTTGGTGGGGCCACTTTTGAAGGCAGGGGTTCAGTGGCGGGAGTGAAGCACGAGGTTCTGTCCAAGCGCTCGTGGTCCGGACGCGGTTTGCCGTTTTTCCTGATCGCGGCCGGCTTTTGCGCAGTGCTGCTGGCTGTTGGGCTGGCCAGCGGAATCGGTACACCCACAGCACAGCTTGCAGGTGACCTGGCGATCCTGACAGCAGTCCTTACTGCACTGGCAACCCACACCCGGGCGGCCCTCAAACAGCCTCACTCAACGGCCGGACGCTGGTTCGTCGTGGCCGGGCTGGCCCTCTGGGGCGCCGGACAAGCCATCTGGACTTTCAACGGGATCATCCTTGATCACGACTACCCTTTTCCGTCGTTGGCTGACGTCGGTTTTGTTTGGTACGCGCTGGGGGCAGGGCCTCCGGCTGCCGCTGCGTCGGACCATCCTGGATGCAGGCGTGGTGGCAAGTTCCACCTTCTTCATCGCCTGGAGTTCCGTGTTGGGTCCTTTGGCGGGCGCCAGGAACAGCGACCCGTTTGCCCGTGCCACCCAGATGGCCTACCCCATCGCGGATGTCTTCATGGTTTCCGTGGTCATCGTCCTCACCATGCGCGCAGCCCGCGGGCGCAGGCTGCCCTGGCTGAGCCTGGGCGTCGGCTTCTGGGTCCTTGCCTTGACGGACCTCGCGTACATGCGGCTCACGCTGGAAGGCATCTCAGGCGTGACAGGCTCGCCCCTGGCCCTGGGCTGGGTGTCCGCCTTCCTGCTGGTCGCGTTGAGCCCGCTCATTCCTGAAGCAGACAGCAGCCGCAAAGATGGCCGCGGCTACGCAGTGGCACTGGAGCTGCTCCCCTATCTCCCCGTCTTCAGCGCGGTGTTCTTCTCCCGGACCGGCCCCATCGGCGCCGACCCCATCCTGTTGGTCACCGGGCTGATAGTCCTGGCGTTCGTCGTCGTTCGCCAAGTGCTCATCGTCGTCGAAAATGTCACGCTGACCCGCGACCTCGAGTCCAAGGTGGCCGAACGCACGGCCGAGCTTGAGGGGCTCGGCGCGATCGTCAATTCCTCCGGCGATGCCATTGTTGGCGAAACCCTGGATGGCGTCATCACCAGTTGGAACCCCGGCGCCGAGAAGATCTTCGGCTACCCGGCAGCTGCGGTGATTGGCACAAAGGGCGACTTCTTCATCCCCGAGGGGGTGCGGGAGAAAGAGCGGCAGGTGCTGGAAACCACGGCGCGCAACGGCGATATCCAGAATTACGAAACGCAGCGTCAACGCGGTGACGGTGTGACCATCCCCGTGTCGGTCACCCTGTCCCCGGTTCGGAGCGGCACCGGGATCCGTGGCGTCGCCTTCATTTCGCGGGACATCACCGAACGCAAAGCCGCAGAGGCAGAGCTGCTAGCCGCCCGGGAAGCCGCCCTGGAAGCGAGCAGGCTCAAGTCGGAGTTCCTGGCCACCATGAGCCACGAGATCCGGACACCCCTGAACGCCGTCATCGGACTGACGTCGCTCATGATGGACACGCCGCTCACTGACGGACAACGGCAGTACGCCCAAGGCGTGAAGGGCGCCGGGGAGGTCCTCCTCACCCTGATCAACGACATCCTGGACTTCTCCAAACTCGAAGCCGGAAAAGTGGACCTGGAGGTCACGGCCTTCGATCCGCGGGCTTTGGTGGAAGAAGTGGCCGGCCTGGTTGCCGAAGCCGCGCAAGGCAAAAACCTGGAACTCATTTCGTACTGCCACCCGGATGTCCCCGGACGGCTCATGGGCGATTCCGGCCGGATCCGGCAGATCCTGGTGAATCTCTCCTCCAACGCCGTGAAATTCACGCCATCGGGAGAAGTCGAGATCAAGGTCTCCCTGCTGGCCTCCGAAGCCGACAACGCCTCGCTGCGCTTTGAAGTCCGGGACACAGGAATCGGCATCAGCGCCGAGGACCACCACCGCCTGTTCGAATCCTTCGCCCAGGCTGACGCGTCCACCACCCGCCGCTATGGAGGCACAGGGCTGGGACTGGCCATTTCCCGGCGGCTCACCGAAGTGATGGGCGGACGGATTGGCCTGGACAGCGAGCTGGGCGAGGGCAGCACCTTCTGGTTTGAACTGTCGCTGCCCATCGGGCCCCCTGCAGCGGACACCCTCACGTTGCCGGCCACCCTTGCGGGCCGCCGCGTGTTGGTGGTGGACGATAACGCCACCAACCGACTCGTGTTGGAGACACAGCTGGACAGCTGGGGAATGGCACCCGTTGCAGTTGCCGATGCAACCGCAGCGATGATCGAGTACCGCAACGCCGTCCAGGAGGGCCACCCATACGACATCGCCGTGGTGGACATGTGCATGCCCGACACTGATGGCCTCGAACTCGCACGTCAGATCAACAGCGAAAGCTCCCATCCCGGGCAGCCAGGGATCATTCTCCTGACCTCAACCATGATGGTCGACAAGGTTGACCTGGCGACGGCCGGAATCCGGGAGTACCTCACAAAGCCCGTGCGCAGTTCCGAGTTCTACAACCGGCTCCTACGCCTCATGGCCACCAGGACCACCGGTGCCCCGGCTACACCGTCCCCGGTACCTTCGCTTCCGGCCGAAGAGCCGGACGGCCGGCTGGGCACATTGCTGGTGGCAGAGGACAACGAAGTCAACCAGCTTGTGGCCCGTGGCATGGCCAACCGGCTCGGTTACGCCGTGGACATCGTTGACGACGGCGCCCAGGCAGTCACGGCTGCGCTGACTGGGCGCTACGCAGCGGTGCTTATGGACTGCCATATGCCGGTCATGGACGGATTCGACGCCACCCGCGCCATCCGCGCCCGCAACGGACACTCAGCCCGCATCCCCATCATCGCCATGACCGCCGGAGCCCTGAACGAGGACCGCGAGCGTTGCTTCGCGGCCGGCATGGACGACTACATCAGCAAGCCTGTGGATCTGGCAACGCTGCGGGCAGTTCTGGCGCGTTGGGTTCCGCAGCTTGAAGAACCGACGACGGCGGGAGCCGGGACCGCCGGCACGCCGCCTTTTGGTGGGGAGGCCGCCGGGGAGCCGTCGCAGGTGGCGGAAGCACCGCCGTCGGACGCTGTTGTTCTTGACACCGGGCGGCTGCAGATCCTGCGCGAACTCGGTCCCGACGACGGCGTGGGACTGCTGCCGGCGGCCATCGAGGCCTTCCGGCAGGATGCCGCGGGCACCGTGGCGGCGCTGCGTTCCGCACTCGACGCCGGTCAGGCTGCCGGAGTGCAGGCGGCGGCACATAAGCTGGCCGGCGCAGCGTCCAACATCGGAGCTGTCGGAGCGGCGGCCTTGTGCAAGGAACTGGAGATGCTGGGACGGGAGGCAGCCCCTGGGCTGGAGATCGAAGGACTCCGGCTGTTGGAACGGCTGACGTCGGAACTGGCCGGGGTGGACCACGCCCTCGAGCGCATACTGTTGGGGGCCCTGTGAAGATCCTGATTGCGGACGATGATCAAATTTCGCGGATGATCACCAAGGCAGCCGTGGAGCAATCCGGGCATGAATGCATCGTGGCCGTGGATGGCGACTCGGCGTGGCAGCTCTTCAAAGAGCACAGCCCCGAAGCGGTTGTGACCGACTTGATGATGCCGGGCCTCAACGGACTGGACCTGTGCCGTGCGATCCGGGCCGCGGAAGAGGACCGGTACACATACGTCATTCTGGTGACCTCCCATGGCTCGCGTCAGGACGTCCTCGCCGGGATGGAAGCCGGAGCCGACGACTACGTCACCAAACCACTGGACCCGTTCAACCTGCACATCAGGCTGCTGGCCGCCCAGCGCATCACGTCCTTGCACGCGGACCTTGCCCGCTACCGGTCGGCATTGACGGAGCAGGCACGCACGGATCCCCTGACCAAGGTGCACAACCGGCTCAAGTTGTCGGAGGATCTGGGCGACCTTCAGGAAGGGGGCCGCGGCTACTGCCTGGCCATGGTGGACGTGGATAACTTCAAGAGCTACAACGACATCTACGGGCATCAAGCAGGGGACGCCGCGCTGGTGGCCATCGCGGCCACCCTGACCGGCGAGATCCGGACGTCCGACGCCGTCTACCGCTTTGGCGGAGAAGAGTTCCTCTTGCTGCTGCGGGAACAGACGGCCGCTACCGCGGAGAAGGTCATGGAACGCGTACGCTCAGCCGTTCACGATCTGCGGATCGAACACTCCGGCGACCCCGACGGCGTCCTGACCATCAGCGCAGGAATCTCCGCGTTCAAGGACGGGCGGCGGGCCGGAACCGAACAACTTTTGCGGGAAGCCGACCTTGCCCTGTACGCGGCCAAAGCTGCGGGCCGGAACAGGGTGGCATTGGCTGATTCCTTCCACGCGGAGTGACAGCTGGGTGTCAGCGGTCAGCAGGTTGCCGTCTGAACGGTGTTGCTCTGGTTGAGGTTGCCGGTGCCGGATGCGACATAGATCTTCCCGGCTGCGCACGCCTTGTTGTTGGTGGCGACAACGCCCGTGATCGGGCCACGGGCACCGAAGTCGCCTATGTGGATGGCGTCATAGCTATCTTGGGTGACTATGTGGCCGGCTTTCAAATCGTGGATGTAGTTGCCGGTCAGGCTCACCCCGGTGACCGCTCCGGTGCCGTTGTCGTAGTAGCCGGTACGGATACCGTACGGCGCCCCGTAGAACTCGTTGTCGGCAATTGTCAGGTTGTAGATGGAGTAGTTGCCGACCGCCAGTTGCATGCTGCTGCCCCGGTGTCCACCCCGAACCGTGTTCCCGATGTAGTTGACGTCGTGCGTGGGTCCGTTAATGCTGTGGGCTACCAGGCCATCGTCTCCGTCCGTTCCCGCGCGCTGGTCGACGGTGTTGCCGGTGACGTCACCAAACGATGAGTCCAGGACATGGATCCCGTCGAGCTGGTCGTATTTGCCACTCGTAGCAACGATGGTGCTGCTGTTCTTGATGCAGAATTTTGTGGTTCCAGACGCAGCTATTGAGTAGGTGAAGGGGTTCCTGACGTTTACCCCATCCACGACGTTGTTCGAGCCGCCCCGGACGTCAACGACGTACTCGTCCAGGCGCTCGCCCATATTGATGCTCACTGGAAGGGTGTCACCGGAATGGTCCGCCGTGAGGTTGGCAATGGTGGTGTTAGTCGCGAAGTTGGTGGTGACGATGGGGTAGCCGCCCCAAGGTCCCCTTGTGGACAGGAAATTAGGGCCTGCTTTGAGGATCGTGGCCGGGCCTGCGCCCTCCAGTTTGACGTTGTTGGCCATCCGGAGTTTGCCGTTGATGATGTAGGTCCCGGCTACGAGTTTCACGACGCCGCCCCCAGCTGCTCCCGCGGCGTTGATGCGGTTCTGGATGGCGCTCGTGTCGTCCCCGGCGTCGTTGACGGTGGTGGTGACCGTGTAGGCGGTGGTGGCGTTGCTGCCCGTGGCGCCGCTCTTGGTGCACGACGCCGCGGTGGCGGCTGTAGAGGGCGCAGCAGGCACCCCAGCCAAGGCGAGTGACGCAATTGTGGCAGCAACCGCGAAAGCAGACCACCGCCGTCGTGGTTCGGCCCCAGTACTGCGCGTCGGTAGTCCGGAATTGATGGCAACAGTTCCCACTGCAATCCCCCAAAGTTTCGTGGCGCTTCGTTGCGCACCGTTGGCTGGAGCCTACATTTGGGCACCCGTACCGCGAAAACCCCAGCGCGTTGCCTTGTGGATAACTTCCGCCGGTTGTCCTGGGGCACCGTTAGCCGGGCCTGGGCACAAAATAGGTTTCCGGTTTCCGCGGGATCTTTCCGTCAGGGAACAGGGCATCCACCTGCGTTGCGTACTGGCTGATCCGTCCAGCTTTGACTTCCAGTCCCGTGTCCCAGATCCACGGCACAAACCCCGTTTTCGACATGTGGCGTTGATCCGGGGCAGCCACCAGGTCATAAGGGAAATCCGAGTACATCACTACGTTCCCGGGATGCCCGCTACCCAGCTCCCGGGCAATGAGATGGTCTACGTGTTTGCCCACTCCCGCAGGACAAAACAGCAGTTCCGCTTGGGTCTGGGAAATGAGCCCGGCCACAGCGGTACGGAGCCGGCGAATGAGTGCCTGGTCGCCCCTGGCGATCCTGCCCATCGCGATGTCAAAGCGGTAGGTGGGGTAACGGTGGGTCAGCTCCGGAAGGAGCCTGTCCCAAGCGCTGCTGCCCACCATCGGTGGCTTGCGCCGTCGGCGAAAGAGCGCATCCGCTTCGCCGAGATGGATGGCCTGGACTCCCATCGCTTCCAGGACGGCAAGGTCTTCACTTTTCCGGGCCTCAAACAGTTCCCCGGCGTCCGCTACCGTGCATTGGCGCAGGAAGGAACGGGCTGCCCGCGTGTGCGGGGCCGTCTGTGCCTCCGTGAACAGCGTGACCACGATGATCTCGCGTTCCCGGGCCTGTGCCTCAAGCAGTGCGCCGCAGGACAACACCGCATCGTCGAGATGGGGCGACAGGACCAGCCAGGGGGCGTCACCCGCCATGGACTTTTCAACGCGGGATTGCATCGGCATCTATGGCCTCCTCGCCTGGTTGGCTCGAGTTTGGCCATTCCTCATTTCGACAAGGACGGCGCGATAGGCGTCAGCTTGCATGGCGGCGAGCGCGTCCCAGCTGTAGGCGGCAGCGAACTTGCGACCTCGGGCAGCTACTTCTTCCAGTCCGTCCTGGGCATAGCTGCGGACTACTTGTTCTGCGAATTCTTTGACATTGAACGCCTCGATGAGCCACCCAACGCCAGGGGGAATGATCTCCCGCAAACAAGGGATGTCGAAGGCGACCACCGGTGTGCCCGCTGCAAGTGCGTCGATGGCCACCAACCCGAACGTCTCGTGCCGCGAGGGCACCACCAGCAACCGTGCACTGCTCAATGTCCGGAACTTTTCTTCACCGGCCAGCCAGCCGAGCATCTGTACGGAGTCCGAAAGGCCAGCATCTTTTATGGACGCGCGCAACCGTTCCTCATCCGGACCGGTGCCGGCGATCAGAAGCTTCCCATCGATCCGTCCCCGGATCCCGGCCCACGCCTGCAAAAGGAGGTCCAAACCCTTGTGCCCCACTTCGAGGCGGCCTATGAAGAGAACATCCTGGCCGGCGCCGGGATGGGGCTCGATCTCCCATATACCAGGGTCCACACCGTTGCCGATGACATCGACCTGAAGGTCCGGGTTCAGCTCTTTCAGCCGTTCACTGATTCCCTCCGACACGGAGATAAGCCTGCGGTGTGTGCGGACACCAACGCGCTCGATCCAGTGCAGGGGCAGTTTGTACTGCCGCGCTTTTTCCGCCGCATGAAGCCACTGGACGACGCCGATTGTGGGGCGACGCGTCCACAGCGGAGCAGCCATCGTTGAGAATGGGGCAAAAAAGTCCTCCACCACCAGCTCTGTCGTTGACCGGCGTTTGCGCACCTCAAAAGGCAAACGCATGACGTAGCCGGCCAGCCGGGTCAGCCGGTTGGCTCCACTCCCGAAACCGATCGGGATGTAGTGCACACCGTCCTGGGTGCGTTCCTTCCAGCCCGGATAGCGGGTTGTCAGCACAGTAACGTCGAAGCCCTGGGCAGTCAGCCGTCGATTCATCTCATGGGTCCGTACGGAGCCCCCGCCCGCTCCTGGCATGAGCGGATCTTCGAAGCCCAAATGCAGCACTCTCATTTATCGTTCCGTTCCGTAGCTTTTCGACGGCTCACCGATGTTGGCCAACGCCGCAGACTCCAGATCAGCCGGGTCAACAAACCAGATGGTGGTTTCGCCGTTGGTCGGGCCCGGGGTTGTGATCATGGGAGTTGCATGCTGCTTCAACCAAGCGAGCATGGTGGGATTCGCATAGCCGTAGCCCTGGCTGGTTGGCGCAGACTGAGTCAATATGTAACTCGCCCCGTTCTGCTGCATCAGCGGCGCCGATGGCCAGATGCCGAACCGCGGATCATCCATATAGGCAAACTGGCCCGTACTGTTCGTGACGCTGACTCTCGCGTCCGCGGGAAGATTCACCTGGATCCAGTCATCGGCCCGGGCAAAGCCGTCGTCGGGCGTCAGCTCAGTGCGCATGCCCAGCACCACGGTCGACACCACGAACAGGACGCTCAGGATGCCGAGCGCCTTGCGCATCCGGGGATATCGCTCCTTGAACTCCACCACCACAAGGACTGAGCACAGCACTCCAGCCACCATCACGCCGTATCCGTACTGTTCCTCGAAAGTGCCGAACGCAGCACTGTAGATACCGGCGGCCCCAAGAGCCAGACCAACCAAGCCGACCAGGCGTCTCGAATGGTGGCGGCTAAAGCACAGAAGGAGACCCACCAATGGGCACAAACCCAGCAGGATGTAGCTCGTACCAAAATGGCCACTTTGTTCGATAAGACGGGACACCAGGCTTGGTGAGCCTTCAGCGGTGAACCCAGCGCTCTTCTCCAGCCCGGACATGCGCACCACGCCGTTGGTCTTGGCCCACAGCCAATCGTCAAAATGGCCAGTGACCGCAACCACCAGCAGGTAGGTTCCATAGGGCAGGAAACCGAAGACTGCCAGCACCAGCGCTTCCCGCCACGGCAAGGTCTTCTTCCACACAACGGCAGCCCCCACTGGAGCCAGTGTGCAAATAAAGAAGAAGTCCTTACACAAAATGGCATAGCCAAACAGCAGCCCCGATGCTGCCAGTCTCAGGAACCACCGCGTTCTGTTGCGCGGAACGCGGGCGCCCACCAGGATCAGCATCCCTCCCAGGGCAGGAACCATGGCCGAGGTTTCAAGGAATGCATGACTGTTGTTACGCAGGACGAAAGGCTCAAATGCCAGAAGGGCTGCGGTAAGCCACGCAGCGGTGTTCGTAGCCAATCTGCGCACCAGCAGGAATCCGAGGCCCACCGTTACGGCCCCCAAGATACTGTTGAGCCAACGCAGGTGCAGTGTCACGTCGATGATGTCGCCTGTCATTCCGAACACCCTGACAACGATGGCTTCGAGCATGAAATACCCCGGCGGATGCAGGAAAAACGGCCCATCAGGCAGTGTGGGGAACCCGCCGTTGGTCATGGATTCGCCCAGCCGCACGTACAACATCTCGTCCACCCACAACTCAAAGCTGCGCTCAACGCCCAGCGCGCGAACGCCGAGGCCCGCGGCAACAACCACGATGAAGGCAAGCGATGTACTGGTTGCCGCCGTTCCTGCCCATGCGGGCACCTGGATCAAAGGCGCGGGTGACTTGCTCTTGGACCGGCGGCCGGAACCCGGGGCCGCCCGCCCCACCCGCCGTCGTCGTCTTCGCCTGAAGTCGTTCCTGTGGGGCAGCAAGCCGCGCTGGTGGGCAAGCACGGCCACGCCGCTGACGATGGCAAGCGCAAGCCAAACAAATGGCTGGAGGTGGGCAGCCGCAGCAAGGATGACAATCAGGGCGGTGGCCACGACGGCGAACCGTCCCGCTCCCTTTCCTGGTTTGGCAGCGGCAAGAATCGGACGCGCCAGAACTGCCATCACCAGGCCAGCTGTCACCGCGCCGATAGCGGTGCCCACCGCCATCCCCGCCACCGCGTTGAGCTCCCAGCCGGCCCATAGCCCGCCAACGACCAAGAGGCAGGCGAGCGCCAGGCCGAGTTGGCAGCGGCGATAAGCACGCATCGCCAGAAGGACCGTGGAGAGCACCATGAGGACGGCATACCCGAGACCGGAGGCTGCCAGCCAAGGCAAGAGCCCCAGGGAGCCGTGGTACTTCTGTGGGATGAGCAGGCCGGCCATCAACGGCGGCGCAGTAGCGATAATGGCGAACGCCACGACGGCAAGTTGCGCGAAGGAGGCAAAGGATGCGGCGAGCACCTCGGCGGTCCTCGCGCCGGGAGTGCGGAGCAGCGGAAATGCCACCAACGCCGTCCCGGCGGCAACATAGACCGGGCCTTTCGCGATCGTTGCGAGCGCCTGGAAGCCCGCGGCGGCTGTGGAACCGCCGTCGAGATAACCCACCACCACAACGTCGATGCCCACCAGAACCGAGACCACGCAAAGGACCAGTGCGACATCGCTGGTTTCTGCCCATCGCCATTTCTCCAGCAGCACGCGGGGCCGCCAGCGGAGGTCCCGGTAAAACGACCACGGGACAACCATCGGCGCCAAGCACCCTGCGACGAAGCCCAGAACTGCTCCTCCGGCGCCCCAGGCCAGGCAAATGACCAACAGGCTGAAGATGAACCTGAGGCCAACTTCACCGATGGTGGACACCGCATACCACGTGAAGCGGAGTTCCCCTTGAAGCCAACCAGCAGGCGCGTTGGCCACGAAGATTGCAAGCGCGGCCAACGCTACGGCTCCAGCCAGGGCGGGCGTGGCCACAGCGAGGGTTACGCTGCCCGTGACAATGGCCGCGGCAAGCCCCGCCAAACCGGACACGTACACCGAGAATGCCATGCCGTTGCGCCGTTCCTCGGAGCCCTCCGGATGAACGGCCACCACATGTGACAGGGGCAGCGGAACCAGGGCGTTGGCCACGATTCCAACTACCCCCAAGATCATGACGGCTGACGCGAAGTGGGTGTATTCCGTGGTTTCAAGCATGGTGGCCATCAGCAGGGTGCAGGCATAGCTCATCGCGCCCACCACTGCCGCGGAGATGGCGAGAAAGCCGCTGTTTCTGGCTACTTTTGAGTTGTGTTCCTGGGCTCTGTCCTTGCGTTCGGTCCGTGTCCTGGCCAGGGGTCTGGCCTGCACTTCGATGGTGTTGGTGCGCTGGGATCCATCTATTGATGGGGTACTGCTACTGGCCATCGATGGCATCAACAGGAGCAAGCATGCTTTCCGGGCCGGCCAAGAGGGCGTTGCCGTCCGCCTGGCGCAATTCGGCACTGGCTACTCCGATGTTTTGCAGGGCTGCGAAGGCCTCGAATTCATCGCGTCCCTTCATCAGGACGGGACGGCCACATGCCCGTCGTCGATAAGGGCGACTTCGTCCGTAGGCCGCAGAATGCTCCGCAGGGGCGCGCCGTCGGGCAATTCGAACCTCACCAAGGTGGAAAGATCCGAGTGGCCGGCGAGGGGATCCCCGCCATCCTTTCGCACCTTGCCCTCCTCCAGCAGCACTCCGGTGAGCAGCCTGGTGCTGCGTTCCCAGGTAAAGCAACGGGCCCATTCCCGACACTGCGCCGCGATGTCGGCTGCGATGCCGGGCTTCGCCAACTCCGTGATGGCGTCAGCCAGGGCACCGGCCAGTTCGCGCGGACTGTCCACCAGCCAGCCCGTTCTGCCATCCACAACGGAATCGCGTATGCCGGGAACCCGGAGTGCCAAGCAGGGAACTCCCCATGCAGCCGCCTCGATGACAGAGCAACCCCATCCTTCGGAGGCGGACGTGGACGCTGTCAGCCACGCCCTGCCGAGTATCAGGTCGCGGACATCATTGGGCTGGTAGCCGTGAAACGTCACGGCATGCCCAAGGCCAAGGTCCATGGCGAGCTGTTGCAGGCGTGCCCGTTCCGGCCCGTCGCCGACGATGTCCAACTGCAGACGTGGAACACTTCGCGCCGCAACGGCGAACTGACCCAGCAGCAGGTCCAACCGCTTGTGAGGTACCAAACGACTGACGACGGCGATGCTCGGCGCAGACGATCTGGTTCCCGCTTTTCGGGGGATATCGATGGTGCCGTTGGGTACCACGTGAACCGGACCACCGAAGCCCAGTTTCCGCAGTTCCAGCCTCGTGGAGGGTGACACCGCCACAATGGCACGCTGCCCGTAAACGCGTTTGGCCCCTGTGTTTTCCAGGAACCGGCCGACCGCTGCCATGGGTGGAGAGAAGCGGCTGCGGAACTGCTCCTGATGGACGTGGTGCACCACCTGGACGATCGGAACGTCCTTGGGGAGGAACAGCGGAGAGAAGAACGGAATCCCGTTCTGGCAGTCCACCACGGCATCGAACCGAACGTTGCTGCGCAGAAGCCGGAGCGCGGTCCTGGCGTAAATGGACAACGGGCCACCGGCACGAAGTATGCGGATACCGTCGATGAGCTCCTCCGGCGACTGACCGGCGTCGCGACCTGTCAACCACGTGACTCTGACGCCGTTCTCAACCCACCTCCTGGAAATCTGGTGCATGTATTGCTCGGCACCACCGGCGAGGGAGTGCCGGACATCGCGCCAGTTCAGCACCAGCATATGCTTCCCGGCCAGCCGGCCGGGAGCGTTCAGATCGGGCAGGACAAAGGTCATGGCATGGCTTTCTGAAGTTGCAGTACTGAGGCGAAGCTGGCCACGCCATCCTGGAAGGGGCGGAAGGTCGACTCCGATCCGTCCGTCCAAGCGACCGGGATTTCGATGATGCTGGCTTTGTGGTCCTGGAGCCGCAGGAGCAGTTCGACGTCGAACGCAAACCCCGTACTGCGGCACTGCACCATGGCTGCGGTCAGGGCATCCCGCTCAAAGAACTTGAAGCCGCACTGGGTATCCTGGATGCCTTTGACCTTGGAACGGGTCAACACCCGGAAGGCGGTTCCACCCATCCTGCGCCCCAAATGCTGGGGACGGACGAAGGTGGATCCCGGTGCGTGGCGGGAGGCGATGACAGCCGCAGCACCCCGTGAAAGGTGGGCCATGGTTTTGGTGAGGGTTTCCAGCGGGGTGGCGAGGTCGGCGTCAAAGAACCCGGTGAACTTGGAGGTTCCGCGGAGGAGGCCACGCCTGACCGCCGCACCCTTGCCCCGGCGGGCGCAGCCCACGACGGCGACCGGGACTCCCCCACGCTGCTCACGGGAGATCCGGCGGACGACCGCAGCGGTCTCATCGACGCTGCCGTTGTCCACCACTACGATGCGCGAAGACCATGACTGGGCAGCCAGGAATTCCATGGTTTGACGCAACGTTCCGGGGATTCTTGAGGCCTCGTTGTAGGCGGGAATAATGACTTCCAAATCCACAAGGGACCGTCGCATGGAGTCGGAGTGCTGCCGGGCGTGCGGATTTCCTTTCCTGCCCGGCAGAGCACCGTGTGGATAAAACGTGAGCATCTGAACCTCCAACTTTCCGAGCACCTGACGAAATCGTGCTCGCAATAGATGGAGTGAGGGGTCGGCACAACTCATGACGCCAATTCAGGGTTGTCGTTTCAAGTCGCAGCCAACTATCAGCTCGCCCGGTCCGGCCCGGCGCTGTGAGCGAAATTGCTGGTTCACTGTCAGAGCAGATCTATAGAGTGGCCCCATGAGCCACACTTCTTCTGCATCTGCCGCCGCTCCGGAAACTGCACTGGAGCCGCCGGTCGCCAAGCGCGTTCCGACACGCCGTGAACACCATGGAGATGTTTTCGTGGACCACTACGAGTGGCTCCGGGACAAGGAATCTCCGGAAGTCGTGGAACATCTCAAGGCGGAGAACGCCTATCAGGAGGCCGTGACAGCGCACCAGGAACCGCTGCGCGAAGCGATATTCCAGGAGATCAAGGGCCGTACCCAGGAAACGGATCTGTCCGTGCCCGGGCGGAAGGACGGCTGGTGGTATTACAGCCGTTCGGTGGAGGGCAAGGAGTACAGCATCCAGTGCCGCGTCCGGGCCCAGGATAGCGGCGATCGTGTAGCCGACTGGACCCCTCCGGCTGTTGAGCCCGGTGTCGCCATCGATGGCGAGGAAGTGCTCCTGGACGGCAACATCGAGGCCGAAGGACAGCCGTTCTTTAGCGTGGGTGGCGCCGCTGTGACCATGGACGGAAACCTCTACGCCTACGCTGTGGACAACGCCGGCGACGAGCGCTTCACACTGCGGATCAAAGACCTTCGGACCGGAGAACTTCTGCCGGACGTTATCGAGAACATCTTCTATGGGGTGGCCTTCTCCCCCGACGGCACCCGCCTTTTCTACACGGTGGTGGACGAGTCCTGGCGGCCGTACCAGGTGAAGTCCCACGTACTGGGCACGCCCGTCACCGAGGATGAGGTGCTTTACCAGGAGGACGACGTCGCCATGTGGCTGGGCTTCGACCTCGCCTCCGACCGCCGCCACCTGGTGCTCAGCATCGGCTGCTCGGAGTTCAGCGAGACCCGGCTGCTTCGCTTTGACGACTACGAAGCGGTTCTCACGACGGTCATCTCCCGGGATGAACGGATCCTGTATGAGGCCGAGCCCTTCCTCCTCGACGGTCGCGAGACCCTTCTCCTGACCCACAACAAGGACGCCATCAACTCGATGGTGAGCCTGGTCGATCCGGAAGAACTGGCAAAGCCGCTGTCCGCGCAGCAGTGGAGGACCGTCGTCGCGCGTTCAGACGAGGTGCGTGTCAACGGCGCGGGAGTCACCTCCACGCACTTGGTGCTGTCCATCAGGAAGGACACGATCGAGCGCGTGCAGGTGCTGCCGCTCGCCGGTCTTGGGACTGCCGCGCAGGGTACACCCGTCGAGCCTGCCTTCGATGAAGAGCTGTACACAGCGGGTGTTTCCGGCTCCGACTACGAGGCCCCCGTGATCCGCATCGGCTACACCTCCTACTTCACGCCATCGCGCGTCTACGACTTCGTGCTGCCCACTTCGGAATTGCCGGCCGGCGAACTGCTCCTGCGCAAGGAGAGCCCGGTGTTGGGCGGCTACTCGCCATCGGATTATGTGGCCACCCGTGAGTGGGCGACGGCCGACGACGGCACCCGGGTTCCGCTGTCCGTGTTGCGCCACGCCTCGGTCCGGCAGGACGGGAGCGGGGCAGGCCTGGTGTACGGATACGGCTCCTACGAGGTGAGCATGGATCCCGGTTTCGGCGTGGCCCGACTGTCCCTGTTGGACCGCGGAATCGTCATGGTCATCGCGCACATCCGTGGTGGTGGCGAACTCGGCCGGCACTGGTACGAGGACGGGAAGAAGCTCAGCAAGAAGAACACCTTCACGGACTTCATCGCGGCCACCGACTGGCTGGCAGGCTCCGGCTGGGCGTCGCCGGACCGGATTGCTGCCATGGGTGGCTCAGCCGGTGGCCTTCTCATGGGCGCCATCGCCAACCTGGCTCCGGAAAAGTACGCTGCCGTGGTGGCACAGGTCCCGTTCGTGGACGCTCTGACCACCATCCTGGATCCGGAACTGCCGTTGTCGGCGCTGGAATGGGAGGAATGGGGAAATCCCATCACCGATCCCGAAGCCTATGCCTACATGAAGTCCTACACGCCGTACGAGAATGTGCGATCAGCGGCTTATCCCAAGATCGCTGCGGTGACATCCTTCAATGACACCCGGGTCCTGTATGTGGAGCCTGCCAAGTGGGTCCAGGCATTGCGTGCGGAATCGACAGGCAGCGAGCCGATCGTCATGAAGATCGAGATGGACGGTGGCCACGGTGGCGCTTCCGGCCGGTACGTCCAGTGGCGCGAGCGGGCCTGGGATTACGCGTTCGTGGCGGACTCCCTCGGAGCCACCGAGCTCCTCCCGGGGGCGGGCCTGAAGTAACCGCCTCGCCTCACCCATCTAGGGGACAGATAACGTCGCTCTGAGCCGTCAGTGGAACGTTTGCTGTCCCCTAGTTGGGTTGGCGGGCGCGGAGGATGGCGTAGTAGCCGGGGATGACGTCGGGGGTCGAGGGATTGCTCAGCGGACGGGTTTCGATGTTCGTCGCGCCGTCCTCCACAAGGTTCCAGTCCGACGTCGGGAACGCCTTGGCGCGTTGCGCGGCACCGAAGTGACCGGGCATTGGCAAACCGCGGATGGCCCACTCCAGTGGTGCCGGGATCGACTTCCGGGTGGCGCCGAGATGACTGACGTAGTCCACCGGCGTGCCCCGGAAGTTGGTCTCGGCCAGGAACACGCCGCCACGACGTCCGACGACGGGCGGCAAGTTCGCTGCCAAGGCCGCACGTCCGTTGCGGTCCAGTACGTGCAGGACGCCGCGGATGAAGACGTTGGCGTCGCCCGTCCAGCCGGCATCGGCCAAGGCCTTCGCCACGGTCCCAGGGGCGTCAGGCGAGGTCATGTCGCACACTGCAAATGCCGTCGAGGGAACATCTGCCGACTCCATGCGTGCGCGTTCCACCGCATTGGCGGAGTAGTCGAGTCCCAAGGCCAAGGGGAAATGTTCCGCCAGGAGCCGGGTGAAGCTGCCATTGCCGCACCCAACGTCCACTATGGGAAGGGACGGATCCAGCTGTGCCAGCTTGGGGAGATAGCCGTTCATTTCGTGGTCGCTCCCGGAATCCCAGAGGACATCGCCGGTTGCACCGGTTGAGCGGACACTCCCCCAGTAGCGGTCCCAGGCCGTCCGTGGATCCTTCGGCGCCGCAGAGGAAAGCCTGATGAGGCGTGGAATCAGCAGGTACTTCCTCAGCGCAGAGAACATCCTCCAAATATAAGGGTGCTTCAGCTCTGTCCCAGCCACTCCAGCGCTTCCGTTTCGGAAGTGAAGAATTTGGTAGGGCATGGCGGCTTCATGATGCCCAGGAAGAAGTTCGCGATGACGCGGTCCACGGGAGACGAACCCCAGAGGGCAATACGGTTGGCTTGGCACGGCTTGGCGAAAACCGACCTTGCGCCGCGGGTGACGTCGTCCGTGGTGGCCATGTCCACGATCATGGGGTGGCGTTCGGGCCCACACAACTCGTTGACCCGGTCCATGGCGCGTTGGGCGTCGGACTCCTTGATCCTGGCGCCGCGCGGCCAAGTCAGGCGCAAAATCCCGGACTCTTCAAGGTCCAGCTGAAACTTCACCTGCTGGTGATCCTGCGGTGTGGTGGGGTGGTCCACGGTGCTCCTCCTGCGGTTCAGTGCCGGCGACACGGCGCTGCAGTGCCTGTTCAAGGCTGTCGAATCCCTTGAACAAAGTAAAGCTGTGACATGCGACTCATCCGGCGCATTTTCATCGGGGCACCCGCACCGCCTCACGCCGCTGATAGGGTGTTGCCACATCTGGAATTTCCATGGTTGGTGGTTGAGAGGGAGGGGGCTCAGTGGGCCAGAAGGGCGCCGACATACAGCATTCCCTTTCCGTCGTTGTTGCGGATTCAGAGGCTGACCGCCTGACCCTGACAGCGGAGGCATTGGGAGCTGCGGGCTTCGACGTTTTCCGTGCGGCGGACGCCAAAGAACTCGCCTTGGAGCTCCAGCGCCATAGTCCCGCAGTGATAGTTGCCGGAAACACCCTTGGCCGATCGCTCCGCAGCCCCGGAGTTCCGGTCCTGCTGCTCCTCGACGAAGACGAGGTTATCGACGTCAAGGCCATCGAGTCCTGGCGCGTCGCCGACTACGTTATTGGCCCGGTGCGCGGCATGGAGATCGTCCACAGAGTGCAAACGCTGCTTCGCCGGTCCTCGGAACGGGAGCGCTCCCGGGGCGAGGTTGAGGCGCTGCGTGAAAGCCTGAGGAGTGTCTCATCGGCGGTTCGCGAGACCAACGATCCCCAGCAGATCGCGGACCGTGTAGTCCGCGGTTTCGGCGAAGCCCTCGGCGTGGACCACGTGTGGTTCGCGACATTCCAGGACGAACGGGTCCCCAGCATCCGCGCCCAATGGAGCCGCGACGGGCTGCCGATGCTCCCGGCACGACTCGGCGACAGCGGAAACACCATCATCGAGGTCGCCAACAAACTGTGGACTGCAGCTGATGTCCTGGCTGTGACGGACCACCGGGGCGACCCCGGGTCGGACATCGCCAAGGCCCTGAAAGCTTGGTCCAACGAACTCGAGCCCGTCTCCACCGTGCTTCTCCCAGTCGGCGAAGGCGCATCCGCCATGGGCATCATCCTGCTGTCCACCGTGGAAGAGCGCCACGACTGGACACGGGCCGAAATCGCCCTCCTGCAGCACGTAGCAGGCAACGTGGCGCACGGGCTGATCCAAGGACACCTCATCAGCGCGCAGCAGCGTGTCCTTCACCAGCTCCGCCAACTGGACAAGGCCAAGACCGACTTCCTGGCTACCGTGAACCATGAATTGCGCACCCCACTGACATCCATCACGGCCTACCTGGACATGATCCAGGACGGTTCCGGCGGCCCGGTTCCCGAAGGCATCAACAAAATGCTGGACGTCATCGGCCGCAACTCCAGCCGGCTCCGGAAGCTCATCGAGGACATGCTGACGGTGTCCATGCAGGACGGCAGCAACCTGGACCTCAAACCCGTGGATATCGCCAAGCTCCTGCAGGTGGTGGTGGCTACCCTGCGACCGCTGGCCGAATCCCGGCACGTGTCCGTTTCAGTGACGGAAAGCCCGGAAGACATCGAGGTCACTGCCGACGAGGCCAAGCTGGAGCAGGTGTTCACGAACATCGTGGCCAACGCCATCAAGTTCACGCCCGAAGGCGGACGCGTGGGTATCAGCAGCGCAGTGTCGTCGTCGAAGGAAGGCGGAAAAGCAGCGCTGGTGAAGATTGCGGACAACGGCCTGGGCATCCCGGAACACGATCTGCCCCACATCCTGACCCGGTTCTACCGCGCTTCGAACGCCACCTCGGCGGCCGTTCCAGGCAGCGGGCTGGGCCTGGCCATCGCCCACGACATCGTCAGCCGGCACATGGGCCGCATGGTCTTCGACTCCACGCTTGGCTCCGGGACCACCGTGTCCGTGGAGCTGCCTGTGGGCGGACCGTAGGCAACAGGTTCTTGTGACAGGCCTGTCAATGCCCGCTCCCGGCCACACCCGGGAAGTCACTAATGCGCGACACAATCTGAAACAAAAATTGATGCCCCGGGCTCAGGCCCGGGGCATCAATTTCATGTCAAGTGGCCTTGAGAGGCGCCCCCAATGTTTAGTTCGGCCACCACCCGATGCTGGTGGTGTTCGTCTTCGTAGTGGTGGTGCTGTTCGGCCACCAGCCGATTGCCGTGCTGTCCTGGGAAGGCTCGGCGTTTGCCGGAGCAGCGAATCCCGTTACTGCCAGAACCGCTGCCATGAGCAGGGTTGCCGCAAATTTTTTCATCCGCTATGCCCTTTCGTACTGATGCGAATTGTTGGTCGTGACTTGAATAAAGTCACGGGGCAAACTATACGAGCTTTTCTTCGGCAATGACATGGATAATGGGCACATGAATAGTCCCCACCTCGCCGCGCACCTTGTGGCCGGCCTCACGGCGCGTGCCAAATGGAAGGAACGGGACTTTGACCAGGCCTTTCGACTGGCTGGTGAAGCCGCCGGCTTGGCCTCCGCCGCCGGGGATGAGCAGTCGTGGTGGAACATGCTGTACCTCCAGGCCGAATGCCTCCGCGACCAAGGACGGATCGAGGAATTCCTGCAACTGGCGACGGAGCTCAAGGACCACAGCTTCACCGCGTCATCGCCCGAACTCGGCGCCAAAGCCGGAACAATGGTGGCCGTGGCATTCCAAGGACTGGGACGGCTGGCAGAGGCGGCGGCGACTGCTGCCGATGCCGCCAAGCTCGCCTCTCTGGACTCTGATCTGGTGTACGTCCAGATCCTCGCCCAGAGGGCGCTGATTGCAGCCTTGGCCGAAAGCCGGCTGTTGGAGGACGCGTGGCGCGAATGCCTGGTGCTGGAAACGCTGATTACCGACGACGTCGATGAGGACACGGCGGGTAAAGGCTACTGGGTCATCGGAAATGTAGCGTTCCTCGCCGATCGCGTGAGCGACGGCGGCCGGTACCACGACCTCGCCGCGGAACGGCTCTCGCCGTCGAAGGACGTCGATCTCTGGGCACGTTTCAACCGCGCCTCGGCAGAGATGCGCCTCCAGGCCAAGCTCGACGACGCCGCCACCTTGCGCTGCATCGAAAGGGCAGAACTCGCAACGGACATCGTGGGCGGTTCCGAACGCGACCACTTGGAGATGTCCTTGGTCCGCGCCCACTGGAATTTCCTCATTGGCGATATGAAGGAAGCGCTGGCCATCCTTGAGCCGTTGAGCGCACGTTCCTCTGTCCTGGCCACCCAAACCGCGGCCGAAGCGCATTTCCTCCTTGCCCGCGCACTGCTGGATTCGGGTCGAACCGAGGAAGGCTTTGCGGCCTCCGACGTCGCTGCCCAGCTCTTTGACCAGGCCGCATTGCCGGAGCGGAGTGCAGCCGTCCGCGAATATCTGCAGCAGGTTGCTGGGCTGCAGGACCGACCGCACGGGGCGTGAACGTGGCCGACGCAAGCATGTACTCCGGGAACGACCCGCGCTTGGGGCAGCTCCTTGAGGGCATCGTCCGGCTCGCTGCAGGAGACCTGACCACCCGGATCGAGATCTCCGAGGCACGCGACGAGATCGACGCGGTCATCATGGGCACCAACCTCCTGGCCGAGGACCTTCAAATCGTCTACGAAGAGCTGGAGCAGAGGGTGCAGGCCCGAACCCAGCAGCTCAACGAAGCGCATCAGGCAATGCAGCGCATGGCCATGACGGACCCCCTGACCGGCCTGAGCAACCGTTCGGCCTTCGCTGCAGCCCTCAGCGAAGCACAGAACCAGGAAGTCGAGGGAAAGAAGCGGGCGGCCATCCTGTTGCTGGACATGGACGGCTTCAAGGCCATCAACGATTCCCTCGGCCACACGATCGGAGACAAGGTCCTCGAAACCGTGGCGCACCGGATCAGCGGAGCGGTCCGGGACCAGGACATGGTGGCGAGGATGGGCGGTGACGAATTCGCGGTGTTGATCCCCGGGGTGACCCCGGCCGAAGCCGCGGTCATCGGCAACCGCATCCTGGCTGACGTTGTTGAACCCATGGAGATCGAGGGCCAGCACCTGCGCTGCGGGGTGAGCATGGGGCTGCGGATGGCCGATCCCGGCCAGAGCGCAGAGGAACTCATGATGGAAGCGGACATCGCCATGTACGAGTCCAAAGCTGACGGCCGTGGCAAGCTCAAGCTTTTCGCGCCGGAGATGCTGCTCGCCCGTCAAATGCGGAACCAGTTGGTGGGTGAGCTGAAAGAGGCGATCGCTGGATCCCAATTGGTTCTTTACTACCAGCCCATCATCAGGCTCGACACACGCGAAATTGAAGGCGTGGAGGCCTTGGTCCGCTGGAACCACCCCACCCGAGGGCTCATCATGCCCGACGAGTTCATCCCCATCGCCGAGGAAACAGGAATGATCTCCGATCTGGGCGGCTGGGTGCTCCGCACCGCCGTCGAGCAGTTGAAGCAATGGCGCAGCGACCCCCTCACGGCGAGCCATAACTTCAGCATGCGCATCAACGTTTCGGCAGCGGACCTGCAGCGGCTGGAGTTCGTCGAGGACGTGCGGGAGGCGTTGTCGGCCGCCGGGCTTGACCCGTCCCTCCTGGTCCTGGAGCTGACCGAGAGCGCGGTGATCCAGGGCAACGACCTGGACCGTTACACGCTGAACAGCCTGCGCCGGCTGGGGGTTGGACTTGAAATCGACGACTTCGGCACGGGATATTCCTCCATCAGCTACCTGCGGCAACTGCCGGTGGACACGGTCAAGGTAGACCGCACGCTGCTCTCAGCGCTGGGAAGCGATCCCTCACAGCCTGCCCTCCTGGCCGCGGTGCTGCAGCTCATCAAGGCGTGTGGATTGAACGCGGTCTGGGAAGGCATCGAGACCGCGGAGCAGGCCGAGTACCTGTTGGGCATCGGCTGCACCAGCGGCCAGGGGTACTACTTCAGCAGACCCTTGGCCGCGGCCCAGCTGACGGAACAACTGAAGCACCACAAGGCATGGCCGGTCAGCTGACGCTCCGGGTCCAGGGGCGGTGCCGGTTGCGCCACTCGGAGTCCAGGATGGCGTAGATGTTCTCCGTGGCCCATTGACCCTTGTAGTGCCAGTTATCCACCAAGGTCGCTTCCAGGCGCATGCCCAACCGCTGGCAAATTCCCGCCGATCCCTCGTTAAGGGCATCAAGCTTGGCGTCGACGCGATGGAAGGACAAGTGCTCAAAAGCGAGTCGGAGGACGGCCTCGGCCGCTTCGGTGGCGAAGCCGTGGCCGCGTGCATCCGGGTGCAGAATCCAGCCCAGCTCAGCCTGGCCTGTCCCCTCGAGCCACTTCAGCACGACCTCGCCGATCAGGCCGGGCTGGTCCTGGCGCTCGATGGCCAAGCACACCCAGTCCCCCTCCTGGTTGAACTCGAAGTTGGCGTAGCGGCCCAGAACTTCCATGGACTTGGTCTTGGTCAATTCGTGGCGGAACAGGAACCGTGCGGTTTCGGGCAGGGACTGGTATCCGTGGAAGCGTTCCAGGTCATCGACCTCGAAGCGGCGAAGGATCAGGCGGTCCGTGACAATCGGGAGTTCAATTTCGGGCATGCACTTGAGGCTACTAGGCCCGGACGAATCGTGGCCCAGTCTTGACACGTGGCGCGATCTGGGATTACCTAATGAACATTCGGTAAATAAAGCTGGAGGCAATGACGCATGGTTGAAACAACCCTCTCCGGTGCTTCGCACCACATCCTGACGAACGACTACGCGTCCGAATGGATGGGCATCGAGGTCCTCAAGCTCGACGACGGCCACGCCACCATCCGCATGCACCTCCGGCAGGAGATGCTCAACGGCTTCGGCATGGCCCACGGCGGAATGATCTTTGCCTTCGGTGACACCGCCTTCGCTCTGGCCTGCAACCCGGCCAACCCGACGCCCGAGGAGGCGGCCTCCATCACGGTGGCCTCCGGCGTCGACATCAATTTCATCAAGCCGGCCTTCCAGGGTCAGGTGATTACCGCCGTCGCAAACCGACGCGCAAGTACCGGCAGGAGCGGTCTGTACGACATCCAGATCTTCGCTGCCGCCCCCGACGCCGACGCCCCCTCCACTGCCGACGCCCAGCCCGGGGAGCTCATCGCTGAGTTCCGCGGCCGCAGCCGGACCATCTCCAAGAAGTAGGAACCCTCATGACCCAGAACACCGTGGCCACACCCGTATCGCCCTCAGATGCCGTGCTGGACCGTGAAGAGACCATCTCCCGCGACGAGCTCGAGGCCCTGCAACTCACCCGCCTCCAGCACACGGTGGCCTACGCCTACGACCGCGTGCCGTTGTACAAGCGGAAGTTCGACGAAGCCGGAGTCCACCCGTCGGACCTGCGCGAACTGAGCGACCTAGGCAAGTTCCCGTACACCACCAAGGAAGACCTCCGCCTGGAGTACCCGTTCGGCATGTTCGCCGTGCCGCAGGACCAGGTGGCCCGCCTCCACGCCAGCTCCGGCACTACAGGACGCCCCACGGTGGTCGGCTACACCAAGAACGACCTCGCCAACTGGGCCACGCTGGTGGCCCGCTCCCTGCGTGCCTCGGGCGTCCGCCCCGGCATGAAGGTCCACAACGCCTACGGTTACGGCCTGTTCACGGGCGGTCTCGGCGCTCACGCTGGCGCCGAAGCACTTGGCTGCACCGTCATCCCCATGTCCGGCGGCCAGACCGAACGCCAGATCCAGCTCATCCAGGACTTCAAGCCGGACGCCATCCTGGCCACGCCCACCTACCTGCTGACCATCGCCGACGCCATGGCGCACCTGGGCATCGACCCCACCTCCACGTCGCTCAAGTACGCCGTTCTGGGTGCCGAACCGTGGACCGAGGAAATGCGCCACGAGCTCGAAACCACCATGAACATCAAGGCCTCGGACATCTACGGGCTCTCCGAAGTCATGGGTCCGGGTGTCGCCGGTGAAGCTGTTGAAACCCAGGACGGCTGCCATATCTGGGAGGACCACTTCCGCCCCGAAATCATCGATCCGTTCGACCACTCCACGGTCCTTGGCGATGGCGAGCCCGGTGAGCTGGTCTTCACCTCCTTGACCAAGGAAGCCCTGCCCATCATCCGGTACCGCACCAAGGACCTCACCCGCCTGCTTCCCGGCACGGCCCGCCCGGCACACCGCCGCATGGGCCGCATCACGGGGCGCAGCGACGACATGATCATCCTGCGCGGCGTGAACCTCTTCCCCTCGCAGATCGAGGAAATCGCGCTGCGCATCCCCGAGCTCAGCCCGCACTTCCAGCTGGAAATCACCCGGCCCGAGGGCAAGCGCATGGACTCGCTGACGGTCCGCATTGAGCGCCGCGAGTCCGTCCCCGTTGAGGCCGGTACGACGGCGGCACACACCTTGCGGGAGCAGATCAAGATTCACGTTGGGTCCTCTTGCGTCGTTGACGTCGTTGAGCCCGGTTCCCTTGAGCGGTCCAACGGCAAACTCCGCCGGATCTACGACATGCGCCCCAAGGGCTAGCGGCTTCTGCCGTTCAGAACGTGAGAAAATGCCAGCATGCCTACTGAGACCACCACCAAGCGCGGACGGCCCGGTTATGACCAACAGTCGGTGCTCCGCATCGCCGTCGACGTCTTCAACCGGCACGGCTACGACGCTACGTCCATGGGCATCCTGGCCGAGAACCTGGGGATCTCCAAGTCAGCCATCTACCACCACGTGCCGTCCAAGGGCGATCTCCTGAAGCTCGCCCTGGACCACGCACTGGGTGGCCTGGAGGCGATCCTGGAGGAACCCGCGGCCACCTCCGGCCCTGCCGACGCCAGGCTGGAATTCGTGCTCCGGCAAACTATCGCCGTGCTGGTGGATCGGCTGCCGTTCGTCACCTTGCTGCTGCGGCTGCGGGGCAACACGGAGATCGAACGCGACGCACTGGAACGTCGTCGCGCTTTCGACCACAAGGTGGCTGCCTTGATTTCCGCGGCCCGCGACGACGGATCGCTGCGCCAGGACATCGATCCCCGCACCGTGACCCGGCTGCTGTTCGGCACCATCAACTCGATCGTGGAGTGGTACAAGCCCGGCGGCTCGCTGTCCCCCGAAAAGCTCGCCGACGACGTCATCACCATGGCCTTCGACGGCCTCCACAGCGCCGCCTGACGCCCGCTCACATCCCCGGCGTTTGAGCCCAACGCTCGCGCACATTCCCCCGGCTTGAGCCGAACCCCCAATCACATCCCCCCTGCTTTCGGCGCACGCTCGCGCACATCCCCCCGGTTTGAGCCCAACCCCCAATCACATCCCCGCCCCTTGAGCCCAACGCTCGCGCACAACCCACACGCGAAACGCCTTCCCACAGCGCGTGGAAAGGCGTTTCGTCGGTTGTATGAGAGAGCGTCCGCCCCAATCCCAGGGGATGTGAGAGAGGGTTACTTCTCGACGAGGGTCAGGACGTCGTAGGTTGCCACGATCTCATCGTTCTGGTTGGTCAGGACAGCGTCCCAGGCAACCTCGCCGTATTCGTCGGTCTCGCGCGGAGTGATCTTCTTGGCCGTGAGGGTTACGCGGATGGAGTCGCCCGCAGCCACGGGCGTAATGAAGCGCAGGTTCTCCAAGCCGTAATTGGCCAGGACGGGACCCGGAGCCGGCTCCACGAACAACCCGGCGGCCCAGCTCAGGAGCAGGTACCCGTGCGCCACGATACCCGGGAAGAACGGGTTGGCCTCCGCGGCTTCCTGGTTGGTGTGGGCGTAGAAGGTATCGCCCGTGGAATTCGCAAAGGCAGTGATGTCTTCAAGCGAGACCTGGCGCAGCTCCGAACGTACGGCGTCGCCAATACGCAACGTGGCAAGGGACTTGCGGAACGGGTGCTCACCCTCGGTTTCGAGGGTGAAGTTCCGATCGGCACCTGTGTGCCACTGGCCCGTGACTGCCGTGAGCATGTTGGGCGAACCTTGGATGGCAGTGCGCTGCATGTGGTGCAGCACGGAGCGGATGCCGCCCAGCTCCTCGCCACCGCCGGCGCGGCCAGGACCGCCGTGGACGAGGTGGGGAACAGGGGAACCGTGGCCCGTGGAGGAACGTGCGTCCTCGCGGTTGAGCATGTGCACACGGCCATGGTGGGCGGCGATTCCAGTCACCAACTCGCGTGCGACGGCGGGGTCATTGGTGCACACCGAGGCCACCAATGAGCCTGAACCACGGGCGGCCAGCCGCACGGCGTCGGCGAGGTCGTTATAGCCAAGGACCGAGGAAACAGGCCCGAAGGCTTCCAGCGAGTGCACTTCTTCGGCTTCGGCATCGCTCCAACTCAGGAGAACCGGCGACATGAACGCCCCGTCCTCGACGACACCTACGGCGCCTCCAACCGAGGTGACCGACGGCGAATCCAGGCTTCCGTACGCAAGTTCACCACCGGCGTCGAGCATTGACTGAACAGCAGCCCGGACATCGGCGAGCTGTTCCAGCGACGCGAGGGCGCCCATGGTGACGCCTTCGGCTCGGGGGTCGCCGACCACGACGCGTTCCGTGATGCGCGCGCCGATGGCGGCGGCCACTTCGGAGACCAAGGACTTGGGGACCAGCACCCGGCGGATGGCCGTGCACTTTTGGCCGGCCTTGACGGTCATCTCCGTGACGACGGCCTTGACGAAAGCGTCAAACTCGGGGGTGCCTGGAACGGCGTCGGGGCCGAGGATGGCAGCGTTGAGCGAGTCCGTCTCCGAAGTGAACCGAACGCCGCCTTGGACAACGTTCGGGTGTGACTTCAGGGAATTGGCCGTTGACGCCGAACCCGTGAAGGAGACGAGGTCGCGATAGTCCAGTTCGTCCAGGATGGTCCGCGCGGAACCGGAGATCAGCTGGATGGACCCCTCAGGCAGAATCCCGGACTCGACGATCGCCCGGACGGCGTCCGCGGCAATGTAGCCGGTGGGCGTCGCCGGCTTCACGATCGTGGGAACCCCGGCCAAGAACGCGGGGGCAAACTTTTCCAGCATGCCCCACACCGGGAAGTTGAATGCGTTGATCTGAACGGCAACGCCGGGGATGCGGGTGTAGATGTGCTCGCCGGCGAACGAGCCGTCCTTGGACAGGATTTCCATGGGACCGTCCACCACAACCTGCGAGTTGGGCAGTTCGCGGCGGCCCTTGGAGCCGAACGTGAAGAGCACGCCGATGCCGCCGTCGATGTCGATCATGTTGTCGATCTTGGTGGCACCGCTCTGCGACGAGGATGCGTACAGTTCCTCGCGGCGGCCGTTGAGGTACATGGCGAGTTCTTTGAGCTTGAGCGCGCGCTGGTGGAACGTCAGTTTCCCGAGTTCGGCTTGGCCTGTGGTGCGTGCGAAATCGACGACGGCGGCCAGGTCCAGTCCGTCGGTGCTCACGTTCGCCAGGACTTCTCCGGTGCTGGCATCGCGGACCGGGACTTTCTTCGCATCAGCTGCCGGAGTCCACCAGGCATTCCTGACGAAGCTGGGCACTGTGGCAACGGCTGTGGTTTCCGGGGCGACTGCGGTAGTGGTCATCGTCGACGGGTCCTTCCAAGGCACGTGAGATCGGCACGGTCGGTGCTGACTCAATCGCCAACATTACTGACCGGCCGTTCGGTAATATATACAGGGTACATGAATGCCCGGGAGAGTACAGCAGGAATTTGCCGCGGTTGGCCTCAATGCGCGAGGAAGGGCCGGCCCCACTGTGAGTGGGACCGACCCTTTCTTGGTTACTTTTGGCTTGGCTATTTGGCGCCGAACTTGGCGCCGAACTTGGCGTTTAGCGAGCGTCCAGCCCAAACCCCGGGAACATGAGCGAGCGTCCAGCCCAAACCCCGGGAACGTGAGCGAGCGTCCAGCCCAAACCCCCGGGAATGTGAGCGAGCGTCAGCTGCGGAGGCCGAGCTTCCTTGCCAGCAGCATAGGCTTTTTCAGGAACTCCCCCACGCTGGTCCGCGTCACGACCGTATGGTTGAGGGCTTCGATGCGGTCAAGGATGTGATCGAGTTTGGCTGTGGTGTCATCCAGGCGACGCTGCTGGGCAACGATAAGTTCTTCCTGCTCGGCCAGGACCCGGGTCAGGTAGAGCACGGTGCCAAGGCCGTTGCGGGCAACGTCGTCGCGAAGATGTTCATCACGGACCAAGGCATCGTAGTGGGCATGCTCGGCCGCCTTGGCGAAAATGCTGTTGCCGTCGTGCCCTTCGGATTCGGGCCGCTGGGACCAGAAGGCGAGGGGTTCGCCGTCGAGAAAGCCCACCCGCGAGTGGCTCAATACGCGCAGGTGGAACTCCCAATCGCCCACCACAGGCAGGTCCTCGTTGTAGAAGCCCACCGCTTCATGAACACTGCGGCGGTACAGGAAAGAAATAGGCACCGCCCGGTTGATCTTCAGCATGTCCGAGAGGGTTATCTGCCGCATTCCGGCCCAGAAGATTTCGCGTCGGACGGGCTCGATCCGGTCGCCCACCAATTCCTCGATGACGATTTCCGTCCGAACCATCACGCCGGTCTCGTCGGCGTGCGCGGGGTCGTCAAGGTACGCCACGGTGCGGGCGAGGAAGTCGGGTGCCCAGAAGTCGTCGTCATCGTGAATGACCACAAACTCGCCCGTGCCCGCTTTCACGCCGGCGTTTGATGCCCCTTCCATTCCCACCGATTCGGAGTGGTGCAGCGTAGTGATGCGTTCCCTCTCGATTTCCGGCCGCTGGGAGGTGAGGCGATCGACGTCGGACGGGTCGCCGCCGTCATTGACGATGACCAGCTCAAAGTCCTGGAAGGTTTGCGCAAAGATGTCATCCAGCGCGCGGGCAAGGAAAACGGGTCGGTTCTTGGTTCGGGTCACGATGGTGACACGGGCGCCGTGAGTCATGCGGTTCCGTCCGGGGTCGGGAGTGAGTCAACTCAGCTTGTTAGCAGCGCCGCGTCACCGGAGTTTTGTGAGTACTGCCGTTACCTCCCGATCGCTAAGACCATTGGCCTTCAGGAAACCCCCAACATCAATCGATGCCAGGAAAAGCCGCAGACTCTGCAGGCGCTCCGCCAGCAAGGCCTCGAGCTGTTCATCGGGAAGATAGGGGTCGTGGACATGGGGCGCCCCGTGCGTACGGTGCCTCTCGTTGATCCCCCGTGCCGCGAGTTCGTAGCCCCGAAGGATCTCGTCATCGGTGAACCCTGCAAGCCGCTGCAGCATCAACGCGATCATTCCGCTGCGGTCCCGGCCGGCTGAACAGTGCACCACCACTTTGCCCGGCGAGGCAGCTATTGCCTTGAACACCGCCGCGATTTTCTCCCCGAACAGCTGCAAATAGTCGCCATACTGTGCCGGGTCCTTCAAGTACGGGCCGAACAGCTCGCTGAAGCGCCCATGGTCCGGATCCTCCGTTGGGCAATGTACGACGGCGATCCGCGCCTTCACATCGTCCGGCACCTCGGGATCGGTGTCGCGTTGCCGCCGCTCCCGCGAGGCGCGCAGGTCGATCACGGTGCGGACGCCGTCGTCGTACATCTGCTGCCAACCAGTACCGGTGACCCATTCGTGGCGGCCCATCCGGTACACGTCGCCGGCGATCCTCCAAGCGTTGACCGCACCGTCCCAGTGGACGCTTTGGTGGGTTGAAGAAGTCCCGTCCATAGGAGCCAGCTAAGCACATATGCACGACCCCGTGGTGAACCCGCTGATCCGTTGTTGGCCAGCAACGGATCAGCGGGTTGGCAACGTCAGTTACTGTTTCACCAGCTTGGTGGGTTTAATCGTGGAGAGCAGAGCTGACGCGTAGGCCTGATGTCCGGCGTCGTTCGGGTGGAAGTTGGCATCCGCCTGCAGCTGTGCCAAGTCCAGTACGATCCATGAATTGCCCGAATTCACTGCATGGCCCAGGAAGCGCTTGGTCACGTCAACGAACACGGCGTTGGTCCCGCTCTCCGCCACGGCCTTCGCGATGGTGGCATTGAGGGCATTCACGGCCGTGTTCACTGTGATCTGGTTAGTAACCGGCACAACGGTAACCCCGCCGATCACAATATTCCCCCGGGACGGATCGAACAGACGCGGGTATCCCATGACAACGATCGTCGCGTTCGGAGCGGCGGCCTGGATCGACTGGTAGGTAAGTTCCAGTCCGGCTTCAAGACTCCCGAGGTTCTGGATGATTCCGGCGACGGTTGCCGCACAGGCCTGTGTGTTCGGGGTGGAGCAGGCCTGAAGTGCCAGCAGGCTGCCCCCATCAATGGCTCCGGCTGTGATGCTCACCAGATCAGTGTCACCGGACAGTGCCTGGCTGAAGGCCAAGCCGGCGATTTGCTCCGCGACAGTCGGTGCACCGTTGTAGAACGGACTCGGGTTGAGCGGATCGAAGGCCAGGAGAGAGCCGTGGCAAGCAGCGTTGGTTATGAGATCCACCCTCGCTGATGCATCAACGAGGTCAACGTAGCCTCCGCTGCTCTGCCAGCAGACTGCAGTTCGCGTGAGCCCGTCCGCCCCCGTCCCCGCGGTGTACGAATCACCCAACGCGACATAGTCCAGCGGTGGCGGCGGCGCTGCGGTGGCAGGAGCGGCGGTGAACCCCAGCGTGAGCGCCGCGACGGCGAGACCGCCGAGCAAAGCCGGGATCCGGCGTCGTGAATTTTGCTTTGCCATGACTAATCCCCTTTTTATGCGGTGATGGGGCTCCGGCAATCCGAGCTTCAGCTGTTCGCGGATGTCGCGGCTCGCCCACCAGTCGGCCGCATACCGGGGCAATGTGGCTAGATTACGCCTGCCGGGAAGCGGGGAAAAGACCTCGCAGCAGGGTGTTCAGGCTTTGCCCTGCCGGCGGTAGAGGAGATGGACGATGGTGATGATGGCTGTGCGGAGACTGAACCTCGGCTTCCGGACTGTGGTCACCCTGTTGGCTACGCCCCGTACTTGGCCAGCCGGTACTCCAGGCCGTTCCGCACCGCTGGCCATTCGTGCTCAAGGATGGAGAACACCACCGTGTCGCGCAGCACGCCATCCTTGGTACGAGAGTGGTTCCTGAGCACCCCGTCCTGCTTGGCCCCCAAGCGGGCAATCGCCTCGCGGGACTGGTGGTTCAGCCAGTGCGTGCGGAATTCGACGGCCGGGCAGCCCAGGGTTTCAAACGCGTGCCGGAGCAGCAGCAACTTCGAATCCGGGTTGGTTCCCGTGCCGTGCGCCGACGCCGCATTCCAGGTGGACCCGATCTCGACCCGCGGGGTGTCGGCGTCGATGTTCATGTAGGTGGTCATGCCGATGAGCTTGCCCGTGGCGTTGAGCCGCGTGGCGAAGGGCAGCATGGAACCTGTCTCCTGAAGCGACAGCCGGCGTTCGATCTCCGCGGCCATTCCGTCAGGCGTGGGAACGGAGGTGTACCAAAGCTTCCACAGGTCCCCGTCGCGGGCGGCGTCCACCAGCCCGTCGTGGTGTTCCGGCGCCAACGGCTCAAGGGTCACGAAGTTGCCGGTCAGGGTGATGGGTTCGATAGAAGTCACCCGGTTAGCCTAACCGGCTCCAACGCTTAGTCGTTCCAGTCGAAGAAGCCCTTGCCGGATTTTCGGCCCAGCTCGCCGCGGGCCACCTTGTCACGCAGGATCTGCGGCGGGGCGAAACGGTCGCCCAGAGTGGAGTGCAGGTACTCGGCGATCCCCAGCCGGACATCCAGCCCCACAATGTCCGTGGTCTTCAGCGGGCCCGTTGGGTGTTTGTAGCCCAGCACCATCGCGGCATCGATATCCTCGGCGGACGCGACACCCTCCTCCACCATGCGCATCGCCTCCAGGGCAATGGCCACGCCAAGCCTTGAGGACGCAAAGCCTGGAGCGTCATTAACGACGACGGCGGTCTTGCCAAGTGCCTCGGTCCAGTTTTTCGCTGCCTGGGCGAGTTCGGGAGACGTCTCTTTGGCCAGCACCACTTCAATCAACGTGGAGGCGGGCACCGGATTGAAGAAGTGCAGTCCCACAAAGTTGGCGGGCCTGCGGAGTTCATTTGCGAGTCCCGTAACGGACAGCGAGGAGGTGTTTGAAGCCAGGAACGCATCCCCTGACAGGTGGTCTTCCACGGCCTTCAGCGCTGTGACCTTGAGGTCGAAATCCTCGGGGACTGCTTCCACCACCAGGCCGCAGTGAATGAAGGACTCGTAGTCCGTGGAGGTGCTGAGGCGGGACATGGCTTCTTCGGCCGATTCGCTGAGTGTGCCGCGGGCTGCGGATTTCGCTACGGCGTCGGCAACCCTGGCGTGGGCGCCCGCTGCAGCCTCGTGATCGCGCTCCACCACGACCACCGTGGCGCCCTTGATGAGGAAGGCATGCGCGATGCCGGCGCCCATCCGGCCACCGCCCAGCACTCCGACTACGTGCGGGATGGAGGGAACGGCTGTCATTTCTGGGTCCTGTCCTGGGTAACTTCGTTTGAGTTCTTCTTGTCCGAAGACTTTTTGTCGAGGAAAGCCTGCATGCGATCAAACTTTGCCTGGGATTCGAAGAGTATTCCCTGCGCCAAGGTGTCGATCAGGGGGTGGGCTTCAGCCGGGGCATGGAACACCGACTTGGTGATGCGAACGGCCATCGGATCCTGGCGGCCGATCCTGTCGGCAAGTGAATGCGCTGCGTCCATCAGCTCCGGCGCTTCAACAATGGAGGTGATGAGATTGATCCGGAGCGCTTCCTCTGCCCGCAACACGGCACCGGCCAGGAGGATCTCCTTGGCTTTCGGTTCCCCCACGAGTTCCTTGAGGCGCCACGTGGCACCGGCGGCAGCCAGGATGCCCAGGCCCGTCTCCGGGTTTCCGATCCGGACACTCGGCGTCCCGATCCGGAAGTCTGCCGCGTAAGCGAGCTCGGCTCCCCCACCCAGGCAGTATCCGTCCAGGGCTGCAATGACCGGCATGGGCAGCTTGGCGATACGGACAAAGATCGTTGAATTGATGCCCTGCAACGCGTCATCCCGGCGTCGTTCGCGCAGCTGTCCGATATCGGCACCAGAGGCAAACACCCCATCGGTTCCGGCGATGATCAGCACTTTCGGGTTGCGCTCCAACTCGGCGCACACCGCGTGGAGTTCATCCACCATCGTCTGGTCGATCGCGTTGCGGACCTCGGGACGGTTCAGAAGGACGACGAGCCTGTCCTCGCGCTCTTCAATCAGGAGCGCCGTGAAGTCTTTAGGGTTCAGTGCCATTACACGCCTTCCAACAGCATTGCGGTGCCCTGGCCCACGCCGATGCACATGGTCGCCAGGCCGAGCTTGGGTCCGGTCGCCGAGGCGAGTTCGCGCTCCATCCGGCCCAGGAGGGTTATGGCGATCCGTGAGCCGCTGGAACCGAGCGGGTGTCCCAAACTTATGGCACCGCCGTCGTTGTTGACGATGTCCGGGTCCAGTCCAAGGCGACGCATGCTTGCCAAGGACTGCGTGGCGAAGGCTTCGTTGAGTTCCACGGCTCCGAGCTGGTCCACGGTAAGCCCGGTCCGGGTCAGGACCTTCTGCGTTGCCGGGACGGGGCCGATGCCCATGATTTCCGGTTCGCAGCCCGCGGATGCGCCGTCGATGATTCGGGCGCGGGGCGTGAGGCCGAATTTCTGGATGGCGGCCTCAGAGGCGACGATGATGGCCGAGGCGCCGTCGTTGAGGGTGGACGAATTGCCTGCGGTCACCACGGAACCGCCCGGGACCACGGGACGAAGCCCGGCGAGGACATCCATGGTGGTTCCCTCGCGTGGGCCTTCGTCGGTGTCCACTACGGTTTCGGACTTCCGGGTTTTGACGGTGACAGGGACGATTTCGTCCTTGAAGCGACCACCGGCAATGGCCGCCAGGGCGCGTTCATGCGAACGAACCGCGAAAGCGTCTGCATCCTCGCGGGAGATGTTGTCCACGCGGCCCACTTCTTCGGCAGTCTCCGGCATGGAGTAGGTCATCTTGCCGTCGCGCGACAGCTCGCCCTTGGTGAAGAGCGGGTTGGCGAAACGCCAGCCGATGGAGGTATCGAAGATCTGTCCCGGCTTGGCGAACGCTGTCGCGGGCTTCTCCTGCACCCACGGGGCCCGGCTCATCGACTCGACGCCACCGGCGACAACAATGTCCGCGGCACCGGACTTGATCATCTGGCTGGCCATGATGATGGCACTCAGGCCGGAGGCGCAGAGGCGGTTCACGGTGATTCCGGGGATGTGGAGGGGAAGTCCGGCAAGGAGGGTTGCCATGCGGGCCACGTTGCGGTTCTCCTCACCGGCACCGTTGGCGTTGCCGAGGATTACCTCGTCAATGGCGTCAGGGTCGACGCCGGCACGCGCCACCGCTTCCCGGACCACCAGTGCTGCGAGGTCGTCGGGGCGGACAGAGGACAGCGCCCCGCCATAGCGCCCGACAGGCGTACGAGCGCCGCCAACAAGAAAAGCCTCGACCATGAGAACATCCTTCGCGAAAGTAAAGGGACCGGCACGGAATAATATACCGACCGTTCGTTCTATAAAGATTACACGGCCCAGCGGGACGGTCAACAGATGAAGCTCCCCGCAGGACCGCCCCTACGCCGCCTCAAACCACCCGAATACCCAAGTGTCCGGCCAACAAGGGGGCCATCAAGCTCAGCTGGTAATCGTCGATGACCACCCCGGCAAGTCCGGCCAGTCCATTGATTCCGCGGAACTCCGAGGTCCGCAGGTCTACGTCCTTGAGCTTGGCACCTGTGACATCCAGGGTGCCGATGGTGCAGTTTTTCAAAGCCACCCGCGTTCCCGTGCAACCACCGAGGTCGAGCTCATTGATGATGCAATCCGAGATCTGGACGTCCATGAGCTTGGAGCCCCTGAGGTTCACGTAGTCCAGCTTGCCGCCGTCGATCCGGACGGAACGCCAGGTGCCCTCGTAGAGTTCAGCCGAACCCCATCGTGGGTTGGCGATCTCCACGTCCTGCCAGGAGGTGCGCGCAGCCATCAGCACGGGCGCATACGGCTCGGCCAGAATGCATTCCCGGAACGTCGCCCCACGCAGTTGTGCCTCATTGAAGGACACCCCGTTGAATTCGCACTCAATGAAGTCCGCGCCACTGAGTTCCTCGCCGTCCGCGGAAACCCTGGTGAGCCGGACGCCGTCGTATCTTTCGCCACGCTGGAAGTCCGGGGCGTCGTCGTCGCGCAGTTCTTCCAACCGCACCGGGGAAATCTTCGGGGCGGCAACCTTCGCTGCCGCCATCAGAGTGACTCCGCCTTCCCGGGCTTCGCCGGTTCGGCGTTGGTATGCTGCGTCAAAGTGGTGGGTAATTGCATGCGTCGAGCCTATCCTTGGGCCCTGACAAAAAGCTTCATCTGCTGGAACCAGAAGGAGGGCCGCACCCATGGTCACCATCGATTTGAGCGCCAGGAGCAAGGTTGCCGGAGGCTCCACTGCCCTTCAGGGGTACCTCGCCGAACCCTCGGGGGATGGCCCCTTCCCTGGGGTGGTGATGATCCACGAAGCCTTTGGACTGAACGATGTGATGCTTCGCCAAGCAGACCGCCTGGCGGCAGCCGGCTACCTCACCCTCGCTGTGGACCTGTACAGCGACGGCGGTCCACGACGCTGCCTGGTCACCACCATGCGCTCCATGCTCTCTGGCACAGGACGGGCCTTCACGGACATAGCCACCGCCCAGGCATGGTTGCGGGAGGATGAAAGGTGCGCCGGGAAGGTGGGGGTCATCGGTTTCTGCATGGGCGGCGCTTTCGCGCTCTTGTCCGCTAACGACGGCTTCGACGCCGCTTCGGTGAACTACGGGCAACTGCCGCGGGACCTCCACAGCGCTCTCGAAGGCGCCTGCCCGATGGTCGCCAACTACGGGGCCAAAGACCGGACCCTGCCGGGTGCCGCCGCCACATTGGAGCATGCCTTGAGCAGCCTCGGCATCAAGCACGACGTCAAGGAATTTCCGACGGCGGGCCACGCCTTCATGAACGACGCGCCGGTTGGCCCCAAGCCCCTCCGCCCACTGATGCGGGTCATGGGAATCAAGCCGGATCCCGCCTCTGCCCCGGAAGCGTGGCGGCGCATCGAGGAGCATTTCGCCAAGTACCTTCGGGGCAATTAACGCAAACGGCGGGCGCCCCTCCAGGTGACGTAATCACCGGAAGGAGGCACCCGCCGTCGAGCCTTAATAAGGGCTAGCTGAACAGCTCGCTCTTGGGCTCGTTGTTCTTGACCTTCTGCCAGCCAAGCCACAGCACCAAGGCGAAGAACGGAATGGTTGCGAGGGTCCAGAGGCCCAGGAGGAAGACCTCCCCCGTGGCCTTGTCGGTCATGGTGTCGAAACCGATGAGCACAGTGATGGCCAGCAGCGCCACGAGGCCAAGCCAGCTGGTCCACGGCGAACCGGGCATCGGTAGGGAAGAGACCTTGCCCTTCTTGTGGCGCAGGGCGATCTGGCTTGCGAAGATCGAACCCCACGTGAAGATCACGCCGATGGACGCGGTGTTCAAAGCGAGATCGAAGGCGTGCGAGCCACCGAGCCAAATGTTCAGCAGAATACCCACCAGGTAGACACCGCCGATGGCCAGGATCGCCGCATACGGCACGTGGCGTGAGGACATCTTGGTCAGCCACTGCGGGGCGTGCCCGTTGTTGGCCATGGTGCGGAAGATGCGGCCGATCGAGTACAGGCCGGAGTTGCAGGAGGACAGCGCTGCGGTGATGACGATCATGTTCATCACATCACCCATCCAGCCCAAGCCCATCTGCCCGAACACCGTCACGAACGGCGAGGTACCGGCCTTGTACTGGTCAGAGGGCAGCAGCATCGCGAGCAGGGACACGGATCCGACATAGAACACCACAATGCGGAGCACGACGGCGCGGATCGCCTTGGGAACTTCGCGTTCCGGGTTTTCCATCTCACCTGCGGTAATGCCGACGAGCTCGATGGCGTTGTAGGCGAAGATCACGGCGTTGAGGACCAGGATCATCACCAGGCCGCCCTTGGGGAACATGCCGCCTTCGTCATGGAAGAGGTTTGCCACGGACGCGTGGCCCTCACCGACCTTGGCGTTGGTGACAACCATGAAGGTGCCAACAGCCAGGAAGATGACGATCGCGGCAACCTTGAGGCAGGATGCCCAGAATTCGAACTCGCCAAACGCCTTGACGCTGAACAGGTTCACGGCCACCAACAGCACCAATGCTGCGATGGCGGACAATTCGATCGGCACGTTGGGGAAGAAGAACTGGAAGTACAGACCGATCGCGATGAGCTCGGCGATGCCTGTCATGGCCCAGTTGATGAAGTACATCCAACCGGACAGGTAGGCGCCCTTCTTGCCGAACATCTCGCCGGCGTAGCTCACGAAGGAACCGGAGGTCTGGCGGTACATGATGAGTTCGCCAAGGGCGCGCATCAGCAGGTAAGCGATGACGCCGGCAATGGCGTAGGAGAAAATCAGGGCCGGGCCGGTGGAGGCCAGGCGGCCACCGGCACCCATGAAGAGGCCGACGCCGATGGCGCCACCCATGGCGATCATGGTGACGTGGCGGCGGCTCAGGGTCTTCTTGTATCCCTCGGCGCTGAGGGAGGAACCGACGGCGGTGGTTGAGGCCGTCTGGTTCTTGAGATCTGTGGGGGTACTTTGCGGCACAGCTGTTCCTTGTGGGTTGGGGTGTTGCTGTTGTGGTTGCGCCGGTGCCGGAGCACGGGCGGCTTTTGCACACAAAATTCGGGTTTTTTCCGTTTGGAGAATCCGCTGTGTGACGTAGGCCGCAGAACGCCGAACGTTCGCGCAACCCGTCCATCTTACGGCATGTGACGGCCGACCCGTGACGCAGGCAACAGGCCCGCTCTTGGTCAGAAGCAACCCGGGGTCAGATATGGCCCATGTTTACCCTCTGGAGGGGCCATATCTGACCTCGCGTCGCAACTCTCCAACGGATTGCCTAAATAAAACTTTTCGGTATGCCTAAATTTCGCTATCCTCGTAATGAGTACCCCCCAACGACGAGGAACCCCGATGGCTGCACCCACCCTGGAAACACGTGCCACTCCCGGCAAAGTATGGTCGCGGCTCCTGCTGCTGGGACCGGCGTTCGTTGCTGCGATCGCCTACGTCGATCCAGGAAACGTTGCTGCGAACCTCACCGCCGGCGCGAACTACGGCTACCTCTTGGTCTGGGTGCTGGTGGTCGCGAATGCCATGGCAGTGCTGGTGCAGTACCAATCCGCAAAGCTCGGCCTCGCCACCGGAATGAGCCTGCCGGAACTTCTCGGAAAACGCCTGGGCACCAAACGTCGGCGCCTCTACTGGGCCCAGGCCGAGATTGTCGCCGGTGCTACAGACATGGCCGAGGTGATCGGCGGTGCCGTCGCCCTCAATCTGCTGTTCGGGCTGCCGCTTCTCGCGGGCGGCGTAATCGTCGGTGTTGCTTCCATGCTGCTGCTGGCTTTACAGTCCCGTCGTGGCCAGCGGTCCTTCGAGTACGCCATCCTTGTTCTCCTGGCGATCATTGCCGTGGGTTTCGTGTCGGGCTTGTTCGTCAATCCCCCGGACGCCAATAGCGCGCTGGGCGGGCTGCTCCCGCGATTCGATGGTCCCGACACGGTCCTCCTGGCGGCCAGCATGCTCGGAGCGACCGTCATGCCCCACGCGATCTACCTCCACTCCGCCCTGGCCCGGGACCGCCACGGCTTCTCACCGGACCCCGTGATCCGGACCCGCCTGATCCGGACAACCCGGATGGACGTAGTAGGCGCCTTGCTGCTCGCCGGAGTCGTCAACATCTCCATGCTTCTCCTGGCCGCGACCAGCCTGCGTGGAATCGAGGGCACGGACACGATTGCCGGTGCGCACGCAGCGGTAACAGCGGCATTGGGTCCTGCCATCGGCGTTGTGTTCGCCATCGGATTGCTGGCTTCCGGGCTGGCCTCGACATCCGTTGGCTGCTACGCCGGGGCAACCATCATGGGCGGGCTCCTCAAGATCCGCATTCCGCTGCTGGTCCGCCGTGTCATCACCCTCGTCCCTGCCCTGATCGTCCTGGGCGCGGGAATTGAGCCGACGCTTGCCCTGGTACTGAGCCAGGTGCTGCTCAGCTTCGGTATCCCCTTCGCGCTGATTCCACTGATCCGATTGACCGGCAAGCGTGACGTGATGGGAATCCACACAGATTCCCTGCCCTTGAAGATTGCCGGCTGGACCAGTGCCACCCTCATTGTCGGATTGAACTGTGTCCTGATCGCGCTGACCCTGAGCGGGCAGGGTTGAGCAGGCAGGATTAAGCGGTTCAGGCCGAGCAACCATGGAGCCAGCAAAGCTAGGCTGGACACATGGGCACTCTTCAGACCAAGGCATCTTTGTACAGGTTCACCGCCCTGGATGCCCTTGCCGTGGCCGCCTACCTTGGCTTCACCCTCTACTTCACCTTTGCCGGTGGCACAGTTCAGCGGCTCATGCTCCAGCTGTTCGCGGACCCGGCCACAGCATCCTATGCGGTCAACGCCATCTTCTATGCCGGCGTCGGAATATTTGCCCTGGCGTCAGCCTGGCGCGTGGCGGGCCGCGACCTGAAGATCCTCGGGACCCGGCCGTGGTTCACCCTGGGCATGATTCCCCTCGCGATCGTGGTGATGCTGATCCTCACGGCGATCCTGGTAGCTGCGTTCGGTACCGCCCAAAGCTCCGAGAACCAACTGGGCATCCAAGGTTTGCTGCAGCATGTCCCCGCGTGGCTGATGGTGCCGTTGTTGGTGATTCTGGGGCCCTTCGTGGAGGAGTACCTGTTCCGCCACCTGTTAATCGGCAAGTTGTCCCAGCATGTCAACATCTGGATCTGTTGCGTGATCTCGGTGGTGGTCTTTGCATCCATCCACGTGATCGGACGTGAGGGCCTGGTGTTATCAGCCCTGGCGCCATACTTGGGCATGGCTATGGTCCTGGTGGCCGTGTATGTCTGGACGGGGAAGAACCTGATGTTCTCCTACTTCGTGCATGCAGCCAAGAACCTTATGGCCGTCGTGCTGATTTACGCCGTGCCCCCGGAGCTCCTCCCCAACTAAGGGACAGCAAACGTTCCACTGAGCCTTCATTGCGACATTTGCTGTCCCTTGGTTGGGTAACCCGGACGGAAGGTGACCGCATTCGACTACCCAGCCACCCGCCGTCGGAATAGCTTGGGGGCATGACACTCAACATCCAGGTAGTAGTCGATTGCAAGAAGCCCCACGACCTCGCCGATTGGTGGGCTGAGACCCTTGAATGGACCGTCGAACCCCAGGACGAGGCCTTTATCCGCTCCATGATCGAGCAAGGCTTCGCCACGGAGGACCAGACCATCACGCACAACGGCAAACTCGTCTGGGCCGAGGGCTGTGCCATCGTTCCGGCGGAGGACCCGGATCCCAAGACCGGCCGGCGCATCCTGTTCCAGACGGACCCGAACGAAAAGACCGTGAAAAACCGCGTGCATTGGGACGTCCGTCTGGACGGGCGGGACAAGGATGTCGTGCGCAAGGAACTGGAAGCCCGGGGCGCCAAACACCTCTGGACCGCCAGCCAGGGACCCCACGAATGGCACACCATGGCAGACCCGGAAGGCAACGAGTTCTGCATCAGCTGAGGCCATTACTAGACTCGGTATGTGAACAACGATCTCCCTGCCAAGGTTTCCGACATCTTTGACCCATCGCGCTGGCGTACCGTCTCCGGCTTTGATGACTTCAAGGACATGACGTACCACCGGCAGGTTGAACGGTCAGCCGACGGCACGGTCAAGGACCTCCCCACGGTCCGGATCGCCTTCAACCGCCCCGAAGTCCGCAATGCGTTCCGCCCGGGAACCGTGGATGAGCTGTACCGAGCCATGGACCACGCCCGCATGACACCGGACGTAGCCACGGTCCTGCTCACCGGCAACGGCCCCTCCGAAAAGGACGGCGGGCACTCGTTCTGCTCCGGCGGCGACCAGCGCATCCGTGGACGGGACGGGTACCGCTACGCAGAGGGCGATACCCAGGAGACCATCGACCCCGCCCGCGCCGGCCGGCTGCACATCCTGGAAGTCCAGCGGCTCATGCGGACCATGCCCAAGGTGGTTATCGCCGTCGTCAACGGTTGGGCGGCTGGCGGCGGCCACTCCCTGCACGTCGTCAGCGACCTGACCATCGCCTCGCGCGAACACGGCAAGTTCAAACAGACGGACGCCACGGTCGGTAGTTTCGACGCCGGCTACGGCTCTGCGCTGCTGGCCCGCCAGATCGGGCAGAAGGCCGCGCGGGAGATCTTCTTCCTTGCCCGCGAATATTCCGCAGAGGACATGGTTCGCATGGGCGCTGTCAACGAAGCCGTGGACCATGAACGGCTGGAAGAGGTCGCGCTGGAATACGCCGCTGACATTGCCCGCCAGTCGCCGCAGGCCATCCGCATGCTCAAATTCGCCTTCAACCTCGCCGACGACGGGCTCGCCGGGCAGCAGGTCTTCGCCGGCGAAGCCACCCGCCTTGCGTACATGACGGACGAAGCCGTGGAGGGCAAGGAAGCCTTCCTTCAAAAGCGCGATCCCGACTGGTCCAGCTTCCCCTACTACTTCTAGGACCGGCCGTGGATATCGATCCGATTCTCAAAGCACTCGCCGCTGCCCTCCACGGTGAGGGTCCCGCCGTCGAAATCGTCACCGACGCGGACGGCAAGCCGAGCGCAGTTCCCGTGGAGACCGGCGTCGAGGATGCGGCACTGGTGGTCCGTACCTCCGGCTCAACAGGGGTCCCCAAGGCGACCGTGCTGACCATCGATGCCCTGGCGGCGTCGTCGGTGGCCACGGCCATGGCCCTGCGTGGCGAAGGCCAGTGGCTGTTGGCCCTTCCTCTGCAGTATGTGGCCGGCGCGCAGGTCCTGGTCCGCTCGCTCTACGCCGGAACGCGCCCGTGGGTGATGGACCAGTCGAACGGCTTCACTCCCGAGGCGTTTACGGCCGCAGCGGAGGAACTGACCGACAAGATCCGCTTCACGTCCCTGGTACCCACGCAGCTTCAGCGCCTGCTGGACTCCCCGTCTCCGTCAACCCTGGCGGTCCTGCGCCGCTTCAATGCGATCCTGTTGGGCGGCGCCCCCGCTTCGCCGGAGCTGCTCGCCACTGCCCACGCCGAAGGGCTGAACGTCGTCACCACCTACGGCTCCGCCGAGACGTGCGGCGGGTGTGTGTACGACGGCGAGCCTCTGGACGGCGTCGAAATCCGCCTTGGCGAGGGCGAACTGGAAGGCCGCGTCCTGTTGGGCGGCGCGACGGTCGCCGCCGGCTACCTGGACGGCGGCCCCGAAGCGTTCTTCGAAGACGACGACACCCGCTGGTATGTCACCGGCGACCTCGGCGAGCTGTCACCCGATGGCAAGCTCACCGTCCTGGGCCGCGCCGACGACGTCATCATCACCGGCGGCGTCAAAGCCTCCGCCGCGTACATCCAAAGCAAGCTTGAAGAGCTCGACGGCGTCAACGCGGCTTTCGTCGCCGGCGTACCTTCGCGGGAGTGGGGGCAGGCAGTTGCTGCCTATATCGCGGTCGATGACCCAAGCCGCGAGGGAATCAGCGATTTCACGGCACGACGCCAAGCCGCCCTGGGTGCGTTGGCACCCAAAACAGTCCTTGCCGACAAGGAATTGCTGATGCTGCCCAACGGAAAGCCGGACAGGCTGGCCATGATCGAACTGCTTTCCAATCTGCATCAGGGACAATAGACAAGTTCGTCCCCCAACTGACATCAAACGCGAAACACACGAGGTACAACACGTGGCGACAGCTGCACAATGGATCCAAGGAGCCCGTCTCCGCACCCTGCCCGCGGCAATCGCGCCAGTCCTGATCGGCTCGGCAGCGGCGTACGAGCTCCACGCCTTCCGGTTGCCGAACGCGATCCTGGCCGCGCTTGTTGCGCTTCTGCTCCAAATCGGAGTCAACTACGCCAACGACTACTCGGACGGCATCCGCGGAACCGACGAGGACAGGGTGGGCCCCCTGCGCTTGGTAGGCTCCGGCGCAGCGAGGCCGGAACAGGTCAAGTGGGCGGCGTTTGGCCTGTTCGGCGCTGCGATGGTGTGCGGCCTGATCCTGGTGATCATCACCCAGTCGTGGTGGCTCATCCTGGTGGGCATCGGATGCGTCCTTGCAGCGTGGGGTTACACCGGCGGCAAGAACCCCTACGGCTACATGGGCCTGGGCGATGTGTTCGTGTTCGTGTTCTTCGGGCTGGTCGCCACCTTGGGCACCACGTACACGCAGGCTGGACAGGTCAGCTTGGCCGCCGTCATCGGGGCAATCGGAACGGGACTCATTGCTTGTGCGCTGCTGATGGCCAACAACGTCCGCGACATCCCCACGGACACCGCAGCCGGAAAGCGGACCCTGGCAGTACGTTTGGGTGACCGGCATGCCCGGGAAAGCTACGTGCTGATGCTCGCGGTGGCCATCCTGCTGGTGATCGTTTTGGCCCCCACCAAACCGTGGATGCTGATCGTGCTTCTGCTGATCCCCGCGTGCCTCATGCCGGCGTGGCTGATGGTGAACGGGAAGAAGCGAAAGAGCCTGATCCCGGTGCTCAAGCAGACCGGCCTGATCAACCTCGGCTACAGCCTGCTGTTCTCGCTGGGGCTGATCCTGAGCCGCGGCTTCTGAGTTAGAGGGTGCCGGGGCGCTTGTCGTTGTTGATGGCCACGTCCGGGTTCTGCTCCACCAGGCTGTCCTCGGCGTCGGCGTCCTCAACCTCGCCGGCGGAACGGATGGGCTTGGCCCGTCCGGAGAAACGTTCTCGCATGGCGGCCGTGGCGGCGTCGCGCTGTTTCTGGAAGAACAAGTAGCTGATGGCGAAAGCGATCAACCCTGCGAAGACCACTGCCAGGATCCAGCCCACCTGCAAAAAGAGGAAAAGCACGAACAACGGCACGAACAGTGCCAAACGGATGAGGGAATACTTCAGGAAAGCCACCATCCAAGTTTAGCCGCCCCGATGGTTGCACTCTGATCACGGCCCAAACCGGGGCACCCAGTGAACGGCTTCCGGGCACTAGACTTGATGCATGCTCCGCGTTATAGGCGTCGTCGTCGTCCTTGTTGTCTTCGTCTATGCCCTGGTGGATGTCATACGTACGGACCGCCACCTGACCCGCGGGATTTCGAAGACCGCCTGGATCATCGTGATGATCGTCCTGCCGGTGCTGGGCGCCATCTTGTGGTTTATTTTCGGTCGGCCGTACAACAAGCCCACGGCAGCACCCGCGCGGCGCCACCCCACCGCACCGGACGACGACCCCGAGTTCCTCCGCAACCTGGAGAACCGGCGCCGCAACCAGGCCGAAGAGGACCGCCTGAAGAAGCTCAAGGCGGACCTGGAGGCCAAGGAACGCAAACTCCGCGACAAGTCATCCGGTGGCCCTGGCGACGCCAAGGGTTTCGGCTCGGGCGATGCCGCCGCCGGTGGGCCCGATGCGCATGATACCGACGAGCTGAAGTAGGTAAACATGGCCCAGCAAGCTGATGGTTCACGGCAGTCGAACTCCACGCCATCAGTGAGCGGGCCACCCGCGCCGCCCCAGCGCCCCGGATTCTCCATTTCCACCCCGCCTCCCATAGCTGTCACCGTGAGGCCTCCCAGTCCTGCACGGTTGTCCCGTTCGCTGTGGCTGGCAAGTTTCCTTGCCGGGATCGCCGTCGTGGTCACAGGCTTCCTGGGCCGGGACGCCCATTTTGAGCGTTTGAAGGGCGTCATCCAGTCCATGGTCCCGGACGGTGACGCCTCAGCGGTCGAGGGGGCCACCGCCGTCGTATTCCTTGGCAGCCTGGCGCTGATCGCTGCGGTGGTAGCGGTGGAAGCTGTCCTGTTGGCAGTCCTGTTCAGACGACGCACATGGCCCCGCTGGGTTCTGGCACCCGTCGTCCTGCTCCACGCCGTGGTCACCGTGATGACCGTGGATTATGTGGCGGCCCCCGGCGCCGACGGGATCCTGGCCACAGTGCTTCTCGCCATCCAGTTCATCCTCGCCGCTGCCGGCCTGATACTTCTCTTCCTGCCGTCCACCACTGCCTGGCTGCTCAGCGGACGGCGGGCATAGCCGCCAGAATTCCCTCGCAGCTGCGCAGGACCACGCGGCACGCGTCCACTGCCGATGAATCAAGGAGCAAGGGGTTTTCCGCAATGTGGCGCCAGCGGTCCACTGCGTCACGGGCTGCCCGGGCGACCTCGTCGAGGCCTGCGTCGGGCGAAAGTCCCAGCCGCTGGTATGGAAGATTGCCCGTGCCGCCCACCAACTGTTCGGCTTCCCCGGCTTGTCCGGGGGTGAGCCCGGAAGCACCGGTCCGCAGCAGCCCCAGAAGCCTCAGCTCCCTGAATTCGTGCGCCCCGGCCAGCAACTGTTCCAAAGCCGTTTCGAGGACGGCCGCGTCCCCCGGTTGGGATCCGCTAAGCAACGCTTCCAAACCCACGACGGCGGCACGCGCCTTGAGCGCCTCAGCCCGCGTTTGGAACAGCGAGTCAATGGTGCCAAGCAGTTGGCCAAGTCCGCTGCGCCGCGCCAGCTCGTGCGCCAGTTCAGTTGGATTGTCGATTCCGCCGCGGATCAGGGCCACCGCGAGCCGGATTCCGAACATGCCGAACCGTTGAACCAGGGATTCCTTAAGTTCCGGGTCCAGCCCGTCCGGTCCAGGCAGCCCTTCCGGTCCAGGCCGCCCTTCGGGTCCAGGCCGGACAAACCGGTCAACCGAGAGCATCATCTTTTCGCGCCGGTTGCGATCCATCCGGGCGAGGACCGTGAAAGCATCCACATCGCGTTGGCGCATGGTCCGTGCACTTTGTGCGAGCAACCCCGCGACGGGAACCACGCCCAAGGCCAGTGGCTTGAGGTTCTCGTCCCGGCTGTACCGTTCGGCTATCACGGCCGCGGAAATCAAGGCATCGATCCGTCCGGCGCCAATCTCGTCCGCGCGCGACAGAACGGCCAAGGCATTGACAGTCCCGGACTTCCCGGCGGCTGTGTCCTTGAACGATTCCAGGAAGTGCACATCCGAGGCGTGCAAGTGGCGCATCAGATAGATCACGGCGTCGGCCGCCATGGGCGCGTCCTCCGGAAGCAGGAAGGCAGTGGACCTCCCCGACACCTCGCTTGACAGGGAAGCGATGCCGGGAGTGTCGATCAGGGTCAGGTCCCGGAGGCTGGCTGATGGCCAGTCAACCACCAGCTTCTCCACGTCCTCCGCTTGGAGTCCCCCCAACGAAAACACCAAGCGGCCCTCGTCACGGTTCACCGGCAATGCCCGGGGCTCCCCTGTCAACGGATGAAGGGTGATCCGCGGTGCATGCCCGTAGCGGTACCACGTGACGATCCTCGTGCACTCTCCGGCATCCGTCGGCGCGATCTCCTCTCCGATAATGGCATTCAGCAGAGTGGACTTACCCGCTTTCACCATTCCCGCCACTGCAATGCGCAGAGGCCCGCCGAGGCGTTGGTCGAGTTCGTCGAGCACTGCAAGGGCCGCCGGATCCCCTTGATACAGCTCCCGCGCCTGGCGGAGCAGCGCCGCTGCGCCCGCGATCCCCGACTCGATCATCCGGCCGGTACCCCTGACGACGCCGGAACGGCTTGCTGCGCCGCGGCCCCCTCCTCCTGCAGCTGCCGGGCAACGGCATTCAACGAGTCCACGGCTTTGAGCTGGTTCTTGATCTCCCTGATCCGAAGTTCCCTTTCCGCCGCGTACGTAGCCGCCGCTTTCTGCGCCGCAGCCACGGATTCGGTGAGGGAACGGTGGTGTTCCTCCGCAATGTCCGTGAAGTGGTCCCGGGTGGCGCGCTGGACCAGCCGCAAGCGGTCCTTGAGTTGCTTGCCCACCTGGAAGACGACGTCGTCCACCTGCTTCCGCACCAAAAGCTTGGCCTCGGACTGCCGCCGTTTGAGCCGCGCTTCCTGCTCCTCCCGGTACGCTTTCCGGCCGAGCATGAGCCCGGCTCCCACTGACAACGGGTTGATCAGGGCCATACCGAACAGGCCGGTGAGCAGCCCGAACATGAGCACCCCACCGTAGGACCCGCGCATGCCGATCAGGATCTTCTGTACCGGTCCCATGCGCCCATCTTCCATGCCTTGGATTTCTGCCACAGGGTCCAGCACGCCGCCGGTGTCGGCGACATGGAGGGCAGGGAGGGTTACTTCGTCCTCGGAGAAATGCTCTGCGACCTGGCCGGCCAACCATTGTGCACGCTCACTGGTCCACACGAACGTGTCCGACACCGCGGCGGCGGCGCTCTGTTCGAGCCATTTGGCGAACTGCTCCCAAGCCGGGCCCGGATCCCCCTGGTCGATTGCTGTCTCGGCCTCCCGCTGTATGCGGCGGAGGCGGTCCTTCAGGTCATACTCCATGTCCGCGATGAGGTCGCCTATCCCGTCATTCAGGGTTGTCTGCCAGCGTGCTGACTTCTTACGGAGCGCGTCCGCATCCTCCTTTGCCGCGGTCAGGCCGGCAATCATCTGGGGTGTGTCCTCAGGATTTTCCAGGGCAGCGAGTTCGGACCGTAACGCCAGCATGAGATTTCCGGTCACCGAAACGAGGTCGTTACCCACTGAGCGGCGTTGCAGGAGGGCAGCTTCACCAACAATGCTGTTGCGAAGGTAGGAGATCAGGGCGGGGAACCCGGATTCATTGTTCAGCTCGGCGTCTTGGAGCCGTGCTGCCTGCAGCCGCAGCTCCGACGAGACGGGGAACAGGGGAATGTCCGGCCCAACGTCGGCAAGGTGTCCTTTGTCCAGCTCAGCTATTTGCCGCCATGCCGGGTAAAGGTCGGTCTTGGACAGCACGCAGGCCACATTTGGGCTGACGCGCATGGCCTGGCGAAGGAATCGCATCTCGGGTTCGGTGTACTCCTGGGATGCGTCCGAGACGAACAGCATGGCATGGGCCGAGGGCAACGCCGTGAGCGTGGTCAGGGTATGGCTTGAGCCCAGGCCGCCAACGCCCGGGGAATCCACGATGCAGAGCCCGCCTGACAGGAGCTTCCGGGGAAGGCCCACCTCGGCTGCAAGGATGTTCCGGGCGTTACCGGGGTTTCCTTTCTCCGACACGAAATCCGCCAACGCGGCCAGGTCTACGGTCTGGCGGTCCACCCGCGGCTCGGCGCCCGGTTCATCACCCGTTGCGCTGTCCGGTCCCCCGGCGGTGCCCGACGGGATCAGGACAACAGCCGACGCCGGATCACCGTGCCTGACCACTGTGGGAACCGTGGTGGCGATATCGTCATCCACCGGGCAAACGGGGGCGTTCACCAGCGCATTGATGAGCTGGCTTTTTCCCTGCTTGAACTCGCCCACCACAATCACCCTGATGCTTGGATCCTGCAGGCGCTTGAGGGTGTTCTCCAGGCGCCGCCTGAGGTCATTCCGCTCACCTGCCAATGCCATTCCGTGCTCCACCAAAGTGGTGATGCGTACGGTTTCCGCCACGGCTCTTCCTTTGCTCACATGATGTGCTGTTTCCCGGCCCGCCCCGGAGGCCACGAAGTGCCCGGCAGGAGGTGGTCCGCCTGCCGGGCACTGCTGGGGTGTCGCGCTTTGTCTTAGTCGATCTCGACGTCGTTCTTCGCAACCACTACCGAATCGCTGATGTCGTTGTACTCAACATCGAGTTCGTTGTCGGCCACCACAACGTTGTCCTCGACGTTGGTGTAATCCACGTCCACATCGCCGACGGTGGTGGAGTTGTCCTCGGTGTAGGTCAACTCGTTGTCCGCCACCACGATCGAATCGTTGATGACGTTGACATCGTCCACTTCCACATTGGTGGAGTAGTCCGGCGAGTAGTCCAGATCCAGTTCGTTGTCCTGGACCACCACGGAGTCGTTGATGACCTGTACGTCCTCCAGATCCACGTCCACGTCGGTGGAGTTGTCGTTGAAGGAGTTCGTGTTGGTGTTGGTGGTGTTCGTTGTGGTGGTGTTTGTGTGCGTGGAGCTGTCCTCGTTGAAGGAGTCCCTGACATCAAGATCCACATCCACATCGACGTCGGTGTTGTAGGAATCGTCGGTGTTGTAGGAATCCTTGGTCACCGAGTGGTCCGAGTAGTCGTTGCCCACGGATACGTCGTTGTTGTCGCCGCTGGTGTTGACGTGGACGGAGTTGTCCACCGAGTGGTCATCGGTGTTGGTGGTAGTTGTTGTGGTGGTGGTGTTGCCCGAGTTCGTGACGTCGTCACCGGCAGCAATGGCACCGTCACCGGAGGCAGTTACGGCATCCTGGTTGAAGAACTGCGTCACGTCCCCATCGGCCCAGATGTTCTGGTTCACCGACTGGTCCGTGATCGTGTCGCGGTCGTCGATGGTGGTGGTGTACGAGTAGTTGTTCACCACGTGGACCAGCTGCTGGACTGCGTGGGCGTGGTCATCGTGGCCACCGCCCCAACCACCGCCGGCGCCACCGCCGCCGTGCTCGTGATCGTCGTCGTGCTCATGGTCATCGTGGCCACCGCCCCAACCACCGCCGGCACCGCCGCCGCCGTGCTCGGGACGTCCTCCGCCCCAGCCGCCGCCGTCGTGCTCCGGGCGTCCACCGCCCGTAGTGGCGTGGTTGCCACCGGTGTTGTATTCACGGTCGAACGAGGACCGCGCATTGATGGGCGCGTAGTCCAGGACCACCGGACGGACGGCGTCCACGTCCGCGGAAGAAACGTCGCGCAGCCCTGCGGCGGCGAGGGCCGCTTCCGGATCACGGACGAAATCTTCGGCGGCATCGGGGTCGTTGAACAGGCTCATCAGGAACTGCACGAGCTGTTGTGCGAGTGTTGGCATTGGACTGCTCCCTCAAATTCTGTGATGGGTGGTGATTGGCCCGGCGCCTTTGCCGGGCTTGCATTCAACGTATTGCCGACGCCAAGGGCCGGGCATCGGGGGTGGTCCCCCTACCCGCTGCCCTGGCGTTAGGGGATCGAGGGGATTTCCGTTAGGGGGTTGGGGGGGTACCCGTTACGGAGGCGGGTACCCCTCCCCCAATGCCAGGCGCAGCCGGATCAGGAGTTCGGAACGGTTTTCGGCCCCCAAACGGCGGCGCATCCGGGCTACGTGGTGCTCCGCCGTGCGCGGCGAAATGTAGATGGCCTCGCCGATCTCACGGTAGGTCTTGCCCTCGAGGATGAGTCGGCCCACTTCGCGTTCCCTGGCACTGAGCCCTGAGGGGTCCTGCAACCCGGCAGCGCCACCGTCACCGGCAGGAGACACCTCAGGTGGCATGGTGGCGCGTTCGGTAGAGGCAGCTTGGGCAGTTCCTTGGGGATGGATATCGCGGGCACAGGCCAAGAGCCTCACCATGTCCCGCCGCTCGTCGGCATGTGCGGCGGCGTGACCGGCCAGGCGTGCGCCTTCCCATGGCTGTCCAACGGTGGCCAAATCGCGGGCGGCAGATTCGACGTCGGACGCTGCAAACCGCCCGGCCAGGACCGAAACCCACGCCTTGCCCGCCGCGGCGAGCACGGCGGCCACATGGCTGTGTTCCGACGCCCGGACCAGCGCAGCTGCGTGTGGTGCGAGTTCGGCCGGGCTTTCAGCCAGGAGCGCGGCCTGCATGGCGGCCCAGTGCACAGGTACGGACCACAAGGGAGCATCCGGCACCCGCTCGAGGAACTGCCACACACCCTCCAGGTAATGCCCAACCCTGCGGGTCTCCCGCAACCGTGCGGCGGCAATCATGAGCTCACCCCACGGCAGGAGGCTGAAAAGGTCCACGGAGACGTGCATCATGGCCTCCCGTGCGCGGTCCCAGGCGAGCACCAGCTCGTGGACTTCGCTGCCGCGGCGTGCCAAACCAACGTCCAGGGCGGCCAGGAGGAAGTCGTCCCGGGGTGAGAGTGCCCAGTGGTTGGCCTTGACCGCCTCATTGATGGCCAGACGGGCCTCATCCGGGTTGTCTTGCTGCATGGCAGACCACGCCTGCAACAGGAATAGTCTGGGACGGGCAACATCGCCTCCCTGCCCGGCTGCCAGTGCCGCGTTCAACACGGTCTCGGCAATGCCGGGTTCGCCCGTGTGCAGGGCACATATGGCGGCAAGGGCCGCCGGCGTCTCGGACAGGGGGATTGCTGACCGGGCGGCATTCATCATGTCCGAGGCCCTGATCAGTTCGGGAAGTGCCGTTTGTGGTCTGGGTCCCAGCGTCCGGAGCAGTCCTTGCTGGGTCAAGGACAATGCCACGGCCAGCAGAGTAGGTGAGCCTGCCGGGGATGCCAGCGCTGCCAACTGTTCGGCTCCGGCAACGTTGCCTGAACCGATCATGGCCACTGCCGCCAGTGGGGCCGAGCTGTCGATCCTGTCCGGGCCCAACCACGCATAGCTTTCGGCGCTCCGTGCCAACATGCCCCGCTGGGCCCATACAGCCGCGGCCACGTCAACAGCCAGGCGAAGGTCCGGGGCGCCGGGGGTACCGACGAGGCGGTCTACGATCCTGCCGGCTGTATCCAGGTCCCCCAGGGCTGCTGCCGCCTGCGCCCGTTTGGCCGCTGTGGCGGACTCCTCACCCCCGGCCAGCAGCGCCTCGGCATAGATTTCCGCTGCAAGGCCCGGGTCGGTATCCACGGCGGACCCTGCCGCCCGTTCGAGTTCCGCGACGACACGCGGGTCCTGATATCCGTGGCGCGCCAGCTGGCGGGCCAGGTCTCCCAGCGGACGGCCCTGCGCCGAGATCATGTCCACCAGTTCCTTCTGCAGCTCCCGGATCCGCACCGGCGGTGTCACCCTCAGCAGGGCATGTTGGACTGTTCCCACTACGGAACCGTCCTGCAGTAGCACTCCGGCGTCCTTTGCCGCGCCGGCTATGGAGTCCAGGTCACTATCCGCCAGGCTGCCGGGCAAAAGGGAAGGAAGGGAAAATCCCACGGACAACGCCAGCAGAAGCTCACGCACGGCCTCCGGCTGGCCGGTCAGTTCAGCTGCGGTCTCCCCTTCATGCGCAGGATCGCCGGGAAGGTGATTGTCCCGTCCGGACTGGAACCGTCCGGACTGGTGGTCGTGTCCCGCCATGGGTCAGACCGCCGGGGTCAGCGCGGGATCCGGGTTCGGGCTGGTTTCGGATGGTACTGGGGCCGGGTCCGGGTTGGCTGGTTGGGTGGGCTCCTGCTGTGGCACGGTCGGCTCGGGCGACGGCGGCACCGGGTTTTGCGGCGCCGTCGGTTCCGGCTGGGGAACGACGGGGTCCGTCGACGGCGGTGGGACGCTCGGGTCCGTAACGACAGGAGGCGTTGTTGGATCCGTTGCAGGTGGCGGCACGGTCGGTGGGGTGGTGGCAGGAGGTGGTGTGGGACCACTGGCAGCTCCGCCGGTGGGTTCAGGAGTTGGCGTGGTGGTTCCCGATCCCGGCGTTCCGGGTGCCGGGGCACCATTCGTCCCGGTGCTGCCGCCCGTCCCAGGGGCGCCGCTTGTGCCGCCGGTCCCTGCCGAGCCCGCCGCGCCACCGGTTCCTGCCGAGCCCGCCGCGCCACCGGTCCCCGCCGCCGTCGAACCTGCCGGGGATCCCGCCGTCGAACCCTGGCCGGTCCCCGCCCCTGTGCCTGGCCCGCCGGATCCTGTCTTGCCGGAGCGGGCAGGGCTCTTTCCCGTCCCCGTCCGCGTCACCCCAGCCCCAGCGCTTGCCTCGAGTCCCGCCGTCGGACCCCCAGCCGCTGGCGCAGCCCCGGGCGCTGCCCCGCTGCCGGCGTGCGGCGGGCCGGCCGGGGTAGCCTCGCCGCGCATGACATCGGCTGCCTGGCTACCGAACATGGAAGCGAGTATGCCGTTGCCTTCTGGGCTCTGCGCCGCCGTCGCGGTGGCAACGGTGAGCGCCGTCGCCGCGGTGACCGCTGCTGCCGCCAGCCGCAGGCGGGTGCGGGGTGCATGGCCGGATTTGTCCGCAGACTTAGCGGCACCAAACTTCGCGGCACCGGGGTGAGGCCTGGCGACGACGTGCGGCCGCGCTGGTACAGGACCGGCGGAAGGAGCAGCAACCGGAACGGCCGGAGCAGCCGCAGCGTCCATGCCTGCCGACATCCCGGCCCCTGCCACAGCCGCCCCCAGGCAGATGGAAGACTTCGGATCAGCGTCAACGGCGATGGGCCGGTCGAGTTCCACCGAAATCATCCCAGCCACCAAGGGAATGCGCGATGACCCCCCGATCAGCAGGACAGCACTCAGCTCCGCGGGCTCAACGTTGATGCTGCGCAGGCTGCGCTCCAGTGCGTGCACCGTTTCCCGGATGGGCGCCTCGATCAGGGCTTCGAACTCGGAGCGGACCAGCCGCAGCGTCCGCTGGGTTCCAGGCAGGGCGACGGCGATGCTGGCTTCGCTGTCCATGGAGAGCGCTTCCTTCGCCTCCCGGCATTCCCGCCGCAACCTCGATAACGATGCTTTGCTTTCGGGATCCTCCGGATCAAGCCCCTCGATGGCCTCACCCAGGTGGGCGATCACGTGGCGCAGAACGGCGGCGTCGAAATCGGCGCCGCCAAGGGTTTCAATGCCGTCGGGACGGCCCAGGAGCTCGAAGGAGCCGGGGGCCGTCTTCCGCAGAACCGCAGTATCGAACGTCCCACCGCCGAGGTCGTACACAGCAACGGTGCTGCCGTCCTCCACCCGGGTTTGGGCCGCATAGTGCAGGGCCGCAGCGACAGGTTCACTGATCAGCGTGACGTCCGTCAGCCCGGCAAGGTTCAGCGCCGCGAGGACGGTTGAGGTGCGGTGCCCGCCCCAGGATGCGGGGTGCGTCATGATGATCGACGCCGGCGAACTCCCCTCGCGCTCTTCGGCTTTATCCACCACCCATTTGGCCATGGTGGCGTACACGTCCTCCGGGGCCAACCACGACTCACCCACGGCAAGCGGAACCGCGTCACCTATGCGCCGCTTGAACTCCCTGACCATCCGCCCGGGATCGTCCAAACCCCGGCGCTCAGCGATCTCCCCCACCAGGATCCGGCCATCAGCTGCATAGAAAAGAACCGACGGCACGGCACTTCCCTGCAGCCCCAGCGGCAGGATTTCAGGAGTTGGTGTGGAGCCCCCAGCGGGTCTGATGAGGGCTGCTGCTGTGTAACTTGTCCCGACGTCAATGGCGAGAACATAGCTCATGGGTACCTCGAAAGATCACGGCACGGCGCGAGCGAGCGGCTTCACTTGCGGATCCTGAACAAGTTAGCACCTGCTCCGGAACGGCAAAAGGCTTATTTGCTACACCGATTTGTCAATTTCTTGGTCCCTGAAATGACTATCCAGGTAAAGCTCCTGCTCAGGGCAGGAGTGTCTCCTAAAGCCCGGAGTATGAATGCAGGCCGTTGAAAACGGTGTTTACGAGGGTGAAGTTGATAATGACGCAGGCATAACCGACGATCGACAACCACGCTGCGCGGGTTCCGGTCCAGCCGCGCGTCGCACGGGCATGCAGGTACCCGGCGTACACAACCCAGATCACGAAGGTCCACACTTCCTTCGGGTCCCAGCCCCAGAAACGGCCCCAGGCTTTCTCAGCCCAGATGGCGCCGAACATGAGGGTGAACGTCCAGCCGATGAAGGCGATCGCGTTGATGCGGTAGGAAAGGTTTTCCAGGCTCAGTGCGTTGGGGACCACCCGCATGAAAGCCAGGTTGTCCTTGCGTCCTGCGGCCAGGTTCTTCTGCCGGTACGACTGCAGCAGCTGCAGCACGGACATGGCGAAGGTCAGGGTGAACAACGCCGACGACAGGACGGCGATGGATACGTGGATGATGAGCCAGTAACTCTGCAACGCGGGAACCAGGTGGCCGACAGGGGTCCAGAAGGACACGGAAGCGGCCACCAGCATGATGATCGCCAGGCCCAGCACGAACGTGCCCAGGAACCTCAGGTCGCGGCGGATCAGGGTGATCAGGAAGACGGCCACCGCCACGAACGCACCCGTGGTGAGGAACTCGTACATGTTGCCCCACGGGACACGGCCGGCGCCCAGGGCCCGGGTTACGACTCCTGCGCCATGGATCAGGACGCCAAGGACCGTCAGGGCAACAGCCACCCGCGCCGGAACGCGTCGTTCGGCCGTGTACCGCATGTCGCCCGCGGCGGTTCCGCCCGCGTAGGTGGGGCCCGACGTCGGCCGCTCGGCCCGCCCGACCGGCCCACCGGCGTCGGGACCTGACAAAGCAGCCCCAACGCGACCGGCGCCGACAGCTACCTTCTCGCCGGTGGAGATGGCCGCGGCCTTGAGGTCCACTGCCTGGAAGGTCTTGCTGCTCTTCGCCAGGTCCCAGGCAAAAGCGATGAACGCCACGGTGTACGTGCCGGCGGCCAACAGCATGAACAGCTCGCTGTACTGGCCCAGGGTTTCGTTGATGGCTGGCATTACTGGTCCTTCGAGGTTGAGGAAGAGACGGTTCGCGGGGCGGGGGGCTCCGTCGGGTCGGGGATGTTCCATTCGCGGGCAAAGAGTTCACGCAAAGCTGCGGCTTCGCCTGCGAGTCGGTGGTCTTCGCCGCGGGCAAGCAGGCCGTACTCCACCATGGTGCGGCCGTCCTCGTGCGTCCCGGTACGGACCCACACGCGGCGACGGTTGACGTACAGGGAGACCATCAGGCCGGCCACGGCAAGCAGGCCGAAGATCAAGGCGTACAGCTGGCCCGGGTTGTGGTGGATGTCAACGCCGATGTACTTCTTGACGCTGTCGAAACTGATGCTTCCCTTGCCTTCGGGCAGCGTGGCGCTCTGGCCCAGACCCAACACGATACCGCCGGCCTCGAGCTTGCGCCCGTTCAGCTGGGTGAGGTTTCTGACGTCCAGTTCAAAGACGTTCTGCGGCGCGCCATCATCCAGGCCCAGGTCACCGTAGTAGGAATCCAGGGTCAGCTGGGGGTTGGCCAATGCCGGGTCGGCGCTGAAGGAGATTCCCTGGTCCGACTCGAATGCGGTGGGCAGGAAGAAGCCGTTGAAGCCGAGTTGATCGGGCTTGCCGTCCGGGACCTTGATGACAACCGAGGAGTAGTAGTTGGCACCCTGCACTTTGGCAGTCACAGGTCCCTGGAAGGCCACATTGCCGTCGCCGTCCCGGACAGTGACCACAGGCGCGTAGCCGTTGCCCGTGAGGTACAGGCTGGTTCCGCCCAGGGAAACGGGGTCGTTGACCTTGAGCACTTGCTTCTGCTCGGGGGCGTCCGGGTTCTCCTTGGTGGTGACCTCGGCCGTGTAGTCGATCGGCTGGCCGGTCTTCTTGGGCGATTCCCGGTCGAACGTCGCTTGGAACTTGTCCAAACGGAGGGAGTACGGCTGGAGCGAGCTGCTCTGGAAGTTGGTCCCCGGCGTGAACTGGTCGTAGCCCACCAAGGTGTTCACGAACGTTTCGCCTTCGACCAGGATGCGCTGGCCGCTGTACCCGAAAAGGCCGCCGATGGCCACGGACACCAGCACGCCGATCAACGAGGTGTGGAACACCAGGTTGCCCACTTCCTTCAGGAAGCCGCGCTCGGCGCCCAGGGACGGCAGGGCGCCGTCGACGTCCCGCACTTCGACGCGGTAGCCGCGCTTCTTGAGCAGCCCGGCGGCATCGTTGATGGCTTTCGACGCCGGAATCCCGGCGTCGGCGGGCAGCGCCAGGGTGCCGTACTCCGGAAGCCGCGACAGGCGCTTCGGGGTCCGCGGCGGCTGGGACTTCATGGCCTTGTAGTGCGCGATGGCGCGCGGCGTGACACAGCCGATCAACGAGATGAAGAGCAGGATGTAGATGGCCGAGAACCAGGCTGAGGAGTAGACGTCGAACATCTGGAGGGCGTCAAGGAATGGCCCGGTTGCCGGGTTGTTCTTGATCCACTCCGTGACGGTGACCGGATTGGCGGCGCGCTGTGGGAAAAGCGAACCCGGGACTGCTCCCACAGCAAGCAGCAGCAGCAGGAACAGCGCCGTGCGCATGCTGGTCAGCTGGGTCCAGGCCCACCGGAGCATGCCTTTGAATCCGAGCGCAGGTACCGCGGCCTCGGATTTGGCCTGCTGGAGCTTTCCTTCCGCTGTCTTTTCAGCGGCTGGTGACTTCTTCTTGGCTTTCACGGACCCGCTCATCAGATTGGCAACTTCACGTCGTTTTGGAACCAGTACTGCAACTCGGTCACCCAGTGACCCCACACACCGGTGGCCATCAGGATGCCGAGCAAAATCAGGATGCCTCCGCCGATCCGCTGGATGGCCAGCCGGTGCTTGCGGAAGAAGGACATCACACCCATGCCGCGGCGCACAGCCAGGGCGATCAGGAGGAACGGGATGCCCAGGCCAAGGCTGTAGATGAACGCCAGCAGCGCACCTTTGGCAGCCGAGGAGCCGCCGGAAAGGCTCAGCAACTGCACGGCGGAGTAGGTCGGGCCAATGCAGGGAGCCCAGCCCAACCCGAACGTCAGCCCCAGGAGCGGAGCGCCCCACAGCCCGGCCCGTGGTTTCGCGTGGATCTTGGCGTCCCGCTGCAACCAGCCGAACCCGCCCATGAACACCACGCCCATGACGATCACCAGGATGCCCAGCAGCTGCGTGATCCAGGCGTTCTGGGGGCCTGTCAGGAGGGTGCCGAGCTGGCCGAAGGCACCGCCCAGGAGCACGAAGATCACCGAGAAGCCGAGGACGAACAGCCCGATTCCCGCCAGCATGCGTCCCCGCCGCTGCTTTTCAAGATCGACGCCGGTCAGTCCCGTCACGTACCCGAGGTACCCGGGCACCAGGGGCAGCACGCACGGCGACAGGAAGGAGACCAGCCCGGCCAGCAGCGCCACCGGCACTGCCAGCAGCAGGGAACCGTTGAGGATCGTCTCGGCGAATGGACTGTTCACGGCGACTACTCGGCCACGGCTGAGGTGATGAGGGCCTTCAAGGTGCTCTTTTCAATCTCCCCGAGCACGCGGGAGGCCACTTTGCCTTCCTTGTCCAGGACCAGGGTGGTGGGAACAGCACCCGGAGGGACGATGCCGGACACGGACAGCAGTACTGACCCGTCCTTGTCGTTGAAGCTCGGGTAGGTGAGGTTGAACGTCTTGTCGAAGGCCTCGGCGGTGGCTTTCTCGTCCCGGAGGTTCACGCCGAAGAACTGGACACCCTGGTCCTTGTATTCCTGGTGCAGGGCTTCAAGTTGCGGGGCTTCAATACGGCAGGGCGCGCATGCGGCGAACCAGAAGTTCAGCACAGTGACTTTGCCCTTGAGGTCCTCGGGTTTGACTTCAGTGCCGTTGAACAGCGTGCCTTTGAGGGCCACGGGTGCTGCACGGTCAGCCTTGGCAAATTCTGTCACCGAGCCGTCACCTGCAACGTAATTCTTGTTGTCACCGGCTTTGGCCTGCTCCGCAAGGGAATCCTTCTGCGCGCAGGCGGAAAGACCCATGGTCAGTCCGGCCAGCAGGACACCGCCGGCAGTAAGAACGCCGCGGCGGGAGAGGTTGTTGTCCATGTCTTCCTAAGCCCCCGGGGTGCTGGCCGCGCCGGGAAGCAGGGCTGCAGCGGGTTCGCTGTACTCAACTCGGATGATCTTGCCGTCGTCGTCCAGCGTCAGGGAGGTAAGCGACGTCAAGGTGCATTCACGCTTGCGCGGATCGTGTGCCAGCCGCCGTCCCTCGGCGGTCAAGCGGGTGGTCCAGATGGGAAGCTGGTGGCTGACCAGGATCGCCTCGGCGCCATCCCCGCCCAGCTCAATGGCCTTCAGGCGGGCATCCTCCACCGCCGCCAGCACACGGGCTGCCTGCTGCTTGTACGGCTCTCCCCACGACGGGCGCAGCGGGTTGCGGAAGTAGAACCAGTGCTTGGGCTTGAGGAACTCGCTCTTGGTGGGATGGAGTCCTTGGAAGTGGTTCTCGGCTTCAATGATCCGCGGCTCGATGGTGACCTTGAGGTTCAGCGCTTCCGCCGTCGGCATGGCTGTTTCCTGGGCGCGCGTCAAGGGCGAGGCGACCAGATGCACGATCTTGGCGCCCTCGGCGGCTCGGGCAACGAAGTGGTCGGCCAGCATCCGGGCCATCTCACGGCCGCGCTCGGAGAGGTGGAATTCCGGCAGTCGACCGTAGAGGACGCCGTCGGGATTGTGGACCTCGCCATGGCGAAGCAGATGGACAGTTGCTTGGGGCATGTTTACCAGTTTCTCAAAGAAGCGGGACGATCCGAAATCTTCTACCGCAAGTAGAACTCAAAAATTTCCCGAAAAGTTCCACGGAGTTGGAATAAAAGATGCATATGCATGTTTATACTAGACACGAAGCTCGGTTGACGCTTCAAGCAATTGGTTTCAACCAGGCAAGCACGCAGTACCTTCCACTACCTATAGGAGCAACAACCATGATGACCCTCCCCGCCTCCGTCACCACCGGCACCTGGACCCTCGACGCTTCCCACAGCGAGATCGGCTTCACCGTCCGCCACGCAGGCATCAGCAAGGTCCGCGGCCAGTTCAAGGACGCTGCAGCCACCCTCGAGGTCGGCGAAACCCTGGCCGACTCCAAGGTCAACGCAACCATCCAGACCGCCAGCTTCGACTCCGGCGACGTCAACCGCGACGGCCACGTCAAGGGCGAAGACTTCTTCGACGTCGAGAAGTTCCCGGAGATCACCTTCGTTTCCCGCCACGTCAAGGCCAACGGCAACAGCTTCGACCTCGTGGGCGATCTCACAATCAAGGGCGTGACCAAGGAAGTTTCCATCGAGACCGAATTCAACGGTGTGGCCGTGGATCCGTTCGGCAACACCCGGGCAGGCGTCTCGGGCGAAACCACCATCAGCCGCAAGGACTTCGGCCTCACCTGGAACGCAGTCCTCGAAGCCGGTGGCGTACTGGTCAGCGACAAGGTTGTCATCAACCTGGAACTCGCGTTCATCGCTCCGGCAGCTGCCTGATTCCACAACACCCCGGACGGCGTCCCTGCCCAGCCTCGTGCTGCAGGGGCGCCGTTTCGCATTCGGGCGTTTCGCACACACATGAGTCACCCGGCCATTGTTCGGCAAACACCCTGTATTTAGCTGCGAGTTGGCTCCGAATTTCCTATGCAACCTTCAACCTGCGGTCTACAGTGATGCCATGAGTACCCCAGATGAAGCACCCCAGCCACAGCAGCCCGGCGCCCAGCCACCGCAGCAAGGCAATGTTCCTCCTGCGGGCTACCAACCCCCAGGCGGTTACCAGCCCCCACAGGGCGGCACTGTTCCGCCCGGCGGATACCAGGGACAGCAGGGCTACCAGCCACCGACACAACCTGGCCAGTTTTCGCAGCCTGGTCCGGCACAGGGCGGCCCCGGTCAACCAGCCCCCGGGCAGCCGGGATTCCATTTCGAAATGCCCACCGATGGACCCCGCAACTTCAACGACGTCATGCCCCAGGGCGGATTCTCGGGAATCTTCAAGACACAAGGCCTGCCGACGGAATTGAAGGTGTCGTACTTCATCTGGGTGATCTCGGGACTCCTGGCCCTCCTCTTTGGGCTCATCGGGTTTTTCGCCATCATCGCGGCCTTCGCTTTCATCCCCGGCGTGGCAGCATTCCTGCTGGTACTCCTGATCCTCAGCCTGGCTGTAGCAGCAGCCCAGATTGTCCTGGCCATGAAGATGAAGGAAGGAAAGGAGTGGGCCCGCCTGGCCCTGACAATCCTTGCCGCCGTATCGCTGCTCCTGGCCATCTTCGGCTCCATCAACTCCGGTGCCCCGGGCGCTGGCTTGGGCGGCAACTGGTTCGGCTTCCTTGTCAGCGCCGTAGCCGTCGTCCTGATGTGGCTGCCCAACTCGCAGCTCTGGTTCAAGGCAATCAAGGGTCACGCCTAGCGCAACCGGAGCTACCGGCGTCGTCCTTCACCAGCGCTTTGTGAGCAGAAGGCCGCGGGCGGTCCTTAGGGGTCCCCGCGGCCTTCATCATGAAGACGTACTCCAACATGATGATTTTCCCTGGCCCCTTGAATTTCCTGCGTGTGGTATGCATCGTCGCCGGAGCGTGGGGGTACGGTGGAAGCAGAACCACGCTGGGGGCAGGGTCACTTTGCTGATCCCGGCGGCCGTACCTGCAGTCGAACAAGCAAAGGAATGCCATGAGCAACCCTCCATACCCGCCGTCGAACCCGGGCGACTCCAACCAGCCCGCGCAGCCGGGCGGCCAGCCGGCAGCACCGCAGTACGGCCAGCAGTCCCAGCCACCGGCAGCACCGCAGTACGGCCAGCAGTCCCAGCCCCCGGCAGCACCGCAGTACGGTCAGCCCGCAGCTCCCCAGTATGGCCAGCAGACCCCGTACGGCCAGCAGTCCCCCTACGGCCAGCCCGGTTCCTCGCCCTATGGCCAGGCACCGCAGTACGGGCAGGACACCAACTGGCCCAGCCAGCAGCCCGGCCCTTCCACGGTCCCCCAGATGGTCACCATCGCCTTCTGGTTGATCGTCGGAGCAGCTGTGATCTGGCTTATCTCCATCTTCATCTCCATTGCAGCCATGAACGACCCCGCCTTCCGGAGCATGTTCGAAGAGCAGATGGCGGCCGGTGGCGCGGCTGATCTCCGCTTTGAAGACGTCAAGGGCTTCATTGTTGGCGTCATGATTGCGCTTGGCGTCATCGGCGCCGGACTCTACGCCCTCGTGGCCCTCAACGTTCGCAAGGGCAAGAACTGGGCACGCATCCTGGGAACTGTCCTCGCCGCGCTTTCCATCTTCGCCCTGGTACCGCTGAGCCTGGCAACGCTGTCAGCACTGCTCGGCATCGCAGCGATCGTCCTGCTGTACCTGCCGGCGTCGGCTCCGTACTTCCGGAAGACGCAGCAGTTCGGAAACCCGTACGCCCGCTAAAGGGCCGGTTTTACACAGCGACTCCGGGCGCGGACCCGGGTGAGGCTAAACAGCCTGGCCCGGTGTCTGCGCCCTTTGTGCGTGGTAGGCCAGAATCTGGAGTTCCGTTGCCATGTCCACTTTTCGGAGGTTCACATGCGGCGGAACCTGCAGGAGCACCGGCGCGAAGCTCAGGATGCTCCTGATGCCTGCTGCGATCACACGGTCGCACACTTCCTGCGCCACGGTTGCCGGGAGTGCGAGTACCACCATGTTCGTGTGCGTTCGCTCCAGGACGCGCTCAAGTTCGGCAGAGTCGCTGACGCGCAGCCAACCGACCTCGTTGCCGATCACCATCGGATCGGCGTCGAAAATGGCCACGACGTCGAACCCGCGGGACTCGAACCCGCCATACCGGGCCAGCGCCTTCCCGAGGTTACCGGCACCTACGATGGCCACTTTCCAGTCATGGGTCAGGCCGAGCGCTGCGGCGATGTGGCGGCTCAGGTACTGGACCTCGTAGCCGACGCCGCGGGTTCCGTAGGAGCCGACATAGGAAAGGTCCTTGCGGAGCGTTGAGGAGCTGACGCCCGACGCTTCTGCCAGCGCTTCGGAGGAGACGCGCTCCACGCCTTCGGCCAGGAGGGAGTTCAGCGCACGCAAATAGAGGGTCATCCGGGCCACAGCCGCGGGCGGGATCTGCTTGGCGGCAGGTTCGTTGTCCACGGAAATTGCTTCCGCGGACGGTTCCAGCGCAGTCACGGTATTCTCCATTGCGTCGCTTTGTTGTTCCACTCTATGACCCCCGGCCGGACTCAACAAAAGCCACCACAGCTGGCCGGCTCCACCCTCAGCCCGCCAAGGCTTTCTTCAGGGTGCGGGTCAGCCGGTCTTCGTCAATCTTCCAGAAATCGCGCTGGATACCGTTCACCAGCACCACCGGAATCTCTTCGGCGTAGCGCTCCTGAAGTTGGGGGTCGCCGTCGATCGACTGCTCGGTCCAGCCCAGGCCAAGGGCCTGGGTAACGCGCTCGACGGCGGAACGCGCCTCGGTGCAGAGGTGGCAGTCAGCTTTGGTGAGGAGAACGACGTCGGGAATAGCCATGTGCTTAACGGTAACCGCCCCCACCAACCCTCACTCACACCCCACCCCCTAGGGGCTTGTTCGTGCGCCCTCAGCGCGGGGTACCGGCGATTGACTAGACTCAAGTCATGCCCGAGGAGAAGAACGCCGCCGTTGCCGCATCTGCCCAAGTGCAGAAGCACATCGGTGAAGCAGCTTTCTTCGACGTCGACAACACGTTGATGAAGGGCGCCAGCCTGTTCCATGTCGCGCGCAAAATGTACGAACGCAAGGCCTTTACATTGCCCCAGGCGGCTGGCTTCGCTTGGAAGCAGTTCAAGTTCGTGATGCGTGGCGAGAACATGGAAGATGTGCATGCTGTTCGCGACTCTGCCCTGACTCTGGCAGCCGGAATCAGCGTTGAGGACATCAAGGCCCTGGGTGAAGAGGTCTATGACGAGATGATCGAGTCGAGGATTTGGCCCGGAACCAAAGCTTTGGCAGAACAGCACCTCAGGGTTGGCCGTAAAGTCTGGCTGGTGACGGCTACACCCATCGAGGTCGCAACCGTGATCTCCACGCGCCTCGGATTGACAGGGGCACTGGGCACAGTAGGTGAAGTTCATGAAGGTATGTACACCGGGAAACTGGTCGGCGACATATTGCACGGTCCGGCCAAGGCGGTCGCCGTCGAGCTCGTTGCCGAACGGGAAGGCCTTGATCTGGACCACTGCTGGGCCTACAGCGATTCCGCCAATGACATTCCGCTCCTGACCATGGTGGGGCACCCCGTGGTCATCAATCCCGACGCCAAGCTGCGGCGCCACGCCCGCGACAACAACTGGCCCGTCTACGACTTCCGTTCCGGTCGGCGCGCCGCAACACTGGGGCTGAAGGCGGCTACTGTAGGCGGGGCAATCTACGGCCTATGGCGGGGCTTCTCACGGTTCCGGGGCCCACGCCTCTAACCCAACCCTCACTCACATCCCCCCGGTTTAAACCCAACCCTCACTCACATCCCCCGGTCTTAAACCCAACCCTCACTCACATCCCCCGGTCTTAAACCCAACCCTCACTCACATCGCGGAGTCGGCCCAGCATACCTGTGGATAACTTCTGCACCCCCAACGCCATCTGGGTAACAATGCCGTATGCAGATACCGATTCCCGTCCCCTCCCAGCTGAGGTCCGCTCCGTTTACCCTTTCAGAGGCCAAAGAGGCCGGCCTGACTCAACGACATCTTTGGGGACGGGTCAGCATAGAACCGGTCAGCAAGGGCATTTACCGGCCGTCAACTTGGGACTTTGACCTTGAAGCAGCTGCACGATCACTTTCGTCTGCGAGCCCAGGGGCTTGGATATCGCATGTCACTGCCGCCAGACTTCATGGGTTTCCGCTCCCTCCGTGGCTATCCGACGCACATGAACTGCACCTGAGTAAGCCGCGGAACCTCCCGGCAGCTCGGCGGAAAGGGGTCACCGGGCACACTGTGGTGGTGGCCGAGGGGGAAGTTGAAATGGTGCGCGGGCTTTGGATCAGCACACGGTCCAGGACCTGGCTGGATCTTGCCCGCACGCTGCCCTTGAAGGAACTCATTTGCGTCGGTGACCACCTCATTCGCGTGCCGCGTGCCGAGTTCGAACAACGGGACACGGCCTACGCAACCACTGACAGCCTCCGCGCGATGGTGGACCGCCACAAGAACCTGCAAGGTGTCGTCCGCGCGCGGGACGCACTCGAACTCATGCGGGTAGGAGCGGATTCAGCGCCCGAATCCCTCCTCCGCCTTGCCATGCTTGATGCCGGCTTGCCGGAACCGGAATTGCAGGTTCCCCTGCGGATTGGCGATCGGCTGTCGCCTTCAGCCGACCTTGGCTACCGCGAGCGTCGGCTCGCTATCCAGTACGACGGCGGCCATCACCTTGAGGAGGAACAGATCCACAGTGACCGGCGCAGGGACAAGGCGTTCCGCGCAGCAGGCTGGACTGTCCTTGTCTTTGGGAAAGACGACCTCGCTGACGGCTTCGCCGATGCCACAGGGGAGATCAAACGAGCCCTGCGCAAGGCCTGGGTAGACCCTGCAATCCAGGCGGGCTTCGCAAGACCCCAAGGATGAGCGAGCGTCAGCAACAAACCCCGGGGAACGTGAGCGAGCGCCAGCAACAAACCAAGGGAACATGAGCGAGCGTCAGCAACAAACCCCGGGGAACGTGAGCGAGCGTCAGCAACAAACCAAGGGATCGTGAGCGAGCGTCCGCAACAAACCAAGGGAACATGAGCGAGCGTCAGCAACAAACCAAGGGAACGTGAGCGAGCGTCCGCAGGAAACCCGGGGAACGTGAGCGAGCGTCAGTGGGGATGCAAAAATGCCCGCCGCCTTGAGAGGCAACGGGCATTCACGCTTGGTGAAGTATCTCTACTTCTTATTGCGGCGCTGGTGGCGGGTCTTGCGAAGCAGCTTGCGGTGCTTCTTCTTGGCCATACGCTTGCGGCGCTTCTTAATAACTGAACCCACGAAAGTTCCTTACAAACTAGAAGGTCCTGTCTGTTGGAACGGATCCGCGGAAGCAGACAGTACAACTGACAGATTCTTACAATGACGTAAAACGTTCCTTAACAGAGTACCGCTTCAAAGAGGTACCCCATGACCACGGTCCACTGAACGGACCCCGGCGGCCTCAGGCGGTCTCGGATTGTCCGTCGACCACAGCACCTTTGAGGTACTGGGCTACGGCTTCTTCGGGAACCCGGAAGGAACGGCCAAACCTGACGGCTGGCATTTCCCCTGAGTGAACCAGGCGATACACGGTCATTTTGGAAACACGCAGGACGTCGGCCACTTCGGCCACCGTCATGAAACGCGCATTCGAGAAGTTAGTCTCCGCGGACATTTCCCATATTCCTTTGCTCTCAGCCGACAGGACACCCCCAGGAAACGGTGTGACGATGCTGAGCCATCCAACAACCATGTGCTAGATACTCTAGAGGCTGATGGGGCCTAAGTGAAAGCTTTTCGAGGAAGTGGGACACTACTCCCCCAAGACCTCCCTGCGCTTCCGGGCCGAGGCAGCAAGCTGTTCAAGCACCGACGCCGTGACATCCCACTCCATGCAGGCGTCCGTGACGCTCTGTCCGTACACAAGTTCCTGCTCGCCTGAAAGCTGCTTGGCGACGTCCAGGTTCTGCGCGCCGCCCACCAGGAAGCTCTCGAGCATTACGCCGGCGATGGGAGAAGACGCGCCAGCTTCGAGCTGGGCACCGATTTCCAGGGCAACTTCAGCCTGGCGGTGGTGGCTCTTGCCGCTGTTCGCGTGGCTGGCGTCAACGATCAGGCGCGGGTTGAGTCCCTTGTCCGCGAGCTTTGACGAAGCTGCGGCAACGTCGGCGGCGGAGTAATTCGGCCCCTTGCGTCCACCGCGCAGGATCACGTGCGTGTCCGGGTTTCCGGCCGTCGCCACCAAAGCCGCGCGGCCGTCGTCGTCGATTCCGAGGAAGGCCTGCTCAGCGGCAGAGGCGCCACAAGCGTCGATGGCTACCTGGAGGTCGCCGTCGGTGCCGTTCTTGAAGCCGATGGGCATGGAGAGTCCCGAGGCGAGCTGGCGGTGGATCTGGCTTTCGGTGGTCCGGGCCCCGATGGCGCCCCAGGAAACGAGGTCGGCCATGTACTGGGGGCTGATGGGTTCGAGGAACTCGGTAGCGGTGGGCAGGCCGAGCGCGGTGACCTGCTTCAGGAATCCACGTGCTGCGCGCAATCCTGCGGCGATGTCGTGGCTGCCGTCCAGGTGGGGATCGTTGATGAGGCCCTTCCAGCCAACCGTGGTCCGCGGCTTCTCGAAGTAGGTCCGCATGACGATCAGGAGGTCTTCCTTGTGCTTCTCGGCCTGGCTGACCAAGCGGCGGGCGTATTCAAGCCCGGCTTTGGGGTCATGGATGGAGCACGGACCGACGATCACGAGCAGGCGGTCGTCGACGCCGTCCATGATGGCACGGACCTGGTCACGGCCACGGTCGACGACGGCAGCTGAGCGTGCGTCCAGGGGCAGCTCTGCGATGAGGTCCTGCGGGGCCGGAAGCGGCTCGAAGCGGGCCACCCGAAGGTTGGAGGTGGCGGGCTGTGCGGATTCGTCCGAGGTCACGGTTTCGGGGGCGATGCTGGTCATTTCTGGGTCCTGTCCGGGATGCGGAGCGGGCCCCTTTTCAGAACCCGCCGGATATGGCGAAGGGCAGAGAATGATCTCTGCCCTGTTGGCTCTGAAGGAAAGTTGGATGCGTGTCAGTTAGACGCGGGCCCCTCCAGAGCCAACGAAAAATACGCATACCAACGGTTAGTCATAGCCAAACCATAACCACCTCTGGTCAGACCCCGCAAATCGTGTCCGTCATGATGACAGGAGTTTGCGCAGGAACTGCAACTGCTTGATCCAGTGGTGCTCCTGCCCGCCCTCGTGGTTGTTGAAGCGGTACACCTCGATGTCCTTCTGCGGCGACCCGCCAAGCGCACCGTAGTTGTGGTAGCTCGCGAACACCGTGGACGGCGGGCAGATGTCGTCCATCTGGGCAGCCGAGAACAGCGCTGGAACCGCGGCAGCCCTGCCCAGGTGCACGCCGTCGAAGTAGTTCAGCACAGCCAGCATTGGCTCGTAGCGGTCCCGGTGCCTGCCCAGGAAGGACGCGATCTCCGGGTAGGGACCGCGCGGGGCGATGTCGATCGCACGGGGGAAGTCCTGCAGGAAGGGGACGTCGGGCAGCGCGGCGATAACGCCGTCGAGCCTTCCGGCCGCCAGCCCGGCGGCGGCGACGGTGATGCCCCCGCCCTGGCTCACGCCGGTCAACACCACGGCGGAAGGGTCGACGGCGGGATGGCTCTGTGCCGCTTCGACGGCGCGGAAGGCATCCACGTAGACCCGGCGGTAATAGTAGTTGTCCTGGTGGTCCGCGCCCCGGGTCATGAGGCCCGCATAGTTGACCTCGCCCGCTGAGGGGTGCGGATCCGGGGTATCGCCGGAGACGCCGCCGTACCCTTGGCCGCGGGTGTCCATGATGAAGTGGGCATACCCGGCCTGCGCCCAGCGGGTGTTTTGATTCGCCAGGCCGCGACCGCCCGAGTAACCGATGTACTCCACCACCACGGGAAGCTGCGTGCCGGGTTCAAGATGCGCCGGAACGTGCAGCCACCCCTTGATCCGGTCGCCGCCGAAGCCCGAGAACGTGACATCGAAGGTGTCAATGACGCTGAGGTAGTTGTCCACTGGCTCGAACACGGCATCCAGGGGCAGCGACCGCGCTTCGGCGATGGTCCGGTCCCAAAACTGGTCCAGATCGGCTGGCGGCGTTGCTGCGGAGGTGTAGTCGCGAAGTTGCTCGAGCGGAAGGTCAAAGAGAGGCATGAGGTCATCCTACGTCATGGCTTGTGCGCCCCGTCACAGCGCCTTCGGACCGGTTGACGGCGGGTTTGGGCGCAGCGAAACCGCGGCCCCGGTCGATCACTACTGACCGGCCGGGGCCGCGGTTTCTGCTCCGAAGAAGCTAGCTGATGGCGGACTTCATTTCGTCCACAGCCTTCTTGCCTGCTTCCTCCGCGGAAAGCCTGTTGAACATGACCTCCGAGGTGTAACGCTTGATGATTTCCTGGATGGCACCGGCACCCTTCGGCGGAGCAGCCGGTGCGTCGCCGAGCTCATCCTTGATGGCACTGATGAAGTCCACTACCTTGACGTCTGCCTTTGCGAGCTTGGGCGCGATTGCTTCGCGGACCTCGGAGTTCGGGTAAACACCGCGGTCTGCCAGCAGGATTTCGCCGGCCTTGACGTTGTTTGTGAGGAAGTCGATGAACTTGGCGGTCTCTTCGGGGTGCTTGGTCCGTGATGAAGCCGACCAGAACTGCGAGGCCTTGTACCAAAGCTCCGCGTCATCAGCCTTGCCGGTCTTTGACGGGAAGCGGAGGATCTGCAGTTCGCCACCGGCGGCCTTCTCCAGGGCAGGAAGCTGGTTGGACCACCAGAAGGCCATGCCGTTCTTGCCGGTAGCCAGGCCGCTTTGGTCAAGCGGTGCAGCTTCGGCCTCAACGATTTCAGACGCCGTCGGGACGGCCTTCTTGTCGCTCATGTCCTTCAGGAATTCCCAGTAGCCCTTGATGTCGGAGGGCTCGAAGCCGAGCTTGCCGTCCTGGGTGTAGAGCGACTTGCCGTTCTGTCGCAGCCATACGCCAAGGGAGGCTTCATCCGTGCCATAGGCTGCGGCGCCATACGTGCCCTTAGGCGACTTGGCCGTCACTTCCGCGGCAATGCGTTCGAAATCGTCCCAGGTCCAGGTCTTGTCATCCGGGAGCGGGACGCCGGCGGCTTGGAACACTGCCGGGTTGGCCAGGATGGTGGCGGCGTTGATGCCTGCCGCGATGCCGGTCAGCCCCTTCTCGCCCTTGCCTGCGTTCAATGCGGCCTCGTCCAACTTGGAGGTGTCGATCTTGTACTTGGAGAGGTCAAGCAATGCGCCACGCGTCGAGTACTCGGTGATGTACTTTTCGTCCATCTGAATGATGTCCGGGGCGTCGTTGGCAGCCACCTGCGTTGCCAGCTTGTCCCAGTATCCGGACCAGTCGCCGAACTCCGCCTTGATGGTGATGTTCGGGTTTTCTGCCTCGAATGCCTTGATGGCTTCCTGCGTCAGCTGGGCCCGCTTGTCGCCGCCCCACCATGAGAAACGGAGCTCGACCTTGCCGTCGGCACTCTTGGCTTCGGACCCTCCACCGCAGGCGGTGAGTGCAAGGACCGCGGCCGCCGTGGCTGCGATCACAGCAGAGGCACGGAACCTGCGCTTGCTGCGTTTGGCCTTGGCAACCAAGGATCCTCCTGTGGATGGTGCTGCTGCGGGGGCGACTGCTTCACCCTCTGGATATGCGGGCACTGATGTCTCCGATCTTCGTTGATCCTGATGCGGTGTGTGTGAGAAAGCGTTTTCTTGAGTTTATGGTACAAGTCACATTCTTGTATTACAAGATACTGTCTTGTTCCTTTTGGCAGAAGTTCGACGGCGGTCCCGGAGGGACTGCGACGTCGCGGCGAGGGACTGGCTGGCCACCGGCGAGGGACTGGCTGGCCACCCGCGAGGCGTGGCACGCGGCCCGTCCAAGCCCTGGCGCCTACTTGATACCCGTGGTTGCGATGCCCTTGATGAGGAACCTCTGTCCGAAGAGGAAAACCAGGAAGACGGGCAACAGGGACACGATGGACATCGCGAAGAGCGAGCCCCAACTGGTGGCCGACTGCGAGTCGACGAACGCCCGCAGCGCAACCGGCACGGTGAACATGTCCGGGTCCGTCAGGTAGATCAGGGCGCCGAAGAAGTCGTTCCAGGTCCAGATGAAAGTGAAGATGGTGGTGGTGGCGAGCGCCGGGACCATCAGCGGCAGGATGACCCTGAGGAAGATCCTGGGGTGGCCTGCGCCGTCGATGCGGGCCGCCTCATCCAGGTCCTTGGGAATACCACGGATGAACTGGACCATCAGGAACACAAAGAATGCGTCCGTAGCCAGCAACTTGGGCACGATCAGCGGCCAGAAGGTATTCACCCAGCCGATCTGCGAGAACAGGATGTACTGCGGAACGATCACAACGTGGAACGGCAGCATGATGGTCAGGAGCATGATGCCGAAGAACAGCTTCTTGCCGCTGAACTGGAGTCGGGCAAAAGCGTAGGCGGCCATGGAACACGAGACCAGGTTGCCCACGATCGAGCCAAGGACCACGATCGCCGAGTTGATCATGTAATGCCCGAACGGGTGGGTCAAAGCGGACCAGCCGTCCGTGTAGTTGCTCATTTCGAGGTTGTTCAGCCACAGGCCGGGCTCCCGGAAGATAAGGTCGTTCGGGCGCAGGGAGGAGATCACCATCCACAGCAACGGGTAGATCATCACGCCGCCAACGATGATCAGGATGGCGTGCTTAATCAGGCCCTTGATGCGGGCACTGCGGCTGAAAGCCAGGTTGCCGCGGGATTCACGACGGCGAGGGTTCTTGCCTGATGCGGCCACGGAATCGCCGCTGGCCGCGGGGAGAGTCTGGAGTTTAGTCATCGTAGAACACCCAATACTTTGAAGCGATGAAGTTGATGGCGGTGAAGACACCGATGATGACCAGCAGGAACCAGGCCATCGCTGAGGCGTAGCCCATATCAAACTGGCCGAAGCCCTTTTGGTAGAGGTACAGGGTGAAGAACATCGTGGAGTCGGACGGGCCACCGTTTCCGCCGGAGACGATGAACGCCTGGGTGAACGACTGGAATGAGCCGATGATCTGCAGCACCAGGTTGAAGAAGATGATGGGACTCAGCATGGGCAGCGTGATGCGCCAGAACTGCTGGAGCGTGGTGGCACCGTCAACCTTGGCTGCCTCGTAGTACATGTTCGGGATCTGGCGCAGGCCGGCAAGAAAAATGATCATGGGGCTGCCGAAGGTCCACACGTGAAGCAGGATGATGGAGCCAAGAGCTGTGTTGGGATCCGAGATCCAACCGGGCCCTTCGATCCCAATCATCGCCAGGACCTGGTTCACCAGGCCGGTGGTGCCGAAGATCTGCTTCCACAGGATGGCTACGGCCACGGAACCGCCCAAAAGCGAGGGCAAGTAGAAGATGGAGCGATAGAACGGCAACCCGCGCAGGCCCTTGTCCAGGACCAGCGCAATCAGCAGGGCAACCGCGAGCTGGAGGGGAACGCCCACCAGCACGTAGGTAAACGTAACGCGCAGCGAGTTGTGGAGCCGGGCATCGCCAAACATGCGGACGAAGTTGTCCAGGCCCACCCATTCCGGCGGCTGCAGAAGGTTGTAGTCCGTGAAGGACAGGTACAACGACATGAGCATGGGTCCCACCGTGATGACGCCCAGGCCCAGCAGCCAGGGAAGGAGGAAGACGTAGGCGGCCTTGTTGTCGCGGCCGTTTGCCTTCTTCTCTTCCTTTGTCATGGGGCCCTTGCGGCGGGTCATGGATGAGAGTTCGCCAATAGCGCTCATTGCTTCCCCCTCACCGTCCCGCGAGCGCCTTGCGGCGTCCCCGCGTGTTCATATGCGGCCATGTGGTCTCCTTTGGTCATCGTGGCCATCCACGGAGTACGAGTGTGGTTGGTGCTTGCCTGCAGGACGTCGCCGGTTCTCTGGCGCTACCCCTTCGAAGTGCCAGGATCCGGGTCCCGGTTTCAGCGGCTCCGTACCAAAGTAAACGTTTTCTTGACCCATGTACAGCCTTTTGCTAATTTTTGAGAAAGCGTTTTCTGATGAAGCCGCTCCAGACATGCTCCAGACTCCCTTGACCTCCGTCCCGGACCCAGTTAGGACAATTTCATGACGCAATCCCTGGCTGCCGTCCCATCCAAGGACCCCGCGCGTTTGCCCCGCATAGCACTGGTGGGTGTCCACGGCTTCGGCGAACGCCACCTGGAAAACCTGGAGAGACTGTCCGCCGCCGGAATCCTGGAACTGGTGGCAGTGGCCGATCCGCAACCTCCTGCCCAGGACACACTCGCAACCGACGTGGCGGTCTTCGCCTCCTTGGACGAGCTCCTGGCAACAGGCCCGGCACCGGACGTCGTTATTGTCTCCACCCCAATCCAAACCCATGCTCCTTTGGCCCTCGCGGCCATCAGGGCAGGGGCCAACGTGTACCTTGAAAAACCGCCGGTCGCCTCCCTGGCCCAATACCGGGACATCATGGCAGCAGCAGCCAACGCCGGTTGCCTGGTCCAGGTTGGCTTCCAAAGCCTGGGTTCGGACGCCCTCCCGGCCATCGACGCCATGGTGGCTGCCAAAGCCATCGGTGAAGTCCGCGGTATCAGCGCCACCGGCATGTGGCTGCGCGACAAGGCGTACTTCAAACGCTCCCGCTGGGCAGGCAAGCGCAGCCTCGACGGAACCGATGTGGTGGACGGGGTGGCCACCAACGCTCTGGCGCACGCCGTAGCTACCGGGCTTCGGCTGGCCGGCGCCCGGACCCTGGATGACGTTCAGGCCGTCGACACAGACCTCTACCGGGCCAACGACACCGAGAGTGACGACACCTCAGTCGTCCGGGTCCGGACGACGCAAGGGACTGTGCTCACCTGTGCCCTGACGCTCAGCGCCCCCGAGCAGTCAGCACCCGTCGTCACCGTGTACGGCACCCTGGGCCAACTCACGCTCTATTACACGGAAGACCGCGTGGAGATCACCACCCCGGAAGGAACCAGGGAAGAAACATTCGGACGGACCGATCTTCTGGAAAACCTCCTGGCGGCACGCAGTGAAGCCGATTTGCTCAGCCCCTTGAGCGGTTCCGGTGCCTACATGGCGGTGCTGGAAGCCGTCCGGACAGCCCACGCCCCTCGCCCGATCCCCCAGGAGTTCATTGCGTGGGAAGGCCAAGGGGACCAGTCCCATGCCGTGGTGCGGGGCATCGGGTCTCTGATCCGCCGGGCGGCATTGGGCCAGGCCACGTTCGCTGAACTCGGTGTACCGTGGACGTCCTCGATGACGCCTGAACTCACGATCAACGGTGCCGCGGTCGCCAACGTCCAGGACGGCACGCACATCCGGCCCACGTCATCGCCACGGCCCTACCTCCATCCTGTGCGGACTCTCGGCGGCACCGTGGTCACGGACCACGTGCCGGAAGACCATGTGTGGCATTTGGGGGCCGGCGTGGCCCTGCAGGATGTGGACGGGACCAACTTCTGGGGCGGCCGGACCTACACCCGCGAGGCCGGGATGTACGTCTGGCGCAAGGACCACGGCAGGATCGTCACGGACTCCGCAGAACACAGCGACGGGTACCGGCGTGAGCAGCTGAGCTGGCTCGCTCCGGACCACTCGCCCATACTCCGCGAACAGCGTCAGTGGCGGTGGGCCGCCGTCGGACGTTCAGCCTGGCAGTTGAGGCTCGACTTCACGCTGGAATCGGCCACGGGACGTCCGGTGATGCTTGGCAGTCCGGGTTCCAACGGGCGGCCGCAAGGCGGCTACGGTGGCTTCTTCTGGCGGCTGCCCGCGGTTGCCGATGCCACTATCTGGACGCCCGAGGCACGCGGCGAGGACGCGGTCCACGGGAGCGTCGCGCCGTGGCTGGCCTGGTCAGGAACGTTCGACGCCGGTACCGCCGGCGCCGCGCACGCCACCGATGATCCCGGGCTGGGCCATCCCGCAACACTCGTGTTCCTTGCCTCGCCACAGGCACCGGACCCGTGGTTCGTGCGGCACGAGGGCTATCCCGGCGTCGGACTGTCCCTGGCATGGGACAGCCCGGTGTCCACCGAACCCGGCCGGCCGGTCCAGCGGACAGTGAGGGTCCTCATCGTGGACGGGTTCCTGGCAACGCATGACATTGAACAGCTCATCACCACTTTGGGGGAACCGGCATGACCACACCTACTCAATCCGCGACGACTCACTCGACGCCGGCTCCCGCAAGCGCAGCCCCCGGCAACGTCGCCGACCGTGCCGTGAAACGCCGTCGTGTCCTGGACATCCTGGATGCCGCCGGCCGCGACTCGCTCCTCCTGTCCTCCAATACGGCCCTCACCTGGTATCTGGACGGCAGCCGGGTCCACATCAGCTTGGCCGGCGATCCGATCGCCGCGCTCCTGGTGGACCGGGCAGGCGACCACCTGGTGACGTTCAACAACGAGGCCGGACGGATCGGCGCTGAAGAACTCCCCGAGGGGGTCAGCCTCGACACGGTGCAGTGGAACGGGCAACTGCACGCTGCGGCGGCGAAGCTGGCGGTCGACGGCGACCCTCTGGTGGAAGCCGCCGTCGCTACCGAGCTGCGGGCCGCCCGCCAACAGCTTTTGCCCGGCGAAGCCTCGCGGTATGCCCGGCTTTCAGCTGACGTAGCGCGCGCCATGACGGACGTCCTCCAGGCGGTGACGCCGCAAACGACCGAATTCCAGCTGGTTTCGGAACTCGCTGCCCGCATCGTGGCGATGGGCGCCGAGCCGCTCGTGCTGCTCTGCAACGGTGAGGCCCGCAGCAGCTTCCGTCATCCGCTGGCCACGCACTCCGCCATCGGTCGCCGTGCCATGGCCGTTGTGTGTGCCCGTCGCAACGGCTTGGTTGCCAACGTGACCCGCTGGGTGGCATTCGACGCCGGCACCCCCGGGGAGCTCGACGCCGAGGCACGCATTGCGGCAGTGGAGGCCGACATTTTCCGGGCCACGGTTGCGGGAGTCCGGCTCAACCAGGTCTTCAGCGAAATCCAGAAGGCCTACACCCGCCACGGATTCGGCGAAGACCAGTGGAAGCTCCATCACCAGGGCGGTCCGGCCGGATACGCGGGCCGCGACCCCCGTGTCACAGCCGACGTCACGGACCTGGTCGTCCTCAACCAACCGTTCACGTGGAACCCCTCGGGACCCGGCGTGAAGATCGAAGACACCGTTTTGCTTACGGATTCCGGCGTGCGGATCCTGACCGTAGACGAACGCTGGCCGACCACGGAAGTGGACGGCCGCCGTCGTCCCTTGACGCTTCGCCCCTGACCGGGGCCACCACGCACGAAAGGGGCGGGTCACCATTACGGTGGCCCGCCCCTTTTGTCCGTGGCGGACCCAACTAGGGGACAGCAACTGTCGCAATGAGGGCTCAATGCGACATTTGCTGTCCCCTACTTGGGTTAGCCGAGCGTCAGGATGCCGTCCACGCGTCGCGGGATGCCCAAGGGGTTCGCGTCGCGAAGGGCCGGATGCAGCACACTTTCCGGCGCATCCTGATACGCCACGGGGCGCTGGAAGCGACGCACCGCGGTGGCGCCCACCGAGGTGAAGAGCGAGGTTGTGGCGGGGTACGGCCCGCCATGCTGCTGGGCCCAGTTCACGGCCACTCCGGTGGGCCAGCCATCGAACAGTACCCGCCCCGCCAATCCACTCAGCTGCTCCACGAGTGACGAAACATCCTCATCCGGCTCTGCGTGGACAGTGCCCGTCAGGCTGCCCGGAACCTTCGCCAGGGCGGCAGACAATTCCTCCTGGTTGGCGTACTCGATGAGCAACGTCGTGGGGCCGAAGCATTCCTCCAGCAGCTCCCCCGGGCGTTCCAGGACGTTGCCCGCCGTCGTGGAGAAGACCACCGGCGCGGCGCCGTCCGAAAGGCTGTCCTGCTCCACCGAGCCACTGACGACGGCGACTCCCGGCTGGTCTGCCACGCTCCGCAGGCCGTCCGGGTAGGCTTCCGCGATGCGCTCCGTCAGCATGGCAGCGGTCGGCTTGTCCTTGCTCGCCCGGGCAAGCTGCGAGGCAAAGTCCGTCCCGGCGGGGATGAACACGAGCCCGGGCTTGGTGCAGAACTGGCCGGCGCCCATGGTGAAGGAGCCCGCCAGGCCCGCAGCAAGCTGTTGCCCGCGTTCGGCCAAGGCTTCCGCTGTGATGACCACGGGATTCAGGCTGCCCAGCTCGCCGTAGAACGGAATAGGTTCAGGCCGTGAAGCCGCGAGATCGAACAGCGCCCTGCCGCCGGGGATGGACCCCGTGAAGCCCACGGCCTTGATGGCAGGGTCCTGGACCAGTGCGGTCCCGGCCTCCCTGCCACTGACCAAAGCGAAAATACCGTCCGGAGCTCCGGCCTTGGACAAGGCTTCGGTGACGATCTCCGCCGTCCGCTCCGAAAGCCGCAAGTGTCCGGAGTGCGCTTTGACGATCACCGGGCACCCGACGGCGAGCGCTGATGCGGTGTCGCCCCCGGCAACGGAGAAAGCGAACGGGAAGTTCGACGCCGAGAACACCGCCACCGGACCGATCGGACGCAGGATGCGGCGCAGGTCGGGCTTGGGCGGGGTGGTTGAGGGATCGGCGTGGTCGATCACCGCTTCAAGGTAGGAACCCTCGGTGATGACCTGCGCGAACAACCTGAGCTGGCCGCTGGTCCTTGCGACTTCACCGGTCAGCCGTACCGTGCCAAGGCTCGTCTCGGAGTCGGCAATGGCCACCAGCTCTGTCACATTCGCGTCCAACGCGTCGGCGACGGCGGTCAACCAGGCCGCGCGTTCGGCGTCGGAAACTGCTGCGGTCACCTTCGCCGCTGCCGTGGCTGCTGCGGTGATGGAGGTCAGATCAAGAGTTGCTGTACTCACTGCGGTTTCCTTTGCTGTCAAGGGCTGAAGTGTCATAGGCCTGCTGCGGTTCCCCCGAAAATTGGAAGCCGAGTCCGGGAAGGCCCGCTGAGCTGAGCCTGGTGGTTCCCCTCATGTTGCTGATCCGCACGGGGCTGGGGCCGGCCAGGACTCCGAGTTGTCCGAACGAGGCATCCTCCACGTCTTCGACGCTGACCGGTTCAGCCAAGGTGAGCGCGAGCTGGCCCGAAAGTTCAGGCAGCAAATGCGGGGCCACCCGGATGCTGTGGGTACGGGCCAATTCAACGATCCTACGGAACGGTGTGATGCCACCAACCCGGACGATGTTGGGCTGGATGATGTCCACGGCTTCGGCCTCGATAAAGTCGCGGAAGCGGTACACGGTGTGGACGTTTTCACCCAAGGCAATGGGCACCGGCGAGTGCTTCCGCAAGCGGCGGTAGGCCCAGAGGTCGTCGGCACGAATGGGTTCTTCCAGCCATTCCAGTCCGTACTCCCCCAAAACCTCCAAGGCACGGAAGGTGTGCGCCAGGTCCCAGCGCTGGTTCGCATCGATCATGAGGCGCCGGTCCGGACCAATGACTTCCCGGACAGCGGCCACCCGCTCGGCGTCTTCGGTGAGTTCGGGCTTCCCCACCTTGATCTTCACGGCGTGGTGCCCTGCGGCGACCCAGCGCCGGGCTTGCTCCACGAGCTGCTCCAATGAATAGTGCAGGTTCACGCCGGAGCCGTAGACCTCCACGGACTCCTGGCGTTGCCCCAAAAGACCGGTTACCGAGGTCCCCGCCTGCCGCGCCTTCAAGTCCCACAGCGCGAGGTCGACGCCGGCCATTGCGATGGTGGTCAGGCCTCCCCCACCGGCTTCATGGAGCCGCTTCCACAGTTGGTCCCACACCGTCTCCGCATTCGCCTCGAGCCCGATGATGAACGGGGCGATGTCGTGGTCCAGGAGCGCTTTGACTGCTTGGGGACCAATGGTGGGGGTCCAGGAGAAACCGTGGCCCGTGCCGCCGTCGTCCGTTGTCAGGCTGGTGACAATCACATGGTTCTCCGGCGCCTCCGCACCCCAGCTGCGCAGCAGCGGAACCGTGATCAGCCGGGTAGACAGGCCAGTGATGCGGGCTGGCATCAGCTCTCCGCCAATTCGTGGCCCTTGGCCAGGATGGCCTTGAGCTCAAGGAGCTGCTCCTCATTGGGATCAACCAGCGGCGGGCGGACCGGGCCAACCGGCAAACCTGCCAGCCGGAGACCGGCCTTGATGAGCGAGACGCCAAAGCCCGGAGTCTGGTCCCGGAGGCGGACCAGCGGCGCGTAGAACCCTTCGAGGAGGGCATGGCGTCGTTCCTCATCACCGGCCATGTAGGCGTCGTAGTAGGCCTTGGCGATCTCCGGCGCCATGGCGAAAGCTGCCGAGGAGTACAGGGGGATGCCCAGTCCGCGGTAGGCGCCCTGGGTCAGTTCGGCGGTCAACAACCCGTTGAACAAGGCAAAGTCCGTGCGGCCGCTCGCGTTGATCGCAGACACGATTTCCTGGGCCAGGCCGACGTCGCCGATCCCGTCCTTGAAGCCCACCACTTTCGGGTTCGCGGTGAGGCGGGTGATGGCTTCGGCGGTGAACTTGGCGGTGCCCCGGTGATACACGATGACGGGCAGGCTGCTGGCGGCGGCGACGGCCTCAACGTACGCCACCACACCGTCTGTGGGGCCCGTGACCAGGTAGGGCGGAAGGACCAGGAGGGCGTCCGCGCCGGCTTCTTCTGCCACCTTGGCAGCGGCAAGGGCGTGCCCCAGGGGTCCGCCGGCACCGGAGACCACCGGGACGGTTCCGGCAACGGCCTCGACGGCGGCAGTCACCACAGTGCGGATTTCATCGAGGGAAAGAGCATGGAATTCACCCGTGCCGCACGCAGGGAAGACGCCTCCCGGCCCGAACGGCAGCCGTGAGGTGATGTGCTCCTTGAGCAGGGCAACATCGACGCTGCCGTCCTCGGCGAAGGGCGTGACGGGGAAGAACAAAACGCCGTCGAAATTCATGGTGTCTCCTTGGTTGCTCCCGCCGGTACCAGGCCGGCGTGGATCTCGTCATTGAGTGGTGCTCGGTGTGCTGCAGTGTCGGGGCCCGCATACGGCGGGGTAAGTTCGGTCCGCCAGGTGCGCTTCGGCTCCCACCCCAAAAGCTCGCGGGCCTTGTCGATGGAAAACGCCGGGCTGGTTCCGGTCAGGTGCGCGGTGAGGGGTCCGCTGCCGGGCAGGAAGCGCGGGAAGAGTTCAGCCAGCGGTGCTGTGGCCAAGGCATCCTTCGCGCCAACGAAGAACACTTCTCCGTTGGGAATGGTGTCCATTTTCGCCAGCAAAACATCCAGGAATTCGGCGACATCCCGGGCGTCCACGTAGTTGAACAGGGCCGGCGCGGACAGGGCGGGATCGTCCAGGCGTTCGCGTACCGTGTGGCCTTGCTGCGTGGGTGCTCCTTCCCATTCCTCCGGGGAGATCACGAAGCAGGGACGGAAAGCGGCATAGCGGATGGCGTTGCCCTGGGCCGCTGCGAACATCTGCACCGTCTGTTCGGCAATCAGCTTCGATAGTGCATAGGCGTTCCACGGCTTGGGCGGCGTCTGCTCGTCCAAGGGAAACGACGGCGGCAACCACCCGGCCGGCGAACCATAGCCTAGGGCGGTGGGGCTGCTGGCCGTAATGATCTTCGGTATCCCGGCGTCGGTCGCCGCGGCGAGCACCGCATAGGCGAGCCGGGTGTTGGTACTGAAAATGACGTCCTCAGGCGCGCTGAAAGGTACGGCAATAGCAGCGAGGTGGATGACGGCGTCGGGCGCTGTTTCGCGGATGAGCCGCTCCGCTTCCCCGGGCGCCAGCAAATCTGCCGTGTATTGCTCGGCTCCGGCGGGCAACTGATCGGCCGGGACGGCGTCGCGGTCGACCGAAATCACCTGGTGACCGGCCTCGGCGAGGCCGGACACCACGCTGCGGCCGAGCCTGCCCGAACCGCCGGTAACGAAAATCCTGCTCATGGTCTGTCTCCTTGTGTGGGAAAAGCGGTCAGGCCTGGTTGCGGCCGAGATCGACGCCGAGGCCAAGTTCGCTGATCCGGACGGGGAGGTCAGTCTCCAGGGATTGGTTGCCTGCGATGCCGACAGACACCGAGCGAAGACCGTCGATGTAGCCGGACGGACGGCCCAGCGGGTCGATGCCGGGGCCGTTGAAGAGGTCCGAAAGCAGCAGGTTGTCTCCGCCGCCGTGGCCGCCTTCACCGTTGATGATGGGCACCTCGTAGGCGGCTTCCCAGTGTCGCTGGACCACGAGCCGCTCACCATTGCGGCGAACGGCGTCGTCTTCCTCGATGGGGGTGGCGCTCGGGTCAACCACGGTCTTCTTGTCGGTGCTGGACTCGACGGCGGCACGCTCCACCACTTCGAGTTCGGCGCGGCCCTCGGTGCCGTTGACCGTGACGCGATAGCCCTCCCAGGGGCTGTGCGCGTTCAGCGAGTAGCTCAGGGTAGGCCCGCCCTGGTAATCCACCACCAAGGCAAGGTTGTCCTCGATGGTGATGCCTTCCGTGAAGACGTCCTGGTCGCGGAGGTAACCGTCGAATTTTTCGTTGTCGTAGTACAGGGCCTTCAGGCGCTCGTCCTCGCGCATGTCCAGGCGGAAGGGGTCGTGTTCCAGGCCATCGACAGTGCCGCGCTCGGGGCGGGCTCCCAGGCCACGTTCCGCGGCGTTCTTGTCGCCATAGAAGCGAAGGCCACCGGAGGCGAACACGCGCTCCGGAACGTCATTGATCCACCAATTGACGAGGTCGAAGTGGTGCGAGGCCTTGTGGATGAGCAGCCCGCCGGAGTTCTTCTTGTCACGGTGCCAGCGGCGGAAATAGTCCGCGCCGTGCACGGTGTCCAGCACCCAGCTGAAGTCGATGGACGTGACCTTTCCAATCACGCCGTTCTGGATGACTTCCTTGAGCGCGCTGTTGCGCGGCGAGTAGCGGTAGTTGAAGGTGACCACCACGTTGCGTCCGGTTTTGGCGACTGCCTCGGTGATGCGGCGGCAACCCTCGACGTCGATGGTCAGCGGCTTTTCAACCACGACGTCGGCGCCTGCCTCGACCGCCTCGACGATGTAGTCCGCGTGGGTGTAGTCGGGGGTCGTGACGATGACGCGCTCGATGCCGTTGGACTGGATGAAACCGGTGAGGTCGCCCGGCTCGAAGGAAGCCACAGGCTCCGTTCCGCCAAGTTCCTTGATGAGCTGCCTGTAGAAGTCCACGCGGCCCTGGTTGACGTCGGACAGTGCAACAAGCTGGGCTACGTCTGCGTGCTGTCCGTAGATGGCCCGGATGTACATTTCCGAGCGGCCGCCGGTTCCAATGAGGGCGATACGGGTCCGCTGCGTGCCTCCGGTCCGGGTTGTCGCGTCCGCTGGCGCGGTGCGGGTCTCGGCTGAGTCGACGTTGACCATGATTGTGCCCCTTTCAAAAGGCAGGAGTGAACCGCTTGACGGCCCGGATACGTGTGGAAGAATATGTGAGAAAGCGTTTTCTCAGAGGGTTATAAGCTTTCTATCAAGACTCTGGTGGTCACGTCAACCAGTGCGCCAACGACGAAGCACTCGGGGGACGAACAAAGGGAAGGGGCCACATGGCACGCAGGAACACCAACAGGCGCGTTGGTATTGCCGACGTCGCGGAGAAGGCCGGCGTCTCACACGCAACGGTTTCACGCGTCATGAACGGTAACGCCGCAGTTGATCCCGGTATCGCCGAACGGGTGCGCGCCGCCGCGGCTGAGCTCAAGTACCAACCCAACCCGGTCGGGCGAAGCCTGGCCCTGGGAAAGACCGACACCATCGGCATCGTCGTCCCGGACCTTGCCAACCCAACCTTCCAGGCCATCCTTCGGGGACTCAGCATCGCGGCGGCCCAGGACGGGTACCGCGTCCTCATCGCGGACTCCTCGGAAGTCACCAGTGAGGAAGCAATCCTGGCCGGAGAAGCCAGGCGGCGCTGCGACGGCGTGGTGCTCTGCGCTCCCCGCATGGGCGATGCCGAGCTCGAGGAACTGGCACCAACCCTGCATCCACTGGTCCTTATCAACCGCACCACGGTAGCCACTAACACGCCGAGCCTTAGCGTGGACTACGGCCAGGGCATCCAGGAACTGGCGCAGCACCTGGTATCGCTCGGCCACCGCCGACTGGCCTTCCTCTCCGGCCCCGAGCACAGTGCTTCGAACCGGCAACGCCTGGTTGGCTTGGACCAGTTCCGGGCGGAGCACCCGGAGATCGAACTGCAGATGCTCCCGGGCGGCTCCAACTTTGATTCGGGCCACGAATGCACCGACGCCATCATCGCCAGCGGCGCCACGGGCATCCTTGCCTTCAACGACCTCGTGGCCATGGGCCTGCTCAGCGGCCTGCACGAGCGGGGAATCCGCGTCCCGGAGGACATTTCCGTGACGGGTTTCGACGACATTCCCTTCGCCAAATACACCACTCCTCCCCTGACCACGGCGGCCGTGCCCATCAACGAGCTCGGGAGCCTGGCGTGGCGGCGGATGCGGGAACAGATCCAACAGTCGGACACAGCCCCAAGCCAGGCACAGGACGAATTCTCACCGCGCATGGAAATCCGCAAAAGCACCGCCGCCCCGGCCCTCAAACCCGCCTAGAAAAGCAACGCGGGGTCACTTATGGCCCCTTCGGAGGGCTTCCATGGGCCATAAGTGACCCCGCGTTGCTCCAGGACGCGTGGGATGAGCCCAGTCCTGCCTCCTTGTAGAAGCCTTGGATGTGGGCTGCCACCAGCTCAGCGGCTTTGCCGCCGTCGTTGCTGTTCACGGCGGCGAGGATGGCGCGGTGTTCGAGCCGCAGCCTGGCGCAGGTCGCGTGCCAATCAGGCAGGTTTTCCGTCAGTTCGCCCGCGTAGTTTTCGATCGCGCCACGCAGCGAGGCCATCATTGCGCTGACCACCGCGTTGCCTGCCGCCTCCGCCAGGGCAACATGGAAGCGGGCATCGAGGGCCAGGAAGGTCCCAATGTCCTGCGTCGTGTCCATCCGGTCCAGCAGTTCCGCGGCCTCCCCCAGCGCGGGTACGCCCACTCTGGCGCGCGCCGCCGCCCAGGATTCCAGCAGGACGCGGGTCTCCACGATGTCGGCCACGGGAAGATGGCGGGTTGCCACATGCAGCCGAAGGGTTGAACCCAACGCCGATCCCGGCTCAGCGATGACAATGGTCCCGGCATCCTTGCCGGAACCCACGCCGGCGCGCACCACACCCATGGCTTCGAGGATCCTCACTGCCTCGCGCACGGAGGTCCGCGATACCTGCAGCTGCTCAGCCATGGTCCGCTCCCCGGGCAGGCGGCCACCCAGGACGAGGTCTCCATCGGAGAGCTGCTTCTCGATCCATTGCAGGACAAGTTCGTGCGTTCGCATACCGGAATACTAGTTGATGTGGTCCGACCACATGGATTACAGTGTGGTTAGACCACACAGCATTCAAGGGAGAACAGCATGACCGACACCCTCGATCCCAAGATCACGGCCGCGCCCGCCAACGCCGGGAGCGACGAAAACGTGACCCGGCCGCCCCAGCCGCGACCCGCCGTCGTGCAGCCCCCGGCCCTGAAGCGCCGGGTTCCCAAAGTCTCCGACCTCGCGCCGCTCATGCAGTTCAAGAAGCCCGAATTCAGCAAAGCCGCACGGCTCAGGCGCGCCAGCACCATCTGGGAATTGCGCGACATCGCCAAGCGCCGCACACCAAAAGCGCCGTTCGACTACACAGATGGCGCCGCAGAAGAAGAGATCACTCTTCGCCGGGCACGCCAGGCCTTCCAGGACATCGAATTCCGGCCGGGCATCCTGCGGGACGTGTCCAGGATCGACCTCCGCACGGACATTCTCGGCAAGGAATCCAGGCTTCCGTTCGGCATTGCACCTACCGGCTTTACCCGGATGATGCAGTCCGAGGGCGAATATGCCGGCTCGCAGGCCGCTGAAGCCGCCGGAATCCCGTACACGCTGTCCACCATGGGCACCGCCTCCATCGAGGACGTTGCAACGGCCGCTCCGAACGGCCGCAACTGGTTCCAGTTGTACCTGTGGACCGACCGCGACCGCTCGCTGGAATTGATCGAACGCGCCGCAAAGGCCGGCAACGACACCCTTATGGTCACCGTGGACACCGCCGTCGCCGGTGCGCGCCTCCGCGACGTACGCAACGGCATGACCATCCCGCCTGCCCTTACCGTGAAGACTGTCCTGGATGCCTCCTACCGCCCGGCGTGGTGGTTCAACTTCCTGACGCACGAACCACTGACGTTCGCTTCCCTCTCGCGTTACACCGGGACCGTGGCCGACCTGATCAACTCCATGTTCGACCCCACCCTGACCTATGAGGACCTGGACTGGCTGCGCGAAATCTGGAAGGGCAAGCTGGTGGTCAAGGGCATCCAGACCGTGGAGGACGCCCGGCGCGTTGTTGACCACGGCGCCGACAGCATCATCCTGTCGAACCATGGTGGCCGCCAGCTGGACCGTGCACCCATCCCCTTCCACCTGCTGCCGGAGGTCACCGGGGCTCTCCAGGCGGACAACAGCAACGCCGATGTCATCCTGGACACTGGCATCATGAGCGGCGCGGACATCGTGGCAGCTCTGGCATTGGGCGCAGATTTCGCGCTGATCGGCCGCGCCTACCTCTACGGATTGATGGCCGGCGGTCGCGAGGGCGTGGACCGGACAATACAGATCCTGGAAAAGGACATGACCCGGACCATGGCGCTCCTGGGCGTCAGCAAGGTCGCGGACCTGAACCCGGACCACGTGCGGCTGCTCCAGCGCTAACCAAAGTAGGGGACAGTTCCTGTCGCAATGACTGCTCATTGCGACAGGAGCTGTCCCCTACTTGGGTGCCATGGGCGTTAGATGAGGCCCTGGGCGAGCATCGCGTCGGCTACCTTGACGAAGCCGCCAATATTGGCGCCCACCACGTAGTTCCCCGGCGCACCGTATTCTTCCGCTGTCTCGGCGCAGCGATCGTGGATGCCCACCATGATCTCGGTGAGCCGCTGCTCGGTGTGCTCGAAGGACCAGGAATCGCGACTGGCGTTCTGCTGCATTTCAAGCGCGGACGTAGCGACACCACCGGCATTGGCGGCCTTGCCCGGTCCGAACAGGATGCCGGCCTCCTGGAAGACGGACACCGCCGAACGGGTCGACGGCATGTTCGCGCCTTCTGCCACCGCGATCAGCCCGTTGCTGACCAGCTTGGCGGCAGCCTCGCCGTCGAGCTCGTTTTGCGTGGCGCACGGCAGCGCAACGGTGCCGTTGACGTCCCACACGGAACCTCCGGCAACATGGCTTGCCCCGGCGCGGCGGGCGGCGTATTCGGTGAGGCGGCCGCGCTCCACTTCCTTGATCTGGCTCAGAAGTTCGACGTCGATCCCCGCCTCATCCACGACGTAACCGGCGGAGTCGGAACAGGCCACCACCGTGGCGCCGAGTGACTGGGCCTTGGCAATTGCATGGATGGCTACGTTTCCTGAGCCGGAGACCACAACGCGCTGCCCATCGAAGGAGGCACCCCGCGTCTTGAGCATCTCCTGCGCGAAGATCACCGTGCCATACCCTGTAGCCTCCGGACGGACCAGCGAACCGCCCCAGGAAATGCCCTTGCCGGTCAGGACGCCGGACTCATAGCGGTTGGTGATGCGCTTGTACTGGCCGAAAAGGTAGCCGATCTCCCGGCCACCCACTCCGATGTCACCGGCGGGAACGTCGGTGTACTCGCCGATGTGGCGGTACAGCTCGGTCATGAAGGACTGGCAAAACCGCATGATCTCGGCATCGGAGCGGCCACGCGGGTCAAAGTCGGATCCACCCTTGCCGCCGCCGATGGGCATGCCGGTCAACGCGTTCTTGAAGATCTGCTCGAAGCCCAGGAACTTCACGATTCCCAGATACACGGAAGGATGAAAGCGCAATCCACCCTTGTACGGGCCGAGTGCCGAGTTGAATTCCACCCGGAAGCCGCGGTTCACGTGCACGCGTCCGGCGTCGTCGGTCCACGGGACGCGGAAGATGATTTGGCGTTCGGGTTCGCACAGTCGCTCCAGGACGGCACCTTCGAGGAACTCGGGGTGACGGTCGTGGACCGGGCCAAGGCTTTCAAAGACCTCGATGACAGCCTGGTGAAATTCCTTCTCCCCCGGGTTCCGTGCCAGAACTGTGTCGCGGACGGTTTCGAGCCTTGAATCCATGCGTCTTCCTATCCTCGGTGCGCCGGCGGCGGCGGAACGAATCGGTTCCGCCCATGCTTGCACCCCAGGACGTAGGATCTCCATCCGGGAACAATGTGACCCGGCCACGGGAGTTAACACAAGCGTAGAAAATCACCGGCAAGTCAAGGAACAGCTGGACGACAAGACATCACAATGTGACAAGCGTCACGCAATTCCGGAGGTTAACGCTTGCGCCCGAACTTGGGCAGATTGGGCAGGTTGGGAAGGTTCGCCAACAGATCGGCAGCCTTGGTGGCTGCCCGGCCGACCGTGCGGCCGATCTGCTGCGGAACGGTATCGTCCGACGCCGGGTCCAGTACGACGGCGGTATCGCTTGCGTGGACCTTCGCGGCCTGGTTGATGGCTTCGGGCAGCGTTGGCGATTCAGCGACGGGTTCCACAGCCGGGGACGGCACTGCCGGGGCGACGGCGGCGGGAGCGGCCGGTCCGACGTCGAACGTCTCAAGCCAGTTCGCGACGCCGGCGAGCGGCTTGGGATTGAGCGCATAGAACCGCTTCTGGCCCTGCGCGCGCATGCTGACGAGGTCGGCCTCGCGCAGCACCTTCAGATGCTTGGAGATGGTGGGCTGGCTCGCAGCCAGTTCTTCCACCAGTTCGCCTACAGCCTTATCCCCAGAGCGGAGGGAAACCAGGATGTCGCGCCTGGTTGCCTCAGCTATGACGGCAAATACGTCGTCAGTCACCATGCCTTACACCCTAGCGACATATACGCCACTTGGCATCCCTTGTTTCCTTGTGCTTTCGTGCAGGTTTCAGTCGAACCAAGGGTCCAGGCCGTACAGCGGGAAAATCTCCTTGCGCGTCGCGATGACCGTCCGGTCAACTTCGTCCGCGGGATCGTAGCCAACTTCCCAGGAGCGCCACCAGACGTCGACGTCGTCGCCCATCTTTTCAGGAGCCCACACACCGTAGCTTTCCTTGACGTACGTCCGCCACGCTTCCGGCACGGGAAGGCTCAGCGCCACCGGCCGCTGGGTCACCATCCCGATCAGGTGGCTCCAGGCCCTCGGCACCACGCCCGTGACGTCGTACCCGCCGCCGCCTGTGGCGATCCAACGGTTGTCGCAGTAGCGGGCGGCCAAACTGGCGACGGCGGAGGCGGCCTCGCGCTGCCCGTCGACACTGAGGTTCAGGTGCGTCAGGGGGTCGTCCCGGTGCGAATCGCAACCGTGCTGGCTGACGATCACTTCAGGTTTGAAGGCGCCGACCAGCTGGGGCACCACGGCATGGAACGCGCGCAACCATGCCGCGTCCCCCGTGAAAGTGGGAAGCGCGACGTTCACCGCGGTCCCCGGCGCGTCAGGACCACCGGTTTCGTTGGCAAAGCCCGTCCCAGGGAACAGGGTCAGGCCGGTTTCGTGGAGGCTGATGGTCATGACGCGGGGATCGTTCCAGAAAATGCCCTGCGTCCCGTCGCCGTGATGGGCGTCGACGTCGATGCTCACCACGCGCTGCACACCACCGTCGAGCAGTCTCTGGATGGCCATCGCGACGTCGTTGTAGACGCAGAATCCGCTCGCCCGGTCACGTGCGGCGTGGTGCATGCCGCCGCTGAAGTTGACCGCACGCACCGCCCGGCCGGACAGGACGGTGTCCGCCGCCAGCAGGGAACCGCCGGCCAGCCTGGCGCTGGCCTCGTGCATTCCCGCGAACGCAGGATCGTCCTCGGTCCCCAGCCCGCGGTCTTCCTCCGGGCGGCTTGGGTCGTTGCTGACCCGCCGGACCGCCTCAACGTACTCGCGGCTGTGGACGGTAAAAAGTTCGACGTCGGTTGCCAGGCCGGGTGCCTCCACCGCCACATGCTGGTGATCGAAGAGGCCCAGGGATTGGGCAAGGCGGGCTGTCAGTTCAAGCCTCTGCGGCGCCATGGGATGGCCCGGACCGAAATTGTAGGCAGTCATGGCTGGATCCCACACCACCGTCGTTGGCAGTGCGGAGCGCGTAATGCTGGAAGCAGTTGTTCCAAGCGTGGAGTTCATCCAGAACAGGCTACCTGAGGCTGGAACAGCCCAACGCCCCGGTTACGCGCGCGAATAGTGGTTTACTACTCAGGAAAGCTTGTTTCAACCAAGGAAGAGCGCCATGTCCCACAGCCAGTCGCGGTCCACCAGCCCGACCAACTGGCAACCCAACCAGCAGGAGCGTGAAGGTCTCTGGATCTTCACCCGTGTGCGCGACTTCATCGACAACATTGCCAACACCTCACCGGCGCGTTTGGCGTTGACTGTGTTCGCCGTGGTCATCCTGTTCTTCACTGGATTGCTTTCCCTGCCGGCAGCGTCAACGGAAGGGACTGTGACGCCGCTGCACCAGGCCATGTTCACAGCCGTATCGAGTGTCTGCGTCACCGGCCTGACCGTGGTCTCCACGGCAACCCACTGGACGTTCTTCGGCCAGCTCGTGATTCTGGTGGGCATCTTCGTGGGTGGTTTGGGCACCCTGACCCTCGCCTCGCTGCTGGCGCTCATGGTCAGCAAGCGCCTTGGCGTTCGCGGCAAGCTCATCGCCCAGGAAGCCATGAACAACGCCGGCCGCCTTGGTGAAGTCGGTACCCTGCTCCGGATCGTCATCACGACTTCCGTGGTCATTGAAGGAGCCCTCGCGCTGGCACTGATTCCGCGCTTCATCGTGCTGGGCGAAGACTTCTGGCAGGCAGTATGGCACGGCGTGTTCTACTCCATCTCAGCCTTTAACAACGCTGGATTCACGCCCCACTCCGATGGCATCGTTCCCTACGAAACCGACCTCTGGATCCTGGTGCCCCTCATGCTCGGTGTCTTCCTCGGCAGCCTGGGCTTCCCCGTGGTGATGGTCCTCCAGCAGAACGGGCTCAACTGGAAAAAGTGGAACCTCCACACCAAGCTCACCATCCAGGTTTCCTTCATCCTGCTGGCAGCCGGTACCGTCCTGTGGGCCCTGATGGAATGGGACAACGTGCGGACCATCGCCAACATGAACCTTGGCGATAAGATCATCCACTCGCTCTTCGCCTCCGTCATGACGCGTTCGGGCGGCTTCAACCTGGTGGACCAGAACCACATGGAGTCCACCACTATGCTGCTCACCGACGCCCTCATGTTTGCCGGCGGAGGCTCTGCCTCCACGGCCGGCGGCATCAAGGTGACCACCATCGCCGTCATGTTCCTGGCCATCATGGCAGAGGCCCGCGGTGACGCCGATGTGAAGGTGTACGGGCGCACCATTCCGCAGGGCACGATGCGTGTGGCCATCTCAGTGATCGTCGCCGGCGCCACGTTGGTATCCGTGGCAGCGTTCCTGTTGCTCTCCATCAGCGGAGCGTCACTGGACCGGGTGCTCTTTGAATCCATTTCCGCCTTCGCCACGGTCGGACTGAGCACGAACCTCAGCGCCGAGTTGCCGCCGTCGGGCGTTTATGTCCTGACAGCGCTGATGTTCGCCGGACGCGTCGGCACAGTAACCCTTGCAGCCGGGCTGGCACTGCGCCAGCGCAGCCAGCTGTTCCACTACCCGGAAGAGAGGCCAATCATTGGCTAGTTCCACAGGGGCCGCCAACCGCCCCGCACACAATGCCCCGGTGTTGGTCATCGGCCTGGGCCGGTTCGGCTCCGCAACGGCCGAGCAATTGGTCAAGCAGGGCCGCGAAGTCCTGGCCATCGAGCGCGACCGTACGCTGGTCCAGAAATGGGCTCCGGTGCTGACCCATGTTGTTGAGGCCGATGCCACCAACATCGATGCCCTCCGCCAGCTTGGCGCGCAGGAGTTCAGTTCCGCCGTCGTGGGTGTAGGCACGTCCATTGAGTCCTCCGTGCTCATCACCGTGAACCTGGTGGACCTGGGCATCCAGCACCTCTGGGTCAAGGCGATCACCCCGTCCCACGGCAAGATCCTCACCAGGATCGGCGCCAACCACGTGATCTACCCTGAGGCCGATGCTGGAGTCCGTGCAGCCCACCTCGTCTCCGGGCGCATGCTGGACTTCATCGAGTTCGACGACGACTACGCGATCGTCAAGATGTACCCGCCCAAGGAGACCGTTGGCTTCACGCTGGAAGAATCCAAGGTCCGTTCCAAGTACGGCGTGACCATTGTGGGCGTGAAGACTCCTGGCGAGGACTTCACCTACGCCCGGCCGGAAACCAAAGTCTCCGGCCACGACATGTTGATCGTCTCCGGACACGTGGACCTGCTGGAGCGCTTCGCCGCACGCCCCTGACCCCTATGGAGTTCTTGTACAGCCAACGCCCTTAAGACACCCTTTTGAGGGCGTTAGCTGAACAAAAAACTAGCCGAGCTGCTGGGTGATTTCGGCTGCGCGGGCCGCTGCGGCCCTGGCACCGTCGGCAATGATCCCGGGGATCCCGCCGTCGTCGAACGCAGCGATGGCTCGTTCGGTAGTGCCGTTGGGGCTGGTGACGGCGACGCGGAGGGCATGCGGATCCGCGCCCGGTTCGGCCAGCATGAAGCCAGCGCCCGCCACTGTTTCACGGGCGAGCATGACGGACAGTTCTTCGTCCAAACCAAGCTTCACGCCCGCTGCCGCCATGGCCTCGGCGAGGTAGAACGCGTAGGCCGGGCCCGAACCGCTGATGGCAGACAACGCGTCCACCTGCTCTTCGGGGATCTCCACGACCTTGCCGGCGCCGGCCAGCGCCGTCTTGACACTCTCAAGCTGTTCCGGAGTGCAATGGGTCCCCGGCGAAACGGATACGACGCCGCGGCCAAGCCGGGCGGGTGTGTTCGGCATGGTGCGGATCACCGGCTGGCCTTCCGGCAGTGCCGCTTCCAGCTGCGCGATGGAGACGGCCGCCGCGACGCTCACCACGATGGTGTCCTTCGCCAAGGCAGGGCTGATCTCCCGGGCCAGTTCCAGGATGCCCACCGGCTTGACGCCCAGAATGACCATGCCGGAGCCCTTGGTGGCCAACTTGTTGTTGTCGGGCTCTTCCTCACCGGCGATCGCCGTCACGCCGTGGCGCTGGGCGAGTTCTTCGGCACGCTCCGCCCTGCGGACCGTCGCGACGATGTCCGAGGGGTCAGTGCCCGCGGCGAGCAGGCCCCCCATGATGGCCTCGTTCATGGATCCACAGCCAAGGAATGCGATTCGGTTGCTCATGGCTCCATCATTGCAGTTGAGCTCGGACGGGGTCGAATGGGTTCCGGATTCACAGCTTGTTCCCAAGGTTATTGCAGGCAGCACTCATGCACGGTCCGTAACTTAGTAGTTACCTCATTGAGGGTGCGAGTGATGAGGCGGGCATGGGGATGTCCGCCAGCAGCACCGGTGGCCGGACGGGTTTTCCCCCATTTCCCGATTCGGCCGCCGGTGCTTTCGCTTTTAACCGGGCATTAACCGGCGCCTTTAGCCCGCGGTTTCGGCTTACCGGTCCGTGCTGCGGGTTACTGGTCCGTGCTGCGAACCAGCGGAACCGTGAGGTGTTGGCGTGCGAAACGCAGGGTTTCGGCCAGCATTTCCTCCCGCTCCCCCGCCACTTTTGCCTTGCGCGTTGAAATCTCGGCCACCACCACGCCGTCGAAGCCCGAAGCCGCCAGATGCTGCAAAGCGTCCGCGCATTGCTGGGTCCCCGTACCTGGAACCAGGTGCTCGTCCTTGCCCGAACCCGAACCGTCGGTCAGGTGGACGTGCCGGAGTTTGCTGCCCAGGGCTTTGATGGCTTCCAAACTGTTGGCCCCGGCAGTGGCGGCGTGCGAGAAGTCCCAGGTGACGTCGTCGTAATCCTGCCCCAGCGGGTCCCAGTGCGGCAGGTAGGCAACCGCTTCACGTCCGCGCACGCGCCACGGGTACATGTTCTCCACCGCGATGCGGACCTTGTACATGGTGGCGATTTCACGCACGCCCTCAACGAAGTTCTCCGCATAGTTGGACTGCCAGCGGAAAGGAGGGTGGACCACCACAGTGTCGCAGCCCACCTCGGTGGCCATCTGGCAGGACCGCTCGATCTTGTTCCACGCAGTCCCCCACACCTGCTGGGTCAACAGCAAAGTCGGGGCGTGGATCGACACGATCTCCTGGTTGTAGCGGTGGCTGAGCTGGATCAGGGCCGCAGGGTCCTGGCTCACGGCATTGTTGGTCACCATCACCTCAACGCCCTCGTAACCCAGGTCCTGGGCCACAGCGAAGGCGTCATGGACGCTCAGGGGATAAACGGAGGCGCTGGAAAGCGCCACGGGGATCTGGCGGTCATTCACTTCAGGTTCGACGTCGTTGCTCATCTCAGGAGGCCAGCCCGCCTGCCGCGGGGGCTGGTATGGGGGAAGGGGCAGGGGTATTTACCGGGACCGGAAACTCTTTCACATCCGGCTGGGATTCATCACTATCTGGGGTTGGGCTGCTCTCCTTGGCAGCTTTCTTCTTGGACTTGTCCTTCTTCTTCCTCTTTCCCACATGGGGAGCGGGATCCAAGGCCTCTTCGAAGACCAGCTGATCCAGTCGCCGCAGGATCAGGCCTTCCCGGAGAGCCCATGGGCAGATCTCCATGGTCGGGAATTCGAACAGTTCAAGGGCAGCTTCAGCCACCAGCGCACCCGCCAGCAACTGCCGCGCCCGCGCTTCCGAAACACCTGGCAAGTACAGCCTGTCCGCGACTGTCATGGCGGAAATGCGCTGCGCCCACAAGCCCAGATCTGCGGCATGAAGCTCGCGCTTCACGTAGGGACCGGCAGCACTCGGCGCGGCGCCGGCGATACGGGCCAGTGAGCGGAACGTCTTGGAGGTTCCGGCCACCAGGTTGGCGCGGCCAAGGTCGTGGAAGTCGCGGACCACTGGTTTCAACGTGGACCGGATGTAGCGGCGCAGTTCCTTGACGCTCTTGGCGCTGGGAGGGTCATCGTGGAGCCAGTCCCGCGTCAACCGGCTGGCCCCCAGCGGGACCGACGTTGCGAACTCGGGGAGCTCGTCCGTTCCGTACGCCATTTCGAAGGAGCCGCCACCGATGTCAAGGTCCAGGATCGGGCCGGCACCCCAGCCGTACCAACGCCGGACGGCGAAGAAGGTCATGGATGCTTCTTCGCTGCCGGTGAGTTCCTGGAGGGTCACTGTCGTTTCATGCTTGACCCTTGCCAGGACCTCCGGGCCGTTGGTTGCCTCGCGGATGGCGGAGGTACAAAAAGCCAGGAGATCCTCTGCCTTGTGGCTGGCAGCGAACTCCCAGGCCTCCAAGACAAATTCGATGAGCTCATGCTGGCCGGCGTCGCTGATATTGCCGTCACCGTCGAGGTACTGCACCAGGGAAAGCGGGCGCTTATGGGAAGCGAAAGCTACCGGGCGCGCGCCAGGGTGGGCATCCACCAGAAGCAGGTGGACGGTATTGGACCCGATGTCGAGAACGCCAAGACGCATTCTGCCATTATTCACCGATTCGAAGCCCGGTAAGCAACTTGGCAGTGACGTTTCGCCAACGGGAAGGAAGCCGGGTTCCTATTCCGCCTGATCCACCTGCGCCTGATCCACCTCGTCGGCGCGCTTGAAGTCACGCCGGATATTGGCGATGCCCTCGGGATCGATTTCGAAGCCGAATTCGCTGCCCGGGTTGATGACCATGCCGAGCTCGTCGCCGATATTGCCCAGGATCGCTGAACCCATGGTGCCCAGGACGTGCGGAGCGGCTTCGAGGAAGCGCTCGTCAACGCGGCTGGGGTGGCTGAAGACAGCCAAAACGGGTTGTCCGTCAGCGTTCGAGAGCACCAGCGGCTCAACCGAGGAGTCGGGACCATCGACAGCTTCCGAGCTGACAAGGTAGACCTCGTTGTTCAGGAACGCGAGGATGACGTCCACGGGGTTCGCATCCGGCTGGTCGGCCATGGCGAGCTTCGCCTCGAGGTCGTTCAAAGGTTGGTTGTCCGGTGAAACCGTCTGTTCAGTCATGGTTCTACTCGACCACGATGCCGGCCGGGGCGCAATTCGCGAATGCTCCCCGGCCGGCCCTCGACTACTTCTTGGCTGCTGCCTTCTTTGCAGGTGCCTTGCGTGTAGTGGTCCGTTTGACCGGTCCCTTGGCCCGCTTTTCGGCCAAAAGCTCGACGGCGCGTTCCCGGGTCAGTTCCTCAAGGGACGTTGAGCGCGGGACAGTGATATTCGTGACGCCGTCGGTGATGTAGGGCCCGAACCGTCCTTCTTTCACCACGATGTTCTTCTCCGAAACGGGGTCCGGTCCGAACTCAGCCAACGGCGGCACGGCCGCCCGTGCGCCGCGCTGCTTCGGCTGCGAGTAGATCTCCAGGGCCTGGTCCAGGGTGATCGTGAAAATTTCCTCTTCGGATCCGATGGAGCGGGAGTCCGTACCCTTCTTCAAGTACGGGCCAAAGCGGCCGTTCTGGACAGTGATGGGGTTGCCCTCAGCGTCCTCGCCCAGGACCCGCGGAAGGCTCATGAGCTGCAGGGCCTCATCGAGGGTCACGCTGTCCACCGTCATGGACTTGAACAAGGAACCCGTGCGGGGCTTGGCCTTGACCGGCTTCTTGGGGGGCTTCGGCTTGCCGTTCTTGTAGTACTCCACCGGCTGGTTGGCCAGTTCCTCTTCGGTCATCTCCGGGATGATCTCGGTGACGTAGGCACCGTAACGGCCGTTCTTGGCCACCACCGTGTGACCGGTGTGGGGGTCCGTTCCCAGGACACGTTCTTCGGGGGCGGCCGTCTCCATCAGCTCTTTGGCTTTTTCCGCCGTGAGTTCGTCGGGGGCAAGCTCTTCCGGGACGTTGGCGCGGGCGGACTCAACCACTTCGCCTGTCTTCTCATCGACGGTGGGGATGGAGCTTTCCAGGTACGGCCCGAACTTGCCCACTCGGAGGGTGATGCCCTCAGCGATGGGAACCGAGTTGATCTCGCGCGCGTCGATCTCGCCGAGGTTGTTGACGATGCTGAGCAGGCCGGGATCGGCGTCCTCACCGTAGTAGAAGTGCTTGAGCCACTCGGTCCCGGCAGCCTGGCCGTTGGCGATCTTGTCCAGGTCGCCTTCCATGTCCGCCGTGAATTCGTAATCCACGTAGTCCGTGAAGTGCTGTTCCAGCAAGCGGATGACCGAGAACGCGATCCAGCTGGGAACCAAGGCGGAGCCCTGCTTACGGACGTAACCGCGGTCCTGGATGGTGGAAATCGTGGACGCGTACGTTGACGGACGGCCAATGCCGCGCTTTTCCAGCTCCGCGGTGAGGGAAGCTTCGGTGTAACGCGGGGGCGGGGACGTTTCGTGACCAACAGCCACGATGTCCGACGCCGTCAGGGAATCATCCTTGGCAACGTTCGGCAGGCGGCGGGCTTCATCAGAATCGTCGTCGCCGCGGCTTTCGTCCTTGCCCTCTTCGTAGGCGGCCAGGAAGCCGGGGAAGGTAATGACAGTACCGGAGGCAGAGAACTCTGCGTCCCGCCCATCGGAGGCAACTGCACCCAGGCGGATCGTAGCCGTGGAACCCTTGGCGTCGGCCATCTGCGAGGCTACCGTGCGCTTCCAGATGAGCTCGTACAGGCGGAACTCGTCACCGCTGAGCTGTTTGGCAACCTGGGCAGGCGTACGGAAGGAGTCACCGGCGGGACGGATGGCCTCGTGTGCTTCCTGGGCGTTGGCGGCCTTGTTCGCATAGACGCGCGGGCTTTGCGGCACATACTCGGGCCCATAGAGTTCAGCAGCCTGGCGGCGGGACGCGGTCAGTGCTTCATCACTCAGCGCCGAGGAGTCCGTACGCATATAGGTGATGTAGCCGTTTTCATACAGACGCTGCGCAATCTGCATGGTGCTCTTGGAGGAGAACCGCAGCTTGCGGCCTGCTTCCTGCTGCAAGGTCGAGGTGGTGAACGGAGCTGCCGGCCTGCGGGTGTACGGCTTGGTATCGACGGAGCGGACACGGAAATCTGCGTTTTCCAGCCCAGCGGCCAAGGACGTGGCACGTTCCTCGTTCAGGTGGACCACGTTGGAGGACGTCAATTGGCCGTTGTCGTTGAAGTCGCGGCCGCTGGCAACCTTTGCGCCGTCAACCGCAGCAAGCTTTGCCTTGAACGAGCCCGATCCCGCACCGAACTGACCGGTCAGGTCCCAGTAGGAAGCCGCGCGGAACGCCATGCGTTCGCGTTCACGGTCCACCACCATGCGGGTCACCACGGACTGCACTCGACCAGCCGAGAGGCCCCGGGCAACCTTGCGCCACAGGACCGGGGAAATCTCATAACCATAGAGCCGGTCAAGAATACGACGCGTCTCCTGGGCATCAACGAGCGCACCGTCGACATCGCGCAGGTTATCCATGGCCCTGTGGATTGCTTCCTTGGTAATTTCACCAAAGGTCATGCGGTAAACGGGAACCTTGGGCTTCAGGACCTCCATGAGGTGCCACGCGATGGCTTCGCCTTCGCGGTCCCCATCGGTTGCGAGGTAGAGAGCGTCAGCGTCTTTCAGCTGGGCCTTGAGTTCGGCAACCTTTTTCTTCTTGTCGGGGGAAACGACGTAGTACGGCTTGAAGTCGTTTTCGATATCGACGGCGAACTTGCCCAGCGAGGTCTTCTTCAGTTCTGCAGGGAGGTCGGAGGGCTGCGGAAGGTCACGGATGTGGCCGATGGAAGCCTCGACGATGAAGCCCTCGCCAAGGTACTTGGCGATGGTCTTGCTCTTGGCCGGAGACTCCACGATCACGAGTTTCTTGCCGGTTTTTGCCTTGCTGGGCACGGTGCTCCTACAGAAAAAATGTGTAATTGGGCTGCTGCCCATATTGGCCTAGTTCACCATAGTTTGCAGAATCCTGCGCTTTGGGCCGGAAAACCAGGCGGTCCTTCGGGGACCTGGGATGGCGCTACTGCCCCGGTGCCACGCGGTCGTCCGGGATCATCGACCACAACGTTGCCATCCGGACGGCGCCCTCGGGAATCCGGGTGGGATCCTCAAGTTCGTACTCGCGAACGACCTCCCGGATTCGGTCCGCAAGCTCTTTCCTTTGCGGATTGGTCAAGTACAACAGATTGCTGGAGAGCACCACGGCTGCCGGTTCCTCCGCCGTTTCTCCCCTCTGCCGGCGCTCACCCCTGGCTTTGGCAAACGCCGAAGCACGGCGCCGGAAGGCATCGAGTTCGAGGTCCACCACCGCGATCTCCGGGCTGGCAACGCTGCCGCCCGAGATGGTGAAGTCCGTACCGGCCGCTTTCCATCGCCTTTCGCGTGCGTCTCCGGAGTTCTCCGCCGGAGCCACGATGCCCCATTTCTGGAGTGCCCGGAGGTGGTAGCTCATGGCGCTTGGGGTGAGACCCGTCCTTGCAGCTAGTTCAGTGGCCGTGTGGCTGACCTGAGTGGCGTAGAGCTCTGAGATGACCTCAATACGGGCAGCGTGCGCGAGGGCGCGGATGGCCTTGGGGTCGGTGATCTCAACCGTCTTCTCTGCCCGCTTCCGCCGAGGAAGGTCGCCTGGGGTTGAGGATGTCTCGTTGTTCGCAATCACTTCATCAGTGTAGTCAGCGTCACTAACAGGAGGGCCGGTCTTGGACGAACGACGCATGTCCGGGCCATTCATGCGCTTGGCCCGTCGGAGTCGGGAAGCAGGAAACCGTCCAGGGCAAGGTTGGTGACTTCGTTGAGGAGACCTTCACGGAAAGCGTCCTCGTCGAAGGATTCGTCACCGCCCAGGAGAGCCACCAACGCGGAAACAATTTGGCGGACCGACAGTTGTCCGTCGCAAGCCGAGACGAAACCCGCCAGTTCTGTGCTCAGCAGATTGGTTCTCCGCAGCCCGGCGCCCTGTCGTAGGAGTATTACTCCCGGGTGTTCGGCTCCCGGGCGCTGGTGCCGTTCCTCTGTAACGTCCTCGGCCACGACCAGATGTGCCTCTTGAATGGGGTTGGCGGCCACCCAATCTGCCCGCTCTACCGCAGCGCCCAGATGTGGACCGACCGGCTGTTCGATGGGGTAAGTGATCTCCTCGAACCGGCTCATGACTGCACTGTGGCCCGGCGCGGGGCGGCGCAGCCAGATCATGCCAAAGCCGATTCCCTCCACATCCCTGGACGCAAAGTCGTTGAGGTACGCGGCGTAGGCGTCTTTGTAGTGTTCGCCGTCGCGGTTCTGCGAGGCGTCCTGCAACCAGGTTTCCGCATATTGTTCAGGACCCACCTGCTCGCGCTGGATGAACCACGCATCCAGGCCGGAATCCTTGAGCCAGGCCTGGGGACGATCCTTCCAGTCAGTCCCCGCAGCAACCTCCCAGTTGCCCAGCATCTGCGCAGTGCCGCCGGGCTCCAGCACGGAGGCGAGGGTCTGCACCAGGGATGCCACGATCTCATCGCCGGGCAGTCCGCCGTCCCGGTACGTGAACTGGTCAGCGGAGGATTCCCCACCCGTCCGGGGCGTGATCACGAACGGCGGGTTGGACACCACCAGGCCGAAAGATTCCCCGGTCACTGGCTCCAGCAAGGAACCCAGCTTCAGGCTCACGCGGCTCTCAAGGTTGTTCGGGTCCAGATCCAGCTCCGCTGCGTTGAGCAACAGGTTGAAGCGGGTGAAGGCCAGCGCCCGCTCGGAGATGTCAGTCGCGGTGACATGCTCGCAGTGGTGCAGGAGGTGGAAGGTCTGGATTCCGCAGCCGGTCCCCAGGTCCAGCGCCCGTCCGGTGTGCTGCCGGATGGTGGTCTGGACGAGCGTTGTGGACGCACGTCCAATCCCCAGGACGTGATCGTGCCGCAGGACCCCCGGTTGCTGATGGGCAGCGAGATCACTGGCCACCCAGAGTTCCGCGCCACCACTGCCGTCGGCATTGGCGTCCCACCCATAAGGGCGAAGGTCCACTTTGGCGCGGACCATCCCGGAATCGAGGACTACAAGCCCCAGAGCATAAAGGCCACGGGAACCGGTTCCGGGAAGTGCGGCATCGACGTCGGCGACGGTCTGCGGAACCGCCAGCAGCCACAGCCGGACGATGGTCGACAGGGAGCGGACGGCAGGGTCTTCAGAGACTGCCAGCCGTTCACTGGCCAACAGCGCAGGTACCAGCTGGTCCCGGGACAACGCCTGCGAGGCCGACTCCCCCAGGAATTCCGCCACTCCATCCACGGTGTAGGAGATCGCACGAAGATCCGCGGCGAGGGCCAGGAGGAGGTCCGGCCGGTCACTGCGGGGAGCATCGTCAACGGAGCCGGCGGTAAACAAGGAAGCTGTGTCAGTCACCTTGCCAGTGTAGGGGTGGCACACCCGGCCCGCGGGTTCCTTGGCCGCGCTATGTGGACAATCAGGCCCTCCCGGACCCGGTAGCGTTGGATTCATGCTCAACTTCTCCTCCACAGGGCGCGCTGCCGGCCTTGTAGCCCTTTCCGCGGCGGCTCTTCTTGGGGTCTCAGCTTGCCAGGCTCCGGTCAACATCCAGGACGCGGACGTTCCCGCATGGAAAGGCAAAGTACTCCCCGCAGCCAGCAACACCGTGCTGGAGGATTCGGGCAAAATTCTCAACAGGGATCCGCTGGTCAAGGAGTCCGCCAACGTCCCGCCCGGAAACTACACGCTGACCATGGCCTGCGATGGCGGCGGCAAAGCCTACTTTGCGGTTTCTTCGGACGGGAAGAACATCACCGACGCCGCTGCAGCCTGCAACGGAAGCTTGGACGTCGTCAAAATCAAGGTACCGACGACGGGTATGTTGAGCATCTCGACCAGCAGTGTGGACGCGCCCTTGATCTTCGCTTACCACGTGGTACCGGCAGCAAGCTAGAACGTCACCACCCCTGCCAACGCGGCCTTCAGCCAGGGCCCGCAGCGGCGTAAAGTCAGTTCATGGGCAGCAAGGCAGCTCCCTCCGTAACGGTACAGCGGCTGGCGAGGACCGCCGTCGTACTCTTGATGCTCTGCGGAAGCGTGGCTGCTTGCGAATATACGTATGAGGACGGCGGTCGCGGTGAGCCCAGCGCTACCTCGACCGCGGCGAACGTAGTCCTGCCACCGGATCCTGCCTTGTTGGAAACCGTCACCGGGCAGGCCCTGGATGAGTGGGCGGCCGCGTCCTTGCCCGAATCGCAGGGGCAGTCGTTTTATTCAAGCAACGGCTATCTGGCCGCAGGCGAGTCAAAGACTGAGCAAACAGTGGTGCTGCCGGGTGGCACCTACGCGGTGACCTTGGCGTGCCGGGGTACACGCCGGGTGAAGTTCGCGGTGAAACTGGGAGAGGCAGAACTTATCGACCTTACCCTCGGATGCGCCAACGCGCGGGTCAGCGTAGTCCAGCTGGACAAGGACGCAGTGCTTTCCATCACCGTGGGGGCGGGGTCGGATGCCAACTTTGCCTACCGCGTCAGCAGGCTTTGAACCCTGTCTCAGACAGCTTCGCAGCCACCGGGGCAGCGGAGGGTCTCCGGGCTTGACGCGCATTCGGCGCAGTAAAGGGTCAGCGTGCGGCAGCTGGGATTGGAGCAGTTCTCGAATTTGCTGGTGGGCGCCGCGCACCTCACGCACTCGCCGATGGTCTTGGCTTCGTCGCTGAATTCGACGTGCATGCGCTTGTCGAACACATACAGGGAGCCTTCCCACAGGCCTTGGTCCCTGAAGGTTTCTCCATAGCGGACAATGCCGCCATCAAGCTGGTAGACCTCTTTGAAGCCCCGGTTGACCATCAGGCTGGAGAGCACCTCACAACGGATTCCCCCTGTGCAGTACGTGACCACAGGTTTGTCCTTGAGGTCGTCGTATTTGCCGGAGTCGAGTTCCTTGATGAAGTCATGGGTGGTGTCCACATCCGGGACGATGGCGTCCTTGAATTTGCCGATCTGTGCCTCGAACGCGTTGCGGCCGTCGAAGAACACGATGTCTTCGCCGTTGGACTTCTTGGCATCAACCAGGGCGTGAAGTTCTTCGGGCTGGAGGTGCTTGCCCCCGCCGACGACGCCATTCGCGTCAACCTTCAACTCGCCCGGTGCGCCGAAGGACACTATCTCGTCGCGGACCTTGACGCTGAGCCGCGGGAAATCATCTGCTCCGCCTTCGGACCATTTGAAGTCGATGCCGTGGAACCCCTTGTACTCCCTGGTGGTCTTCACGTACTGCTTCATGTTGTTCAGCTCGCCGCCCACGGTGGCGTTGATGCCGTCCTTGGAAATAAGGATCCTGCCCTTGAGGCCAAGCTTTTCGCAGAGGGCACGCTGCCATAGACGCACGGCGTCGGGATCAGCGATCGGGGTAAAGCCATAGAAGAGCACAATTCGGTTCAAAGCCACTGTTAAAGGGTACTTGGTGCAGTAAAACGCAGGTGCGGGAGATAGCCCACGTCACAATTCCATAAGCAAAGATTCTTCCGTTGACATCGCTCTGTTCCTTCAGGGAGCGCTGGCATACTCTCTCTACATGAGTCCAGACGCCTTGGTTGAAGACATTGCGCACCTTTTGGAAGTCTGGGTGGCCGGCTGGTCCGGCTGCCGGGGCTACGAGTCACGCCAGGAGGGCCGTTTCCCTGCGGCTTTTCGCGCCGACAAAACCGGTGACTGGGAGTACTTCGCCTATGATCCCTCCGACGACGAGTTCGCCGCACTGGCCGGCAAGACCGCAGAATCCTCCAGCCGGATCCTGACCATCCTCACCAATGACGTCCAACGGTACAAATACCTTGCCGAACAACATGGGCTGACCGTGACCTCCGCTTCGCAAACCATGATGATCGTCGACATGGAAACCCAGGACGCCGAGGACCCCTGGCTCCCCGACGACGACCTCGAACTTGCCACCTCCGAATCCAATGGAGTCCATCACGCAGTAGTGCACGCCGGCGAGCAGGTGGCTGCAAGCGGCAGGGTCTACGTGGTGGACGGGACCGCCGTGTTTGACAAGATCGTCACCGAGCCGGGGTTCCAGCGTCGCGGTCTGGGCAGCTTCATCATGAAAGCCTTGGCCGCGCAGGCTTTCTCGCACGACGTCGAAAACGGCCTCCTCCTTGCATCCCTCGACGGCCAAAAGCTGTACTCGCACTTGGGCTGGGACGTTGTCTGCCACGTCCTCATGATGTCCGTCAGCGGCGCGGAAGGTTCCGACCTCTCCGTGGCGTAGCTTCCGCCGTTGTGCGGCCCTGGTCGACGGCGGTTCCCTTGGGTGCCGCCATCGGGCGTCCCTGCAGGGTGACAGAATGATTTGGTGGCTGCACCTCATTCGTTGATCTCCCTGCTGGGCCGGACCCCGGACCCTGAGCAACTGCGCCATGTCCACACCATCCCGGCCCGGAAAGCGGTCAGCGAGCCCTGGCCGGCTTGGGTACACCCGGATGTCGTGGCCAGCTACGGGACACTGGGCATCCACGAACCGTACCGGCACCAGATCCAGGCCGCCGACATCGCCCATGACGGCCAGCACGTTGTCATTGCCACCGGGACAGCTTCGGGAAAGTCCCTGGCCTATCAGTTGCCGGCACTGGATGCGATCCATCGTTCCGAGTTGCGTGTCTTGTCCGACCCCGGAAAAATCCACGACGACGGCGCCGTCACCCTTTATCTCTCGCCCACCAAAGCGTTGGCCGCTGACCAACTGGCAGCCATCAGGGCGCTGAACCTCCCGACTGTCCGTGCCGAAACCTACGACGGCGATACTGATCCCGCCTCCCGGCGCTGGATCCGGGACCACGCCAATTTCATCCTGGCAAACCCTGACATGCTGCACTTTGGAATCCTTCCGAACCACACGTGGTGGGCAAGGTTCTTCCGAAGGTTGCGATACGTGATCGTGGACGAAGCACACAGCTACCGTGGGGTCTTCGGATCGCATGTGGCAAACCTCATGCGACGCTTGCGCCGGATTTGTGCCTACTACGGTGCAGGGACTTCCTTCCCCGAGCCGGTGTTCATCGCGGCCTCGGCCACCGCGTCCGATCCCGCTGTTTCCTTTGGTCGCCTCATTGGTGCGCCCGTCCGTGAAGTGTCCGAGGATTGCTCCCCGCACGGGTCCACCACAGTAGCGTTCTGGGAACCCGCGCTGACCGACATCAAGGGCGAAAACGGCGCTAAACAGCGCCGGACAGCAGTCGCAGAAACGGCCGACATCCTGGCCAACCTCGTGTCTTCGCGGATCCGCACCATCGCCTTCATCAAGTCCCGGCGCGGGGCGGAGTCCATCGCTTCCATCACCAAGCGGCTTCTGGACGAGGTTGACCCCAGCCTTCCTGGGCGGGTGGCAGCCTACAGATCCGGCTATCTGCCCGAAGAACGGCGAGCCTTGGAACAAGCCCTCAGGTCCGGTCAGTTGCTTGGAGTTTCGAGCACCTCTGCCCTGGAACTCGGCATCGATATCTCGGGGCTGGATGCTGTGCTGGTGGCCGGTTGGCCGGGCACCCGCGCTTCCTTGTTCCAACAGATTGGCCGGGCAGGACGGGCCGGGCAGGACGCAATTGCCGCCTTTGTCGCCAGCGACGATCCCCTGGACACCTACCTGGTGAACCACCCGGAGGCCATCTTCGACGTGTCCGTGGAAGCCACCGTCTTCGATCCCGGCAACCCTTACGTCCTGGGACCACACCTGTGCGCAGCGGCCGCCGAGCTGCCCATTGGCCCGGCCGAGCTCGATCTGTTCGGTCCCACTGCAGAGGGATTGCTTGATCGCCTGGTGACACAGGGGTATCTGCGCAAGCGACCCGCCGGGTGGTTCTGGACCCACCCCGAAAGTGCCGCAGGAATGGTGAACCTGCGGGCTGATGGCGGCGGCCCGGTGAGCATCGTGGACGCCGAGACCGGTTCCCTCCTGGGAACGATGGACTCGCCGCAGACGCATTACCAAGCCCACACGGGCGCCATTTATGTCCATCAGGGCGACAGCTACCTGGTGGAAGATCTCAACGAGACCGACCATTGCGTCATGGTGCGGCGGGTGAACCCCGACTTCTACACCACTGCACGGGATGTGACGCAGATCGAGGTTCTTGAGACCACGCGCTCGGTTCAGTGGGGAGACATCACAGTTCACTTTGGCGACGTCAAAGTGACCACCCAAGTTGTGTCCTTTCAGCGTAAGGCGTTGATTTCAAACGAGATCCTTGGCGAAGAACCCTTGGATCTGGGTGCCCGTGATCTGTTCACCAAGGCGGTCTGGTTCGTGGTGGACAACAGATCACTGCATGGAGCCGGCCTGGTGGAGGCCGAGTTCCCCGGAGCCCTCCATGCGGCAGAGCACGCGGCCATAGGGCTCCTGCCCTTGGTGGCATCAAGCGACCGGTGGGACATTGGAGGTGTCTCCACAGCCCTGCATGCTGATACCGGCGTACCGACGATTTTTGTCTACGACGGACATCCCGGTGGCGCCGGCTTCGCGGAGCGGGGCTTCGAGAAAGCGAAAACCTGGTTGACCGCCACCCGGGACGCCATCAAAGCCTGTGAGTGTGAAGCCGGCTGCCCGTCCTGTGTCCAGTCGCCCAAATGCGGGAACAAGAACAATCCTCTGGACAAGGCAGCCGCCATCACCCTCCTTGGCGTCCTGCTCAAGGATGCTGTCTAAGCACCCGGCGCTCACGGCGGTGGCCCCGCCTTGGCATGTCCCGTAGCAACGCCCCAGCTGAACGGATAGGCCAGTTCCGTCACGACCTCTACCACCTCGCCGCCGGTCACCACGCAAGAGCTGAGCGTTGCATTGTGATGTCCGAGCACCTCCGACACCACGGCACACGGCTCTCCCGAGGTCAGCCCACGGGCGGCATCTGCGCCTGCGAGGGCGGCAAGATCGGCAGCAGACGCGGCGCGTGAGGCCATCACCCCAGCCTGCGCCAAAAACAGCACGCCGACCAAGAGGGCCATGACCACGGCTCCCAGCGCCAGGGCAAGCACCGATCCGGAGCCGCGCTCGCTGTTGAAACTGACCGATCGCCGGATCACGGTGTTCCTGCCTCTGCGCGGGCGGACGCCGACGCCGTCAATCTCCAAGGGATCAGTGACCCCATGGCTCCCCCGACCGGTGATGAAGCAGTGACCGTAAGCCAGCCGCCGTCGGCTGTCAGCGATGAACTGGCGCCTTCCCCGGCCAGCCGCGTGACGGTCCCCTGCACAACAGCTGGCGTTTCGCCCCGCGCGGAAGCCCGGGCACCGGCCCTGGCCGCCTCCTCCAACCGCAACTGGGTGATGCCCGCAGCGCCGCCTGCCAGCAGGAAAGCCAGCAACAGAACCGCAGCCGGCAACGCGACAGCGAACTCGGCAGTCACGGCTCCGCCCTCCCGACGTTTCGGGGCGGCCATCCTGCGGACAAGCAGCACCTCCGTCATGGCAAGGACAGGGCCGTACGGATCACGTTGAGCAGGAAGCCGCGGACTTCTTCGCTGCGGAGGATGACCACCAGCAAACCGGCCAAACCAACTGCGGCCAGAGTGGTGATTGCGTACTCCGCGGTGGCCATGCCCGACTCCGAACCCATGAGCAGTCTCCGGGGTCTTGTCCGGGGCCGACTCCGCCGCCTCACGGGCTCGTTCCCACCCTCCGGGCCCCGGACCGCCACCATGGCCTGACGTGATTCGGCTCCGGCAGTGGTGGGCAGGGACGAGACGTGGCGGGTGACCGACCCGGCAGCAGGTGGAGTGAATGTTGATAACACGGTGGATTCCTTTCTAGGGGTGCCAGCGGTATCTGGCTGATTCGACTCTTCCGTGGTCCGGCAGGGGCTGAAAGTATGCGATTCGTGCAAGTGGATAACCCGTTCAAAAGGCCCAATGTGGAGGAAGAGTGCAGGTCGTGCGGTGGAGCAGAGTTCAGGCCGAAGGCAGCATGGCGATCAGCACTGGAACAATGCCCAGGCAGATGAAGGCCGGCAAAGAGCAAAGACCCAACGGCACCACGAGCTTCACGCCCAAGGCAGCCGCACGCTTTTCAGCGGCCCTGAAGCTTTCGCGCCGTTCCCTGGCGGCTTGGGCGTACAGGATCGAGGCCGACGGTGCTCCTGTGAGCGCAGCGAAGGCAAGTGCTTCCTTCAGCCGCAAGACCTCAGGTGTGTGCTGTGCAGGCGTGCGCCAGGCAGTTTCCCAGTCGGTGCCAATGGCCAATGCACCGGCGACAGGTCGCAGTGACTGGCTGATGGGAGGCGACGCTGCTCCAGCGAGCAGGTCCAATGACCTCCCGATTCCGGCGCCGGCGTCCAGCATGCAAGCCACGAGCTCCAGCATCATCGCCGGATCGCGAAGGCCGTCCACGGAAGTGCCCGCACTACCCGAAGCGCCGCTGGTCCCCGACGACCCGGGGCGGGCGGCAAGGAACAAGCTCGCCCTGGTGGGGACAGCGAAAGCGACGAACGCCGCAAGGGCCAGGATTCCCACCATCACCAGGACCCCGGCTCCCGCCATCAGTTGCCTCCCGCTGCGGCAGCGACCAATGTTGAGGACCAGATACGTCCGGCAACTGTGAGCAAAAGTCCGGCGGCAAAGGTGGCAACGCCCCAAGGGTTTCCCAGCAGGATTCCCAGGGGGTCCACACCCAGGATCATGCCGAGGACCAAGCCGAACAAGGGAAGCCATGACAGCAGCCGAACAGTGGCCTTCGGACCTGCGAGCGCGGTTTGGCGGGCAGCTTCGGCGTCTTCCTCAGCTTCGAGCTGTGCAGCGAACCGGGTCAGGAGATCCGCGAGCGGACAACCGCTCGCTTCGGCAACGTCCATGCAGGCAGCCAGTTCCATCCACACCCTCCGTTCGGAACTCCCGCGCGGTGGGTAAGTTTGCGCTGCTGTCCGGCGGATCGCCTCAGCGGGAGAATTCCCCAACGTGGAGGCGGCCCGTGCTGCGCCCAGCACCTTCAAGGACTCAGCGGAAAGGGTTGACCGAAGGGGCAGGGAACCCGTTCCACGGCCGGCTCCGGTCTGCGCGGCAGGTTCGCCCGCGGATCGCGGATCATGGACAAGCCACAATTCTTCCCACAGTGCCGACGTGCCGCGCCCGCCGCGCAGGAGGGCGGCCAACTGCTGAACGAGGACCACGAGTTTGAGCGGCTCGGGAGAACGGCGTCGCAGCAATCTTTGGGCCGGGGCTGCCCTGGGCGGACGGGAACCGGGGTCCCCCGGCTTGCCCAGGCTTCGTGTCCTGCGACGACGGCCCGCCTCGTCGCCCCGGAACTGCAGCCACGCCGCATAGGCCAGGACGAGAACCATGATGCTCATCATGGCTGCAGCTCCGGGAAAAGGCGCCTGGACAACTCCAGCCATGCCGGTCCTTCCACAATGCCGGCGGGGCCCAAGGTCAGCGCGGCCACTACTTCCGGACCTTTGGGGGTCTGGAGCATCATCCCGATGGACGTCACTCGTCGCCCCGCCTGGGTCCTGGCCACATGGATGACTGCGTCCAGGGCAGAGGAGACCTGCAACTGAACGGCCTCGGCGTTCAAGCCCGCGAGCGCACCGAGGGCCACGAGTCGTGCTGGTACCGCTTCGGCTGTGTTGGCGTGGATGGTGGCCCCGCCTCCGGTATGCCCCGTGTTCAGCGCCGTCAGCAATTCCCTGACCTCGGCGCCGCGACATTCTCCAACGATCAGCCGATCGGGCCGCATGCGCAGCGCCTGCCGGACCAGTTCAGCCAGGTCCACGCTGCCTTCGCCTTCCAGATTCCCGTGGCGTGATTCAAGGCAGACCACGTGTGGGTGGACCGGGTTGAGTTCGGCGGCGTCCTCGATCAGGACCAATCGCTCGTCCTGATCGCTAAGGCCCAGCATGGTGGACAGGAGGGTGGTTTTTCCTGAGCCCGTTGCGCCACTGATCAGGAAGGTCAGCCTCCGCTCAATGATGGCCCGGAGAACTGCCTCGATCCTTTCGGAGAACATTCCGCCTGACCTCAGCTCGGACAAAGTAAACACTTCTTCACGGCGTATGCGGATGGACAGGAGGGTCCCTGCAGTCGAGATGGGGGCGAGCACGGCATGGATGCGGTAGCCGCCTTTGAGCCGGACATCGACGCAGGGCGAACCATCGTCCAACCGGCGTCCTCCTGCGGCTACCAGCCGTGATGCAAGGGACCTGACATGGTGCTCAGCGTCGAACCGTACCGAACTGCGTTCCAGACCCCGCCCGCGGTCGAACCACACCGAGTCCGGCGCGTTGACGAAGATATCGGTAACAGAGGGGTCTTGGGCCAGTTGTTGCAGTGGGCCCAGCCCACTCAGTTCGGCGTTGATGGACTCTGCAGCTTCCAGGGCACCGGCGGTCCCCAGCAACCTGCCGCTGGCTTGGATGGCTGCCGCCACGGTGGACGGCGTGACCGGTCCCCGGCCAGCCAGGACCGATTCGCGGACTGTTTCAAGTAGCACCGTGTCGAGCTTTGGTGCCTGCTGGCGGCGCGGCCCTTCACGGAACCTGCTCATCGGTGGGCTCCGTGCAGCTCCAGTACGCTCCCAGTGAGGCGGCTGATGTCCTTACGGCGGCCCAGTTCCAGCAGCCTGCCCAGTTCCGTCCCGGCTGCCACGCCGCGTACCTCGGGAACCACCCCGACCAGCGGGATCCCGAGCGATTCCGCGATGAAAGTCGGCTGTACCTGCGAAGCGTTGCTGCCGCGCACCAGCAGGCCAGTGTCTACTGGCGGGAGCTCGTCCAGGATCCGGGCAGAAGCTACGGCCGACCTCAAGTGAGCGGTTGTCAGCAGCAACAGATTGTCGCAGTCCCATGAAAGTCTTCCCACGCCCTCACTGCTCCGTCCGAGGTCCACGAAGGTGAGCTCGAACGCCCGGCGTGCAGCGTCCATGATGGCAGCAATGGCACCGGCATCCGGACTTTGTACGGGCTCACGGGTGCCAGGCCAAGACAAGTACGTGAAACCACCAGCGACCGGCAGGGAATCCCTGAATTGGACAGGATCCATGCTTCCCCTGCTTTCCTGGAAGTCCGGCCACCGGAGACCCGGAACCGGCTCATCAGTGACAGCAAGTTCCAGTCCACCTCCCCATGGGTCGCCGTCGATGAGAAGCGTGCTGACTCCTTGGGAGGCCGCGGCCTGGGCAAGCCAAATGGCGGCCGTTGATGCCCCCGCACCGCCGCAGCCACCCACGATCCCCGTCACCGTCCCACCGGGATCGGGTGAACCCGACATGGTCAAGTGTTCGGCAAGCCAGGAGGCGGCGTCGGGAAGGACTGCCACGCGCTCTGCTCCCAGTGCGGCGGCCATGCGCCATAGTCCGTCTCCATCGCTGGCCTTGCCCAGCAACACCGAAGGCGCCCGCCGACGTGGCGGCAGTTCCCGGACATCACTGCCCACCAAGACAACATCTGCGCTGTCCCATCCGTGGACGGCCTCGCTGACGCCTTCAGCGGTTCGAAGAGTTCCTCCTGCCGCGGCCACTATCCGCTTTGCTTCCTCTTGAAGGTAGGGGTCCGCCGAAACCAGGAGCACCCCTGATGCCTCCCGCGGCAGCCAGTAGCCGCCCGGATCCCCTTCTTCGGGCTGGCCGATGGGTTGCCTGTGCCGACGAATTCGCTTGCTCATGACAACACCCTCGCCCAACCCCCCAAGCCCGGATAAGCCCCCAAAGGACCGTATGTGCAAAAAGCCCGCCCCTTTGCAGCCGGGAACGGCTTGTGGAGGACTAGTCAGGCGCCACAGGCCGCCGTTCCCGGCACGTCCCGGGCTGAAGAGTGCACAGCAGCAGTCCTTCCAACAGGGCAGAATGGGACGCATGTACTTGCTGCTTGCCGCCCACCCGGACGGCGCAGCCATACAGAGGATCTCTCCTGCAGGAAAAGCTACTGCGGACGCCCGCGTCGTCACCCGTGGTGAGTTGCCCGGCGTCGTCCGTGAGCTCGAAACCCAGCGGCCACGCTGGGTGTGGCACCGCGCCCAGGACTGGTATCCGGGACTGCTGGACCACGGCATCGAGCTGGAGCGGTGCCATGACCTGGCGCTCTGCGGAGCGATACTGGCACATTCGGAATTCACTGCCCACACGGACTACGCCCGGAACGCGGTTCACCTCACCCAGGACGACGACACCCCACCCCGCATCCTTCAGCCGCCACCGCCCTCCGCGGATCAAGGCGCGCTGTTTGAGGACCCCACGCCGTCGGATCCCAAGGCAGGCCTGGCGGAACTGAAAGCGGAATTCGCGGCCCAGCAAGAGGCGCTGGCACAGGTCGGCAGCGACCAGCAGCGCAGGCAGAGGCTCCAGTTGTTGCTCGCTGCTGAGTCGGCGTGCGCGATCATCGCCGTCGAAATGCAGCACGCCGGCGTTCCCTGGCGGGAAGAATTGCACCAGCAGATCCTCGCTGATGTCCTTGGCCCACGTCCGGCCCCCGGCAACAGGCCTCCGGCTTTGGAAGGGCTCTGCACTGAGCTCCGGACCATCCTCAACTCCCCGGGCCTGAACCCCGATTCGCCGCAGGACCTCATGCGGGCGCTCCATCGCAACGGCATCGAGGTGAAGAGTACGCGGCAGTGGGAGCTCCAGGAGTCGAAGCATCCCGCCATCCAGCCCCTGCTCGCCTACAAGAAACTCTCCCGCCTCCACACCGCCAACGGCTGGGCGTGGCTGGACGCGTGGGTGCGGGACGGGCGCTTCCACCCGGAATATGTGGTGGGTGGCGTGGTGTCGGGCCGTTGGGCCTCGCGCGGGGGCGGCGCCCTGCAAATTCCCCGCAACATCCGTGCGGCGGTGCACGCGGACCCGGGCCACAAGCTGATCGTCGCTGACGCCTCGCAGCTTGAACCGCGGGTTCTGGTGGCCTTGGCCCAGGACACCAAGATGGCTGAGGCTGCCCGCGACAAGGACCTCTACGCCGGCATCGCCGCCCAGGGGTTCGGCGGCGACCGGGCTAAAGCGAAAGTCGCGCTGCTGGGAGCCATCTACGGTGCCACCACCGGCGAATCCGGCAGGCTCATGCCACAACTGGCACGCACTTATCCCCGCGCTGTGGGGTACGTGGAACAGGCTGCGCGGGAAGGCGAAGCCGGCAGGACTGTCACCACGCGGCTCGGACGAAGCAGCCCGCCGCCGTCGGCCGGTTGGCTCCGGAGCCAACAATCAACCACTGCGGAGGAGCAACGCCGGGCCGACAACCTGGCCCGCTCCCGCGGACGCTTCACCAGGAACTTTGTGGTCCAGGGCTCGGCAGCTGAGTGGGCAGCGTGCTGGCTCGCGGAATTACGACGCCGGTTGCGGACCATGCGTGCCGAAGGCGCACCATCAGGGGAACTCGTCTTCTTCCTGCACGATGAAGTCATGGTCCACGCCCCCGATGACGCCGTGGATGCGTGCATCAGGGCCATCGAAGAGTCCGCCGCTGCAGCCAAGGACTTGATGTTCGGACCGATTCCCGTGGAATTTCCGGTGAGTGTGGCCGTCGTCGACTCTTATGACAAGGCGAAATAGCCGCACATTAGCGGCAAGCGTGCAGACTTTCCAGTCACATCTCGCCGGATGAGGTGCCATGACCTGCGGATGACGGGCGACTTTGGTTCGCCGCCGCTTCCCTATATTTTCACTAGGTAAGTGGACTTATCAGTCCACCGGGGCATGCAAGGAAGCATCATAAGGGGGAAGCATGGCAGGCAGGTTTGAAATTCTCTCTGACAACGGTCAGGGGTACCGGTTCCGGCTCACGGCCGCCGATGGGACTGTGGTGGCGGAGTCGCCAACATTCCCACACCTGGACGGCGTTGTGGCCGGGATCGAGGCCGTTCGGGAAAACGCGGCAACGGGGCTGATCGTGGATCGTTCGACGGCGGCCCGCAAGGCCGCCTGAACGGTCCCACCGGCGGCGTCGTCAGAGGTCGATGTCGTGGAGTTTGGCCCGATCCCAAGGAACGGTCCACCCCAGCTCGTCGAAAAGGCCGCTGAGGACCATTCCCGTAAAGCCCCACACCACCACGCCGTTGATGGTGAACCCCGGGCTCGTATAGGTGCGCCCGAAGCGGGAAATCGTGGCCGTGACCCGGTTGGCAGGGTCCAGGAGGTCGCGGACAGGAACCCGGAAAACCTGCGCGGATTCGGCGTAGTCCACCACTCGGACCGGGGACGGAGCATCCCACCACGCCAATACCGGGGTCACGCGGAAGTTGCTGCGAATGAGTCCAAGCTCGGGGATAACTCCAAGGACGCGCACACCATTGGCATCCAGCCCTGTTTCTTCCACCGCTTCACGCAGGGCAGCGGCCACCACGGACTCGTCCTCGGGGTCCACGCTGCCGCCCGGAAAGGCCACTTGCCCCGGGTGGTCGTCCAAGGTGTGGGCGCGTTCCAGGAGCAGGACGTCAAGGTCGGCCGGAGCGATGGGGCGGCCCGACTCCGCGGGGACGTCGTCAAGAACGCCAAAGAGCATGAGCACCGCAGCTGCACGGTTGGTCTCGGCCGTGACGGGGAGCATGTCCCAGAGGGCGGAGTGCTCCTGCTGACCGGCCTGGAACCTTGTCACCAAGGCGGTCAGTTCCTCAAGCGCGGTCACCCGGGCCTCCTTTGCGATTCCATCCGGATCTCGGCGGCGCGGTGTGTCTCGGCCAGCAGCTTTTCCAGCAGTTCCTCGTTGCCCGGGGCGAGCTCGTATTTGAGCAGTTTGGCGGCTTTGACGGGATCTGTTTCGCCTTCACCGTAGCTCGGGCACAGGCTGGCCACCGGGCATGCGCCACAGGCCGGCTTCCGGGAATGGCACACCCGGCGTCCGTGGAACACCACCCGGTGCGACAACATGGTCCAGTCCCGCGGTTCAAACAGTTCGGCTACATCGAACTCGATTTTTACGGGGTCGTCCGAAGTGGTCCAGCCGAACCTTCGGGCCAAGCGTCCAAAGTGAGTGTCCACCGTGATGCCGGGAACTCCGAAGGCGTTGCCCAGCACAACATTCGCCGTTTTGCGTCCGACGCCGGGCAGCGTCACCAGGTCCTCGAGCCTGCCGGGGACCTCGCCGTCGTATTCATCCACCAGCCGCGTGCTGAGCGCCAGTACGTTCCGGGCCTTGGCCCTGAAAAAGCCGGTGGGCTGAAGAATCACCTCCAGCTCAGCGGGGTCGGCCTCGGCCATGGCCCGGGCATCGGGGTAGCGGGCAAACAGGATCTTGGTGACCTGGTTGACCATCACGTCCGTGGTCTGGGCGGACAGGACCGTGGCCACCACCAGTTCGAAGGGATTCGTGAAGTCCAGCTCCGCGTGCGCGTACGGATACTTTTCCGCGAGGACCCTGTTGATCTTGCGGGCCCGGCGCTTGAGTGCGAGCAGTGAACCAGCTTCGGCGATGGCCACGTCGTCCCGTCCTAGCCGCGTTCGATGTTGCTGAGCTCCCGAAGAACCCCCAGCTTGCCGTCGGTGTCCTGGACCAGGAACTCATGGCCCCGGTCTTCGAGTGCGAGCACCCAGCCACCGGGTTCGATGGTGAAGGACGGGGCGCCCGTGCGTTCGTCGTAGGCAGTGCGCGGCTGGGCTACCGCGAACCAGAACGCCTCATACTGCGGCGCATCGGACTCCTCGGGGCGGCTCGCGGGATCGACCGTGGCACCGATGGTGTCGCTGACCCTGCGGGTGTCGCCGGAGACGATCGGGGTTGCCATGGTGGCTGCCCATGGCTGCTGGGCAGCGGGCTGCTGGGCGGCAGGCTGCTGGGCATGCTGCGTGGTGGCCGGCTCTGCAGCAGCGGACGGTGCTGCTGCAGGAGCTTCAGCGGGCTGCGCATCCTTGGCAGAGCCCTCCCGTTCAGTTGCCGGTACCGCAGCCGAGGCGCCCGCACCCGAGCTCCCTGCGACAGGTTCCTGACCGGCTGGCTCGCCGGGGAGCTTGCTGTCCGCAGAATGCACGACGGCGGGAGCTTCCGTTGCCTGCGACGGCTCGCTTCCGTAGCTGGCTGGCGGAGCGAAGGGGCTGGGTGCGCCCACGCTGGTGGCACTGGCAGCAGCTGCGCCGGGGGCGGTTGCACTGGCTGCGGTTGCGCCCGGGGCAGCGGGGGAAGGGGCGGCTGCGGTTGCACCGGTTGCAGTGCCGGCAGCCGGGTAAGCAGCAGAGGCTCCGGGGAAGCCCGCGCCCGCACCCGAGGTGCCGGCGCTGAAGGATCCCCCGCCGGAAGCACCGAAGGTGGCACCTGGCGTGGAGGTCGACGTGTTCGCGTTGGGAGCTTTTGGCGCTTTAGGTGCCTTCGGCGCTTTGGGAGCAGCAGGCTTGCGGCTGGGCACGGCTGCTTCGCGGGCAACCACATGGGCCGGAGTCTCGGCACGTCCCTTGAAGTCGGCGGAGAGGAAGGGAAGGTGTGGGGCAAGGACGGTCGCGGCAAGCAGGCCCACGGAACCAACCAAGCCCAGAAGGACGCTCCCATTGAACGAATTGGCGATGGTCAGGAAGAACAAAGGGAAGGCAAAGGATGCCGTGACGGAGGCGAATTGGTCAACGGACAGCGAACCGACGCGGACGATGGTTCCCGGCTGCAAGCGGCGGGCGACGAAGAGCGCCACCACGACCAACGGCAGGATGATTCCGAGCAGCAGGAAGAACAGGTTGCCGAGGTTCCAGAGGTTGTAGCGGGAGCCGAACATGGGCAAAAGGGACGCGACAAACATCAGGAGCGTGGAACCAAAGACGGTGAGGTCCCGGATGGTGAAGGGCCCGGCCACGGCGTCGAACTTGGTGGCGCCACCGGTTGTGGCATCGCTTTTTCCTGATGCTGCAGGCGTTGATTGCGCAGGGCTGGCAGCAGCTTTGCCATCTGGTCCAGTGGCCGTTCCAGCCGTGGTGTCCGGTCCCGTCGGCTGTGAGTCGTGCGGTCCTGGGCTCAGCTGGTTCATGTATTTCTCCTTTGTACGGCGGCGTCTTGGGCAGTCCGGTCCAGTGATTTCCACGGGATTCCGCAGGATCGCCGGACACGCCTGGGGGTGCGTCCCAAGACCTCTTCAGCCTATGCCACCCCCCTGACAGCCTTCTAGCCGAAAACGGCCATACGGCATCGCCCACAGCGAACTCCAAGGTTGCTTACAGAAAGCAGCACCGGTTTTGGCTGCTGAGAGCGCTGGGCGCGGACCGGCGTCGTACGTCATGTAAGCGTTTCCCAGCCGCCCAAGGTGCCATTCGGCGCTAAAAATGTGCCGCTCGCTGCCGCGTTTGTGACCACGCACACGTAGGACGTCTCGAGGCGATAGTGTGGAAGGCGGACAGTACTCTGCGGACCTAACGGCGGGCTCCGCGCAGCAAAGATCGATGAATGATGAGGTTCACCATGTCCCAGGACACCACCGGATCCACGGCCACCGCTGCAGCTGCAACGGCTCAGAACGGTCAGGCCCCCCACGTAGAGGCCCTTGAAAACCTCCTTCACGAGAACCGCAAGTTTGCGCCTTCGGCCGAGTTCGCCGCGAACGCCGTAGCAACAGCGGACGCCTACAAAGAGGCCGAAGCCGACCGCCCCGCGTTCTGGGCGAAGCAGGCCCGTGAGCTGCTGACGTGGAGCAAGGACTTCACCGAAACCCTGGATTGGTCCAACCCGCCCTTCGCCAAGTGGTTTGTGGGCGGAGAAATCAACGCCGCCTACAACGCCTTGGACCGCCACGTCGAAAACGGCCTGGGCGACCGCGTTGCCATCTACTTCGAGGGTGAACCCGGCGACACCCGCAGCTACACCTACGCGGAACTGACCGAAGAGGTCAAGAAGGCCGCGAATGCGTTCGAAGCCCTGGGCGTGGCCAAGGGCGACCGCGTGGCCGTGTACCTGCCCATGATTCCCGAGGCCGTTATCACGCTCCTGGCCTGCGCTCGGATCGGCGCTGTGCACTCCGTAGTTTTCGGCGGCTTCTCGGCCGACGCCTTGCGCTCCCGGGTCGAGGACGCCGAAGCCAAGCTCGTGGTCACCGCCGATGGCACCTACCGCCGCGGCAAGCCGTCCCCGCTGAAGCCGGCCGTGGACGAAGCCCTCAGCAAAGAAGGCCACACAGTCCAGAACGTGGTCGTGGTCAAGCGCAACGGGGAGGACGTCAACTGGGTCGAGGGCCGCGACCTGTGGTGGGACGACACCGTGGGCGTCGCTGGAACCGAGCACACCGCCGTCGGACATGACTCCGAGCACCCGCTTTTCATCCTCTACACCTCGGGCACCACCGGAAAGCCCAAGGGCATCCTGCACACCACCGGCGGCTACCTCACCCAGGGCGCCTACACACACAAGTCCGTGTTCGACCTCCACCCGGAAACGGACGTGTACTGGTGCACCGCCGACGTCGGATGGGTCACCGGCCACTCGTACGTCACCTACGCGCCCCTCGTCAACGGGGCCACCCAGGTCATGTACGAAGGCACCCCGGACTCACCGCACCAGGGCCGTTGGTGGGAAATCGTGGAGAAGTACAAGGTCTCCATCCTCTACACCGCTCCCACCGCCATCCGCACGTTCATGAAGTGGGGCCGTGACATCCCGGACAAGTACGACCTCTCCTCCATCCGCGTTCTTGGCTCCGTGGGCGAATCCATCAACCCCGAGGCTTGGATGTGGTACCGGGACGTCATCGGCGGAAACGCCGGCAAGAACGGTGGGAAGAAGGAACACCCCGCGCCGATCGTGGACACGTGGTGGCAGACCGAAACCGGCGCCCAGATGATCGCACCGCTTCCCGGCGTCACCGCCACCAAGCCCGGCTCGGCCCAGGTCCCGCTTCCCGGGATCGCCGTGGACGTCGTGGACGAGAACGGCGCTTCGGTGGCCAACGGCGAAGGCGGCTACCTGGTGGTCCGCGAGCCGTGGCCCTCCATGCTCCGTGGCATCTGGGGCGACCCCGAGCGTTTCAAGGACACCTACTGGTCCCGGTTCGAGGCCATGTACTTCGCAGGTGACGGCGCCAAGAAGGATGAAGACGGCGATGTTTGGCTCCTGGGCCGCGTGGATGACGTCATGAACGTCTCCGGCCACCGCCTCTCGACCACCGAGATCGAATCCGCCCTGGTGAGCCACCCGTCCGTCGCCGAAGCAGCGGTGGTCGGTGCCGCCGACGAGACCACCGGCCAGGCCGTCGTCGCGTTCGTCATCCTCCGCGGCGACGCCGTAAACAACGGTGACGAAACCGTGCTGGAACTGCGCAACCACGTGGGCAAGGAAATCGGCCCGATCGCCAAGCCGAAGCAGCTGCTGATCGTTCCGGAACTGCCCAAAACGCGCTCGGGCAAGATCGTCCGCCGCCTCCTGAAGGACATCGCAGAAGGCCGCGATACCGGCGACGCCACCACCCTGGCAGACCCCGGCATCATGACCCAGATCGCGGAATCGCTGCGTAAGTAGCGTCACCGGGTCCAAACGCACGACGACGCCGCTCGCCTCCCGGGGTGGGCGGCGTCGTCGTGTATTTAGCGCTTATTTACGGGGACCTCGGCCTAGACTGGTGCCAGACCCAGCCCCATGTTTGACGAGGTTCCCAGAAAGGCCCTGATGCTTCAGGCAGCACGCCACTCCGCCATCATCGAAGCCGTCCAGCGCGAGCGCGTGGTACGGGTCTCCGACCTCGCCCACTTGCTGGGCGTCTCCCCCATGACCGTGCGGCGCGACATCGAGGCCCTCGAGGAAACCGGCAGAGTGGAACGCATCCACGGCGGAGCCAAGCTGCCCGGTGACGCCAGCACGCATGAACCCGGCTTCGAGCTGAAATCGACCCAGCTCACGGCCGAGAAACATGCGATCGCGGTGGAAGCTGCCTCCATGGTCCAGGAGGGCATGGCCATTGGTTTGGGCGCAGGGACCACCACCTGGGCGTTGGCCAAGGAACTCGTCAACGGTCCCCGGATCACCGTGGTGACCAACTCGGTGCGGATCGCGGACCTGTTCCACCACGGCGCGTCCTCCGGTCCGGGGCGGTTCGGTTCCACCGTCATCCTGATTGGCGGCGAGCGCACCCCCTCCGATGCCTTGGTGGGGCCGATCGCCACGGCATCGTTGAAACAGCTGCACCTCGATGTCCTCTTCCTGGGGGTGCATGGCATGGACGCACAGGCCGGCTTCACCACCCCGAACCTGCTCGAAGCCGAGACAGACCGCGCCTTCATGTCCTCGGCACGAAGCACCGTGGTCCTTGCCGACCACAGCAAGTGGGGCGTGGTTGGCATTGCCTCGATCGCCGCGCTGGAAGAGGCTGACGAGCTCATCACGGATTCCTTGCTGGGCGATGACGCGCGCAGGGTGCTGGAGGAGAACGTGGCCAGGCTCAGGATCGCCGACGCCGTCCCCAACTAATATGTAGTTTCTTTTGTCAATGGGCGTGGGGAAGCGGCCTCGGTTTGTGTCCGGGGTCGCTTCCTTTT
>NZ_SZVS01000018.1 GCF_007670255.1 Paenarthrobacter nicotinovorans | reverse complement strand
GACGAAACCACAGCCTTCACCCCACCCGCAGAGCTCGCTGCTTGACTTCCTAAACACGTGAGATGTCTGCGTCGCTTATTTCCTTTCGAAGATTTCCAGCACCTTGCCCTGGCGGGAGGAGACGCCTCTGTCGGCCCCGTAGAGCACTACGTGCCAGCAACAAAAAAGCAACTGGGGGAGAGGGGAGCTGGCCGGTCACCCAGGCCGCCCGACTCACCCACCATTTCGGCAAAGAATGGAGCACCACCACATGAACGCAGCACCCACACTGGAAATGCTCGACCCGGCAACCTTGAGCGTTGATCTGAACGTCCGCAAAGACGCCGCCCTGACCGCTGACTTTATTGCCAGCATCAAGGAACACGGCGTGATGGAACCCGTGATCGCGCACCGCAAGGACGACGGCACGGTGCATGTGCTGATGGGACAGCGCCGCACCCGCGCCGCAGTCGAAGCCCAGCGCCCTGAAATCCCGGTGATGATCATCGGGTCCCCGGAAGAGGCCCAACGGATCGTTACGCAGGTCGTGGAGAACATCCAGCGCGCGGAACTGACCGAAGCGGACGAGGCAGACGCCTACCACCAGCTGTCCCTGATTGGTGTTTCGGCGGCATCGATCGCGAAGAGGACCGGACGGAAAAAGGCCGCCGTCGAGGGTGCGTTGAAGGCCAAGGCATCCGAGGCCGGGACCGCCGCCCTGGACCGGGGGTGGAGCATCGAGACGGCCCTTATCATGGCCGAGTTTGAACAGGACGAAGCCGCGACGGCCGAGCTTGAATCAGTTCTCATGGACGACCCCGACCAGCTGCTCCACGTCGCCCAGCGGTTGCGGGATCAGCGCGAAAGCGCCGCAGCCTTCGCTGCGCTGATCGCCGAACTCGAAGCCCAGGGTAAGACGATCGTGGAGGAGGCCGGACACCACTCCGACGACGAGAACCTCTACGTCACAGCCGCCAAAAGGGAAGACGGGGAACCGGCCACCGAGGAGGACGCGAACGCCGTCCTGATCACCACGGATTACCGTGGCCAGCACCGGACCCACTCAGTTATCGCTGGCTGGAAGGACACGGACTTCGTCCCGAAGTACGAACGCTACGACGGCGGCAGCAACGTCCAGAAAGGCCCGATGACCGAGGAACAGAAGGCCGAACGGAAAACCCTGATCGCCAATAACAAAGCGGCCGAGTCTGCCACCATCGTAAGGCGGGAGTTTGTCCGGAACCTGTTGGCGAAGAAGCAGGCGCCGAAGGGCTGGCAGCACTTCACCGCGTACGCGCTCACGCACCACCCTGAAACGGTCAGCGGCTACGACGGAAAGGTGGCCGCTGAGATGGTGGGAGCGAAGTCCGACGAGTCCGATCGGTGGGGATGGAACCCGCTGCGGGATCACGTGGCTGCGTCCACGGCCCGGCCTGAGTTCTCTTTGATCGCACTGGTTTGCGCAGGGTATGAGAAGACCATTGCCAAGGACTCATGGCGGTCCCCATCTCAGACCCACCGGGACTACCTGAACCAGTTGGTCGTCTGGGGATACACCGCAAGTGAGACCGAGCAAATGATCATCGACAGCGGCAAGCCAGCCGAAGAAACCGAAGCGGCATAAGAAGCCCTTGCCGGGCGGAACCCCCACCGCCCGGCAAGGACCCGGCCACTCACCACGGGCAGGGCCAGGAACCTCCCGCAGGTCGGGCGGTCCGCCGCCCAGGGCGAACCAGGTTGCCGCTCACCAGCGGCGGACCGCCATAAACGCGCCCACCGTTCATGAAAGTAGGTGCCGCGACTTCACGACAGTCCAACAGCTTGTTCAGTTGTAGTCATGTGCACGGCTTCAGCTAAGCTGGGGCCATAGATTTCCTTTTTTGCCGAAGGACACGAAGGGCCGGCTAACAAGCCGGCCCTTCGTGTTTAAGCCCGTCTTTCAAGAAAGTGGACCCTGCGCTGTTCCTGGTTGTGGTGATCCCCGCCAGTAGCTCGCTGGGAGCCCCCCTGTGCCTTAGAAGCCGGCCATACGGCCCCGGTTCCTGTGCCCGCCCATGCCGGCCCCGCGCAGTAGATATGTTTCGTCCCGGCTGAAAAGAACCCGACCGAGACGGTAGGGGAGACGGCAACGCTCAGGCTTGGACCATGGGAAACTGTTCCGGTTTTTCCTGCCCCGATGGACGGAGGCTGTGCACGGCCACCGCTCGCCCAGGGCAAGGTGTGGACGGTTGGTTACGTGGTGGTTGTGTGCAGCCGGTTCGGTGGGTCCTGTCGTCCACATGTGTGCGGGGCAAGCCCGGAGGAAATAGCTTGCGCCGTGCACATGTGGGCGAGGGGTGACGCTACCAGTTTTCGCTAGTTGTCCCGATCAGTTCCTTCTCACGTGCGGCATCATTAGCTGGCTTTGACTGGCGCGTCGTCCTAGCGCCTTTGGGACGCCCGCCGGCCTTCCTGGCCGGTGCGTCCAGCCCGAAGCCCCGCAGGTCAGATTCGGTCCAGTCGGCCCTGAGGGCTGCCTGGTAGTCCTTTGCATACTTCTGCTCTGCAGCTGCGAGCAACTGCACGGCTTCTTGCAGTTCGACGCTGCTGGCAGCAGCGGTCTTCACTGCGTTGACTCTTGCGTCCCTGACGGCGTCAATTTTCGCGGCCGCCTTTGCGGCAATGTTGTCGATATCCATGCCGTCAGCCTAGTAGTTGAGTTCGGCACCAGAGGCGAGGTTTTCGGGTGAGTTGCACAATTGGTGCCAAAACAGCCTAACGAAACCGTGCGGAGCAAGCTATACATTTACACGGGTGTAAATGGGCGTGTCCTGCACTGCTCCTGCGTCGCTGTTTGGCACACTGGCTTGTGGGTCCCCGTTTGGGGTCGCTGCGCTGGGCCTTTGGAAGGGGGGATTGGAATGTCCGATGAGGAGAACGCTCATCGTCCCAATCTGTCCCGCCGTCGTCGTGCGAACACTCCGGCCGGGACGAAGAAGCGCCGTGACGTGTGGGTCACGGTGGAAGAGGAGGCAGCGCTCGTTGCGAGGGCCGAGCGGGAGAAGGTGACCGTTCCGAACCTGTTGGTTTCGGCGGCGTTGGCCGAGCGCACGGACTCGCCCACGGAGCGTCGAGCTATCGGCGCTGAGCTGATGCAGCTGCACAATCTGTTGGCTCGTTCCTCGAACAACATTAACCAGCTGGCACGTCACGCCAATGCCACGGGTGAGTTTCCCATTGAGGCTCGTGAAGCCTTGAAGCATATCCGCTCGGTTGCTATGCGCATTGACAGAGCTATTGAAGGGCTGATGTAGCCGGTGATCCCGAACATCACCCGCGGTTCCCGGATGGCCGGCCTGATGGTTTATCTGGCCTCCACAGACTCGGACAAGACGAAGAACGCGCACACCGACCCGCACCTGGTTGCCGGCGATGCTGCCGTGATGAGTTGGTACGACGACGGCGTCCTGGACAACGCGGATGCCCTTGCCATCGCCAAGCACCTGGATCAGCCACGGAAGCTGTTCGGCGTCTCCGTTCAGATCAAGGATTTCGCTTGGGATGCGACCAAGAAGCAGCGCGTCCACGTCGGCTACAAGGACGCGAGCGTGTGGCATTGCTCGCTGAGTTTGCGCGCCGAAGAAGGTGCGCTGACGGACCAGCAGTGGGGCGACATCGCGAACGATTTCGTGGACGCTATGGGTTTCACTGCGGCCAGCGGAAAAGCGCAGTGCCGGTGGGCGGCGATCAACCACGGCACGAGCGAGAACGGCAACCACCACATCCACATTGCCGTCTCCCTGGTCCGGGAAGACGGTACCAAGGCATCGACCCATGGGGACTATAAACGCGCACAAAAGACTTGCCGTGAGCTGGAAGCCAAGTACGGCTTGGAGCAACTTTCCAGTGTGTACGCCACCCGTGGTTACGACCGGGCGGAGAAGGCGACCGCCGTACGGGACGAGCGCGAGATGCACAGGGCTTCACTGGCACGGAAGGTCCGTGCCAGCGCCGGCGCCTCAGCGACTGAAGGGGAGTTCGTCCGCCGCGCCCGTAACACGGGCATCCTGATCCGTCCGCGCTATGCGAAGAACACCACCGACGTCATCACCGGGTACTCCGTGGCCGAACGGCCCAAGCCCGGGGAGAAGCCTGTCTGGTTCGGTGGCGGTACCCTCGCATCCGACCTGACTTTGGGTGCGCTCCGTCAAGGATGGATGGACTCACCGCACGCGGCGACCGAGGCAGCAGCCGAGTGGAACGCAGCGGCACGCAACAAGCGCACCGTCTCCAGGACCGGACCTGAACGGGCAACACCGTCGCCCCAGCTGTGGGTTGAATACACCCGCAACGCGACCGCTTTGGCAGAGCAATTGCGGTCCATCCCACTGGACGATCACGCGACCTGGTCGAAAGTAGCACGGGACGCTTCCGGAGCGTTCGCTGCATGGTCCCACCGTCTCGAGCCCACGCCCGGACCACTGGCGGCCACCGCGGCTGAACTGTCGCGCACAGCCCAGCTGCGCGCACCCCGGGAGCACGGACGGCCTGTGGCTTTGCCGTCCATTGCCGGCACGGCCATGCTGTTCCTGGCGGCATCGAGCAAGAACAAGACAGCGGCGCAAGCAGCACTCATGGTGCAACTGGCGAACATGGCCCATGCCATCTACGAGATGCATAAGCAATCCGGCCGAACACGGGAAGCCGAAAGGATCCGCGCCGTTGTCGCGACGCAACTGAAGCCCTTTGCGACCACCATGCCGCCACCGGCTACCGTGGGCGGGCCGGCCCCGGCACCGGAACGCGGCCAGGAACGAAACGCCGTGGAGCTTGGCCTGCGCGGGATGGCTCCGATCCGTCCCGGCTCCGCCGTTCCCGCCACGGCCATACCCGCGAAGACACCCACCCGGACGGGACGGGATGCCGGGCCTGTACTTGACCGATAAAAACACCACTAGTGCGAGGGGAACACCATGAGTGAATCGGACGGAATGGACGACCTGCTGGACGGCGGATTGCGGCAATCGCTGATGATCGCATCCCGGATTGCCGAAACGCTGGCCCGCCACAGGCAGGAAGCACGACGCCAACAGGAACACCACGACGCCCAGGCTGTACACGACGCGCAGGCACGCCTCGCGGCGGAACGCAGCGCCGCCCACGCGGCGCTCGTCCCGGTGGAAAAGGACCAGTGGTGGGACAAAGCCCAGCCCTCCGATATCGCTACGGCGTACACCGTCGCTGAATCGTGGAAGGACCACGACCCGACGGCTCTTTCGGCATCGGAGAAGATCCGTCAGGAAGTCCTGACACGGTACGGCATCGACACCCGCGACGTCGGTACGGACGCGGTGTACCTTGAATCAGGTATCCACACCATCGCCGCCGAAAAGGCACGGCAGGAAGCCCTCGACCGCAGCCAGGAACAGACCCGCAAAGCTGCCGCCGAACACGAAAAAGCCATGCAGCTACTGGCGGCCGCCCGTGCCGAAGAACTCCGTGCCCAGGCTGCAAAACTCGCACCCGAAATGGAACGCCACCATGTGCCAGTGGAATACCTGGCCAACCCCGAACTGGCCCAAGCGCTCCAGCGGGCACACAACGCAAGGACTCCCAAAGCGATGGAAGCCGCGGACGGAGCTATTAGGGAACGCATGTTCCTCATCAGCAAGGACGGCATCAACGGACCCGACATCGACCACCTCAGGCAGGAAACCACCGCGAACGTAAACGGGGCAGGAGAAGAACACTTCAAAGACCCTGCCTTCGTAGACGCCGCCAAGAATCTCCACGAGGCCAAACTCCTGGCCGAGGGCGGATTCACGGGCGACAAATGGTCGACCCAGGAGCAGCGGTACGAGCGAGCTGAGAAGGAACTTTTTGCCCGCATGGAAGGCGTCGGACACGAGATTGAGAAACGCGTCACCGGCAAGAACAGCGGCCGCCTTGAAGACCAAGGACTGAAAGCCGAGACGACCTCGGCCGCCGACTACGGCTCGGCCGAACGTCAAAACGCTTTCGCCGCATCACTTGCCACCACCGGCGCCAACGAGTCACAGGTACGCGGCCGAGTAGCAGCGGAACGCAGCGAGGCCACGCACCCCCGCGCAGGCCTCACCACAGGCAAAAAGGCAGCTAAAGCACGAAAGGCCCCATACGGGGCATCAAGAGGGGCTGAGCGAAGCAAGAACGGACTAGGCCGCTAGCGCTGCTAGTCATCATTCGAGCAAAGCCAGGCCCGAATGTAACGCAAACGCTGCTTCCGATACATAGATAACGGACACGGGTCATCAGACAAGACACGCCGGTGTTCCGACCAGTTCAGCTGTCATTTTCAGAAGTCGTCTGCACTTAATATCCGAAGTCGTCTGCACTAGCCGTCCCCGCGGTGGCACGACTGCAAGTGTGCAGAGACCAAGGACGGATGAGAGCCACCTGTCAGGGCCACAAACTTACCCGGATCGCTGACTGCTCCATGGGGAGGCTTGACCTTCCCCTCTGGTGGAAGGTCGACACTGGTTTCAGGAGATTGTTTTCATTCTTGAGGAGTAATCGTATGTCTAATCGTCCGTCCGCCCCTTCGGGGGGAATCCGGGGCATTTTGTTCGCCGTCGGGGCCGTTACCCTGGCCGTTATCTGTTGTGCCGGCCCGGTTCTGATCGCAGGGGGTGGTCTCGCCTTGGCGGGCGGGGTGATTGGAAATCCTGCCGTCCTCGCAATCGGTGCGCTCGTTGTTGCGGGAGCCGTCGCGTTTACTGTGAGCCGCCGCCGCGCCCGTGCGCGGGCAAATGAAGTACCGGGCGGGCAATCCGAGGGCGGGTCATCCGCTGCTGAGGCTCGTGCCCCGAAGATGGCTGACTGCTGTGACCCCCGGAAGACCGGGGCCAACGCTTCCGCGCAGAAACCGGAAAGCCGGGACACTTCATCCACGAACGGAAGGAACAGCCGCCCATGACCACTTCCACATCACCGTCAGCAACCCGTCCGACACGGCAACACCCGCGCCAGCGGCCCGCAGCACGCGCAGGTGCACTGATGGGCGCGCTGCTGACCGCAATACTGCTCGCCGGCTGCGGCTCGACTACCGGCGCAGGCGCACCGCCGAGTGCAGCGGCTTCCTCAAGCGCCGGCACCGGTTCGGGGTCCGCGGTTGCGTCTGTCTCGGTGAAGACCCTTAACGGCTCGCCGCTGACGCTTCCGACGGGTAAACCGACTGTCATCTATTTCTTTACCGCCTCCTGCGGCCCATGCGCCACCGGGGTGAAGAATGCTGCCTCTGCCCTGGCCAAGGCCGCCCCAGGCGCGCAGGCCGTGACCGTCGATCTTGATCCCAGCGAGCCGACCGAGGTCCTGAACCAGTTCATCGCCTCTCTCGGCAACCCGCCGGTCACGATGGTGCGGGACGACGGGACCCTGTTGAAACACTTCAACGTCGATTCCCTCGGGACGACGGTCGTCCTGAACTCGTCAGGTAAGGAAATCTTCCGCGGCGTCGATCCCTCCGCCGACGAAACTGCCAAGGCCCTCGCGGCCGCCGGCTCGTAGGAGGCAACGCCAAATGACTGGAACACTCGCCTTCGCATTCGGCGCCGGCATGCTTTCGACCGTGAACCCCTGCGGATTCGCCATGCTTCCGGCTTTCTTGGCCTACTACATCGGCCGGGACGACACCGCCACCGGCTCCGCAGGTCCGGGACTGCTCCGCCGAGCCCTCAGCGGCCTCGGCGCAGGGGCCCTGGTCAGCCTCGGATTCGCCGGGATCTTCACCATTACCGGACTGCTCGTTGCTTTCGGGCTGCGCAGCATCATCGGCGCCGTCCCATGGGTGGCCGTCCTGATCGGGGTCCTGCTCGCCGGAGTCGGCATCGCGATGCTCGCCGGCCGGCGCGTGGGGCTGGCCCTGAACTCGAACCGGATCAACCGGCCTGGTCGCGGTCCGGGCTCGATGATCGCCTTCGGAGCCGCCTACGCCGTCGCCTCGCTCTCCTGCACCCTGGCGGTGCTGCTGGCAGTCATCGCCCAGGCCCTGGCAGCGAACAGCATCACAGCCCTGGTTTCGGTCTTCGTGGCCTACGCCGGAGGGGCGAGCATGGTCCTGATCCTGCTGGCGCTCTCCTCGGCACTGGCCAGCGGAGCCTTGGCCAAAGGACTGCACCGGGCCTCACGCTACCTGCCCCGGGTCGCCGGAGCCGTACTCGTACTTTCCGGCGCCTACCTTGTCGCTTACTGGGCGCCCGCGCTGGCTACAGGCCGCCCCAATCAGGGCATCGCCGGAGGGATGAACGTCGTATCTTCGGCAGTGACCGGGTTCATCGGGGCCAATACCGCCATCATCGCGGTTCTCGCCCTCTCCCTCGCCGCGGCCGTGCTGCTCGCGGCCCTCGGGACACGCAGGCGCACCGACGGGCAGGCGCCGAAGGAACCTCAAGAGGACTGCTGCGCACCCGCAGCCGAACCGCATGTAAATGCCGCCAACCACTCCGCCGCGGACCTGAACCGCACGACCCCTGCATCACATGACGTCCCGCCAGCCTGACGGCGGAACACGGAGGCGCCGGGGCAAAGCGGTTTGATGAACACACCTGGACCCCGGCGCCGTCGAGCCCCCGGCCGGCAGTCAGCTGAGCTTGGGTTCGAGACCGTCGGGGAAGATCACGGTCGGCGGCCCCGCAGTGCCCAGAGCGTCTCGCAGGTTGCGGCTACGGCGAGCCCGAACACCTGGTGGGCGGCAAAGCCGCGCAGATGCGTGACCAGCGGGTAGGCGCGATTCGGGGCGCTGAACCCGGCCAAGGGTGTCAGCACTTCATCGGCGATCAACGACATCGCCGTGCCCGTGGCGAGGCCGGCGGCGACCACTCCCATGCCTGTGCTGCGGCGCAGCAGCACATACAGGGGCGACCAGCTCAGCGCGAGACCGTAATGCATGAACAACGAAGCGCGCTCCAGCGCTTTTCCTTCCAGCCGTATCCCGGCGGCACCGAAGATTTTCTTCGCTGCCAGCTCATACGGCGGACCCGGCCGGGCGGCGTCTTCCCGGGCCCGGTCCTGTGCGGATTCCAGTTCGTAGAGTTTCATGCTCACCGGTTCCATGGCCTTGGTCCCGACGTAGCCGGCGACCCAGGCGGTGACCAGGTCTTCGAATGCTTCAGTGGCTTTCATGATGGCCTTCTCCCTTGGTGGCAATCGTGTAATCCCGGATTCCCCGGAGGCAGGCAACAACCTTTGGGGTGTGTGCGGTGGCTAGATGTCGAGTGTGTCCAGGGCGGCCTGGTAGGCCTCGTTGTAGGTCGGGTACTGGGCGACCTGGTCCCGCAGGGTGTCGATGGGGATCCGGGCGCGGATGGCCAGGGAGGCCTGGTGTATCCATTCCCCGGCCATCGGGGCCACTGCCCAGGCGCCGATCAGGACCTTGCGGTCGGTGTCGGCCAAAAGCCCGAGGTGTCCGCGGGGATCCCGTTCGTAGGTCCAGGGCCGGGTGATGGCTGCGGCGAGGTCGATTTCCGTCGCTGTGGTGTTCAGTCCCTGCTGGTCTGCCCGGGCTTGGGTGAGGCCGGCTGCGGCGATTTCCGGGTCGGCGAACACTACCCGGGGAATGCCCTCGTAGAAGGCCTTCCGGGGTTTGCCGAGAATGGCGTCGGCCGCGATACGGCCCTGGTATTTCGCGACGTGGGTGAAGGGCATGATGCCGGTGACGTCCCCGATCGCCCACACGTTCTCGCCGGCCCGGCAGTGTTCATCGACCTGTACCTGCCCGCGGTCGCCCAGGACCACTCCCGCCTGTTCGAAGCCCAGGTCCTGGGTGCGCGGGGTGCGGCCGGTGGCGAAGATGAAGACGTCGGCCGCCACCTCGGTGCCGTCGTCGAGGTCAAGGACGCTCTGCCCGCCTGCACGACGGCCGCGGCGGGCGTTGACTCCGAGGCGGATGTCGATCCCGGCTTCGGGCAGGTATTTGCGAGCCAGTTCACCCGCGCGGGGTTCTTCGCGTTCCAGGAGCCGGTCCCCGCGGTGGATCAGGGTGACCTTGACTCCGAAGCTGGCCAGGAACGTGGCCGTCTCAATTCCGACGGCGCTGCCGCCGACGATGACAGCGCGCTGCGGGAGGGTCGTGGCCGTATAGGTTTCCCGGTTTGTCCAGGCCGTGATCTGATCCAGGCCCTCCAGAGCCGGGATGACCGGGTCGGAGCCAGTCGCGATGATGATGTGTTCCGCGCTCAGTTCCCGGTCGCCGGCCCGGATCCGTTCCGGGCCGGTAATCCGGGCTTCCTCTTTGATGACCACCGCACCGTGGCGGGCGTACCCCTCGATCTGGGCCTTGTCATCAAGATGCCTGATCATGTAATCGCGGTAGTCGCTGGTTTCGGGCCAGTCCAGCTCCGCCCCCGACACCCCGGCCGCCCGGTGCGCTTCCGTGCGGACCTCGGGTGGCCTGAGCACGGTCTTGGACGGCACGCAGGCCCAGTACGCGCATTCCCCGCCGATGAGCTCGCGCTCGATAACAACGACCTTCTTCCCGGCCTTCAGCAGACGGCCCGCGGCGACTTCCCCGCCAGGTCCCATCCCCAGCACTGCCACATCGAAATGTTCGCTCATCGTTTGTCCCTTCAATCGTCATTGGCCGTTCAGGTTCTGGTCGAGCGTCCCGCAAGGGCCCGGTTCCCGCGGAGGATGTTAGCCGCTGTGTAGGGTCTTCTCCCCGGTCTCATGCCGGTGCGGAAAGGTTGCGGGCGGTGGTTGCTGGAGGCACTTGTCGTTCAGAGGCCGGGCGGGAACGCGTATTTCGGCTGGATCATGGCCACTTCGTTCCCGTATACCAGCGCGATCTCGTCATGGGCAGCCAGGACAACTTCCGTCAGACCCCATGTCTTGGCCTTTCCGTTGACGTACACCGTCCACTTGCCCGCTTCTGAACTGCATTCGGGGCCGATACATCCGGTGCCGCCGAGCATTCCCCATTCTTGGAGAACCTGGCCCAGGGTATAGCGCTGGCCTACCGTGGGCGCCTCGATGTGGATTATCCCGGAGGTGTCATGGGTGTGCAGGGAGGATATTCCATTGGGTTTACCGTCCGGGCCGAGAGTAATCCCGATGCCCTCCGGAACCGTCACGGGTTTCCCGTGCACGACCACGTCAAGATGGGCATGAAAATGCTCCGCCGTCCCCTCGGCCGTCAGGACAGGCAGCCCTGCGGCCTGGATCCGCCCGGCAGCGCTGGCCGGATCCAGGCCCCATGTGGGTACGGACGGTCCCGTAGGAGTGGCCGAAGCGGTCGGGGCCGGGGTTGTCCCCGGTGCCGAAGACGTCGGGGCACCGGAACACCCGGCCAGAGCCAGCGCTGACAGGGCGGCGGCGGGCAGGGTCATCCAACGCTGTTTCATGCGTGAGGGGTGGCCTTTCGGCGGGTCCGGGATAGGGGAGGGCGTCGGGGCGGTGGGTGTTAGCAGCTGCAGCTTTGTGCTCCGTTGTCCGGTTTCGTCCTGTTCTGCGGGGTGATGCCGGCGAGCATTTGTTCGGCCATGGCGGAGGCCAGGCGGTATGCCTCGTCGACGGGGATGACGGTGCCGTCGGGGTGGTTAATGAGCCAGGGTTCCGCTTCTTCGGGTGAGGCGAAGAAGTGCACCTGGTTGCAAAAGGATGAGCGGACAGAACTCATGTCCTCCGGATTGACCAGTGAGACCACGGCGGTGGCCGGCTCAACACTTGTCACACCGGCCTTGTCGACCCGCACCCGTACGGGAGCTCCGGTTGATTTGTAGGCGGATTCGATCCGCGCGGAACCACCCAGGAGGGTCGGGAAGATGAGTGTGTCCAGTGCGCACCAGGTGTAGAGCTGTTCGCCGTCGACTTCGAAGCGGTGCTGGGTGGGGCGCTGAGTCAGACCCTGCCCGATGATCCGCCCGGACCCGTCGTACTCGGTGTCGGCCATGGTCTCCAGTGAGGCGCGGATTTCCTCGGTGGTTCGGCCGGTGGCAGCGGTGAGGTCATTGACGTCGACCGGGTCGCCCTGGGCGAGGAGTTTCAGTAGGGGCAGCCACAGCCAGGGCTGCATGCTGGTTTCGGAGGAGGCGAGGCGGTCGGTGACCTGGTTGATGTTGTTTGTCATCGTTTTTCCCTTCTGTTGGGGATTGGGTGTGAGGCTGAGGGTAGGGGTCAGGAGGCGCAGCAAGAGAGTTTGGAGATGTCGGTGGTGAAGGACTGTGCGGCGATCTTGATCCCTTCGGCCATGGTCAGGTACGGGGACCAGAGGTTCGCCACTTGGTCCACGGTCATGCCTGCTTCGAGGATGTAGACCCCGGCGGCGGCGAGGTCTCCTGCTTCCTTGCCCACGGCGGTGATTCCCACGATCCGTCCGGTGGAGGCGTCGGCGACGATCTTGATGAAGCCGCGGGTGTCCCTGTTCACCAGGGCGCGGGGCACGTATTCCAGGGGCAGGACCCGGCACTCGCACCGGATGCCCGCCGCGTTGGCTTCCTTATCGGTCATGCCGACCGCGGCCAGGGCGGGGCTGGTGAAGGTGACGCGGGGCAGGTGCCGGTAGTCGACCTCGCGGCCGGTGTTGTTGAAGGCGTTGTCGACGGCCAGGGAGCCGTGGGCGGCTGCGACGTAGACGAATTCGCGGTGTCCGGTCACGTCCCCGGCAGCCCAGACCCGTGCGTTGGAGCTGGCCAGCTGGCTGTTGACCAGGATCTCGCCGCCGTCCCCGGTCTTGACGCCGACTGCGGCCAGATTCAGTCCGTCCGTGACCGGTCGGCGGCCGGTTGCGACGAGCAGCCGGGCGCCCCGGAATTCCTCCTGTCCGCCGGAAACGGCCGCGGTCGCAATGATCCCGCCGGTGGCGGGGTCCGTCCGTACGGAGGACACGGCCGCACGGCGGACTACCCGGATTCCTTCGTCGGCGAAGACACTCATCAGGGCCCGGGAGGCCTCGGGTTCCTCGGCCGAGGCCAGGCGGGAGCGGACCAGCATGGTGACTTTGGACCCGAGTCGGGCGAAGAGTTGGGCCTGTTCCAGCGCCACGTACCCGCCACCGAGAACCAGCAGGGACTCGGGTACCTCGTCCAGTTCCATCGCAGTCGTGGAGGTCAAATAGCCCGTGTCCGCCAACCCGTCGATGGGCGGCGCCCACGGGGTCGACCCGGTGGCCACCAGATAGTGCGCCGCCCGGACCGATTCCCGGGCACCGTCCTGCCCGGTGATTTCGAGGACCGGATCGTCCTGGCTGCCGGCGAATACGGCATTGCCCTGGCGCAGCTCCCAGCCGTAGTCCGCGATCAGGTCCACATATTTATCCGACCGCATCGTCTCCACCAGGGAACGCTTCCCGCCGATCAGCCCGGCCATGTCCACTTCCCCGGCGGAGGTGCTGATGCCCGGGAACCGTCCGGACGCATCCAGGGCAACGTGCCTTGCCTCGGCCGCCGCCAACAACGCCTTGGAGGGAACACAGCCGGTGTTCACACACGTCCCGCCCACGGTGGACCGCTCGATCATCAGCACGCGCTTGCCCAGGTTGGTCGCCCGGATCGCAGCCGCGAACGCCCCTCCGCCGGAGCCGATGACGGCCAGATCAAAATCAGGTGTCGGTTCAGACATCAAATCCTCCAAAGTCGTACAGCAGCGCCGTCCAGCAATACCCACAACAGCGCCTCGTGAAAGGGTCCGACCCCAGTCTGCACCTTCCACCACAGGGGAAGGTCAAGAGGTGGACTTATCGCCGGCATACATGCGCGGAGCCCCATCCCGGCTTCATGCCGCCGAAAAAGATGAGTTCCCCTCGGTCCGGGGCGGCCCGCACCTGTTCCTATGCCCATCTTTGACCTTCCAGTAAACTGGAAGGTCAAGAGGGAAATTCCCCGGGACGAAGAGGTGCATGATGCGCATTGGCGAAACCGCCGCAGCGGCCGGCTTGACCGCCAAGACACTGCGGTTCTACGAGGACCGGGGCCTGCTGCCGGCCGCCGACAGGGCCCCGAACGGATACCGCGACTACTCCGAGGAAACGGTCAGCCGACTGGAATTCATCCGCCGCGGCCGCACCGCCGGACTGACCCTGGCCCAGATCAGCGACATCCTCTCCGTCCGCGACCACGGGAAGGCCCCCTGCGTACACGTCACGGATCTGTTGGCCAGCCAGCTCCGCGACCTCGATGCGCAAATCGCCGAACTCACAGCGCTCCGGGCAACCGTCGCCGAATTCCATGACGCGGCGGCCGCAGGGGACCCCGCAGCCTGCGACCCCGAACGCATCTGCAGCTACCTCTAACGAAAATCAAAGCCATGCCCCCACTGTGTTCCCCCGACCGGCAACTTGCCCTCGAGTCGTAGGTGCGACCACGAGGGGACAGTTTCAAGCGCGGGTGTTGGGGCACCCGGGGAAGACTCTCAGTTCGTACTCCGCTGCCTAACTGTCTCAGCCTGCATTGCGGGGTGGGAACATGATAACGGCCACTCCGAGCAGGCAGATTGCTGACCCTGCAACGTCCCAGCGGTCGGGTCGGAAGCCGTCAAAGGCGATGCCCCACAGGAGCGATCCGGCGACGAAAACACCGCCGTAGGCGGCGAGTATCCGGCCAAAATGCGCATCAGGCTGCAGCGTCGCTGCGAACCCGTAGATACCCAGGGCGATGACGCCCAGTCCGGCCCACCACCATTCCTTGCCTTCCCTCACGGACTGCCAGATCAGCCAGGCACCGCCAATCTCAGCGGCGGCGGCCAACATGAACAGAAGGATGGTCTTGGCAAGAGTCACAACACCCATCATGGCAGGCAGCCCAGCGGCCGTGCTGCTGCAGGCAGCGGGGGCAGGATACGGCAGCGGGCCGACTATTGCTGTGGAGGCCTCAGGCTGAGTTGCCTGGAGTGGAAGTCGAAGTGTTTGGTCGGGTACGCGTAAACGTCGTTGATGGTCATGGTGGGAGCGAAGAAAGGATCCCAGTGGTCCGGGAAGGGCATCAACCTCCCCAATGAACTGTTGTTTTCGCGTTCCAGCCTTCGGGTGATGGCGTTGATGGTGGTTTCCAGTTTCCGGGACATCCGGCGCTTATTGAAGTAGAGGGCTGCGCTGCGGGAGCCCCAGTAGTTGATGGCGTCGAAGGGGCGCGTGCCCGCGTTCAGGAGTGCGGCGAAGCCCCTGCCGACGGGGGCGGGGAGCCGGCTGATGAGGTGAACCAGCGGCAGCAGCGCGCGGACGACCATGTAGCCGAAGACCATGTGGAAGAGCAGCTCTTCGTTGGTCCACTTGGTGCCGCTGCTTTTGCGGCGAAGATCCGCCAGGGTGGCGTCCGCCAGCCAAGCATCAAGGTCGGTCCGGGCCCGGCGGTAGCCGGCCAGGATCTCTTCCTGTGTCGGTTCCACCTTGTCCTCCACGGTGCCGGTCGGCTGTCTAGATGTTGTCGGAGCGGCGTTCGATCAGGAGCGTGTCGCGCCACTGCCCGGCCATCGGGCCGTGGGTCATCCGGGCGATCCGCTGGCGGCGTCCCACAGTGGTGAAGCCGTGGGCGAGGTGAAGTCGGAGGCTGGCGTCGTTTTCGGGGAAGACGCTGGCTTGGATGGTCCAGATCCCGGCGTTCGCGGTGGAGTTTATGAGTTCTTGGAGGAGGGCTGTGCCGATGCCCTGCCCGCGTGCGGCCGGGTCCACGTACACGGAGTGTTCCACGACCCCTGCGTAGACGGACCGGGCCGAGGCGGGTGAGACGGCAGCCCAGCCCAGGACCGCGCCGTCGGCCGAGGCGGCGACGTGACGGTGGCCGGGCAGCCTGGACTGGTCAAAGGACTCCCATGCGGGGGCGGAGGATTCAAAGGTCGCATGCCCGGTGTCGATGCCTAGCTGATAAATGGTCCGGACCTGATCCCAGTCCGCCGGTTCCATGGCCCGGATCCTCAGGGTCGCGCTCACAGGTTGGCCAGGAGATCTGCGACGTCCTCCAATGCGCCGGGGGCAAGCGAGAAGTACGCCCAGGTGGCACGCTTTTCACGCAGCAGCAGTCCCGCTTCGACCAGGATTTTCAGGTGATGGGACACCGTGGGCTGGCTCAGGTCCAGGGGCTCGGTGAGGTCGCAGACGCAGGTCGACCCGGACGATGAGGCCTTGATGATAGACAGCAGACGGAGCCGGTTCGGGTCAGCCAAAGCCTTGAAAACGATGACTTTCTGCTGTGCTTCCTCAACACTCAAGGCCGGCCTCTCTGCCGGCACACAGCAGGAAACATCGACCACAGGCTCAAGAGTTGGCAGAGAGTTCATGCTCCCCATTATGCACACAAATTGACAACCATCGATATAGCTGGGTTTACTTCGTACATTGATCTTCATCAATTTAAGCGCCGAGATTCAGAGGAGACCCGTGAGTACCCGGAAAGATACAGTGCTGCCCCGTCAGGACAATGCCGCCGTCGTGGGTAAGTTGTCCACCGTTGACCGCTTTCTGCCGGTGTGGATTATCGCCGCCATGGCCTTGGGCCTGCTTCTGGGCAGCCTCATCCCCGGACTGAATACCGCATTGGAGGCGGTAAAAGTCGGTGACGTGTCACTGCCAATCGCCATCGGGTTGCTGGTGATGATGTATCCGGTCTTGGCGAAAGTCCGATACGACCAGGCGCATCGGGTCTTGGCTGACCGGAAGCTGATGATCACCTCACTGGTGATCAACTGGATTCTGGCCCCTGCTTTCATGTTCGCACTGGCGTGGATCTTTATCCCGGACCTGCCCGAGTACCGCACCGGCTTGATCCTCGTGGGTCTGGCGCGCTGCATCGCAATGGTGATGATCTGGAACGATCTGGCCTGCGGGGACCGCGAATCCGCTGCCGTGCTCGTGTTTCTCAATTCCCTTTTCCAGGTGATCGCCTCCAGTGCACTGGGATGGTTTTACCTTCAGTGGCTGCCATCCTTCTTGGGCCTGCCTACCACCAGTGCCGACTTCTCCTTCTGGGCCATCACGCTCTCTGTCCTGATCTTCCTGGGCATCCCGTTGCTGGCCGGCTTCCTGACTCGCACCGTAGGCGAGAAGGCCAAGGGCCGGGACTGGTACGAGAGCAAGCTGCTACCGAAACTGGGGCCTTGGGCTCTCTATGGACTGCTGTTCACCATCACACTCCTTTTTGCCCTGCAGGGCGGGACCATCACGTCCCGGCCGCTGGACGTGGTCCGCATTGCGGTGCCACTGCTGGTCTACTTCCTCCTGGTCTTCGGCGCAGGCATGGTTCTTGGGAAGCTACTCAACCTTGGCTATGCCAAGACCACCACCCTGGCGTTTACCGCGGCCGGCAACAACTTCGAGCTCGCCATCGCTGTTGCAATCGGCACCTTCGGAGTCACTTCCGGACAGGCCCTCGCCGGCGTCGTGGGCCCACTCATTGAGATCCCCGTCCTTGTCGCGCTGGTTTACGCCGCCCTCTGGGCCCAGAAGCGGTTCTTTGCTGACGACATCCTCACGAACGCCTAGCCGGCACAGAGAACAATCGGGTTGACTAAGAAATATATCTCAGTCAAAATTGAGTCAATGAAAACTGATCCAGCTGATGCGTTCCAGTTGCGGGTGGCCCGGCATGCGGCTCTCGCCGATCCGGCGCGCCTGCGCATGGTCGATCTGCTGACCGTTGGCGACTTTTCACCCACGGAACTCCAGGCCGAATTGGCCATGCCGTCGAACCTGATGGCCCACCACCTCCGGGTGCTGGAAGATGCGGGCCTGACCGTCCGCCGCCGGTCCGAGGCCGACAAGCGGCGCAGCTACATCCGCCTGGCAGCCGGTGCCCTGAACGGACTGGCGCCAGGTGCCGAGCGCGGCGCCGCCCGGGTCCTGTTTGTCTGCACGCGCAACAGTGCCCGCTCCCAGATGGCCGCCGCGCTCTGGCGCCAGGTCAGTGAGATACCCTCGACCTCCGCCGGAACGCACCCGGCGGACCGGATCGCGCCCGGCGCCCTCGAGGCGGCCCGCCGGCACGGCGTGGATCTGCCCGAAGTTCCCCCGCGGAAGCTCGAGGAAGTCAGCGCCGGCGATTTCGTCATCACCGTCTGCGACAACGCCCACGAGGAACTCACCAGCCTCGACGGCGTCCACTGGTCGGTGCCCGATCCACTGCGGATCAACACCGAGGAAGCCTTCGAGTCCGCCTTCAAGGACCTGTCCGGCCGCATCCACGACCTCGCCCCCAGGCTGCGCGCCGCCTGACACGCGGCACGTTCCCCAGGGCCTGCCACGCGTCACCCCATGGCGCCAGGTCCGCCCCAAGCCCAATATTGACAATCATCAATAAAGCGTTCGATACTCCATACATTGATAAACATCGATATGTAGATGTGGGATGTGTGGTCGTGGCGACTTCTTTCACACCGATCCACCAACTGATTCCAGGAGAAAACCAGTGAGCACTGAAACCGCCAAGAAGCCCTCCGTCCTGTTCGTCTGCGTCCACAATGCCGGCCGCTCCCAGATGGCCGCCGCGTTCCTGACCACGCTCGGCCAGGGCCGGATCGAGGTCCGCTCCGCCGGGTCCCAGCCCGCCGACAAGATCAACCCCGCCGCAGTGGAGGCCATGGCCGAGCTGGGCATCGACATGTCCGCCGAGGTGCCCAAGGTCCTGACCACCGAGGCCGTGAAGGAGTCCGACGTGGTGATCACCATGGGCTGCGGCGATGAATGCCCGTACTTCCCCGGCAAGCGCTACGAGGACTGGGTCCTGGAAGACCCGGCAGGGAAGGGCGTCGAGTCCGTCCGCCCGATCCGGGACCAGATCAAGACCCGCATCGAAGACCTGATCGAATCCCTCATCCCCGCGGCCAAGTAACCGGCCAAGGACACCAGGAGACGCACGTGAGCACCAACGAAACGCCCGCGGCCGCCACGGCCGAACAGCTGATCATCATCGGCTCCGGCCCCGCCGGCTACACCGCAGCCATCTACGCCGCCCGCGCCGGCCTGGAACCGCTGGTCCTGGCCGGCTCCGTCACCGCCGGAGGCGCGCTGATGAACACCACCGAGGTGGAAAACTTTCCCGGGTTCCCCGGCGGCGTCCAGGGCCCGGAGCTGATGGACGGACTGCAGCAGCAGGCGGAAAAGTTCGGCGCCAAGGTCGTCTTCGACGACGTCATCGAAGTCCAGCTGCAGGGCCACCTCAAGCACGTGGTCACCGGCGGCGGGGAAACCTATGAGGCGCCTGCGGTCATCCTTGCCACCGGGTCCGCGTACAAGGAGCTCGGTCTGCCGGAGGAGAAGAAGTTCAGCGGCCACGGCGTGTCCTGGTGCGCCACCTGCGACGGGTTCTTCTTCCGCGACCAGGACATCATCGTGGTCGGCGGCGGCGACTCCGCCATGGAGGAGGCAACCTTCCTGACCCGGTTCGGAAAGACCGTCACCATCGTCGTCCGCAAGGACGAACTGCGCGCTTCCCGCATCATGGCCCAGCGGGCCAAGGACAACCCGAAGATCCGCTTCGCCTGGAACTCCGCCGTCACCGCCATCCACGGCGAGTCCAAGGTCACCGGCGTCACCCTCACGGACACCATCACCGGTGAGACCCGGCACCAGGATGCCACCGGGATCTTCGTGGCCATCGGGCACCTGCCGCGCACCGAACTCGTGGCCGGCCAGGTGGACCTGGACGACGAAGGCTACATCAAGGTCGATGCGCCCACCACGGTCACCAACCTAGCCGGCGTCTTTGCCTGCGGCGACGCCGTGGACCACCGTTACCGGCAGGCCATCACCGCCGCCGGCACCGGCTGCGCCGCGGCCCTGGACGCCGAACGGTACCTGGCCGCGCTGGCCGATGCCGACAGCATCGCGACTGCCCTGGTCGAGGAACCCATTCACGCATAGACCCGCGCGGGGAGGGAGGTGAGCTGAATGAGGACAGGATGCTGCGGCGACTCCGGCTGCTGCGACGATCAGGACTGCTGCTAACCCCCGCCGCCTGCCGGGCACCCCAAGGGCCCGGCAGGCACCAACCACCATCAGGAAACATGGAAATGAGGACAGCATGGATTCAGCGAACAGCCTTCCCGTTGCCGTGATCGGCGCCGGACCCGTTGGCCTGGCGGCCGCGGCCCACCTGCTCGAACGCGGCCTGGAGCCGCTGGTCTTCGAAGCAGGACCCACGGCGGGCGCCGCCATCGAGCAATGGCGCCACATCCGGCTGTTCTCACCCTGGCGGTTCAACATCGACGCCGCCGCCGCCCGGATGCTCGAAGCCACCGGCTGGGAATCACAGCGCCCCACCGCCCTGCCCTACGGCGGTGAACTTATCGACAACTACCTCGCGCCGCTGGCCGCGCTGCCCCAAATCGAATCCCGGTTACAGACAGGTGCCCGCGTTATCGCCGTCACCCGTCAGGGCCTGGACAAAACCCACGTCCGGAACCGGGACACCACACCCTTCACCGTCCGCGTAGAGCACGCCGACGGCGAAACCCGCGACCACACCGTCGCCGCCGTCATCGACGCGTCCGGCACCTGGTCCCGCCGCAACCCGCTGGGCACCTCCGGCCTGCCCGCCATCGGCGAAGACACCGCCGCGGGCCGGATCTCCGCCCCGTTGCCTGACGTCACCGGCCGGGACCGGGCAGCGTTCGCCGGCCGCCGCGTCCTGGTCGTCGGCGCAGGCCACTCCGCCGCGAACACCCTCATCAGCATCGCCGACCTGGCCAAAGACGAACCGGACACCCGCATCCTCTGGGCAGTCCGGGGGGCTACAGCCGAGAAGGTCTACGGCGGCGGCGACGCGGACGGGCTCCCTGCCCGCGGCCAGCTCGGCGGACGCGTCCGCCGCCTCGTCGAAGCAGGCAAAATCGAACTCCACACCACCTTCGGTATCGCCTCCCTCAAAACCCTCGACTCCGGCGTCATCATCGAGGCCGTTGACGGCCGCACAATCGAAGCTGACGTCATCGTCCCCTGCACCGGGTTCCGACCGGACCTGGACATCCTGCGCGAACTCCGGCTCAACCTCGACCCCGCCGTCGAAGCGCCGGTGGAGCTCGGCCCCCTGATCGACCCCGAATTCCACTCCTGCGGGACCGTCCCGCCTCACGGGGCGAAGCTGCTGGCCCACCCGGACAAGGACTTCTACATTGTCGGGATGAAGTCCTACGGCCGGGCCCCAACGTTCCTGCTGGCTACCGGCTACGAACAGGTCCGCTCTGTCGTCGCCGCCCTCGCCGGGGACCACGAAGCAGCGGACACCGTCCACCTCGAGCTGCCCGAGACCGGGGTCTGCTCCACCGACGCCGGGACCAGCTGCGATGTCCCCACGACCGCCGGCAAGGCAACCGCAGCGGCAGCGGAGGAGAGCGGGTGCTGCGCCGCACCCGAACCGGTCCTCGTCGGATTCCCCACCGGGCTCGCCCACGGCCGCTCCGGAATCAACTGACCCGCAACAAAAAACACTTGGAGTGCTGTCATGACTGAGAACCGTGAGACCAGCCTCGGGCTGCAGGACAACACCGAAATCCTGCACCGCATCAGCGCCCGCCTCGGCGAGAAGTTCCACGGGATCTTCGCACCCGAAACCGTGGAGCGGTACGTCTTCGAGTCATACGCCGCGTTGGCCCGGACGGCAAAAATCAGCAGCTACCTGCCCGCCACGACCGAACACTTCGCCGACGACAGACTGAACGCCCTGGCCAAGTCCAAGGGGGCCATCGCCTCCGAGGTCCCCGAGGTTCTGTTCGTCTGCGTTCAGAACGCCGGCCGGTCCCAGATGGCCGCCGCACTGCTCACCGTCGAAGCCAAAGGCCGGATCCACGTCCGCTCCGCAGGATCCCTGCCGGCCCACGAGCTGGACCCCGCCGTCGTGACCGTCATGTCCGAGATGGGCCTGGACGTGTCCCGGAACTACCCCAAGCCCCTCACCGATGACGTCGTGCGCGCCTCCGACGCGGTCATCACCATGGGCTGCGGGGACTCCTGCCCGATCTACCCGGGCAAACGCTACGAGGACTGGGACCTGACCGACCCGGCAGGCCAGCCCCTCGAGAAGGTGCGGGAAATCCGCGACCAGATCCACGACCGCGTCAAAACCCTCGTCGACTCACTCACCAAGGAAACAACCCACTCATGACTGAAGAAACCACACCCACGAAACCGGCCGTACTGTTCGTCTGCAGCAAGAACGGCGGCAAATCCCAGCTCGCAGCCGGCCTCATGCGGGACCTCGCAGGCGATACCGTCACCGTCTATTCCGCCGGCACCAAACCAGGCAAATCCCTGAACCTGCAAGCCGTGGACTCCCTGGCCGAGCTCGGCATCGGCGTCACCGGCGAACACCCCAAGCCCGTCACCGACGACGTCCTGGACACTGTGGACGCCATCATCGTCCTGGGCACCGAGGCCAAACTTGAACCGCGGGAAGGCACCCGCTTCGAGATCTGGGAAACTGACGAACCCTCCGAACGGGGCATCGAAGGCATGGAGCGGATGCGACTGGTCCGGGACGACATCAAGACCCGGGTGCAGGCCCTCTACACGGAGCTCACCGGGAACTAGCCATGCCCGCCCCTGCGGTATCCCGAACACTGGTCACCGAAGGTGCACCACGCGGCGGGCTCGCCGCGCTGTGCATCACCCAGACCACCGCGTGGGGCGTGCTCTACTACGCGCTGCTGACCGCGGCCGGGCCCATCAGCGAAGACACCGGCTGGGACCAGGCGCTCGTGACCGGAGCCTTCTCCGCCGGACTGGTCGTCTCAGCAGCCGCCGGGATCGCCGTCGGAAGGATCCTGGACCGAACCGGCCCGCGCAACCTCATGGCGGCCGGCTCGCTGATCGGCGTGCTCGCCGTGGCCCTGGCCGGCCTGTCACCAAACCTGATCTGGTTCGCGGCCGCCTGGCTGCTGGCCGGAACCGCGCAGGCAGCGGTGCTCTACCAGCCGGCCTTCACCGTGATCAGCCGCTGGTACGGCCCGGCCCGCATCCGGCCGCTGACCATCCTGACCCTCGTGGCAGGATTCGCGTCCACGATCTTCGCCCCGCTCACCGCAGCCCTCTGCACCGGCATCGGATGGCGTGGAGCCTTCCTCGTTCTCGCCGGCCTGCTCGGCGCCGTGACCGTGCCACTGCACACCCGATACCTCAACCAGACCTGGCCGCAAAAACCGTCCGCGGCCCAGATCCTCGAAGACGCCGCCCAGATACGCCGCATCCGGCGCAGCCGCGAATTCCTGGCCCTGCAAGTCCTCATGGTCCTGCTGTGCCTCGGACTCTATACCGTGACGCTGAACATCATCCCCCTGCTCATGGAAAAAGGAGCCGACTACACCCTGGCCGCACTCGGCCTCGGACTCGTAGGAGCAGGACAAGTCGCCGGCAGGCTGCTCTTCGCAGCCCTGCCCACCAAAGCACGCATCCCCGCCGTCACCGGCACAGCCACCCTCGCGCTCCTGCTGCTGGCACTCCCGCCAGGACCCGTGCCGCTGCTGATCGGCGCCGGAATGATCGCCGGCGCCGTCCGGGGCTGCCAAACACTGCTGCAAGCCACGATCGTCGCCACCAACTGGGGCGCCACCGGTCTTGGCACCCTTCAGGGCCTCTTCGCCGCGCCCCTCACCATCGTCACAGCACTCGCCCCGGCCCTTGGCCCGGCACTAGCCACCTGGTGCGGCTCCTTCACGGGCATGACCTACACCCTGGCAGCCGCCACCGGAACCGCCCTGCTCATCTCCGTCGCACACACCGTGCGAGGCCGCCATGTCCGATGAGGAACGGCTGGAAGGCCCCATTATCCTCGGCGTGGGATGGTGCTTCTCAGAGCATCTGATCCGGACAGCAGCCGCCCTGGCAGCTTCCATGGAAGAACATCTCATCTGCGCATTCGTCGACCCGGCCAGCTACCTCACTGAATGGGAACCACCGAACCACCTCACGGCCTTATCGCTGGACCCCAGCATCAACGAAGAAGCCCAATTCCCGTCGCAGTACCTACAACACAAACTGGAAACCATCCTCGGCAAGCCCGGACAGTCCTGGTCCTTCCGCGTGCTCCACGGCGCTGTCCCCAAAGCCCTCAGCCGCCTCGCCGAGAACACAAGCGCAGCCCTGCTCATCGTCGGGGCTGGTAGGCCAGGTTCCCTGGCGAGGCTGGACCGCGCCCTCGAAGGGTCTGTGTCAGCGGCCCTCGTCCATCGCCAGCGGCGGCCCGTCCTCATCATCCCGGAGCCCCGTAACAAGCCCCAATAGGCTGGGCCGCCCAACTTAGACCCGCCGGGAGCAGGCGAAAGTCTACGAGAGGACGCCATTGGCTTCTAATCCTGTTGGGAACGGACGTCAGGGAACCACCCTTCTGGGGCTTTCTTGGGCTCCAGGAGTTCGGGTTCCCGGTGTTCTTTCATGTCGCAGTTGTAGAACGGCCCTTGCGGATCCAGAAGCACCCGCATGTGGTGGTCTGCGTGGTCTTTCCACCAGACGCTCATCCCGGTCGCAGGATCCAACCGCAAGTGCTCCCAGGCCCGCCACAGCGCTGCCACACGGGAGACGGCCTCGGGGTGGAAATACCACTCGATGCACCACTTGGCCGATTTTCCCGTGACGCTTCGGACATAGGTGGGCAGCAGCTGCTCATGGAGAAATTCTTCGGCGGATCCATAGACGAGTTCCGGTGCTTTCTCCGCCCCTTGGGCGGGTGTAGCCGGTGGCGGCGTATCCGTGTCGTACAGGTCGAAATCATTCGCCATGTAAAGAGGGTCCTTCCTACGTCGTAACCCAGGGATTGGCCACCGGCTCAGCTGGCATCACGACGGCCGGTTCTTCAGGGCGAGGGCTGTACTTCTTGATGGACGCCTCCACTGATTCCTTGTGCGGGCCCGTGTACCAGGGCATGGTCCGCACCAGGGTGGCGGGTGCGCCGGAGGCGAGGACCACGGCGCGGCCGCGGTCCAGCTCGGCCAGGTTGGAGACATCAAAGATCCGTTCCTTGGCTTCCTGCCGGGATCGGCTGGAACCGGATTTCCCCGAAGACGTAGAGACATTGATGTAGCTGTAGTCCCCGATTAGATCGGACAGCGCACGGAGGAAGCCTTCTTCCGCGACGCCGCCGCCGTAGACCTTCACGTTCGCCGCGGACCAGATCTTCCGCATGTTCGCCTCTCCCCACAGCTCCATGCCTTGGGACCAAGACTGCAGGATCCCCATCACGATCAGGCCCTTGGAGCCGTAGTGGCTGAACTGGTCCGGCAGGCCGGCCCAGCGGACCACGTTGGCCAGCTCATCGAGAGCGAACAAGGCCGGCTTAGGAAGCCGGCCGCCGCTGCGTTCGGCACGTTCTTCCATTGCCTCGGCAATCGCTACCGTCAGGGCCGTGGTGAGAGGGGCGGCGGATCCGGCACCTTCTTTGGACAGGATGTAAATGGTCTCCTGTGACGCGGCGAAGGCGTGCGGGTTGAACTGGCGGCGGGTATCCGTGGCCACCGTCGCCCCAGCAGTGGGAGCGACCCACCGCAACGTGTTCCGGCTCTTGAGGCACTGAATCATTTTCTCGGCGGTACCGAAAATGCCGTCACGCTGCTTGTCCGCCAGCTCCAGCGTGGACTCAAGGCCCTTGTACTGCAGCTCGTAGTCGTGCTGCTTGAGGATGTTGATCGGTTCCCGGTTCACCTGCTCCGTCACCCACAGATACACCTGCGTGATCGGCAGCTCCCCGAGCGCGGCAGCGAGGAAGTAGGAGGACAGAATGTCCTCTGCCTTGGGATCGAAGTAGGCGTCAGGCTTTGACCCAGGCACGCGGGAACCCACGGAGAAGTGCTGCGTGAGCTTGTACGCCTTCTCTTCGTCGGTGACGTAGGAGAGCGGGTTCCACCACCAGTCCGGCTCTTCCTGGGCGATCTTCTGCGGATCGAACACCCACACGGGCGCGGTGCTCTCACGGACCCCACGGGTACCGTCCACGACGTCGCGCTTATTCGACGTCGAGACCACCGCCCCGGGTGCGTCCAGGATGGCCGGCATCACCCGTGAGGTTGATTTACCGGTCCGAGGCCCCCAGATGTCGAGGCTGAGGTCTTCCCAGGACTGAAGGAACTTTTGCCCGGTGGAGACGACTTTGCCCACGACGATGCCTGGCGTGTCCGTCACGCCCAGCCGCTCAGCTGTCGCTTTCGCTCCCTTCTCGGAGAATGCGGCCAACGCCTTGCCGCGGCCCAGGTAGCGGGCGGCTTTGTCGACGCGGGCACGCTTGGACGCACCTTGCCGCCACGCCGCGAGCACGACGATGGCCAAAGCCAGGACGAGCCCGACCATGACGCAGACAACGATGGTGGCTTCCGCAGGCCACGGCACGCGGCCTTTGATCAGACCTGCGATCAGATCGATCGGGTGCGCTGGCGGGGCGTCGATGCCAGCCATCCACGAACCGACATGCAGGGCGGCGTAGGTGCCGCCGACGAAGACGACGATGAAGCCGATGGCCAGCCAGACCAGCAGGGCATCACCGACGCCGATTCCTTTGCGGTTGGGTGCGCTCATTCTGATGCTCCTTCACTGGGCAGGGCCGGGGCCGCCGGTTCAAGCAGGGTTTCCGATGTGGTGCTCCACTTGGCATTGGTGTCGTTGATGCCTTCGGGGCCTTTCTCCAGGGATGTGAGTCCGACCTGGACGGGGATTCCGGGACGGCCGCCGACCTTGATGAGGAACTTTCCCCGGCCCGGCGGCTCAGCATCGACGCCGCGGGAGTCCCACGCGGGCGGGTCCTGCCAGCCGACGAGCTTTTGCTGCTCCTGGCGGGAGAGCGGGATGGCGGAGGTCAACTGGGGCATCTCCGAGGCCGGCAGGCCGCCGCAGATCACCATGCCGGAGCGTTCGACGAATCCGCGGGCTTTCATCCGGTCCTCTTCGGCCGGCAAAGCCAGCAGGTCGGACATGGTGTGGGAGATCATGATCTGCCCGACGCCGACGGAGCGGTTGAGCCGGGTCAGAGCGTCCACACGGTCCACCATCCCCTTCCCAGCCCGCAAAGCACGCCACAGTTCGTCCAGGACCACGAAATAGTTCCTACGTGGCTCCAGCCCGGCGTCTGCTAGGGCGTTGGCGACATTGACGGTGCCGAAGCCGTAGGACCAGCACGCCAGCAGTACCGCGGCCTGCAGGTCCGTTTCTGTCTCATCAATGCTGGAGACGTCAAAGACCACGGCACGGTTGCGCACCATCGGCTCGGAGGTTTGCCGGGAGAAGATTTCCCCGAGCTTCCCGCCCCCGGTCAGCCCCAACAGGGTGGCTTCCAGCGCCCGCGTCTCCTGCAGGTAGACAGACTTGTCTCCACGGTCGAGGGCGACCTGGCGCAGCTCGTCAGGTGCGGACACGATCACGTCCAGCAGGTCTTTCAATACCGGAACCCCGTCAAAGCGTTCATCGAGGATCCGCAGGGCACGGTCCAGGATCGTCTGTTCCTGATCGGTGGGAGGGCTGTTGCGGCTGATCGTGATCAGTGAAACAACCATGGTCAGGCGGCGGCCGTGCGCGTCGGCGCGGACCCGTGCCGCGTCTTCAGGATGGCCGTTGTCTTCCAGGAGCTGGGCGGCTTCAACGGCCTGGCCGGGGTCAAGGATGTTCAGGTACCCGACGCCGCGGCCAAGCCGGATCACCTGACCGCTCAGGGCCCTGACGGCTTTGACGTGCTCGCCTTTGAGGTCGCCCAGGATCAGGGGGTGCACCCCTTGTGCGGAGAGTCCGATGAACATCCGCCGCACGACCGTGGACTTCCCCAGACCGGGCTTGCCTAGGATGAACGCCGAGGGGTTGGAAATCAGCCGGGCCCGCTGGAACCAGCTGATCGGGTCGCAGCAGACCGTGGCCTGGGTTTCCTCGTGGCGTCCGAGCGGGATACCGATCATGGGTGAGGATGCACCGGAAGAGAACGGCCACAGCCCGCACACCTGAACTGTGGTTCCCCGGTACTCCTTCACGGACGGAACGAGCTGTGCCATGCCCCCGCCCCGGCCGGGCCAGCCACGCGCACCAGGGGCAGCCTCGCGAGGCTGCTTCCCCGTCTTCTTCGGGGCCGCAGCGGCCTTGTGCTCGGAGGGTCGGGTGAAGAGCTTTACTCGGGCCATTACAGGGCATCCTTAATCTCGGACGGAACCATGCTGTGCTTGGGCAATACCAGCCCCAGGGGCAGGGACGCGGCGAACGCGGTGTCCTGGGATCCATAGGCGCGGCGCAACAGCACCCGGGCGGTGCCGGAGGTCTGCTCGATGGCAGCGACGGCATCCGGGAGGCGACCGGCGTCGGTCACGGTGGCCGTGACGACCATGCCGAAGTTCACCAACCCGGCGCCCTGGGCTTCCTCCTGGGCGGTTTGGGCCGCTGAACGGGCATCGACCAAGGCGCGGGCCGATGGCCTCGTGCCGGAAGTGATGCGCACATTGGCGTTGTTCTGGTCCCGCTCGACCACGGCGGCAGCGCGGGCCGAGTCCATCGGACGGTACAGCAGCGAGATGCGCTTGCGGTCAATGTCCCCATGGGGTGCCAGCAGCCGGGACAGGACGGAAGAGTTCACCGATCCCCGCGGTGCACCAGTCATGGTCCAGGACACGGAGAAGGCGGAATCGTGCCGGTAGTCATCCCAGCTGGCCTGTGTCGCTGTGGGGCCGACTTCGCCCCAGGTCAGGGACACCGGGGAACCGGCGGCGTGGGCTTCATCAATGATCAGCGCCGCCGGAGGGTCGTAGGCGACGCGCACGACCTCGCAGAGCTCCTGGGCGGACATGGGACGTGCGATCCCGGCGCCGGTGGACTGCAGCCGTGCTGAGAGGCCCGGGATCCGGGACGCGAGGTCACGGGCAACGTCTTCCGGGCTCCGCTTCTTGGCCCCGGCCCGAATCGCGGCGTTGAACGTCAAGGACACCCAGGCCCGTACCGTTGCCGATCCCTCCGGGTACGTGTCCACGACTTCGCCCAGCATGTTACGGGCGAACTCAGGGGCATCCGGGTCGATATTCATCATGACCTCGTTCCGCAGCCGGTAGCCGGAGTCCGGTGCCGTCTCAACGGTGACGGCCGCGGCGTCCAGGCCGGCTTCGTCGGCCAGGGAAGCGAGCCAGCCGCCCCAGTTCGCCACCCAGGCATCGACCTGTTCCGGGTCAACGAGGGAAGCCCCGTCAGGTTCAGTCGAGAAAATCACGGTGAAGTGACCCGTGGTGGGGACGTGCAGCATGGCGAAGAGGCGCTTGTAGGAGTCGGTGAACTCGTACAGGGTGGACTTCGCTGCCAGCCCGGGCAGCTGGTACATGCCCCACTCTGTGACGCCCAGAGGGCCGGAACGGTAAAGATTGGTTCCGGAGGACCGGGAGAGCTTGAACGCCATCCGCGTGCCGAACCGGTCAACAATGGACTGGCCGTGCTTGTCCTTGACTGTCAGCAGCAAAGCCATGACACCGGCAAAGGCAAGGACGCCCAGGCCCGCGAGCAAACCCCACACAGCGAAGCTCACAATGCCCATCAGGAGTCCGGCAAAGACAATAGCCGTCCCGATCGCCCCAAGGTTGGCCAGGCCAGCTGAGCGCGGTACGCGCCAGTTGCCGTAGGACGGTTCTTTGTACTCGGTGTTAATTGCTGCCACTGGGGCCCTCCCCTGCTGAATCCTGCGCTGTCTTTTCAATTGCCTGCGACGTCCTGGACGCCAACTTCGCACCTGTGGCCACAGCCACTCCGGCCGGCCCCGCTGCCGCTGCACTACCACCGGCTCCTGCCGCTGACACCGCTCCACTGGAGCCAGATACTGCTGCCGTTCCGGCGGTTGCTCCGGTCCCTGCCTTGGCTGCTGCATCAGTGCCGGCGGCCCCGCCCGGTCCGCTACTGCTCGGAGTGGGCTGCCCGCCTCCACCCCGAGGGCCGGCGGGGCCGTCGCTGCCCTTCGGCGAACTGCCGCCGTGCATGCCCTGCGTGTTTGACGTGCTCGTTGAAGATGCGGGAACGGGGGATGCGTTGCCCCTGCCGCTGCCACCCCGGCCAAGCGAAACCGCACCGGTTGCGATTGCTCCCACAGCTGCTCCCGCCCCCGCGCCTCCACCAGAGGCAACTGCACCGACCATCGGGGTCACGAACCGCATCAACGCCGGCAACGCGAAAAGTGCCACGACCATCAGCGTGAATCCGGTGATGGGCTGAACCAGATTGGCGCTGCTGCTACTCCCATTGCCCATCAGCAGGAACGCGACCGAATACACGATCGCAGCGGCTGGTTTGTAGAGGATGAAGGCGATAGTCCAGCCAACAGCTTTTTGGAACCACTGCCGGCCCATCTCAGTGTTCGTGAACGCGGCCGTGGTTGGGAGGATCCCTGCAAGGATTACCAACATGCCGCTGCGCACTACCATCAACACGACCTGGACCAGGGACGCGATCAGCCCGATCAAGCCCAGGACGATCAGGATGAACACCCCGACGCCGGTCTGGTTTGTCATCACCAGGATCTTCAGGGACTCTGCGAAACCCTTACCGTCGGTAGCACGATTGATCACCACCGCGGAGAAGGCATCAGCGGCGACCACCAGAATGGAGATGACGCCGAGGCCGAGGCCGGAGACAAGCGTCAGGGTCAGCAGGGACCGGAGCAGATCCTTCAGGGGCGCACCCCGCTGCTCCCAGATCAAGCGAATACCACCCAGGATGACCGCCAAGACAGCAAGGGCCAGAGTCCACGGCATCAGCTCACTGTTCACCACCGAAACAACGGGGCTTGCAGTTCCGTCCTGGCTGGCCAAGTTCACGGTCGGCATTGAAACCCAGAAGGTCGACAGCGTGGTCACCATCTGGCTCATCCCCTCCATGATGGCTTTGGCGAGGTTGTTGATGGCATCGTCTGCAATACCGGCGGCAACATTGCTGGCACCCTGTTGGGTCCAGCAGAGGGCGTTCCAAACTTCGCACTCTTTCTCTGCCATGTCAGGCGCCGGCCCAAGGGATGAATGAACTCAGGTCACTGATTTGGCGGACTGCATTTCCACCGGCGGCGGGGATGTCCATCTTCCAGTCGCCGTCTTCCCACAGCAGGGATGTCGAGAAAGCGCCGTATCCCCCGTCACTGCTCTTGATTGCTAGCTCTACGACCGCAGCTTTGGGCGTATACGAGTGGATGATGAAGCCGGCGATCTGCACCTTCGGGGTGGTTCCCCCTCCGACGTCCTTGCCCTCCCTTATTGCCTGTACTGCTTTGTCCCGAGTGGGACTGTCAGCTGAGAGTTCCAGGTAAACCTGCTTCGCATAGCCATTGAATGAGGCAGCCCAGATGTTGGCCGTGGCGTAGAGCGCTCCCGTGGGCGACTGCGCGAAGCAGGACCTCAGACCGTCCTTGCCTACCGCGCCAGGGCCAACGTTGGATGGGTCGGTTGGGACGGCCATGGTTCCCACTAACTCCCACTTGGACTTGGGTGCGGTGCCCAACGCTGTGTCGTTACTGGCAGCGAGTCCGCAGACACTCTCGTCAGAGGCAGTAGACGTGCTGGGGATCGCCGGGGCGGAGCTGGTCTGCGTGGGTGCTGGTTGGGCGTTTCCCTGTTCTTTGGGGAGCAGGAAGATGACGATGGTTGCTGCGATCAGCGCGACGACCAGCGCGGCCGCGATGATGAAACCGGGCTTGGTGAACGGATTGGACTCGGTGGTGCTCTCTGGTGACTGGCTCACGGTGAACCTCCCGTTGTTGGTGCTGGTTTAGACGAAGGCGCGGACGATGCCTGAGGAGCCGGTGATGATGATGCAGCCCATCAGGACCCAGCCGAGTTTGGCGATTGATTCCCCGCCTTCTCCACGACGGAGCTGGATGACCATGCCGATGCCGACGATGATCACGCCCAGGACGCCAAGGACGAGGCCGATACCAGAGGCCCAGTTCAGGACGGTGAGCAGTCCGCCGGCTTCGGCGGGCACGACAGGAGTCGGGTCCGGAATGGTGCTGGTGCTGATGGCAGTGATGACGTTCATGGTGAGACCTTTCGGTGATTAGTGCTGTGGATTAGGTTCCGTAGCCAGAGCAGCTACGTCGGTGATGAAGCGTTGGTATTCCCTGCCCGGTGGCGTCGTTGTGCAGTCGCCATGCCGCCATGCCTCGACCCAGGGGAGGACCCAGAGTCGTGGTGCGCCCCCGCCGATAATCGCTGCGAAGTCGCGCAGCGCCTTGGGGGTCTTTCCTGGTGCATCTGCCAGGATGGCGAGGCCGATAAGGTCAACCTTGGGTGTTGCTCCTGATGCCCATTGGGTCAGGGCGCTTTGCGCGGTGGTGAGGCCGCGCATATCGTTGCGGCAGACCAGCAGCACCCGGGGCTTGCTGCTGTCCTGCATAACAGGCCAGCAGTGCCCGGTAGGGCGTGCTCCGTCGATCAGGTCTGCGGTGCGGCTTTCACCGGCTCCCCCGTGGCTACCAACAATCCACAGCATCGCGGACCCGGATACTACGCGGTTGGCCAGTCGGTCCGCGGTGTCCGGCTCCACCATGCCCCTCAGCGGTGTGCTGATCACGGCAGCTGGCGGGACGTGCACCTCGGGTGTTTCCTCGTCGTTGCTTTCGTCTGGGCTGGTGATCCAGGGGTTCAGAGACAGTTGCATGGTTCCTCCTTCCTTTCGTTCGCTGTTGGGTGTCTAGAAGCCCTTGGCGACGGCGGCCGCGGCGGCCAGCCATGCCCGCTGGGTCGCGGGCTGGAGGGCTTCATAACGGATGGGGCCGTTGACCAGGGCCGGGTCGTACGGGATACGGACGACGGCGCGGACAAATGGCTCGAAACCGTCCGCGATCCGTTGCGCCTCAGCCTTTGCCCGTTTGAGGGCGTCCCCGGTCATGCTGCGCTTGGCGTCGGTGGACTCGGAGACGATCACCACGGCGTTGCGTGCCAGCTCGGCGTCGTGGCCACCACGGGATTCGAGGGTCTGTAGTGTCAGCCGGGCTGCTTCTGCCCGGTCCTCGATGGCGGTGACGGGGACGACGAGCTGGTTGGTGTGGTCGATCATCCGGCGCCAGTTCGCTGCCCGGGCGGTGTTGCCGGAGTCCATGATGACCAGCCGGTAGTAGCGGGTGAGGACCTGGTGGGCGATGTCCACTTCCTCGGCGGTGACTTCGTGGTCGCCTTCTTCGTTTTCATCCGAGCGCAGCACGTCGAACTTGTCGGCGGTCTGGTGGTGGACGAACTTGGCGATCTCGGCCGCGTTCGTGGATGGAGAGAGAAGTTCGGTGGAGGAATCGATCAGGTCCAGGACGCTGCGGTCGTGGGCGCCTTTCTCGGTTCGCCAGCCGAGGGTGCCTTGGGATTCGTTGTTGTCCCAGGCGACCGTTGCCGCTCCACTGTAGCGGGCAAGGATGGCCGAGAGCATTACCACCGTGGGGGTTTTGTTGGCCCCGCCCTTGCGGTTGACCACGGCGATGGTCCGCGGACCGGGCCAGTGCTGACTCACTGTGCGGATGTCTTCGCGCTCGGCCAGTTCCTCTGCTGAGGGGTCCATCCGGAGGCCCAGGCGGGTCAGGGTGCCGCGCCAGCCTTGCGTGGCTGGCTCCAGCACCGGGGTGCTGACCAGGAAGGAGGTCTCCTTCAGGCTGCGCCGGGACAAGGGTTCCTCGGGAGCCGCAGCAGCTGGCGATTCAGCGTCAGCGACGCCGATCCTCCGGACGGCCGGACTCACAGGCTCCGTTTCCTCAGTTTCTATGGGGGTGGGCGGCCACGGCTGGCGCTCAATCGCCTCCGCCGTAGCTTCAACCGGGGCAGGCTGTGCAGGAATGGTTGCCGGCTCAGCAGCAGCCAAGGGGATGGCCTCAACGACTGCCGGGCCTACCGTCTCGGCAGTCGTCGCCGGGGCCTGCGATCGACGACGGGCCGGTCGGGGCACGTAGCTGATGGATTCGATCTTGTTATCGGGGTGCACGACTAGTTCACCGTGCCCTTCGGGATCCTCGATCTGGACCCTCACGGGGCGCTGCAAGGTCTGTGCTTCGGCAACGATAAGGGCGAGGGCGTTGTCGCGGAGCTCCTGCAGTGTTTGGCCGTCCGGAACTGCGCGGGAGTTACCGGCAACGACGACTTCGGCGGTGCCGTTGTCGCGGACGATGGCCTTGATGTTTGGAAAGGCCAGGACCTCGGTTGGTGTAGTAACCATGAGCTTTCTTCCTTTGCGTGTCTGGTGGATGAGGTGGCGCTTAGGACGTTGGTGGAGTGAACCGGTTAACCTTCCACGGGGCGTCCCTGCCTGTGCGGAGCAGCTGCAGCGAGTAGTTCCCGGCATCGGTGGGGACAGCAGCCGTAACCCCGTAGCCGTTGGCTTCATCCACCGTCAACGTGGCCGGACCGGTGACGCGGTTAGCCGGGATGTTGGTAGGGTCCACGGCCGAGTAGTCGGCGGTGGCCTGCGGGGTGAGCCACCGGGCGAGATCATTGGCCCACTGCTCTTCGCCGACCGAGGGACGGGCGAAGTCCGCCATTGCCCTCCCGGCGACATCCACGGCCCGGTCCTTGCTGTCTTGATCCCAAGCAATGCCCATCGTGGGCGGCACCGTCCCGCCCGGTGCCTGCGGACCGCTGCCGGCGCTCAGGGACACCGGAGCCGAGGCAGTTGCCCGCGTTTCCGTGGAAGCTGGATTCGTGTGCGCTGGCTGCGCGCAGCCAGCGCACAGCAGGGCCGCCGCGACGAGAACAACGGGCTTTCTCATTTCTTCTCCTCTTGGTTGGGCAGGTACAGGAACGCAGAGGGGACACTGCTGCTGACGGTGCGGGTGTAGTAGTTGTGGTCATCCGGCGGCGGGTTGCCGTTGTAGCCTTCTTCGACATATGTCCCGTTGGCCTTGACTTCCTTGACCACGGCCACGTGGCCAAACGTTGGGTCCGATCCACCCACGCCTGGTGCGTACCAGACGACCGCACCGACCCGGGGTGTGTGTCCGTTGGGCCAGCCCTTGGCGTCCCATCCGGCTTTCCACGTCACGGCGGAACCGAGGCCCTGCCCGTCAGGGCGGAAGTTCCCGTTCAGGAACTTGAACGGGGCACTGGTGGACCCCATCTGCTGGTTGACCCGCCACAGGGCGAAGTCAACGCATTCGCGGTAAAACATGCCCAGCGGTGAGGCGGCCGCGGAGCCTGCTCCAACCTGCAGCCAGGTCGGAGAGTCTTTCCACGGGTAGTCATCCCCCGCGCCGGAGTTTCCTGGGATGGCGCAGTCACTGCCCTCGAGGGAGAAGTCCCCGCCCGAGAGTGCCTGGACGATCTTGACGGCTTCGGGCCAGTACTTCTGGTAGTGGTACGGGTCCGCGTTCCGCTGGACCTTGTTCCCGGCGATGGTCGGCTCCAGAAGTTCCCAGCCGGGTACAGCCTGTAGCGCCTTGATGAAATTGGTGGCGCTGATCGTCGGATTCATGCGATCCGCGTAGGAGCCCCATGCACCGTTGTCGCGCTGCTGGAACAAGCCGCGGGAGTCCGGTCCGGGCCCGTCGCCGTAGTCCAGTACGCGCAGTCCCGACTCCCCCAAGGCAACCATGACGCTGATGGTTTGGCCCTTTACGGAGAGGTTCAGCGCTTTACCGGCTCCCATGACAGCGGCGGCGTTCTTCAACTGTTCAGCGCTGTATCCCTCCACTTTCGTGTTTCCGTCCAGGGCCACAGAGGCCGGGCCACAGTAGGCCGCCGCAGGTCTCGCAGGATTCAGCAGAAGGATGAGTGAGAAGACCAGCCCGAAAAACATCCCGGGAATGACGATTAGGGCCACGAGTGCCAACGACTTCCGTTGGCTCATCGTGTGGTCCGTTCTCTGACGAACGACCTTAGGTCTTGCACAACCGTTCCTTCCCCCGGGGCGCCGAAACTTGCGCCTTCGACTAGGCGTCTGGTCAAAGTGCTTGGAGTGCGTCCCCTGATGGGCGGAACCCCTCCCCGGCTAAACTCGGCCAAGAAGCTAAAGTAAAGATGGATACCAAAAAGTGAGTTTTTGAAAATACTTAACTATTGGTAGCAGTTTAGCAGGTTCATTGTCATGCGTCCTGTCACGTCAAGGAGTGTTTGTGCCCGTCTCAGCCAAAGAGTTCAAGAGCTGGCTGGACACTTCGTCCATCAGCCCTTCCCCGGCTGCCCTCAGTGCACTGACGGGCCTTAATCGCGGAACCCTGGGAAACCAGCTGCGGAGAGGGAACGTGGCTGAATCGACGGTCGTCGCCGTAGCTCGGGCAGCCGGGTTAGGGGTGCTTCAAGCTCTCACGGCCTTCGAGGGATACCGCGACGTTCTCTCCCGGCCCGTGGAACCGTCCGCTGCCGAAGTTTTGAGCCAGGTCCACCACGCGGATCTCATGGCAGAACTGCAATTCCGGACGTCAAAGACCCATTACCCCCGCGAACTCAGAAGCCACATTCCACTTATTGAATTTCCGCATGATGGTTCCCACCGTGCCTGGGTGGACGCCCTGGATCCGGGAGACCTCCGACACCGCATGGCCGCGGAATCGGGAATGGCACTGACGTACATCATCACGTCCCTCACGGAGAACCGTCTCTCGCCGCACCTTGCCGTAGCGGCGTCCAGGGCGACCGGAGGGTCCTTCGCCTCAGGACTCGTCGTTGTTGGCTTGATAACGCCGGCAGAGGGCGGCTGGCAGGTGCGTGCACGCGAGGACGAACTGCTGGAGGTTTCCGATGACGCCCTTGTGGAGCTGATTTCAGCGCGCATCAACCTCCTGCAGCGCAGAGTGAAACAGCGCAAAGAGGCCCGCGAATACGCAGAGAAGATGACGGAGCTCCTGGGATGAAGGTACTGGCCGTTGTACCCACTCTGATGCTCATTCTCTTGGGGAGCCTGACGTTCAAGCGCCTCAATGCCCCTACAACGGGATATCAGCATGCACTCAAGGGAAAAGGCAGAAACGTCGCGCTGTCAGGAATATTCCTCACACTGGCTTACCTGCTTCTTGTACCACCCGTGTATTACGCAGTCGACTCCATCATGCCCATCACGAACGCGACGGACTTGCTTTCGAAATACTGCGCTCTGGTCGCCGTGGCGTTTCTTGGAGGCCACCTCAGCCAGGCCTACGGTTCAACATTCGCCAGACGCTGGACTGTAGGCATGCCCGGTGCGGTCATGCTCGGCCTCACCGCTACCGGCCTCCTGTTGACGGTTCTGGCCACGGACGGCCCCGCTCCCTCTCCTCAACTGCTTGATTATGCAACGCAGCCCAGCGTCCGCCTTAACACCTGGCTGGTCCTGATCTATGTTGCCTACGTCGTAGCACCCCTGATTCGGCCGGCCTACTTGGACGCCCGTCGGAACCCTTTGGCCATTGGGAAAGTGGCGTCCGGGATGATCGCTGGAGGCTTCACGCTGTCCTTGCTGCGGGCCGGTAGCTATCCCGCGGAATGGTATGGGTCCAAAGACCTCGCCTACGTCTACATGCTCATCTCCTACGCCTCGACCGCCTTGGTCGTCATCGGCCTTGCGCTGTTTGCATATGCGCGACGCCAGAAAAAGCCAGAACGTGAGCTGGGATCCGCACTGTCGATCGACTAGAAGGACGCCATGACTACTCCCCAACATGCAAAGACAGCAGTGCAGAAGGTGCTGGCAGAGGTCCCACGCGAGCACGAGGCGGCGTACCAGGTCATCTACGCCGCAGTCCGTATCTGTGTGGAGGCTGGCATGGAGCGGAAGGCGGCCGCTAGCTTTCTCGGCATCTCACGTTGGCGCATCGACAAACACGGCCGTTACTTCCGCTCGCTCAGAGCCACCCGGGAGCTGTTCCGCGGAGGCTCCGGTCCCGTCGATGAGATAGTGCGACGGGCATGGTCGTGACATGCAGCTTGACCCATATCCAAAATTTTTGGAGTTTATGACATATTGGAGTCATGGACTTTTTACCACGTGTCATGAGGGGCCGCGAAGCCACAGGATGGACGCCGAGCAAGATTAAGCTCGACACACCCGCGCGGATCCCTGCGTATGCATTCGTCGCGTGACACGTTAAAGCTATGAGTGCACAACCAGGACGCGTCCGTCACCCCGACGGCATTGATCTGGTGCTCCTGCAGGGCCGAGTGAGGCCGGAGCGCCGCAAAGCCATAAACAGCGCAGCTGCGAACTCTGGCCGGTCAGTCGGCCTCTACCTTGAGGATCTGGTCCTCTACTTGGAGAAGAACGGCGGCCTGCCGGTCTTCCCCAAGATAAACCGACAAGCTGAGGAGCTGCGCATACAGGCCGCTTCTTAAACGAAAGACCCCGCACTAGGTGCGGGGCTTCCGAAATCCTTCCATCACCGTCTCTGTTTGGCGACTGTGCCGGCGATGGATACCAGAACCTTCCCGCGAGGGACGGTCCCTTTGTGTTCCCTTCAAACTGAAAGGTCTTGTCCCCCTTATGGTACCGGACCCTGCCCGGGCGTCAACGCACGTCCCGGCCCGAGTTGTGCCTTGCGGCGAGCAGGGACAGGCCACGCCGAGAATCCCCGGCTATGTGGCGGTGCAGGGCTTGCCTGGCGTCTGGAAGCAGCGCGACCACGCGCTACTAGGCGAGCATTCGAAACGCACCGAAGCCCCCCGGCGCCTTAACCGGATGGTGGAACGGAACGAGGAAAACGTCCTTCGCGCTGTCCCTGAGGGCAGCTGCGCGCTGACAACGGACTTCGACTGGCTGGAAGCTATCCGCCAACACCCCAAGCTCACTTGGCGCAGATCCGACTTCCGCCGAAACCTCCTCGCCGTGGCCTCGCTTTTACTTCTGGGCTTCGACTTCAACAGCCATACGGTGACCCCGGGCAACGCCTATCTGTTGGCCTCAGCCGGTATCGGCCAAGGCACCCTAGGACGCATCAAACGCTGGCTGATGCGCCACGGTTTCCTCGCCATCGTCGCTGGCGGCCGCTCAGCGATCTACACCCCCAAAAACTGCAGCGGAGAGACCAACCTCTTCAAGGCCGGCGAACGCGACGAACGGATGGCCGACAGGGCCGTCTACGTCCTCTGCCGTCCCGCCACCGAAGAGGAACTGGCCAGGTTCGGTGAAGAAGAAGTGCAGCGCATGGAATCCAAGTGCAAACTGGATCCGCTTCTGGGCATGTTCGGACTCGCTGTGGACATAAATGGCAACCCTAACCTGCCCAAAGGAAAATCAACCCCCAAAGGCATGAAGGCGTGGGCTTCGCCCACACTGAAATCTTATTTTGAGGCGGCCACTAAATGGGTGGCCGATATAGCGACCGCTCGTACAGATCTGCAATGGCCTGCTGATAAAACGACAAGCGCCAACGACAAGGCAACCCGCGACTTCAACGAGTTGCAAGCGGCCCGTACCGTCCAATGGCACTCACCGCCCCTCCGTAAGCTGCGCTCACGCCACCTCGCCCGGATCCTGGCACCCTTTTTCCGTGCCGGTTACACACCAAACGATGTCCTGCACGCTCTCGATACTAAGCCCGACGGCACCGAGCACCGTCACGACGGTTTCCACGGAGCGTTGAGCCTTCCCGCGCTCCTTCAAAGCAGACTCAACCACTGGCGGGTGAACGGCCAGCCTGTCTACAGCCGGCGGCAACGCGCCTTGCAGCGCTCCGAGGCGGCAAAAACCCAAGCGCGGGCTGAAGCCCAGCGGATCCAGCAGCAAACAGCTGAACGCCGCTCAGACCCTGTGCGTGCTTCCTGGCGAAAAAGGTTCGCTGATGACTACCAAAAGGGACTTCAAGAGGCTGCCGCACGCGGCACCACGCGCTGACGCCCAATGTGGACCGCTTTGAGATTTATCCTCCGGTCTCCACCGCCCCACAGTGGGGACAGCGCAAAACCGGAACACTTCCCCATGGTCCAGGCCTCAGCGTTGCCGTCTCCCCTACCGTCTCGGTCGGGTTCTTTTCAGCCGGGACGAAACATATCTACTGCGCGGGGCCGGCATGGGCGGGCACAGGAACCGGGGCCGTATGGCCGGCTTCTAAGGCACAGGGGGGCTCCCAGCGAGCTACTGGCGGGGATCACCACAACCAGAAACCATACAAATGGAATATCTTTTCCTAGGGGGGATTGAACAAAAGTTCCTAGGGGGGCTAGAATATAAGTATTAACAGCCCACTGAGAGGAACCGAAAAATGCTCACTGAAACCATCTATGCAAGCGGAAACGCCGTCACCTTCGACCACGAAGACAAGTGGTTTCAGACCTTCGGAGTCCCCAACAACATCCTCAGCGGCGACTACGTGGTCGCCGGGGGAACCGGGCGCCAGGACTTCTGGATCGATAAGGAGACGCTGCAGGCATACGTCCCCGCGGCTATCCGCCACGAGTAAGGAGCGCCCCATGATCCGCAAGTGCACCGCCTTGGTTATCCCCGCCCGACTCAGCGACGGAGTCACAGCCAACCCCCAGGACGTCCGGCACGGCACCCTTGAAGCGCTATACGGACAGCTGGACTGCATCGTCAACGGCGATTGGCAGGTCTACCTCAGGGCCGACAGCCGGAACCTCCGCCCCAACGTACGGGCGGGGCAATTGCTTCGGGAGACAGGCCTCTACCTGCCCGAGGTTGCAGGCATCGCAATCTACCTGGGGCGTGCGGAACACGGCTGCGACACCGACGCCCCAAGCCATCTGATCCGCCTCGCGGAAAAGTTGTTCGACATCCGCCTAGCCGCCGCGGAACTCGTCTAGCCAGCCCATGGTGGCCGGGAACCCGGCCACCCCCTCCCCAGGAGCCCGGAACCATGAGCATCACCGTCTACACCATCACCGATGAAACAGGCCGTGAGTGCAGTAACTGCACCGCCACCAAGAAGGCCATGGACCGCCAGAGAATCACCTACCAGGTAAAGGAGATGACAGCGATGGAGCGGGACACTTTCCGGCAGGCCGGCCACATGGCCGCGCCCGTCGTCGTCACCGATTCAGATTCATGGTCAGGCTTCCGCCCCGACAAAATTCTCACCCTCAAATGAGTAGCTACTCATTTACTCAGTTGAGTATCAATCGCGAAAGGAAAGATCATGACGGAGTTAGCCGGCCAGCTCACACTGTTCGACGTAGAGCGGTTCCCCAGCGTATTTGACCCTGAAGGCTACGAAGTCGCCTACTGCCCGGCATGCCATTCCAACTGGGGAGCCGTACGTGCCCGTACTCGCAGAAGCGAGCAAGAACGGATCGAGCAAGACCACGAACTCCAGGCGGATGGCCGCTGCGCCTACATGCACAAGTATCTCGTTACGGAGCCCTTTTACACGCTCGAAGAGATGCAACTGATCCGCATGGGAGGATGGCCCCTGCCTTACCCACGCCCTGCCGGTTTTACGGGGCTATACCAGCTCAACGAGGAATCCTGCTAGTCCCCCTGCGATAAGTGCTCTAGGGGGACTAGCGTAGACACGGACAGCTGCCCGGGCCGCCAGGAAAGGACTCCCCCAAAGCATGACAAGCAAACGTGAGTTTGAAGCAATCGCCCATAAAGAGGGCAAATGGTGGGAGATACGTATCCACCAGATCAACCAGGCAGCCCGCGCCAGCCGCGCGAAAGACATCCAGGATATCGCTGCCGACCTCGTGGCCACGACGCTCAACCTCGATCCAGAAGACATAACGGTGCACGTCACCCTCAGGGCGCCTGGAAACATCATGGAACGCTGGACCCAAGCCCGGAACGATCTGGAGAAGGCCCAAGAACTATCGACAAAGGGAGCCGCGGAATCCCGCGCCGTCATCGCCGAACTGAGCGAGGACTTCACCATCACCGAAGTGGCCCGAATGCTCGGCATCTCCACGCAGCGCGTATCCCAGCTGAAAGCGAAGAAGGCCCCCACCACATAAGCCCGACATAGGCAGTCAGACCACAACCGACTCAGAAATGCCCATCTCAGAGAGGAACGCACCATGGATGACGAGACCCCCGAAGTGGTCCGCGCGGCCGATGACGCCTATGAGGCCATTCGCTCAATCAACCACCTGACCATCACGCAGATCCACCCGGCCCCTACCGTTTATAGCGTCTTAGGAAATCTCAAGGGCCTAGGCCACATGCTGCCGCAGGCGTGCACGCAGCTCGCCAAATCCCTTGGCCGCTCTCTGGACGAATACGACGTGTACGAAGATGACGGCCGCGATCCCATTCAGAGCGTGGCCGCTGCTACCGACCATCTCACAAGGGCCGCGCAGTTGGCTGCCGAACTGGGCGCCGAGCTGGAGAAAGCGCAGAGCGCCATTTCCCGCCAAGGTTATAGGGACACGCCGCTCCCCTAGCCTCACTCAAATACTCATTTACTTATGAAATACTCAAATGAGTATTAGCTCAAATACTCATTTGAGTATTTCGCGTAGAACAGGACGCCGCACGTGAAAGTCATAGCAGTTCTCAATCAAAAAGGCGGGGCCGGCAAGACAACCATTGCCACGCATGTCGCCACGGCGCTTAGATTGGCCGGCCATACCGTACTGCTTGTGGACTCAGATCCTCAAGGCAGTGCGCGGGACTGGGCCGCAGCCCGCGAAGATCATCCGATGCCTGTAGTGGGGATGGACCGACCAACGATTGAACGGGACCTTAAGAGCATCGCCCCCGTGGACTTCGTCATCATCGACGGGGCCCCACAAGCCGCAGACCTCGCCGTATCGGCCATCAAAGCCAGCGACTTTGCCCTCATCCCCGTGCAACCGTCGCCCTACGACATCTGGGCCACATCCGACCTTGTTGACTTGGTGAAGCAGCGAATCGAAATTACAGACGGAAAGCTGCAGGCGGCTTTTGTTGTCTCCCGCGCCATCACTGGAACGAACATCGGAAAAGAAGTCTCCGGGATCCTGGAAGGCTACAACCTTCCTGTTCTGCAATCGCGAGTGCACCAGCGGGTTGACTACCCAGGAACCGCAGCGGGGGGATCCACCATCCTGGAGGACTTCCCGGGGTCGCCCGGGGCCAGAGAGATCCAAGAGCTCACCAACGAACTCCTTACGCTCGTGAGGAAATGAGTAAATGAGTAGCTTCTCTAAGCTGTCCACGGGGCGCCCCAGCCAGTCCGCCACAGCCAAAGCCAAACTGATGGAAAGCCTCAAGGACGAGGCTTCCACCGAGCAGCTCCAGCGGGTGAACTTCGAGGTTCCCAGGAGCAAACACGCCAAACTAAAGATCCTTGCCGCGAAGCGTAACCAGAGCGTCAAAGAGTTTCTGACTGCCTACATTGATTCGTTCCCCGACGAGTACTGAATGACGGCCTTGTGGCTAACCAGGAGTTGGAAACCATGACACTCGAGCAACTTCTCCTTGCGACATCATCGGTCATCCTCGGCCTAATCACGATCTTTCTGACCATCCGAAACTGGATCTATGGGGGGAGCGTGATTCGGGTGGAATTCGAGCTAAGCCGACGGGACTCAATGGGGGGACTCATCACCGCGCCCATCGCCACTTGGCGCAAGAAAGGTATCGAGGCTGTTCCCCCTCTGACCGGCAATGCCCAAGTGGACCTCGTGAAGGTGACAGTTCGAAATCTTGGGCGCACGCCGGCGACAATTCACGACGTCGGCTTGCGTGGTGGCAAAGCCCCAATCCCGTTTAGTCGATGGACAGTTCGACCTAACGTCTTTTCAGAACCGGGGGAGAGGGAAGAACCTCTGAGGATCGAGGCTCATGACGTGAAGGTGTTCTATTTCCATTCGATTCCCCTCCTGCGCGCGGCCCGTCAACGATTCGGGGAGCAGCCGCTTGCTTTCAGGGCCTCGGTGATGTCGGGTACAGGAAGGGAGCGCGTTTCCAGATGCTTGAAGGGTGGCAAATGGAACGTCTGGACCGTCGAGGAAACAGGGGATCGGTCAATCACAGGCCGCCTACTGACCACGAGAGAGCAGGCCCGTCTGTGGGTCGAGTTGACCGAGAAGATATACGAACCAAACTTCGTCTGGGTCCGGCAAGCCGCAGACCACGCAGCCGAACTAGTAGACCAGGGCCTTGGGGCAAAAGAAGCCTACGAACAGATGACAGAGAGGATCCGCATCTTCGATGTAGCCGAAAATGACCCTCGCTGGCGAAGCTTCGCCCATGCCCTCCTGTGGCACCTCATCGAACTCAGGACGGCTGACGACACGAGCAAACCTTCGGAAGATAACGCTCCTTCCGTACTCAAATGAGTATTCACTCATTTGAGTACGGAAGCTTTTCGTATCTGCTGTGCTGAGCTTCAGATACGACTTTCAACCACAATGGCACCATCCGCCGTATTCAGCTGCACGGGATGCCCCTTTGGTGTCCAGTCATGACTGCTCACTGGCTGGACATCATTTTTGAGACCGTTGAGCCGCGATGATCGCAGCCCTGCTGAAATTGAGCGATCCCTTAGTTCCGACGATCCACCGTTTGCTGTTCTTCGCAAGCAGCTGATTAAGGGGAACGTCGTCTGGGAGATCATCTCCGATCACGAGTAGTTGGGTGGGGGAGAGCGGGAAGGAGACGGTGGTGATTTTGGCACCGTCGGTTGCCCGCCAGAGCAGGACCGCGCCGTCCCCGGTGGCGAGTCCCCTAGCCTCTAGCACCTGCCACGGCCACTGTTCGAGTCCTAACGTGGCCAGCCTGAGGACATCCTGGAAGGACTGCGACAGGAGCAACGCGTCCCCGAGGGCAAGCTCCGTGTGTTCGATCCGTCCATCTGTTCTCAGTGCAACGGCAGGGGCTCGGACCTTGGTTCGATCCGCGTATCGTCCTCGGTCAAAGTGCATGTCCAGGAAAGCGATCACGGCGCGGGCTTCCGCCTCCGTCAACGGTACCCCTTTACGCATTTTAACGAGGGCCGGAGTGCCGGCGTTTTCAATAAGTGAGTAGTCGTGCTCAAGGTTTCGGGTGAGGAAATTGGGGTCGTAGACGTAATTCACGACTGTGGCGCTCAGATAAGAAGCGGGATAGCCCAGGCCCTCTTGAAGATCGAGCACGTCGACGACGTTTCTCTTGTCTGCCCACGCGCGGATATAGCCTTTCGACACCATGTGTGCGTTTCTAACTGCGTCTTCTTTTTCCTTGACCATGAACGACACCCCCTCGCATCTCAAGGTATCCGATCCAACCTCTTGTTCTAAGGGAAACCCCCTTCATAAAAGTCGTTTTGACGTCTGCCATCATGAGTGCAAAGCAGTGCCGCCGCACGGAGGGCGGCTCAGAGGAGCGAGACGACCTGCCGCGCGGTTTCCTTGGCCGATCCTGGGTTTTGCCCGGTGACAAGCCGGCCGTCAGTGACGGTGTAGGAGACGAACGGCAGCAGGGCTTTCTCGTAGAGTGCGCCGCGGCTCTTCATTTCCTCTTCCGCGTTGTAGGGCACGTGTTTGTCGACGCGCGCGAGGATCTCTTCCTGCCACGCGAAACCGGTGATCTTGCGGCCGTTCACGGGGAGGCTGCCGTCGGAAAGCCTGGTGTTGAGCAGGCTGCAGTATCCGTGGCAGACGGAGGAGACAATCCCGCCGTGTTCCCAGATGTCTCGGGTGATTTTCTGCAGGCCTTCGCTGTCGGGGAAGTCGTACATGACGGCGTGGCCGCCGGTGAAGTAGATGGCGGTCGAAGTCGGACGCCATTCCGCTTGTAGCTGTCCGGAGTTCTATGTTGGGCGATTCGACAGAAGCGTGGGAACGGAGGTGTTTGATTCCAACCACGTGCCCAGACGACGGTCGATGATGCGGGCAAGTAGCAGGCACTGCTCATGTGCGTCAGCCGCGCTCATTCGTTGCCGTTGACCATTTAGAGGCATCCCATTGATCACGGGTTCATGGTGGGCCACCCGGTTTCTGAGGACATTGACGTTCTGGCAGATTCCGTGGACCCAGGCCCTTGTAAAGACTGTTGCATTCAGCCTCGCACGCGTAGCGGCGTCCGTTGGTTGTTGGGCCGTATTCTGAATGATCGTCCGCTGTGCCCTGGCTTCGATCCTGCCCCCGGGAAAAGCCAGCTTGAACACTTGCCACAGGTCTTCGTAGTTAGCCCTTACCTTCCTAGGCTCGCGGCCGGCATGATCGCCGGCGTCCAAGAGATTCGTCCAGAAGCCGAACATGCAGTGGGCAATCAACCGCCCCGGAACATCTGGGTCGCTGGCGCGCCGCTGCGTCGCGGTTGGGAGGTATTTCCAAGCGGCGTTTAGTTGACCAGCGCTCCGGTCGTCGAGGACAACGTCACGGCTTGAGTACCAGTGAGTTCCCCACTGAGCGGTGGCGACGTCATTCATGGCGTTTCGCAGTGCGACTTCCAGGATTGCGATATCGGCCAGGAAAGCTACTGACAGGTCCCTGTTCCACACGTACAGCCTTCTCGCGAGGTCGTCATCTCCTCGTGCGGCGTTCTTGAAGGTGGAAAAGCGGGCGGGGGAGATGCCACGGTCCAGGTCAGCCAGCGTCGAGGGCGTTCCTTGCGGTTGGGAAGTCATTCAAGTATCGTAGCTACCGAAGTCCCCTGGAACATGGCTCTTCGGTTCAGCCGTCGAGTACCCGGGGGTTTTTTTTGCCCAAAAACCGGTGTCGTCGTGCCCTGTGCTCTCCAGGCAGCGTTTGAGGAAAGCTTTGTGCTTCGGCCCTCATGAGGGAGGTTGGGCGGATCTGCAGCGTCTCATATCCGCACTTCTGCCGTCCCCTTTGCGGCCGGGCGCTCAGGGTTTCCGGGCAGGCTGAGCCTTATCGTCTTTTGTTGAGTGCTTGGGATGCATTCAGCCGTGTGGAGTCTGTGGGGCTGACGATTACCGCGTTAAGGGCTTTTAATAAATCCGGGGTGGGTTGGTAGCCGTTGAAGCCGCTGCTGTTCTGAGGTTCGTGCCATTGCGTGGCCGGCTGGGTGATGAGCAATGGCGTCGCTCGGCGATTTTCCCAGAGGTTCTTTGCCGCGACGACGGTTCCTATCACGGTGCTGTTCAGCGACTTCAATAGTCCTGTCATGGTGGTGAGCTCGTCCTCCAACAGATACATGGTCTCCATCGTGGAGGAGTCCCTGCTGAATCCTTGAACCGTTGTCAGGTCCGGGTCCCGGTCCAGCAGCAGGAAGCGTTCTGTGTCGAGTCCTCGTCCCCGGCGAGGAAAGGCCACTAACTGTAGTCGGCCCCCGCGGTGGGCGAGCTGGTTCCGCTTGTGGTCGAGCCAAATGTGCCACCCCTCCGGACCTGCCGCCATCAGGGAGGTCCTGAAGGAGCGCACAAGAGCCAATTGAAGGGCCTGTGCTGCGGGCTCAGGGTGCAGCGACTTGCCGACTCTGGTTTTCCTGGAGGGGTAGTCGGTGCCCATCGAGAATGGTGCAAACTTCGCCAGGTCGGCCTTCACCAAGGGGAGGTTCAGGCCCGCGACGCCGATCACCGTGCCTGCGAGGGTGTCCAACACGGAGCTTGCCGCGTTGAAGAAGGCATAGACAAAGGACTGCAGCTGAAGATCGGACTGCTGGTCTTTGGGCAGGTCCAAACCGCGGCCTACCGGATCTCCGCCGTTGTTGCGCATGCGACCGCGCAGGAGGAAGTCCGCCGAGGTGCGCTTGCGTGAGTATTCCTCCAGATAGAAATCTGCCATTGAAAGGTGCTTGCCGATGCCGCGGACTGCGTCGATCAGGTAGTCGGAGAGCCCGCATCTGGTCTCCGTGGCCAGGTCGTGACCGGACCACCACCGGATTCCGCCGTCGATTTCGTCGAGATCGCCGAGGATGCTCTCTTCCAAGGTCGAGACTTCGTTGCGGGCACGCATGGTCCAGGTGTTCGGAGGCATCATCCAATTCTGCGTGAAAGCCACGCCCCGCTGCCACATCCGTCACAGTGCAAATACGGCCGATTTTGTCGCAGCGGCCGGCGGTGCCGGCATTGGTCTGCGACACGCCGTACAGAGCGCGTCTTAAACGTGAGACATCCGTGGGGAGCGTTCTGAACCGCATCCCACAGGTTTTTGTCTCCCCTGATTATGGTGGAGCCGACGAAAGGGGACACCGTGGCATTGATTGGTCTCGTGCGGGTGAGCACGGACGCTCAGGAGACGCAGCGGCAGCACGATGCCCTGGACCCGATCTGCTGGCGCGTGTTCGAGGAAAAGGTTAGCGGCAAGCTCAGTATCGATGAGCGCCCCGGGCTTGCCGCCGCTGTGCACGAACTGCGCCCTGGGGACATGCTCACCGTCGTGGAAGTCGACCGGCTGTCCCGGAACCTCTTGGAGGGCTTACTGATGCTAAACGCGCTGTTCCAGCGCGGCGTAGCCGTGAAGATCGTGGAAGGCATTGCTGCCGGCGAACACACCGAGCGATCTTTCCTCCTGGATCTTGCCCTCGCTTTGGCGGAGGACCGCCGGCGTGACATCTCCCGCAAGACCCGGGACGGTTTGACCGCAGCTGCACGTCGCGGCCGTATAGGTGGCCGGCCAACCAAGATGACCCCGGACCGTCTGGAACAGGCACGGCGAATGCGGGCCGAGGAGATCTCTTACCGCCGCATCGGGGAAGCCTTGGGCGTCAGCGAAATCACCATCCGGCGCGCCCTGAGCACCATTTCGCGTGAGCGCCCCGCTTCGTAGGAGGTCCGGCATATGGGGACCGTCCCAACTCGCCGCCATGCAACTAGCTCTCTATCGCGTCTTCCGGCAGCCACGCGATCTCGCTCCGAACTGCTTCACCAAGAATTCTCGTAATCTCGTCGTAGCCGTCGTTGAGCTCCATCACCTTCGCGATGGCGAACCTCTCAAGGTGGTCTCCAGTCAGCTCTTTTAGGTCCTTTGGCGAAGAGGCAAGCTTGGTTGTCAGTCCGACAAATCTATCGACCGCGGCACGAACGTCTGGGGCGATAATTCTGCTTGCCAGACGACGGACTTCGACCAGGTTTGCGTGCGAGTCGTCACTCAGCGTGTCCGGTAGCTGGGTATATTTCCCCTGCCGGGCCTGCATGTGGTCAAAGTGAAGGGTCTTGCCAGTGAAGCGAGCCATCGCCTGCACCGCATCCTGCAATGAAAGCAACGTCTCGCGCTGAATTGTGTGTCGGTTGTCGTCAAGTTTGGACTTGCGCTCTGAAACCCTCAACCTGAGTTCGCGACGTAAGGCACGATCATCCCGGCGGCGCTCGTTGCGGCCGGCAAGCAAGTAACCACCTAAAGACGCGAGCAGGGTCGACGCGGCGACAATAATCTGGTTTACGAGTAACGGGTCCAAATGCTCTCCAATTCAGATATCTGTCGTACCGCCGGCCACCATCATCCCCCGAACGGTCGGGCTGGCTGGCTTGGAAGAGTAAGCAATCCTAATTACCCCTCCGGTGACGGCCAGAAAGCAGAGAAGTGGAACGCGAACGCGCGCGCCAACAGGGATGTAAGTTGACAACTGTGGATACCCCAAACGAGACACCAGGGCTTAGATGGCTGCCGGAAGACTTGGACCCTGTAGCTCTGCGTTTGGCGAGAGCAGATGAATGCGCCTTCAAGATCGGAGACCTGGCATCCAAGTGGTCAGCGGATGGGCCCTTGGATTTCGAACAGATCCGGCGCGGCAATACAGTCCAAATGGTGCTGAAATCGCTGCGTCCGGTTCCTGCTGAGGCATCACTTTTATTCAGCGAAGCCATCAACCACCTTCGGGCCGCGATCGACAACGTTATTTGGTATCTCGTCGAACAAGAACACGGCCAGCTTGAAGGGATGGTCGCAACACTGGTCAATATGCCCATCTTGGAATCCCAAGAGAAGCTGGACAACTGGACGAAGAGAAGGGTCAAGGAAAAGATTGCAGCCTTTGACGCTGCAACTGACCTGGGCAAACGCCTCAGGGCGCTTCAGCCGTTCGTAGACGAGCAAAGTTCCATTCCGTCAATGGGGGAAACATTGGCCCTGATGATGCGTCAGGAAGTCGAACGAGCGCACCCGCTCAGACTCCTCCAGGCATATTCCAACGCAGATAAGCACAGGTCCATACGCATCGCGGCCGCCCGTACCTTCAGTTCCACCGACTCTTCCCCTCTGGCAAGCCAAGACCTGGGCCACAGGGACTTAAGGGTTGGAGATCCAATGGGTCCGCCGACAACCTGGGGCGAACTCGCAATTGTGGAAACCAACACCGCTGTGATGGTCCAGAGGCCGGATCCGTTCATGGCCTGGGTGAATCCAGTCAAAGAAATCAATGCCATGCGCCGCCACATCGCACAGGTTGTTGTTCCCATGTTGCTCACTGGTTTGGAGGTGCCGAATGCCCTGCCGGCGTCAATAGATTTCGGGGATACCGGACAGACAGATCGGGAGCGCATCGCCGCGGGCGTCTGGGACGACGCGGACACGCGACTCCAAGAGATAATGCGGGCACGCCTTTACGAGGCCGAAGCGCGCGGCGTGCAGTTCATTCCCGTCATTGACGGTCCTGTCCAGGTGGAGGATTCCGAGCAGATCTGACCACACGGCGACATCCCAAGTTCCAGTGAATCGGGCCGGCGAGCAAAATCACAAGATCTGCGATGTAACGTTTTCTGTGAGTTGTCGGGACCGATGGTCCCCATAAGAACGGAAGGCTAGAACGTGAGTGTCGATCCCCAGCGGATATCCTCCGAAGACCTCCGCACGCTGGTCACCGAGATAGGTAACGGGAGCTCCCGACGGAGCCGTTCGGAACCTGACCTTCGGGGAACACCGTGGGATCCTGCCGTAGCCGAACCGGACATGTCTTGGGACGATATCAGGGCACAGATAGCGCGAGAACAACTGGAAGTAGACGAAAAGCTGCGGTCGAAGGAGCCCGTCTACGTCATCACCGCAAGTGGATCTCGACGGGTTCACCTCGCCGAATGCTTTCATGTCCGTCATGTCCTTGATCGGAAGCAGGCCTGGGCTCATGTGCTCAACGGCGATGGGGAACTAACGCTGAATCACCTGTCGCTGGTCTACGCTCAGCCACACATCCTCAGCAGGAATAAAGTGGAACAGCTCAATAGCTATGTTGCCTGTCAGGCTTGCTCTCCCACTCTGGACCACCAGCAAAAGATTTGGAGATTCAACCCCAAACCCATGTTGGCGGTGAATCTAGGTCCAAAGCACATCGGGCGGAATGTCACCACGCCTGAGGGTAAAGTGATGGGGCGGCTGATAAGCCATCAGCGGATTGTCGCCGCTGATGGCATCCGAAGCATTACTACAACGACTGCAGGCAGCTTCGAAGGCGATGGGAATGAGAAGTACGTCGTTGCTCGTGCGGAAGCATAGCTGAGGGGATAAGCCGCTTACCCTTCCTTGGGCGCCGGCCCATCCGGCAATCCTTGAGCCGCTTCCTGCGTGACGCCCCTGACCGTGGCAGCAATCGCCCGAATCGCTTCAGCGTCCTCGCCCCAATGCCGCCCGTTTCGGCTGCAGGCACGAAGGGACGTCACATTGGACTCGCTAAGGGCCAGGTTGAGTTCAACCAATGCAGCGTCCAGGTCTGCCTGCTCTGCAAGCGACAGCGGCGCAGGCTTAGCCGCGGCTACTGTCCCTGCCAAGGGCTCAGCGCGAGTGCCCCGCCTGTTAAGTAGGTTCCACAATCCCATGAGTCGGCCCTTCGTCGGAAAGATCATCCCACCACCGAATATGGGGGCAAGACCGTGGCGGGACACTGCCACCGTACCAAGTTCGCTGGTGCCAGGTCAGCGCAGCCGGAATTCGTCACCGCGATGGACAGCTTCCGCCCACGCCCTCACGGTCACATCCGGTACAACGAACCTGATTGCTTCTGCCTCTTGCCTGATGGCCGCCGTGATCTGACGGATTGGCTGACCCTCAAGTGCGGCGATCTTCGCGTTCATCCGGGCCAAATCCAGCAAAGTCCTATCTCGATTCATGTCCATCCCTTTCGGTTTGTTCTGATGTACCAATGCGAACGTAGGTCTGGATTTCAAAGATGTGGGGGAGGGCTGCCGGGTCGCGCCGGCAGGTTACCAGGGTGCTCGCGGGCGAGCACTGTTGGGCGTCCTCTCCGCTTCGCTCCGTGGCCGGCTGTTGGGTGCTGCCGGTCCGTCGCAGAGCTCCTGCCCGTCATCACCTGTTGCTTACAAGCATTTTTGTGGCTGTCCTGCGGATCATACGGTTCCGCTCCGGCTCAAGCTCCTGACCCCTTCGTTCCTCAGGGGTCCTGCGGCACTGGAATTCTTCGACGGCGCTCCTAATTCGTAGTTAAGCGGCTTCCAGGTGACCAGGTGGTGGGGCTCTTCCCGGGGCT
>NZ_SZVS01000017.1 GCF_007670255.1 Paenarthrobacter nicotinovorans | reverse complement strand
ATCCATCGGGCGGAACGGCCTGCACCCATCCTGCCAGCCAGTCCCAGACCAGCCACGATCAAGACTCACAGTTGGGTATGGGGGCTACTTTTGCGCCGGGAGCACCAGGCCGCCCGACTTGTCCGTGGACAAGGCGAGGGACGAGATGTACTGCGGTTCGCCGTCGGGCCCGTCCTGGGCCGAGCGCAGCATGTCGGGACGTTCGAACTCGATGCCCGTCACGTGGCACAGCAGCTTCGCGTCGCTGGGGTTTCCGTCGGCGTCGAACATCGGAAGGTCAATGCCATCGTCCGTGCGGCGCAGGTAGTAGCGGCCACGGGTAGCAACCGCCAGGATGGGCGGCAGCACCAGTGCCAGACCCACGGCGAAGATGGGCGAATACGGCTGGACCGAGGCACCGAACGCCCCGAAGAACACTGCGATGGAGACACCGGCCGAGACCAGCATCGACACGAAGCCCACGGGGTTCACGGCGTAGAGCATGCCGCGGCGGAACTCGGGAACCTTGGGCGAGATCTTCAGCAGGTATTTGTTGATCGCGATGTCCGAAGCCACAGTGACAACCCATGCCATGGCGCAGTTGGCGTAGAAGCCAAGGATGGTGTTGAGGAAGTCGAACATGTTCGACTCCATGAGGATCAGCGCGATCACCAGGTTGACCACCACGAACACCATCCGCCCCGGGTAGCTCTTGGTGATACGCGTAAAGGAGTTCGTCCAGGCCAGCGAACCGGAGTAGGCGTTGGTGACGTTGATCTTGATCTGCGAGATGACCACCAGCACCACGGCCAGGGTCATGGCCAGCCAGGCCGGCATCATCTCTTCATAGACGCCCAGGAACTGGTGGACGGGTTCATTGGCGTGGACTGCGGCTGCGGGATCGAGCTTGGCGATGAGGTAGATGGCGATGAACAGGCCAATGATCTGCTTGATGGCACCGAAGATGACCCAGCCCGGGCCGGCGAGGATCACAGCGCGCCACCAGGCGCCCTTGTTCTCAGCGGTCTTGGGCGGCATGAAGCGGAGGTAGTCGATCTGTTCGGCGATCTGGGCCATGAGGGAGAGGCAGACACCGGCCGCCAGCATCACCGAGGCCAGGTTCGGGCCACCGTCACCGGCAGCACCGGTGAACGCGAAGAACGCATCGATGCTTTCAGGGTGGGACAACAGCAGGTAGCCCACCGGAACAACCATCAGCAGCAGCCACAAAGGAGTGGTCCACACCTGCAGGGTGGCCAGGGTCTTCATGCCGTAGATCACCAGGGGAATGATGATGATGGTGGACACGGCGTACCCGATCCACTGCGGGATGCCCAGTCCCAGTTGCAGGCCCTGGGCCATGATGGAACCTTCAAGGGCGAAGAAGATGAACGTGAACGTGGCAAAGATGATGTTGGTGACCACCGAGCCGTAGTAGCCGAAGCCCGAGCCGCGGGTGATGAGGTCCAGGTCGATGTTGTAGCGGGCAGCGTAGTAGGCCAGCGGGAAACCGGTTGCGAAGATGATTACGGCGGCCACGATGATGCCGAAGATCGCATTCACCGTTCCATAGGAGATCCCGATGTTCGCACCGATGGAGAAGTCGGCCAGGTAGGCGATGCCACCCAGGGCACTCGTCGCCACCACGCCGGCACTCCACTTGCGGTAGGAACGCGGGGCGAACCGGAGCGTGTAGTCCTCCAGGCTCTCCTTCGCTGCACTCAATGCGTCGGCGTTGCCTTGCGGCGATGTGCCGGTGGCGCCGGTTCCGACGGCGGTGCTTGCCGCCGTCGTCGGCTCCAGTATTGCGGTACTCGTCTTGTCGTCGCTCATGCGTCGGTCGCTTTCGTCCGGGGAGTGTGCTTCGTCCACGACGCTAGTCACGCAGCGCGTCAATTCAGTCACGGCCATGTTTCGCAGCTGTAACTTCTGCATCACCCGTCCCGTGCCGTCGGCGCCAAAAAGCCGGATCACCCTTTGTACGCACCCCACAAAACGGCCGCTCACCTGCGCCGATACCGTCGAGGACATGACCCATACGCCCCGTGAACTTGCCCGCTACGCCATCCTCGAAACCGCCCGCGAACAGGTCTTGGAACGCGGTGAAGGCCTGACGGAAAGCCAGCTTGTAGAGATTCTGCAGCTGCCGGATGACGCCATCCCAGCAGCCCTCGATCTTGCCCACGAAGTCCGGTTGAAACATTGCGGCGAGGACGTTGAGGTGGAAGGCATCATCTCCATCAAGACCGGCGGCTGTCCCGAAGACTGCCACTTCTGCAGCCAATCCGGGCTGTTCGACTCCCCCGTCCGAGGCGTGTGGCTCGATATCCCGGAACTGGTCAAAGCAGCCAAGGAAACAGCGGCAACGGGTGCCACCGAATTCTGTATTGTCGCCGCCGTCCGTGGCCCGGACATCAAGCTGATGAACCAGATCAAGTTCGCGATCGAGCGCATCAACGAGGAAGTAGACATCAATATCGCCTGCTCCTTGGGCATGCTCACCCAGCGCCAGGTGGACCAGTTGGCGGAGTGGGGCGTCCACCGGTACAACCACAACCTGGAGACGGCCCGCAGCTACTTCCCTGAGGTGGTCACGACCCACAGTTACGAGGAACGGCTGGAAACCTGCGCCATGGTCAAGGCCGCCGGCATGGAACTGTGCTGTGGTGCCTTGATCGGCATGGGGGAATCCTTGGAACAGCGGGCCGAACTGGCTGCCCAACTAGCGGCCCTGGAGCCGCACGAAGTTCCCCTTAACTTCCTCAACCCCCGTCCGGGAACCCCCTTGGAGAACCAGGGGATCATGGACGGCAAGGACGCCCTTCGCGCCATCGCGGCGTTCCGACTGGCGATGCCACGGACCGTCCTGCGCTACGCCGGCGGCCGCGAGCTGACCCTCGGCGACCTGGGTACCCGCGAGGGCCTGCTCGGCGGAATCAACGCAGTGATCGTCGGCAATTACCTCACCACTTTGGGCCGCCCAGCAAACGCCGACCTCAACCTCCTGGTGGAGCTGAACATGCCCATCAAGGAACTCCAGAAGACGCTGTGAAAGCCGCCTATTGCGGCCACTGCGGAGGTGAGGGTCCGACGTCGGACGCTCATCAAAGCTGCCGCCAGCAGTTGGTGATGGAGCCGCCGCGCTATTGCCCGGCGTGTCGGAGGCGCATGAAGGTCCAAGTCACGCCGCTGGGGTGGACGGCCGAGTGTTCACGCCACTCCCTCACGAGTTTTTGTACAGATAATGCCCCTAAAAGCGCTCCATAAGGCCATTATCTGTACAAATCTCCCTGGGTAGGGTGGTCTTATGGGCGAGAGCCGGGATCTGCTGACGCCGGAACAGCGCAGCCGCAACATGGCCAGAATCCGGGGCAAGAACACCAAGCCGGAGCTGCTGGTCCGCAGGCTGCTGCACGCCAAGGGTTACAGGTACCGTCTGCACGGGCAGTCCGGCACGACGAAGCTCCCCGGCCGTCCCGATCTGGTGTTCGCCGGCCGTCGCAAGGTCATTTTCGTCAACGGCTGCTTCTGGCACTTCCATGACTGCAAGGTCGGCCGGCATGCTCCTGCAGCGAACGCGGCATTCTGGGAGGCCAAGCGCACCAGGACCCGGGAACGGGACGCTCAACAGCGGGCAGAACTTTGCGCTTCCGGCTGGGAGGTCCTGACGGTCTGGGAATGCGAAATGAAGGACGTGTCCATTCTCGAAAACCGGTTGACGGCTTTCCTCGAATCCCCGGCCAGTTACGGCTTGGAAGTAGTGGAGGGGGCCGACTCAACGGGGTGATCGGAGCCCGCACTGTGCGAGCCCTGTTCCCACAGCGAGTAGGCCGCCGTCCCGCCGATACCCAGCAGGACGGTCATGCAAAAGACGATGATCACCATCAGCCCAGGTGACGGGCGGGCACCACTGTCCATGCTGTTTCCCTCTCCTTGATTCGCGGCTGGAGAATCTCCAGATCCGGGATTTCTTCTGTTCCCAGCTACTTTCCGGTCCGGGAATCAAGACTGCCTCTGAGTCCGCTCAAGATTGCATCAAGCTTTGGATTAATGGCACTGAGGCAGTTCCACGGGTCCTACTGTTGAATCGTGAATCTATTGTTCCGAGGCGGGAGGGATTTGGTGTCTGAGTATGACGAGTGCACAGACGCCCTGGTGGATCTCACCGTCCTCGCTGGACTCCAGGCCGAGCTCGGCGGAGACCCGGCCATCATCGACGCCTTCGTCCGCAACTACATATCGTTGCTGCCTTGGCGGGTATCACGTCTGCATCGGGCCCTGGACAACATGGACATCGACGACGCAATGGATGCCGTCCTCAGCCTGAAAACGTCCAGCCACATGGTGGGCGCCGTCTGCATGGAACGTTTGGCGACGGAGCTGGAAATCAGCATCCGCCTGCTGCCGAACGCTGACCATCTGCTTGAGCTCAGGCCGCAGGTGGCCGAAATTGACCAGTGCGTTTTCGGGACGACCCGCGAGCTGGAATCCCCGATTTGGTAAATTTCTTCACCTTAATGAAGAAAACCATTGACTCGCTAAAGATCTTCACTATAGTTGTGTGAGTCAGCTCACCCAACGAAGGACGCGGCAATGACCACCGAGACTCCTGCCCCAGCGGCCACCAGCGAATTGCTGGCAACCGTCGGGAACAAGGTGCGCACCATGCGCAAGGCAAAGGGCCTGACCCTGGCCCAACTCTCGGACATCACCGGCCTGAGCCAAGCGATCGTCAGCCAGATCGAACGCGGCATGGCAAACCCTTCCTTCACCACGTTGGCGCAGCTGGCCCACGGTCTGGACACCCCCGTAGGGAGGTTCTTTATTGGCCAGGACGAGTCCAGGTCACCCGTGGTCAGAAGGTCCGAACGGCGTAACTTGAAAAACGTCACCCGGGAATCGGTGGGTGAGGCGGTCCACGAACTGCTCACCCCAAACCGGGACGGAAGCATCGAAGCGCAGTGGATCAGTACGCCCCCAGGGCACGACACCAGCGCGACCCCTTTTACCCACAGCGGTGAAGAGTTCTGCTACATCATCTCCGGCCGTAAGGACGTCTATTTGGACGGCGTCTGCTACAGCCTTGAAGAGGGCGACTCAATCACCTACTCCTCAGAGATCCCACACTGGTACAAGAACAGCTACGAAGAGGTATGCGTAGCCATCTGGGTCAACGCACCACACGCGTGGTAACGCAGCCGCCCTCAGGCGGCCTGGGCGTTTTCCCTTAACTGTCCGGACACGATCATCGTGGCCGCCGACACTCCTTGCCACTTTCGCATCCGACGCCTCCTTCAACGGGCGTTCCTGCGTCATACCCTTTCACGCCCTCCGGGGCGTAAGCGTAAGGAAAATCCCATGCTGGACATCCAAACGGACAATGCCGTCCCCTCATCAAAAGCCACCACGCCTGACCGCAGCAGGTTCAGCCCCGAAGTCCGCAAGGGCCTCCTGGGCCTGGGCCTCGGCAACGCCCTGGAATGGTACGACTGGATGGTCTTCGGCCTCCTGTCAGCCTTCATTGGGCCGAACTTCTTCCCCTACACCGACCCCCTGTCCGCGACGCTGAACGCCTTGGCTGTGTTCGCCGTCGGATTCGCTTTCCGCCCGCTCGGTGGCATCCTTCTTGGAACGCTGGCAGACCGCATTGGCCGGCGCCGGGTGATGCTACTGTCCATAATGCTGATGGCCGGAACCACCCTGGTCATTGCGATCACTCCGAGCTATGCCACCATCGGCCCCGCCGCCGGCATCATCCTGCTGGCCTGCCGTGTCCTCCAGGGGATCTCCACCGGTATCGAAGCTCCCCTCTCCACCTCCCACGCCGTTGAACTGGCGCCCGAAGGCCGCGAAGGCTACGTAGCGGGCATCATGTCCTTCTACGTCAACATCGGCATCCTCATGGCGTCCCTGGTCAGCTTCCTCTGCAGCCTGGTCATCGGCGGCGCCGCCATGGGCGAATGGGGCTGGCGCGTTCCTTTCATCATTGGCGCGCTGTTCGGCCTCGTGGTCCTCTACCTGCGGCGCTCCCTCCCGGAGACCCTCAAAGAAGAGGAAATGGCCACGAACACACCCCGCGCAGTGTGGAAGGGCGTCGGCAAGCACTGGCTCTCCGTCCTTGCGATCGTGTTCGTCGTGGGCGCGGCGCAAGCTTACAACTATGCGTGGAACGTAGGACTCCCCAGCGCAGCCCGGAGCGGGTTCAAGGAAGACCCCACCGCCGTCTTCGCCCTCACCACGGTCCTCGGCATCATCCTGGTAGTCGGCAGCTGGGTTATCGGCAAGCTCGCAGATGGCAAGGCAATGTCCCGGTGGTTCCTCGTGACCCGCATTCTTGCCATTCCGTCCGTCTTCCTCATGCTGCTCTACGTACAGCCCGGCATCGGCGGCTTCGCAGCGGTCCTCCTGGGCGGCTCGATCGTCCTGGTGCTCAACATGACCCTCTACAACGTAGTCAGCTCCTCCCTGATGCCAAAGAACATCCGTGGTACCGGCGTCGCCCTCGGTTACGGCATCGGCGTGGCTGTCTTTGGCGGCACCGCCTCCTACCTTCTGGTCTGGTTCCAATCCCTGAACCTCACCTGGATCTTCCCGGTCTACGTGGCCGTCCTGTCCATCCTCAGCATCGTTTTCTACCTCGCCGCACGACGCTCCAACGGCATCTTCGTCGGCAAGTAAGGACTTCACCATGAACTCGCTTGAACTCAGCACCACGACGGCGGACCTCACCGCCCCTGTTATCTCCCGTTCCGATGTGCTGGTGGTTGGCGGTGGCCCCGCAGGTGTGGCCGCTGCCGTCACCGCAGCCCGCTCCGGCGCGAAAGTCACGCTGCTGGAACGCTACTCGTCCCTGGGCGGCCTGGCCTCCGGCGGCATGGTCCTGGTGCTCGATGACATGATCAACGGCCAGGAAATCACCGTCACCGGCATTGTCTCCGAGTACGTCGAACGCCTCCAGAAGCTGGGCCTGGCCATCGTTCCGCCCGCCGATGACCGCAAGACCTCCGAGGAACTGTGGAACAAGTGGGGACGCTACGGCACCTTCGATTTCCACTCCCACACCAACCCCAAGCCCATCTGCTACGCCGCAGCGTTCGACCCCGATGGCTGGAAGCGTGTGTCCAACGACCTCGTCCGCGAGGCCGGGGTGGACCTCCGCCTGCACTCGTGGTTCTCACGTCCGATCGTGGACAACGGGGTAATCAAGGGCGTCATCTGCGAAACCAAGTCCGGCCCGCAGGCCTTCCTGGCCAACGTCGTCATCGACACCACCGGCGATATCGACGTCGCTTCGCGTGCCGGCGCCAGCTACGCAAAGGACAACTACCTCACCACCCTCGTCTTCCGCCTCGGCAACGTGGACACCAACGCAGCCGAAGCCTTCGAGCAGGCCAACCCCAAGGAAGCCCGAGCCATCAACCGTAAGATCAAGCGCATCCTCGGCGGCGCTTGGGAACTTTGGTGGCTCAAGACGCCCATTGAAGGCGTCGTGTGGTGCAACGCCCCGCACATGACCGGCTTCGACGGCGTGGACCCGGCAGACATGACCGCGGCCGAGTTCGCCGCCCGCGACCGGATCTCCGAGGCCGTGGATTACGTCCGGGCCAACCTCCCCGGCTTCGAAAACGCGTACATGCTGGATGTCGCCTCCCAGATGGGCGTCCGCCAGACCCGCCTCCTGCAGGGCGAGTACATCATGACCAAGGACGACGTCACCCAGCGCCGCCACTTTGCCGACACCGTGGCCCGCGGCCGCGACTACTACTACCCGTACCGCTCGCTGCTGCCCCAGGAAGTGGACCAGCTCCTGGTGGCCGGCCGCCACTACTCCGCCACCCCAGAAGCCCAGAAGATGTCGCGCGAAATTCCGCCCTGCATGGCCATGGGCCAAGCCGTCGGTGTGGCAGCGGCCCTCGCCGTCGAGAGCAACATCCTGGTCCGCGATGTCGCGGCAGCGGATATCCAGGCGGGCATGCGCCGGCAAGGTGCCGACCCGGGTGACATCCCGTCGTCGAACGCCACCATCGATGCGGATGCTGTGGTGCCGGCATGAGCCTCATGACTGCAGAAAATACGGAAAGCACGACGGCGGCCCGCGCCGCCGCGGCTCCGGAACCAACAGCCCTCCCGCTGGAGGGCATCAAGATCGTCGACTTCACCCAGGTGTTCATGGGTCCGTCCTGCACCCAACTCCTGGGCGACTACGGCGCGGACATCATCAAGGTGGAACGTCCTGGCGCCGGCGACATCTCCCGCAATTCCTTCCCGGACCAGGACGGCCAGGACAACCCGATCTTCCTCTCCATCAACCGCAACAAGCGCAGCGTCTCCGTTGACACCCGAACCGAGGAAGGCCGCGAAGTCCTCCACCGGCTCATGGCCGACGCCGACGTCGTGGTCAGCAACTTCCGCTCCGGCGTCATGGAACGCATGGGCTTCGGCTATGAGGAGCTGCGCGCAAAGAACCCTGGCATCATCTGGGCTTCCGGCACAGGCTTCGGCCCTGAAGGACCCTACTCCCACAAAGGCGGACAGGACGCAATCGCGCAGGCCTACTCCGGCGTGATGTGGCGGCGCGAGTCCGAGGACACCAAGCCTGCCATCTACCCCACCACCCTGTGCGACTACATCACCGGCATGCACCTCATGCAGGGCATCCTGCTGGCCCTGCGCACCCGCGAATCCTCCGGCCTCGGCCAGAAGGTGGAAGTGACCATGTACGACTCCATGCTGCACCTGCAGATGCAGGAGGCCTGCATGCAGCTTAACCGCGGCTACGAGGTCAACTGGGGAGCCATGCCCCTCAGCGGCGTCTTCGAAACGACCGACGGCGCCGTGTGCATGGTGGGCGGCTTCACGCCCGATCCCCTGGCCCGGATTTCCGATGCACTGGACCTCGATGAGGACCTCACCGAACGGCCGGGCTTCGCAACCCTGGAGCAGCAGTTCAAGAACAAGCCTGCCCTCCAGGCCATCTTCCGTGAACACTTTGCCACCAACACCACCGAATACTGGACGGCAAAACTGGAAGAACAAGGGGTGCTCAATGCTCCCGTCCACACCCTGGAGCAGGCCCTCGCAGACGCCCAGACTGAAGCCAACGGCATGATCGTCGAGGCCGAACATCCTTCCGTGGGCACCGTGAAGATGTTGAACGCACCCATCCGGCTCTCCGCCACTCCCCCGTCCATCCGTCGGGTGGCACCGCGCCTGGGAGAACACAACGTGGAGGTACTGCTGGAAAACGGCTTCGACAAGGAAACCATCGTACGCCTGCAGCAGCTGGGAGTCCTCCGATGAGCATCATCGTGGAAGAAAGGGTGGACGAGGTCGCCCTGGACATCACCGACGGCGTCGCAACGGTGACAATCGACCGCCAGCACGTCCTGAACGCCGTGGACGGCGCCACGCACGCACGGCTCAATGAGATCTGGGCACAGCTGGAGAGCGATTCGTCTGTGCGGGCCGTGGTGGTCACCGGTTCCGGTTCCCGTGCCTTCTGCGTCGGCGCCGACATGTCCGCCGACGCCGTGGACAAGACTGGACTGGAATACTGGGCGGGCCTGGACCCCAACGGCTTCGGCGGCCTCAGCCTCCGCACCACCCTGGATGTTCCGGTGATTGCCCGCGTCAACGGCTATGCCTTGGGCGGCGGTATGGAAATCGTCCTCGGCGCCGACATCGTGGTCGCCGCATCGACAGCGAAGTTTGGTTTGACCGAACCCCGTGTCGGGCGCTTGGCGCTCGACGGCGGCATCCACCAACTGGTGCGACGGATCCCGTACACGCAGGCCATGGGCATGTTATTGACCGGGCGAAAAGCCGATGCCGCGGAGATGCAGTCCATGGGCTTGGTCAACGAGGTGGTTCCCGCCGATGAACTCGATGCCGCGGTACAACGCTGGGTGGACAAGATCCTGGCCTGCGCCCCCACGTCCGTCCGGGCCGTCAAACAAATGGTCACGCAGACATCGCATTTGACGGCCAAGGAGGCGCGCGGTCTTCGCTTGCCCGCCCTCATGGCCGCGCTCGACAGCGAAGACTCCGCTGAAGGGGTCCGGGCGTTCCAGGAGAAGCGCCAACCCGTGTGGCCTGGCCGCTGACCCCGTCAGCCTCCGCCCTTTAGCAATTCCAGCACTTCAGCACTTCAGCACCGAAAGGAACCAACCATGCCGCAATCTTCTGCGCCCAAAAACGCTTCCCGGAACAGTTTGCCGGCCGGCGTCTGGGGCGTCGTGGCCACGCCGTTCCAAGGCAGCACCCTTGACGTGGACCTGGACAGCTTGGCCGAACTCGTTGAGCACTACCAAGCCATTGGAGCCACCGGCCTCACGGTGCTTGGCGTGTTCGGCGAAGCAGCCGCGCTCACTCCGCAGGAACGCCGGGACGTCCTGGAAACCGTGGTCGAGTCCACTGCCCTCCCCTTGGTAGTGGGTGCGACCGCGCTGGCCACACGGCCAGCCATCGAAGAGGTCATGGCAGCGCAGGCGGTTGCCGGACCACGCCTGGCGGCGGTCATGGTGCAGGCCAACTCCGCCCGGGCAGAAGCGGTGATCGCCCACCTTGACGCCATCCACCGGGCAACCGGCGCCAAGGTGGTCCTTCAGGATTACCCGCTGGCCAGCGGCGTCTCCATCTCCACGGCAGCCTTGGCTTCAGTGGTGAATGCCTGTGCATACGTCATAGCCGTCAAAGCCGAGGCCCCGCCCACCAGCGTCGCCATCGCGGAGTTGAGTGCCGCCGTCGGGGTTTCCATCTTCGGCGGGCTGGGCGGCCTGGGCCTCCTGGACGAACTCATGGCAGGCGCCTCCGGCGCAATGACCGGCTTCTCCTACCCCGAAGCCCTCATAGCGTGCGTCCGGGCGTGGCAGGACAGCGGATACGAAGCCGCCGAACGCGAACTTCAGCCCTACCTGCCGCTCATCAACTTCGAACAGCAAGCCAAGGTAGCCCTCGCCATCCGCAAGGAATGCCTCCGCGAGCGCGGACTCATCAAGGACTCCGGGGTCCGGGCACCGGCTGCACTGTTCCCCGAAGCCCTGCGGGGCTCAATGGCAGTCCACTTGAAGGAAGCGGCGTCTGCATTGGATGCCCGTGCAACGGCAGGGAGTTTCTGATGGACCTCGGAATTGCAGGAAAGACAGCACTCGTAGCCGCATCCACTGGCGGACTGGGACTGGCCGTGGCGCGGGCGCTCGCTGCCGAAGGCGTTCGGGTGGCGGTGGTCGGGCGACGCCGGGACCGTGCCAAGGAGATTGTTGCCGAACTTCAGGCAGCCTACGGGACGGGAACGTTGGGCATCGGATCGTTGGGAAGCAGCGGCTTTGACGCGGTCGCGATCGAAGCGGACCTCGGCACACCGGAGGGCATCGAATCCGCCGTGGACCAAACCGTAGCCAACCTCGGGCCGATCGACATCCTGGTCCTCAACGGGCCCGGACCCAAGCCGGGCGCGGCCGCAACCCTGACCTCGGAGGATATGGCCGCTGCGTTCGACCTCCTGGTCAAGCCACACCATGCCCTCGTTTCGCGGGTGCTGCCCGGCATGCGGGAACGCCGCTGGGGCCGCATCCTCGCGATCGGCTCCAGCGGAGTAACTGCTCCCCTGCCCAACCTGGCCGTTTCCAACACCGGACGCGCTGCCTTGGCCGGCTACCTCAAGACCCTCGCTGCCGAGGTCGCGTTGGACGAGGTCACCGTGAACCTGCTCCTACCTGGTCGTATTGCCACCGACCGCGTGACACAGCTGGACCAAGCCGCTGCCAAGCGCCGCGGCACCACCCTGGAGGACATCCAGCTCGAATCCCGCAAGACCATTCCCGCCCGCCGGTATGGAGAACCCGCCGAGTTCGGCGCCGCCGCCGCCTTTCTATGCAGCGCGCCGGCGTCGTACATCACCGGAGTCGCACTCAGGTGCGACGGCGGCCTGATCCGAAGCCTCTAACCCATTAAGGACCACCATGACTTCCACAGCTTTTGACACCACAGTCACCACCATCACCGCTCAGCACCTCATCAATGGCCAGTGGCTCGGATCAGCGGATACGGAACGGATGAACCCGGCACGGCCCGATGAACCCGCAGCCCTGTCCCCCAGCGGCACAACGGAGGACGTGGATGCCGCCATTACGGCCGCCGCCGCTGCACAACCACACTGGGCTGCGCTCCCTGCTCCGTCGCGCGGTGCCATCCTCATTGCCGCCGGCAACCTGTTGATCGAACGTCAGGCGTCCATCGCCGAGGACCTGGTCCGCGAAGAGGGCAAGACCCTGGCAGAAGCCAAGGGTGAAGTGAAGCGCGCCTCGGATGTCCTTCGATTCTTCGGGTCCCTCGGCTGGGCGGCAACGGGCGAAGTCCTGCCAAGCGGCCTCCCGGATACCACCATCACCACTCGCCGCGAACCCTTGGGCGTGGTCGGCCTCATCACCCCGTGGAACTTCCCTATCGCCATCCCCGCGTGGAAGACCGCACCGGCCCTGATCAGCGGAAACACTGTGGTCATCAAGCCGGCAGAGCTGACTCCGCTGTCCGCAACGCACCTGGCCCGTGCCCTGCAGGACGCCGGCCTGCCCGCCGGGGTGTTCAACGTGGTCCATGGCAAGGGCCGCGTTGTGGGTGACGCACTGTCCCGCGATGCACGCATCGCCGGGCTCTCCTTCACCGGCTCCACCAACGTGGGCCTGGGTTTGCAGGAGATCCTGAACGCCCGGCGGGCCCGGGTGCAGCTGGAAATGGGCGGCAAGAACGGCGTGCTGGTGCTGGACGACGCCGATCCCCGCAAGGCCGCGCAAGTAGTGGCCGCCGGAGCGTTCGGGCTGACTGGGCAGGCCTGCACGGCAACCTCCCGGGTGTACGTGACCCCGGGGATCCGTGCGGCGTTCCTTGACTCGTTGGTGGCCGAAGCGGCCGCATACAGCACCGGCGACGGGCTCACCGAAGGCACCCGGATGGGCGCCGTGGTGAGCAGGCAGCAATTCGAGCAGGACCAGGCAGCGGTGCGTACCGCCGTCGAACGCGGCGCCACCCTCCTGCACGGAAACTACGACGGCGACCCGACCGGCGCGTTGTTCTTCCCCGCGGCGGTTCTCACCGACCTGCCGTTCGACGACGCCGCGGTAACAGAGGAGATCTTCGGTCCCGTGGTGGCTGTGCTCGAGGTACGCGACTACGAAGCGGGCCTGGCCGCCATCAACGATTCCCGCTATGGACTGACAGCAGGCATCTGCACGGACTCACTTGCGCTGGCAACCGACTTCGCCGCACGCGCACAGGCCGGCGTAGTCAAGGTCAACCGGCCCACCGCAGGTTTGGATCTCAACGTACCGTTCGGCGGGGTCAAGGACTCCTCCACCAACACGTTCCGCGAACAGGGTCGGTCCGCCCTGGACTTCTTCACGTGGGGCAAGACCGTCTACACGGGTGTGTAGACAAGTATGAGTTACGTGATCGCGCAGCCCTGCGTGGATGTGAAAGACAAGGCGTGCATCAATGAATGCCCTGTCGATTGCATCTACGAGGGCGCGCGTTCCCTCTACATCCACCCGTCCGAATGCGTGGACTGCGGGGCGTGCGATCCCGTGTGCCCTGTGGAAGCCATCTACTTCTCAGATGACGTCCCCGACGAATGGTCAGACTACGTCCGGGCCAATGCGGAATTCTTCGACGACGGCCCCGGGCGCTCGCTGCCCGGGACGGACCACCCGGTCATCCAGGCGGAACCCACCCGGGTTTAGTTGCTCTGGATCGAGGGCGCGAGCCTGTAGCCAACACCGCGGACAGTTTCCAGCCAGCGCGGGTTTTGGATGCTGTCACCGAGCTTCTTGCGCAGGTTGCCCATGTGCACCTCAACCGCGCGTTCGTCCGCGTCGCTGACGTAACTGCCGACGTCGTACGGTTCATTGCGGAGGCGACGTGCAAGATCGGCCTTGGTCCGCACGATCCGGCCGGTTTCCAACAGCGCCAGCAGGAGGTCGAATTCCGTGCGGGTGAGCTTCAGCTCGGTCCCGTTCAGCGTCGCGGTACGTGAACCGGCTGAAACGGCCAGGCCGTTGTGCACGAGCTCGGGATCGGCTGCTTCCGGCGCGCTCTTGACGTCCGACGACGACCGTGGCCTCCGCATCATGGCCTCCACACGCGCGCGCAACTCGCGCGGCCTGAACGGCTTGGTGAGGTAATCGTCGCCACCGGCTTCCAAGCCCATGAGCGTATCGAGCTCCTCGGCACGGGCCGTGAGCATGATGATGTACGCGTCCGAGGACTTGCGGATCTGCCGTGCGACCTCGAAACCATCGATGTCGGGCAGGCCAAGGTCCAAGGTGATGACGTCGGGGTTGAGCTGGCGGGCATACGTCACGCCTGCTGAACCAGTGGACGCTGTGTGAACGTCAAACCCTGCCTGGGAAAGAACAACCCGCACCAATTCGCGAATATCCTGGTCATCTTCGATAACCAGCCCCACACGTACTTCACTCATCGCTGCCCCTCAGCCCCTTCGATAACCTCAGAAGTATATCCGTTATGGTTAGGCTGATCTCATGAACCGAATTTCTTCCGCACACGTGGTGGTTGTGCCATGACCCAACCCTCAGCGTGGGATATTGGTGAAAAGAAGAAATTGCTGGTTTTTCAGCGCTCGTTCCATGAACATACCCTGCGGATGCGGGTTGTCCTCAGCCAATTGCCGTTATCGGTGTGTGTCTGTATCTCGGCCATTCTGGTGTGGCTGTTTTTCCCCGCCACCCTTGAGAACCCGCTGTTCCTGGTCTTCCTGCTAAGCCAGGCCCTTCTTTTGGGCCTGTGCATTGCGATTCCCTGGCACAGGTTGCCCTTTGCCAGCTTCCTCACCATCCCGATCCTGGACATGGTGTCCATCGGCTTCGGCCGTGAGGGAGGGCAAGAAGCGCTCACGGGCCTCAGTGTGCTGGTGGTGTTGCCCGTCATCTGGCTGTGTGCTTCCGGGCTGTACCCGCGGCTGGCAATAGCACTGTCCTTTTTGGGTCCGCTCGGTATTGTCTGGATCCCGGTGTTCGTCCATGACCAGGTCAGCGAGCAGGCACTCACCAAACCATTGCTCTTCCCGATCCTGATCCTTGGCATCGGCGTCTCAGTGAGTGTCCTGACCCTGAGCATGGTCCGTCAGCAGCGGGCGCTCGAGCAAAAAGATGAGGCACTGAAGGAAGCCCTGGACATCAGCACCAAACAGGAACGTTTGCTGAACACGGTCATGGAAGCCCTGCCTCTAGGCGTGGTGGCCGTTGACGGCGACGGGCACGACATCCTCATGAACCGGCGCCAGCGCCACAGCCATGCTTTGGCCACCCCGGCGGACAATGCCGATCCCAACGAGTCCGAGCTGTTGGTCTTCGACACGGACAGGACGACGCCCCTCCCTCCGGATCGGCGGCCGGTACGGCGGGCTGTCCTGGGCGAACGCTTCACCGACCAATTGGTGTGGCTTGGTACTGGCCCCGAGCAGCGGGCCTTCACCACCAGCGCCCGCCCCATGCTCGACGACGACGGCAAGTTCGCCGGCTCCGTGGTTGTTTTCAGCGACGTCACCGACCTCGTAAACGCTTTGGCAGCCAAGGACGAGTTCGTCGCCAACGTCTCCCACGAGTTCCGCACCCCGCTGACATCCATCCTGGGCTACGTCGAGCTGATCCTGGACGACGCCAACACTTTGGACAGCCATTCGCGCAAGCAACTCGACATCGTCAAGCGCAATGCGGAGCGGCTGCTTACCCTGGTGTCCGACCTGTTGGCTGTGCGGTCAGGCCAAATCGTCATTCAACGGCACACGGCAGACGTAGCGGAGCTCGTTCGTGGCAGTGTCACCTCCGCCGAACCCCGAGCAGCAAAAGCCGGCATAAAGCTCTCGATGGACCTTCCCGAGGCCCTCGAAGCCCGCGTGGACTCTTCCCGCCTGGCCCAGGTGCTGGACAACCTGGTCTCCAATGCCATCAAATACTCCCCCGACGGCGGCGATGTTGAAGTCGCCGCCTGGGAGGATGACGACTTTATCTTCTGCCGGGTCAGCGACACTGGCATGGGCATGAGCGAAGAAGAACAGGCTGAGGCCTTCACCAAATTCTTCCGCGCCGGAAGTGTCCGTAAAAGCGCCATCCCCGGTGTCGGGCTGGGCCTGCCCATCAGCAAAGCCATCGTCGAAGCCCACGGCGGAACCATCACCCTGGAAAGCGTGCCCGGACAGGGAACCACCTTCACCGTGAAGATGCCCGCCTAGCCCTACCGTGTGGCGGGTGTACCGCCTACCAGCCCGGATTCGCGACGCCGACCAAAGAGGAAGTAGCTGACCGGGCCAAAGAAATTGATGAACGACGCCGCACGCCACAGCGCCTTCTTGCCCCGGATTTGTGAGTCGGGAGTCCGGCCGAGGCTGCGCTGGGCGGCAACCAGCAACGCCAGGTTCACTGCACCACTGAGCACCACGGATACGCGCTGCCCCTTGCTCATATCCCGCCACGACTTCTTGCCGGCCATAGTGCCTCCTATCGGCGAACGGTGTACTTCTCAGGCTAGTCCGACGCCGAGCGTCCCGCCACAGCCTGGCGTACTACTTCGCCCCACGACTGTTCCGCGAGGTCAGCCACGGCTGCCAGGATTTCCGATGGCGGGCGGGACAGGTCCAGTGGATACTCAACGATGTCGATGTCGGTGTTCAGGATGCGCCGCAGTTTCACTTCCCCGGCTCCGGCGTACACCAGCCAGGCCGTGGGAACCCGCAGGGCCGTGCAGTAGGCCAGCAACTGGTAGTGGTCCGCGCTGAGGGAGGCCCCGGCGTCGGACGCCGCTTTGTACTTGGAGTCGTACACCACCACGGGGCGGCCGCCCAGGAAATGCACGGCATCAGGCCTCACAGTCAACCGGTCGGAATCCCGGACGGCTTCGTTGAGGAGGGCGCCGTACTGGAGTCGCATCTCCCCCGGATAAGCGCTCATGGCGCTCCGGAGGGCGGTCCCCACGAACTCTTCGAACACCTGTGCCATGTCCACCACGAACGATGCCGTGCGCTGTTTGCCCTGGCCAGCCTCCGCGGAGCCGTTGCGGAGGATGACTTCGGCCAATCGAAGCGCTGCATGGAAACGAAGATTCATGCGGCTGGCCCGCCACGGCGGCAGCGGCGCACCGGGCTGGAGGCGGGTGACGGCGTCGAGCTTTCCCTTAAGCTGCCGCAGGCGGCTCAAGACGTCGGGCCGGACTCCCGGAACCTGTCCCATGCGTTCCAAGGCGGCTCGGAGGATGCGGTTTTCGGCGATGTCCTCGGTGAATTCGTCGTAGGAAACTTCCAGTGGCACCAGCATTCCAGGCCGCCGGGAGATCTGGTCCGAGATGCGGATCCGGCCCTTGACGGTCCGCAACGATTCCTCCACGTTGAGGTAGCCCTGCAGCACTCCCCGGCTCAGGGCTTTGTCCGCCAGCTGGGCCAGGGACTCGGCGAGCGCACTCCACAGGTCCGGGTGCTCCACGGCTTCCACGGAGTGGTCGCGGAAGCCTTGGTCGCCGGCGTAGCTGAGCAGGAACAGCAGGCGGTTCAGGCCCAGCCGGTCTTTGGGACGGACCTCCAACTGGATGGTGGCGGTCCGCACGGAGCCCACCTTGCCCGCGGGTTCAATGCGGTACAGGCCCATGCCCATCGGCGAGGCCTTGGCCAGCCCACTGGTGTTGATGAAGGCCGCGGACTCGGCATCGAGTTTTTCCACCACCCCGCCGGAGAGCTCGTCCATGACGATATGCCGGGGCCCGGTGGTGGGTTTCCTGGCACTGGCCGGTGCCCTTGCCGGCCTCGGGGGGATGGCGTTAGCGGTCGCCAAGACGTCCCAGCAACTGGTCAAGGCCGAAGCGTTCTTCCAACTGGGCGCGGTTCAGTTGCCCGTGGTAGTGCTCCTCCAGCAGTGGCATGAGCTCGTACTTCCAGATGCGGCGCAGGCCGGCGGGGTTCTGCGCGGCGTTCTTCATGAAGTACGACGGTCCGATCATGAGGTCGCGGTCCCAGTCGTCGATCGCGTCGTTGAGGGCATCCAGCAGGTCCGCGTTCAGCGTGTCCAAGCCGCGGGCTTCCAGGAAACGGCGCAGCGAGCCGCGGACCGGTTCAACCTTCGGGTGCAGTTCAATGAAAGCGAAGCGGCGTCGGATGGCCGCGTCCATCATGGCGATGGAGCGGTCAGCGGTGTTCATGGTGCCAATGATGTACAGGTTGTCCGGCAGGCTGAAGGGCTCATTCGGGCTGTACTGCAGGTAGATGCGGTCGTCCCGGTACTCCAGCAGGAAGTACAGCTCGCCGAAGACCTTGGCCAGGTTGGCACGGTTCATTTCGTCGATGATCAGGAAGTACGGTTTGTGGGCGTTCTCCGGCTTGGCGGCCTCCTCCGCGAGCCGCCTCAAGGGTCCGGCCACGAGCTTGAAGGAGACCTGGCCGTCGTCGGTCTTGTCGGGCCGGTACCCTTCAAAGAAGTCCTCGTACGCGTATGAAGGATGGAACTGCACCAGCTTCACGCGTTCGTCCGTATGGTCGCCGGCAAGCTCCGCAGCCAAGTGCTTGGCGAGGTAGGTCTTGCCGGTACCCGGAGGGCCATAAAGGACCAGCTGGCGGTTCTCTTCGAGCAGTTCCGCGATCTCCTGCAGCGGCTCCAGGTCCATGTGCAGCGAGGCCGCGAACTCTTCGGTCAGGGGACGGAACCCTTGCTGGACGACCTCGACGGCGACCGTCGGCGGGGCCTCGTCCTCACCGTCGGTTTCGGCCTCCACGGGGAGCAGTTCCTGGAGTGCCTGTATGACCCTGGTGACGTCCACGAGGATGCCGGGGGTGGACAGCTGCCGCTGCGCGTGGCGTGGCAGTTCCGGAATGGCGTAGCTGTCATCGAACCAGCGGACCTTGCGGCGGATGCGGCGGTTGTCCTCGTCGTGCTCGGGCTCGCCAAGGACCACTCCCACACGCACGCGGCCGGCGTGCTGGTACAAGGTCAGGTCGCCCGGCTTCATGACCGTGAGGAAGGCGAACACGGCCGTTTTCATGTCTTCGCGTTCGACATAGCCGAGGTGTTTGTAGTCCTCGTCCACTGCGTGCTGCACTACCCCGGCAGTGACTCCCGCGGTCAAAGTACGCAGGTGCTGGACATCCAGGGTGGCCTTTTCCTCGGCAACCCAGGAAGCGAGCAGTTCCGCGTTGTCGTGGTGGGTGCGCAGCAGCCATGACCGGCGCCCCGGATCCCCCACCTTGCGCCACTGGCTGACCAACTGGCGGGCGTACCAGTCGATACGCTGCCCGGCTTGCTCGTCCAAGTGCAGGCGGATGCGGTGGATGTCGGCGGTGATGTCCTCATCCGTGTCGCCCTTGGCACCGCCCACCAACGAGGCAAAGGCGTCCCGGATCTCCTGGCGTTCCACGTCGGCCACCACGGGCTCGAAGTAGCTGGGCCACACCAGGTACTCGATGCTGCGGCGCAGGGCAGGTTGGTCGTCCGGGGTGGCGGCTGCGAGTTCGTGGAATGCGTGCGGGTCGCTCAGTGCCCGGTTGATGGTCTCCGTGCTCTGGCTGTCCACGTGGGCGACGAAGCGGCACAGCCATTTCAGGTGGTCCCAGATGGTCCAGTTGAACTCGGCAGTGCGGTCACGGATCACGCCGTGGTCCGTCATGCCCTGGTACAGCTCTTCCGGAAGCTCGATGGGTGGCTCAACCCAGGACGCCGCCTCGGCCACGCGGGCGCGTTTGACCCTGAGCGATTTGACCTCGTGGGCCAGCGGCAACGACTGGAGGAACAACAATTCCACGGCCAACAGCTTGGCTTCCCGGGAGGCGCCTTCCAGGTTTTGCCGCAGGTTGGTCATCATGGGCGCCTTGGAATCCTCAACGCCGCGCTCGAGCCTTTCCAGCAGCTCGGCAGCAGCATCCGCAGTCCAGGTGAGTGTGCGGCCGTCCAGCGCCGAGGGTTTGCCGTGAAGCGCCGGACCGAGCACATACCACGCTGCGTCCTCGATCTCTTTGGAGACTCCGGGGGCGCGGTCAATGGCAGGTTTCAAGGAGGGAATCACCCTGCCAACTTACCTTGTTTGGTTTAACCAAGCATCTGGATATCCACAAGCTTTCCGTGCTAATGCATCCCGAATTGGTAGGCCGCAGGCACCGGCTCCTCCGGGCACACTTCCTCCCAGAGTGCCGCGATGGCATCCTCTCCCTCACGGAGATCCGGAACCTCGACGCCCTCACGCAGGATCGCTGCGGCCTCGGCTCCGTGCCCGCCCCTGGCGAGCGCCAGCGCCCTGAGGAACCGCAAGCGCCCGACGGCGGGTCCCCCGCTGGGTGCCGACTCCACCAGGTCCAGCGCCATGACGGGGTCGCCGTGCCGGATGCTCAGCGTCACCGCTTCCAGCAGTAAGGCGGTGGCAGTCGAATCGGTTTCAACGGCTGTCCGGAGTTCGGCGAGGCCTTCTTCGTCCTGCCCCGACGCCAGCAGGGCCAAGCCCAGTCCGCGGTGCGCCAAAGCCCGGGTCCGACGCCGGACACCCTTGGCTTCCAGGACCTCCCGGTAGCCTTCCTTCGCGCCGGCAAGGTCCTGCCTGGCATGGCGCATAGTGGCCAGCTGGAAAAGCCCCTCAGGGTTGTCCTGCATTGCGAGCAACTCTTCCCAGTCCACCCCGGCAACGTAACTGGGGGCGCCGTCGAACGCTTGTCCCTTCAGCAGCCCGAGCCACGGTTCCTGATCCCCTGTGATGCTTTCGTCCACGAACGGCGTCCCGCTCTCATCCACCCACTCCAAGCCCAGGCGCCGACGCCGCGCCCGCTCCACGACACCCCAGCCGCTTCCCACCAACAGCATTTTCGACGGCGGCACGTCTGCGTTGCTGATCGCTGCAGGGAGCATTGCCTCAAGTTCGGCGTGGGCAAGGAGGTCCTCCAGACGTTCTCCGGCGTGGGCGACGGCAGCATCCCAATCGGTGCCGTGCGAGGTCCCGGCATCCAGATGGCCGTTGCCATACGCCTCAACCCACGCCCACTCCGCCCCCGCCGGCATCACCAAGTGCTCGAACTGGGTCTGCGCCAGGCCGGCCTGGATCTCCGCATAGGGACCTGCTCCCGGGCTCAGCCATTCCTGCCAACGTTTGCCGCCTTGGCCTTGACCCCACACGAAGAGCTTCTTTCCCCGCAGGAGCCCCGTGGACAGCATCGCCAGCCCGTCGCCGTCGTCGTCCGCTGCCACCACCCAGCGACGCTCGGAGGGGTCGATGTCGAAGAAGAAATCCGCCGCATGCGGGTTGTTGACCAGCCAGGTGCCGTCATAGCCCTCGTGGGCGGTGGGACGGACGCGGGTGATGTCGGTGGCGTAGTCGCTGCCGAACGCTTCCTGGGCCGGGGCGATCACGCGGGTACGGTCAGTTTCCGGGATCGCGGCGTTGCTCCACCAATACATCGGCACATCGTGGTCGTTCGGGTTTCGGATCCGGACCGCGGCGAACACCACGGGAGAATCCGCCGGCAGCCAGATGTCCACCTGGAACACAACCTCCCGGAGCCGCTCGTACTCCCACATGCGCAGGACATGTTTGCCGTCCGGAGTGTGCACGATCGCCGTGTGCAGGGGGTCGCAACTGGTGGGCGAGTGCCCGCGGGTGCCGATGTTCCACTCCAAACCGCCGGCGAACCAGGCCTTTCGCAGTGCGATGTTGGCCAGCTGCGGGGCATCGTGGGTGTGCAGGAGCTGCTTGCCGGTCGCCTTGTCAAAGATCTCCCAGATACGGCCACCCAGCGACGGCAGGACCGTCACCTTGAGCTTGCTGTTTTCAAGCACGACGGCGGGCACCTCCCTGGGTGCGGCGTCGCGGCTGTAGCCGTCCTGCATGAGGTACGGGTACACGTTCGGCACGACTCCATAGCGGGTCGAGGCCTGGAGTGCCTCCGGCACGCCGTCTCCCACGGTGTAGGGCTGGTCGAGTTCGGCTGCGACAACGGGAAGCGGGTTCAGCGGACCGAGTTCGGCCATGGTCAGGGCGATGGTGGTGACGGTGAGGGTGGAGGTTGCGGTGCTTGGCACGTCAGAATCCGATCGTCAAGAGGACGCCGCGCTGCGGCTCGATGGTCATTGTTTCGGCGGGCCCATGGCTCGCTGCGGATTGGAAGCCACGGATCGCCGGGGCCTCGAGGGGCAGGGACGCGAGGTGGGCCGATCCGGCGTCGAAGTTCAAGCTCACGTGCACAGTCTCCTCGGCCCAGGAAGCCAACGCCACCACTGCCTTGTCCCCGGAAATCCACGTGGTGGCCAGGACATCGGGATGGTTGGTCCTCACCGGCGCCTGGGAATCCCAGAAGCCATGCATCTGCGCTTGCTCGAGCCCGTGCTCTGCCCAGAACTCCCACAAGGCACGGTTGTCCACGGCCGGCGCCCTGCCCGTCATGCCGAACACCATGCCGCGCCAGGGATTGCCGCCGCCTTCGAGCATTTCGCCCATGAGGCCGAACGGGATCCCGGACAGTTCCACCAGCCAATAGTCCGGGCCTGTGCCGTCGTAGTCGAAGTACTCCCCCAGCCACAGCCGGTCCACATAGGGCAACTGCTCCATGTACAGGTTGGCCGAAGAGGCGTAACCGTCGTGGGCCGTGAATTGGTTGGCGGAATGGAGGTCTATTTCCGGGCCCTCGGTCCCCCGGTCCAGGCAGGCTCTCTCCAGGACTTTGCGGACCCGGAGCATTGCGTGGCGGTCATAGGCGATGTCGTCCAGGTAGATGCCGTCAATGCCGTCTTCCCCCTTGGCAAGTTCGGCGAGGCTGCGCACGTAGAAGTTCTCCCAGCGGGACTGGCCCGTGGTGACCACGGCGATGTCGTCCACATTGGGGGCGAACCACGCCGAGACGTAGCCGCTGCCTGCGTGCTCCTGCAGCCACATATGGCCCTTGCCTGGGCCGTCGCTGAAAATCTCATGGTCCAGCTGCAGCAATGGAAGCAGTTCGGGGCTATGGAAGGTGAGTTCACGCACTGTGTTGTAGACCTTGGCTTTGAGCCCTTGCTCGTGGCATTTAGCGATGTACGCCCGGAGCGAGTCCTCCGTCAGCAGGGGGTCGTTGATGTACGGAGCGGGGGCCGTGGCGTGGTGGATGTTCACCACAGTGGCTCCGGCGGCTTTGATGTGCGCAGGCTCGGCAGGCTCATGGAAATATCGCTTGGACAGGTGCTTGCCGGGTTCGATCACCTTGAACGGCGTCAGCAGGAGCCTGAAATCGAAATGGAGCGGCTGGGCGGGCTGCAGGGTCCGGGCGCCACTGTAGGCGCGCACCGTCACCTTACCCTCGCCGGTCCGCAGGCCCACACCACCACGAACCACTCCTTCCCCTGCTTGGCGGTTGGCCCACGACACCGGCTCCACCAGCGGTTTTTCCTTATAGAAGTTGGTGTTGAGCGGGCGTTCGTAGTGCTCGTCCCGCAGTGCCAGCTGGACTCCGGCGTTCACCCCGCCCAGCCATAGTGCGTCCTGATTCCTGTCCGCAACGTCCCAGGTCCAGTCGATGCTTTCGGGTCGCCGGCCACCGGGGATGCCCAGGCCCATGGCGAACGGCACTGTTGCCTCATGAAACCCAAGCTGCAGGCCGACGTCGGGCACTTCCACAGGCGCGTCCGACGCCAGTTGCAGCGAGAACTGCACCGCGCCGTCGGCGTCGAGTACGCCGTTCACGTCCAGGGTCACGGCGGCGTCGTGGTCATCGTGGCCGGTCCAGCGGCAGTGCCAGCTGACTCTCGCCGGCCCCTCCACCGTGAAAGTGAGCGGCGAATGGTTCCAGCGGATACCGCCAACGTCGAACCGCATGGGAACGTCAAAAAGTTCGACGCCGGGGCCGGCCGTTGACGTAACCGCTCCAGTGAAAGTGGACGTCACCTGCGCTGGCAGGCCCGTCCCGGAAAGCTGCAGGGTCCTGCCCAGGATTCCCAGCGTCCTGTTGGGCTCATCCAGCGTGATGGCAGTGAAGGGCGCCACGAGGTCCGCGTCCTGGGCCATGGTGGAATCCAGCCAGGCCAGCCGCCGCAGGAAGCGCGGATCCCCGAAGCCCCCGGCGAGGATTTCCGGGTCGCTGTCCGCTGCCACGTCCAAGGTGACCTTGACCAGCTGCTGGTGCTCCGGGGTGGAGGGGCTTGCTGCGGTGATCGTGAGCACTGCCTCGAGCGTCGTACCTGCGGCGTCTGCAGGTACCGGAAGGACCACGTACAGGGCCTGCACTGTATCTGCCGCGACCCTCATCGGCCGGCCCTGTTTCCTTCCGGACCACGGCCGGCCATGGCGGTCCACGCCGTCGGTGGTGATGCAGTGCCCTTCCGTGCCCGACACCTCCACCCTGACGTCATCGATGTCTTCCTGCGCATAGAGACCGAGCTGGACGACGTAGTCCTCGCCCGCCTGGGCTGCCCCACGAAAGTCAGGTGACGGGCCGTTGATCACCCAGTGCGCTGGCAGTTCCGTACGCAGGGAAATCGGGTTCAAGCGATCTTCTGGAAACAGCAGGAAGGGCTCCCCGGCATGCTCCAGGTGCAGCTGCTCCAATTCCCCGGCACGGGCGGTGAAGTTCATGGGCGCGAAGGAGTCGCGGCGGCTCGCGGCCTCGTATCGAAGGACTGTGGCCCGGGGCAGTTCAGCGGTCCCACCTGGCGCCCACACCGAAAGTCCGACGGCGGCCGCCCAGGCTGGGTCCGCGGCCGGACGCCGCGGGAGGTACTCCGCCTGGGGATAGTGGGGCTTGCCCAGCATGGCGTAGGGCAGGTAGTAGACAAAGTAGATGCCGGGCCCGTCCAGGGCCTCGAACACCAAGGTTCCGGCCTCTCTCGTGGCCTCTTCAACCACCACGTTGCGAACCCTGGATCCGGTGGCTTCCGAGACAACGATGATCTCGACGGACGCGGGATCGGCGTCCTGCCGTCGCCACGGCAGGACTACGCGGTGGGCGGCAGTCTTGTGGAGGGTCCTGGTGGGCTGAACCTGGACCACGAACCGGTGGTTCCCATAAAGGAATTTGTCCCAGGCCCCCACAGCGCATTCCAGCTCCGGATGGCCCGAAGCAATGACGCTTGTTTCTGTGGTGGTCGGCGGGCTAACGAGGGCCGGTGAAACCGGCGAAGGCAGCGGCATCGCTGGGACTCCTGAAGGTTGCTTTGGGGCTTTCCACCGAGTTGGTGAATCCTTCAATCATTGGTGCAGGAGTGCCCTCTGTAAAGAGTCATTACGATGCGCACTCACTGCCAAATCCTGGCCCGGCGTCTGGACAACCAGGACACTTTCGGCTGCTTTCAGTTGCCGGCGTTGACTGCGTTGAGTTTCGCTTTGGCTTGGCGCACAATCTCCCGGTCGGTGACGGTGTAGGCCGTGGGATCGCTGCCGTCCTGGGAGCCCAGGGAAATCGTTCCTTGGCTGAGCGTCGAGACAGTCTTCTTGGCTGAAAGGTGGACTGCCGACAAGCCGGCGGAGCGCATGGCCGGGATGTCTTCCAAGGACAGTCCCCCACCGGCCATGATCTCCAAGGGACCTCCGGCGCGCTCAACCATCCTGGCAAGGGTGGCAACACCCGCCCCGGCCGTTGGTGCGTGACCGGAGGTAAGAACCCGGGTGAACCCCAGTTCCAGGAGCTGATCCAGCGCGGCCAGGGGGTCCCGGGACTGGTCGATGGCACGGTGGAAGGTCACTTGAGCCCGGGAGTCCGCCTCACGGGCCGCCTCCAGCAGTCTTCGGACCGTGCGAACGTCCACATCACCCGAAGGTGTCAACGCTCCCACCACAACGCCGTGCGCGCCCTGGGACAGCAGGTGCCGGACTTCATGGACCATGGTGTCCACATCCGATGCCGAGTACAGGAAGTCCCCCGGTCTGGAGCGAACCAGCGGATGGATTTCCAGCCGCCCGTCCACGTGCTCCAAACTCGCTTCCAGCAGTCCTTGGCTTGGCGTGACGCCGCCGAGCTCCAGGCTGCTGCAAAGCTCGATGCGGTCGGCACCTTCTGACGCCGCAACTCCGGCTCCGGCAGCGCTGACGACGGCAATTTCAAGTTTCATGCTGAAACTCTACGTGCCGGGAAGGTCAGGCCTTATACCTTTCCAGCTTTTCCTTTTGCCCGGGTGTGAGTCTTAGGACCCGTCCAGTCTCCTCGGCGACAAAGGCCAGATGGGTGCTGGCTTTGACGCACTCATCCCGGGTGACGGGATCCTTGATGACGTAGTGAAGATCGAAACTGGCACCCTTGATGGCACCGACCCAAATCTCCACGACGGCGGGAATGTTGCGGTATTCCAGCGTCCGCACGTAGCGGACCTTGTGCTCCACCACGAGGGTCATGATGCCCTCCTCAACGTCGTTGAAGAGGGCAGCCGGCGGCTCCACGCCGGGAAGGCCCGCGCCTCGGGGAGGTCCGAATGCGGCGATTCGCGCTTCCTCGAGCATGCGGACAATCTGGACATTGTTAATATGTCCGTAAGCGTCCATGTCTCCCCAGCGCATGGGCACGAGGACCTCAATGCGCCGGGGTTCCACGGACTCGGTCAATTCCGTACTCAGCTGTGCACCGCCGTCGAATCATCCACCGCAGACTCTTGCTCTCCAGCGAACTGGGACATATACAAGCCGTAGTAAGCACCTTCCAGGGCGAGCAGCTGGGTATGGTTGCCCTGCTCCACGATCTGGCCGTTCTCCATCACCAGAATGGTATCGGCATCGCGGATGGTGGAGAGGCGGTGGGCAATCACGAAGCTGGTCCGGTCGGTACGGAGCGCGGCCATGGCTTTCTGCAGCAGCAGTTCCGTTCGCGTATCCACCGAGCTGGTGGCTTCGTCCAGGATCAGCAATGAAGGGTCGGATACAAACGCGCGGGCGATGGTGATGAGCTGCTTCTCACCGGCGCTGACGTTGTTGCCTTCTTCATCGATGATCGTCTGGTAACCGTCCGGAAGGGCACGGACAAAGCGGTCCACATAGGTAGCTTTCGCTGCCTCCATGATCTGCTCTTCGGTAGCATCCAGCTTGCCGTACTTGATGTTGTCGTAGATGGTGCCGCCGAACAGCCATGCGTCCTGGAGCACCATTCCGACCTTTGACCGGAGTTCGGAACGGGTGAGGTCCTTGATGTCCACGCCGTCCAGGGTGATCCGGCCGGAGTTGAGTTCGTAGAAACGCATTACCAGGTTCACCAGGGTGGTCTTGCCGGCACCTGTCGGGCCAACGATTGCCACGGTGTGGCCTGGCTCGGCGCTGAATGACAGGTCCTCAATCAGAGGCTTGTCTTCCACGTAGCTGAACGAGACGTGCTCAAACTCCACATGGCCATCGGTCTTGGCCGGAAGGTGCCGCGTGCCGGTTTCCTCGATCTCTTCCTCGGCGTCCAGGAACTCGAACACCCGCTCCGCGGATGCGACGCCGGACTGCAGCATGTTGGCCATGCCGGCAATCTGGCCGAGGGGCTGGGTGAATTCGCGGGAGTACTGGATGAAGGCCGTGGCATCACCCAGGCTCATGGAACCGGAGGCAACGCGGAGTCCACCGACGACGGCGATGCCCACGTAGGACAGGTAGGAAACGAAGTTCATGGCCGGGAAGATGATGCCGGAGACAAACTGCGCACCAAAGGATGCTTTGTAGAGTTCCTCGTTCTTCTCATCAAAACGGGTCAGCATGTCGGCATCGCGGCCGAAGACCTTGACGAGGTCGTGGCCGGAGAACGATTCCTCGATCTGGCCGTTCAGGGCGCCCGTGTTCTTCCACTGTGCGGAGAACAGCTTCTGGCTGCGGGCTCCGATGGCACCGGCAATGACACCGGACAGCGGCAGCGCGATCAACGCGATGAGCGCCAACTCCCAGGACACGATGAACATCATGACGGTAATGCCCAGGACCGTGAGTACTGAACTGACCAGCTGCGAGAACGCCTGCTGCAAGCCCTGCTGGACGTTGTCGACGTCGTTGGTTACGCGGGACAGGATGTCGCCTCGCTGCCGGGTGTCGAAGTAGTTCAGCGGGAGCCGGTTGAGCTTGGCCTGGACGTCATCGCGAAGTTTCTTGATGACCCGCATGACGATCCTGTTGAGCAGCCAGCCCTGTGCCCACAGGAAGATGTTGGCCACGAAGTACATGAGGAGCACCACTGAGATCAGGAACGTCAGCTTGGAGAAGTTAATCCCGTTGGTGAGTTCCATCTTGGACACCATGTCGGCAAAGTTCCCCTGGCCTTGCTGGCGCATGAGCTCGACAAACTGCTCCTGGGAAACGCCCGGCGGAATCTGCTTGCCCATGACCCCGCCGAAGATGACGTCCATTGCGCTGCCCAAAACCTTGGGCGCGATCACGTTGAGGACCACGGAAACGATGACGAGCCCGATCACTATGAACACGCCAACCCGTTCAGGCTTCAGCAGGCCCATCAGCCGTTTGGCAGAAGGCCAGAATTCCTTGGCCTTCTTTGCGGGAACGTCCCCGAACATGCCGCCGTCGGCTTCGGAGGGAACGTACTCTTCCTCAACGAAGTCATCGTCATCCAACGCTTCGGTTGCGACCTCTGCCGCAGCTGTTGCCTTGGCGTCCTTCGCGGCTTGGGCCTTGGCAGCCCAGCCGCGCTTCTTTTGCTGGTCCTGCCCGCTCATGCCACTTCCTCCACGCTCAGCTGGGATTCGACGATTTCCTGGTAGGTGGGTGAGGTTTCCAGTAGTTCGTCGTGCGTTCCCCGGTCGACAATGCGGCCGTTGTCCAGTACCAGGATTTCGTCGGCGTCCGCAATGGTGGAGACGCGCTGGGCCACGATGATGACCGTGGCATCCTTGGTCTTGCCCTTCAAGGCCTTTCGAAGCCTGGCATCGGTAGCAACATCCAGCGCCGAAAAAGAATCGTCAAACAGATAAACGTTGGGCTTGGTCACGAGGGCCCTGGCGATGGACAGCCTCTGGCGTTGTCCACCGGAGACATTGGTACCGCCCTGCGCGATCCTTCGGTTCAGGCCGGAGGACTTCTCTTCCACAAAGCCCTTGGCCTGGGCGGTTTCCAGCGCGTCCCACAGTTCCTCGTCCGTGGCATCGGGCTTGCCGAAACGCAGGTTGTGCTCGATGGTCCCGGAGAACAGGTACGGCTTCTGGGGCACGGCGGAGACCCGGCTGGTGATTTCGGAGGCGTCCATTTCGGTAACAGGAACGCCGTCGAGCAGTACCTCACCGGAGGCGACGTCGTAAAGCCGCGGCAGCAGCGAGACCAGGGTTGTCTTTCCCGCACCGGTGGAGCCAATGATGGCGAGGGTCTTGCCCGGCTCGGCGGTGAAGGAGATGTTGCTCAATACAGGCGCCTCGGCCCCCGGGTACTTGAAAGTGACATCGCGGAACTCCACGTGTCCCCTCTTCTGTGCCGGCACCACGGGAGAAGACGGGTTGTGAATGGAGGGCTCGACCTCTAGGACTTCGCCAATGCGGTCTGCACAGACAGAGGCGCGGGGAATCATCATGGCCATGAACGTTCCCATCATGACGGCCATCAGGATCTGCAGGAGATACTGCAGGAAGGCCGTCAGGGAGCCGACCTGCATATCGCCCGAATCAACGCGCTGGCCGCCAAACCAGAGCACCGCCGCTGTGGACAGGTGCAGGATCATGCCGATGGCCGGGAACATCAGGACGAACAGATTGCCGATCTTCACCGACACGGCAGTGAGGTCTTGGTTTGCGTCACCGAATCGTTTGGCCTCGTGCGGTTCGCGAACGAAGGCGCGGACCACGCGGATACCGATGATCTGCTCGCGGAGTACGCCGTTGATGGCGTCGATCTTGGCTTGCATGGAACGGAACAGGGGCATCAGCCTGACCACGAGGTAGCCAACTACTGCCACGAGCACGGGAACGGAGACCCAGACGAGCCAGGACAGGCTAAGGTCCTCCCGGAGCGCCATGATGATGCCGCCAACACACATGATGGGTGTCGAAACCATGAAGTTAAGGCCCATCAGCACCAGCATCTGCACTTGCTGGACATCGTTGGTGCCGCGCGTAATCAGGGTGGGGGCGCCAAAACGGTTGACGTCTTGGGCCGAAAAACTGCTGACCTGGCGGAACACGCTGCGGCGGAGGTCGCGGCCAATGGCCATCGCGACGCGGGCGCCGAAGTACACGGCGATGATGGCTGTGAGCACCTGTCCCAGGGCAACTGCGAGCATGAGCGCACCGGTTCGCCAGATGAAGTCGGTGTCGCCGCGGGAAACTCCCTCATCAATGATTTTGGCGTTGAGGCTGGGAAGGTAGAGCGTGGCGATGGTGGACGCCAACTGAAAAATCAGCACGGCCACAATCTGCGGCAAATACGGCTTGGAGTAGCGCCGTATCAGGGTGACAAGCATGCCCACGGGTCCTTAGAAAGAGTGAGTTAATGTGACGTAAGAAAGTTTTGCAGCAGGGGCTGACAGTATTAGCCTCCCCACTCTACGAAATCCGTTGCCCCGGCGAAACAACTTCGGGAAAAGATCATCCCAGCGGATTAGTTGTCGTGTCGCGGCTGCTTCATTGGGGGCAAAACCCGTCCCGGGAACGGCAAAGCGCCGGCTGGATTCCCAGCCGGCGCCCTTCCTTACGGGTAGGTGGTTCTAGCCTGCGTGTTTGCCGTGTTCCTGGCGGGCTTCAGCCCCCTGCAGGAGAAGCAACGCCATCCGTTCCTGTTGCCTGCGTTCGCGCTTGAGTTCCTTGGGGATCGCAGCCAGCTCATCAGCCGTGGCCGCCTGCTGTTCCGCAATGCTCTGCTGCTCCCGCAAACGGGCCTGGAGTTCCACGTTGGCGCGGCTGAGCTGCAGCTGCTGTTCGGCCAGGACGTACTGGGTACGGGAGAGCTGCTCCTGTACTTCCTTCACGTCGGCGGTGGCGTTGGGCCGCTCCTGGGTCAGGATCCGGGCAAACTCGAGGTCCAGATCGGTTCCCGGGTCCTCCTGGCGAACGGCACGGTCCGTACCGGAAAGGGGACGTCCGGCACCCGGGCGGCTTGCGCCGTCGTCGTTCTTCACGGCGTCTGCGGAAACGGCGTCCATGGAGGACGTGTCCAGCGACATCCCGGCTTCACCGGATGCCGTTGCCACCAGTTCCTTCTCGGGAGCTGCGTCAACTGTGCGGCGCAGCGGACGCTCCTTGATGAACAGCACTGCCAGGAGGGCCACGACGCTGATGACGGCCGAGATCAGGAAGATCTGGGCAGTGGCATCACCGTAAGCCGCACGCATGATGTCGGCGATCGGTGCGGGCATGTCCGCCAGGTCCATGCTGGCGCCGGAGCTGCCGCCCTGGACAGGAATACCGGCCGCAGCCAGTCCCTCGACGGCCAGGTCCTTCACATGGTTGGACATGACGGCTCCAAGAACCGAGACGCCGATTGCGCCACCGACCGAGCGGAAGAACGCCACGGAAGCACTTGCGGTTCCAATGTCCTTGGCCTGCACGGTGTTCTGCACGGCCAGCACGAGGTTCTGCATCAGCATGCCAAGGCCCAGGCCGAACACGCCGGTGTAGATCGCCACGATCCACAGTTCGGTGGTGTGGTCCATGGTCCCGGCGAATGCCAGGCCGCCAATCAGGAGCACTGAACCTGCAATCAGGAACCTCTTCCACTTGCCGAAGCGGCTGATGAGGACACCGGAGGCCACGGAACCCACGAGGTTCCCGGCGATCATGGGGAGGGTCAGCAGGCCGGCCTCGGTAGGCGTGGCGCCGCGGGCCACCTGGAAGTACTGGCCCAGGAACGTGGACGAGCCGAACATCGCGATGCCCACGGCGACCGAAGCGATGATGGCCAACGCGGTGGTGCGCTCGGAGATGATCTTGAGCGGGATGATCGGCTGGGCAACCTTGGTCTCCACGAAAACCAGGAGGGCCAGGAGGGCAACGCCGCCACCGACCATGAGGGCGGACTGCCACGAAACCCAGTCGTAGTATTCCGGGTTGCCGGCGAAGGAGACCCAGATCAGGAGCAGGCTCACGCCCGAGGTCAGCAGGATGGAACCGAGCCAGTCGATCTTGGCCGGGCGCTTGATGTGCTGGATCTTCAGGGTGATCTGGAGCAGGATCAGGGCAACGACGGCAAGGGGCACGCAGACGAAGAACGTCCACCGCCAGCCGAGGGGGCTGTCCACGATGAAGCCACCGAGCAAAGGTCCACCGGCGGTGCCGACTGCCATGACGGCGCCCATGTAACCGGAGTACTTGCCACGGTCGCGCGGCGGGATCATGGAGCCGATGATTGCCTGGGCCAGCGCCGTGAGGCCACCCATGGCGATGCCCTGGATCACGCGTGCCGTCAGCAGCAGCGGGATGGTCTCGGACAGTCCGGCCATGACAGAGCCGGCGACGAAGATGATGATGCTCAGCTGAACCAGGAGCTTCTTGTCGAAGAGGTCAGCGAGCTTGCCCCAGATGGGGGTGGTGGCAGCGTTGGCCAACAGCGCGGCCGTGATGACCCAGGCGAAGTCGGTCTGGGTGCCCTTGAGTTCGGACATGATGGTGGGCAGCGCGTTGGCAACGATCGTGCTGCTCAGGATTGCCGTGAAGAAGGCCGCGAGGAGGCCGGTCAGGGCTTCCATGATCTGACGGTGGGTCATGGGCGCGGCCGCCTTGGCCGCGGCGTCCACCGCCTGTCCGGGGACTGCGTTCTGCGTTGCTGGTTTAGCCATTCCGGGCTCCTAAGCTGTTTTGGTCTGTTGTGTGGGAGCCGGCCGCCGTTGCCCGGATTGAGTCCTTCAGGGATTCAGTGAGTTTGTTGATGACCTGGGAGGCCTCGAGGGCGTCCGCCTCGCTCCAATCCGCCAGGTAATCCCGCAGTCTCACGCTGCGTTGTTCTTCGAATTCGCGCAGTTTCGCTGCGCCCCGCTCGGTCAGGGCCAGCAGTTGGGCCCTGCCGTCGGCCGGATCCGGCCGCCTGGCAACGAAGCCGAGCTCCTCGAGCTCCGCGACGTGGCGGCTGAGGACCGGCGCACTTACGCCAAGGCGCGCGGCCAGGTGCGTGGCCCGGGTCTCCCCCTCGCCAATGAACCGCATGACACCCTGTACCGCCATTCCGACGTCGGGAACGCGGGCCATGTGGGCGGTCACCACGCAGCGCAGAGTCCGCTGCAGGTCGAAAATCTGATGCACAAGATCGGTTGCTGTGGCAGAACCGACAGACATGTAAAACACCCCTTTTTGTTTGCCTAAAGCAACTATACCCCAGATTGATTGCTTTGGGAAACTAAAAGAGTACAGGCGGGGATCACTGCTCCTGCTGAGTCAGTTCCCGGGCTTCGGCAATGACTTCCTCCACGCGCCGCGGGCGGCTGACGCCGGGAGGGACCACCGCTACCAGTTCGTTCAGGGGCAAGGCGTCCTCGATCGGCACCAGCGCAACACGCGCCCCCGTGTACAACGACTCAATTCCGGGCCACACATTGGTTACTGAATAGGCACGCCCGCTCGCCACAATGCCCCGGATGGTTTGGGCAACGACACTGCGCCAACGCACCTTCGGTTCGATGCCCGCCGAATGGAACATCGCAATGACGCGCTCCGCGCTGGGCGGGACGTCGAACAGAACCACGTCCTCTTGCGCCAAATCGGCAAAGCGCAGGGACTTCCTTCCCGCGAGCGGGTGGTCCTCGGCGAGCATGAACTGTGGCCGGGATGCTGCCACCTTGAGGATTTCGACGCCGGGGATCGCCTGGAGTGAATAGATGAACGCCACGTCCAACTCCCCTTCCGCCACTGCGCGCTGGAGCTCCTCGGCATTCCCTTCCACGAAGTCGAGTTCAACCTCCGGCCACTTGGCGGCGAAGACCCGGATAAGTTCAGGGATCAGTCGCGGCGAGATCGCGATCATGCAGCCGATCACCACACGTCCACGCATGTCCTGGTGGGAACCGCGGAGGGCTCCTTGGAGATCAGCCGCCTCCCGGAGGATGCGCCGTGCCCGCACTCCGAGTTCGACCCCTGCCGGGGTTGGTTCAACGCGTTTGGCGCGGGTGCGGATCAACAGATCGAGGCCGAGGTTCTTCTCCAGTTGTGCGATGGCCATGGACGCAGCGGCCTGGGAGATATTGCTCTCGCTCGCGGCCTTGGTGAGTGATCCGTGGTCCAGGACCGCCACGAAATACTCCAGTTGCCGAAGCGTAAACTCACCCATCAGTTCTCCTTATGAACTTCTTTGAATTGATTGATTATACAAGTGACGTGTTCCAGACCACACTGGAGAAAAGCCACTCAACCAAGGAGAATCATGACGCCGTCGTCATCCCTGAAGCCGCACATCGTCACCCTCGGAACCGCTGGCGGACCGCGCTGGTGGGCGGCGGCCGACTCCGGCGAGCGGACCGGTATTGCCACCGCCGTGGTGGTGGGAGAGGCTTTCTACCTCGTCGATTTCGGCCAGGGCGCGGGACGGCGGCTCAGCCAGTCGGGCCTGGAGCTCAAGGACCTGAGGGCCCTGTTCATCACCCACCTGCATTCAGACCACGTGTACGACCTCGCCGGCTTGGGCATCTTCGGCCTCTACGCCTTGACCCACCGCACGGAGAACCCCGTGAAGATCATTGGACCGGGCAACCGCGGTGAGCTTCCCGCTGTGTCGCCGCGCGCCGTCGTCGCCCCTGAACCGCTGGCGCCGGAGAATCCGACGCCGGGCACCCGCCAGATGTTCGAACAACTCATGAAGGCCCACGCCACGGACCTCAACGACCGCATCCTGGACAGCCTCCGCCCGAGCCCCTTGGACATCTTCCATGCCGAAGACATCGAAGTTCCCGCCGAAAGCGGATACCACCCCAACAACAACCCGACGCCGGATATGGAACCGTTCGAGGTGTACCGGGACGAACTGGTCACTGTCACGGCGATCCTGGTGGAGCATCCGCCCGTAGCTCCCGCGTTCGCCTTCCGTTTCGACACCGCCGAGGGATCCGTCACGATCTCCGGCGACACGGCGTATACGCAAAACATGATCACGCTGGCCCAGGACACCGACCTGCTGCTGCATGAGGCCATTGATTTCGCCTGGGTTGAGTCGCTGTACGCGGACAAGACCGACGAATCCAGCCGGGCCTCCCGCGATCACCACTACAAGTCGCACACCAGCGTCCGCGACGCCGCGAAGCTCGCTGAGGTTGCCGGCGTCGGCCACCTGGCCCTGCACCACCTGGTCCCCGGTTCCGCCTCCGAATCCGTCTGGCAGGAAGCCGGCGAGCACTTCTCCGGGACGTTCACCATCCCCAATGACCTCGACACCATTCCGTTCGCCCGTCAGCGCTGACGAGCCAGAACCCCAACCTGAGGAAGAACATGAGTTCAGCACCAACAGCCCCGGACACAGGCGCTGCCACCAGCACGGAAACGTCCTTGAACACCAAGGACATGCGCCGCATCCTCGCCTCCAGCTTCATAGGCAGCGCCATTGAGTACTACGACTTTGTCCTCTACGCCACGGCAGCGTCCCTGGTGTTCAACAAGGTCTTCTTCGCCAACCTCGGCCCCGGCTTCGATTTGTTCGCATCCTTTGTCACCCTCGCCGTGGGATACATTGCCCGGCCCGTGGGCGGCCTCATCTTCGGCCATTTCGGCGACCGCCTGGGCCGCAAGCAAATGCTGGTTCTCTCCATGCTGATCATGGGCCTTGGCACCACGGCCATCGGCCTGCTCCCGACCACAGCCCAGATCGGCATGGCAGCTCCCCTGGCACTGGTGATCCTCCGCCTGGTGCAGGGCGTGGCTGTTGGTGGTGAGTGGGGTGGTGCTGCTCTCATGGCCATTGAGCACGCACCGAAGAAACACCGTGGGTTCGCGGCTGCCTTCGCGAACGCCGGCGGACCGGCCGGCGCTATCCTCGGGACGCTCGCGCTGTCCTTGTTCGCCGCGATCTCCGGCAAGGACTTCCTGGTGTGGGGTTGGCGTGTGCCCTTCCTGCTCAGCGCGTTGCTCATTGTGGTGGGCATGGTCATCCGTTTGAAGGTCGCTGAAACGCCTGCCTTCCAGCGCCTGGAAGCGGCCGGCGAAAAACGCCGGGTGCCGTTGCTCGATGTCCTGAAGAACAACCCCCGCGCGGTGGTCCTGGGGCTGCTGGCCACCACGTCGTTCTATGTTTGCCAGTCCATGACCACCGTCTGGGGCGTTTCCGTAGCTGTGGAGAGCGGCGCCGACAAGAACGGTGTGCTCAACATCAAGGCCGTCGCGGCGCTGCTGACGCTGGTGATCTGCTTCTACTCGGCCCGCCTCAGCGACCGGATCGGCCGCCGTCGGGTCCTCATCGGAGCCTCCGTCCTTGGCGCCGTGCTGGTCTACCCCATCCTGATGCTGATGAGCAACGGGGAGCTGTGGGGCTTCGCGGCAGCCATCATCCTGGGCAACGGCCTGGTGCAGGGCTTCCTCTATGGCCCGATTGCCGCCTACGTCGCCGAGCAATTCCCCACCCGCAACCGCTACACGGGCGCATCGCTGGCCTATCAAGGGGCTTCGATGATCGGCGCAGGCTTCACGCCGATGATCGTGGCCGGACTCAGCCTGGCAGCCGGTGGTGGCATCTGGCTGATTGCCCTCTTCTGGATCGCCGCGATGCTGGCGTCGGCCATCGCAGTCAAGGCAACCCCGGAAGGCACCAAGCGCGACCTCGACTGAACGCAGGAAGCCCCCGCACAAAACACTGTGCGGGGGCTTCCTTGTGTCCTAGTTGCCCAGGTGTGTGGGGCCGAACATCTTCAGCAGGGTTTCAACCACGACGACGTTGGGTCCGTCAGCTTCGAAGGACGCCTTGAGCGCGTCCCCCACGTCCTCCGGGGATACCCGGCGGGCCGGGACGCCGAAGGACTCGGCCAGTTTGACGAAGTCAGGGCGGGCGAGTTCGGTGGCCGTGGCCTGGCCGAAGGCACCAACCATGTATTCGCGCAGGATGCCGTAACCGCCGTCGTCCACGATCAGCCAGGTGACCGGAACGTTGTGCTGCTTGGCCGTGGCCAGTTCCGAGATGGAGTACATCGAGGAACCGTCACCGGAAACAGCCAGCACACGGCTCGGCTTCCCGGTTGTTTCCAGGCCTACGGCACCGCCGATTGCAGCCGGGAAACCGTAGCCCAGGCCGCCTGCGCCCTGGGCGGAGTGGAACTGGCCCTCGCGGGCGTCCCAGCAGGACCAACCCCAGTACGCGGAGATGGTCATGTCCCAGAACGTCTGCATGTCAGCCGGTACAGCCTCACGGATGTCCGACATGAACTTCAGTTCCTTGGCCAGGTCCTGTGATTCCAGGCGGGCCTTGACCTTGGCCAGGGAGTCTTTGACGACTTCCTCCGGGCTGCTGCCGTGCCAGTCGCGCTGGGTGGCGGTGGCAGCGCCGGCGGCACTGAGGGCTTCATCCAGCGCAGCCAAAGCCTGACCGGCGTCGGCACGGATGCCCAAGCCGGGACGGTTGGACTCCAGGACCCGGGGTTCGGCGTCGATCTGGATGATCCGGCCGCGGGGCTCGAACGTGAAGTAGTTCGAGGTCACCTCACCCAGGGACGAGCCGATCACGATCAGCACGTCCGCGTCCTCGAGGACGTCGGTCATGTACCGGTCCTCGATCCAGGACTGGAGGGACAGCTCGTGGTTCCACGGGAACGCGCCGTTGCCGCCGGGGGTGCAGATCACCGGGGCGCGCAGCTGCTCGGCAATGGAGAGCAGCGCCTTCTCTGCCCGGCCGCGGCGGGTACCGCCGCCGGCGATGATCGCCGGGCGTTCCGCCGTCGAAAGCCACTTCACTGCTTCACGGACCAGCTCGACGCGGGGCGGGTTGTCGAAGGCCTCGGCAAGGGCGTCCTCCACTGGTGGAACCATGATCGGGTCCAGCAGCACGTTCTGCGGGATTTCGATCCAGACCGGACCCTGCGGCGATGAAATCGCCTCGGTCCAGGCGTCCTGGATGGCCGAGGGGATGCCAGAAGCGTGCTGGATCAGGCGCTGGCTCTTGGTGACGTTCGCCGCCGAGGCCTTCTGGTCATCGAGCTGGTGCAACATGCCCTTGCGGCGCGCACCCAGACCATCCAACGGGATCTGGCTGGCCACCACCACCATCGGCACACCCGTGGCATAGGCCTCCTGCAGACCGGCCAGGGACGTCAGCGCGCCAGGACCGGTCGACAGGAACAACACCCCGACCTCGCCCGTCGCACGGGAGTACCCGTCCGCGGCGAACGCCGAGTTGTTCTCCACCCGGGAAGACACGAAGTGCAGATTGCCGCGGCCCATGGCGTCAAACAAGCCCAGCGCATGCTGGCCAGGGATACCGAAGACCGTCTTCGCGCCAAGCGCCTCAAGGGTCTCGACGACGAGGTCCCCACCATTGCGCTGGTTGGTGCCCTTGGTAGGGGCTGCTGTGCCGGGGTCGAAATCAATCATCGCTGCGTGGCCTTCGCCAGTTCCTCGATGCGGGCACCGAGGGCCTGCTGGGCATAGCCGTTCGGCGCGCCGTGGCGGTCACCTTCGACGGCGTTGTCCGCCATCAGGGTCACCAGTTCGTAGGCAACATGGCTTCCTGCCACGCCCGTGATTTCGGCGTGGTCATAGGCCGGGGCGACCTCCACGACGTCGGCGCCCACGAGGTTCATGCCGCGGAAGCCACGGATGATTTCCAGGAGCTCACGGCTGGTGATGCCGCCGGCTTCGGGAGTACCGGTGCCGGGTGCGTGCGCCGGATCCAGGACGTCGATGTCCACGGAGATGTACAGCGGGCGGTTGCCGATGCGGTCGCGGATCTTGGCTACGGTCTCGAGGACGCCCTGGTAGTAGACGTCAGCGGAAGTGACGATGCCGAAGCCGAAGCGGTGGTCGTCGTCGAGGTCCTTCTTGCCGTACAGCGGACCACGGGTACCGACGTGGCTGATTGCCTCGGTGTCCAGGATGCCTTCCTCGACGGCGCGGCGGAACGGAGTGCCGTGGGTGTATTCGGCACCGAAGTAGGTGTCCCAGGTGTCCAGGTGCGCGTCGAAGTGCAGCATGGCGATGGGCTCGCCGGCGCGCTCTGCGGCTGCGCGGAGCAGCGGGAGGGCGATGGTGTGGTCACCACCAAGGGTCACGAGCTTGCTGCCGTTGGCGGTCAGGTCCAGCGCGTTCTGCTGGATGGTCTCGATGGCCTCGTTGATGTTGAACGGGTTCACGGCCATGTCGCCGGCGTCGGCGACCTGGATGTTCTCGAACGGGCTGACGTCCCAGGCCGGGTTGTACGGACGGAGCAGGCGGCTCGCTTCACGCACGTGGTTGGCGCCGAAGCGGGCACCGGGGCGGTAGGAAACACCGGAGTCGAAAGGCACGCCGACGACGGTGACGTCGGCCTTGGATACCTGGTCCAGACGGGGAAGCCGGGCGTAGGTGGCGGCGCCGGCGTAGCGCGGAATGCGGGATGAATCGATGGGGCCGAGGTTGCCGTTGGCCTCAATACGGAGCTCTTCCAAAGTTGCGCCACTCCTTAGGTTGGTGGGTTTGAAACGGGGACTGTGACACCCATCATACACTCAAAGTTGCCTAATATGCATCACTTGTTTACATCTTCCCGGAGGCGTGAGATGCCGCTCACAGCGGGCGTAAAGATTCCATAAAAACCGGTGTTCCGGCGTCGGGCGCCACCATACGCTCCTTGCGGAAGCAGCACCGTGCTGCGCGAAAGGACACCGTGACCACCCTGTCGAGGCCTCCGGCCGATCCGGCCAACCGGCCCAAGAATTCCTTCAAGCTCAAGCCCTGGCTGCTGGAGGGAATGCCGGACACCTCAGGCAAGCGGCAAGGCCCCCACGGCCAGCCCTCGGAGTCGCACAAACCGCAGGCATGGTGGAAGGTCATGTGCCTCACGGGCCTGGACTACTTCTCCACGTTGGGCTACCAGCCCGCCATCGCGGCACTGGCGGCAGGGCTGCTCTCGCCCTTGGCCACGCTGCTCCTTGTCACGGCCACACTTGCCGGCGCGCTGCCCGTTTACCGCCGTGTGGCCAAGGAAAGCCCACGCGGTGAAGGTTCCATCTCCATGCTGGAGCGGCTGCTCCCCCGCTGGGGCGGCAAACTCTTTGTCCTCGCCCTGCTGGGCTTCGCGGCGACGGACTTCATGATCACCATCACGCTCTCAGCAGCCGACGCCACGGCCCACCTCATCGAGAACCCGTTTGCGCCTGAGTTCCTTGAAGGCCAGAACGTAGTCATCACCCTGGCCCTCATCGCGGGCCTTGGCATCGTCTTCCTCCGAGGCTTCAAAGAGGCGATCAACGTTGCGGTCGTCCTGGTGGGCGCCTTCCTTCTGTTGAATCTTGTGGTCATCGCCGTCTCCATCGGCCACGTCTTCACCGAGACCCGCGTCATCACGGACTGGTGGACCGCATTGACCACATCCCACGGCGATCCCATCATGATGCTCGCCCTGGCGCTGCTGGTGTTCCCCCGTTTGGCACTTGGGCTGTCCGGTTTCGAAACCGGCGTAGCTGTGATGCCCCAGATCAAGGGCCACCCCTCGGATACAGAGGCGAACCCGGCCGGGCGCATCAAGGGTGCGCACAAGCTCCTGACCACCGCCGCGATCATCATGAGCTCATTCCTCATCACCTCCAGCTTCACCACTGTCATGCTGATCCCGGCCGCCGAATTCGAGCCAGGCGGGAAGGCCGACGGCCGCGCACTGGCGTTCCTCGCCCACAGGTTCCTTGGTGACGGCTTCGGGACCATCTACGACATCAGCACCATCGCCATCCTATGGTTCGCCGGCGCCTCCGCCATGGCCGGGTTGCTGAACCTTGTCCCGAGGTACCTGCCCCGCTACGGAATGGCACCTGCCTGGTCACGGGCACTGCGCCCGCTGGTTCTCGTTTTCACGGTGATCGCCTTCATCGTGACCATCATTTTCCAGGCCGACGTCAACGCCCAAGGCGGCGCCTATGCCACCGGCGTCCTGGTCCTGATCACCTCGGCATCCATTGCCGTGACACTATCGGCGCGGCGGAAGAAGCAGCGCGCACAGGTGATCGGCTTCGGCATCATTTCCCTGGTATTCATCTACACCACAGTGGTCAACTCCATCGAGCGGCCCGACGGCCTCAAGATCGCCGCACTCTTCATCCTGGCGATCCTGGTGGTCAGCTTTATCTCCCGCATGCGACGGGCCTTCGAACTGCGGGCCACGCACATCAAGATGGACCAAAAGGCCCTGGAGTTCACGGCCAACAACTCCGATGGACCCGTCCGGATCATCGCCCACGAACCCAAGCGCTTCAGCGCCGACAGATACCGGGAGAAGTTGCAGCATGCCCAGCAGGCCAACCACCTCCCCTTGGACTGCGACGCCGTGTTCATCGAGATCATCGTGGACGACAGCTCGGACTTCGAACAAGAGCTCCAGGTGGTGGGCAAGGAACGGCACGGCTACAAGATCCTGGAAGTCCACAGCAACAATGTGCCCAACACGCTGGCCGCGGTGCTCCTGCACATCCGCGACGTCACCGGCTTCATGCCGCACATCTACTTCCGCTGGACCGAGGGCAACCCCATCTCCAACCTGAGCAGGTTCCTGTTCTTCGGCGAAGGTGAGATCGCCCCGGTGACCCGCGAGGTGCTCCGGGAAGCCGAGCCGGATATCACCCGGCGCCCCTGGGTCCACGTGGGCTAAGCGCTACCGGCTTGCTGCCGGTACCAGCACCCAGAGCACTTCAACGGTCTCGTCCGTGGGGTTGATCCAAGTGTGGGGTTCACGGCCGGGGAAGGAGAGTGTGTCTCCTTCCTCGAGGTCGTACTCCTCGTTGGTCAGGATCAGCTTGATGCGGCCCTTCACCACGTGGAGCACGTCAACATCGCAATCGACGGCGTAGAGCTCGTTCTCACCGCGACCCCGGGGCTCGATGGTGGCCTGCAGGATCTGCAGGCGCCGCTCGGAGCGGGCAGTCAGCAACCGTTCCACTATTCCCTGGCCGCCCAAGGAAATCCTGGGGCCGTCGTCGCGCCTGGTCAGATGGGTCTCCGGTGCCGCGAAAAGGTCACCAACAGAGACGGAAAGCACCTGGCAAAGGGTTACCAAGGAAGCTACCGACGGCGAAGTCAGGTCGCGCTCCACGCGACTCAGGAAGCCCTTGGTCAGACCGGTCGCGTCAGCCACCTGCTCAATGGTGAGTCGCTGCGCTTGCCGGGCCGCGCGGATTCTGGAACCGATCGCAACGGGAACATTGCTCGGTTCAACGGGTAGAGCCTTCATTCACGAACCTTTCAGGCCTGTCATGTGGCCCTGTCATTGGAGCAATAGTAGCCGGGAGGCACGTAAACAAGGCCACTGCCGACGTAACCAAGTCCAAAGGATCTTGACTGTTACTCCGATCACAACATATCCTCAGAGGCAACAAGTGTTGTCTGTGAGGCACACAACACCTCCCCAAGCTCCAAACACAATCTCCAATCGTCAGCACGGAGACTTCGACGCCCTGCAGGAGTATCGTCGAAAACCCCAACCTCCGTGCATCAGCTCCAAGGACCATTCATGGAATCTTCGGCTATTAACATCGCAATCGTGGTGGTGTACCTGCTCGCCATGCTGGCGTTCGGCTGGTGGGGCAAGTCCCGCACCAAGAACAACAGCGACTTCCTGGTGGCCGGCCGCCGCCTTGGCCCCTTCCTCTATACCGGCACGATGGCCGCTGTTGTCCTCGGTGGCGCATCCACCGTGGGCGGCGTGGGTCTCGGCTACAAGTTCGGCATCTCCGGCATGTGGCTCGTGGTCGCCATCGGCTCCGGCGTGCTGCTCCTGAGCCTCCTGTTCGCCGGCACCATTCAGCGATTGAAGATCTACACGGTCTCCCAGATGCTGAGCCTTCGTTACGGCAGCAAGGCCACCCAGACGTCCGGCATCGTGATGCTGGCCTACACGCTGATGCTGTGTGCCACGTCCACCGGCGCCTACGCCACCATCTTCGTTGTGCTCTTCGACTGGGAACGCTGGATGGCAATCGCCGTCGGCGGCGCAATCGTCCTGGTTTACTCCACCATCGGCGGCATGTGGTCCATCACCCTGGCTGACCAGGTGCAGTTCCTCATCAAGACCGTGGGCATCTTCTTCCTGATGCTCCCGTTCGCTTTGAACGCTGCCGGTGGCATGGACGGCATCCGTGCGCGCCTGGAGGACAGCTTCTTCCAGATCGACGGCATCGGCACCCAGACGATCATTACCTACTTCGTCGTCTACACACTCGGCCTGCTGATCGGCCAGGACATCTGGCAGCGCGTCTTCACCGCCAAGACCGCCAAGGTAGCCCGCTGGGGTGGCGCCACGGCCGGCGTCTACTGCATCCTCTACGGCATCGCCGGCGCATTGATCGGTCTGGCAGCCCGCGTTGCACTGCCCAACATCGACGTCGCCAACCTCGGCAAGGACGTGGTGTACGCCGAGGTCGCTACCCACATCCTTCCCGTCGGCATCGGCGGCCTTGTCATGGCAGCAGCAGTCGCAGCCATGATGTCCACGGCATCGGGCGCCCTGATCGCCGCCGCAACAGTGGCGCGCGCCGACGTCGTGCCTTTCGTTGCCAGCTGGTTCGGCAAGAACATCAACACCGATGACACCGAGAACCCCGAGCACGATGTCAAGGCAAACCGCTACTGGGTCCTGGGCCTCGGCGTCCTCGCCGTGCTTATCTCCATGGCCGCGCAGGACGTGGTTGTCGCCCTGACCATCGCCTACGACATCCTGGTGGGTGGCCTGCTGGTCGCCATCCTCGGTGGCCTGGTGTGGAAGCGCGGCACCGGTATCGCAGCTGCCTGGTCCATGGCGGTCGGTTCCGTGCTGACCCTGGCCCTGCTCATCATGTACGCGGTTGGTGTCATCCCCAGCGAAGACGGCGTTTACGCCAATGAGCCCATCTACTGGGGACTTGCTGCCTCGCTGGTGGTCTACGTCGTGGTCTCCCTGCTGACCCCGCCCACGGACGCAGCCGTCCGCGAGGCCTGGGACAAGCGCGTTGCCGGAGCCATCTCGGAGGAACTGCCGCCGGAAGTACACCCGGTAGGCAGCAACAGCTAAGCAAGCAATACACGACGGCGGTGCCGCCCCTTTGCGGGGCAGCACCGCCGTTTTGCGTTCCCGGCCCAAAGAGCGCAGAGCAGGCCTCACAACGCACGGACCCCCACGTTGGAAGGCCCACTCTGCGCGTCAAACCCCACCCAAAGAGCGCAGAGCGGGCCTCACAACCGGGGGAAGGTGCGGTAGGGTTGTCCCAGCTTCAAGAGATGTGGCGCCAAGCTCCGACTGGCCATGCACCAACCCCATGTTCACGGGTGGTTCGGATGAGGAAGCGGCCCGTCCCGGACCTGAGACAACCGAGCGGGCAAGAGCACTCTCCACAGGAGCAACCCCGTGCCGTACCACGAGCCGAGCCACACGCAGCCGAGCCACACGCAGCCAAGCCACCATGAGCCGGCCACAGCCCGTAGCACCCCCGCCGCAGCCAGCACGGCAACCGTCAAGGTGATCCCCGCCGTCGACCTTTACCGTGGCACGGTGACCATACTGGCCCGGAACCAGAACCTGTGTTTCCGGCATCCACAATCGCGGGAGATCGCCGCAGCGCTGGCGCAGGCGGTCCGGCCTTCCACGTGGTGTGAGGCTTCGGGGACGCTGACGGTCACGGTAGCCGCGTCGGGCAAACGGGAAGGCCGGCCACGCACCTTTATTCTCAGCAGGGAAAGCGCCTAGATTTCCTCGTCCTCCTCGCGGAAGTCCTCGGTCTCATCGATCGGCACCACCCGTTCGTCGTCTTCGGGGGCGTCCACTTCCTCGACCCAGGGCTCGTCCACTTCCTGGTCTTCGGCGTAGTCGTAAGCCGGGTCCGACTCGATGGTCGTGCGTTCGGGGTAGTTCGAGTGTGATTCGGTGGTGTCCATGCTGCTACCTCCGTCTCGTGGGCCCGCGGGAGCCCGGTGGCCAAATGCGGGTTGATGAAACCCGCCCCTGTCCTTCCATCTGAGCACCCGGGCAGGCATGGGTCAAGGCCCGCAAAACGGTACAGGCGACGCCCGAAATTACGGTGCACCGAACATTCCAGCTAAGGAATACCAGCCAAAAAACCCCGCCGATAAGCGGTAGTGTGGGGCGTGCAATGGGGCCGCAACTACCCCACCAAGCACAGGAGATAAAGTGCAGATGCACCAGGAATCCCAGAGTCCGTCGAGCCCCGCTCCGGATCCCACCCCCGAATCATCGGAATCCCAAGGCACCGCCACGCCCTCGGCGTCGGACATCCGGCGCTGGCGGCAATACCTGGCCGATGAACGGGCCGAAGCCGCCGTGTACCGCGAACTGGCCCAGCGCCGCGACGGCGAGGAACGCCAGATCCTGCTGGCCCTGGCCGAAGCAGAGGGCCGGCACGAGGCCCACTGGCTCAAACTCCTGGGCGACCAGGCCGGGATGCCCAAAGCAGCGTCGGCCCGCAGCCAATTCCTGGGCTTCCTGGCCCGGAACTTCGGTTCCGTCTTCGTCCTTGCCCTGGCACAGCGCGCGGAGGGCCGCTCTCCGTACGGCACCGAACCCGCGGCGACGCCCGCGATGGTTGCTGACGAGCAGATCCACGAGGAAGTCGTCCGCGGCTTGGCCACCCGGGGCCGCAACAGACTCTCGGGCACCTTCCGTGCAGCAGTCTTCGGCGCCAACGATGGCCTGGTGAGCAACCTCTCGCTGGTCATGGGCATGGCCGCCACGGGTGTACCGAGCTCAGTGGTGCTCATGAGCGGTGTGGCCGGACTCCTGGCAGGTGCACTGTCCATGGGCGCCGGCGAATACGTTTCCGTCCGCTCCCAACGCGAACTGCTCAACGCCACGCTCCCCACGCAGGCGACACTCACCGCGGCCCCGTCATTGGACATCGACCACAACGAACTGGTGCTCGTTTACCTGGCCCGTGGCATGACCCGGGAGGCAGCCGAGCACCGGGCCGCCGAGCGCATGGGACTGTTCAGCTGCGACTGTGATCCCAGCCTTTCCCTGCAGCCCGAAAAACCGGTCACCGACGAGCACGAATCCGTGGGTTCTGCCTGGGGCGCGGCGATGTCCAGCTTCTGCTTCTTCGCCTCGGGCGCCATCGTGCCCATCCTCCCGTTCATCTTCGGCATGACGGGCATGGCCGCCCTCCTGGTGGCCGGCATTCTGGTGGGAGTCGCACTGTTGGCGACCGGCGCCGTCGTCGGCTTGCTGTCCGGGACGTCGCCGCTCAGCCGTGGTCTGAGGCAACTGGCCATTGGGCTCGGAGCAGCAGCTGCCACCTACGGCCTCGGGTTGCTGTTCGGCGCAGCGATCGTTTGAGTTTGGACGGCTGCGCCGGCAGACCGTAATGTTGGTTCGTCCTCCGCGCTGCCCTGCGTGACCAAGGGCATGAGGAACGGAGAACCGTGGACGCGGAGCGGGAAACAACGCAGGTGCCGAGGCACCGGCACAAGGGGTCAGGTGGTCGTTTCCTCCGCGTCCTGCTCGTGGCCATCGTTGCCGCACTGGCAGCGGTCCTGGTCACGGGGTTCCTGCACGGCGACCCCCGCATCACGTCGCTGTTTCCGGGCGTCAACGTCCCGGGCAGCCCCCAGATCGGAAAGCCCCAGCCCACCGCGGCGCGCGTCCCCGACGCGCCACCGCCAGGACTCGAGGAAGCGGATGCCCCGCTGGCCTCGCCAACGGCGCCCGGCACCACGAACGATTCGTACAAGTTCCTGGCGACCAACGACGACGGCACTCCCGTTGGGTACTCCCCTTGCCGCCCGCTGCACTACGTGGTGAACAACGCCACCGCGCCGCAGGGAACCGACCAACTCCTGGCCACAGCGATTGCCAACATCTCGGCGGCCTCCGGCATCCAGTTCGTCAGTGATGGAACTACCGATGAACAACCCGCAGACAAGCGCGAGCCCTACCAGCCCAACCGCTACGGCGACCGGTGGGCTCCCCTGCTGATCTCCTGGACCACTCCCGAAGCAGCGCCTGCGCTGGAAGGCAAGGTCATCGGCACCGGCGGAAGCACAATGTATTCACTGGACAAGGGCCCCAAGAGTTACATCACAGGGAGCCTGGAACTCGACACCCCGCAGATCGCCGATCTGCTCTCGGAGCAGGGGGGCGCGGACTATGTCCTCGCCGTCATGCAGCATGAACTGGGACACGTCATGGGCCTGGATCACGTGGACGATCCAATCCAGCTCATGTATCCCGAGATAGGCGCACCCGATGGACTGGCCGCCGGTGACCTGAATGGTCTCCACCTCCTGGCCTCAGCTCCTTGCCGCAAGGATATCTAGCGGATCTCGTCACGTGATACCGGCGCCATGGACTCCGGACCCTGCTGGACCTATGCTGACGGATACGGCCGACGGCGACGCCCCACCGCTCGTCCGCGGCCTCCACGTCAGGGGGTTCCATGGAACCTTATGGGTCGTCCAAGTGGCCGGACCCGGATCCTCCCCGGCCCGGTTTCCTTCCGCCGTCGTCAGGTCCGCGCGAACCACCTGAGCCCCGGCCGCCCATCAAGCACAGCAGCGTCGCCGCCATTTTGTTCCTGCTGGGGATCCTGGGGCTCGTCTGCGCCGGCGCTTTTTTCGGCGGCGAACTGCAACAGTTCCTGTACGGATCATCGGATACGCAAAGCCAGCCGGCCCGCCCCGGACTGGCACCTTTCGGGCAACGGGATGATCCCTTGCCCGGCCGGGAAGAAGCGGATGCACCACTCGGGACGCCTCCGCCTGTGGTCCAAGCCAGCAGCTCGTACAAGTTCCTGGCCGTCAAAGAGGACGGAACACCGCTTGCCTATTCGCCCTGCAGGCCCATCCATTACGTGGTCAATTCGGACTTAGCTCCGGCTTCCTGGCAGGTCTTGGTCGAGAAGGCCGTCCAGCAAACCAGCAATGCCACCGGCTTGAAGTTCATCTACGACGGGCCCAGCTCCGAGATCCCCTCCCCTAACCGTTCCGGCTACCAACCCGCCAGGTACGGCGATCGTTGGGCGCCTGTACTCATCGCGTGGAGCACACCGGAACAGGTTCCGCGCCTGACCGGGCAAACCGTGGGCCTGGGCGGGAGTTCCTCCATCGGCCTGAGCAACGGATACAAGGCGTACGTGACCGGGACGGTGTCGTTGGATGCCCCGCAGTTCGCCGGCATTGTGGACACCCCGGACGGGGACGAAATCGGCGTCGCTGTCATCATGCATGAACTGGGCCATCTGGTGGGTCTGGACCACGTGGACGATCCCCGCCAGCTCATGTACGGCCAGGCATCCTGGGTCCGGCACTATGCCGCCGGTGACCTGACGGGCTTGGCCAAGCTCGGTGCCGGACCCTGCAGCAAGGACTTTTGAACGGGTGCGCGTACTGCCGCCGCTCACCCGAGTACCCGCTCACCCCGTCAGGACCGCGAGCGCCTCGTCCACGGTATCCACCAGGAAGATCCGCTCCGCCATGGGCTTGCCCGATGCGAGGCTTTGCAGCATCGGCCAGGCCGGGAAGGTCCCTTCCCAGTGTTCGCGCCCCACCAAAACCATGGGCGTGATGGTTTCGGGTGCTCCGTAGTAGTTCTCGCAAGCGTCCTGGAAAATTTCCTGTACCGTTCCTGCGGCCCCGGGCAGGAACACGATCCCGCCGTTGCAAAGTTCCAGGAGGATGGCCTCCCGGATGGCATTGGCAAAGTATTTGGCAATGTGGGTGGCGAACAGGTTGGGTGGCTCGTGCCCATAGAACCAGGTGGGGATGCCCAGCGTCGGGGTACCGTCGGGATAACGTTCGACGACGGCCGCCGCCTTCCGCGCCCAAGCCGTCACCGAGGGCCTGAACCCCGGCACCTCGGCGAGCGAACCGACGGCGGCTTCCAGTTCGGCGTCGGGCCGTCCGCTGAAGTACGCCCCCAGGTTGGCCGCTTCCATGGCACCCGGGCCTCCCCCGGTGGCGACGGCGAAGCCGGCCCGCGCGAGCAAACTTCCCAGGCGGGCGGCGTCGGCAAACTCTTTGGAACCGCGCTGGGCCGCATGGCCGCCCATGACTCCCACGATCCTGCTCCCGGCGAAAGCTCCTTGGTCAAGTGCCTCGTCCAAGGCATCGCCTATGGCGTGGTCGTGCAGGGCGGCGGCGAGGGTCGCGTCCAGGCTTTTACGCTGGCCGGGCAGGATGCTCCACTGGTAGACCTGCGCGTCGAGGGTGGCCTCGTACTCGGTTCTTGGAATGTCCGGATAGAGTTCCGCCGGGGTGTAGAGACTGCCACGGTACGGATCGAAAGGTATGCCGTGCAGCTTGGGGAAGATCAGCGCACCGCGGCTTCGCAGGCTGTCCTCTACTCCGGCGTCGAAGGTGCAGCCAAGGAAGATCGCCCCCTGGGGGTCCATGGCCTTGAGCTGGCGGGAGTACCCCCGAAGGTCCAGCGATTGCGCGTGCCAGCCGTGCATTGAGACGGCCCCGGCACCAAGCAAGCGATCGAAGTGAACCACGCTTTCGACGTCGAGTGTTCGAGGGCTGGGGTTCAACGCTGCGGTGCGGTTCATGGAATCAGCGTAATGGCCACGGGATCCGGTCCGCTGGGATTCGACGATGGTCCGAGCAAGACCCTAGCCATGGTGATGATCCAAGGAGTACAGTAACCATCACTGCTTCACTTCCATTTGGTGGAGGAAACGCAGTACCCAACTGAATGACGTCCGGTGGGCGTCGCAAATTTGCCGGCTGGGGGGCCCAACATCTGCTCGAGGAGCAATGGTTGTGGACCGTCCAAAATACGCTCGGCGTCGTCGTCAGTTTCCCCTGTTTCGTACCCGCAAAATCCTTGGCCTGCTGCTGGGCTCATCTGTTGCCTTCTCGGCACTGACCGTGGGAATCGCCGCCCCTGCTTCGGCAGCGGTTCCGCCTTGTCCGGGCACCGGAGGTGCCATGCAGGTTGTGGCCCACACCGATGATGACCTGATTTTCATCAGCCCGGATTTCATGCGGGACATCCAGGCCAAACGCTGTGTGCAGACCGTCTACACCACAGCCGGTGAGGCAGGCGAGGGCCCTGCCTACTGGAACAGCCTCGAAGCCGGAATCCGGGCAAGCTACTCCAAAATGGCCGGCGTCGCCGATGCTTGGACCACCTCCGACGCCGGCATACCCGGGCGTCCCCTTACGCTTCAAACATTAAACGCGGCGCCGAACATTTCGGTTGTTTTCATGCGGCTTCCGGACGGCTTCCCGGACGGGACGGGCAGCAACCGTTACAACGGCCAGAGCATCCTGAAGTTGTGGGATGGCAGGCTCAGCTCCATCCGCCCGGTTGACGGTGCGGCAGCCTTCACCAAGAGCCAATTCCAAACGACGTTGAACCAGCTTGTGGCCAATTACAGACCCACCACCTTCCGCACCCAGGATTGGACGGGCAGCTACCAGAACCCCTACGACCACAGCGACCACTGGGCCACGGCAAAGTTTGCCCAACTGGCCAGCAGGGCCTACACCGGTCCCCATACTGCGTCGGCCTATGACGCGTATGTGATCGACGAGTATGCCCAGAACGTCACCGGCGCAGATTTGACCAACAAGGTCAACACTTTCGTGCGGTTCGCCGACTTCGACAAGTACCTCTGCGGGAGCCCCTGTCCGGCACCTCCCTACAGTGACTGGCTCAAGCGGCAATACATCACTGCCATTGAGTGGACGGGCAACGCCGCCAAGTCAGCAGGCACCACTGTCAGCGCCTCCTCGCAGAGGGCCTCGGCTCAGAGCCCCGAAAAGGCTCGCGACGGGTACGCCTGGGGCACGCCCATGGATGCTGGCCGGGAGTGGGTGACCAACGGCGGAAAAGCCGGCAGCTGGATCCAATACAACTTCTCCCCCGCCAAGACCATCAACGCAGTGACGCTGTTTGACCGGCCGATCCTCAGCGACCAGGTAACCGGCGGAAACCTGGCCTTCTCCGATGGCAGCGTTGTGCCTGTGGGCGCCCTGCCCAACAACGGCTCGGGGCTGACTGTAAACTTCCCGGCCCGAACCGTCACCTCGGTCCGCTTCAACATCAGCTCAGTCAGTGCTTCAACCACCAGCGTGGGTCTGTCCGAGTTCGAGGCCCACATCACTGCCGATGTCATCGCGCCGGAAGTAACTGCGACACCCGCAGGCGGAACGTACGACATCGGGCAAAAGATCACACTGGCCGCGAATGAGCCGGCAACGATCTACTACACCGTTGACGGCACCACCCCCACCACGGCCAGCGCCAAATATGCCACTCCCATCACCGTGAATGGTCCGCTGACGCTGAAGTACTTCGCTGTGGATACTGCCAACAACACGTCGGCCGTTGTCACCCAGAACTACGCCACCGGCCCTGACGTCACCAAGCCAGTGGTGACGGCCAACCCGACAAGCGGTCCATACGCTCCTGGCACCACCATCACCCTGACATCCAATGAGGCAAACTCCGTCATCAAGTACACCAAGGACGGCAGTGATCCCCTGGCAGCAGGCGTGGTGTACTCCGCACCCATTGTGTTCCCGGGCCCGGATCCGATGACCCTCAAGTTCTTCGCCACGGATCCTGCTGGCAACGTATCGGACGTCGTCACGCAGACCTATACCGTCCCGCCGGACACCAGGGCGCCTGTGGTGACGGCCAGTCCGACCAGCCGGGCACTGGCCAGCGGGGCGACCATCACCCTCTCCGCCGATGAGCCGGGCGCCAGCATCTACTACACCACCGACGGCAGCACCCCGACTGCCACGGTATCTGCAACGAACATCTTGTACTCCACGCCGATTGTCATGGGGACGACGCAACTGAACCTGAAGTACATCGGAGTGGATACGGCAGGGAACGCCTCGCCCGTTGGAACCCAGACGTACACGGTTCCCGCAGCCGGTCCGCCGTCGTCCCATGACTTCAACGGTGACGGCAAAGCAGATGTCCTGTCCTCCGACAGCGCCGGCAACCTGTTCCTCTATCCGGGTAACGGCGCCGGCGGACTCGGCCCGCGGCAGACGGCGCTTCCGGCGCCGGCATGGTCAACCATCACCGACATCATCACCCCCGGTGACTTCAACAAGGACGGCAAGCCGGATCTGCTGGCCCGTGGCGGAGATGTGCTGTGGTTCTACCCGGGCGACGGCGCCGGCAGCTTCGGCGCACGGGTCCAGGTGAGCATCGGGTGGACCACCATGAGCCAGCTGTTCTCCCCCGGCGACTTCAGCGGCGACGGCATACCGGATGTCATCGCCCGGAGGAGCAGCGGGGATCTGCGACTCTACGAGGGCACAGGGAGCGGCGGTCTTCGTACACCAACCACCATAGGAACCGGCTGGAATGTTATGAATGCAATTCTGAGCACGGGGGACTTTAATGGAGATGGTACGACGGATGTGCTGGCCAGGCGCGCGGATACAGGCGCCCTCTGGCTCTACCCGGGCGACGGAACCCGCGGATGGCTCCCCTGGAAGCAGATCTCCGCAGGTTGGGACAACCGAACATTGATCGCAGGACCCCGGGACCTCGACGGCGATGGCAAGAACGACGTGATCGGCCGGATCGGCGACACCCTGTGGCTCTACCCAGGCAGCGGCAGCGGGACCCTGAGCAACGTCCCACCCACCAGCCTGGGTACCGGTTGGCAAGCCATGACGATAATCGGCTAGCCAACCCCAAAAACCTGGCGCGGGTCGGAGTTTTCCCCCAGACTCTTCGGCCCGCGTCAGCTATGTCCTCCTTTTTTCGCGCTCTTGGTGGGGGCACGCGGGGTTGCGCGGGGGCACGTGGTGTTGCGCGGGCGCACGTGGTGTGTCGCGACGGGTACCGGAAGCGCGTGCGACGGCGGTACTCGACACTGCGCGCTTGGCTCACGCCGGCGCGGGGCTGGGTTGGGGCCGAGTGCTGGGTTGGTATCTCGGGTGGCGGTTCAAGGGTGCCGGAGCAGGCCGCGGCCCCTGCGGCGCTTCACGTTGTCCACATAGGGTGGTTTGTCCACATACGGGGGTTGTGGGCTTATGGGGTTTCTGCCGGGGTGACAGTCTTGATTCATGGATGGAACGGGACGGCTTGTTGCACCCGGGACGGTGTTTCCCGGTCGCGGAGAAGCGCCCTTGGTGGGCCTTGATGAAGCTATGAGGGCCTCCCCTGTGCTCGGCCCGCCCACCGCTGGCTCCGCCGGATCCCTATCCGCGGATCATCCAGACGGTGCCCGCATTCTGCCCCGGCTTGATGACGCGGATGCGAGCAGCGTGGCCCCCGGTGGGTCTGCCCCAGAGGTGGGCGCTTTCCTTGATGATGCGGTGGAGGCGGTGGCCGGTTTGCGGGGTGCTGCTGTGGCGGATGCCCGGTTGTTCGGATTCGTGGAGGCGGCGGATTTCGCGGGCAGGGTCGAGGAGATCTCACGGGTCCTTGAGTACGTTCAGGTGATTGCGGC
>NZ_SZVS01000016.1 GCF_007670255.1 Paenarthrobacter nicotinovorans | reverse complement strand
AGCCCCGGGAAGAGCCCCACCACCTGGTCACCTGGAAGCCGCTTAACTACGAATTAGGAGCGCCGTCGAAGAATTCCGGTGCCGCAGGGCCCCGGAGCTTGCGGAGGGGTCAGGAGCTTGAGCCGGAGCGGAACCGTATGATCCGCCAGGACAGCCACGAAAAACGGTAATACTGGAAAAGTCCTTGAGCCGGCGTGGCCCACCCAAAAACTGACGTGCCTGCCGGCACTGTCTTTCCGACGATCTGTCAGCCGGCTCAAGGTCCGTCAAAGGGTGTCGAGCCAGGCGGGCATGACCTCATAGGAGCCTGATACGACCAGTCCCATTACCGTTTTGTCTGCCCACCTGGACCGCGCCCGATCAATCAGCATTCGACGCGACTGAGGGGCAATTTCCATCTTGGCAAGCGAACCAACGAAAGTCATTGCGGGTATCGACACCCACGCCGACACGCACCACGTGGCCGTCATCAACGAACACGGCAAACCCCTCGCGGACAAGGAATTCCTCGCCGTGGGATCCGGATACCGGAAAATCCTCGACTTCATCACCTCCTACGGCACGGTCATCGCCGTTGGGGTCGAAGGAACAGGATCCTACGGCGCCGAGCTCGCCAGGACCCTTCGGGGTGAAGGGCTCACCGTGCTGGAGGTAAACCGCCCGAACAGGGCCGCCCGGCGACTCAAGGGAAAGTCCGACCCACTGGATGCCTACCAGGCCGCCAAGTCGGTACTCGAGGGACGGACGAAGGCGATCCCGAAGGCCAAGGACGGCCCCGTCGAATGCCTGCGCATCCTACGTTCCGGGCGGGCATCAGCCCTCAAGGCACGGACCGCGGCCATCAACCAGATCAAGGCACTCCTCGTATCGTCCCCGAACAAAATCAGGGCCAAGTATCGGGAGCTCCCCACTGCCGCCTTGATCGCCGCGTTACACCGAACCAGGCCTTCGGGACACCTAGCTGACCCCGAGTACGTGACCCTACTGACCCTGAAAACGTTGGCGGCCCGCTGCCAAGCGCTGGGAGCAGAAATCGACGCTGCGGACGCCGCACTCAAGGAAATCCTCGACAGCTACGCTCCGATGCTCTGCGATCTCCCAGGAGTCGGGACCGAGGTCGCCAGCCAGCTGCTAATCACCGTTGGAGACAACCCGGACCGCCTGCGGAACGAAGCCCAATTCGCGTCACTCGCCGGGGTCGCGCCCGTACCGGCGTCATCAGGAAAGACCACACGTCACCGGCTCAGCAGAGGCGGCGACCGCAGCGCCAACAACGCCTTGCATCAGGTAGTCCTGGTTCGCATGGCCTCCTGCCAACGGACCAAGGACTACGTGGCCAAACGTACCGCTGAGGGTAAAGGGAAGCGCGAAATAATGCGCTGCCTCAAACGCTACGCAGCACGCGAAATTTACCGCCAGATCACCAACCCCCGACCGGCGCCCGACAACTCCGACCTCCGCCAAATGCGGACTGAACTCGGGATCACCATCACGACCGTGGCCGGCGAACTCGGCCAATGGGTTTCCATCATTTCGCGACTGGAACGCGGGCACATCCGGAAGGATGACCTGGCAGAAACCTACCGGCAATGGCTAATGGACCAATCTGCAGCGCCGAACGTCTAAAACAACCAGACGAACCAGTAGCGGAACAGCCTGCCGAAACACCCTCAACACTGGTAAGTATGCTGATCATTCACTAGGGTTGAAGGAGACTTTAGACCGGCAGGACCGGAGGGATGATCTATTTCAGCATCAGCAGCTGTCAGCACTCACCCCGGCACACGAACGCTGTGCGGGGTGCTGATCGTGGTGCTGTTGCTGGTCTTCTCGTTCAGCCTTTGCGCGGCGCTTTGCATGTTGATGGAGCACCCAAAGGCCATGGGAATGAGTTCCTCTCAGACGATCACCGCCGTCGTCGAGGCCCATCAACTCACCACTTCAGCTCAAGACACTGCTTCAACGGCAAAGGCTGTCACCGCACCATCTGACCTGCCGGAGCCGCAGCGTGCCTGCTGCAGCGATCAGCACGGGACCGAAGCGGTGATTGCCCAGCCCCTCCGACTTCTGCCCGAGAACGTGGCCGCGGCTTCTGCACCGATCGAAGCGAGGGAACCTCAGCCGAGTCACGTCCCGCCTGGCTGGTTTGACCCGGCCTTGGAACGACTCGATCACCTCAGACCGTCTTTGACGGTCCTATCGATCAGCAGGACGTAAATCCCCCTACAGCGATGACCCGAACATGACCCAATCAGCGGTGTGTAGCCGGCTGAAGAAACCCGGGGCCGCCCCAAGCAAGACCCGACAAATCGCTACACAGCAGTGGTAACGGCCTGCTGTATCTATACAGGGAGATAAGACAATGACGCATCACGTGACCGCCATGCTCGCAACCTACCCCAAGGACCTGGGCGGCGTGGACAAGGAAAAACTCGCCGAGTGCATCCAGGCATGCTTCGAATGCGCACAGACCTGCACGGCCTGCGCCGATGCCTGCCTCAGTGAAGACATGGTTGCCGAGCTGACCAAATGTGTTCGCACCAATATCGACTGCGCCGATATCTGCACGACAACAGGCAACGTCCTGTCCCGGCACACCGGGTATGACGCCAACATCACCCGGGCAGTCCTGGAAGCATGCCGCACCGCCTGCAAGGCATGCGCGGATGAATGTGAACGCCACGCCCAAATGCATGAGCACTGCAAGATCTGCGCCGAAGCCTGCCGCCGCTGTGAAACAGCGTGCCACGAACTACTCTCCTCGCTGGGCTAGTCGCCCCGCCTACGCCTTGGCGCCCCTTCCCGCCCCGGATTTGTGTAGGGAAGGGGCCACGCACATGAAGGAAACTCACATGAGTACCCCGCAAAACCAGCCAGACTCCCCTCGCGTTAGCGCCGCCGGGCACGAGCAGCAGCAACCCAGCCACCAACACCGAGAATCAGAAACTCACAACAGCGGCCCACGCGCCGGAAACGACAAAAGCGGTCACCACTCATCCAGGATGTATCTCAAATTCGCCCTGATACTGCTGATCAGCCTGGCGTTGATGTGGGTCCTGTCGATGTCAATGATCCGCTCAATCGACCACTTCTACTTCAACCTGAGCAACTTTTGGATGGCGCTGCTGATGGTCTCCGCCATGGCCATCGTCATGATCATCGGCATGTGGTCCATGTTCAAGAACAGAAAAGCCAACGTCGCTATGCTGGTCGGTTTCGCCGTGCTCTTCGGCGCCGTGTTCGCACTGGGCCGCACAGAAACCTTCGTCGGCAACGAACAGTTCCTCAAATCCATGATCCCCCATCATTCCCGGGCACTGCTCGTCTGCGAGGAATCGAACATCACCGACCCGGAAATCATCACCCTCTGCGACTCCATCGTGAAATCTCAGCAAGAAGAAATCACACAGATGAAGGCGATCCTCGAAAGGTACAAGTCAGACTGACGCCGACCGCTACGCCAATTTTGACGACTATAGGAGCATCGTCGTAGACACGACAGGTGATGACGGGCAGGAGCCCTGCGACTAACCGGCAGCACCCAACAGCCGGCCACGGAGCGAAGCGGAGAGGACGCCCGTTCTGGGTCCCGAAAAGCCAGGGAACCGGCATCCTCTTGCGGTGCCGCGCAGGTTGGTACGGTGGAAACGTCTCGCCGGAGGCGCCCCCATGTTGCCGGCGGGACGACCTCTTGGATAGGAAGACATCGACTGTGGGACTAAGAAGCCTTTTCACCAGGCGCGCCACATCGTCATCAACGCGTTCCCCTGCACCGGCCCCTGTCCAAGCCCGGGCACCTGAGCCGCTGACCCGTGAGCAGATGGCGGACCTCGAGGTGGCCCGGGTTGAGTTCCTTCGCGTTGCCGAAGAGGCTGGCCTAAAGTCCTTTCATGCCTGCAGCCGTGACGGGAGCCGCTGGCAAGATGACGCTGAGTCCGTCCGTGCCATGACAGTTCTCGTCAAAGAGGCTCAGCATGCGGAAGAATCCATTCCGGAGCGTCGGGAACAGGACCGGTAGCGCTGGCCTTTTAGGGCTTCACCGCGCGGCCGTGGAGCTGGAGAGGCGGGGGCTTGGTCCTGAAGGCTGCCCCTTCCGTCGCGGCTTATCCGCTTCAGGGCGTAATTGATGAGCCGACGTTTCGACGGTGCTCGTCCTCTCGCTTGGGATTACCCCAATGGGGCGCCGTAACTCCGTCGGAATGGTGGAAGGCAAGATTATTATTTCATCGGGTTAGCTGCCGGTGAGGATCGTCAGGATTTTTGAAGCTGCTAAGTCACGACGCCAATTCTCCGTACACTATGAAAGCTCAACTTGTGAGAGACGGAAAAAGTTTTGTCTCACGTTATTGAGTGCCGGGAAAATTTTGAGTGGCGTAACTGGATGCCTAATCATGTGGCACTGTGATTATTTTTTCTGGTAAAAATTGATTACACGATTACAGGATTGCGATACTGTATAGGAGTACAGCGTAGCCACGTGAGAGTGTGAACAGTCTTACTGTAGAGCGGTTCTTGTGGATGAAAGACCGCGTGGCGGCCCAGCTCCAACTGGACCACCACGCTCTTGATGGGCTTAGCCGATCAAGTCTTTCACTGCGCTAGCGAGTACAACCGCAGCCGTGCAGACGCCGAGTGCCTTCCTAAGCAAATCAAGGCGTCGCACGGTTGCTCGCGTTTTAGCCAGCTCCTGATTGACATTTCTGCAGATCAGCCCACCTCCTTTCAGCCAGGCCCCCTATAAATGTGAGGGGCGCTCATGCCTCAAAGGACGTTGAGGTATGTAAAGCATAATCCCAATCGGGGCTTCTTGAAAACACTCAGAAATGCAATCTCAATTCCCATACGGGAACATTCTTGGCAATCCAGACCAAATATGGACGTCGTTCTTGTCGGTCCGGTCCGGGTCGAGCCATTCGGCGAGCCGGTCTTTCGGGATGATGACCGGGGGCCGATCATGGACGTGTCCAGGGCGTCCTGCGTGGTTGTGGTGAGGACGGCGCAGGACAGGAGCCACCGTTCGGGGTCGTCCTCGGGCAGGGCCGGGTCCGGCAAGAACTCGTACAGGCCGGCGAAGCCCAGCAGGAGCGGCTTTCGGAGAAGAGGTAGTTGGGGATCTTCTTCCCGTCCTCGGTCTTCTGTCATTGGTAGTAGCCCTCGGCGGGGTTATCCGGTAGTTCCGGCAACGCGCCGTGTATTTCCGCTGTTTTCACCGTTGAAGACGGATCTTTAACGGTGGGCGGTGTGTGATTTCGAGGGACTGGTGTCGTGCTCAGCTCGACATCGGTGGGCGCAAGGCAACCCAGAACGCACATCTGCGGCAGATATATGCAGGTTCGGCTCCGAGGGCGTGAAGTTTCTCCCGCTTCAGGGATCGGCCGCAGCAGGAGCATCGGAATTCCGGGTCAGATGTCATGATGCCTCAGCATCTCAATGATCTGGTTGGTGGTCGGGGCTCCGGAGAGTCCGTCTGGTGTTTGATAGACCCGGCAGCTGAGTTCACTGGCGGGTCTCCCGTCGGGGAAGATGTCGGTTCCGTTTGCTGCGATCGTGGGTGACCCGGCGAAGCAGGTTCCGGCTGTGTCAGCTGGGGACACGATCAGTCGCAGCTGGACAGGAATGTCTGATCGGCCCAGGGCGGATAGGGCATCTTCCACGTGTTTTAGGGTGATCATCGTGTTGGGGCAGTCATCGATGTGGAACACGTCAATGTTCACGGGGGCATACCTCCCATCATGTGCGGTCGTAGGGTCCGGGGCCTTGCGGTCGGGATGATCAGTGCTCATGGTCATTCCTTATCGTTCGTTCCGGCGGGACTTTTGGGAAAAGAAGAACCCGGCGGCAACGATCAGGACCACGGCGGCGGCCAGGGCCGCGACTATTGGGCCGTTGCTGTCATCGGGGCGGGCGCTGTCAGCAGCGGCTGGCTGTGTGGCCTGCGTCTGCGTGGCCGAGGCTGCCGGTTGGCTCGCTTGCGGTGTGGCTGCGGCAACGGGGGTGGGGTCCTGGACGGTGAAGGAGTAGCTTCCTTCGACGGGGTGACCGTCGGAGGAGACCGCCCGCCAGAGAACTGTGTAGGGCCCGTTCGCGCCCTTGGTCACGGTTGTGGAGAGGGTTGCTCCGGAGACGGTGACCTTACCGTCGCTGATCGTTGCCCCGGTGCTGTCGGTGACCTTGATGACGGACGTGTTCAAGGACGCTGAGTCGGTCGGCGGCTCGGACAGGGTCAGGGAGACCCTGGACGGCGCGGTTGTGACCGTGGTGTCTTTCGCTGGTGTAGTGGAGGTCAGGGAGTCATGGGCCTGGGCCGGTGCTACGGCGAGAAACGGAAACAATGCTGCGGCTGCGAGGGCAAGGGCCAGGCGGATCCGGCGACCGGAGTTGCTGGTGGGCGTGGCGGGGAGGGACATAGTAGCTCCAGTACGGGGGTTATTTTGCGGCGTCGTCGAGGAGCTGGCGGAATTGCTCTTCGGTGTTCAGCGTGAGTTTCTTGCCGTTGAGGAAGAACGTGGGCGTGCCGGTGACGCCGAGGGCGGTGCCGTCGGTGACGTCCTGCCGGATGCGTTCCTTGGTTTTCTCGTCCGCGACTGCCGCGTCGTAGCGGGCCACGTCCAGGCCGAGGTCTTGGGCGTAGTTGCGGAACAGGGCGGCCTGGGAGTCTTGCTTTTCGCCCCATTCGGGTTGGGTTTGGAACATTTTGGCGACCATCTGTTCGTATTTGCCTTGCTGGGCCGCGGCTTCCACGGCCAGCGCCGCGGTGCCGGAATTCCGGTGCCCGGGCAGCGGGAAGTAGCGGTGGATGATGGTGATCCGGTCCCCGTATTCCTTTTTCAGTTCCTCCACAAGCGGGTAGGCGGCGCGGCAGGATTCGCATTCGAAGTCCAGGAATTCCACGAGCTGGGCCTTCTCGGTGGCGGGGGTGGTGATGCGGTGGCTGTCCTCCCGGACGAGCTGTCCCCCGCCAACGGGTGCCGCTGTGCTGGGGGTTGGTTTGGTTGCCGTGAAGACGGCGAACCAGATGGCCCCGGCGGCCACGACGGCGCCGATCAAGATCCATACGATGATGCGGACTTTTTTGGCGGTGTCGACGGCCGGGCGGGGTTTTGGTGGTGCTTGTGTCATCAGTGGTGGATGCTTTCCTGGTCGCGGTGGGCGGCGGGTTCGATCTGGAAGGTTGAATGCTCGATGGCCACGTCGAAGTGTTCGGCGACGCAGGCCTGCAGGTCCGCGAGGATGGTGGCCGAACGTCCGTCGGGCATGCTGTGGTCCTGCCCGGTCACGTGGGCGGAGAGAACAGGGTTCCCGAAGCGTCAAGGGAGGCATGCAGGTCGATATACGGGGAACAGGTCCGTGCGTCGTCACATCTCTGCCAGCCGCTCCCATTGGTGTTGCAGGCGGCGCTGCCTTGTTTCAGCCGGGGCGTCGAGCAACAGCCCGAACGGTGCATCCTTCATGATTCCTCCTGGCCCTGGTACGGTTTCGTCCCGGCTCGTTGCTGCTTAAGCGCTGAACAGCCGGGGCAGGACACCGGAGCTGAGGAGTATGAACAGTCCCAACCCGATGAACACCGCAGGGACCAGCCAGTGTTCGACCCTTTCGAGGGTTTCGGTGACCTTCGGGTGCGTTCCCACAACGCGTCCCACTGCGCACCACACGGCGACCAGGATCAGGAATACCACGATGGTTACCACAGTGTCCTGCGGCGCCATGGTCCGGAAAATCGGGGTGTAGATGGCGATGTTGTCCGCGCCGTTGGCGATGGTGATACCGGCGACGCTGAGCAGGCCGACCGCGTTGATGGCACCTTCTTCCTCTTCTTCCCCGCGTTGGCGCAGGAAACGGATCAGGCCGATAACGCCGATCCCCAGAGGGACCAGGCCGAGCCAGCCCACCCATTCGTCCGGGACAAGAGTCAGCCCAAGGGCGGCCAGGATGCTGATGGCGACCAGGGTGATGAATCCCAGGTATTGCCCTCCGATGATCTCCCAGGGGCGGGGGCGGCCTTTCGCTGAGGCCAGGAACAGGACGGTCAAAACAACGATGTCGTCGATGTTGGTGGCGGCGAACATGGCTGCCGCGGCTGCGATGGTGCCAAGCATGTCGTGTACCTCTCAGTCGGTAGCGGCGGTCCGTAGGCGCGATTCGTTGATCAGATGGGTGTGGTGAAGGTTCCGATCAGGTTCTGCAGGCTCAGGATCCAGGTGGTCCAGACACCGGAGACCATCAGAATCCCGACCAGGACAAGGGTGGCTGCTCCTGCGAGATTGAAAGCTCTGATGTTTCGGCGGACGAACCCCAGGGTGCCGGTGACCCAGCCAAAACCCCGGGCGACCAGAAGAAAGGGGATGCCCAAGCCGATGCAGTATGCGAAGCCCAGCAGAGCCCCGCGCCAGGCCGATCCGGTGGTGGTGCTCAGGGCCAGGACAGCGCTGAGGGTCGGGCCGATGCAAGGGGTCCAGCCAAGCCCGAAGCCGATGCCCAGCAGCGGGGCTCCGGCCAGGCCGCTGTTCGGTTTCCAGGACAGTTTCGCCGTGCTCTGCAGGAACGGGATTTTCCCGGACAGGGCCACGCCCATCAGGATGACGACCACGCCCAGGATGCGGGTGATCAGGTCGCTCCAGCTCACGAGCCAGAGCCCGATGGTCCCGAACGCGGCACCGTACAGGGTGAAGACCGCGGCGAATCCGAGGATGAACAGCCCCACGCCGGCGGTGGTCCGCCGGCGTGCGGCTTTCTCATCGGTTCCGGCGAGACCGGAGACATAGCCCAGATAGCCCGGGAGCAGAGGAAGGACACAGGGTGAGATGAACGAGACCAGACCGGCAATAACGGCCAGGGGCACCGCCAGGAGCAGGGCTCCGGACTGCACGGCCTCGGCGAAGAATCCGCCCAGATTCACGCCTCCTTCTCCTGCCCCTTACCTGGAAGCAACATTCCCAGCACCAGGACGGCGACTCCCACGGTGACGAAGACGTCGGCGAGGTTGAACGTCGGGAACCATCCGCTGTGCAGATAGTCCACGACCCCGCGCCCGTCGAGCCGGTCAATGAAGTTCCCGAGGGCGCCGCCCGCAACAAGGATCCCGCCCGTGAAGGAAGTCGCGGACATCTTCGGGGCGCTGACCGTCAGCCAGGACAGCAACGCGGCGACGATGACCCCGGTTCCGGCCACGACAACTGCCGTGGGCAGGGAGGCGCCGAGGCTGAAGGCAACCCCTGTGTTGTACAGGAGCTTGATCGTCAGCAGCGGGGCCTCGATCACCTCTCCGCCGGAGAGGTTCGCTTCCGCCTGTGCCTTGATGATCAAGTCCGCTCCTGCCAGCAGGAGCGCGCCGGCCAGCAGCCCGCCCCGCCGCATCCACGGCCGGGACCGGGCGCTGTCCCGGACCGGTGTCGGGGTGCTCACCGGGCCGTTTCCAGGCTGGGGACGGTGTCCCGGGCGACCGGGATCGTGCCGTACTTGGTCACCTTGCCGGCGCGGACACCGTTGGCGATGACAACGATTTCGGCCAGTTCGTGGATCAGGACGACAGCCGCCAAGCCTAGAACGCCGAACAGCGCCAGCGGGATCAGCACCGCGATCAGGGCAAGGGACAGTCCCACGTTCTGGAACATGATGCGCCGGGTGCGGCGGGAGTGTTCCAGGACCTGGGGCAGGTGGTGCAGGTCCTCGCCCATCAGGGCGACGTCCGCGGTTTCGATGGCCACATCGGTGCCCATCGCGCCCATCGCGATGCCTGTGTCGGCCGTCGCGAGGGCCGGGGCGTCGTTCACGCCGTCACCGACCATGGCGGTCGGCTGCCGCCCTTTCAGGGTGCGGATGATCTCCGCCTTGTCTTCAGGGCGCAGGTCGGCATGGACTTCGGTGATGCCCGCTGCCTTGCCCAGGGCCTCGGCGGTGAGCCGGTTGTCCCCGGTGAGCATGGCGGTGGTGTAACCGGCACGGTTCAGCCGTTCAATGACTGCCTGAGCCTCGGGACGCAATTCGTCCCGGACCGCGATGGCACCAATAAGGACAGAGCGCTCCTCAACCAGGACCGCGGTCGCACCGCCGGCCTGCATCCGCCGGACGGTTTCCTTCAACTCGCCGGGGGCGATCCATCCGGGCCGGCCGAGCCGGGCACTGTGCCCGTCGATGCTTCCTTCAAGCCCGGCCCCCGGAACCGTGTCGAGGCCGGTGACGACGGCCCGGTCCGTGGTGGCGGCGAGGATGGCCCGGGCGAGCGGGTGTTCGCTGCGTTCCTCAAGGCCGGCGGCGACGGCCAGCACCCGCTCCCGGGTGGAGGAGGCGGTGGCGGCGACTTCGATGACGGCGGGCTTGTTGCGGGTCAGGGTCCCGGTCTTGTCCAGGGCAATGGTGCGGATCCTGCCGAGGGTTTCCAGGGCACCGCCGCCCTTGATCAGGACACCCATCCGGCTGGCAGCGCCAACAGCGGCGACCACGGTCACGGGCACGGAGATGGCAAGGGCACACGGTGAGGCTGCCACCAGAACCACCAGGGCACGTTCGATCCACAGGACCGGTTCGCCCACGATGAAACCGAAGACGGCTATGAGCGCCGCGGCGATCAGGATGCCCGGGACAAGCTTTTTGGCGATGGAGTCGGCCAGGCGCTGGCCAGGGCCCTTACGGGACTGCTCGGCCTCAACAATATGCACGATCCGGGCCAGGGAGTTGTTCTCCGCGGTGCTGGTGACCTCGACCTCCAGCGGGCCCGTGCCGTTGATGGATCCTGCGAACACGGCGCTTCCCGGCCCGGCCTCGACCGGGACTGATTCGCCGGTCAGGGCCGAGGTGTCCAGGGAGGTGCGCCCGGTCAGGACACGTCCGTCGGTGGCCAGACGCTCGCCCGGGCGCACGACCATGGTCTCACCCAGCACCAGCTCGGACGGGGAAACGGTAACTTCGGTTCCGTTGCGCAGCACCCTGGCCTCGGAAGGGACCAGATCCAGCAACGCCCGCAGCCCGCGCCGGGTCCGGGCGACCGAGTATTCCTCCAGCCCTTCGGAGATGGCATACAGGAAGGCCAGCATCGCCGCTTCCTCGATCTGGCCCAGGATGACCGCCCCGACCGCGGCGATCGTCATCAGCGTGCCCACACCGATCTTGCCCTTGGCGAGCCGGCGCAGGGTGGAGGGAACGAACGTCCACGCCGCGACCAGCAGCGCCGCAGCCTCCAGCGGCAGGGTGACCCACACGGGCGCGTGCAGCAGCGATGCAATCCATGCCACCAGCAGCAGAGCGCCGGAAACCGCGGCCGCGCGGACCTCGGTCACCTGCCAGAAGCCCCCGGCTTCTTCCTCGCCTTCTTCTGTTGCCGGCTTGTCATCGCCGCATCCACACGCGTCGCTCACAGTTCCTCCTCTTCGATGGTCGCGGCATCGCAGGAAGCGTCACCGTAGACCGGGCACAGGCTCACGGCATTGCCCGTGGCAGCCAGAAGAATTTCGGCCTGCGCCAGAACATCGATCAGTTCAGGACGGGTCAGGGAATAGAACACCTTTCGACCCTCGACCCGCCCAGTCACCAGACCGCAGTCCCGCAGACACGCCACATGCGCGGAGACCGTGGACTGCGCCAGACCCAGTACCTGGGTGAGGTCTCCAACCCGGGCCTCGCCCTGGGCGATGCGCTTCACGATGGCAAGCCGGGCCGGGTCGGCCAGGGAATGGAACAATGCGGCGGCCGGTTCCAACCGGGTGCCACCCTTCGTATCGATCGTCATATAGCGATGATATCCAAAAGTGCGGATATGTGCCAACCGCTGCCTCTCTTCTGCAGCGTTCGAACGGTCCCCCCGGTGCCGTGTCGGAGCAGGCGTCAGTGCGGTCCCGGGCGCCCGGAGAGGACGAAACCGCTGCGGGGCAGCGCGGGCATCCGGGTGAGGTCGATGCTCAGGTCCTGGGCAGGTACTGACATCCGGGTCTCCGCAGCCAGCGCCCTGATGGCCCGTCGGATCAGGTCCACGGTGATGTCCTCGCCGGGACAGCGGTGCCCGGCGGCAGGGTCGCCGGCGCCCTGCGCAACAAGGGTGTGGGGGTCCGGCAGCCAGGAGCGGAACCGGACAGGGTCGAAGCTCTCCGGATCCTTCCAGATGCGGGCGTCATGGTTCGTGCCGTACAGATCCAGCAGCACCCATTGACCCTTTTTGAAAGTCTGGCCCTTCCATTCCAGCGCTTCCCGGGCTGTGCCGCCGACAAAGGGGAAGAACGGGTAATACCGGCGGACTTCCTGTGCGAAACAGTCCAGGTCCGCGTCCTGGCCTGCGTGCAGGATGTCCTTCCATTCCGGGTACTGCTGCAGTGCCACGGCTGCAAAAACCATGAAGCGGCCGACAGCCACGATGGGCCGGAGCAGATTGAGAAGTTCAGCCGCCGCAGTGTCAACCGGAAGGGCGTTGCCGTGTTCGTCAGTGTGGAAGGCGATCGCAGCGGCAGGGGTATCCCTGGTCGCGTCCGGGCCGGACCGGCGGATGCTGTCAAGGCAGTCGGCGGCCCATTTTTCGGTTCCGCGGCGGCGCCACCGCGCATACCAGTTCCCCGGTCCCAGGGCGCCGGACTTTTCGATCATCAGGCTCAGTTCCCGGGCGCGGTGGCCCACTGCGGCCTGGCCTGCCGGAACTCCGGCCCATTCACAGGCAACCGCGGTGAGGATCCGGGGCAGCTCCTCATGGAGTACCACCGCACCCTTGCCCCGCCACCGCTCCACCGCCGCCTGCCATTCGGTGTCGAAGGCTTGCCCGAGACGGTCCACCGATTCCTTGTTCATCAGGTCAAGGAACAGCTGTTTCCGGTGCCGGTGGGCGGCCCCTTCCAGGGACTGCACGCTGCCGGCGTCCTGCAGCAGGTGCTGGGCGGAGCGGGGCATGGCCCCTTCCCGGCCGAACCGGCCACCACCATAGAAGAACTCGGCCGCCTCCGCACCGCGGAGGCAAATCACCGGGCGCAGCATCAGCCGCGTTCGGAACGCATCGACGCCGAACCGGTCGCACCGGCTCGAAATGAACGTGTATCCCTCACGCAGAAGAGCCAAAGAACCCTCAGGCAACTTCACTGTCATGCCGGTCAACTTCCTCTCATTCCGCTCCGGCATGGCCGGAGTTCTTCGCGGTCGGACGGAGAGTCCAGGAACCCACCCAGCCCGGCTTTTCCTAGGCCTCGAGTGCGGAAGTGATCAGGGCTTTCAGCGTGCTTTTGTCGAGACCACCCAGAATCCTCGCCGCAACCCGCCCCTCCTTGTCCAGGACAAGGGTGGTCGGTACCGCCTGGGGCGGGACGAAACGGCTCATGGCGAGCAGCACCTTCCCGTCCTTGTCCTGCACGCTCGGATACGTCACGCCGAAGGTCCGCTCAAAGGCTTCCGCCGTCGGCTTCTCATCCCGGACGTTAATCCCGAGGAACTTCACTCCCTGCGGGGAGAACTCCTGGTACAGCGATTCCAGATGCGGGGCCTCCACGCGGCACGGGGCACAGGCTGCGTACCAGAAATTCAGGACCGCGACCGAGCCGGACCAGTCACTGGAGCTGACGGGGGTGCCGTCGTAGAGATTGGCGTCCAGGGACACCGGGGCACCGCGTGATTCTCTGCCATACTCCTGCACCGATCCGTCCCCCGCAACGTAGTTTTTGTTATCTCCCGCTGCAGCCTGCTGGGCGAGGGTGTCCGGTCCTGCGCACGCGGCCAAGGCTGCGGAGGCCACCACAGCCAAGCCAGTGAGAATGCTGCGCCGGGCCGGACCGACGCCGGCTGATGGGGTGTTCATAGAATGACTTCCTCGTTCGTCGGTCCGGATCGTTCAAGCTCGCCGCGTCCCGGGCGGGGTAAGGCCACGCCGCGGGCCCGTACCTGCCGAACCAGCCCCAGCCCGCCCCGTTTCACACAGGGCCTCGGGCTCAGGTTCACCGGAATCGGTTCAATCGTCTTTAAACGATATTATCAGGATGTGTAGTGGTTGGTGAAGGGGAGCCTGAGGCGCCCACCAGCGAAAATTCTACATAAGGTAGAAATGCGGTTTTGCATCCTCACCGTTTGATGATCCGAACTTGGAAGGCAACGATGTCCCTACCTGACGTGCCGGACGCTGCAGCGCCGCCGGTTCCCCCGCCGCTCGGTCCCGCAGGGATGCTGCGCTGGGCCTGGACCCAGTTGACGAGCATGCGGACAGCAATCTTTTTGCTGCTGCTGCTGGCCGTGGTCGCGGTGCCCGGTTCGTTGTTTCCCCAGCGCCCGGCAAACCCTGCCGTGGTCACCCAGTACATCAAGGACCGCCCGGAGTACGGAAAAATCCTCGACGCGCTCCAGCTCTTCGATGTCTATTCCTCGGCGTGGTTCTCGGCTATCTACATCCTGTTGTTCGTCTCCCTCATCGGCTGTGTGATCCCCAGGGCCCGCGCACACTGGAAAGCCGTGCGCTCCGCGCCGCCCCGCACTCCCCGGCGGCTGTCCCGTCTGCCTGAATATGGCACGTTCGCGCTCCCGGCGGACGCCGCTGTTGCCCCGGGTGACGCCGTCCGGGACGCCGCGGCGATACTAAAAAAACGCGGGTACCGGGTCGATATCCGGGACGCCGACGGCGCGATGCCCTCGCTGGGCGCCGAACGGGGATTGCTGCGCGAAGTCGGCAACCTCGTCTTCCACACCGCCCTGATCGGAGTGCTGGTCAGCGTGGCCGTTGGGGGGTTGTTCGGCTACCGGGGCCAAAAGATCATCATCGAAGGCGACACGTTCGTCAACACCCTTGTCGGCTACGACAACTTCACACCCGGGACCAACTTCCAGTCCGCCTGGCTGGATCCGTTCGCCGTCACGCTGGACAAGTTTGACGTCCGTTTTGACCGAGAATCCACCCGGCAGTTCGGCCAGCCCATCGACTTCCAAGCGGCCGTGACGACCCGGAACGGCCCGGACGCTCCCCCGCAACAGCAGGTCCTGAAAGTCAACGAACCGGTCTACTTCGGCGGAACCGGCATTTTCCTTGTCGGCAACGGTTACGCACCCGTCGTCACCGTCAAGGACGGAGCCGGGAACACCGCATTCAGCGGCCCTGTCGTCTCCGTTCCCAACGACGCCGTGTACACCTCCACCGTCGTCCTCAAGGCCCCGGACGCCGCGCCCTCCCAGCTGGGTTTCGTCGGGTTCTTCCTGCCCTCGGCCATCAAGAACCAGGACGGCGTGTCCTACAGCTTCGACCCGGACCCGCTGAACCCGCAACTGAATCTGAACTCCTACTACGGTGATCTCGGGCTCGACACCGGCAAACCCCAGAACGTCTACAACCTGGACGTGCAGAACCTGACCCAACTTAACGGCCGTGATCTTCCCGCCGGTGGGATTGTCCTAGGGCCCGGGCAGAGCTACACGCTGCCGGAGGGCAAAGGTTCGATCAGCTTCGACGGGCTCAAACGCTACATCGGGGTGGACATCCGCACTGTCCCGGGCCAGGACGGTGTCCTGATCTTCTCCGTGGTCGCCGTCGCCGGGCTGATCATCTCCCTGTACGTGAACCGCCGCCGCGCCTGGCTCCGCGCCGGCGCGCATGAGGACGGCCGCACCATGATCGAATACGGGCTGCTGGCACGCGGGGAAGACCACCGTCTCGCGGCCGAAGCCGCCGCAATCCGCGCCGGGCTTGCCGCCCGCTGGAATATCGAAGACTCCCGGGGCGGCTCCGCCCCTACTGCCGCGACAGTCCCTGCCCCAACATCGAAGGAGCACTAGTGCCCGTCATCAACGAAGCCATGGGCCAGTACAGCGAGCTGTTCATGCTCCTGGCCGCAGGAACCTACACCGTGGCGTTCATCGCCTTCGCCTGGGATCTGTCCCGCAGCAGCAAGGCCCTGCGCGCTGTGGACCTCAAAGCCGCAGCCGCCGCACGTACCCACGCCTCCGCACCTGCCAGGATTCCGGTCAGCGCCGGAATCAGCACCGCCGCTTCCGTGGACCGGGCGGCCTCCAGTGTCAGCGGCCCGGCCGGCCGGGCGGAGCGCCCATCCTCGGCTGCCGGCGCAACAGCACCTGAGGCCGGCGGCGCCGGGGACACCGCCGGGGCGGGCATGCGCTACGTCCCCGGGCGGCGGGTCCCGGCCCGTGTGGCGGTGGCCCTCACGGTCCTCGGTGCGCTGATCCACGGCGCCGGCGTAGTGACCCGCGCGCTGGGGGCGGGCCGGGTGCCATGGGGCAACATGTACGAATTCCTCACCACCGGTGCCTTCGTCGCCGCGATCGTCTTCCTGTTGGTGCTGATCCGCCGCGACCTGCGCTTCCTCGGGACCTTCGTCGTGGGCCTGGTGATCATCATGCTGGTGGCCGCGTCCGTGGCGTACTGGACACCCGTGGGCCACCTCGTGCCGGCGCTGCAGAGCTACTGGCTGATTATCCATGTCTCCATCGCCGTATTGTCCTCGGCCCTGTTCACCCTGACGTTTGCCATGTCGGCGCTGCAGCTGGTGCAGTCACGCCGGCAAAAGACGCTCGCGGCCGGGCGCGAGGACAAGCTTGGGTTCATGCGCCTGGTACCCTCGGCCCTGAGTCTGGAGAACCTCTCTTACCGGATCAACGCACTCGGGTTCGTTGGCTGGACGTTCACGCTGATGTTCGGTGCGATCTGGGCGGAGAAGGCCTGGGGCCGGTTCTGGGGCTGGGACCCCAAGGAAGTCTGGACCTTCGTGATCTGGGTCGTTTACGCCGGCTACCTGCACGCCCGGGCCACCCGCGGCTGGACCGGCACCCGCGCAGCCTGGCTATCGATCATCGGCTACCTGTGTGTGGTGTTCAACTTCACCATCGTGAACCAGTTCTTCAACGGCCTGCACTCCTACTCCGGCCTGTAATGGCGCCGCCGGTACCCGACCACGCTTGCCGGCAAAAGGCACGCCGGGCCCCGGCGGCTTCCGTGATCACCCGAGCCGGACCACCACAACCTGCCCGGAAGGGCAGTGCCGACAAGAATCCCTCCCCGGGATTGCCCCTTCCCATGACCGAATCGTAGTGAGCTGACCCATGAAACCGTTCTCCACACCGGATATCTTTATCCCTTCGCCAACGATGAGCGCTTTTGAACTCGGCCCGCTGACGATCCACTTCTACGCCCTCTGCATCCTTGCAGGCATCGCTGTCGGCACCTGGCTCACCGTCCGCCGCCTCAAAGCCAGGGGCGGCACGCAGGAGCAGGCCCTGGACATCGTGATGTGGGCAGTCCCCTTCGGCATCGTCGGCGGCCGCTTCTACCACGTGGTCACTGACAGCCAGCTCTACTTCGGCCCAGGCAAAGACCCCTGGGGTGCCCTGCGGATCTGGGAAGGCGGACTCGGCATCTGGGGCGCCGTCGCCCTCGGACTCGTCGGGGCAGCCATTGGCGCCCGCCGCACCGGAGTCCCTTTCGCTGCGTTCGTTGACGCCGCCGCTCCCGGACTGCTCCTGGCGCAGGCTTTGGGTAGGTGGGGAAACTGGTTCAACAACGAAATCTACGGCGCACCCACGGACCTGCCATGGAAACTCCAGATCCATGCGATGGACCCAACTACAGGGAAAGCAGTTGCGACGCCGGAAGGCGCACCTGCGATCATCGGTTACTTCCAACCGACTTTTCTCTACGAATCCCTCTGGTGCCTGGCCGCAGCGGCCCTGCTGATGTTTCTGGACCGCAAATACAAGCTTGGGGCCGGGGCGGTTTTCTCGCTCTACGTCGTTTTCTACACGGCCGGCCGGTTTGCCTTCGAACTGCTCCGCTCCGATTACGCCAACACAATCCTGGGGGTGCGCATCAACACGTGGGTGTCCGGTTTTGTCCTCATCGCCGGCCTGGCCCTCTTCCAAACACTCAGATCCCGTCCCCGGTCCAAAGTTGAAACGGGTGCCACAGTGCCGGACCCTGCTCCCTAAACGACCGGAACAAACGGTATCGCAGCCTACCCCGATGTTCAGGTGACAATCGTTCGACAAACATCACACCGGCCCCAAATCAAATCATGCGGTCCGGGAAAAGACTCCCCCAAAGAATCGGCATTGAGCATACTATCGGGACACGACTCACACTCTGGACGCCGTGTAGAGGCGGTGCCTTTCATGGCGGCGGGGCAGGCAGGCCACCACGACGACCCTTCCATTCCCTGTAGCCACGACCCTTGTCAGTAGCGGGACCGCCCCTCGACTTGCTCCACCGGGAGGAACAACATGACCTATGACCTCGTAGTCCTCGGAGGCGGCAGCGCCGGGTACGCCGCTGCCCTGCGCGGGGCGCAGCTGGGCATGAAAGTGGCCCTCGTTGAGGGCGATAAACTCGGCGGAACCTGCCTGCACCGCGGATGCATCCCGGCCAAGGCCCTGCTGCACTCCGCAGAAATAGCCGACACCATCCGCGAGAGTGAAGCATTCGGCGTGGAGAGCACCCTCGGCCGTATCGACATGGCCGGGGTGACACAGTTCAAGGAAGGCGTCGTTTCGCGCCTGTACAAAGGGCTCCAAGGCCTCGTCTCTTCCCGCAGCGTCGACCTGATCCAGGGCTGGGGCACACTCGCCGCCGCTGACACGGTGGAAGTCAACGGCACCCGTTACCAGGGCAAAAACATTGTGCTGGCGACCGGGTCCTACTCGAAATCCCTGCCCGGCCTGGACATCGGCGGCCGGGTCATCACCTCCGAACAGGCACTCGAAATGGATTACGTCCCCAAGAGCGCAGTCATCCTCGGCGGCGGCGTCATCGGTGTGGAATTCGCCTCCGTCTGGGCTTCCTTCGGCACCGACGTGACTATCATCGAAGCCCTCCCGCGCCTCATCGCCAACGAGGACGAATCCCTCTCCAAAGGCCTCCAGCGGGCCTTCACCAAACGCGGCATCAAGTTCCTGACCAACACCATGTTCGCCGGCGTCACCCAGAACGATGACGGCGTCACCGTCACCACCCAGAACGACAACACCCTGAAGGCCGACGTGCTGCTCGTGGCCGTGGGCCGCGGCCCCGTCACAGCGAAGCTAGGCTACGAGGACGCCGGCATCCCCATGGAACGCGGCTTCGTGCCCACCAACGACCGGCTCCACACCGGCGTCGGCAACATCTACGCCATCGGGGACATCGTGCCCGGCCTCCAGCTGGCCCACCGGGGCTTCCAGCAAGGCATCTTCGTCGCCGAAGAAATCGCCGGCCTCAAGCCTGCCCCCATCATCGAATCCGGCATCCCGCGCGTAACCTACTCCGAGCCCCAAGCTGGCTCCGTCGGCCTCACCGAGACCCAGGCGAAGGAAGAATTCGGCGCCGACGGCATCGAGACCGTCGAGTACAACCTCGCCGGGAACGCCAAAAGCCAGATGCTGCAGACCGCCGGCTTCATCAAACTCATCCGCCAAAAGAACGGCCCGATCATCGGCGTACACATGCTCGGCGCCCGGGTCAGCGAGCTCATCGGCGAAGGCCAGCTCATGGTCAACTGGGAAGCCTACCCCGAGGACGTCGCCAGCCTCATCCACGCCCACCCCACCCAGAACGACGCCATCGGCGAAGCGGCCCTCGCCCTGGCCGGCAAACCACTGCACACCCACGGCTGACCGACGCCCGCCAGGTTCGGCCCCCTCAAAAGCCCTCACCAGCAGTACAGACGCGGAGTCGTGAAAGGGCCACCCGGTGCCGCCGGAACCACCAATTTAGGTGGTGTCCCCTCCTACATGTTGGAGGGGACGATGAGGTACAGGAACCGGAAAAAGATTGACGCGATGACTGCGACGTAAAGAAGGGCCGTGATGATCCAGCCCCAGTCCTTGATGGTCCGGGACACCGGCGCAGGCAGCGGGATGATTCCGTGGGTGAGGTTGCGGATGGTCACCCAGACGAAGAGTGGGATCATCGCGGCCCACACGATCATGCATAGAGGGCATAGGATGCCGATGGCGTACAGGGCCTGGCTCCACAGCCAGACCACGAAGGCGAACCCAAGGGTGACGCCAAGCTGCAGCCCGATCCAGTACCACCGGCCGAAGCGGGCCCCGGCGAGCAGCCCGACGGCCGTGGTGATGATGACGGCGAAGGCCACGATGCCGATGAACATGTTGGGGAATCCGAACACGGAGCTCTGCCAGGTTTCCATGACCTGACCACAGGAGATCCAGGGATTTACATCGCACACGGTTGCGTGGCCGGGATTCTTGAGTTTTTCCAGTTTTTCAAGAACGAGGGTGGCGGATGCGGCCCATCCCACCGTACCCGTGATCAGGAGCAGCCATGCGAACGGCCGGGCCCGGGCGGCGGTCGGGATGCTGGATTCATCGGTTTCAAGGGGTTGTAGCTTGTTCATGGTTCTCCTGTGTGTCAGGTGCAAGAAAAGGGGGCGCCTGCGGCGTGGCCGGCAACGAAAAACAGCCCGGCCACGCCGGTATCGGGGCTACGGGCGGAAGGCAGAGAACGATTTTCCGCCGTCACGGGAGACCTGGAGGCCTCCGCTGGCAAAGACCCACACGGATACGGCCCCGCCGGTGTCGGCCGTCGCGTAGAGCGCTTCGACTTCACCCGCAATCGAGCCTGTTTCGGTCCAGGTCAAGCCTGCGTCGGAGCTCGTGTACACGCTGCCGTCCGGAGCAACACCGACGGCGACGTCCGGGGATGCCAGGGAGGCGAACTGGACAATCGGGGAGCCGGCTACAGGTACCCAGCTCCGGCCGCTATCGGTCGATCGCTGAACTCCTGATTCGGTAGTTGCCAGGACAGTCGAAGTCTCCGGCCGTCCGGCGAGAGCCGCGACCTTGAGCTGGGCACCTGTCGGTGACCAGGACTTGAAGTCTGTGGTGGTTTTCAGTCCTCCGTCGTAGCCGACCACGCCGTCCCGGGTGACGGTCAGGGCGTGAAAGTCGGAAATCCCTTCGTTTGATAGCGTCGTCCAGCTTGCTCCGGAGTCTTCGGAGCGGACCAATCCGAGCGGATTAATTTGCTTGGATCCGGGACGGGGGTGCCCGGAGGCGTAGAACACGTTTCCGTCGCCGGTGAAACCCATATAGTCATTGGCTTCGCCCACCAGTTTCGGTGTTCCCGTGGAGTAATCCAGTACCCCGTTGTGCGTAGCCACAAGCACCTTGCTGCCATCGGTGCTGGCGTAGATTCCGTGGGCGTGACCAGGTGCCGGTGCTGTCGATGACTTATCGGGGGAAGTTGGACCAGGTTGAGGGGCGCTGCAGGCGCCAAGGAACAGGGGTCCGGCCACGGCAACAGCGATTGCTGCGGTGGCACGGGAAGATGGCATGCGGAACAAGAGGAACTCCTGATGGTGAAGGTAAGCACAGCTGGAAAAGGTGAGCGGCCATTGGCCGCCGGCCGGGGGTCTCCGGATGAAGGCACCCAGGAGAACGGCGACCGGTTCCCGTGCTTACGTTCGCAGGATTGAAAGTTGCGACAGGTCCGGCGGCAGAGAGGGAGAGGCGTAGCAGAGGTCCCAGACCTCTGCCCTCTCAAAGCCGACGGAATAACCCATGGAAGCGGGCACACTGGCTGGCGCCAGGATCGGGGCCGCCTCCGAGGGGGTTGAACGTCCACTTTGTATCGGACATTCCGGTGCCGCAGTACACGGCATATCGTCCATCGAGACCGAAGCGGACGCCATGCCAGCGGAATGGTGGATCGTTGCCCCATGGCCGCTGGGACTCATACCAGTTGAGTTGCCACCCAGCGCACATAACAGGAGCGCCATTCCACATAAGAGGGCAATCATGCTGCGCGTGGCACGGCAGAGGCGGACGCGGGGTATCGCGTGGAGCACCCCGATCACCTCACAATCCCGTCCATCAGCCCGGTCTACCGGACAAAATGATTGTTCCACATTGCACAAAAGGGGTCCGTCGCTGGCCTCACGGCCGTTGACAAGCCCAAGTGTCCAAGGCCCCGTCCACGCCCTCTACAAGGAACTCACCGACAGCATTAAGGGGCGAGGCGGAACTTGGCCTGCTGGTGCCGGTACAGGGTCGCCCGGCTCCAGCCAACGAGTTGGGCGGCTTGTTCTGCGGTACGTCCTTTAGCCCGTTCCTGCTCCGCAATTGCGAGTTTGCCGGCGATCACTGACGGATCCACGGCAGGCCGACCGAACTTGGTCCCGTTTGCCTTAGCAGCGGCGATGCCGGCGTTCACTCGTTCGGTGATTAGCTCGCGTTCGTAGTCAGCCAGGGTGGCCAGCATGTTGAGCATGAGCCGGCCTGTACTTGTGGTGGGATCAATCCCGTCGGACAGGGAACGTAACGCCACCCCCCTGCCCTGCAGTAGGTTCACTGTGTTGAGCACATCGATCAAAGACCTGCCCAGACGGTCCACCCGCCATACCACGAGGGTGTCTCCCGGCTCGGCATACTCAAGAAGGTTCTTCATCCCCGGCCGTTCGACAGCAGCCCTACTCCCCGAAGTCACATCAGAGAAGACATCCCGTCGTTGCACCCCGGCAGACTGCAATGAATCCAACTGTAGCTGCGCGTCTTGGGCGGCTGTGCTGACTCGCGTGTACCCGAGCATCCTCATTCCGCTATTCTGCCTCATTAACACCCATGCCTAGGGCAAGCGAGACACTTTATAGTGAGACGACTTGTCGAGGCATACCAGGGCGGAGAAAAATCCCGGGAATCAGACTCGTCGTTCCGTCGTCGACATTCCAGAACTCTGGCCCGCTTACGTCTCGTAAACCTTTAGTTTTCCGAGACGCCACCAATGAGCTTTCTGGGACCTTGACGCAACGAGTCAGTGTCATCCGCAACCTTTTCCCGCGCCTCGTGGGCACCCTGTCGTTGGGTGCTCACGCGCGCACAAACTTCAGGTACTGGCACAATTCAAAGCGTGCAGATTGATAATTCCGGAGATTGGGTCCTCGAACCGGCAGGCCGACCAGGCGGCGGCACGTGGTTACTAACCAACGAGACCGGTGAAGAAGCGCGGCACGTTCACGTGGGGATCGACAACCGTGATGCCCTACGCGTCGAATCCCTGATGGAGCACCTGGACGACATAACGTTCGCGTGGGTGAACTCACCAGGCGAGCGAGTCAGGGTCGGCTGGGCGTCCAACAAAGCTCCTAGACTCCTAACCTACATCCCATTCCCCTAGCCTGCTCGCCGGGCCATCAGGCTCCGACGGGGGCCAGGAACATGTAGTGGTGGCGTGGATCCTCGACGGATATTGGGTCAAACTCGAACCCGGGTGCACCTCCGGCCTGCTATTTGTCGGCCCAGCGTTCGTGGGCGGCTTGGCGGCTGATTCCTGCGGCGCGTCCGATGTCGGTCCAGGAAGCGCCGGCTGCCTTCGCGGCGGCGACGGTTTTGTCCAGTCGGTGCCCGGCTTGACGGTGTTCCTTGGCGGCGGCTTCGACACCGAGGATCGCTTCAGATGGTGCGAGGTGGACCATCCACTCATCCTGGACAGCCTCCTCCACATGTTCGGAAACGAAAGCTCCGTCCCCTGGCTGGCAGTATTCTCGCCGGGAGCCGAAATCGGCCTCTTCAGGCGTGAGTACTCTTTGCCACAGCTCTCCTTGCCACCCACAGGTGCAGGCCCCCCGCCAGCTCATGATGAGGTCGTGAGGAACGATCTCCTCGTCAGGGTGGAATTCGCCTGCTGGCTTGTAGTGCCCGGTGATCCCGTGGAACAGCATTCCCGCCCCGGTCGAAGTCCCTGTGAGCCGCCCGTCGGGCGCAACGGCCGCCACCCAGCCCTCATGTTGGTAGTCGTTTGATGTCCATCCCACGCGTCTCGCCTTCCCGTCAGGGTTCCCTGACAGGAAGTGTGACATGTGCCTACGACAATGAAAAGGGCGCCGCATCGGTGGCCCCGTCCCTGCTGTCATTAACATGTTTGGCCGCGACGTGCCGACTATTGTCTGGGTGGGCTAATAACCCAGGCAGCCCTGATTTCCCCGTTACGCTTGAATCACCAGGCAAAAGCCTGGGGTGCCGTTAAAGAACAATGGACCCGATTGCACTCGGGTCCTTGTTCTGAGCGGTGCGCTCATTGGTGCGGTAAGAGGGACATAGCCTCGAACGCCACACTTTGAGTCTATGGCCCTACGCACGTAGGGTGCAACGTTGTTGTGCCCACAAACACGTGCGTACCGTGCCCTGTTCCTCCGGGAGGAGGTGCCGGCATGGAATCCAAACGGAAACGTGACGAACCATGGGGCGCCTGGAACCTGGTAGTCAACATCATCAGGCTAGCCGTTGATGTTGTCCGCCTGTTCTGGCACAACATCCCCTAGCGGGAGCGGTGGCCGCCAGCTTGCTTCTGGCGGCCACCGTCACTTGAACAAATCCGTTTCCGACGCTTGAATCCGCATTCAGTCAATCTGCTCCTGGAACGAGACCATGACTAGGGCAGATGCGATGTAGTGCGTGACCTGCACATTCTCATGCCCAATGATCCCCGCCGGCCGCCGTTCCACGGCAGGCACCGGCGTCACGGTGTGCGAGGCAGGTTCAGCGGTCCACAGCTGGTCCCCCGCTTCCTTAAATACGGTCACGAGATCCTTGAGGTTTTTGTCGAGTCGCTGTGCGAGCTGCTTAACGGATTCCTCGACGGTGGGCAGCGGGTCCGTCACTACGTACACAGTTTCGATGTGGCTCATCGGCTCTTCTTTCTCATGATCCGCGGGCGCCGGATCCCTAATAGGCTTGCCAAAGACAGCATCACTCCCCAACTCACGGCACCAAGACCAAGCATGAAGGCTGCGTCGCCAGCGAATGCCCAATTTCCCTGATTCACGGCTTTCCCAAGGGCCTGGGCAGCCAGGATGAGGTAAATCCCGGCGCAGACCCAGCCTGAGAGCGCCAGGCTGAAACCCACGATTAGTCTCTTCATCAGAATGCGCCCTCGAACCTGGCCAACGTCAGAGTAAGGCCGATAATGCTCATCGTTAGCTCCTCTCGGCTCTCAGACCTACCGCTCGGTCACCGTCAACATTGGATTCGTGCAACATGTGTGAGCACACTTCTCGCGGCGTGTCACCGCAGAGATCCAGGGTGCCCGTAACCCGCCGTTTAGGAGGGGTCCTGAAATTTGAACCCAAAGGGCGGAGGTGTTGCTAGATTGTCCCTAAAGTCCGCAACCTCATACGCCCAGTTAGTAAGGCTCTTCACCGGGATTGGACCGCCTTTTTCGATTGCTTCTTTCAGGTCCTCTCCTCTTCTCAAGAGATCAAACACCAGAACCCTGTGGGGTCCTTCTGTTTGGATTCGCAGGAAACCCAGCAAGCCCTCAACATCCTGAAGGTCCGGAAATGACCCATGGGAGGGTGCGGGGGCGTCCTTCCAAGTTCCGGTTTTCGCTGGCCTGGTCCTTGAATCAATGCGTTCGACTTTTTCTTCCAGCTTTTCAACGATGGCCACCAAGGCCTTATCAGTTCCTCCCTCGGCAGTACTGACCTGCTGCCGTTGAGTCCATTCCCGGAAAGCCGAAGCCACAGGGTTCAGCATCTGTTCAAAGGAGCCGGGCGGCGGGACATGTGTTGCTTTATCCCTGAGCTGCTTCACTGCCTCCTGGGCTTCGTCCACTTGGAGCCCATACTTCACAACTCGACTGTCCTTTATGTCGAATGGAATAGGACCCTCATCAGCGGTCATAATGACCACCTTCTTAGCTGCCGCGTGGGCTAGGGCTAGCTCGTACATGACATTCGGGTTGAGGCCGGTTATGTCGGCAACGCAAAGGTCCGCTTGGAGTATGCGTCCGAGCATTGATTCCGTGATGGCATACGGTGAATCTTCCTCATCGGCCCGTACGACGTTGTACTCCGACTCAGGCAGAGCTTCACGAACGATGTACTTCAGGAACAAGTCCGCGTGCTTTCGTGGCTGGCTGCCCGGACTTCCGATGGGGGAAATGACGAAGACCTGCTTCCTCTTTGCCGGTTTATCAGTCACGGTGCTCTCTTTCGGAAGAGTGGGACGGGAGATGCCTGGTTGAACACTGACTCATCAAAGGACGAACTTAGCCTGTGAATAAGTGGGTCTTTGGCCCAGACGTCCGCTTACTTTGAGTAGGTAGACAATGAGTGATCCGAGCCGTGCGAAAAGATAGTCGTAGGCTTCGCAAGGCACTGTGTGGGTGCCGGTTTCATGGTGCCGGATCATGAAGTCGTTGCCCAGCTTGGTCAGCGTCATCATTTCAGCGCTCGTCACCTGCCGGAATGCTTCATTGTCGATGTTCTCCAGGAGGACACTGGAGCTCTGTTTCTTATTGCCTTGGACGTCAACAGTCTTCAGACGTGTGAAGGCGTCCCACAGTTTGTCTAGGCCCAAGCCGCGGTCCTTCTCCCTACGGGAAATGAATAGCTCCTTGGCATGGAGAAGTAGCTTGTCCAGGTCGTCATCGCCGCTTGCCGGAGTCAGCTGTTCAAGGACCTGCCGCACAGCAGGGGTTCCGGTCCTAGTGATTTGCAGTTCAGGGGACAGCTCAAACATGGTCCCGCCACGGTGAAGGATGGCGTTCACTTCCTCCCGAAAAGCGGTACGCCCGGCCTTCTCATCAAAGGAGAGCTCATGGTGCTTCATGAAGCCATGCCATTCCCTGTTTTCAGCCTTTGATAGCCGGGAAGCCGCGTATTCAATTAGATCAAACGTGACCTCGTCCGTTTGCTCGTAGACAAAACCGCCGTACTCCCCCTCTTCAAGTCCGGGAATGAGCGCCTGAACGTTGCTCCACAACGCCGCACCGTTCGTCCCACAGATCCCGTTCCCATCGTCGCACTGCTCAGGAAATCTCTCGGCAAACCAATTCTTTTCAATAGTCGCGATGAAAAGATGGAGAAGGCCCTTGGAAGTTGCCTCCGGTAGTTGTTCGTGGATTCGAGGAGTCGGACCGTTGATCCGATCCGAATAGAACTCAGTCTGTGTCATGCTTTCTTACTCCTTGGGGGCAGCAGCGATGGGACTAGGGTTACGCAGTCTTCTTCCCTTACTGCTCTCACCAGGTGAACCGTGGGTTCCGAGACGAGCGGGATTCTCCAAACGTACCTAGGGGCTCTGCTCCGAGTGCACCTTCCAAATCATCCAGCGAGAACTGAGGTATGTGAGCGTTGTACTGCAGCGGTAGCCTACCTTCAGCGAAGACCGTAAGGTGCCCTTCTTCCTGGCGGAAGAAGGGGTCTAAACTCTCCCGGACCAGGTCTCCAAACAGATTGATGTAGCGCGTGATTTCGAGGGCGAGGTCTGAAAGGTATGCACGGCGATCTTTGTACTTCGCCAGTAGAGCGTTGTAGAGCTCGGGATCCCAGTTGGGGATCCGGTAAAACGCTGGATATATGCGCCGGTTTCCGCTCGGAGTGAGCTCTGCATACACGTTGAACTCATTGAGCAATTCGTTCAAGAAGAGCCCGATATTGGCAATCGCAGCTTTGAGCCGCGGCCGTCCTGGCGGCATGGGTCGCGTCGCAATCCACAACGCGCACTCGCGAAGCCTCTCTTCAGTGACAACGGCCAAGCTCATCGGGCTCCCGTCGAAGAATGGGCTGACCTCGCGCGCCCAAGTATCCAGTCCGAGCTTGGCAGGCAGTTGGTCAACAATTTTTGCCCAGCGGACGTCGTCCTCATCGGCCTTGGTCCCCAACGAAGCTAGTACCCACGCTTCGTGGTCTTCCTTGATCTTCAGCAAAGACTCCACTGTGTGATCCTCGGGAGCCTTGTCGATGAGCGTGTGATCAGTGGGGCAAAGCAGAATTAGATTGCTGTAATGATCGCGCTCTGCCGCAGTCAGCGAGGATTCGCCGCGTGGCCCGTCAGGCTCTCTCGCGACGATATGCGCCTCCTCGCCGACCACGATGGAGCCGGTTGTCTGCTCAAGCTCCTGTGCAAGCGGCCTGCGGCAACTGGGCCAGGAACAATGGTTGGCCGCGTTGCCCCAAAGCAGCTTTCGCGAAAGCGTTGATATAGACACTCAGATTCTTTCCATTCTACTTGCAATACTGTCAATGGTTGTATTGACGTTAGTTCAAGGAGCCAGCTTCCGCCCGGGCGCGAGCTTTCGGGTACCACCGGGGAACTGCTCCCCTTCGTTGTAGACCCGCTCTCGACGAAGCACTTCATTCATCACGGCGCGGGTAATGAACTCAGACCACGACACATCCATCTCTTGACCACTAGTGGCCTGGTATGCGGCCTTGGCACGCTGCCGATCGATCAACGGCATGTAGAAGGTGACCTGTTTGGTCTCCCCTATTCGGGGCTGCAGCACCTCATCCTGCCGTTCGGGAGACTCTTGTGCTGGCCTATTGGCTCTAATCAAGTTCTGGACCCCCGCGGCCGGCCTGCGAGGTGGAGGCCCGATGGGTTCACGTTTCTGGCTCATGAGACGACGCTCCTTTGTTCTGCGGCTTCCAATCGGGCGACTAGCTCTTGTGCCACGCGATGGAGGTCCTCCGCCACGTTGCCCGCGGAGCGTGGTTGACTCGCTTCTACTTTGGCCGTCCCCCGCAGAACCTCGTACCACTTAGGGCCGGCGTTGACCTGTTCTTCCAGCTCATGGACAAGAACACCCCGTTCGCGGACTGCCTGCGCGGGCGATTCCGCGTGGCGGACCATATTCTCAAAGAGCACTTCTTCGCTGCCGAAAGCCTCAACGATGGCCTCACGGACGGTACGCTGCACGGTCCTCGCTGAAGAAGAAGTCGCCGCGATGATGACCCCTAAAAGGTCGATACCAGGGTTGACGTCAATAACTGAGTCCAGTCGCTTTGCCACGCCTAACAGTCCCTCACGCCCTCCCCGATCCGTCTTGGTGGGAACGATGATTTGCGCGGCTGCGCCAAGGGCCGCCAATTGCAGAGGTTCATTCCCTGGCGGGCAGTCAATGAAGATGATGTCGTATTGGTCCGCCACCAGCGCCAAGGCGGCCGCCAATGCCAGCTTGGCCTTGCGACCATCTTTGCCGGCAAGCGATACCAGGCCGGCTGCTGCCTGGTCCAGGTGTGACCCGCCCGGTACGACATCAAGATTCGGACGAACATCCTTGACCGGCGTTAACGGAGCACCGAACATGAGACTTTGCGCCATACCCAGGCCGTCATCATCTGTCGACGTGTGCCTGTATCCCAGATCAAGCCCGAGGTTACCTTGGGGATCAAAGTCGACAAGCAGGACGCGCCATCCAGAAACCGCCAAGAGACCGCCAAGGTTGGCTGTCAGTGTGGTTTTCAGAACGCCACCCTTGCCGTTGACGAACGCGCAGACCCTGTCCAGGCCGGTCCGGTCGAAGGGCTGATTAGTAGTCATAGCGCCTACCCTACTGTCTTTACTGTCATTGCTATCGTTACTTGCATCGTGTCGCTGCTATTTTTGCCAGTAACGATGTCAAAGACAGCAAAACTGGCATTGCTGTTATTGACAGTAATTCCCTCAAAGGCACCAATACTGGCATTGCTTGTAATGCCAGTATTGGGGGTAAATTGAGGCACATGGGCCAGTGGTGCCACAAAGCGGCCGCAAGACCTGCGCGGAGTCTCTGCTACAAGCGACGAACAAGATGAGTGCATTGAAGTCGGTGCCTAACTCATCTGAGCAGCAGATTGGTGCTGGGCAAGTAAGGCCCGCCAACCACCAGCTGGGGGAGTGTACTGGTTTCGTTCAGCCCGTTCGCGGCTGCGGCGTTCCTCAGCAGCTCGTTGCTCGGCAGCACGCTGCACCTGTGCCGCAGCCTGCTTTTGGCTGGGAGAGCGGTAAAAACCTCCATCGGGGCGGATCCATTTGGCGAGGCGGTGCTTGAGCCAGGCTCCCACGTTTTCGACGCCAGTATCGGCGTCATGGTGATACTTCGCATCAGTGTTTGGTCTCCAGAAGATGGCGTGGAGAATGTCGCTAACAGTCCAATCTGCTCGGAAGAACGGCCGGCAGATGGCGGCCACGTGCGCCGTCGAGATGCGACGTAGCGATAAAGACCTAAATTGGATCTCTAAGGAGGCTAGACGCTCGGCCTCGCGGCGCTCACGCTTGTTCTTGGCGTTTGTCGTCGCATGAGGATCCCAAAAAGGTTCTTGTCGATTGGCGAGTTGGTGATTGATGACGCGACGCTGTGCGGCGCGTTTTGAAGAAGTGAGCGGCGGAGCCGCTTCCGTTTGAAGTTTTGAACTTTCGTCCTCCCGCGCGTGCGGGGGGTTATTAACAGCCCTAGTGGGCACCGGTACGCTACTTTTTTCCACATCCTCTGTCTGGCCTGCATCCAGCGGCTCCAGGAGGACGTAGATGGCCGCTTCATTGTCAGTGCGTCCGCTGGACTTAGGTGTGAACTCTGCTGTGCGGCCTGTGGCCACCACTGCGAGGGCTCTCCAATCGCGAAGCCGCCGGAAGTAGTTTGAGATGCTTTTCTGAGGAAACCCGAAGCGTTCCTGGAGGCGCTGCCAGAGGGGCATCATGGTCATGCTGGCGGGGTCAAACCCGGGGCATTGCGCGAGAGCGTTGACAAAGCGCCAGATGTTGGCTTTGAGGTCCTTCCGGGCCAGCTGGTACTCGGGAATGTTCTGGATGCTGCGGAGCCATCGGATGATGTGTCGTGCGGGCTTGTATCCATCAGGTACGACGGACCACACGGCACGGTTGCTGCGCTCCTTGGCCTTTCGTACGCGCCGCGGCTTGTGTTTTTCAGGTCGCCCCTTGCGGCGCTTCCGCAAAGGGGCAGAGCTGGCGTTAGCTGGGGCGTTGACTTTGGGTTCTGGGAGGTCAGCCCCGAGTGCTACGACGTTGTCTGAAGACAGGAGCAGACGCTTTGGGCCTTCGTCCTCTGTAGCTTGACAGGAAACACGCACGGGGGTGTGCATTGACGACGGCAAAGGTGCCGGTACCATAGGGGAGACAAGACCTTTCTGCGAAGGGTGTGAAAAAGGGAGCGTCCTCGTTAGAGGAAGCTTCGAAAAAGTTCAGATTTTGGTCCCGCCAAGAACTCGATCTGAACTTGAATACTTGGAAACGGCTCGCCTAGTGCGAGCCGTTCTTCATTTAAGCTGCGGTGATGGGCAGTACTCCCTTTTGTTGAGACCACCAGGTTGGCAGTCCTTCGGGTGTCGCTTCCGCGTCTACGTGGTCGATCATGGCTTCCAAGAACACCGCGCTGGAAACGCCTGCTCTCTTTGCCAGGGCATCGAGACGCTTCTTATGCGCTCGTTCAATCGCCCATCCCAGCCGGACGGGCTCTTTCCGGGTACCCCACGGGAGTCGGTCAGCCATGCCCTAAATCTAATGATGTATGTAGACCGAAATGGAGAGCGACACGCTAGCGGCGCGCAGTTTAACGATGCACTTGGGAAAGCTGGCGGCTACTCCAGAAGCTTTAAGGCGCGGCCGAGAGCTTCGTAGTGCTTCACGATCTCCTCGCGAACAATCGCATACCGAACTCGCTTGCCGAGTCTATCTTCCACTCGAAGGCTTTTTGGTGGGTCGGCTGTGACCGTTCCCGTATCCGCGAGTTGATACAGGTGTGCCTTGACCGTGGGGCGTCCTAGTCCCGTTCCTTCCGCGACTTCCGCAGCGGTGGCTGGCCCATGCTCGGCCAGGAAACCAAGAACGGCAACCTTGGCATGGTTGCCGCCGAACGCGTCAATGGCCGCCTCCAGGGAGGTGGGTACATCGGGGCGGACGTAGCGGGGCATGGGTTCTATCATGCCGCAACTTATTCAAGGTGATCATGATTAGACCATAGTGCATAGTTAAAGTATGCGCTATGGTCTAAGTGAGTCTGATTGACGAAATCCGTCACAGACTCGTGAAACCTGTCACTTATGACTGGTGTGACATGCGAAAGCAGGCGGTCTCGGGCACAATCGGCCGCGCGACAGTTCCACTCGATGGACATTTTGTCTGGCCTCGCTGGTACGGGTGGAGACAGCTGTGTTTGTAAGGTGCAGGGCTAATTTGAGCCTTGTTTGGGGAACTAGGAAGGTGGGACCTTTCCAATGACAGAGTTGAATTTTCCGGGTGCTCGACGCTCGGGCATGTATGTAGAAACAGAAGAACGGCCGGATCCGGTGTCCGTGGCAACCGAGGCTCTTGAGGAACCTGCGGACCCTTTTATCGAACCGGACGAGGTGGGGGACCCAGCTCCGACTCGGGGGCCCAAGACGAAGCACGCGACTTCGACTGTCCAGACGTCGGCATCCGAACGGGTACCGACGCCGGACTCAGATGATGAGGACGCTGAACCGGCGGCCCCAGCGAAGGAAGGCTTCAACGGTTTCCTGAATCAGATCTTCGGTGGGTTGTTGAAGCTTGCCCCGTCGGCCAAGGAACTGGCCGCACGGGACCTCGCGGCGTCCCAGAGCGGCTTTGAGGATCTGATCCGACAGTCCAGCTGGACACGGGCTGTCGGACTGCTCGTGGCCAACAAGAAGGGCACAGCCGGCAAAACCCCGCTTTCGATCCTTCTTGGCGGAGTTCTCGCGGCGATCCGGGGTGGATCGGTGGCGATCCTGGAGACTTCGGACGACAAGGGCCAGCTGGCCTATCGCGCTGAAGGCGATCCTCAGTTGGGCATGGGTGAACTGGTCGCCAACATCTCGGATGTTCGTACACAGTCACAGCTCCGGGGTTACACCGTGACACAGACAAGCTTTGCCTCGGTGATCGGCTCCACACCAAAGTGGCGGCCGCCGCTGACCAAGGAAAACGTCCTCAAGGTTGCGTCGATCGTCGACGAGCACTTCACGATCCGCGTGATGGACACAGGCAACCAGTACAGCTCCGGCCCGTTCGGCGCTGCCGTGGAGGTAGCTGACGTACTCGTTATCCCCACCATGCTGGCTCAGGACGCTGTGTCCGAAGCCCTTGAACTGCTGGAGTTTCTGGAGCACCAGGGCGAGGACGCCGCCCGCCTGGCACGGAGCGCGATCGTGGTGATGATGTCCGACGGACGCCCCGAGTTCAAACCCTCGAAATTGAAGAAGCAGTTCATGGACAAGGGCATCGCTGAGGATCACATCTACTCGGTTCCCTACGACTCCCATGTAGCTGAACGCGGTGCGCTCACGCTCTCCAAGCTAGCCCCGGCCACCCGGCAGGCCTTGACGGCCATCGCTGCTGGCGTTGTCGCCCAAACCAACCAGAACGTCTTTGAGAAGGATCAGAACCGATGAGCGTCATTCTTTCGACCTTGGCAGAACTGTCAACGACCGTGGACCCCTCCGCCATCATTCAGGCCGGCCCGGTACCGATGATCGACAACCCCTTTCCCGGCATCCCTGACTTCACGTCCCTGGGCGGACGATTCACCGAGTGGTGGCAGCGCCTGTTCGCTGTGCTCTGGGGTCTGGCCATCATCATCGCCGGCGTTTACCTGATTATCGGCCTGGTGGCCATGGCCAAAGCTGATGCCAACAACCCCCACGCCCACGCGGAGGGTAAAAAGAAGGCCGGAGGAGCTGGCATTGGTCTGGCCTTCTTGGCAGGTTTCGCGGTCGTCGTCGGGGCAATCCTCGCGGTGGCGGGCTAATGGTTCGCCGTAGCTCGACTATCACTGCCCGGCGCGGATTCCCGCGCTGGGCATGGATCGTTGTTGCCGCCGCTGCAATAATCGCTCTGGTTGGGGGAGTGGCCGCTTGGTACCAGGCCAACCCGCAAACCAGCGGACCTGCAGCGGCACCGTCCGCGACCAGCGACGTCGCCACCACACCCAACGGCTGCCTCGCAGGCAAGTCCAACGACGCCACCGGCCTTCTGAAGGCGCAGAAGGAAGCACCGCACACTGAAGCAGGAGCGGTTGGATTCGCGGCCGCCGTCCTCCGGTGGATCGCCCAGTACCCCCGCCCGAGCGTTGCCGATGGGACCAGGGTGTCGGGAACCATCCTCGCGGAGGGTGCAACGGGGACGGTAGCGAACTTGGCCGCGAACTTGGCGGCAGCTAAGCCTCTTCCCGGGGTTAATTCCGGATCCGTGAACTTCGCTGATGGAAGGTTCGCAATCGAAGAATCGACCGCCGACATGGTGCGCGTTACCGTCGGCGGGACCGAAGTCCGTAATGGAAAGCCGACCGGTCAGAAGATTGCTTCCACCGTCACGGTTGTCTGGGAAGAGAACACGTGGAAGGTCCGCAGCGACGGAACCGAGCGGACTCTTGACGATCTATTCGCCGATGGTTCCGCGTTTTCCGGGGGGTGCTGATCCATGTTCATGCAGATTCCGATGGAAGATAAGCCGGATGGCGGAGGGCTTGTAGGCGGTTTGATTGATGCTGCCGTGGGAGCCGCCAACGCTGCTAAGCCTGCCGCTGATGCCATTAGCGGTGCGGTGAATTTCGCGGCTGATCCTTTGGGGTCCATCTTCACTGCCACCCGCGCAGGTGCGCAGGGCTTGGCGAAGGACCTCGTCCCGGCCCTGGCCCACGCGACAGAACCGGATCTGACAGCCGACTGGTTCATTAAGGCATATGCGATCAGCTTTGCCCTTTCGATTATCGTGTGGGGCTTCCTACTGCTGTTTCAGTTTGTCGCGGTGGCCCGCGGCACCCTGGCAGGCCAAGAATTCCTTGAGGTCCTAACGACAAAGACCGGTTTGTTCTTCGGCGGCGCTATTTTCGGGCCTCTGATCGGAGTCATGATCGTGAAGGCTCTGGGTGCCCTTTCGGACAGCCTTATCGACTGGGGGATCGTGTCCTCGTCCGAGCGGATGCTCGAAACCATGGATTCGATGCTCAAAACCGACGCCGCCGCGATACCGGGCGGGGTGATCGTCGGCATCCTGCTGATGGTCTGCATGATCATTGGCCTGTTCGTGGTTGTGATCATGCTGGCCGTGATGTTGGTGACTCTGTATTTCTCGGGCGTTATGGCCCCGCTGGGCATGGTCTGGTTCACGTCGGCCAAGCACGGCTCGTTCGGCCGAAAGATTCCGCTGTTGTGGTTCGGGATTCTTGCCTGCCATCCGCTTCTGTTCTTCATGCTCGGCATTGCATACAACATGATTGCCGCGTCGGCGTCCTGGATGAAGTGGAGCGATGGGTTGGGAACGCTGATGAACATCATCGCGTCCTTTATCGCGTTGATGATCGCCGGGTTGGCTCCCATGATGTTGCTGAAGTTCGCTCCGGTCATGCCTGCGGGTGCGGCTGGCCAGAACGGCCCCTCGCTGACGCCTCCGCAAAAGGAGTATGGGCCTCAAAGCATGCGGGACGCGAAAAACATGAACCGCGGCGACTCTACAGGGAGCGATCCGGCCGACGGCGATTCATCGACGGCAGGTCAGAGATCGGCTTCCCAGGATCAGGCATTGTCCCCGGATGAGGGCTCGCTTGTCCGTAAGCTCCGGGAATTGAACGGCGGCTCACCGGCCGATGCGGGATCCACCCCTGGTACTCCTGCAGCAGCGACTACGGGCTCTTCGCCTGAACCGGGCAGCGCTGGTGCCACGCCCGGCGCCGGGGTCCCGAAGCCGAGTGTTGGTGCCGGGGCTGGGGCTGGCTCCAGTGGTGCGGCCGCCGGAGGCGCTGAGGGCATGGCCGCGGCTGGTGCTGCTGAGTCATCGACCGGTGTCGGCGCAGCGATTGGTGTTCCTACGCTCCTTGCGGCAGGTGCCATGGCGGCGGCGGAGAAGGCCAAGGAGGCCGGTGAGGCGGCGACCCGTCTCGGTGCGGCCGGGGGAGAGTACGCGGCGGGCGGAATGGAAGACGAAACCGAACGGTACGAGGGATAAACGATGGCGACACGATTCATTGGTGGGGAATCGGGGCACCGGAGTTTCTTTGGTGGCATCAAGTCCAAGACTCAGCTGGTTGGTTTGGCTGTGTGCGTTGTGGGCGGCTTCTTCGGCATGATGTTCACCGGCTGGCCGGGACTGGTAGCTGGCGTGCTTGCCGCCGTGGTCGTGTACTTGGCGACGGCCTCCACGCACCGCGGCTCCTACTGGGAGCGGCGTAAGCGCCGGGTTCGTTGGAAGGAACGGCAGAAGGACGGCACGGACCGGTTCATCCCTTACAGCGCTGCTGCGTGGGAGGAGGCCAGCGCTCTGGCGGACCTGGCCAGGAGCAAGGGCGAAAAGACCAGGATCATGGCCGCTGTCCGGTCCCGTCCGGACGGGGCCGATGGCATGGGCTGGCTTGATGCCCGGACCGGGAAGCCCGGGATTGCCTGGCATGCGCCGATCGGGGAGCAACCATATCTGTCGGTGGCGTTCGAAGTCTCCGGGCAGCTGCGCGGTGCTGAGTCCCAGCGCAAGCAGGACCAGGCGCAGGCGGGCTTTGGTTCGATGTTGGCCGGGTTCGCCCCGGCGTCCAAACTTGTCAGCGGCGTCCAGGGCCTCACCCGTGTCCTTCCGCCGGATCTGGCGTTGAACGAAGCGTGGGTTCAGGACCACCTGGCCGCAGATGCCCACCCTAAAGCCGTTGGCTCTTACCAGGAGGTTCTTGAACGGACTGGCCGGGGCACGTTCGTGCAGCGGCATTTGGTGGTCGGCCGCTGGCCTTTGATGCCGGATTTCTACGCCACGGCAGCCCGGTACGGTGCGGGCCGGGACGGCTGGCGGCGATTGATGGACGCTGAAATTTCCTCCCTTGCCCGCGCTTTGCGGGCTGCGAAGCTCGGAACGGTGCGCCCGCTGACGGCCCGCGCGGTGGTGGCCATGATGCTGCACCAGCAAAACCCGTCGCGGCCGCCGCTGATGGTTTCCGGGGTCAAGGCCGATCAGATGGGCCTGCCGTCCCAGGACCAGTGGAACTCCACCTGGGTCAAAGGAACCAACCCGATCACCGGTGAAGAGGTCGTCTGGGGTCACCGGACGGCGATGATCACCGCCGAGAACATGGAGACGGGGGAACGGACCCCGTACTGGCTGCTGTCGCTGCTGCACAACGCCGGCTCCGGGGCACGGACGTTGAGCTTTCAGCTCGAAACCGTGCCCGCTGAGCAGGCACGCCAGCTGGCCTCAAAAGACGTCGTGCGGGACATGGCCGCGGTGATCGCCAAGCAGAAGAAGGGCCAACTGGTGGACCCCGCAACGGACGTGAACCTGAAATCGGCAAGGGCACGGGGTTCTGACCTGATGCCGGGAACCGGTCAGCATGGCGTGAACTGGGTTGGTTTCATCACCATTTCCGCCCAAACGCAGGCCGGCCTGACCGAAGCCGCCCGGCGCCTGGAGGAAACAGCCGGGCAGTCGGCCGGGATCCAGAAACTTGAATGGCTGGACACGTACCAGTCCGCGGCCGCCGGGGCCACGTGGCCCATCTACCGGGGTACCCGTCCGGCGACACCGACGCTTGGAGCCAAGATGATGAACCAGCTGGCCGGACGTGGCGAGAAGGAAGAGAAGGTGGCCTGATGGGCCCGGTCGAACAACTCAGCAAGGAAGCCATCACCGAATCCCGCGATCTGGGCTTTCCCCTGATTCCCGAAGCGGAACAGACAGTCGTTATCGATGGTCCCGGCGCGAAGGGGTCCTGGATCCAGCGGGTGCCGATCGTGGGCGGCATCCTCAGAACGTTCTCCGCTCCGGTCATCGAAGAGGTCCAGGTCCTGGAGTCGGGGGAGTGGCCCCCGTACACGGAGCAGGGCACCCGGTTGCGGGTGAACGAGCGCAAGGCCAAGAACGGGTTCTACGCTCCGGCGTTCCAGGGCGCTCCAACGACAACCCGGCAGGCCGAGATCCTGAACACGGCCCTGATCGCCGCTCCCACGGGTGTTGAAGGCGTGGCCGCGGGCCGGGACGTGCTGTCCCAGACGGCCATCAGCAAGGACCCATTCACCGATTACAACTCCGTCCCGCGACGGATCACCTCAACGAACGTCCTGGTGGTCGGTGACGTCGGAGCCGGTAAGTCCGCGTACACCAAAACGGTGTACGTGATCCGCCCGCTGATCCTGCGGCACCGCCGCGCCGTGATCTTCGACAAGAAGAACGAAAAGGGCGAGGGTGAATACTCACCCATCGTGCGGGAGTTCGACGGGGACCACATCAAGTTCCGCATGGACGGCACTGGTGTCATCTTCAACATCATGGACCCCGCCATCTCGGGGGTGAACGATGACGGCCTGAACAACCAGCTCGTCTACCTGAACACCATCCCGGCCCTGATCCGTGACGGTCACGGTCCGGACGAATGGGAACGCAAAGCACTGCGTCTGGCGTACCGGACCATGTTGCAGAATTTCGAGGACGGCAGGACGCCGACCACGGCGGACCTGCACGACCTTCTTGGCGTCATCAACCCCGCCGATCCCACTCTGGCTGGCATGAGCACGGCCACGCTGGAACGGCTCCACGAAGCGGGCATCTCGATGCGGTTCTGCTTCAACGAACTCCTGGAAACCTACGGGTCGATCTTTGACGGGGAAACGTCCAAGGACGTGCGGCTGAACAAGACCCTGACCTCGTTCGATATTTCCCAGTTGCCGGACACCGGTCCGGCCATTCCCATGGTGATGGGCTTGGCGAACTTGTGGCTGCTGGGCACGGTCCGCCGCCCCGAATACCGGGGCATCCGGACCAACGTGATCAACGAAGAGGCCGGCCACATCCTGGGCGGCCCGCTGGCCGTTCAGCAGCGTTCCAACATCAAGCTCTCCCGCGGCCTGGGGTTGTCGAACATCTACAACATCCACAAGGGCGCCACCGACGTGCCCCCGGGATCCCCGGGCATGGCCGTGATCGAAGAGGCCCAGACAGTGCACATCTTCCGGCAGGACAAGCCCGAGGCAGCCCAGTGGTGTGTCAGGACGTTCGGACTGAACCCGGACTCCGCGGACGACATCATGGTCCTGCGCAACGGCCACCACCTGCTCAAGTCCGGCGCGGACGCACCCGAAGTGGAAATTGAGCACGTCCGCTCCGCCTGGGAAGTGGAAATGACCAACACCGACTCGGCCCTACGCGAAACCGACTCCGCGTACGCGGACGTGGCCTAAAAGGGGGAAGACCTTGAGCGAGAACATCACCGTAGAAAAGCACAGCCCGTCCGGTTCAACAGTGAAGAAAACCGAACGTGAACTGATTGTCCTCGCCATCCTCTCCGCCGGCCTCTGGCACGTGGCCCTGGTCTGGACGACGGGCCTGGCCTTCGCCAACTGGATGGAGACCTGGAAGGCGCTCCTCGGCTCAATCATCGGGCTGATAGCCCCCGGACGGGCCACTACTCCGGTGGCCGTGAACGGCAACCCCGCCGATCAGTGGGGCTGGCCCCTCACCGTCTGGATCATCCTGGTCGTGCTGCTCATCGCCGCCTACATCGGGGCCCTGTTCGGCCTCAAAGCACTCCGGGCCCGGCGCAGGAAGGCCAAGACGGGCGAGAAAGGCCTGAGCACCGCCAAAGGGCTCAAGTCCCGCATCGAGGGCGCGGAGAAGTCCTCCCTGGCCCCTGCGGTGTATGTCCTCGACGGCACCGAGATCGCGATCCGCACCGAAGACACGGCCTGCACCGTGGCACCGCCGAAGTGGGGAAAGACCACGTACATGGTCGCCGGGATGGTCGCTGACGCTGCCGGTGCCGTAATCACCACCAGCACCCGTCCTGACGTGCTGCGCCTGACTGTCGGTGTGCGGAAGGACCTGGGGACGGTGTACGTCGCTGACTTCGATGGTCTGAGCCAGTACCCGCACAAGATCCGCTGGCACATGGTTGGTGGCTGCGAGGACCCCCAGGTGGCCTCCGAACGGGCCGCGGCCATGGTCAACGCCATGCCACGGACCGGAGCCCCGTCCTCAGCTGACCGGTACTTCGATTCCGGGTGCGTGATGATCCTTGAAGCGTTCCTGCACGCCGCTGCGCTCAAAGTCGGCGGCTCCATGCGTGACGTGATCCGCTGGTCGCAGAACTTCGCCGAACATGAACCGGCCAACATCCTCCGCTCCAAGTCACCCTCAGTGAAGACCTGGGCAGGGAACCTGGATGAATGGTGCCGGCAGAACAACCCAGACACCATCGGTAACACCAAGACCACCCTGGGTAAGATCACCGGCCCGATGAAGAACGAGAACGTTCTGTCCATGCTGTGCGCCACCGAAGACGATCCCGGCATCGACCTGAACACCTTCACCGACGCACCCAACAGCCTGTACTGCCTCACTCGCGTCTCCATGAACGCCTCCACCGCACCGATCGTGACCGCACTGGTCGAATCCCTCGTCCAGGCAGCGATCCGCAAGTCCGGGTCCATGGCCTCCGGGAAACTGAACGTTCCGCTGTCCGTGATCCTGGACGAAGCGGCCAACACCTGCGCCCTTCCCTCCCTGCCGTCGCTGATGTCCGAAGGTGGCGGCAACGGCATCCACACCTCCGTGTTCGTCCAGACCTACTCACAGCTGGTGAACCGGTGGGGCGAGGAAGGCGCGGAAACGATCTTCGATTCCGCGGCAGCGAAAACCATCTTCGGCGGCATCTCCGACGTGAAGTTCCTGACCAAGATTTCCGATCTGATCGGCAAACACTGGGTCGAACACACCTCCACGTCATCCTCGACCGGCAAGGACGGGGTATCCTCGGTCAGCACCTCCAAGACCAAGCAGCTCGACACGAAGATGCGCGTCGATGAGATCCGCAAGCTCTCCCAGGGCAAGGTCCTGCTGATGTACCGCGAGATTGAAGCCGTCGTCAACGTCGTGCCTTGGTGGGAACGGCCCGACAGCGCAAAGTTCAAAGCCTCCCGCGTGTGGTGCCTGAAACAGGAAGGCATCACCGCCGAGACCGCAGCACAGGCCGCAGCCAAGGAAACCGAAGCCGAAGCGAACCTGGCAGCCGCCTCATGAGCAGCGAACCGTTCCCCGAACACCCGGCACCGGTCCCGGCAGGGGTGGACACCACCACGGGCGAACTGACAGGCGAAGTACCGGGCCTGGCGGATGTCCTTCCCGAAGTGCTGGACCGGCTGGACAGCGTCGAAGAGCTCGCGGCGAACCTGTTCGAGGAACTGACCAGTTATCCCGCTGGTGGTCCGTGGTTCTGGAAGGAACTGAAGCCCGAGCAGCGCAAGGAACTGTGGGCGGAGCTGGACACCTTTGTCGTGTGGCTGCAGAACCGGATCCTCCGGCACTGGTCCAACTCCGAAGGCTGGATCCCGGCCTGCTGGTACCGCCACCCCGATGCGGTGGAGCTGCTGACCGCGCTGATGGTGGCCCACAAAGCCGCCTACGGGGCGAAGTCGAAGAAGCCAAGCTTTGAGCTGACCGAATGGTTCAGCCGCGGGCTGTGGCCAACAATGGAGACCTTCAAACAGCGCAGCACCTTCAAGTACTGCCTGGAGAACCAGAGCCACGCCGACTCGACCAGCCAAGGATTGGAACTCCACACCGAAAGCGACGATTTCGAAGCGTTCGTGGACGAAGACACAACCAACACCGACGGCGCCCAGACGGAAAACCAGGCGGAACCGGCCGATGCGTAAGGTCCTCTTCGTCCTGGCCCTGCCGATCCTGGTGGTCATCGGCCTGGTCGGTGTTGCGCTGATCTCCGTGGGAGGAAACGCCTCCCCGGCGCAGGCGGCCGCGTGCGTGAACGTCAACGGGACGACCTTCAACGAGAAAGAAGTACCCAACGGCTGGGGGCCACTCGTGTCCAAGGCCGCCGGCGTCGCCGGTGTGCCCGCGTCGGTCCTCGCCGCGCAGCTAGAGGCCGAAAGCAACTGGAATCCCAACGTCACCTCCCCAGTCGGGGCATCGGGTCTGGCACAGTTCATGCCCGGCACGTGGGCCACCTACGGCCAAGGCGGTGACATCCGGAACCCGGCCCACGCGATCGCCGCCCAAGGCCGGTACATGGCAGCGCTGGTCAAGCAGCTGCTTCCGCTGGCCAAGACAAGCAACCAGGACATCATCAAACTCGTCCTGGCCGGTTACAACGCCGGTCCCGGCGCGGTCGAGACCCACAAGGGCATCCCGCCATACGCGGAGACTCGAGCTTACGTGGACAAGATCATGGACACCGCCCAGACCAAGTACGGCGAGTCCTGCCCGGCCAGCGGTGTTGAAATTGGTGCGCTGACCGGCAAGTGGTCCCACCCGCTGCCCGGGTCGACGTTCACCTCAGGGTACGGGCCACGGCCGACACCTCCCGGGACGCTGAACATCGGCGGGAACTTCCACTACGGCATCGACTTCTCCACCCCAGGGGCCGGCGGAACCGTGCTGGCCGTGATGGACATGAAGATCGTCATCGCCCACGAACTGCAGTCCAGCAGCGGAACCTGGGTCGCTGGTGTCAGCCTCGACGGCAAACTCACGGCCACCTACTCGCACATGGCCGCCGGATCGCTGCGCGTAAAAGAAGGCGACACGGTATCGGCCGGCACACCCCTTGGTACCGAGGGGGAGACCGGAAACGTGGCAGGGCGGCACCTGCATTTCGAAATGTACTCCGGCGCCCCGGTGGATCCCCGGCTGGGTGCGGTGGATCCCAAGCTGGGCGAAGTGAAACCCATTGACCCGACACCCATCCTGAAAGGCAAAGGCGTTCTATGAGGCTCCCCAAGACACTCGCCGTCATCGCTCTGGCAATGGCACTGCCCCTGGCCGGGTGCGGCCAGGGCAGCCAACCGTCAGCGCCCTCACCGACAGCGACGGCGACACCGAAACCGGCCGCCATGGACGTCACGGTGAAACAGCTCCTCGAGGTGGACCGGAGGAACCCGGACAAAGTAGCTGCCGCGTTCGCCGAACTCATCACGCGCTGGGACGTCACGAACGACAAGACGGAAACGGCAGCCGCGGTCCGTGCGTATCCATTGATGATCCCGGAGCTGGCCAAGCGGACAGTGGAGCCACAGCGGAACGCTTCACAGGCGTTGTGGCTGGAGCTGGCGCCGCTGGGTGCGTTCTCCGAACCGTCGATCGGCCCTGGCGTACCCATCGACGGGGAGGAAGGCACGGACACCGAGGACGTGGCCTACCGGAACTTCACCGCCACATGGACGTGGCGGGACGCTGACGGAAAGCACCTGAAAGCGGACAAACGGAAACGCAACATCTTCCTGGTCCTCACGCGCAGCAACGGGGCGTGGTCGGTGGCCGACTACGTCACAGAAGACCTTCCCGCCTAAATGGAGGTCCATCCTTAGTCTCGGAGGGCCGGCAGCCCTCCCACCTTCTGCCGGCCCTTCGTTCCTCTCCCCGTCAAAGGGAGTGGAGGCCACCGCACTGGTTATCGCTGATAACCGGGGCGGTGGTCCGTTCTTAAGAAGCATTCGACCAGGCAAGCAGCCACCGGTCGGCGAATCTCCGCTGGATACGGTCAACCCACCTCCATAGCCGGGCACATGGGGTCACGCTCACTGCTTTCGCTTGGCGATCCACCACGCGCGGCAGTACCCCAACACCTCCACGACCTTTGAAACGAGTTTCAGCACAGCCGTCGCGAGGTTCAGACTGACAGTTATTCCTTGAATGTCATCCATACCCACATCAGGCCCGAACCAAGAACCATCGTGGGGGACGTGGCCCGTGTTCGCATCTCAAAGGGCTAAGGCGATTGCTTCACCGCTTTCGTGTTCGGTCCAGCAGTGCCCGAGGCCGCGTCCACACGAACAAATTCCCCCGGGGCCGGTTCGGTAGACATTAGCCACACCGTGACTCGCTCTCCTGCGTGTGCTGATGATCGCTGCGCGTTCGACCACGTCACGTAACGGCGCTGCAGATCGGAAGCCATGCCTGACGTTTGGATTGAGTTAGACACCACGGGCAGGGATTTGTATTCAATGCGCTTACCCTCCGGAGTACTCAGCGCTACAACGTTGAGAACGGCCGAATCCTGCCCCTTACGGTTGTCTATATCGGCGCTAATCCAAGAGCCTGGCACGACGCCAATAAGTTGAAGCACGGCCAGGGTTTCGGCATCAGGTTGCTGCGCTGCCGGCACTTGCAGGAGAACCGTTGCGTCTTTGATACCCACCAAATACGTGCCCGGTCCTGAGGGTTCAGGAGCGCTTGCAGACTGGTTTGTGGCGTTCGGGGGTGCCATGTAGTCATTACTTTGAGGTGCCGCTGTGGTTGGGGAAACCGACGGGGACGAGGCACAGCCAGCCAGAAGTACGGCACAGATGGCGAATACCGCAAATTGAGCTTTCATGTTTCGTCCCCTTCGCCAGTCGTTGACCCCGGTTTACATGTTCCAGTTCGGCATAATCAAGGGCCTGGCTCATGACGGTTCTATCCGAGTCCGGGCCAGTCAGGGTTATACCTGTGCGACCGGGCTCTTCTCTCTCCAGGATGGTCAAATGATTCGTAGCGCGTCCACCATCCGGGTTATCTCTGATGTCCAGGACGGTGGACACTTTGCTGCTTCGGCGCCGTTGTATCTATGCTGCGATTCCCTGCCTCAACCGCCCGTTGTTGGCGCAGCTGCTCCAACGCGGCTTTGACCTTCTGAGATCCTTCAGGCTTCATGATCGTCTGAGCTGCTTGGGCGATGGCCTCTTCCGTGCGCGGTTTGGCGGGCGCACCTGGTTGGCGTGACTGCCTGAGGTAGGCGTTCGCGGCCGCGACCAGGCGGCGGGGTTCGTTGGTGGCCACGGCCAACGTCACCTCCTGCTCCACGGTCTTCCCAGCGGCCCCGGCGATGCGCCGAATCCGAGCCAGAGCTTCGCTTTCGGAGCCGTCAAACACTACACTTGATCCAGAAGCAACAGCGGGCCCTCTGCCCCGGCCACGGCCGGATTCATGGGAGACCGTCTGCTGGACCCCCGGACTTTGCTGCGGCAGATGGGGGTTGCTTCGTTTAACGGACACATCCGCGCCGTCCACGTGCAACACCGTGGAGATATCCTGCAACGGTTCGAACCATTGCTTATCGCCGACAGCCAAGTTCCGACGGAACGCCCACACGCTCAGATCCGCCGCCCACAACAGCGGCTCCCTGCTCGGGGACGTGTGATGGACATGCACGAGACGATCGATACTGCCGGCAGAACGCAACTGCTTGAGCACGTTGGCGTCATCGGCGTCTCCGCCCGGGTGCGCACGGGCATTGCGGGACTCGACCACCAAGAGCCGTACAGCGTTTGGGCCGGAACCACGCGTGAGCTCCTTCGTCAAAGCACCCAGGCATTCATGCCGTGCGGTCTTCATGGAAGGGTCGTCTTTGCGGATCTGGGTCTGCACCGTGACGATGTTGTACTCCGCAGCACCGGCAATGTAGTCGATCATCTCCTTGATGACCCGTTTCCCTGCTGGGGTTCGGTACGCCTCGGTGGTGTGCCAGTAGGTGCTGCCCGGAATGTCCATCAGGACATCCCTGACAAGGGCTCCCTGGTCACGGCCGACGATGACGGCCGACATCGAATAGAACGGCCGTTCATCCGTATGCAGGGGTTCCCTATAGGACTCATCAATGAAGGCCACAGGTCCAGTAGTCGTCCGGTACAGCTCAGCCAGCGGCCTGTCCTTCAGGCCGAAGCCATGCATTCCCCCCAATGGACCATGCCCTTTCTTTCGGAAGCCTAAATACTATCGGGGCTTCCTCACTGGTAGGCCGGGACCGGGATTCTATGTAGGGCATCTCAGCTTTCTCGGAAGATCAAGCGCAGCGGGTCGTTTGCGTCATGCGCGGATACGACCTCGTCGAGGATGGCGCAATATCTGATCAGTTCCAGCGGGTCAAGCTCGACCGCGTTTCCATCTATGGCGACGAGCTGTTCCCTTCCTGCGGTTTCTATCGCGCACATAATGAGGGCGTAGAAATCCGCCACAGCGGTATAGATGAACTCTTTGAAAGCCTCGTTTTCGGAGGAGCCGATGGAACCGGAAGAAAAGAACTGGTCCGACAGTTCAGCGAGGGTGAAGCCCTTAGCAACATAGGCAACATATCGTTCTACAAGCCAGGCCCCGGAAACGTCTTCGCTGGTCATGTAGGACCTCAACGGGTATCGGAAAATCATCGGCTGGAGATACTGGTCCACCAAAGGCCAGAGGATGTCCGGCTCTCCACCGTTTTCCACGAACATAGCCGCCATCGATTGCTGGTGTTCCTCGAAGGCTGACAGCTCCAACACTTCTGAGATCTCAGGGATCCGCACACATGGACGTATCGCGGTTGTCCGGCTTGGGCTGGCCATTTCTACTTCCAGTCCAGAGTCAGCGTGGTGGAGGATCTCCGAGGCGGCGCGGTATTCGGGAAATTGCTGGACCGTCTCGTGCCAACGATCTTCGGAGAACTCAGGATAGGAGCCCACAAACATGGCTTCTCCGTTGGTTCCAAAGATCCTTGTGCACATTCCCTGGACCAAAGCGATCGAAGCCAGACCTGCTGGCGTCGCTCGAAGTTGCTTCTCATATTCGGACACCAGCCAGGTCACCTCTGACCTTGACACGACTGGTGGTGCAATCCATTGGGGAATTTTCTTCTCTGGCAGGTAGGCCACCTGACCAATCGCGAAAGCCAGATTCGGTCTGACTCCAACACCCTCAAGCCGCATGCGAAGCCCGTTGGACGCGCCGTCCCTAAGTCCCATAGAGGCATCATGCGGTATGACAGTAGATTCTCAAAGGCGAAACTATGATCAGAGCATTGGGCGGCACGTTGTTTCACGCCCCGATGCATCGACACAGCCCCGGGAGGCAGACGTGACAGAATCACCGCGAAAAGAGCCCACTCAATACCAGGTCCGTAAAGGTCCCGACGATTGGTGGAACGTAACGTACCTTGGCCGACAGGGCACCCGTTGGGATCCCCTGAGCCGCGAAGATCAGCCGACGCTGCCGACGCCTCCGCATGAACATGCTGACCAAATGCCGGAAGACAACCGCCGCGCAGGTCGATGGAGCGAATTCTTTCAGGACCTTCTCGTTCAGTTCCTGAAGGATGTGGCTGATGAAGCTAAGCCACAGATTAGGTTGTGGTGGGACGAAACTGGCCGTCCCCGAGCCATAGCTTGGATGAAGGCGGCCGCTAAGAGTATTTGGAAGCGCGTAACTCAGAGAAAGTCCAGCGTGCCGCGTGACCACGCCCCCGAAGACGCAAAAGTCACTGACGTCGACCCCTCGACAGCTATTGATCTGGCCCACGGGGTTGCGGCTGGTGCCACAGCCGACGCGGTAAATATCACCGCAGAGCAAGCCCAGAAAGAGCTTGAGGATATTGCGGTTCTCACGAAACTTGTAGCCGCGGAACTACAAAAGCTATCTGCCAACGTGAGCAGAGAGCTCGGTGAGTCGGACGAGTCGTTCTCGACACGGCGGGAGGAAGCGGAGCAGCTTGCTGTTCAGAATGTCACGTCTAACGTCCAACTGATGCTGATACAGGGCCTCGATCTGGGCGAGGCGGTAAAGCTGCTGGCCACGAACACTCCTCGCTTCGCTGCTGACAGGGTCGAGGCTGGGTCGTTGAGTATCGAAAGCTCATCCTATCGACCGGGAACCGCTCAGTAGCGGAGCTGATGCCTCTGTATTGCCCTTTCCACTGCCGAGTGCTGGTGAATACAGAAGTAGGGCCACCCCCACCAGCACTGCACTATCCAGCACAACACTTACAGGGGACGACCCTACTCTGAGCCTACCTGCTCTCGCTGCCGTCCCGCTCCTGCGTTCCGTCCGTCCCGCTCACTTCGGTAGTTATCAGGGTCTTTCGGGGAGCTTTACTGGCTTACGGGCGTCCCCGTGACCCCTGGAAGGCTATAGCTTATCGGGCTGACAGTTTGGAAAGATGCAGCATCCAGCGCGCTGCGGCTTTGCTGGACATGTGACTGCCCTGATTACTTAGCTTTCCTCGCCTTGGATCTGGGCAAGTTGACCGTGCCAGTCCCGCCGCCAAGAACGGCCTGCGGAGTCTCTGAAAGTCAGGTCGACTGCTAGGCCGTCCGTACCGGGCCGGCCATCCCAAACTTTCCATTCGTTGTCCGATTCAAAGAACACACTGGTTGTCTTGTTCCGCGTGTACCGCACACCATCCTTAGGGTCCTTATGACTGAAGACGTATTCGTTGGGAGACATGTTGAAGGCATAGTTGACTGCGGTGGCCCGCATGTCCTCTGGTCCGAGCGCGACATACGAATGAGTCCGGACCACATCTGTGGGCATAGTCAGATTTGCTCTCTTGGCCAGAATCCGGCACTCGACATCGTAGACAGGGCCGCCGTTACCATTGCGAACGAAGACTTCGACAGCGGGGTCGCTCCCTTTGGCGTCCTGAAGCCAGGCCGAGACGCTGCTGGCCTCACGCTCAGTCTCCATTCGGCGGGCCATACTGAGCTGCGCATTCGTGGCTTCCCAGGTCCTCTTGGCGTACAGAGCGGCAAGGAATGCACCAACCAAGAGGCCGACGGTCACCAAGAGCATCCAAAATGCCCACCGCGCGGATTCCCAAGCTGCGTCAGCAGCACGCTGGGCCTGCTCGTTGGGGTCGATGGCCGCAAGGGTCTCAAGGAGCTCGAAAATCATGGACATACTAAATCACGGCCAGAAGTCCTCTAACATTCCAGGCGAGGCACCTGCCGTTCAGCTTTCCGCGGCCTCCCAGACTCCCTTTTGCTACCCGGCGCCCGGGCGCTGGATGAGCATGCATCCATTCCGCAGCGTACGACCCTTCATCCCGCCAGATGTAGGGTTGGAAAGTTCGCCTTCTCCCTTCCCAAAGTGAGAGCACGAAAGGCGATGAAGCAAGAAGTCCACGTCAGGTGGGGCGACTTACTAAGGAGAGTCATGACGGCGCACTATCAAGGGCGGCTCGAACTTACGTGGACCAACAAAGATCGTAGGCTGTTGGCACACGATGGTGGTGACACCTTCGAGTGGGTTGACCCCCACGATCACCGAGTCGCTGAGATCCGCCTACTCAACAGCGTGACAAGCGTCGGCGACACTGCACCTGAGACTCGACGCGCAAGTGACAACTTGTTGATCAGAGGCGACGCTCTCCACGGGCTTTCCTCGCTCGCTTCACTACCTGAGTTTCGAGACGAGTACGTTGGTAAAGTCCGCCTTTGCTACATTGATCCCCCCTTCAATACAGCCCGCGCCTTTGAACAGTATGACGACGCTCTGGAACACTCGGTCTGGCTCACGATGTTGCGTGATCGACTCACCCAAATAAATCGGCTTCTTGCAGACGACGGCGTCGTTTGGCTTCACTTGGACAACTCGGAAGTCCACCGCGCACGTCTGGTCATGGACGAGGTCTTCGGAGCGGACAACTATCGCAACACCGTCATCTGGCGGCGGACCACGGGCAAGTCGGCGGCCGTACGGAACCTAGGAACCATGCACGACACGCTCCTCGTTTACGCCAAGAGCGCTGATACAAAGTTCCGTCCCATACTTCTTCCCTATGAAGAGAAGTATCTGAAAAGCAAGTACTCGGCCGCAGACGAACGAGGCCCCTACACTCTCGGTGATTTAACGGCAGCGGGGATTCGTAACGGAGACAGCGGCGAGCCTTGGCAAGGGGTAGATGTCACGGCAAAAGGACTGCATTGGCGCGCACCTCAGGCCACCGAAATACTTGGTTCCGAAGCCGTATCCATGACCACGCGTGAAAAACTAGATGCACTCCTTCTTGCTGGTTACATCCAGCTTCCTAAGGGCGGTGGAACGCCTCGTTTCAAGCGTTATCTGGACAAAGACGGTGGAGTCGCGGTAGGTGACCTCTGGACAGATATAACAGTGCTGAATTCGCAGTCAAAAGAGCGCCGTGGATTCGACACTCAGAAGCCGGAGCAGCTCATTGAACGCATAGTAAAAATTGCGACGGACCCGGGTGACATCGTTCTTGACTGCTTCGTCGGCTCCGGGACTACTGCCGCCGTCTCGCAGAAACTTGGACGCCGATGGGTTGCCATCGAGCGCGTTCCGGACACGGTGGAGAACTTCATACTGCCTCGCCTGAAAGCAGTAGTAGAAGGTAGGGATGACTCCGGGGTCACCAAGTCGAATGGATGGGTTGGCGGGGGCGGTTTCCGGGTACTCGATGTTCACCCGTCCATGTTCGAGCGAACAGAAGATGATCGCGTCGTTGTCGCTTCCTGGGCAACAGCCGGCAAATTGGCAGAGGCCGTAGCAGCACAGGCATCCTTTTCCTACGATCCCGATGGGGCCCCGTTTTGTGGACGAAAAGGTAAAACGCGGCTAGCCGTTGTTGACGGCCTGCTCAACCCAGAAGTTCTAGACCTACTTGTCTCTTGGCTCGACGAAGAAGAGCTGCTGACTGTTTTTGGGACTGCTGTTGACCCTGACTGCCATGCTGCACTGGCTGAACTACGGCTGGGATCGAACGTTAAGAAAATCCCACAGTCGATCCTCGATGACTACCGGCGGTCCTTTCAATCCGGCGGAACTGTCATTGAGTGGCCAAGCGTCGTCCTGACTGGCGGGGAAAGCAAGGAGACTGTGCGGTGAATTCTGTCCACATAGACCTCGGCGCTCTTACGGCCGTCTCCAAGCGGCTGGATCTGCGAGAGCCAAACCGTGATGCCATCGAGTCCATCGCCTTCGAGCTCCTTCGCCATTTTGACATCGAACAGCGCTCGGCACCCTTCGAAGGAGTCGTGGACTCGGCAACCGGTATGGGTAAGACGTTCATTTTTGCAGGGGCACTGGAGTATCTGGCCCTCGTCCCTGGCATACGGAACTTTGCCCTTGTAGCTCCTTCACGAACGATTCTCGAAAAGACGGTCGCCCAACTCACGCCAGGCAATCCCAAATCAATTACGAAGGGGATGAACGCCCCCCTGGTGGTGGTCACCGCTGATAACTTCAACACGCCCTCCATGGCTTCGGCCATGGAGGACGACTCCAGAGTGAAGCTGTACGTCTTTACAGTTCAATCCTTGCTGAAACCATCCACGAAAGTGGGCCGACGCACCCACGATTTCCAGGAAGGGCTTGGCTCCGGCCTGTACCAGCGGATGCAAGAAGCCGCCGACCTGGTGATCTTCGCGGACGAACACCACGCATATTACGGCAAACAGTTCTCTGCAGCGGTCCGCGAACTGCACCCTTGGGCGCTCATCGGCCTAACAGCCACCCCCCACAAGTCCACTCCCGAAGATCAGATCATCTTTCGGTATCCACTTGCTGCCGCGATCGCGGGTAAATACGTCAAGACACCTGTCATAGTCGGGCGCCGCGACGACAAAAATGATCCCGTTACCAAGTTGCTGGACGGTACTACGCTCCTTGAGCGTAAACGCGAACTGTCAGATCAGTGGTCACAGGCAAAAGGTGTACCCCGAATCAATCCGGTCATGCTGGTTGTGGCTCGCGACATCACTGAAGCAGAGCAATGGGCAAATATTGTGCGGTCTCCGGACTTTAAGGGTGGAAGCTACCGCGATTCCGTTCTGATCGTTCACTCGAAGTCAGTACCCGCCGCGAAAGAAGAGACTGAGCTCCGTCGGCTCCAGGACATTGAGCACTCAGATTCCCCGATCCGCATCGTCATCTCGGTACAGATGCTGAAAGAAGGGTGGGACGTCAAGAACGTTTACGTCCTTCTATCCACCCAACCGTCATTGTCTGACGTCCTGACCGAACAGGTCCTGGGGCGCGGCTTGCGCCTCCCATTCGGCGAATACACGGGTATCGAAATGCTGGACACCTTGGAAGTCCTGGCGCACGACAAGTACGAGGATCTACTGCGGCGAAAAAGCGTCTTCTCCGAACAGTTCATGGACCATAAGATTCGGGCATCTCTGAGAACCGATTCTCAGGGAAATGTAGTGGTGGTTCGCGAGACGGAAACAGTCGAGACCCCTGTCCTTCCCCAGTCTGGACAGTCGCAACTCCCGAGCTGGACGCAAGACCAACCTGGCGGAAGCGGTATGTCGACCAGCTCTGCCGGGAAACTCTTAGCCCCAGACCTATCTGAGATCCCTTCTGGAACCCCGGCGCTTGCAACCATTGACGCACGGGGGGAGGCAGCCGCGGCTCAGCACTTTCGTTTCAACACAGAGATCGCGCCGAAGCACCCGATACAGATTCCACTGCTTCGACCTGTCGCGGTAAAGTCAACGTTTTCGCTGACCGATATCACTGACCACGAGCAGTTCCGCAAACTCGGTGAACGGCTCCAAACCTCCCCCGACGACACACTACGACGCACAGTAGTGACAGCGGAGGTGTACACAGATCCGTTTATGGGCATGAAGTCGACTCGAATTAGGACGACCGAAGCGGTTGACAGAGTCGAAGCATCGGGCTTGGTCTTCACCATGTCTGAGCTACACGCCATCTTGACTGACGCGGTTCTCGGGCTCGGGATTGTCGCGGCGCGCAAAGATCAAGGTGATGTCGAGCGCCGCGCCGTGGAGCCAATTCTCGATGCCTTCCTTGAAGGCCTGAACGGCGGTGCGGACACCCTCCTTTCAGCGTACTTAGGTAGGGCTACTGCTCTGCTCCTAGACGCAATCAACAAGGAATACAGGCGTTTCGCGTCAGCGCCCCAGTTTGAGGAAGTTGTGTCCGTTTCGACAATCAATGCGATTCGCCGGAATACCAGACCTGTAACCGGGAACCGGCACGGTCCCTTCGACCGAGGACAGGCATACGAGGGATGGCAACGATCAGTTCACGCAGTGAACTGGTTCGATTCCGCGCCCGAACGTGATTTGGCCATCCTCCTTGACGAAACTCACGAGATAACCGAGTGGTGCCGGCTGCTCAATGACGATCTTTCCATCGTATGGGCATCGTCCGGACGCCGATACAACGCTGATTTTGTAGCGGCGTCCCAGGACGGATTTCGTTGGATCATCGAGGCCAAAGCTGATAACCAAGTGACTAGTGACGAGGTCATTGCTAAGCGGGAGGCTGCAAGACGATACGTGAACAAGGTAAACGCGTCAGGCATCACGTCAGACACCTGGAGATACCTGCTAGTCACCGAATCGGATATCAAGACTGCCCGGGGATCATGGGCGGCCCTTAAGCGACTTGGCCAATAGACCGCTCACTGCCCTTGTCCGCATCAGTCTGGCCGCCATGACGTCACTACCTCGTAGTCGCCACCTTCATGAATGCGGGTCGGGCGCTGGCTCTGACGTGTTTGCGGAGCCTCATGAACAATGGGCCAGACATCTCTCGTTGAGGGAGTTGTTGGAAGGGCGACAGCCTAAAGGTGGCCGCTGTTCGCATGGTCATCGCTGTCCGCTTCGACTGCGGTGAATGTTCCCAACGCACCCTGTTCAGCCCAAACGTGCTCTTCGTCCATGTTGGCAAGGGCATACATGAAGCTCTGGGAGTTCCTCACTGCTCCCCGGAGATCCTCGGGGGAAACAATCTCAAGGAGAATGCGAAGGACCAGCACCCACTTGCAGGAGGTTGTGGCAACGAAGTAGGGCCCGAGTTCCGCAGCACTGAAGGTCCCAAGCAACTGGTGGCTCTGGTCGTTGCGGATCTTCTTGACGATCGCCAGCCAGGGCTCCAGTTCCGGTCCGCACACACCAGGAGCAATCTCCAACACTGGAGATACCAGTTGAACAATTCTTGCGTGATAGCTGGGCTGGTCCACATAGCTCAGCGCGTCACGCAGAACCTTGTTCGCGACACTTTCATCCGTCAGACCTTCAGTTACCAGCGCGTGGACACCAGCCAGGCGCGCGGCCTTCATGGCACGCTCCACCCCTCGCACACTCACTTCATGAAACGGTCGCTCGTTGATGTGCAACCTGCGATGCAACCCCTCCAGCGCCGTCACTAAAACCTGCGCATCGACCTGCACAACAGTTGGCTTAAGGTTGGCGATGTACGGGAACGGGTTAAGTTTCGCCGCTAGCACCAGCCATGAAGCCATTTCCTCCATCCCCAGCTTTCCCAGGGGGACTAATGCGCTCGACCGAAGGAACTTTTGTTCCTCTTGCTCCTTGTGAACATAAGAACACCACCCCGGCCCCACAAGGAAGATCTCGGTGACCAGGGGCAGAGGCGCCTGTTTTTGGGTCCAGAGCCCAAGAAGCTGCGCAGCCGGCGACTGGACATCCTGTATCAGCATTTCCAAGGGCGACGGGGTTCTGGCCATGAAAGTCAGGCCGGCGTTCTGGTCATGTGTCCACGGTGCCAGCTGCCCTGGAACGGGGCCCGCAACCTCTGTTTCTGTTGTCCAGTTGACCGCCGAAGCAGGAATTGGCCAAGACCAGCGGATTCCGTCAACTTCTTCATCTTCACCTGATATGTGTGCCCCGTGCAGGCGTCGCTGACCTTGGAGTACCTGACGGTCCTTGAACGGCAAGGCCGGACCGGGCTGCATATGAGCGTCCAGGAAAGTGACCAGCGATTCATCGCTGAGGCGGCCGAAAATCACCCTGGCCGCGAAGTCGGCTGCGATCTTATCCGGAGCCCTACCGTATCGAATAGCGCCATCACCGAGGATTTCAACTTGCGCTGGTGGAAAGCAAAAGCCAGTAAGCCTGAGAGTGTAGCCGTCTTCCGTATACTCGACCGTCCCAGCAATCTCGTTGCCGTCCTTAACCCAAAAGACGCCTGGTTGTTCTTTGTGTTCAGGAAAAACTTCGTCGGTCATCGTGCTCCCAAGAGTCTATGAGGTGCGACGGGCCAGCACCTCAAAAGGATCCATCTCTACAGGTTATGTCCAGGGCCGCGGCGGTCCTGTTGCGGGCCCGGGTCGTTCGCTTGCTGGGGTTCTGCACGTCGAGCCTCCTCCTCAGCACGGCGTGCCTTGATCTGATCCAGAGCTTCCCTGACCGCCTCAGTATTCCCACCCACGGGTTCCTGTCCTTTGCGCTTGGCTCGGTTCTCCCGGACCTTGCGGGCGAGTGCGGCCATGCGTTCGGCGCGTTCCTGGGCGGGGCTGAGCTGCGCTTCCGTGCCGCGTTCCTGCTGGAGGTGGTCAACGACGTCTTCGGCCGGTGTTGGGGTTTCCTTGACGATGGCTTCGACCTGGGCGGCCTCGGCCATGAGTGACGCGTCATCCGGCGACAAGGGTTCCTTGGCGGTCTGGGCCGTGTACTTGTGCATGGCCGTGACCCGCTGGCTGAGCTCTGACCCAAGACCCTTGTCTTGGTGGTCAGCCGGGACGGGTGCCGCCTGGCTGGTTGGGATCCGGTACATGTCGCGGTAGGTGGAGATTTCCACGGCGAGCTGCCGCCATTGTTGCTGGCGCGCGGGATCGGACGGAACCGGTCCGAGGGCAGTTGCCCAGGTTGGGCTTTCGGCCGCGAGCTGTGCGCCAAGCCGGGTGACTTCGGTGGCCATGATTTCCCGGCGGGCAGCCAGTTCTGTCCGCCACAGGGCCGGGGTGTCGTCATGTGTGACGACGTCGGCCGGTGCCATCCATGCCGGCAGCCGGTCAGCTGCTGCCTCGATGCTGACGGGGGCTGGTAGTTGGCGGCGCAGTTCGATTTCAGCACGGATCCTGCGGTGGATCTGCGCGGCTGCTTCTACCTTGGGTGCGTTCTCGTCCCGGCGGTAGTTGCTCAGTGCGCCGCGTTCGTAGGCTTCATCTGCCCGGGCATCGGGGCGCATCAGCTCCCGAAGCGATTGTTCCTTGTGCAGGGACGATGCCACCCACTGTGCTTTACGTGCCGCTGCGGGGTCGTTGATGGTCGTATCCGTCCGGGCCTGTTGCTGTGCGGAGCGGAGCCGTGCTGCCAGGTCATCGTCGCTGAGGTGGCCGTGGAGGCGCCGCTGCCACGGCGTATCTTTCCCTTCGGCCATCCAATTGCGCGTGAGTTCTTTCCGGTCCGGGGTCTCGGCACCAGGTGTGCGCGCTGCTTCGGCTTTGGCGCGCATCAGCTCGCTGATTGCGCGGCGGTTGAGGCGTTCCAGTGCTTCGTCGGTGATGGATTCAAGGGGCCGGCGACCGGGTTCGGCAGCGCGTGCTCGCCACCGGTCGAGGCGGTCCTCGATACGCCAGGCCAGAACGGCGGCTGGATCCTCGGACGCTCCGAAGTCTTCCTCGTTCACGCTGTCTTTGAGCAGGTGGGCGAGGTTGAAGCCTTCGTTCTCGGCCGCGCGCAGGTGCGTGGCCACTGCTCCCCAGGCGGGGGATTTCGTGAACGTCCCGGCGATGCCTTCGCCGAGTTCACGGCGGGCGATGTTGGCCATGCGCAGCTCGTTGGCCTGGGCGTCGATGTCCCGGTACTGAGCGGACATGTCCGGGAGGGACCGGGCTTGGGCGCGGGCGACATCCATCTGTTCGTGCGCGGTGAGGTTCCCGTCGTGGTTGGCGGCCACGGCTGTCAGCACGTCCTCCATGGATTCTCCGTCGCCGACGATGCCGTAGAGCTTGTTGGAGTACCGGCCACGGGAGGCGGCGACGTAGGCCAGGGCGCGGGACAGTCCCGAGCTGATCAGGGCGTGCACGGTGTCGCACGTGACGCCCTGGGTGCGGTGGATCGTTGCCGCGTATCCGAGCATCGTTTTGCCGCGCACATAGTCGGCGGGGAGTGTGATGGTGCCTTGGTGGCCGTGGTGCCGGACGGTCAGGGAACCGTCTTCGTGGGTGGTGAGGACGTTCCAGACGTCGTTGTTTTTGACGAAGTCTTTGCCCCGGTTGGTCGCGAGGCGGCGGTTGTTCTCGCGGGTGACGATGATGTCCCCGGCGCGGGCGGTCAGCCCGTCGCGCAGCAGGGCTGCCGAGGTGTCCGGGTCGAGTTCGCCGGTGGCGATCCGGTATGCCTGGGCGCGGGCGTTCAGTTCGGTGACGGTGGCGTTGTCGAAGGCCATCATGATGGAGTGCTTGCCTGCGTTGGTGTCTTTCTGCCACGCCTCGAACACCTGGGCCGTCATGGTTTCGGCGTCCCCGCCGACGACGCGGCGGTTCTCCCGGTAGAACGTCCAAGGGTCATCGACGCCGTGAACCGGGGGTTCTCGCAGGGCCAGGGTGGCTGCTGCTTCTGCCTCGTTCGCGGTGCCGTCGGCGTTCCGGAACCGGTGCAGGTCCTCCAGGTGGACTGCGCCGACGGTGTTCTTCAAAAGGCGCAGCGCGCCGCCGGAGCCGACGGCGGAGAGCTGCTGGTCATCACCGAGGGCACGGACCACGGCGCCGTGCTGCTCTGCGATGGTGACGGCAGCGGCAAACCGTTGCGTTCCGACCATTCCTGCCTCGTCGATGATGATCACATCGCCGGGTTTGGGCGTGTTCTTCTCATCCTGGGTGCCGTTGGTGTGGGCGAGAACGAAGGAGTCAATGGTGGTTGCGGTGGCTCCGAGTTCGGTTCCCATCACGGCCGCGGCCACGGCGGTCGGTGCCAGTCCGAAGACGCGGCCGCCGGCTTCACGGACGGTGTCAGCGGCGAGCTTCAGTGCTGTGGTCTTACCTGCACCGGCTGGGCCGACTCCGATCAGCAGCAGCCGGTCGCTGCAGGCGAACTCTTTGGCCATGCGCAGCTGCCCTGCGTCGAACGTCTTCTCTTGTCGGGCCAACGCAGCGTCAAAGGAATCGACGGTGGCGGCGGGGATGACGACGCTTTGCGCGGCTGTGAGGAGCCGGTCTTCGCTGTGGAGGATCCCGACTGAGGTGTAGAGGGTGGAGTGTGGTTTGCCGTACTTGGATCCGCCGTTGGCTAGGCGGAGCGCGTCGATGTCGGGGGTGCGGGTTTCGGGTGTGATGCGCAGGGAAAACTGGTCCGTGGCACGGGCGGTGACTTGTTCCAGGAGTGCCTTGGGGATGGGCATTTCACCGAGGCGGGAGCCCAGCCGGCGGGTTGCTTCGGCCCTGATGTGGTGTTCTCCCCACACGCCCCTGGTTTGCTCCAGGCGTTCAATAACGCCTTGTGCTTCGAGGATCGGATCGATCTCGTCAGCGTGGGCAACCATCCACGGAAGACCGTCTCCTTGGGCGTCCTCGGCCCGTGCGTCGTGCCGGTGCGCGCGTGCTTTCTCGAGGGCTGCAGGGCCGACGACGACGCCGGGGATGTTGCCGAGTTCTTCCATCCATTCGCCGACAAGGGCGGAGAGTTGGCGGGCTTCTTTCTTGCTCGGGCGGGTGTCCAGGGTGGCCTGCTGGGCCAGGGCAATCAGTTGCTTCTTGGTGGGTGCGTAGCCGTGCTTTTCGGTGAACTCGGCGGTCAGTTCATCCATGACGGGTTTGATGCCGGCACGACGGGAAGAGGCTGCTTCGATGGCTGCGACGTCGACGCCGGCAATCTCGATGACGGGCCGGTCACCGGTGACTTTGCGTTCCTTCAACCCGACACCGAGGCGGGTGCAGATCTTCTCCATGACCACCCTGTTGTACATCTCGGAGGCGGCCACGTTGAACTGGTAGAGCAGCCGACCGTCGAGGCTGGACCACTTCCCGTCAGCGCCCATGACCTTGTTGGAGACCACGATGTGGTCGTGCAGCTGCGGGTCTCCGTTGCGGGAGTCGTAGTGACGGAACTTGGTGTAGATGAGCCCGCCGTCAACGTCTTCCTGGCGGACGCCGTTGCGGCCGCGGCGGGTGAAGGTGGCTTCCTGTTCGAGGTAGGCCATGGTCTCTTCGATGGCCTCGTTGTGGGCGGCTTCGATCTCCTTGCGCGCCTCTTCACCGCCGATGGCCCACAGCACGGACGCTGACTTCGCGGGCGCGAACACGAGGTCGTATCCGGCGACGGTTTGTGCTGCTGGTTTGGTTTGGGCGGTGATGAACTGCCCGAGTTCTTCCTTGTCGGCGGGGTTCCGTCCGTTGAGCTCGCGGAAGTACTGGGCGCCCTCTTTGGTCCGGATCAGGCGCCGGTTGTCCGCATCTGGTTCGCGGTGGTTCATGCGCTGGTAGTCGCCGGTGGCGCGGTTGATGCGCGCTTGAAGTTCGTTGTCTTTTTGCTGTGTCCTGCGGTATCGCTGGCCCAGGGCCACGTCCGCTTTGGGGTCTGTTGCCAGGATGGCGGTGGCGTTCGGGTGGAGTCCTTCACCGAACAGGGCGGCCATTTGGTCTTCGGTGACTTCCCCTGAAACGTCCAGATTCGACGCTCCGCCGCCGCCCCATTGGCCCGGCGGGTTGCCGTCGACGGTGTAGTAATCGCCCAGATCACGGTTGCCTGCGCGCAGCTCATCACCGCTGGCGACTTCACGTGTGTAGTACGTGTATCCGTCGCCGGCACTGAGCTTGTGCACGGTCATCACGGAACCCAGCTTACCGGCGAAATGGCCTCACTTGTCGATGATGCATGAGGTGTGACAGATATTGCGCTTTTTGGGTCTGTGGAATTGGCCGATGTGAGCTTGCGAGCGGTGCTCAATGGAACGGAACGAAAAAGGGTAGGATCGGGCCATCAAGGTTTGATGCGGTTCTGCACATGAGAATGGGCGGTGGGTAACACGCTTTTCGTTCTCCACGGTGCGTTCGATTGTGTGGAACCGTCGCCCTGGTTATCCCCGGGTGGGCAGCGGAGAGACCGTCCTTATCTCGGAGCTGTCCACGTGTGGACAACCAGGGCATGACCAGCCCGAGCGTAAGCGAGGACCATTGCGGCGCATCGCCGCCTCCCGTGCCACCAAGTGCGGCGCCCGCCGTAGGGTCGTGGCACGGGCAACCCCAGGGGAAGGGAAACCAGTCATGGCGACACCACGGAAATCAGCACAGCAGTTGGCGGCGCGGGAGAAGGCTCGCGCCAAGGCCAGGGAAATGACTGAGCGGCACGAACGCCTGATTGAAATGGCCGCAGAATTCTTTGAACAGCAGGAGCAGGCCGAGCAGGTCCGTGCCGAGGCGCAACAGAAGGCTGACGCGATCCTGGCGAAGGCAGAAACCGATGCCGAAGCCGCTGTGCTTGGGTCCGCGCGTACTGTCAAAGCGATGCTCGACTCCGGGGCTGCGAAGTCGGATGTGGCGGCGCGTCTAGGTCTGAGCGGGGCCGAGGTCAAGCGGCTCGCCGATATGGTGTCCGCCGCAGCGGACACAACCGAGAGCCCCGCGGAAGAGTCTCCCGAGGGTGCCGAGGAATCTGAGGCAGAGGCTGCCTGAGAGGCATTCACCTCGAGTGATTCACAGGCTTAAACACGAAGGGCCGGCTTGGTAGCCGGCCCTTCGTGTCCTTCGGCAAAAAAGGAAACCTATTGATTTCAGCTTAGCTGAAGATGTGTGAACGAATCGCAACCAGGGGTTTGGTGGGGTGTCGTGGATTCTCCGGGATCCGCGGCAGTGTCTTTCGTGGGCGGTGGGTGCGTTGTTGGCGGTCCGCCGCTGGTGAGTGGCTGCTGTGGTTCGCCCCGGAGCGGCGGACCGCCCGCGCACGAAACGGTTCCAGGCCGACGATGTGGTTAGTGGCTCGGTGCCTTGCCGGGCGGGGGTTCCGCCCGGCAAGGTTCTCTTATGCCGCTTCGGTTTCCTCGGCGGGTTTTCCGCTGTCGATGATCATTTGCTCGGTCTCACTCGCCGTGTATCCCCACTCGACTAACTGGTTCAGATAGTCCCGGTGGTTCTGGCTGGGCCGCCGCCATGAGTCTTTGGCGATGGTCTTCTCATACCCGGCGCAAACCAGCGCGATCAGAGAGAACTCGGGCCGGGCCGTGGACTTGGCCACGTGATCCCGCAACGGGTTCCATCCCCACCGGTCCGTCTCGTCGGACTTCGCTCCAACCATGTCAGCGGCCACCTTCCCGTCATAGCCGCTGGCCGTTTCAGGGTGGTGCGTGAGCGCGTAGGCGGTGAAATGCTGCCAGCCCTTCGGTGCCTGCTTTTTCGCCAACAGGTTCCTGACGAACTCACGCCTTACGATGGTGGCCGACTCTGCGGCCTTGTTGTTGGCGATCAGGGTTTTTCGTTCGGCCTTCTGTTCCTCGGTCATCGGTCCTTTCTGGACATTGCTACCGCCGTCGTAGCGTTCGTGCCGCGGGGTGAATCCCAGTTCCTTCCAACCAGTGATCACCAGTCTGACACTGTGCTCGCCCCGGTAGTCGGTGGAGACAAAGGCAGCGTTCGCGTCCTCGTCGGTGGCCGGTTCCCCGTCGGCCCGGTTCGCTGCCGAAACGAATAGGTTCTCTTCGTCGGCGTAGTGCCCGGCGTAGTCAACAATGGTTTTGCCCTCGGCCTTCAGCCCATCGATCAGTTTGGTGAGGGCGGCCTCGCGTGCCCGGTCATCCCGGATCTGCTGGGCGACGTGGAACAGCTGGTCGGGTTCGTCCATGAGGACCGATTCGAGGTCTGCCGTCGCGGCCTCGTCCTGCTCAAACTCGGCCATGATCAAGGCAGTTTCGATGCTCCATCCCCTGCCCAGGGCGGCGGTCCCGGCCTCGGATGCTTTGGCTTTCAAAGCTCCCTCGACGGTGGTCTTTTTCCGTCCGGTCTTCTTGGCGATCGCCGCCGCTGAAACGCCGATCAGGGACAGTTGGTGGTAGGCGTCCGCTTCGTCGGCTTCGGTCAGTTCGGCGCGCTGGATGTTCTCCACGACCTGCGTGACGATCCGTTCGGCCTCCTCCGGGCTCTCGATGATCATCACCGGGATTTCCGTGCGCTGGGCTTCGACAGCGGCGCGGGTGCGGCGCTGGCCCATCAGCACGTGCACCGTGCCGTCGTCCTTGCGGTGGGCGATCACCGGTTCCATGACGCCGTGCTCTTTGATGCTAGCGATGAAGTCAGCCGTCAGGGCTGCGTCTTTGCGGACGTTAACGTCCACGGTCAGGGTGGTGGGATCGAGCATTTCCAGTGTGGGTGCTGCGTTCATTGTGGTGGTGCTCCATTCTTTGCCGAAATGGTTGGCGGGTGGGGCGGCTCAGGTGACCGGCCAGCTCCCCTTCCCCTCCAGTTGTTTTTCGTTGCTGGCACGAAGTGCTCTACGGGGCCGACGGAGGCGTCTCCTCCCCTGGGCAAGGTGGCGGAAATCTTCGAAAGGAAAGAAGCGACGCAGACATCTCACGTGTTTAGGAAGTCAAGCAGCGAGCTCTGCGGGTGGGGTGAAGGCTGTGGTTTCGTC
>NZ_SZVS01000015.1 GCF_007670255.1 Paenarthrobacter nicotinovorans | reverse complement strand
CGGACAACCATTAGGTCGAGACCCCCCAACCCACACCGGGTTGGGGGGTCTCCCACATTAACCAACACAACACCGCTGCAGGCCTCCCCCAAGGGAGGCCTTCAGCCGTTAAAACCCCACTAACCCGAGAAGAACTCCGACAATTCCGAGATCAGCTTGTCCGGAGCCTTATTCGGGCCGTCATGGCCGAAGCCAGGCAGGATGGTGTAGCTGGATCCGGAGAGGACGTCGTGGATCTGCCCGCAGGCCACGCCGAAGTACGCGGGGCTCTTCTCCCCCACCACGATCAACGTTTCAAGGGGGAGGGCCAGGAACGGCTCGGCAGGCATATCGGCGGCAATGACCGCCTTGATTTCGCGGACACCACAAGTCATGAGCTCGCGCAGCTGCTTGCCCAGGGGAGTTCCTGCTGCAAGCTTGTTGGCCAGGGTCAGCATGGACAGCGGCATCCTCGCGAAGGCGCCGCCCGTCTCGACTCCCTTGATGAGAACGGCGAGGGCGCGATCATAGTCTCCTGCCGCCGTCGCGCGTTCATAGTCGTCCGTCCACTCAGCCTTGACGCTGTGGTTGACCGATACCGCGGGATCGTAGACGGCCAAGCGTTCCACGGGCAGCGTGCGCGCTGCGTGCAATGCCACGGCGCCGCCGAAACTGTGGCCGAACACATCCGTACTGGACGTGTGCTCCATGACGGTCTGGAGATCGCGGATGTCGGCTTCCAGGGTGTAGTCCTCGGCCTGCGGGGATGAATCGCCGCGCCCACGCCTGTTGAACGTGTGGACTGGCCGGCCGAGGGCGTCACTGAGTTTCTGGGCAAACCGCGTGTAGTCCGAGGCCGTCACCATCGAGGCGGGAACCACCACGACACCAGAGCCCGGCGATGCCTGCTCACCGCCGGTAGTGAATACTTCGAGGTGTCCGCCGTCGTGGGTCATGATGATGTCGCGCGTCATGTCACGAGCCTAGCCGAGCCACCTGACAGCACGCCGCATACCGGTCCCGTATGTGAATAAAGATAAGAAGTCAGCGTGTGAAGTAGTTCGAAATGTCCGTCACAAGCTCATTGACTGCCGCGGGAACCGAACCATGGAAACCTTTGGGGGAGACTTCCAGGGTGCTCCCGGGAACGGCCCTGTTCAGCCGGGCCGCGGTGACCTTGTAGAACTGCGGGCTCTTCTTGCCCACCATGAAATGGGTGTTCGAGGGCAGCACGGAGAAGTCCTGCGGCGTGTCTGCATCCTCGAACGCGGCCTTCAGCTCGCCCACTCCGGATGGCAGCAGCTGCCGGAACAACTTGTTCACCTTGGTGCGGGAAACCACGGCCATAAGACCAGCCAGGATGGGCTCCGGTACGCGTGCCAGCGCAGTCCCAGGCTCCATGCCGCGCCGCATCTTTGCCATGGCCCGGTTGATGTCGCCTTGGTTTACCGCCTCTGCGAAACCATCAACCCAGCCGGTGTCCATGCTCCCGTCGATATTTACCGCGGCATCGTAGACAGCAAGCTTGCCGGGTTCGTGCCGGGTTCCGGCGAACGCCTGCGCGGCGTTCAAGGCAACGGAACCGCCGAGGCTATGGCCAAGGATATTGCGGGCGCCGGTAGCGTCCATGATCGTACGGACGTCCTCGATTTCCGTTTCCATGGAGTAGTTGTGCGGCTGGTCTGTGGACTTTCCCCGGCCGCGGCGGTCGTACACGTCCACGGCCCAGCCATCGCCAAGGCCCTTCGCGAGGGCGACGGAGAAGGGTCGGTAGATCAGGGCCGTGAGAAACGCGCCGCCGATCAGCACCACCCTGCGCTCCCCGGGCGCGTCTTCGGCGCCGTAGCTGTACAAGGCGAGGCTGCCGCCGTCGTGCGTCTTGATTCCACGTTCCTTCACCGGAACATCTTAGGTGGCGTCAGCCCGTTCTTCCGGGAGGCGGTTCGCTGAAAGGAACCGCGCGATCCGTGCAGCCAGACGCCGTCCAGGCCGCAGCGGACCTTCGTGGAATTGCCGCGGCACCACTGCGAACTCGATCGCGGGAACGGCGCCGGCCAGTGCCCGCCCTGTCTCGCCGAAGTATGAAGGACTCCATCCACCACTGAGCATGAGGGTGGGCGTGGAAAGTTTCATGAAGTCGTGAAGGTGCGCGTCGGCGTCGAGGACCGCCCGCATTTCCACGACGGCGGTGGGCAGCAGGGAGCGCATCTCCAGTCCCAGCCTGGTTTGGGCCGACAGCACGCTCAAGGTGCGGAGGGCACGCAGCGGGAGGTAGGAGATGGGCCCGGCAGTACCCAATCCCTGCACCAGATGCGCCCACGCGTGGTCCAGTTGGCCCGCGGTAACTGCTTCCTCAAGCTCGGGCCGCCAACGGCTGCTCAGGTTGCCGGACAAGGACACCGCGGCGTCGTAGGTCACCAAGCGGTCGATGCTGATCTCCCGGGCTGCCTGCAGTGCCACGAAGCCGCCGTAGCTGTGCGCCACGACGTCGGTGGACCCGCTCTTCTCCATGACTGCCTGGAGGTCCGCAATCTCAGTCTCAACGGAGTAGCCCGCAGGTTGCGGGGCGGAATTGCCGCGGCCCCTCCTGTTGTAACTGTGGACCGGGCGCCCCAGCAGAACGCTCAAGGTCCGCGCAAAGGACCAGTACAGGGAATCGGTCACCAAAGTGCCATGGACAAGCACGACGCCGGCTGGTTCCGCGGGCGCTTGGGCGCCGGGAATCGAGGCAGCGGCCGCCGGCCTGAAGCTGTGCACCTCAAGCTGCCCGCCGCCGTCGTGCGTTTCAACCATCCATGTCTCCACTGTCCGAGTCTATGCTTTTCCCCCTTGGGTAAGTCCGGAAGTGGAGGTCGGTAATCAACGGTAAACTTAAGGATTGTGACTTCCGCAAACACCCCAGCCCCGAACACCTCCGCAGAACCCATCGACGCCAGCGAGCAGATGCGCATCCGCATGGACAAGCGCGCCAAGCTGATCGAGCGCGGCACGGAGGCCTATCCCGTGGGCGTAGAACGGACCCACTCCCTCGGCGAAATCCGCGAAAAGTACGCACACCTCGAAGCTGACGAGACGACGGGCGACATTGTCGGCGTCACCGGACGCGTGGTGTTTGTCCGCAACACCGGCAAGCTCTGCTTCGCTACCCTTCAGGAGGGCGGCGTGGATGGCAAGGGTGTGCGCCTGCAGGCCATGCTGAGCCTGGCGAATGTCGGCGAGGAAGCGCTGGCCGACTGGAAGGCCCTGGTGGACCTCGGCGACCACGTGTTCATCAAGGGCGAGGTCATTTCCTCCCGTCGCGGAGAGCTGTCCGTGATGGCCGATTCCTGGTCCATGGCGTCCAAGGCGCTGCGTCCGCTGCCCGTGCTGCATGCGGAGCTCAACGAGGAAACCCGCGTCCGCCAGCGCTACGTGGACCTCATGGTCCGCGATGAAGCCCGCGAGATGGTTTACAAGCGAGCGGCCATCACCCGGTCGGTCCGCGACACCCTTGACCGCCATGGGTACGTCGAGGTGGAAACGCCCATTCTGCAGCTGGTCCACGGCGGTGCAACGGCCCGTCCGTTCGAAACGCACATGAATGCTTTCGATCAGAAAATGACCCTTCGTATTGCCACCGAACTTTTCCTGAAGCGTGCGGTCGTGGGTGGAATTGACCGTGTCTACGACATGGGCAGGGTGTTCCGCAACGAGGGCGTGGACTCCACCCACAGCCCCGAATTCACCACGCTTGAATGCTATGAGGCGTGGGCGGACCAGTTCGTCATGGCTGAACGCATGAAGGAAATCATCCTGAATGTGGCTGACGTTGTGGGTACGCGTACCATCCAAACGGAAGCCGGTGAGATTAATCTCGACGGCGAATGGGCGTGGCTTGCGGTATACCCCGGTATTTCAGAAGCCGTGGGCGTGGAAATTACCCCGGACACCACTGTGGAGGAGTTGTTGGCGATCGCCGCCAAGCACGACGTCAAAGTGGACCCGAAATGGGATGCCGAGAAGATTGTGGTTGAACTCTTCGGCGAAATCGTCGAGCCCACGCTGCTCAACCCGACTTTTGTGTACGACTACCCGCCGTCGGCCCAGCCATTGGCCCGCCCGCACCGCGAGGACGGGCGTTTGATCGAGGCGTGGGACCTCATTATTGGCGGCATGGAGCGCGGCACGGCATTCTCCGAGTTGATTGACCCTGTCATTCAGCGTGAACGCCTCACGGAACAATCGCGCAGGTCCGCTGCCGGTGATGAAGAAGCCATGCAGCTCGATGAGGACTTCCTCCGTGCCCTCGAATACGGTGCGCCGCCCATGGGCGGAATCGGACTCGGCATCGACCGTTTGGTCATGTTGTTTACCGGGGCCGGTATCCGCGAAACCATTCTTTTCCCCTTGTTGAAGCCTGAAGGGCACTGATCATGGAGTACATCGCAGTCCTGGCGCCATCAGTGGTGGTCGGTTTGATTTTCTGGTTTGCCATGAAGTCCATCTTCAATGCGGACAAATCCGAGCGCCAGGCGGAAGCCCGCGCCCAGGAGGAAGCCAATATGAGAAATCAGGGCCCGGCTCCCGAAGGCCCAGCCGCTGAATAGCCGAAAATTGGGTTCCGCTAAGCAGCGGAATCTAATTGTGCTTTGACGCGCGCGCTTGCCGTGACAGATAATCAAGAAAGAAACCCGGGGAATTTCTGATTATCCAAACCCTCCGAATGAGAGGCAACTCATGGCACAGAAAGTAAAAATCATCCTCGTCGATGACCTGGATGAAGGGTCTGCGGACGAAACTGTCCGCTTTGGCCTCGACGGCGTGAGCTACGAGATGGACCTGTCCACAGCCAACGCGGCTTCCCTTCGGAAAGCCCTGGAGCCGTATGTAGCCAAAGCCCGGAAGACCTCCGGTCGGGCGACCCGTGGCCGCGCTACTGCAGCCCGCAACCAGGACTCCGCACAGATCCGGCAGTGGGCCCGTGACAACGGGTACACGGTCAACAGCCGCGGACGTATTCAGGCCGAAATTCAGGAAGCTTATCAAAAGGCCAATTCCTGATTCATCACTTCAATGCCCCGGCAGTTGCTGCCGGGGCATTCGTTGTTTAAGCGTGCTTTTTTCGTCCGGCGGCATCCGTGACTGGGAATTCTCTGTGATCCGCGCCCGGTGGAAAGTACCGGGGGTTCCATTGTGATCCCATTGAAGCCCGGGTGCATCCGCTCCGGCAGTTCGGCCCGGCATCCTCGCGGCCACCGGGCCGGCCTGCTACCGGGCCGGCCTGCGGAGGATGTCACCGCCGTCGTTCCCGGTCAAGGGTTCCAAACGGATTTATTCCGCAACAGCGTCATGTTTCCCCTGTGGCGAACACGCTCCAAAAGTCTTCTCCGGGCACGTAGCATCAAAGTACGTCGTAGCTAGGAGTGTGGCGAAATGTTTGAGAGATTTACGGACCGTGCCCGTCGCGTGGTCGTCCTTGCCCAAGAAGAGGCAAGGATGCTCAACCACAATTACATCGGTACCGAGCACATCCTCTTGGGTCTGATCCACGAGGGTGAAGGCGTTGCAGCCAAGGCGCTCGAGTCCCTGAGCATTTCGCTCGATGGCGTCCGCGAGCAAGTGCAGGAGATCATCGGCCAGGGCCAGCAAGCCCCGTCCGGTCACATCCCCTTCACGCCGCGCGCCAAGAAGGTGCTTGAGCTTTCGCTCCGCGAAGCACTGCAGCTCGGCCACAACTACATCGGTACCGAGCACATCCTGCTCGGCCTCATTCGTGAAGGCGAAGGCGTGGCCGCCCAGGTGCTGGTCAAGCTTGGCGCCGACCTGAACCGGGTCCGCCAGCAGGTTATCCAGCTGCTTTCCGGCTACCAGGGCAAGGAGACCGCAGGAAGCGGCTCCGGCCAGGGCCAGCCCGAAGGTACCCCGGCCGGTTCGGTGGTGCTGGACCAGTTCGGCCGCAACCTCACCCAGGCTGCCCGCGAAAACAAGCTCGATCCTGTGATCGGCCGCGAGCAGGAGATGGAACGCGTCATGCAGGTCCTCTCCCGCCGTACCAAGAACAACCCCGTGCTGATCGGTGAGCCCGGCGTTGGTAAGACAGCCGTCGTCGAAGGCCTCGCCCAGGCGATCGTCCGCGGCGATGTCCCGGAGACCATCAAGGACAAGCAGCTCTACACGCTGGACCTTGGTTCCCTGGTTGCCGGCTCCCGTTACCGCGGTGACTTCGAAGAGCGCCTGAAGAAGGTCCTCAAGGAGATCCGCACCCGCGGCGACATCATCCTGTTCATTGACGAGATCCACACCCTCGTCGGTGCAGGTGCCGCAGAAGGTGCAATCGATGCTGCGTCTATCCTGAAGCCGATGCTCGCCCGTGGCGAACTCCAGACCATTGGTGCCACCACCCTGGACGAGTACCGGAAGCACATCGAGAAGGATGCTGCCCTTGAGCGCCGCTTCCAGCCGATCCAGGTCAAGGAACCTTCCGTTGCGCACGCGATCGAGATCCTCAAGGGCTTGCGGGACCGTTACGAGGCACACCACCGCGTGACGATTACCGACGGCGCCCTGGCCTCGGCCGCGCAGCTCGCCGAACGCTACATCTCGGACCGCTTCCTGCCGGACAAGGCAATCGACCTCATCGATGAAGCCGGCGCACGCCTGCGCATCCGCCGCATGACCGCTCCGCCGGAGCTCAAGGCCATGGACGAGCGCATCGCCGACGTCAAGATGGAGAAGGAATCCGCCATCGACGCCCAGGACTTTGAGGGTGCTGCCTCGCTGCGCGACAAGGAGCAGAAGCTCATTGCCGAACGCGCGGAGAAGGAGCGCACCTGGAAGTCCGGCGGCATGGACGACATCTCCGAGGTTGACGAAGACCTGATCGCCGAGGTTCTCGCGAACTCCACCGGCATCCCGGTCTTCAAGCTCACCGAGGAAGAGTCTTCGCGGCTCCTCAAGATGGAAGACGAACTGCACAAGCGCGTCGTCGGCCAGGACGAGGCCATCAAGGCCCTGTCGCAGGCTATCCGCCGTACCCGTGCAGGCCTGAAGGACCCCAAGCGTCCTGGTGGCTCGTTCATCTTCGCCGGCCCCACCGGCGTCGGAAAGACCGAGCTCGCCAAGGCCCTGGCCGAGTTCCTGTTCGGTGAAGAGGACGCCCTCATCACGCTGGACATGTCCGAGTACTCCGAGAAGCACACGGTTTCCCGTCTCTTCGGTGCACCTCCGGGCTACGTTGGCTACGAAGAAGGCGGCCAGCTGACCGAGAAGGTCCGTCGTCGTCCGTTCTCCGTGGTGCTGTTCGACGAAGTTGAGAAGGCACACGCCGATCTCTTCAACTCGCTGCTGCAGATTCTGGAAGACGGCCGCCTGACCGACTCCCAGGGCCGCGTTGTGGACTTCAAGAACACCGTGATCATCATGACCACCAACCTGGGTACCCGCGACATCTCCAAGAGCGTCGCAACCGGCTTCCAGTCCGGCACGGACACCCAGACCGGCTACAACCGGATGCGTGCACGGGTTACCGAAGAGCTCAAGCAGCACTTCCGCCCCGAGTTCCTGAACCGTGTTGACGACGTCGTGGTGTTCCCGCAGCTGACGCAGGACGAGATCATCGAGATCGTGGACCTGTTCGTTACCCGACTGGAGCGCCGCCTCAAGGACAAGGACATGGGCATCGAGCTCACCAAGGCCGCCAAGGTCCTGCTCGCTACCCGTGGTTACGACCCCGCAATGGGTGCCCGGCCCCTGCGCCGCACCATCCAGCGCGAGATCGAGGACCAGTTGTCCGAGAAGATCCTGTTCGGCGACATCCACACCGGCGACATCGTTGTGGTGGACGTCGAGGGTGAAGGTGACGACGCCAAGTTCACGTTCGAAGGCAACGCCAAGCCGCGGATCCCGGAGATCGCTCCTACCGCGTAAGTTATCTGGCCTGGCCCAACGAAAGCCCCGTTCATTCCGAAAGGAGTGGGCGGGGCTTTCGCTTGCCCCAGGCCCACTTCCCATCCCCACCCCTAAAGTGGAGTTTTTGTACACCTATTGCGGCTAAGGTGGCTTGATAAGGGCATTATCTGTACAAAAACTCCAGTGGGGGAGGGGAGCTTGCGCGTTTTGATGGTGGCCCCCGGTACCAGGGGTGACGTTGCGCCCGTGGCGGGCCTCGGATGCCGCCTGCAGCACTTGGGCTATGAGGTCGCTATTGCCGCCAACCCTGCGTACGCTGCACTGGTTGTCGAGTCCGGCTGTGAATTCAGGCCGCTGCAGGGGGACTTGGCCCGGCTCATCAGGCGACCGGCTCCCGGGACGAAGCCGGAACCGGGCAACCTCGTGGAGTTCTGGCGCCAGCTGGGCCAGTACATGGAGAATGCCGCGATCGGCACGCTGGCCGCAGCCGAGGCCGGAGCCGACGTCATTCTGACGAACTCGGTAGCGCCCTACGCGTACGACGTTGCTGAAGCCTTCGGCATCCCAGCCATCGGGGCCCATCTGCAGCCCACGGAACCCAGCTCTGCCTACCCTCCGGTGATCATGAACTCGGCGCGAAGCCTTGGCCCGTGGGGCAACAGGCTTATTGGCGAGCGTGCTGCAGCAGGGCCGGCTCCCTACGACGGTCCCAGCAGGCGGCTTCGCAAGACCCTGGGGCTCGCAAAGGAAAGCCGTGCGGCGGGCGAGAGACGCAGAAGGACGGCACGGGCAATCACGCTCCACGGCATCAGTCCAACGGTGCTGCCGCGCCCTGCCGATTGGCACGATGGCTTGGTCATGGCCGGATACTGGTGGCCTGCAACGAGGCAGGACTGGCAGCCGCCGGAGGATTTGGTGGACTTCCTTGGGGATGGGCCACCGCCGGTCTTCGTGGGCTTCGGCAGCAGCGCCCACATTGACCCCGACTTCATCCTCGAGGCTACGCGGCGCGCCGGCACGCGGGCTGTGGTGCAGGGGGTGGAGGGGCCCCTTGGCGATGACGCTATCGGCGTCGGGGATGTTCCCCATGAGTGGCTGTTTCCGCGTATGGCCGCGGTGGTGCATCACGCGGGGGCTGGAACGACGGCGGCCGGGTTCCGGGCAGGTGTCCCTGCGGTAGCTGTCCCCGTGTACACCGACCAACCACTGTGGGCCTCTAGGATTGCCGCGCTCGGGGTTGGTCCCGGCCCACTTCCGCACAAGACGCTGACTCCGGAGCGCCTCGGCGAGGCTATTGCGAAAGCCGCCCACACGCCGTCGTACGGTGTGCGGGCAGAAGAAATGGCGGCAGCCGTCGCCGAAGAAGACGGGACCCTTCCCGTGGTCGAGGCGCTGCGGCGGGTTGAAACCCGCGCCAATATCTGAAAGTACTGTTTCACTGTAAGTGAACCAGGCTGTGATGACGAACACATTCGGTGTTGAATCGGAGCATGGACTCAGCTGATACCTCGGGCGCACAGCCCGAAACCCCCTTTCATGACCTGGACCACTACCTCGCCATCCCGCGGGTTGGTGGCCTGACCCTTAGCCCGGATGGAAAACGCCTGGTCACTACCGTGACGACGTTGGACACCAAAGGAACCGCGTTCACTACCGCCCTGTGGGAGCTGGACCCAGCAGGCCAAAGCCGTGCGCGCCGGATCACCCGCAGTTCCAAGGGCGAAACCGGTGCTGCCTTCGCGGCCAACGGCGACCTCTACTTCACTTCGGCCCGCCCGGACCCTGAAAGCCCCGACGCTGACCCCGTCAACGCGCTGTGGCTGCTCCCGTCCGACGGCGGTGAAGCGCGCGTGGTTCACTCGCGTCCCGGGGGCATCAGTTCGGTCATGACGGCCAAGAGCGCCGACGCAACGTTCATCAACGCAGAGGTCCTTGCCGGCTCAACCGACGAGGAAAACGATGAAGAACGCAGGAAGGCCCGCAAGGACAACAAGGTCTCGGCCATCCTGCACAGCGGCTACCCTGTCCGGTACTGGGATGCCGACCTCGGCCCTGCAGAGCCGCGCATCTTCGCAGTGGAGCCGGGGGAGGAGAAGGAGCCCGGCAAGCCGGCAACAGTGGATGCTGCCGCGCCGCTCACGTTGCGGAACCTGACATCCGGCGTCGGCGCCTCGCTTCGGGAAGCAAAAACCGTGGTGAGCCCCGACGGCAAAACCATCTACACCAGCATGGCCAAGGCGCTGGCCAAAGCCGATAGCCGTGAGGTCCTGGCTGCCATCGACGTGGCTACCGGTGCGGTCAAGGTGCTGCTCGACCATGAAGGGATGAGTTACTTCCCTGGCCCCGTCAGCCCGGACAACCGGACGCTGGTGGTGAAGAGCGAGAGCGACACAACGCCCACCCAGGCGCCCCAGGTGAAGCTGCACCTGCTGAACGTGGCGGGTGGCGAGACCGCTGACCTGGAGCCCCTGGCCCACCAGTGGGACCGATGGGCCACCGCGCTCGCATGGCTCCCCGACGGTTCGGCCATCCTCGCGAAAGCGGACGACGACGGCGCGTCGCCGGTTTTCCGGATCGACGTCGCCGACGGTGGTGTCACGCAGGTGACGCAGGACGGTGCGGCGTATACCGACGTCGTGGTGTCTCCCGACGGGAGCGCCGCGTATGCGCTTCGCAGCTCGTACGAGTTCCCTGCCGAAGCTGTGCGGATCGACCTCGCCACGGGAGAAGTGCTCCGCTTGCAGGCACCTGCGGAGCGGCCAGCGTACAAGGGCCGCCTTGAGCGCGTGGAGGCAACAGCCGACGACGGCGCGCGGGTACCTGCCTACCTCGCCCTTCCGGAGGGGGCCTCAGCGGAAGATCCGGCGCCACTCCTGCTCTGGATCCATGGTGGACCCTTGGGCTCGTGGAACGCCTGGACCTGGCGATGGAACCCCTGGCTGTTGGTGGCCAAGGGTTACGCGGTCCTGCTGCCGGATCCGGCCCTGTCTACCGGCTACGGGCAGGAATTCATCCAGCGCGGATGGGGTGAATGGGGAAAGAAGCCCTTTACCGACCTGATGGCCATTACTGATGCGGTGGTGTCGCGACCGGATATTGACGAAACGCGGACCGCGGCCATGGGTGGCTCGTTCGGTGGTTACATGGCGAACTGGGTGGCCGGGCAAACGGACCGATTCAAGGCGATTGTCACGCATGCCAGCCTGTGGGCGCTGGACCAGTTCGGGCCTACCACGGATGCTGCGCAGTACTGGCTCAAGGAAATGACCGCTGAGATGGCCATGGCGAATTCACCGCACCTGAATGTAGGCAACATCAAGACGCCCATGCTGGTGATCCACGGCGACAAGGATTACCGGGTGCCGATCGGCGAAGGCCTGCGGCTTTGGTACGAGCTCCTGTCCTCCTCGCAGTTGCCCGCGGATGACAACGGCCAGAGCCCTCACCGCTTCCTGTACTTCCCGGACGAGAACCACTGGATCCTGCAACCGCAGCACGCCAAGGTTTGGTACGGCGTCGTGGAGCACTTCCTGGCCAAGCAGGTCCTGGGCACGGAGGTGGCGCTCCCGGAAGAGTTGGGAGTGTAGCTGTGTCGGGAGGCTGACGGATCAGCCTCCCGACATCCGTCGGATGTCGGCGGCGTAGGAGTCGAGGACATCGAGTATTCCGCGGTGCTGCCAAACCCGCTTGCGGCCGTGGCCTGAAGTCTCGTTGAGCACGCCACGGCCACTGAGCGTGTCCAGTGCGCGAAGCGCCGCCATCTCGCCGAGACCGAGTTCGCTCATTAGGAACTTTGTGTTGACCGCGGGCTGCCCGATCAGTGCGGGCAGCACCTTCCAGGCCGCCGCGTCTGCCCGAAGACCAGCCAACTTTGCCCGGGACTCTTCGAGCTCGGCGACAAGGTCGTCTACAAGTCGTGATCCAGTAGTGGCCGCAATCCGGGCTGCTCCCGCGAACTGACGAACTATTGGTCCGGCGTCGCCCTCCCGGAATGCGCCAAGCGCGGCGAAGTAGCGTGCTGTGTCCACCAGAAGACCGGCGGAGATTGGCACAGCTGTGGAGCCGACCAGGCCCTTGTTGCGGAGAATCGACTGAGCCAGCGCCCTACCCGTCCTGCCGTTTCCATCGGGGAATGGGTGCACCGTTTCGAACTGCGCATGACTGACCGCCACCTGAACCAGTACGGAGACATCCTGGCGGTGGATGAACTTGACCAAATCCGTGATCGCCCCGTGAATACGGCCATGGTGCGGAGCGACGAACTCGGCCACTCGTGGTCCGGCTTGGCCAGGGCCGATCCACACCTGCTCTTCTCTGAAGCGACCAGCGCCTGCCGGATCGAAGCCGGGCTGGTGGAGCATCAGCGCCTTGTGCATCGCCAGTATGGAGTCTTCGCTGATATTGTCGGCCAGCCGAAGAGCTGCTTCCATGGCGCGGACATTTCCGACGACGGTCAGCGCGTTGGCCTTGTGGCCGGCGTCAATCTCGGCGAGGGCAAGTTGTTTCGCCGATGTGGTCAATTGCTCGATTTGCGAACTTGAGGCTGATTCCGTGCGCAAGAGGATCGCAGTCATGGGTCCAAGCGCGGGGTTGTCCGTGCCCAGCGTCTGTTGAGCGTGTTTGTCGAATTTCACGAGCTCACGAGTCGCGTCCTCGACATCCGCGGAATCTTCCCCGGAAATTTCGGGAGTCCAGTGCTCAATATTCGCCGTCAAGGCTGCTTGATAAGGGCCGGTCTGTCGCTCAACCTCGGCGCGCGAGAACATCGCGGGCGCGCGAGGCTGCCAGTCGAAAGTCTCGAAGGAGACAGGAGCAACCGGAATGCGTTGGGACGGAGACGTGGGCATGTTTCCACCATACCAACACTTAAGCCCATAAGTGTTGGTTAATTCCCGCCATACCAACACTTAGCGATATAAGTGTTGATTACCGTGAGCGGAACCCACACCTGCCTTCACGAAGCAGTGAGGGGTGGCCATCTCGTTAGGATGGGGGAGTGACTTCCTCCTTCAGCCTTCGCCCTGCCCGCACCAGCGACGTGGCGGCCATCAAGAGGCTCGTTGCCCCCCTGGCGGAGGAGCGGATCCTGATGGCCAAGGAGACAGTGGCCTATTACGAGAGCCTCCAGGAGTTCCGGATTGCCGAGTCCGACGCCGGCGAGGTCATTGGCTGCGGCGCGCTGCATGTGATGTGGGAGGACCTGGCCGAGATCCGCACGCTGGCAGCGGCTGATTCCTGGCGTGGGCGCGGTGTCGGCCACACCCTGGTGGAGAACCTCCTGGAGGAGGCGCGCGCCCTGGGCGTGAGCCGGGTATTCTGCCTCACCTTCGAGGTGGACTTCTTCAAGCGGCATGGATTCGAGGTCATGGAGGACCAGTCCGCGGTGGATCCGCAGGTGTACTCGGAGTTGCTGCGCTCGCACGATGAGGGCGTGGCGGAGTTCCTGGACCTTGCGCGGGTCAAGCCCAACACCTTGGGCAACACCCGCATGATCAAGCAGCTGTAGGCCTCCAAGGCCCTCGCCCGATTATGGGTGATTTAAAAACTCTTCTCGTATATCCAGTTGATGGATAAACTGATCACGGCTTGCTGGGGAAGCTTCCACTACTCGGTCAATGTGAGAGAAGATCATGCAGTCCCACGCGTCCATTTCAGATGTTTCAGAACTCCAACTCAGCGTCCGCGGTCCAGTGTTCACGCCTGCCGATCCCGGATTCGCCGCAGAAGTAGCGGCCTTCAACCTATCTACCCAGCACCAGCCGGACCTTGCTTTCGGCGCCCTCGATGCAGAGGACGTCGCGGCGGCGGTCCGTTGGGCTGCAGAACGTCGAATGCCGGTTTCCGTGCAATCCACGGGCCACGGTGCCACCAATGCCATTGAAGGTGGCCTGCTCATCAGTACGCGCCGCATGCTGGAGCTCAGCATAGATCCCCTCGAGAAGACTGCCCGTGTCGGAGCGGGCGTCCGTTGGAGGGCAGTGGTCGACCACGCCGCCACGTTCGGTTTGATGGGACTCTGCGGTTCAACCACCGACGTTGGCGTGGTGGGCTACACGCTGGGCGGCGGTTTGCCCATCCTTGGCCGCAAGTACGGCTTCGCTTCGGACCACGTGATTGCCTTTGAACTTGTCACCGCCGATGGCACCCAGCGTCGGGTAAGCAAAGACGAGAACTCCGAGCTGTTCTACCTCTTGAGGGGCGGAAAAGGGAACCTCGGCATTGTCACGGCCATGGAATTCCACCTCTTCCCCAGCTCGGACCTGTTCGCCGGCGGCCTGTACTACGACGGCGAGCACGCCCCGGCCGTTCTCGAGCAGTTCAGCGAATGGGTGCCCGGGCTGCCCAAGGAGGCATCGGCGTCGTTGGCTTTCCTTCGCCTGCCGGACATGGACATCGTCCCCGAGCCGTTGCGCGGAAAGTTCGTAGTGCACCTTCGGTATGCCTACCAGGGCGATGCCGAGGTGGCCACGCGGCTGCTGGAACCCATGCGCCGGAGCGCTCCCTTCATGATGGACGGCACCGGCCCCTTGGATTCAACCCAAATGGACATGGTCCATCAGGACCCTGAGCAGCCCGTGCCTGTGCGGGAGCGGGGATTCCTGTTGGATCGCTTGGACCAGGATGCCAGGGACGCCATTCTTCGGCATTTCGGCCCCGGCGTCCCAAGCCCCGTGCTCATGGCGGAAATCCGTCTCCTTGGTGGAGCCCTGGCCGTCTGCGCTGACGGTGAAGACATGGTGGGAGCGCGCGATGCAGCGTTCAGCTTCTTCATGGCCGGCATGGTCGTCCCGCCCGTGGCGGAGCTGCTTCCAGGAGTGTTCGACGCCGTCCGCGAGGACCTGCGTCCGGCCTCCAGCGGCGGGACTTTCGTCAACCTGCATGGACACTTTGTGGACGCCGAGGACAGGGAACGGCCCTGGGAGCCAAGTGTCCGTGAGCGTCTGCGCAAGGCGAAAGCCGAGTTGGATCCGCAGAATATGTTCAGTTTTGGGCACGTTGTAGGGCTGCCGGTCATTGATCAGACCGTCCTGCTGGAAGACGTTGCCACTGCCGGCGGCGACGCCGTGCTGAACAGCTGAAGGGGATGCGGGCGATGGACCACAGGGTCACATTTCCGGATTTCTCCGCGTTCCAGATCGATCTTCCCTACGGGCCGTGGCCGAATGATGCTTCCTGGTCGGGCGACCGGCACAGCGACCCGGATCTCTACTCGGCTTTCTGGCCCGAGTTCCCGGTGCGGCAGGAGGGCGGCGAAGTGACGCAACCGGCCGGCGAGGAGTAGCCCGGAAGCGCGCTGCACTTAGGTCGCGGATACATTCCACGACAGATCTGATTATCTGTCGTAGAATGTATCCATGAAAGGACGAAGCCAGCTCCTGGATCGGCTTCCACACGGGGCCGCCTTTAGCGTTAAGGAGGCGAGTCATTACGGCGTGCCCAAAGCAAGCCTCTACCGGCTGCGCGATTCGGGACTAATTGATCAGATCGGGCCAGGTCTCTACGTGACGGCGGAAGGTCTGGATGCGGACCTCGACTTGGTTGAGGCTGCGCACAAGGCGCCCTTGGCTACTCTGTGCCTGAACAGTGCGCTGGCACGTCATGGTCTGATCGACGAGATTCCGTCATCCATCGATTTGGCGATCCCTCGAGGAAAAACTCCGCCCCAGGTGTTGGCGCCGGTAAATTGGCATATCTTCGACCTGGCGACGTTCGAGGTAGGGCGAACAGCCGTGCCTATCGACGGTGCGGACAGCGCAAGTATCGGAATCTACTCCCCTGAGCGTTCAATAGTCGATGCGTTTCGCCTCCGTGCTACCGCTGGCTACGAAACCGGCATTGAAGCTCTTCGCAACTGGCTGAAGCGTCCAGACTCCCACCCGGCGCGACTGATGCAAGTGGCATCTGTTGTTCCCCGATCCAGCGGACCGCTTCGCCGCGCGTTGGAGGTCCTTCTATGACCGCCTCCAAGATTTACAATCAACTGCAGGCCCTCGCGCGCGACCGGGCTCGCCCCTTTGATGAAATTCTGGTCTTTTACGCCCTTGAGCGATTCCTGTACCGCCTCGGGGGCACACCCTATGCCAGGGATTTCTGCCTCAAAGGCGGAGTCCTCCTGGCTGCCCATTCACTTCGTCGGCCCACCCGTGACATCGATATCCAGGCGCTCGACTTTGAGCTGGACGTCGCCCACGTCACCAATGTAGTGGCAGCGGTCGCGGCTGTGGACACTGAGGACGGTCTTTCGTTTCACGCCGGATCTCTGGACATCGAGCAGATCCGTGATGAGGACGAGTACACGGGCCTTAGGGTTACGCTGCCGACGACGCTTCATAGGGCAAAACCCACAATCAAGCTGGACATCAGCACTGGGGACCCAATCTGGCCCGCTCCCGAGCAAATCGAACTTCCGTTACTACTGGGCGGTTCAGTGAAGATGCAAGGCCATCCTCTTGTAACGGTAATTGCTGAGAAAACGGTCACCATGCTGCAAAGAGGCACAACCAGCACCAGATGGCGCGACCTTCTGGATGTTGCGGCCCTGTCAGATAGATACTCTTTTGCGGCAGCACACCTGAGGGAGGCAGCGCGGCAAGTTGCTCAGCACCGAAGTGTAGAGCTGGAACCTCTCCGCGCTCTCCTCAGCGGCTACGGGCAGATTGGGCAAGCCAAGTGGGCTGCCTGGCGCGCAAAAAACAGGGCGGAAGACCTATGCGCGAAAGACCTCGATGATCAGGTCGAACGCGTCCTGGCTTTCATGGATCCAATTTTCGATGGAACCGCGGAAGAGCACCACGTGTGGAGCCCTGATCAGAGATCTTGGGCATAGCTCAGGCGACGACGGCAGGGAAGCTTCGTCCCCGGCACCGTGACCCAGTTCGCTGAGCGCAAGCGGCCGGCGAGGAGTAGCCCGGAAGGCCTACCGGGGCTGCGGCCCCGGTAGTAGGGTCAGAGCACCAGCCACACCACGCCAGGAGCATCCAATGAAAAAGCTCATTAATGATCCACGGGCCGTGGTGGACGAGTCCGTTGAAGGGTTCGGCATGGCGCATGCCGACATCGTGGACGTCCACCCCGAGCCGAAGTTCGTCGTCCGGAAAGGTGCACCGGTACAGGGCAAGGTCGCCCTCGTCTCCGGCGGAGGCAGCGGCCACGAGCCCCTGCACGCGGGTTTCGTCGGGCTCGGCATGCTCGACGCCGCTGTCCCCGGCGCAGTCTTCACCTCGCCAACTCCTGACCAGATCATTCCGGCCACCGTCGCCGTCGACTCAGGTGCCGGCGTCGTCCATATCGTGAAGAACTACACCGGCGATGTCCTGAACTTTGAAACCGCGGCCGAGATGGCGCAGGCCGAAGGCGTCCGCGTGCGTTCCGTCCTGGTCAACGACGACGTCGCCGTGGAGGACTCGCTGTACACGGCCGGACGCCGCGGCGTCGGCGGAACTGTGCTGGTGGAGAAGATCGCCGGTGCTGCAGCGGAACGCGGAGACGATCTTGACGCCGTCACGGCCATCGCCGAAAGGGTGGTGGCCAACGTGCGGACAATGGGCGTGGCCCTGTCCGGATGCACGGTGCCGCACGCGGGAACGCCGAGTTTCGAACTCGCCGACGACGAAATCGAAATCGGCATCGGTATCCACGGAGAGCCGGGCCGCCACAGGATCGCCCTGGAAAACGCCGATGCCATCACCGACCGGCTGCTGGAGCCCGTGCTGGAGGACCTTGGCCTGAGCGCCGGCGACAAGGTGCTGCTGTTGGTCAACGGCATGGGTGGGACCCCGCAAAGCGAGCTGTACATTGTGTACCGGCGGGCTGCGCAGGTCTTGACCGAGCGTGGCGTCACAGTGGAGCGCTCGTTGGTGGGCAACTACGTGACGTCGCTGGAGATGCAGGGCTGCTCAGTGTCGGTACTCCGCTTGGACGACGAGATGACGGGGCTCTGGGATGCTCCCGTCCACACTGCCGCGCTGCGGTGGGGAGCCTGAGCATGGGCCTGGACGTCACGTGGGCGCAGGAGTGGCTGAGGTTGTCCGCCAAGGCAATGGCTGAGCACAGGGTCGAGCTGATTGAGCTGGACCGCGCCATCGGGGATTCCGATCACGGCGAGAACATGGACCGGGGTTTCCAGGCCGTGCTGCATAAGCTCGATGAAAGCCCGCCGGAAACTCCGGGTGCCGCGTTGAAGGCCGCGGCCATGGCGCTCATGTCAAAAGTGGGTGGAGCTGCCGGACCGCTTTACGGAACGGCCTACCTGCGGGCGGCCACGTCGTTGGGGGAGGCGGTCGACGTCGACTCCGAGGCGCTCGCGGCAGCCCTCGCCGCGGCGCGGGACGGGGTTGTGGCGCGTGGCAAGGCCGAGCCTGGCGACAAGACAATGATCGACGCCTGGACACCGGCGGTGGAGGCGGCAATGAAGGCGGCATCCGACGGCGGAGAACCCTCGGCCGTGCTGGAAGCGGCCGCGAAAGCCGCGGAGGAAGGTGCCGAGACGACGGATCCCCTGGTGGCTCGTAAGGGACGGGCCAGCTACCTCGGCGACCGTAGTGCCGGCCACCGCGACCCGGGGGCGGCATCAACCGCGCTGCTGCTGCGCGCTGCGGCCGAAGCAGCGGCCGGATCCGGCGGTACGGGAGCGGCCGGATGACGGTTGGGATTGTGGTGGTGTCGCACAGCAGCAAGATCGCTGAAGGAGCCGTTGAACTCGCCGCCCAGATGGCGCCCGACGTCGGACTCGTCGCCGCCGGGGGGACTGACGACGACCGGATCGGGACCAGCCTGGAGAAGGTGCTGGCCGCCGTCGAACAGTCGCTGGTCGACTCCGGTGGCGACGGCGTGGTGGTGCTGACGGACCTGGGCTCGGCGGTAATGACTGCTGAGTCCGCGATGGAGTTCGCCAGCAATCCCGACGCCGTGCGGCTGGCCGACGCACCCTTGGTGGAGGGGCTCGTGGCGGCTGCGGTTGCCGCGCAGGGTGGTGCCGGCGTCGAGGATGTGCGCAAGGCTGCCGAGGCGGCTGGCAGCGCCAGCAGTCCCGAAGCGGCCAAGCGCACTGACTTGCCGGACCCGTACGGTCAGGATGACCCGGACGCGAGCGGCGACTTCGAACTCATCAACCCCATGGGCATGCACGCGCGGCCGGCCGCGAAGATCGCCGGCGGCCTGTCGGGGCTGGACGCTGAGGTAACGGTGAACGGCGTCGACGGCATGTCCATCATGGCGCTCATGGCGCTGGCCGCCGGGCAAGGCTCCAGCCTCCACGTCGAGGCGCGGGGCAAGGACGCATCCAAGGCCGTGGAGTACGTGGGGCGGTTGGTCAAGGAAGGCTTCGGGGAGCTCTAGGATGAACCGATTTTGGCCCAAATATTGCTAAGTACACTGATTAGTGATGTGGTAGAGGTACAAGGTTCCTACGACGAAAGAGGTGCGACATGGGTGCTGACGACAAGTTGGAGAACACTGGCGAGAAGCTTGGCGGCAAGGCCAAGGAAGCTGCCGGAAAGCTGACGGACGACAAGGGCCTCGAAGCTGAAGGCAAAGGCGACCAGGTCAAGGCTGACCTGAAGAACGCCGGCGAAAAGGTGAAGGACGCCTTCAAGAAGGACTAGGAATGTGGACAGGGCCGCTGCACTTGCAGCGGCCCTGTCGCGTTGTGTGAACTTCTTGTGCGAAGCACTGCTCCCGCGGTGCGCTGATTGATGGAGGATCGTCGTGAACATAGTGGTAAAGCTGTTTGGACTCGCCGTGAGCCTCGGCGCCGGTGCGCTCGCCAACAAGACGTTGGAGGGGCTCTGGGAAAAGAAGACCGGCAAGCCCGCGCCCAAGGACGGCACGGACCTCGACGACTCCTTGCCAGGTGTCCTGGTGTTCGCCGTTGTGTCCGCCGCTGTTGGCGCAGTGGTTCACGTACTCACCCAGCGGGGCACCAAGAGTGCCCTGGCCCGCATGCAAAAGACGGCTGACGAGGTCTGAACCATGGCTATAGCTAAATTCCCCAACGTAGTTCTTGATTGCCCCGACGCGGCCGCCTTGGCCGCCTTCTACGGCGAACTTTTCGGCTGGGAAGTCAAAGGCAAGGAAGACTGGTACGAGATCCGCCCCAGTGACGGCAGCAACTGCATCTCCTTCCAGCAGGTGGAGGTGTACCAGGCTCCTGTATGGCCCGGGCAGACCATCCCGCAGCAAATGCACCTGGACATGGTGGTGGAGGACCTGGACAAGGGCGAGGAGGCTGTGCTGGCCCTTGGCGCGACCAAGGCCGACCACCAGCCGGGCGAAACATTCCGGGTTTTCCTTGACCCGGCCGGCCACCCCTTCTGCCTCTGCCTCAGCTAGCCGCTTGGGTCGGCCGGCCCGCTGGGCCGGTCAGCCCTGCTGGGCTGCCCACTCTTCCACCCGGCGGTTGCTTTCTTCCTCGGAAAGGTCTTCAACGCGGGTCATGATGGACCAGCGAACGCCGAAGGGATCACGGATGCTGGCGTAGCGGTCACCTGAAACAAAGGTGGTCAGCGGCTCGCGGACGGTGGCGCCGGCTTGCTCCGCCTTTCGGACCAAACCATCCGCGTCCGCGCAGTACAGGCCCATGGAGTAGCAGTCGTCTTCACCGTCCGGTGCCGGTACCAGGTGATACTCCGGGTTCGGTTCGCCGAGCTGGAGGTGGCCGTTTCCGAAGTCCAGCTCCGCGTGCACCACCACTCCGCCCATGTCGGTCTGGCCCACAACGCGGGCTCCGAAGACGTCGCGGTAGAACGCTATGGCTTCCCGGGCGTTGGGCACGGCGAGGAAGGGCGTGAGGCTGGTCAGCCCGTTGGGGACGCCGCGGGTGGTGTACTGCCCATCGGCTGCCGTGGTTGATTCTGTGCTTGTAGTATCGGTCATGGCTACGACGCTACGCTCCGGCCATGCAGTGCGCCTTGCAGATTCGCGACAGTTTTGGAGGTCTGTTGGAGAGCTCCTTCAAGGGAATCCTGTACCCGGCGCGGTTGCCGACCTTCCATAGGCTTCCGGCCCCCGACGCGGTCGCGGAGCTCGTGGAGTGGTTCTGGATCCCCGAATGGGACATCGAGCCTGGCCGTTCATCCCGGCAGCACGTGATCGCCTACCCCGCCTCCAACCTCGTGGTCCAAGGCGGGGGAGTCGGACTTTCCGGACCGGCAACCCGCGCGGGTTTCCGTGACCTGAGCGGCAAAGGCTGGGCTGTGGGTGCCTTGCTCCGGCCTGCTGCAGTGCCGCTGTTCACGGATAACCCCGAGGCCTTGCGCGACCAGGAAGTCGCCTTACCGCTGGATGACCTGCATGCTGCGGTTTCGGCCGCCATGGACCCGCTTCCCGCCGCGGCAACGCCCGACGACGGCGCTCGCCGGGAGCGTGCAGTGGCCGCCTTTGCTGCGTGGCTGGCTTCCAGGGATGTTGTTCCCACAGAGGAGGCGTTGCTCGCCAACCGCATGGTGGACGTGATCGCCTCGGACCGCGAGGTACTCCTGATCGAGGATGCCGCACGGCGCTTGGCGGTATCTTCCAGGACCTTGCAACGGGTTGCGAAGAAGTACGTGGGGCTCAGCCCGTCGGCGCTCATTCGGCGTCGACGATTGCAGGACGCCGCCGAGCGCGCAAGGTCCGATCCAACAGCGGACCTTGCGGCGATCGCCGTCGAACTTGGCTACGCGGACCATGCGCACCTGACGAACGACTTCCGGAAGTACCTGGGCTTTACGCCGAGTACGTATCGGAGGATTGTTGATGGCTAGCGGATCTCTTCGGGTTCGCCGGAGTCGGGTTCGCTGAAGTGCCTGCCGAAGGCGGTGTCTGACGCCGGTGTCCTTCGGATCGTTACGCTGCGCCTGTCCGAACGACTGAAGGAATGCCTTGCACGCTCCATAGATTGCCTGGAGCGGCGCAGGAGTGCGGGCAATGACTGACGAGGTTAACAGGATCCGGCCTGCATTCCGCGCCACCATGTCCCTGGCGACACACTTGGCGATGCTGATCGTGGACGCGACGTTAAGGTCAATGATCCACAGTTCCTGCGCCAGGTCCGTCTCGATGAACGGGCCACCCACTCCAATGTCCGACCATGACGGTATCGAAGCCGTTGCTAAGGAATTGCCGGGCCAACTCGTAGCCGATGCCGGAGGAGGCGCCGGTGACGAGGGCGACAGGGTTGGCTGTTGGATGCCGCGACCAACAGCTGACTTACTATGTACCTCCAGGGGCAGGACGGTCTTGAAACTCGACCGCCAAAATCGCCCGGGACAGAGTGACCGCACGGTCCGCCAACACCTCAAGTTCGGTGTCGGTGCAATCAGTGGGAGCCCAGCGCGTAGCTCCCTCGAGGAGCGTGACCACCACCCTCACATGCTCCGCCGGCTCCGGGCACCCCATGTCACGCGCGGCTGCCTCATACATTTGCTCGTGTAGTGCCACCCAATCGTCCACCTGTGCCCGTAGATCCTTGGGCAGCACCTCTGCCATCCTGTCTGTGGCGACGAGCAAATCCCAGAGGTTGCTTTCGGGAAGCCGCACCTGGCGTGTGAAGTGAAGCCTGACCATCGCATCCCAGAACTCTTCCGCATTGCGCGCCGGTGCAACGGCTTCGAGCAGGGCGACGCCGAACCTGTGGAAGTGCCAGCGCAGGGATTCGGCGACGATTTCGTCCCGGCCATCGGGGAAGTGGGAGTAGAGGCTGGGAGGCTTGATATTTACGGCATTCGCAATGGTCCGCATCGAGACGGAGTTGAAACCGTTGGCAATGGCGAGCTGCAGGAAGGCCTCAAGGATGTTCTGGCGGCCAGCCTTCTGGCCTGTCCAATTCCATTCCTCCAGCCGCGATTCGAAGGCCTGGGTGGCAGCTTCATAGGACGTCACGCTCATAATCGGTCATCCTAACAGTCGTTAGGTAAATGGAAGCCGAAGTCTTCCCTAACGTCTGTTAGTTAGGTATTCTGAAAGTGGCACGGAGCACATGCACCGGCCATCCGAATGGTTTGAGCGGAAGAGCACGCAATGGTCACCCAAAACACGAGCGTGGGGGCCGCTCGGAACAACAACGTCATCCTCGGAAGCGGTCTTTCGGGAATGGTCGCCGCGTATATCGCCGCACGGGCGCTGGAGGACGACGCTTCACACGATAAGAACTGGAGTGCGGAACGGGCGTTCCGTCCCAAGCTGCCGAGGTGGCGGCCACGAAGGACCACGCCTGAAGGACCTGGCCCGGCATTGGCGTCCTGAACCGAATACCCAGAGAGAACCTCCCATGTCAGCAGAAGTATTGTCATCGTGGCCCTACGAGACACCACGCGAAACCAACCGCCTCCGGGAGATCTTCCTGATGCAACCCCATGCCGACCTCAGTGGTATCCGTCCGATGGTGGCCCGCTCGTGGTACCGGAGCCGGGCAGCGGGCGTCGACGCGTTTGCCGACCGCGGGTTCTACGACGAAGGGCGGGTTGACGAGTACACCATCGCGGCGGCCGGCACGCACCTGCGGAAACTGGATGAGGTGGCCGCCGACCTGGGCGGTTATGTGAACATCACCGCCCCCAACGGTGTGCTTGTCAAAGCCAGTTTCCTCCGGGACGACGGATTCCCCGCCGGCTACTCCCTTCTGGAGGAGAGCTGCGGCAGCAACGGCGAAGGCCTGGCGCTCGAAGAAGGGCGTGGTGTGTGGCTGGCCCCGGAAGAACATTTCCGTGAGGACATGAGGGGCAATTGGTGCTTTGCGTCCTTGGTACGCGACCCGTTCCATAACCGGGTGAGGGCCGTGATCGGATTGACGCTCCCGGCAAACAGGGTCAGCACACTGGAACCGTCATCAACACTGCTCATGCTGGAAGGTGTTGCTTCGCGGATTGAGCGGGACATCGAGGTCCGTACCTCCTCAAAAGAGCGGGCATTGCTCAGTGAGTACCTCAGGGTCTCCCGCCGAAGGGGCAACCGGGCGGTCATCGCCGTCGACGGTAAAAACGCGCTCCAGAACGCCTCGGCGACGGCGACGCTGGTGGACAGCGATTTTTCGGTTGTTTGCGGCTACGCCAAGGCGGTCATGTCCTCCGGCCGTGACATGAACTGCGAAGTCATGCTGCAAGGGCCAGGGCTTTCGACCTTGGAGATAGCGCCTGTGTCGCTTTCATCGGCCAACGTGGGAGCAATCGTGGTGGTCCGGCCGCACGCACCCGCCAAAGAGCGGTCGAATGCTGCCTCAGGTGCTGCCATAGCGCTGGAGTCAGCACCAAAGGGGACCGCGGAGCGGTTGTTGAAGCACGTGGATGGCACCAGCACTGAGTTCAAGCGCACCCTCAACCTGGCCCAGAAAGCCGTGGACCAGGACAGGTCCGTGGTGATGTTCGGTGAAGTCGGCAGCGGAAAGTTGCGGTTGGCCGGTGCCATCGCCGCCCTGCGGGGTGGGCAGATGGTGGTGGACGCCCGCAACGGAGACCTCAGGAACACCTCGCTCCGGGACATCCTGCACAGGGTGGCCACCGAGCTTCCCTCAACATTGATCGTGGAGCACGCCGATGAGCTCTCCCAGAACGAAGCCAGCGAGATCGCCCGCAACCTTCGGGGCATCGCCGCCACCAGGCTGATTTTCACCATCACGCGCCCCACGGAGGCCACCCTCCTGCTTTCCGAAGCCTTCGATGTCCTGGAGATTTCCGTGGCGCCCTTGCGCAACAGGCGCGAGGATATCCCCCAACTGGCCAACGCCATCGCGAAAGAGCTGGGGGAGCGGAAGCTGTCCCGGCGGCTCATCACCACCCTGACCCACGCTGATTGGCCCCGAAACATCGACCAGCTGCGCGCGGTGGTTTCCAACGCCGTCGAACGTGCAGAAGGTGCGGAGGTCACCCTGGACGACCTGCCGCAGGGTTTCCACCGCGTGCTGACCAAGGGCAGGCTGTCCCGCCTGGAGGACGCGGAACTCAGCGAACTGCGTACGGCGCTCCAGGAAGCGGGCGGCAACCGCAGCCTTGCTGCCGAAACCCTGCAGATCGGCCGTTCCACACTGTACCGGCGCATGGACTACTTCCGCAGCCGCGGCTTCGACCTCTGATTCAACGCAGCAGCAGCCGACCTCCCAAGGGGTCGGCTGCTGTGCGCTGCCCACCAACTGAAGAGGCCCGACGGCGGGTGGCCGCTTTGCGCGTCCGGGGCCCAGACACCCAGGCGCTGGGACAGTGTCCCACCGAGGTGTCTCGATCTGGCACGGATGGCCGCCCCGATATCGCGTTGTACTGGAAATCACCCGACACCGGCACCCGTCCCAAGGAGTTTCCGGCAGGACCGAGGGTACCAACACGAACAGGACGACTGACTATGACCCGCGATGCCCAGGGAACCATTCTTGTGGCCCCTCACCATTTCCCGGACCTGGACCGTGAGCACGCGCTCGCGGAGGAGTTCGGTTACACACTCAACCCCGCGGCGGACACTGACGCCTTCCGCGACGGGCTGGCCGAAGCCGATATTGTGATGATCACTCCCTACGCCAAGCTCACTGCGGCGGACTTCCCGCTGATGGCCAAGTGCCGTGCAGTCATCCGGTACGGGATCGGCTACGACAACATCGACGTCGCCGCGGCCACCGAGGCGGGCATCCCGGTCTCGATCGTTCCCGGCACGGCGTCGGAGGAAGTTGCCTCCCACGCCTTCGCGATGGGCCTGGCGCTGGCCCGCCGCCTGCCCGCCGGCAACGCAGCGATCAACAACCTCGGCTGGGCCGGAACCATCGGCTACGACACCCCTGTCCTCTCCGAGCTGGAGGTAGGCGTCCTGGGCATGGGACGCATCGGCCAGCACGTAGCCCGCATGTACTCGGCCGTCGGCGCCCGGGTCCGCGCCTACGATCCCTTCGTGACGGACAGCTTCGTGGAGATGGCCGGGCTGGAACACATCCTGGAGAATTCCGACGTCGTTTCCCTCCACCTGCCGCTGAACGACGAGACGGCGAACCTCATTTCCACCGGAGTCCTCGCCAGGATGCGCAAAGGTACCGTGATCGTCAACGTATCCCGCGGCGGACTCATCGACGAGGCCGCGCTCGCCGAGGCCCTGACCTCGGATCACATCGCAGGCGCCGGCATCGACACCTTCGCCCAGGAACCGCTCGCCGCTGACCACCCCCTGCGCACGGCGCCCAACGCCATCCTCACCCCGCACATTGCCTGGCGTTCCAACCGGTCGACGGGCGCCCTGCAGGACGGCGCTGTGGAGCGGGTCCGCCTCGCGCTGACCGGCCAGCCACTCATCGACCTCGTGAACTGAAACGACCTGTGAACTGAAGAGACTGGAGAAACCCGACTTGGCAACCACCAATCATCTTGAAGACCTCGCTGCTTTACAGAACCCTGTAGAAGATCCGCACCTGCGCCGTGGACCGCGTGGTTTCCCGCTGCTTCCCGGCGGCTACGGCCGCTCAACGTACTACACCGGCGCTCCGAGCCCCTACGCCATCAAGGGTGAGGGCTACCGGGTGTGGGACGACCGCGGGCGTGAACTGATCGACGCGAACAACAACTTCACCTCGCTGATCCACGGCAACGCCCACCCGGAAATCACCGAGGCCGCCACCAAGGCCCTTACCACCGGGGCGAGCTGGGGCATCCCGAACCTAAACGAATGGGAACTTGCCGAACTCCTGCTCGGCCGCCTTCCGGAGTTGGACCAGGTCCGCTTCGCGAATTCCGGCACCGAGGCCGTCATGTCCGCGATCCGCATCGCCCGTGCGTCGACGGGGCGCGAGCGCGTTATCGTCACCAAAGGTGGTTACCACGGAACGTCCGAGGTTGCCCTGGTCCCGGGCGGGCCGTCCTACCAGCGCGGCGTGACCCGCGGCGTGATCGACGACGTCACTGCGGTGCCGCTGAACGACGTCGAATTCCTGCGCCAGGCGGTTGAAGCCGCTCCGGACGCCTATGCCGCCATCATCCTGGACCTGCTGCCCAACCGTGCCGGCCTGCTCACCATCAACGAGGAATTCGTCCGGACCGCCCGGGAGCTGGCTACCCGCTACGGCATTGTGCTGATCATCGACGAGGTCATCAGCCTCCGACTTGGCTACAGCGGCTTCAGCGGTGAGTACGGGGTTTCCCCGGATTTGCTGACCACTGGAAAGCTCATCGGCGGCGGATTCCCCGTCGGTGCGGTCTGCGGCAGGGCCGAGCTCATGGCTGAAGTGGACCCCACCCGTCCGGGCAGCCTGCCCCACGGCGGAACGTTCTCCGGCAACCCGGTCAGCATGGCCGCCGGTTCCGTTGCCCTGCGCCTCTACACCGAGGACGAGGTCAAGCGACTGAATCATCTGGGCGACACCGCCCGCGAAACGGTCAACGCCAGGATTGCCGACGCCGGCTGGGAGATCCGTGGCCACGGCTCGCTCCTCCGCGCGGTTCCTGCCGGTGCGGAGAAAGTGGACGAGCACACCCAGCACAAGCTGTGGTGGGCCTCCTACGAGCGCGGACTGCTCGGCTCCCCGGCCAACCTGCTCTCCCTGTCCACGCCCATGGACGAAAAGGTGGTGGCCGACATTACCGACCGCTTGGCCGACGCTGTCCTGGCAGTCGCCTCGGAGGCTCCCACTACGGAAGGTGCCAAGTAACCATGAAGATCGTTTCCTACGAACACGAATCCGGTATCCGCGGCGGCGTCCTGATCGAAGACACCGTCTATGACCTGGAACTGCTCCTGCAGGGTTCCCGCCAGGCAGTGCACGGAGCCACCACGTCCGTCCGGGAATTCCTGGAACTTTACGGCGACCGGCTGGAGGCCATCTCCGCCGAGGTCAGCGTCTTGGCCGGACAGGATCCGGAAGCACACGTTGGTGCCCGGGCCGATGTCCGCCTGGCCACTCCGGTGCCCAATCCCTCCAAGGTGCTCTGCATTGGCCTGAACTACAAGGACCATGTTGCCGAGACCGGCCGCGCGTTCCCGGATTACCCTGACGTCTTCGCCAAGTTCGCCTCCACCATGGTTGGGCCCGAGGACGAAATCGGCGGTGCAAAGGTCAGCGAAAACCTCGACTTCGAGGGAGAACTGGCAGTAGTCATCGGGCGCAAGGCCAGTGAAGTCACGGAAGAAGAAGCGCTGAACTATGTGGCCGCACTTGCCCCGCTGAACGATGTCACGGCCCGCGACCTGCAGTACCGCGGCACCCAGTGGTTGGCAGGCAAAGCCGTGGACGGGTCAACCCCGTGGGGTCCTGCCCTGGTCACCCTGGACGAAGTGGGCGATCCCCAGAACCTGGACCTCGCAACCCGCGTGAACGGCATCGAAGTGCAGCGCTCCAACACGAGCTACCAGATCTTCCCGATCGCGCGGATCATCTCCTACCTCTCAAGCTTCCTCACCCTGGAACCCGGCGACGTCATTGCCACAGGAACCCCGCAGGGCATCGGTGCCAAGCGGAACCCGCCTGTCTGGCTGGAACCGGGAGACACCGTGGAAATCGAAATCGACAAGGTAGGTCTGCTCCGCAACACCGTGGGCAAGCCCCAGCTCTAACCCCCTGCAAGCTCTACGAAAGTAATGAAGACCATGAGTGATGTACAAACACAACCAGGCGAGGCACGATACCGCATCGCCGTCGACACCGGCGGTACCTTTACCGACGTCGTGGTCGGTTCCAACAGCGGCGACATGGCAGTCGGCAAGGCGCTGACCACCTACGACCGCGTGTTCACCGGCTTCGAAGCCTCGGTCCGCCGCGCGGCCGAGTCCGTTGGCTGGAGCGGCGACGATGTTCTCCGCAATGCCGACGTCATCGTCTACGGCACCACCCACGCCACCAACGCAGTGCTCACCGGCAAAGTTGCCAAGACGGCGCTGCTGACCACGGACGGTTTCGCCGACACGCTGCTGCTCCGCGAAGGTGGCCGCCGTGACGCCTTCGATTCCAAGGCTGCCTACCCACCGCCTTACATTCCCCGTCACCTGACTTTTGAAATCACCGAGCGCATCTCTGCCGAGGGTGACGTCCTGGTGGAGCTGGACGAAGAGCAGGTCCGCGAAGTCCTCGGTTCCTTCAAGGAACAGGGCATCGAAGCCGTTGCGGTCTCCTTCCTTTGGTCCATCATCAACGACGCCCACGAGAAGCGGGTTGCCGAGCTGATCCAGGAGATCCTTCCCGGCGTTCCGTACACGCTCTCCAACGCGGCCAACCCCACCATCCGCGAATACCGACGCTCCTCGGCAGCCTCGATCGACGCTTCCCTGAAGCCGCTCATGGCCGACCACCTGGGTAAGCTGCGCTCGGACCTGCAGGAATACGGCTTCGCCGGCGACCTCCTGGTAGTGACCTCCGAAGGTGCCGTGCTCGACGTCGCCGATGTCCTTGACCGTCCCGTCCTGCTGCTGAACTCCGGCCCGTCCATGGCACCGCTGGTGGGTGCGGCAGCAGCCCCGGACCACGACACCGTGGTTGTCTGCGACATGGGCGGCACCACCTTCGATGTGTCGCTGGTGGAGAACGGCGTGGTCCGCCACACCCGCGAAGCCTGGCTGGGGGAGCCGTTCGTCGGGCACCTCACCGGCTTGTCTTCCGTTGCGGTTTCCAGCATCGGCGCTGGTGGCGGCAGCATCGCCTGGATCGACGGCGGTGGCCTCCTTCGCGTGGGCCCGCAGAGTGCGCGCAGCACTCCCGGTCCCGCAGCGTACGGCCGCGGCGGCGAAGAACCAACCGTCACCGACGCCTGCGTGGCGCTTGGCTACCTCGATACGGAGGGCTTCGAAGGCGGGTTTACCTTGAACCGCGAGGCCGCCGTCAAGGCCATCGATACCCGCATCGCCGGGCCTTTGAAGATGGACACCCTGCAGGCCGCCCAGGCCATCCTGGATGTCTCCGCCAACCACATGGCTACCGCCATCCGGCAGTCTGCCCTGGAACAGGGCGTTGACCCCCGGGGTGCGCTTATTGTTGCCGGCGGCGGCGCAGGCGCCATGGTCGCAGCGATCATTGGCAGGCTCCTGGAAGCGGACACCGTCCTGATCCCGGCGACTGCCGGCGTCCTGGCCGCGTACGGTGCCCACCGTGCCCCAATCGCCACCGAGTTCCTCTCCCCGCTGCACAACGACACCCGCAGTTTCGACGCCGGTTCGGCCTCCCGCGCCGTGGAGGACCTGACAGCCAAGGCTGAGCTCTTCGTGAAGCGCTTCGACGGCGTAGGCGAAGCGCCCAAGGTCACCTACTTCGTGGATGCCCGGTACCCCGGCCAGGCCTGGGACCTCCGCGTCTACCTCGACGCCGCCCCGGACACCTCCGGTGACGCGGCAGGCATCATCGAGCGCGCCTTCCACGAAGAGCACGACCGCCGCAACGGCACCCACGATCCGGACAGCCGCGTGGAGATCATCACCTGGGGCGTCCGCGTGGAAATCCCGCGTCCGGAGCACATCAGGTCCGAAGGCGAACTCAGCCGGACCGCGGAAATCCACCGCACTGACAGCATTGTCTTTGGCGGCGAACCCTTCAGCACCCAGCGCTACCGCGGCGTGACGCTCGCTCCGCGCGACAAGATCGTGGGACCGGCCGTCATCGACCAGCCCACCACCACCATCGTCGTACCACCGGAGTGGGACGCGACGCTCGATGAACGATCCAACATCTACCTCACCCGTAAGGAGGCGTAACCGTGACCCGCGAATTCGATCCCGTAAAGCTCTCGGTCCTTGCCAACGCATTCGACGGCATTGTCCGCGAGATGACCAGCGGACTGCTCCGCTCCGCCCGCTCTTCCGTGATCAACACGGCCCGCGACTTCTCCTGTGCCGTGCTGACCGCGGACAACCAGTTGCTTGCCGCGGCTGAAGGTGTTCCCGTGCACGTCTTCGGTGCCGGCCCGCTGGGCGAGGACATGGTGGAACTCCACAAGGACATCCGCGAAGGCGACGCGTTCCTGCACAACGACCCCTACATGGGTAACTCACACGCAGCAGACCACGTGATCCTGGTGCCCATCTTCATCCAGGGCCGCCACCTCTTCACCGCCGTGACCAAGGCCCACCAGGCCGACTGCGGCAACTCGCTTCCCACCACGTTCTTCGCCACCGCGCGGGACGTGTACGAGGAAGGCGCGTTGATCTTCCCCTGCGTGCGGATCCAGCGCGACTACACGGACATCGACGACATCATCCGCATGTGCCGGTCCCGCATCCGTGTTCCGGACCAGTGGTACGGCGACTACCTGGCCTCCGTCGGCGCCTCGCGCATCGCCGAGCGCCGCATCCATGAACTCGCCGAGAAGTTCGGCGTGGATGACCTGGTGGACTTCGTGGACGCCTGGTTCGACTACTCCGAGCGCCTCACCGCCAGCGCGATCGAGAAGCTGCCCGAGTACGTCCTCCACGGCGCGTCCGCTCACGATCCGTTCCCCGGAACCGGCCCGGAGGGCGTGCAGCTGCAGGCAACCCTCGAGGTGAAGCCCAAGCAGGGCAAGGTGGTGATCGACCTGCGCGACAACCCGGACAACCTGCCCAACGGCCTGAACCTCACCAAGGCAACTGCCACCGGCGCCGCCCTGGCCGGCATCCTTTCCGGCATCCCGGAGAATCTGCCGAGCAATGCGGGAACCTTCCGTCGCGTCGAGGTGCTGCTGCGGGACGGCTGCGCCGTCGGTGTTCCCAAGCACCCGTACTCTTGTTCCTCCGGCACCACGAACCTCGCTGACCGCGTGGTCAACATCGTCCAGGCCGCTTTCTCCCAGATCGACGACGGCTACGGCACCGCCGAGGGTGCGGCCGGCCAGGCACCCGCCAAGTCGGTCATCTCAGGAACGGACGAACGCAATGGCAACCCCTACGTCAACCAGATCCTGGTAGGCGGCGTCGGTGGTCCGGCGACCCCCTATGTAGACGGCTGGCCCACCTACCAGCGTCCCGTATGCGGCGCCCTGCTGTACCACGACAGCGTGGAAGTGGACGAGCAGCGCTACCCGATCCTGGTCCACGAGCGCACCTTGGTTGCCGACTCCGGCGGAGCCGGCCGCCAGCGTGGCGGACTCGCCACACGCGTCACCATGGAGCCCCGCGGCGAGAGCGTCACCCTTACCTATGGCATCGAAGGCAAGATCAACCCGCCGAAGGGTGTCCGCGGTGGCCACGACGGAGCGGAACCGTCCGCGTGGGTGGAGGACCTCAAGACCGGCGAACGCCGCGAAATTCCCGTAGTGGGCCGCTACGACCTGCAGTCGGGCGAGAAGGTCGTTTCCATCACCCCCGGCGGCGGCGGATACGGCGACCCGCTCGAACGCGACGTGCTGGCCGTCCTGGACGACTACCGCGAGTCCCGGGTGACCCTTGAGGCCGCGGCAGCCCACTACGGCGTGGTCATCACCGACGGTGCCATCGACGAGGCAGCCACGGCGAAGACCCGCGAGGAACGCCTGGCCGGCTAAACCGCAGCTATCGCAACCCATCCCGGGGCGGGGTATAGTCCTCGCCCCGGGATGTTCCAACAATCATTAAACGGAGATTCACATGGAACCCATTCGAGTCGGCATTATCGGCGTCGGAAACGTCCTCAACCAATACCTGGACAAGATCGGCGTCCACCCTGACGTGGACATCGTGGCGCTCGCGGATGTGAATCCCGAGGCCGTGCGGAAGCGCGCCGCCGAGTATGAAGTTCCCAAAGCACTCACTCCGGACGAGTTGCTCGCGGATGAGGACGTGGAGCTGGTCCTGAACCTCACACCGCCCAAGCTCCACGCGCCGGTCACGCTCCAGGCGATCGCGGCCGGCAAGCACGTCCTTTCCGAGAAGCCCTTCGCCACGTCCCTTGAGGAAGCGAAGCAGATCCTGGACGCGGCGCGGGAGGCCGGCGTCAAAGTGGGCTCCGCGCCCACCACCTTCCTGGGTTCCGGCATGCAGACCAGCCGCAAGCTCATCGACGACGGCTGGATCGGTGAGCCCGTTGCAGCTTTCGCTTCCTTCGCGTGCAGGGGCTACGAGCACTGGCACCCGAACGTGGACCCGTTCTACAGCCCCGGCGCAGGCCCCATGCTGGACATCGGACCGTACCTCATCACCAACCTGGTGAACTTCTTCGGCCCCGTTTCCCGCGTCTCCGCAACCACGCCGCGTTCGTCCGAGACCCGTCCCCGCCCCGGCAAGGACGGTGAAGTCATCCAGATCCAGACCCCCACGCATGTCACGGGCACCCTCGACTTCGAGTCCGGCGCCTCTGCCACAGTGATCGTCAGCTGGGATATCTGGAACCACAACCTGCCGCACCTGGAGATCTACGGCACCGGTGGTTCCTTGGCGGCACCGAACCCGGACCACTTCTCCGGCGCTCCCGTGCTGCGGCGCGGTGAGCCGGGCGACCTCGCGCTGGACATGACGCCTCCGGGCGGCGGCGACTGGCGCGAAACGCCCATCACCCACCGCGACGATGCCTACCGCGGCATCGGCCTGGCCGAGTTCGGCTACGCCATCCGCAACGGCGTGGAACCCCGGACGGGCGGCGACTTCGCCTACCACGTGCTGGAAGTCCTCCTCGCCTTCGAGGCCTCCTCGGAGCAGGGCAAGCACATCGCGATCGAAAGCACCTGCGAGCGGCCCCGGCCGCTGCCCTCCGTGGGACCGCAGGAGCCTTACCGCTTCGACTAAGACAAGCGAAAACAAACAGCAGCCGACGGCGGTACGCACTTACCGCCGTCGGCTGCTGTTTGCGTGTCCGGGCACGTGGCCCGCGTCCCAAACTGGGACACAACTTTGCTTCCCCGCGGTGAAAACCTGATGTTCGGGCGAATCGGTTTGCAAATGCCGACGCACCTACGAATTTAGGAGAACGCATGACTAGCACAGCCGCTGCTGATATCGGCACCGAGGTCAATATCGCAGCCGATAAAAAGGCCGTCCGCCGCCGCACTGTCGCACAAGCGATCGTCGAGTATTTGCAGGTCCAGTACAGCGAACTCGACGGCGAACAACGCCGCCTGATCGCCGGCATGTACGGCATCTTCGGGCACGGCAACTCCGTGGGCCTGGCCCAGGGCATCGACGAGTACGGTGTGGACTTCCCGCACTTCCAGGGCAAGAACGAACAGTCCATGGTCCACGCGGCCATCGGCTTCGCCAAGGCCTCCAACCGTGCCGCCACCCTGGCCTGCACCGCTTCCGCCGGTCCGGGATCCACCAACATGGTTTCCGGTGCCGCCACAGCCACCACCAACCGCCTGCCCGTGCTGCTTTTCCCCGCGGACATCATCAACAACCGCTTCGGCGATCCCGTGCTGCAGCAGATCGAGCACCCGGTGGAACGCGACGTGTCCGCCAACGACTGCTTCCGTCCTGTCAGCCGCTACTTCGACCGCATCACGCACCCCGCCCAGTTGCTGTCCACGCTCCCGGAGGCAATGCGCGTCCTCACCGATCCCGTGGAAACCGGTGCCGTGGTGGTTTGTCTGCCGCAGGACATCCAGGGCGCGGAGTTCGACTTCCCGGAGTCCTTCTTCACCCCGCGCGTCTGGCACATCCGCCGTCGTCCGGCTGTTGAGGACGAGCTTCGTGACGCCGCGGAAATCATCCGCAACGCCAAGCGTCCGCTGCTGATCGCCGGTGGCGGCGTCCGCTACTCCAAGGCACAGGAAGAACTGGCGCGCTTCAGCTCCGAGTTCGGCATCCCGGTCTCCGAGACCTACGCGGGCAAGGGAAGCGGACCCAGCACCGACCTCAACCTCGGTGCGCTGGGCGTGACCGGAACCGTGGGTGCCAATGAGATCGCCGACGGCGCGGACTGCGTCATTACCGTTGGCTCGCGCCTGCAGGACTTCATCACCGCCTCGCATTCGCTGTTCCAGAACCCGGACGTGAAGTTCGTGAACCTCAACGTGGGTTCGTTCGACGCCCACAAGATGGGCTCGTTCCCCGTCATCGGCGATGCCAGGCTCAACCTGGCCGGCCTGCGTGAGCGGCTCACCGCCGTCGGGTACTCGACGTCGGACGAGTTCCGCAGCGACATCGCGGACGCACGCAAGGCCACGCTGGAAGTGCGCAAGCACGACCTCCAGGCCTTCCCGGGCGAACTGATGAGCCAGGCCCAGGTGATCGACGTGCTCAACAAGCGCACCACCAGCCAGGACGCCCTGATCCTGGGTTCCGGCGGCGTGGTCGAAGGTATCCACAAGGCCTGGGACCCGTCCAACGGCACCGAAATCCACTTTGAGTACGCCAACTCCTGCATGGGCCACGAGATCCCCGCAGGCCTGGGTTACCGGATCGCCCGCGATGACGCGCCGGGCGAGGTGTATGTCCTGATCGGTGACGGCACCTACTTCATGCAGCCCACGGAACTGGTCACGGCCGTCCAGGAACGCAAGAAGATCATCACGATCGTGATCGACAACCGCGGCCACCAGTGCATTTGGCCGCTGCAGGTTGCCAAGGGCGGTCCGGGCCGCGAATTCGGCACCCAGTACCGGGAACGCAGCAAGGAGTCCGGCCGTTTGGACGGGGCAGTACTCGAGTTCGACATCGCCGCCAACGCGGCCAGCATGGGCTGTGCGGCATGGTCGACGACGACGGTCGAGGAGTTCTCTGCCGCCCTCACCGAGGCGCAGGAGGCCGAGGGTCCCGCAGTGATCGTCGCCCGGGTGGAGCCGTGGCGCTACCTTTCCGGCAACGGCGCCTTTTGGGACGTTGGAGCTCCGATGACCTCGGAGCGGCCCGCCACCCTGGAGGGTGCTGCCAAGCACCTCAAGGGCCGTGAGCGGCAGCGCTTCTACGCTGCCACCACCGCACCTGACGCACGCTAGGCGCACCGGGCGGGACCGCTCCATCCAGCGGTCCCGCCCGTTTCTTTTACGGGATTTACTGACCAAGGAGCAATCATTATGAGCACATTTGCCGTTACTGATCCGGCTACCGGAACCATCTACGCCGAGTACCCAGCGGCCACTGACGCAGAGGTGGCAGCTGGGCTCAGCGCCGCCCAACAGACCTACCAGGAGTGGTCCCGCACCACTACAGTCGCCGAGCGCGCTGCCCTGGCCAAACGCCTCGCGGAGCTGTTTGTCGAGCGCAAGGACAAGCTTGCGGCAATCATCAACCGCGAGATGGGCAAACCCCTCCACCAAGCCGTTGGCGAAGCCGAGTTTTCCGGTACCATCGCTGCGGCCTTCGCGGAGCACGCCGAAGAATGGCTCGCCGATGAGCAACTGGAGGTAGCCGACGGGCTGCGGAGCTTCTTCCGCTACCAGGGCCTCGGTGTGATCCTGGGCATCATGCCGTGGAACTACCCGTATTACCAGGTGGCCCGGTTCGCGATTCCCAACATCATCCTGGGCAATACCGTCATTGTCCGGCACGCCAGCCAGTGTCCGGAGTCGGCGCTGGCGTTGGAAGAGCTCTTCCGCGATGCAGGCTTCCCGGAGGGTGCCTACGTCAACCTGTTCGCCACCCACCAGCAGATCTCCACCATGATCGCGGACGACCGGGTGCAGGGTGTCTCGCTCACCGGCTCCGAGCAGGTGGGAGCGATCGTGGCTGAACAGGCCGGACGTGCGCTGAAGAAGTGCGTGCTGGAGCTCGGCGGCGCCGATGTGTTCCTGGTCCTGGACACGGACAACGTGGACCTTGCCGTGAAGAAGGCCGTGATGGGCCGCATGGGCAACACGGGCCAGTCCTGCAACGGTTCCAAGAGGATCGTGGTGCTGGACAAGTATTTCGACGAGTTCTCCGGGAAGTTCAAGGCAGCCATCGCCGGACAGTCCTACGAGAACGGCGATTTCGGACCGATGTCCTCCGATTCGGCCACAAAGTTCCTGGCTTCCCAGGTGCAGGGTGCCCTTGACCAAGGCGCAGAGATCCTGGTTGGGAACAATGAGCCCCAGGGCAACGTGTTCACCCCGACAGTGATCACGAACATCACGCCGGCCATGGACGTCTACAGCGAGGAACTCTTCGGCCCTGTTGCGCAGCTGTACAAGGTCAGCAGCGACGAGGAAGCCATCAAGCTGGCCAACTCCTCGCCGTACGGCCTGGGTTCGGTAGTGATTTGCGACGACGTTGAGCGCGCCGAGCGCGTCGGAAACCAGCTCGACGTCGGCATGGTCTTCGTGGGTGCCTACGACCTTAGCGGTGCGGACGTGCCCTTCGGTGGCGTCAAGAAGTCCGGTTACGGACGTGAGCTGGGCAAGGTGGGCATGCTGGAGTTCGCGAACAAGAAGCTGTTCCGCTTCGCGAAGTAGGTTACAGCGACTAAGTTTCAGCGCAGCAAAAGGAGGCCGGATCACGCGATCCGGCCTCCATCTTTGTCGCAGGAGCCTAGGCCCCGTACGTGGTGATCCCTGTGACTTCCGGGACCTCCACCCAAGCGGAAGACTCTGCGCTGCGCAGGGAGGCATCCACCAGTTCCGATGCCGACCAACCGTCGGCCACAGAAGGTCCAAGCTGCTTGCCTTCGGCCACCGAACGCAGGAACAGGGCAGCCTCGATGGTCTTGAGGTCGTTGAAGCCGATGCCGGGACCGGCGTTGGGCTGGAAGCGCCCGAATTCGCCGAAGGAGGGCGGGGTCATGATGGTCCGGTATCCGCTGCGGTCCGTTGCGACTTCCAGCTGGTTCATGCGCTCGAAGTTCCAGCGGATGGATCCTTCGGTGCCGTAAACCTCCACGATGTATTCAGCGTGCGGGCCGATCGCGACGCGGGTTGTCTCGAACATGCCCACTGCACCGCCCTCGAAGCGGGCGAGCATGGCCGTGTAGTCCTCGTTCTCCACCTCCCGGGTCACATCCGAGGCCTCACCCTTGTTGAAGGAATTCGACGACGTTCCGGCTGGCAGCGGACGTTCCTTGATGAACGTTTCCGTCACCGCGTTGACCGAGGTGATGCGGCCTACCAGGAACTGGGCCAGGTCGAAACCGTGGCTCAGGATGTCGCCCAATACGCCGGACCCTGCGCGCGCTTGCTCGTACCGCCATGTGAACACCTGCTTCGGGTCCGAGGCGTAGCTGGTCAGCAGGCGGATCTGCACGTTGGTCACCTTGCCCAGCGCCCCGGAACGGATCAACCGTCGTGCCTCAGCGATGGCCGGTGCATGCCGGTAATTGAAGCCCACCGACGTGATAAGTCCGGCGCCCTCAGCGCCCTGGGCAATCTCGCGGGATTCCTGGGCGCTGCGGCCCATCGGCTTCTCGATCCAAAAGTGCTTGCCGGCCTCGATGGTGGCCAAAGCGATTTCGTGATGCAGGAAGTTGGGGGAGCAGATCGAGACGACATCGACGTCCGGGTTCTCCAGTACTTTGCGGTAGTCGGTAGCCGTTTCCCTGTAACCGAGCGCGTCCTCGGCATGGTGACGGCCGGCGTCGTCCGGGTCTGCGGCGATGACAAGCTCGGGGTGGCGCGGCAGTTCGGGGAAGAACTGTTTGGTGGCGAGGTAGGCGCGGGAATGCAGGCGCCCCATCCACCCCACCGAGATGAGGCCAACGCCAATGCGGTTCTGGTCTTCCAAAGTGGACTCCTTAGTTTGTTCCGCTCTTCGGCGGTGCTGTGCCGCACAGAGCGTCGGCATCTGCGGATCAGCCTATGAACGCAAGGAGTGTGCGCGGTGTCTCAATCTGAGACATCCGGCGAAGGCCTCCGGCTGTTTGAGTAGAACGTACTAGTCCAGTAACGCCAAGAAAGAGGAGCCCGTCGACGATGATGGACCGCAGCACGTGGAATCGGACGGAACCCTTGCGGGTACTCGTCACAGGCGCGACGTCCGGCGTCGGCGAAGCGACCGCAAAGCTGTTCGCAGCGCGGGATGCGCGGGTGGCCCTTTTGGGGCGACGCGCCGGAGAGCTGCAGCGCGTCGTGGAGGAGATCGACGGCGGTGCTCACCAAGTGGTTACGGACGTCGCTGACGCCGAATCGGTCCGAAATGGGGTCCGGGGTGCCATCCACGCCCTCGGTGGACTCGACGTTGCAGTCAACGCCGCGGGGGTTGCCGGCTACGCGGCACTGGAGGACCTGGATGATCGCCGCTGGCGTGAAGTACTGGACACCAACCTCTCCGGCACCTTCTACGTCGCCCGGGAAGCGGGGCTGCACATGCGCAGGTCCGGGGGAGGGGCAATCGTGAACGTCGCCTCGGACCTTGCCACCATGGGTGTCGCCGGGCTGGCCCATTACTGCGCCGCCAAAGCTGGCGTCGTGGGACTCACCAAGGCGCTCGCCTTGGAACTGGCGCCCGTTGTCCGGGTCAATGCCGTGTGCCCGGGCCCCATCGATACCCCCATGTTGCGGTCAGGTCTGGAATCCGAGGTGGACCCCGTCCTGGCCCTGCAGCAGAAGGAAAGCACCGTGCCGCTGAACCGCCTCGCTGATCCGGAAGAAGTAGCGGCAGCCATCTACTTCCTGGCGGTGGACGGCACCTTCGCCACTGGCACCAGCATGGCGTTCGACGGCGGCACGTCAGCCGCGTAGCAGCCTCACCCAAGACTTCACAACACGAACAAACCAAGGAGTTCCGAAAGATATGCCTGAGTCGAACTACAACGATCTCCGCAGTGCGCACTGGTTCGCGCCGCACGACCTCACGGGATTCGTGCACCGTACTGCCATCCAGGCCGAAGGCTTCTCGCGCTTCGCCATCAAGGACCGGCCGGTCATTGGCATCGCAAACTCCTGGTCGGAGCTGGTCAACTGCAACATCCACTTTAAGCTGCTTGCCGAGGCCGTGAAGCGCGGCGTCCTGATGGCCGGCGGTTTGCCGCTGGAGTTCCCCACCATCTCCTTGGGCGAAAGCCTGATGAAGCCCTCGGCCATGCAGTTCCGCAACCTGATGGCCATGGACGTTGAGGAGTCCATCCGCGCGTACCCGCTGGATGCGATCGTGCTGCTGGGTGGTTGTGACAAGACGGTTCCAGCACAGCTCATGGGAGCGGCCAGCGCGGACATTCCCACCATCATGCTGACGGGCGGCCCGCAGGAACCGGCGTACTTCCGGGGCAAGCAGCTGGGCGTTGGCACGGACACGTGGAAGTACGCGGACGAACTGCGCGCGGGCAAGATCACCGAGGCGGACTTCGATGAACTTGAGTCCTCTGCCAAGCCCTCCGCCGGCCACTGCAGCGAAATGGGCACGGCCTCCACCATGACATCGCTCGTTGAAGCGCTGGGTATGTGCCTTCCCGGCACTGCGTCCATTCCCGCCGTCGATTCACGCCGCGGGCAGGCGGCGGAAGCCACAGGCCGCCGGGCAGTGGAAATGGCCTTGTCGGGCCCGAAGCCCAGCGAGATCCTGACCAAGGAGGCGTTCGACAACGCCATCACCTTGCTCATGGCCGTGGGTGGCTCGACCAACGCAGTGGTTCATCTTTTGGCTCTGGCCCGCAGGGTCGGCTACGAACTGCAGTTGGACCGCTTCCACGAGATTTCCCAGCGCACCCCACGGATCGTGAATGTCCGGCCATCCGGCGAGTATCTGGTGCAGCAGCTCTTTCAGGTGGGCGGCATCTCCACCGTTCTCAAGGAACTGACGCCACTGTTGAACAAGGATGCAATCACGGTCACCGGTGAGTCCCTCGAAAAGGGCTACCGTAACGCACCCGAGCCCGACGGCGTCGTCGTCAGTAAGCTCGAGACGCCCTTTGACGCCTCAGGAGGCATCGCCGTCGTGCGTGGTTCCCTGGCCCCCAACGGTGCCGTGATCAAGCGCAGCGCCGCCTCCAAGGACCTGCTGCAGCACAAGGGCTCGGCGATTGTCTTTGACGACATTTACGATCTCGGACGGCGGATCGACGATCCTGACCTGGACATCACCGAGGACTCGGTCCTGGTGCTGCGCAACAGCGGTCCCGTCGGCGCTCCCGGCATGCCGGAGTGGGGCATGCTGCCCATCCCGCAGAAGCTGCTGCGCCGCGGCATCCGCGACATTGTGCGCATCTCCGACGCCCGCATGAGCGGCACCGCATTTGGCACAACCGTGCTACATGTCTCGCCCGAAGCTGCGGTGGGTGGTCCGCTGGCGATCGTCCGCGACGGCGATCCGATCGTGCTGGATGTCGAGAACCAGCGGCTGGACCTGGACCTCCCCGAGGAAGAGATCGAAGCCAGGCTTGCGGAACTCAAACTGCCCGAGCCAAAGTACCGCCGCGGCTACGGGCGCCTGTTCATCGACCACGTGAACCAGGCGCATGAAGGTTGCGACTTCGACTTCCTCAAGGGCCTGCCGGATGAGGAGCCCCAGCGGTTGCCGTACGGCCTGATGAGTGGATGGCAGGGCGGCTGGTAGGAGGCCGCTGGCACCCCATACAGACATCAAGGGCCGCTCCCGTGGGAGCGGCCCTTCAAAAAAGGAGAAGATATGCCACGACCCAAAGTGATTGTTATTGTCCAGGAGGGCCGTCCGGTGCCTCCCGTGGAGCGGTTGAAGGACGAAGCCGACGTGGTGGTGGTCCGGACGGGCGAAGAGTTCCGGGCTGCACTGCCTGGGACGGAGATCCTGTTCCTCAACGATTTCCGGACCAAGCTGCTGCGCGAAGTGGGCCCGGGTGCCCTCCGTTGGATCCACACGTCCAGCATCGGCGTGGACAGCCTGATGACCGAGGAGATCATCAACAGCGACATCGTGGTCAGCAACTCCCGGGGTGTCTGCGAACGCCCCATCGCGGAGTGGGTCCTGGGTGTGCTGTTGATGTTCACCAAGGACCTGCGCCGTACCATCGAGCTGCAGCAGGCGCGGACGTGGCAGCACCGGGAGACCGAGCCGCTGCTGGGCCGCAAGGTGCTGGTGGTTGGGCCAGGTCCGGTGGGACGGGAGACCGTGCTGTTGCTCCGCGCAGCGGGCATGGATGTATCAGTGGTGGGCCGAACCGCACGTGAGGATGCTGAGTTGGGCGCCATTGCCTCCTTCGACGATCTGGACGCGCTCCTTGGAGAGGCCCAGGAAGTGGTGCTCACGGTTCCGCTCACCGAGGAGACCCGAGGGCTGTTCAACGCGGCCCGCTTCGACAAGATGCGTCCGGGCGCCCGCTTGGTCAACGTGGGCCGTGGGGCCGTGGTGGTGGAGCAGGACCTCCTCGATGCGATCGACGCGGGTCATTTGGGAGCTGCGGCTTTGGACGTCTTTGAGAACGAGCCCCTGGCTGCCGAAAACCCGCTGTGGAGCCGCAACAACATCCTGGTCTCACCCCATGCTTCCGGTGACCTGATCGGCTGGCGCGGGAAGGTTGTGGACTGCTTCGTGAAGAACCTCCAGCAGTGGAAATCGGGCCAGCCCCTCAACGATGTGGTGGACCTGAAAAAGCTGGGCGGAACCGCTCCAAATACGGTGTCCCAAGCTGGTACAGTGCTCCCACAATCCGCGTCGGTAGTGTGATTCAGCACTCTAAATTTCGTGACGAGGATTACATGTCTAGCTCAACAAAAGGGAAGCCGATAACGCCTACCCAGACCCAGGAACACAAGCTCAGCGGCAACATGGGGGTGGGTGAGCTCGTGATGAACGTGCTCGCCTTTTCCTCCCCGCTGACCACCGTTGCGGGCACCTTGCCCGTGATGCTCCTCTTCAGCGGCCACACCGCTCCCGGAATCTACCTCCTGGTGACGTTGATGCTGCTGATCTTCTCGGTAGGTTTCGTCAAGATGAGCCGTAGCGTTGAGGCGCCGGGCGGCTTCTACTCCTTCGTCACAGCGGGTCTTGGAAAGCCGGCTGGCCTCGGCGGGGCGCTCTTGGCCCTGGTTGGGTATATCTTCATCGGCTTCTTTGCGCCCTCCCTGTTCGCCCTCACGCTGCAGAGCTTCGTGGTGAATACCCTGGGCGGCCCGGACATCCCGTGGTACTGGTACGGCCTGGGCATCATTGCCATCACAACACTCCTGGCCTACAACCGGATCGATCTGTCCGCGAAGGTGCTTACGGTGGTCATGCTGCTGGAGTCCGCCGTGGTCATCATTTTCGACGTCGCGGCGTTCGCCTCCGGTGACGTGTCCCAGGGCGTCGGCTTCTCCATGCCGTGGATTACCGACGCCGGTTTGGGCCTCGCGCTGTTGTTTGCCGTCGGCAATTTCTTCGGCTTCGAAGCGACGGTCATCTACCGCGACGAGGTCAAGAATCCGGACCGGACCATTCCCCGCGCAACTTACTTGGCAGTAGTGGGAATCGGCTTGTTCTACGCAGTTGCTGCCTGGGCGTACACGGCCTTCCTGGGAGCGGACAACGTCCAGGAAGAAGCCAAGGCCAACACTGTGAACCTGTTCAACGACGGCGCCATTGCGTTGGTGGGCAAGATCTTTGCAGACATCGGGGTGGTCCTGCTTATCACCTCCATCCTGGCCTCCATGCTGTCCATCCAGAACATCGCTGCACGGTACAGCTTCTCTCTGGCTGCCGACGGTGCGCTTCCGAAGGCCCTGGGCCGGGTGCATCCCCGGCACAAGTCACCGTACGTTTCAGCCGTGGGCGTTGGTTTGCTCTGGGCCGTGGCCACCGTGGTGTTCACCTTGGCAGGGGTGGCTCCTGAAGCCCTTTACCCGATCGCGAGCGGCAGCGGCACGTTCTCTGTCCTGCTCCTGATGTTCATCACGAGCTTTGCCGTGCTGGTGTACTTTGTCCGCCGCCGCAGTTTCGCTCCGGAATCCGTATGGAAGACCATTGTGGCGCCGATAGTCAGTGTGATCTTCCTTGGCCTGATCACCTACCTGGCAATCGCGAATTACCCTGAGCTGATCGGCGGCTCCATGGTCATGACGGCTATTTTCATGACCTTCACTTTCGCCTTGTTCGTTGGCGGAATAATCTACGCCTATTTCCTGCGCTCGAAGCGTCCGGATGTTTATGCGCGCCTGGGCCGGCAAAAGATCGAGCAATAAACCACCTTAATATCTGGAGACCTGCAATGACGCAACAGATCAGGGTTGGCCTGTTCGGGACCGGCAGGATCGGTCAAGTGCACGCCATGAGCCTTGCAACGCTCGAAGAAGCAATGTTGGCCTGGGTGTGCGACCCCTTCATTGAGGGCGCCAAGAACACGGCCGCTGAATTCGGAGGCCGCGTAAGCGACGATCCGGAGGAAGTGTTTGCCTCCGGGGAAGTCGATGCCGTTATTGTCGCCTCGCCAACGGCCACCCACGTGGACTTGATCGAACAATCGATCGACGCCGGCATCCCGGTGCTGTGCGAGAAGCCCATCGACCTGGAGATTGGGCGGGTGGATGCCCTCCGGGCCAAGGCGGCTGCTGCGGATGTACCGATCGCCTTGGGTTTCAACAAACGCTTCGACAGGCACTTCGTGGAGCTCAGGCGGCGTGTGGGTGCTGGTGAAATCGGTGCCCTGGAGCAATTAATCATCACCAGTCGGGATCCAGGGGAGCCCCCGGCGGCCTACTTGCCCCAGTCCGGCGGAATCTTCCGGGATATGACCATCCATGACCTGGATATGGCACGCTACTTCATCCCGGACATCGTGGAGGTCTCGGCCCGGGGTGCCAATGTCTTCAGCGACGGCATCCGGCAGGCGGGCGACTTCGATTCCACCGTGGTTACCCTCAGGGGTTCCGAGGATGAACTCGTGACCATCTTCAATTCCAGGCATTCCGCGTATGGCTACGACCAGCGCATTGAGGCCTTTGGGTCCACCGGCTTGCTCCAGGTGGCCAACAAGAACGACAGCCTGGTGCGGCACTGGGGTACCCGGTCCGTCGAGGGCGTGGGCCCCTACCAGAACTTCTTCCTGGAGCGCTATGCGGAGGCGTACCGGCTTGAAGTCGCCGAGTTCCTCCGCGCCGTCCGCGGCCTTCCTTCCCGGAGTCCCGGCTTCGAGGACGGCCGTGCTGCCTTGATCCTGGCCGACGCGGCGGAGAAGTCCGCCCGGACAGGCTCTGCCATAGCCGTGGAGCTGTCAGCGTAGCCCCATGACTGCCCGGTTCGGGCACGGATTCTTTCGCAACAATCCGTGCCTGGGCTGGGCTTTGTCCTTTTAAAGACTCAACCGCCAAGAATTGTTTCCTGCAGCAACAATTCCGGCGGGTCCGTGTTCCAAAGTGGCACACATACCGGGATATCCAATCCGTCAAAGTTCAAGTAAGTGAAACAGTGTGGCGAAGGTCACGCAGTTATGGGGCTTTCTTGAATTACCCCGGAATCTGCAAAGTCGAACAGCGTTGTTTGATGGTCCATCGCCAAAGGTGTTTCACCGGTTCATTTGCATGGCCCTATCAAACGAGGATGAGATGACCGACGCACCACCGGCGACAACTCCACTGGTCGCCCTAAAGGACATACACAAGACATTCGGGGCGGTGTCCGCACTGCGCGGCGTCAGCATCGATGTCATGCCCGGCGAAACCTTCGCTCTTCTTGGAGACAACGCCGCCGGCAAATCAACACTCATGAAAGTGCTGACGGGTGTCTACCAGCCCGATCGTGGCTCGATCGAACTGGACGGGAAGGCCACCGCTTTCCCCACCCCGTCGGCGTCCCGGGACCAGGGCGTCGAGATGGTCTACCAGGACTTCGCCCTGGCCGACAATCTCGATGTCCGGACCAACATCTTCCTGGGCCGCGAGCCCCAGAAAAACATCCTGGGTCCGCTGTTGCGGATCATCGACAGGAAGAAGATGGAATCCGAGACCAAGCGCGTGCTGGAGCGCCTGGACATTCCCATCAACCCGCGGCTCAAGGTGAAGCGACTCTCCGGCGGCCAGCGGCAGGCTGTGGCGATTGGACGCGCCCTGGCCTTCGACGCCCGCCTGATCATCATGGACGAGCCCACCGCGAACCTTTCGGTGGCCAAGGTGGACAAGCTCATTGAAGTCACCCAGCGGCTCAAGGACCTGGGCATCGCGGTCATCATCATCACACACCGCCTCGACGAAGCCTTCGCAGTGGCGGACCGCTTCGCCGTCATGCGCCAGGGCCAGGTAGTGGGACGCTTCCGCGTGGGCGAGGTTTCCGAGGCCCAGGTGGCCCACCTGATCTCCCACGGCACACTGGACGACTACGTCGACACCGGGAGCGGCATTCCCGAGGACCGCCGCAAGATCGGAAGCACTTCATCCATGGAAACCGTTGATGCCTTCTCCGCACGCGGTACCACCAACGGGAGCGACTCATGACCATCACCATGGACAACCTCAAGACCAAGCTGGGCCCCGCCGACCTCAGGGAAGGCCTCACCGCCACCAAGGTCAAGCGGTTCATTGGGGACTACGGAATCATCATCCTTTTCGTGGTGATCCTCGTCTTCCTAGCCGCAGCGGCCCCGAACTTCCTCACGCTGAACAACATCGTGAACGTGGTCAGGCAGTCCTCCATCATCGGGCTGATCGCGCTGGGAATGACCTTCATCATGATCACGGCAGGAATCGACCTGTCCGTGGGGTCGGTGGTGGGCCTGGCCGGCATGACCTTCGCCCTGCTAGCCCCCGCCAGTGGTGGCGCCTTCTGGCTGCCGCTGATCGCCGGCCTGGGCGTCGGCCTCCTGGTCGGCTTCCTCAGTGCAGCGATGGTGGTTTGGGGAGCCATCCTTCCCTTCCTGGCAACGTTGGCCACCATGGCCATAGCCCGCACGGCGGCGCTCGTGATCACCGACGGCCAGGTCGTCTCGGGTCTCAGCGGACCGGCTGAGTGGCTCGGATCCGGCTTCCTGGGCCCCATCCCGGTTCCCGTGATCATCTTCCTGGTGGCTGCCATCATCTGCGAGTTCGTGCTGAGCCGCACCAAGTTCGGTTCCCACGTCTACGCCGTGGGCGGCAATGAGGAATCGGCCAAGAAGGTCGGCATCTCAACAGGCCGGGTGCTCTTCATGGTCTACCTCATCGGCGGCGTCACTGCCGCACTCGGTGGCCTGGTCCTCACTGCCCGTCTCGACGGCGCCGCACCGGTGGCAGGTACCGGTTACGAGCTCCAGGTGATTGCCGCCGTCGTAATTGGCGGAACGAGTCTCTTCGGCGGCGTCGGCACCATCCGCGGAACCGTCATCGGCGTGCTCCTCCTGGGCGTGGTGATGAACGGCATGAACCTGATGGGCGTTTCCTCCTACTTCCAGCAAGGCGTCCAGGGCGTGATCCTGGTGCTCGCCGTCCTGCTGAACCGCTGGAAGTCCGACTGACCCGGCAAAGCACTACAACAATCTCCCAACGCACAGACAAAACCACTGAAAGGAACAACCATGGGTATGCGACGTAAGATCGCCGCGGCGGTCGCCATGATGGCAGCGGGGGCACTCACCCTTACCGGCTGCGCGGGAAGCAGCAACGCGACCAGCAGCGGCGGGGCGGCCAAGACCTACAACATCGGCGTTGTGGTCCTTGACCTGCAGGACCCGGACCTGGCCCACATGACCGACGCCATGAAGAAGACGGCCGATGAAAAGGGCGTCAAGCTCAACATCACCGACTCCAAGAAGGACGTTGGCAGCGAACTGAACCAGGTTGAGGACCTCCTCACCCGCCAAGTGGATGCCGTGATCATGCAGCCCCTGGATGGCGATGCCAGCCAGAACGCGGCCAAGCGGGTCATTGCGGCCAATATCCCCCTGTTCATCCTGTCCACAGAGTTCGCTGAGGGCTCGGATGTTGGCTACAAGAGCTACATCGGCGTGGATGACACGGTGGCCGGCCAGATGCAGGCCGAATACCTCAACAAACTGATGCCCAACGGCGGAAACCTCGTGTTCGCAGCCGGCATCTACGGCGCCTCGTGGACCGATCGCCGTAAGAACGGCTTCGACAAGACCATCAACAAGAACTTCAAGATCGTGGCCGAATTCCAGGCCAAGGGCAGCCGCGATGACGCCAAGCGCAACATGGAGGACACCCTGCAGCGCTTCCCGTCCGGCCAGATCGACGCGGTCGTTGCCAACAACGATGAGATGGCCATCGGTGCCGCCTCCGCCATTGCCGACGCCGGCCGCACTGCCGAGTTCAAGGCCGTGGTAGGCGTCGACGGCACCGAGCCGGCGCTGCAGGACATCAAGGGTGGCACCATGTCCGCCACCGTCCGCCAGGACTCAGCGGGCCAGGGCGTCAAAGCTGTTGAAGTGGTCACCGACTTCCTGAACGGCGGAAACGTGGACAACCGCTACACCCTGCCGTTCACGCTCATCACCAAGGACAACCTGTCCGAGTTCCTGAAGTAGCCTCTTCCAGACCCAAAAACGGGCACAGCGGATCCCTCCGCTGTGCCCGTTCTGTTTTGGCACATTCCAGCAGGGGGCGGGCCTGCCTAAACTTCCAGCGGACCACTACGAATTGGAGACGGCCAACATGCCCCATGGTGACGACAGAGACACGAAAGTAGAGCAGTTGCTTGCCGCCCTGCGCGGACAAGGCATCGAGGTGGATGACTCCCCGCGACGGCTCTCCGAGTACTCCTACGATGCTTCCAACTACCGTGTCCGGCCCGCCGCCGTCGCCTTCCCCGCGAACGTCAAGGACGTCAGGAAGGTGTTGAGCGCCTGTTCCACGCTAGGCGTCCCGGTTACCGCGCGTGGCGGCGGGACGTCCATGGCAGGCAACGCAATCGGCCAGTCCTTGGTTATCGACCTTTCGCGCCGCTTGACCTCCGTGGGAGAGCTCGACGGCGGCGCGGCGGCGGTCTGGGCGGACGCCGGCGTCGTCCTCGGCGAACTGCGCTCCTACGTCGAGAAGGCGAGCGGCGGGGAGCTGACCTTCGCCCCGGACCCTTCGTCCATGACCCGGGCCACCATTGGCGGCTCCATCGGCAACGACGCCTGCGGAAACCACTCGGTGGCCTACGGACGAATGACCCAGCACGTGCAGGAAATACAACTGGTGACGGCGGACGGAGCCCACCTGCATGCGGGACGCGACTTCCTCCGGGCCGTGGACGCGGGTGACCAGCACTCAGTTGCCCGGGCCGCGGAACTGTTGGCGGCCCTGAAGGAGTTGGCCCAAGCCAACCTGGCCCCGCTCCGGGTTGAGCTGGGAAACATTCCCCGGCAGGTCTCCGGCTACCACCTGGGACACCTCCTGCCCGAGAACGGCCTGGATGTGGCGGCCGCCCTGGCAGGAAGCGAAGGCACGTGCGCGCTGGTGGTCCGGGCCAAGGTGGGATTGGTGCCGAAGCCCCGGACCACGGCACTCCTGTGCCTCGGCTACGCGAACACCATCGATTCGGCCCGTGATGTGATGACCATCCTTGCGGCCAAGCCAAGCGCCATCGAAGGCCTGGATGCCTCGATTGTGGACATCATGCGCCACCGCCGGGGTGCCGCCAGCGTGGACTCCCTTCCGCAGGGCAAGGCGTTCCTGATGGTCGAGTTCCCGGCGGACACCATGGAACAAGCCGCCGCTGACTGCGACCGGCTGCTGGAGAAACTCAAAGCTGACGACCGCGTGGTGGACCACGCGATCGTCACCGAGCCGGGAGAGCGGGCCAAGCTGTGGCGGGTCCGCGAAGACGGCGCCGGGCTTTCCTCACGCAGGATCGACGGTGTCCAGACCTGGCCCGGCTGGGAGGATTCCGCCGTCGCTCCCGAGCGCTTGGCGGACTACCTCGCGGAACTGCTGCCCCTCGTGGAGAAGTACGGCTACACCGCCTTCATGTACGGGCATTTTGGTGCGGGCTGCGTGCACATGCGCCTGGATTATGACCTCCGAAGCGATGCTGGCCGGGAGTCCTTTGAGAACTTCACCCGCGAAGCAGCGGCCCTCGTTGTGGCTCACGGCGGCTCCCTTTCCGGGGAACACGGGGACGGCCGGGCACGCAGCGAACTGCTGGACGTGATGTATTCGCCCGCCATGGTGGGCATCTTCAGGGCGTTCAAACACCTCTGGGATCCTGCCGGAATCCTGAATCCGGGAATCATCGTGGATCCCGAGCGCTTCGCTGCCTCCCTGGCCCTTGAGGACGTGCCCCTGCCGGGCCCCGCCCACGGCGAGGCGGCCGCGGTGCCGGGTACCGCCGTCGTGCCTTCTTCCGGAAACCGGAGCCTGCTCCCGGTGGCGAGCCCGTTCGTTGGGAATACCCACGCGTGCATCGGTGTGGGCCGCTGCCGGGCGACCACCGGTGGTTTCATGTGTCCCAGCTACCGCGCCACGAAGGACGAGAAGGACTCGACGCGGGGCAGGGCGAGGATCCTGCAGGAACTTACCCGGACCAAAGGCACGAGCCACGGCGGCTGGTCCAGCCCCGAGGTGCGGGAAGCCCTGGATCTGTGCCTATCCTGCAAGGCCTGCTCGGCTGACTGCCCCACGGGGGTGGATATCGCGGAGGCCAAGTCGGAATTGGTGGATGAGCACTACCGCGGCAAGATCCGGCCCTTCACCCATTATTCGATCGGTTGGCTGCCGCGGTGGCTGCCGCTGTTGACGCGCATCGCACCCCTCGCCAACGCGGGGACCGGCTTCCGTCCGCTCCGTTGGGTGGGCGAAAAGCTGGGCGTCAGCGCACGACGACGGCTCCCGGATTTCGCGCTGGCGGCTCGCATACGGCGGCGGGTCCGGGAAGCCCAATTCGCGGACAACGCGGATATTCTCCTGTTCATTGACAGCTTCACCCGCGCGTTCCGGCCCGAGGTGGTCCCCGCCGCAGCCCGGGTGCTGCGCGACTCTGGTCGTTCTGTAGGGTGCACGCCGGACGCCTGCTGCGGACTGACGTGGATTTCCACCGGTCAGCGCGACGGTGCCCGACGGCGGCTGGCCAGGCTGATCAGCAGGCTCGACGACGGCACGGACCGGGACATTGTGGTGTTGGAGCCCAGTTGCGCGGCGGCCATCCGCGACGAAGGTCCAAAAATGGTGGGCGGTGCAGCTGCCGCGCGCGTCGCCGCCCGGGTCCGCTCGTTTTCCGTGGCGATCGACGAAGCGATCAAGCGTGGCTGGAAGCCGTCAGCGGTTCCGCCCGAAACCGCTGTCCTGCAAACGCACTGCCACGAACACGCCGTGTTTGGTTCGGGTGCCCAGAAACGGGTCCTGGAGGCGTGGGGAGTGCCGAACGTCGTGGAATCGTCGTCGTGCTGTGGAGTGGCTGGAAACTTTGGCTTTGAGGCGGAGCACTTCGACATGTCCATGAAGGTAGCCGAGCATTCCATTGTGCCGGCGCTGGACAGGTGTGACGGGCTCGTGCTCACCGACGGGTTCAGCTGTGCCATGCAGGTTTCGCAGATTGACCCCGATCGCTCCAGCAAACACCTGGCGATTGCCTTGGACTCGCTGAATGCCCGATGGACGGAGGACTAAGTGGTGTACGTCGGCATTTTCTTCATCCTCGTGGCGGCCGGATTGCGCTTGGCGGGCGGGCATTTCGCTGGATCGTCCCGTGAAGCCCGGGCCGCGGCCAGCTTTCGGGGCGTCCATGCGGTTCCCGTGGGAGCCGCGGCCTTCCTGGTTGCTGCGAGCGGTGTTTTCATCGTCGCTGCGGGCATCAGCATTGGCTGATTTCGGCCGATGCAGACCGCGTCCGGAGGGTGTCCCAACCGTGTCCCAAACTGACACGGTTAGGCCGCGGCGCCGGGACGGATGCTGGAAGTAGCCCAATAACCCACCTATTTGAGAGTTGATCTCGATGATGAACAAGAAGCTCGCACACGGACGGCATGTCGAGTGGCTTCGGGCATCGGCACACTTCAACGAAACCGATCTCGGCGAACGGACCGACCTTCAACTGAAGCGCTCGGGGAAACTCGTTCACCGTCTCCTTCAGGACATGGCAGAAGGCCGCGATACCAGCGATGCCTCGCCCTGGCCAACGCCTGGCTCCTGACACCCATAGTCTGCGGTCCGTAGCGCTTGTTCCCTGGCACTGTGTTCAGGCGCTGCGGCCGCTTCCTTCGTTCCAAGAGGCAGAGTTGGACAGTCGTGAATCGGGAGGGATGGCAACCGCGTCCCCGGTAGGGCCAGCACCGGGGGACCCGCCCTCAACCCTCATCATTCCGGTCGACTTCGGCGGTTCCGCGGGGCCGGACCTGGCGACGGCGTGCCTGCTTCTGGACATGCCGCCGCGGACGTTGATCAGGCGCCTGTGCCGGACCAAGCACACGGTCAGGTCATTCGCGGCGCCTGCAGCCTCTGCCTTGATCGAGGTGCCGTGGGGGAGTCACTGGCATCAGATGGGCTACGCAGGGAGGCGCGTTAAGACCGTGCCCCAGGGTTCCCTCATACTCTCTGCCCTTGGCGTCACTCTCACAAGCTGCGACGGCTACACGGACGACCTCGTAGTAGGCCGGGTAGGGGAGCGTTTTGCCGATTGCCTCATTGGGCGAGGCGATTCGGTGTGGCTCCGGTGTTCTAAAGCTAACGACTGTTAGTTAGACTCATTCTATTACCGCCCTTTGAGGATGAAATGAGTCCATCTCCGCGTGAGCAGGCGAACGCTGCTGTCCTGGAATTCCTGTCGAGACGCGACTGGTCCGCCCAGACGCACGCCCGGAAGAGGATCCTCCTGGCTTTCCTTCGGTTGGCTGCCACCAACGGTTACAACTCGGTGAGCATGCGTACGCTCGGCCGCGAGTTGGGACTAAAGGCGCCGAGCCTCTACTCCAGTTTTCCCCAGGGCAAGGACCAGATTGTGGCCGAGTCGCTCCTTTGGTTTACCCATGGATTCGCCCGCGAGCTTCTGGAAGCCGTTCAGCATATTCCCTGCGCGGGTGACTCGTGGGCGGCCCTTGTCCGCTTCCATGTGATCCAGCAGGTGAGCAGGCCCGAGGCGGAGCTCTGGAACCTGCTGGTTGCCTCGGACAGGGTGGCTGGTTTCCTGGGGGAAGGCCTGCGTCATGAGTTGTCCCTGTGGCAGCGCCTGCACGAGCAGATGTATGCGGCCGCAGCGGAGGAGATGGGGCTGGCGGTATCCCACCAAACCATCCAGGCCATTTTTACGCTGCTCGACGGCGCTCCCCATTGGTCCGGCTGGGACGGCGCGGCTGCCCAGTTGGAAAGCCTGGCGGACCATGGGGTGGCCCTGTCCCGTTCCTTGCTCGAAGTCAGTACCGGAAGCCGCGTCGGTACGTAGTCGGCACTGTCCCAACATGGCACAACGCCCCTCCTTAACCCGTCGCTACTGTGATATGGAACTCAATATTCAGTGATGAGGATTACATGAATAACACCACCCTTGACGCACCAAAGGTGTCGCGTCACACCCAGGAGAACCGGCTCAGCGGCAATATGGGAGTGGGCGAGCTTGTGATGAACGTGCTCGCCTTCTCTTCGCCCTTGGCCACGGTAGCGGGCACCCTTCCGGTCCTGCTGATGTTCAGCGGGCAGACAGCGCCGGCCATCTACCTGCTGGTCACGCTCATGCTCCTGATCTTCTCCGTCGGTTTCGTGAAGATGAGCCGCAGCGTCCAAGGCCCTGGTGGCTTCTACTCCTTTGTCACCGCAGGGCTCGGCAAACCCGCAGGCCTGGGAGGTGCCTTCCTTGCGCTGTTCGGCTACATTTTCATCGGCTTCTTCGCGCCGTCCTTCTTTGGCGTGACGCTCCAGGGCTTCGTGGTCAACACCCTGGGCGGGCCTGACATCCCCTGGTATTGGTACGCGCTGGCCATTACCGCTGTCACTACGCTGCTGGCCTACAACCGAATTGATCTATCGGCCAAGCTGCTGACCCTTGTCATGCTGCTGGAAGTGGCGGTGATCGTTGTGTTCGATGTGGTGTCCTTCTCCACAAACGGACTGGAAGCAGTGCAGGGCGCAGGACTTGCCCTCCCGTCGATCACCGACGCAACCCTGGGACTGGCACTCCTTTTCGCAGTGGGCAACTTCTTCGGATTCGAGGCAACCGTGATCTACCGGGACGAGGTCAAGAACCCGGACAAGACCATCTCCCGGGCCACCTATCTTGCCGTCGTGGGCATCGGCATCTTCTACGCAGTGGCAGCGTGGGCCTTCATCGCATTCTTTGGTGCGGACAAAATCCAGGCCGAGGCTTCGAGCAACACGGTGAACCTCTTCAATGACGCGCTCGTGGGCCTCGTGGGACGAATTTTCGCGGACGTCGCCGTCATCCTGCTCATCACGTCCGTCCTGGCCTGCATGCTGTCCATCCAGAACATCGCTGCCAGGTACAGTTTTGCCCTTGCCTCGGATCACGCTCTTCCCAGGTTCCTGGGCAGGGTCCACCCGAAGCACAAGTCGCCGTACGTCTCGGCGTTGGCTGTGGGCATCATTTGGGCTGCGGCGACCGTACTCTTTGCGGTCCTGGGCGTTGCACCGGAGGCGCTGTATCCCATCGCCAGCGGAAGTGGCACCTTTGCCGTGCTGCTCCTGATGTTCATCACGAGCTTCGCCGTCCTGGTCTACTTCATCCGCCGCCGTGGCTTCGCGCCGGAATCGGTGTGGAAGACCATCGTCGCACCCATCATCAGTGTTTTGTTCCTTGGAGCCATCACGTACCTGGCCATCGCCAACTACCCGGAACTGATCGGCGGTTCGGCGGTCCTGACCCTGATCTTCATGACCTTCACGTTCGCGCTCTTCTTCGGCGGCATCGTCTATGCCTTCTTCCTGCGGACCAAGCGCCCCGACATCTACGCCCGCCTGGGCCGCCAGCGGATCGACTGAGCCGGAACGGGCGGCCATGGGGCACAGGGCCGCCCGTTCCCACATTCATCAGGAGACGGCAACTGCTGCGGGGACGGGCGAGGCCGCAACTTTGCCCTCGAAGGCTGCAAGCATCGCCTCCCGGTCGAACTGGCCTTCCCATTTCGCCACCACAAACGTGGCTACACAGTTGCCGAGCAGGTTCACCACGACGCGCATGGAGTCCATGAGCCGGTCCGCTCCGAGGAGCAGTGCAACCCCGGCGACGGGGAAGATGCCCAGCGCTCCTGCCGTGGCGGACAGGGCAAGGAAGGCGGAGCCTGGCACGCCGGCCATGCCTTTGGACGTCAGCATCAGCACTCCGAGTGCGGCCAATTGCTGCCCGAGGTCCAGGTTGTGGCCGAAGGCCTGGGCGAGGAAAAGCAGGGAGATGGAGAGGTAGAGCGCCGCGCCGTCGAGGTTGAAGGAGTATCCGGTGGGAACCACCAGGCCTGTGGTCGCCCTGGAGCAGCCGGCGTTGGTCAGTTTGGTCATGATCCGTGGCAGTACGGATTCGGTGGAGGCCGTGCCCAGGGCCAACAGGAACTCTTCGCGTGAGTACTTGATGAACTGCCACAGAGGGACGCGCGGGTAGACCCAGGCGACGACGAACAGCAGTCCGATGAAGACCAGGGCGGAGCCGTAGCATGCGGCGATCAGGAGTGCGTAGGTGCTGAGCGAGCTGAGACCGTACTGGCCGATGATGAAGGCCATGGCACCGAAGGCACCCACCGGGGCAACCCGCATCACCCAGGCCATGATCTTGAAGAAGAGCTCGAGGGTCGTCTCCATGACGTCGATGACCGGCTTGCACTTTTCCCGGCCCACCACCACGATTGCAGCCCCGAAGAAGACGGCGAAACACAGGACCTGAAGCAAGGAGTTGGATGCGAATGCGCCCACCACGCTGGCAGGGATGATGCCCAGCAGGAACTGTCCCGCATCCTTGGGTGGGGCGGTGGTGGTCTTGGCATTCACTGCATCCGCGGACAACGTGGCGGGATCGATGTTCAGGCCAGCGCCCGGCTGCACGATGTTGGCCACCACCAGTCCGAAAGCCAGGGCGAAGAGCGTGGCGGCGGTGAAGTAGATCAAGGCTTTCACGCCCACCCGGCCCACAGCTTTGACGTCTCCCACTGCGGAGATCCCTGTGACGATGACCAGGAAGATCAGTGGGGCGATGATCATCTTGATGAGCTGGATGAAGCCGTCGCCCAAGGGGCGAAGCGCGGAACCAAGGTCGGGCCAGAGGTAGCCGATGCTGATCCCCAGCACCACGGCCACCAGGATCTGGAAGAACAGGGATTTGTACAAGGGCTTCTTGGCCGCCTGGCTCACGGCGGAGGCGGGTGCAGGGATCTTCAAAGTGGCGCCTATCTGTGCGATGGCCGTGCAGGGTCACGGTCCGGGATCACCTAAGACGCTATGGAAGGGTTGTTTCCGGGATGCTAATTCCAAGGGCTTGCTGTGTTTAATATCGGAATCAAGTTTCCACGATGCGAAATTTAGGGGTTTGGGCGTAAGCCATCCGCAGCCAGCACCACACCGGCGGAAATGAATTTGCCGCACTGTTCGCCGTACGGGTACGCGCCGCGGGGTGTAAAGCTCACCGTCCGCACGGGCAGTGCCACACCGGCCTTGGACGTGCCGGTGACCGTCACTTCCATCGGAGACTCCGAGAGGGTGGGCAATTCCACGAAGCCCTGCAGGGTCCCGTCCGGAGACGAGGTTGCCGAGCACACGCCATCCGGTGTGCACGTCTCATCCGACGTCACGGCACCCGGGTTCAGCATGAGGTCCTTCTCGGTGCAGGCTCCGTCCTGGCACGCCTTCAACCGCAGCGAGCCCACTTGGTCCGCGTAGTCGGCGGTGACGGTCAACGAGACGGCCGCTACGTGGCCGATCGCGGGACAAGCAACCGGCACGTCTGCGCAAGCGGATAGCAGCGCCGTCCCGGCAAGGGTCAAAGCCAGCCCGATTCTCCCCATGACTCAGGGTAGGACGGCAACCCCGTCGCCGCTACGCCGGAAGCCGCAACCCGTCGTCGTGCATTTCGGCCAGTCCGTCGGCGAGCAGGCCGTCCAAGGCCCGCTCGAGCTGCTCCGGTGCGGAGTTGAGCCGGTGCAGGGCGGCCAAGGGAATGCCGATACCCGACGCCTCGAAGCCGAGGTCGGCGGGCGCGCGCTCGAACATGTCGCGTGGGACGGGGTGTGCGGCCTCGCGCAGGACAGCCATCACGGCACCGCGGACCTGGCGATCGGTGCCGTGCCAGGACTGGCCCTTGGGGGTGTACGACGGCGGCGGCTCACCGGCCGCGAGCCAGGCGCAGCTGTCGCGGACAGGACACTCCGCGCACTTGGGACTACGGGCCGTGCAGACCATGGCTCCCAATTCCATGACCGAGGCGTTCCATCGCACGGAAAGGGCGTGGTCCTCCGGCAGCAGGGCGTCCGCAAGCCGCATTTCGACAGCAGTGAGCGCCGGAGCCGGCAGGGCATTCCCGGAGACAAGCCGTGCATGGACGCGCCGGATGTTGGTGTCCACCACGGTTTCCCGGCGACCGTAGGCAAAAGCTGCGACGGCGGCCGCGGTGTAGCTGCCGACACCCGGCAATCCAAGAAGCTCGGGAAAGGTGTCGGGAACCTTGCCGTCGTGCTCTTCGCAAATGGCGACGGCGGCCGCGTGCAGCCGGAGGGCGCGGCGCGGATACCCCAACCGTCCCCAGTGACGTACGGCCGCGCCGGACGCTTCCGCTGCCAGGTGGGCGGGCGTCGGCCACCGCTCCATCCAGTCGAGCCACACCGGGAGTACCCTCACCACGGGGGTCTGTTGGAGCATGATTTCGCTGACCAGGATGCCCCACGCGGTGCAGTCCGGCCGGCGCCAGGGCAGGTCCCGGGCAGCCCCGGCGAACCAGCGGTCCAGGGCGTCGTGCAGCCGGGCAAGCTCATCGGAATCGGGGAGTGTCATACTGCCATCAACTGTAGTGGAACCAAGGTACAGGCCGGCTCATGGCCGACGTCACACAGGCCCGGATTGCTGCCTCGCGGCGTGGAGGTTAGGTGCTCCGTCGGCCACGAGCCTAGCCTAGATGCATGGCCACCAACGGTAAGCAGCACCCGAGCGCGCGCTCCGCCGCGCCGGCAAAGAGCGCTGCCCGGGGCTCCTCCAGCACCCCGGCAAACAGGCGGCGGCCCAGCCCTGCCGTGTACCGCCGTCGTCGTCAGGTCGTTTTCGGAGGGCTGTTGCTGGTGATCGCCCTGGTCGTGGTGGGTGTGCTGGCACTGACTGGCCTGTTCGCAGGTTCTCCTGAGCCCCAGGCTGTCAACACAACGGCGCCAACATCAGCGCCCACGCAGGGGAGCGCGCCGTCCGTGGCGGCGTCGCCGTCGGCCTCGCCCACCCCGGTGTGCGACTTCAACCTCATGACCGTCGCAGCGAAAACGGACAAACCAGCCTACGGTCCCGACGAAAAGCCGCTGCTGACCATGACCATCACCAACGGCAATGCGGCCCCTTGCGAGGTCAACGTAGGCACATCCCAGATGGAATACGTGGTCATGAGTGGCTCGGACCGCATTTTCTCGTCCAAGGACTGCCAGACCGGCGGAGTGGACCTGGTCAAGACCATCCAGCCCGGCAAGAGTGAAACCGCCAACTTTCCGTGGCAACGCAACAGGTCGCTTGAAGGCTGCGGCGTGATCAACGCCAAACCGGGCGGGGGCGGCGCCTACTACACGTTCGAGGCGCGGCTGGGGAACAAGGCCAGCCCCAAGGCTGTCTTCCAGCTGAACTGACCGCCCGGCCGTGGCCGGTTTGGGCAGCAACGCCCCGACGGCGGCAGCCGGCTTTAGAGGAACCGGTCCAGCAGGCTGGCCTCGGCCATGCGGCTCAGGCCTTCGCGGACCGTGCGGGCGCGCTGATCGCCGATGCCGTCCACTGTCATGAGGTCGTCAATGGTGGCCGCCATCAGGTTCTGCAGCCCGCCGAAGTAGTCCACCAAACGGTCGGCAACGGCCTTGGGCACGGACTTCAGGCCGGACAACAGGCGGTAGCCCCGCGGCTGGACCACTGCGTCCAACTGCTCGACGCCGCCGGCAAAACCGATGATATGGGCGATGCGGCTAAGGTCGATCAGTTCCGTGGGGCCCAGGTTCAGCAGTGCCTGGACGGCTTCCTCGATGTCCTCAGGGGTGGCGTTGGGGTCGGAGTAATCGCGGATGATCACTTCACTGCCCGGACCGCGCCCCACGGTGAGTTCTTCCACCTGGAGAGACAGGAGGCGGCCGTCTTCGCCGAGTTCAAGAACGTATTGGGCAATTTCCTCGGAGATCCGGCGGACCATTTCCTGGCGTTGCAGCGTGACGGCCACGTCCCGCACCGTCACCAAAGCCTCGATCTCCAAGGCAGAAAGGGAACTGGTGACCTGATCCAGCCTGGCGCTGTACCGCTCCAGCGTTGCCAAGGCCTGGTTGGCGCGGGCGAGGACCTTCTCCGAGCCCTCCAACACGTGCCTCAGCCCGTTCACGTACAGCGCGATGATCTGCATTGACTGGCTGACGGAGATGACCGGGACCCCGGTCTGGATGGCGACTCGTTCGGCCGTGCGGTGCCGGGTGCCCGATTCCTGGGTTTCGATGCTGGAATCCGGCACCAGTTGGACGGCTGCCTTGATGATGTTGCTGGCATCCTTGTCGCAAATGATCGCCCCGTCCATTTTGGCCAGCTCACGGAGGCGGGTGGGCGAGAAGTCGATGCCGATGTCGAAGCCGCCCGAGCAGATGGAATCTATGGTGCGGTCGTATCCCAACACAATCAGTGCGCCGGTGCGCCCACGGAGGATGCGTTCCAGGCCATCGCGCAACGGAGTTCCGGGTGCGACTCTGGCAAGAGTCGCCTTAAGCGATTCTTCCGGGCTCCGGGCCATAGGTTTTCCCTTCGAAGGTGCAAGCCATGGCTCGCAAACATGCTGAAACCGGCGTCTGCGGGCGCATCCAAAAATGGCCTTGTGACGCCAAGCTCAATGATAGGGCTTCATTGCACCGTTAACCGCACCAGCAAGCCCCAAAGTGGGTCATTCGTTATGTTCGCCGGGTGCTTCAAAGTGGCTAGTAATCAACCTGCCGCTTGAGCCTGTTCCCGAGCCAGAGCATCGCCAGGCTCACCACCAGGAAGCCGACGGAGATTGCCAGGGCGAAGACCACCACTCCGCCCCAGCCGCCGGCGCGTGCCGGATCAATGAACCAATAGGGGTACCAGTTCACGAAGGCGCCCCGGACCAGGCTGTAGACCAGGTAGGCGATGGGGTAGATCAGCCAGTACCAGATGTGCCGGAGCTCAAGCGTGGCCCGCGGGGGTTGGAACAACCAGTCCGCCACCATCACGACGGGCATCAGGTAGTGCACCACGAAGTTCACCCAAGGGACCATGGATCCCAGGTCCTCGCCGGCAAGCAGGGCACCGAAGACCAACCCCACCACTGCCATGGCGATGGTGGCCGTACCGCGCGTGACATCGTCCGCCTCACTGGGGCGTTTGCGGATCAGCACCCTGTAGCCGCTGATGAGCAGCACGATGGCGGCAAAGATATTGGACAGGTTGGTGAAGTAGCTGAAGAAGTTTCCGACGTCGTAGCCGAGCCCGATGTGGACCGCCAGCTGAGTCGCCACCGCCACCAACGTCAAAAGCCCAAAGAAAAAGCGTCCCCCGATAAGCACATTCCGTTTGGTCATGGGCCAATCTTCGCCGAAGCAGAGCCAGGATGCCGACGGACACCCCGAAAGAGTTAAGTGATGAGGAGCTCCAACGCCTCCGCCAGATGCCCCACCTCGCGGACGGAGAAGCCATCCGGGATGATTCCTGCTCCGGCGGGGCTTGCCGGAACGATCGCGTGGGTGAAGCCGAGCCGGTGGGCTTCCTGGATGCGCTGATTGATGCCGGGAACCGGACGAACCTCTCCCGCCAGCCCCACTTCACCAAAGGCAATCAGGCGCTGGGGGAGTGCCTTCCGGGACTTCGCGGAAGCAACGGCCAGCGCGACAGCCAGGTCCGTGGCAGGCTCCGTAAGCTTCACCCCGCCTACGGTCGCCACGTACGAGTCATCCTTGTGCAGCATGCAGCCCGCGCGTTGCTGCAGGACCGCCAGAAGCATGGCAACGCGGGAGCTCTCCAGCCCACTGGTGGCCCGTCGGGGCTGGGAATTGGGGCTCTCCGCCAAAAGCGACTGAACTTCAGCCAACAGAGGCCGGCGGCCTTCCATGGTTACCGTGATGCACGTTCCCGAAACCGGCTCCCTGGTGCGTGAAACGAACAACCCACTGGGATCAGCGAGTCCTTCAATGCCTGCCTCGTTGAGGTCGAAACAGCCAACATCGTCCGTGGCGCCGTAACGGTTCTTGACCGCCCTCAGCAAACGGAGCCGCGAATGGCGCTCGCCTTCGAACTGGCACACGACATCCACCAGGTGCTCCAGCAGGCGCGGTCCCGCAATGGTGCCTTCCTTGGTCACGTGGCCGACCAACAGCGTGGTCATATTGCGCCTCTTGGCTGCGGCAATGATGGAGGCGGCTACCTCGCGCACCTGCGAAACACCGCCCGCACTGCCCTCAACATCCGCGCTGCTGAGCGTCTGCACCGAGTCCACGATCAGGAGCTTCGGCTCAAGCTTCTCCACCTGGCCCAAGGCCTGGCCCAGGTCGGTTTCCGCCGACAGGTAAAGGGTGTGGGCGACGGCGTCGATCCGTTCGGCGCGCAGCTTCACCTGCGCCGCGGACTCTTCTCCGGTGATGTACAGGACGTCCTGCCCGGTTCGGGCGAACTTGGCCGCGACGTCGAGAAGCAGCGTGGATTTTCCGACGCCGGGTTCCCCCGCAAGCAGGATGACGGCACCCGGAACGAGCCCTCCTCCGAGGACGCGGTCCAGCTCGTCCACTCCCGTGGGCAGGAAGGCCGCGGTGGTCCCATCGACCTCGGCGATACGCCGGGCGGGCTCCAGAACGGTGGCGGCCGCCGTCGTACGCGCAACAGTGGCGCCGTACTCCTCAACGGTTCCCCACGCCTGGCATTCGCCGCATCGGCCCACCCACTTGATGGCCGTCCAGCCACATTCGGAACACTTGTAGGCGGGTGTCTTGGATGCGCGGGAAGTCTTTGAAGCCATGCGTTCCAGATTAGTCGGGGGGACTGACAGGATTAGCCCGGCCGTACCGCACCGCGTCAATGAATACGGCCAGGCCACAAACGCCCAGCGCCACGCCCATCGATGCCACGACGTCAGTGAGCCAGTGGTAACCAAGGTAGAGCCGGCTGTAGGCGACCAGCAGCGTGACCAAAGCAGCGCCGGCGTAGGCGAGGACCGCCGTCGTACGGGTCCCGGAACGCGAGACCAGCAGATACGCAAGGACCCAAACGAAAACTGCGGCGCCCAGCGTATGGCCGGACGGGAATGACAGGGCATCGTCCGGCCCAAGGAGGAAGTCCGACGACGGCGGCCGTGACCTGGAGACCTCCAGTTTGATGACGGTGGCCAGGACGACGGTGAGCACCATGGCACCCATCAGGATGGCCGGACGCCACAGCTCCCTCTTCCACACGGCCCACACCACGGCCACCAGTCCACCGGCCACCGACATCACAGTCGGCGACGTAACCGCAGAGACGCCGGCCAGGAAGCCTGTAGCCACCGGGCTGCGGGAGTCGACGACGAACGTGTGCACGGCGCCGTCCAGGGTTGCCAGGCCACTCGCGGACAGAACGGCCGCGAACATCAACCAGAAGACCGCGTCCCCGGCCACGAAGAGCGCACCCGCCCAGAGGAACAGAACCCGCTGGGGCAGCCGGAGGGCGGGGGCAGGCCTGGGACGCACTGACAGGCGTGGTGAAGATGCGGAAAGCATCGGCCCATTCTGCCAAACGGTCCTGAGGCTAGTCTGGGAGCCTCGCGAGTTGGCATTTAATGACAATGCCGGGCCGTGGGATTGTCATTAAATGCCAACTCGGCGGGCGAAAACTACAACGCCGGAAGCACTGCCCGGGCCTCCTCCGGCTCCATCCCGCTGGCTTCCAACAGGTCAACCATGAGCGGCCGGAAAAGCATCACCACGGTTTCACCCTCAAGCCTTTGGACATCGAGCATTTTGGGATGCAGCCGGGCGGCGATGTCGGAAAGGTCGTTCCGGGCACGCCTGAGGTGGACCCTGCGGGTGCCTTCGCTTTGCTCGGAGAGGCCAATGGTCATCTCATCAATGGCGGCGGCAGTCTCCTGCAGCACCTCCGAGATACTGTCGATTGCCTCATCGGATAACGCAGCGTGGTTGATGGCGCTGGTGAGGCGGCGGGCGAACACACGGCTGTTTCGGAGTGCCAGATCAATGTATTCGAGGGAGTGTTCCAGGCTGGCGAGTTCTTCGCGGTGCCTGCGGTGCGCGGGGGCCAGCGTGGCGACCTCGCCGGATGCCCGCAGGGTCTGCCGCATGCGGTCAACCAAAGGCTGGCAGTTGCGGCCGCGGATCAACGCGTGCCAGGCAGCTGTCGAGTCGCTTTCGATCATCGCCGTGGCGCACTCCCGCAGTACCTCGGCGAGTTCGTGCAGGATCTTCTGGACGTCCTTTCGTGGCTCCCTGCGCGGATCCTTCGGCACCAGGATGGTCACCAGCAGCGCACAGATGCCACCCACCACGGCGTCCAGGCTACGCGTGAACGGCCCGCCGGCCGGCGCCGGAAGCAGCACCACCAGCAACGACTGCAGACCCAGCTGAGTCGTGAAGATGGTCCCGCTGTCGAGGAACCTGGCCAGCAGGATGGAAAAAAGAAGGACGACGGCGGCCTGCCAGATTCCAGCGCCCAGCCAGTGGAGCAGGAGGTCGCCAACCACGATGCCCAGTGTGCAGCCGAGGCCCACCTCTATAACCCGGCGCAGACGGGGATCGCGCGAGAAGCCCAATGCGATCAGGGAAGACGTCGCCGCGAACAAGGGTCCTTGGTGGCCCAGGACGTATTCGGCGAAAGCGTAGGCGCCCACGGCGCACACGGTCATTTGGATGGCCGGAGTCAAGGAGTTCCGGCTCCGAACCAGACCGGTCCGCACTCTGGCCCGCAGAAACTTCTTGCTTGCGTTCAGTCCCTTAGCGGCAGCCATGCCTTTCAGTCTATTTGCCCGGCCACCTTCCGCCGAGGAACGACGAGCGTAACGGTGGAACCACTCAAGGTGGCACGCGCCACATAACCCAATGGTCCGCCGTCGTTCACCTTCCGTTCACCTGCCACCGCCGATCCCGTTACCTGCGCTCCTTACCTTCAGTAAAGGAACAAAACGGTCCACAGCTCGCGCACGCCGAAATCTCCGTTCGGAACGCATCTGAGAAATCCCTGGAAGGGGCACATCCAAGTGAAGGCAACTCGCTTCGGCCGCAACGCGGCACTCGCGGTCATCGCAGCAGGCGCACTCGCGCTCACCGCTTGCGGTTCTGACAACGCAACCGGCACCACTGGCGGAACCCAGTCCGCAGGAGCCGGCACCAAGGTGACGGGCACCCTGACCGGCATCGGCGCCTCCTCCACCGGCGCAGCCATGGACGCCTGGAAGGCCGGTTTCGCCTCCGCGAACCAGGGCGCCACGGTCCAGTACTCCCCGGACGGCTCCGGCGCAGGCCGCAAGGCCATCATCGACGGTTCGGCACAGTTCGCCGGCTCCGACGCCTACCTGAAGGACGACGAGCTCGCAGCTTCCAAGGCCAAGTGCGGCCCCGAGGGTGCCATCAACATCCCGGTGTACATCTCCCCGATCGCCGTCGCCTTCAACATCCCCGACGTCAAGGAACTGAAGCTCGACGCCGCTACGGTTGCCAAGATCTTCCGCGGCCAGATCACCAACTGGAACGACCCCGCAATCGCAGCACTGAACTCCGGCGTCACCCTGCCGGACCTCAAGGTCACCCCGGTCAACCGCTCCGACGACTCCGGCACCACCTCGAACTTCACCGATTACCTCGCATCCGCCGCTCCCGAGGTCTGGACCGACAAGGCTGCAGGCGTTTGGCCCGCCTCCCTGAAGGGCGAGAACGCCAAGGGCACCTCCGGCGTCGTCAAGACCGTCACCGACACCCCCGGTGCCGTGACCTACGCCGATGACTCCGCAGTCTCCGGCAAGCTGGGCACGGCTTCCATCAAGGTCGGCGACGAGTTCGTGAAGATCTCCGCCGACGCTGCTGCCAAGGCTGTTGAAGCCGGCAAGCCCGTTGACGGCCGCGCCAGCAACGACGTCGCCATCAAGCTGGACCGCAAGACCACCGCATCCGGTGCCTATCCGGTAGTGCTCGTCTCGTACCACGTTGTCTGCACCACCTACGAGACCAAGGCTGTTGCCGACCTGGTCAAGGCCTTCGAGACCTACGTCGTTTCTGACGAGGGTCAGAAGACCGCTGCCGACGCCGCTAAGTCCGCACCGCTCTCCAAGACGCTGCAGGACAAGGCCAAGGCCGCCATCGAAACCATCAAGGCCAAGTCCTAAGGCTTGCGCCCAGAGCACGGCTGAACACTGAAGTTCCCTGTCCCGCTCCCCGGTGGCCAACGCCGCCGCGGCGGGGCAGGGAACTTGGCCGTGCAAGACCAGTTCACTCCAGACTGAAGGATCGTGAAGTGACCACCAACTCCCTGACAACCTCCCGAGGCGCAGGACGCGCCGGGGACAAGGTTTTCTCCGGGGCCGCCATGGCCGCAGGGTGCCTTATTCTCGCAGTCCTCTTCGGGGTCGCGTTGTTCCTCGTGGTGCAGGCCATCCCGGCGCTCACCGCCCCGCCCGCGGACATCCAGGGCGGACACGGCTTCTTCGCCTACATCGCCCCGATCGTGGTGGGCACGCTGATCGCCGCTGTGATTGCACTGATCATCGCCACGCCCGTGGCCATCGGGGTGGCCCTGTTCATCTCGCACTACGCCCCGCGCCGGCTCGCTGCCGGGCTCGGTTACGTGGTGGACCTCCTGGCCGCCATCCCCTCCGTTGTCTACGGTGCCTGGGGTGCGGCCTTCCTGGCCAAGGAAATCTCCCCCGCCTATGACTGGCTGGCCAACAACCTCGGATGGATCCCGATCTTCCAAGGACCGGCCTCGGCTACCGGAAAGACCATCCTCACGGCAGGCATCGTCCTCTCGGTCATGGTCCTTCCCATCATCACCTCCCTGTCCCGCGAAATCTTCCTGCAGACCCCCAAGCTGCACGAAGAAGCCGCGTTGGCCTTGGGAGCCACCCGCTGGGAAATGATCAAGATGGCTGTGCTGCCCTTCGGCCGTCCCGGCATCATCAGCGCCGTCATGCTTGGCCTGGGCCGTGCGCTCGGAGAGACCATGGCCGTTGCCCTGGTGCTGTCCTCCGGCGTCCTCACCGCCAGCCTGATCCAGTCCGGCAACCAGACCATCGCCGCCGAGATCGCCTTGAACTTCCCCGAAGCCAGCGGCCTGAAGGTCAACACTTTGATCGCTGCCGGCCTGGTGCTGTTCGTCATCACCCTTGGCGTGAACATGATTGCCCGCTGGATCATCACCAAGCACAAAGAATTCTCGGGAGCCAACTAAATGACCGCCACAGCAGTCCGCAAGCGCTCCGCGCTCACCAAGGGCCAACTTCCGAAGTTCGCGCCCTACATTGTCCTGGCTGTCGCACTCATTGTCGGCGCGGCCATCCTCGCATTGATCGGCTTCAACGCCTTCGGCTGGGGTATTGTCTCGGCCATCCTTTTCGCCGTCGGCCTGGTCTCCTGGAGCGGCGTTGTCGAAGGTTCCCGCAAGGCCAAGGACAAGCTGGCTACCTGCCTGGTTGTGGGTGCCTTCCTGATCGCTTTGCTGCCGTTGATCTCGGTGATCGTCACGGTCCTCATCAACGGCATCCCCGGACTCATCACCCCCGGCTTCCTCGGCACCTCCATGAACGGCGTTACCGGCGCTTTCGACAACAAGGCAGCCGAAGAGGGCGGGAAGGTCCTCGGCGGTATCTACCATGCGCTGATCGGCACCATCCAGATCACGCTGCTTGCAACGGTCATCTCGGTGCCCGTCGGCCTGCTCACCTCGATCTACCTGGTGGAATACGGCAACGACCGTCCGCTGGCCCGCGCCATCACCTTCTTCGTCGATGTCATGACCGGCATCCCCTCGATCGTGGCCGGCCTTTTCGCGGCAGCGTTCTTCTTCGCAGTCGTGGGCCCCGGCACCAAGACCGGTGCGGTAGCCGCCGTCGCGCTTTCGGTCCTGATGATCCCGGTGGTGGTCCGCTCCAGCGAGGAAATGCTGAAGATCGTCCCGAACGAGCTCCGCGAGGCCTCCTACGCGCTGGGCGTACGCAAGTGGCGCACCATCACCAAGGTGGTCATTCCGACGGCGATCTCCGGTATCGCTTCCGGCGTCACCTTGGCGATCGCGCGCGTGATCGGTGAGACCGCGCCCATCCTGGTGACCGCCGGCTTCGCCACCACCATCAACAACAACGTGTTCAGCGGCTGGATGGCTTCGCTGCCCACGTTCATCTACACGCAGATCCTCAACCCGACGTCGCCGTCCAACCCTGGTCCGTCCGACCAGCGTGCCTGGGGCGCTGCGCTGGTGCTGATCATCCTGGTGATGCTCCTGAACCTCGGAGCACGCCTTATCGCCCGCATCTTCGCTCCCAAGACGGGCCGTTAGCCGCCAGCCGGGCACTCCCGCCACTCCCGGCACGAAAACTTCCAGAACCCCCAAGGAACAAAGGAACACCATGTCCAAGCGCATCGACGTCAAAGACCTGAACGTCTACTACGGCAATTTCCTGGCCGTCGAGGACGTCAACATCAACATCCAGGCCAAGTCCGTGACGGCCTTCATTGGCCCGTCCGGCTGCGGCAAATCCACCTTCCTCCGCACCCTCAACCGCATGCACGAGGTCCTCCCGGGTGCCCGCGTCGAAGGCGAAGTACTGCTCGACGGCGACAACCTGTACGGTCCCGGCGTGGACCCCGTAACCGTTCGCACGCAGGTGGGCATGGTCTTCCAGCGCCCCAACCCGTTCCCCACCATGTCCATCCGCGACAACGTGCTGGCCGGTGTAAAGCTGAACAACAAGAAGATCTCCAAGGGCGCAGCCGATGCCCTGGTGGAGAAGTCCTTGGTGGGCGCCAACCTGTGGAACGAAGTGAAGGACCGCCTGGACAAGCCGGGCTCCGGCCTCTCCGGTGGCCAGCAGCAGCGACTCTGCATCGCCCGTGCCATCGCCGTTGAACCCCAGGTGATCCTCATGGACGAGCCCTGCTCCGCACTGGACCCCATCTCCACCCTTGCTGTTGAAGACCTCATCAACGAGCTCAAGGACCAGTACACCGTTGTGATCGTGACCCACAACATGCAGCAGGCTGCCCGTGTGTCCGACAAGACCGCCTTCTTCAACATCGCGGGGACGGGCAAGCCGGGCAAGCTCATTGAATTCGCTGACACCGCCTCAATCTTCAACAACCCGTCCCAGAAGGCCACGGAAGACTACGTCTCCGGCCGCTTCGGATAAGGGTTCTGCGGGTTCCGGCTTCTATGGGGGAGTCGGCACATAACGACGGCGGCCGTCGCCTTGGGGGTACGGCCGCCGTCGTTCTTTGTTGCCCAACTGGGGGACAGATGAGGGTCCACTGAACGCTCAGTGGACCCTCATCTGTCCCTTGGTTGGGTCTAGAGGCGGGTGAGGGGGGAGAACGCGAGTTCCAGGATGAACGCCGCGGCCGCAGTGATCAGCGGGGTGGCTACCCAGAACATCAGGATCCTCCGAACGAGGCGCCGGTTCACGGTGTGGAACCGCTGGTTGATGCCCCCGCCCAGTACGGACGCTGTGAGCGTGTGCGTAGTGGAGAGCGGCAGCTGGAAACCAATGGCACCCACAAACAGCATGACGGACGTCAGGGTCTGGGCCACGAATCCCCGTAACGGATCCACCCGGATCAGTTTGTGCCCCAGGGTGTGGGAGATTCTCCAGCCACCCAGCAATGTTCCCGCCGTGAGCATGACGGCCGTGAGCAGCAGAATCCATAGGGGTAGCTCGTGACCGCCTGACAACCCGGCGGCCACAACGGCCAGGAAAATGACCGCTGCTGTGCGCTGGCCGTCCTGCAGGCCATGACCGAACGCGACAGCCGCACTGGACACGGCCTGGGCCCGCCGGAAGCGCCTGTTCACCACATTCGGCTGGGTGTAGCGGGCGGCCCACGTCACTGGCCACACCAGCAAATACGCCGCGCCGAAAGCTATCAACGGGGAAAGCACCAGCGGCAGCACCACCTGGGTGAGAACGATGCCGTCCACGCCACCGAGGGAGTTTCCACCCACCAGGATGCTGGCGCCGCCCGCACCTATGAGCCCACCCACCAACGAGTTCGTGGAGGACAAGGGAATGCCCCGCCACCACGCATAAACTCCCCACAGTATGGAAGCCGCCAGGGCTGAGGCGAGCATGGTGAGGCCTCCGGTGCCCTGGGGTAGCGTGATCCAGGATTGCGTGAAGGCCAGGACGAACGTCCCGCTGAGCATGGCGCCCACAAAGTTGAAGACAGCAGCCAGGAGCACGGCGACCGATGGCGTGAGGGCTCGGGTCCGCGTTGAAAGCGCGACGGCGTTGGAGACATCCCGGAAGCCGTTCAGGAATGCAAAACCCGAGGCCAAAGCAACTACCAGGACCAGGACGGCGATGGTCACGTCATGATTCCTTGACGATGATGCTGCCTACCTGCGTGGCGACCTTCCGCATGTCCTTGGTTACTTCAACCAACTGGTTGGCGATGTCCCGGTGCCGTGCGTACTGTGTCGACTTCATGTCCTTGAGCATCTCCGCTACCCAGATGCGGTGGGTGCGCTCGGCACGCTTCGCCAGGCGGAGTATCTCGATCCAGTAGTCCTCCAGCTCGTCGAGGTCTTCGAGTTTCCGCATGGCGTCCACCGTCAGCTCGGCCTGGCGGCTGATGATCTCCAGCTGGTCGGCCGCACGTTTGGGGAGCCGGTCCAGCTTGTAGATCGCCACGAGGTCCCCGGCGGCATCCAGCTTCTCCATGGCCTCGTTGAGGTGCCGGGAAAGGGTGTACATGTCCTCGCGGGGGAGGGGGTTCACGAAACTGGTGCGCATATGCGTCAGGAGGGCGAAGTGCAGGTCCAGCGACTTGGACTCGTGCTCGTGGAGCTCTTCTGCGAGCCGTTCGTGCTCGCTGGCAGGGGCGCCAAGAATTTCGGAGAGCGTCCCGGTGGCGGCCACGATGACGCCGGCCATCTGTGCCAGCAGTACGAGCCCGGCAGGTTCCTGGGGGAAAAGGCGCAGCTTCATATCGCTTCCGGGCTGGGGACGGGTGGGCGCGGGCCGCTTGACTTGACGCGATCCGTTTCGCTCCCAACTTTACCGGTCAGCAGGAGTGCTGCGGGAACTACTCCCCATCGCAAGCCGCCGCACATCCATGCAACACTTGGGACGTCTGCTAATTAATCCAATCAATGGGGGAACTATGCGTCTCAATAACCTTATGAAGATCAGCGGCCTGGCCGCTGCGGGGCTTCTTGCCCTGAGTGCCTGCGCTCCCGCCGCGACGGGCCCGACGGCGGGCGGTTCCGAATCGCCGTCGTCCTCCTCGTCCTCGTCCTCCTCGCCGTCTGCCTCGTCCGCAGCATCATCGGCTGCCTCCGAGGGCACCTCCTCGGGTTCCTACAAAGTAGCGTCCTGGGCGCTCCCTATCTCGGACGCGGGGGAGAAGCTGGGCAGCATGAAGGGTGACAGCTTCTCCGTCGACGTCTTCCAGGTGGCTACGGACGTCGCTTCCAAGGACAGCATGTTCGTGGACAAGGAAACCAAGGAGAACCTGCTGAAGAAGGGCGCTCCGATCGTCTACGTGAACTACGTGGTCACCAACACGTCATCGGCCGACATCCCCCTGAGTCACTCGCTGGTGACGCCCAACGCCAAGTACACGGACTGGAAGTACCTTGGCGGCATGCCGTCCGACTCCAGCAGTGACGGGTTCAAGAAATATGGCCTCACCAGCTCAGGCATCAAGCTGAAGGAGAAGGACCCGTTCGTGCTGAAGCCGGGTGAGTCGTTCAACATTGCCGAGAACTTCGCCTACACCGCGGGCAAGGAAGCCGAGATCAAGGCGACCATGACGCCCCAGAACGCAGCAGGCGACCTTGACCACGACAAGAAGGAAACCGCAGAAACCACGGTGACGCTGAAGTAGTTTCTGCCGCGTTTTGCCCGGGCTGCCTCAGGGCTGGTCCGGGCAAACTGCTTTCAGGCATAAAAATGGTGCCGAACCGGATACGCCTCTCGGCGGTAGGCCGCTCGAAGCGGCTATAAGTTGAAGCCCGGGGGTTTCGCGGTTCGACACCAGTTTCAGTTTTCCCCGTCTGGCTGGCTAAGTCAACATTGACAGTCCGGGCCGGACGTGGGTACGTTTCGCCCCTCGGGCGCGTTAGTCCAGCTCGCCCAGCCGCCATGCGTTAGCCGCGTGCTCGAGGTCTTCGGCGGTCTTCACCAGCTGGTGGGAGTTTCGGGTGAGCTTGCTGGCGTGGCCCTCGTTGGTGTGCTCGGCGCCGTCGGCAATCGTTGCCTGGCCGAGCGCCACCACGCGGCAGAATGCGGCCGAGCGTTCCAACGCGACGTCGAACTCGCCGTCGAAAGCACCAGACAAAATAGCGTCCGCCATGGTCTTCATTTCTTCGGCTCCAGGCGGCTCGGCCGCCCCTGCCACCACGTTGGAAACCTGTGCCGTGTCCCGGCCGGCCCTGAAGTACACGGAGATGCGCTCCGGGTTCTGGATGGTGGCAGCGCGAAGGGCGTACAGCCGCCAGAGCGCGCCGGGCAAGCTGCGTGCGGGGCTCTCGGCCCACATCTCGGCGATCGCATCCAGGCCCTGCTCGTCGGCTAGCTTCACCAATCTGCGCGTGACTTTGGGGTCGTCACTGTCCCGGCCGCGCTTCACCAGGGCCTGGGCCGCGAGGTGTGCGGCCTCGGAGACTCTCGCAGGGTCCGCGCCGCCGGCAAACGGTTCGAAATCGATGGGCGCAAAGGGCTTTGGTTTGTGGTGCCTGTTTGCTCCGCCGTACGCACGTGATCCTGGCTGTTCGCTCATGAGTTCACCGTACTCCTGTGCTCTGGTGGGGTCGAGTAACGCTTGTTTCGGGCGCAGCCGTCGCTTCCCGACCCACTTTGCCGCCGCCGGTGGGCCGACACGCCGCCGTCAGCGGCGCGTCGCCGTCGTACTTCCGCCCAAAGAAGGTCACGACGGCGCACCCCACCCCGGGTTCCTTACCTGCCTTGACCTTGGGGTACAGTATTTATGGCTGTTTCAACAGCTGGAGGGCCTTTAGCTCAGTTGGTAGAGCATCGGACTTTTAATCCGTGGGTCGTGGGTTCGATCCCCACAGGGCCCACCCTTCTGCAGGCCGGAGACGTTGAGTCTCCGGCCTGTTTTTGTTTCCGCGACCTATGCGTGCGAAGAAATCTCTTGACTCCCGTCCCATCCACCGACAGCATGGTTTCTATAACGTTGTAAATTGACTCGCACGCCCCGCACACCAGCAGACAAGGACCCTCGCTTTGGGAGCCCAGAACAACACCGCCAAGATCACCATCGACCCCGCGTTCGTCATCGGCCCCGTGAGGAGGAAGACCTTCGGGGCTTTCGTCGAGCACCTGGGCCGCTGTGTCTACACCGGCATTTTCGAGCCGGAGCATCCCAAGGCTGATGAGGACGGATTCCGTACGGACGTCCTGGAGCTGACCAAGGAACTCGGCGTCTCAACTGTCCGCTATCCCGGCGGCAACTTCGTTTCCGGCTACCGCTGGGAGGACGGGGTGGGCCCGAAGGAAAGCCGTCCCACGCGTCTTGACCTCGCCTGGCACTCGAGCGACCCCAACCTGGTGGGCGTGGATGAGTTCGCCAAGTGGTCCGTGAAGGCCGGGGTGGAGCCCATGATGGCCGTGAACCTCGGGACCCGTGGAACCCAGGAAGCACTGGACCTGCTGGAGTACTCCAACATCAAGGGCGGCACGGCGTTGTCCGAGCAGCGCAAGGCCAACGGCGCGGTGGAACCCCACAACATCACCATGTGGTGCCTCGGCAACGAGATGGACGGTTTCTGGCAGATCGGGCACAAGACCGCTACGGAATACGCCCGTGTGGCGGCAGAAACCGCGCGGGCGATGCGCATGGTCAACCCGGACCTGGAGCTGGTTGCCTGCGGCAGTTCCGGCCCCAACATCCCCACGTTCGGTGAATGGGAGCGCGTGGTCCTCAACGAAACCTATGAGCTGGTGGACCTGATCTCGGCGCACCAGTACTTCGAGGACTTCGGCGACCTGCAGGAACACCTGTCCGCAGGCCACAGGATGGAAGCGTTCATCAAGGACATTGTTTCCCACATCGATCATGTGAAGTCCGCTACCAAGTCCGGGAAGCAGGTCAACATCTCCTTTGATGAGTGGAATGTCTGGCACATGACACGCGACGAGTCCAAGGCGCCCACGGGTGACGACTGGCCGGTTGCGCCGGTTCTCCTGGAGGACCGTTACACGGTGGCGGACGCAGTGGTGGTGGGCGATCTCTTGATCACGCTGCTGCGCCACACCGATCGCGTTCATTCAGCGAGCCTTGCCCAGCTGGTCAACGTCATCGCGCCCATCATGACCGAGCCCGGCGGCCGCGCGTGGAAGCAGACAACCTTCCACCCGTTCGCCCTCACGTCCCAGCATGCCTCGGGCGCAGTACTCAATCTCGCCGTCGAGTCACCGCAGCTGGACAGCGAAAAGACCACCGGCTTCGGCGCCCTGTCTGCCGTGGCGACCTACGACGCCGATGCCAACCAGGCCGTCGTCTTCGCCGTGAACCGTTCGGCGACGGACGCGCTGACCCTGGAGGCCGCCGTCGGAAGCTTAAGCGCAGGCAAGGTCATAGAGGCGGTGACCTACGCGAACAAGGACCCGTACTGGCAGGCGACAGCCGACGATTCGACGTCGGTCCTGCCGTCCGAGAACGTCAGCGTGAAGCTCGACGGCGGCAACCTCACCGCGGAGCTTCCGGCCGTGAGCTGGACCATGATCAGGCTGTCCCTGGATTCGGGCAACGAAAGCTAAGCGATCTGCTGCGTGCCGTCGTGGAAGGTCGGGTAGGCGGAAATGGGAGTGACGGTGGCGGGGGCCGGCTTTGGTGACCGCGATGCAGCTTCCGGAGCCGGGCCGTCAACGGTCACGATCTCCATGGATTCCATGTCCAGCAGGCGCCGGGTCCCTGTCTGGTCGTTGAGCCAGAACAGATCGGTGCCCGCCACGGTCTTGACCACCGTGCCCTGGTGGTAGAGGCGGCCGTTGTGCCACGCCTCGATGTAATCGCCCTGTTTCAGGGGGTGCGGTTCTTCCTGGCTACCAGGTACTGCGCCGAATGCTTGGGCCAGGGTGGCCTGTGTCTTCAGCGCCTGGAACAGGTCCCTGTTTGCAATACCCATGGTTGCCTCCTCAGCTGGCTCGGCCATTTATTTGGATCCAGCTTTGCGCAACTATGTTGCGGGCGCGTTGCAGGGGTATGAGCGACGTGTGACGGCTTAAGGAGTCTGTGTGGGGGCCTTAGTCTTCAAAGGATGCAGGAAGATGCCGGTCTCCCGCGATATGGGCGACGACGGCCTCCGCCACCGCGCGCAGCTTGATGTTGCGATGGCTGGAAGCATCCGCCAGGATCTGGAAGGCAGCATCGCGGCCACACCTGTTTTGCGCCATGATGATGCCTACGGCGGTGTCGATGGTGGTGCGGGAATCCAGTGCCGCCGCCAAGTTCGCGCGTGCGTCCTGCAGCTGCGACATCTTCAGGGCCAGCTGCAGTGCCTTCGCTCCCGTGGTGGTCACCCGCTGGGCTGCGCGAACGTCCTCCTCGCCGAAGCTGTGTGGATGCGCCGAGTACAGATTTACGACGGCGGCAGAGGTGCTGTTCAAGTCCAGGGGCAGTGCCAGGATGGCACCAATATCCGTGTCCTCCACGGCTTGCATGTAGTCCGGCCAGCGGTTTTCATGCCGTATATCGGGGACGTGCGTCATGGTCCGTGTCCGGAGGGCGCTGAGGCAGGGGCCGTCGCCCAGGTCATTTTGAATCTTGTCCAGGCGGCGGGCCAGCGGGTCACTGTCCGCTACGGCAACCGGTTTTTTCTGTCGCATGACCGTCATTCCGCAAGACACCGCGTTGGCCGATGTTGTGAGTTCGTCCGCGGTCAATTCCACGAGGTCGCCGAGAAAGCCGGGAATGTCCGCGTTTTCCACCAGCAGATCCTGGATGCGCTCCAAAAAATTGGTCAGGTCTGTCCGGGGTCCTGCGGATGTGGGGCTTTCAGAAAGATGATTTTGCATTTTTACAGAAGATTGCACTTCTTCATTCCGGGCCATTATGGCCTCAATTCAGCAAGGCCGGACCTCACGCATTTCCGGCTGGGCGGCTGGGCACTCGTGTTCGCGCCCAACCCGGATAAATCAGTTGCGGACCGTCACCATCCGGTAACTCATACTTCGACACTACGCTTAAGGCGTGCAACAAGATACAGCCGTCAGTGCGCATCCTTAATTGCACCGATGTATTTCACCAGCACTGAAGGAGTGCCCGCATGGCCGTCACCATGAACGACGTCGCGAAAGCCGCAGGGGTTTCGTTGAAGACAGTTTCCAATGTCATCAACAATTACGAATTCATCCGTCCGACCACACGGCAACGCGTTCTGGCCGCCATCGAAGAGCTCGGCTACGAAACCAACCTGACGGCCCGAAGCCTCCGCTCCGGGAAGACCAACATGCTGGGCCTCGTGCTGGCCGACCTTTCCATCCCGTATTACGCGGAGTTGGCATCCGACATCATGAAGGCTGCGTGGCGCCGCGGCTATCGCGTCCTGGTGGAGCAGTCAGGCAACGAAGCGGCCCACGAGAAGGCAGCAATCCAAGGCCAATTCCGCAGCCTCACGGACGGCCTCCTTTTCATTCCCCTGGCCCTCGGTGCTGAGGAGATCATCCAGGGGGCCGGCACCAAGCCGTTGGTCCTCCTGGGAGAGTATGTGCAGGACCCGCGCCTGGACATGGTCCTCATCCAGAACCAGGAAGCCGCCGCCGCCATCACCACGCACCTGCTGGCCGGTGGCCGCCGTCGTATAGCTGTCCTGGGGGCGGCCGACGGCGACACAACAGGCAGCGCCGGCCTGCGGCTCAGCGGGTACAAGGCTGCGCTCGCGGACGCCGGCGTTGAGTACGACCCCACTTTGCTGGTGCGGTGTGAGTGGCGACGAGATGGGGGAGCAGGGGCCATCGCCAGGCTGTTGGACAGTGGCGCGGAGTTTGACGCCGTGTTCGGCCTCAATGACGCCTTGGCCCTGGGGGCTCTTCACGAGCTCCTGGTCCGTGGAAAGAAGGTGCCGCAGGAGATCGCCGTGGCGGGTTTCGACGACATTGAGGAGGCGCGGTTCGCGTCACCGTCGCTGACTACCGTGGCGCCGGGGCGTGCGGAAATTGCCGAGCGCGCCGTCGCACTCCTGATCGAGCGGATCGAAAGCGACCGGGAAACGGCCGACGTCCGCCAGCTGGAGGCCGCTTTCGAACTGCGGGTCCGGCATTCAGCGCCGTGAGGGCGGCTAGTCTTTGAGGAATGAACGTGATCCCAGCCGCCCTCCGTACACCCGCCGTCATGATCGACGTCGATATCCTTGACCGCAACATCCAGCGGATGGCTGACAGCATGCAGGGCCGTGGGCTGAATCTGCGCCCGCACGTCAAGACGCACAAGACCTTGGAGATTGCGCGCAAGCAACTGGCCGCAGGGGCTGTCGGGATCACGGTTGCCACTATTGGCGAGGCTGAGGTCTTTGCGGCCGACGGCGTGAAGGACATCTTCATCGCGTACCCGCTGTGGGTCGAAGCTGAAAACGCGGAGCGACTCCGGGCCCTGGCCGCGGGTTCCCGCCTGGCTGTCGGCGTGGATTCAGCGGAAGGCGCGACGGCGATGGGTCACCGCCTGGGTACGGACGCCGGTTCCGTGGAGGTACTGATCGAGGTGGACAGCGGCCATCACCGCAGCGGTGTCCTTCCTGACGAGGCAGTGGAGGTGGCCCGTGCTGCGGCCGCCGCAGGCCTCACCGTCGCAGGCGTTTTCACCTTCCCCGGCCACAGCTACAAGCCCGGAATGCCAACAGGGGCGGCCGGCAATGAAAACCAAGCACTGGGGCAGGCGGCTGCGGCGCTGGCCTCGGCTGGCTTCGAGGTGCGGACAGTCAGCGGTGGGTCCACTCCCACGGCCTTGCTTGACGGTCCGACGGCCGCAACGGAGCTGCGCCCCGGCGTCTACGTCTTTGGCGATGCCCAGCAGCTGGAGCTTGAACGGTGCACCTGGGACGACATTGCCCTGACGGTGGCCGCTACGGTGGTCAGCCGCCACGAAGCACGCGGCGGCAACGTCCGGCGCGTGGTGGTGGATGCCGGCAGCAAGGTCCTGGGCAGCGATCGTCCCGACTGGGCCACGGGTTACGCCCGGCTCCCCGAGTTTCCCGAGGCCAGGGTGACCGCACTGTCCGAGCACCACGCCACGGTAGTCTGGCCGGATTCGGCCGAGCTTCCGGCCTTGGGCACGCGGCTCCGGGTGATCCCCAACCACGTCTGCCTCACCATGAACCTGGTGGACGAGGTCTCCGCGGTGCGTGACGGTGCTGTGGTGGACACGTGGACCGTGGCCGCGAGGGGCAGGAACAGCTAACCCAGCGCCGGAACGCTCTCAAGCAGTGTGTGGAACGCCCGGTTGTGGTAGACCAGCGGGGCTGAACCGCCGTCATTGGCCCGGATGTCCAGAACCGTCGCCGCGAGCAGCACCGAACCTCCCAGTGGCGCGCGGTGGATGATGTCGCAGCGCAGCGCCCACTGGGCCTCCCGGAGAAGGGGTTCGCCGGTGGGCAGCCGTTGCCAATCCATGTCTTCGGTGAAGCGGGGTGCCGCGGGGTCCGCAAAGGTACGGGCCAATTCCAGCTGGTCGGCCCCAACAAGGTGCACCACGATCGAGTCTGCCGCTGCAACGACTGACGCCGAACGGCCACCGGTCACGGAGAAGGCAAGCGTTGGCGGATCCACGGCCACCGAGGCCACCGAGGAAGCAGTGAGTCCCACCGGTCCCTCCGGTCCTGAGGCAGTGACGATCGCGACTCCCGCCGGGTGTGCGCGGAACGCGGCCCGGAAGAGCTCGCCGACAGCCGGGGACGGCAGGGGATTGTGGTGGGTCATCGCTATACCTTTGATGGAAAATGCTCGAATATGGCACCGCTGGGCGCACAGTAATCGATGCTAGAACCTCAACATTAGTTGAGGTCAATTCGGGCCACTCCGACCCCCGGCTGAGACAGTTCGGAAACGTGGCTGAAACTTCCGCTCCTTACGCTGGTCACATCAGGCCCAGCTCTGCCCAGCCCTAAGGAGATGTCGTGCACCTATTGCCCCGTGAGCAGGAGAAACTCATGATCGTGGTGGCCGCAGACCTCGCACGGCGCCGACAAGGCCGCGGGCTCAAGTTGAACTACCCCGAAGCCGTGGCCATCATCAGCTACGAGCTCATCGAAGGTGCCCGCGACGGCCGGTCCGTGGCGGAACTCATGAGCTACGGAACCACCCTGCTTAGCCGCGACGACGTGATGGAAGGCGTTCCCGAGATGATCCACGACGTCCAGATCGAGGCCACCTTCCCTGACGGCACCAAGCTCGTCACCGTCCACAATCCCATCCGTTAGGAGCCCCCATGATCCCCGGTGAATACAGGCTCCGGCCAGGTTCCATCTCCTGCAACAGCGGACGTGAGGCGATCGCCGTCGAGGTCGTGAACCGCGGCGACCGTCCCGTGCAGATCGGCTCGCACTATCACTTTGCCGAAGCAAACCGTGCCCTCGAGTTCGACCGCGAAGCCGCATACGGCCGCCGCCTGGACATCCCGGCGGGAACGGCCGCGCGCTTCGAACCCGGGGACAGGAAAACGGTCCAACTGATTGAGCTTGCCGGGTCCCGCGAAGTCTTCGGCCTCAGCAATGCGGTCAACGGAAAGCTCGACGGCGGTACCGGGGTTGCCGGGGAACCCCGCCCGGGCGTCGCAGCGGAAAGGGACCACCAGTGAGCTTCGAGATATCACGCAAGCAGTACTCCGAACTCTACGGACCGACCACCGGTGACGCCATCCGTTTGGCTGACACGGAACTCTTCCTTGAGATCGAGAAGGACTACACGGTCCACGGCGAGGAAGTGGTCTTCGGTGGCGGCAAAGTCATCCGCGACGGCATGGGCCAGAACGGACAGTTGACCCGTTCGCACGAGATCCCGGATACCGTCATCACCAACGTCGTGGTCCTGGACTACACCGGAATCTACAAGGCCGACATCGCCCTGAAAGACGGGCACATCTTCAAGATCGGCAAGGCCGGAAATCCGCAGATCACCGATGGCGTGGACATCGTCATCGGTGCGAGCACCGAAATCATCGCCGGCGAACGGAAAATCCTCACTGCCGGGGGCATCGACACCCACATCCACTTCATCTCCCCCGAACAGGTGCCGGCAGCATTGTGCAACGGCATCACCACCATGGTGGGCGGCGGCACCGGCCCGGCCGAAGGCACCAAAGCCACCACCATCACGCCCGGCGCGTGGCACATCTCCAGGATGCTGCTCGCGGCCGAGGGACTGCCCGTGAACATCGGCCTGTTCGGAAAGGGCCACGCGTCCGCCGTCGAGCCCCTCGCTGAGCAAATCCGCGCAGGTGCGGTAGGGCTGAAAGTCCATGAGGACTGGGGTTCCACCACGTCCTCGATAGACATGTCCCTGCGCGTGGCGGACGAATACGACGTCCAGGTGGCCATCCACACCGACACCCTCAACGAGTGCGGCTTCGTGGAGGACACCATCCGGGCCATCGACGGCCGCGTCATCCACACCTTCCACACCGAAGGCGCCGGCGGCGGCCATGCCCCGGACATCATCAAGATCGCCGGCCTGCCGAACGTCCTCCCTGCCTCCACCAACCCCACGCTGCCCTACACGAAGAACACCATTGAAGAGCACCTGGACATGCTCATGGTGTGCCACCACCTCAACCCGGACATCCCGGAAGACGTGGCATTCGCCGATTCCCGCATCCGGGCCGAAACCATCGCCGCCGAAGACGTCCTTCACGACCTCGGCATCTTCGCCATCACGTCCTCGGACTCCCAGGCCATGGGCCGTGTGGGCGAAGTCGTGACCCGGACCTGGCAGGTAGCCGACGCCATGAAACGCCAACGTGGCGTGTTGCAGGACCCCTCGGGCGCGGAGCATGGCTCGCCGGACTCGGACAACTTCCGGCTCAAGCGGTACGTGGCCAAGTACACCATCAACCCTGCCATCGCCCAAGGTATGGCCGATGTGATCGGCTCCGTGGAAGAAGGCAAATTCGCGGACCTCGTGTTGTGGGATCCAGCGTTTTTCGGCGTGAAACCCGAACTCGTCATCAAGGGTGGACAGATCGCCTACGCCCTGATGGGGGACTCCAACGCTTCCATCCCCACGCCGCAACCGCGCACCATGCGGCCCATGTTCGCCACCTATGGGAAGGCGCTCCAGCAGACGTCCATCACCTTCCTTTCCCAGGCAGCCATCGACGCCGGCGTGCCCGAAGAGCTCGGCCTCGAACGCGTCATCAAACCCGTGGCCGGCATCCGCGACCTCACCAAAGCGGACCTCAAATTCAACGGCGAAACGCCGGACATCGCCGTCGACCCCGAAACCTACAAGGTGACGGTCGACGGCGAAGAGGTCACCTCCCAGCCGTCCGACGTGTTGCCCATGGCGCAGCGCTACTTCCTGTTTTAGGAGCCCGCATGATCATCGAAAAAATCCTGGGTAACCTGCACGAGCAAACCCAGGCCTTCACCGGTCACCACAAGGAAAAGGTGGTGCTCCCCAGTGCGTTGCTTGTCAAACGCATCCAGCGCGTCACCACCGACCACGGCAAGGAACTAGGCATCCGCCTCCCCAGCGGCTCAGGGGACCTCCGCGACGGTGACATCCTGGCGCTGGACGACCACAACGTCATCGTCATCTCAGTGCTGCCCACCGACGTCCTGGTGATCGCGCCGCGGAGCATCCACGAAATGGGTGTCGTGGCGCATTCGCTCGGCAACCGTCACCTGCAGGCGCAATTCTTCGGCTCCGATTCCGAGTACGGGGCCCAAGTCATGGTGTGCCAGTACGATCACACGGTCGAGGACTACCTGAAGAGCGTCGGCGTCCCCTACGACAGGCAAGAACGGGTCATGCCGGTGCCGTTCCGCCATGCTGAGCATTCGCACTAATACCGCGGTCATGTCGCCGCTTGTGGGTGTCCGTGGCTGGGACGCCGGTCTGGTCTTGCCTTCGGCGGGTGATGGGGGCCGTGCCCGCTTCGCGATGCCCGCCACGCCGCGGCCCCCATCACCCGCCTCCGACTCGTTAGGTCGCGGCAGCGCTGCGCCCCACCCTCGGGGCGGGTCATGACCTCCTATCAGCTTGCTCTTCAACAGTTGACTGACTCGGCTTTGCCTACGGGGGCGTTTGCTCATTCTTTGGGGTTTGAGGGCTATATCGAGCGTGGGCTTGTTGGGGATGAGGGGTCGTTTGGGGTTTGGCTTTCCGCTTTTGTAGGGCAGCAATTGACGTATTCCGATGGGTTGGCTCTGCGCTTTCTTTATGAAGGGGTGGATGTTGGGTTGTTGGATTCTGTTCTTTCGGGGCAGCTGTTGGCTCGGGAGGTGCGGGAGGCTTCCGTGAAGATGGGTGGGCGGCTGCTTGAGATCGGTGGGGAAGTGTTCCCGTCGACGGAGTTGGATGGCTACAGGAAGTTGGTTCGTGAGGGGGTGGCTTCCGGGCATCAACCCTTGGCTTTTGGAGTCATCGCGCGGTCATTGGGGGTCCCCTTCGAGGAGGCCCTTGGTGCCTACCTGTTTGCCACGGTTACGTCGCTGACGCAGAACGCCGTGCGCGCCATACCGTTGGGGCAGAACGCCGGGCAGCGGGTACTTCGCCACGCGCACGACGCCGTTGCTGCCGCCACCCGGGATATAGCACAGCTGTGCTGGGACGACTTCGGGGCTGTCAGCCCCGGACTGGAAATTTCACAAATGCGGCACGAACGGCAACGTGCCCGCATGTTCATGAGCTAATGCAGGAGGACACATGACTGAACCCATCAAGATCGGCATCGGCGGCCCTGTCGGAGCAGGAAAGACCCAGCTCGTGGAGCGGATCACCCGGCACATGAGCCGCGACATCTCAATGGCCGCCATCACCAACGACATCTACACCATTGAGGACGCCAAAATCCTGGCCGCCAACGGCATCCTGCCGGAAGACCGGATCATCGGCGTCGAAACCGGCGGCTGCCCACACACGGCCATCCGCGAAGACACGTCCATGAACACGGCCGCCATCGAAGAACTGAAAACCCGCCACCCCGCGCTGCAGGTCATCTTCGTCGAATCAGGCGGCGACAACCTCTCGGCAACCTTCAGCCCCGAGCTTGTGGACTTCTCGATCTACATCATCGACGTCGCGCAAGGCGAGAAGATCCCCCGCAAGGCCGGGCAAGGCATGATCAAGTCCGACCTCTTCATCATCAACAAGACCGACCTGGCGCCCCACGTCGGCGCGGACCTGTCCATCATGGAACGGGACTCCAAGGAGTTCCGCGGTGATAAGCCGTTCTGCTTCACCAACCTCAAGACGGACGAGGGGTTGGAAGACGTCCTCAACTGGATCCGGCGGGATGTCCTGATGCTCGACTTGGCACAATGACCTCCCTCATCTCAGTGCCCGTGCCTGGTCCGGCGGCTTCGCCGGATTTTGGGCCGTGCCCGTCCCCAGCTGCTCCCAACTCTCGCAAGCTCGAGTCGGGGCCCTCGCAGCAGTGGGCCCCCCGCGGAGCCCGCCACGCCGCGGCCCAAAAATCCGGCTCAGCCGCCTCGGTGGCCCAGTCGCCCCGAGGTGAACTCCGGTTGCGCATCGCCCAAAGATCCGGGAGGTCTGTGGCTTCGCGGCAGTTTCATGAGGGGGCGTTGCGGGTTTTGAGGCCGCACTATCTCGATGAGTCCGGGCAGGTTTGTTATGTCATGGTCAATCCGGGTGGAGCGTATCTTGGGGCCGATTTGTTCCTTATTGAGGTGGAGGTCGAAGACGGGGCTGACCTGCTCCTCACTACACAGTCGGCAACCAAGGTGTATCGGACGCCCGGGTCCTTCGCTGAGCAGCGGATGAGTGTGCGACTGGGGGAGGGCTCGCGGTTGGAGCTGTTGCCCGACCAGTTGATTGCCTACCGGGAGGCGAGCTACCGGCAGAATTCGGACATCAGTCTCCACCCGACGTCGTGCTTTGTGATGGCCGAAGTCATCACGCCCGGTTGGTCGCCCGACGGTGCGGTGTTCCGCTATGAGGAAGTGCGGCTCAGGAACGAGATCCGGGTCGAGGCCGAAAATGGCGCGCAACTGCTGGCGCTGGACAACCTCCTGATCCGGCCTCCGCTCAACGATGTCAGCGGGCTGGGGTTCATGGAGGGCTTCAGCCATCTGGGGTCGCTGGTGGTGGTGGATCCACGGGTGGACCAAGGGCTGGCTGACCGGTTGCATGAGCTGACCCTCGGATTTGACGCGTACACCGGAGTTTCTTTGACGGCGACTATTGCCGGAACCACAGGGCTTGTGCTGCGATCGTTGTCGAACAGCACCGAAGAACTCAACACACTGCTGGGTGCCTGCACCTCCTTCCTGCGCGAACGCTGGTACGGGCAGGCGCCCCTGAACTTGAGGAAATACTGATGACTGCGCTGACCGGGTTCGCAACCCTGTACCGCGAGCGGGACGCCCTGTCCCTTCGGACGCGCATGCTGTTCACCTTCGGTGCCGTCGCCGCGTTGCATCTTGCCGGCGTCGTGCTTTTGCTTGCCGGAAGCGCCGGGGGCGCCCAACCGCTGGCGCTCGGCTTGGTGGTCACCGCTTACGTTGCGGGCATCAAGCACAGCTACGACTGGGACCACATCGCGGCCATCGACAACTCGACGCGCAAGTTCGTAGCCCAGCGGAAGGACCCGGTGAGTGTTGGGTTCGCGTTCAGCCTGGGGCACAGTTCGGTGGTGGTCCTGGCCGGTCTGCTGGTGGTTGCGGGTGCCACGCTGATCGGGCAGTTCATGGAGGACGGCACCACCGGCAATCTGGTGCTGGGCCTGATCGGCAGTGGGGTGTCCGGGCTGTTCCTGCTGGCGATGGGCCTGTTCAACGGCTCGGCGTTCATCCGTGCAACGCAGGTTTACCGGAAGGTGCAGGCCGGCGGTGAGTTGCGCCCCGAGGACCTGGAGGCCAAAGGCTTTGTGGCCCGGCTGTTGGCAAAACCCCTGTCCAAAGTGGAGCGGCCCAGGAACATCTACGTGATCGGTTTCCTGTTCGGCCTGGGTTTCGATACCGCCACCACCATCGGGCTGCTGGTCATCACGACGACGGCGTCTCTCGCCGGAGTTTCTCCGCTCGCCCTGATGGCCCTTCCGCTGGCGTTCACGGCGGCCATGACACTGTGCGACTCCATCAACGGGGTTGCGATGATGAAAATGTACAAGTCCGCCATCCATGACCCCCGGCGGAAACTCGGCTTCAACGCCGTCATCACCGGCATCTCGGCAGTCTCGGCGCTGTTCATTTCACTGATCACGCTGGGCGGCTTCCTCAACACTGCCTTCGGACTGGATGATCCTCTGACAACCTGGCTCGGCGGGATCGACCTGGGCGATGCCGGCCTGATCCTCGTGGCGTTGTTCGTGATCGTGTGGGCTGTCTCTGCCTGGCGCGGCCGGGCGATGCGGCGCTCCGCGTAGCCAACGGCACACAAATATTTTCCGATCCCTGTAACCGGCGGGCCCGAGCCGGAAACTAGACAAGTATCCTGCAGGTCCGGGCTCTATATTTCAGGGGGAAAATCGTGCTTTCCGAGCGCGAATTGGCGTTCATCGCCATTCATAAAGACAGCTATCCGTCCGTCTTCAAGTTTGTTCGCCGACGCGTGGAATCGGCGGATATAGCCGAGGAGATCGCCGCGGACGTTTTCCGCGTCGTCTGGCAGAAGTGGACCGACGAGTCCACCCCGGAACTTCCCTACCTTCTGACAGTCGCCCGCAACCTGGTGGGGAATGCGTACCGGAGCCGCGACAGGCGACTCGCCCTGCAGGAAAAGCTCCGGACGACGGCGGTCCAGCGCTTTGGGGATGACTCCGAGAACGTCGTGGTACAGGACGCTTTGATGCGGATGCGCGAACAGGACCGCGAAATCCTGCAACTCGCCTATTGGGACGGTTTGAGCACGGCCGAGATTTCCGGAGTCCTGCAGTGCAGCGAATCAGCGGCGAAAGTCCGCTTGCACCGCGCACGTACGGCTTTCCGCAAACAGATGCCGGCGGCCGAATTTACTACACAGAAGTTGGGGGCCTGAAGATCATGGATCCTATCAAGAACCAGATTTCAGCAATTGACCCGTGGGATATGAATGACGCTCCTGAGCCGAAGGGCGAGGAAGCGCTCCACAAGATTCTGTCAGGGACCACGGTATTCAGCGACGCGGATATTCCATCCAATGTGACTTCCCTTGATAAACGCAGGGCGCGGAAGTTCCAGGTTGCGGGCGGCTTGCTGCTCGGCGCTGCGGCCGTGACCGCGGGCGTCCTGGTGGCCGCCAATTTTGGGCCGGTCAGCGCTACACCGGCCCCTGCGGCGACGTTCACTTCAGCCGAAGCCACTGCCACGCCTTCTGTGTCTGCTTCGCCGTCCCCAACGGCCACGCCAACGCCCACTCCGACGGCTACGCCTACAGCGGCGGCAACAGCGCCCCAACCCGCCTCCACTCCAATCGCCACGGCCCCGGTGGTGGCGCCAACGCCCGTTTCGACAACGACGCTGCCCCATGCTGCCCAGGTCCAGAGCTACACGTTCCCCGACGGGCACCTCTCCTTCAGCTACCCGGTCGGATGGAGCGTCAAGACGGAGCAGGGCCCCTACCTGTCAGAGGAAACGAAATCGGGTTCGCAAGGAGCCACTGTCATGGACAGCGCCGGGACTCCCGTTGCCTACGTCTACAGCGGTTTCTATGGCGACGGTACCGCAGGTTTGGTGGACCGGACAGTCCTTGACCGGGCCGTGGTCTCCGGAGTGAGGGACGTGTCCGGAAGCCAGGTGGAATTCGGTTTCTCGTCGATCCAACCCCAGTACATCCCCTACGAGGGGCCGCCCTACGAGGGAATGCCCTCACCCCAATCGGGACCTGTCGAAGGTCCTCCGACGTACATCATGGATGTCCGGCTCACTTCGGAGCTCAAGGCCGGAATCAGCTCTTCGGGCACCAACCAGATCACAATGCCCAACGGGGTCATGAGTGCCTACGTGCTCTTTGACCCGGCGAAGCAGCCTACTTTCGCGAGTCCCGGCGGCGCGAGGGCATGGATGGGAACAGCGCAGTACCAGCAATTGAAGTCTCTGCTGTTGAGCCTTCGGTATCAGTAGGCGCAGTTAATGACAACAGATATTACAACTTTGTCAATTACATGACTTACTTGTAGATAGATCTCCTTCATTGCGCTAGCCTGAACTCGTCGTTGCGCAGCAAATGGGGTGCCTGGTTTCGATGCTTCCCTTGCGTGCGGCCTCGTAATGGTCTCAAGCAAAGGAACCCCTCAATGAAATCTCCTTCCTCTCGTACCAGGGCCATAGCAGCCTTCACCGCTGGCCCCGTCGCAGTACTGATTGCCGGAGCGATGGTGTGGCAGGGCTCGCAGGCCGCCTTCACTGCCACCACCCGCAACTCCGGAAGCTCATGGAGCACCGGCAGCGTCACGCTGACAGATGACGACCTCGGGGCCGCAGCTTTCACAGTGGAGAACATCGTCCCGGGACAGACGGGCCAAAAGTGCATCGTGGTGACGTCGAATTCCAATGTTCCGGGCGAAGTGCGTGCCTATACCCAGAATCTGATTTCGGACAGGGGTCTGGAAAACCGCATCTTCTTCGACCTGGAGCAGGGTACGGGAGGGTCGTTCAACGACTGCACCGGCTTCACTCCCACGGCCAACACGGTTCCGGAGCTGCCCATTTCCACCCTGGCAGCGAACAGCCGCGACTATGCCACCGGTGGTTCTTCCTGGGATACCGCGGGTACTCCAGGTGAGACGCAGAGCTACCGGGGCACGTGGCGTTTCGACACCACGGGTTTGACCCAGGATCAGGTGAACGCGCTGCAGGGTGCACGCGTGGGCATCGACATCGTGTGGGAACTGCAGTCGGACACCGCCCCCACCCCGTAGCCGAGCGACTGGACACACAGCTGAACCGTGAGCTTGGACCATAAGGACAGCGCCGCACAGGCCCTGTTCTCCGCTGAAGGATGGGTGCCTTTTGTCGTAGGCATCGTTGCCCGGGTCTACCTGGGCATTTCCCTGAGCTTGGCGGTCATCGCACTGTTCCCCGCGCTCCTGGGGTGGGGTGGAAGCGTGGTTCAAAGCGGTTCAATGGAGCCGCACATCAGCCCTGGCGATGTGGTCCTCTCATCGACGCTCCCGGACACTTCGCCTGTGCCCTTGGGTGGTGTGGTGGAGTTCCTGAGTCCGGCCGAGGCCGAGCCGGACGGGGTCGAAAAGACGCGGCTCCACCGCATCGTCGGCGCCAACGACGACGGCAGCTACATCACCGCCGGCGACGCCAACGCGGACGTCGACAGCACGCCCATGAAGCGGGAGCAGATCACCGGCCAGGCCCGGCTGTTGGTGCCGATGGTTGGTCTTCCAGGATTGTGGTTGACGCATGGGACACTGCCGCAGCTCGCCGTGTGGTCGGCCGGCACGCTCCTGGCGGTGGTCTGTGCGATCTACCTGGGCGGCTCGTCCTCAGATGGCACGGCGGGCACGGCGCGGGCCCGGCGGGACGGACAACAAGCCCGACGGCGGTCTTCGGCCAACATCCCGGCAGGGCTCGCCTTGCCGGCCCTGTGGACGAACCCGCGCGTCAAAGCCGTGGCAGCCTTCCTGCTCGCGGCGCTGATTGCGATCCTGGTTATCCTCGGTGCCACCGCTGGAACCACAGCTGCCGCCTTCACGTCGGCCACCTCCAGTACGGGGAACAAATGGGCGGCATCAGCTGACTGGAATCCACCCACGGTGTCCCTGGCGGATCCGGGTACTTCCGTCAGGGACACCGTTGCTCTCCAGGCCACAGCGCAGGACGCCGAATCCGGCATCAGAAGTATCGACGTCGAATACCTCCGCGACGGGGCGTCCGCCTGGACGAATATCTGCTCCGCTTCCAGCGCCGCCGTCACGTGCCAGTGGAACACCAAAGCAGTGGCCGACGGCGGTTACAGCCTGCGTGCGCGTGCTACGGATAACTCCGGACTCGCCTCAGTGACCGCTCTCCGCAGCACGACGGTCGCCAACAACCTGCTGGTGGTTCTGGCCAGCCCCGCCGAAGCCATCCGGGGCAACGTGCCACTCTCCACCACTCTGCTCGGCGCTGGAAACTCCATTTACACGGTACGGGTGGAGTACTCGCTGGCCGGAGCGAACAAGTGGAGTATTGCTTGCCCCAGCATCCTGGCCCCTTACAACTGCACCTGGAATACCGCACTTGTGGCCAATGAAAGCTACGACCTCAGGGCTGTGGCTGTATCCGGCCTGACAACCACCTACTCGGCAGTCGTTACGGACATCACCGTCGATAACCTTGCCCCAACCGTCGCCCTTGCAGACCCCGGAACGCCGCTCAGCGGTGTCCGGACACTTGCGGCAACCAGTACGGATGCCCACTCGGGCGTTGCCCAAGTCAGCCTTCAGTACGCGCGCACCGGGACCAGTGCATGGAGTACCGCGTGCACGGTCATTGACAGCCCCTATTCCTGCCGCTTCGACACTACAACGGTGACCGACGGCGGTTACTCCTTCCGGGCGGTCAGCTTGGACGCCGCAGGAAACAGCAGCACCTCGGCTGCTGTCACCAGGACCGTGGACAATACGGTCGCCTCGGTGTCCTTGGAAGATCCCGGGGCCTACCTGACGGGAACCGTGCCGCTGACTGCCGCCGCGAATTCAACGGCAGGGGTGGCGTCCGTAAAAATCCAGGCGGCACCTGCCGGGACAACCACCTGGAGCACCCTCTGCAATGTGACCGCCACTCCCTACTCCTGTAACTGGAACACCGCCGGAAGCACGGATGGGCCGTATGACCTCAGGGCCGTGCTGACAGACCGCAGCGGGAAGGACACGATCTCATCGACCGTGGCATCGAGAAGGGTGGACAACAGCCCGCTCCGCGCGGCGGACATCCGCGCCACCAACGGCGGCCTCACCCAGGGAAGGCTGGAGGCCGGAGATTCCATAAGCTTCGTATACAGCCAGCAGGTCAATCTGGCTACGGTTACCCCAGGCTGGGCTGGGGCGTCCCTCCCGGTGACGGTTCGACTCCGGGACGGCAACGTCCTGGGGTTGGGAAACTCACAGGACGTCCTGGATGTCCAGAGGACCGGCAGCAGCGTGAATCTGGGGTCGGTCAACCTGAAGCAGAACTTCGTCAAGAGCCGGAAGACCGTGGTTTTCAACGCGACCATGACGGCCAGCGCGGAGACTGTATCGGGTGTTCCGCGGACCGTGGTCACCGTGGTCCTGGGCACCGCGGCCAGTGGCGGTTCCGGTGTTCGAACCGCAGGGGCTGCGGCTGCGATGATCTGGACGCCCACCGCCGCCGTCACCTCCCTCGCGGGAACTGCTTGCTCGCTGGCTCCGCTCACTGAGCCAGGCGCTGCGGACCGGGACTTCTAAACAGGGCTGTGCTCTTGCATGTCGCTGAGCGCAAATGTTGTGCATCTGCCCATAACGAAGCGTCGGCGGCTTACATAGGGTTAGAGAGATCTACTTCACACAGTGCCCCGATCTACCCCAAGGATGAGTTTCAACGATGAAGAGCATCGCCCTCCTGCGCGAACGAGCCACCCGCGTCATGCCCACTGGGTCCCACTGCCCGGCGTCGGGTTTGTGGAGCCCGGACTGCGAACCGGATACCGTCCAGGTTTTCGCCGAGGGCCACGTGCTGCCGGCCTACAACGGTGTCCCGACTCTCTGGAGGCGGCGGACATCCGCCGAAGTGTCGGCATGACCAGCTCCATCCTGAACCGGCCGGCCGACTACCGCCACGTGCCTGCTTCGGAGTGGGCAGAACTCAACGCCGGCGAGCCCGTATGGATTTACGACGTCGCGTGGGGCGCCGGCAAGGGGCGCGTGGACGATGTCTCCAAGCACCAGGAACTGCTCTGGGTGGTCCTCGAACCGACCGGCCGCAAACTCATCTGCGGCACAGACGACGTCGAGGTCTGGGCGGCCTGAAAAACTCGCCGAGATGGCAAATAATGACAATGTCTGAGCGGATCATTGTCATTAAATGCCATCTCGGCGTTATTTAACTGGCTGGGAGCAGCATGCTGGGCGCGCCTGTTTCCACGCGGCCCACGGGTCCGTCGGGGAGCCCGGTCTCCGGGTCCAGGCGGAAGCTCACGACGTCGTCCGAGCCTTCGTTGGCGACGTACAGCCAGCCCTCGCGGACCAGGTGGTGGCGCGGCCACTCGCCGCCGCAGGGCACCTCGCCAACGGGTTCGAGACCGGAGCCGTCGGGGGAAACTTCCAGCACGCAGATACGGTTGGTCCCACGCACGCCCACGTAGGCGAAGCGGCCGTCCGGGGACAGCGCGATCTCAGCGCCGGCGTCGCCATCTTTTGCACCGGCGGCGCTGGCCGGGACCACCGAGGTCAGCTCATAGGTGCCGTCAGGTTCCATCCGCACGGCTGCGACCTCCACCGAGTACTCCGTGTCCACAAAGACAGTCCCGCTGTGGTGCCGTGCCATATGCCGTGGCCCCGAACCCATCGGCAGGACCAACTGGTGGTCGACCTTCAAACCCTCACCGGGCACGTACTGCCACACCCGAACCAGGTCATTGCCCAAGTCCGTGGTCATCACCCGGCCGTCGGGAAGCATCAGGCTCGAATGCGCCCGGCTGGGCCTCGCGCCGTCGGGGGTTGTCCCGGCGTAAGGGTCGACGGCGGCTGCCGCACTGGCGCGCGAGGTGATGGTGCCGTCGTCGTCCAGTTCAAAAAGGATGACCTGGCCGTCACCCCAGCAGGTCGCCACGACGAAGCGGCCCTGTGGATCGGCAGCGACATGGCAGGTCGCTTCCCCGGTAGGCCATGGATCGCCAAAGGCTTCGAGCCTGGCGTCGCCTGTCCGGCGGTAGGCCTGTACATGGCCCGCTTCTTCTGCCACGGCGTAGAGCACGGGGAGCGTCGGGTGCAGCGCGAGGAACGACGGCGAGTCTGCGGCAACGGCCAGTCCCAGTGAGGCGAGGTTTCCTTCGGAATCTGCGGAGATGGCGGCGATTCCCTCGCCCTTCGCGTTCCGGTCGGCGGTGTAGGAGCCGGTCCAGATAAGAGTTTCCATGTCAGTCCTCCCTAGTGTCCCTGAACATCCGAGTCGACGCCTGCGTCAGGGCCGGCGTCGAGGGTTTGCAGTTTGCTGAGGTCGTCCTGGTCCAGCTCGAAGTCGAAGACGTCCAGGTTTTCTTTCATGCGCCGGGGATTCGCAGTCTTGGGGATGGCGACGAGGCCATGCTGGACATGCCAGCGGAGCACCACTTGGCCCGGAGTTTTTCCATACTTATCCCCGATTGAGGCCAGCACCGGGGCGTTCAGCAAGTCGCTGCTGGCCCCCAATGGACTGTAGGACTCGGTGACAATGCCATGCCGCTCGTTGTAAGCGCGAGCAGCGGGACGGGGGATCGAAGGGCTGACCTGAATTTGGTTGACAGCGGGAACAACATCGGTTTCGCGGAACAACTGATCAAGGTGAGCCGGTTTGAAGTTGGACACTCCAATGGAACGCACCTTGCCCGATGCCTGGAGCTCCTCAAAGGTTTTCCACGTGGAGATGAACTCACCTCGGCGGGGCAGGGGCCAGTGGATGAGGAGCAGGTCAACGTATTCCAGGCCCAGGCGCTGCAAGGAACCGTCCAAGCCTTCCACCGCCCTGCCGGCACCTTGGAATTCGCCGTCGAGCTTGGTGGTGATGAAGAGCTCCTTCCTGTCCACGCCGCTCTTTCGGATCCCTTCGCCCACCCCCTTTTCGTTTCCGTACTTCACGGCAGTATCGATGTGGCGGTAGCCCTGCGAGAGGGCCTCAACGACGGCGTCGGCAACCTGGACGTCGTTTAATGGCCAGGTGCCAAGGCCCAATTGGGGGATCTTGTGGCCGTCATTCAGTTCAATGAGCGGGGCTTGGGCCATGGGCGTGCTCTCCTTCTGGCTGCGACGAAAAAAGAAAGGTTCCTTGCTTTTCTACGCTGATCGCGCTGTGCTTGGCAACAGCTATCGGCGGGACCAGTCATAGAGCCGGTCGCTGAGCTTCATGTACTCCTCACCAACTACCTGCAGTTCGGGATGCCGGTCATGCCACTCAACAATCTCTCTGGCGCCGTCCGCGAATGGAATAGTTGCCCGGTAGTCGGGGACGAGGGCCTTGATCTTGGAGTTGTCGAAGACCACAGAGTGGGAGCGATCGCCCAGCAGATTGGGCCCGAGCTCCGGACTGTGCCTGGCTATTGTGTCTGAGGAAACGTGGAACAGTTCCGGCTCCCCAACCCCTGCCGCCCGGGCAAACAACCGGTAAATCTGGTTCCACGGCAGGAACTCGTCCGAGGTAATCGTGTAGCTCTCGCCGATGGCTTGCGGCCTGCCCAGCAGTCCCACGAAAGCCTTGGCAAAGTCGCGGCTATGGGTCAGCGTCCACAGAGAGGTCCCATCGCCGTGGACCATGACCGGCTTGCCTGCCCGCATCCGGTGAATGTCGGTCCAACCGCCCACCATGGCGATCTTGGTCCGGTCGTACGTGTGGGAGGGGCGTACCACGGTCAGTGGGAAATCCAGTTCACGGTACGCCTCGAACAGCAGTTCCTCACAGGCGATCTTGTCCTGGGAGTACTTCCAGAACGGGTTCTTCAACGGCGTGGATTCGCGGATAGGCAACGTTGTGGGCGGCTTTTGGTACGCCGACGCGGAACTGATGAAGACGTACTGTCCTGTCCGCCCGCGGAACAATTCCAACCCGGCCCGCGCCTGATCCGGAGTGAACGAGATGAAGTCCGCGACGGCGTCGTACTCCCGTCCCTGAAGTACCCCACGCACTGCCTCAGCGTCCCGAATGTCTGCGTGCAGGACTTCGGCTCCGTCAGGTACCGGCCGGCCGGCTGACTGTCCTCTGTTGAGGATGGTCAGCCGGTGGCCCAGCGCGACGACGCGTTCAGCCGCCGCCGCGCTGATGACCCCGGTCCCGCCGATGAACAGGATGTTCCGCGGCGAGACGGTGTCCGCATCCGCCCCAAGGCTGTTGGGGAGGAGGGCGGTCACCAGGCGTAGTCCTCGGGCGCGGGACGGTGGCCCGGGAAAATGTCGTCCAGCCGCTTGAGCGCGTCCTCGTTCAGGGAAACGTCCAAGGCGCGTATGGCTGCGTCCAGCTGTTCCTGGGTGCGCGGGCCCACGATCGGCGCGGTCACTGCGGGCTGGTGAAGCAGCCACGCCAACGCGACGTCGCCCGGCTTCTGACCGAGCTCGTCCACGAAATCCTCGTACTGGCGGATCTGGTCCTCGTGCTTCTTGAGGGTCTCCAGTGCGCGGCCTTCCGTTCGGCGGACGCCCTGCTCTTCCTTCTTGAGTACGCCGCCCAACAGGCCACCCTGCAACGGAGACCACGGGATCAAGCCAAGGCCGTACTGCTGCGCGGCCGGGATGACTTCAAGCTCCAGTTCACGCTTGAAGAGGTTGTAAATGGATTGCTCGCTGACCAGGCCGGTGTAGTTCCGCCGCCGGGCCGCTTCCTGCGCCTGGGCGATGTGCCAACCCGCAAAGTTGCTGCTGCCCGAGTAAAGAATCTTGCCCTGCTGGACGGCCACCTCGATGGCCTGCCAGATCTCGTCCCACGGAGTATCCCGGTCAATGTGGTGGAACTGGTAGATGTCGATGTAGTCCGTCTGCAACCGCTTGAGGCTCGCGTCCAGTGCCCGCCGGATGTTCAGCGCGGACAATTTGGACTCATTCGGCCGGTCCGTCATGGTGCCGTACAGCTTGGTGGCGAGCACGGTCCGTTCACGGCGCTCGCCGCCCTTGGCGAACCAGCGGCCGATGATTTCCTCCGTCCAGCCGCGGTGCTCCACCCCGCCGTAGACATTGGCGGTGTCGAAGAAGTTGATGCCCGAGTCCAGCGCCGAATCCATGATGGAGTGCGCGGTTGCCTCGTCGGTTTGGGGGCCGAAGTTCATGGTTCCAAGGCAGAGGCGTGAAACCTTCAGGCCGGAACGGCCCAGATGGGTGTACTGCATTTCTGTTGGTCCTTTTGTGTGGTCTTAGAGCTGGGTGAAAGCGGCGACGGCGGGATCGGAACCGATGCGCGCACCCGCCTCCAGGGCGGTGATGGCCGCGAGTTCGGATTCGGTGAGGGTGAGGTCGGCGGCGCCGAAGTTCTCCCGCATCCGGGTTGAGTCGGCGGACTTGGGGATCACGATGGTTCCTTGTGCCAGGTGCCAAGCGAGGATCACCTGTGCAGGAGTAGTGCCATGTGCCGCTGCGATGAGGGCCACCTGCTCCGCGTTCAGGTCCTTGCCCTGCCCCAGCGGACTGTACGCCTCAACGGCAATGCTGAGGTCGCGGCACTTGTTGGCCAACTCGCCCTGCTGGAAGGTTGGGTGCAGCTCGATCTGGTTTACGGCGGGGACTACCTCGGCTTCGCGCAGCAACGTATCCACATGCTCGGCGAGGAAGTTGGAGATGCCGATCGCCCGGATCTGCTTGTCCTGGTAGAGCTTCTCCATCTCCTTCCAGGCCTGCGTGTAGAGCCCCTGGGAAGGGACCGGCCAGTGGATGAGGTAAAGGTCGATCACTTCCAGATCCAGGGCATCGCGGCTTCGCTGGAAAGCGTCATAGGCCTCGCCCTGCTCGCCGTTGCGAAGCTTGGTGGTGATGAAGAGTTCTTCCCGGGGAATTCCCGAGGCTTTGATCGCGGCACCAACTCCGGCCTCGTTCCGGTAGGCGGCCGCGGTGTCTATGTGGCGGTACCCCGTTTCCAAGGCATCTTCCACCACCTTCTGCGTTTCGTCGGCGGGCACTTGGAAGACACCAAATCCCAGCTGGGGGATGGTGACGCCGTTGTTCAGTGTCAGCTCTGGCATGACGGTCTCCTTCGACGGGATGGTTATGGCCTTGGCGCTCCGAGGTCGCGTCTGTCCCGTGGGTCGGGCATCAGAAAGCGTTTTCGGAGGCTCTGCTCTGAGCCTATGCAGTTTTGGGGGCAGAGTCAGCACTACAGCCTGATCCTGTTTTTCCTAGGTCTGGTAGTCCTACCCACAACAGTGGCCTTTCACACGCCCTGGGCGGCAGAATGGACGGATGGGTCAGAGCGCCGAGTTCGGCAAATTCCTTAAAGTCATGCGTGCCCGCCTCCAGCCCGAGGACGCCGGAGCGCAGGAATCCAGCGGTTCACGAAGGGTCCCGGGGCTACGCCGTGAAGAGGTCGCACGCCTCTCGGGCGTGAGCACGGACTATTACACCCGCCTGGAACAGGGCCGCAATATCCACCCCTCCAAGGCAGTCCTGGACTCGGTGGCGAGGGCACTTCGCCTGGACCCCGGGGAGCAGGCGCACATGATGGACCTGCTGGAGCACTGCGCCAGTTCCGCGGGCAACCCCGGTCCCGTGCAGAAGGTCCGGCCTGGGTTGAGGCAGTTGCTGGACGCGGTGGGGGATGTTCCCGCCATGGTCCTCGGCCGACGTGCTGATGTCCTGGCCGGAAACCGCATGGCGCACCTGCTGTTCACGGACTTCTCCTTGTTACCGGCGGCTGAACGCAACCTCACGCGCTGGCTGATCCTGGACCCCGCTGCCGGTGCTTTGTTCCGTGACTGGAAGACCGTTGCTGCAGAGGCCGTGGGCGCTCTGCGCATGGATGTCGGCCGGCACCCCAACGATCCCGAAACGAACCAGTTGGTAGGCGAGCTCGCAGTCCACAGCGAACAATTCCGCCAATGGTGGGCGGGGCACAGGGTTGCCACGCGCGCCGCAGGCACTGTCAGGCTGCACCACCCGGTGGTGGGAGGCCTGGAACTGAACTTCGAAACGCTCAGTCTCCCGGACGATCCCGACCAGCACCTTCGGGTCTATTCGGCGAAGGCCGGTTCGCCGTCGTCGGACGCTTTGATGCTGCTCAGCTTGGGCGCGGTGGAAGCAGTGGCTCCCCAACCTGAGCCGGCCCGCCGGGATGACAGTTAGTGCCAATGTTCCAGGTGAACATTGGCATTAACTGCCAACTCGCGTAGGGAGAGTCAGCGCTCCAGCCGGAAGCCGAGCTTGATGGTGACCTGCCAGTCGGCGACTGCGCCGTCCTCGAGGTGTCCGCGGATTTCCTTGACCTCGAACCAGTCGAGGTTCCGCAGTGTTTGGGACGCTGTCGCAATGCCGTTCTTGATGGCGTCGTCAACGCCCTCGGTGGAAGTTCCTACAATCTCGGAAACGCTATAGGTGTGGCCAGCCATGGTGCTCCTCATCAACGTGTTACGAATATTGGGAAATCCAGGCCTGCGGGGCAGGCCGTTCATGCAGACTAGCCCACGGAACTCCGTGCGGCCAGAGGTGGTGCGGCTTAGCTTTCACGCCAGTCGTGGCTGGTGATGTGGGAGCCAGCCTGGGGTCCCATCTGCAGCATTCCGCCGTCAACGGGCCATGAAGCTCCGTTGACGTAACTGGAAGCCGGGGATGCCAGGAAAGCGATGACGGCGGCTATTTCGCGGGCATCTCCAGGGCGACCCAATGGCACGCCCGGACGGTCTTTGGTGGTGGGGTCCTCGTCCTCCTGGCCGGTCATCGGGGTGGCGATCTCGCCGGGAGCCACATTGTTTGCGGTGATGCCGTGTTCGGCGAGTTCCAGGGCCATCGTCTTGATGAGTCCGCCGAGGCCGTGTTTGGAGGCGTCGTAGGCCGAGGCGCCAACCCGCGGCTGGAATTCGTGGACGCTGGTGACGGCGATGATGCGCCCGCCGCGGCCCGCTTTGACCATGCGCTTGGCAGCGGTTTGCATGGCGACGAAGGCGCCGTTGAGGTTGGTGTTCAGCGTGGACATCCACGTCTCGTAGTCGAGATCCAGGAACTTGGTGCCGTCGCCCGCTCCGGAGTTGTTCACGAAGACGTCCACGCCGCCGAGCTCTTCGGCGAGCTTGTCCACCGCGGCTGCGGTTCCGGGAGCGTCAGTGGTATCCAGCTGCTGGACAACTGCCTTCCGGCCCAAGGAACGGACCTCCTCCGCCGTCTTTTCGGCGCCCTGCTGGTCCGAGTACCAGGTGATCCCTACATCCATGCCTGCCTGGGCCAACGCCACCGCCGTGGCACGCCCGATCCCTGAATCCGAGCCTGTGACGATGGCGGTCTGCGGGGCAAATGGTGCGTCGCTCATGGTCCTGCCTTTCAGTGACGTGATGGTTCCGATGATGTATCCCTACCCTCACGTCGCCGCGGCAAACACTCCCGGCGCAAGAGGGTCATCCCGGTGAATGGCTGTGGAGTGTAGATTTCTCTGCAGCAGCACCCAGCGAATCCGAGAACCAGGAGTACTCATGTCAGAAGTTATTGTGGTCGGCGTTGACAACAGTGAAACTGCCAAGCGGGCAGCCGTAGCGGCAGCGAAACTCGCCACCGCCCTCGGCGCTGAACTGCACGTCATCAGCGGCTTCTCCGATGACCGCATCGAGGAATTCGGCAGCGGCAGCGACCGCATCACTGTGTCCTCGGCCGACTCCGCCGAATACGTGGCCCGCAAAGTCTCCGAAGACCTCGACGTTCCAGCGGATAAGGTCAAGTACTTCGCTGCGCGCGGCAACCCGGCCAACGCCCTGATCAACTACGCCGAGACGAACAACGCTTCCCTGATCGTGGTCGGCAACAAGCGCATGAAGGGCCTGGGCCGTGTACTGGGCAGCATCGCCAACAGCGTTGCACACGGCGCCCCGTGCGACGTGTACATCGTGAACACCGAAGTAGACGCGTAGAACCCAACTGGGGGACAGCACATGTCGCAGTGCGTGCTGTCATGTCTCAGGACCTTGTAGACAGTTCATGTCTCAGGACTTCGTAGACAGTTGGTGTCTCATGAGTGTGTAGAC
>NZ_SZVS01000014.1 GCF_007670255.1 Paenarthrobacter nicotinovorans | reverse complement strand
CAGACACTAACGGCACCACCACCAACCCCACAGGGCCACTGGATCGCTCCGAAGCAACTTTTCAAACTTACCCGAACAACCAGACCTTGGCAAATCAGCGTTACCGCGATTCCAAACCCGACCTCCGAGCCCCCACCCTGCAAACGCACGCTCGAAAGCGCACCGTTTTTCAGGCTGTTATCAAGGGGTTCGGCCTCCGCAGTTCCCAGCTCCAAGCTGTCTCACTCGCGGCGACTCAGAAGACATTACACGCCCCCAACACCCAACACAAATCCACCCCCACGCCACCCAAAAACCCCGCAAACACAAGCCAAACCAGCCCACACCACCCCAAAACCACACGAAACCCAGCCAAAACATGGCCCGTGAACCCCATCACACAAACCGACCAAGCAACCCAACCACCCGCCGTCGAACACCACCCACATGAGCGAGCGTCCACACCAAACCCGGGGGATGTGAGCGAGCATCCGCACCAAAAACGGGGGATGTGAGCGGGCGTTAAACACAAAAGGGCCGGCAGCCATAACGGTCGCCGGCCCTTTCAGAGCTTCACATCAGGAGTCCTAGGCGGAAACCTCGATGGTGGCCAGGTTCTTCTTGCCCCTGCGAAGGAGCAGGAAGCGGCCGTGCAGCAGTTGGTCCTCGCCGATAACGGCGTCGGGATCGGAAACCTTGGCGTTGTTGACGTACGCGCCACCTTCACCGACCGTGCGGCGCGCGGCGGACTTGCTGTCGGAAAGACCAGAGGCGACGAGGAGGTCGATGATCCCCAAGGAGTCGCTGCCGATCTTTGCAGACGGAAGCTCAGCGGTGGCAGCGGCGAGTGTCGGCTCATCGAGCACGGTCAGGTCCCCGTTACCGAAGACAGCTGCCGAGGCAGCAATCACCTTCTCGGTCGCGTCGACACCATGGACCAGCGAGGTCACTTCGTACGCAAGCTTCTTCTGGCCTTCGCGGGCAAACGGGCGCTCCGCCACAGACTCCCCCAAGGCTTCGATCTCAGCACGGGAAAGGAAAGTGAACACCTTGAGGCGGTCCACGACGTCGGCATCGGCCGTGTTCAACCAGAACTGGTAGAACGTGTACGGGCTGCACATTGCCGGGTCCAACCAGATGGCGTTGCCCTCGGACTTGCCGAACTTGGTGCCGTCGGAGTTGGTGATCAGCGGCGTTCCCAAGGCATGGACACTCTTGCCCTCGACCTTGCGGATGAGCTCGGTTCCGCTGGTGAGGTTGCCCCACTGGTCCGAACCGCCGGTCTGCAACGCGCAGCCGTAGTCGCGGAACAGCTGGAGGTAGTCCATGCCCTGCAGGATCTGGTAACTGAACTCGGTGTAGCTGATACCTTCGTCCGAGTTCAGCCGGGATGCCACGGCATCCTTGCGCAGCATGGTGCCCACGCGGAAATGCTTGCCGATCTCCCTGAGGAAGTCGATGGCGCTCAGCGGGGCAGTCCAGTCAAGGTTGTTGACCATGCGGGCCGCGTTGTCGCCCTCGAAGCTGAGGAAACGACGCACCTGGCCCTGCAGGTAGCCCACCCATTCCGTCACTGTTTCCTTGGTGTTCAAGGTGCGTTCCGCCGTCGGACGTGGGTCGCCGATCAGGCCGGTGGAGCCGCCCACCAAACCGAGCGGCTTGTGGCCGGCCAACTGCAGTCGACGCATCAAAAGCAACTGCACAAGGTTGCCCAGGTGCAGGGACGGTGCAGTGGGATCGAAGCCACAGTAATACGTGATCGGGTCCCCGGCGAGCAGCTTTTCCAGTTCAGTTTCGTCAGTGGAAACGTGGACCAGGCCGCGCCATTTGAGCTCCTGCCAGATGTTGGCGAAAGCTGGATCGTTGTGCTGGGACTCGATGTTGTTTACGTGTGACACGAGATCTAAGTTAGCAGGATTGCGGGTACCGGTTTGCCTAGCGCTCGATGCCGGCGGGCACGGGTGCCGCCGCAATGAGGCGCAGCCGCTGCGTGGCACGCGTCATGGCAACGTACAGGTCCCCTACCTTGCCGTGCTCGTGGTTGAGCATGGCCGAGGGTTCCAGGACCACGACGCCGTCGAATTCCAGTCCCTTCGCTTCCTTGGGACTGATCACCACGATGTCCTGCTCATAGCTGCCCGCGCCGGCACCAATACGGTGTCCGTAGATCTCCTTGAGCGCTGCAGTCGCCTGCGGCAGCAAGGGACCGTCGGCAATGACGGCCAGCAGGCCGCCGTCGATCGCTTCGAGTTCCTCCGGCAGGACCTCAACCAGCCGCTGGACGATGCCGTCAGCGTCCACGCGATCCACGATCGGTGACCATTTGCCTTCACGCACGGCTTTGGGCGCCGAGACCACGAGCCCTGCCCGGTTGGCCATGCGGACAGCGGCTTCGGCAATCTGGCTGGGCGTACGGTAGTTGACCGTCAGCTCCTCGAGCGTCCAGCGGTCACCGAACGACGGCGCCAGCGCGCTCTGCCACGAATTGGCACCTGCTGCTGCACTCGTTTGGGCGATGTCACCGACGATGGTGAAGGACTTCAGCGGGCAGCGGCGCACCAACAGCCGCCACTGCATGGGCGAAAGTTCCTGGGCCTCGTCAACCACAATGTGACCAAATGCCCAGGACCGGTCGCTCGTGGCCCGCTCGGCGGCCGTGAGGCGGCTTTCGCGCTCCTGGTTTTGTTCCGCGAGTTCCTCGGCCGTGACCAGGACATCGACGCCCATGGAAGCCATGTTGGCCAAGGTCTGCTTGGCGTTGGCGAGATCGCGCGCCCGGTCTGCTTCCTGCTGGGCCAGTCCCCTGCCGGCTGCCGGATCCAGTTCACCAAGCAGTTCGGCGGCCTCATCCAGCAGCGGAACGTCCGCCTCGGTCCATGGCGCGTCAACCGGCCGCTGGAGCAACGAACGCTGTTCAGGGGTCAGGTGCGGTGTGCAGGCTTCAAGGATGGCGGGCTTGCTGAAGAGCTCCGAGATGAGCTTCTCGGGCGTCATCGGCATCCAGCACAGGTTCAGTGCGATGCGGACATCCCGGACAGAACGGACGTCTTCGGCGAGGTAGGCGCGGTCGGCATTGTTGCCAATGTTCGCTTGCTCGACCATGTCCGTCAGCTGTTCCGTGAGCTCACGAAGGAGGATCTTCACGAAGGTGAGCCGTGCCTCATTGTGGGGCTTGCCCGTGGCACGCGCTTTTTCCCGGGCCCGGCGGACCTGGCGGACGGTGAGCGTCAGCTTCCTCGAGTCGACTTCCAGGATGCGGTCTTCGGCCGGCGTCCGTTGCCGGTTGGCCACAGCGTTGGCCACCACCTTGGCCATGTCCAGCTTGCCCTTGAGCGCGGCGACGTCAGCGTTTTCCTCCGGCACGGCATGGATACCGGGCATGAGGCGGCCCAGGCTGGCCATGACCACACCGGTCTCACCCAGGGACGGCAGCACACGTTCGATGTAGTGCATGAACGACGACGACGGACCCACCAACAGGACACCCGCACTCTTGAGCCGTTCGCGGTGGGTATACAGCAGGTAGGCAGCACGGTGCAGGGCAACAGCGGTCTTTCCTGTACCCGGACCACCCTGGACCACGAGGGCCCCCGAGATGGACGAACGAATGATCCGGTCCTGCTCGGACTGAATGGTGCCAACGATGTCCGACATGCGGCCGGTGCGCTTGGAGTTCAACGCCGCGAGCAGGGCACCCTCACCCTGCAGGGAGTCGTTGTCCGCGAGCATCCCTGCATCCAGGACGTCGTCCTCGATGGCCTTGACGTCACGACCTTGAAGGATCAGATGGCGACGACGACGCACGCCTTGGCGGTCAAAGGCGGTCGCCTGGTAGAAATGGCCCGCTTCGGGAGCGCGCCAGTCCACCATGAGGCGCTGGAGATCGGCCGTGGACAGCCCAATGCGGCCGATGTATTGCGCCTCACCCGAATCAAGGTCCAAGCGGCCAAAGACCAAGCGGTCGTCGACGGCGTCGAGCTGGGCCAGCCGGTCCTCGTACAGAGCCGCGAACGCATCCCGCTCTGAGACGTTCTGCATGGTTCCTACCGCGCCGGCCTTGCGCACCTGCGCCAGCTGGGCGCGCTTTTCGGCGCGCAGCTCATCGAGCCGGGCGTAGAGCCCGGCAACGTATTCCTGCTCGTGGACCAAATCAGCGTCGTGCATCGAACCGTAACCCCTATCGCAAAAGACAGACCTACCATTCTACAGCGATTTTGGTAAACGTGCGGGATACAGGGTCATCTGGCGAGCGGAACAGCCGAAAGTTCACGCTCCGCGGGCAGGTGTGGGGCGCGGAGTTACTACACGGTGGTTTTGCGGTTCCGGGGCCGGGCAGCCTTGTACCTGGACACCGTGGGGTCATCCTCTATCCAGAAACGCCACGGATATTCGGTGCTTCCTCCGGGCCCGGCCACTCCAACGCGAGGGCCACTGACGACGGCAGGCGCCGGAGACTCCGGCAACCACAAGCTGAACGGCGCGGCGAGCGCGTCACGGCCGGTGTCCGCCGTCGTAAGCCCCATGGCGGAAGCGAGCCGTGCCGGACCGCTGGCCAGATCCTTGGGCGCTTTGGATGCCGGCCGCCGTAACGTGGCGAGGCCTTCGCCGTCGACGATCTCCCCTGCCCTCAGAAGCAGGGCCGAGGCTTTGCCGGCCGGGCCGCAAACCAGGTTCGCGCAGTAGTGCATGCCGTAGGTGAAGTAGACGTACAAGAACCCCGCCGGCCCGAACATCGGTGCGTTCCTCGCCGTTGGGCCGCCGAATGTGTGTGAGCCGGGGTCCGGGTGTTCGGAGTCCCGCGGGCCCATATATGCTTCCACTTCGGTCAGCCGCACCGATACCGGGCCAGCGTCCGAGTGGTGCGTCAGGACTGCCCCCAGGATGAGCGGCGCAACAACGCGCGGGTCCCCCTCCAGGAACGTTCGCACCGCCCCGGGGTCACTGACCCCTTTCTCCGTTGACCAACCCATGCCCTCGACCCTAGCAAAACGTCAACAACGGCCCTGTCCGATTTCCGCTAGAAGTCTCCTCCGGCGGCTGGGAGGATGAACCCATGGACTTCTGGCAGCGCTACAAGGCGATCGATGCCCGCGACACCCGCTTCGATGGCCAATTCTTCACGGCGGTCCGTTCCACCGGCATCTACTGCCGCCCGTCGTGCCCGGCGCGCACGCCGAAAGCGGAGAACGTCACCTTCTACGAAACCTCGGCCGCCGCCCACGAGGCAGGGTATCGCGCGTGCAAGCGTTGCCTTCCCGAAGCCGTGCCGGGTACGCCCGCCTGGAACCTGCGCTCGGACGTCGCCGGGCGGGCGATGCGGCTGATCAACGACGGCGTCATCACCCGTGAAGGAGTCGACGGGTTGGCGCGTCGCTTGGGATACTCGGCACGGCAGCTCAACCGCATCCTCGGCCACGAATTGGGCGCGGGCCCGCTTTCCCTGGCACGGGCCAGCAGGGCACAAACGGCCAGGACACTGCTGGTCTCCACAGACATGCCACTCGCGGACGTGGCCTTCGCATCGGGGTTCAACAGCATCCGGCAGTTCAACGACACCATCGGCGAGGTGTTCGCCATGACCCCGACGGCGGTCCGCGCGACGGCGGCTCGCACGTCGGCGGCTCGCACGCCGGCGGCAAAGTCGGATCCCGGACGGGCAGCTGCGTCGGGCCACGCCCCTGGTTCACTGACGCTCAACCTGCCATACCGGGAACCGTTCGATCCGGGTATCTTCGACTTCCTCGCCGCGCGTGCGATACCTGGCATTGAAGCGGCAGAGGCTGAGCCCGGTGGGACTTCCCCCGGCACACGGACGTACAGCCGCACTCTCCAGCTCCCGTGCGGTACAGCCCGGTTCACCGTCACCTACAGCCCGTTACTGCCGGGCAAACCATTGCGGCTGACGGCCTCGGCCGTGGACCTGCACGACCTTCCCGCGCTGTTGAGCCGGGTACGGCGGCTCTTCGACCTTGATGCGGATCCGGAGGCCATCGATGATGCCCTTGCCATGGATCCCCGACTTGCGGGGAGGGTCAGGGCCATCTCCGGGATAAGGGTTCCCGGGGCAGTCGATCCGCAAGAGCTGCTGATCCGGGCGATGATCGGGCAACAGATCACAGTCGCCGCGGCCCGGACGGCCCTTACCCAGTTGTCAGCTGCCGGCTCTCGTGCCGACGCAGCCGTGACCGGTCCCGATGTGCTGTTCCCGACCGCGGCAGAAATCGCCGAGCACGGCCGCGCCCTGCTGCGGGGACCCCAACGCCGTATCGACTCCATCATTTCCGCGGCCGAAGCGATGGCCTCGGGCGCTCTGGAATTCGGCTACGGGGACGACCTCGGAAGTCTCGGGCGGAAACTCCTTCCCCTTCCCGGGGTTGGGCCGTGGACGGTGGGCTACGTGGCCATGCGTGTTTTGGGCGCCCCGGATGTTTTCCTGGCCAACGACGCCGCGGTGCGAAATGGTTTGAAGGAACTGCCCGCCGGCCCCGGTCTCAGCGCCGATTTCCGGGAAGCGAGTCCCTGGCGTTCCTACGCCACGATGCACCTGTGGCGGGCAGCCGCCAAGCGCTAACCCTCGCTCACATCCCCCAGCCTTCCACCCAACCCTCGCTCACATCCCCCAGCCTTCCACCCAGCCCTCGCTCACATCCCGAGGCGGCTCCCGGCGTCGAAACGCTCCAGCGCCTCTGGGGAACGTGAGCGAGCGTCCGCACCAAACAGCGGGGATGTGAGCGAGGGTGCACATCAAACCCGGGGAATGTGAGCGAGCGTCCGCACCAAACAGCGGGGATGTGAGCGAGGGTGCACATCAAACCCGGGGGATGTGAGCGAGGGTGCGGATCAAACCCGGGGAATGTGAGCGAGGGTGCGGGATTACCGGGTGGGGGGCTCTGCCGGGACTCCGGCGGGCCAGGGAAGGAGCTCGGGCAGGTCCACGCCGTCGGCGGCTGCCGTGGCGCGGAGCGAGCCCAAGCTCGGTTCCCTGCCCGCCAGCCACGCAGCGATATCCGTGATCATGCCTGTGATCGCGATGGACGTTCCTCCGCTGCCAAGCGTCCTCGGAGGGAGGCCGGTAGGCTGCAGCACGAACTTGTACTCCCCCGGGACCCTTGCGGAGAGGAAGTCGAACAGGTGCTCGCAGAATGACCGGCTCCACGTCTCCGGGCCGAAACCCAATCCAAGGTCCGACGCATGGATGGTCAGTTCGCGCCACAGCGCCAGGCCGCCGTCGAGCACTGTTCCGTCACGGTAGCTGATGCGCGCCTGCCAGCCGTCCGGACCCACAGCGTCGAACGCTGCAAGCGCCGAATTAACCGCCGTCGTGACGGACGCCGTGTGCTTGTCCAGGCTGTGACCGGCTGCAAGATTGATGGCTTTGGTCCGGCCTTCCATACCCCCGTCATACAGTTCGATCTTCTCGCCCCGCCGGGCATACTCCAGTTGCCGCGCCATCGCGTTGGCGATACCGGTGAGGTGGGCCAGTACATGCCCGCGGGTCCAGCCGGGAAGTTCCGACTGTTCAGTGACGGATGATTCGTCCATCTTTGCCAGAAGGCGGGTGACATTGCCGGCGGCTTTGTGAAGCTCTGCGGGCAGCGTTTCAGCTGTGATCAGGGTCATAGGCCCATGCTAATGCACGCTTAAACGCAGAGCGGGATGACGCCCGGAGGCCTCATCCCGCTCTGGTGAACGAACGCTACGACGCGTAGGAGCGCGCAGCCTCAAGTTCCGCTTCAAGTGCTGCAAGCTGGCGTTCGACGGCGGCCGGTGCCGTTCCGCCCTGCGAGTTGCGGCTGTTGAGCGAACCTTCGGTGCTGAGCACAGTGCGGACTTCGGGGGTCAGGTGCTCCGAAATCGCTGCATACTCTTCGTCGGTCAGGTCCCACAGCTCCACCCCGCGGCTCTCGGCCTGCTTGACGGCAGCACCGGAAAGCTCGTGGGCCTCGCGGAAGGGGACGCCCTGGCGGACGAGCCATTCGGCAATGTCGGTGGCCAACGCGAAGCCCTGGGGTGCCAAGGACTCCATACGCTCGGTGTTGAATGTCAGCGTGGCGATCATTCCCGAGACGGCCGGGAGCAGCAGCTCCAACGTGTCCGCAGCGTCAAAGACCGGTTCCTTGTCTTCCTGCAGGTCGCGGTTGTAGGCGAGCGGCAGGCCCTTGAGCGTAGCCAGCAGTCCGGTCAGGTTGCCGATGAGGCGTCCTGCCTTGCCGCGGGCCAACTCGGCAACATCCGGGTTCTTCTTCTGCGGCATGATCGAGGACCCGGTGGAATACGAGTCATGCAGGGTGACGAAGGAGAACTCCTTGGTGGCCCAGAAGATGACTTCCTCGGAGATCCGGGAGAGGTCGACGCCGATCATCGAGCACACCCAGGCGAACTCGGCAAAGACATCGCGGGAAGCGGTGCCGTCGATCGAGTTGTGCACGGCTGAGTAGAAACCGAGGTCGGCAGCTACAGCCTCCGGGTCGAGTCCGAGGGAAGAACCTGCCAGCGCACCGGAGCCGTACGGTGAAACACCGGCACGCTTGTCCCAGTCCTGGAGCCGCTGTACATCGCGCAACAGCGCCCAGGCGTGGGCCAGCAAGTGGTGGCTCAGCAGCACCGGCTGGGCGTGCTGCAAGTGCGTGCGCCCGGGCATGGCCACACCCTGATGCGCTTTGGCCTGCTCCACCAACGCGTCAACCGTGGCGAGGACACCCTGGGCAATGATCCGCGCGTGGTCCCGCAGGAACATGCGGCCAAGGGTGGCCACTTGGTCGTTGCGGGAACGGCCTGCACGGAGTTTGCCGCCCAACTGGGTACCGGCACGCTCGATGAGGCCGCGTTCCAGCGAACCATGGACGTCCTCGTCGCTCTCGGCGGGAAGGTAGGCGCCGCTGGCGACATCCTCATCCAGCTGCGTGAGCGCTGCCAGCATGCCCTCAAGTTCGGCGTCATCGAGCAATCCGGCCTTGTGCAGCACGCGGGCGTGCGCCTTGGAACCGGCGATGTCGTAGCGGGCCAGCCGCCAGTCGAAGTGCGTTGACTTGCTCAGTGCGGCCAGAGCGTCCGCGGGGCCGCCGGCGAAGCGGCCACCCCACAGCGCACCTTCGTTAGTTGCCGACGTCATTACTCGCCTGCAACCCGCAGGTCACGGCCGGAGGCAACCTTGGAGGACATGCCCCACAGCTCGATGAAACCACGTGCCATGGACTGGTCGAAGGTATCGCCGGTGTCGTAGGTGGCGAGGTCGAAGTCGTACAGCGAGGTGTCGGAACGGCGGCCGTTAACGATGGCCTGGCCACCGTGGAGGACCATGCGGATGTCGCCGGAAACGTACTTCTGGGTGTCCTCGATGAAGGCATCCAGAGAGCGCTTGAGCGGCGAGAACCACTGTCCGTCGTAGACAAGCTCGGCCCAGCGCTGGCCAACAGTTGCCTTGAAACGGGCCTGCTCACGCTCGATCGTGACGTCTTCGAGGTGCTTGTGAGCGGTGATCAGCGCCATGGCACCGGGAGCTTCGTAGATCTCGCGGGACTTGATGCCCACCAGGCGGTCCTCGACGACGTCGATCCGGCCAACACCCTGGGCGCCGGCACGGCGGTTCAGTTCCTGGATGGCCTGCAGCGGGGTGACCTTCACGCCGTCGATCGCTACAGGGATACCGGCTTGGAAGGAAATGGTGACCTCATCCGGCGCCGGCGGGAATTCCGGGGTGGCGGTGTAGTCGTAGATGTCCTTGGTGGGAGCGTTCCAGATGTCCTCAAGGTAGCCGGTTTCGACGGCGCGTCCCCAGACGTTCTGGTCGATCGAGTATGGGTTCTTCTTGGTGGTCTCGATCGGCAGTCCCTTTTCCTCGGCGAAGGCGATGGCCTTGTCGCGGGTCAGGGCGAGGTCGCGGACAGGTGCGATGCACTTCAGGTCCGGGCCAAGGGTCTGGATGCCGACTTCGAAGCGGACCTGGTCGTTGCCCTTGCCCGTGCAGCCGTGGGCGACCGTCGTGGCGCCGAATTCGCGGGCAGCCTTGACCAGGTGCTTGACGATGACCGGGCGGGAGATGGCCGAAACCAGCGGGTAGTGGCCCTGGTAGAGGGCGTTGGCCTTCAAGGTGGGCATCGCGTATTCGTTGGCAAACTCGTCACGGGCATCGGCGACGTAAGCCTCGACGGCGCCGCAACCGAGGGCGCGCTGGCGGATGGTCTCCAGGGACTCGCCGCCCTGTCCGACGTCGACGGCCACAGCGATGACCTCGGCGCCGGTGGCTTCACCGATCCAGCCGATGGCTACGGACGTATCAAGGCCACCGGAGTAGGCCAGAACAATGCGCTCAGTCACGAGAGTGCTCCTTTGTTGTTGCTTGGTTCATTCGAATCTAATGCTGTGTGAATCAGTGCCGTGGAAATCAGTCAGTTGCCGGGGCCGGCTTCCTCGGCCATCTGCAGGAAGCGGGCCGCCAGTTCCGCCCCACCGTCAGCGTCCCTGGACACCAACATCACAGTGTCGTCGCCTGCGATCGTACCCAATACCGACGGCATCACGGAGTGGTCGATCGCAAGTGCCAGGAAGTTGGCGGCTCCCGGAGGCGTACGGAGCACAGCGATGTTGCCCGAAGCCTCCGCCGTAACCAGCAGTTCCCCGCACAGCCGTGTGAGCCGGGCATCGAGAATTTCCTGGGTAACGCCGCTCTTGGCGTTCCGGTCCCCGCCCTCCCCCGGGACCGCGTACACCAATGCTCCATCCTTGCCACGGACCCGCACCGCGCCAAGTTCCACAAGGTCGCGGGAGAGCGTGGCTTGGGTGACCTGGACGCCGTCGTCTGCCAGCAGGGCTGCAAGCTCTGCCTGGGAACGCACGGACTCACCCGTCAGGATCGCTGTGATGCGTGCCTGTCGGGCGGTCTTGGTGGCCGGACTGGCACCCGGAACGGAGGGGTTGGTGGACACTAGAACGTGCTCTCGCCGGTTCCTTCGACGGGGGCGAGGCCCTCGACGAACGCAAGTCCGGAACGGTGCATCAGCCAGGCCATGAGCGCCTTCTGGGCGTGGAGGCGGTTCTCGGCCTCGTCCCAGACGATGGACTGCGGACCGTCGATGACGCCCGCCGAAATCTCGTAGCCGCGGTAGGCCGGGAGGCAGTGGAGCACGACGGCGTCCGGCGCTGCCTGTGCCATGGCGGCCTCATCCACGGAGTACTCGCGGAACAACTGAAGGCGGGCTTCTTTCTCCGCTTCCTGGCCCATGGACACCCACGTGTCGGTGGCCACGACGTCGGCACCCTTGAGGGCTTCGGCGGCATCGCTGGTGATGAGCACGGAACCACCGGTTTCGGCAGCCCGTTCTTCCGCTGCGGCCACAATGTCAGCGGCCGGAAGGTAGCCCTCCGGACCGGAAATCCGGACGTGCATTCCCGCCGTGACGCCGGCCAACAGGTACGAGTTCGCCATGTTGTTGGCGGCATCGCCCAGGTAGGCCATGGTCAGTCCGGCGAGTTCACCCTTGTGCTCCTTGACGGTCAGGAGGTCGGCCAAGAGCTGGCAAGGGTGGTAGTCATCGCACAGTGCGTTGATGACGGGCACCTTGGAGTTCTCCGCCATTGCCACCAGGCCCGAGTGGGCGCCGGTGCGCCACACGATGGTGGACACCATGCGCTCCAGTACCTTTGCGGTGTCCTCCACGGACTCCTTGTGGCCGATCTGGGCTTCACCGGGGTTGATGATCAGGGCGTTGCCACCCATGTCGGCAATGCCGGTCGCGAACGAAACACGTGTGCGGGTAGAGGTTTTGTCAAAGATCACGGCGACCGTCTTGCGGCCGTTGCCCTCACCGGCGAAAGGCTGCACGCTGTACGGTGCTGCTTTCATGCGGGCGGCCAACTCAAGCACTTCAGCCTGTTCGGCCGGGCTGAGGTCAGTGTCCTTGAGGAAGTGACGGGTGGAAATGCTCACTGTGCGTCCTTAGCGGTGGTGGCGGTGGCCGTGGCGATCAGGTCAGGCAGGGCTGCCAGGAAACGGTCAGCCTGTTCGGTGGTCAGGATGAGCGGCGGCGCCAGGCGGATGGTCCGGGGACCGGGACTGTTGATGATGAAGCCTGCCTCAAGGCCGGCGGTCACCATGGCGGGGGCGATCTCCGCGTCGACATCGAAGCCGATCAGCAAACCTTCGCCACGGACTTGGGCAACACCCTCGACGGCGGCAATCCCCTGGCGAAGGTACTGGCCAACCGAAGTGACATTCTGCAGCACGCCCTGGGTTTCGATGGCATGAAGCGTGGCCAGCGCGGCGGCCGTGGCCACTGGATTTCCACCGAAAGTGGTGCCGTGTTGCCCGGCGGTGAGCAGGGCCGACGTCGTACTTCCGTACGTGAGCAGGGCGCCGATCGGGAAGCCGCCGCCGAGACCCTTGGCGAGGGTGACGGCGTCGGGAACGATTCCGGCGTCTTCGCTTGCCAGCCACTTGCCGGTCCGGCCGATGCCTGTCTGGACTTCGTCGAGGATCAGCAGCGCGCCGGCGGCTGTGGTGGCCTCGCGTGCAGCCTTCAGGTATTCGGCGCTGAGGGGCCGGACGCCCGCTTCACCCTGGATCGGTTCCAGGAACACGGCCGCGGTGGAATCGTCGACGGCGGCACGCAGGGCCTCGATGTCACCGAACGGAACGTGGACCACGCCACCGGGCAGAGGCTCGAAAGGCGCACGGTAGGCCTCTTTTGCCGTGAGCGCCAGGGCACCCATGGTCCGTCCGTGGAACGCGCCTTCAAGGGCGATGATCTTGGTGCGCTTGCCATCGCCGTTGTTCCGGCGGGCCAGTTTGAAGGCGGCTTCGTTGGCCTCCGTGCCGGAGTTGGCGAAGAAGACCTTGGAGCCTGACGGAGCCTTGGCCAGTTCCAGCAGCTTTTCAGCGAGCGCGATCTGCGTCGGGCTCGTGAAGAAATTGGATACGTGCCCCAGTGTGGCCAGTTGGCTGGAAATGACCGAGGTAACGAACGGGTGGGCATGGCCCAGTGCGTTCACTGCGATGCCGCCGAGGAGGTCCAGGTACTCCTTGCCGTCAGCGTCCCACACCAGGCAGCCTGCGCCGCGGACCAGGACCCGCTGCGGGGTGCCGAAGACGCCCATCAGGGAACCCGAGTAGCGGGCCAGCCAATCGGCACCACTGCTGTGGCCGGTGATGGCATCGGCCGGAGTTTCGACCACTGCTGCTTCGTTGGTGCTCATGCGTTCACGTCCTCGTCGGGTACTACTTGGGTGCCTATGCCCGCCGTCGTAAAGGTCTCCAACAGCATCGAGTGCGCCAGGCGGCCGTCGACAATATGTGCGCGCTCGACGCCTTCATCGATGGCTTTCAGGCAGGCGGCCATCTTGGGGATCATGCCGGATTCGAGTTTGGGGAGCATGTCGCGGAGCTCTGAAGCGGTCAGCGAGGAAATCAGCGAGGATTTATCCGGCCAGTTGGCGTAGAGGCCTTCGACGTCGGTCAGGATGACCAGCTTGGAGGCCCCCAAGGCTGACGCGACCGCAGCCGCGGCGGTGTCGGCGTTGACGTTGAGGACCTGGCCGGTGGTCTGGAAGCCGTTGCCGTCCTCAGTGATTTCCGGGGCGACGGTGGAGATCACCGGGATGCGGCCGGCGTCGAGGATGTCCTTGATCCCTGCGGGATCCACTCCCACGACTTCGCCCACCAGCCCAAGGTCCACTTCCTCGCCGTCCACCACGGTGCCTGTGCGCACGGCACGCAGGAGCCCGCCGTCTTCGCCGGACATGCCGACGGCGTACGGGCCATGGGAGTTGATGAGGCCAACGAGTTCGCGTCCCACCTGGCCCGTGAGGACCATGCGGACAACATCCATGGCTTCGGGGGTAGTGACCCGCAGGCCGCCCTTGAACTCGGACTCGATACCGAGCCTGCCGAGCATGGAGTTGATCTGCGGACCGCCACCGTGGACAACCACCGGGTGGATGCCGACGTGGTGGAGGAACACAATGTCTTCGGCAAAGGCGCGGCGGAGGTCATCGTTCACCATCGCGTTGCCACCGTACTTGATCACCATGGTGGTTCCGGCGAAGCGCTGGATCCATGGCAAGGCCTCGATCAGTGTTGCCGCTTTGTCCTGGGCCGCACTCATGGACGTGTTCTCGCGGGTATGCGCAGTCATCGTCATCCCTTAGCTCGAGTACGCGCTGTTCTCATGCACGTAGTCGTGCGTGAGGTCGTTGGTCCAGATGGTCGCTTCGGCGTCTCCGGCCTGCAAGTCGATCTCGACAAGCACTTCGCGTGGTTCCAGATCCACCAGGTTGCGGTCATCGCCGATGGCCCCGTTGCGGCAGATCTGGATGCCGTTCATGGCAACGTTGAGCTGGTCTGCTTCGAAGATGGCATCCGTGGTTCCGACGGCGGACAACACCCGGCCCCAGTTGGGGTCCTTGCCAAAAATTGCGGCCTTGAAGAGGTTGGAGCGGGCCACCGAGCGGCCCACGATTTCCGCGTCCCGTTCGCTGGCAGCGTTGAAGGTCCGGATGGCGATGTCGTGGCTGGCACCTTCGGCGTCGCCAATGAGCTTGCGGGCCAGTTCGGCGCACACGGCGGTCACCGCTTCGGTCAACTGCTCTGCCGACGGCAGTGCTTCGGAGGCGCCGGAGGCCAACAGCACCACCGTGTCGTTCGTGGACATGCAGCCGTCCGAATCGGCCCGGTCGAACGTGACGCGTGTGGCGTCGCGAAGCACAACATCGAGCTCATTGGCCGGTACTTCGGCGTCCGTCGTCAGCACCACCAGCATGGTGGCCAGCCCCGGGGCGAGCATGCCCGCTCCCTTGGCGATCCCGCCTACTGTGTACGGTTTGCCCTCAGCGTCCTTGCCGGTGAAGACGGCTTCCTTGGAGACGCTGTCGGTGGTCATGATCGCAGTGGCCGCAGCGCTGCCGCCGTCCTCGCTGAGCTCCTTGGCGGCTGCCTCGACGCCCGGAAGGATCTTGTCCATGGGCAGCTGCTCGCCGATCAGCCCGGTTGAGCACACGACGACGTCGGAAGCTGAGACTCCCAGCACTTCTGCCACTTTCTCGGCCGTGGCATGGGTGTTCTGGAAGCCCTGCGGGCCTGTGCAGGCATTGGCTCCACCGGAGTTCAGCACAACGGCGTCCACACGGCCGTCGCTGACCACTTGGCGGGACCAGTGCACGGGCGCTGCTGCCACCCGGTTGGAGGTGAAGACTGCGGCGGCGGCCTTGGAGGGGCCATCGTTGATGACGAGTGCCAGATCGGGTTTGCCGGAGGCCTTGATGCCGGCCTTGATGCCAGCGGCACGGAATCCCTTGGGGGCGGTAATGGTCACGGTGCAACTCCCTGCAGGTTCAGGCCGGCTGTTTCATCCAGGCCGAGGGCAATGTTCATGGACTGCACGGCTCCGCCGCCGGTCCCTTTGGTCAGGTTGTCGATGGCGCAAGTGACAATCACACGGCCCGCGTGGGCATCGAACGCAAGCTGCATGACCGCGTGGTTGGACCCCTGCACCGACTTGGTGGTGGGCCACTGGCCTTCGGGCAGCAAGTGGACGAAAGGCTCGTCGTCGTAAGCATCCGCCCACGCCTGGCGAAGCTCGGCTTCGGTGACGCCGTGCCCAACCTTGGCAGTCGCCGTCGTAAGGATGCCCCGGCTCATGGGGGCGAGAGTCGGGGTGAAGGACACCGTCACAGCTTCGCCGGCGACGTTGCTGAGCCCTTGTTCGATCTCCGGCGTGTGGCGATGACCGCCACCCACGCCGTAGGGGCTCATGGAACCCATGACCTCCGACCCGATCAGGTTGACCTTGGCCGCCTTGCCCGCACCCGAGGTTCCGGAGGCGGAAACAATGACGACGTCGTCCGTCAAGAGGAGGCTGTTGGCGAACCCGGGCGTCAAGGCGAGCAGGGCCGACGTCGGGTAGCAGCCGGGTACGGCGATCCGCTTGGCGCCTTTGAGCGCCTCACGCTGGCCGGGCAGTTCCGGCAGCCCGTAAGGCCAGGTGCCGGCGTGCTCGGAGCCGTAGAACTTCTCCCAGGCCGAAGCATCCTGCAAGCGGTGGTCCGCTCCGGCGTCGATGACTACAGTTCCCTCCGGCAACTGCGCTGCGATCCCGGCCGAGGTTCCGTGTGGCAGGGCCAGGAACACGACATCGTGACCGGACAGGTTTTCCACCGTGGTCTCTTCCAGGATCCGGCTGGCCAAACCATGGAGATGCGGCTGCAACTCCCCTAGTCTGGAACCGGCGTTGCTGTGCGCGGTGATCGCGCCGATGGTGACGTTGGGATGGTTCGCCAGCAGGCGCAGCACTTCTCCCCCGGCGTAGCCGCTGGCACCGGAGACGGCAACAGAAATAGTCATAACACCACTGTACAGCAAGATTATTCATGCTGCCCGATATTTATGCATGCCTAGTGTGCGCTGTCACATTTGTCAGGACATTGCGCGTATGCTTATTGAAGGGTGATCCAAACCGTGCAGTCCGAACGTCGGCTGCAGCGTTGCCCGTTAGCGATACGGGGCACACCTATGGCACCCACGTCCACCGCTGAGCGCCCCAAAGCACGCGCAATTCAGCCAAATCCCGTTGTCCAGAGCTACTCGGAGCTCCTCAAGTCCGTCAAAGCAGCAGGGCTTCTTGAACGTCGCAGCGGCTTCTACATCTGGGTCTTCGTGGCCCTCATGCTTCTCATGGCCGGAACATGGCTTGGCTTCGCCTTGATTGGCGAGTCCTGGTACCAACTGCTCATCGCGGCCGCCGTCGGCATCCTGTGCACGCAGTTGAGCTTTTTGGCCCATGAGGCCGGGCACAAGCAGATCTTCGCCTCGCGCCGGGCAAACGATTGGTCGGCCCGCCTCCTTGCCACTGGAGTGGCCGGCATCAGTTACTCCTGGTGGGAACAGAAGCACGGCGCACACCACAACCATCCCAATGTCATCTCCAAGGACCCGGACATACGGAACAACGCACTGGTCTTCCACGAAGATGCCGCGGCTGAACGAAAGGGGCGCCTGGCGTTCCTGACCAGGAGGCAGGGCTGGTTCTTCTTCCCGCTCCTGACACTGCTTGGGCTGAGCCTCCAGTTCGACTCCTTGCGCTTTGTCTTCGGGAAGCAAAACGTCCGCCACCGCTGGGTTGAGACTCCCATCCTCGTGGCGCGGCTAAGCGCCCTCCCTGTCCTGGCCTTCACTTTCCTGCCCATAGGAATGGCCTTTGCCTTCCTTGGCGTCCAAATCATGGTCTATGGCTTCTACATGGGGGCCTCGTTCGCGCCCAACCACAAGGGCATGCCCGTCCTTCCGAAAGACAGCCGCGTGGATTTCCTCAACCGTCAGATCCTGACTTCACGCAACATTTCCGGCGGACGCTTCATGGACTTCCTTCTTGGTGGCCTCAACCGCCAGGTGGAGCACCACTTGTTCCCGGATATGGCGCGGCCCCAGCTCCACAAAGCATCAGCGATTGTGCGCGAATTCTGCGCCAAGCATTCCGTCCCGTACACCGAAACAACCCTGGTGCAGTCTTACGGCATCGTGGTCCGGTACCTCAATGACGTGGGCCTGGCAGCCGGCCGCGGCTTCGACTGCCCCGTAGCTTCGACGCACGGACGCTTCTAGGCGTTCGACAAGGAAGGTCCCAACCTCCCTAGGATGGATTCTGGAACCGGGCACCGGAAGGACCGCCCCGGAGTTAGGAGCCACCATGACGCACGCCATCGTTGCACAGCACGCGGGAGGACCCGAGGTCCTTGAGTACGCTTCCGTCGAAGTACCGGCACCGGGCCCCGGACAGCTGCTGATCAAAGTCGCAGCCACCGGAGTCAACTTCATCGAAACCTACCAACGCAACGGCACCTACAAAGTGGACTACCCCTTCACTCCCGGCGCCGAAGCAGCAGGGGTCGTTGAGGCCGTCGGTGAAGGTGTTGAAGAATTCGGCGTGGGAGACCGCGTTGCCACGGCCGAAGGGAACAGGACGTACGCGGAGTACGCCCTCGTGGAGGCGGCCAAAGCGCTTCCGGTACCTGCCGGCGTCGACGACCACACAGCAGCCGCCCTGCCACTGCAGGGCATCACGGCCCACTACTTGATGAACTCGTCTTTCCGGGTGGAGCCCGGCCACACTGTCCTGCTGCACGCAGGGGCCGGCGGCGTGGGCCTGCTGTTGACGCAGCTGCTGAAGGCACGCGGAGCCCGCGTCATCACCACCGTCTCCAGTGATGAGAAGGCTGATCTGTCCACCCTGGCAGGCGCCGATGAGGTCCTCCGCTATGAGGGTTTCGCCGACAAGGTCCGCGAACTCACAGACGGCGAGGGCGTCAACGTGGTCTACGACGGCGTTGGCAAGGACACCTTTGACGAGTCCCTGAAGAGCCTGCGGATCCGTGGCGCCATGGTGCTTTTCGGCGCAGCCTCAGGACCCGTACCACCCTTTGACCCGCAGCGGCTGAACGCCGCCGGATCGTTGACCCTGACCCGGCCGACCATGGCGCACTTCGTTCAGAACGCCCAGGAACGCCGGTGGCGCTCCGCAGAAATTTTCGACGCCGCCGCCAACGGCACCCTTTCAGTCAGGGTCGGCGCCACGTACCCCTTGGCTGAGGCTGCCCAAGCCCACCGTGACCTGGAGGGCCGGCGGACCACCGGCAAAGTCCTGCTGGTGCCCTAAGATCAGCGCCCGGCTCCCCAAACTCTTGGTGACTCTTAGCCCAACAGCAGAACAAGGGAACATGACGGGAAAGAAACCACCGACACCTTTTGTTCACCTTCCTGGGAAAAGCTGACCCTGTGAGCACAGATCAACCCGTGGGGGCCGGGCAGCGGCCTGCCCTGACTACCTATCGCCCCCAGTTGCCCGGCGGCACCGCAGCACCTGCCGAACGTACCCTCGTGGACATCCTGGAAGCCACTGCGGCGTCCTTCCCGGAATCCTCAGCCTTGGACGACGGGCACAAGTCACTGAGCTACACCGAGTTGCTTGCCTCGGTGAAGTCCTTCGCGCGCACCCTGAACGCGGCCGGACTGGGATGCGGCGCGAAAATCGGCGTCCGCATCCCGTCAGGAACCAACGAGCTCTACATAGCCATCCTGGGCATCCTCATGGCAGGAGCCGCCTACGTTCCGGTGGATGCCGACGATCCCGACGAACGGGCCCGTCTGGTCTTTGGCGAAGCGAAGGTGGCCGCGGTTATTGGTGCAGGACTGGACGTCCAGCTTGCCCAAGCTGCGCGCGAACCTGTTGCCGTGCCCGGCAAGCCCGGACTGGACGACGATTCGTGGATCATCTTCACCTCGGGCTCCACCGGCACGCCGAAGGGCGTGGCCGTGAAGCATCGTTCCTCTGCCGCCTTCGTCGATGCAGAAGCCCGGATCTTCCTGCAGGCCGAACCGATTGGCCCCCAGGACCGGGTGCTCGCGGGCCTGTCAGTGGCTTTTGACGCCTCCTGCGAAGAAATGTGGCTCGCCTGGCGCCACGGCGCGTGCCTTGTACCGGCTCCCCGCGCGCTGGTCCGCACCGGCATGGACCTGGGACCGTGGCTCATCAACCACGGGATTACCGTGGTGTCCACTGTGCCCACCCTTGCGGCCCTGTGGCCGGCCGAGGCGTTGGAAAACGTCCGTCTGCTCATCTTCGGCGGGGAAGCCTGCCCACCCGAGCTGGCCGAGCGGCTCGCCGTCGATGGTCGCGAAGTGTGGAACACCTACGGACCAACAGAAGCCACCGTTGTGGCTTGTGCCGCTCCCCTGGGCGGACCCGGCCCCGTCCGGATCGGTCTGCCGCTTGATGGCTGGGACCTCGCCGTCGTTGATTCCGACGGCGTTCCGGTGGAAGAAGGCGAAATCGGCGAACTGATCATCGGCGGCGTCGGCCTCGCCCGCTACCTGGATCCGGCCAAGGACGCCGAGAAGTACGCTCCCATGCCGACGCTGGCCTGGGACCGCGCCTACCGCTCCGGGGACCTGGTCCGGTTCGAACCCGAGGGCCTGATCTTCATGGGCCGGGCCGACGAGCAGGTCAAGCTCGGAGGACGCCGAATTGAACTGGGCGAGGTTGATGCAGCATTGCAGTCCTTGCCCGGCGTAGCGGGCGCTGCCGCTGCCGTTCAGACCACGGCTGCCGGCAACCAGATCCTGGTGGGCTACTTGGCCCCCGCAGAGGGTGTGGAACTCAACCTGGATGCTGCTCGAACGCTGCTCTCCGACAACCTGCCTGCGGCCCTGATTCCCCTGTTGACCGTGGTGGATTCGTTGCCCACCAAGACAAGTGGCAAAGTTGACCGCCACGCACTCCCCTGGCCGCTGGCGGGAGCAGGACCCGCCGAGACCGGCAATGCTCCGCTGAACCTTCCCGAGGACGCCCGCTGGATCATTGACCAGTGGGAGGCTGTCCTGGGCAGCCCCGCCGGGTCCCTCGACGCCGACTTCTTCGACCATGGCGGCGGCTCCCTCGCCGCTGCCCAGCTCGTGTCGGCTCTTCGTCTCCGCTACCCGACGATCACGGTGGCAGACATCTACGCGACACCGCGCGTCGGCGCCCTGATCGACGCCGCCCGGCAGTCATTGCCCGACGGCGGCACGCCGGGTCACGCTGCGGAGCGCACCGTCCGTCCCACTGCCCTGAAGTCGCAGATCTTCCAGATACTTATGGGAGCACCGTTGCACATTCTGGTGGGAATGCGATGGCTCACCTACCTCATGGCTGCCAACAACCTGCTGGCCACCTTTGCCGGATTTGACGCCGCTCCCGTGGTGTCCTGGTGGTGGGTCGGGCTGTCCTGGCTGGTCTTCGTCAGCCCCTTGGGCCGAATGGCAATCTCGGTGCTGGCAGCCAGGATCCTGCTCGGAAGAATCCAACCGGGTACCTACCCCCGTTCCGGCAAAACACACCTGCGGCTGTGGCTCGCCGAACAAATCCAGGACCTTTCCGGTGCCATCGGCCTGGCCAGCGCCCCGTTCGTTCCCTACTACGCCCGGGCTTTGGGAGCCAGGATTGGAAGGGACGTGCACCTGCACTCGTTGCCGCCGGTCACAGGGCTCCTGTCCCTGGGAAACGGGGCCAACATTGAACCGGAAGTCGACCTTTCCGGTTGGTGGGTGGACGGTGATTCGGTCCACATCGGCCAAGTTCACGTCGGAGCAGGCGCGGTGGTGGGATCGCGAAGCACTCTCATGCCCGGTGCAACCATTGGCGCCGGCGCCCATGTCGAGCCCGGCTCCGCAGTTTTTGGCAAGGTGAAAGCCGGTCATCTGGTGGCAGGCTCACCAGCTCAAAGGCGGGGAAAGGCAAAGCACGACTGGCCTGAGGCAGCAGTTCGCCGTTCCGCAGTTGATCGACTGTGGCTTTTCGCCTTTGCGGCCGCCTCGGCCTTGCTGTCCCTGATCCCCTACCTCTCAGCCTTCGCGGGGGCCCTGGTGATCCTGTCCTTCATTCGAGGGCACGATTCCCTGGAAACTGCCCTCCCCCGGATTGCCCTGTCCGTGCCTTTGGCAGCGCTGGTCTGGTTCCTGGGCAACCTCCTCCTGGTCCTTTTAGTGACGCGGCTCCTGGGCTTGGGCCTCAGGGAAGGGTACTACCGGGTCCGCAGCAGGGTCGGCTGGCAGGTCTGGGCTACCGAGCGGTTGCTGGATATGGCCCGTGACCTCCTCTTTCCGATTTACGCCAGCCTGTTCACGCCCCTTTGGCTCCGTTTGCTGGGTGCCAAGGTGGGCAAGAACGTGGAAGCCTCAACTGTTCTCCTGGTACCCGCAATGACCACGATTGGAGATGGCGCCTTCCTTGCCGACGACACCATGGTGGCCTCCTACGAACTTGGCGGCGGCTGGATGAAGATCGCTCCTGCCAAGATCGGCAAACGCTCGTTCCTTGGCAACTCCGGCATGACTGCCGCAGGACGCAACGTTCCCAAAAACTCCCTCGTGGCGGTGCTCTCTGCCACGCCGGCCAAGGCAAAATCCGGAACCTCGTGGCTCGGCAGTCCGCCGGTCCGGTTGCGCCGCACCGCCGTCGACGCCGATCAGAGCCGCACTTTCGAACCACCCTTCAAACTGAAGCTGGCCCGTGCCCTGTGGGAGCTGTGCCGTTTGGTCCCGGTCATCCTTACGGTGGCCATAGCCGTTGCCGTCATGGTGGTCCTGGACTGGATCGCACGTGGTTGGGGCTACTGGGTCGCGGCACTGCTTGGCGGCGTCGTCATGCTGGCGGCCGGGGCTGTGGCCGCGCTCAGTTCGGTGATCGCCAAATGGACCCTGGTGGGGACCATCCGATCCGGCGAACACCCCCTATGGAGTTCCTTCATTTGGCGCAATGAGGTGGTGGACACGTTCATTGAAATGGTGAGCGCCCCCTGGTTTGCCCGCTCGGCCGCCGGAACCCCGGCCCTGGTGTGGTGGCTCCGCGGGCTTGGCGCCAGGATCGGCCGCGGGACGTGGTGCGAGAGTTACTGGCTCCCTGAAGCCGACCTCGTGACTCTCGGCGAGAACTCCACCGTCAACCGGGGTTGCGTAGTCCAAACGCACCTGTTCCATGACCGCGTCATGAGCCTGGACACGGTGACACTCGGTAACGGTGCCACGATGGGTCCCCACGGCGTCATCCTTCCCGCGGCCAGTATCGGTGACGGCGGAACTGTTGGACCGGCGTCGTTGGTCATGCGCGGTGAGACTGTCCCCGCAGGAACGTACTGGATGGGCAACCCGGTGAGCCCGTGGGTGGGTCCGACCACAGAAGCGCCACGCCTGAAGTAGATTGGGAGCTAATGACTGCACCCATCAGCATCCCCAGTCCCGACCCCTACACCCTGGATCACGGCAGCACGAGTTACCGGGTGGATAGATACGAATTGGACCTCGACGTCAGGCTGGGCAGCAACAAGCTGATCGGCAGGGCTGTCCTGCACTGCACGGCGCTTGAGGCGACCACCCAGGTGGTGCTGGACCTCGTGGGCTTGCGGGCATCCAAAATCCAGCTGGACGGCAGGAAACTGCAGAAATTCAGCCACAGGGCCGAACATTTGGTACTCACCCCGGCGTCCTCGATCAAACCCGGACGACAGTTCACGCTGGAGATCCGCTATGACGGCAATCCGCAACCGCGCCGCGGACTGTGGGGAGATGTGGGGTGGGAAGAACTGAACGACGGCGTGCTGGTCGCAGGCCAGCCGAACGGCGCCGCATCCTGGTTCCCCTGCAATGACCACCCGCGCTACAAGTCCACCTTCCTGATCTCCGTGACTACCGACGACAACTACCGGCCGGTCTGCAACGGCAAGCTCGTCTCCCACTCCCGCAAGTCCAGCCGGGAGACCTGGGTGTACGAGCAAGTCGAGCCCATGGCAACATACCTTGCCACTGTTCAAATCGGCCGGTACATCAAGGTTCCGCTCCGGGCTGAAGGTACCCATCACCGGGTTCCCCAGTTCGTCGCTGTCACAGCCGAGATGGCCGGGGATGCCTTGGAAGGCCTGCGACGCCAGCCGGACATGATGAAGACCTTCGAGGATTGCTTCGGTCCGTACCCGTTCACCGACTACACGTCGGTGGTGACGGAGGACGAGCTGGAAATTCCACTGGAAGCCCAGACAGTCTCCATCTTCGGGCGGAACCACATGAAGGAGGCCTGGGAATCGCAGCGGCTGATCGCCCATGAGCTTTCCCATCAGTGGTTCGGGAATTCGCTGACAGTCAGCAACTGGAAAGACATTTGGCTGCACGAGGGATTCGCCTGCTACGCCGAATGGCTGTGGTCCGAAGAGTCCGGAACCATGACCGTTGCCGCTCGTGCAACTGCCGCGTGGAAAAAGCTCGACGCCGGGCCGCAGGACCTGCTGGTCGGTGACCCCGGTCCGGAGCTCATGTTCGATGACAGGGTCTACAAGCGCGGGGCCTTGGCCGTTCATGCGCTGCGGGTGGCGGCCGGGGACGAGGCTTTCTTCGCTTTCCTTCAGCACTGGACCGCTGGGAACCGGCACGGATCAGTATCCACGGAGTCCTTCATTACAGCAGCGGACGCCTTCATGCCGGGCTTCGATACGGCATCGATCCTGCGGCCGTGGCTCTACGAGACCGCACTGCCGGCGCTGCCTCCAGCGGGTTAGCCGTGGGCCAGCGCGGCCACCAGTCCTTCCGGTTGCCCGGCAGGCAGTTCCCTTTCGGTGACATCCCGCAGGCCAGGCCGGTCCAGTACGTCCACCTCGGCGGGGTTTCGGCGCAGGCCTTCGCCGGTCATCTTCAGCCAAGCTTCCTTACGCGCCCATAAGCGCGTTCGGTGCAGAGCTTGATGTCTTGCCGGCATTGATGCCAGGAAACGCTTCTCGCTGCCTGTCAGCGCCAGGTCATCGAAGCCGTCGAATCCGACTTTGCCTATCGCTTCAAGGTCCACTCCCAGCCGGAAGCCATCCGTTGGATGCACGACGCCGGCCAGCAGCACCCAGCCCGACGCCCGGGAGGCGCTGACCACCACAGGTGCGGGGCCGCCGTCGAGCATGAATCCCGGCCGGCCGTGGTCCTGGCCAGGGCCACACTGCGGACAGCGGTAATCGGGCCTGATCCGGTTGGGGTCGACGTCGAGGAGCGAGGCGGCAAAGTTCGAAAGGGCCAGCCGACCCGCGACGAATTCCGCACGGTCCACCGGGTTGGCGAAGCGGAGGGCCCGCTGGTGCGCGGGGTCCCCCAGTTGCGCGGGCAGGTTCGCCTGAAGGTGCACGTCGCTGAGCCTGCGCAGCTCCAGCACCAGGATTTCCACGGATCTCCTTTCGCAGCTCCCCTACAGGCCAGACGCCTTGACTGGGCCGTCTTCAGACTATCCTCCTGCCGTCCGGGTACAGGCGCTTGCCCATGTGCTTGGGCGTTCGGAGAACAATGGAACGGTCCTCGATCTCCACATACGGCAATCGTTCGCCCAGCTGCCGCTCCAGGGCGGCCATGTCCTCAACGCGCCGGAGCCAGACCGACAACACCAAGGAGTATTGACCTCCGGTCGTGGCGACGAGCCGTGCGACATCCAGCCTTGCCAGGCCCGCAGCGACCCCGTCAACCTTGGCCGGTGGCACCCGCAGGAAATACCAGACGCTGACCGGCCACGGCGAAAAAGTCCGCGCAATGTCCAGCCGCACCACTACCCGCTGGGCTCCCAGGATGTTCGACAGCGCAGACTTGGCCCGGGCCGGGCTGAAACGTAGCCACTGCGCCAGGTCGGAGACTGAAGCCCTTCCCTCGATGAGGAGAATTCGCGTCAGTTCGTCCTCCACGGAGTCGGTCACCACGGACTTGCTTGGCTGCGGCTGGGGTACAGACCGTTCGAGCGCGCTGACCTCATCGTCGCGAAGGGACTTTAACCGCCAATGCTGCGCATCACTGAGGATCCGGATGATCCTGTGGGTCCGGGTGCTGGTGATACCTGCAAAGGTGGGCAGTCTTTCCAGGAGAAACGCTGTCAGCTCGGCTTCCGAGGCACACAGCACGCACAGCACCAGGTCCTGGCTTCCGGCCGTCTGATCGATGGTGATGACCACCCGCTCCCGGGCCAAGTCGTTGACAATTCCCGCCAACGTCGAGGGGATGCAGCTGATTTCCACCACCGCCCCTGCGGATCTGGCCCCCTCGCCCCGATACGACGTCATCCACGCCAAACCAGTGTCCTGAAGAACGGCCCATCGTCGAGCCAGTGTGACGGCATCCGCCCCGACAATTGAGGACAAGGCAGCCCATGGGGCGCGCGGCCGTATCTGCAGGGCGTGCAGCAACCGCAGATCGCGCTCATCGAATTCGAAGTCCCGCAAGGGTTGCCCCACCTGCCTCAGCTTCCCCGTAGTAGTGGGGCACACCAATTATGACTCTCCCCCGTTTGGGCCCCAAACCCTTTCGGTCGGCCATCACGCGTCACGAACGTGGAACTGGCACACATGTATAGATGGTGTGCGTTCTGCGCACCACTTGGTTGACGCTCCACTTGGTTGAACAGAAGGCATGCGAATTGCTCGAAACAGACAGGCTACTGAACGCGGTTGTTCTTGAAGCTGCCAACACCGGGACCACATTAAGGCTCAGTGACATCACGGATTTCGCGTGGGACCACGTGGGCTTTGTCACCGGGACTGGAACTGACGACGCAATAGAGCAAGCCTTCGGTCAGGCACCGGAAAACCGGGAAGTCCATACGACCTCACCGGCTTTGTTTGTCTTCTTCAAAGAGAACAAGATCATTAGGACCGTACGCGTGACTACAGATGCCTTCTTTGTGGCCGACTCCCAGCGGAAGTACGACCACACCGTACAACTTGAACCCACGATCGGCCCTACCGGCTTCCTGAACTGGCGCGAAAACCAAGCTGAAGTGGCGGCTGCATCGGAGGTACGGTACCGGCGGCAACCAGCGTTCAACCCCTTGTTGCCTGCAATCCTATGCTCCTTGGCCTGGATCGACTCCCTACTGGTTGGCTACACCTTTGATCTCGGTCCCGATATTCAGCGCATTGGTCTCGCCGTGCATATTCTGTCGCTGGTGGTGGCCTTCGGAGCCATCCTGGTAGTCGACTGGCTTGGTCTCCTTTGGCTCCTCGGAAAAACCCCGCTGCAGGCGGTGGCCACACTGGAGTCGGCGGCCAAACCCCTGATCTGGGGAGGACTGGCACTGTTGCTGTTATCCGGGGCATTGATCAGGCCCGATCCCGGCAGCCCGCTCACCTGGGTCAAGCTTGTGTGCGTCCTTGTCCTGATGCTCAATGGCGTGTTCATGCACCCCGTGCTCCGCCAACTGTTCACCCAGGCCCCGGGAACGAGATATGTGGACCTCGGCAGGCGGCTGAAGATCCGGCTCATGGTGACGGCGGGGATCTCACAGGCCTGCTGGTGGACTGCGGTGCTCATCGGCCTCGTCAACAGCACACTGCGCAGATGGCCATCGTAGGGCCAGTGTTCCCCGCAGCATGTTGGGTTGCGGGGAACACTGCCTGCCCAAATTAACCCAGCCGGGTTACTTCACTGACGTCAGGTAGTTCGCCAGGGTCGGTGTGATGCGGGTTCCCGAATTTGAGCTGCCGCCGTTGGTGTGGATGGCCACGATGGTGTGGCTGCTGTTGTAGACCGGTGCACCGCTTTGGCCACCGTACGTATCCATTTTGTAGAAGACCTTCTCAGTCTGGGTGCTGTCGATGGTTCCGGTCATGGACCACATGGTGCCGAAAGCCTTATCGCCGGGATAGCCCCTGACCGTAGCGCTGGTTCCGTTCAGGCTGGCGGTGGTGCCTGCATAGTTCAACCAACCGGTGGTGTTGCCTACAGTGCAATCGAGTTTGATGACGCCCCAGTCCGCGTTGGTGTTGGCCGAATCGATCCAGCGCTGGTCGGTGTAGATCTTGCTGGCCCCACAGCTGCCGTAGGGGTCTGTTGCCCCGTTGCGTCCGGGCGCGACCTTGACGCCCCAGGAGTAGTCCGCGGTCGAGCCGGTGCCGCCTTCATGCACGCAATGGCCAGCGGTCAACACCGTGTCAGCGGAGATAAGTGCCCCGGAGCAGATGTATCCGCCATTGAATTCGATCTGCACGATGGAGCGGTTTGGTGCAGCCGTAGTGTCGGTGATCCGAACCCTGCCATCAGCGCCGATGACTGAGTCGGTGGAAGCGCCGCCGTTCTTGGAGGGCATTGCAAGGCTGTACCTGTCGGCCAACGGGGAGGCCGCGGAGCCGGAGGTCTGCGTCTTGTCCACGGCGTGCGATACCGGTTGGAAACCGGAGTTGGCGACCGCAGGCGTCGGCTCTGACGCTACGGCTGCTCCGGTCAGCGAGGATGTCAGTGCCACAACCGCAGCTCCGACAAGCACAGCAAGCTTCTGCTTTTTCATGGGTACCTTTCAAAGAGCAGCTCTCGTGGAGCCGCGCGAGGGATGTGATACACATGTTTCACATGTGTATGACAAAACTGTCATACATGCGTGAATATTCTGTCAAGATGTTGGGAGTCGAATCTCGGTAAAAGAAAACCCCGGGACCGAAGTCCCGGGGTTTTACAGGTAGGAAACTAGCGCTGGACGGCGCCGAAGCGGTCAGCCGCAACGGCCACGGCCGCGGCGCGGGCTTCGGATGCCTCGTCCGCCGTCAGCGTGCGGTCGTTTGCCCTGAACCGCAGGCCGAAGGCCAAGGACTTCTTACCGTCCTCAATTCCCGGACCAACGTAGACGTCGAACAACGCAACGTCCTCGAGCAGCTCCCCGGCGCCTTCCCGGAGCGCAGACAGAACCTGGTCAGCGGGCACGTCCTGCGGAACCACCAAGGCAACGTCCTGTGTCGCCACCGGGAACCCGGAGATGTGCTTGGCGACAATGACGTCGGCAGCAGCGTCGAACAACGCCTCAACGTTAACCTCGACAGCCACGGAACGGGCCGGCATGTCGTGCGAAGCCAGGAGCTTGGGGTGGAGTTCCCCGGCGTAACCAACGACATCGCCGTTGCGCAGCGCGAGCTGGGCGGCACGCCCAGGGTGGAACGCCTGGTGGCTGCCCTGGCTGACAACCAGTTCGACACCAAGGACGTCGGCGATCAGCCTCGCGACATCAACGGCGTCCGCCCAATCCCAGGCACGCGGCTTGTGCGTTGCAGCGGCCGGAGAATCGTGGCCGGTGAGGACAGCGCCGATGTGCAGCGGCTGGTGAGGGACGCCGTCGTACAGCGCATCCAGAACCTCATCGCTGGGCTTGGCGCCCAGCGGCGGGATGGATTCGGTTCCGAGCTTGTCACCCGGGAGGAAGACCGAGCCGGCCTCATAGAGCGCAAGATCGCGGAATCCGCGCGAGTGGTTCCGGCGGGCGACCTCGATAAGGCCCGGCAGGATGGAGGTACGGAGGTAACCGTGTTCCTCGCTGATCGGGTTGGCAAGCTTCAGTGCCGGGCGCGGCGCACCTTCCTCCGCCACGCCGAACGTGTCATTGGCAGCCTTGGTGACGAACGGGTAGGACAGCACCTCGGTCAGGCCGGCATCAGCCAGCGCCTGCACTACGCGACGCTTCTGCTGCTGCGTGCGGCTCAAGCCCCGCCCCGGAGGCGCCACCGGCAAGGTCGCCGGAATGTTGTCATAGCCGACGAGGCGCGCGATTTCCTCGGAGAGGTCTTCCTTGGTTTCAAGGTCGTTGCGCCAGCTGGGGGCAGTGACGCGGTATCCGGTAGCGGTCTTCTCCACGACGGCCCCCAGGTCCTCCAGGGAGGTGGTGATCTGCTCTTCAGTGAAGTCGATACCGATCCGCGCTGAGGCGAAACCTGCAGGCAGGTCGATCACGACGGCGTCAGGCGCGGTCCCGACGTCGGTACCGGCCTGATCCGCTGTTCCACCGGCGAGCTCCACCAGGAGATCGACCACGCGCTGCGCGGCAATGTTGGCAACGTGCCAGTCAACGCCACGCTCGAATCGCTTGGACGCTTCGGACGGCAGCTTGTGTCGGCGGCGGGAGCGGGCGATGGACACTTCATCAAAGTGCGCCGCCTCCACCAGGATGTTCGTGGTGGAATCTGACACCTCCGTGTGCGCACCGCCCATGACACCGGCAATGCCGATGGCACCGGAGTCATCTGTGATCAGCAGGTCCTCGACGTCGAGCGTACGTTCCTTGTCGTCGAGGGTAGTGATCTTCTCCCCTGCGACAGCGCGGCGGACAACGATGTCGCCCGCCAGCTTGTCGAGGTCGTAGCAGTGGTTGGGTTGACCCAGCTCCAGCATGACGTAGTTGGAGATATCCACGGGCAGCGAGATGCTCCGCACGCCCGCGAGGCGGAGGCGCGAGGACATCCACGGCGGGGTCGGACGGGAAGCATCCACGCCCCGCACGGTGCGGGCAACAAAGCGGTCACAGCCAGGCTTGCCGTAAATGGGCGCGTCATCGTTAAGCTTCACGCCGTAGCCACCCTGCAGGGAGGCAGGCGCGTTGACCTTGGACGCGGGGTCCACGAAAGACGTTCCAGTGGCGTGGGCGTATTCCCGGGCAACGCCACGGATGGAGAACGCGTAACCACGGTCGGGCGTGACGTTGATTTCGGCTGCCTGGTCATAGAGACCCAGCAGTTCCATCGCGTCGGTACCGATTTCCGGGTCAAGTCCAATGCGGGAGAGGACGAGGATGCCGTCGTGGTCATCACCGATGCCGAGCTCGCGGACAGAAGCGATCATTCCCGCAGACAGGTGTCCGTAGGTTTTGCGGGCGGAGATCTGGAAGTTGCCAGGCAGGACAGCGCCAGGCAGGGTGACTACCACCTTGTCGCCTTCAACAAAGTTATGGGCACCGCAAATAATTCCCTGCACACCCGAGGGGTCGATGCCCTTGCCGTTGAGGGTCTGCTCCTGTCCTTCCGGAACGACGCGGACCTGGCACCAGTTGATGGTCTTGCCGTTGGTCTGCGGTTCCTTGACCAGGCTCAGGACCTGGCCAACAACGATCGGCCCCTTGAGCTCGTCCGTGGGACGGTGTACGTCTTCTTCTTCGAAGCCGACCTTGACCAGGTCCGCCATGACGTCTTCGGCCGTTGCGTCGGCCGGAACCTGCGCGAATTCACGCAGCCAGGAAAGTGGGATACGCACTGTTAGATCTCCATCCCGAAGTGCTCGCTGAAACGTACATCGCCTTCGATCATGTCGCGCATGTCGCCGACTTCGTTGCGGAACATGAGCGTGCGCTCAATGCCCATGCCGAAGGCAAAACCTGAATAGACGTCCGGGTCAATACCGGCCGCCCGGAGGACGTTGGGATTGACCATGCCGCAGCCACCCCATTCGATCCACCGCGGGCCACCCTTGGCGCCGGGGTGCCAGATGTCCAGTTCCGCAGACGGCTCCGTGAACGGGAAGTAGTTGGGGCGCAAGCGGATGGAAGCCTCATCTCCGAACATCTGGCGCGCGAAGTGCTCCAAGGTGCCGCGGAGGTCCGCCATGCTGAGGTTCTTGTCGATGGCCAGGCCCTCGAACTGGTGGAAGACGGGCGTGTGCGTGGCGTCGAGCTCATCGGTGCGGAACACCTTGCCCGGGCACAGCACGTAGATGGGCACCTCGCGCTCCAGCATCGAACGGACCTGCACTGGAGAAGTGTGGGTGCGCATGAGCAGGTGTGCTTCAGGAGGCTCCACGAAGAACGTGTCCTGCATTTCACGTGCCGGGTGGTCCGGCTTGAAGTTCAAGGCATCGAAGTTGAACCACTCGGATTCGACTTCCGGGCCCTCGGCGATTTCCCAGCCCATGCCGACGAAGATGTCCGACACCCGGTCCTGCAGGGTGGACAGCGGGTGGCGCGCACCGGCACGACGCCGACGCGGGGCCGCGGTGACATCAACCGTTTCCTCGATCAGGATGCGGGCGTCATTCTCTGCTTCAAGCACCTGGGTCCTGGCGGCGAGCGCCTGGTTAACCCTGCCGCGCGAGGAGCCCATGAGCTTACCGGCGGCCGCCTTGTGCTCCTTGGCCAGGCCACCGATTTCGCGGTTGGCAAGGCTCAGGGGCGACTTCTCGCCCGTGTGGGCAAGGCGGACAGCCTTGAGTTCATCAAGGGAGGAAGCTGCCCCAATAGCGGCGATGGCGTCCTCGACGGCGGCGTTGATGGCGGCCTCATCCAGCGGATTCGGGATGGCGGCGCCTGGCAAAGTGTCAGTCATCTACTGTTCTTAGCTACGAGTTGGGAGCGGCCGGCAAGGCAGGCCTGCAAAACGAAAGGGTAGTGCTCACCGCGGACGGCGGGCACTACCCTTCAGTCTAGTTGAAGCGCACCGGCGTGGTTTAACCGCCGGATGTCAACAGTTCGACGGCGGCAAGCCGCCTGCGCTCCTAGGCCCCCGACGCCGGTGGCGCGGTGGGCGGCGGAGGTACCTGGCCGTCGTCGTGCGCAGCGCCTGCCTGGGGCGCCTGCTGTGTTCCTGGCCTGTAGCCCTGGCCTGCCCAGTCCTGCTGCGGCGGTTGGGCTGAAGGCCCGACCGGCGGCTGGGGCGTGGCGTAACCCTGCTGCTGGGCAGGGTAAGCCGGCTGGCCTGCGTAGCCCTGCTGGGGCTGGCCGTTCCAGACCGGGCCGTTGGGTGCGGCCCCTGCGAGCGCCGGCGACTTGCGGGAGGAATTCCTCCGCAACAGCACGAACAGCAGGACCAACGCCGCGGCGACCACCAGGACAGCCACCAGGGTCCAGATGATCCACATGGGAATGCCGGGGTTGGCCTCGGCCTTCACCTGCACTGCCGTTTCGTTGATCGAGAGCATGTCAAAAGTCGCCGTGTTGCCGTCGACAACTGCGCCCTTGGCCTCCACTACCTTCCCGGGGAAGGTGAACTTGACGGAGGCTTCGTCGAACATTGACTTGGCCATGCTGGAGGCCTGGGGATCACTGGCATCGGTGCCTGTGACGCTTCCCATCGACATGATGTAGAAGTCGCCGTCCCTTTTCAGGTCAAAAGGGTTCTCCGAGCTGGACGACTCGGCCAGCTTGGCCGGGTCGAGGTTCACTGCCGTGATCCGTTTGCCCTTGTACTTTTCGTCTTCGTAGTCCACAACGGTGGCACCCTCAGGAATATCCATTTCCTGGCTGCCGCTGCCGTTGGACTTCATGAATTCGTCGAAGGACTTATCGCCCAGAACGGACTTCTGGATCGCGTAGACGACCTCGTAGTCGACACTTTTTTCGTTGTTGACCTTCACCGACATGTTGAGCTTGACGCATCCGGTCAAGGCCACCATCACGGCTATCAGCACACCGATCACGCCCATGGCGCGTTTGACGTTCATTTCTTCTTTCCCCCATTCATCACCTGCACGAGTGAGTGCTGCAACAGCGTATCCCCGCCTGCCGGCCCCCGCCACACGCAACGGGGCTAGCATGGCTTCATGACACCCGGTCAACGCCTGCGGCAGGCAGCCAACGTGCTGAATCTGTCCACACCTCTGGGCCTGGCGGTGGCCCTCGCGTCCCGCTCCACGCTCTCGAAGGGACCGCGAGGCCTCCTGATAGCAGCCGGGTACAGCTGGAAGCTTCCTTTCGCCGGCGCTTTTACCGTGGGGAACGTCATCCTGTACCGGGCACCGCATGGTATTGCGGGAAGCGACCCAGTGCTCCTGGGACACGAAGAACGCCACAGCACCCAGTACGCGTACTGCCTGGGCCTGCCCTTCTTCGCCCTCTATGGAGCAGCGGCCTGCTGGTCCATGGTCCGCACCGGGAACCCTGGAAGGGCGAACTTCTTCGAGCGCCAGGCCGGGCTGGAGGCAGGCGGCTACCTTGAGTCGCCCAACCGCGGGCAGCATCGGCAGACCGACCATCGAATGGAGGCTTAGGCATGGAACGAACCATCACAGTGACCGGAACCGGAACCGCAACGGCGGTTCCGGACCTGGTGACATTGACTCTCGGCGTCGAAACCCGTCGGGAGACCGCAGCGAAAGCATATGACGACGCCGGCAGGTCGGCGGCCGCGGTCGCCGCCGCTTTGCGCACTGCCGGGGTCGCGGACGCCGAGCTTCGAACGAGCGGATTGAACCTGCGCGCCGACCTCGTGTGGGTCGAAGGGCAGGGCCAGAAGGTGACGGCCTACGTGGCCTCCACGACGCTGCACGTCGGGATACGTTCCCACGCTGACGCGCCCGCCGCCATCGCCGCGGCGGTAGCCGCCGGAGGTGACGACATCCGCATCAACGGCCTGGAACAGGGCATGGCCGACCCCTCGGCTGTCACGGCACAAGCGCAGGAAGCGGCGTGGCGGGACGCAGTGGCCCGCGCCGAACAGTACGCAGGCCTTGCGTCGGCCAGTCTTGGATCGGTGATCACGATCTCCCATCAACCGGCACAAAGTAGCCCCATCCCCGTGGGTGGACTGGTCCGCGCCTCCTTCGCCGCTGAGGCCTTGCCGGTCGAGGCGGGTGAGTCCGCCGTTTCGGCCAGTGTCATCGTGCAATGGGAATTGATCTAGTGGATGGCCCCTGCCCCCAGCTTGGAATCGACCTGTGTGTTAAGTGAAGTCCTGACAACCACCGCAATCCCTTGGGCGGTGACGTCAAGCGGCATTGAAGGGGCCGAGCCACCAGGGGGTACCTGCTCCGGAGCATAGGGAACGTGAATGAAGCCACCCCGGACGCCCGGCCGGGCCGCCAGCGAATGCATGAGGCCAAAAAAGAGGTGGTTGCAGACGTAGGTACCGGCCGATTGGGAGATTTCACCCCTGATACCTGCAATCTGGAGGCTTCTCAAAGCGGCTTTGATGGGCAGGCCGGAGAAGTAGGCTGCCGGGGCTCCTGGGACAACTTCCTCGTCAATGGGCCGCTGGCCTTTGTTATCCGGAATCCTCGCGTCGTCGCAGTTGATGGCAACACGTTCCAGCGATATCCGGTCCCGGCCTCCCGCCAAGCCCACGGCCACAACGATTTCCGGCTCGAGGCGTGACACGGCGTCGTCGAGAACCGTCACCGATTCGCCAAAAACGCACGGCAGCTCGATGGCTTCCACAGCGAGGCCCTCCGCTTGCAGCAACTGCCTGGCACGTTGGACAGCAAGCCAGGAGGGGTTGAGGGTTTCCTGACCGAAAGGTTCGAAGCCCGTAAGGAGAATCATGGGCCAACCATAGCAACGCCTGGTCCCCCACCGGCATGGGAGTTCGAAGCCTTGACATTCATTCGAACATACCTTCGAATAGAGTTCATGAGATGGGACGCACAAGCACTTTCACCGACGCGTGAACCGGCACCGGAAACGGCCGGCAGCCCGGCTCCAGGCCCTGCCCCGGCAATGGACGCCCTGCTGCCCTTGGCCGGGCTTGTGCGTTCCGTCTCTACACCCGAATTCTCCGGAGTCACCTTCCATGAGGTCACCGCCAAGTCAGTGCTCAACAAGGTGCCTTCGGGTTCCAATATGCCGTTCGAATGGACGGTCAACCCCTACCGCGGGTGCAGCCATGCCTGTGTCTACTGCTTCGCACGCAAGACCCACACCTATTTGGAATTCGATGCCGGCCGCGACTTCGACTCCCAGGTGGTCGTCAAGATCAACGCAGCCGAGGTACTCCGCAAGGAACTGGCCAAACCTTCCTGGGGACGCCACCAGGTAGCCCTCGGCACCAACACGGACCCATACCAAAGGGCTGAAGGCCGCTACGCCTTGATGCCTGGCATCATCCGGGCCCTCGCCGATTCGGGCACACCGTTCTCCATCTTGACCAAAGGCACCCTGCTGGCCCGTGACATTCCCCTGCTGAAGCACGCCGCCACCCAGGTTCCGGTGGATCTTGGGATCTCGCTGGCCATGACCAACCAGGACCTCGCTGCCCTCATCGAACCGGGAACGCCCTCTCCCAAGGCACGGTTGAAGCTCATTGCCCGCCTTCGGGATACAGGTCTGGGCTGCGGCGTCATGGCGATGCCCATCCTTCCGTGGCTCACTGATTCCGACGAAGCCCTCGATTCGCTGTTCTCGGAATTGGCCCGGGCCGGAGCCACGGGTGTCTCCGCCGGTGCCCTCTACCTCAAGCCTGGCACCCGCGAGTGGTACATGAAGTGGCTTGCCGCAGAACACCCCGAGCTGGTGGGCAAGTACCGGCGCCTCTATGGCAATGGCTCATACGCCTCCAAGGAGTACCGTGCGTGGTTGTCGGGCAGGACCAATCACTTCAAGGCCAAATACGGTTTCACGGGCAGTTCCGGATTCAGTCACCGCAATGCGCGGTACACAGCGGCGCAGGCAGCGTCACCGGCCGGGGCAGCAGCCGCTCCCCTGCCGGGACAACAGTCACTGTTCTAGCTTCCACCCGCCCGCGTCAGGCGGGCGTGGACACCCGCTCCAGGAGTGCCTGAACAATCGGGAGGTCAGCTGGTATCCAAGGCAGGGCCAGTGCCTCCCCCTGATCGGCCAGCGGGACCCAGCGGAGTTCGTCGTGGTCTTCCAGTGCTGCAGGCTGACCCGCTGTCACTTCAGCGAACCACACGCGCATGGAGGCCCGCTGATTGAGCGCCCACCCGGCGGCGTTGCCCGATTCCAGCTCGAGGCCGAGCTGAACTTCGATTCCCAACTCCTCCGCGAGCTCACGATGCAAAGCGTCCTCCGGGGTCTCACCGGACTCGACCTTGCCACCAGGGAATTCCCACATGCCCGCGAACTGTGGTGGGGCCGTACGTCGGGCAACCAGCAATCTTTCCGGCGCTTCCAAAGAATCGACAATAGCCGCACCAACGACGTTTATCACTGCAGTCACCGCAACAGTCTAAGGGCCGGACCATGGGCATGGTCACAGCGGTAACGCCCGGTCCCGCCAGCGAACTAGACTTGTTATCGGATTTTCTCCCATTTTTCCCAGCCCAAACGTCGCCCCCAGAAGCAGGTTTATGTCTACCACCGTGTCCCAACCCGTTGCCGTCAAGAAGCCAGGACGCCACCTTGGCTTGGCCATCCTGGCTTTGGCCATGGGCGGGTTTGCCATCGGCACCACAGAGTTCGCCATGATGGGCCTGTTGAAGGAGGTTGAGACGGGACTGGGAATCAGTACCCCGCAAGCGGGCAGCCTTATCTCGGCGTACGCCCTGGGAGTAGTGATCGGTGCCCCCGTCTTTGCCGCCCTGGGAGCCAAGCTGCCCCGCAAGCATCTGGCGCTCGGCCTCATGCTTTTCCTTGCAGTGGCCAACCTGACGTCGTTCATTGCTCCGGACTACGGTTTGATGCTGTTGTCCCGCTTCGCTTCGGGCCTTCCGCATGGAGCGTTCTTCGGGGTGGCAGCCGTCATCGCTGCGGGCCTCGTGGCTCCCACCAAGCGCGGCTGGGCGATCTCCATGGTCATGGCCGGCCTGACGGTCTCGAATGTCATCGGAGTCCCCTTGGCCACCTGGGTGGGCCAGACCTTTGGCTGGCGCCTGCTCTTTGTCATCGTCGGCGCCATCGGCCTGCTGACGGTTGCCATGATGTGGAAGTTTGTCCCCTTCGAAGCCGCGCACCCGGACGCCAGCATCCGACGGGAACTTGGAGCACTCAAGAGGCTCCAGGTATGGCTGGCCCTCCTGATCGGCATCATCGGCTTCGGTGGCTTCTTCGCCGTGTACACCTACATCGCCCACACCATGACCTCGGTGGCGGGTATCCCCGAAAACCTCATTCCCGCCGTCGTTGCCCTATATGGTCTCGGCATGGTTGTCGGAAACATCATCGGCGGCCGGCTGGCGGACAAGTCCGTGATGGGTACCATCTACTGGGTCATGCCCGGGATCGCCGCCGCCCTGGTGGTGTACGCCATCGCAGCCCACTGGGCTTGGTCTGCCTTCCTGATGGCCTTTGTGGTCGGTGGCATCGGTTCGATGCTGACACCGGCACTGCAGACCAGGCTCCTCGATTCAGCCCCTGGGGCTGCCTCGCTGGCTTCCTCGCTGAACCACTCAGCCCTCAACATCGCCAACGCCCTGGGTGCTTTCCTGGGTGGCACGGTCATTGCCTGGGGCTGGGGTTACGTTGCCCCCGCCTTGGTAGGTGCGGTTCTTGCCCTCCTGGGCCTGGGTGTTGCTGTCATCAGTGGCGTGGTGGAACGCAGGAGCGCCCTGGCTGCCTGATCGTCCGTCGCATTAACGACCAATGGCTCCGCTTCGGCGGAGCCATTGGTCGTTAATCAGCGTGATGCCCTTAGGCCTGGGCCTGTACCCGCTCAATGTCGGGTTCAAGGTAGATGACCCGGGCGATCGGAACTGCTGCCCGGATCCGCTGCTCGGCGTCGTCAATTCCCTTGGCGATCTCTTCGCCTGTCTCAGAGGCTCCCATGGAGATTTTGGCGGCCACCAGCAACTCTTCCGGTCCGAGGTGCATGGTCTTGAGGTGGATGATCCGGGTCCCGTCGGCCTGCAGGGCTTCGGAGATGCGCTGGACGTCTTCCTTCGTGGCGGACTCCCCCAACAGCAGCGATTTGGTTTCCATGGCCAAAACGACGGCGATGGCTACCAGCAGCAAGCCGATCATCGCGGTCCCGAGGGCGTCCCAGACTCCGTCTCCGGTAACCAGGGTCATGCTGACGCCGAAGAGTGCGAAGACCAAGCCCAGCAGTGCGCCGAAGTCTTCGAGCAAAATGACGGGCAGTTCCGGTTGCTTGGCGTTGCGGACAAACTTGACCCAGCTTTGCTTGCCGCGGACGTGGTTCGACTCGATGATTGCCGTGCGGAAGGAGAAACCTTCAGCGATGATCGCCCCTACCAGGACAGCCAAGGGAACCCACCAGAAGCCTCCCTCGATGCCGTGCGGATGCTGGAACTTCTCCCATGCCTCGTACAGAGCAAACAGGCCACCGACGCTGAACAGCACAATGGAGACAATGAAGGCGTAGATGTAGCGTTCGCGGCCATAGCCGAACGGATGCTCCGGGCTTGCGGCCCGCTTGGAACGCTTGCCTCCAACCAGCAGCAGAACCTGGTTACCGGAATCGGCCACCGAGTGGATTGCCTCCGCGAGCATGGACGATGACGCCGTCAGGAAAAACGCAATGAACTTCAAAACAGCAATGGTCAGATTGGCGGCCAGAGCCGCCACAATCGCTTTGGTACCGCCACCAGCAGCCACGAAAGCTTCACCTCTTCGGATATGGGAAAGAATGGGAAAGGCCAAGAAGAGTCGTCATCGTCTGATCTTGCAAGCATTACCGTACCCGGCAGGGCGGTATTTACACATTCTCCACTCTGGCGCCTTGCTGCGAACGCGCACTCGCGTAAAGACACACTGTGGCCGCAGTGCCCAGGTTCAAGCTTTCTGCTGCTCCATAGACAGGCACGGCAACCCGGTGGTCCGCCAGTGCCAGTTCATCGTCTGACAGGCCTTGCGCCTCATTGCCGAAGAGCCACGCGGTAGGGGCTTCCAGGGCATAGTCGGACGCCACGGAGTCATTGCCCAACCGCCGGGCGGCATTTTCGTCCTGGAGCTTGTCCAGGTTCAGGGTTCCGTAACCGTCAGCGGCAAGGATTCCGATCCCGCGCTCCCGGCACTCGGCCGCCAGTTCCTTGACGTCCACGCCCAGGACTACTGGAAGATGAAAGAGCGAACCGGCGGTGGAGCGGACAGCCTTCGGGTTGTAAATGTCCACGCTGGAGCCGGTCAGGACTACGGCGTCCGCCCCTGCCGCATCAGCGGCACGAAGCACAGTACCGGCATTGCCGGGGTCACGCACCTGGCACATGACCGCGAGCAGCCGGGGACCGGCGTCGAGCACTGATTCCAGGCTGACGTCCACAAAACTGCAGACCGCCACGATCCCCTGGGGATTGACGGTGTCCGCCATGGCGGACAGAACGTCATCGCTCGCCAACCGGAGCAACGTACCCTGCGCCAGGTCGGCGAGCTCGGGCAGGCGGTCAAGGCACGCCTCGCTGGCAAAAACTTCATGCACGACGGCGGCTCCACCGGCCGCCGTACGCTCACGGTGGAGGGTCAGCGCCTCACGCACCGCCTGCGGACCTTCAGCAAGGAAGCGTCCGCGCTTTAAACGCGCCGGGCGCCCGGCAAGCTTGCCGACGTCCCTCACCCGATCTGCTCGGGGGTTGGTCATCGGAAAGTCTTGCGGGCGCCCGGTTTCGTTCATATATAGAACTTTAGTGGCAGTTGCGACTAGTTCTTGATCTGCTGGCGGGCTTCGCCGCCGGCCGGCTCGAAACCGGCAGCCTTTGCAGCTTCGACCGTGGAGAACCAGTACTCAGCAGCGGTGGTGTTGTACCAAGTGGAACCCGGTACGTGGTACTTCTTGGACTCGGCGTTGCCCTTGATGGCGTAGCCTTCCGGAGCCTCGTCACCGTCGGCGGCAACTGCGCCGTCGATTGCCGGCTTCTCGGAAACGACAGCCTTGACAGCCGGAGCCGTAGCAACGGCTGGAGCAACCTTGGCCTTCGGGGCAGCCTTGGCAGCCGGAGCGGAGGTGTCGGCCGGGAGTGCACCCTTGGCAACGTTCACCAGAGCGGCGAAAGCGTTGGCGTCGGAGACAGCCAGTTCGGCCAGCATGCGGCGGTCAACCTCAACCTCAGCAGCCTTCAGGCCCTGGATGAGACGGTTGTAGGTGAGGCCGTTGGCGCGGGATGCAGCGTTGATACGCTGGATCCAGAGGCGACGGAAGTCGCCCTTCTTCTTGCGGCGGTCGCCGTAGCTGTACACAAATGAGTGCAGCAGCTGTTCTTTTGCCTTGCGGTACAGGCGCGAACGCTGACCGCGGTAACCCTTGGCGCGTTCGAGGACAACCCGGCGCTTCTTGTGGGCGTTTACCGCCCGCTTCACACGTGCCACGTGCGTACTCCTTCAGAAATCTTTATCCCAAGCTGCTACTGCCGGAATCCCGGCTGGCCTGAGAAGGCTTTTGGTGTAGTCGGTCCCTGCCGGATGGCAGTAACCAAAGAACTTGGAACTTAGAGGCCGAGCATCTTCTTGATGACCTTGGCGTCACCCTTGAAGACGAGCTTGTCGCCGGCGAGGCGACGGGTCAGCCGGGAGGACTTGTGCTCCAGGTAGTGACGGCGGTTGGCCTGCTGACGCTTCAGCTTGCCCGAACCGGTCAGCTTGAAGCGCTTCTTAGCACCGCTGTGGGTCTTCATCTTCGGCATGGGAACCGATCTCCTTACGTATCCACGGACAAGTCCGCGATTCTATCGCGCAGCCGGCCAACGGGGGCCGACGTGCTGGTTGCTTGCCGGTGGAGGCGAGGCCTCCGCGGCGTTGAACTAGGTGGTCTTGCGTGCTGCAGGCTTCGGCGCGGCCTTGGGGGCTGCAGGCCGGGCTGCGGGCTTGGGAGCCGCCGGCTTGGCGACAGGCTTGGGGGCCGAGGGAACTGCAGGCTTCGGAGCCGCCGCCGGAACAGCAGGCTTGGGAGCCGTAGCTTCCGGAGCGGCCTTGGGAGCCGGGGTCTCCTCAGCAACGGGAGCTTCCTCCGCAACCGAAACTTCCTCAGCAGCAGGAGCCTCTTCTGCAGCCGGAGCAGCTTCTTCGACAACCTGGGCATCTTCAGCTGGGGGAGCTTCAGGTGTTGCTTCTGCGGGCGCCGGAGCTTCCTGCGTGGTTTCCGCTTCGGCCACCTTGAAGCCTTCGGGCAGAAGGTCAGCAATGCTCTGCGTCAGCGGAGCCTGCTCCCCCGTGGTGTCCACGCGCGCTGCGGCCTTGGCTTCGTTCTGCGCCTTGGCTTCTGCGCGCTGGCTGGCACGGCGGGCTTCAGCCTTGGCTTCTGCCTTGTTCTTCAGCGGTCCGATCACCATGACCATGTTGCGGCCATCGATGCGCGGGCTGGACTCGATGACGCCAACTTCAGCCACATCTTCAGCGAAACGCTGCAGCAGGCGGATGCCCATTTCGGGACGCTGCTGCTCACGGCCGCGGAACTGGATCATGGCCTTGACCTTGTCACCGGCTCCGAGGAAGCGCAGAGCGTGCCCACGCTTGGTTTCGTAGTCGTGCTTGTCGATCTTGAGGCGGAAACGAATTTCCTTGAGAACCGTGTTGGTCTGGTTCTTGCGGGCTTCGCGCGCCTTCACTGCGGCTTCGTACTTGTACTTGCCGAAGTCCATCAACTTGCAAACAGGAGGCTTGGCCTGCGGCGCAACTTCAACGAGATCGAGATCGGATTCGGCAGCCAGACGCAGTGCGTCCTCGATGCGGACAATTCCTACCTGTTCGCCGGCAGGACCGACCAACCGCACCTCGGGGACGCGGATACGCTCATTGATTCTTGGCTCGCTAATGTTAAAGCTCCTGTGGTTGTGGTGGTGTCACCGGCAAAAAGAGAAGGCCCCCAATTGCTGGCGCAATCGAAGGCCTCGAAGATCGGCTGCACTTCCCCAACGGGAAAGTACGCACAGCCGGGGATAAACCCCGGAGTGTCCGACCAGGTACCCGGCAACCTCTTGTCCCGTGAGGGAATCCTGTCCCCGAAGGGAAACGGCTGACGCGGGTGGGAGAGAACTCCGCTTGCAAACTGAAAGACAATTCTACAGAAACAACCCGCCAAGCGCACATTGTGGCTGGCGGGCCTGTTGACTACAGATCTTCACCGCGGATATCCATGGTGAATAACGACTTCCAGTCGGTCTGTGACAAGCTTACCAGTATGAGCACTGAAGACAGCAATTCCCGCAACACCTTCGGCGGAGACGCCCCCGCCGCCGACGCCGGGGTCTCCCAGCAGATCCGTGACATCGCCGAGGTTCCGGCCGTGGAAGTCATCACTACCGGCGCCGTTCACCTGATGAGCGCGGCAGCCGTCAAGGTGGGGCTCGCGGACGACCCCAACGCAGAAGACCTCAAAGACCTGGACGAGGCCCGCAAGCTGATCACCGCACTTGCCGGCCTGGTATCCGCCGCCGCTCCCGAAATCGGTTCGCAGCACGCCGGCCCGTTGCGCGATGGCCTGCGCTCGTTGCAGCTGGCCTTCCGCGAAGCCTCCATCATCCCCGATGCCCCCGGCAAGGGCCCGGGCGAGAAGTTCACCGGTCCGGTGAACTAGCCGCGGACTGCCGGAATAACCACCGACGGCGGGTCGACCACATTGGTCGGCCCGCCGTCGTCGTCTGCTGACCCTGTTGCGCCTTAGACCCGGGCGGCACGACGACGGATGGACGTCAGGACCAAACCCGTAGCGCACAGCGCGACGCCGGCGATGCCGACCGCCGCGAATCCCCCGGACGGGCCGACAGTGTCGATGAAGACCCCGGCCAAGGGTGCGCCCAGCGCCACGCCTGCGGTGAGGGCAGAGCCATACCAGCCCATTGCCTCGCCGCGACGTTCCTCATCCACCAGATCGGCCACCTTCTCGGAGGATGCCGACAGGACCGGGGCGCACAAAAGGCCCGGAAGGAGCGAGAGGAACGCAAGGGTCCAGGTGTCATGGGCGAAGCCCATCGGAATGGTCAGCGCGGCCATGCCCAGCAGAAGGACCATGGGCGACACTGTCCGCTTCATTGAGCCGTAGATCAGGCCGCCGATCACCGACGCGGCACACCAGAAGAAGAACACAATGCCGATTTCATTTTGATGCCCGCCACGCTCCAGCAGCCCCACGATGCTGACGTCGGAGCCGCTGAGCACCATGCCCGAACCGGCTGCGACGGCGAAGAGCGCTGCAACAGAGACGGTAAACCAGGTGAAGTTCCTGGCCACCCGGTTCTTCAGCGCCGATGTACGCGAGGTGGCGGACGCCATTTCGGAGGCCGCTTCCTGGACGTGCGCAGGAGCCGATGCCACCATCGCGGCTTCCGCCGCGGCCAAATCAGCAGACTCGCGGTCAGCGGATTCCTCCGGAGTGCACGGGACGTCGCTGCGGGTCGGCGGGTTGAACCACATGAGGAAAAGTCCAGCCACTGAGACGGAGACACCTACGGCGGTGAGGCCGACGGCCGAAAAACCGCTCGTGGCCACCACGGCCCCCACGGCCGGACCAATCATGAAAACCAGCTCCGTGGCAATGGAGTCAAGGGCGAACGCCGAACGGCGCTGTTCCCCGTCCACCAGCACACCCAACGACTGGCGGACCACACTGAAGATCGGCAAGGTGAAGAGGCCACCGATAAAGACCAGCGGAAGCAGCCACTGATAGGAAACATGCGGCACAACCGACCAAATCACGGCTTCGGAAATGACCGAAGGGATCAAGGCCTTCCGCAGACCCACCATGTCCACCCGGCGGCCACGCCATGGCGCCCCCAAAGCGATGCCGATGGTCATGACCGCGGCCGCGGCACCCGCAGCGGCATAACCTTGCCCCAGCGTCTGGACAATGTGGAGGGTCAGGAGCACCCCGGCAGCGGAATGCGGTATGCGGGCAATCATGCCCACCACCAGCAGACGACGGACAGGCCGGATGGACAGCATCTCTTTGTAGAGAGCGAAGTTCACTCAATCCTCATTTCCCCGGGCAACCCCGGGGAACCGGACCTGCCATTAGTGCGGCGCGGGCTCCTGTGCTGCACGCTGCAGTTTGATCTCCATGGAGTCGACGCCTTCGGCAAAGGAATCCATGCTTGCCCATGCTTCGTTCAACTGGCCGACAAGCGTCTGGACCGCCGCGGCGTCCAGCCCGTCCTCAAGGAAAAGCACCACACGCAGTTCCGGACCTGCGCCGCCACCTTGCACCTGACGTCCATCGGACGTGAGGGATGCGACGCCACCACCAGCCTGCGTCTCAAGGCGCCGGACCGCGGCGAAGCCAGAAATAGTCGAAACGAGAGCAGTCTCCAGTTGATCATCCAGGTATGACGGCGTCCAGTCCTTCTGCTGGGCCAAGGCCCACAGTGCCGGACGCCTGACCACGAAGGCGAACTCGGAACCGGGATCCACAACCAGCAACTGGGCGCCTTCGGATACTGCCGAGAGCGCCGCCCGCGCGGCGTAAACAGCTACCGGGCGCGCCTGCGGGTGCCACAATTCCAAAGCGGCCGCAGAGGTGAAGACCGGCATTGCCGTCCGGCCGTCGGGAGCCTTGAGTGTGACCAATGCCATATCGGCCTGCTTGTCGGCATGCAGCCCGTCGACTCCTTCGGCTTCCTCGGCAAGTTGGGCCACGACCGGGACAAAAACCCGGGCCGTCGCCAAGGATGCCACCACGTCGGCTTCGCCGCCGGTGCCGTTGAACAGCCCCGCTATGGCAGCGAGGTAACCGGCGTCCGCGCTTCCGTCGTCGTCGTCGAAGTTGTGGATCTTGGCGTCGTCACCGGCCAGGCTTCTCCCGGCCCACGGCTGGCCGGCAGAATCCGTCGCCCCGCCCGCACCCGCCAAGGCCGCCGCGATGTGGCCCGGCAGTTCACGCCTCTGCTGCTGGTTGGACTCCGGCTCGTTGGATTCCGAGCCGGCTGAGTGGCGGCCCATCAGCGGCGGCCGGCCACGTCCAGGGCCTCGGGCAAGGTGAAGGCGCCGGCGTACAGAGCCTTGCCCACAATCGCGCCCTCAACACCGAGCGGCACCAGTTCGCGCAGGACACGGAGGTCCTCCAGGCTGGAGATACCACCCGAAGCCACCACCGGCTTCCCGGTCTTTTCCACCATCTGGCGCAGCAAATCCACGTTGGGACCCTGCAGGGTGCCATCCTTGGTCACGTCCGTCACCACGTAGCGGGCACAGCCTGCGTCTTCAAGACGGGCCAGGACCTCCCAGAGATCCCCGCCCTCCTTCGTCCAACCGCGGCCGGCAAGGGTGGTACCCCGGACATCGAGGCCGACGGCGATCTGGTCACCAAAGCGGTCGATGGCCTTCTTGGTCCAGTCCGGGTTCTCCAACGCAGCCGTGCCAAGGTTCACCCGGGCAACACCCAATTCCAGCGCACGCTCAAGTGACTCGTCATCCCGCAGGCCCCCGGACAGCTCCACCTTGACGTTGAGTTGCGACACGACCTCGCTGATGAGCGCGGCGTTGTTTCCCCGGCCGAAAGCGGCGTCCAGGTCAACCATGTGAACCCATTCCGCCCCGGCATTCTGCCAGTTGAGGGCTGCTTCAAGCGGAGTTCCGTAGCTCGTTTCCGAGCCTGCCTCTCCTTGCAGGAGGCGCACCGCCTGGCCGTCAACAATATCGACGGCAGGCAGGAGTTCCAGGACGGACTGGGAAGAGGTGGTCATGAGGGTCCTTGCAGTGTGAGGGTTCGCCGGCGTACCACGCCGCGATTCATTTGGCGGGAAGAGTCAGGAGGTAGGCGGCCAGCAGGGACATCCCGGCCAGCACGTAAAACGAGATGGAAACCCAGCGGGGTTTCTTCTGTTGATGGAAGGAGACTCCCCCACCCACCAGCAGTCCCGCCAGGCCCATAAGGACTACAGACCACATTCAGGCAGCACCGCTCCCGGACGCTTCCGGAGCGGGCTTGCGCAGGCCATCCACCCAGTTGCGCAGGAGCCTGGCCCCGGCATCCCCTGATTTCTCGGGGTGGAACTGAGTGGCACAGAGTGGGCCGTTCTCGACGGCGGCGATGAACCGTGCACCGTGCTCGGACCAGGTCACCTTCGGGGGCTCCATGCGCGGCTGGACAACATCGAAGTTCCATTCCTGCACGCCGTACGAGTGCACAAAGTAGAAGCGCTCCTGCTCGACCCCTGCGAAGAGCTTGGAACCTTCCGGGACATCCACCGTGTTCCATCCCATGTGCGGCACGACGGGCGCCGGAAGAAGCTCGACTTTGCCGGGCCATTCAGCCATGCCCTCGGACTCAGTGCCGTGCTCGACGCCGGCTTCGAACAGAACCTGCAGGCCCACGCAGATACCCAGGACCGGGCGCCCACCGGCGACACGACGTCCAATCATGCGGATGGCATCGACAGCTTTAAGTTCCTTCATCACGGTCTCGTAGGCCCCGACACCGGGGACAACCAGCCCGTCCGCGTTGAGCACGTCCTCAGGCTTGGAGCTGAGCAGCACGTGGGCACCCGCCCTCTCCAGGGCACGAACAGCGGAACGGACGTTGCCGGATCCGTAGTCCAGAACCGTCACCGTGGGCTTGCCTTCAGGCGACTCGGGCTTCACTGAAGCCGTGGGGTCAGCCACTGCTCCGTTTTTCAAGACTTGACCGCTCACAGCGCCCCCTTCGTGGATGGGATTCCCTCAACGCGGGGATCGGACTCGACGGCGGCGCGGAGTGCTCGCGCGAACGCCTTGAACTGGGCTTCGACAATGTGGTGCGGATCGCGGCCGGCGAGAACGTTCATGTGGAGGCAAATTCCCGCGTGCAAGGTGATCGCTTCGAAAACGTGCCGGGTCAACGAACCCGTGAAGTGCCCCCCGATGAGGTGGTACTCCTGTCCGGCGGGTTCACCGCCGTGCACCAAGTAAGGACGGCCGGAAACATCCACGACGGCGTGCGCCAGGGCTTCGTCCAACGGGACGGTGGCTTCGCCGAAACGACGGATGCCGGCTTTGTTGCCCAAAGCCGTACGCAGGACCTCACCGAAAGTGATGGCGACGTCTTCCACAGTGTGGTGGGCGTCGATGTGGGTGTCGCCGGTAGCCTTGACGGTCATGTCGATCAGCGAGTGCTTGCACAAGGCGGTCAGCATGTGGTCGTAGAAGGGAACAGAAGTGCTGATGTCCGAAATTCCGGAGCCATCCAGGTTGATCTCCACCAGCACGGAGGACTCACTGGTGCTGCGCTCCATGCGGGCAGTGCGGGCAGCGGACGGCGTAGCGCCGGTTTCGCTCATTGGGGACGTCCTTCTACAGGGAGGATGGGTAGGTCTATTGACAAGTTTAGGCGCGCTGGGAAACAGCACCGTCCAGGAGGGCTTCCAGCGCCTCCAGGAAAGCTGTGGTTTCCGGCTCGGTTCCAGCCGTGACGCGCAAGTGCCCCGGGATGCCGACATCGCGGATCAGCACGCCGGCATCGAGCAGGCCCTGCCAGATCGTGTGGGGATCCTCCAGTCCGCCGAAGAACACGTAGTTGGAGTCCGACGCCGCGGGTTTGAGACCCATGCGCAGAAGTTCCGTGACAATGCGGTCCCGCTGGACCTTGATGTCTTCGACGTCGGCCATGAGGGCCTCGCGGTGCGTCAACGCCGCGAGGGCGGTGGCCTGGGTGATGGCTGAGAGGTGGTACGGCAGGCGCACCAGCCTGATGGCATCGGTGACCTCCGGGGCCGCAGCCATGTAGCCAAGCCGCGCTCCGGCCAAGGCGAACGCCTTGCTCATGGTTCGGGAGACGATCAAACGCTCGCGCCCGGGCAGGAGGGTCAGGGCACTTGGAGTGTTGTCGTGGGCGAACTCGTGGTAGGCCTCATCCACAATCACGATGGCCTGGCTTGCTTCGCCGGCTTCATACACAGCCTCAACCACATCCAGGGTCAGACCTGTGCCCGTTGGATTGTTCGGCGAGCATAGAAAGACGATGTTGGCCCCGGTCTCACGGACCTGTTCGGCTGCCGATTGGGCATCGAGGCCGTAGTCGTCGGCACGAACGCCACGGATGTACTCGGTGTCCGTTCCGCTGGCCAGCAAGGGGTACATGGAGTACGTCGGAGGGAAACCAAGCGCTTTGCGCCCCGGACCGCCGAATGCCTGGAGAATCTGTTGCAGGACTTCATTGGAGCCATTGGCGGCCCAGATATTGTCGGCAGAGAGGCCGTGGCCAAGGTACTCAGCCAGGGCTACCCGAAGGTCGGTAAATTCACGGTCCGGATAGCGGTTCAAGCCTGTGGCGGCTGCCGCCACTGCCTCTGTAATGGCCGCCTGCACATCGGCAGGGACGCCATGGGTGTTTTCGTTGACGTTGAGCAATACGGGGACATCGAGCTGCGGTGCGCCGTAGGGGCTCAATCCACGCAGGTTGGTCCGGAGGGGAAGTCGGTCAAGTCGCTCAAGCTGCTCACTCACCACAACAGTTTAAGGGGCCACCGCGACTGCCGAGTAACTGTGACGTCCAGGGCAGGAAACAGGCCCGTAGCGCCTGCCGTCAGTGGGCAGGCACGAACAACTGCTGCCCTGGAAGGATCCGGCCACCGCGGAGGTCGTTCAGCTGGATGATTTCGGCAATGACTTCACGCGGGTCCCGCTCCGGCGCCGCAGCACCGGCGATACCCCACAGGGACTGGCCCGGCTGGACAGTGACGGACACCGCAACCGGCGGCTGCAACTGCGACTGGGAGTCGGAGGCCTTGGCGGGGGAAGTGACGACTCCGGCCAGGCTGAGGAGGGCGGCCACCAGCAGCATGGCCGGGATGCCGAAGAAGACCATACGGCCACGGCGGGTCAGACGAAGGCGTGCGGGAGCCTGTGTGGTGCGGAAATCAGCGAACGAAGTGATTGCGGACATGAGCTGAGCCCTTCTGAGCTATTGCGCTGCTCCGGGGCTTCCGGAGCAGCGCTGCCAATTCATTGTGTTCCTCCCGGCGCCGGATGTTCGAACGCTTTGTTCGAACATCCACCAGCAGCGCGAGGTTTATAGAACACATATTCGAACCTTGCTATGACATTTTTAGCACTTATCAACGAACGGTGTCGAGACTCGCTAGAACAAATGTTTGATAAACGCCTGTGCCTGTCCTACGTTTGAGTGAAGAAACAGCACTGTTTCAGTGGAACAGGAGGGTCTGACATTTTTCCCGGACCCTGCATCCCCGGCTCTCTCGGGGCGGAATGAAAGGCATTGGCGAACATGGCAGCGAAAGCCACAGGCGGCGGGGCACCCCTGCGAAGCCAACAGCCTCAAAAGACTCCCAAGAGCCTGACAGTTCGTCAGAAGAAGATCCTGGAGACCATCCAGCGCTCAGTCAACGACAACGGCTATCCGCCCAGCATGCGCGAAATCGGCGACACCGTAGGACTGGCCAGCCTGTCCAGCGTCACCCACCAGCTGTCCCAGCTGGAAAAACTCGGCTACCTCCGCAGGGATCCCAAGCGGCCCCGGGCCATGGAAGTGCTGATGCCCCTGACCCTCGACTCGGGTCCGATCCCGGGCGTCGAAGCTCCGGCAACGTTGCGAAGCGCCGGGGGCATGGCCGTCACCGAACTGGCAAGCGCCAGCGACACCGCCATGGTTCCGCTGGTCGGACGCATTGCAGCAGGTGGGCCCATCCTCGCCGACCAGACCGTTGAGGACGTGCTGCCGCTGCCCAGGCAGCTCGTGGGCCACGGTGAGCTCTTCATGCTCAAGGTCGCCGGCGACTCCATGATCGACGCCGCCATCTGCGACGGCGACTGGGTGGTTGTCCGCCGCCAGAACGACGCCATCAACGGCGACATCGTGGCGGCGCTGCTCGATGATGAAGCCACCGTGAAAACGTTCCGTCAACGTGACGGCCACACCTGGCTGCTGCCCCAGAACACCCAGTACGAACCCATCCTGGGCGACCAAGCCACCATCATGGGCAAGGTCGTGTCCGTACTTCGCTCCATCTAGCCTCTCAGGCCTTCCGGGCGGATCCCAGACGCTCCAGGACCCCGCGTACCACCGCGCGGTCCGTCGTGGCCCAGAAGGGCGGCAGAGCGGCCCGCAGGAAACCGCCGTAGCGTTCCGTCGAGAGTCGTGAGTCCAAAACTGCCACGACGCCCTTGTCCCCCGTCGAACGGATCAGGCGCCCTGCGCCCTGCGCCAGCCGGATGGCAGCGTGGGTGGCGGAAACTGCCATGAAGCCATTGCCGCCGGACTGCGCCACCGCACGGGAGCGGGCCGTCATGAGCGGATCATCCGGTCGCGGGAACGGGATGCGGTCAATGACCACGAGACGGCACGATCCACCCGGAACATCCACACCTTGCCACAGGGACATGGTTCCGAAGAGGCACGTATCTGGTTCATCGGCGAATTGCTTGACCAAGGCAGCCATGGTGGACTCGCCCTGGCAGAGAATGTCGACATCCAAGCGGAGGCGCATGGCATCGGCCGCCTCTTCGGCTGCCCGCCGTGACGAGAAGAGGCACAGCGCTCCCCCGCCCGAAGCCCGTATCAAATCTTCCAATTCGTCCAGGGCCTCCGGCGAAGTGCCGCGGCCGGGCTTGGGCAGGTGCTTTGCCACGTACAGCACCCCCTGCTTGGGGTAGTCGAACGGCGAACCGACGTCGATCCCCGTCCAGCTCGGGGCGCCATCACCAATCAGGCCGAGCCCTCCCGCGGCAGGCTCAAAAGCGGAACCGATGGCCAGTGTCGCCGACGTCAACACCACCGTGTGTCCTGCAAACAAACCCTCGCGCAAGCGTCCGGCCACGCTCAGGGGCGCGATGTTGATGAGCGCCGGAGCAGTGTCATCCGGTTGTGAGTAGCCCTGCTGGGGATCAAAGGTGCTGTTACGGGAGAACCAGACGACTTCGCGGTTCTCCTTGGCGGCAAGCATCCGCTCACACAGCTCAAGGATGAGCATGAGCCGTGAGCGCGCCAGTTGGCGGCCGCCGTCGGCTGCGTTGGATGCATCAGTCTTCGAATCCGACAAAGCGGCGCGGGTGGCGTCCCGCAGCTGGTCGAGGCAGTCAAGCTGTTCATCATTCAGGCCACTGGGCAGCAGTCCGTTGGGAACCCCCGCAATGGCCATATCAAGGCGGTCCGCGGCAGCGTTGAGGGCATCGACCGTAATGGCGGTGTGTTTACGTGCACTCGATGCCGCGGCATGAACCATGGCAACGGACAACTGCCCGGTGACGGCCCCGGTCACGCGGTCCTGCAACTCGTGGGCTTCGTCAACCACCACGACGTCGTATTCAGGGAGGACGGCCAGTCCTTCGAAAGCGCTGACAGCCAGCATCGCGTGGTTGGTGACAACGACGTCGGCCTCAGCGGCCCGCGCCCGGGCCAACTCGCTGAAGCACTCCTCCGCGAGAGGGCATTTCTGGGCCCCCAAGCACTCCATGGATGTCACGGACACCTGCCGCCAGGCCCGGTCCGTAACGCCGGGCATCAGTTCATCCCGGTCTCCCGTGGCAGTCTTTTCAGCCCATTCACGCAGACGGACGACTTCCTTGCCAAGCTGTGATTGCGGCCCTCCCATGGACGCCGCGAAGTGCGGAACACTGGTGTCCTCGCCCAAGGAGAACAGTTGGCCCTCCGACGGCTCCTCGCTGGGGAAGCCGCCCTCCAGCTTCTGCAGGCAGACGTAATTGGCACGGCCCTTCACGAGCGCCACGTTGACCGGCCGCTCGAGTGCGGGATTAATCGTCTCCAGGAGCCGTGGCAGATCCCTGCCCACAATCTGCGTCTGGAGTGCCAAGGTGGCGGTGGACACGAGCGTCGGCTTGTCGCTGTCCATGGAATGTGCGATCAACGGGATCAGGTAAGCCAACGACTTGCCTGTTCCCGTTCCCGCCTGGACCAGCAGATGCTCTCCGTTTTCGATGGCCCGGGTGACGTGCTTGGCCATCTCGTGCTGGCCGGCACGGCTTTGGCCGCCCATGCCTGCCACAGCCCGGTCCAACAATTCGAGAGTGGCCTTTTCCCCCACCGACTTGACGGCGTCCGCCGCCACCTTCTCAACCATTGCTGACGAATGACTCCAGCTCGGCCGCCAGTCCTTCACGGACCATGACCACTATGCGTGTGCCGTTTTCCTCGTGATCGATGCTGAGGATCTCCGAATCAGAGCTGTGCAGCTTGCTGATCAGCTCGCCGCGATCGTACGGAATCAGGAGCTCCAGCCGCACGCCCGGGCGCGGAATGGACCGGCTGATCTCCTCCAGCAGTTCAGCGATTCCCTGGCCCGTACGGGTGGAAACCACAGCATGGCGGGGTTCCTTCTGCTTAAGGCGTTCCACCACGAAGGGGTCTGCCACATCAACCTTGTTCAGGACGATGATTTCGGGAACCTTACGAGCATCCACCTCGGAAAAGACAGCCCGCACTGCGGCGATCTGCCCCTCGGGGTCCGGGTGCGAGGCGTCCACGACATGCAGGATGAGGTCCGCGTCAGCCACTTCCTCCAGTGTCGACCGGAAGGCCTCGACCAGTTGGGTGGGCAGGGAACGCACGAAGCCCACGGTGTCGGCCAGGGTGTAGCCGATGCCGTCGGGGGTTTGCGCTTTACGGACGGTCGGATCCAACGTGGCGAACAGCGCGTTCTCCACCAGGACGCCGGCATCTGTCAGGCGGTTCAACAGAGACGACTTACCGGCGTTGGTGTACCCTGCGATCGCGACGGACGGAACAGCATTACGACGGCGGTTGGCACGTTTGGTCTCGCGGGCCGGCTTCATCGCGGCGATTTCACGCCGAAGTTTGGCCATGCGCGTACGGATTCGGCGACGGTCCAGTTCGATTTTCGTTTCACCGGGACCACGTGAGCCCATGCCGGCGCCGGCACCACCGACCTGGCCACCGGCCTGGCGGGACATGGATTCACCCCAACCACGAAGGCGTGGAAGCAGGTATTCCAACTGGGCGAGCTCCACTTGGGCCTTGCCTTCGCGGCTCTTGGCGTGCTGGGCGAAGATGTCCAGGATGAGCGTGGTCCGGTCGACGACCTTGACCTTGACAATGTCCTCCAGCCCGCGTCGTTGGGACGGGGCCAGCTCGGTATCAACGACGACGGTATCCGCACCGGTGGCGGCGACGATGTCCTTGAGTTCCTGCGCCTTGCCGGAGCCGAGGAACGTTCCAGGGTCCGGCTTGGTGCGCCGCTGGACCAATCCATCAAGGACTTCCGAGCCCGCGGTTTCAGCCAGGGCCGCCAGTTCACGCAGGGAGTTCTCTGCGTCGGCCAAGGTGCCTTCTGTCCACAGGCCGGCGAGAACGACGCGCTCAAGGCGCAGCTGGCGGTATTCAACTTCGGTGACGTCTTCGAGTTCGGTGGACAATCCTGCGGTACGGCGCAGGGCGCGGCGTTCAGCGAGGTCTTCCTGGTCGCCGTCGAAAATGCTGTGCTCTTGGTCCAGGGTCGAGATGGCCTGCGCCTTGCCGAACACGCCATTGGCGTCGGTGTCCTCAGGTGCCTGCGCGGGGACATCCTTGGAAAGAATCCGGTCGATGACGGCCTGGATTTGTTCAGGACTCATGTCCTGGGCGTCGGAATCGGATCCGGAGTGCTTCTGGGTGGTCATGGTCTCCTTAGACTGTTCGGCAATTCCAGAATAGTGCTGTTTGTTGCTTGATGGGGCGCTCTTCGCGCTGGGCTGACCGGCTTTGGCCAAAGTGCCCTCCTGTGTGTTGGACGCCGGTGGCCTGCTGGGCTCTGGCGTCGGTGATCTGGGGGTGGATCCGCGGGAAGGCCTTGGCGTGTCGGAAGTCCTGGTGCTGGCCCCCATAGGTCCTGTGATGACACGACCTGGGATCGGGGGCGTGGATTGATCTTCTGAGCATCCGGCGCTACGGAATCGCAGCGATGGACGTTTGCCGTTGGGACCTGCCGGGCGGAAAGGCCGTAAGCCGGGCATTGGAGCCAAGCTGGGCCTGCATCGCGGGCGGTGCCGTCGTACGCCTGGAAGCCCAGGCGTGGATTCGGCGAATTACTCAAAGACCAAGAACATGGATTAAATACTATCAGCCCTGTCAAACCGGGCCTTGGTCGAAGGCAGTTTCCCAAGGCGCCGATAGCCAACTAATCTGGCAAATTATGGAGTCTGCACACTATTTCACTGCCCAACCGGCTGGACCGTTCACCCGCAAGCCGCTCACGGTGGAGCTCGCCGGGGCTACGCGCCATCTGCAGACCTCCTCGGGAATCTTCAGCCCCGACGGCATCGACAAGGGTACGGCGATCCTCCTATCCGAGGTCCCGCCCCCGTCGCCCCGTGGCAACCTTTTGGACATCGGCTGCGGTTGGGGCCCGATTGCCCTGACCCTCGGGTTGAAGGCACCGAATGCCCGTGTCTACGCCGTGGATGTCAACGAACGCTGCGTGGTGCTGACCAATGAGAATGCGGCCGCACTGGGCCTGGACAACGTAACGGCAAGCTTGCCGCAGGAGGTGGACCCCGCCGTCGAATTCGACACCATCTGGTCCAATCCCCCCATCCGCATCGGCAAGGACGAACTGCACTCGCTGCTGCTCACCTGGCTGCCCCGGCTCGCTCCCGGTGGCAACGCGTGGCTTGTGGTCCAAAAGAACCTGGGTTCGGACTCCCTGCAACGCTGGCTGGCAGCTGAACTGGACGAGTCATTCACGGTGTCCCGTGAAAGCACCTCCAAGTCCTTCAGGATCCTTCGCGTCAGGAAAGCGTCCCGCTAGCCACAATGACTGCAGGCCCGCTCAGCTCCACGTGCTCGCGGCCGCCCGCGCCCGGGAAGAATTTCACGCCGACGACGCCGCCGGGAACCTTCACATGCCAATCGTTGGGTGCCGTACTGCCCGCCCAGTGACGGATCGCCACCGCCGCTGCACAAGCTCCGGTGCCGCAGGACTGGGTCTCGCCCACTCCCCGCTCGTGCACGCGCATGGTGATGGTTCCCACTCCATCCTCCACCAACGGTTCAGCGGGGACGACAAATTCGACGTTCGTGCCATTGGCTGGCTTGGGGTCGACCACAGGGGCTTTGAACAACTGGGTGGCCGAGAGCTCGCTGAGTTCGGCCAGGGCAACAACCGTGTGCGGGTTGCCCATGCTGACCGAGAGACCGGGCCGGGCCACTTCCAGGCCGTCCGCGCTGACCAGGGCGTCCATGGCCTTGCTGGTTGCCTCTTCAGGGAAAATAAACTCCCAAGGACCCATGTCCACGGCATAACCGTTGGCGGTTCGCACCACCTTTTTGACGCCTCCACGTGTGCCGATCGTGAGGACCTCACCCGGTCCAAGATCGACCAGGCCCTGTTCGCTGAGGAAGTGGACAAAGACGCGCACGCCATTGCCGCACATTTCGGACAGGGAGCCATCGCCGTTGCGGTAGTCCATGAACCACTCCGCTGCGGGATCCACGTCCAGCAGTGCCCGGCCCTCCGGGAGGAACCGGGAGGGAACGGCACGGATCAGACCGTCGCCGCCGATGCCTGTGTGGCGGTTGCACAATTGGGCAACCTGCTCGGCGGTGATCTCGTGGGCGTCCCCGGGATCCGCAATCAGGACAAAGTCGTTGCCGGTTCCGTGCCCCTTGGAAAACGCCAATCCGGCAAGGCTTGAGGTGGCATTCGTGGCGTCGGCAGCGGAGGGCTGGCGCGTGGGAACTGCGGCGTTTGCATCCATGGAATCAAGGCTACCTTCCACGTGTGTTCGGCCAGAAATTGCCAAGCTATCCCTGCGCGCCAATCAGCGAGACTGCCTTGGCCACGATGTCGGGGTCCTTCCAGTCCAGCCAGGAAATCCGCGGATCAGCGCGGAACCAGGTGAGCTGGCGGCGGGCAAACTGCCTGGTGGCGACGATGGTTTCCTCGACTGCGTCCGGCACGTCCATATCGCCGTCCAGGACCTTGAGGAACTGGGCATAGCCCAAAGCCCGCGATGCTGTTTTCCCCCGCCGCAAGCCGTGGCCCTCGAGCCGCTGGACCTCGTCCCCCAGGCCGGCCTCCACCATCCGGTGCACGCGGTGGGCGAGCCGTTCCCTGAGTTCGTCGCGGTCCACGGACAAGCCGATCTGGACGGCGGGCTGGTAGTACTCGCGCTGGGGCATGAAGGAACTGAATGGCCGGCCCGTCAGTTCGAAAACCTCCAGTGCACGGATCACCCTTCGGGCGTCGCCCAGACGTGCGGCCGATACGGGATCCGCTTTTTCCAGCCGGGCCCTCAATGGAGCAAGTCCTTTTTCTTCGTACTCTTGCTCCAAGCTCTGCCTCAAGGCGGGATCTGTGCCCGGAAATTCGAGGATATCCAGTGCAGCGCGCACATAGAGCCCCGATCCGCCCACCACGATGGCACGCTTCCCGCGGGAGTGGACACCCTCAATGGCCGCGCGGCATTCCACCTGGAAGTCAGCCACACTTGCTTCTTCAGTTACGTCCAGGGTGTCCAGAAGATGATGGGGAATGCCCTTGCGCTCCTCCATGCTGATCTTCGCGGTGCCGATGTCCATGCCCCTGTAGAACTGCAGGGCATCGGCGTTGATCACTTCTCCGTCGAGGGCCAGGGCAAGATTGACGCCAAGATCCGACTTGCCCGAACCCGTAGGGCCTACGACGGCGATGACCTGCCGGGCGTCCTTGGAGTGCCGGCTTTCCCGGAAATGCGACATGGATTCCAGGCTCGGTTACGCGCGACGGACGGGCAGCGCGGGCATGCCCAAGGACACGCCCGTCTTGCCGTTGGAAGTGCCAGGAGCGGGGACACCGCAGGAGTCGGCCTGCGACCGGTCCCAGGCATCTCCGGCGCGGGAACGCCGCAGGACGTAGTCGGTGCTGCTTGCGGGGTCGGCTACCAGGTGGAATGCAGCAGCCTCCGTGATGGTCACGGTGACAAAGTCACCAGGACGCGGAGTTTCAGCCCCTTCCGGGACGGAGAAGTGGACGAGCCTCTGGTCTTTCGACCGGCCGGAGAGACGGTGGGTCTCCCCGGCTTTCCTGCCGGCCTGGGCCGTCACCAGCACCTCGACCTGGCGTCCAAGCTGAGCTGCGTTTTCTTCGGCAGCGATCCGGTCCTGCAAAGCTGTGAGCCGCTCGAAACGGTCTTGGACCACCGCTTTGGGCAGCTGGTCCGGAAGTTCAGCTGCCGGTGTTCCGGGACGCTTGGAGTACTGGAAGGTGAAGGCCGAGGAGAACCTGGACTTCCCGACGACATCCAACGTCGCCTGGAAGTCTTCCTCGGTCTCCCCTGGGAAGCCCACAATGATGTCTGTTGTAATCGCGGCGTGCGGAATCCGCTCCCGCACTTTGTCGAGGATGCCCAGGAAACGGCTGGAACGGTACGAACGACGCATGTCCTTGAGTACCTTGTCCGATCCCGACTGCAGGGGCATATGGAGCTGGGGCATCACGTTGGGGGTTTCAGCCATGGCATCAATGACATCGTCCGTGAACGCCGCCGGGTGGGGGCTGGTGAAACGCACCCGCTCGAGGCCTTCGATGTCGCCACAGGCCCGCAGCAGTTTGGAGAACGCCTGACGGTCGCCGAATTCAACGCCGTAGGAATTGACGTTCTGACCGAGAAGGGTGACTTCAACTACTCCGTCGTCAACGAGGGCCTGGATCTCGGCGAGGATCTCGCCGGGACGCCGGTCCTTTTCCTTGCCGCGGAGGGAGGGCACGATGCAGAACGTACAGGTGTTGTTGCATCCCACCGAAATGGAAACCCACCCGGAATACACGGATTCGCGCTTGGTCGGGAGCGTGGACGGGAAGACGTCCAGGGATTCCAAAATCTCGAGCTGGGCCTCATTGTTGTGACGGGCGCGGTTGAGGAGGGCCGGGAGCGCTCCAACGTTGTGCGTGCCAAAGACAGCGTCAACCCATGGCGCCTTCCGGACGATGGTTTCGCGGTCCTTCTGGGCCAGGCATCCCCCAACAGCGATTTGCATTCCGGGGTTGGCTTCTTTGACCTGCCGCAGTTGGCCAAGGTTCCCGTAGAGCTTGTTGTCCGCATTCTCGCGGACGGCGCAGGTATTGAAGACCACGACGTCGGCGAGATCGCCCTCGGCAGGCACGTAGCCGGCGTCCTCCAGCAATCCCGCCATGCGCTCTGAATCATGGACATTCATCTGGCAGCCGAAGGTGCGGACCTGGTAGGTCCTGGGCTCAGCAGAGGGACTGGCGGGCGCTGTTGGGGAAGGAATGGTCAAACTCACTACTCAAGGGTACCGGCTTCTGCAAGCACCTCACCGACGATTCTGAACGCCAATGAGGGGGCGTAGCCCTTGCGGGCCAACATGGAAGCCAACCTGCGCGTGTGCTTGTCCCGCTCAGCACGATCCGAAAGGTTCATGCCCGGGCGAAGCTTGCGCTCCACGAGATCGCGGGCAGCCGACTCTTCGTCTTGGTCGCTGAGCTGCGAGAGCGCATCTTCTGCCGACTCGAGGTCGATTCCCTTGTCCGCCAATTCGCGACGAAGCGCACTCTTGGCCAGCTTCTTGCTCTGCGAGCGGCTTCGAACCCACATCCGGGCAAACTCAGCGTCATCAATGAGCTGAACTTCCTCAAAGCGGTCCAGCACCGCTTCTGCGACTTCTTCGGGAACGTTGCGCTCAGCAAGTTTGCGGGACAACTGCAGCCGGCTCCGTGGCGCCATCGTCAACTGCCGAAGGACGATGGCGCGCGCCACGGATTCGGGGTCGGGCTCGGAATCTGCAGCTATGGCAGATTCCGGGTCCGGCCCGGTTCTAGCCGTCAACGGCCTTCAGCTTCGGGGAGTCTTCCTCCGGCTTGACGCCGACGCCGAGCTTCTCCTTGATCAGGCGCTCCAGCTCTTGGGCAAGCTCAGGGTTGTCCCGCAGGAATCGCCGGGAGTTTTCCATGCCTTGGCCAAGCTGATCGCCGTCATAGGTGAACCATGAACCCGACTTCTTGATGATGCCGTGCTCAACGCCCATGTCGATGATGCCGCCCTCGCGGGAGATGCCCTGACCGTAGATGATGTCGAACTCAGCGATCTTGAAGGGCGGAGCCATCTTGTTCTTGACGATCTTGGCCTTGGTGCGGTTACCGACGGAATCCGCGCCCTCCTTGAGGGTCTGGATGCGGCGGACGTCGATGCGGACCGATGCGTAGAACTTCAGGGCCTTACCACCGGTGGTGGTTTCCGGCGATCCGAAGAAGACGCCGATCTTCTCACGCAGCTGGTTGATGAAGATCGCGGTGGTCTTGGTCTGGCTCAGGCGGCCCGTGATCTTACGCAGGGCCTGGCTCATGAGACGGGCCTGAAGGCCAACGTGGGAGTCGCCCATCTCGCCTTCGATTTCGGCGCGGGGAACCAGGGCTGCCACGGAGTCGATGACGATGATGTCCAGCGAACCGGAACCCACCAGCATGTCCATGATTTCCAAGGCCTGCTCACCGGTATCCGGCTGGGAGACAAGGAGGGCATCGGTGTCTACGCCCAGCTTGGCGGCATAATCCGGGTCAAGCGCGTGTTCGGCGTCAATGAAGGCAGCGATGCCGCCCGCGCGCTGCGCGTTGGCCACGGCGTGCAGGGCAACGGTGGTCTTACCCGAGGATTCCGGGCCGTAGATTTCCACGACACGGCCACGGGGCAGGCCGCCAATGCCAAGGGCCACGTCCAGCGCAATGGACCCGGTGGGAATGACTTCGATGGGCGCGCGGGTATCGTCACCCAAGCGCATGATGGAGCCTTTGCCGAACTGCTTGTCAATCTGGGCAAGCGCTGCTTCGAGCGCCTTCTCACGATCCGGGGTTGCCGCCATGGTTCACACCTCTGATGCTTTCTCGCTGTGGAGTGGCCCGATAGGCCGCTTTCCTGTCATCTCAGACGCTATTACGGCGGCCTGACATTATTAGTTGCCGACTACGGCTATGTGGATAACCTGGCTGCCGGAAGCTGGGGAATGCGTCCTACGGAATCAATTTTCCTCTCAAAGGAGCATATCCCTATCCGAACAGATATTCGAACAACACTGCGGCGTGTCCCCACGCCCCGCAGCGGCAGCGCCAGTAGCTGTTCAGTTCGAAGCGGGCTTGATGTCCCTGCCCAGCCTGCGTTCGGGAGGCACGTCCTGTACCTCGCACACGGCCAGCCATACCTCGCGGGGATGGTATCCGGCAGCCAAAGCCTCAACAGCCGTGCGGCCTCCAACGCCGGCCAGGACCAACGAACTGGCCAGGACACGGGAGTAGCCGGCCCCGAACTCGTCGTCCATCAGTCGCCAAAAGTCACTTGCCCTCACGGATAGAGTCTCTCATGGCAGTGGACTCTAGAATGGTTGCCATGAGCAATCCTCTCCAGAGCACGCCGGGTTCGGCCGTGCCAGGCGACGACGTCGACGACGCCCTCCAGCAGGTCGAACACCAGCTGAGCCTGCTCTGGCGCCGCGCCCGTTCGATCTCCCATCAGTTGTCCCGTCAGGTTCATCCGGACATGGAACCGGCCGCCTATGGTCTCTTGACCGTCATCCGCAGGGAAGGCCCGATCCGGCTGACGGACCTGGCCACCTGCATCGGCGTGGGCAAGCCCTCCGTGAGCCGCCAGATCGCCTTCCTGGAGAGCATCGGCTTGGTTTACAAGGAAGCCGATCCCCAGGATGGCCGGGCACAGTCCATCCGCCTGACGGAGAAGGGCGAGGAAAAGATGCACCTGGTCCAGGATGCGCGCCGCCAGGTGTTTCGGGAGCGGCTCGGCGAATGGCCCCTGGAGGATGTCCAGACCTTGGCCGATTACATGGGACGCCTCAATGCCATCTACGGAGACGGCGCCCTGAAGGACCTTGGCCCCAAGGAACCTGGAATCGACACCGCCGATACTTCAGCCGGCGACTGACCTGCGATCAACCGCCCAAGCGGCCAGCGCCCGGAAAATCAGCACCAGTTAAATCAGCGCCAATGAAGAAGGTCCCCAGCCTGAGGCTGGGGACCTTCTTCATTGCTTGTAAGCGCCGCCTACCGGGCTCCGGAGAGCATTCCTTGGGGGAAGTCGTCCGTGAGGTCCAGATCGCGGCCGTAGCGCTGCGAGAATTCCTGGGGGACGGTGTCCGGAACGGCAACACCTTCTGCGACCGCTACGCGGTCGCTGACTTCGCGAAGCATGTGGGACAACGGAACGTCCAAGGCTGTGCAGATTGACGACAGGAGCTCGGAAGAAGCCTCCTTCTGGCCACGTTCCACTTCACTCAAGTAACCAAGTGAGACGCGGGCGCTGTGCGAAACCTCGCGGAGGGTACGGCCCTGACGCTGGCGGACATCGCGCAGTACATCACCGATCTCGTGGCGTAGTACAACCATTTTGCGCTCCTTCTGTTCGCTCTGTGTCTGATCAGCCAAGCCCACATCCTTCCAGCGGACAACGCCGTTTACGGATACGGGCTGCTTTACCATCTGTATCGCCATGCTCCCTCGTTGGTCCGGTTCGCCAGGTGGCGGACCGGGTATGTTTTTACATCCTAGGCGCCTCGGCTCTTCCGAAGCGACACAATGACACAACTATTGGCAATGAGTTTTTGTTCCCGACTACTTTACGAACGGTAACCAACGTCATCCAGCGCGGCAAGCAGACGCGCCAGGGCAGCCTCGCAGGCCTGTTCGCGGATGGACTGCCGGTCGCCGGCAAAGCTGTACTCAAAGGACGCCGCACCCCGTGACGAGGCGACGCCCACGAACACAGTGCCGACGGCCTTGCCATCGTGCGGCTCGGGGCCGGCAACGCCAGTGGTCGATATTCCAATGTCGGCAGCGCAAGCCCGGCGCGCGCCGTCGGCCATCGCCTCGGCGACGCCGCCGTCAACAGAACCAACCTCCGCGAGAAGAGCTTCCGGAACCCCCAGAACTGCGGCCTTGACGGAGTTCTGGTAGGCGACGACGCCGCCCTGCAACATGGCGGACGCACCCGGAGTGTTGGCGAGCGTCGCCGCGACAAGCCCGGCGGTCAATGACTCTGCCGTGGCAACCGTCAAACGGTTGCGGACAGCGATCCCTACGGCTGTTGTCGCAATGCCCGCTGCGGCCTCTCCGGACTTCATCGGCGACGTCCCGCCGCACGCAGCCGCATGGCTTGGATGACGTATTCGACGCCGGTCCACAGCGTGATGGCCAGGGCCACCATCATCACCCAGAACGCAACGTCGCCCAGCCACGGGGCGATGGCTTTCAGCGGGAGGACATAAAGGAAGATCGCCACGGTTTGAACGACGGTCTTGAGTTTTCCGCCGCGGGAGGCGGGCATGACGCCGTAACGGATGACCACAAAGCGCAGTGCCGTAATGCCCCATTCGCGAACCAGGATGAGGATGGTGACCCACCATGGCAGCTCCCCCAGGATGGACAGCAGCACCAAGGCTGAACCGATGAGCAGCTTGTCCGCGATCGGATCGGCGATCTTGCCGAAGTTCGTGATGAGGCCGCGCGCCCGGGCGATGTCGCCGTCGAGCTTGTCCGTGTAGATTGCTACCGCGAAAGCAAGCACCGCGGCCCAGCGCCAGATCCCGTACCCGCCGTTGTCGGCCACCAGGAACCAGACGAAGAAGGGCACCAGGACGATGCGCAGCATCGTCAGGATGTTGGGCAGGTTCCAGACATCGGAACTGCTGGAAGTAGCGTTATCGCCCTCGGCTGTAGTCACCCCTCTAGGCTACCGTCTCCGCGTCAGGCTCCCGGGGGGCTACCGCCCGGTGAGCGACCACGCGTCCTCGCCGCCCTCGTCATCATCGTCCGACGTGTCTGCGCCGTCGTAGTAGTCAATGGCCTGTGTCCGGTTGTCCAGGTCCGCCTGCACCAGGTCCTCTGCGTAACCGCCGACGGCGATGTTCGAGTTCGCGTTATCGCTCAAGGCCGCGGTGTGCGCGTCAGGAGCAGCGGGTGACTCCTGGCCCTTCATCGCAGCGAGAACGGCGGCAAGGTCATCGGGCTTGACCAGGACGTCACGTGCTTTGGAGCCCTCTGACGGACCCACCACACCACGGGATTCCAACAGGTCCATGAGGCGGCCAGCCTTGGCAAAGCCAACGCGCAGCTTGCGTTGCAGCATGGAGGTCGAGCCGAACTGCGTGGTGACCACGAGCTCGGTGGCCTGCAGGAGGACTTCGAGATCGTCTCCAATGTCGTCGTCAATCTGCTTCTTGGGCGCTTCGGCCGCGACATCGTCACGGTACACAGCCTGCAACTGGCCCTTGACGTGCTCCACGACCTTGTGGATTTCCGATTCCGAAACCCAGGCGCCCTGGACACGCATGGCCTTGGAGGCACCCATCGGCAGGAACAATGCGTCACCCTGGCCGATGAGCTTCTCGGCGCCCGGCTGGTCCAGCACAACCCGCGAGTCCGTAACCGACGAGGTGGCAAAAGCCATGCGGGAGGGCACGTTCGCCTTGATGAGGCCGGTGACGACGTCCACGGACGGTCGCTGGGTAGCCAGGACCAGGTGGATACCAGCGGCACGGGCCAACTGGGTGATGCGGACAATCGAGTCTTCGACGTCGCGCGGTGCCACCATCATGAGGTCGGCAAGTTCGTCCACGATCACCAGCAGGTACGGGTAAGGCTTGATGACGCGCTTCGAATCGACCGGAGGCGTTACTTTCCCTGCCCGGACGGCCTTGTTGAAGTCATCGATGTGTTTGTAGCCGTAGTTGGCGAGGTCGTCGTAGCGGGCGTCCATCTCCCGGACGACCCACTGCAGCGCCTCGGCGGCCTTCTTCGGGTTGGTGATGATGGGCGTGATGAGGTGTGGAACGCCCTCATAGGCCGTCAGTTCCACACGTTTGGGGTCCACCATGACCATGCGCACTTCGTCAGGGGTGGCCCGCATGAGGATGGAGGTGATCATCGAGTTCACAAAGCTCGACTTACCTGCACCGGTAGCACCGGCAACCAGGAGGTGGGGCATCTTGGCAAGGTTGGCCACGACGTAGCCACCCTCGACGTCCTTGCCCACGCCCATGACCATGGGGTGGTCCGTGCGGCGCGCGTTCTGGCTCCGGAGGACATCGCCAAGGGACACGGTCTCACGGTCGGTGTTGGGGATTTCGATACCGATGGCGGACTTGCCCGGGATGGGACTGAGGATGCGGACATCGCTGGACGCCACGGCGTAGGAAATGTTCTTCGACAACGCCGTGACGCGTTCGACCTTGGTGCCTGGCGAAAGCTCGATCTCGTAACGGGTCACCGTGGGACCACGGCTGAAGCCGGTCACCTGCGCGTCGACGTTGAACTGCGTGAGGGTGTCCGTCAGGGCGGCGACGACGGCGTCATTGGCTTCCGTGCGCTCCTTCGGAATAGAGCCCGGCGTCAGGTAGTCCGAGGCCGGCAGCGTGTACGTGACATCGCCGGCGAGTGACAACTGCTCCGTCCGCTGCGGAATCGGCGTGGGGGGCGGCGGCGGGGTCGCAGGGCGCGCCGGGACCTGCGGCGCCACGGGCGCGGTCATTTCCGGCGTCAGGACGGGGATGGCTTCGGTGGGGTTGTCGATGCCGGGGTTCGCTCCAGCGAGGCCTTGGGCGGCCTTGATCTTCTCCACCGCGATTTCAGCCTGCGTCGGGCGTCGCACGCCGGGCGGGACGCGGGGCGCGGACGCAGCCGGAGGTTCGTCGTCGTCGACAATTGCGTGCTCGAACGCCTCGTCACCGACGTAACCTTCCAAACCGGCGTCGGGTTCTTCGTCCTTGCCGAAGAGGCGCATGCGCTTCTTCTTTTTGGGCGCTGAGGCGTCGTTGCCATAAAGATAACTGCGGTCGTGCTCGTCCTTGCCGAACTCGTCCATGAGATCGACGCCCATGAGGTGTTCATAGGCGCCCCGGATCCGCGCCGGAATCGCGCCGAACGGGGTCGCAGTGACAATCAGCAGGGAAACAAAGGCCAGGAGGCTGTAGATGATGACAGGAACAGCCACATGGATGGCTGCAAGCGGGGCCGCTGCGAGGAAGCCCAGCATGCCGCCCGCCCGGCGCAGTCCGTCAAAACCGTCGGCAACGGTGGGTTGCCCGCCGATGACCTGGGCCAGTCCGGAACCGGCCAGGGTCATGATCAGGAAGCCGATGCCCACACGGTTGTTGCCACGGCCGTCCTGCGGCTTCCGGAACAAGCGGAAGGCGCACACAAAAAGCATGAAAGGCAGGATCAACGACATCCAGCCAAAGGTCCCGTTGACCACGCTGTAGACGATGTCGGGAAGCCAACCTGTAAGGCCCCACCAGGCAAAGGTGGCAATGGCGACGCCCAGCACCAGATTGAACAGCGCCGCGCCGTCCCTGCGGTCCGCGGGGTCGAGGTCGCTGACGTCGTGGCCGATGCGCCGGACGCCGGCACCCACCACGTGCCCTATCCCCTGCCAGGCACCGGAGAGCATGCGAAGCGGCAGCGGAGCTTGAGGCTCGACGGAGGCCGCTTGCTTGGTGCGGGCAGTGCTGCCCCGGCCGCTTTTGCCGGCCGCGGCGCTGGATTTGGATGCGGCTCCGCTCCGGCCGTTGCCGCCGGATTTACTGCTTGAGCTGCCTCGTGGCGTGGAGGTAGTACGGGTCGCCATAGGTGCCACGCTACCCCAAGGGGGTCTGAAATCCGCGGATTTCAGACCCCCTTGGGTATTCATGTTGCCGGCAGGCTACGCCTCGAGGACCACCGGAATGATCATCGGACGACGGCGGAGCTTTCGGTTCACCCAGGTACCAATGACCCTGCGCACCACTTGCTGAAGCTGGTGGTTGGTGTGGTCTGTGTGATTGAGCACAGCCTCTTCGAGGGCAGTATTGATCTTGGGGATGATCTCGTCGAAAACGGAGTCGTCCTCGGCCACGCCACGGGCATGGATCTCAGGACCGGACACGATCTTTCCGGTGGCCCGGTTGATGACCGTGATGACGGAAATAAAGCCTTCGTCTCCCAGAACGCGGCGGTCCTTCAGGTCGGCGTCGGTAATCTCGCCAACGCTGGAACCATCGACGTACACGAATCCGACTTCCACCTGGCCCACTATGTTGGCCACGTGGTCCTTGAGGTCGATCACAGTGCCGTTGTCGCTGAGGATGATGCCGTCAGAGGGCACCCCCGACTCCAGGGCGATGTTGCCGTTGGCGATCAGATGCCGTGTTTCACCGTGGACAGGCATGGCGTTGAGCGGTTCAAGGATGTTGTAGCAGTAGAGCAATTCCCCGGCTGCCGCGTGCCCGGAGACGTGCACTTTGGCCGTGCCCTTGTGAATGACGTCGGCGCCGAGCTTGAGAAGGCCGTTGATGATGCGGAACACGGCATTCTCGTTGCCCGGGATAAGGCTGGACGCCAGGATGACGGTGTCGCCCTTGCCGACAATGACCCGGTGGTCGCCGTTGGCCATCCGCGACAGCGCCGCCATGGGCTCACCCTGGGACCCGGTGGACATGAGGACCACACGGTCGTCCGGCAGGTTGTCGATGTTCTTGATGTCAACCAGGATGTTGTCCGGCACCTCCAGGTACCCCAACTTGGCCGCGATGGCCATGTTCCGGACCATGGAACGGCCTACGAAGGCCACCTGGCGGCCATGCCTGGCCGCGGCATCGAGGACCTGCTGGACACGGTGGACGTGGGAAGAGAAGGAAGCAACGATGATGCGCTTCTTCGCCTGTCCGAACAATCGGTCCAGGGTGGGCCCGATCTCCTTTTCGGCCGTGGTGAACCCGGGGACATCGGCGTTGGTGGAGTCCGCCATGAAGAGGTCCACGCCTTCTTCACCCAGGCGGGCGAAGTGCCGGAGGTCCGTAATACGGCCGTCCAGCGGCAACTGGTCCATCTTGAAGTCGCCGGTGTGCAGCACAGTGCCACCCTCAGTGCGGATGAAGACCGCCAAGGCATCCGGGATGGAGTGGTTGACTGCAACGAACTCGCACTCGAAGGGACCGAACTGCTCCACCTGCCCCTCGGTGACAGTGAGCGTGTAGGGCTTGATCCGGTGCTCCTGGAGCTTCGCTTCCACCAGGGCAAGCGTGAGCTGTGAACCGATCAGCGGAATGTCGGCCTTGAGGCGCAGCAGGTAGGGAACCGCGCCGATGTGGTCTTCGTGTCCGTGGGTCAGGACCACGCCCACGACGTCATCCAGCCGGTTCTCGATGTACGAGAAATCGGGCAGGATCAGATCAACGCCAGGCTGCGTTTCCTCGGGGAACAGCACCCCGCAGTCCACAATGAGCAACTTGCCGTTGATTTCGAAGACCGCCATGTTGCGGCCGATCTCTCCCAGTCCACCGAGCGGAACGATCCGCAGCGTGCCTTTGGGCAGTTTCGGCGGCGTAACCAGTCCGGGAAGGGCGGTTTGGGTCATATTGTGCTACTTTCCGGCAGAACCATCCTGGACGCTGAAGTCCATTCCAGCTTCCGCCAAGTCCCCGCGGATGATTGCGATCTCGGCCGCGTCCGGCTCCACGAGGGGCAAACGGACAACCGAGTTGGGCAGGACTCCCTGCCACTTGAGAATCTGCTTGGCGGCTACTGCGCCCTGGACCCGCGTCATGGTTCCACGGACCACGGGTTCCAATTCAAAGTTGATGGACCGCGCCGTGGCGAGGTCGTTGTTGTTGACGGCGTCGATCAGCTCGCGGAAGCGACGCGTGGCCACGTGGGTGGTGACGCCCACAAGGCCGACGGCGCCGAGCGCCATCCACTGCAGGGTCAGGCCGTCGTCGCCCGAGTAGAAGAGGAGATCGGTCTCGGCCATGACGCGCGTCGCGGCGGCGAAATCAGCCTTGGCGTCCTTGACGGCCACGATGTTCTGGTGCTTTGCCAGCTCGATCATGGTCTCCGGCGCAATGGCGATGGAGGAACGCCCCGGGATGTCATAGAGCATGACGGGCAAATCGGTGGACGATGCGATGGTTTCGAAGTGCGCGCGCACGCCGGCCTGGCTCGGCTTGTTGTAGTACGGGGTGACGATCAGGAGACCATCGACGCCCAACTCCGCTGCGCGCTGGGACAGGTGTACCGAGTGGGCGGTGTCGTTGGTGCCGGTACCGGCGATGATGGCAGCCTTGCCACCCACCGCTTCCTTGACCGCACGGAACATGCCCAGGTTTTCATCGTCCGTAAGCGTGGAGGTCTCCCCCGTGGTGCCGGTTACCACGAGTCCGTCGCAGCCGTCCTGGACAAGCTTTTCCGCCAGTGCTGCGGCTTGGTCGTAGTCAACCTTGCCGTCCTCGGTGAACGGGGTGACCATGGCGGTCAGCAGGGTACCAAGGGCAGGAATGGGCGTACGAACGTCAGACATAGGAAAAACGTTACCTTGTCACGGCCATGTTGGAAGAATGAAGACCGCGTGACGGTCCTCATTGACTCCCCCAACACTCAGGCTGCACGCCACGAAGGCTAGGCGGCTCCCGGCGCCTTGGCCGGTTGGCCCGTGCAGTACTGGCCCACGGCACGCTCTTTAAGCTGCTCCGCCCAGGCGACCAACCGCTGGGAGGCCCGAACATATTCGAACAATTCCAGCGGGGTCAGCGACTCCACATCGGTCTCCGACAACCGACGGGCCAACTCGGCACCGGGAGCCTGCTCAGCCAGCACCGTGCCCTCCCTGCGCCATTGCGTGTCCTCGGGAGGTTCACCGGTCACAAGTTGCCTGAAAAGGAAGTCGACAACTCCCGGGCTCATCGCTTTCATGGGACCGCCCGGACTGCCCGGCTGCAGTGGAACTTCATTCATGCCGCCATGGTATTCGAACATATATTCGAACACAAGGGCAGGTGGCATTGCGGTGATCCCGTCCCATCCGCGAGGCAGGGAGGCTGGCTGTGAGACGATCGCTGCATGACTTCGCAAGAGACGGCGCCTCCGCGGAAAGCACCAGGTCAGGGTACGGCAACTCCCCGGCTCATCGGCGTCGACGCTGCCCGGGGAGCGGCTCTGCTTGGCATGATGGCGACCCACTTGATGCCGACGTTCGGCCCCGCGCCCCAGTGGGAGCCAACGATGGTTGGCTTGGTGTTCTCAGGCCGTTCAGCTGCCCTGTTTGCTGTACTGGCCGGAATCGGCTTGGCCCTGACCACCGGTAAGCAGCAGCCACGCAGCGGTGCGGAGCTATGGTCCGCTCGGGGCGGCGTGGCCATGCGCGCCCTGGTGATCGCCGTCGTCGGACTGACGCTCGGCGGCCTGGACGTCAACGTCGCGGTGATCCTTGTGCACTACGCGGTGTTGTTCCTGTGCATCCTGCCGTTCCTCGGCTTGCAGCTGAAGGCCTTGTGTTTCTGGGCCGCGGGATGGATCGTCGGCTCACCGGTCCTTGCGTACCTGATCCGCCCCATGCTGTTGGACGCGGAGCCGCCACTGCAGTTGGGGCACAATCCTGGTTGGGAGGACCTGGAATCGCCCGGTCGCCTCCTCGCAGACCTGTTCTTCACTGGCTATTACCCCGTGTGCCAGTGGATCTCCTACCTTCTGGTCGGCCTGGTGATCGGGCGGCTGGCCCTGACGACGGCGAAGGTGCAGCTGATGCTGCTGACGTGCGGAATTGTCGCGGCGAGTGTCGCAAAAGTGCTGGGGACCCTGGCCATGGAAGCGTGGGGTGGCCGCGCTGCCCTGTCCGTGTTGCCCGGAACCAGGGGGTACCCGCTGGAAAGCATGCTCCAGGTCAATCTCACAGGGCTGCAGCAAGTGGATTCGTGGTGGTGGCTGGCCACGGCGTCACCCCACGCGGGCACCACCCTGGACCTGGTGCACACCAGCGGTGTGGCTGCCGCTGGTGTGGGCTTCTTCCTGCTCCTGGGCAGGGTGTCCGAACGCGTCGGAGTCAATGTCCTGATACTGCTCAGTGGTCCGGGCGCCATGACCCTAAGCCTGTATTCGGCACATGTATGGGTGGTTTCCAGCTTTACCAACCAACCCCTGCCAGCTGGGTGGACCGACGAGGGAATGTACTGGGCGCAAGCGCTGTGCGCCATCAGCATCGGGGTTTGCTTTGCCGTTCTCGGGCGGCGCGGGCCACTGGAATGGGTGGCCCACCTGGCCTCAAGGCTAGGCAGTTACCGCCCCGCTGCCGTGGGCTGAGAGCGGAAGAGCTTCACGGCGTCCCGCATGGACGCCCGGGCACGTTTGCGGTCGCCAGAGGCGTCATAGGCGCAGCTCAGCCGGAACCAGGAACGCCAATCGTCGGGCGCCGCCTCAGCCTCAGCGCGGTACTTCTCAAACTCGGCATCTGCTGCTGCACGCACGATCCGACCACCTGGTGTCCGGGGCAGGTTGTCTTCGGGCAGTCCACCTTCGGCCTCCAAGACCTTGGCCATCTGCTCCGTGCGGGCGCCGAAGAGAAGTTCGCGGATCAATGCCCATGCACCAATGACCGGAAGCACCAGATAGGCCGCTCCGATCCCCTTCGCTACCAGATTGGGGTCACCGAGCAGGAGGAACGAGCGCTGCACTGAGACCACCAGGTACAACACCAGCAGCAGGGTGATGGCTCCTACCCAGATCTTGGTGCGGTTTTTCTTCAGGGCTGACAGGAAATTCGCCACGGTCTAAAGCCCCAGGTCCAGGTAGCCGTCCAGGCCGACCGTCAGTCCAGGGTTTGCTGCGACCTTGCGCAGTCCCAACAGGACACCGGGCATGAACGAGGCACGGTCGAAGGAGTCGTGGCGCAGGGTCAGCTGCTCGCCGGGTCCACCAAAGAGCACTTCCTGATGGGCCACCAGCCCGCGGAGCCGGACGCTGTGGACACGGACGCCGTCCACGTCGCAACCCCGGGCCCCGTCCAGCGACGTCTCCGTGGCATCCGGGCTGGCCGGGACACCAGCCTCCTGGCGGGCCTCCGCGATCAGCTGTGCTGTCCGCACGGCGGTGCCCGAAGGCGCATCCACCTTGTTGGGGTGGTGAAGCTCGATGATTTCCACGGATTCGAAATACTGCGATGCCTTGGCCGCGAACGCACTGGCAAGCACCGATCCAAGGGCAAAGTTGGGAGCGATCAGGACACCGGTGTCCGGCTTCTGCTCCAAGAGGGTCCGCAAGGATTCCAGCCGCTGCGCATCCCAGCCGGTGGTACCCACAACAGCGTGGATCCCATGCTCGACGGCAAAGCGCACATTGGTTTCGGTGATGTCCGGAACGGTGAGGTCGACAACGTACTGTGCACCGGCGTCGAGCAGTTTCTCCAGGGAATCACCACGGCCGAGGGCGGCCACCAAAGTCATGTCCCCGGCTGCTTCAACGGCCTTAACGGCTTCGATTCCCATGCGCCCGTGGGCGCCCAGCACTGCAACAGCAAGTTGTTCGGTCATGCCGTTAACCCTACCGCCGGGCCGGGCCCGGGAAGGAACCGTGACTCCCGCCTACTCCCCCGCGCCAACCCACTCAACGGTGCCATCGGAGAAGAACTGTTCCTTCCAAATGGGAACCTGCTCCTTGACCCGGTCAACGAGTTCGGAGCACACCGCAAACGCCTGTCCGCGGTGGGCAGCTGCCACAGCGCATACCAACGCGGGATCGCCGATCTCCAGCATGCCGATCCTGTGGGCGGCCCAAATGCGGACCGGCTGGTCAGCTTCTCCCGAGTGTTCAGCGACGAGCTGCGCGACGACATCGGACATGACCTGGTGAGCTGTGGGATGTGCACTGTAGCTCAACCGGTCCACTGCTTTGCCGCCGTCGTGGTTCCGCACCACGCCACTGAAGCTGACCACCGCGCCGGCAGTATCCGATTCCACTGCCCTGATGGCTTGGTCCACCGAGATCGGCTCGGAGCTCAAGACAGCGCTGACAACCTCGAAGTCCGTTTCAGTGTCCATGGTTTCCTTCCAATTGCTCGCAGAGATGGCCAATGACGGGGTCAAGGACGGCGAGTCCGTCCATGACTCCCTTGGGCGATCCCGGCAGGTTGATGATGAATGTCTTCCCGGCAGCGCCTGCGTGGCCGCGGCTGAGCATAGCCATGGGGGTCTTGGCGGCGCCCGCACGTCGGATGCCTTCCATGATTCCCGGGATTTCCCGGTCCAGCAGTGGCAGCGTCATTTCAGGTGTCTTGTCGTCCGGGCTGAGGCCCGTTCCTCCGCTGGTGATGACAACGGCCGGTTCCTGGGTCAGAAGTGCCCTGAGCGCGGCACCCACAGGTTCGCCGTCAGGAACAACCATGGTGGGGAAGGTGTCGAAACCGTGTTCCTTGAGCCAGTCGAGAATCACTGGCCCTGTTTCGTCGTTGTACAGACCGGCTGCCGCCCGGGTGGAGGCAATCACGACGCCGGCCTTCCGGGACCCGTGTGCGTGGGGCTCGCACGCGCTCATGCGTCCGCCTCTCCGTCACGGGAATCCCTGGAAACATCCCAGCTACCACTCTTGCCGCCACTCTTGGACAGGACGCGTATGTCGCTGAGCACCGCGTGTTTGTCCACGGCCTTGATCATGTCGTAGACGCTCAACGCAGCCACCGAGGCCGCTGTCAAGGCTTCCATCTCGACGCCGGTCACACCCCGGGTCTTGACGGTGGCCAGGATTCCCACCGAATCGGTGGACAGTTCGAAGTCCACAGTGACCTTTGAAATGGGCAAAGGATGGCACAGCGGGATCAATTCGGGGGTCTTCTTTGCCGCCATGATTCCGGCGACCCGCGCCACGGCCAGGGCATCGCCCTTGGGCAGTTCGCCCGCGCCCAACAGGGCCAGGACTTCAGCAGTGGAGCGGACCGTGGCCGTAGCTGTGGCTTCGCGGGTGGTCACGGCTTTGTCGGAGACATCCACCATCTGGGCAGTGCCGTCCTGCCGCAGATGGGTCAGGCCCGTGGTGCCTGCCGGGTTTTCGGGAGTGTGGTTCACAGCATCCATACTTCCACTTCGTCACCTTCGGCGAGTTCCGTGACGTCTTCGGGGATCTGCACCAAAGCATTGGCACGGGCCAAGGCATGGACCAGGTGGGACCCTGCACCGCCCTCCATGCGTACGACACCGTCCAAGGCGGTCGCCCGGCGCACCTGATGTTTGCCTTGGGGAGATGCGAGGCCCTCAGCGAGGCGTGCCTTCAGCACTGGCCGGGGTGCGGGGGCCCCGGTCGCCTGGGACAAGGCGGGGCGCAGGAACATCTCAAAGGAGACCAGGCAGCTGACCGGATTTCCCGGGAAGCCAATGAACGGTACCCCGTTGTAGGTTCCCAGCCCCTGGGGCCCGCCCGGTTGCATGGCGACATGGAGGAAGTCCACCGGCTGCCCTGCCATGGCAAGACGAACGACTTCGTAGGCTCCTTTGCTGACTCCCCCGGTGGTGACAATGACGTCAACCGGGGCGCCGCCGTCGTTCCCGGTTGCGAGGTGACGGTCCAGGACCGCCACCAGAGCCTCCGGTTTGTCGTCCGAGATACCGGTGCGGACTACCTCCAGCCCGGCCTGCCGCATTGAGGTTTCCAGCAAAGTGCCGTTGGAGTCATAGATTTTGCCCGGTGACAGTTCCGCGCCCGGCTCTAGGACCTCGTCCCCGGTAGTGAGCAGCAGGACACGTACAGGCTCGCGGACTTCCACCTCCACCATCCCCAAGGCTGCCAGCAGACCCAGCTGACCAGGACCCAGCAAAGTGCCGGCAGCAAGCGCCAGCGCACCCTTGTCAATGTCACTGCCGCGTCGACGCACGTACGTCCCGGGTTCGACTACCGGCAGCCCGACCTCCGCGTCCAGCACGGTCGGCGCCGGGAAGCTGCTGGGCGTAGCCTTCTCGACAGGTACGACGGCGTCCGCGCCCTCAGGCATCATGGCCCCGGTCATGATGGGGGCAGCGTGGCCCGGCTCCAGGGCCGCCGGAGCGGCACCTGCCGGAACGGGCGCCAACACCGGAAGCTTCGCTCCGCCGCCGGGAATGTCCGCGGAACGGACGGCAAAGCCGTCCATTTGGGAGTTATCGAACGGCGGCAGGGCCAGCGGTGCGTGGACGTCGACGGCGAGCGCCTTTCCGAGCGCGTCCACCAGCGGAAGCCGCAGTGTTCCCTTCCTGGCGGTGACGGCCGTCAACAGTTCCACCACTGCCTGGCGATGGGCTGCAACAGATCGGGACACGGGAATCCTCCTGGGGCACGTGGGCTTCCGGCAAACAACCGGCCGTTCCCAGAGTAGATGCTCAGGCCACTTTGACGCTGATGGTGTGGTAGCCCGTGGCGCCGTCAGGGGCAACCGGAGCTTTGTCTTCGGTTTGGGGCTGGCCGCTTGAGTCTGTGGCCCGGACCTGGACTTCGTAATCGCCGGCGGTGAGATCGATCCCGATCTGCCACTGATACCACGTGTCGGTGGAGATGGCGCTCGCAAGCTGTGCTTTCTGCCATGGCCCACGGTTGACGCGCACTTCGACCCGTTCCACGCCGCGATGCTGCGCCCAGGCAACGCCGCCGAACTGCACCTTTCCCGCTTGGACAGTCCGTCCATTGCGTGGCACGTCGATGCGGGACTGGGTCTTGATGGGCCCGTGGTCGCTCCAGCCCCGGGTGGTCCAGTAACCGGTGTCGTCGGCAAAGCGGGTCACTTTGAGTTCAGTCAACCACTTTGTGGCGGAAACGAAGCCGTAAAGTCCGGGCACGATCATCCGGACAGGGAAGCCATGCTCCAAGGGCAGCGGTTCTCCGTTCATGCCGACCACCAGCAGCGCGTCACGGTCGTCGGTCAGCGCCTCCAGCGGCGTGCTGGCGGTCCAGCCGTCGTTGCTGGTGGACAGCACCATGTCCGCACCGGCCTTGGGCCCGGCCATGGCGAGCAGCTCACGCACCGGCCACCCCAACCACAGGGCGTTGCCGATGAGGTCCCCACCCACGTTGTTCGAGACGCATGCGATGGTGATGTGGCGTTCGGTCATTGGTTTGGCCAGGAGCGCGGCAAAGTCCAGTTCGACTTCCCGTTCCACCATTCCGGTGACCTTCAGCTTCCACGCCGGCGGGTCAATGGCAGGAACCGTCAAGGCGGTGTCGATCCTGTAGAAATCGGAGTTCGGGGTTACCAGGGCGCTGATGCCCGGCAGGGAAAGCGAGGCCCCCGCTGGAACGGTTTGTGGCGGTGTTGCCGGTGCCGGCAGCTTCAGTGAGCTACGGAACCCCGCGGCCACGGCGCTGGCCCGGGTGAATATCGCCGTCACCGTTCCTCCCACCACAGCGGCAAGGGCCGTTCCGGTCATGGCGTTCAGGAAACTCCTTCTGGCCAGTGGCGCCTGCCCGCCCTCGTGCTCCGGGGCCGTAATGACCGTTCGCCGGGGAACCCAAGTGTTGAGCCGCTGGACGAGCATCCTCAACAGCAGCATGGTGATGGCGGCGGCGACGATCGGTGCCAGTGCCGCCTGCGGGCTGGTTTGGGCACGGGTCACGACGGCGGTCAGTCCCGCGGCGCCCGCAAGTCCCGCCAGTGCCAGGCCAAGACCGGGGCGTCGGCGTTCAAGGATGCCCGCGAGCGCGGCCAGGAACCCGGCGACCAGCACGATGGAGGCTACCAGGACAACTTTGTCGGCCGTACCGAAGAGCTGAACAGCAAGATCCTTCACCCCCGGTGGCACGGCGTCGATTACAGCCCCGCCGAGGGCCGTCACCGGGGAAACCAAGGGGCTGAGAAGACCGGCAGTGAGCTCCCCTGCCGCAATTCCTGCCGCGCCTGCAACCAGCCCTGCCAGAGGCGCCCACAGCCGCGGGCCGACCGTGGGGCGCCCGGTTTTAATCGTGTTGCGTACCGGCGTACTCATGATGTGCCTCCACGGACAATGTTCGGTTCAGTCGCGCCCACGGTTTGATTCGTCGCGGCAGCATTTGGAGCTGAGTCCCCCGGAAGCGATCCCGCCGGCAGCGTGAGGGCGAAGCGGCAGCCGCCGTCGACATTGCCCACAGTCACCTCGCCGCCGTGCGCGGTGACGATGCCGGCCACCATGCTCAGTCCTATGCCTGCCCCGCTGTAGCTTCCCTGCAGGGCCGCCGCCGAGCCTCGCGAGGGGTCTTTCTGCCACCCTGTTTCGAAAAGGTGCGGAAGGTCCTCTTCCGGGATACCTCCACACTGGTCCTGAACCGCGATGACGGCGTTGCCGTTGTCCCGTCCGACGCTGACATGGACGTCGGTGTCCGGCCGGCTGTAGATGATGGCGTTCAGGAGGATGTTCCGGATTGCCCTGGCCAGGCTCGGCCCGTCGGCCACCGCCATGCACTCACGGGCGCCACCGCCGTCGAGCTTGATGCCGCGCTTCGCTGCCAAAGGTGCCAGATCGGACAGGGCGTCGCTGACGAGGTCGTACAAATCGAGCGCTTCAGCGCGCAGGCGAAGACTCCCGGCTTGGATCTTGGACAGTTCCAGGAGGTCGTTGACCATGGCGGTCATCTGTTCGGTCTGCCCGATGATTTTCCGGTAGTAGCCCTGGACATCCGGGGCCATTCCGTCTTCGAGGGCTTCCGTCATGGCTCGCATGCTGGCCAGCGGGGTCCTCAAGTCATGCGAGATCCAGGACACCAGCTCGCGCCGGGCCTTCTCAATGGCGGCCTCGCGTTCGCGGGATTCGGCTAGGCTCCGGCTGCTCGCCTCAAGTTCCTGCGCCAGTTCGGCCAGCTCCGACGTCATGGCCGGAGCCGCCTTGCGACCCTCGGCCCGGGAGTGCTCCAGCGTTTCGCCGCGACCGATCCTGCGGGCCGCGTCCACCAACCGTGCCGCGTTCCTGGACACTCCTGCCCCGAGCACGAGGGACAGGGCGACAGCGACCGCCGATGCGGTCGCGAGGATGTACCACATCACTTCGAGGTCCCTGGCAGAGATGAACATCGCGTTGAAGGCACTGACCATACCGGCCACCAACACGGCCACCGTGGCGACCACCACCAGGCAGATCTGGGCCAAGACTGAGGCCCTGCGAAGCATCCGCAGCAGGGCGAGGGTCGCGGCGCCGATGAGCACGGCCCAGAAGAGGACCCAGGCCAGGATGGTCCAGAGTTCGCTACCTTCCATGCGCGGCCTCCCGTTTGCCGTCCGGGGACACGTCAAAGCGGTAGCCAACACCCCACACGGTCTTGATGAGTTCCGGTTTGGTGGGGTTGACCTCGATTTTCTCGCGCAGCCGGCGGACGTGGACGGTAACGGTCGAGAGATCCCCGAAATCCCATCCCCACACTGCCTTGATGAGTTCTTCCCGGCTGAACACCTGGTGGGGCCTGCGCATCAGAAAGGCAAGGAGGTCGAACTCGCGGGCGGTCAGCGAGAGCAATTGCCCGTCCAGCGTGACGGTCCGCGACGCTGGATCAAGTTCAAGACCTGCTGCTTCGACCGATGGTTCCGGGGCATATTCCTTGATGCTTCGCCGCAGCACCGACTTGACGCGCAGGACCAGCTCCCGGGGAGAGAAGGGCTTGGTCACGTAGTCGTCTGCCCCCATCTCCAGCCCGAGGATCCGGTCATCTTCGGTTCCCAGCGCTGTGACCATGATGACCGGCACGGTCATGGTCTGGCGCAGCCTTCGGCACACTTCGACCCCGTCCAGTCCCGGCAGCATGCGGTCCAGGATGACGAGGTCCGGCCTGCGCTGTGCCGCGAGGGTCAGGGCCGTGAAGCCATCGCCTGCCGTGTCCACCTGGAACCCCGCCATCACCAGGTAATCGCGGACGACATCGGCGATCGTCTCTTCGTCCTCGACCAGGAGGATACGCCGGTTTCCGGGTTCCGCTGATGATGCCGTATTAGTGGTCACGCTTTCAGCATAGATTTGCCAACGGTGCCCGGCACGCGATTCCAGCATCAGCGGCCCAACCGTAGGAATTCCGTAAGAACTCCCTGCCTGTAACCGGTGTCACTGATCACGCCCGGGTGGCGTAGCCTGAATTCATGAGTGTTCAGTTGGGCATGCCAATGCCCCCTTCCAGTGGAGCCGTGGGCGGCACTGAAAGTGGTGCGGCAACGCCGCCGCCCCGCCCTGCCGGCACTCCGGCCGGATTGTGGGACCGCCATGGTCGTCGCGCCACTGACATGCGGCTATCCCTGACGGACAAATGCAACCTCCGGTGCACCTACTGCATGCCTGCCGAAGGCCTCGAATGGCTCTCCAAGCAGGCCGTGATGACCCTGGACGAAATCGTCCGGATCGTCCGCATCGGCGTCAACTCGCTGGGTGTCCGGGAGCTGCGCCTGACCGGCGGTGAGCCGCTGGTACGTGCCGATCTGGCGGAGATCATCTCCGGCATCCGGAGCGGGCATCCTGACCTTCCCATCTCCATGACCACCAACGGTGTGGGCTTGGACAAGAAGGCAGAAGCCCTGAAGGCTGCCGGCCTGACCCGCATCAACGTCTCGCTCGATTCCCTCCACGAGGAAACCTTTGCCAAACTCACCCGGCGTCCGTTCCTGGACCGTGTACTGGCCGGCGTCGATGCCGCCTGGGCTGCGGGCCTCGGCCCGGTGAAGCTCAACGCCGTGCTCATGCGCGGCATCAACGACACCGAGTCCCCGGACCTCCTGGCGTGGGCTTTGGACCGCGGTTACGAACTACGTTTCATCGAGCAGATGCCCCTGGACGCCGACCACGGCTGGACCCGCCGGAACATGATCACCGCCGCGGAGATCCGGGAGCTCCTCTCCCGCGACTTCGTCCTCTCCCCCGACCCGCGCGAACGCGACGGCGCCCCTGCCGAGAGGTTTGAAGTACGACGCCGGGACACCGGTTCGGCTGAAGCGTCGGGTCCCGTCCTGGGAACGGTGGGCATCATCGCCTCGGTCACCGAGCCTTTCTGCTCCGACTGCCGGCGTACACGCATTACCGCCGAAGGCAAGATCATGAGCTGTCTGTTCTCGCGGGAGGAGTTCGACCTCCTGGGGCTCCTCCGCAGTGGGGCAACAGATTCCGAACTCGCCGAACGTTGGCAGGACGCCATGTGGATCAAGCCCAAGGCCCATGGCATGGACCACACCGGTCTCGGCGCAGCGGACTTCGTCCAGCCGGACCGCAGCATGAGCGCAATCGGAGGCTGAAAAACTTGTTGGTCCGTTACTTCGCTGCCGCGCGCGCGGCAGCGGGAGTCGAAGAAGAACTCCATGCACTTCCGGAAGGCACCAGTCTGGAAGCGCTCCTGGAAGCCGCCCTCGCCGTCGAACGTCCTGTGCCTCCGGAAGGCACACCGACGTTGGCCAGGATCGTGGCGCGCAGCAGCTTCCTCCGCAACGAAGTTGCGGTGCGGGACCACTCTGCGCCGCTCGGTGCCGACGACGTCATTGACGTTCTTCCGCCGTTCGCCGGAGGCTAGCGGACGGCAGGCACAGCCGTTTTCCTGAAGACGCTTTTCAACAGGGGGCTGAAGGCTGCGTGACCCTCCAACCGTAGATCGGCGGTGTGCACCAGCACGCCGTCCTCAACTCGGAAAGTGTGTCGTGCCACGCCGTCGGCCGTGCGCCGTTCCAGCGTCAGCATGCCGGCACTCCACGTCCCCCTGACCGGGGCGGCCGGCGGCTTTCCCATGCTGTCGACGTAGTACCACAGGGTGCCACCGTGATCCCGGTCAACCGTGAACATGCCATGTCCCTCGAAGTGGCTTCCGTCAGGCTCCCGGTGCTTGTAGCTCTGGACCACCGCGTGGCCACCGGCGGTCCCGGTGAAAACCACTTCGGCATCGGCTGTCCGAGCGGTCCCCCACGGCGAGGACGCGATTTCCGTAATGCCGGTCCAGTGGCCAAGGAACTCCCGCAGGATATCGACGGCACGACCGGTTGCGGGCAGGTCCATCACGTCTCCAAAGCCAACGGGGCAGCATCACCATCATGCTGCCTCTTTGAGGCCGCGCGCGTCCATAGCCGGAAGAAACCGGACAGGCCTCAGAGCCCGAAAGTCTCCGATTCTTCGAACGGTCCAACCACCGTGATGGTCCGGGGAGCCCCGGCCAGTTCGCGTGCGAGTTCCTGGACCTCCTCCACGGTGACCGCCTGGATACGGGCCAGGGTTTCGTCGATGTCCTGGAACTCGCCGGACACCAGTTCTGCCCGGCCAAGCCGCGACATCCTGGAACCCGTGTCCTCAAGGGCAAGGACAATCCCGCCACTGAGCTGCCCGACGGCTTTCCTGAGTTCCTCTTCCGTAATGCCGTCCTCGGCGAGCTTGTCCAACTCCACGCCCAGCAGATCAAGCACTTGGCGGACCTTGGAGGGCGTGCACCCGGCATACATGCCAAAGTAACCTGCGTCGGCATAGGCGGCAGTGAAAGAGTATGTCGAGTACACCAGTCCGCGCTTTTCGCGGATTTCCTGGAACAGCCGCGAGGACATCCCTCCGCCCAGAACCGCGTTGAGGACACTCATGACAAAGCGGCGGTCATCGGTGGCAACCATCGTCGGGCAACCCATGATGATGTTGGCCTGCTCCACGGGACGCTTGACCACATGGAGTCCCGACGTACCGGTGATCACGGCCCTGTCGGTACCGCGCCGGTTCACCGGAGCGGCATGGGGGTCAAGCTTCCAGCCCGCAGCGGTCAGGGCGTCGAGGACCAGCCCGCAGACGACGTCGTGATCCAATCCACCGGCAGCTGTGATGACCAGCTCTTCCGGGCGGTAGTAGCGCTGGTAGTGCTCCCATACGGAATCGCGTGCGACGGCCTTGATGGCGTCCGGCGTTCCCCCGATGGGGCGGGCCAGCGGATGGTCGCCCAGCACGGCGGCCACGAACTTCTCATGTGCTACATCCGTGGGGTCGTCGCTGTCCATGGCGATTTCCTCGAGGATGACGTCCCGTTCCTGCTCAAGCTCCGCGGGGTCCAGAACCGCGCCTGTAATCATGTCCGCAATGACGTCGATGGCCATGGGAAGATCGGTGTCCAGCACCCGGGCGAAGTAGCAGGTGCTTTCCTTTGCCGTCGCAGCATTGGATTCGCCCCCCACCTCGTCGAAGGCGGAAGCAATTTCCAGGGCAGTGCGGCGCTTGGTGCCCTTGAACAAGAGGTGTTCAAGGAAGTGCGTTGATCCGTGCTGGCCTTCTGCCTCGTCGCGTGACCCTACTGCCACCCAGAACCCGATGGTGGCCGAACGCTGACCCGGCATAGCCTCGGTCAAGACGCGCACGCCGCCGGGAAGGACCGAACGCCGAACGACGGAACCGCCCTCGGCACCATGGATCAATTCGCCGCCGGGAAGGGTTTGCTCCAGCGGCAAGGGTACGACAGTCATCAAGGCCTTTCAGGTTTTCGGGTTAAGGCCGGAAGGGCCGGTGGACCTTTTCAAGTCCACCGGCCCCGCCGGGTGTACTGCTTACAGACTACTCTGCAGAAGCTTCGGCGGCTTCGGCCGGAGCTTCCTCTGCGGTGGCGCCTTCTTCTTCGGCAACAACCGGCGAGAGGGACAGCTTTCCGCGGTCATCGATCTTGGTGATCTCGACCTGGACCTTCTGGCCGACGGAGACGACATCTTCGACGTTGTCCACGCGCTTGCCGTTGGCCAGCTTGCGGAGCTCGGAGATGTGCAGCAGGCCGTCCTTGCCCGGGGTAAGGGAAACGAAGGCGCCGAAGGTGGTGGTCTTGACGACCGTACCCAGGTAGCGCTCACCGATTTCCGGTACCTGCGGGTTGGCGATGGCGTTGATTGCCGAACGGGCAGCGTCTGCGGACGGGCCGTTGGTAGCGCCGATGTAGACGGTGCCGTCATCTTCGATGGAGATGTCCGCGCCGGTGTCTTCCTGGATCTGGTTGATCATCTTGCCCTTGGGGCCGATGACCTCGCCGATCTTGTCCACGGGGATCTTGACGGCGATGACGCGCGGTGCGAACTCGGAGAGCTCGTCCGGGGTGTCGATCGCTGCGTTGATGACCTCGAGGATGTGGAGGCGGGCTTCACGGGCCTGCTTCAGTGCTGCGGCCAGCACGGATGCGGGGATGCCGTCCAGCTTGGTGTCCAGCTGGATGGCCGTGACGAACTCGGACGTACCGGCGACCTTGAAGTCCATGTCACCGAAAGCGTCTTCGGCGCCGAGGATGTCGGTCAGAGCTGCGTAACGGGTCTGGCCGTCAACCTGGTCGGAAACCAGGCCCATGGCGATACCGGCGACGGGAGCCTTCAGCGGCACACCTGCGTTGAGCATGGAAAGCGTGGAGGCGCAGACCGAGCCCATGGACGTCGAACCGTTGGAACCGAGGGCCTCGGATACCTGGCGGATGGCGTACGGGAACTCTTCACGGGTGGGCAGAACCGGAACCAGTGCACGCTCTGCGAGGGCGCCGTGGCCGATTTCGCGGCGCTTCGGGGAACCGACGCGGCCGGTCTCGCCGGTGGAGTACGGCGGGAAGTTGTAGTTGTGCATGTAGCGCTTGCGCGTTACCGGCGACAACGAGTCGATCTGCTGCTCCATCTTGAGCATGTTCAGCGTGGTGACACCCATGATCTGGGTCTCGCCGCGTTCGAAGATGGCCGAGCCGTGAACGCGGGGAAGAACCTCGACCTCGGCGGTCAGCTGGCGGATGTCCGTCAGGCCACGGCCGTCGATGCGGACCTGGTCCTTGAGGATGCGCTGGCGCACGACGTGCTTGGTGACCGAGCGGAACGCTGCGGACAGTTCCTTTTCGCGGCCCTCGAACTCTCCGGCGAGTGCACCAAGGACTTCGTCCTTGAGCTCATCGGAGGCGTTGTCGCGCTCCTGCTTGTCGGCGATCTGGAAGACAGCGGCCAGCTTGTCGGCGGCAGCGGCTTCAACGGCAGCGTAGACGTCGTCCTGGTAGTCAAGGAAGACCGGGAACTCGACCGTGGGCTTGGCAGCGCGGGCTGCCAGGTCTGCCTGTGCTTCGCAGAGTGCCTTGATGAACGGCTTGGCAGCCTCGAGACCCTCGGAAACAACCTCTTCGGTGGGGGCAGTGGCGCCCTGTTCCTTGATGAGGCTCCAGGAGTTGTCGGTGGCTTCGGCTTCAACCATCATGATGGCGACGTCGTCACCGGCGATGCGGCCGGCAACAACCATGTTGAACACGGCGTTCTCGAGCTGGGAGTGCTTCGGGAAGGCAACCCACTGCGAACCCTGCTCATCGGCGATGAGGGCGACGCGGACGCCACCGATCGGGCCGGAGAAGGGGAGGCCGGAAAGCTGCGTGGACATCGAGGAGGCGTTGATGGCGACGACGTCGTAGAGCTCATCGGGGTTGATCGCCAGGACGGTGACGACGATCTGGACCTCGTTGCGCAGGCCCTTGACGAAGGCCGGGCGCAGCGGGCGGTCCATAAGGCGGCAGGCCAGGATGGCTTCGGTGGACGGGCGGCCTTCGCGGCGGAAGAACGAACCCGGGATGCGGCCGGCAGCGTACATGCGCTCTTCGACGTCGACCGTCAGGGGGAAGAAGTCGAATCCTTCGCGCGGCTGCTTGCCGGCGGTGGTTGCGGAAAGAAGCGCAGTGTCGTCGTCGATGTAAACCATCGAGGCGCCGGCTGCCTGCTTGGCGAGGCGACCGGTTTCGAAGCGAATGACGCGCTTGCCGAACCGGCCGTTGTCGATGATGGCTTCGGAGAACTGGATTTCGGGACCCTCCATGGAGAGTCACCTCCGTTTCTGTTAGCGGAAGTCCACCGCATCAACCCAGGCCCCTTCTTTTTTACTGGCCTGTACTACACCCGGTCATCGATCGAGATCCACGGGCTGCACCTCCTGCGGTACACATCCCGGGAATCACTACCGAGGACCGCGAATGCGCGATGCGGTTGATTCCTGTGTTTAGTTGTTGGTGAAGAAGGCGGCCCGTTCCGCGAAGGACCGGGCCGCCAAAGACAGACTAGCGGCGCAGGCCGAGACGCTCGATGAGCGAACGGTAGCGGGCGATGTCGGTGTCCTTCAGGTAGGAAAGCATGCGCTTGCGACGACCAACCAGTGCGAGCAGACCGCGCTGGGTGTGGAAGTCGTGCTTGTGCTCCTTCATGTGCTCAGTCAGATCCTTGATCCGCTGGGTCAGGACTGCAACCTGGACCTCGGGCGAACCGGTGTCGCCTTCAGAGGTTGCGTATTCCTTGATGATGGACTGCTTTACAGCGGCGTCAAGTGCCACGTGAACTCCTAGAGTTGTGCCGTGCTTCCCGATGCAGCGCTTCGCTGCCGGGTTGCCCTTGGTGCGTCTCCACACACAAAAACAGGTCCAGCTGCCACGGACTGCGGCCAGAACCATTCACCAGTTTACCGGCAGGCCGCCAGTGTTGTCGAAATCCCCTACCGCGGGGCGAGCAGCTCCCGCGCCTGGGCCACGTCGAGGCACATTTGTTCCACCAGCGCTTCGGGTCCACGGTATGCCACCATCCCCCGCAGGCGCCTGGTGAATTCGACCGCAACGGTTTGGCCATAGAGGTCGAAGTCTTCAACACGCTCTTCCGGACGATCGATCACGTGCGCTTCGACCTGGCGGCTCACTCCGTCGAAGGTTGGGTTTGAACCCACGGAGATCGCGGCCGGCCAGCGCGTACCCGCTTCGTCGATCAGCCAGCCGGCATAGATGCCATCGGCCGGGATATAGCCGGTTGATTCCGGGGAAAGGTTGGCCGTGGGGAATCCGAGGTCGCGCCCACGGGCAGCACCGTGGACTACTTCGCCCCGCATCCGGTGCGGCCTGCCCAGAACTGCGGCGGCCGTAACGACGTCGCCTTCGGACAAGGCCTCCCTGACCCAGGTGGAGGAGCAGCGGCGGTCGGCGTCGCCGTCGTGATGAAGCGGGAAGCCGCCGGCCCCGTATTCATTGACCACCTGCACGCCAAAGCCCAGTTCTTCGCCCAGTTCCTGCATCGTGACAACATCGCCGACGTTACCTGCACCGAAGCGGAGATCGTGGCCTACAACAAGGTGCGCGGCGTGAAGTCCGTCCAGCAGGACTTCCTGGACGAATTCAACCGGCGTCATCGCCGCGAGGTCCAGCGTGTACTTCATGACCAGGACGGCGTCGACGCCGGTGTCGGCCAGCGCGTCCAGCTTGTCCTGCAGACCCATGATCAGCTCAGGCGCGGCATCGGGACGGTGCACCTGCGCCGGGTGGGGATCGAACGTCACCGCAACCGAGGGAATGCCGTACCGCTGGGCAGTGTCAGTCAGTTGCGCGAGGACATGCTGGTGGCCCCGATGGACACCGTCGAAATTGCCGATGGTGACTACGGTAGGTCCGAAGTCCTTGGGGACCTCAGTGGGATCGTTCCAGATGTGGACCATCAACCTCGCCTTTTACTGCAGATGTTCATTGCGTCCGGCAACCTCCCGGGGCCGGAACAATCTAAGGTTACCCGCAAGGGCAGGCGGCTCAGGACGGCCGGCGCTTGTTGAGCCACAGGAGCCCAAGGACCGGCAGCAACAACGGCACGAAGCCATAGCCTCGCCCGAACAGCGACCACACGGTGTCGTGCGGGAAAGCGACGGGATCGAAGAGGCTGATCGCGCCGACCACGAGAACGCCCACCAGTTCCGTCAGTACGGCAGCCAGCGAGACCTTGAACCAGGTACGGCCCGGCTTCGCCAGCGAAACGGTTGCCACGATGTAGACGACGGCGGCAAACGCCGAAAGGATGTGCGCCAGCGGAGCTTCGGCGAACTTGGTGGCAATCTGGTAGCCGGCGCGCGCGGTCGCCGACAGGGCGAACACGGCGTAGACCGCAATCAGCAGACGTCCCGGGCCGGTGTTCCGGGTGTCTTTCTGCTTCGGCTGTTGGCCGGCGGAGTTGGTCTCGGTTCCAGTCACTTCGTGTTCTTCCTTCAAGGTCAGTACCAGATCTGGTTCATGCGGGCACCCATCACAAGGACCGTCACGCCCACCGCCGCGAGGACGAAATTGCTCCAGCGGGTTCGTTCCAGGATGGCCCAATACACCGCACCCAGGGGGATGATCAGCGCGGTCAGCATATAGCCCCAGAATTCCCAGGGTTCGCCCGCGATCTGCTCGCCCAAGGCAACGCGGACGATCGATCCCACCAGATAGACCAGCAGCACCGCTTCGACAGCCAGCACGGAGTAGATCGTGGGATCGTTCGGCGCCTTCTTCATCAAACCGGCGACGATGCAGATGATGGTCGACACCAGGCCGACGATCAGGAGTGCGTAGAAATACCCGTCCATGCCTACTCCGCCCCGGTTGTTCCGAAGGCCTCAGCCGTTCCGAAGGCGGCGTCCGTTCCGGAAGCGGCGGCCGTTCCCGGGCCTGTCCCCGGCGCAAAGACCAGCACCGGCTTGGCGAAGGCGCCCGTATCTGCCAGCAAGGCCACCAGCTCTCCCGACGGCGCGAATGCTGCGGCGGGTTTGTCGGCTGTCGCCGCGTCCGGAGTGCCTGCTCCAGGACCTGCGGCAATGCGGCGGCCGAAGGAGATCTCCGTGGTTTCGTCCTCGCTCAGTTCACGGTTTGGCATGAGGGCGCGTGCGGCCAAGGACATGTCAAGGACTTCGAGTTCTTCTGCCAGATCTTCGAGGGTCTTGGCCTGCTCGATCGAGTACGGGCCAACCTGGGTGCGACGGAGGGCGGTGAGGTGCCCACCAACCCCCAGCGCATTGCCGAGGTCGCGGGCCAAGGCCCGGATGTAGGTTCCGGAGGAGCATTCGACGGTGACGTCGACGTCGACTACCCTGCCGCCGTCGGGCCTGTTGACCGCATGGATGTCGAAACGGTGGATGGTGACCGGCCGGGCAGCGAGCTTGACCTCTTCGCCGGAGCGGACGCGGGCGTAGGAACGTTCGCCGTTGACTTTGATGGCGCTGACGCTGCTGGGGACCTGTTGGATGGGGCCGGTCAGCGCCGCGACGCCGGCCGCGATGGCGGCGTCGGTGACGGCCGCGGCGCTGCGGGCTTCCGTGATCTCGCCTTCGGCGTCGTCCGTGATGGTAGTTTCACCCAGCCTGATGGTGGCGGTGTAGGTCTTGGACGTGCCCACGATGTAGGTCAGCAGGCGTGTCGCCTTGTTGATGCCGATCACCAGCACCCCGGTTGCCATCGGATCCAGGGTTCCCGCATGCCCCACTTTCCGGGTGCCGGCCAGCCGCCGCATCCGTCCAACCACATCATGGCTGGTCCATCCCTGCGGTTTGTCAACGATTACCAGTCCAGAAAGCACGCTTACCAGTATATGGGTGGCTAGGATGGCTCCCATGCCTGAGCTTGCCGCGCACGTACGCGACGTCCCCGTGAACCAGATCCGCGAAATCACAGAAGCCGCCTGGGCCACCCCCGGAGCGATTGTCCTGAGCATAGGCGAGCCGGGCTTCCCGCTTCCGCGCCACGTCCTGGATGCCGGGATAGCGTGCTTGGACCGGGATGAGACCAACTACACACCCAATGCGGGGATCCCGGCCCTCCGGGAAGCGTTTGCCACGCGGTTCCGCGAACAACAACACGTGGACATTGGCGCGGACCGCGTCTACGTGGTGGACGGCGCGCAACAGGGCCTGCATTTCGCCATGAGCCTGCTCCTGTCCCCCGGCGACGAAATCCTCATCCCCAATCCGGGCTACCCCACGTTCGCCATGACGACCCGGCTCTTACACGCAGTTCCCGTGCAGTATCCCCTGTACCCGCACAACGACTTCCAGCCGCACATCGAGGACATTGAAGCCCTCATCACGCCCCGGACCAGGGTGTTGATGCTCAACTCGCCGTCAAATCCCCTCGGTGCAGTCATCAGCGAGGAAACCACCCGGCAACTGGTTGCCCTTGCCGTCAAGCACGACCTCTGGATCATTTCCGACGAGTGCTACGAAGCCTTCACTTTTGACGTCCCCCACGTCAGCCCGGTCCGGTTCGACAGTGCCATTCCCGGCGAAGCCAGGGTGTTCGCTTCCCTGACTCTCTCCAAGACGTACGGCCTGACGGGCCTGCGTATCGGCGCGCTGGTCTGCCCGCCCGGGCTGGAGCAGAAGATGAACAACGTCATGGAATCGATCGTCTCGTGCGTGGCCTCGCCGTCGCAGTACGCCGCCCTGGCGGCGTTGACCGGGCCGCAGGAGTACGTTTCCACCGCCCGCGAGCACTACCGGAGCAACCGCGACGCAGCCTCGGCCGTGCTGGCGGAGAAGAACATTCCCTTCCTGGGGGCGCAGGGAGCCTTCTACCTGTGGGCCGACGTTTCGCACGTGAGCGATGGCGATGTCCGCACCTGGGTGCGCAAATTCCTGGCGGACTCAGGGGTGTCGTTTGCTCCTGGAACGGCGTTTGGATCGATCGGCGAGGGCTGGATCCGAATTGCGCTGTGCGGCGGCCAGCAGGAACTGCTCGACGGCGTCAGCCGCCTTCCAGCCCGGCCCGGCTCAGGTGCGTCCTGGCTGAACCCCTAATAGGCGGTGCGTCGGACGTGGTTCCGCCATGCCTCAAAGGGCTGGTCCGCGGCCGGGAGTTCGAAGTGTTCCACGGGGAGAAGCCCGGGCCTGGATCCGCTGAAGTATTCGTAAAACAATTCGTCGTCAAAGCCTGCCCGTGCTGCCCCGTGCCTGTCGGCCGCGAAGTAGACATGCCCGATCCTGGCCCAAAGGGTCGCAGAGAGGCACAGCGGGCACGGTTCGCAGCTGGTGTAGAGCACAGAACCGGAGAGGTCGAACTTCCTGATGGCCGCGGCGGCCCGGCGGATTGCCACTACCTCGGCGTGGGCTGTGGGATCGTGGTCCCTGGTTACCCGGTTGACTCCCTCGTGGGCGGTTCCGTCCGGGGTGACCACGATGGCGCCGAAGGGTCCGCCGCCGTCGGCGACATTCCGGACGGCCAGCTGTATGGCCCGGTTCAGGTATTCATCACGCTGGTGAGCACTGTGCGCCGACATGCTCCGATCCTAACGAGTTTTTGTACAGCAAATGCCCCTAAAACGTGGTCTTAGGGGCATTGGCTGTACAAAAACTCGTCAGGGGCTAGCGGGTGGCGTCCTCGTCGAATTCCTCGTCGTCGACGTCGTCCTCGTCGATGTCGTCCGAATCATCGCCCTTGTACGGATCCGCGTCGCCTGCGTGCTTGGCGCCGGCAGCCAAAGCGGCTACCTCGGCGTCGCGACGCTTGGCTTCGCGCAACAGCTCCTCAAGGTTCGAGGCGTTGACCGGGATCTGGTCTGCCACGAATTCAAGGGTGGGCGTGAGCCGGACAGTGATGTTGCGGCCAACTTCCTGGCGCAGAACGCCCTTTGCCTTCTCCAGAGCCTTCGCGGCGTCGGAGTGGGCAACCTCGTCACCAAACACCGTGTAGTAGATGGTGGCGTGCTGAAGGTCGTTGGTGACGCGGGCGTCGGTGACCGTGATGGACTCGACGCGCGGATCCTTGACCCGGCGCCCGAGGGCCTCGGCGACGACGACCTTGATCCGCTGTGCCAGTTTGGCAGCGCGTGCGGGATCAGCCATGACTTCCTCCTGGAAAGTAGAAACGGGGACGGAACGGGTCCGCCGGGATTACCCGACGGACCCGTTCCCTGCGGAACCTAGACGCGCGGCTTTTCGCGCATCTCGAAGGTCTCGATGATGTCGCCTTCGCTGATGTCATTGAAGGAGCCAAGACCGATACCACACTCGAAGTCGGTACGGACTTCGGTGGCGTCATCCTTGAAGCGCTTGAGCGTCTCAACGGTGAGGTTGTCACCGATGACCTTGCCGTCGCGGCTGACACGTGCCTTGGTGTTACGGCGGATGATGCCCGAGCGGACGATCGAGCCGGCGATGTTTCCGAACTTGGAAGAACGGAAGACTTCGCGGACCTCGGCGGTACCGAGCTGGACTTCCTCGTACTCCGGCTTGAGCATGCCCTTGAGAGCCATCTCAATGTCATCGATGGCTGCGTAGATGACCGAGTAGAAGCGCATGTCCACGCCTTCACGGTCAGCCAGTTCAGCCACGCGCTCGGCCGGCTTGACGTTGAAGCCGATGATGATGGCGTTGTCCACCGTTGCCAGGTTGACGTCGTTCTGCGTAATGGCACCCACACCGCGGTGGATGACGCGGAGCTGAACGTCGTCGTCTCCGACATCGATCTTGAGCAGGGCGTCTTCGAGGGCTTCCACGGCACCGGACACGTCACCCTTGAGGATGAGGTTGAGGGTGTCGATCTTGCCTTCGGCAACTGCCTGGTCGAAGTCTTCCAGGCTGATGCGCTTGCGGCGCTTGGCCAGGGCGGCGTTGCGGTCTGCTGCTTCACGCTTCTCAGCGATCTGGCGGGCCGTACGCTCGTCCGGGGTCACCAGGAAGGTGTCACCTGCACGCGGCACGTTGGACAAACCGAGGACCTGGACCGGACGGGACGGCAGTGCGACGTCGAGCGCCTCACCGTTCTCGTCGAACATCGCACGGACGCGGCCGTGGGCCGTACCGGCAACGATCGTGTCACCAACAGCCAAAGTACCCGACTGCACCAGGACGGTGGCAACGGAACCGCGGCCCTTGTCCAGGTTCGCTTCGATGGCAATGCCTCGAGCGTCCTTGTCCGGGTTGGCGCGCAGATCCAAGGCGGCGTCGGCGGTCAGCAGGACTGCGTCGATCAGTTCATCGATGTTGAGGTTCTGGCGGGCAGAAACCTCAACGAACATGGTGTCGCCACCGTATTCTTCGGGAACCAGGCCGTACTCGGTGAGCTGGCCCTTGACCTTGTCCGGGTTGGCGCCTTCCTTGTCGATCTTGTTCACAGCGACAACGATCGGCACATTTGCCGCCTGGGCGTGGTTGAGTGCTTCAACCGTCTGCGGCATGACGCCGTCGTCGGCTGCGACAACCAGGATCGCAATGTCGGTCACCTTCGCACCACGGGCACGCATGGCCGTGAAGGCCTCGTGACCAGGGGTGTCAATGAAGGTGATGTCGCGGGCCTGGCCCTCATGAATGTGGCTGATCTGGTAAGCACCGATGTGCTGGGTGATGCCACCGTGCTCGCCGGCCACAACGTTGGAGTTGCGGATGGCGTCAAGCAGGCGGGTCTTACCGTGGTCAACGTGACCCATGACGGTGACAACCGGCGGACGCGGCTCAAGGACGTCGTCGCCTTCGGCGTCAAGTTCGTCCTGGATGTTGATGTCGAACTGGTCCAGGAGCTCGCGCTCTTCGTCTTCGGGCGAAACAACCTGAAGCTTGTACCCAAGTTCAGCACCGAGCAGGGCAAAGGTGTCTTCGTCCAGCGACTGGGTTGCCGTTGCCATCTCACCAAGGTGGAACAGTACGGTCACCAGCGATGCGGGGTTCGCATCGATCTTCTCGGCGAAGTCCGTGATGGACGAGCCGCGACGCAGGCGGATGATGGTCTCGCCGTCACCGCGGGGTACTGATACGCCGCCCAGCGACGGAGCACTCATCTGCTCCAGTTCCTGGCGCTTTGCACGCTTCGACTTGCGCTGCTTGCCGCGACCGGCGCCGCCCTTGCCGAAGGCACCCTGGGTACCACCGCGGCCACGGCCGCCCTTGCCAAAGCCACCGCCGGCGGGAGCTCCGCCACCAGTGCCTGAACCTGGAGCACCACCGGGACGACCCGGTCCGCCACCCGGACGGCCTGCGCCACCGGGACGGCCAGCGCCACCGGGAGCCGGACGCTCAGTGCGGTTGGGCATCATGCCCGGAGTCGGACGGTTTCCGCCGCCCGGACCACCGGCAGGACGCGGAGCGCCCGGACGGGGTGCGCCAGGACGGGGGGCACCTGGACGGGGACCGCCGGTTCCTGCTGCGGGGCGGGGACCACCGGTGCCGGCTGCGGGACGCGGACCACCGGTGCCGGCCGCGGGGCGGGGACCACCGGGACGTTCGCCGTCATTGCGGCGTTCGCCACGGGGCATGCCCTGGGACGGTGCGAACGGGTTGTTGCCCGGACGCGGCGCACGGTCGCCATCGCCACCACGGCCGCGGGGCATGCCCTGCGACGTAGCGAACGGGTTGTTGCCGGGACGGGGACCGCCCGGACGCGGGGCCTGGCCGCCTTGGCGGGCCGGCGAAGGAGTCTCTGCCTTGGGAGCGGGACGTGCGCCGGGCTTGGCCGAAACCGGGGTGGATGCAGCCGGAGCAGCAGGGGCTGCCGGAGCCGGCGCCGAGGGAGCGGGCGCGGCCGGGGCGGGAGCTGCAGGCGCCGGGGCAGCAGCCTTCGGTGTTGCAGGGCCCGGAGCCGGAGCAGCCGGACGGGACACGGGACGGTTAGCCGCGGGAGCGGCTGCAGGGGCGGCAGACTTGGCAGCGCCGGCACCCGGGTAGGCGTCGCGAAGCTTCTTCACGACGGGGGCCTCAATGGTGGAAGAGGCGGAGCGAACGAATTCGCCCAATTCCTGCAGTTTTGTCACTGCATCTTTGGAAGTAATACCGAGCTCTTTGGCGAGCTCATGTACGCGGACCTTGGCCACATTTCTCCTGTCTCGGTCCGCACCGAGCCAGGCACGAACCGTCTACTTCTTACTGCGGGCCTTCGCCGCTTGCGCGCATGAAAGGCCCATTGCAGAGCGCAACAAAGTTGTCATCGTTACGCACTCATCGCTGGGAACTCATCGGGTTTCCATCAGTTTTCTGACCCGCTTTCAGGTTTGGACGGTTTTCCTGTGGGTGCCTCGGCCTCCACAAGTGGCGTACCCGGCATGAGGTAGCGTTCGACGGCGCCCGTTTCAGTTGCGCCCGCAAGGGCCCTTCCGAACGCGCGACGCTTGATCGCCAATGCCAAGCACTTTTCGCTGGGGTGAAGCCACGCACCCCTGCCGGTCATCCGGCGTCGAACATCGACGAGGACAGCAGGTGAACCGCCGCCTTGGGCGACCAGCCGGACAAGCTCGGACCGGGAGCCTTGCTTCCGGCATCCAATGCACGTGCGAACAGGCCCTTGGACGCGTTCAAGCAGTTCAGCCACGACGTGTCCAACCTGCCTTACGCTACTGTCGCCCGGAGTCCAGGCCGGTCAATTCAGCCGTGGCACACCAAAACACATGGATACCGGACGTAAGCCCGGTTCCATCCATTCTAGCCCCCCGGTCCCTGAGTCCTGAAACCAGGGGCGCCGGGAGCGTGGCGTGGATCCTGCGGCCGCGGCCGCGCTGCCGGCCGCTATTCGGACTTGGCGGGAGCGGCGTCGGAAACGATATCGATCCGCCATCCCGTCAGCTTGGCCGCGAGCCGGGCGTTCTGGCCCTCTTTGCCGATCGCCAGCGAAAGCTGGTAGTCCGGGACCACTACGCGCGCAGAACGGGTTGCCTCGTCCGTGATTGTGACCGAATTCACCCTCGACGGCGACAACGAGTTCGCGATGAAGGTCGCCGGGTCCTCGCTGAAGTCGACGATGTCGATCTTTTCGTCGTTCAGTTCAGTCATGACGGCGCGGACACGTGAACCCATTTCACCGATGCAGGCACCCTTGGCATTGACGCCGGGAATGTTGGCCTTCACCGCAATCTTGGTGCGGTGACCGGCCTCGCGGGCCAGTGCCACGATCTCAACCGAGCGGTCCGCGATCTCCGGAACTTCCATTTCGAAGAGCTTGCGGACAAGGCCCGGGTGGGAGCGGGAGAGGGTGATGGAGGGACCCTTGGCGCCACGGTGGACGTCCACGACGAAGGCACGCAGACGGCTTCCGTGCAGGTACTTCTCGCCGGGAACCTGCTCGGGCGGCGGAAGCAGCGCTTCGATGGCCCCCAGGTTGACCTGAATCATGTGCGGGTTGTTGCCCTGCTGGATCATTCCGGCCACGAGTTCGCCTTCACGGCCCTTGAACTCGCCCAGCACGTTGTCGTCCTCAACATCGCGCAGGCGCTGGAGGATGATCTGGCGTGCGGTGCTTGCCGCGATACGGCCAAAGCCTGCCGGAGTGTCTTCGAACTCGCCGATGGCTTCGCCGTCGTCGTCGATTTCCGTGGCCCAGATGGTGACGTGTCCGCTCTTGCGGTCCAGTTCGGCGCGGGCCTTTTCGTAGGCACCGGGCGTCTTGTGGTATGCCACCAGCAGCGCTTGTTCGATGGTGGGAATCAGGAGATCCAGCGGGATTTCACGCTCACGCTCCAGGAGTCTCAGTGCGCTCATGTCAATATCCATTAGGCCTCCTCGGAAGGTCCGTTGTGCTCGTCTTCCAGCGCAGCCTCATGGAGGTGGCTGAATTCAATCTCGACTTTTCCTTGGCGGATCCTGTCGAAAGGAATAGTGATGGGGTCACCCTGCTTGGGCTTCATGCCCTTCTTGACTTCGTGCTCTGGGATCAGCGTCACATCGTTCTCACCGACGGACGTAATGCGTCCCAGCACGTTCTCGCCCTGGATGACGTTGACCCGGACCATCCGGCCACGGGCCCGGTGCCAGTGGCGGGGCTCGGTCAGTGGGCGGCCAACACCCGGAGAGGAAACCTCAAGGTCATAGGGACGTCCGTCGTCGTGGGGGTCGTTGTCAAGGATATCCGACAGTCCCCGGGAGACATCGGCGATGGCGTCAAGACTGACGCCGCCGGTTTCCTCCTGCGGGAGGTCCACCACGACGTGGACGGTGCGGTGGGATCCGGCAACGTGGATGGAGACATCCTCGAGGTAGAGCCTGCTGGCAAGGACGGCCGGTTCAAGCAGCGCCTTGAGCCTGCTTTCTTCCGGGTTGTGGATGGTGGCCGTTGAGTTCGATTCAGAACGGTCTGTTGAAGTCGTGGCTTCCGAGTCACTCACGTTGCCCGCCGCCTCCCGATAGATGTTGTTGTGACTACTAGCCTAACGATTTTCCGGCGGTCATGGTGCACGGAGTCCCCCGCCCACGTGACACCATGGTGTGTTGTGAACGGGCAATCGAGCGAAAAACGACGAACACCGGCTTGGGGCCAGGTTGTGCTGGTTGCCGTGGTGGCCCTGTTGGTTGCGGGCACCGGAATGGTGCTGATTCCGCGCGATTCCGCCACTCCTGCGGCCGTTTCCTTCTCCGAATCGGCCCGCGCCGGAGCCTCGGCCGATGCCTTGGGGCTGCTTGAAGCGGCTGGAGCCCTGTCCGGGGCCGAAGGTCCGGAGGCCAAAACCCCGGCTCTTGCAGGTGTTGTGACTTTGCTGACAACGCAGGCCCGGGCGTTGATGGCTCCCGACGCGGCTTCGGGCAGCTCCACGCCGGCATCCACCATCATTGCGGGCACCGTGGCGCCGACGCGTGCTTCGCTGCTGGAGCAGCTCTCCGCCAGCGGAAGGAAACGCCTGGCGGACGCGCGCGAAGCCGACGGCGGAATGGCCCGCCTTCTTGCCGCCGTCGGAACTGCCCAACTGATCCACTCCGAGAGGCTTGCCGCAGCATGGCAGTTGCCCCTCCCCGCGGACCCGTCATCCGCTGCTATAACGGTGGCCCCAACGACGGTACCTGCGGCAACGCCGACGGCGGCGGCCTGCCCGTCCGTCAGCCCGACGCCGAACCCGTCGTCGGCTACCACCGACTCGGCCCTCGCCGCAGCGGTCCGCTCACAGCAGGAGGCCGTCTATGCCTACCAAGTGGCCCTGAAAAGGCTGGACGCCGGCGCTGCCACCGGAGCGGCCAAGGACCTGCAGGTGCACGCCCTCCTGCTCAAGCAGGCCGAGGCCTTGACGCGCGCCAACTGCGCCGACGTACCCCCAGCCTCCGCCGGCTATCAGCTGCCGGAGCTTTTCGCCAAGGACCCTGCCGCCGCTTTGGGTGCGCTCGAGGCGTCGTCTTTGCCGGGCTTCGCGGACCTTGTTGCCTTGTCCACCGGCGAAACCCGGGCCTGGGCGGTGGATGGCCTTCTTGCGGCGGCCCGCAGGAGCGTCGCCTGGGGCGCCGCGCTTGCGGCCCTGCCCGGAATCACGTTCGACGCCGGGCAGTTGCCTGAGCTGCCGACGTCGAGCACTTCTTCCACCCCGGCAACGGTGACGAACGCGGGATAGGCCAGCCTAGCCATGCTGGTCAAGGCCGTCCACGGGTGCTTGGCTTGGAACATGGCTTCTACAGAAACTGCCACCACCCACGAGAACGAGCCACACCGCGACGACCTCGCGCACCGGCTGAACTGGCTGCGGGCCGGGGTGCTGGGGGCAAACGACGGGATCGTATCGGTCGCCGCAATCGTCGTGGGGGTGGCCGGTGCCACCACCAACACAGGCAGCATCCTGGCCGCAGGAACAGCGGGTTTGGTGGGCGGAGCGATCTCCATGGCGTTGGGAGAATACGTGTCCGTCAGCAGCCAGAGCGACACGCAGAAAGCCCTGATCGAAAAGGAACGCCGGGAACTCGCGGAGCAACCCGAGGACGAACTCAATGAGCTTGCCGCGATCTACGAATCCAAAGGTCTCAGTCCCAAGACGGCCAGGACCGTTGCCGAGGAACTGACCGAACACGATGCCTTGGCTGCCCATCTCTCAGCCGAACTGAACATCCACGAAGACGACATCGTGAGCCCCTGGAACGCCGCCCTTGCCTCCGCAGTGGCCTTCACTTTGGGAGCAGTGCTGCCGATGCTGGCAATCCTGCTTCCGCCACCGGAACTGCGGGTACCGCTGACGTTCGTCGCCGTGCTTCTTGCATTGGCCATCACGGGAGCCGTCGGAGCCTGGATCGGCGGGGCCTCCCGCTTCCGGGCTGCTGTCCGGGTGGTGCTCGGCGGAGCCCTGGCGTTGGCCGCGACGTTCTCGATCGGAACGCTCCTGGGCGCCAGCGGCGTTTTCTAAGGGCCTGGCCTTGCCACGGAGTTAGGCTGTTCGCGTGAGCCTTCACGCGATGATTCCCATTCCGGGCGACCTCCACGCCCGCTATAACCGCGACTCCGCGGGCCGGGACTGGCTGGCCAGCCTGCCGGGTCTGATCGCCGAAGCCCTGGACCGGTGGCAGCTCACCGTGGACCTGGCACCTGGCCACGAACCATGGAACGGCCACGGCGCCTTGGTGGTGCCGGTCCAGCAGGACGGCGCCGCCGCGGCCTTGAAAATTGCCTTTCCCCACGACGAAGCGAGGGTCGAGCGGCACGCATTGGAACTGTGGGACGGCCGTGGCGCTGTCCGGCTCCTGACGTCCGATGCCGCCAGCTGCTCCATGCTCCTGGAACGGCTCGATGCCTCACGCTGGCTACAGGACGCTCCGATGGACCTGGCGGTGGACACCTGGGGCGGCATTGTCCGGGAGCTGTCCATACAGCCCGGCCACGGACCCCAGTGGCAGGCCTTTGACCACATCGCAGGGACCGCGGAGCGCTGGAGCGACGAACTGCCCGCCGAATGGGAACGCCTCGAGCGGCCCTTTCCCCGGTGGTTGCTGGAGGCGGCCCTGGAGGTGTGCCAGACGCGTGGAGCCGTGGGCCGCCGTTCAGGCAAGGACGTGTTGGTGCACACGGATCTGCACTTCATGAACATCCTGGCCACGCGTGCAGACCAGCCTGGGCGCGGGAGCTATCTTGCCATCGATCCACAACCGCAGATCGGCGAGGCGGAGTTTTCCGTGGCACCACTTCTCTGGAACCGGATCCATGACCTCTCCCGGACAGACCCGGAGGCCGCGTTGCGTGAGCGCTGCGCGGACTTCAGCCTTGCCGCAGGCCTTGATCCGGAGATCGCCCGGCAGTGGAGCGTTGCCCGCGAAGTGGCGAACGCGTTGTGGTACGCCACAAAGCCCGGACACGATGGGGATCTGGCACGCTCCCTCTGGGTGGCCAGCACCATGGCTGGCCGGACGCTGGACCACTTGCCGCCCGCCCACGAACTTCCCGACCCAACTGCGCCTAAAAGCTGATCGCGCTCAAAAGCTGAGCAGCCGCGTCAGGCGAAGTTTTCGTTCCAGACATCCACACCGAGTTTGACGATCAGCGCCGCCACCACGATGAGAAATACGAGGCGCACGAACTTGCTTCCCCTGGCCACGGCTGTCCTGGCGCCCAGATAGCCTCCCGCCATGTTGGCCAGTCCCAGGACCAGGCCCACGCCCCACAGCAATGAGCCATGCGGCAGGAAGAAGATGAGCGCTCCGGCGTTGGTTGCCATGTTGACGATCTTGGCTTTGGCGCTGGCTTCCAGGAAGGCATAGCCCATGGCCGAAACCAGGGCGATCACCAGGAACGAACCAGTACCGGGGCCAATAAGGCCGTCGTAGAAACCGATGACACCGCCAATGAGGCAGGCCACGACGTAATGTTTGTGGCCATCATGGCGCAAGGCCGTCAGCTCGCCTGCGCTGGGACGCAACGCGGTAAAAATCGCGACGGCGATCAGCGCGAGGACGATGATCGGCTTGAAAACACTCGCGGGCAGTGATGCGGCGAGGATTGCACCGCCGAAGCTCCCCGCCAGGGCAATCACCGCCATGGGAATCGCGGTCTTCAGGTCCGGCCCAACGCGGCGATAGTACGTCACTGCACTGGTCGCGGTCCCGAAAATCGAACCCATTTTGTTGGTCGCCAGCGCCTGGACGGGCGTGATGCCGGGCACCAGCAGCAGGGCGGGGAGCTGGATCAGTCCCCCGCCCCCAACTACTGCGTCAATCCAGCCGGCTGCGAATCCAGCCACCACAATCAGGATGACCGTGGTGAGCTGGATGGATTCGAAGCCGGATATCAACGGGAACGAACGGCGTTGACCACGTAATCCACGGCCTTGTCCACGGAGACGTTCTCGGCCTCGCCACTGCGACGGTCCTTGATTTCAACAACGCCTTCTGCCAGTCCCCGTCCAACGGCCAGGATGGTGGGCACACCCACAAGCTCGGCGTCGCCGAACTTGACGCCGGGAGATACCTTGGGCCGGTCATCGAAGATGACGTCCAGCCCGGCAGCCTCGAGCTCGTTGGAGAGCCTCTCGGCGGCCTCGAAGATTTCCTCGCCGCGTCCGACGGCCACGACGTGGACATCGGCCGGAGCAACCGAACGGGGCCACACGATGCCGCGCTCGTCGTGGTTCGCTTCAGCCAGGGCGGCAACCGCACGGGTCACGCCTACGCCGTAGGAGCCCATGGTCACGACTACCTGCTTGCCGTTCTGGTCCAGGACCTTCAGGTCGAGGGCTTCGGCATACTTCCGGCCGAGCTGGAAAATGTGTCCCATCTCGATGCCGCGTGCGGTTTCCAGGGGGCCGGACCCGTCGGGGGCGGGATCACCTGCGCGGACTTCGGTGCTCTCGATGACGCCGTCCCAGCCAAAGTCGCGGCCCGCCACCAGGCCGAAGACGTGCTTGCCCTCGGAGTTGGCACCTGTGATCCAGCTGGTGCCGGACACAACCCGGGGGTCGACCAGGAACAGCACTTTGGAGGAGCCTTCAAGTCCCAGGACAGGCTGGTCAAGGGACAGCCCGGGTCCGATGTAGCCCTTCACGAGCCACGGCAGCTTCTTGAGGTCTTCCTCATTTGCGGCCTCAAGCCCGATCTCGCCTGCAATGGGCAAGTGGGATCCGATGTTTGCTTCCACGCGCTTGAGGTCAACTGCACGGTCACCCGGAACGCCGATCACGACGATCTGGCGCTCACCGGTGGGCAGCGTCACGGCGAGGACCACATTCTTGAGGGTGTCGGCGGCAGTCCAGGCGCCGCCGTCGGACTCGCCGCGCGGAGCGAGCTGGTTCGCTGCGTTCACCAAGGTCTCGATGGTGGGGGTGTTCGGTGTATCCAGCACCTCGGCGGCAGGGGCGTTGCTGAAGTCGATGTCATCGGGGACAACGGTGGTGACAGCTTCGACGTTGGCGTAATAACCGCCTGCGGAGCGAACGAATGTGTCCTCGCCGATGTCGGTGGGGAACAGGAATTCCTCGCTCTTGGAGCCACCCATGGCACCGGCCGTGGCTGCGACAGGAATCACTTCAAGGCCCAGCCGTTCGAAGATCTTCAGGTAGGCAGCCCGGTGGGCGGCATAGCTGGCGTCGAGGCCGGCATCGTCGACGTCGAACGAGTAGGAGTCCTTCATGATGAACTCGCGGCCACGGAGGAGACCCGCGCGGGGACGGGCTTCATCGCGGTACTTGTTCTGGATCTGGTACAGGCTCAGCGGCAGGTCTTTGTAGGACGAGTACAGGTCCTTGACCAGCAGTGTGAACATTTCCTCGTGCGTGGGGGCCAGCAGATAGTCGGCACCCTTGCGGTCCTGGAGGCGGAACAGGCCTTCGCCGTATTCGGTCCAGCGGTTGGTGGCCTCATAGGGTTCGCGCGGGAGCAGTGCCGGGAAGTGAACTTCCTGGGCCCCGATAGCGGCCATTTCCTGGCGGATGATCTCTTCGACCTTGCGCAGGACGCTCAGGCCCAGCGGCAGCCAGGTGTAGATACCGGGCGCGGCACGGCGGATGTAGCCGGCGCGGACCAGGAGCTTGTGGCTGGCGACCTCGGCGTCGACGGGATCTTCACGCAGGGTGCGCAGGAATAACTGGGAAAGGCGAAGGACCACGGGTACGTATCCGTTTCTTTGGCAGGTGTGGCAGAACAACTGCGTACTAATCTACCGGCTTGCGGCCTTGCGCCTTTAATGGACGGATTCACCCGCCGCCTTGCCCTGAACGCGGAAGAGCCACGCCTTCGCGAGTGGAAGCCCCTGGCCGCCGTGGGCTGGTCATCCTGCGAGGGCGTGGCTCAACGACCGGCCGGCCGCAAGCGTTATCCGTGGACTATCCGGTCTTGCCCTCCAGGGCGACCAGTACGCCTGCGACTGCGAAGAACTTATTGCTGCCGAGCTCGCGGATGGTGTCGATACCCAGGGAATCCTTCAAGGCTTTTGCCGTGGCATCCGTAACACCTGCCAATGCGGCCGGAGAAGCATCCAGGATTTCCTTGAGGCTCTTGTCCTCGTACGCCTTGTCCAGTGCTTTGGAAAGATCAACGCCAACTGCCATTGTCACGATTCCCCTCATTGATCACCCGCGCCCCAACGACACGGTTAGGGATGAACCTATGTGATGGCGGACACGATTTCAAGGATTTTTCTACTTTCGATGGATAAGGAAACCTTGACCTGTTTGGGAAGCAGTCTTACCTTTAATTCATCACTTGGTGAATTACTGGATGTTCGTGAGGCCGCCATGTCACACATCGCCCGGCACGCCGCTCCCCCGCCCGCCGCTGCCATCACCTCAGCGGGTCTGCACGTCACTCTGGGACGCACCCCGGTGCTGCGCGGCCTCGACTTCTCAGTGGAACCAGGCAGGATAGCGGGACTGCTGGGGCCATCGGGAAGCGGAAAGACCACCCTCATGCGCGCAATCGTCGGAGTCCAGCGGATCACCCGGGGCTCGGTCACCGTGCTCGGTTTGCCCGCCGGCAGCGCGCCGTTGAGGCACGACGTCGGGTACGTCACCCAGGGCGCCAGTGTCTACGGCGACCTCAGCGTCGAAGCGAATGTCCGCTACTTTGGCGCCATGCACGGCGCGACGGCGGCCGACGTCACCGAGGCGATTGACGCCGTCGGACTTCAGGAATTTGCCCGGCAAAGAGCGTCCAGGCTCTCAGGTGGCCAGCTCAGCCGAGTGTCCTTGGCCTGCGCGCTGGTGTCCCACCCGAAATTGCTGGTTCTTGACGAGCCAACCGTGGGCCTGGACCCCGTGCTGCGGGCCGAACTCTGGGAGCGCTTCGCCGCCATGGCTGCGCAGGGAACCACCCTGCTGGTCTCCAGCCACGTCATGGAAGAGGCGTCGCACTGCTCCACCTTGCTGCTGCTGAGGGACGGCCTGTTGCTTGCCCAGCTGACCCCGGCGGAGCTGGCCGAGCGCGGACGCAGCGACGACCTCGAACGGGCCTTCCTGACCATGATCAAGGCCGCCGGCAGCGGCCAGCAGGAAAGCCAGGTGGCTTCGTCGTGAACCTCCGCATGACCATCGCAACCACCACCCGCGTCCTGGGACAATTGCGGCACGATCACCGCAGCGTCGCCCTGATCCTTGTGGTGCCGGCCCTCCTGTTGACGGCCGTGTACTTCCTCTACGAAAACGAAAGCCTGCCACCAGGAGTCCCGAGGACGTTTGATCGCGTGGGCCTGATGATGCTGGCGATCTTCCCCTTCGTAGTGATGTTCCTGGTCACATCCATCACCATGCTCCGCGAACGCACCTCCGGAACGTTGGAGCGGCTGCTCACCACACCCATCCATAAGGCCGACTTGTTGTTCGGCTACGCCTTGGCCTTCTCGATCATGGCGGCCCTGCAGTCCCTCGTGGCTACCGGGGTGGCGTACTGGATTTTCAACCTCGACATCAAAGGAAGCCCCGGCCTGGTGGTGCTGATCGCCGTGATCAACGCAGTGTTGGGCGTCGCCCTCGGTTTGCTCTGTTCGGCGTTCGCGCGGACGGAGTTCCAGGCCGTGCAGTTCATGCCGGTGGTCGTGGTCCCCCAGATCCTCCTGTGCGGCCTGTTCGTGGCACGCGAAGACATGAACCAGGTTTTGGAAGGCATTTCGGGCGTCCTTCCGTTGACTTTCTCGGTGGATGCCCTGAAGGAGATCGCAAGGAATTCCGAGGCAACCTCGGCAATGTGGCAGGACGCTTTGGTGATGGCTGCGATCGTGGTGGGCGTGCTGGTCCTGGCGTCGCTGACCTTGCGGCGTCAAACGCGATGAGCCTTCCGCAGCTGCGACGCGGCCGACGCAGCCCGGGAGATCACTCCAGGGAAGCCATAGTGGCCGCCGCCCGGTCGCTCTTCGCGGAGCAGGGGTTCGACGCGACGAGCCTGCGCCAGGTCGCCCGCGAAGCCGGCGTGGATCCGGCCATGGTTCACCATTTCTTCAAGGGCAAAGACGAGCTGTTCGCAGCAAGCGTCGAGTTGCCGGCAGACCCTGCGGAGGTACTGTCAGAGGTCGCAAGCGCGGATCCCCATGCAAGGGCGGAAGTCGTTGTCCGGGCCGTCCTGGAGCTCTGGGAAGGCCCGGCGCAGCACGCCATGGTGGCCTTCGCCCGTGGAACCATCGGTTCCAGGGCCAAGACGACGCTCATGAAGGAAGTGGTCACTAGGGCTGTCCTGCCACGGATCATGGACGGGTTGCCCGGCTCGGCCGAAGAGGTGCGGCTGCGCGGCAACCTGGTGGCTACGCAAGTGGTGGGACTCGTGCTGGCGCGATACGTGATCCGGCTACAGCCCCTGGCGTCCGCCCCACGCGAGGAAGTGGTCCGCTTGGTTGCCCCAAACATCCAGCACTACCTCACAGGCAACCTGGACTCCCCCAAGTAGCTGGGACGGACGCTAAAACAGGACAGTCGCGAACGTGCCCACCTGTTCAAAACCCACGCGCTCGTAGGTGGCACGGGCTTTGGTGTTGTAGTCGTTGACGTACAGGCTCGTCACCGGGGCAAACGACCTTGAGAGATTGACGACGGCGGCCATGTAACCGGCGCTTTGGCCGCGACCACGCAGCTCCGGATTCATCCACACGCCCTGGACCTGGGTGACTTCCTTGGTGACAGCCCCAAGCTCGGCCTTGAAGACCACCGTTCCTGCAGCGTCGATATGAACCAGCGAATGGCCTTGCCGTATGAGGCCGGCGACCCGTTTGCTGTAGAACTCCTGGCCGCCCAGGAAGGGCGAGTAGCCAACTTCTTCCTCGAACATGGCGGCGCAGGCAGGCAGGATCCTGTCGAAATCCGCCATCGAGCCAAAGGTCAGGTCAGGATTGGCGGTGATGACGGGGCCGCCGGAAATGGACAGAAGTGGTTGCTCGGCGCGGACCTCGTGGGCAAGATGGCCCAACTGCTCGAAGCGGGAATACAAGGCCAGCACGGTTTCGGCGGGTCCGAAAATCGAAGCGTACCGGCGCCCGTTGTGATGGGCCGCGTTGGCCACGTAACCGGCAAGCCCGGGATCCAGTTGGACGGGGACCAGATTGGCTCCGGCCCAGCAGGCACCCAGGAGGGTGTCGCCGTCGAAGACTCCGTACACGCTGGCGCCGCCACTGGTAGGCGCCGCGGTTCCAGTGCTTTCGAGGTGGGCGAGGATGAAGACGTTGGCCACCGCGTCCTCGTTTGCGAGCGCGCGAAGGGCCAGGGTGTCGGCATCGCCGAGCACCCTGACCCCTAAGCCGTTCTCGTTACGAGACGCTAACCACGGGGCTACCCTTGACAGCATCTTCGCCATCGGCCTCCCCCATCTCTTCAGCGATACGCATGGCCTCTTCGATCAGTGTCTCAACAATTTCGCTCTCCGGCACAGTCTTAATGACTTCGCCCTTCACGAAAATCTGGCCCTTGCCGTTTCCGGAGGCCACGCCAAGGTCCGCTTCGCGTGCTTCGCCCGGTCCGTTGACGACGCAGCCCATGACCGCAACGCGCAGCGGGATCTCCATCCCTTCCAGACCGGCAGTCACCTGCTCCGCAAGCGTGTAAACGTCCACCTGGGCACGGCCGCAGGACGGGCAGGACACAATCTCAAGCTTGCGGGGGCGCAGGTTCAAGGACTGCAGGATCTGGTTGCCCACCTTGATCTCCTCCACCGGCGGGGCGGAGAGGGAAACGCGGATGGTGTCGCCGATGCCGCGGGAAAGGAGCGCACCGAAGGCCGTGGCCGACTTGATGGTGCCCTGGAAGGCCGGTCCGGCTTCGGTCACGCCCAGGTGGAGTGGCCAGTCGCCCTTCTCTGCCAGCATCTCGTAGGCAGCCACCATGACCACGGGGTCGTTGTGCTTGACCGAGATCTTGAAATCGTGGAAGCCGTGCTCTTCGAACAGTGAAGCCTCCCAGACAGCGGACTCAACGAGTGCCTCGGGAGTGGCCTTGCCGTACTTCTTCAAGATGCCCGGCTCAAGGGAACCCGCGTTCACACCGATGCGGATGGAGGTGCCGTGGTCGCGGGCAGCGGCGGCGATTTCCTTCACCTGGTCATCGAACTTACGGATGTTGCCGGGGTTCACCCGTACGGCGGCACATCCTGCTTCGATGGCGGCGAAGACGTACTTGGGCTGGAAGTGGATGTCGGCGATCACGGGGATCTGGGACTTCCGGGCGATGATGGGCAACGCTTCGGCATCGTCAGCGGAGGGGCAGGCAACGCGCACAATGTCGCAGCCGGACGCAGTAAGTTCGGCAATCTGCTGGAGGGTGGCGTTGATATCGGTGGTGGGCGTCGTGGTCATCGACTGAACGCTGATGGGCGAGTCAGAGCCAACGCCAACGGAACCGACCTTGATTTGCCGCGTTTTGCGTCGCGGGGCAAGGACGGGGGGTGGGGCTGCTGGCATTCCCAGGCTGACCGAGGTCACGTGGACTCCTTGGGTTGGGGTGGATCGTTGTGGTGGAGGTAGCCCGGGCTAGGAAGCGTGGGCTGCCAGGACGCCAATGATGGGGGACCATTCCGTGGTGCGGATGCCGGCGATAACTCCGGCTTCGGCGAATGGATCCTGCTTGAGGAGGTCATTGAGTTCTGCTTCTTCAGAGGACTTGAAGATCAGCAGCGCACCAGCACCGTCGCCGTACGGGCCGCTGGCGAGCAGCTTGTTGTCCTCTGCCAGTTCGGCGAGCCAGGCACGGTGTGCTGGGCGGGCTTCGTCGCGGAGGGCGTCGGAATCGGCGACGTATACATACTCAACAGCGAAAACAGTCATGGTGCTAGCCTATCCCCCTTGCCCGGCAGGAAATGTTCACGTGGCATGAATAGTCATGGCTCAGCCGAAGATGTTCACGGGCTTGACGATGTCCGCGTATATCAGCAGGACGCTCATGCCAAGCAGCAGCGCCGCCACGACGTAGGTCACGGGCAAGAGCTTGGCAATATCGAAGGCTCCGGGGTCCGGCTTGCCACGCAACTTGGCCACCCGGCGTCGTACTCCTTCGTAAAGCGCACCCGCCACATGGCCGCCGTCGAGCGGAAGGAGCGGGATGAGGTTGAAGATGGCCAGGGCGAAGTTCAGCCCCGCCAGCAGCCCGATCAGGGTTCCGATCCTGGCCTGCAGGGGTACCTGCTCCATGGCTGCTACTTCACCGGCTACCCGGCCTACGCCCACCACGCTGATGGGTCCGTTGGGATCCCGTGGCTCTTCGCTGAAGGCTGCCTTGGCAACCCCAACCACCCTTGCGGGAAGGTTGAAGATCACACCGGAAATCTGCTTGATGTTCTCCCCCGCCATGGGAAGAACGGCCGACGCCGGTTGGGGCACCAGGGCGCTTTGCGCGCCGATGCCCAGGAAGCCGACTTCCTGGTACTGCAATACGCCGTTGGCGTCCTGGGCTTGCCGGCCATCGGACCCAATGACAGGGCGCGATGAGAGTACAGGTGTCACTGTCGTCTCGACGGACGCGCCGTTCCGTTCCACCGTGATGGGGACTTCCCTGCCGGCGGAGGCCCTGATCCAGCCGGTCAGCTCATCCCAGTTGGTGACGGGCTTGCCATCAAATGAGGTGACGGTGTCGTTGGGCTGGAGGCCCGCCGCCGCGGCCGGAGTGAGCTTGCAGTCGGCAGAGTCGGGGTCGACGGTTTCCCCCGCCGCTACCTGGCACTTGGAAACATCGGCGATGGTGGTGGTCGCTTTGGCAACGCCGAAGCCCATGAGGAGAACTGCCAACAGCACCAAACCAATGATCATGTTCATGGCCGGTCCGCCGAGCATGATGATGATCTTCTTCCACACGGGCAGCTTGTAGAAGACCCGTCCTTCATCGCCGGGTCCCACTTCTTCATGGGCCACGGAGCGCGCCTCGGTGGCGAGCGTCTGGAACATGCCCGTGCTGGAAGGGCGGACGCCGCCGTCGTCCTTATTGGGCGGGTACATGCCGATCATGGAAACGTAGCCACCCAAGGGCAGCGCCTTGAAGCCGTACTCCGTTTCGCCCTTCTTCTTGGACCAGAGCGTGGGCCCGAAACCGATCATGTACTTGGTGACGCGCACCTTGAAGAGTTTCGCCGGCACCAGGTGGCCTACCTCGTGCAGCGCAATGGAGACAGCAACGCCGATTGCGACGAAGATGACTCCAAGAATGAAGAGAAGGACGGGACTCATGCCGGTGGGACTGCTTCCGTAAGGGGTTTGGGGGCTACAGGGCGCTGCTTGAAGCTAAACGATCGTGGGTTCGGGCTCGTGCCCACTTCTCAGCATCCAGCACGGACTCCACAGTCAGCTCAGAGGAACCTGAATGTTCGCTGAGGACGGATTCGACCGTATCCACGATGTCGGTGAAGCGGATGCGGCCCGCATGGAAGGCTTCAACGGCTTCTTCATTGGCCGCGTTGAACACAGCCGGGAAGGTGCTGCCCTGCTTGGCAGCGTCCTTGGCGAGGTCGACGGCGGGAAAGGCCACCGCGTCCAACGGTTCGAACGTCCAGCTTGTGGCCTGCGTCCAATCGCAGGCCTTCGCAGCGTGCGGAACCCGGTCCGGCCACCCCAATCCAAGGGCGATGGGAAGGCGCATGTCCGGCGGCGAGGCCTGGGCGATGATGGATCCATCCACGAACTGGACCATCGAATGGACCACGGACTGGGGATGGACCACCACATCGATCCGGTCCAAGGGCACATCGAAAAGCAGGTGGGCTTCGATCACTTCCAGGCCCTTGTTGACCAGGCTGGCTGAGTTGGTGGTCACCATGAGCCCCATGTCCCAGGTGGGGTGGGCCAGCGCCTCCTGCGGGGTGACATGATGGAGCTCTTCGCGGGTGCGGCCGCGGAAGGGACCCCCGGAAGCTGTCAGGATGAGCTTCTCCACTTCCTGGTCTGTCCCGGACCGCAGGCATTGGGCGATCGCGGAATGCTCGGAGTCCACTGGAACGATCTGGCCCGGACGCGCCGCGGCTTTGACCAAGGCACCACCAACGATCAGCGATTCCTTGTTGGCAAGGGCAAGAGTCGCTCCGGTGCCGAGCGCAGCGAGCGTGGGGGCAAGTCCGATGGAGCCGGTGATGCCGTTGAGGACAACATCGCACTCGATGGCAGCTATTTTTGTGGAGGCCTCGGGGCCGGCAAAGATGTCAGGGGCGAAATTCTTCAGGCCGGCTTCAGCCGCGGCGGCCTCGATCAGTCGCTGCAGGAGGGCAGGATCACCCTGCGCAATGCCCACTGCCTGGACCCGGGTGTGGACCGCCTGCTTCGCCAGGAGGTCCAGGTTTCCTCCGCCGGCGCTCAGCGCCACAACCTCGAAACGGTGCGGGGCTGCGTCGACGACGTCAATCGCCTGTGTGCCGATGGAACCTGTGGACCCGAGGATGACGATCTTGCGCGGCTGCATGGCTTAAGTATCCCAGCCGGCACCGGCAGCGGCGAACGGGTTCACCCGGACGGAAGGCCGCTTGGCTTGACCGCGGGACTCCCCTGCGTACCGTGGAATTGTGGAATGGCTGTCCTGGTTTGATGCGTGGGACCACGAATTCGCCCGGCAAGTGCTGCAGCGCGGCACGGCGGCACTCTATGCCGTGGCCTTTCTGTCAACGTTGAACCAATTCCCTGCCCTGTTGGGCGAGCGGGGACTGCTGCCCGTTCCGGATTTCCTGGATGTTGCCCGACGGATGGGCAGGCCCACGCTCTTCCGCCGCTTCTACTCCGATGCCATGCTTCGGGCGGTGTGCTGGGTGGGAATCGCCGTGGCAGCACTGTTGTTGATCGGCGTCCCGCAAGCAGGTCCTCCGTGGCTGCCGATGCTGGCCTTTCTTGCCCTGTGGTTTCTTGACATGTCGATCGTCAACGTCGGCCAGACGTTCTATGGGTTCGGGTGGGAGATCCTGCTTCTCGAGACCGGATTTGTCGTGGCTTTCCTTGGCTCGGACCAAACGCCACCGCCGACCCCCATCCTGGTCCTGATCACCTGGCTGGTGTTCCGGCTGGAGTTCGGCGCGGGCATGATCAAGATCCGTGGCGGAAGGGAGTGGCGGGACATGACGGCGATGTTCTACCACCACGAGACCCAGCCAATGCCCGGCCCGCTCAGCAGGCAGGCCCACCTTCTGCCCCGACCGCTGCACAAGGTCGAAGTGGTGGGCAACCACTTCGCACAGCTGGTGGTGCCGTTCTTCCTCTTTGCGCCGCAGCCGCTGGCCAGCATCGCCGCAGGGATCATCATTGTCACGCAACTGTGGCTCGTGGCATCCGGGAACTTCGCGTGGCTGAACTGGGCGGCCATCGTGCTGGCTTTCGCCGCCGTAAGCGACCCCGTTGCCCACGCGGTCTTCCCGTTCATCCCGCTTGAGTGGCACCCGGGCGCCCAAACCCCGGTGTGGTGGCTCGCCGTCGTCGTCCTGGTGACCGGCTTGCTGCTGGTCCTGAGTTATCGACCGCTCCTGAACCTCTTTTCACGCCAGCAGCTCATGAACGCCAGTTTCAACCGGTGGCGCCTGGTCAACGCCTATGGAGCGTTCGGGACCGTCACCAAACAGCGCATCGAGATCGTGGTGGAAGGGACCATGGAAGTGGAGCCGGACGCTCCCGATGACAACTGGCAGGAATACGGCTTCAAGGGCAAGCCCGGCGACGTTCGCCGCGTGCCCCGGCAATGGGCGCCATACCATCTGCGGCTGGATTGGATGATGTGGTTCCTGCCGCTGCGGACCGTGCACGAGGATTGGTTTTACGCTTTCCTCAACAAACTGCTGGAGGCGGACGCGCCAACGCTTGGGCTGCTTCGCCATGACCCGTTCGACGGCGAGCGCCCCCGTTGGGTGCGGGCGCGCAGCTACCTGTACCGCTTCGCCACCCGGGCCGAGTTCCGCGAAACCGGCGATCGCTGGGTGCGGGTGCTGCTCTACGAAGCCATTCCACCGCTGGGGCTCCGCCCTGGTCGGCGACACTCTGCGTAGCGACCCACTAGCCCTTTAACTGCCCACTTTTGCCGGCGAAGTGCCCAGCCCGCGCGGGGCCGCGGTGGACTCGCGGACAACCAGGTGCGTGGCCAGTTCGACCCGGCGGGAGTCGATTTCCTCGCCGCTCCTCTGGCGGAGGATGAAGTTGAGCGCCGACCGGCCCATGTCCTGCAGAGGTTGGGACACAGAGGTCAGCGGCGGGAGCGACTCTTCCGCTTGCGGCGTGCCATCGAAGCCGACAAGGCTCATGTCCTCGGGGATCCGGATGTTCTGCCGCCTGGCCTCAGCCAGCACGCCAAGGGCGATGCTGTCGCTGCCCGCGAAGATTGCCGTGGGCGGTTCCTCCAAGGCCAGGAGTGACTTCATTGCAGCAACTCCGTTCGTGGACCGGAAGGGGCCTGCTGAAATGTACTCCTCCACGACAGGTACCCCCACCGCCATCAGCGCGGCCATGTAACCGTGCAAGCGGGCCTGGCTGCACTCGGCACCAGCCGGCCCCCCGATATAGGCGATGCGGCGGTGTCCAAGGTCAAGCAGGTGCGTGGCTGCGGCCTTTCCGCCGGCCCAGTTGCTGGCTCCAACACTGAACACGTCTCCCGGCGGCGGGTTGAGCGGGTCGACCACCACAACCGGTATCCTGCGACGCTGGAACGCCTCCAGTTGCCCCGAACCAAAAGCTGACGTAACGACGATCATGCCGCTGCGGCCTTCGTCGAGCAAGCGCTGGGCGCGCTCTTCCGGGCCCAACGGCGAGCCCGTTTGCCGGCTGGTGACAGAGAGGATGACCTCCATGTCCGAGGCCGCGGCCTGCTCGAGGATTCCGTTCAGCACTTCCACGGAATAGGCGGAGTTGAGGGAGTCGAAGACCACCTCCACAGCCTGCTGCGCAGGAGGGCTCTTCCGTTGGAGCGGGGACCTGTAGCCGGTCCTCTGCAATGCGGCGAGAACGCGGTTCCTGGTTTCCTCAGCGACATCCTGCCGGCCGTTGACCACCTTGGATACCGTCGGGGCTGAAACGCCCACTTCCTTGGCGACGGCGGCCAAGGTCAACTTGGGCGGACGGACTTCTCGAACCATGGTCCCCAACTTTCGAAATCTTTCGATGTGCAATTCAGTATGGATGGGTTCCCAGCCTTACGCAAACGCCGACCAAACTGCCGCGACAACACTCTTGACGGACCGTAACAGAGGCTTTAGTTTAGACCGTGACCTAAATCATGGTCTCGAAATATTTCGAGAAATTTCGAAGCCTGTCACTCTTTTTCGGCAGTAAGCACCAAGGCTTGCTCGATGATGCGACTACCCCTGGAGAAGCAATGAAGCAGTTCCAATCAACCCGGCGTTCCTTCCTGGCCCTCGCGGCTGTTACTCCCTTCGCCGTCATGGCAACGAGCGCCTGCGGCACGTCCGGTCCAGGTGGTGGTGCCAGCGGAGGCGGAGCAAGCATGTGGTTCCTTTCGGGTGAGCCAAACCAGACCACCATCCAGAAAGCCGTGGACGCCTTCGGGTCGGCGAACCCCAATGACAAGATCGCCGTAACGTACTTCCAGAACGATGCGTTCAAGACCAAGATCAAGACCGCCATCGGCGCCGGGCAAGCTCCCACCATCATCTACGGCTGGGGTGGCGGTGGCTTGAAGACCTATGCCGAGGCCAACCAGGTGGAAGACCTGACCAGCTGGTTCGACTCCAACCCGGACCTCAAAAAGAAGTTCTTCCCCGCATCCTTCGGGGCAGCAACGGTCAACGGCAAGATCTATGCCCTTCCCAACCAGTACGTCGCACCGATCGTCCTGTTCTACAACAAGGAACTCTTCGACAAAGCCGGAGTCCAGCCGCCCAAGACCTGGGACGAGCTGATGTCCCTGGTCAAGACCTTCAACGACATGGGCGTCGCCCCCTTGTCCCTGGGCGGCCAGTCCCGGTGGACCTCCATGATGTGGCTTGAATACCTTCTGGACCGCATCGGCGGACCCGAAGTTTTCAACGCAATCTTCGAGGGCAAGCCCAATGCCTGGATGGATCCGGCCGTCATCGAGACGGGCACCAAGATCCAGGAGCTGGTTTCCGCGGACGGCTTCATCAAGGGCTTCTCTTCCATCACTGCAGATTCCAAGGCCGACCAGGCATTGCTCTTCACGGGCAAGGCAGCCATGATGCTGCAGGGTTCCTGGACCTACGGTGCCATGAAGAAGGACGGGCAGAACTTCGTCCAGAACGGCAAACTCGGCTTCGTCAACTTCCCCACCGTCGCCGGCGGCAAGGGCGACCCCAAGAATGGTGTCGGCAACCCGGCCCAGTACATGTCGATCTCCTCCAAGGCCACGGACAAGGAGAAGGAGACCGCGAAGAAGTTCTTCAAGGATGGCATCATGACCGACACCGTCATCGATGCATACATCAACTCCGGCTCGGTTCCGATCGTCAACGGCATTGAAGACAAGCTGGCCTCCTCACCGGACAAGGACTTCCTGAATTTCGTTTATGCCTTGGGCAAGGACGCCCCCAGCTTCCAGCAGTCGTGGGACCAGGCCCTCAGCCCGACGGCCGCCGAAGCCCTGCTGAACAACATTGACCAGCTCTTCCTGAAGTCGATCACGCCGCAGCAGTTTGCCGAGAACATGAATGCCACCCTGGGCAAATGAGCGCAATAACTTCGCACCGGGCTCCCTCAAGCAGGCAGCGGACCCAGGGACCGGCAGAGCGTAAGTCTGCGCTTCCCTGGCTGACCGTTCCGGCTCTGTTCTTCTTCGTCGTCTTCGCAGTCGTACCCTTGGCCGGGGTGCTGATCCTGAGTTTTGCCAACTGGGACGGGATCGGCGCGATCGGCGCCGCGGGAATGGAGAACTGGACGTCGGTGTTGTCCGACCCCGAGCTCTACAACTCCCTGGGCCTGACGTTCATGATCATGATCGTTTCCTGGCTCGTCCAGACTCCCATCAGCCTCTTGCTGGGCGTCTTCACCGCTGGAACCCAGCGTTACAGGGCAGTCCTGGCCGTGCTGTACTTCCTGCCGCTGCTGCTCTCCTCGGCTGCTGTCGCCATCGCCTACAAAGCCCTTCTCGATCCGAACTTCGGACTGGCCATGGGCCTGGGCCTTCCGTTCCTCGCCCAGGACTGGTTGGGCGTCCCCCAGCTCGCCCTTTCCTTGGTCATTTTCGTGATTGCGTGGCAGTTCGTGCCATTCCACACGCTGATCTACCAAGGTGGCGTCCGACAAATCCCCAAGTCGCTCTACGAAGCGGCCCAGATCGACGGCGCGGGAACCATTAAGCAGTTCTTCCACATCACCCTCCCGCAGCTGAAATACACCATCATCACGTCCTCAACGCTGATGGTCGTTGGGTCGCTGACCTACTTCGACCTCATCTTTGTCCTCACGGGCGGCGGTCCGGGCAACTCCACCCGCATCCTGGCACTGGACATGTATTTGCGCGGCTTCCGGGCCAATCTCATGGGTCCTGCCAGCGTCATCGCGGTGATTCTCGTCGTCATAGGCCTGGCGCTGGCTTTGTTCCTCCAACGCCTCGGGGGCAAGGACAAACAGGGCAGCCAATTGGAAGGTATGTAACGTGAGTACTGTCCTCAAGAGTGATTCGAAACCTGGAACGCGCGCGTCAGCTGCCCAACCTGCAAGGTCCAAGCAAGGCCTCGGCACACGGATCAGACGGCTCAATATCCCCGGCGGCCTCGGTGGCTGGATATGGCTCGCCATCATCATCATTCCCGTCTATTACATCGTCATCACCAGCCTGAAGACTTCCGAGGGATACTTCGGTCAGAATCCGCTGGCCCCGCCGACGGCTCCTACGCTGGAGAATTACCAAATGGTCCTTGAGGCCAACTTCTCCACCTACTTCATGAACAGTGTCATCGTGACGCTGGGCTCCGTGGTCCCAACGGTCCTGATTGCCTTCATGGCCGCCTTCGCGATCGTGCGTGGACACGGAAGATACCTGAAGTTCGTGAACGGCCTGTTCCTCATGGGCCTGGCAATTCCGCTGCAGGCAACGATCATTCCGATCTACCTCATGATCATCCGCCTGAACCTCTACGACAGCCTCTTGGCCATCATGCTTCCGTCCATTGCGTTCGCCATACCGCTGACGGTCCTGATCCTGTCCAACTTCATCCGCGACGTCCCGAACGAACTCTTCGAATCGATGCGCCTGGACGGCTGCACCGAGTGGCAGACCATGTGGCGTTTGGCCCTTCCACTGACCAAGCCGGCGATCGTTACAGTGGCGATCTACAACGGCCTTCACGTCTGGAACGGCTTCCTCCTCCCGCTGGTGCTCACCCAAAGCCCTGGGCTGCGCGTCCTGCCCTTGGGGTTGTGGACCTTCCAGGGCGAGTTCAGCGTCAATATCCCTGCTGTCCTTGCCTCAGTGGTACTAAGCACGCTGCCCATCCTGGTGATTTACGTTCTTGGACGCCGCCAGCTGGTGAGCGGCCTGACAGCCGGCTTCAGCAAGTAGAAAGGTCTCTGCTGTGACACACGCAAAACCACTTCGCGTCGGAATGGTGGGCTACGCGTTCATGGGCGCCGCGCACTCCCACGCCTGGCGCACGGCACCACGCTTCTTTGATTTGCCACTGGCACCCGAGCTCACTGCCGTGGCCGGCCGGAACCCGGACGGTGTCAAGGCAGCGGCCGCGAAATACGGCTGGGCATCGACTGAAACGGACTGGCGGCGGTTGATCGAGCGTGACGACATCGACCTGATCGACATCTGCACACCGGGCAACACGCACGCGGAAATTGCCATCGCTGCCCTGGAAGCAGGCAAGCATGTGCTGTGCGAGAAGCCGTTGGCCAACTCCGTGGAGGAGGCCGCCAAGATGACAGCCGTTGCCAAGTCAGCGGCCGAGCGCGGAGTCCTGTCCATGTGCGGCTTCAGCTACCGTCGTACCCCTGCCCTGGCCCTTGCGAAACGAATGGTGGAAGAAGGCCGGCTGGGCGGGATCCGCCACGTCCGTGCCCAGTACCTTCAGGACTGGCTCAGCGACGCCGATGCTCCCCTGACCTGGCGGCTGGACAAATCCAAGTCCGGCTCAGGCTCACTGGGCGACATCGGCGCACACAGCATCGATGCCGCACAGTGGATCACAGGACTGAACATCACCGGTGTCTCAGCGCTGCTGGAGACGTTCGTGAAGGAACGCCCGATCGGTGGGGATTTCGTGGGGCTCGGCGGACACGGCGGTTCTGACGGACCCCGTGGCCCAGTCACCGTGGATGATGCAGCGCTGTTCACGGCACGTTTTGGGACCGGCGCTGTTGGAATCTTCGAAGCCACCCGCTTTGCTCTCGGACGCAAGAATGCGATGCGCCTTGAGCTCAACGGGACCAAGGGTTCTCTGGCGTTCGACTTTGAGGATATGAACTCGCTCCAGTTCTACGATTCCGCACTGGAACCGGACGCCGGCTTCCGGAAGATCATGGTCACGGAACCCTCCCATCCCTATACCGCCAACTGGTGGCCGACAGGACATGGCCTTGGCTACGAGCACGGATTCACGCACCAGGTGGTGGATCTCGTCAATGCCATCGGCGCAGGCGAGCAGCCCACGCCGTCGTTCGCTGATGCGTTGCAAGTGCAAAAAGTACTGGCCGCCGTCGAGGCCAGTGCAAACAACTCCAGCCGCTGGGAAAACGTCGAAAAGGAACCATCATGACCCGACCCATCACCCTCTTCACCGGCCAGTGGGCCGACCTGCCCTTCGAAGAAGTGGCGCGGCTCGCAGGCGAATGGGGCTTTGACGGCCTGGAAATCGCCTGCTGGGGCGACCACTTGGATCCCCAGCGTGTGGTGGAGGACGACGCCTACCTTCAGAGCAAGCTGGACATCCTGGACAAGCATCACCTCAAGGTCCACGCCATCGCCAACCACCTAACGGGCCAGGCGGTCTGCGATGACCCCATCGACGAGCGGCACCGGGACATCCTCTCCCCCGAGGTCTGGGGCGACGGCGATCCCGAAGGCGTGCGCCAACGTGCGGCAGGGGCGATGAAAACCACTGCCCGCGCGGCGGCGAAGCTGGGGGTCAAGACAGTCACCGGATTCACCGGCTCATCCATCTGGAAGTGCGTGGCCATGTTCCCACCCGCTTCGGAGGCCATGATCGAGCGCGGCTACCAGGACTTCGCCGAACGATGGAACCCGATTTTGGATGTCTTTGACGAAGTCGGCGTCCGTTTTGCCTTGGAGGTCCACCCGTCAGAGATCGCCTACGACTACTGGACGGCCAAGCGCACCCTCGAAGCCATAGGGCCGCGCGATAGTTTCGGCCTGAACTTCGACCCGTCGCACTTCATCTGGCAGGACCTGGACCCGGTGATGTTCCTGCAGGACTTCGCCGAAAAGATCTTCCACGTCCATGTCAAGGAATCCGTCCGGCAACTCAATGGACGGAATGGACGCCTCGGTTCCCACCTGCCATGGGCCGATCCCCGCCGCGGTTGGGACTTCGTCACTGCCGGGCACGGCGACGTGAACTGGGAACCGATTTTCCGCACCCTCAACGCCGTTGGATACGACGGACCGACCAGCATCGAGTGGGAGGATGCCGGCATGGACCGGCTGGTGGGAGCTCCCCAGGCTCTTCGAATGGTCCGTGAACTGGCCGCCATCCGTCCCCCGGCCGCTGCCTTTGACGCGGCTTTTGCAACACGCTGAACACTCCAACCCGACTCGAACGACAACGCCCCGACACGAAGGAAACCATGACAAGCAATAACAAGACCGCGTTGGTGGTCCGCGGCGGCTGGGATGGACACCAGCCGATTGAGGCCACCGAGCTCTTCATCCCGTATTTGCGGGAAAACGGCTATGACGTCCGCGTCGAGGAATCCCCCAAGATCTACGCAGATGCCGAGTACATGGCAGGGGTGGATCTGATAGTGCAGTGCATGACCATGTCCACCATCGAAAAGGATGAGTTCCAAGGTTTGCGGACCGCCGTCGAGAACGGCACGGGGCTTGCGGGCTGGCACGGCGGCATCGCCGATTCCTACCGCAACACTTCCGACTACCTCCACCTGGTCGGCGGACAGTTCGCCTGCCACCCGGGCAAGCACGTGGACGAGCAGACTGGCGAACAGTCGGACAACTATGTTCCCTACACCGTGAACATGCTGCCTGCTGCCGCCGAGCACCCCATTACGCAGGGAATCGGCGACTTTGACCTGGTCACGGAGCAGTACTGGGTTCTGAGCGACGATTACATCGATGTCCTGGCCACCACTACCCAAAAGGTACGTGAGTGGGATCCGTGGCACCGCGAAGTGACCTCACCGGCAATCTGGACCCGCCAATGGGGCAAGGGCAAGATCTTTGTCTGCACCCCCGGCCACCGGGTGGAGATCCTCCAAGACAACAATGTGCGCACCATCATCGAAAGGGGCATGCTGTGGGCATCCCGCTGACCCCCGCCAAGCCGCTGAATGTGGGCATCATTGGCTGCGGCGCCATCATCGCCCAGTACCTGGCCAACTTCCGACGACTGGATTCGGTGAACCTGGTGGCTGTGGCAGACCTGGATCCCGCACGGGCACAAGCGGTAGCCGACTCCTATGAGGGTGTTCGGGCCTTGGGCGTCGACGAACTCCTGGCCGCGGACGACGTTGAACTGGTACTCAACCTGACTATTCCGGCTGCCCATGCGGAGATTGCACTCAAGGCGATCGCCGCCGGCAAATCCGTCTACGGCGAAAAACCGCTCGCCGCTACTACGGAAGAGGCCAAGAAAGTACTCGAGGCGGCGGCCGCGGCAGGCGTAGTGGTTGGCTGCGCACCCGATACTGTGCTGGGCACAGGCATCCAGACAGCCAGGAAGGCGATCGACGACGGATTGATCGGGGCGCCGGTATCGGCAACAGCCACCATGGCAACCCCGGGACATGAGCGCTGGCACCCGAACCCCGACTTCTACTACCAGCCCGGCGGTGGTCCACTCCTGGACATGGGGCCTTACTACGTCTCGGCCTTGGTCACCTTGCTGGGACCGGTCGTATCAGTCGTGGGCGCCGCGAGCCATACACGCTCCGAACGCACGATTGGCTCAGGGCCACGCGAAGGGCAAACCGTGCCGGTCGACATCGACTCACACGTCACTGGAGTCCTGGTCCATGCCTCCGGCGCGCTCTCCACGCTCTTCATGAGTTTCGACGCCGTGAAGACCAAGAGTCCAAACATCGAGATCCACGGCGAAAACGGCTCGTTGATCGTCCCGGATCCCAACCATTTTGATGGGGATGTCCAGCTCTTTGCCCTCGGCTCCGAGGACTGGGAAACCCTGCCGGTCTCCGCAGGCTACAAAGATTCAGGACGCGGCTTCGGCATCGCCGACCTCGCAGCGACACCTGCAGGGCAAGAGCCGCGGGCCGGTGGTCAGCTGGCCTTCCACGCGCTGGAAGTCATGGAATCGGTACTGGCATCAGCCAAGAGCGGGCACGCCGTGGCTATCAAGAGCACCACGTCGCGACCCGCCGCAGTGGAACTCACGGAACTCGCGACGGCGGTCCACGCCTAGGTCCTCAAACTCCCGCCGAGTTGGCAGTTAATGACAATGTTGTGGGGAAACATTGTCATTAACTGCCAACTCGCGGGTGGCCGGCCCTGCGGAGTGTGGCCTCCGCATGCTTCAGGATGGGCCCGTCAATCATCTTGCCCTTGAACTGGAAGACGCCTGTGCCCGCCGAAGCAGCTGCTTCCAGGAGTTCCGTGGCGTGGGCAATGGCTTCGGGGGCGGGGGCATAGGCTTCCCGGACCACGGCGACCTGGTTCGGATGGATGCACGCCTTGGCTCCGAAACCGCTGGCCACGGAATCGCGGGACTCTTCCTTGAGTCCGTCGAGGTCGGGAATGTTCACGTACACCGCGTCGATGGCTTCCTTGCCTGCGGCTTTGGCGGCAAGCAGCACAGCGGACCGTGCGTGCAGTGCGACGGCCCGGTACCCGCCGTCGTCGTTCCTGCTGGAGAGCCCGCCCAGCGACGCCAGCAGGTCCTCCGCACCCCACATCAGGGCTGAAACATTCGGTTCGGCGGCTATCGCGGATGCATTGACAATCCCGGCTGCTGTTTCGCAGAGTGCGATCACACTGAACCCAGCCAAAGCCCGCAGCTGCTCCGCGCTCTCGGCTTTGGCCAGCATGACGGTCCGATACGGTGTCTTCTCCAAAGCCCGAAGATCGAGGTCGAATTCGGGAGTACCCACGGGATTTACCCGGACGATGGTACGGCTCGGGTCCAATCCTTCTGCTCCGGCCTGTTCCAGGACAGCATCACGGGCGCGCTCCTTGTCTGCGGGAGCGACGGCGTCCTCGAAGTCCAGGATGACCGCATCCGAGCGGTCCGCGGCCTTCGAGTACCGCTCCGGACGGTCGGCAGGGCAGAAGAGAAGGGCTGGGCCCATGGTGAAGGGAGAGTGCATGGATTTCCTCGCTGCTGGGCCTACTGATGTTCCGAAACGGTTGCCGCGTGCGCTTCCTTGGTCCACATCAGGCAGGTTCGCGTGGCTAGTGCCACCACTGTTCCGTCCTGGTTGCGGCCGGTGTGCTGCATGGTGACAACACCCTGACCGGGCCGGGACGAAGACAAACGCTTTCCAGTGACCACCGTTTCCGTGTACAGCGTATCTCCGTGATACAGCGGGTGCGGAAAGGTGACATCCGTCAGCCCCAACTGGGCGATGATGGTGCCCTGGGTCAACTGGGTGACTGACTGACCCACCACAGTGGATAAGGTGAACATCGAATTCATGAGCCGCTGCCCAAACGGTTGGGTGGAGCTCCACGCCGCGTCCAGATGAAGTGCCTGGGTGTTCATGGTCATGGTGGTAAAGAGGACATTGTCCGTCTCCGTCACCGTGCGGCCCGGCCTGTGGGCGTAAATCACGCCTTCTTCCAGTTCGTCGAAATAGAGGCCCCGCTGTTCCACGACCCGCGTCATACAGTGAGCTCCTGGTCCTCTTCGAACAGCTCGGCACCCGTAGCCGCCAAGACATCGTCGAGGGTGACGTTCGGTGCCAGTTCGCGCAGCACCAGCCGCGGGTTGCCTTCGTCCTTGACGACGTCGATCACCGCCAGGTCGGTAATGATCCGGTCCACGCATCCCTTTCCGGTGAGCGGAAGCGTGCAGTCCTGGACAATCTTCGGCCTGCCGTTCCGGTCCACGTGTTCCATCATGACAATGACCTTCTTGGCACCGAACACGAGGTCCATGGCACCTCCCATGCCCTTGACCATTTTGCCGGGGACCATCCAGTTGGCGAGGTCGCCGTTCGCTGCCACCTCCATGGCGCCGAGGACAGCCACATCGACATGTCCGCCGCGGATCATGCCGAACGAGGCCGCAGAGTCGAAGAAGGCAGCACCCGGGTTCGTGGTGACGGTCTCTTTGCCGGCGTTAATAAGGTCCGGGTCAATCTTGTCCTCGGCAGGATACGGGCCAACGCCCAGGATTCCATTCTCGGAGTGGAGGATTACCTCCACATCGTCCGGAATGTAATTCGGGATGAGCGTTGGCATCCCGATACCGAGGTTCACATACTGGCCGTTGACCAGTTCCCGGGCGACGCGGGCCGCCAGTTCGTTGCGGGTCCAGCCTTTGGCCTCGTGATGGTCGACGTCGGCCCGCCGGTATTCGTGCCGCACGGCTTCGGGGCGGGGCGGGATGTCGTGGTAGCTGTTGTCGGTCATCCTCGCGCTCCCGTCTGCCCGCTGGTCGTCGGTGTCAACGCCACCGTGCGTTTTTCGATCCGTTTCTCGCCATTCCCGGCCAGCACCACCCTCTGGACGAAGATTCCGGGAGTGTGGATGTGCTCCGGATCCAGTTCGCCCGGCTCCACGAGTTCCTCGACCTCGGCAATGGTCAGCCGGGCCGCCATGGCGCACAGAGGATTGAAGTTCATCGCTGTCGCATGGAAAACAAGGTTGCCGTGGCGGTCACCCTTCCAGGCATGCACCAAACCGAAATCCGGGGTCAGGGACTCTTCGAGCACGTAGTCGCCGTCGTTGAACGTCCGCACCTCTTTAGGTGCCGACGCGATCGCAACTGTTCCATCGGCGTCGTACTTTTGCGGAAGGCCACCCTCGGACACCTGCGTTCCGACACCTGCCTTCGTGTAGAACGCTGGGATACCGGCGCCGCCGGCACGCAGCTTTTCGGCCAGCGTGCCCTGCGGTGTGAGGACCACTTCCAGTTCCCCGGCCAGGTATTGCCTGGCAAACTCCTTGTTCTCGCCGACGTAGGAGCTGATGGTGCGGCGGATACGCCCGTCCTTGAGGAGGATGCCGAGGCCCCAATCGTCGACACCACAGTTGTTGCTCACCGTTTCCAGGTCGGTGGTTCCTTGCCGGTGCAGGGCCTCGATGAGCGAGACCGGAATCCCGCACAGGCCGAAACCGCCCACAGCCAAGGAGGCACCGTCCGGAATGTCCTTCACCGCTTCCGAGGCGCTGGCAACAACCTTGTCAATCATCCTTGATCCTTCCCTGCCACTGCCGATACAACGTGAGGTTACAGACCCAGTTCGCGCGCGATCAGCATCAACTGGACCTCGGTGGTGCCCTCCCCGACTTCAAGGATCTTGGAGTCGCGGTAATGGCGTGCCACCGTGAATTCGTTGATGAAGCCATAGCCTCCGAACACCTGGGTGGCGTCCCGCGCGTTGTCCATGGCTGCCTCGCCTGCGACCATCTTAGCGATGGCCGCTTCGGTCTTGAACGGCTTGCCCGCAAGCATCCTGGAGGCCGCATCGTAATAGGCAAGACGCGCTGTATGGGCCCTCGCCTGCATGCGGGCGATCTTGAACTGGATGGCCTGGTACTTGCCGATGTTCTGTCCGAAAGCACTGCGTTCCTTGGCGTACTTCACCGACAGATCGACGCAGCCTTGGGCGGCACCAGTGGCCAGGGCTGCGATCGCAATGCGGCCCTCGTCCAGGATTGAGAGGAAGTTGGCATAGCCACGACCACGCTGGCCCAAGAGGTTTGCTTCAGGAACCCGGACGTCGTCCAGGGTCAAGGGGTGGGTGTCTGAGGCGTTCCAGCCGACCTTGTTATAGGGCTTTTCGGCAGTAAAGCCGGGTGTGTCAGTGGGTACCAGGATGGTGGAAATTTCCTTCCGGGTGCTGCCATCGGCGCCCTCTTTGTGGCCTGTTACTGCCGTTACCGTGACCAAGGTGGTGATGTCCGTACCGGAGTTGGTAATGAACTCCTTGTTGCCGTTGATGATCCACTCGCCGTTTTCCAGGCGGGCCTGGGTCTTGGTGCCCCCGGCGTCGGAGCCGGCCTCCCGCTCGGTCAGTCCGAAACCCGCCAACGAGCGGCCGGATGCCAGTTGGGGCAGCCACTGCTCCTTCTGGGCCTCGGTGCCGAACCGGTATACGGGCATAGCCCCCAGCGAGACCCCCGCTTCCAGGGTGATGGCCACCGATTGGTCCACTCGGCCAAGTTGCTCAAGGGCGAGGGCCAAGGCGAAATAGTCTCCGCCCATGCCGCCGTACTCCTCCGGGAAAGGCAGGCCAAAGAGGCCCATCTCCCCCATCTGCTTCACCACGTCATAGGGGAAGCTGTGCTCTTCGTCGTGCTTCGCGGACACTGGAGCCACCACTTCATCGGCAAACTCACGGACCGAATTGCTGAGGTCCTGGTACTCCTCGGTGAGTCCGAAAGTGCTGTTGAGGTCGGAGGTGCTCATGCTGGGACTTCCTCGTCTGTGGGGTTTCCGGCCGCCGGTTCTTCAGCGGCCCCTTCTACGTGAATGGTGGCGAGCACCTGGTCAGCTTTGACCAGGTCGCCTGTTTTGCTGGTCAGGTGGACCCTGCCCGCGACGGATGCCACCAACTGGTGCTCCATCTTCATGGCTTCGACGGCCAGGAGGACTTGTCCCTCTTCCACGGCATCACCGTCCTTGACGGAGACGGACACGACCGTCCCCGGCATCGGCGAGCGCACTTCGGGATCGGCTGCTCCTTCGACGCGCTGGATACCGGCGAGCATCCGGCGCAGGCGTTCGGCGCGGTCCAGGACCTCCAAGCGGCATGACCACCCGTTGTTTCCCAGGAAAAGCTCACGGATTCCGCCGCGCTCACCGGGAGCAACGCCAACCGCGTAGGTGACCGGGGCGCCGTCGAACTCCAGGACGATGCTGTCCGCAGTCCTGCCGGCCAGCCGGACGGCGACCGGGGTTCCGCCGTCGACGGTTGCCGTGACGAAACCATGGCGGTCCGTGATGAATACGGCAGCGGCCGAACCGCCGGGAAGACCGAGGGTGGCCGTCCACGCAGCGGGAGCCCCCACACGCCAGGCGTCCGGTGCGCTCCAGGCGTCGCCCGCGGACGGCGAGCCTGTGCGCTCAAGCCAAAGTGCGATGGCTGCCGCGGTCATTTCCGGGTCTCCGGGATGCCTGAACTGCATGGACGCCAGCTTGCGTTCGATGAGGCCGGTGTCGAGGTGGCCTTTGCGCACCTCAGGGTCGTTGATCAGCAGTCGCAGGTACTCCACGTTGGTGTCGACGCCCAGCAGTGTGTAGCGTCCAAGCGCGGCATCGAGGGTGTCCAACGCGGCGGCGCGGTCCGCGCCCCAGGAGATGACCTTTGCCAGCATGGGATCGTAATCGCCGGTGATATCCAGTCCCTCGCGCATGGCCGAGTCGACCCGCACGTTTGCCTGGCCCTGCTGCACCCCCGTCACGCCGGGATCGCCGGCCCCGTGTTCGGCCAGCGCCACGACGCGGCCCATGGAGGGCATGAAGTTCCGCTCCGGCACCTCTGCATAGACGCGCGCCTCGACCGCGTGGCCTTTAAGTTCGACGTCGGACTGCGCCACCGTGAGCATCTCGCCGGCGGCGATCCTCACCTGCCATTCGACCAAATCGATCCCGGTGACCATCTCCGTAACCGGGTGCTCCACCTGCAGCCGTGTGTTCATCTCCATGAAGAAGAACTCGTCGGGGTTCTCATCCGACACCAGGAACTCCACGGTTCCCGCACCGCTGTAATTGACCGAGCGCGCGGCATTGCAGGCTGCCTCGCCGATCCGCGCCCGCTGAACGGCGCCGTCCGGCAGTGATTCGAAGAGTGCCGATGGGGCTTCCTCGATGACCTTTTGGTGCCGACGTTGGAGGGAGCACTCACGCTCGCCGAGGTGAATGACGTTGCCGTGGCTGTCAGCCAGCACCTGGACCTCGATGTGGCGGGGGGTCCGGATCAGGCGCTCCAAGAAGAGGGTGTCGTCCCCGAACGCCGAAGCAGCCACGCGCCTGGCTGTTTGCAGGATGGAAGCCATGTCCTCGAGGCGTTCGACCACATGCATGCCTTTACCGCCGCCACCTGCCGATGGCTTGATGAGCAACGGGAATCCGACGTCGGGTGCTGACTCGATCAGTTGCTGGTCGGTAAGGCCGGGCCGGGCAATTCCGGGCACGCACGGGACGTCGTAGGCCATTACGTGGTTCTTGGAACGGATCTTGTCGCCCATGACTTCGATGGCGCCGATGCCCGGGCCGATGAAGGTGATCCCCGCAGCATCAAGCGCCTTGGCGAACTCCACGTTTTCGGACAGGAAGCCGTAACCGGGATGTACTGCCTGGGCGCCGCTGCGATGGCAGGCGTCAATGATGGCGTCGATCTTGAGGTAGCTTTCCGAGGGAGCCGTGCCGCCGATCGCGACTGCGGTATCGGCCAGCGCCACGTGTTTGGCGTCTTTATCCGCGTCCGAGTAGACGGCAACGGAGCGGATACCCATTGCTTTGAGCGTGCTGATCACCCGGCAGGCGATCTCCCCGCGATTGGCCACAAGGACGGCGCTGAAAGGTTTTGCCGCGGTACGGGGCAGGGTGCTGGTTGTTGGCGTTGTCATGGCTACATCCTGAAGAGGCCGAAGGAGGTCTCGGACAGTTGTTGGCGGGAGACGACATCAAGGGCCATTCCGAGGACCCTTCGGGTGTCGGCGGGGTCGATAATGCCGTCATCCCACAGCCGGGCGGTGGAGTAGTACGGGCTTCCCTGGTCTTCGTACTGTTGCTTGATGGGGGCCTTGAAGGCATCCTCGTCCTCAGCCGACCATTCCTCCCCAGCTGCCTCGTATTGGTCCCGCTTGACGGTGGCCAAGACACTTGAGGCCTGGTTTCCGCCCATGACGGAGATGCGGGCTGCCGGCCACATCCACAGGAAGCGTGGCGAGTAGGCCCGGCCGCACATCGAGTAGTTGCCGGCTCCGAACGACCCGCCAATGACCACCGTCAACTTGGGCACGCGGGCAGTCGCCACGGCGGTGACCATCTTGGCGCCGTTCTTTGCGATACCGCCCTGTTCATAGTCCTTGCCCACCATGAAGCCGGAAAGGTTTTGGAGGAAAATCAGGGGGATGCCGCGCTGGTCGCACAACTCGATGAAATGGGCGCCCTTGAGCGACGATTCGCTGAAAAGGACCCCGTTGTTGGCCACGATGCCCACGGGGTGGCCGTGCAAATGCGCGAAGCCGGTCACCAGGGTGGTGCCGTAGTTCTTTTTGAATTCATGGAATTCGGACCCATCGACAATCCTGGCGATCACCTCGCGGACGTCATATTGGGCGTTGACGTCCACCGGAACCACACCGTAAAGCTCTGAAGGCTCGACGACGGGCGGCAGGACGACGTCGAGCGTTTCCCAGGCCGGCTGCGCCGGCTTCGGCAACGTCGCCACTATGTCCCGCACGATTTCCAGCGCGTGCTGGTCATTCTCGGCCAGGTGGTCGGTGACTCCGGATATACGCGAATGCACGTCACCGCCACCCAGTTCCTCCGCGGTGACGATCTCCCCGATGGCGGCTTTAACCAACGGCGGACCGCCAAGGAAGATGGTTCCCTGGTTCCGTACGATGACCGTTTCGTCGCTCATGGCCGGGACGTAGGCCCCGCCGGCAGTGCATGAACCCATCACGGAGGCGATCTGCGGAATCTTGGCCGCCGACATCCTTGCCTGGTTGTAGAAGATCCGCCCGAAGTGCTCCTTATCGGGGAAAACCTCGTCTTGCTTGGGCAGGAACGCTCCCCCGGAATCGACCAGGTAGATGCACGGCAGCTTGTTCTCCAACGCGATCTCCTGGGCCCGGAGATGCTTTTTCACGGTCATGGGATAGTAGGTGCCCCCCTTGACCGTGGCGTCGTTGGAGATGACGAGGACATGGCGTCCGTGCACCAGCCCGATGCCCGCGATCACGCCGGCACCTGGTGAATCGTCGTTGTACATGCCGTTGGCGGCCAGTGGTGCGATCTCAAGGAAAGGACTGCCCTCATCCAGGAGGAAATCTATGCGCTCCCTGGGCAGAAGCTTGCCCCGCGCGAGATGCCGCTCGCGGGACTTCGCGGGTCCGCCTAGAGCCGCTTCCGCCAATCGGCCCCTCAATTCCTCCACCAGAGCCAGTTGCGCCCGTTCGTTGGCCTCGAAGGTGCCGGTCGCGGCGCCCTTCAGGCTGGCAATTGTCTCCATCGACCCCTGTTCCATTCCCTGTTACAAGCCATTTCGGTTAGTGCCACGTAACTGAAATTTAGGTTAGTCTTTATTAACTGTGATGTCCAGCACAACAGGCCGTGGCCCACTTGCCGGCATCAGCACCAAGGAGGACAACGTGACAGCAGGCCCGGAAGCAAACATCGAAGGCCCCCGTGCCACCACTACCCAACGAAGCCAAGCAAAAGAGCTTCGCCGGTTGGCGCTGTTGTCGGCTGCTGCAGGCCTCTTCGCCGACAACGGGTTCAGCCGGGTGTCCCTGGAGGATCTTGGGGCTGCCGCCGGTGTCAGCGGCCCGGCCGTATACCGTCACTTTCCAGGTAAACAGGCGGTACTCGGCGAACTGCTCCTCAGCGTCAGCCGTGACTTGCTGGCCGGCGGATTGCGCGTAGTGTCCGAGTCCGGCGATCCCCTGTCCGCCCTGAAAGGCCTTATCCAGTTCCATGTGGACTTTGCCTTGAGCAATCCCGATGTCATCCGCGTTCAGGACAGGGACTTCAGCAGCCTCAGCGCCACCGACCAAGCAGAAGTGAGGTCGCTGCAGCGCAGTTATGTGGAGACCTGGGTTGATGTCCTGTCGCGCATCCACGACGGGGAAGATCCCTCCGGACTCCGCGTCCGGGCACACGCCGCCTTCGGCCTGATCAACTCCACGCCGCACTCGGTGCGCCAGCATGGCAGGAAGATCGCAGCGAAGTCGGCCCGGCCGATCCTTGAGCAGATGGCGTATGCGGCGCTGACATCGGACTGACTGACGTGGGGGCCCCGGGATGGGCTGGTACTTCCGTGCCATCTAATCCCTGCGCTCGAGATATTTTGCGGGTTTTCCACATAGGGAGGTCGGGGACTGATAACTGTTGCCGGGCGGTGACAGGCTTTTGGTATGGGAACAAGCGGGCAGGTGTTTAGACGTCAGGCCAACGTGCCCGACGCGCCCCACCAGTCCTTCCCTTCCCTGGAAGACACCACGCGTCGACCGGGTCCAGGTGCCAGACCCAGGCCTGCGGCCCTGGACGTGGCCTCACTCCTGGAGGTGGGCGCTTTCCTTGATGATGCGGTGGAGGCGTTGGCCGGTTTGCGGGGTGCTGCTGTGGCGGATGCCCGGTTGTTCGG
>NZ_SZVS01000013.1 GCF_007670255.1 Paenarthrobacter nicotinovorans | reverse complement strand
CCGGCGGTGGTGGGTCCAGCGCTGCGCGCTGTCCTCCTGGGGTCCGGCAAGCCGGCCCAACCGCCGGGCCTAGTGGCCGGCGCTGCGCGCCTTTTCCTCGTGTGGGTTTTGTGTTGGTGATTGCGGCTCCCTTTGCCTTGTTTTCCGGGATACCTTAGGGTTTGTGGGGTCCCCCAAATGCCTAGTTGGGTCCGCTTGATGAACCGCTGGTTTGGCAGAGATAGGATGTGATATGTCTTTAAAAGTTCCGCCCCCCCGCTTTGTGCATTGTGCATTGGGATAGTTGCTGTTCCGTAATTTTATTACTTGCCAAACGCTCTCTTGCTAAACGCAGTGCCCGGCTGCGCCGGCCCTGCGTCTCAGTTCAAATTTGTGCTGGCTCTCTCCAGCCGTCGGGTTTTTCTTAGGTACTCCCTAAGGCATGGGCCGCTCTCCTGGCGGCCCTGCGGGCCTCCTAGAGGACCGCTAAGCCCGGAATGGAGGGAATCCCCATGTCTATGGATTCTGAGTCTTCCTCACCCTCTACCAGCGCTCCTGGCACTGGTTCTGACCCTGCTGCGGAGTGCAGTCCTGGGACCTTGGTGCCTTTTGAGATCCGCGGATCCCTGGGGACATACCGCCGTTCGTTCAATATGCCGGCGGATCCTCCAGATGGTGATGCCGCATGAGCTCGCTGCAGTCATACACACGCAGTCCCGCTATCCCAACGGGGCAGGGTCCTCTGAGCTGGGAGCAGCTGCACGCTGCCGTCTCCCAGGCTCTTCGTCATCTTGAAACCAGGTACGCCCACATACCTGGGCCGCGGATGTCCTCACACTCATGCCGGCCCTCTCCTGCCTCACACGCCCGTAAGCAGGCAAGCAACCCCTCTCCCCTGGCCTACCGGCCCAGGGGCCAGCCATGAAAGGAAACCCTCATGGCCCGAAAGTTCGCCTCGCTCCGTAGCGCCGAGCAGGAGATGCTCCGAGACCGCTACCCTGACCGCGTCTTTGAACCCGATGAAGACGTCACCGAAAACGGCCGGCCGTACGCCCACCTCTTCGCCAGCGTTACGGATCCACAACATACCCAGCCCCACCGAACCGACCCGTGCGGGAACCAGTGCCACGCAAGGGCAAGGTGAGTTCCATGCCGGCTAACGTTGATGAGATCTTCGCCGAAGTCCTGCCTGCGGACAAGGACAAGAAAGTGGCCGAACTACAGGGTCGCGGCTTGAAAGTAGCAATGGTCGGCGACGGCGTGAACGACTCCCCGGCGCTGGCCAGAACCGAGGTCGGCATCGCCATTGGCGCGGGGACTGACGTGGCCATGGAATCGGCTGGCGTGGTCCTGACCGGCAACGACCCCCGCGCTGTCCTGTCGATGGTGGACCTGTCACGCGCCAGCTACCAAAAGATGTGGCAGAACCTTGTCTGGGCCACCGGGTACAACATCATCGCAGTGCCGCTGGCGGCAGGGGTCCTGGCGTTCGCCGGGGTCGTGCTCTCCCCCGCGGCAGGCGCGGTCCTGATGTCCGTCTCCACCATTGTGGTCGCGCTGAACGCCCAGCTCCTGCGGCGGGTGAAACTGAACCCATCCGAGGTTCGTTGACCCAAGAAGCGCTACCGGCCAGGGGAGCACCGCATCGCCCGTGGCCGGTAACCTAGAAGTCAGCCAGAGCCGCATCGAAAGGAGGAACGTCATGAGCGCAACTGTCCACCGCCGCGCGGCGGCGTTCCTTCGCCGTGCGGGCCTTGTTACCGCTGTGCTGGTGATCATCGCCGGAATCTTCGGCATGCACGTGATGACCGCCACCCACGCCATGCACTCCCCGGCCTCAGCCACGGCAGCCGCCGATGCGCATACCACGGAAGCATCCCCTGACCACACCGGACACCCGGCGGAACCCGGCACGGTCCCTGACCACGCCTCTGCAGGGCAGGGCATGGCCGGGGTCGCCGTTGAGCAATGCTCAGAATCGGGTGACTGCACCAGCATGCAGGCCATGACTGTCGCCTGCACCCCGTCGGCGAAAACCGCGTCCATGGCCGCGCCGCCGCCAGGCACCCTCGAACTGCAGATCAGCAACAACGCCGCGGCAGCCGGTGCCGTCACCGGCCAGTGCTCCTATCTTTCCGGCAGCCCTTCACCCTGTGAGCTGTCCATCAGCAGGACGTAAAACGAGGCACCGCGCCGCCACCCTCGCGGCGCACGCCCCTTTACCCTGACAGGTCCACTCGCGGACCGTCAGGTGCATCACCGATGCCCATATCCCTCCGGCGCCCCGGCGCGCCAGCTGATGTTTTAAAGGACCTGATCTCATGACCAAGAAGTTTCTGACCCTTACCGCCACCGGCATCGCCGCGGCCATCGCCCTGGCCGGCTGCGCCTCCGGAACCGGTACCGGATCCTCCGCCAGTGCACCCGCCACCAGCGCAACGGCAGCCGCCGCTGACCACAACACCGCGGACATCACGTTCGCCCAGACGATGATCCCGCACCACACCCAGGCCGTGAAAATGAGCGATACCATGCTCACGAAGAAAGACATCCCGGCGTCCGTCACCGCGCTGGCCACCAAGATCAAGGCAGCCCAAGGCCCTGAAATCGAGACCATGACCGGCTGGCTCGCCAGCTGGAACCAGCCCACCGCGATGGCCACCGACATGCCCACCGGCCACAGCATGACCGGCATGATGGGCGACGCAGACATGAAGAAGCTCGAGGCCGCCCAGGGTACCGAAGCGGCCAAGCTCTTCCTGAACCAGATGATCGCCCACCACAAAGGCGCGATCATGATGGCCAAAACCGAAAACACCGCCGGCCAGAACCCGGACGCCGTTCAGCTCAGCAAAGACATCGTCACCGCCCAGGAAGCAGAAATCCAGGAAATGCAAAAACTGCTGGCCAGCCTCTAACGAGCGCATTCAGGCACCGGTCTCCGCCGCCCCCTGCGGCGGGGCCGGTGCAGCACCCTACACCTCTTCCTTTTCCCTCGATCCCCGGGAGCTTCCATGCCTATCTCATCCAAAACCACGTCCCTGCCCGCGGCCGTGATGGCCGGCGCCGCCGCCCTCGTCCTGGCCCTGGCCGCCTGCACGCCCTCGACCGGGCCGACAGCCGGCGCATCATCCACCCAACAGGCCGGGAGCGGCCTTCCCAGCAGCCACGTCCACGGTCTGACCGTCAGCGGCGACACCAGCCAGGTCCTCTTGGCCACGCACGACGGGCTGTTCGACATGACGAAGCAACCCGCCGCCAAGATCGGGGGTACCAACGACCTGATGGGCTTCACCGCCGGCAAGGATTCCGGTATCTTCTATGCCTCGGGCCACCCCGGAGCCGGATCCAACCTTCCCAACCCCCTCGGTCTCCTCAAGACCGTCGACGGCGGCAAGACCTGGGAACAGCTTTCCCGACAAAGCGAATCAGACTTCCACGCCATGACCACCACCAAATCCGGGATCGTGGCATTCGACGGGACACTGCGCACCAGCCCCGACGGCAAGACCTGGAAAACCGTGACAGCAGGGTTTGCACCGGCAGTCCTGGCAGGGCACCCCGACAGTGACACCGTACTGGCCACCACCCAGAAGGGCATCCAGCGCTCCACCGACGGCGGCACCACCTGGGCAGCAGTGAAGCAAGGGCCGGTCATCCAGTTCGCCGCGTTCGCTACCGCGTCGGAAGTGGCAGGGGCCCAACCCGACGGGACTGTCCACTACTCGGCCGACGCCGGCGTGACCTGGACGAAGAAGGGCCGGATCGATAAGGAAGTCCTGGCGATAGCGGCAGTCAAGAACGCCAACGGCCAGTCACAGATCTGGGCGGCCACCCAGGAAGGGATCGTCGTCTCCACCGACGGCGGCACGACCTTCCGGCCCGCCCGGGAATCCTGATCCGGTGACCTCCGATAGCCCTTCGCCTCCATGATGACCGCTGGTATCCTTCCTCCCCCTGCACCCAGGCTATCTCGGCTTCGTCTCGGGGCTGACCGATCCGACGCAGCCCCTGAACCGCAGCCGCGTGCTCGCCCGGTGTCGGGCTCTTCGTGATAGGACTCGCTGCAGTGTTCACCCTCGGCGGCGCCGTTCGGGACCACCGGCTCTTGGCTGTTCGCTGGCAGGACACCCCGATGCGCGGCCTCGCGTCGTGGTAATCCTCATGGGTCCAGAGCGCTTCTCGGAATGATCCCCTGGCTGCAACGGACACGGAAAACCACCCTAGGACGTAGGACAGCCTGGCTGGCGCCACTCTGCTGGACATCGTCTTTAGCCTGGGCTGGACACACTGCATGGGTCCGACCCTGAACGCCGCCGCGTTATGGTCATTGTCCGTATCCGGGCCGTGAACATCGAAAGTGCCTCCTTGCTCAGCCTTGGACGCCGCCGGTGCAGACCGCTCCCGGTTCCGGGGTCTGGGGGCCTTGCCGGTATTTCCTGATGAAGGATGCCAGCCGGGCATCGCCGCTGCTGTCAACTGAGAGTTGTTTGCCCCAGGCGGTCACCGTAACGGCAGACGCCTGACCCGGCACGGGGCTGAGCACGATGTAGTCCTGGTTGCCGACCAATTTCGTCAGTTCCGTGATCTGCTCCTTGGCCAGGTCGGGCCGGTAGGTGAGCCACACTGCGCCGTGTTCCAGGGAGTGCACAGCGCGGGTTTGTTCCACCGGTACGGTGTAGATCCCGCAGTTGGTCCACACCGGGGCGTGGTCGCCTCCAGTGGCCGGCGTCCGGGGGTAGCTGACGGGTTCACGGGTGTGGTTCCGTGACTGGCCGGGGAAGTCCTGTTCGCCCTCGATCGGCCGGGTCGCGGCGGCCCGGGTCTCTTCACGCTGCCTGACCTCGCCGACGACGACGAACGCCACGGCAGCGATGATCGCGGCGACCACGAGACCGCCTGTGCCGTAGATCAGCCAGGCCCTGCGCCGGTCGGCGGCCCGCTGCCTGACCTGAAGGGCCTGCAGGATCGCCCTGCGCTCCTCGGGTGTCTTCCGCTGTGCGGACATAGTGAGTTCCTTTCTCCGATCCGGTCAGAGTCTGCCGCGCAGTTCCTTCAGTGCAGTGATTTCAGCGGTCTGCGCCTCGACGATACCCGCGGCGAAGTCGCGGACCTTCGCGGTTTCGCCGAGGCCGGCCGCGGCGCGGGCCATGGCCACGCCGCCCTGGTGGTGGCTGATCATCAGCTCGGTGAACAACCTGTCCGCTTCCGCGCCTGTGGCCCCGCGCAGCTTTTGCAGCTGCGCCGGTGTGGCCATGCCCTCCATACCGCCCCCCGTCCCGGGGTTATGGCCCATGGTCGAGGAACTGCCCCCATGTTCCCCGGTTCCCATCCACGCCATCGGCGGCGCCGATCCTGCCTGGGGCAGTCCCCAGTCCACCAACCAAGCGAACATCTGGCCGCTCTGCTGCTGCTGGGTGGTGATGATGTCATATGCGATGGAGCGGACCTCCTCGTTGGCGGACTTGTCCCGGATCAGCAGGGCCATCTCAACAGCCTGGGCATGGTGGGCCTGCATATCCCGGGCGAAGCCGGCGTCAGGCCCGGAATCGGACACCGAAGCAGGGCCCGAGCCAAGGCGGCCGACGGCGAAGAATGCTGCGGCGGTAAGAACAAGAACGGTAAGGACGACCAGCCACTGCCGGCCCGTCCAGAGCCGTGGCCGGGGTTTGGTTTTGGTCGGCTCCTCATTGCCGGCCCGCGCGGTGGTGTTTTCGTTCATGCCTGCCTTGGGGTTCGGTCTCTGTCGGGGGGACAGGACCACGATTCGTGCAACCGACAGCCGGTGGGTTACTACCGCCGCGGCCAGCCGCCCCACCTGCGTCGTTTATGGTTCAATCCGGTTCGTGGGGGCCCGAGCGCGCAGCCATTAACGAGCTTGGACTACAGAAGCCAGCACCAGAGTACCCCGCCGACCTGACAACCATGAATCGCGACATTGAAATCAACACGAGGACCGCGGTGACTGACTCGGCCGCGGCGATGGCGTCAGCCAGCCGGGAACCATAGGTCCCGATTCCTTCAACGGCCCATAACACTTCCGTTTCGCCGCTGGTTTGGCGCCCGCCGGCTCATGAATTGGTGGAACGTTAGCAAGCGCACCCGAGCACGCACTTCGCCTGGAGGGCTGGCTGTTCGGGGAGGGATTCACGGAGCAGGGATTCGGCCATAGCCGTGCCGAGCCGGAAGGCCTCGGTGATGGGAACAACAGAACCCTCAGGGTTCGCATCGAGCCATGGCTGCGCCGTTTCGGCTGAGGCGAAGAGCCGGACCTGGTTGCAGAACGCCGATCGTATCGAGCTCATGGCCTCCGGATTGATCAGGGAGACCACGGCAGTGGCCGGCTGTACTCCGGTCACGCCGGAGGCGCTGACGCTGTACCGTACTGGGACGCCGGTGGCGTGGCAGGCTGATTCGATCCGCGCGGTGGTGCCCAGCAGGGCCGGAAAGATAAGGGTGTCCAGGGCGCACCAAGTGTAGAGCTGTTCGCCGTTCACTTCAAAGCGGTGTTGGGTGGGGCGGAGGGTCAGGCCCTGTCCGATGATGCGTCCTTCCCCGTCGTACTCGGTGTCGGGGACGGCGGCCAGCGCGGTGCGGACCTCCGGGACGGTGTGTCCGGCGGTGGCGGCCAGGTCGGCGATGTCCACGGGATCGCCCTGTGAGAGCAGGCGCGGCACCCAGAGTGCGGCTTCGATGCCGGTCGCCGGGGAGGCCAGACGGTCGGTGAGTTCGATGAAGTCTTTAGTCATGGCAGGGGTTCTTTCCGTGGTGACGGGCAGGAGGTCAGAAGGCGCAGCAGGAGAGCCTGGAGATGTCCGTGGTGAAAGACTGGGCGGCGATCTTGAGGCCTTCGGCCATGGTCAGGTACGGGCTCCACAGCTTCGCCACCTGGTCCACGGTCATCCCGGCCTCCAGGATGTAGACACCCGCGGCGGCCAGGTCCCCGGCGTCCTTCGCCACGGCGGTGATGCCCACGATGCGCCCGGTATCGGCGTCGGCGACGATTTTGATGAAGCCGCGGGTATCCCTGTTCACCAGGGCACGCGGCACGTACTCCAGGGGCAGGACCCGGCACTCGCACCTGATGCCCGCTTCGTTCGCTTCCTTGTCGGTCATGCCGACGGCGGCCAGGGCCGGGCTGGTGAAGGTGACCCTGGGCATGTGCCGGTAGTCGACCTCGCGCCCGGCGTTGTTGAAAGCGTTCTCCACCACCAGGGAACCGTGGGAGGCGGCGACGTAGACGAACTCGCGGTGGCCGGTCACGTCCCCGGCGGCCCAGATCCGTTCGTTGGAGCTGTTCAGCCGGTTGTTGACCAGGATCTCTCCCCGGTCCCCGGTTTTGACGCCGACGGCGGCCAGGTTCAGGCCCTCGGTGACGGGGCGCCGTCCCGTGGCGACCAGCAGATTCGCTGCCCGGAATTCCTGCTCGCCGCCGGACACCGTCGCGGTCGCGACGATCCCGCCGGTGGCCGGGTCCGTGCGCACGGAGGACACGGTGGCCCGGCGCACGACGCGGATGCCCTCGTCGGCGAAGACGCCCATCAGGGCCTTGGAGGCCTCGGGTTCCTCCGTCGAAGCCAGCCGGGAGCGGACCAGCATGGTGACCTTCGACCCGAGGCGGGCGAAGAGTTGCGCCTGCTCCAGGGCCACATAGCCGCCACCGAGGACCAACAGGGACTCGGGCACTTCTTCCAGTTCCATCGCGGTGGTTGAGGTCAGATAATCCACATCCGACAGCCCCGGGATCGGGGGCGCCCACGGGGTGGAACCGGTGGCCACCAGATAGTACGCTGCCCGGATCGATTCCCGGGACCCGTCCTGTCCGGTGATTTCCAGGACCGGATCGTCCTGGGTGACGGCGAACACGGCGTTGCCCTGGCGCAGCTCCCAGCCGTAGTCGCCGATCAGATCCACGTACTTCTCCGAGCGCATCGTCTCCACCAGGGACCGCTTGCCCTCGATCAGTCCGGGCATGTCCACGGCCTCGGCGGACGCGGCGATCCCCGGGAACCTGCCCGAATCGAGGGCGACGTGGCGTGCTTCGGCGGCGGCCAGCAGTGCCTTGGACGGCACACAGCCGGTGTTCACGCACGTCCCGCCGATGGTGGAACGCTCGACCATGAGGACCCGCTTGCCCAGCTTGGTGGCGCGGATCGCGGCAGCGAACGCGCCGCCGCCGGAACCGATGACGGCCAGATCGAAATCGGGTGTTGTTGGTTCAGGCATTGTTTCCTCCGAAAATCTTGTCGCACCGCACGCAGCGACGCCTCGCCATGTGGTTCTGCCCCCAGTCTGCACCTTCCCCCATAGAGGAAGGTCAAGAGGCGACCGTCACCGGCGCGCTTCATGACCTGACCTTGTGCCCGAACGAATCAGCCCCGCACAGAACCCATGACCTTCCACTAAACTGGAAGGTCAGAGGGAAAATTCCCTGCGGACATGTGAGGTGCACGATGCGTATCGGCGAAACCGCCGCGGCCGCCGGGATGACGGCCAAGACCCTGAGATTCTACGAGGATCGGGGCCTGCTGCCGGCGGCCCACAGGGCACCGAACGGATACCGCGACTACGCCCAGGAGACAGTCAGCCGGCTGGAATTCATCCGCCGCGGCCGCACCGCGGGACTGGCCCTCGCCCAGATCCGCGACGTCCTCTCAGTCCGCGACGTCGGCCAGGCCCCGTGCATCCACGTGCGGGACCTGCTGGCCAAACAGATCTCCAACCTGGACGCCCAGATCGCCGAGATCACGGCGCTGCGTGCAACCGTCGCCGAGTTCCATGACGCCGCGGCAGCCGGGGATCCCGCGGCCTGCGATCCAGGGCGCATCTGCAGCTACCTCTAAACCCGACCGGCGCCGTCACTCCCTGAAGCGCGAGCTAGGCGGGGCCAACTAGGGCCGTCACGCCGGGGCCAATAAGACTTGACACAATCAAGCAGGGTCAGCCAGTGTTCCTCGTGCCGGGCCTCGGCCTCCGCCAAGGCGAGCAGGATCTCCCGTTCCTCGCCGGTGCGTCGTCCCGCAAGATCCCGGTAGACGGCCGCTTCGGCCCGTTCATTGGCAAGGTAGCGCCGCCACCTCCGGATGTCCGCGGCGGTGGCGCCTTGGGACGCGTCCGTCGTATGAGTGTTGGGCGGGTTGGTCATGGTTTTCCTCAAGGCCCGGACCGGACCCGAAATTTTGGGGAACCAAGGTCAGAGTGGTGTCTGACCGAAGGTCTCGCTCGCCCGGCGACTGTAGGCCGGGTGGCGCACCGGGCGACCTAATCGGAAGCCGCCAGTATTTTGATACGCCGTTGCGCCCGCTGCGCGCGGACTGTGGGAACTACTCCCCTTCGATAAGACAAGTCTTCCACAACTCCAGTCTCGTTGTATGCGTATGCATGCTTTTCGGGGTGCCGAATCTAGCGTTCGAGGAATGCCTCCATCGAAGCTTTCGGGATGCCTGTGCCTGCTTCCCATTGTCAGAATCCGTGGTTGGCCTGACTGGTTCTTCGGGTGCTTCGTATCGGAGCCGGTTTAGCACGACAACGTCGAAGGCGAAGGAGAACGCGAGTAGCGGAAGTGCCAGGCCGGGCGCCGCAACTGCAACGGCCGACGGGATGTCTGGGGACGATGCGAGGAGCAGTGCGAACGGCTGCATGCAGGCCGGGACATCGACGAGGAGGTCCCGCGGGAAACTGATGACGTTCACATGGTTATCGTCGGCGGGGATATCCATCAGCGTCATGACATCGGACTGCCCGTACGCCGAGGAATCGGCCGTGCTGCCGAGCCGCCCGTTCTTGCCGCTCATGGGATCGCTGCCCAGGACGAGGACCTGCAGGCGGTCCTTGCTGTCGTTCGCCGGCGCCTCGGTCCGGAGGCCGCCGGCACCAAGAGCGGAGGTTGTGATCTTCGACTGGAGGCGCCAGAGCCGGTACCCGCCGAAAGGCCAGACATGTCAGGGTTCTGGTGAGCAGTGGGCCGATCATGGGGCGGTTGTCGCAGTTCCGGCCAGGCGTTGGATCAGTGTGAGGCCGGCGGGTGTTCCTGGCCAGTGCCGTTCCAGTGGTCCCTTGCCCGCTGTACCGATGATCGAGCGCATGACCAGGGCCACGATGATGGCATCATCGGCGTATCCGATGACCGGAAGAAAGTCCGGGACCAGATCAATGGGCGAGGCAAGGTAGACCAGCAGCAGGACCAAGCGGACCCGGATCCCGCGCGGAAGGGCCCGATCCGCGGCCAGCCGTCGCAGCAGGATCAGCAGGTCCGGCAGCAGCCGCAGCGCGTCCTTCATGCCTACCGTTTCCGGGTGACGGCGGGCGTACAGGGCCAATAGACCCAGCAGTACGGCATAGATCAGGACGACCCCACCTGTAACAGCGGTCGCCGCATCCCACCAGTTCACGCCGTGGCTTCTTCCGGCGGGTGCCCCAAGGAGTTTCGAGTCCGAGCGTCAGTCATGGACGGGTTCACCGGCGACTTTGTGGTCGGCGTGGTTCAGGCCCTCCATGACAAGGCGGATCAGGTGACCGTCGGAAATACTGTAGACAACGTGACGGCTGTTTTTTCGGGTGGTGACGAGTCCGCTGAAGAGTAGCTTGGCCAGATGCTGGCTGACCGAGGTCCGGAGGCTCCGGTCCGCTCCACCAGGGAGCCCACATCGGAGGGTTCCTGGGCCAGAAGCCAGAGGATCTGCAGCCGTGTCGTGTCCGAGAGCATCCGGAACGTGGCCGTGGCCGCGTCCAGACGACGGGCGTCCGGGGCAGCCGGGTGGTGGAGGCTGGCGGCCGGCATGCGTTGTGCGTGTTCCACCGGGTTACCCCTTTATGATCGCCGGCACGGAGCCGGTCCTGGAGGCCGCAGGCCAGAACTTGAAGGCCACTGCTGTACTGATTGTAGCCACGGCAGCCAGCACGGCGGCAGCCGTCGGCTGGCCCGCGGCGGCGACGGGATAGGTGAAGATGAAACACGCATGGAAGAGAGAACTGGGCGGTGAAGATGTAGGACCGGGTGCTGTCCGTTGCCGCGCGGCGCAGCAGCCGCGCCGAGGGCGTGTTAATCATTGAGGTCCCGACACCGAGCAGCGCCCATAGTCCCAGCAGAACCGGCCAGGTCCCGGGAACAGCGAGCAGCGCGAACGCCCCGGCGAGCCCGAGCGAAAGCAGCACGGCGCCGGCCCCCATGAAGGCCCGGTCCGGTACCCGGTCCAGGACTCCGGGTGCCGTGAGCGCGACGGCCATGGATCCGGCGCCGTAGCAGGCCAGGGCGAACGCTACATCGGCATTGGAGCCGGCGAACAGGTCCCGGGCATAGATGACGGTGTTCACCAGCACCAGTGCCGTTGCGGCGGCGACGGCGAGGTTCAGGGCCATCAGACCGCGCAGGTCGGGGGTTTTGGCGAAAATCCGGGCACCCAGGGTGGTTCGATGCCACAGCGTGCCTTCCTGCCGGGCCGCGGGTGCTGCGGGCAGTCTGGTCGTGAGCACCAGGGCGGCGGAGAACAGGAAACCGGCCACGGTCCCGAGGAATGGCTCGTGGAAGGACAGTACCGTCAGGAGTGCCGCGGCCAGTGCCGGGCTGACCAGGGATTCCAGATCATAGGCCAGACGCGAGAGCGCCCGGGTGCAATGCCGTTCAGCCGGCAGCACCACGGGGATCAGTGACTGGAACGCCGGGGTAAAGGTTGCCGAAGCACTTTGCAGCACGAAAACCAGGACATAGGTCTGCCAGGCGTGGTCCACCCTCGGCAGCATCAGCGCGATGCCTGCACGGATCAGGTCCGCCCCGACAAGCACAGCTTTCTTCGGCAGCCGCTCGACCAGGGCTGCCATTAGCGGGGCAACGAAAACATCGGCGAGCATCTTGATTGTCAGGGCCGTGCCGAGAACGGCCCCGGCCTGACCGCCGGCCAGGTCAAAGGCCAGCAGTCCCAGTGCCACCGTCAACAGGCCTGTGCCCAGAAGGGCGAGGATCTGTGCCGAAAAAAGCTTCCGGTAGGCCGGAACAGCCAGGGCTTCAATCAAGGGACTCCTTGGAACCACCGAAAATGCAGCGATGAGTGCTTACGTATGCACTTATTAACCTGGTGCATTTCGTCCTGATCCAAAGCGGCTCCTTGAGGCCCGGAGGCCGGTAGTGCTAGCCACTCTGTCAGCCATCTTTGACGCATAAAAAAATATCTCCCGATATAAAAGAATCCTTATACTGGCTCATACTTTTCTATAGACTTCTCGTGTGGACTCCGAAATGAACCCCTTCGCCCCCGGCTCCGGACTCAAACCTCCCGCGCTGGAGGGACGCGAAGCAGAAATCGAGGCGTTCGACCGTCTGATTGTCAGGACCAAACGCCAAGCCACTGAGCGGGGAATGCTCCTGTCCGGGCTCCGAGGCGTGGGAAAGACCGTGCTGCTGAACAACTTCGCCGCGCAAGCTGAGCGGCATGACTGGTTCGTTGTGCAGATAGAAGCCCAGCCCTCTCCGGACGGCCGGAAGGCGACACGGCAAAAACTGGCCCGGGCGATCGAAGCGGGGGCGAGGAGGCTGCGCACCAGGTCCGCTTGGGACTACGTAAAGGGTGTCCTGGGCAGCATCGGCTCCTTCAACGTGACCCTCGGCGTTACGGGAGTATCAGCCACACTCGGTACCACGGAAGGCCGGGCGGACTCAGGGAACCTGGACATCGACCTCGAGGAGCTCGTCGAAGACATAGCAACAGCTATGGGCAAAACCCGCAGCGGCTTCGGAATCTTCATCGACGAGATGCAGGATCTGGACGACGAGCTTTTGGGTGCGCTGATTTCGGTCCAGCACCGGGCCGGCCAGAAAGGCTGGCCGTTCTTCATCATCGGGGCGGGACTGCCCAACCTGCCGGGAAAGCTGAGTGCCACGAGGTCATACTCCGAACGGCTCTTTGACTACCGCACCATCGGAGCCCTTGACCACGCGTCGGCGGCGGACGCCATCAGCCTCCCCATGAACCGGCTGGGTGCGCACCTGGAGGCAGACGCCCTGCGGGCGCTCGTCACCGCGGCCGACGGTTACCCCTTCTTCCTGCAGGCCTACGGCAAGGCCGTTTGGGACGTCTCCTCCAGCAAAACAGTCAACCTCGACGACGCCAGATTGGCCATCGAAATAGGGACAGAACAACTCGACGCCGGGTTCTTCAGATCACGCTGGCAACGGGCAACCCCGGCAGAACGGCAGTATCTCCGCGCCATGGCCGAGGACCACGACGAAGCCTCATCCACTGCCCAGGTGGCATCACGGCTAAACCGTGCCGCCAGCCAGCTGACCGTCGCCCGCTCCAGCCTCATCTCCAAGGGCCTTATCTACGCCCCTGATCATGGCGCCGTCCGTTTCACCGTTCCCGGCATGTCTGGCTTCATCAGCCGCCAGTTCGAAGAGTAACCAGAGCCCCAAACCCCCGTGAACTACATAACGGACAGCAGCCGGAGGGCTAAAGATATCGTTCGTTATTGAGAACAACACCGGCAGTTGCTAGGGCTGGGACTCCGAGAGCGGATGCGGTGGGAGGCGTTCTTTGCCGGGTGGAACGGACGCGGAAGCGCGGTTTGTTGTCTGACGTTGTTGTCGGCGTTGTGTCATCAGCGCACGGCGGAGATCGCTGACAGCCTGGTTGATCTGTTGACTAACAGGCAGTGTCGGCATTAGATCTTTTGAGCCGCCACGGCGGGCTTTACTCCAACTACTTCAGGAGGTCTGAGCCTGCAGGCGACGCGGTGTTCCGTGTGGGCGCCTAATGTAGGTCCATGGAGCAGGATGCGGTGACCGAGGCAGGGAAAGCCAAGGCGGTGATGGCTGAGCGGGGACTCAGCCCGGACGAGGTGGCGCGCCGCGTCGCCGTGGGCGCGACGAATGACGTCCCGGCCCGGGCCGGCCGCAACGCGTGGGAGATCATCCGCTCGAATGTCTTCACACGGATCAACGCGATCTTTGCCGTGCTCGCCGCCGTCATCTTCTCGACGGGGTACCTCCTCGACGGGCTCTTCGCCGGGCTCATCGTGGCGAACAGTATTGTCGGCATCGTCCAGGAACTGCGGGCGAAGCGCACGCTCGACCGGCTCGCGATCATCGGGCAGGCACACCCCCACGTGCGCAGGGACGGCCGCACCGTGGCCATCCCTCCAAGCGGGATCGTGCTCGATGACCTCATCGAGCTCGGTCCGGGCGACCAGATCGTGGTCGACGGCGCAGTCCTCACCTCCGGTTCGCTCGAAGTCGACGAATCGCTCCTGACGGGCGAGTCCGACGCGATCGTGAAGATACCCGGAAGCACGGTCCTTTCGGGCAGCTTCGTCGCGTCCGGCTCGGGCCTGTACCGCGCGACCAAGGTCGGCCGCGAAGCGTATGCCGCGCAGCTCGAGGAAGAGGCAAGCAAGTTCACTCTGGTCAACTCGGAGCTCCGCAACGGCATCAACACGATCCTCAAGGTCATCACGTGGCTCCTCGTGCCTGCGGGCATCCTGTCGGTTTACAACCAACTGACCGGCCGCCAGCCCCTTCCGGACGCGCTACGCGGCATGGTCGCGGCGCTCGTTCCGATGGTCCCCGAGGGCCTTATCCTCATGACGACAATCGCGTTCGCGGTCGGCGTCGTCCGCCTGGGCCGGCGCAATTGCCTCGTCAACGAGCTCGCCGCGATCGAGGGCCTCGCGCGGGTCGACGTCGTGTGCGCGGACAAGACCGGGACGCTCACCGAGAACGCTATGGAGCTCGCCGAGGTCCGGCCCGTGCCGGGCGGAGCCGATGCCGACGGAGCCCGAGCGGGCACGGGCGACCGGAACAACGGTGCTCTCCTAGCCCTCGCCGCCCTCGCCGTCGAGGACGCGCGCCCGAACGCGAGCATGCAGGCGATCGCCGCGGCGTTTCCCGACCCGCCCGGATGGCGCACCGAGGAGACCCTCCCGTTCTCTTCGGCCCGCAAGTTCGGCGGCGCGCGCTTCGCCGGGAACGGCACCTGGCTGCTGGGCGCTCCCGACGTGCTGCTGCCCCCGGGGTCGGCGGCGCGCGAGGAGGCCGAGGAGATCGGCTCGCAAGGCCTGCGCGTTCTGCTCCTGGCCCGCGCGGAAGGACTCCCGGCCGGGGCGACCGGCAACACCGCAGCGGGCTCCCCTCTGACGACCGGCACCGCGACGGACCCCGCCGTCGACGATCCCGCTGCCTTCGATCCAACCGTCATCGATCGATCGGCCGCGGTGCCGCCCATCGAGCCGGCCGCGCTCGTCGTGCTCAAGCAGAAGGTGCGCGGCGACGCGCGCGCGACACTTGACTACTTCGCGGCCCAGCGCGTCGAGGTGAAGGTGATCTCGGGCGATAACGCTGCGTCGGTGGGCGCCGTCGCACACCAGCTCGCGCTGGCCGGTGCGGACTCACCCATCGACGCGCGCACCCTGCCCGACGACGACCGGCTGCCCGGCGCCCTCGAGGAACACACGGTGTTCGGCCGCGTCAGCCCGGCGCAGAAGCGCAGCATGGTGCACGCCCTGCAGTCGCGCGGGCACACTGTGGCGATGACGGGCGACGGCGTCAACGACGTCCTCGCGCTCAAGGACGCCGACATCGGTGTTGCCATGGGCGCAGGCAGTCCCGCAACCCGCGCCGTCGCGCAGATCGTGCTCCTGGACAACAAATTCGCAACTCTGCCCCACGTCGTCGGCGAGGGGCGGCGCGTGATAGGGAACATCGAGCGGGTCGCGAACCTGTTCCTCACGAAGACCGTCTACTCGGTCCTGCTCGCGCTCATGGTCGGCGTTCCGGGACTCATCGGGCTGGACGCGCTCCCCTACCCATTCCTCCCGCGGCACGTGACGATCACCGGCTGGTTCACGATCGGGCTTCCGGCCTTCATTCTGTCTCTGGCCCCAAACCACGACCGCGCCCGGCCCGGATTCGTGGGGCGGGTCATGCGCATGGCGATCCCCGCGGGCATCGTCATCGCGGCCGCGACCTTCACGAGCTACCTGCTGGTCCGACCCTCCGTGGCCGACGGCAGCACGACCCAGGTGCAGGCGAGCACCTCGGCACTCATCACCTTGATCGCCATCGCGCTGTGGGTGCTGGCGATCGTGGCCCGGCCGTACGCGTGGTGGAAGATCGCGCTCGTAGCGATCATGATGGCGGGCTCGTTCGCGATGTTCGCCCTCCCGATCACGCGCCAGCTCTTCGAGCTCGATCCCGGCAACATCGGCCACACGCTCACTGCCTCCGCGTGCGCCGTCGTCGGGATCGCCATCATCGAACTCGGCTGGTGGGTCGACGGATGGCTGCGGCGGATGCGCAGCGTGCGCGAAGTGGCCTGACGGCCCGGCTCGGCCACGCGTGCGCCTCCAATGGTGGAGCCGCAACGGGGGCAGGTGTTCGAGGTGTCCTGCCGTCGACACATAACGAAGGCCGCACGAGGGATCTGCACGACAGTCAGCGCACACATTCGCTACACCGTAGTCCGGCCCTTTGAGCCCGCCGCCCGGCCGCCGAGCAATGAAGGCGATTTCGTGGAGTCGAGCAACGAAGCCCGGCTATCGGAGTTGGTGCCTCTTCGAGGCTTGCCTTACCGTTTGCTTTTCCCGGGCCGCGTAGCGCTATGGCAGGGGATCTGGCCGCCGGGCCCATGCACCAGTCTGGGTGCCTTGTTATGCGGGGACGCGCATGCGGGAAACTTCTGCTCTATGGCACGTACGATGAGCGGATCATCATGATCATCAACGATTTTGACGGACGGCGTCCGGTCCCTGGGAGTGGGATTTGAAACGACTGGCGGCGGCCTGATACTGGCCGGCCGTGTAGGCGGTGTTTCGGAAAGCGACGCAGGGACGCCGCAGAGGACGCGGTGCGTGCCTACCACCAGATAGCCCAGCATCTGTCGGCGCTACAGCTGTCGGATGTGGCCTTCCGTGTACGCAACCACCTGGATGACTACACCGCGTTCGCCACCTACGCTGTCGGCGATCAGATCGAATCCGACAACAGTGATCTCGTCAAGGCAGTCAGAGCATTGCGCGCTGGAAGCGGCTAGCGAGAACCGACTCCCTGCGTCGAAGAACCCGGCCTAGTTCGTGGCTGTTCCGATGTTTCTGTCCACCCGGTGCACGCGCCGGCGGCCGCCGGTGTCCAAGGGACCCTGTCTTGATGCACGCGCCGACGCGACTGTGGGCGCCGTTTGGCGTTTCTGTCCGCACCCTCTCGACCCGGATTTCATCGACGCCTTCGTTCACCCGGCGATGCCTGGATGATCCCGCCTGACGATGCCCGGCATCGGGTGCCCGTACTAGGCTGGGGAGATGAATCGTCCTCTCGCTGTGCTCATCGGGGTCCTGTTCCTCGTCGTTGCGGCTGGCTGCGGCCAGGTGCAGGACGCCGCGAAGAGCGCCGTCGGCTCGCAAGCAGCAACGGCCGGTGCCGACGCGGTGCGGGGCCAGATCTGCTCGCCGTTGCAGGACGGACAGCTCAGTGGACAGGACAAGCAGGTGCTCTCGGGCCTGCTGCCCGCTGCCAGGTCCGCGGGCGTCCCGGCCCAGTTCCTCACTCCTCTCGAGGAAATTGCGAAGGCCGGCGACCAGGTTCCGGCCGCCTCGGTCACGGCCTTGCTCAAGGCATGCGGTCTCACACCGAGCCCGACACCGAGCAGTAAGTAGCAGACTGCGTCCGGTTGCTCCACACGCAGCGGCAGGGCCGCGGGCAAATTGCCGATGCGGCTGACCGGCCCCGGCCTGATCGGGTCCGGTGAAGCCGGATTCCTCGGCCGCCGCGCTCCGGGCGCGTTCGCGTTCCGTTGCCTCCGGTCAATCGGGATCGGGCGGGCACCGTGTTGCGGTCGCCGGGAGCGCACCGCAGCCGGTTGTACAAGGTTAGCCTTCTAATAAGCTGCCGCGGTGACCACTGCACCAGACCTTGCGCGGGGTCTCCCAGCTTCGTTGTAGATAGGATTTTTCGCCCTCCTGCAGCCTTCCCAGCAAACCGTAAGGTTCAGGTAGGCATAATGGACCGGAGCTTCGGTCAACCGCTATTTGATCGGAGCTTTGCCAACTGAGGGCGCCAGGTGCCGGAGTCGCGTACTGTCCCGGAAGTGGGTCAGTCAGAAGCTAGGAGCACAGGGGTTCGATCCACCCGGTACCCTCGGGGACCCTGGGAATCCGGGCACCGGGATCTACTTGAAGCCGCAGGCCTCGCGCAATGCGGTGACCGCGTCGGCCGGAACCTGGTCGCCGGCCTTCTCGATCCGTTCCAGGGGAGTAACGAACTGGGCCGGGACGCCCGCGGACCTGGCTGCCGGTAGCAGGCCCGAGAGCACCTGCTTGTCCTGTGCACTGATCTGCCCCTCCTGCAGCGGCGAGCAGATCCGCTCTGCACCTCGTCAGCAGCGGCCGTTGCTGCCCGCGAGGCGGCGGCGCCTTTCGCGGCGTCCTGCCTGGCCGCAGCCGACCACGGAACAGAATCACGATGAGCACCGCGAGAGGACGATTCATCTCCCCAGCCCAGTACGGGCACCCGACGCCGGGCATCGTGCGCCGGGAACATCCATTCTGCGCGAAACCGGTGATGGCTAGGGAGTTCCACTCCAGGGACCCGACGCCGTCTCGTCGAAATCGTTGATGTCCATGATGATCCGGGCATCGTGGCCAGCCATAGGCCCCGGAACCGAATCCAGCAGGAGTTCGCCTCGACACCGTGCAGGAGGTAACCAACGGGGTTTCTGCTCGGTGAGCGGCGCGCATGGCACTGCTAAAGACAAAACCAGTGAACGTATCCTAGCTAGTGAAATGAACTTAGGGCGCAGGAGGCAGTAGCTGCAGTGGACTTTATTGCCGACATTCCCTTGGCGCAGGGTCCGGTCCTGTGGTGTGCCTGGGCAACGGGTGCGGCCGGCGGACTGTATCTTCTGTGGGGCCGAGGCGTTCGCTGGGCCCTTCGAGCGGTCATCGTTGTTTTCCTCGCTGTTGCCATCGTCGCTGCCGTTCATTGGCTTCTGATCTATGTATTCTCCACGTTCCCGGAAGTGCTTCCCTTGGAGGTGCTGGCATGGTCCGTGCCGGCAGTGGCTGCCTTGCTTTTATGGCTTGTGCGTCTTCGCGGCCCGGGGTGGCGCGGCAGGGCAGTTGCCACAGCTGCCCTGCTTGGCGTTTTCCTGTTGAGCGCAGTTCAGGTGAATGCCTATTTTGGTCTTAACCGCACCGTCGGCGACCTTCTGGGGACGGCCCTGGCGCGGATTCAGCCGCTGGAAGCCGGACTGATGCGCCAGCCGGGCGGGCCCGCCCCAACACGCCTGGACGCCTGGAACGCCCCGGGGGACCTTCCGGACGGGGGCCTGCTAAGAAAAGCCGTGATCCCGGGTCCCCGCTCAGGTCTGGACAGCCGCGAGGCGTTCATTTATCTGCCTCCGGCGTATCAAAGCACCCGACGCCCGGCATTGCCCGTGCTGGTGCTCTTTTCCGGCCAGCCCGGCGGCCCTTCAGACTGGCTCACCGGAGGTGCACTCCGTAGCCAGCTGGACCGTTTTGCTGCCCAGCATAACGGCCTGGCACCGGTGGTGGTGGTTGTGGACCCCAACGGATCCGCCACCGGGAATACGCTGTGCATGGACAGCCGCATCGCGCAGGCGGATACGTTCCTGTCCCAGGATGTGCCCGGTTGGATCAGCCAGACGCTGGACGTTGACTCCGATCAGCGCCAGTGGGCGGTTGGCGGGTTTTCGTTCGGGGCTACCTGCGCCCTGCAGATGGGTACCAGGCATCCTGACCTCTACCCGTCCGTACTCGCCTTTGCCAGCGAGCAGGAACCCGCCTTGGCCAAGGAACGGCAGAAGACGATCGACGCCGCCTTTGGTGGGGATACGGCCGCCTTCGAAGCGCAGACCCCGTTGGGCATCATGAAGCAGCGAAACTTTGCCGGGAAAGCCGTGTATTTCGCTGCGGGCGCCAAGGACCCTGAGTTCCTCGGCTATATGGAGGTGTTGTCAGCGGCGGCGCGGGAAGCAGGGTTCACGGTTGAGACCCGGCAGGTCGCCAACACGGGCCACTCATGGGAGATGACATCCAAGGCGTTGCCGGGAGCCCTGGACTTTCTGGCAGCGCGCTGGGGAATCCGCCCGTGAACGACACGCCGACCGACTGGGGTAACCTCAGTGCGTCTGGCACTTGGACAGCTGCGCACTTCGCGGTACCGTTCACCGTGGAACTGTACCGTCTTCCATCACGGGCCTTCTTCAGCCTATTATGAAGCCTTGCTTCGGAAATCCCGACTCATTGGCGACCTGTGAGGTCGGCCCGGCGGTATGTGTTCCTCGGAGTTCCTCGCGAACGACACTGCCAGCGGTCAGGAAAATCGGTAACGTGACACCCTCTCCGCGCGCGGAGACCGTACAGTGCGGCGCTCTGGTGTGGCGCCGCTGGGCGTGGCACCGCCTGACGCGTGGTCTCAGAGCGGGCCTTCCTCGTGCGGGTCCGCCAGCGACCGGCGGCATCCTCATCCGCGTGGCCAGCGCCCAGTACGCGACTCCGGCACCTGGCGCCCTCAGTTGGCAAAGCTCCGATCAAATAGCGGTTGACCGAAGCTCCGGTCCATTATGCCTACCTGAACCTTACGGTTTGCTGGGAAGGCTGCAGGAGGGCGAAAAATCCTATCTACAACGAAGCTGGGAGACCCCGCGCAAGGTCTGGTGCAGTGGTCACCGCGGCAGCTTATTAGAAGGCTAACCTTGTACAACCGGCTGCGGTGCGCTCCCGGCGACCGCAACACGGTGCCCGCCCGATCCCGATTGACCGGAGGCAACGGAACGCGAACGCGCCCGGAGCGCGGCGGCCGAGGAATCCGGCTTCACCGGACCCGATCAGGCCGGGGCCGGTCAGGCCGGGGCCGGTCAGGCCGGGGCCGGTCAGGCCGGGGCCGGTCAGCCGCATCGGCAATTTGCCCGCGGCCCTGCCGCTGCGTGTGGAGCAACCGGACGCAGTCTGCTACTTACTGCTCGGTGTCGGGCTCGGTGTGAGACCGCATGCCTTGAGCAAGGCCGTGACCGAGGCGGCCGGAACCTGGTCGCCGGCCTTCGCAATTTCCTCGAGAGGAGTGAGGAACTGGGCCGGGACGCCCGCGGACCTGGCAGCGGGCAGCAGGCCCGAGAGCACCTGCTTGTCCTGTCCACTGAGCTGTCCGTCCTGCAACGGCGAGCAGATCTGGCCCCGCACCGCGTCGGCACCGGCAGAGTGGGAAGGGGACTTCGGGAAAGCCTCAGCCCATCACTCAGGCGCCCTGGAAGTGTGGTGAGCAGATCTTTCCTCCTGTTGCGGTGCCGGGGCTGTTCCACTGCTTTGCTCCGGCGGTGACAGCTGCTGGCCCCTGTTTTGCCGGCCGCCTCCGCTGTCCCGGGGCGCACGGTCCCCGCATGGGTGCGATGCGGTGTCCACCCGGCCAGACGCAGCGGTCTTGCCGCGCAGCAGTATGCGGCGCACCAGCGCCAGGCTTTCTCCGAGGCTGATCGCCGGCAGATAGGCGCGGGTGACGGCGTTGCCGATGGCGGGCAGCGCGGCCGCGTCGGGATAGAGCATATAGAGCGGCTCATAACGGGGCCGGAATTTCGCTTTGAAGGCCAGCAGGGACCTGAACCCATAGATGGGTTCCAGAGTTGCCCCCAACCAGTCAAGCAACCGTTCAAGGCCTCCGGTGCCCGGCGGCGCTGCTGTTGTTGGCTGGGGCCCGTCGGGGCGCGCCCTGGCCAGAGGTGCCCCGGAAAGGCTGATGAACTCATAGCCTTCCTTCTCGAGGCTGAGCATGGCGGAGGCTATCAGAAACTCGATGGCGGGGCGGAAGCCGCTGCTGCGGCGGCGCATGAAGTCCAGCGTCCAGCCAACGACGCCTCCGTTGCGGTAGACAGGCAGCCATGACGCTATGGCGTGGACTGTGTGATGATCGTCAACGGCGAGCAGGCACCGGACATCGGGGTCCCTAAGCTCGTCCAAGCCCCCCAGGGTGAAGCCCATCTCCGGTATTTTCTTATCTGCAACCCACTCTTCGGAGATCTCCTGGATCTGGGCCTGAAGGGGCAGCGGTGCTGTGGTGTAGGTGATCCATTCGGCGCGGATGCCCACTTTTGCCGCGTTGTTCATCGCGGTGCGGATGTCCTGAAACTTTTTTCCCTTGAATGACACTGAATCCAGGGACAGCACCGTCTCCTGGGCAACCTGCACCGAGGCCCACCCGAGCGAAGCCGCATGGTCCCGCAGCTCCTGGTCCACCGAGTAGAAGCACGGGGTCCATCCGTGCTCGCGGCAAAACCGGGCAAACTCCGATAGCGCTGTTCCCTTCCCGCTTTCCGGCCCCACCGGACCGCCGAGTGTCAGCGCGATCCCTGAGATGACGCGGTAGGCGATGAAACTCTCGCCGGTGGCGGAGAACCAATAGGTGTTCCCGGTCCACGTCGTCATCCAGGACAGGGAGCCGCCTCCTTGTTTGATGAGGATCGAGCGGGCACCTTCGGCCCCCCGGTGATGGACGGCAGCAGGGCGCAGGAACGATTTGAGGACAAGCACACCCGACGCGGCCCAGAAGATGACCCCGACACCCTCGTACAGCAGCACCGCGGCCATGCCTTGGGGAAAGAACGCCGGAGGTACGTCCAGCGTGTACGCCAGGGGAAGAAACCTGTCCGGAACATCTGTGAGCAGCTCAGCCGGACCCGGAACGGGGGAGAAATCCTGGGCCAGGGCCAGCCCGGCGCCCACGTACACCACACCCAGGGCAACTGCCGTTCCAGCAAGACGGAGGCCGAGGGATCGATAGGTGCCCGCCGGGGCGGCGACCGGGAAGAGCTTGCGGGTCATCAGCAACACGAGGGTCAGCGCGGCGGGCAGCAGCAGTGGCAGCAGCCAGGGGAGCGGGTACGCGGACCCGGCTGTTCCGATAGTGCTGATCCCTTCAGCGGCCCGGGTGTCCGGCGCTGCCGGCTGCAGGACTCCATTGATGGTGATCCCGGCCAGCACGGAGAGGCTGAGCTGGATCAGCACCGCGGCGGCCCAGGCGAAGCGCCGGCCGCGCCTCAGACCATCTGCGAGCAGCAGCAGCAGGAAGGAGGGAAGGATCGCCATGAAGATCCCGCCGGCTCCGGCGCGCAGTTGCAGCTGGGCCGCCGCGCAGTGCTTGGCCTGGGCCGGGTCACTGCAGAGGCTCTGGAGCTCCAGTGGATCCACGGGCTGGATATTGGTGAACAGGAGCCGCAGGACAGACAACGGTCCGGCCGCGTGCGGGACCAGACCGGCCACGACCGGTCCGATGGCGGTCACCGCTACGAGGAGCGCGATCAGGACCCGGCCTTCGTGCCGGGAGGTGACGGGGCGTCCGAAGTGCGTCCGCCGGCGAAGCATGACCGGTCCCAGAAGTGCGCCCGCACCGGCCGCGGCGAGCCGGACCAGATCGGCGAAACCCCCACCATAGAGGGCCAAAAGCAGCAACAACGCGAAAACCACCAAACGGATCCGGCGTCGCCAAAGGGTCGGCATCGCCGTGGTCGCCGCGATGGCGGTACCGGCAATGAACGCGCTGGGACCCAGGAAATGATGCCCGCCCATTTCCCGCGTCCAGCCGCCCATCACGGCCCGGGCAGCAGCCACAAAACCAACGGCCGCTCCGACACCCAAAACCTGGACACCCAGTGCGGAAGCGCCAAATCTCAGGCTTCCCATCCGGCGTTCAAGGGGGACGCCGACGGCGAGCACCACAATGGTTGCCAGAACATATCCCGCCAGGTTCCCCGCCCAGAACGCCGATGCAAGCAACGTCCACCACTGGCCGGGGATTGAATGGGCAGTTGCTGCCACATGGGAACGCAGCGACCCCTCGGGCCCGGAGACGAGGCTGGACGACAGTGCCCCCGCCCCCCAGAAAACGGCGACAAAGCCCAGCGTCACCGGCGCACGGGCCAGTAGCGCGGACCACTGTCGGGGGTGCAGGCCACGGCGGGACCCGGTCATGGGAAACAGTCTCGGCACCTGAGGGCTCTCCTTTCATCGCGGGGACCCTGGACTTCCTTCCCGGTCACAGCCGCTGCTGCGGTGCATGGGAGTAGCTATCCGAGCGGGTTCGCGCTCTGGCAGCTCTGATCGTTCGCGGTCTGGGCAACGACATCGCCGGGCCGGGGGGCCGGGACCACAGGCCGGTTCCCAGCGGCGAAGTCTCCGCCCGCGTAGATCTGCACGCCGTGGACGGGAGCAAGTTCCTGCATGTTTGAGGCCGGGAGGGCGAACATTGTGGCCAGGTCAGCAGCAACATCAGCAAAGCCCGGCCCAAAGTAGACCATGGTCTCTGCCCGCGGCTGGGCCGGTATGCGGGCCAGGTTCGTGAAGCCCTTGGCGGACAGCAGCGCCGCGATGTCCTGGCTCCTGCCTGTTACCCCTGTTCCATTGGCGACAGTGATCGGCTGGAGGGCCTTGTCGTACCCGGTTGCCGGTGATTCCGTGGCCGGGACAGGTGCGGGGTCAGAGGCTGCCGCAGCCTGGCTCAGATCGGGGTTTTGCTTGAGGGCGGCAAAAAAATTACCCGCGGCCGGTTCGCTCAAAGTCAGCCTGTTGGGATCCGGTGCCGCGGGGGTATTGGGTACGGTGATGAAGTTGACCTTGGCCGGATCGATGTTCTTGAGCCTGTCGGCGATGGTCAACAGCGCCGGTGCGGACGCGAGACCTTCATCGACGGTCAGGTTCTTTGTCACGGTATCGGCGATGCCCAGCATCTTTTGCGGGTCGCCCAGGGTCCCTTCGGCCTTGAGTTTGCGGGTCAGGGAACCAAGGAACGCCTGTTGTGCTTTGATCCGGCCAAGGTCTCCGCCGTCCGCAAATGCATGGCGGGTGCGCAGAAACGCCAGCGCCTGGTCTCCCTGGACCTGAGAGGTACCTTCGGGCAGACGTAACCCGGAGTCGGGGTCGAAGACGGCGGAGCTGACGCACACCTCAACGCCCCCTACGGCATTGGAGAGTTCCTTCACCGCGTTGAAGTCAGCCATCATGAAGTGGTCGACTTCCAGGCCCGTGAGTTTGTTGACAGTATCCACGGCGCAGCCGATCCCGGCTTCGGCCATGGCGCTGTTGATCATTGCCCCAGGGCGGGGCGCGTAGTGCCGGCCGGTCTTGGCGTCGGTGCAGGCCGGGACGTCGACCAGGAGGTCCCGGGGGAAACTGACAACGTTGACGTGGGTGTTGTCGGCCGAGATGTCCAACAGCATCATCACATCCGATTGCCCGTAGCCGGAGGACTGGTCCACGGTGCCGTATTGGCCGTTCTTCCCGGTCCTGGTATCACTGCCCAGGACCAGGACCTGGAGGCGGTCCTTGCGGTCATCGACGGGGCCATCGGAGCGCAGGCCGCCGGCGCCCAGGGCGGAGGTGGTGATATTGGTCTGCAGCCGCCACATCCAGTACCCGCCGAAAGCGAGAACACCCAGCAGCAGCACAGCGGCTGCGCTGCCGGTGATCTTAAGCCAGCGCAGCCGATGACGGGCACGGCGGCTGCTCTCAACCAGGGTGCCTTGGCCCGGATAGGAGCGGTGCGGGTCCGGATCGGGTCCGTGGCGGCTGATCAACATGACTCCCACGATTGACGGGCACTGGACTTGGCAGTGGAATAAGAATGGTGTTTCCGAACGCGACCACGGCCGCTGTCAACGCCCGCCGGTACGCGTCCGTGGCCAAACCCGTCAGGTCCCGGCGCAGGGCAGCTCCGCCGCCCCGTGATGGCGGCAAAGATCATGGCTGCCCTCCGAAGGGAAAGGCTCGCGGCGGTGGACCGGGCTCGGGTGAAGCGTGCAGGGCTGCCAATTCCTGTTCGATTTCATTATCAATCCGGAGCCGGTCGAACTCCATGTCAGCGTTGCTCCCACCTCTTCCTGCGGCCGCTGCAGGAGAAGAGGCGAGAAGCTCTTCAAACCCTGCGGCCCTAGCCTGCAGCGCGGCGCACTCGCGCTCGGCCTGACCGAGCAACCGGTCGAGTTCGGCAAGGTCTCCGTCAAAGCCGGACAGTGACCGGGCGGCGACCGTCCGGGCATCGGCTGCCCTGCGGGTGGCGTCGAGGTACTCCTTCCTGACCCGGATCCCGTCCACTTGTGACTGCAGGGTCTGAAGGGAGCGGGCCAGTGCGTCCTCCTGGTCCCGCAAGGCTTCATCCTGGCGCCCCAGATCGGTCAAGCTCCGGCGCAGGACGGCCCGGCGGCACAGCGCCTCCCGGGCCAGTGCGTCCTGCCCTGCTGCGATTGCCTGTTGGGCTTCCTCTTGCAGGTGGTGCATGAGGGCGGACGCCCGCTGTGCCCGGAGGTTGACCCTGGTGCGCGCGGCGACGATATCGGCAAGGCCGCGGCGTAACTGCCGGAGCGTGTCCTGCTGCCGCGCGTACAAGGCTTCAAGGGTCTCGCGCAGGTTCCCGGCCTGGTCCGGTGTGCCGGCGGTACCGGACCGCAGGAACACGGCCATTCGTTTACGGATCTTCATGGCTTCCCCCGCAGCGGATGCAGGCAGCAAAGACGGCGGCGGACCGGGCTGTCATGTAGACACAGGATCCACCACGCCTTTTACGAACCATCGGTGTGGCCGCGGACAGCAACGGTGTGCGGCCAGTCATGGCCGCACACGACAGTGCGCGTTGACTGCGAAGTGACCCCCGCCGGAGGTTCGGCGGGGAAATGGCCGGAGCTGGAGTAGCTCTGCGTCCAGGCTTGCAGGACCTGACTCTCGGTGGCAAGCCGGGCTCTGACATCGTTGTCCAGGTCATCCGTACCCAGTGCGATGGCTGCATCTGTCAAGGTGCTGCGGACGTCCCGGGCGGCACGCTCGATCTGCGCCAGTTGCGGTTCGAAGGCCGCGGCCGCGGCCCGCCGGGAGCTTTCGTCCGGCTCCCGCTCGGCGAGCCGCAGCTGGCTGTCCAGCGCGGCCCCGGCCCGGGTAAGAGTGCCCATGATGGCCGGGATTTCCCCGACCGGGCGTTGCTGGTCACGGAACAGCTCGACAGCACGGGTTGTGGAATCCAGGGCTGCGCGTAGCCGCAGGCGCTTTTGGGCAAGCTCGCGGCCCACACCTTGGGCGCCCCGGGCCCGTACCTTGAGCAGGCCTCCCTGAAGTGCTTTTTCCATTCCTTCCTGGCCCCGTTTCACCGCACCGGACCGCCTTGCCCGGCGCACGACCACCCAGACAGAAACCGAGACGGCAAGAAACAGGACCAGCACGAGGATGAGGATGAAAAGTAATCCCAGGCCAAGCATTGAGAACAGTTCGATTCCGCCTCGCCCGGCATCGGCGGCAATGAAGATGTGTTGCACGGACAACCTCACTTGGAATGTTACATTCGTAGCAGTTCAGGGTCTTATCGTAGCAGTCCCCTCCGGTACGAAAGGGGCATCCCGTGCGGAGAACAACCTTGGCACGGTGCCCGAACGTGGTGCCTCCCGACAGGCTGTGTGGGCAGAGAAAGGGCAACCGAAGGATGCAGCCCAAGCAACAACTCGAAGAGCACATCCGCAGGCACAGGCGCGCGGTCTTGCTGGTCAACACGGCGTCCCGGCGCGCCGGCCGCTTCGCAGACCGCGCCCGGTCGCTCCTGGAAGACCGGGGCATGGCCTTCGACAGGGTCCTTGAAGTGTCCGACGGACGACAGCTCGGCGCCGTACTCGCCCAGGCCCTGGCCCTGGAACCAGCGCTGCTCATCGTCGGCGGCGGCGACGGGACTCTCAGCCGCTGCGCGGCCGCTTTGGCCTACCGGCACACCGTTCTGGGAATCCTTCCTCTGGGCACGACCAACAACTTCGCCCGAAGCATGGGGATCCCCCTGGACCTTACGGCGGCAGTGGAGGTAATCACGACGGGAAAGGTTGCCGACGTCGACCTGGGCATGGCCAACGGCCGGTATTTTGCCAACGTCGCCGGCGTCGGGCTCTCGGCCCTGGTCGCGGGCGGGACGGGACCGGGGATGAAACGATGTCTGGGTCGTCTGGCTTACATGGTCACCGGACTGCGGATCCTGGCCAGGCACAGGCCTTTCAGCGCCTGGCTCGACTCCGAGTCCGCCGTCACCCCACTGACCACTCACCAGCTGGTCATCGCAAACGGCGGCTTCCACGGAGGAAGCCCGATCCGCGGGGCAGGCATCGATGACCGCCTGCTGGCCGTCTTCGGGCTCGGCGGCAGACGCCGGGCAGGTTTCCTGGTGGAACTGGGTCTCTTTGTCCTCGGCTTCCACCGTCCGGCGACCGGCTTTCTCCTCATCAATCGGCTCAGGATCGAAACCGAGCGGCCAGTTCCAGTCGAACTGGACGGTGAACTGGCGGGCACCACCCCACTCCTGGTCGAGGTCGCAGCGGAGGCACTGAAGATCATGGTCCTTCCCAGCTTCCCGGATGACTGAGCGCCCCGGCACCAGAGTCCATTGCTGAACCGCCGGGAGCCAGTAACCGGCGGGCGGAAGGACCGCCCACTGTTCTGTCCCACGCCGAAGAATGGGAGGGGGCCGTTCCACTGCACGTTCAGCGGCGCGGGGCATAAGGGCGGCCAGGTCTTATACTTCCCGGGCACCCGATTGCCTTTGCCTGTTCCCGTTTCAAGACTTTCGGCGGAGCGTGAGGTGCAGCCGGTGGACTGTGATGACGATGGCGAGCCATGCTGCACCGAGGGTCCAGGCAACAAGAACGTCGGTGAGCCAGTGGTGGCCGAGAAACACCCTGCTGAGGCCGATAGTGACGGCGAACCCTGCAGCCAAGGCTAAGGCCGACGCCCTGACCCGGAGGCTGTGGCCGCGCAGCAGGATGAGGTAGGCGATGATCCCTGCGATGACGAAAGAGTTCAAAGTGTGGCCGCTGGGAAAGGAAGGGGAGTACTCAAAAGGCGGGACAGCATCAACGAGGGGAGGCCGGGCCCGGCCGATAAGCTGCTTGCCGACCACGGTCATGAACAGGGATCCGGCTCCGGCAATGACGATGAGAACAAAAGGTGTCCAGGTCCGTTGCCGGAGGGTGAGAATGATGATGGCGACCAGGGCAACGACGGGCAAAACAGTCTCGCCGGCGAGAGCACTGTAGCCGGTCACTGCGGCGTCAACGGCGGGCGAACGCAGCCTTTTTACCGCATCCAGCACAGGACGGTCCAGGGCAGCCACCCCGTCGGACTCTGCCACCGCCTCGTACACCTCACCGGCAACCGCGGTCAACAGCCCTGCGATGACGGCGCCCGCCACAACCATGAGGATCAGCGCCCCGTGCCGCCCAAGACGGAAACTAAGCCGCTGGACCCAGGACGCGAGAGCCCTACCGGCCGGTGTTTTCCACCGGGTGAGGTCGCGGCTACCGACGGTCCGGTCATCCGCAGAGGTTTCTTCTTCGCGGGGTGGAGGGCCATCAGGGTGGTGGTTCATGGTTTCTGTTGCTCCTGTTCGTAAATCCAGGCGGGCTGCTCATCGCACGGGCCGGCCAAGCCCTCCCTCCGGTCAAGCCGGCTGATACAGGGCCTCACGTCGGTTCCCGGAGGAACGCCATTCAGAATGCGATCGCTGGTTGAAGGGCTCGTCCCTTAAGGCCCCGATTCAGCCGTTCCGGGCTTCCGCACATCCCGATCGCGGAGGGCCTCTTCATAGATCCGGCGGTGGAACGCCCATGGATCACCGGCGGCGTGCTCGGGCTTCAGGCCGGCGAGGACGATGAGCGTGTCCTGTTCCGCCTGCTCGTTACCAGCAAGCAGTCCCGACCGGAGCGGGCCGGTGTCAGCCACGAACATGGTACGGCAGCGTGCCCGGACACCGTGTCCGGTGACCCGCAGGAGGACCAGTCGGCAGGCGCAGCAGACCAGGATTCCGAGGGTGAGTGCCGACAGGACCGGCGGACCCAGATGACGATCCGGCAGCAGGAGTACCAACGCCCCTGCGGCAAGGCCGGGGACGGCTCCCGCTGCCGGCCGGCCGCTGAGCCGGTGCAGTGCCTTTGTCCGGATGGACCCGATGCCCGGTGGGTAAATGACCACCCGTACCGGATCGCTGTCCGGCTCCCGGCGAGGGTTCTTGAAGCTCAGGTACCCCCAGTTCCGGAACACGCGGGGCGGAAGCCGCCCTGGCCGGCCGGCACGCCGTGGGCGGCGGATGCTCAGCCAGGCGCCCCCGACGAGCACCAGGCCCAGCAGGACGACCGTCCCCAGAAACACTTCCACGGCGTCGGGGCTCAGCAGGCCCGCCAGATCCCAGGCAGATGCATTCGCCGTGGCAGCTGACTTCGTTGCGGGGGACGTCACGGCCGCGCTCACCTGCCGGCGCCGTCAGTGTAGCCGTCCACCTCAGGGTTGCCCTGCGGCAGATTGGTTTGCCCCGGTATGGTCGCGGCGATACCCGGGACAGGGTACTTGGCACCGCAGCGGAGCATGCCGAGCGGGGCGGCCACGATCAGGACCAGGCCGATGTTGCGGACGGTGAACTCGGCACTACCGAGCCAGGCGCCCGGAAGGGCCAGCCCCGCACCCCAAGCCGCGACCACGGTGACAGTCCAGATGAGGAACGTCCGGTACGGCAGGTGGGCCGTGCCGGCTGCAAGCGGGGTATAGGTGCGCACGAACGGCAAGAACCGTACCAGGACCGCTGCCCTGCCCCCGCAGCGGACGGAAAACAGTTCCGCAGCCCGCAACCTTGCCATGCTAACTTTTGGCGTGCTCGCTGAATGGGAAAAGAACCCCGGATTCGATGAAAACGGCCGGAGCGACGACCACCACCCCGCTCCTTCGAGCAGTGCAGCCGGACGCAGCAGCAAGCCAGGAAAGGATCCCGCCGGGAGCCCCGGGCCTGCCGGACGTGGAAGAGCCATGGAAAGAGACAAGGACACAGATCTTACTCCCGTGCTGGACGTGAATGGGTCCGCACGCCCCGCCAAGGCACCTCAGCGCTCAGCGCTTCTGAGGAGGCCACGGAAGCGGCGCAGCGACGGCCAGCACCACCGCCGGTCAGCGGCTCTCGGCCGGCCCTCCCACCTCAGTGAATGTTACGAGTGTAACATTCACTGAGACCGTTGTTAACGTTGGGCAGGCAGTGAGGGGAAACCGAACGGCGCCGTGCAGGGAACCGGCAGCGGTGAGCAGCCTCCATTCCTACCCGTGCTCCCCCTGGAAACCTGTACTCGTAATCAAAGGAACGTTCCCGGGTCCACCGAGACCCAGCGCATTGCCGCCGGGGCGACATGCAGGTTATGGACGTGCAGGTCGGCCGGGCCCGCCGTTTTCTCCAAGGCCGCCTTCACCCGGGCTACAGAAAGCGTCCAAACGTGAAGGAACCTCTCTCCGGTGTCCCCTTTTGCCGCAACGTTCACCCGCTCAAGCACCCGCACGCGCGAAAGTCGGAGTGAGTCAGAGGCACCGAAACAGTCATCCGGCGGGTTTCCCGGAGGTATGACAAGGAGGCAACAGGGGGATGCGGAACCGGGAGGTAGCATGGGGACATGGATGAGGACGATCAGGGGCGGTGGCTGATGGTGACCATCTCGACTGCCGGCGCCCCGGCGGCCCTGCGGGTCACAGTCTGGCGCAAGCTCAAAGAACTCGGTGCCCTGTACCTGCAGCAATCAGCATGCCTGCTGCCCGCAAAGGCCTCAACACTACGGGCCGTGGCCCAACTGGCCGCGCGGGTGATCAGGGACGGAGGAACAGCCCGGGTGCTGACCATTTCCTTCCCTGAACGGGAGCAGGAACAGGAAATAATTCGGGAGCTGCAGAAGGCACGAAGCGGCGAATACACCGAAGTCCTTAAACGCTTTCCCGCATTCTTCGCCGAACTGGAAACCGAAACGGCACGCGGACGCACCACGTTCGAGGAAGTCGAGGAATCCGAAGCGGACCTCGCACGTTTCCGCACCTGGCTGCGCAAAATCGCCGCCCGCGACTACTTTCCGGCTCCCCTCGGGACACAGGCGAGGAGCGAACTGCGCCGAGCCGAGGAAGCGATGGCCCGGTTCGCCGAAGCGGCAATACTGGCCGAGGCCCCCGCCCCTGCCGAACAGGCCCACAACGCCGACCACGGGGGCAGGAACAAGGACCCCGCCCCGGTGCTGCGCGCTGTCGGCCCCTGATCTAGGCACTGGCGGTTACTCAGTGACCTGTCCGTGCAGCCGACCTGTCCGTGCAGCCCCGACGGGCGGGCACTCAAACACATTCTTGGAGCCGACCTGGGAGGTCATGCTTCGGTCTCCTGCGTCGAACAGAATAACTGTGCCCTTGGCCCCTGCAGGGCTGACCGGCCGCGCTGAGAAGCGGGTCCGCGAGGTCCTGCAATCCGAGCAGGTCGCTGACACCAGGTGACATGCAGGGTGCCGGTCTCCGTGGTTGCCGTAAGGGCCTGAATCGGAGGGTCGTGGAAGGCCGGCAGCGCCTGGACCCGCATGAGTGGACGGTGCCAGAGGTGCCACTCGAGCCGCAGGCGCCCAGATGGGGAACGCCGCGCGCTGTGGCCACCGGGTTGTGTTGTCCAGAATCACGTCTCCGGGGCTGCTCCGGCAAATCGCGGCGACACAACGACGCGGCACGCCCCACGGATCCGCTGCCACGCCCCGGAGCGGCTGCTTTCGTATCGGGATATCTATCGCCTACGAGGCCAGTCTGAAGGGCGGGAGACGCGCTCCCCAAGCGTGGAAACCCCGGCACCAGCAACCCCTCCAAGCTAAGTCAAACCGGGGGTCCGCGGCATCCCAGAGAAACTCTCTACCCCAGCGCCGGTCCGGCCACGACCGGCAACATTGTGGTGGTCCTTGGTAGAAGCGGTCCGGGCAACTGCCTGGTCTGTTCAACGCGCGTATTAGTTCACCCGCCGCCCGAAGAATCTTCACCTCCGATAAACGGTATTCGCTGAACCTGCCGGAGTATCCCATCCAGCCAGGACAATACGGCCTCGGCATTGGTTAAGAGCATCACACCGAACACGACCGCGGCGATGACCAGGAGCAGAGCCAGAACCAGCACCACGGTGACCAGAGCGCGGAGCCCACCGAAGCGCCGTCGAACAGGGGATCGCCCCTCTCGGTCAGCAGGCTGATCGCGCAACAGCTGCCCTGCCGCTGCCCGTGCACGGCCTGTCCAGCGCCCCGCCCTCATGTCGCCCGTCCTTCCGGACCGGTCTCAACGGGCAGGCCCTCCTCCTGGCCGTGGGCTCGCGGCCCTGGGTCGGCGGCCTTGCGTTTTCCGGCCGTCACGGCGTACTCATCCGCAGAGTCGGTGAATCGGGACGGTGGGTACTGTTCTCACAGCTCATCAGACTGTGTCGCCGGCGAGGGCATTCTTGTCGGTGTGGGGCATTCCATCCCCCTGCCCGGTCGGCAAAGTACCTCACCCTTCGGGCTAGCTCCGGAACCCGGAAGACAGGATAAGGACGTCGTCGATGGTGTGAGAGCGGCATTGGATGGCGTGAGGCGGACGGGACCCGACCTGTCCCGCCGGCATACGATGTGCTGGCTGCAGCGAGGAGGGAGACAGCCGATACTTGGGCCCCACTTTTGGGGGAAACGTGCATCGAACTCCTCCACTTCGGTCGAAATACCAAATACGTCAGGGTCCCAGACCACCCCAGGACGCCGTGCGAACCAAAGAGCGGGAGGCCGTTCAGGAGCCGAAGGACGGGGCCTCGGTTCGCGGGCGCCTTTCCGCCGCTCTGGTCACATGGACCAGCCTGGGGCCGACTGGTCCTTTGATGTTACATCCGTAACATCAAAGGAGGAAGACTGCGACGAGCCTCACCTAAAAGTGCCCGCGAAATTACGTCGTGCTCGCGAAATTGCGGGGCCTCGCGGGCGCGGCGGTGATGATCAGGGATAGAGCCGGGCAAGGGGCTCAGGCGAACGCTCGCGGGCCCTGTCCGCCGTCCCTAAACGGAAATGACCGGCGAAATCGGCAATGCGGAAGCCGGGCTTAAGGGACCGGCGACCTATGACATCTTGAAAGTCCCGATCAGGTTGTACGGCGGCGGCTGGGATGCCCTCGGATGATCTGGCCGGGACTATAGACATCCGGTTGCCCCAGCTTCAGCCCGTCGAGTAACTCAACGCGAAGAGGATGACACCGCGGTCAGAGCACAGTTGCTGAGAATCTCCTGCCCTACGGTCGTCCGGCTCCTCAACCCCCCGACGACGAGGACAGAGCCTTCAGGGTTTCGTCACACAGACCCTTGTAGGTTCGCTCAGGCAGGGCTCGAGGGTGTGGGGTTGAGCGGGACAACTGTGCGGAGCTTGCCGCCTGGGGAGAGGGCGGGTGCTTGCGGGTCGCGTGTCACGGTGACCCTGCTGAGGCCTTGGTCGACGAGCATGTGGGTGATCTTTGACTGGGCGGCCTCCCATACGGTATCGGGGGCCGCCCCGGGGGAGGCTTGCAGGCGAAGGCTTAGGCTCTCGGGGCCGGTCTGCACGACCTGGCCCCTAGCCAGGCCCGTGACCTCGTCCAACAGCGTGCCGACGCTCAGCGGGGTGATTGTGATCTGGCCCGGACCACTCCCGGGGAAGGTGAGCAGTTCAGCGGTTCGGCCCTGAACACGGATTGCCGGCATCGGGTCGCCGCACGGACAGGGCGTGGGCTGCATTGTGACGCTGTCGCCGAGGTCGTAGCGCAGGACCGGTTGAACGCGGTTGGCCAGGTTGCTCAGTAGAACGGTATGCGACTGTTGTCCGGGAGGGACGGGGCGATGGTTGGCGTCGACCGGTTCCAGGATGGCCCAGTCACTGTTGACGTGCAACCATTCTTCCTGGCAGCTGTAGCTAAGGAACGGGCATTCGGTTGCGGCGTAACCCTGACGGACCTTGGCCGCGAACGCTGTTGCCATCCGCTCATACTCTCCTACGGGAAGACCCTCGGCCGAGAGAACCACCAGCGCCGGCCGGATGTGCAACCTGCCGGCTTCCTGCTCCGACGCCAGCAGCCGCCCGGTCGAAGCGTACGGGGCAAGAATTGCTGGGCTGAAGTCGTTGAGCCGGGCGACCAGTTCGGGCATCGGAGTCTGTACTGGAAAAACGTCCACAATGGACCGGCCCGGTCCCCTGCGGAGCGCTGCTGCGGCGGCGGCGGAAGCGAAATGGCCGCCTGTGGCGATGACCATGGCCATCCGCCCGCGGCCGCGAACGATCGCCAGAACGTCTGCCGGAGCGAGCCAGGAGCGCAGCATGCGTGCCGTCATGGCTTTGGTTACCTTGAGTGTTCTCCTGTCCAGCAGGAACAGGCCCCGGGTACCGGTGGTTCCGGAGGTAGTGGCTACGGTGTAGCGGTTGAGGAATTTCGTGCCGATCAGCTCTGGGTCGCTGACGAAGGCCTGGGTCTCCTCCAAGGTCACGGCAGGGTCGGTGGTCCAGTCATCGAAGCGGGCCATCAGGTCAGTTTTATTGGTCACAGGGAGACGGACCGGGTCGGTGATCTCGTGCGGCAGGCCCTGATAGAGCCTGCGGTAATACGGTGACCGGATCCGGGCGTAAGCGATCATGTCGCCCAGCCGGTCCCGTTGCCGCTGCTCGATGGCCTTGCTCCCCCGCTTCCTGGCGGCACGTTCGTCGAGCAAGAGCCCAATCTGGGTTTCTCGCATGAAATCCTCCTGGGTCGAAATTGCGGATCCTCCCCGCCCGGGTGCGCCGGTCTAGGGTGTTGGCGGCTCCCCTGCCACCTTCGTAGGGGCGCTGCGGCCAAGGCCCGCCCTGAGCACATTCAGCAGCGACCGTCGTCGCCGGATAAGCAGCCCCGCGGCCAGAACCAAGTACACGGCCGCAACGATCAGACGCTCGGCGCCCCGCAGGTCCGGAGGCAGCGTCCAGGCCGCAACGAACTGGGCGAAGAACAGCCCGAGAAGAGACCACGCGCCGGCCCGGGTCAGCCGACCGCCAATGACCAGGCCGACGGCGAACATGGACTGGGCAGCGGTGAGCAGCAGTTCCTCCCGCTGCACCGAGTCAACCGGCAGACCCTTCAGCGATCCGGCAGAAAAGGCGAACACCAGGGGAAGGATTCCCACGAGCAGGGTCCACTGGTTGATCTTTGAGGAAATAAGCGCCCCCAGGGCTGCCGCAGACTGCAGCTTCCAGGCAAGCAGGACCACGGCGATGAATTCCGGGGTCTCCGAGGCCAGAGGCGCCACCCATTGCACGAGCAGGAATTCACTGACATTAAGCTGCCGGCCCGTCTGGACGAGGCTGTCGGCAAAGGGTTCAGCCACGACAATGATGACCGCGGCGGCCGCCGCGAGCATTCCGACAGTCAAGAGCCGCCGCCTGCGGAAGGAGAGCAGCGCAATCCGCTTTGCAGGTCCAAACAGTTCGGATTCCTCGTCGTCTTCCTCGCCTCCCTCACCAACGGAGTGCCCGAACTTCGGCTCCATTGGTGAGGCGGAGGGGCGCAGGCGCCACAGATAGACGGCGAAAATTCCGAAGAGCACGACGGTATCAACGATTGTCAGGCTGTCACGCAGCGGCAGGGTCAGGGCATAGACGCTCGCGACCGTGAGGAAGGCCAGCTCGATCACCTGAACCGGGGCCAACTCGACGGCTTCCGGACGGGATTCCGCCGTCAGGCCCTGGCCCTTGCGCCTGAGAGCAACCAGGGCCACAAGCGCCACAACGGACCAGCCCACTCCGATGAGCAGCCGGTTGGCTCCTGTCATGTTCGCCAGGGCCAAGGGGGCATAGGCCGCCGGGTCCCTTCCTGCCTTGGCGGCGAAGACCACATCCACCGCGTACTCCGGCAGGACGGCGATCAGTGCCAGCAGCGCCAACGCCAGCCCCTCCCCGAGGTCGATTTCGGCAAGCTCAGTGCCCCAGGTGAGCAGGAACGCGGCCCCGACGACGGCAGCCGCGAACGCCGAAGCGGCCGCCACGGGGGGAACATGGAGTCCGCTCAGCTGCAAGAGGACCCCGGGGACCATTACCGCCACCGGAAGGGCAAGACCACCGGCGATGGCTCCGAGTGACCCTGCACGCTTCACAGTGACGCTCCATCAAGCGGGCACCGGGATGACCCGGCTTCCGGCAGAGTGCGTCCCGCTGTCATGGGATGCTCTTCAGGCCCGGTACATTTCCTCCGACAACGGCGAAGATGTAAGGAACGAGAAACAGCCGGCACGCGACGGGCAGATATCGTCATCCGGCGATAATATCGCCCTTTGCGCTCCACGCACAGTCCTTGAACCATATGTGCGGCGTCTGGTTTCTGCACGCCCTACAGGAGGAGTGTTCCAAAGGCGCCACGGTCACCTGCGTTACCCCAGCACTCCCCAAGCGAATTTGGGCATCGCAATGGGATCGGGCGCCGATGTCGCCTACGAGGCCACTGGCTTGACTTCATGAGCAACGACCTGGTCCAGGTCACCACTGCCCCATCGAGCTTTCACACCAAACCCTAAAGACCATCCAGACCTGGCTGGGCATTCTTCTACAACGTCATCCGAATACCCATAGCAGCATTCGGCCTGCACAACTCCATCATCGCCGGCGCAGCTATGGTTCTAAGCTTCCGACATCGTCGCTCTCCTTCTCAGAAGACTCCACAAACACGGACACCATCTGTATCCGACACCCTCCGGCTGAATTCGGGAGCCCCTGGCCAGAGGATCCAGTACGAAAAAACTCCCCCACTTCACGCCGTTGTTGTTGGTCAGAAATCCGGGCCGCCGCAGCCGGCAGCCTCCACGGCACGGTCAATTCCGGTGCCTCATGGACGCTTTTCCGTGCGTTACCAGAGCCTGCGCCTGCTCCGGCTTCAGGACGGCCAGCAGCTCAGGCAATCCGGCAAATTCGCGCACAGTGGCTACGCACTGAGCGCATTCGGCAAGATGCAGCTCATATTCGCGTCGCTCAGCAGGAATCAGTGATCCAAGAACATAGACGGCAGCCCACATGCTGTACCTGTCTGCCCCGCTCGGGTTCATCGCCTCAACCTCCTTCAATCCCAATCCCTGGGCTTTCAACAGCCTGGCGGCCTTCACGACGGCCGCCGGATGAGTTCCCCGGATTGGATAAAGCAATCTGCTGACCAGACATGACGACCAACTACAATTAAGACGACGCCCAGCATCTGCTGGTTCACCTCGAGGCTCAGCCACAGTGAACAGTCTGCCGCCCCAGCCAGTTGTCCGGGACCAGGAGGCGTCGTTACCACGGGGCCCGGAACACATGGCGCGAATGCTCGGGTGGCGATCTTATCCGCGCCGTCGGCGAGGGTGACGCCGTGGCCGCTGGGCAGGCCGACGGCGCTGATGGCACCTCCCTCGTCCACTCCCCTGCGTTTGCGCAGGGAGCGAATCGGCCAAGCCGCGCCAATAAGCAGCGGACCAGGCCGAGCCAGCCGACCCATTCGTCCGGGACAAGGACGGCCAGGACGCCGGTGCAAGAAACAGGACGGGCAACCATGCCGTCAATGATCGTGGCGGCGAACACGCGCCTGCCGAAGCTGCGACGGTGCCCGGCATTGCTCGTGTGCACGTCGGTGGGTCCGGTTTCATGCCCGCGGGGTCAAATGGGCGTGGTGAAGGTTCCGATCAGGTTCTGCAGGCTCAGGATCCAGGTGGTCCAGACGCCGGAGACCATCAGGATCCCGACGAGGACAAGGGTCGCCGCTCCTGCGAGGTTGAAGGCCCTGATGTTTCGGCGGACGAAGCCCAGGGTGCCGGTGACCCAGCTGAAGCCCCGGGCGACGAGGAGGAACGGGATGCCCAGGCCGATGCAGTACGCGAAGCCGAGCAGCGCCCCGCGCCAGACCGACCCCGTGGTGGTGCTCAGCGCCAGGACAGCGCTGAGGGTCGGGCCGATACAGGGGGTCCAGCCGAGCCCGAATCCGACGCCCAGCAGCGGGGCCCCGGCCAGTCCCGTGTTCGGTTTCCAGGTCAGCTTGGCCGTGCTCTGCAGGAACGGGATCTTTCCGGACAGGGCCACACCCATCACGATCACGACCACGCCCAGGACACGGGTGATCACATCGCTCCAGCTCACCAGCCAGTGTCCGATGGTCCCGAACGCTGCACCATAAAGGGTGAAGACCGCGGCGAAGCCAAGGATGAACAGCCCGACGCCGGCGGTGGTCCGCCGGCGTGCGGCCTTCTCATCGGTTCCTGCGAGACCGGAGACGTAGCCCAGGTAGCCCGGGAGCAGGGGCAGGACGCAGGGTGAGATGAAAGAGACCAGACCGGCGATGACCGCCAGGGGCACCGCCAGGAGCAGGGCTCCGGACTGCACGCCCTCGGCGAAGAATCCGCCGAGGCTCACGCCTCCTTCTCCGGGGCCTTCCTGGCGGGCAGGAGCGTGCCCAGGACCAGGACGGCGACCCCGACCGTGACGAAGACGTCGGCGAGGTTGAACGTCGGGAACCATCCGCTGTGCAGGTAATCCACGACCCCTTGTCCGTCGAGCCGGTCAATGAAGTTGCCGACGGCGCCGCCGGCAACGAGGATTCCGCCTGCGAAGGAGGTCCTGGACATCTTCGGTGCGCTGACCGTCAGCCAGGTCAGCAACGCGGCGATGATGACCCCGGTACCGGCCACGACAACTGCGGTGGGCAGGGCCGCGCCGAGACTGAAAGCCACACCCGTGTTGTACAGGAGCTTGATCGTCAGCAGCGGGGTCTCGACCACCTCTCCCCGGGAAAGGTTTGCCTCCGCCTGGGCCTTGATCAACAAATCGGCTCCGGCCAGCAGGAGCGCGCCGGCCAGCAGCCCGCCCCGCCGCATCCACGGCCGGGACGGGGCACTGTCCACCACCGGTGTTATCGCGCTCACCGCGCCGGTTCCAGGCTGGGGACGGCGGCCTGTGTGACCGGGATGGTGCCGTACTTGCTCACCCGGCCGGCGCGGACGCCGTTGGCGATGACAACGATTTCGGCCAGTTCGTGGATCAGGACGACCGCTGCCAGGCCCAGGATGCCGAACAGGGCCAGCGGGATCAGCACCGCGATCAGAGCCAGGGACAGACCCACGTTCTGGAACATGATGCGCCGGGTCCTGCGGGCGTGCTCCAACACTTGCGGCAGGTGGTGCAGGTCCTCGCCCATCAGGGCGACATCGGCGGTTTCGATGGCCACATCGGTGCCCATCGCGCCCATCGCGATGCCCGTGTCGGCGGTGGCCAGGGCCGGGGCGTCGTTCACCCCGTCACCGACCATGGCGGTCGGCTGCCGGTCCTTCAGGGTGCGGATGATGCCCGCCTTGTCCTCGGGGCGCAGGTCGGCATGGACTTCGGTGATGCCCGCTGCCTTGCCCAGGGCCTCGGCGGTGAGCCGGTTGTCCCCGGTGAGCATGGCGGTGGTGTAACCGGCGCGGCTCAGGCGTTCAATGACTGCCTGAGCCTCGGGACGAAGTTCGTCCCGGACGGCCACGGCACCGATGAGGACAGATTGCTCCTCGACCAGGACCGCTGTCGCGCCGCCGGCCTGCATTCGCCGGACGGTTTCCTTCAGCTCCCCGGGGGCGATCCATCCGGGCCGGCCGAGCCGGGCACTGTGCCCGTCGATGGTCCCTTCGAGCCCGGCCCCGGGAACGGTGTTCAGGTCGGTGACGGTGACCCGGTCCGTGGTGGCGGCGAGGATGGCCCGGGCGAGCGGGTGTTCGCTGCGTTCTTCCAGGCCGGCGGCGACGGCCAGCACCCGTTCCCGGGTGGAGGAGGCGGTGGCGGCGACTTCGATGACTGCGGGTTTGTTCCGGGTCAGGGTCCCGGTCTTGTCCAGGGCGATGGTGCGGATTTTGCCGAGGGTTTCCAGGGCGCCGCCGCCCTTGATCAGGACACCCATCCGGCTCGCGGCGCCGACGGCGGCGACCACGGTCACGGGCACGGAGATGGCAAGGGCACACGGTGAAGCTGCCACCAGAACCACCAGGGCACGTTCGATCCACAGGAGCGGTTCGCCCACGATGAAGCCATAGACGGCAATGAGCGCGGCGGCGATCAGGATGCCCGGGACGAGCTTTTTGGCGATGGAGTCGGCCAGGCGCTGGCCGGGGCCCTTGCGGGACTGCTCGGCCTCCACGATGTGCACGATCCGGGCCAGGGAGTTGTTTTCCGCGGTGCTGGTGACCTGGACCTCGAGCGGGCCGGTGCCGTTGATGGACCCCGCGTAGACGTCGCTGCCGGGTCCGGCCTCGACCGGGACTGATTCGCCGGTCAGGGCCGAGGTGTCCAGGGAGGTGCGTCCGGTCAGGACGCGCCCGTCGGTGGCCAGACGCTCACCGGGGCGCACGACCATGGTCTCACCCAGCACCAGCTCGGACGGGGAGACGGTAACTTCGGTTCCGTTGCGCAGCACCCTGGCCTCGGAAGGGACCAGGTCCAGCAGCGCCCGCAGCCCGCGCCGGGTGCGTGCTACCGAGTATTCTTCCAGGCCCTCGGAGATGGCATAGAGGAAGGCCAGCATCGCCGCTTCCTCGATCTGGCCCAGGATGACGGCGCCCACGGCCGCGATCGTCATCAGCGTGCCGACACCGATTTTGCCCTTGGCCAGCCGGCGCAGGGTGGAGGGAACGAACGTCCACGCTGCGACCAGCAGCGCCGCGGCCTCCAACGGCAAGGTGACCCACTCGGATGCGTCGAGCAGCGACGCAATCCACGCCACCAGCAGCAGGACTCCGGAGACCGCGGCCGCGCGGACCTCGGTCACCTGCCAGAAGCCCTCGGCCTCTTCCTGACCTTCTTCTGTTGCCGGCTTGTCATCGCCGCATCCGCAGGCGTCGCTCACAGTTCCTCCTCCGGCGTGGTCGTGGCGTCGCAGGAAGCGTCGCCGTAGACCGGGCACAGGCTCACGGCGTTGCCCGTGGCGGCCAGGAGGATCTCGGCCTGCGCCAGGACATCGATCAGTTCAGGGCGGGTCAGGGAATAGAACACCTTCCGGCCTTCCACCCGGCCCGTCACCAGGCCGCAGTCCCGCAGGCAGGCCACGTGGGCGGAGACCGTGGACTGCGCCAGACCCAGTACCTGGGTGAGGTCTCCAACCCGGGCCTCGCCCTGGGCGATGCGTTTTACGATGGCAAGCCGGGCGGGGTCGGCCAGGGAATGGAATAACGCGGCGGCGGGTTCCAGCCGGGTGCCGCTTTTCGTATCAATCGTCATACACCGATGATATCCAAACATGTGGATATGTGCCAGCCGCTGTCTCGCCGGGCAGCGTGGTACCGCGAGTCCGAGGCTGGGCGCCTGTACGGTGCCCTGGAAAGCGTCAGTGCAGTCCTGGGCGTCCGGAGAGGATGAAGCCGCTTCGGGGCAGCGCGGGCATCCGGGTGAGGTTGATGCTCAGGTCCTGGGCGGGTACGGTCATCCGGGTCTCCGCAGCCAGTGCCCTGGTGCCCCGTCGGATCAGGTCCACGGTGATGTCCTCGCCGGGGCAGCGGTGCCCGGTCGCGGGGTCGCCGGCGCCCTGGGGAACAAGGGTGTGGGGGTCCGGCTGCCAGGCACGGAACCGGGCAGGGTCGAAGCTCTCCGGATCCTTCCAGATCCGGCTGTCGTGGTTCGTGCCGTACAGATCAAGCAGGGCCCATTGCCCGGCTTTGAAGGTATGGCCCTTCCATTCCAGCGCTTCCCGGGCTGTGCCGCCGACAAAGGGGAAGAACGGATAGTACCGGCGGACTTCCTGTGCGAAACAGTCCAGGTCCGCGTCCTGGCCTGTGTGCAGGATCCCTTTCCATTCCGGGTGCTGCTGCAGTGCCACGGCTGCAAAAACCATGAAGCGGCCGACAGCCACGATGGGCCGGAGCAGATTGAGAACTTCCACCGCCGCGACATCAACCGGCAGAGCGTTGCCGTGTTCGTCGGTGTGAAATGCGATCGCAGCGGCCGGCGTGTCCCCGGCCGCGTCCGGTCCGCTCCGGCGGAGGGTGCTGATGCAGTCGGCGGCCCATTTTTCGGTGGCGCGGCGGCGCCACCGCGCATACCAGTTCGCCGGCCCGACCGCGCCGGACTTTTCGATCATCAGGCTCAGTTCCCGGGCGCGGCGGCTCACTGTCGCCCGGTCGGCCGGCACTCCGGCCCACTGGCAGGCGGCTGCCGTGAGGATCCGGGGCAGCTCGTCGTGGAGTACCACTTCGCCCGCACCCGGCCACCGCTCCCGCGCGGAGTGCCATTCGGTGTCGAAGGCGTGGCCGAGACGTCCCACCGATTCCTTGTTCATCAGGTCACGAAACAGCTGTTTCCGGTGTCGGTGGGCAGACCCTTCGAGGGACTGCACGCTGCCGGCGTCCTGCAGCAGGTGCTGGGCCGAGCGGGGCATGGCCCCCTTGCGGCCGAACCGGCCACCGCCGTAGAAGAATTCGGCTGCCTCTGCCCCGCGGAGGCAGACGACCGGGCGCAGCATCAGCCGGGTGCGGAACAGATCGGTGTCGAACCGGTCGCACCGGCTCGAAATGAACGTGTACCCCTCACGCAGAAGAGCAAGGGAACTCTCGGGCAACTGCACTGTCATGATGGACCAGCCTTCTCTCGTTCCGTGCCGGCGTGGCCGGCGTTCTGGTTGTGCGCAGGCGGCCGGACAGTTCGGGAACCCCCAGCGCACCGTCCCGTCCGGGACGGCAGGCCGGGGCAGCCCTGAAGCGCATCCTGGCTTTTCCCTAGGCCTTGAGTGTGGAAGTGATCAGGGCTTTGAGGGTGCTTTTGTCCAGTCCACCCAGGATTCGCGCTGCTACACGGCCTTCCCTGTCCAGCACGAGGGTGGTCGGGACCGCCTGGGGCGGGACGAAGCGGGTCATGGCCAGCAACACCTTCCCGTCCTTGTCCTGCACGCTGGGATACGTCACGCCGAACGTCCGCTCAAAAGCTTCCGCCGTCGGCTTCTCATCCCGGACGTTAATCCCGTAGAACCTCACTCCCTGCGGGGCGAACTCCTGGTACAGCGATTCCAGGTGCGGCGCCTCGACACGGCACGGGGCACAGGCTGCGTACCAGAAATTAAGTACCGTGACCGCCCCGGACCAGTCACTGGAGCGGACGGGCGTGCCGTCATAAAGGTTCGCGTTCAAGGCCACCGGAGCACCACGTGATTCCTCGGCGTATTCCTGCACCGATCCGTCACCGGCAATGTAGTTCTTGTTATCCCCTGCCGCAGCCTGCTGGGCGAGGGGGTCCGGCCCGGCGCACGCCGACAGCCCAAGGGAGGCCACAGCCGCCAAACCTGTCAGGATGCTGCGCCGGGTCAGGCCGCCGCCGGATGGGGTGTTCATAAATGTCTTCCTCGCATTACATGGACGAGTGGTCGGGACCGCCGTACGCCTGTCCTGCCGCTGCGGGAAATGGGGCCTTTCCGCTGGCGCTTCACGGCACATCCCTTCGGGCGCGGGTAGAGCAGATATCCTTCAATCGTCATTAGGCGATATTATCAGGAAGGTGGCCTTGCGAAGCCCGGGGCCACCCGCCTGTTTTAATTCTACCTAAGGTAGAAGTGGGGGACTGCAGACCCTACCCGCTCTTGACACCCCGACTGGAAGGCAGCGATGTCCCTACCCGATGCCCCGGACGCTGGCCCATCGCCAGCGCCCCCGCCGCTGGGCCCCGCCGCGATGCTGCGCTGGGCGTGGACCCAGCTGACCAGCATGCGGACGGCACTTTTTCTGCTGCTGCTTCTGGCCGTGGCCGCGGTACCGGGCTCGCTGTTCCCGCAGCGGCCGGCCAACCCAGCCGTGGTCACCCAATACATCAAGGACCGCCCGGAGTACGGGAAAATCCTTGACTCCCTTCAACTCTTCGACGTCTACGCATCAGCGTGGTTCTCGGCGATTTATATCCTGTTGTTCGTCTCCCTGATCGGGTGCGTGATCCCCAGGGCCCGGGCACACTGGAAAGCCCTGCGCTCCGCCCCGCCACGAACCCCCCGGCGGCTGTCGCGCCTGCCCGAATACGGAACGCTCGTACTGCCGGCGGACGCCGCTGTCCGCCCGGCCGACGCCGTCCGGGACGCGGCGGCAGTGCTGAAGAAACGCGGCTACCGCGTCGACATCCGGGACGCCGACGGGGCGATGCCCTCACTGGGAGCCGAACGGGGACTGCTGCGGGAAGTCGGCAACCTCCTCTTCCACACCGCCCTGATCGGCGTGCTGGTCAGCGTCGCGGTCGGCGGGTTGTTCGGCTACCGCGGACAAAAAATCATCATCGAAGGCGACACCTTCGTCAACACCCTCGTCGGCTACGACAACTTCACACCCGGGACCAACTTCCAGAGCACCTGGCTGGATCCCTTCGCCATCACCCTGGACAAGTTCGAAGTCCGCTTCGACCGCGAATCCACCAAGCAGTTCGGCCAGCCCATCGACTTCAAAGCCGCCCTGACGACCCGGGACAGCCCGGACGCGGCCCCGCACCAGCAGGTCCTGAAAGTCAATGAACCGGTCTACTTCGGCGGAACAGGCATCTTCCTCGTCGGCAACGGCTACGCCCCCATGGTTACCGTCAAGGACGGTAACGGCAACACCGCCTTCAGCGGCCCCGTCGTCTCCGTCCCCAACGACGGCGTCTACACCTCCACCGTTGTCCTCAAGGTCCCGGACGCCGCGCCTTCCCAGTTGGGTTTCGTCGGGTTCTTCCTGCCCTCGGCCATCAAGAACCAGGATGGTGTGTCCTACAGCTTCGACCCGGACCCGCTGAACCCGCAGCTGAACCTGAACTCCTACTACGGTGATCTCGGGCTCGACACAGGCAAGCCCCAGAACGTCTACAACCTGGACGTAAAAACCCTCACCCAGCTCAACGGCCGGGATCTTCCGGCCAAGGGCATTGTCCTTGGCCCAGGGCAGAGTTACACGCTGCCGGAGGGCAAAGGCTCGATCAGCTTCGACGGGCTCAAACGCTACATCGGGGTGGACATCCGCACAGTCCCCGGCCAGGACGGGGTCCTGATCTTCTCCCTGGCCGCCGTCGCCGGGCTGATCGTCTCCCTCTACGTGAACCGCCGCCGCGTCTGGCTCCGCGCCGGCGCCCATGAGGACGGGCGCACCATGATCGAATACGGGCTGCTGGCCCGCGGAGAAGACCACCGGCTCGCACCCGAAGCAGCCGCCATCCGGGCCCGGCTCGTGGACCGCTGGAACCTGTCCGAGTCACGTCAGGCCGCAGCGGCCACCATCCCCGCCCCATCACCGAAGGAGCACTAATGCCGGACATCAACCAAACCATGGGCCAATACAGTGAGCTGTTCATGCTCCTGGCCGCAGGCACCTACACCGTGGCGTTCATCGCCTTCGCGTGGGACCTGGCCCGCAGCAGCAGGGCCATGGGCGCGGTGGACCTCAAAACCGCAGCCGCGGCCCCCACTCACACCACCGCACCGGCCCGGGTCCCGGTCACCGCCGGAATCAGCGCCCCTGCCTCTGTGAACCGTGCAGCCTCCGGCGTCAGCGGCCCGGCCGGCCGGGCCGAGCGCCCGTCCTCGGCCACCAGCGGAACAGCACCGGAGGCGGGCGGCGCCGGGGACACTGCCGACGCGGGCATGCGCTACGCCCCAGGGCCGCGCGTCCCGGCACGGGTTGCGGTAGCACTGACAGTCCTCGGTGCGCTGATCCACGGCGCAGGCGTGGTCACCCGCGCGCTGGGTGCGGGCCGGGTGCCCTGGGGCAACATGTACGAATTCCTCACCACCGGCGCCTTTCTGGCCGTCGCCGTGTTCCTGCTCGCGCTGGTCCGCCGCGACCTGCGCTTCCTCGGGACATTCGTCGTGGGCCTCGTGATCATCATGCTGGTGGCTGCCTCGGTAACCTACTGGACCCCGGTCGGGCACCTGGTCCCGGCCCTGCAGAGCTACTGGCTGATCATCCACGTCTCCATCGCCGTGCTCTCCTCGGCCCTGTTCACCCTCACCTTTGCGATGTCCGCGCTGCAGCTGGTCCAGTCCCACCGACAAAAGACGCTGGCTGCCGGCGGGGTGGACAAGCTCGGTTTCATGCGCCTGGTGCCCTCGGCCCTGAGCCTGGAGAACCTCTCCTACCGGATCAACGCGCTCGGATTCATCGGCTGGACCTTCACCCTGATGTTCGGGGCCATCTGGGCCGAAAAGGCCTGGGGCCGGTTCTGGGGCTGGGACCCCAAGGAAGTCTGGACCTTCGTGATCTGGGTGGTCTACGCCGGCTACCTGCACGCCCGGGCCACCCGCGGCTGGACCGGCCCCCGCGCCGCCTGGCTGTCAATCATCGGCTACGTGTGCGTGGTGTTCAACTTCACCATCGTGAACCAGTTCTTCAACGGCCTGCACTCCTACTCCGGACTGTGATGGCGTCACCGGTGCCCGAACACACCAACCGTCTGCGGCCGGGCCAGGGCATGCGATTGACGGTCCCTTCCGTGACCGGCAGAGCCGGACCACCGCAAAATGCCACCTCTGCTGCCCTGGCAGGAACGTTCACCGGCGCCGTACCCCTTCCCGAGACCGACCTTTAGTGAGCTGACCCATGGACCCGTTCTCCACCCCGGATTTCTACCTTCCTTCCCCAACGGTGAGCGCCTTCGCACTCGGCCCCCTGACGGTACGCTTCTACGCGCTCTGCATCCTGGCGGGCATCGCCGTCGGCACCTGGCTGACGATCCGCCGTCTCAAGGCCAGGGGCGGCACCCCGGCACAGGCCCTGGACATCGTAATGTGGGCCGTCCCCTTCGGCATCGTCGGCGGCCGCCTCTACCACGTGATCACCGATAATCAGCTCTACTTCGGGCCCGGTAAGGACCCCTGGGGTGCCCTGCGGATCTGGGAAGGCGGCCTGGGTATCTGGGGCGCGGTCGCCCTCGGCCTCGTCGGTGCGGCTATCGGTGCCCGCCGCGCCGGAGTCCCCTTCGCCGCGTTCGCTGACGCCGCCGCTCCCGGACTGCTCCTGGCGCAGGCACTGGGCAGGTGGGGAAACTGGTTCAACAACGAAATCTACGGCGCACCCACGGACCTGCCATGGAAACTGCAAATCCACGCCATGGACTTGAGCACAGGACAGGCTGTTACCACTCCAGAAGGGGCCCCTGAGGTCATCGGCTACTTCCAGCCGACCTTCCTCTACGAATCCCTCTGGTGCCTGGCCGCGGCGGCACTGCTGATATTCCTGGATCGCAAATACACGCTCGGAGCAGGAGCGGTCTTCTCCCTCTACATTGTTTTCTACACGGCCGGCCGGTTTGCCTTCGAACTGATGCGCTCCGATGAAGCGAACATGATTCTGGGTGCGCGCGTCAACACGTGGGTCGCCGGGCTTGTCTTCATCGCCGGGCTGGCCCTCTTCCAAACGCTCAGATCCCGTAGCCGGTCAAAGGTGGAAACGAACGGCACCCTGCCGGACCCGGCACGCTAAAGACCCGGAAGACTGCAATCGCTCCGCAACATCATGCCAACGGAACGACCACCCGTCTGGGAAAGACCCCCTGAGGATCCGTATCAGGCATAATATCGGGACAGGCCTCACATCCGGGAGCCGGGTAGATGCGGGGCTTCATGGGCAAGGCACACTGGCCACCACGGCGACCTTCGGGGCTCCTGCGCTCCCCCTAGGTACGAGCCACGCCGCTCCCTCCATCCCGGACTCGCCCCTCAATTCGCTCTAGCGGGAGGAAAACCATGACCTATGACCTCGTAATCCTCGGCGGCGGCAGCGCCGGCTACGCCGCCGCGCTGCGCGGGGCGCAGCTGGGCATGAAGGTGGCCCTGGTTGAGGGCGACAAGCTTGGCGGGACCTGCCTGCACCGCGGATGCATCCCGACCAAGGCGCTGCTGCACTCCGCAGAAGTGGCCGACACCATCCGGGAGAGCGAAGCATTCGGCGTGGAGAGCACCCTCGGCCGCATCGACATGGCCGGGGTGACAAAGTTCAAGGAAGGTGTCGTTTCGCGCCTGTACAAAGGGCTCCAGGGTCTCGTTTCTTCCCGCAGCATCGACCTGATCCAGGGATGGGGAACCCTTGCCGCCGCGGACACGGTAGAAGTCAACGGCACCCGCTACCAGGGCAAAAACATTGTGCTGGCGACCGGGTCCTATTCGAAGTCCCTGCCCGGCCTGGACATCAGCGGACGGGTGATCACCTCCGAACAGGCACTGGAGATGGATTTCGTCCCCAACAGCGCGCTCATCCTCGGCGGCGGCGTGATCGGTGTGGAATTCGCCTCGGTCTGGGCTTCCTTCGGCACCGAAGTGACCATCATCGAAGCCCTCCCGCGCCTCATCGCCAACGAGGACGAGTCCCTCTCCAAAGGCCTCCAGCGGGCCTTCACGAAACGCGGCATCAAGTTCCTCACCAACACCATGTTCGCCGGAGTCACCCAGAACGATGACGGTGTCGCCGTCACCACCCAGGACGACAAAACCCTGGAGGCCGACGTGCTGCTCGTGGCCGTGGGCCGCGGCCCCGTGACAGCGAAGCTCGGCTACGAGGACGCCGGCATCCCCATGGAACGCGGCTTCGTGCCCACCAACGACCGGCTGCACACCGGTGTCGGCAACATCTACGCCATCGGGGACATCGTGCCCGGCCTCCAGCTGGCCCACCGCGGCTTCCAGCAAGGCATCTTCGTCGCCGAAGAAATCGCCGGTCTCAACCCGGCCCCCATCATCGAATCCGGCATCCCGCGCGTGACCTACTCCGAGCCCCAGGCCGGCTCTGTCGGCCTCACCGAGGCCCAGGCGAAGGAACAGTTCGGCGCCGATGGCATCGAGACGGTCGAGTACAACCTCGGCGGGAACGCCAAAAGCCAGATGCTGCAAACCGCGGGCTTCATCAAACTCATCCGCCAAAAGGAGGGCCCGATCATCGGCGTACACATGCTCGGCGCACGGGTCAGCGAGCTCATCGGCGAAGGCCAGCTGATGGTGAACTGGGAAGCCTATCCCGAGGACGTCGCCAGCCTCGTCCACGCCCACCCCACCCAAAACGACGCCATCAGCGAAGCGGCCCTCGCCCTGGCCGGCAAGCCCCTGCACGCCCACGGCTGACCGGCGCCGGCGTGCTTCGACCCCGTGGCTGGCTTCATCATCGCCGTGTTCACCGGCGGGGTGGGCAACGACAGCCTGGAAGGCGATCTTGTCGAAGACGGCGCGGACTATGAGGACGGTCTGGACCGCACTCCCCCGGCCTGGTCCCGCGGCGGATCTGGTTCACGCTGACCGATGGAACCGGAGGCCGGGACGGCGCGCCTGTGCTTAGGCGGGCTGCCGGTTGGGTTCCTTGGGCACGATCAGGGGAAGGAACCGGACGTACAAGAGCATGCCGATCAGTTCGACGAGCGTCTGTGTGACAACGACCAAAGCTGCCAGCGCCAGCGGCCCGGGAAGCGCCAGCGCCAGGGGCAGCACAACCAGCGAATTTCGGGTAGCGCCACTGAAGACAACGGCACGGGTGGACGCAGGATCGAGTCGGGCGCCTTTGGCCGCCAACAGTCCCAGCGGAACCATCACAACCAGGAAAGCCACATAGACCGGAACCACCACAAGCAGCCGGCCGAGCTCCCTGCTCACTCCCGTGATCTGTGAACCGACAACCACGGCCAGCGTGACCATCATGAGGGGAACCATCAACGCCTGCATGGCCGCCATGACCACCCGGCCCAGGCTTGCCCGGCGGGCCAGCGCCTGCGTCAGCGCCGCAGCGGCCAGGGGCGCGATAATCAGAACGATCAGAGCCTCAACAAACGGCGCCGGGTCAATGGCCCCGGCCACGTCGGCGCCGATGAAAACCCACAGGAACACCGGTAGCAGGAGCATCTGCACAAGCATCAGTACCGGAGCGGCGGCCAGAAGCCGGTCACTGGCCCCTCCGGCCAAACCGGTGAAGACAATGACGTAATCGATGCACGGCGTCAGGAGTACAAGCATGACCCCGACCACCAGCGCCAGATCCCCGGCCACAAACCGAGTCAGACCAAACACCACAGCGGGAACGACGACGAAGTTCAGGACCAGCACTGTCGCCAGGAACCGCAGATCCCTGACTGCCGCGCCGATGGACGCAAAGGGAATCCCGAGAAAAGTCGCGTAGAGCAGCAGTCCGAGGACCGGGTAAATCGAGCGCTCCAGCGCCCCCGCCGAGCCCTGGGCAAGGAAGCCGACGGCAACGCCGACAGCGATGGCCGCAAGGTACAGGCCGATCTGATGGCCTTCCACCCACGCGAGGAGATTACGGGTTTTCACCGTACCCATGCTAGGTGATGCTTCCTGCGTCTCCCGGTTATCAGTTTTCCGAAGCCGTCTCGGGGAGCGTCCTGATTTTGGCTGCCCCAAAGGCTCATACCCGGGGATACGAGTCCGGGCCGCCGCAGGAACGGTCAGCCCTTTTCCCATTGTTGGTCCCCCGGTGGGTTGCCCTGGCCAGGGCCTTATGAATTCTGGCCGCGTCAGTGGCAGCGAATAAAGGCTCCGGCCAAGATCATCAGTCTGGTCGCTGGCTGCATCCCGCTCATGGGGATGCTTTTGGGCAAGAACCAGCATAATGAAGCCATGGAGAGGCGCGCTGACCCGCGCGTTCGGCCCTCGGCGGCCTTCAGGCGAAGGAGCGCGAGATGGGACCAACCAAAGCGGACATTCTGAGTGAATACGGCCGCGCACGCGCCGAACTCGGCACCTGGCTTGAGAATGCTACCCCGGCGGACCTTCGCCGCACGAGCAAGGGCACCAGGTGGACCAATGAAGAACTGCTCTTCCATATGGTCTTCGGCTATATGGTAGTCCGAGCCCTGCTACCCCTGGTCCATATCATCAGCCTGCTCCCCAGACCCGTCGGCAAGGCATTCGCCGCCCTCTTGAACGCGGGCACGCGCCCATTTAACATCGTCAATTACTGGGGCTCCCGCGGTGCAGCCCTCTTCTACAACAAGCGACGGATGGCCCGGAAACTGGATAAGACCATCGCCGCCATCACCCGCAGACTGGAACGCGAGAGCCCCGCGTCGCTGGCAAGGTCAATGCCGTTCCCAGACCAGTGGGATCCGTTCTTCACCCCTTCGATGACCCTCAACGACGTCTACGCATACCCCACCAAACATTTCGACTTCCACGCCCGGCAACTGAATCTGAGCCATCGAAACCGGTAGCAATACCAGTTGCCGCCAAGGCGAGGCCACCTTGTCAGGATGAGCACACCAGCAGAACCGGATTGGTCTGTCGCCATACACTCAACTTCAACCGTGCCGTCCGCTTAGGGCATTCCTCAGACGCTGCGACGGCCGGTTCCGATGGCCCGGAAGAGATCCGCGTTGAAAAATTACCTGTCCGTCCCGGAAGTCGCTGCAGCGAAGGCGATCGCGACCGTCACGCTCCGATGCCAAACGACAAGATTGGCGCGCCGTACATTGAGCGTCCGCGCGGCGTGGCCGCGAGGTTGAGCGAGCCAAGCTGGCTGCCTCGGCCTGGCCGCCGGACGTCATCGAAGACTGGACATCACGGCCGTGGATCCAGCGGCGGCAGGCATCAGTGAAGAGATAACTCAGGCCGTCATCCTGCTCACCCGCGCCAAGGACAACGAGTGCGGTGGGTACTACGAGGCCATTCGGAACAGCCACATTGCCCTGGCTGCGAAACTGGCCGACATCGAGGACAACACCGATCCGGATGGCCCAGTGGGACGCCGCAAACCCGCCAAGGCTTGCGGACAAGAACAAAAACGCCCTGCAGCTGCGGGCCTCCAGACCAGGTCCGAACTCCCAAGCCGGTCGGCACGAGCAGTCACCACAGCTGCCCGGCGGTCGCTTCGGGGCTCCTGATCGCGATCATAGATTGCGCATGAAGAACTCGGGATGCAGTCCTGTCAACGAAATTCGCAGGTGAGCGCAGCGTTTCGCCAAGCCCAACCTCCGGATCGCGGCCGGAGGCTGACGGGGGTAGCATTTTCCCACCGACTTTGAGTGGAGGCCCCGATGATCGTGGTTCGTTTTGCCGTGCGTTGCCGCCCGGGCAAGGCCGAGGCCGTCATGGCTGCGCTGAGAGATGTCGTGGCGCCCAGCCGGGCACTGGACGGCGTGGTCAGCTTCGACATCGGACGGGATGTGACCGATCCCGACGTATTCGTCGCCACGGAGGTGTTCGAGGACCGCGCCGCACTTGACCTGCAGGAGTCGCTTCCCGAGGTGGCGAAGGCAATGCGAGTCTTCGAGGACTCCCTCATGACCACGCCTGAGGAAACGATCTTCCACGTCCCGTCATCGGAGGTTCCGGATGCCTGATGGCGTTCAACGACCGGGAACGCAGTGGAGGGTGACACCCTTGGCGATCCCTCGCTGTGTCCACGGTGCTCGGCGTGCCCACCAAGATGATCGCGAACAACCGTGCCGCCGGCTGGCGGAAGATCAAGGGCGGTTTGGAGCCACCTCTTCGCCGTCGACGGGTATCGTTCCAGCCGTTATTCATTGACGAGGACGGGTACGCCTACTGCCGCTGAAACGGCTTTGGCCTTAATCTCGGCCGGTACCGGAATGCTGAACTCTTCACGTTCCTCCGGCGCTCCGGAGTGGCTGTGTCCTTGGCTGCCGAGGTGGTGGACGAAGCGGGCGGTTCCGAGCAGGGTGCCCTGGTCATCGTAGAACCCTGCGAGTACCTGGAGTTCGAGCAGTTCGCTGACATCACTGGTGATCCTGACCGCTCCTATGGCCGCCTGACCGTCGAAGGTCAGGCCTTCAAAGACCAGCCTGTCAGCAAAGGGGCCCTGGACCTGGAGGACCTGGCCGGGGGCCGGCCGGGTCGTTTGGAGTCCGGCCAGGTCCGGTTCGCCCTCCGCCGGGACCAGTCCGGGGAAGGATGTTTTGGCGGCGGCGGCCATCGGGGCGGTACCGCCGGATGCTGAGAACGAAGCCCGCCCTCCCAGTACGACAACGGCCAGTACAGCCAGGGATGCAGCGACGAGGGCTGCGATCAGCAGAATCCGGGTTCTATGTTTCATGGTGTGTTCCTTCGCGCGTGCCTGGGCCCCGGGGGATCAATTGGCCCCCCGGGGCCCGGGCCGGGTGTTGCAGTCTTGGTGCTGCGTCAGGGTCAGCGCAGGACGCGCAGCGCGTTGCCGACGATGTCGAACAGGTCGGTGTTGTCCACTGTTCCCTGTACCTTTTCCGAACCTGAGCCGTAGGCGTAGATGGGCACGTCCGCGCCGGTGTGGTTGCCCGAGAGGTAGGTCAGCCAGAGGCTGGCTTCCGGGGAGCCGTCCTTGACCTGAGAGGGGTCATTCGGGGTGCGGAAGGTAGCCGGGGCGAAGTTCTTCGGGTCTGCGGCACCGGTGCCGTTGAGGATGCCGGTGGAGCGGGCCGGGTCCTTGACGTTTCCGCCGGGCCGGGTCGGGGCGGAGTTGTTGGCGGTGTTGCCGGCATCGACATTTACCGGGGGCGCGGCTGCTTCGGCGTTTGTGAAGGAGCCCTTTTCGATGATGTTGAAACCGGCGCACTCGTGGTCTGCGGTGACGATCACCAGGGTGTTGCCGTCCTTCTTGGCGAAGTCCAGGGCCGCTGCGACCGCGTCGTCGAAGGCCTTGATTTCCTGAAGTGTCTGGGCGGCGTCGTTGGCGTGGGAGCGCTTGTCGATCAGGGCCCCTTCAATCTGCAGGTAGAACCCCTTGCCCTTGGCGTCCGTCTTCTTATCGTCTTCTCGGTTGTCCTTTTTGTTGTTGAGCAGTTCGATGGCCTTCTTGGTCATCTCCGGCAGGGAGGGTTCCTGCGCCTGGGGGGCGGTGGGGTTGTCCTGTTTGGCTTTTTCGATGGTGAGGTTGCCCTTGTTGAACAGGCCGAAGACCTTCTCCCCTGTGGCGGCGTTCAAATCCGTCCGGGTAGCTGGGATTTGGCTGGAGGCGGAACCGAGGACTGTGTAGCCCTGCTCCTTGAGTGCGGTTTCATCGGAGGCATCGAAGCGGCCCAGGCCGCCGCCGAAGATGACGTCGGCGGTGCCGTTCCGGGCGATCTGGTCCGCGATCGGGGTGACGCGGACATCGCTGGTGGGTAGGGCGGTGCCGGTGATGGTGGTGTCCTGGCAGGCGGCGGCGGAGTACACCGGTCCCTGGCAGCCGCGGGCGAGGGCGTGGCTCATCTGCCCGGCGGGGGTCGCGTCCGTGATTTCTGCTGTCGAGACGTTGCCCGTGCGGTAACCTGCCTGCTTGGCCAGTTCCATCATGGTCGGCGCCACCGCGCCCTTCGCGTCCACGCCGAGGGCGGCGTTGTACGTCTTCACCCCGGAAGCCCAGGCCGTGGCAGCGGAAGCGGAATCGGTCACCAGGTTTGGCTTGAAGTCACCCTGCCCGGGCTGGCCGGAGTTCTTCTCCACAGCGTAGGTGCTGACGTAGCCCTGGGCCGGAAGGGTTTCCATCGCCAGTTTGCCTTCGGCCCCGTAGAAGCGTTCCCGGCCGGCGGTGACGTGGGTGCGGCCCATGCCGTCACCGAGCAGGTAAATGACGTTCTTGGCCCGGCCGTTGTTCCCCTCCGGGGCGGCGGTGGCAGGGCCACTGACAGCAACTGCCGTCAGCACGGCGGCAACAGCCGCCGTTGACGTAAGTATGGATAGGGTCCGACGCATCAGGGATCTCCCAAGAAAAAAGTGCGGGCGAGTAATGAAGGGCCAGGGCCCCGGGTTGAAACCCTAAAGTCGTGACCTGCACAGGTGAGGACGTCCCTATGTCCGGCCGGTGTCCGGCAGGTGAACGCTCGATGCTCTCCGGACCGCTCCCGAGAAGCGCGGACTCCAGGCCGCCGACGCCTTCAGGCTTCCCTGGCGGCAAGCCACTGAACTGCTGGGCTCGGAAGTTCCAATCTTCTTCAGGAACCAGGCGTGGGGATCGCTATCCGGACTGTTCGGATACGCACGATCGGCTCCGAATCAGCTTCTGCATGACGTCAAGCTTCTGTGAGCTCCAGCACCTGCCGCGAAAGAAGCCCGCGGCCATCCGGGCGCAGTTCCCCTGGTGGTGACACTGCCGGACAGGATCTGGCCGGTGCCCATCATCCAAGAAATCACCTGTCGCCGTCTCACTCAATTGGAACGGCCTGAGGCGATAATAGTCACATTGGACGATGGGACGAATTGCGATGTTGATGAACCGCGTGGACACTTTTCTGGTGAATTCGACGCCTCGCCGGTGGCTGCAGCGTTTTTACGAGATCCAGGTGCTGCTGCGGTTCGGCGGCCCGTTGCCGCCTGGGGCGCGGGCACTGGAGATCGGCTGCGGGCCCGGCTCCGGATCCCCATTGGTGCTGGAGCGGTTCGGCGCGGCAAGGGTGGACGCTGTGGATCTGGACCCGGCCATGATCGAGCTTGCCGGGCGGCGCCTTGCCAGCTACGGCGATCGGGTACGCCTGACGCAAGGCAGCGCAACCGATTTGCGCTCGGCACTGAACGCTTGCGACAGCGGCAATGACGTGGTCTTCGAGTTCGACCACCCCACCGAGGACCGCTTAACCGCCGAGCAGTTCCTCGACGAACTGGCCCACCGAGGGCTCGTGGTGCTCGGCTCGCTCACCCGGATCTCCGGCGATTACCTGCTCGGTGTGGCCGCCAAACCCGTGACGGCCAGGAGGGACGGGTGATGGCCCTCGCCGCCCTTGCCCTGTTCGCTGCTCTCATACTGCTCACCAATGTCCGCTCGCAGATCCAGCGACGCCTCACCGGCGACCGGGGGAACCGGCAGAGGTTGAGGCCACAGCGGTCGTGGGGGTGGTGGGGGCTTGCCATTGCGGACCTCGGGTACCTGATGGTGGGGCTCGGCGCGCCGGTCGCCGCCCTGGCAGGCATGCCGCCGCTTGCCGCCGCCGACCATACGGTCGTGCACGGTCTGGGTTTCGTACTGGCGGTACTCGGGATCCTTGCAACCTTCGCTTCCCAGCTGGCGTTGGGGGCCTCCTGGCGGATTGGCGTCGATGAGGCTGAACGTACCTCACTGGTGACCACGGGCCCGTTCCGGCTGGTCCGCAACCCGGTCTTCACCGCCGCCGCCACCGTGTTCCTGGGCTTGGCGTTCATGGTGCCCAACCTCCTGGCGATCGCTGGCCTGGCGGTCACGCTCACCGGGATCGAACTGCAGGTGCGCCTGGTCGAAGAACCCTACCTGCGTGGTGTACACGGCGCCGCGTACGCCGACTACGCCTCGCGCGTCGGCCGCTTCCTACCCGGCATCGGCCGCCTACAAATCGACCGCCCGCCCAGAAGCTGAGGACGCGGCCAGATAGCTGCTCTCCGGCCGGCCCATGTGATCTGCGCCGGCATCGCCACACAAAGGGCGAAGTCAATGGCTCGCAATCACCCGCCACAAGCCATCGTAAGACCGCCACGTGAGCTGGATTTTGGCCGCCATTCTGAACTAACAGTCACTTGTCTGCACTTTGCAAGTGCCTCCACTTTCGTCAGCTGGAGATGTCTTTTGCATCGCTGATCCCGGCGAGGCCTTTGCGGAGTCGACATCGGCGTCGTCGGCGACCTCCCGGCCGGACTATCACAGGGCTGGACCATGGTTTGTGGGGGCTGTGGTTTTGATGGTGGTTTCGCGCGCGTCTTTACCCCGCCGGACAACGACATTGCATGGGAGCGGCGCGCCGAGTTCCGGCTCGGCCGCCAGGGCGCGGCTCGCCAACGTGGGGTTGCAGGCGCCAAGGACTACATAAGTTGCCGATGGCGTTGCGGCCTCGGTGCCGAGTTTTGGCCTCAAAGGGGACCGGACGTCAACCTCCGCCAGTATGCCAAAGCCTTGTACCCCGGACGCCTCGCGGATGCGCTGGGACGCGTCCTCCCAAGACAGCGTCGTCCCACGACAGCGGAGTCTTCCCAGGACAGCGGCGGGACGGTGACGGCGGTCAGGAGCCTGCTCCTTATACGTCGTTACAGATACGGTCCGGTTTCAGGTAGGGGCCGCGCCGGGGCAAGTTTGGGGGAAACTTCCGCCGGCACGGGGTTGTGGGGTCCCTGCTTTTTAGGCGAGGGAGAGGAAGAGCTTTTCCAGCTCTTTTTTGTCCATGGTGGTGTCTTCACGGACGATGCACTGCTCAAGACCGCTGGCGATGATGGCGAAGCCGGCCCTGTCCAGAGCTTTCGAGACGGCGGCCAGTTGCGTGACGATGTCCTTGCAGTCCTTGCCTTCCTCGAGCATGCGGGTGACAGCTGCGAGCTGGCCCTGGGCGCGCTTGAGGCGGTTGACCACAGGGGTCAGTTCAGTCGAATCGAGTTGCATGAAGTCTCCAAAGGCGTGGGCGTCTTGCCGTCAACTCTATACCCCTTGGGGTGTTTTGCATACCCGCTGGGGTATCTGTAATACTGGGCGGGCATCGACCAGCGACCCCTTTCGAGAGGCCCCTATGACTTCCCTTTCCCCATCCACCGCCATTACCGCCCTGGCACCGGAGACCTTGCGCAGCTGGGTGGCCGAGCATCACGACCTTGTGATCATCGACGTGCGTTCTGCCGCTGAGTTCGGGTCGATTCACATCCGCGGCTCCTATAACGTCCCGCTGCGGTTGCTGTCCGAACACACTGACGAACTGGCCGCCCGTCTGGGCAGCCGGGTCGTGCTCGTCTGTCAGTCCGGGGCCCGCGCCGAGCAGGCTCGTCAGCGCCTAGCAGGTTCCGGCATCGATACGGCCTACGTCCTGACCGGCGGCGTCCCCGGCTTCGCAGCGGCCGGTGGCGACGTGGTCAAGGGCAAGGACAGTTGGGACCTGGAGCGGCAGGTCCGCCTCGCCGCAGGGTCCCTTGTAATTCTGGGTCTGGCAGGGGGTAAGTTCGTTTCCCCTAAGATCCGGGCGCTTGCCGGTGTCATCGGGGCAGGCCTGACCTTCTCCGCGGCCACCAACACCTGCGCCATGGGCCAGGCCATCTCGGCGATGCCATGGAACAGGGCCGCCAAGGAACCCACCCGCGAAAGCGCCATCCTGGCCCTTCCGGTGGCCGAAGCCAGGCAGAGCCCGGCAGCATGATCGCGGCCCTGTCGCTGGGGCTCGTCGTGGGGATCGTTCTCGGTGTCGTCGGTGGCGGCGGCTCGATCATTGCCGTCCCGGCCCTGGTCTACGGCGTGGGCATGAGCCCGGCGGAGGCCATTCCCACCTCGCTTCTGGTGGTGGGCATCTCCTCCCTGGCAGCGCTGGTCCCCCGGCTGCGCGAAAGCATCAACTGGCCCGTGGTCCTGATCGTCGGTGCGGCGGGCATTCCCGCAGCCTGGGGCGGGACAGCGGTCGGCCGGCTGCTGGATCCAAACATCCTGATGCTCGCCTTCGCTGTCATCATGGTCTTCGCGGGGATCCGGATGCTCATGCGGACCATGGAAACGGAAGGCGCCTGCAGTACAGGTCCCAACCGCGCCTTCCGCTCCTGCGCCCCCAAGGCCGTGGGGGCCGGGCTCCTCGTCGGGTTCCTCACGGGGCTGCTGGGCGTTGGTGGAGGGTTCCTGATCACCCCGGCCCTCACACTGTTCCTGGGCCTGCGCTTGAAACAGGCCGTGGGTTCATCCCTGGCCATCATCGTGATCAATTCGGCGGCGGGCTTCGGCGCCCACGCCGCCGGATTCACCATGGACTGGCCCAGCGTCCTGGCCTTTGCGGTCCCCGCGATCCTCGGATCCCTCGTTGCTGCCCGCCTCGCCCGCCACCTTAACGACAAGCACATCCGCATCTCGTTCGCCGTGCTCATCTTTGCCGTCGCAGCCTGGGTCACTGCGGGCACCGTAACCGCCTGAAAACCACCCCCTCGTTCCGAAACAAAGGAGAACACCATGGGCCTCATCAGCTCCCTGAAGAAAGCCTTCAACAAGCCCTACAAAACCATCACGGTCGCTGAGGCCAAGGAACTCCTGACCTCGGGCGCGGCTCTGATCGACGTTCGCACCGTGCAGGAATGGCGCTCCGGACGGGCCCCGCAGGCCAAGCATGTCCCGCTGGACAGACTCCAGACCAGCACCACCGGAATCCAGAAAACCCGGCCCGTGATCGCCATGTGCCAGTCCGGGATCCGATCCGCTTCCGCCGCCCGCCTGCTGGCCGAAAAGGGCTATGAGGCGTATTCCCTGCGTGGCGGCATGGGCGCCTGGCGCCAGGCCGGCGAACCCGTCCGCTAACAACAACCGCGGAACCCATTCGAAGGAGAAACCAATGGCTGAAATCAGCATCAACGAAGCCGACCAGCGCCGATCCACCGCCCGGATCCTCGATGTCCGCGAGGACTTTGAAATCGTCGCCGAAGGCATCATCCCCGGAGCACTGCACATCCCCATGGGGCAGTTGCAGGCACGACTGTCCGAGCTGGATCCCTCAGTCCCCGTCATCGCTGTCTGCCGCAGCGGCAACCGGTCCGCCCCGTCGCGGACGCACTCAATGGTGCCGGCTTCACGGCCGACGCCATGACCGGCGGGATGACCGCCTGGGCCCGCGCAGGCCTTCCCACCACCTGAGCTTCAAACCCAATAAAACAACCACACAAGACAACACCCCGAAAGGACACGAAACACGACGGCAACCATCGACATCACAGCGGGCCCTGGAGAACAACGACATCGTGTTCGTTGATTTCTGGGCAGCCGGGTGCGGCCCTGCCGCATGTTCGCCCCCACCCATGGCGCCGCCGCCGAACGGCACCTGGTTTTCTCCCAGCCCGGAACGCTCAACGCCACCGGACTCGAAGAACTCATCCCGGACGTAAAGAACCTGGACATGGACAAGCTCCCGGGCTGTCTCGGGCGCGCAGCACCAGTAACACCGCACGAAAAAACTCCGAGCCAGCTCAGCATTTTGCTGGATACCCCTAGGGGTATTAGAATCGGTGATGCAAGAGCAAGACGGAACTTCCCCTCATGAAGGAGAGCACCAATGCTTATCGAGCGCATTTATGATGAAGACCTTGCCCAGGCCAGCTACCTGATCGGCTGCCAGGCCAACGGCACAGCGGTTGTTGTGGACGGCCGCCGCGACATTGCGGTGTACCAGGATCTGGCTGCCAAGAACGGCATGAAGATCGTGGCGGTCACCGAAACCCACATCCACGCCGACTACCTCTCCGGTACCCGCGAACTCGCCGCCGCGACCGGCGCGAAGATCTACGTCTCCGGCGAGGGCGGACCGGACTGGCAGTATAAATTCGACGGCGAACGCCTCTACGACGGCGACAAGATCACCATCGGCAACATCACCATCAAGGCCCTCCACACCCCCGGACACACCCCCGAGCACCTGTCGTTCCTGGTGACCGACGGCGCATTCAGCGACCAGCCCGGCTACCTGCTCTCCGGCGACTTCGTCTTCTCCGGCGACCTGGGACGCCCGGACCTGCTCGACGAGGCAGCCGGCGGCATCGACACCCGCTTCGAAGGCGCCAAGCAGCTGTTCGCGAGCCTGCGTGACAAGTTCCTCACCCTGCCGGACTACGTCCAGGTCCACCCCGCCCACGGCGCCGGCAGCGCCTGCGGCAAGGCCCTCGGCGCCATCCCCTCCTCCACCGTCGGCTACGAGCGCCTCTACGCCTGGTGGGGCCCGTACCTGGCCGCCAACGACGAGGCAGGCTTCATCACCGAACTCCTCGACGGCCAGCCCGACGCCCACGCCTACTTCGGCCGAATGAAGCGCGAAAACCGAGAAGGCCCGGCCATTATGGGCGAACGCGCCCCGCTTCAGGAACTGGACCCGGCCGACGTCGCGAAGGACCTCGCCGAGGACAACGTCACCTTCATCGACACCCGCCCCAACACCGAAGTCCACGAAGGCACCGTCACCCGCTCACTGAACATTCCCGCCGGCAAGTCCGTGGCCAGCTACGGCTCCTGGGTAGTGAACCCGGAAACCGACAAGAACCCGCTGGTGCTGCTCGCCGCCGGGCAGGCACAGGCCCAGGAAATGTGGGACCACCTGGTCCGGGTCGGCATCGACAACGTCGCCGGCTACGTCACCAGCATCGACGGGCTCCCCACCTTCACGCCGAAACTCATCCAGCCCAACGAACTGGGCAGCTTCGATGCGGCCATGGTACTGGATGTCCGCAACCGCACCGAGCACACCGCCGGGCACATCCCCGGATCCCACCAGCTCAGCGGCGGCCGCGCCATGTGGCACCTGGACCAGCTTCCGGCCGAAGGAACCATCGTGACCTACTGCCAGTCCGGGGTGCGGAACTCCGTCACGGCCAGCGCCCTGCGCCGCGCCGGGTACGACGTCGTCGAACTCGACGGCAGCTACGCCGCCTGGAACGCCTGGCACAACTCCCGCCAGTCAGCCAAGGCCTAGAACCCCCGGCCCCGGAAAGCCCTCAGTCAGGAACGGTCTGGCCGTGGACGAGAAGAGATAAGGAACCCTTGTCATGATGGACGGCTTTGGTATGGGCGGGATGGGGCTTGCGTGGATTTTCTGGCTTCTGCTGATCGCGGGCGGGGCCGTAGTCACCGTGGTGCTGGTCAAGGCCTTTAGCCGCAACGCCGGCGGCAGCGCCCCCACCGATGGGCAGGGACCGCTCCGCACGGGTGCGGGCCCTGCCCGGGCCAGGGAGATCCTTGAGGAGCGGTACGCCCGCGGGGAGATCAGCACCGAGGAATACCAGGAACGGCGGCGGATACTGGAGGAGGACGGCCGGTGAGGCCGCTGACACGCCGCCAGCTGCTGGCACTGGGTGCTGCCGGGGCCGGCGCTGCGGCCGCCGGCGGCGCCGGGCTGTGGCTGACCACCGGGAACGGACCCGGATACACCGGGGGTGAGGACCTGACCGAACCCCAGGTACTGGCCAGCCGCGACCGGGTGCTGGAGCTGGACCTGACCGCCGCGCCGGCACGGGTCCAGATCGGCGGACGGGACGCCTCCGTCCAGGCATTCAACGGCTCGGTGCCCGGCCCGACCCTGCGGGTCCGCCCGGGCGACACGATCCGGGTCACACTGCGCAACGGGCTCCAGGCTCCCACGAACCTGCACGTGCACGGACTGCACGTCTCCCCACAGGGCAACAGCGACAACCCCTTCGTCAGCATTGACCCGGGCGGGTCCTTCGACTACGAGTTCACTCTGCCCGCGGACCACCCGCCGGGCACCTACTGGTACCATCCCCACCGCCACGGGCGCGCCGCCGACCAGGTCGCCGCCGGCCTCTACGGGGCCATCGTGGTGGAGGACCCCGACCCGGTTCCCGTCACCCGGGAGCGGGTGCTGGTGGTCTCCGACCTGTCCCTCGACGCCGCCGGCAATCTCGCCGAGGTGAACCGGATGCAGCAGATGATGGGACGTGAGGGAGAGATCGTCCTGGTCAACGGGCAACTCCGCCCGCAGTTGCGCGCCGCGCCCGGAGAACGGGAGCGGTGGCGGATCATCAACGCCTGCCCTTCCCGGTACCTGCGCCTGGCTCTGGACGGACAACAGGTCCGGCTGCTCAGCAGGGACCTCGGGCGCCTGCCGATCCCCGAAGACGTCACCAAAGTGGTTCTGGCCCCCGGCAACCGCGTAGAGCTGCTCGTGGACACCCGCGACGGGTCCGCCGCCCTCACGGCCGCCGCCATGGACCGCGGCAGCATGAACGCCATGATGGGCGGGGCCATGACGGGTGACAACGCCTCCGGCAGCGGCCCGGTCGAACTGCTCACCATGGCTGTCTCGGGAAGCGCGGGCACTGACCCCGGGCCCGTGCCCGAGGGCCGGCCCCTACGCGATCTACGGAACGAACCGGTCACCGCCGCCCGCAGCCTCAACTTCGCCATGGGCATGAACGGAAACATGGGCGCGGGAATGGGCGGCGGACAGGGCACCATGATGGCCTTCACCATCAACGGACGGAAGTTCGACCCCGAACGGCTCGACGCGACGGTAGCAGCCGGGACCGTGGAGGAGTGGACCCTGACCAACTCCAGCCCCATGGACCATCCCATCCACCTGCATGTGTGGCCCATGCAGGTCATCCAGGACGGCGACCGTGACGTGACCTGGCCCACCTGGCAGGACGTGGTCAACGTCCCCGCCCGCAGTCAGGTGAAAGTCCGGGTGGCCTTCGACGACTTCCCCGGCCGCACCGTGATCCACTGCCACATCCTGGACCACGAAGACCAAGGCATGATGGCCACAGTCCAGGCTCGCTGACCGCAGCGGTACTGCTGGGTGTGGGCAACAAGAGCGAACATGCCGCTGGGCGCATCATCGGATCAAGCCAGCGGCCAGCTGCATCAGTGGCCCCTGGACCGCGGCCGATGGCCGTCCTACTCACAGCGGGAGCGCCATCGCCATGGGCGCCCCCGGGCACCGACGGCGCCCTCGGATACACCGATTATGAGATAGTCCCCGAAAAAGTTTCAGGGCCGGAGCGGTTTCAAGGCCGGAGCGCTATTGGGGCAGCCGGGGATGATTCGCAGTTCGTAGTCCATCATTCTCCAGTATTTCGGTCGTGATGCTTAGGGCCCGCGTGTCACGGTTCCGTCAAGGCGCTGCTGGTAAGGGCTTTGAAGGTTCATTTCTCGGCGAGGCCGAGCACGTGGGCGCTGACCATGCCTTGTTTGTCCGGTATGAGGATTGTGAGTACTGCCCTCGGGGGGACGTAGTCGGCCAGGGCGAGCAGGATGGCCGCGCCGGCGTCATTGACTGGGTAGGTTGTGCCGAACCTTCGTTCGAAGGCGGCGGTGGTGTCGCGCAGACGACGATGGCCAAGCAGGAAAGAGGTGGTGTGAACCGGGGACCAGTGCCGGCCCTGCCGCCAGAGGCTGATGGCGCCGGTGAGGTAGAAGACCGCGGCTAGCAGCCGCTAGCAGGGTCAAGTCCGGGATCAGCGGAACCGGTTGCAGGTGCGGGGCGAGGTACTCTCCGACGGGGCAGCGAGGGAAGCCAGACGGGGCTTTCGATTCCAGGGTTACCCATGTCAATGCCCCTTTCGACGCAGCAACGGAGCCAGCGGCGGATGCTAGCTGTTGCTGACCATTTTCAGCCGCTCGTGCCCGGCGTGTCCAACGTGTGTCAGGCCCAGATCCAGCAGCCTGCGCACGTGGGAGTCGGCCAGGGAGTAATAGGCCATCCGCCCCGCGCGACGGACCTGCACCACACGCGGGCCGCGCAGCAGGCGCAGCGCATGGGAGACTCCGGATTCGCTCAGCCCGGTGGTGGCAGCCAGATCGCACACACACATCTCCCCTTCGAGCAGGGCGATGAGGATCCTTACCCGTCCCGGGTCCGAGAGCAGCCCGAAGATCACCGCGAGATCCGTCACGTCCGAGTCGGCGGGCATCCGGGACCTGACGGCTTCTACCTTGTCGGCGTCGACCAGACGGATGGCGCATTCGCTGCCCGGTTGGCTGGCCGCTGTCGGCAGTGCCTGTGCTGTTCCGGTCATTCATCAAGAGTACCTTTACTTGCTAATGCGTCGCATTTGCCTTGTGGCGTGCCGGGGTTGTCCGGAGTGCCTGGCGGCATCCACCGATTAACGTCTGAACAACTCTACAGATAATCTTGAATGGCGCTGGAATGCACCGGCGCTGCCTGGCCCCGAAGCCTTGGAGGGGTCGGGTCCGGACCTGCGCTAAGGAACCATTGTGGCTTTGAAAGCCCCCGCTGCCGGCGGCAGCACGGCCGTATCGCCGAAACTGCGCTGGCTCGCTGTGGCGGGTGTGATCGCCGTGGTCGTCGTGCTGGTGGCCACGGCGTATGGCAGGGGAACCCTGCCTGCCGAGACCCGAGATCCCGGCGCTTTGGTCCGGTGGGGCTATGGTGTTGCCCAGACCATGCAGAACATAGCGGCCGCGGCCACCATCGGTGCCCTTGTTTTTGCGGCGTTCATCGTGCCGCCGGTACTGCGGGGCCGCAAGAGTGCCGACCGGGCCGGGTACGGGGTGACGGCGGCGGAAATAGCTGCCGCCGATGAGCATCCGGCGTTCAGCCGGATCATGGTGCTGGCCTCGGTGGCGAGCCTGACGTGGACCCTTTCGGCCCTGGCAGTACTGGTGTTCAGCTTCTCCGACATCGCCGGCGTGCCCGTCTCGGGCAGCCCCGAATTCGCGGCGCAACTGACCTCCTACATTACGGAGCTTCCCAACGGGGCGGCCTGGCTGTGGGTCGTCATCATCTCCTCGGTCGTTGCCACCCTGACCTTCGGTGTCCGATCCAGCGCAGGCCTTGGCGCCACCGCGTTGCTGGCCTTGTCAGGGCTGGTGCCGGTGATGCTGATCGGCCACGCGGCCGGTGGAAGCGACCACGAACAGGCCATCAACTCCCTGGGCCTGCACCTGATCGGGGTGTGCCTGTGGTTCGGCGGTCTCATTGCCTTGGGCGTTGCCGGGACAGCCCTGGGCAAGGACACCGCGGCGGTCCTCGGACGGTTTTCCACCCTGGCCGGTTTCGCCTTTGTCCTCGTGGTGGCCTCGGGAATCATCAATGCCACGATCCGCATCGATTTTCCCACGGGCCTGGCCTCTCCCTACGGCGTCCTGCTGATGGCAAAAACCGTGGCCGCCATTGCCTTGGGAGCGATCGGATTCATGCACCGCAAGCGGCTCATTCCGGCCCTAAGCGTGAAATCCGGAAACGGCCGGCCCACCGGGCTGCTGTGGCGGTTCATCGTGGTCGAGCTGCTGATCATGGGCGCCGTCACCGGCCTCGCCGCAGCGCTGAGCCGCACACCCACACCAACCGGGGAGGACATCCGCCCCGCCCTCACCCCCGCCGAGGTCCTCACCGGCTACCTCCTGCCACCTGAACTGACCCCCGAACGCTGGTTCACCATGTGGCGCCCGGACTGGCTCTGGATCGCCTTCGCCCTCTTCGCCGCGTACCTGTATCTGCGGGCGGCGCAGCGTTTGCGCCGCCGCGGGGACAGCTGGCCGTGGATACGCAGTGTGGCATGGCTTGTTGGGTTGGCGGCGCTGGTGTTTTTCACCTCTGGCGGGCCGTCGGTGTACGGGCGGATACTTTTCAGTGCACACATGCTGGATCACATGGCTCTGACCATGGTCGTCCCGGTGTTTCTCGTTCTCGGAGCCCCGGTGACGCTGGCGCTCAGGGCGCTCAAGCCGCGGACCGACGGTTCCCGCGGACCACGCGAGTGGATCATGGTCCTGGTTCATTCGCGGGTGGCCGCGATCGTGACGCATCCCCTCTTCGTTGCCGCCAATTTCGCCGGTTCCATCGTCTTGTTCTACTACTCCGATGCGTTCGGCTTTGCCCTCAGGGAGCACGCCGGGCACGAACTCATGACGGTCCATTTCGTGATCACCGGCTACCTGTTCGTCCTGTCGATGATCGGCACCGACCCCATCCCGCGCCGGGCACCCTATCCGCTACGGCTGCTGCTGCTACTGGCAACGATGGCCTTCCACGCTTTTTTTGGTGTCACCCTGATGGGCTCGACCACCCTGATCCAGCCGGAGTGGTTCACCGAACTGGGCCGCGAATGGGGAGCACCGCCGTTGGAGGACCAGCAAATGGCCGGCGCCATCACCTGGGGTATCGGCGAGGTCCCGACGCTGCTGATCGCCATCGGCGTGGCCGTCATGTGGTCACGCTCCGACGCCCGCGAAATGCGACGCAGCGACAGGGCGGCCGCGCGCACCAACGACGCGGACCTGGATGCCTACAACGCCATGCTCGCCCGCCTTGAGGAGCGCGACACGAGGGGCCGTGGTGGTCAGACCTAGAGCGGATAGTTCCGTACCCTCATTGGGTTCAGGATATTCTGAATCCACATATTTCTGTATCATTGCGGGTATGCGCATACTTTCCACGATTGACGTCCTGGCCCGCTTCGGTAAAGCCCTCGCGGACCCCACCCGGGCCGCGATCCTGATGCAGCTCAAAGACGGCCCGGCGTTTCCGTCGGATCTGGCCGACAGTATTGGCGTTACCCGCCAGATCCTCTCCAACCATCTGGCCTGCCTGCGCGACTGCGGGCTGGTTGCCGCGGAACCGGTCGGAAGGCGTGTCCGCTATGAACTCTCGGACGCCAAACTGGCGCACGCCCTGGAGGACCTGCTTGGCACCATCCTGACGGTCGATGCGATCTGCGGCTGCGCGGAACCCGAATGCGCGCAGGACACCACTCCAGGCTCACTGGCTTCTCCCGAGACCCTGGAGGTCCACTCATGAGTGGTCACGAGCACGACCACGCCGCCGCGGCAACGGCCCGGCGCGGAAAACTCATCACCGTCTTTGCCATCACCTTCACGGTCATGATCGCAGAGATCATCGGCTCCGTACTGACCGGCAGCCTGGCGCTGCTGGCAGATGCCGGCCACATGTTCACCGACTCGGCGGGGCTGCTGATTGCGCTCATGGCCGCATCATTGGCGTTGAAGCCGGCCACCCTGACCCGCACCTGGGGTTACAAGCGTGCCGAAATCATCGCCGCCGCCGGACAAGCGGCACTGCTGCTCGCGGTCGGCGGCTTCGTCATCGTTGAAGGCATCCGCCGGTTCCTCGAGCCCCCGGAAATCGGGGAGTCCACGATGCTCTGGTTCGGCATCATCGGCCTTGCCGGCAACGCGATCGGCCTCCTTATTCTCGCTTCCGGACGGAACCACAACTTCAACATGAAGGCGGCCTTCCTGGAGGTCCTCAACGACGCCCTCGGGTCCGTGGCAGTCATCGCGGCAGCCATCATCATCGCTGTGACCGGCTGGCTGCAGGCCGATGCCCTCGTGTCGGTGCTCATCGGCGTCCTGATCATCCCGCGCACACTTAAACTGCTCCGCGACACCGTGAACGTGCTCATGGAATCCACCCCCAAGGGATTGGACCTGGCCAAGGTCCGCGAGCACATCCTTGCCCTGCCCCACGTCATCGACGTCCACGACCTCCACGCCACCCTGGTAACCTCCGGAACACCGGTCCTCTCCGCCCACGTCACCGTGGAGGACAACTGCATGACCGACGGGCATGCCGCCACCATCCTGGCGGACCTGCAGGGCTGTGTGGCCCAGCACTTCGACATCAGCGTCGAACACTCCACCTTCCAGATCGAACCAGCCGCCCACCGCGACCAGGAAAGCATCACCCACTGATGAGCAAAACCACAACCCCTCCCCCGCCCATGGACACCGCAAAGAAGGCCCGGGTCTTCATCTGGGTCCTGCTGGCGGTCCTCGTCGCCGTCGGCGTGATCTGGTACACCGTCTTCACGCTGAACAAGCCCGCCCCCGCAGCACCGACGCCGGCCGCGGAAGCCCAACTGGTCCGTGAAGACAGCCACCGCGCCACCAACCCGGCCACCGAAAAGGCCCAACTCGTTGAGTTCCTGGACTTCGAATGCGAAGCGTGCCTTGCCGCCCAACCCCTGGTCGAGGAACTCAAGAAGGAATTCGGCGACCGGATCACCTTCGTCAACCGCTACTTCCCGCTGCCTGCGCACCGCAATTCAGCCACCGCCGCCCTTGCCGTCGAAGCCGCAGCCCAGCAGGGCAAATACGAGCAAATGTATGCCAAAATGTTCGAAACCCAGCCCCAATGGGGCGAGAAAACCGAATCCCAGGCGCCGCTGTTCCGCACCTTCGCCCAGGACATCGGGCTGGACCTGACCGCCTACGACGCCGCCGTGGCCGATGACAAGACCAAGGAACGGATCAAAAAGGACATCGCAGACGGCACCGCCCTGGGCGTCAAGGGCACACCGACGTTCTTCCTCAACGGAAAGATGCTCACCCTGGAAAGCAAAGAACAATTCCGGCAACTGCTCGCGGACGCCACCAAATAGCAGGCCTCACGGACGGCGCCCTACGAATAAAAAGAAACGGTGTGCGATGACTTCTGCGGTGCACCGTTCCGCCTACCGAGGGCCGCTGCGGTAGCGGGACGGCCCTTGCCCTGGCCGCAGCCGCGCACTTGCTCGCCCGGAGGCGAACTGCCTGCCCTTCCGGTCATGACAGCACTGACGGCGGTTGTCGCCCCCTGATGCTGGCCGGCAGGAAAATGATGGCCCCCGTACTGGCCGCAAATCCCCGCCTTATTCCCGCCGCCACCCTCTGAAAACTGGCTTCACGGCGACACTGGGCCCTCACCCAACTCTGATCCTTATCAAACGACTAGAATCGCAGAATCCCACCATGAACCCCCGTAACAACCGACACACCCAAATCCGGCTAGCCCTCGCCGCAGCCATCCTCATCCCGGCCTTCGCCGCGGCGCCGGCAATGGCCCACGACGCCTTGGAATCCACCTCACCGGCGAAGGACACTACCATCACCACAGCCCCCGGCACCGTTTCCCTGACGCTCTCGGAGCCTCCCATGGATGCCACCCAGCTCAATCTCAGCGTCATCACCGTCACCGACGAGACAGGCAAGACACGCAGCGACGGCAAAGTCATCGTTAACGGCCCGACCATCTCCACCACCATAACCGGCGGGACAAACGGGGCATACAAGGTCCTCTGGCGGACGGTTTCCTCAGATGGCCACCCCATCGAAGGCAACTACTCCTTCACCGTCCAGGATCCCGCCCAAGCCATCACCGCCACACCACCCGCGACGCCAATCCCGGCCGCAAGCACAGCCTCCAGCGCAACTGCGGCGGCCGAAACGGCACCGGAGGTCAAACCCAACGATGACAACGCACCCATTGCCGGAGGCATTGCTGCCGCCATCCTTGCTGTCGCCGCCGCTATCTTCTTCATCGCCGCCAAGCGCCGGAACAGGGCCTCAGGGGCATAGCGGAACCACCGGATATTCCGCATCGCTCCTTGGCTCCGGCCCGGTACCAGGAGCAGCAAAACGGCGACCATGAGTTCCCGCTCCATCTAGGCCAAGGATGCCATCGCGTTAAAGAAAGATCCTCCGGAAGCTGTGGTCAGGTCGATCGAGTCCCGTAAGGCTGACTAAGCCAATGCCTGGTCGTTCTGGCCACTCGCGAGGTCCACGAGATCCCCCTTAATGCATTCCATCGTCATAGTCCATTTGAGTTAGGTAAGGTATACCTTCTAAAGTGCAGCGGTGACTATGGAGCCAGTTTTGGCGGGTGTCTCGTTTGCCGCCGGGTTGGCCGCATTCGGTGACCGGACCGCTGTACATGTTGAGGGTGAATCGGTGAGTTACCGGGAACTCGCTGACCAGGTGAGCGCTACGGCCCGATCTTTGGGGCCCGTGCGCCGTCTTGTTGCCCTCGAAGCAGAGAACTCCCTGCCCTCCCTGGTGGTGTACCTGGCGGCGCTGTCATCCGGGCATCCGTTGCTCGTCCTGCCTGCCGGTGGAGGGCGGGCTACTGAAGCGCTGGTTTCCGCATACGATCCGGATGTCCTGGCACGAGTTCATGATGGTGAGACCATGTTGGAGGTGCGACGGGATGGGACCCGCCACGCACTGCACCCTGAATTGGCGCTCTTACTGAGTACCTCCGGGTCCACCGGCTCGCCGAAGCTTGTTCGTCTTTCCGCTGAGGCCGTCCAGGCAAATGCGGCCTCAATCGCCCAGTACCTCCAGTTGCGTCCCGACGACCGGGCCGCCACCACCCTTCCCTTGTCCTACTGCTATGGGATGTCGGTGGTGAACAGCCACTTGTTCGCAGGGGCGTCGGTGGTGCTCACTGATCTTTCCGTGGTGGACCCCTGTTTCTGGGAGTTGGTCCGCGAAGAACGGGTGACTTCATTCGCCGCTGTCCCCTACACGTTTGATCTGCTGGAGCGGGTGGGTTTCGCGGACAAGGATCTGCCCGGCCTCCGGTACATCACCCAGGCGGGCGGCCGGCTGGAACCGGATCGGGTCCGTGCTTACGCGCAGTTGGGCCGTCGGCGTGGCTGGGATCTGTTCGTCATGTACGGGCAGACCGAGGCCACGGCCCGGATGGCGTACCTGCCACCTGACCTCGCGGAAGAACACCCACAGACCATAGGCGTGCCCGTTCCGGGCGGCCGGTTCCGGCTCGCCACGGTCCCAGGGCTGGATGAGCGCGAACTTGTCTATACCGGGCCCAATATCATGCTCGGTTACGCCGAAAATCCCGAAGATCTGGGATTGGGCCGCACGGTTACGGAACTCCTAACGGGCGACTTGGCGAGACGGACCGCTGAAGGCCTGTATGAAATTGTTGGCCGCCGCAGCCGATTCGTGAAAATTGTTGGTCTTCGGGTGGACCTCGGTCAGGTGGAGCGGGTCCTGTCGGACCTGGGCATTAGCGCCGCTGCCGCTGGCGCGGACGGCCAGATCGTGGCGGCCGTCGAATCCGGCCATGACCTCCCCTTGATTGCCAAAACGCTCGCTCAGGATTTGGGCGTGCCCCGCGCTGCCATCCACCTTCACTCTGTAGGGGCGATTCCACGTCTGGATAGCGGCAAGCCGGACTATCCCGCCGTCCTGGCCCTGACCACCGAAGAGGAGCACCGGGACAAAGGACAATACGACGACCCGGAAGCGCCAGGCGCTTCGAACGATGTGCGGAGCATCTTCATGGACGTCCTCGAACGGGACGACATCGCTGAGACGGACACTTTTGTTTCACTTGGCGGAGACTCGCTGTCCTATGTTGCGGCATCTGTCCGGCTTGAGCGCGCAATCCAGGACCTTCCCAGGGACTGGCATCTGATCCCTCTGCGCCAGCTCGCACAAGCCCAAGATGCCACATCGGAGCGTGATTCCTCACGTTCCGTGCTGGCACGGCTGCGGAACGTGCGGAGGCGGCTGTTGGCACCGATGGACACCGGGATTGTGCTGCGTGCCGTGGGCATCATCTTCATCATTTCCACCCATGTGGGGTGGTTCTCCTGGCAAGGCATGGCACACGTGCTCATGGCGGCCGCCGGATTCAACTTTGCCCGGTTCCAACTGAGCGGACCGCCCCGGGCCCGGCTGCGACGGCAGCTGCGCACAGTCGCCCGGATCATCGTGCCAAGCGTTGCGGTGATCGGCTTCGCGTTCGCCGTGACCGATAAATACAGCTGGGCGAACGTGTTCCTGCTCAACTCCCTCCTCGGCCCGGAAGGATGGACAGACCTCTCCCGCTTCTGGTTCGTCGAAATGCTGGTACAGATCCTGCTCGGCGTGACCGTCCTCCTGGCGATCCCTGCAGTCGGGCGCGCCGAACGCCGCTGGCCATGGGGCTTCCCACTGATCCTTTTCAGCGCGGACCTGCTCCTGCGTTTCCGCGTCGTCGACCTTCCATATCCCGGCCAGGGTCCGGTGCTGTGGCTGTTCGCGCTTGGCTGGGCGGCAGCCGAGTCCCGGACCCTGCGGCAGCGGACTATTGTGACAGTCCTTGCCCTGCTGACGATCCCCGGGACGTTCGACAACGAATACCGCAACGCCACTGTTCTCGCCGGCTTCCTCATCTTGCTCTGGCTTCCCACCGTGTCCGTGCCCCGCTCCCTGCACCGGATCACAGGTCTCCTGGCCAGCGCCTCGCTCTACGCCTATGTGACGCACTGGCTCGTATACCCACTTTTCGATCAAACCAGCAAGGCGCTGGCCGTCGCGGCTTCTCTTGCGGCCGGCATCGCCTACTGGGCGGTGGCTACTCGAGTGATGGCCGCCGCAGAGCGCTGGTTTCGCCCCGGCTGGAAGGTCAAGTCACCCCGGCAGGGATCAATTCCGCCCGAGGCGCAGGGGCCGTTCGGACTAGGTGCCGGTTGGGTTCCCGCGGATGATCAGGGGAGGAAGCGGACGTAGAGGATCATGCCGATCAACTCGACGAGTGTCCGATAACAGGACGACCACGGAATTGCGGGGTGCGGCGCTGAACACAACGGCTCTGTTGGCCGCCATATCGAAACGGGCCGGCTTGGCCATGAGCAGGCCCAGCGGCACCATTACCAACAGGTAGCCAACTACCAACAGGTAGCCAACCCCTTCACGATTTAGAACTGACAGCCAGAATGATCGACGTTTTTCGGCTCAAGAACCGCTTAGCAGCCGGGCCGATCAGTCCTCGATTCCCCAGGCTTAAAACTCCTCGTTTGAAGAGAAAGCGGAAATTGCGTTCACGGCATACGGAGCCTGTGGCCTCACACCTTCCAAAGACGAAGCCCAAGACACCGGCCGAGACGCCCTATTTCCGGGAGTCTGCCATGCGAGCGGCACAACCAGAACGTGCCAGAGTTGCGGCGTGTAAGCTGGACGGCCACCGAGCCTGCGAGCAGGTGCTTCAGCCGGTTCCCAGATCGGGTTCGCGGGTGCCAACCGCGATTAACGGATGCGTTTGCGAATTCGGTCAGTTGGCTCAGCGCACGTGCAGGGTTCCCGGATAGGATCAGGAAAGACCAGCGGACACCAGCACCGTCGAGGATCTTCTGGAGGCGTTCCCTGATTCCGGCGCTGGGGCCTTCAGCATCGTCAACAACGCTCTCAGACCCAATCGGTCCAACTTGGTTCCCCCTCAGCTGGCTCGTCGGCGAGATAAGTGGCGACATCCAGGTACGCGCAGATTAATTTGACGTTCAGGTTGGGCCAATTCTGCGGCGCGCTGGACCACTCCCAGTGGCTGACCGGGTACAACACCGGCCAGGACCGGGCCAGTGATACGCAGGGCACGATGGCCGCAACCCCCGCGTCCGGGAGTGCACGGTTGGCTGGTTCGTTCATGATTTCTCCGCCAAAAAGGCAACAGTAATCGTAGAGCTGGCATGGCGCTGCGGTTGCCAGGTCCCGGGCGCAGGACACCCTCTTTTGTCGTCGCGGGCTGGTGCCGCCATGAGAACATGAGGAAATTGGGGGCGGCCGCGGCCGCCCCGGGGCAACAACTGGTTCCTTGACAGGTCAACGGAGGACACGTAACGGTGAATGACACTTCAGGGTTCTGGCGAACTGACCCGGCCACACTCCGCGACGTCGTACTTGACGCCGAGGCCATCGAGGCGGCCCTGGCCAACGGTTGTCCGCCTCTGGAGCGTGTCCGGTTTCTGGCTCTGCTCAACCGCGAGAGTGATGCTCTTCAAGAAGGCTTCCGGCTGCTGCCTGACATCCCCGACCGGGGCGAACTGCTGCTGGTACTCGCCCAGGTCTTCCAACGCCAGTACCACTGGTACGAAGCCGCCCAGCTGCAGGAGGAGGCCCTGCAGCTGGCCGCCACCCGTCTGGAGGAAGCCAACGTGCGGCACCACATCGGACGGCGGCTCTTTGACGAAGCCCGCTACCGTGACGCAGCTGCGGAATTCCAGTGGGCATCCGACCTCTACCGGGTCTCAGGCCAGCACCAGCTCGCAGAGAAATCCAGACAAGCCATGCAATACTCCCAGCAGGTGCACGCGAACGCATAAACCCGAAGTTCGCAGTATTCCACCTCAGGCCCGCCTCCACCGCTTGGGTCCTGGCCGAAATGCGGAGAACGGCGGGTCACAACAGTGCTTGACGCGTCGCGCGGTGACTCATGTCACTGTGCGCGCGTGACGGAGGCGGGTGCTTCCATGAGCCACGTCCGAGCTGACGACGTGCATGGCGATCCCGACGGTGTCGTTGGCCATTGCGGGGGCTTTGACTCCGTCGCCGACCATGGCAACCTTGTGTTCCATTGGCGACGACGTACGCGACTGTCTGGTTGTCACGGAAAGCATGATCATGTGGCGGAGGCGCGGGGCGTTTCCATGAGGCCAAGGACGCCGATGTACCGGGTTCCGCGGCGCACGACCATGCTGTCCGCCCGGCCGCTTCGCGCCGGCCGGTGGTTCGGTGATTTGCCTGTCAGCGGGGTGCGCCGATTTCGCTGCTTGCCGACGTGAACCTGTTCTCCGTCGATCAGGGCGCTGGCGCCACGGCCGGTGATGCTGGTGACCGCGCCGGCCTTGAGCAGGGGCGTGCCATCGAGTCGGGCGTGGGACACTGGAGACAGCGTATTTCGTCGCTTTCGTCTGTATTTGCCTTCTTTGGGAGTTGCCCGTATGGATTTTATCGGGGAAGCCGTGCTGCAGGCGGCCGGACAATGGTGGATCTACCCGCTGCTGTTCGTCTTCTTCTTTATCGACGGCTTTGCGATGGTTGTGCCGAGCGAAACCCTCATCGTGGCGCTGGCCGCCTTCTCCCGCCAAAGCGGCGAACCCAACCTCTGGATCCTTGGTGTCACCGCGCTGCTCGGTGCCATGGCGGGGGACAACATGGCCTATCTGCTGGGCCGGAAAATCGGCCTGGACCGTTGGTGCTGGATGCGCCGGCCGAAGGTTCGGAAGGTGTTTGGCTGGGCCCGATATGAGTTGGAGAAGCGCGGCGCCGTGCTGATCTTTACCGCCCGGTACATTCCGTGGGGGCGCGTCGCCGTAAACTACGTGGCGGGAACCACCGCGTTCCCCCGCCGCCGGTTCTTCCTGCTGGATGCCCTCGCATGCCTCACCTGGGTGCTGTATTCACTCGGAATCGGCCTGTTGGCCAGTTCCTTCACCTGGCTGCACGGCAATCCCCTGCTGAGTGCGGGGATTGCCGTGGTTTTCGCGATCATCATGGGCATCCTGATCGACCATCTGCTGCGATGGTGGCACAAACGCCTTGGCAGCCCCTATACGAAAACAGACGCTCCACACACCTCCACCGCCCCGGCCGACGCGGCGCCGCCCACTTCCGGGGACAGTACGCGACTCCGACACCTGGGGTGACTGGCTAGGATGCGCCTCAAATTTGGTACGGGCTTCAAGACTCATTGATACCCATTTCAAACCAGATATCGGCTGTGCCGGACAGTTCATTGGCTTCAAACTAACTTCCTAAAAACCGAACTCGAGTTGGGGCATTGCCTGCGACTGCCAGCAGAAGGGCCATGCGAATGCGAACTGATACTCACATGCCCGAAATTTCTCACCACCAGCGAATACGCACCGCGACTCAGGGCACGCCTTGAACGGGAGGGAGAGCTCATAGCCGACGCGGAAGTCCGGGGATGGCCTCGCGAAGTCGAACGCCATCAAGCAACCCAACAACGCATCCGCAAACTTCTTCTGGATTTGGCAAAGGGTTCGGGACCACCCGACCCCGGAGTGCTGAAGTAAAGAGCGCTTCACGGTTTAGTGGGAAGATCAATTAAATTGGCCAGACTGGCCCATTGACACTCAATTTGGTTAGGCCCGAGAATAAGCCCAACGGACGGAGGAATTCACTTCGTGGCAGCGATGGGGGATGGTTGCCATCCGGAACTCCTTGCATCCCCCGCGGCAAATTAACACTAAAGGTTGTTCTGAACGCAGAAATCGTGGAATAGCGCACGATCAGAATAGACCTCCGTGGGGAGAGGCATAATGATCCACAAGGCAAGAATAAAAGTTCTCGCAATTCTCGGTTTTGTAATTCTGTTCATGATTCCCGCTACTGCCGCAAATGCTGCGACACCAACATATGGCCACCGGTACTCGCTGGGCGTCGGAAATGTAACTGTCTGGTTGAACTACGCGTCAGGGGTCGGCAACTGGGAGTCGTACATCGTTAACGCTGCCAACAACTGGATGTATCCAGGGTGGGACAACCCCATCTACATCAATTTTGTCAGCAGCAATAACGGCTCGATGATGGACTTCCACTTGAACTACAGCTCATACTTTCAATCGTCGTCCATCATTGCGCAAACAGAGTTTTACAATAACGGCCCGACAAGCGTGAGCCCGTGGTATTCGAATTGGGACTTCACTGAGATTCATATCAACAACGATCAATATAGCTCACCGAGTTTTTCGAACGATCAGGCATTAGGGACCACGATCCACGAGATGGGACACTCCTTCGGACTCGACCACTGGCAAACGAATCCCTACAGCATCATGTGCCAGACAGGCGCCGGACGAATAGTACAGAGAGTTCAGCAGGTCGACAACGATGCCGTCAACATCCTGTACTAAAATCTTGTCTAGAGAGGTCGATAGAATGAACAATCTGAAAGTGCCCTTCGCGGTCGCCACTGTCCTGCTTCTTGGAGGGGTAACCGCCTGCGCTTCCGATTCGCCAAGTTCTGTTGGACAAGTCGAAAGCCAACAAGCGACGGAGAGTACTGTTGCCGCCATGGAGCATGACGCATATGCGAGGATACCGGTCGATCAAATCCAGAGCATTCCAACTGAAGTGGACTTCGTCTGGAACGCGAAAGACCCCTATTATGGGTTCAATTCCGTCCCTGTGGTAGCGCGGGTTCACATCGACTCCATCGACGGAGGGCGCACCTTCAGCCCCATCTTCAATCAGTACACCTTCCCTCAGACCATCGGAAAAATGACCGTCCAAACGGTATACAAGGGGGACCTAAAGCCCGGCGCTCAGCTGACTTACAACAAAGGTGGGGGAGTCGTCTCCTTCGATGAGTACTGGAAGAGCCTCAATCCCCAGCAGCAGGGTAAGTTCAAGAGCCGTAATGGCGGTCAGAAGCCAACCGGAATTCAGTACGTTAAGAAGATGTATTCGGGGGATGCTGATATCAAGGTCGGGAAGGATTACATCGCGCTTTTGTTGCCCCAGCAGTACAAGGACGGAACGGCGGAAGAATATTCCATCCAGGGGTTTCAATATGGCTTCCGAGAGGTAAGAGGTTCCGGCCCTGGGGCGACCGTTCTGAATAACGAAACAAACGAATGGGAGAGCCTTGAAAGTATGGTTCCCCTAACCGCCATACCATCGACGTAGCGACAGCCACACTTAAGGCTACCCACAGTGGCATGGAAGACCTCGGCGCTCTCGTGCGTCGGCATCGCATCGATGACAGCGTCAACAAAGCCATTACCCGGGCCACAAACGTTGATTTGATTTGTATTGATGACATCGGGCTATTGCCGGGGTGTTGTCATTGGGGCAGGTATATGGACCTGTGCTCGCCGGGGAGGGCTAACAGCATGCGATCATCCCGAGTAATTACGGCCCTCGCCCTGGGCCTGCTGCTTGCTACAGCAGGCTGTTCGGCAATCGAACAGAATCCAGCAGAGCCAATGCCACACACGGCACCTGAACAGCGCCTCGGATCCACGTTGCGCTGCCAAGATGCCTGGACCGGAAATATGGCCGGCATTCCTGATGCACCGAAAGCCTATGGGGTCTCGTCGTTAGCCTGGCTAGGCAGTCCTCCGAACTACTCGTGGCCGATAGCAGGCGCCACGGATGGGTACGCCTACACGGCGAATGACGGTAAGAACTATGGGGCCTGGAAGACCCCCATCTCAGTTGACGCCGGAACGGGCGAGCGAGTCATCAGCATCGACAGTCCCGCGGACGCCGCCATCATCGTCGCCTCCGCGAAGGACTGGGAATCCAGCCAAGCTCTGCGTGAGGGCCGGCTCGAACTGCCGGTTTCTTACACCGTCACGGCTTGCACCGACCGCCCAACCCAGTTTCCGGGAATGACCCTCGTCCAAGGGCCAGCCTGCGTAGTCATCAGAGTCACGGATCCTGCTACAGGGAAGTCGTCCGCCGTCTCTGTGCCTATGTACGGTGCGTCCTGCAGCTAATGACCGCGGCTGCCCGCACCGGGTTCCGCAAACGGAACGGCAAAACCGCCGTTCAAGCTGCTACCGCCAAACGAAGTTAACAGTCACAACCTGGCGCCCTCAATTGGCGAAGCTCCGGTCAAATAGCGGTTGACCGGATAGGCCCTTTGAGGCAGCCGCGAATCGACCTGCTGTCCTTTTCGGGACACAAGATCGGGGCCCCTAAGGGCATCGGCGGGCTCATCACCCGCCGGCGTGGCTACAAGCGCCCACCACTGACTCCGCTGATGTACGGCGGCGGTCAGGAACGGGGGCTGCGGCCGGGAACCTTGCCCGTAGCCCTGATCGCAGGCCTCGGCACCGCGTCTGCCATCGCTCTGAAGGAAGCCGAGGCGCACACCCTCGCGGCAGCAGCAATAAAAGAGCAGCTGCTCAAGGCGCTAGAGCCACTCGGTGCCGAGTTGAACGGAGACGCCGGACGCACAGTCGCGAGCACCCTGAATGTGTCAATCCCTGGCGTCGATTCCGAAGCAGCGATCGTGGCGCTTAAGGACATCGTCGCACTTTCAAATGGGTCAGCGTGCACATCGCAGAGCTACGAGCCCAGCCACGTGCTGCTGGCAGCGGGTCTGCCCAAGGAACGCGTCGAGGGCGCGCTACGACTCTCGTGGGGCCCGTCAACCAAAGAGGTCCCAATCAACGCCATTGCCGAGCGCCTGGCGAGCCTCATGCGCAGGTGCGTGCCGACTTCTCTCTGAAAGCACATGGTCCATGCCGCCCCCCAACTCCGGTCACGAACCCGCTGACAACGCACGGTCTTGATACGCGGAGCGTCCACTACGATTCTTGGCAGGAAGTATCATTTCAGGATTACTCCAAGAGCCTGGCCGATAGTTGCCGCCAGGCTGCGTCTGCTCGCTGTAAAAATTCTCATCAGATCGGCTGGCTCACCCTTTTGTAGGTGGAGCGTACCCAACTGGTCGAGGACGGCAACAACTTCATCGTTTCGGTTAAGCGACCAGAACGCATACGATGCGTCGCCCAGAACTTCAACTCTTCCTACCGCCTCTCGTTGCCTCGCAGCACTGGGGAAGTGCTCGAAGATGCCTTCGATGGGTCCGCTCCCATAACCGGAGGTATCCACGAACGCACTCCTCGCGTCCCACATGGTCTTGGAGTTCACCATCTGCGCCAGAATCGTCGCGATGATTCTGTACGTCAGCGTATGTCGCGCAGTCGGCGGTGTTTGAGCAGGAGGCGTGAGGCGGCCCCCCCTTTTCGATACGTTCCACGATGGCATGCGGGGAGCTGGAAAATACTTCCGACCATTCAATAGGTTCGAAATCCGGGGATTCCACCAAGTGAATGCTTCCGCCCCTCCGGTTCAGAGAAATGGTCACTTTCTCAAGCGAGAGGTCAAGTATGCCCAACGCGTCGTATTGTCCCCCACCCGGATGCCATTCCAAGATGCGCAACTGGGTGTTCCGTCGAACAAGTTCCGTGGCAATCCACCACGGCTGTGCGGTCACAAAACGTTCCTGAATACGAAAGTCCATTGGCGCACCTTTGACTAGTTCAAGCTGATTCAACCGGAACGGGGCCCGGGATTTCTTCGCTAGGGATTGTCTCCGGTGTTGATTTGCTGGACGCGTGAGTACGAGATTCCCAGGACTTGGCCGATGTCCGGCAGGGACATACCGGTTTCGACGAGCGCCCGCACAACCTCACGGCGCTTTTGCGCGGCCTGGCGTTGGAGCTCCTCGCCGCGGGCCCTCAAATCCGCGGCCTCAGACCACTTCCTCCTGGCGGCGGCATCGACGTCGAAGGAAAGATCCAGCACGACCCTTCCTGGGATCCCCATCAGCGAGGCAGCCTCTTCAGCGACTGTCCTCATTGCGGTTTTGAGATCCCCGGCGGCCACGGATGTCTGGGGATCTTCGGCAGCGATATTCCACCGGGTACCTGTCCAGGTTGCTGTCGCTGCCACGTGCACGGGAGGACCTTGCGGTTCCTGGGCCGCGGAATCGCCGACCGGACGTCCAGCCCGGATCCACGCATCGAGTTTGTCCAAATCGTACTTGCGTGCCCGCTCCCCCGTCTTGGCGGGCGTCCGAAGGTCTGCCGGCGTGCCGTTGATTTTGCTCATGAGGGTCCGGAACGACGGCACAGTGATTCCTGCCCGGTGGGCGGCCTGGTCGACGTCCAGCGGGAGGTTGGTTTCCTCCGCTGCGGCAGTTTCAAATTTCACTCGTGGTCCTTGGTCAGTAGTCTCCGGCAAGTAGCCGGCGAGCCCGGGTGATGGCCGATTTGGCGAGGCCCGACGGCGGCTCTCCGGGGCAGTCATGCGCGTCGGCTGCCAAGAAGATCCGTGCCTCCAAATCTGGGCCGGCGATCCAGAAACACAGGGGACATACCGCCACGGCATGGCCTGGAACCCTGGTTGCCATGACTTGCACTGCCATCATTCCTCCTTCCTCGAGACTACTGGCTGATTCCTATCCGATGTCCCATTCGGGATGGTCCTCCCACGTGATGTAGGTGCAGCCGGCGTTCGGTCGGCCGAAGTCGTCCAAGGGGCCGGCACAAGCCTCTTCGGTTCCTTCTGCCGGCTCATCCCAGGCGGCCTTGACAACAACGGCCATGCGGTTGGGCCCCGCCGCGGAGTTCTCCGCCAGCCGGATCCTGGTGGTATTAGAGCCGTCAGGAAGCGATTCACCGATGACCGCGACTGCGGCCCCGTTGACGGTCAAGAGCCCTGTAGGTGCCAGTGACCAGGATCCCCGAATGGGTCCGGTTAGCGTCGACACTTGGGCCTTTTCCTGCATGCCCGTGCCCGGGGCGGGCATCAGTCCTGCTCCGGAAGCAAGATCGTCACCACGGGCAGAATCGTGTCGCCAGGGCCGATCTGAAGGTGGAGCTCGATGGCCTGGGGTTCAGCCTTCGGCTCTGCCACGGGTATCCGCCAGGTCTTGACCGGAATGCGCGTGACATCGCTGTGGCACGCTGCGATGACAGCGCGGTGGGCTGCTCGAAGGAGATCCCGGATCCGGTCAGGTTCGTTTTGGTGGAATCCGGCCGCTTCCGGCCAGGAGACGCTCTCCCCCCAGGCTTCGCTGGTGATGGCCACGGGAATGCTGAATCCGAGTTGGGCCGCGTATTCAGTGATGTCTTTCAGGACGCCGTCGGTGATCGCCTGCCGGCGGCTGTACGCGGAAATGACTGGTGCGTCTTTCCGAAAATCTTCCATGATTCCTCCTGGGTGAGGGCTGCTGTTCAGCGGCAGGATGTGGTGGATCGGTGGTGTCGAAGCAGCTGCTCATGCACGCGCGCCATGCCCCGGCAGTACTCGGAGGCAGACAGTCGGATTCTTGCCCCGGCCAGCAGCGACTCGATCAGGAGCGCGTCATCATCTGCATCGACGTCCTCCAGGCGCAGGCCAGCCTCGTGGGCCAACCCCTCGGCGGCGAGCTGATGGTCAACGGCCTTCCTGAGGAAGTGCTGCGGCTTTTCCTCGCGGGGAGTCAGAGGCGAAACCTCCGTGAACCCGAGAAACTCCTCCAAGTCGAATCCCGGCAGTCCAGTCAGTTCGTCGATCCGTTCATTCAAGGTCTTCATGACTCTTCCTTTCCTCCAGCATGATTCAATGCTAGGTGCTATTGCATATTCAATGCAAGTAGTCCTAGCATTGAAGAACGAAACAATCAGGGGGAAACCATGAAGCATTTGGATGAAGCCGCGAGGATCAACGCCGAAGGGTACGTCTTCGAGCCACTGATCCTGGCAGCGGCCATGCGGGCAAATCCATCGGAGTATCGGCGCCTGCACGCGGCCTTCGCGCACCTGGTCGACCAGGCAACCACCCGCATCGCTGGCACACGACTGTCCGCCGGCCGGCCCTTCGGCCCGATCATCCTGGCTGACGGCTCCTACACAGTGCCCTGGGAGTGGCGGACGGAGGCGGGAGAGCGGCGGGTCCGCTGGGCCAACATCTACCGCCAGCGGCACAACCGCCCATTCACCAGGGAACAGCACGAACGACGCCTAGCGATGGCCGCCAGGAAGGCCAGGCTCCTGGGCTGCAATGTCTCAACCCAGAACAGCTGAGCAAGAAGGATCTGCAGGAGCCGTCATGACACCGCTGAATCGCAACAGAAACGACGGAAGCTCATCAACGCGCATGCGCCGGCGGCCGACCCCGGTTGCCAGCGCAGCACCCCGCCCGTCGCCGGCAGGGGCACACATAGCCGACTTGCTTGAGCGTGCGGCAGCCAGACAAGGCCTCCAGGTCTCCGTGTCAGCCCTTCCGGTCGCACGCGCATCGATGATCCGACTGCGACGTCTCCTCAGGGACACTCAGCCTGGATATCAGCTCCCAGGCGCCGGCCGGGCCAATCATGCTGATCGACACTTCAACCGGTCTTTCATGGGCCTTGAACTGCCCCGGCCCACACTCCGAGCCCAGAGCCCTCCACCTCACGCCGTCCGAAATCGTCGAAAACATTCTTCGGACGCTGTCCGACTCCAAGCAAAAAGACCGTACTCATACAGGGCAAAGGAACTAGGAGGAGCAATGTACACCGCACAAATCAGCACCGAAGCCGCATGCCAGATATGGGTGAAAGCCTCAACGGGGCCGAACCCCGAGCATCTCAAGCGCTACGCCTCCGCCCTTGAACACGACTGCCTAGGACCTTACCGGCCGCTAAGCGACGCCGAGGAAGACCAAACGCTGCTCAGTCTCTACAACGTAGACCACCCGCGCACCACAATGGAGGCCTTTCGCCAGTTGCCGGAACTCGCCATTGCGGGCTATCACCACCTGATCAGAGACCTGGCCGGGCATGGGCTTGGCCCGCAGCTGCCCAGGACGGAGAACGCCGCATGAAACGCCACGATACGACCGCTGATCTGGCCCCGCTTATCGAGGACGCGGCCCAGACCCTGGGCGTGAGCCCAGATCTGAGCACGCGGGAAATCGAGGACATCTGGGACACGGCCGAATCGATGGTCGCTGAGAGCATTGAACTTCCGGCACCATGAGCACCCGTACGTTCCGCCCGCTCCTGTTCGCCCTCGTGGCCTGCCTCACCCTGATCCCGGCCGGCGGCTGCAGCGTCATGAGCCAGGAGCTTGCCGGGGAGGCTCCGGCGCCCGGGAAGGCCGGCAAAGCGGCACTGACTGACTTACAGTCCATCCCGATCAAAGGCAGGGCACCCAAGGCCGGCTACAGCCGGGAACAGTTCGGCCCCCGCTGGGCCGACGTCGATCGGAACGGGTGCGACACCCGCAATGACATCCTGCGCCGCGACCTCAAAGCCTGACCTTCAAGCCCGGCACAAGCGAGTGCGTCGTGACTGCCGGAACGCTGACAGACCCGTACACCGGGCGGGACATTGAGTTTCGGCGAGGCCCGAAATCCGATGCCGTCGAAATTGACCACATCGTGGCCCTGGCCGACGCCTGGCAAAAGGGTGCCCAGGAATGGGATGCGGACAAGCGCCGGAGCTTTGCAAATGATCCCGAGAACCTTCTTGCTGCTGATGGCCCGGCCAACAGCCAGAAAGGCGCTGGAGATCTCGCCACATGGCTGCCGCCGAACACGGCATTCAGATGCACCTACGCGGCCAACACCGTGCACATCAAATCGAAATACGGGCTCTGGATGACAGCAGGTGAACAAGCCACGGCCCATCAGATCCTCAGCAACTGCACCCAACCAGGAAGGAACACTTATGAACACCAGGATTAGCGGGGCAAAGCACATGGCGACCATGACGACCGAATCAGCCTGCGTTCATTACGACCGTTTCCTGACGCCGGAGCAGGCCATCAAGCAGCGCATGGCCCGATTCCGGACGACGGGCACGAAGTTCGTCCGCAAAGGCATGAGCCTTAGCTTCACCGCCAAGAACGGGGACAGGATCACCATCACCTATCAGGAGGTTCCGACAGCATGACCGCCATCCCAGCCAACGACCCCAAAACCGCACCGGCCATCATTCCCCCGAAGGCCTTCCGTCGAAACCTGGAGGGATACATCCGCTCCGCCAAAGCTGGCCATGACGTGGTCATTGGCCGCATGGCACCGGAAGTCCGCCTCGTACGGGCCACCACCAACCAAGTCCGTGCCACGGAATCGTGCCAGGTTGCACCCGACCTGCTGGCAGACCTGATCACATCCGGAGCCCAAGCCGCGGCCTCGAACGTAGCAGAAGCCCAGTGCGCCGAAGGCAACATCACCCAGGCACTCAAGCTCGGCCTCGGCGATACCGTCGCGAAGCTGCTCAAAGGCGACGGCGGCACCGTCTGGGCCAGCCTGTACTTCCGGACATTCACCGTCACCCTCCACAAACTCGAAAACGCCACGGCCCTCGAACACATCAGTTTCTCCGCGCTCCTGGCACTGCTAACACTCCGCCTGGAAGACGACCCCACCATCCCCGCCAGCCGCTGGCAGGAACTTCAGGACAACATCTTCGGACGCCGAAAGTAGGAAGTAATGGAACCCATTCCAGTCACGCAAACGACACCTGCCGGCAACAGCAGCCCGCAGGCCATCCCGGACGGCCCCGCCATCACATGGGAGTGGCTGCACGGCACCATCGCAGCAGCCCTGCGGCAAGTCGAACCAGGAGCGCCCCTGTACATCACGGCCGAGGTTCTCACCGATGAGCTGCTCGAGCCTGTCAAAGGAGTCCAACGCTCCGCAGCTTGAACACAACACCAAAAGGACCAAACACATGAAAACCACCGACCACATCACAGCAGGAACCCGCATCGAACTCCTGATGCTCGACATCCAGCCAACGGAAATCTAGGCGTCCGCCGTGTGCACTCACGCCGCTCCAACGCTTCGCCTCAGCATCGAAGCCGAGTGGGGAACGCCCGACAGGAGCCCCTGGGACAACGACCCCAGCTACCGCTTCACCCTGCAGCAGGAATCGTCTACAGGATGGACGTCCTTGGAAGAAGGCAGAGGATTCTCCAGCACGGCAGACGCCGCAGCCGCCGCAGCCCAAGCACTCCAGCGCCGCGCGATTCGCCAGCTACCTGCCGCATCTGCGCAAGTCTCGCGAAAAGCGGAGCAGTTCCGGGACACCATTTTCGGCCGTCCCCATTCCTAGCGGGGCCGAGAGGTAACTTCGCAATTCAGCCAGCTCTTGTTGCAACCGTTGAAGAATGGACCACATGCAAACGCCACGACTTGCCGGCATCGCCGACATCGTCCCCTTGTCCTGGACCGCTGCCCTCGCCTTCACCAGAAAAGACGGTCGCGACCGGAAGTTGCACGCAGTCCTGGAATGGCCTGCGCACCTCGCTCTCGTGGCGGGACATACCATCGTCGGCCGAGCCTTCACTGATGGCCGCCGCAGCCTCGTCTCAATCAGCCAATCCCTTGACGGCGGCAGGCTCTCTGCCCTGTGCTCCGCAGTGGTCGTTGCGGCCCAAATGCTCCTCGCGTTTGTCGCAACGGCACTGCTGACCAGGACGTTCGCTGCAGCCTCGCTCGCAATGTTGATTCCCCTTCTGGCCTTCGCCCCGCCGGCCACCCGGTCGATGAGACCGGGCGCACGCCAGGCCGCACGCAGGCTCACGACCGAGCTGGCGTCATCCTCTGAGCCCATGTGGATCTTCACCCACCTGTCCCGGAGGCTGACCGCCCCCGCCGGCAGCGGACTGCAGCTGCTGCTCTGGGTCATGTCCACCGGTATCCCCCGGGATTCAAGGCTCGGCTGCACCGCGGAAGCCGAAGCCCTGGTTCCGCTCTACCGGCGTTGCGGCCTGGAGCAGCTCGACGGGACGTTGGCGATGGCAACACCAACTGCGGCCGGAGCCTTGCTCGGGTGACGAGACCCCAAAAGGGAACACGAAGGGGTCCGCAGGCATATGCCCGCGGACCCCTTCGTGTTTGAAGTTACTCCTGGCCGCAGCGCCGGCGCCGCAGAAGGACAACCCAGACAGCCAGCAGGATCGATGCCAGGAGGTGGCGTCCGTTGATCACGCGAAAGTCCGACGCCAACCACCCCGCCAGGGGAAGCATGGACCAGGCGAAAAAGATCTGCCAGTGATCCCTAGCCGCCGTCGATGGCGCAACCAACCGCCACCGTACAGCCCCCCGAAGGGGACGTACCAAGGAGAGAGCAATTGTCACGTTGATCAATCGGCCGGCGGCTGGCTGCTGCCCCATTCTATGCCGCTCAACGATCGCCATGACGGGATTCCTCACGCCCAAGAAGCAGCAGACCAATGGCACGCAGGGAGCGGCTAATGACTTCCAGCTCGCTGTCTCCATCGCTTGCACGATCCAACAGCCTGGCTGCCTGGGCGGCACGGGACGCGTGGCCGGAAGCGGAAGCGGCAGCGCGGAGTTTCTTCAACGCCCCGACCGGCAAGGGGTCATCCCCCCGCCGCTCCCACCCGCTGACGGTCCGGGGCGTGGTTTCGGTGCGGTCGGCAATGTCCGCCTGGAGCAATCCATGGCGAAGCCGGTAGTCCCTTAGCTGGTTTCCGGTAATGGGCCCCGTGGCCGGCAAGCCTTCGTTCTGCGTGAGCATGACGCCCCCTCCTATTAAATTAATCAACGTGACTTTGATTAATTTAATAGCTCGACAGTCACCCGTCAAAGCAATTTCCCTACCCCCGTTAGACAGTCATGCCGCCCCTGTCGGGCGGTATGACTGTCCTAAGGCCTCCCTTTACCGGGCTTGGCGGTCCCCTCCCCGCCGGGCAGGAGCAACGCTGCGCGAATGAATCCACCACAGCAGCGTCATAATCGCCAGGGCGGCAATCGCGACCAGGACGGCGATCCGGGCCACATCCAATCCAGCGGGGATCCCCGATGGAGTAACGGCCAGTTCCCAGGCCACCGAATCCCCTGACACCAGAAGGCCGGCGTTCAGGAGCCACGCCTGGAAGGCGGGAAACGCCTTCGACAGGAAACCGGCCCCGAAACCTCCACCGATCAGCAGGACCACGGCCAGTACGCCCCAGATCCAATCGAGGTCATCGTCGGTAATTGCTGAATCTGCCACTATTCCCCCATGTTGTTGATGGCACGGCGAACCGTCACCATGGCGTCATCCGGGAAGCTTTCACTCCCCGTTTCGTCATCATCACTGCGCCAGTCGACGCAGATGTTCGATTCGTCCTCCGGGTCAGTGAAGACGCTTTCCACGGCTACCCAGACATCGGTGGTTTCATCCAGGCACAGCAGGTCCCCGTCCTCGACGTCGGTCACCGGTATGTCCCCCAGATCCGCGTATTCGATCTCCCAATCGACGAACTCTCCCTCGTCTGCGCTGCCGGCTGCAGCCTCAGCAACAGGGAGGGCCGCGAGAGAGCGCGGGCGCTCCGCCTGGTCCCCCGTCCATACCGTGATCCTGGCGGACGCCCAGTCCTGGTAGGTGACGGGGATCGTCTCGCTGTCTCCGTCCAAATCAGGAAGTTCCTCCGGGTCGATGACCTGCATTCGCGGGTGGGTCACCTTCTCCGGACGCAACGTCTCCAGCAAGGCGTAGTCCTTGGGCTTCTTCTCCGCCGTGGCCTTCCTGGGATCCGGGGTCCAGTAAACCTGGACCTCGACAGGGTTACTGTTCTCATCGCTGGTCACGCCGCGGCCGCGGGCCTTCCTGGGCAGCGCGACGCCGGTCCGCGGGTTGCCCCACATCATTTGGGCACCTTCGCGGTTCAACCTGCCCATGGAGAGCCTGGCGCCGAAGTTGTCCCGCATCTCGCCGGTGAGGAAGGCTGCATCCGGCCGTTGCGTTCCAAGCAGAAGGTGGATGCGGATGCTACGGCCGCGGGAGGCAATATCCGAGACCAGACCCAGGGCCTCAGGCTCAGTTGGATCGCCCTTCACACGAATCTTCTTGTAGAGCATGGTCAGCAGGAACTTGAACGCCTTGAACTCATCGATCACAAGAAGCAGAGGTTCAAAGTCGTCCTCCGTTGCCCGTTCCTCGGTGATTGCCCTGATGCGCTCCTCCATCTTCGTATGGACCATGTGGATCACGCGGACCTGCTCGGAAATGTAAGTTCCGACCAGCTGCACGTTTTCCCAGCGCCTGAATCCGATGAACTCGGTTGCCTTGCCGTCAACAACCCAGACGGGCCAACCCTGGGCCGTGAACTCTGCAACGATCCCGTGCATGCAAACGGTCTTGCCTGAACCGGATGTGCCCACCACAAGGAAGTGCGGGTTGATTGCCGGTTCCCAGAAGTGCGTCCTGCCGTCTTCGTCTATCGCAAAAGGAACCCTGACCTTGTCGTAGTTCTCGATCGCGCTGCCGGGGAGGACCGTGATCGGCGGGTGGGGCACTGCCTCTGGGAGCGGTTTTCGCAGCTCGTAGACAACCTGGTCAGATTCAAGATCCCAGCGTGAGCGCCATCGGCCCGGAAGCATGGACATGACGGTCGAGTCGGTGTCGTACCGGTTGAATTCCCTCGCGAAGCGCTTGTCGATCTGGAAAGCGACATCCACCCGTGCTACGGATCCGTCAGGGCCCAGCTCCACTTTCGCCTTTGCCCCGGCACTGAAGGCTTTCTGGACGATAGCCTCGGCACGGACGACAACCTCCGGAATCAGCGACTCCTCTGCCTCAGGAACGTCAGGTACCAGGCGCAAATGCACCCGTCCTTTGACCATGGAGACCTTGTGCATCTGGTAGGTCCCCCCGAGCCTCAGCTTCGTGAGCTCGGCGATCTGCTGGCGCCACTGGGGGTCGTCCTGGTTGATGGCGCTGTCGTACCGCAAACTGATCCGCTCCGGTGCCCCCGTCCACCAGCCCTTCCACCTTGAAAGCCTGACCATGTCACGGATCGGGCGGGCGCTGCCCAGACGGGGGCATACCGCCTCGGTGAACCTGTCGGCCAGGGCTCTCCTGGAGTCGGTCCGGAAACCAATAGCCGTAGCCACACCCGTCACCAGCAGACCGGCGATCATCGCGGCTGCGACCCAGTTCTCCTGTTTGGTCAGGACGAGGCTGATCCCGACCACCACAGTGGCGGCCGCCGAGAGGAACGCGAGGCGGGGCCAGGATGGCGGCCGCGGTGTGAGTCCGTAGGCCGGTTCGCTACCCATGGCCCGTGGGGGCCCGTCAAGAATCCTGGACATGTTCGTTCTCCCTTCACGTGTATTCGTTAAAGGGAAGTACCGGGATTCCCATCTCAGGCGAGGCCAAGGGAGTTTTTCTTGATGGGGATCCTTCCGCCGGCAACCGGGGCAGGTATGTCCCCTAGTGCGGAAGCCGCCGGCCTCAGCCCGGCTGCGTCCTCGAAAATCCCAGGGTTCGCTTGACACGGGTGTTACGCTCGTCGCAGCGTACGAAGTGCAAGCGGATGACGAGCGAGCCTCCCTATATCTTCACTGTTGCCCGCACCTTTCATCCTTCTTGTCTGTCCTGTCTCACCTAAGGTGAGGCAATCTCATTTAAGTCGAGGCATTAGGCCATTTTTTCTCATGTCCTGTCTCACCTAAGGTGAGGCAATCTCATTTAAGTCGAGGCATTAGGCCATTTTTTCTCACTACAGTTAAGGCACCGGGGGCAGATCCCGCATGATTCCAAGGTTCTTGGACCATCAGCCATGCTGCGATTCTCCGATTTGCCTCAACTAAAGTGAGACAAACCCCGGCGTTCTGTCTCATCCAAGTTGAAGTAACCGCACCAAATCGCCACCGTCTGCCTCGAGTTAGGTGAGACGGGACATTGTCCCGCCCGTCTCTGTCCTTTGCACTCTTGCGGGCTTACTGCTGTCCGCATCCTTCCTGCCCACTGGCAGCTCCCTTTCCGTAAGCGGTGATGTCAGGTGTCCGCCTTGTGGCTGGGCGGATGAAGTCACGTTGCATCGTCCTTGCTGCATGGGTGATCCCCAACGGCGGTCTAGGTGATGGACCCTTGCATGCCCCTTGTTGTAGGCAGTCCGTGCTGCACCGTCACCGAGAGGTGCGGGCAAGGTGTCAGTGACCGACTGTGGGCGCAACTTCGGGCGCCTGCTGTTCAACGGTGGGCGGGGCATATCCGCTGACGAGGTCGGTGATGCCCGAGACCTTCCAGTGCCCGTTTTCTGTGCGCAGGCTTAGCAGCTTCGTGAAGTCCTGGCTGGTTCCGGCCGGGTCGGGCTGGCTGGAAGTCGTGACGGTGTAGCTGACCACGACAGTGGCTTTCTCCGGCGAGGAGGCGCTGATGGCGGTGTTGCGGATGACCGGTTTGCGGATCTGTCGCTGCTGGACGAATTCCGCCCAGGCGGCGCCGCCGGCCCGCCCGTAAGCTTCCTGGGTCTGCCGTGCATAGTCCGTGGTCATGTAGGCCGCGGCACGGCCGGTCCAGGCTCCGGGTGTGGGGTCGTCCCATCGTTGGCTGGCGTACATCTTCACGAAGCTCTCGCCCGTGTCCTGAATCTTGTCGGCGTCCCCGTCAGCTGCCCCCGTGGCCGGCGGGGTCGCCTGCGGATTCGTTGTGGCTGGAGACGGCTGCACTGTGGCTGGCTGGCTCCCGGGATCCCACGCGGGAGCGGTGGGCCGGCTGGTTTGCCTGGTCAGGGCGAGGACCACGATCACGATGATGACGACGGCCAGGGCGGCCAGCGCGATGATTCTCTTGGGTGTCATGTCGTGTCCTCGTCAATCGGTCATGGTGAAGTATTCGCTGCCCGGGTTCCAGTCCACGGGGTGAAGCAGCGTGCCTTGGTCCGGGTTGAGGGCGCTGTACATTTGGCCGTTGCCGGCGTAGATCCCGACGTGGGTCCAGTGGTTCTTTCCATCGGGGATCTGCACGACGAGGTCTCCGGGCTGCGGGTTGGTGGTCTTGCGTCCGAAGGCCCATTGCTCCGTGCGCGGGACGCCTTTGATGCCTGCTTTTGTCATTGCCCACTGCACGTAGCCCGAGCAGTCCCAGCCTTGTGGAGTGGTGCCGCCCCAGACGTAGGGGTGGCCGAGCCCGGATTTGGCGGCATCAATGATTTTGGCCCGTGTTTCCGCGGAATTCGTGCCTGCGGGCAAGGGTGCCCCTGCGCCGAAATCGTTGTTGCCCGTGCAGTTCACCACCGGCGATCCGCCGGCCCGGGAAATGAGTTCCCTCGCCACCGGTTCCCAGCGCCCGTAGGCGTCCGGGAAGGCGGATACCTGGACGGTCTGGGCGGCGTCTGCGACGCTCATCTGCTCCCAGCCCGGCACATCCAGCAGGCCTCGTGGGCCGGCAGTGTCCTTCCCCCAGAATTTGCGGGTCGACCGTTCCGCGTTCATCAGGTCTTCCGTTCTGCCCCAGCCTGCCGCTGGCCGTTGTTGGAAGAGTCCCACGGAGTCGTGGTCGCTGCCGACTTTGTCGTGCGGCATCGACAGTGATGACGGGTTGCCGGCGTTCGCGTACATCCACCCTGAGGATTCCTGCAGCACCGTCACGACGGCAACCACGATGGCTTTCTCCGGTAGCTGCAGCCGTTGGCCTTCGGCGATGACTTTGTTGATGTTCTTCACCTGGGTCGGCTGCAGGCTCACGTTCTGGCCGTCGGAGCGTGTACCCGAGTAGGCGCCGCCGGATTGTCCAGTCTGGGTGCCGCTTTGTTGTTGCCCTGCGGGTTGGGCCGCGGCCGCGGGTGCTCCCTGACCGAGGGTCACGCCCCGGGCTTTCATGAACGGGACCGGGTCGACGGCGACGCCGTTGATGTTGACCTGGAAGTGGAGGTGTGCGCCGAAGGAACGGCCGGTGTTGCCCATGCGGGCAAGCATCTGACCAGGGCGGACGGTGTCGCCTGTTTTGACGACGGTGGAACCGGCCTGGGCATGCCAGTACCAGATCTTGATCCCTCCCCCGGCGTCGATGATGATGCCGTGGCCTCCGTCTCCGTCGCCTTCCGGACCGCCAGTCCCGAACGCCGCCGTGACCTTGCCGGCTGACGCGGAGTAGAACGGGACACCCTCGTCGCCACCGTCGATGTCGGTGCCGTCGTGGTGCTCGGCCCCGAGTTCGAGACTCCGCTGGCCGAACGGGCTGGTGACCGGGCCGGTAAGAGGGTTGCTCCACGGTCCGGTGGCTGCCGAACCGATGGTGCAGGTGGAGGCGCCGGTATCGGCCTCGCTCCTGGGGGCAAGGGCTGTGAACATCAGCAGGAAGGTGATCGATCCCGCTGCGACGAGGCCAAGGCAGAGGGTGATTGCAGTGCCGAGGAGTATCCAGAGTTTCTTGTTCATCGCTTCACGGGGCTGGCCGTCAGGGGCTTATGGGCGCGAAGTTTTTCCTGCAGGGCGCGCTGGGCCGCTGTTGGCGGCCTTGTCAGCTGGCCGCGGTTCCTCAGGGCCTTCGCGCCGTCACCGGCGAGGACCGCGGCCCGGCTGTACGGGTGCAGCTGGGCTGCCGCGCGGATGATCCCGCCGGCCGCTGCCCGGCGCCGGTCTTTGGGATCCTGGGCGGTGGCTGCCTCACGTGCTGAGAGCACGATGCCCTGGATGGTTCCGGCTGCTCCGGGGGCGTTCCGGGACGCTGTGGCTGCTCCTGGTGGCAATGACGGTCCCGGGGGCAGCGCAGGGACCTTGGAGCCTGCAGGAGGTGGCGGGAGCTGCTTGCGGGTGCTGCCTGGTCCCAGGGCGCCCTGCGGGGTGCTGGGTTTCGTGGAGCGGGTTGGCGGAGTGTCGTCGTCCTCTGGTGACGGGTCCTTGGTGTCCTCTTTGGTGTCATCCTTTTTGATCATGCGCCGCCGCCAGGCGTAGGTGGAGGCCCGGTCCAGGCCGCGGCGGACGTCGTCGGCGCTGATGGTGCGCACTTTGTATTCGGGGTTGCCAAAGCCTATTTTGCGGAGCTTTTCGGCGATGGATTCGCCGACCTTTTTCCCGCGGATCCACATCCTGATCATGATGATGATGCCCAGGATCAGGAGAGCGTCGACGACGTTCCAAAGAATGAGGGGGTTCTGGGTCCAGTTCTGGGCGAAGACCATCTTGATGAAGATCATGTAGAGGGTCAGGAAGACGAAGGCTCCGCCGACGGCGAAGAGGTAGAAGGCGCACATGGCGACGCTGCGGGACAGGCTGGAGCGGCTCATGCCTGGGATCACTGCCGCTTTGGCGCTCCACACCATCTTGATGCTCTCGTAGAGCAGGAAGCCGACGGCGATGATCATGAGAGCGGCCAGGACGTTCAGGAACAGCTGCAGCAGACCGGTGGCGCTGCTGCCGATCCAGAGATTCCACACCATGGTGGCATCGGGGTTGAGTGCGGTATCGGATGCCTGCTTGTCGCAGCCCTCGACGGCCTTGCGGATCTTTTCCCCGTCGGAGTCGCTGCTGAGTTTGATGGTCTTCATGACCTCGTTGAAGGCCTTTTTGCAGGCCTCGTTGTTGTCGATGACCTTTCCGAAGGCCGCCACCTGATAGGGATAACGGAGGAAAGCGTCCACGATGGGCTGAGAGGCTTCCTTGTTGATGACCTCCTCCGGCTGTGTGCCCTCGGAGTTCTTCGTTGAGCTGAGCAGATCCGCCCCGACGGTCTTGCCGTATTCCTGTGCTTTCACGAGGGCGCCGTTCGGGCCCGCAATGGAGGCCACGGGGTTGGCCAGCACGGTCGTGACGAGGGCGACGACGATCGCGGACATGGCCAGCTCTGCCCAGCCGGCGCCGGTACGTCCCCTCATCCAGAGCCAGCCGACAAAAAGGCCGGCCATCATCGCGACGAAAGGCAGCCACTGCACTCCGGCGATGAGTTGCTCGAAGCCGCTGGCCAGGAGCACGGCCGGGCCCTTGATCCAATTAACCCATCCGAAGCTCATGAGGAACTTGTTGAACATCACGGTCAGGGTGGTGTTGCTGAACGTTGCGGTCCAGAGGAAGTCCACCGGTTTGGACCAGAAGGCCTTGTCCTGGTTGTAGACCAGGGATCCCCGGTCGATGGGAAGGGACTTGTAGGCGCCTACCGGGACACCTGAGGAGTCGGTGAGGGGCTGGGTCTGGTCGTTCTTCCCGCCGTCCTCGGCAAACGAAGGGGCAGCCGAGAGCAGCAGCACGCAGCAGGTCACCAGGACGGCAGCCAAGGACAGGCGAAGCCAGGCCGGGAGCTGCATCCATTTGCTGGCTGCGTGTGCTGCTGCGAAGTTGGTCATGGCTCAGGCTGCCTTCGTCTCGTTGGGCATCGGCGGGGAGGTGAGCGCGGCCTTGGCCCGGTCGGCCCGGGCCGCCGGGAGGACACGGATTTTGGCGTAGCGCAGGGCGCTGTCGCGAATGATGGCCTCGCCACGGCGTTCCGGGTGAACCTCCATGCGGCTCGTTGCGGGGTTTTTCCAGTTGCGGGGCGAGAGATCCTTGCGGACCAGGTCCATCAGCTGCTGGTCCGTGGCGTCGAGCTCGAGGAATTCCAGGCCCCTGGCTGCGAGAATCTTTGATTCCTGGCGCATGAGGATCCTGATGTTGATCAATCCCCGCAGCGTCTCGGACCCGAAGTCAGCCGAGGGGTCATGGCTGCCCAGGATGAGGAACGCCAGATCTTTTCGGGCAACACGCAGGAAGTCCGCGACCGCTTCCTCTCCCGCCGGGAATCCGGTGAGGTGGTGGGCTTCGTCGCCGATGAACACAGCCAGTTGTGTGGGGTCTGCCAGGCACAGCTCCCGGCTGATTTCGAGAATGAGGCCGTAGACCGATGAGCCGAACTTCTTGTCGACCGGGAGGTTCCTGAAGCGGTGGTCGCTGGCCAGTTCTTCGTGGCGGGGAAGCTCGACACCGATGGTGCGGAACACGATGAAGCGGCTGTCGGTTGGCATGGCCGGCAGGTCCGGGTCGAAGATCACTGCCCCGTAGTCCTTCGTGGCCACGACGTCCATGAGCCCGGAAATGCTTTCCTTTTTCGGGACCGTGCATGCTGCGGACTTCAAGTGCCGCAGCAGCTCACCCGAGGAGGCCAGGTGGTGCTTTTCCAGATACTCGGGGCTGAGCACAGCGGACAGGGCTGCGCCCTCTGCCGACATGGGTTCGATGTTCAGGAGAGTGCCGAAGAACATTTGTGCTGCCCGGGCTGCGCGGGCCGGGGAGAAGAGGCGGATCGGGTCCAGGCTGTATTTGGGGTTCAGGATCCCGACGACAGTCGGATCCGCGACGGAAGCGGCGAAGGCCTCCCATTCGCCGTTCTGGGAGCGGTCTATGACCGTCACCAGCCCACCCCGGTCATAGACGCTTCCGCCCAGCAGCTTCAGGAGGTGGCTTTTCCCTGAGCCCAGGGACCCGCAGACGGCGATGGACCCTGAAGCGTCCGAGGCCATCGGTGAGGCCGGGTCCAGGAAGACCAGGGACCGGTGGGCTGTGGTGATGTTCTTGGCAACAAGGATGCCCGAGTCGTCGCCGACCTCGGCGTTGCCCATGGGGACGGCCGAGGCAAAGCCGGTGCCGGTCTGGATCTGGGCGTACTCGCGGACCACGGACGTCGTCGGGGTTCCTGGCAGCATAGCCCACCAGAGTTCTTCCTGGTATCCGATGGGGGCGACGGTGCGGAAGTCCAAGTTCTTGTATTGCTTTCGGATGTGTTCTGCCTGCAGCCGGGCGTCCCTCGCGGTAGGTCCCCCGACGGCGAAGATCGCGGTTGCCTGGACTTCGACTTCCTGCTCGGAGGCGCCCATCTCGTGCACGAACCTGCCCAGGTTTTCGGCGTGGGCGTCCAGTTCCCCATGATGGCCCGTGATGCTGCCGGCATCGGAGCGCTGTTCGGACTGGTCCTCGAGGTTCTTTTCCGCCTTCCGGTTCTTCCTTCGCGCCTCGGCCGCGGTGCTGATCTGAAGCCTGAGAGCGAAATCCGCCTGGTCACTCATGCTGCTGACCAGCTGGACCCATTCCACGCCCGGGAATTCGTATCCTCCGGTCGGTACTCCCGCCACAGTCTGGAGGACCTGGTAGCTCGCAGAATCCATGTCTTCTGACTGGACGCGCAGGTATCTGTTGCTCCAGGGCGTGAGTTTTTTGACCAGGGACGTACCGTCAAACTGGCCGGATTCATCCAAGTGCACCTTGGGGATGCTGGTGCCGCTGACCACGTCCGCTTCGGGAGCGACCAGGATCCCCTGCTCGCCACGTTTCGCAGGCGGCACGGTGGGCAGCTCGGCGCCGCGTTGCTGGGCGTGAAGATGGATCCAGATGTTTTCAGCGGGGGTGACCGGCCGGGCATGGAACTCGGCAGGGATGCTTTCGAGAATGCGGTCCGCTTTGCCCAAGGCCTCCTGGACAACCTCAGCCGGTGCATGCCATTTCGGCAGCGCAGCCCATTCCCGGACTCGGGCGAGGGCGGCAACGGCCGAGATCTTCAGTTGTTCCAGCGGGTTCACAGCCAACGGGACGGCCAGCCAGTAGGTCCGTTCCCCCGGCAGGACCTGGTCCTGAAGGGCGTCATAGCGTGCCTGGACTTCCTCCATCCAGGCCGGGTGGTTCTCCGGGTCAAGTCCTTCGACCATGCGCAACACGATGGAAGCCGGGTCCATTTCAGTGCACAGCCCCAGCAGGAGGGCTTCGCCGCGGAGGGCCTGGAACAGTTGCTTGTGCAGGTCCCGGACTTCCCGTTTTTCGTCCACTGACTTGTAGGCGTACGGCATGGCCTGCAGCTGCCATGTCGCCCATACGGTCCCTGAGCGGCCGAATACCAGGTTGTTTCTGAGGTCGAGGACTGGATTGCGCATGCGGCTATTTGCTTCCTGTTTGCGCGAGAAGGCGTTCAAGGCCGGTTGCCGGCCCGGCAGGTTCGGGGACATACCGTTCCTCGGACAGGGAAGCGTGATCCGGTCGTGGAACCGGGACCTCCGGGTTGGTCGCTGGCTCCTGCCGTTCCGGCACACCAAAGCCTGCGCCGGCCACGATCCGCGGCTTGACAGGCCGCCGCGCGGATCCGTCCCACGTGCCGGCCGCCGGAGCCATCAATCTGTTGAGAAGACCGAGCCCGAGGATGGCGGGGCTTCGGGCCCCGATCGGAAGCATTCCTGCCAGGAATCCGACGAGCCAGGCCACGATCACGCTGAGAGCGAGGTCGATCAGCCCAAAGCCGGTGCTCCAGAGACTTTTGGAGGAAAAGCCGGCAACCGCGACGATGCCCATCACGGTGAACTGCACCGTCGTGTAGGGCCCTCCCCAGATTTTCGAACCGTCATACATCCGGCCGATGAGCTTGGGGAACTTCCGGCTCATCGTGAAGAACCGGACGGTCTCCCTAGCCGACGCCATCAGGATCCCCTACCGTCGCAGGCACCTGGGAGGCTCCGGCCGTGGTTTCGGCCTTCAGCATGTTGCTGATGTCCACCAGGCCTCCACCGATCGAGAGGTACAACACGAGGGCGGCCACCAGGCCCAGGCCGATGATCTTGCCAAACTTGAACCCCGCCCTGATGCCCAGAATCAGGACGACGATGCCGCCGATGAGCGGCACCCCGATCTTGACCAGCGAGGAGATGTTGGTGAGGAGGCTGTTGGCCTGGTCCGTGAGGCTGCCGGCCGCCGGCACGGCTGCCGGCATGGCGGCTTGAATCGTGGTGGCGGTTTCTGCGAAGAGCTGCAGGGTGACTGACATGGTGTTCTCCTATTTCGTGGAATTGCTGGGTTTGGGTTTGGGTGAAAGTTGCGGCAGGGACGGCATTGCCGTGACTTCCCAGCGGCCTGCACGGGCCTTGAGGGTGAGCGGGTAGTCGCTGGTACGTCCCTGGCCGGTTAGCTCGGTGAGGTTGACGGTGGCGATGATGTCCAGACGGTCCCCGTCCTGGATCGTCGTGGGGACTTCAGCCGTGGCGACAACGTTCTGCAAGGCCAAAGTCTTGTAGGGGGCCGGGTGGACTGCGTCCATCTGCACCCCTGGACTCAAGTACCTGCCCAGTTCCCCCTGGCCTGTGAGATAGGCATCGAGGAAGGCCTTGGCCGAGTCGGCAACGGACCCCGTGGTTCCGACGTTCTGCTGGTAAGCCAGTCCGGGAAAGGCCTGGGCCTGGGCAGGCGCAGCCACCTGGGCCGGCAGCGTCCCCGCGGTCAGCCCAGCACCCGTGGAGGCCACAGCGACGCGGAAGAACCTGCGCTGCCACAGGCTCGCGGGTTCCTTGGCCTTCGTGTTGGGTTCCTGGATCCGGACACCAACGACCACGCTGTAAACCCCATCGGTGCCCGGTTCCACGGAACTGACCACAGGGTCTGCCACCGGCGAAGGCGAGTCCGGCAGCCCGTCGACAGCGAACGGTACGAATTGTTTGAGGGCCTGGTTGTCTGAGCGGCTTGCCCGCAGCCAGGCCAGGACATATTGCTGACCGAAAGCCCCAGCCCGCTGGGCATCGGGGCTGCTTCCGGGGTCCTTCACGACGGCGGCCGCGGGAGCGTCGGTGCGTGGTTGAAGCATGGCGGCGGCAAGGGCAACTGGACCCGCCGCAAGGCAGGCTATGACACCTGCGGTGGTCAGCCTGGTTGTCCAGTGGGCGCCGTTGGTCCAAGGGTGGGTGGCCGTCCCCGTCGACGGCGTCCCGCTGTCTTCTGCAGCGCGTTTCTTCCAGAACGCTTTCACTGCTCCGCCCTTTCGGGCATGGGAGCCGCCTCAACACACAGCCGGTTCCAGGCCGCCTGGCCGCGGAGGTAGTCCCCCTGCAGGAATTCAAGAAACCGTAGCCGCTTGCCTTCCTCGAATGGGGCAGATTCCAGCTCCACGAAGTGCTCGCCGAGGCGGCGGCGCGCAGCCAGGGCAGCGGCCGAATCGGCCATCAGGGCATCGCCGTCCGCTTCTTCTTTCGGTGCCATCTCGGGTCCTTTCAGGTGGTTGACCAGCTCGTGTCACCCATAGGAAGTACGCCTTTTTCGGCCTCCGGCTAGTTCTCCAGCGATTTTTTTGGGCAAGACCCTTGCCCGGCCACTGACAGGGCGGATCCCCAGGTTTTCCGGGGATCCCGGACCCTTGCCCGCACTGCTCATGCCGCGGAAACCGCCAGGAAAGGCCGCGCCGGGCATGACTGCAGGCACAAACCGGGCAAGGCCCTTTCGCTTCGCTGACAGGCAGATACCCAGTGAAGGAGCTCCTCATGACCGCAGCACCGGCCAGCCACCCGACAACCTCACGGCGGCTCAACCTCGAATGGAATATCGCCGCTTCCGCGCATCAAGGGACATACCGCCCCTGGGCCGGCTCCCCCGTCCTTGCCGCCATTTCGACGGTGGACCTGCTGGACCGTTACCGGCGTCTGGCACGCGAAGACCGCAATGGGGCATTGATGGATCTCATTGCGCTTGCCCGGGCCGATGACCAGCTCTCTGAACTGGCCGTCTGCACCCTCGTACTGCGCTCAGTCACGGACAGGCTTCTGACAGCCAAGAGTCTCCGGGGAATGGACTACGCCACCTGCCAGGACACCGTTCTGGAAGCCCTGTGGACGGCCATCCACAAACACACGATCGCAACCCGCAACAAGGTCTTCTACTCCCTCGTCCTCAACACCCTCCACGTCCTGAGCGCAAAGACCCGTCGCGACGCAGCACGCGGAGGCGAGGAGTTCCCCGTTGAAGACATCTGGCTCGAACAGCCCCGGGTCTCCGCTGCCGGCGTGCCGGACACCGCAACCGAGATCACCGAACTCCTTGCCTGGGCTCTGGACAGCGGATCCCTGACATCCGATGAGGTCAGCCTCCTTGCCAAGGTCCATCTGGCCCACAACGGGACGTCCCTGCATCCCTTGGCCGAGGAACTGGGCATCAAGTACAAGACCCTGATGTACCGCGCCGAAGTCATCCGCACCAAGCTCAGGAAGGCCGTCCAGAGCCACATCGCAGAATGGGGCAGCTGGTAGCCAGCCACCTACTCCCCACTCCAGGAAGGCCCCATCGGGGGGGCCATGAGAAGCCGCTGAAGGGCCTTCTCATGGCACCCCCCTTTCCTTTGTCCCGTGAGCATAGGGGCCCCCTCCCCACCAGCTTGAAGGACATCTGGGGAGGCTTCTACCCCCCCTGGAGCCGGCTGGCCAGGGGGCTATACCCTGACTGAACAACGGCTGTACCCTGACTCAACAACCGCAGCATCAAGGATGACTCATTGCAATACCATTGCATTATCCCTGCTCTCCCTTAGTTACTCCATTGCTGCAAGGGTGCATCATGGATGTACTAAGTCAACTGAGACCTTCCGCCTTGGGTGTTACAGACTTGAAGCCTGCTTTTACAACTAATGATTCAGGCATTCAAAATCCATGATCAAAGGGAAATGTATCCCTACTTTATACTTGCATCAAAGATGATGCACACTGACAGCTACCTGCTGTATATGTGGATGAATGAAGTATTGATTAATTAATCCTGATTGCACTAGGGTGAGCATGAAGCATGTAGCACCCATGACTCTTGGGGGAGTCGTTGATTCTGAAATGAGGAAGACATGGACCTTGACCATGAGAGGGTCATTGCGGTTGCGAACGGCAAAGGCGGAGTTCTGAAGACGTCCGTTGCCGCCAACACCGGGGCGATCCTGGCGCAGAACGACTTCCGGGTCCTTCTGATCGATCTTGATCCCCAGGGCAACCTTGGGTTGGATCTTGGATACGAGGACCGCGGGGAGGGCGACAGCGGGCAGGGACTGGCCCAGGCGATCATTTTCGGCTCTCCGCTTACGCCCCTGAAGAACGTCCGTCCCAACCTGGACGTCATCACAGGAGGTACACACACCTCTTCGGCGGCCGGCCATATCGCAAGCCAGCTGGGCAAGGTGGGTCCGAAAGCCCAGGGCGCGCTGCGCCGGGTGCTGGAACCTGTTCTCCCGCGCTACGACTTTGTCATCATCGACTGCCCTCCGGGGGATGCCCTGCTGCAGCAGGAAGCACTGATTGCCGCGAAGTGGGTGCTGTTCGTCTCCAAGTCCGATCGTGCGTCGCTGGAAGGCCTGGGGAAGACGGCCGCGCTCATTGAGCCGATTCTTGACAGGAACCCCAACCTGGAAATCCTGGGCGCCATTCTGACCGGTGTGGGGTCCACGTCGACGTCCATCAGGGAGGAAGCCCTGGACTACATCCGTGCTGTGCTCGGTGACGCGGCACCGACATTCCAGGGAACTGTCCGGCACGTGGAGAAGGCGGCGAAGGTCACCCGCGACGTCGGGCAGCTCGCAGTGGAGCTGAGTAAGGCCTACTTGACCCAGGACCCGGAGGGGCCCAAGACGTCCATGGACGGTCTGGCCTGGGACTACGCCTCAATTGCTGCCGAGTTCGTCCGCAGGTTCGAAGAGATTGAAGCCGGTCTCCAGCAGGAAGTGAAGTAACAATGGCGACCAAGCGGAATCCCGTACGACCTGCTCCCAACGCCGTCTTCGGCAAGCTGGGAAAGGGACTGGCCAAAACCACCGTCGTTGAGGATGATCTCGCCGACGTTCCGTCTGCTGAGCTGCCGTCCAAGGCCACGCCGGCCCCGGATGCCGGAGCCCCGTCCGTTCCTGCTCCGGTAGCGCCTGTCTTGCCTGCCCCGGCCATGGACGAATCGGACTCGAAGCCGGTACCTGTGCAGTTCTTTTTCACCGAAAGCATCCGCGAAGCGTTCAAAGCCAAGGCCAGGGAACTGAAGGTATCCCAGCCGACGCTGGTGATGCTGGCCATCCAGGCCTCCTACAAGGAGATCCCCGCGCTCCTGGGGCCTGCGGTCTCTTACGCCGGACCGGATGACATCCAGCTTTTCGATTTTCCCAAAGCCCAGGTCTCGCACGACGAAGACGGACTGAGGGATGCCCCGATCACGATGAAGATGCGTGGGAAGAACCTGAAAGTCATCGACGGGATCAAGGAACAGTTCAAGGCTTCCAGCCGCAACCAGCTCGTATTTGTCTGCGTGAAGCACTTCCTGTCTTCCTGACAAACCACCGTATTGGGGGAAAGACCATGACCACCACAACCACCAAAACCCGTAGCCTGCGGGGTAAGCCGAAGGAACCCGCGGCAAAGGCTGAGCATCAGTCCCTGCCTCCGGTGAAGCGCCGCGCCCGGCCGGCCTGGATCATTGCGGCCCTGGCGCTGATCATCACTGCTTCCTTGATCACCGTCAGTTTGGTCCAGTCAGCCGGAAACACTGTCTCCGTCCTGGTCGCAAGCAAGCCCATCAACCGCGGTGAGACCTTCACGGACAGTTCCTTCACGACCATCGATGTCGCAGCCGGCCAGCCGGGCCTCAAAGGGATCACGGCCGATCAGGCCCGTACGGTTTTCGGCAAGGTATCCACCGTTGATCTGCCGCCAGGGTCACTGATTACTTCCGGAGCGGTCGCCGATTCGCTGCAGCCGGGGGAGGGCTTCAGCATTGTGGGAATCACCCTCAAGCCCGAGCAGGCACCGGCGAGGCCGCTGGTTCCCGGGGATCCCGTCAGGATCATCGACACCACCGCCCAGAACGCGAACGCCGCCCGGGGGCAGGACATCAGCGGCAGAATCCTGACCACCAAGGTGGACAGTGTCACGGGCGCGACCTTGGTCGACATCACCGTAAAGAGCTCCCAGGCTTCCGATGTTGCGGTGCGGGCGTCCAAGGGCAATGCGGCGATCGTCGTTGACCACAACACCGGCAGCGGGAGCTGACATGGCCCTGATCTCCCTTGCCAGCTCCAGTGACGCGCCCGGGGTGACCACCACGGCCTTGGGCCTGGGCCACATCTGGCCTCGGCCTGTCGTCGTCGTCGAAGCGGATTCCGGCCGCGCCACCAGCTTCCTTCCCGGATACTTCCGCGGGGAACGCCCTCACGGGGCCGGCATCCTGGAACTCGCCGCACGGCTCAAGGAAGGCCCCGTGACCGATGAAGACCTCTTCAGCCAGGTCATCTCGATCGGGTCCAACAAGTGGGTCCTGCCGGGTTTCCATTCCCCGGTGGCAGCCATCAGCGCCACCTCGGCCTGGCCTGCCCTGGCGGAACTCTTCCGCGGTCTCGAATCAGCAGGAATCGACGTCATCGCAGACCTTGGCCGCTTGGCTGTCAATGACGCCAGGCGGCCGCTGTTCACCAGATCCGACGCGGCTCTCCTTATGGCCGTGGCAGACCTCCCCAGCCTCTATGCCCTGAGAATGCGGCTTGATGACTTCCACTCCCAATTTGAGCAGGACTCCTCGCCGGCAGCGCTCGGGCTGATACTGAGGGCCCGTAAAGGCCGGCCCGGGTACTCCGACCGCGACGTCCGTTCCGCCATCGCTTTGCCCCATCTGGGGACTATTCCCCACGATGGCGACATGGCCTCGGTCTACAGCGCCGGGGAGGACGGGGGCCGGAAACTCTCCAAGTCGGCATTCCAGCGCACGCTGGTCTCCTTGGCGAACACCATCACAAACGGCATCACCGCCCGCCGCAGCGAGCTTGGGGAGCGCAGCACCAGCCAGGCCTTCGACGAAAGCGAGACCCGATCATGACCGGACCGTCCGCCGACCCCTCGGCCCTGAACCTTGGCTCCCTGCCGCTCTTTGCCGAACCGTCCGCCGCGGAGATCCCGACGGGCTCACGCCGCAATCCCCACCTTGCAGCCAACACCTCGGCAATGCCTCCACGTACCCCGGCACCAGCCCCCCGCCGCGCAGCTGCCATTCCCAGGGCCGCGGCATCTGCAGCTGTACCTGCCCGCACGTCCCCGCCGCGGGCACGATTCCTGCAGTACCAGGAAGAGCAGCGGCGCCGGCGCGAAATGCGATGGGAACTTCTGGACTGGAAAGACGTCAAGGCCATCCAGTCGGTTGTTGCCGAGAGGATCGCCAACTTCACCGACAAGAACCAGGACGTCAACGCCGAAGCCCAGGAACAGCACGGCCGGGCCATTGTGGCAGAAGAGGTCCTTCAGCAAGCCAAGGCGGGATTCGAAACCGGGGGCGTCGACTGGTCCATCGAGTACCAGGAGCTGCTGCGCGAAGGTGTCTTCATCGAGCAGTTCCGCGTCGGCCAGCTGCAGCTGCTCCTGGACGTCGACGGCGTCGAAGACATCATCATCATCAACGACGGCAGGGTCTTCCTCAGGCGCTCGGGCGGACACATCGAGGAACGTCCGCCGATCGCCTCGAGTGATGAAGAACTGATCAGCATGCTTCAACGCATCGGCAGCGGCAACAATGTTGGCGGCTCCCGGACCATCGCCGATACCGACCCGATGATGAACATGACCCTCCCCGGCGGTGAACGCCTGGCCGCGGTCATGCCACCCATCGACAAGTCAGTCTCGATCAATATCCGCAAGCACAACCTGATCGACGTCACCTTGGAGGATCTGCAGCGGTCCAGGACCCTCACTGAAGCGCACATGGAGCTGCTCACCGCGGCCGTGAAGGCCGGACTGAACATTGTGGTCGCCGGGAAGCCCGCCGCGGGCAAGACCACTTTCCTCCGCGCCCTCTGCAACGTCCTGGATCCCGATGAGCCGATCGTCACCATTGAGGACGTCCGCGAACTGCACCTGGATCTCATGGCGGACCGCCACCGCATCATCATGCCCTGGCAGTCGGTGGAGGGCTCCGGAAGCCGTAACCCCGACGGCCGGCGTACCGGAGACATCTATCTCAGCGATCTGCTCTACCAGTCCCTGCGCCATTCCGTGTCCCGGATCCTCGTCGGTGAAGTGCGGTCACGCGAAATCGTGCCCATGTTCGAGGCGTCCAGGGCCGGAACGGGCTCGCTGTCCACGGTCCATGCCTCCAGCTGCGCCGAAGCGATCGATCGTCTGGCCACCCTCTACCAGCAGGCTGTCCTTGGGACACCTCCGGACATCGCCTATACCGAAGTCGGGGAGAACGTCGACCTGATCGTGCATCTGGCCAACAAACGGGTCGAGGGCAACATGCACCGCTACGTCACGGAGATCGCCGAAGTCCACATGGGGGAGATGCAAGGCCGACGTTGGCCGGTGTCCCGGACCATCTTCAAAGCAGCCCGCGGATCCTTTCACGCCGCACCAGCTGACGCCCTCCGTGAAGACACCCGTGAATTGCTCGCCGAGCATGGCTTCGACGCGCAGCGCTGGCTCCAGCCCGAAGGAATGGTCCTGTGAACGGCCTGCTGGCCGGCGCAGCCGTAGCAACGGCACTGACCGGTGTCCTGGCCCTTGTCGTAGCATTCCTCCCGGCACCGCCCAGCAGCAGCCGCCCCGGCAACTCTCTGTGGAACAGGACCCGGGCAACTGTGGGGCGGATGAGCCGCATGAGCCGCGTTCTCCTCCTGGTGGGGCTTCTCCTGGGCATCGTGGCCGCAGCTGCCAGCGGATCCCTGCTGGCCATCGCCATCGTTCCCTGCGCTCTGCTGTTCGGCCGTTTTCTGCTCTCGGCACCGACGGCCGCCACGGACATCGCCCTGTTGGAGGCCGTCGAGTCCTGGGCCCGGAACGTCTCAGGCCTGACGTCCGCCGGCCAGGACCTCGAAAGCGCCATCCGCCTCTCCCTGCCCAGCACACCGGAGAGGATCCAGGCACCCGTCCGGATGCTCGTTGCCCGGCTGAACAGCCAGTGGAACACCGCAGACGCATTGGACAGGTTCGCTGACGAGCTCCATGACGCTACCGCCGATGTGCTCGTGGCCAACCTGAAGCTCACCGCCAAGTTCCGCACCGGAGCCCTGGGCGATGCGCTGCAGGCCCTGGCCGACACGATCAACGACGAAGTCGCTGCACGCCGCGAGGTCGAAGCACAGCGGGCCACCCCGCGCCTGGTCTCCCGGAGCATCTTCGTCGTGGCCACGATCGTAATCATCGGCATGTTCTTCAACGGCACCTACATGGCCCCGTACAACACCCCGTTCGGGCAGATCCTCCTGGCCCTGCTCATCGCGGTCTTCGCCGGCAGCCTGCTCTGGATGCGCCAGGTCGTGACCGGCAAGACGCCGGCACGGATTCTCCTCCCCGGAAAGGGGGAATGAGCATGTGGCTCTCAGCACTCTTCTGGGGCGCCGTCGCAGGCCTTGGCGTTGCCCTGCTGGTCCGGGAATTCATGCCTTCCTCACCCAAGCTGGCCGCCGCGTTTGAGCGCCTCGGATCCGTCCGCCACCTCGACGCAGACCGGACACGCAGCCGGGGTGAAAGGCTCGGTGCCTGGATCGAAAGCCGCTTCAGCCTTGCCAGGCTCGGCCGCGCATCCGACAGCGATCTCGCTGTCACCGGCGAAAGCACCCACGCTCACCTGGCCCGCAAAGCCACCTACGCCGTCGTCGGCTTCACCCTGTTCTTCCTGCTCGGTCTGACCGATGTCATCAGCGGTGAGTTCGCTTCCATGCCCCTGCTGCTGTGCGTTCCGCTGGCACTGGCCTGCTGGATACTCCCGGACGCCAGGATCAAACGCCTGGCAGTCCACGCCCGCCAGGACTTCTCCAGGGCCATCGGCGCCTACTTCGAAATGGTGGCCATGTCCGGCTACGGCGGGAAGCACCCCGCCGCTGCCCTGGCCAACGCCGCCGAAGTGGGGCGGTCCTGGGTGTTCGTCCGGATCCGCCAGGAACTCATCCGTTCCAGGCTGGCCGGGGAACAGCCCTGGGACGGCCTGTCACACTTAAGTCGTGAAATCGGCGTCCCGGAACTGGGGGACCTGGCCGACATCATGCGCCTTTCGGGGGAAAAGGAGGTCACTATCTACGCAACACTTCGTGCCAGAGGCAAGGCCCTGCGCACTGCCCAACTGACGGACGAAAAAACCGGGGCCAACAAGAAAACCGTCAGGATGACGCTGCCGCTGGTCGCCATGGCCGTGAGCTTCATCGCGATTCTGGCCACGCCGGCTCTGATCAAACTTTTTTCCCTCTAGTTCAGCCGCGCCACCAAAACACCGTACTTATACAGACGACAGACGCACTTAACTCAACGACCGACCGCTACGCCTGAAGGAGCACATCGTGAACCTCTACATCAAGACCACCACTCTTCTGCTTGGAGTACTGAACCTGCTCACCGGCACAGCCACCAAAGCCCACCGCAAGGCGTTCCCCGGCAACCAGGAACGAGGCGGCCTCAGCACCCTTGAAATCGTCATCCTCGCGGCCATCGTCCTGGTCGTCGTCGTGGCAATCGCCGGGAAATTGACTGGCGCCATGGATTCCTGGTTCGCCAAGATTCCTCAGTAGAGAACCACCGGGAGGGGGGAGACGGCGTGACAGCAGAGCCTGGCGACAAAGAAGCAGGAACGACGACCTTGGAGTCGATCATCATCCTGCCCTTGATCCTGGGCTTTTTCCTTGTGGTCCTCCAATTCGCCCTGGTCGCCCACGCCTCCAACCTCGCCCACCAGGCCGCTACGGCGGCCGTCGCCGAATCCCGGCGGTCCACCGGCACCGCAGCAGGCGGCGAAACACGAGCACAGGAACTGCTGCGCCAATCCGGAGCCGATGTCCTGCTCCAGGGGTACCAGGTGTCCATCACCCGGAACGCCCAGACAACCTCCGTGACGGTCAGCGGAAAGGCCGTGTCCTTCGTCCCCTGGATGAACGGAATCCCCGTGACCGAGACCATTTCCGGGCCGGTGGAACGATGGGTGCCACGCCAATGAGGAAGCTGCTCTGGCATCTGGACGGACCCGCCGAGAAGGGCTCCGAAACACTCAAAGCCGTCATTCTCGCGCCCGTCTGCGTGGCCATCATCGGCGGGCTCATTGCCGGTGTCCGGTGGAACAACACCACAGTCACCACCGCCCAGGTTGCCCAATACGCCGCCCGGGACGCCTCCCTGACCCGCACCCCGGAAGATGCCTACCGCCGGGGGCTCGAATCGGCCAATGCCTGGGCGCAGGCGCAGAAGCTCCCCTGCAACAACCTGCGCGTCGAGGTCGACACCTCCGGCTACAGGGTCCCGCTCGGACAGACCGGCTACGTCACCGTCAACGTCAGCTGCGACGTCAGCTTCTCCGACACGATCCTCACCGGGCTCCCCGGCGCAGCGACCGTCCACAAATCGGGCACCAGCCCCATCGACCCCTACCGGGAAAGGTGAGCAATGAGCGCCCAGCCCACTCGCAGTGAGCAAGGTGAGACGACCCTGACGTTCATCGTCATGGTCGTTGTCGTGCTTGCCGCGGTCCTGCTCGTCGTGGACGGCGGACGGAAAGTCAGCGGCCAGGAAAGCGCACAATTCATCGCCGGGGAAGCGGCCCGCGTCGGCGCCGGAAGGATCAATCCGGACACCCTGTACGGAAACCGCCCCGCAGTCGACCCGTACGCCGCCCGCAACGCAGCACTCCAATACCTCAGCGCCCAGGGCGCAACCGGGACCGTCAGCGTCACCGGAAACACCATCACCGTCACGGCCACCAAGAAGATCGACTTCATCTTCTTCCCCGGCCCGGCCACCGTCACCGGAACCGCCACCGTTGAACCCGAACACCGGGTCGGGAACTAGGAGGACCCATGTCACTCAAGAAAACTCTCACCGGCACCGCCGCCCTGGCCGCGACGGCCATCATCCTCATCGGCATCCCCGCCGGCCTAATCCTGATCGCCGGCAACCCCTTCGCCGGTCTGCTCAACCTCGGCGATGCCCTGAGCGTGCCTGACTACGGCGGCCGGTACCTCACCGGAACAATCCTTCCCTGCATCGCGTGGATCCTGTGGGCCAGCTTTGCCCTCAGCTTCATCCTCGAGGCAGGCGCCCTCATCCGCCGGGCCCCGGCGGTCCGTCTTCCAGGCTTCGGGCTGCAGCAGCAGACCGCGGCCGCCCTCATCGGCGCCATCCTCCTCATGTTCGCCGCCGTCAGCACCGCCTCCCCGGCCATGGCGGCCCAGAAACCACCTGCAGCTGCACCCACCACCATTACCGCCGCGCTCCACGCCGAAACCACAACACCGGTCCAGCACGAAGCCCCGGCGGCTGTCCGGCATGCCCAGGTCACAGTAAAGGCCGGCGACACCCTGTGGTCCCTGGCCGAGACACATCTCGGAGACGGCCTCCGATACACGGAGATCTCCGACCTCAGCCGCAGCATCACCCAGCCCGATGGTATGTCCCTCGGCTACGACGGCGTGATCCGCCCAGGCTGGATCCTCAACCTTCCGGAAACCCAAGCTCCCGCGGCCGCCGGCAACCACGTCGTCCAGGAAGGCGAAACCCTCGCCGCGCTCGCCCAGGCCAAACTCGGCAATGCAGACCGGTACATGGAGATCTTCAACGCCTCCACAGACATCGAACAGCCCGGGGGAGCGAAGCTCACCGATCCGGACCTGCTCCTTCCCGGCTGGACCCTGGCCATTCCCGCCGCCGCTGCGGCGACGGCCCCAGCCCCCGTAGCTGTAACCCCGGCTACCCCCGCTCCCGCCGCAGAAACCATCGCCCCGGCCATCACGGAACCTCCAGCTCCTGCAACACCGGTCAAGGAAACCCCCGCACCGGCCGCAGCCCAGGCACCCGCAGCACCACCAGCAGAAACCCCGCCGGCACCTGCACGCTTCACCACCAGCCCCGCCCCGGAAGCGGCAACAGCCGCGGTTCCGGAAGCCGCCGACGAAACGGAGTCCGGCGAAGATCTGAGCCTGCTGGCAACCACCGGTGGCATCCTTGGCATCCTTGCCGCCGGGATCCTTGCCACCCTCGGCCTGAAGCGGTTCCGCCAGAGCCGGTCCCGGAAGCCCGGACAAGCCATTCCCGTGCCGGGCAGCGATGAATTCGTCACCGAGCAGGAACTCGTCGCCGTCGAGGCAACCGACCTCCGCTCCGCCGTGGACCAGGCCCTGCGCTGGCTCGCCTCATGGGCTGCGCAGACCGAGCGCCGGCTCCCCAGCCTCTTCGCCGCACGCCTGGCCAATGATTCCATTGAGCTGTATCTGAACACCGCCCAGGAACTCCCCGCCCCCTTCATCTCCATCGCCACGGACAACACCGCCTGGAAGATCGCCGCCGCAGAGGTCCCCGACCTCCTCACCCCGCACAGCGCCCCTTACCCTGCCCTGGTCACCCTCGGCCGGGACAACAACGGCGGTCTCCTGCTGGCCGACCTTGAATCCATCGCCGCCATGACCGTCACCGGCGACGAGGAACTCACCCGCGGAGCCATGATGGCAATGGCCATCGAACTCGCAGTCAGCCCCTGGGCCGATGACCTGCAAGTCACCATGGTCGGCTGCGACCGGCAGCTGCCCGACGTCATGGACACCGGCCGGATCCGCCACCTGGAGGACCTCGACGAGCTCGTGGCCGACCTTCAAGGCCGCGCCCGGCAACTCGACGAACTGCTTAAGACCGTCGGTGCAGAAGACCTCTCCCACGCCCGCAGCCTCGGCACCTACAGCGAAAACTGGATCCCGGAAATCGTCGTACTGGCAGAAGAACCCAGCCCGGAAGTCCGCGAGCAGCTCGCCGAGCTCGTCAAACAAGTCCCCCGCGTCGGGATCGCCGCCGTCTCCGGCAGCCACATCAGCGGGCCCTGGGAACTCAAACTCCACAGCCGTGAAGCCGCAACCCTGGCCCCCGACGGCATCCAGCTCATGCCCCAGGTCATCTCCGATGAGGAATACGCCCGGATCGTGGCAGCCATGCGAACCGCCGACAAAGCCCCGGCCGCCAAAGCCGAACAGGTCGAGGAAGTCACCGTCCCCGACGATGCTTCAGCCCTCGTCAACCAGCTCGCTGAAGTGCCCTCCGAACCGGAACCGGATCCGCTGGCCGCTTTCAACAATGAGGCACCGTTCATCACCCTGCTGGGCCCCGTACGCCTCCACAACGCAGCAGGGGAGCGCAGCACCGGTGGATCCCACCATTCACGCTCCGTCGAAATCATCGCTTACCTGGCACTGCACCCGGGCGTCGACTTCCGGACCTTCCACGCCGCCATGTGGCCAGGGACCAGCCCCGAAGAGAAGTTCCAGACCAGGAACTCAGCCTGCTCCCGCGCACGGCGTCTAATCGGCAAAGCCGACCCGGACACCGAATGGTTCCCGAAGGTCGTCCCGGGCGTCGATGTCTACAACCTGCACGAAGACGTCAAGACCGACTGGCACCACTGGAAAGCACTCGTACCAGGTGCACCCGCCGCCGTTTCCACAGAGAACCTGGCAAAGGCCCTTGCCCTGGTCAAAGCAGAACCCTTCAATGACCCGGGCCGCGGCTACGGGTGGTCCCATCTCCTCAAAATGAAAATGTCCGCCACCATCGCCGATGCAGCCACCGTCCTCTGGGAACGGGCCTTCAATGCCAGTGACTTCGACACAGCTGCCAAGGCAGCAGCAGCCGGCATCAAAGCCGAGCCCTACAACGAAGAGCTCCACCGGAAAGCACTCCGTGTTGCAGCGGCCACCGGCGACACCAAGAAGGCCTCAGCCCTCGTCAACCAGCTCACAACCCTGCTTTCCTCAGCCGACGAAGACGCCGAACCCGACCGCGAAACCAAAGACCTGATCACCGCACTCCGGCTCGCCTGAGTGTCACAGCTACCTGCTACGAACGAAAACGACGAGGGAGACCCCATGATGAAGACGAAGACAGCAAGCGCAGTACTGGCCATCATCGCCCTGACCGCGCTCAGCGCCTGCACCACGGACCCCAAGCCGAACCCCACCACATCAACAACAGGCACCACCACGGCCAGCACCAGCCCCACGCCAACCCCTAGCACCGTGGCTCCTCCCACACCGGTCACCAGCAACGCACCCGCGAGCTCAGAACAAGCCATTGAGACAGCCGGCCAAGCCGCGATCGCCTATTTCAAAATGGGCAACATCATCGCCCAGGAAAGCGGTGCAAACCCTCAACGCATCGCACCCTTCGCTACCGACAGGGCCCTGGAGGTCGCCAACGCCCAAGCCAAGAACTATGCAACGCAGCAGTTCAAGATGATCGGTTTCTACAACGTCACTGTGAGCCATGACCAGAGCACGGCATCAGATCTCGCCCAGCAAAACGGTACGGCAGTGCGGTTCGGGGAAGTCATCCTCAATACGTGCGTAGATATCTCAACGGCCAAGTTCCTCGACGGCAGTGGGAATGCGGTTCCCGATAAGGACAATCTTCCTCGCCGTGTAGTGAACGTGACCGTCGGCTACAACCCCGCCGACAAAACGTGGAAGGTTGTTGATACGTCGGGGGCTCCAGTCGCATGCTAAACCGCATTGGCCGCTGCCTCGTGGCACTCTTCATCACAGTCACCGCGCTGGTCACCTTCGGAGGTAGCCCGGCGCAGGCAGATGGAGTGTCCTGTGACCCCACTTCCCCCATCTGCGACATCTCCGTTAACCAGCCTGGTGGCGGGGGTGGTAACGGAAATGGCAATGCTACTGCGCCAGGCAGCTTCACACCTGGGCCGTCTACATGCAGTACGAAGTCTGGTGACGGGACCAAGGATGTCGAAGTGCCTTGCTCCGAGAACGGCAACCCTTGGTACGCGCCGAAGAATTGCTATCTCGGTCTCCAGGAGCCTCAGGGGACTGCGCCTGCTGGGAAGGACGGATCAGTCGGTGCCCGGTATGTCTGCAAGTCCTGGGATGACTGCCTACCCCCTGTCGATCCTGTTCTTGGCTGCACACCAAAGGTTCGAGTCAGCTTCTGGCTCGATACCCCTCCGCCGGGCTTCAACCGCTACACCCCCGCCCAGGCAGCAGCCGCCCTGGTGAAGACCTTCAGGCTCAAAGGCATCGAGATCGGCATCGTTCCCCATGATGCGCCTGGCTATGCCGGCACCGTGGGTCTGCCGGTCTGGCTATGGGTGAACAACCCGCAGCCCCTGACATACGGCCCCTACACGGAAACAGCCACACTGGGTGGAGTGACCGTCACCGCGACGGCCAAAGTCACCCAGATCAGCTGGGGCATGGGTGATGGAAACACCGTCACGTGTGCCGGCCCAGGAACACCTTGGAACCACACAGTGGACCCTTCTCCCGATTGCGGCTACCGCTACAACAAGCAATCCGCCGGTCAGCCTGGTGATGCCTACACAGTAACGGCCAATAGCCAATGGACGGTCGATTGGTCCGGTGCCGGGCAGAGTGGCCAGATCCCGCTGCAGGCCACGTCCCAGACTCAGATCCGCATCGGCGAGATCCAGACGATCATCAAGTAACGAGGAGTCCCATGGACTGGCTGACTGCAACCGCGCTCACAGTGGCCTTTGTGGGCGCCGCTGCCGTCGGCGTCTGGGTCTCCATCACGGATCTTTGTGAGAAGCGGATACCTGACAAAGTCCTCCTTCCCGCCTACCCGGCAGGTCTGGCCCTTCTCTGCCTAGCCAGCGCCTCCTCCGGCCGCTGGACAGCCTTCCTGGGTGCGGTTGCCGGCATGGCCGCCCTATGGGTTCTCTTCTACCTAATCGGGGCCATCCGGCCCGGACACCTCGGCTTCGGCGACGTCAAGCTCGCCGGCTTTCTGGGAATGTTCCTTGGTTACATTCACTGGAGCCTGCTGTTCTGGGGCATTGCACTAGCATTCCTGGTCGGTGCCGCAGCGGCCGTCGTCTTGCTCGCCAGAAACAAGGCCACGTTGACTACCGCCATCCCGCTTGGCCCGTGCCTCGTCATCGGCGCGGCGGGATCCATTGCGCTATCCGCACTGGGCTGAAGGCCGAAATGCGGCCGAGCATCTTACTGGCCGCGGTCGTTCCTTTGCCGGGGCCACAGGGAAAGGCGGGCGCCATCGACCACCACCAGTGGTCCCTAGCGCCATTCTTCCGGGCAGCTTGTCCGGAACGGGGATGCTGCCTACCGCTCTGACCTGCCCCAACGCGCCATGACGACAAAGAAGATTCAGCCCTCTGCTAACACATGACGTTGCAACCTCGACTACCTCACACAAGTAGCATTCTGAATAGGCTTCATTTCGTGGAAATCTGACCTAGCGGCGGGGAGCATGGACCCACAACAAGACGTGGTTTCGGAGGCGGAGGTATCCACCGTCCCACAGGACATCGGTGCGATATACCTGGAACACCGCGATGTGATGTACCGCGTCGCCTACGCCATGCTGCGCACCGACGGCGACAACCAGGCGGACGACGTGATAGGCGAGGTGATGGTCTCAATCCTCAATAATCCGCCCGGCCACATCCGGAACTGGGAGGCTTACCTGGTCCGCGCGGTCCAGAACAAGATTCGGGACTTGTGGAAGTCCGCCGCGCACCGTCGCGAGCAACTCCAGCTCGCCGAAGCCACACCGCTTGAAGGCGACCGCCTAGGCGGCAACGAATTCGAAGACGACCCGGCCTCCGAGGTCGTGGAACAAATCGGCCGTCAGCAGACCGTGCAGTCAGTGCGCGACGCAATGGCCGAGATGGAAATCTGGGATCCTCAGGCGGCCTATGTGCTGTGGCAGTGCACAGGGCTGGAAAGAACATCCCAACAGGTCGCCGACGAGCTCGGCGTGTCGAGCTCGCGGGTCCGGCAAATCGCGTCGAAGGCGAGAAAGAAATTGACAAGCCTCTTAGAGGCCAAGGAGGTGGAACTATGAACGAGGAGACCGACCAGCTCTTGGAACGACTGCTGGAGGAACCGCCAGGCCCGCAGCGTGAGCAGATGCTTGCGCAATTCGACAGCGACCGACGCGAGGAAGTTCTGAAGATGCTTAATGCCGCAGACCTGGTGTGGGAGGCGGCACATACTGCGCCTCCGCTTGAGAATGATCCGGTGGCTGCAATCCTGGGCGTGGTTCCAGATCCCAACTTCCAACTCGACTCGAAGGCACTTGCACGAGCCTGCCAGGCTAGCCGCGTCAAGCCCACCGCTCTGGCGGCCCGGCTGAATGCCCGGGGGTGGAAGGTGGACCCGTCCGATATCTTCCGTTGGCAAACACGTCCCGCTCCAGACGTTCCTCCAGCGCTGATCAAGGCGATCGCAGAGGAGGTGCGCATCGACCCGGAACGTCTTGTTGCTCAGCCGCTGCAACAGCGGACCACGCTCCTCGGAGTGGTCGAGGAGGTTGCCGCAACACAGCTCTTCCGCGAGCTCGTTCAGCGGTTTGCCAAGGTACAGAGAATCTCGGCTCACATGGCGGAATCGGCCATGAAGTCACGGATGCTTGCCACAGTTCATCGTGGAGACATGCCCGATAAGGAGCAGATGCTGGCCTCCCTGGAGTCACTCATTCATGCGCTGGAGACAGATGAAGACGCTTGAAGAGTGCGTAGAAGCAGCGCTGGAAGGACTTAACCATAAGGTTCGCATGGATTTCGCCACCGATCCGAAAGCGGCTCTTCGCGACGGTCTCGGCCTGAAAGTCGGGCACGCCGAGCACCTCAGCGAAAAACGCGGCGATGGCGGAGCATGCGACGGGGTCTCCTTCCTCAAGGACGGGGTAATTCTCTATGCGCCGACTCCCTGGAGCCGACGGGAGAACTTCACCTTGGCCCATGAACTCGGCCATTGGCTAATTGACCACACCCCTGCTGTTTATGACTGGCTCGTCGAGCAAACTGACCCGAACCGGGAACTCGAAACGATCTGCGACCGCATTGCCCAACGGCTCCTGCTTGCCGAATCCGACATCGACCACATTCTGGGGGGCGCCCAGGTTCAGGCCCGGCACGTCCTAGCCCTCTATGAACGAAGTAACGCCAGCATGCCGGCATGTGCCATCGCTCTGGCCTCGAGGCTTCCCGGACTCGGCGCAGTGCTGATCATCGAATCCGACCCCGATCCCAACTCGACCGTAGTGCGCTACGCGAGCGTCCGTCCAGATCCAGAGAAGGGCTGGCCGAAGATCTACCCGTGGCCTGGTCAGGTTGTCCCGCCTGGCCACCCCCTCCGGGCCATACGCACGGGAGGCTCTATTCGGCAGCGCAGCTTCTGGGCGATGCCTTGGGGCGGACAAGTCGACTTCTACCTCGACGCTGTCGAGGCAGACGGCCGCTGGATTGTAGTGATGGCCGACACCGACCTGTGGGGTGCCGAGAAGTTCCACCCCAACGCTCACCGCGAATTCGATCAGCGACTCGAACAAGAGGTCAGCTGCTGCGGCCTGACACGGACGGTCCGCGGGTACCCCTGCCCGAAGTGCAACCAAGTGCCCTGCCCGAATTGCGGGTGCCGCTGCGACCGCCAGACTGACGAGCTGATCCTGTGCGCCGGCAGCTGCTTCTTGAAATTCCGGCCGAACCTGCTCACCAACGGCCTGTGCGAGGAGTGCCGCTAACACTTCAAGCCGCTACCTCGTCTACTTGCTGAGAGGACGTCGGGACAGGCCCGGCGACTCGATCAACGGCAAGGAGAATAGTCATGACCGACCACAAGAACCCGAGCGAAACAATCACATTCACGGTCGACAACGTCGAGCTCAAGGTAAGCGACAAGCACCAGACCGCTGGAGCGATCCTCGCCCTCGCCGGGCTGGACGCGGCGATGTACGAGCTGGCCAAACTGCACGGAGACGGCGCAGCGTACAAGGCGGACCAGCAGGTCATCGTCCACGAAGGTGACGCTTTCGTAACCGTGCGCACCAGCGCCCCGGTTGCCTGAGGAGGCGAGCGATGGAGTACGGGATCAACGCCATGATGAGGTGTCTCGAAGCGCTCGGCGCCATGCCCGTGCTCCGTCACGGGCTCCTCACCTACACAGTCACACCCACCCATGGGGCCCGAGCGGGCCAGCAGGTTCAGGCCGGGATCGCCGAGGCTGAAGCACAGCTCTGGCCCGCAACTCCGCCTCACTGGGTGCACATCCCAGAAGATGTCATGATCCCTGGGTCAAATACACAACCCTCCACGCATCCCGGCTGGCTCGGCCATTCCCGCGATATCCAAGGCTGGGCCCAGGAGGTCAACCACGGCATGGCCTGGCTCTCCCACGTACGCAGCGTGTTGGCCGGAGCCGTCTCATGAGGGCCCGACGCCTGTCGGTCGCGATGACCGCCGACATTCACGAGACCCTGAAACGGCACCTCATCCGCGAGGATGGCGACGAGGACCTCTGCTTGGCCATGTACGCACCTTCGACCGGTGCCCGTCGCGATAGCGCGCTCATCCGCGAGGCCTGTCTGCCACTCAATGGTGAGCGCAAAGTCCACGGCAACGCAACGATCACCGGCCGGTACGTCCTGCGCGTCGCGAGGGAAGCCCGCAACCTTGGTCTGGGAGTCGCGATACTCCATTCCCACCCCGGTGGCGGAGGATGGCAAGACCTCAGCGACCCCGATGCCGACGCCGAGGCGTCTTACGCGCACATGATCGCGCAGGTCACCGGACTGCCGCTGATCGGCATGACGCTCGCGGGCATCGATGAGAAGTGGTCTGCACGCCAGTGGAGCGCTGAGGGGAACCACTCCGCGGCTGAGAGTGTGCGGGTCGTGGGCAACCGACTCCAAGTCAGCTGGAACGAACAGCTCGTGCCGGCACCCCCCGCAATGCCCAGCCAGCTCCGCACCGTCTCTGCATGGGGCGACCCGACCCAGGCCAGCATCGCACGGTTACGCGTCCTGGTCGTCGGTTCCGGAAGCGTGGGCATGGACGTTGCCATCCGGCTCGCAGCCACGGGGATCCAGAAGGTCGGAGTAATGGACTTCGACGTGGTGAAGGAGGTTAACCGGGACCGACTCGTCGCCGCCACGCGCCGCGACGCCAGGCACGAAATCCCCAAGGTCGACGTCGCCCAACGCGCTTGTATCAACGCCGCGACCGCATCCGCCTTCGAGTTCCAGCGCCACCACCTCAACGTCACGACCCCCGAGGGGCAAAGCGTGGCCCTCGACTACGACGTGATCTTCTCCTGTGTTGATCGGCCCTCGCCTAGATCCGTTCTCAACCAGATCGCCTACACGGACCTCATTCCGCTGATCGACGGCGGAATCGGCATCGACACATTCGAAACCGGCGAAATGAGAAACGCCACTTACCGTACACACGTCCTTCGACCTGGCCGCCCCTGCCTACAATGCAACGGCCAGCTCGATCCGGCTCAGGTCTCACGTGACCGCCTCGGACTCTTCGACGACCCCGCCTACATCGAGAAGGCCGGCCAACCCGAAGCCGGCAAGCAGAACGTAACGATGCTGTCAGCCTCGGTTATGGCCTCGCAGCTGGCACTATTCGTCTCGCTCCTTGCGGCCCCGTCCAAGTTCGGCGAACCCGGGCCACTGCGCTTCAGCCTCACCACCCACCGACTCGAGCACGTCGAAGCCATCACAAACCCTGCCTGCATCTACGAGCACCTCATAGCCCGAGGAGACCAGCGAGTCCCTCTAGCACAGACTGCGGCTACATCACCTGCCACGGGATCAGGACCGATCCGGACGCTGCTCGGCCAAGTAGCGCACTTCCTGGTTGGCCTCGTCAAGCGGGAGCATCTTCGCTAGAGCTAGAGCGCGTGGCTTGCATCGTGGAACCGCCTAGCGTACTTTCGGCTCCGCGCAAGCCCCAAACGCGCTACCAACCAAAACATGTGGCGTTACTGGCGGTCCGATGTCCCCTGCAGCGCTCGCTAGGGTGGAGGAGTGCTGTTTCAGGTTCCCTCTGCTGTGCCTGGGCGGCGCCGGAAATGTCCTTCGACATGACGGCCGTCCCTGACGTGCGGGGCGACCCATACGTCCCCCAGGGTGCTGTCACTGTCCCCGGCACCGGCGGCCGCCACGATCGGCCTGGCGGCCATCGCGTCTTCCACGACGATCAAGTAATTTTCCCGGCCGGCGGCCAGTGGGATCGAGTCCTCGCCGTACTTCTCATACGCCAGATCGACGGCGTCCTCCGGGTCGGTGATCCCGAGTTCGTTCAGGAGACGCGCGATGTCGGGAATGTCCTTCTCCCGTTCAGCGGCGATCTTCATGGCCAGCAAGGTCCTAGTGTCGGCTGCCCGGACGGTCAATCCGCCCAGTGACTCCAGATCTACCCAGCTCGCGCCGTCCGGAACGAACGCGGCCGAGTTGGAATTGAGCCAGTCGCCGGCCAACCCGTACTCGCCAGCCATCTGTGCCACGATGCCCTCGACGGCCTCCTTGTCTGCGTAGCTGGCATCGATGTCGGTCGTCGTGCGGGCAGCTATTCCCTGGAGGATGAGGGCGGCTCCGCCAACCAGCCGGATGTCACCACTGATCCCTTGGTCTTCCAACCTGCGGGAGAGCTCGTGCAGCAACGCCCTGACCTGATCACCGCTCAGTTCCGCCCGGCTCATGCGTTGACCAGGCTACGTTCCCGGATGAAGACGTTCAGTTCCGCGAACTCCTCCGGTGTCTGCTGCTTGGTCAGTTCCTTCATTTTCTCCGCGACAGGACGGTACGTCTCAGCCGGGAACCAAGGGAAGGCAAGCCGTGGGAACCTGGTCCAGGCGGGCCGTTCCTGGCCAAGCCTGCGTGCAATGAGCGCGGTGGCCGCGGCCAACGCCGCCGTCCATTCCTTGCTTGCCAGGCTGGGCTCCTGCTCAAGCAGGGGCCGTCCCTCCGCCAAGGACGCCGTGACATATTCGGAGAGTTGCTTGAGAGCAAACTCGTAGTCCTTGTGGCGCAGCAACTCCGCAAAGAGCTGCTGGTAGTTCCGTGTCCGGGGATCCAGGCTGCGGCCCTCCTGGGCGAGACCCAGCTCGAGGCGGACCCGGTCAGGCGGCGTTGTCTCCTGGATGGCGGCCAGACCCATCTTCAAAGCAGCGAAGATCTGAAGAAGCTTGCCGAACTCGGCCCGAGGGTGGCCCGCCTCGATCTCCGCAAGAAGTTTCCGGGAAACGTGGGCCGTGTCGGCAACCTGCTGCTGTGTAAGACCCAGCGCTTTGCGACGTGCCTGAATCGCGCGGCCGGTGCCCTCCGGCGTGGTCAGTTCCAGCGTGGTCGTGGACATGCTGCCTCCCTGGTAAAAGTTGCTCACCTATATCATGCCACCGAACGGTTACACGGGAAAGTGTCCATCCAACTGCACGAACCTTGCTTGACCATTGCAAGACCCTTGCACAGGTGTTTCCCTATCCCTGCTTCCCGAGGGGAGGGCGTCAGGGGAATTGTCGGAGGGTGAGGCTACCGTCAAGGACTAGGTGCAGCTCAGGCAGGACAGGCCTCCCCATGGATCCGTCCCGAGCAGGAAAACCGCCGGAAACCCAGTGGAAAAAAAGTTGCCCGCCGGTCCAGCCTTCGGGCGGTTCGGGGGTACTCCTTCTAGTTGAAGCCGCACTGAACCAGAAGGGAAGCCTCATGCCACAGCTGCAGGGAACACGCCTGGCCTTCATTGACGTCGAATCCACGGGCCTGGATGCCACCGATGAGCTCGTTGAACTGGCGATCATCTCCGAAGACGAGCGGATCCTTTTCGACTCCCTGGTACGTCCCGCCGGATCCCACGCTTCACACGCCGAACACATCCACGGCATCACCGCCTCGCAACTGGCCTCAGCACCCCCTTTCCCCGAGGTTGAAGCGGAGATCTCCACACTCCTTGACGGCGCGGTCCCGGTTGCCCACAACGTCGACTACGACCTGGAACTGATCCTTCGCGCCTACACACTGCATTCCGCGGAGACCGCGCCGGCCCCGGCTGGGCTCGAATGCACCATGGGCATGGCAATGGCTGCCGCCGGATCTTCCCGGCGGTTGCGTCTCCACGAGGCACTCGAGCGATTCGGCATACAGAAACCCTCGACCGGATCTTTCCATCGCGCAGCCTACGACGCTGAATGCGCCCGCCGCCTCTGGCTGGCCCTTTCCCTGCGAGATCCAGCGAAGGACTGAACATGTGCCGCGCCAACTCCCAAGGCGGCCGGCGCTGCAAAGGCTGCCAGGCCACGGCAGCCCGGGACGCCCACAACTTCCGCCGCCGCCTCAACCGGGCGATCAAAGCCGAAGCCCTTGAACGCGCCCAGGCCGCCGGACTGCCATCGACGAAGATCGCCATCCTCAAACAACTCCCGCCAGGGCACGCCAAGCAATGGGCCCTGGAAAACGGACTCGCCCCTGGCAACACCGGAGGGGACATAGCACCAAAGCCACAGGCCGCGGCCGCCGCAGCTGCCCAGGCTCCGGAACCCGTTCCCTCCGGGCCGGCCGCCGGGGCACCGCCTGAAGTACGCGAACAGGCTGCAGCCCTGATGGCCCTCCAAGGCACCCACCCGGACGAAGGCCAGCTGCTGTCCAAGGAGGTCTCCGAAATCGGATTCATTGGCGGGGGAGTGAACACCACCAACCGGGTGGTGTTCACCGACGGCACCGTCGGGTTCCACAAACCCTTCAGTGGACTCAACGACTCATGCGCATCCGCCTACGGCCAGCAAGACCCGCTCCAACCCATCCACGAAGCAGCCGCCTGGCACCTGGCCAACTGCCTGGGTGCGCGCTTCAGGAAACTCGTACCCCCCTGCGTTCTGCGTGAGGTGGACGGCGAAATCGGCTCCCTAGCCAAAGGCGTCACCGGAATGCAGGGCTCACCCAGCAAACCGCGGCGTGCGATCGCAGAGGACGCCGCCTTCTTCGACGCCCTGATCGGCCAACAGGACCGGCACCGATACAACTTCTTCACCGAAGGGGACAACATCCACCTCATCGACCACGGATTCACTTTCGCGACCACGGGAGACGCCATCAACCGCTCACACTTCCTGGAGGAACGCACCCGTAGAAATGCCACCCGGCTCAAGGCCTTCGAAACCGCTGCTCTCAAGAAGCTCCTGGCCAGCCCGAACCTTCACGGACTCGCCGATGTTCTGACCCCGGAACGTGCCCAGGCCTTGAAACAACGCGCCGAGGACATGCTCTCCACAGGCCGCCTACCGGCCGTTGGACGCTACTGATAGAATTAATCAACATAACGTTTATGCATTCATCACGAGGAGGTGCATCCCAATGATCGAAGTTCGCTTCAAACGACCCACCCCTGACCTGAAGGACTACGACGTCTTCGCAACCGTGAAGGTCGCTGACGACGGCACCTACACCTTCGAAGGAAGCGAAGCCCAGGAACTGACCGAAGTTCACATCCTGGACCCGGGCCGGCCCGGCGGCCAGCTCAAGTTCGCCGAAGATCCCTACGCCTGGGCCCAGCTGTGCGGCCGCGCGTTCCGCACCCCCTACGTGGTGCCCGAAATCATCCAGGACACCTCGACGGCCCGATGACCAGCCGCGAGGACCCCGGCCGCGAACTGCCCACCCTGGCCGAATTCATGAGCCAACCAACCAAGTACCGATCGCCGCTGCCCGACGTCGTTGATGCGTTGAGAACGGCCGATACCGCGACCGCATTCCTTCACGCCCTCTTCCTTCCCTTGCCTCCCCGGACACCCGGGAAAGGCCTGGATGCGACCGATACTTACCTGCGTAAGACGGGAACCGGGTTTGTCCGGGGGAACCGGATCTACCTTTACCCCAGGCAAAGCCTCCACACGGCAAAATCCAACGCCAGAAGCAACGACGGCTTCCTCTCAGCATCGGCACAACGCGTTGAAAACTCTCTCCTTGCGGCCGGCTGGCGATGCCCCAACCCAGGCATGGAGGCGACTGTCAGCATCGTCGAGGGCCGCAAGAGGCGGACCGCTTGGGAAATACCCGCCTACGTCTATACACACGCCAAAGCCATCCCTACCCACACGCCGGCTACCCCCGCCCAGACTCTCCGGGCACTCTGCCGTGTCTTTACTGTCCGGGAAACAGCCAGACTCTTTGACGTTGGACTCAGCACTATCGAGTACTGGATCTACATGAGCCGCCCAGTCCCAGATCGAATCACCAAACTTGCAGACACCATGTATGCCATCACCTCAGGATTCCTCCTGGCCGGACATTCGAATCCTCTTTTCTGGCTGCGGCAACCAAGCACAGCACTTCAGAGAGCACGTCCAAACCTCAGAGACATACCCCGCGAACTGCTCCTGGCCGGCGAGAGCGCACCAGTACTTGAAGCAGCTGCAGTCGCCATCGCTGCCGGCGACAGCCGCACCTAGGGTCTGGTCCACGCCGGCCACACCTCCGTGCGGAACAACACAAATGCACCCAACTCACCAAAAAATGAGGGGTACTGATTAATCCTGTTCCGGGCACCTGTTCCACTTGTTCCGGCCCTAGGACCCTTGCAACCGCAGGGAAGTAGCCCATCGTTGGACTGCCCCGCGTAAAGATGCCGGAACAGGTGGAACAGGTCCTGTTCCGGGCACCTGTTCCACCTGTTCCGGCCAATAATCCCTGCAAACACAAGGGATTCGGCCCAGCCCAGCATCCGAAACGGAGCCTCCGGAACAGGATTTCGGAACATAAGGTGTGTGTAAGGTCCCTGCATACGTACATGTCATGCATCGAGGGCAACGCAAAAGAGAACACCAACGCCCAGCGGGCTTGGCCCGGGCCAGCGGAAAACATTGGAAAAAGTTCGGGCACATCCCAGACTCGGCTCGATTCCCGAGTACTCACAAAGGACATGAGGCTCACGACACACGACACGCGGGGATCGGCAATTACTGATTCATTAATGGGAGCCCATGCTAGAAAAGGTTCATGGCAGCTTCTACTCAGCCCCGACGAGGGCGTAAACCCAGCAAGGGCGAACGCGACCAGCTTCTCGGACGCGTTCCGAAAGAGCATGGCGCGATCTACGAAGCCCGACGTAAGGAACTTGGTCTCTCCCAGGCCGACTATGTCGCACTCCGGATGGCTCAGTCAGAGGGTCTGCCGATCCCTGGTTACATCGCTGATGTCATCGACATCAACTCGGCCCGACCTCAACCACATGGAGGGGGAGCGGTGGCTATCTAGCAACGAAAAAGCGCCTCTCCGGTTTGCCGACCAGAGGGCGCTCATTCGATTTGGTTCAAGAGATCTTTCGTTTGGACGCGAGTTTCGATCTCTGGATTCAGTTTTCAGATCTGCCTTGCCAGCAGTTCCAGTTCAGGGTTTTGTTTCCTATCCCCTAATTCAGGTTTGGTCATGACTTTACAGCATCGGGATTTTTTTCGTCTAGGTTGCACACCGGCGTGCCTCCTGACGATCGCGCCTCTCTTGCTGTCTCCCGAGCGGGAGGCGGTGTAGATGACTGAGTTTTCGACGCGCGCTTCGGTGGACCGGGTATGGGAAGCCGCCGACCGTCTCGGTCTGCAGCCGACCAAACGTTCCAATGATTTTCATATCGTTTGCCCCCTGCATGGTGACCGGACTCCTTCCCTGCACGTGACTTGGAAGCCCGACGATGAGGGCTTCACCCTCCTGCACTGCTTCGGCTGCCAGGCATCCCAGCGGGATCTTGCCGAGGCACTGGGCCTGACGCTCTCGGATCTGTTCGACAACCCCCGCCCATTCAGCCCTGACAAGTCCTGGATCGTGAACCGAAAGTCATCGACTAGGCGACGGCCGAAACTGGATCCCCTACCGGCCCGCAACACCTTGCCGGCCAAGTCCCGGACTCCGCTGCAGTTCGACGAGACGGCCGTCTACAGCTACTGCGACCTGGACGGCGCCGTCGTCCAGCAGGTTGTCCGCGAAGAGGCCCAGACCCCGGACGGCAAGGAGAAGCGCTTCACCCAGCGGTTCATGAACACTTCCACGGGCAAGTTCGTCAAGCGCAAGCCCGAAGGTTTCCAGCCAGTCGTCTACAACTGGCCTGCAGTTGCTGAGGCAATCCAGGAGGACCGCCCGGTCTGGATCGTCGAGGGCGAAAAGGACGCCGATACCGCCGTCGCGCACGGCCTCGTGGCCACCACCAACGCCCAGGGCGGCGGGAATTTCCCGGCCGAGCTCGGGGCACTCTTCACCGGCGCCGACGTCGTCGTCGTCGTGGACCGCGACCAGGCCGGCTACCAGCGCGGTCACGATCTCGCGCAGCTGCTCGGTGAACACTCGGCCAGGAGCGTCACCCTCTACGTCCCGGCCACCGCAGCAGCCAAGTCGGACCTGACCGATCACTTCGAAGCCGGCTTCGGGGTCGCAGACTTCGTCCAGGCAACGTTCGAGGAAATGCGCGTTTGGGCCATGACAGAGTCCGTGAAGGCTCTGACGGGCAAGGTCATCGAATGCGAAAAGGAGATCGGGGCGACCCTTCGCTCCGGCAAATCCGGCCAGAATCCCACGGTCGCGCAGCTCAAGGACTCCGCGCGCTGGGCCGAGGAATCGTACCTCCGGTGGATCAAGGTCGCCGAAGCAGCCCGCGATACCCTCATGACGGCCTCCACCGTAGCCTCACCCTCAGCCAGGGACGCGGAAGAAATCGTCACTACTTCCCTGGCCCAAGCCGGAGACATGGCGCGTCTGTGCCACGCGGCCGCGCACATCAAACTTCCCAAAGAGCTCGAGGAAACCCCGGCGCCGGCGCCCCGGCCCATCGTTGTTGGTATGTCCCCCGCGGCTGCCGATGACGACCAGGAATCCGACAATCCCCCGGCCATCCCGGGACACACCATCATCGCCGGGGACGACGGCCGCCCGAACATCGGCAGCACCTACATCGTGCGCAACGGCGAAACCGTCCAGGTCAAATACGTCAAAGACGGCGAAGAATACGTCCCCCGCTTCCACACCGTCATCCACGGCTGGGCCGAAATCGACCAGATCCTCGTCGCCGACAACGGCCACGAAGACGGCACCACCCCCGCAGACACCAAGTGGATCGGTAACTTCTTCCGCTGGGCACGCGAAGATGACGGAACGATCAAACGCGATGAAAACAGCCGTCCGAAAATTGAATCCGAACCCTTCGCCTGGGGCCCGGATGAACTAAAGAACGGCAACTGGGTCAACAACCTGCCCTGGCCAGGCCTGCTGGAATCCACCACCTCCCGGGGGAAAGACACCGCGGTGCAAGCGCTCCTGCGCGCCAAGCCAGCACCCACCCAGCGCACGCCGATCTACACCGCCACCGGCTGGCGTACCGCCGATACCGGGGACTTCTTCGTGCACGCCGACGGCGCCCTCGCCAAACACGGGAACATCTCCGTCCAGACCGAACTGCCCGCCCCGTTCCGCGTCTACCGCTTCACCGAACCCTGCACCGAAGCCATGGCGCTGCGGGACGCCTTCGAGGAGGGCACCGCCCCCTTGCTGGATCTGCCCGCCAGGATCGTCGCCCCCCTCCTGGGCACCGTCTGGCGCTCCTTCATGAAGAGCGTCCGCGTCGTCACCCACCTCGCCGGCGGCGCCGGCACAGGTAAGACGGCCCTCGGCCGCGCCGTCATGCACTACGCGGCTCCGACCCTGTCCTACCTCGGCTCTGACCGAGACATCCTCTCCGGATCCAACAAGGGCGGTACAGCCCTGGGCCTCATGCGCGCCCTGGAATCCTTGTCCTACCTGCCCGTACTCATTGACGATTTCACCCCCGACGGCGACCTGAAGAAAGCCCAGCAGAAGCTGGACGAACTCGCCCGGGCCCACTACAACGCTTCCGGCCGCGTGGTCTCCACCCGCGAAGGCGGCGTGAAGTCCAGCCGACCCTCGCTGGCAACCCTGATCACCACGGCGGAATTCACCGCCTCCGGATCCGCCGGCACACGCACCCTGACCCTGGCCCTGAACGCCGGAGACATCCCAAACACCGGCCAGGTGTTCCAGCAGATCGAACGGCCCAACCGGCGCCAGGCACGCAACATCGTCGGCTCCACGCTCGTGGCCTGGTTGGCTGAGCGCCGTACCAAGATGCTCGAAGCCGAAGAGACACACCTGGAGGACCCGGACCACCCGGAGAACCTCTTTGCGTTCTGGACCAAGCGCGCAGCGGCCCTTCCCCACACCGAAGGCGCCAAGGGCCGCATGGTCGAGGCCGCAGCGGACGCTTCCGCCGGGATCCGGCTGATGATGTCCATGCTGCGCGACTACGGAGCAGCCACGGCCGAGGAAGCCGAGCAGTTCATCGCCTGGGCCAACGAAGGCATCTTCGAGGCCATCCGGTCCCAGGACTCCAGCACCGGCGACGCCGGCGAGCAGCTGCTGTTCTACCTGCGCGAAGCGATGAGCTCGCAGTCCGGCCACCTCACCGATACCGAGGGCGGCTTGCCCCTGGACCCCATCGGCTGCGGCTGGACCAGGCGCGGCAGCGGCCCCGAGGCCATCCACCTGCCGATGGGAGCGAAGATCGGCATCATCAAGGAAGACCGCGTCTACCTGCTGCCCAACGTCTGCATCCGGATTGCCCGGCAGCTGGCCATGGGCGCCGACATCTCGTTCTCCGAGACAAGCACCACGATCAGTTCCTCCTTCCTCGCCCACGGCTGGATCACGCCCGACGGCTCCGGGGCAAGGTGTGTTTCCCGGCGCATCAACGGCGTCAAGCAGCGCGTCTGGGACATCCCGCTCTCAGTCCTCCTGGGCGATGACAACGGCCAGGATCCCTTGCCGATGAACCCGGTCAACCCCTTCCAGCCAGCCCCCGAGTCCCCGACCCGGCCGATGCAGCCGGCACCCTCCCAGGGACCTGCAGAAGGGGACATACCGCCGGCCGAGCTGCCCGCGGCCGTAGCAGTCGATACCCGCCGGCAGGACGCCGAGGGAGCCGTGGGAATCACCGCATCCCTGGATTCACCCCGGGCCTGCATTTTCTGCGCCCGCCCGGTACACCAGACCATCTGCGGCGACCCTGTCTGCTGGCCGGATTGGAAGAGCTCTACGGCCGAAACCCGGGCCTTCGCCCTGGCAGCTGGCAGCACTGCGGAGGCCCCGGTGCAGCCTGGATCCCAGCAGCCCGGAACCGCAGTGATGCCCTCTGCCGAAATGCCCGCGCAGGCCACCACCGCACCCCGCGGTGACTACGCCTTTGCCGCGGCCGTCCTAGACGCTGACGGGCTCTGGACTCCTGACGGCGTCCTCCACGAACTTGACCCGTTCCCGCGTCACGCCGGCGACGTGGCCAAGCTCGCTGGCGATTTCAACCTTGGAGCCCGGATCACCTCGTACCGTTCCGGGTCGACCACGAAGTGGCGCACGGCCCGCGGATCCATCTGGCTGACATACGACGCTGCGCTGAAGATGGGTCTCCCCGTGGACGAACGCTCCGATATGCCGGCCCTGTGGCGCAGTGAGATCACCAAGCTCACCGAGAACCACCCGACCCTGACCGATGCCATCGCCGACGGCTGGACCGTGGGCGGATCGAAGACCGCCTACACCTCCTGGACCAGGATCTACCGCGGCCACGAAGGTGCAGTGATCGCCATGATCCCGGCCATGAGCCCGGACATGCGCGACTATCCGATCCTCTCCGATGCCCCCACCGCCGGGGTCTTGGCACGCCGCCTGCAGATCTTCACCAACGCCCTGGGCCACCCCCTGCTGATGGGATCCTCCAGCACCGGGATGGACCTGATGTTCGCCCTGCCCACCAAGGAGCACCGCCAGAAGTACTTCCAGCCCAGCAAGCTGCTCGAGGACGTCTACGCCGGCCGCATGCCGGAAATTGAAATCAACTGGTCCCGCAAACCCAACGCGGACGAATCCAAGATGCTCTACGTCCACGCCTACGACCGCTCCGGGTCTTACCTGGCCGGCACGCAGAGCACCATCCTGCCGATCGGGGAACCCGTCCACCACCCCGAGGGCACCGATTTCGATGCCAAGACCCCCGGATACTGGCAGATCGACGTCGTCGACTCCGAAGACTGGCGCCTGCCCAACCCGGTCTTTCCTGTCCAAGGGCAGATCCCGGAAACGATCTGGGTGACCACCCCGACCCTGGCCCTGGCCATCGAACGCGGTATGTCCCCCACGATTCACCAGGCCTACACCTGGGAAGGCGGGCGGATCCTGGATTCCTGGGCGGACCGGCTCAACCGTGCCAGGACCTCGCTGGCCGAATCCGAGGATCCGGAGGCCGCGCTTCCGCTGAAGCAGGTCAAGCGGGTCTACACCGAATCCATCGGCATGATGGTCTCGGACCACCTCCGCAAGCGCAACGGCGAGGGCTACGCGCCCGAGAGGCGCGACACGATCATCGGCCGCTCCAAGGCCAACCTGCTCCGCCGGGTCATCGCCAACGGTGAACGCTCCGGCCAGTGGCCGGTGGCCATCGGTACCGACTCGATCGTCTACGTCTCCAACGAGGCCGATCCGATCAAGGCCTGGCCCGGCCAGCCCGAGTGGCTCGGTACCAAGCTTGGCCGGTACCACCACGTCGGATCCCACCTCCTGAGCGAACACAGCAAATTCCTCACCGGCCACGGCTACAACGGCGGCCTGGAACACCTCAAGAGCGGCATCGAGATCGTCCTCGACCACTCCCGGGAAAGCGCCTAAGGACGGACCATGCGTAATGCCTTCTTCAAGTTCTTCACCGGCCGCGAGGGCGACACCTCCGGCCGGGCCGACGGCGATCTGAAAGCCCAGCTCGTCGCCGCCTACGGCACCAACAAGCGCGGCGGCGTGGACACGGCCAAGGCCGCTAAGTCCCTGGGTGTTTCACAGCGCGCGGTGAACTACTGGCTCCAGGGCAGATACAAGCCGAACACGGACCACCGCAAAACTATCGCGACCAAGTCCCGCCAAGCGGCCACAACAAAACGCGGCCGCCAGCGGCTTGCCGACTTCGCCCGCAAGCAGCCGGCCGCTAAGAACAAGGCTCCCCAGATCTATGTCATGGGCCTGCAAGGGCCCCGGAACGCCCAGAACGAGTACCTGCGCCACCGCATCACCAACCTCTGGCAGAACCTGTCCCAGAACGACATCAACGACTTCATCGACGTCTGGGCCGAAGGCGGCGAAGACGCTGCCCTCGACTGGCTGCAGAACGCTTTCAGCACCGGCTACCTGGACGAATGGGGCTTCAAATCCATCGATTCCATCAGCTTCCAGGACCCCCGACTCTGACACTTCCGCCCGAAGCGAACCCGCAAAGTGCGGCTAGTACCAAAACCCACTGCCTCCCGACGCTGCCGACGAGTAGCATTGATGTAGCAGGCGTCAGGAGTTGAAATGCCCCACGAAGAAAAGGTTGAAACCCTACTTTCCTCCCTCTTCAAGTCACTCACCGTGGCTGAAATAGGGGATGTTGTGGCGCTCGTGGAGAAGAAACCCGGCTCCAGGGAACCAGCGTTAAGCCCTCAACAAACGAAGGCTCGCCTAAACGCGGTTTTGGAGCATCATCTGCATCAACCTCTGACAGCAGAAGGCAAGCTCATCCTGGCCGCGCTCAATATGGAGCGCAGCGTCGAGGCACTCGGCCCAGCCCTGGCGGATATCCACGGTGAAACCTCTCCCCAACTCGCTCGAAGCATGCAGGCCACCGAAAACGCCTGGCGCGAAATGGAGACCGAGTTCGGCTTGCTGACCAGCATTGAGGTATCCAAGGCAGTTGGCTCAAAGTTCCCAAACAGGAGCTACGCCTCGGACCAGCGCGCAGCCGGAAAGCTCCTTGCCATCAAACGCCCCGGGGGCTTCAAATACCCGGGTTTTCAGATCGACCCCCCCGAACATGCCCTTCGACCGGTGATAAAGGATCTGCTCGAGCTGGCCGCAGAAGCTGGCCGTTCGGAGGCCGGACTGGCACTGTGGATAATCTCCCCGACGGGCTACCTGGACGGTGCCCGCCCCGTAGACCTGCTTGACGAGCCCGAAACGGTGGTGGAAGCGGCCCGGCAGTCCTTCAACGTCCAATGGTGAGGCGGACCCCGCCGAAACCCTTCAAGCCGCATGACTGGATCCTTGAAGCCAATACCGGTCTCTACCGGGTGTTTGAGAATAGTCCCGGTCGGTCGGTGATAGCCTTCAACCCCGGCTTCGGCAAACCAACCCGCTTCGCTTTTTTCGGGACACCGCCCGTGTCCGTCCTCTATGCCGCTCAGACAGAAGAGGCCGCCGTGTGCGAGTCCATCCTCCACGACGTACCGCCGGGGCCAGGGACGGTCCTGTACGACAGCTTCAAGGGGCGTGTATGCGCCAAGCTCGCCCCGACCCGCGACCTGAAACTGGCCGCCTTCATGGGGGACGGTCTCCGGGCCTTGGGGACCGAGCCGAAATACGTGACGGCCACTATGGCTTCGCAGTACCCGAGGACGGTCCGCTGGGCGCGGGCTGCACATGGTGCCGGCTACGACGGGGTGGTCTGGATGAGTCACAGGCGTGAGACTGATCGTGCCTACGTGTTCTTTGGTGACCGGGTCCTGCCCAAGGATCTGGTGCCGGTGCCGGGGTTGGCCCACGCATTTGCCGCAGGCCCTGGCTACGACTGGCTCGCCGACTATCTGGCCAGCATCAAACTCGAGATCCTCATGACCTAAGGAGCCGCCCGGCAGGATGACGGGCCAACCAGGGGACTTATGCCTTTCGGTGGTATGTCCCTGCTGGTTCAGGGGCCCAGCTGCAGCAGTGGCTTCACCTGGCCGGTCTCGTAGGCTTTGGCCACCGCGGCTCCTGCCTCTTCAAAGACAGTCTTGCCGTTGGGCAGGACCAGATGCGCGAAGAATTCTTCCTCGAACCCCACGATTCCCGCTTCCACGGCCTCAAGTTTGGCTTTTACGACCAGGGCAAGCGCCCGCCAGCTCTGCCGTACCGCCTGCTCGTATTCCTTGGCCGCTGCCTCGGGGGCGCGCAGCTGGCCTTTAGCCGGCGTGTGCGTGAAGCGTCGATCGGCCTTGTCCCCGGCATGGGCAGCACGAACCGCACCTGGCGCCCTCTGGCCACGAATCCGATCATGGCCCGGTCCTCGATCCATCCGTACATGAAACTGGTCGCGCCGTACCTGGTGAGCGTCCGTTCGATCTCCGCCCTCGACGCAGCGCTGTCAACGGTGGTGGACTGCGCATATCTCTGCGATGACATCCGTTCCTGCCTTTCCTGCCAACCTGGTCGAATCCGGGAACGGCTCCTAGGAGTCCGAATTACCGATCTTGCTGTACTTGTACGCCGCGGCCGGAAACTCATGCAGAGGAGGCCTTGGAGCCCGCTCCAGCCATGTTTCTGTGGCACCCTTGGGCAGCTGTGATCCGTCCAAGCGAATCCTCCACCCGTCCATCGCCTCAAGCACATCAAATTTCAGCAGCTGCGCCACGAACCTATTGGCCATCAGCCTGGTGTCCAGGACAAGGCCGGCCGCACGGAGCCTGGCCAGCGCCTTGTCGGTATCGATGGAAACAACCGGCCGGACCAGCGACGGGAACCGCTTGACCCGCACGATGGAGACAAAGTGCGGCTCCAGCCACCCGTCCCGCCTCCACACATACTCCACTTTGCGGCGCTGAGGGGGCACATTCAGCCTGGCCAGCGCCTCAGCTGCGTAGTCCCGCGCCCGCCGCTCTTCCTCAAGGATCCGCTGCTCGGGCCTGAACGCTGCCAGGAGCTCCGCAAAACGGGCGTCTGGGACATGCAGATCCCCGCTGCCCTGCAGCCAGCGCTGCACGGTCCGAGGACTCACTCCGACCGCGGCCGCGATCCTTCCGGCATGGGGGCGGCCGGCCCTGGTCCGTCCGAATTTCACCCCAAGAGCATCGAAAAGCTCATCCCGGGACCAGGCCGGCGGCTCGGGGGAGTGGCCCGCACCCATCGCTTAGCTGTCCTGTCCGTCCGTGGGCGGCTTGGGCTTGTTCAGAGATCCCTTGCGCCGGCCGCGCCTGCGGGTCTTGCGGTACTCCACGTACTTATCCACCTCACGGGGAGTCCAGTAGCTCATCCGCCCGATGACCTGACCGGCGGGGAACTGGGGATCCTGGGAACGGTAGGCATACAAGGACGCAATCTTGACCCCAAGACGCTCCGCGAACTCGGCCGCACTGACCTTGCCACGCAGTTCCGACCCCACAGCCAACTCCCATCTCAAGGACGAATTTCAATCAACCCCAACTTGATTATATCCGGCGCGGCCGCAAACCGGCAGATCACGAATCAGCCAACAGTCCCCAAAATTACTCAGTTGCAATATCCGGCACGAGCGTTCCGGAAACCATGAAGAACCCAAGGTTCGCACGGATTAAGGGCGGTTTACCGTCCTGCCAAGCTGTTGGCGCACGGCGCCAACCCCGGCACCGCCGGCACCAACCCGGAGCCAGGGGCATCCGCGACGGATGACCCGGGCGCGTCCGGGGCAGCGTGGGATG
>NZ_SZVS01000012.1 GCF_007670255.1 Paenarthrobacter nicotinovorans | reverse complement strand
GAACCCGGAAGCTAAGACCCACAGCGCCGATGGTACTGCACCCGGGAGGGTGTGGGAGAGTAGGACACCGCCGGACACACATTCAGAAAGGCCCCAACCACGACGGTTGGGGCCTTTCGACTTTAACAACCACACACACCATGCAATAAGGGCAGCCTCCGCCACCCCCGGCGCCTCCAGCCCCGGTAGAGTGGGTGGTCATGGAAAATCTCTTCAGCCACCCTGAACAAGAGCCCCAGGCCTCCCGCACAGGCGAGGACCTTGAGCCGCTCATCGTCAGTGTCGTAGTCCCCACGACAGTCCCCCATGCCTTCCAGGGATTTACGGATCATCCCCATCTGTGGTGGCCGCTGGAAGAGGAGAGTGTTTACGGCGCTGGCTCCCACGTGGAGTTTGAGGAGAACCTCATCCTGGAGACGGCCGAGGACGGCCGTACATCAGTGTGGGGCACCATTGATGACTGGCAGCCGCCGTTGTCCTTCCATGCCAGCTGGTACCCCGCCGGCACGCCCTTGTGGTCCACCGAGATCCGGGTGGTCTTCAGTGCAGTGGAGGGCGGCACGGAAGTCCGCCTGATCCATGACGGCTGGGAGGGTGCAGAAGATCCTGCAGCTTCGAGGGCATCCTACGTCGAAGGCTGGCCCCGGGTTCTGGAGCGCTACGCAAGGTTCATGGGCGGAGCAGTTGCCTAGGGTTCGCAGGCTCAACGCAGGGGACTGGCAACTCCTGAAGAAGGTTCGTTTGGAGATGCTCGCGGATACGCCCATGGCCTACATCGAGAGCATTGACGCTGCACGGCGCCAGACGGACAGCCAGTGGCAGGAACGCGCCGTCGCCATGTCCGGTGACGCGAGCATCACCCTGGTGGCCGACGACGGTGAGGATGGCTCCAGGTTCTGTGCCCTCATGCGGGTAGCCGTGAAGCATCCCCAGGATCCGAGCCGGCCGCTGCAGGCAGTGCTTATCAGTGTGTACGTAGCGCCCGAATATCGTGGACTTGGATTGGCCGATGAACTCCTGCAGCAGGCGAGCGAGGCAGCGGCGAACGAGCTCGGCGCACATTTCCTTGAACTGGGTGTCCACGAGGACAACCCGCGTGCCCAGGCTTTCTACCGCCGCCACGGTTTCGTGATGAACGGCGCCAGCCGCCCCTACCCGCAGGACACCACCAAACTGGAACTCTTCATGGAGCGCCCGCTGCCATAGAGGCCCCGTGGGCGCGTTACCTGCGCCCTAAGTGACAACAGCTTTCGGCACGGCTGTGCTGTTCCGAATCACCAACGTGGTGGGGTGTTCAGCATCGGCAGGCTCGAGGACCAGGCCGTTGTTGATCGCTCCCAGAAGCGTCCGGACGGCCAGCGCCCCCTGGCCTTTGGCGTCCTGGTCGATCGTGGTCAGGCCCAGGACGGCTCCAAGGTCGTGTCCGTCGATGCCCATGACGGAGAGGTCCTCAGGAATGCGTAGTCCGAAATCGCGGGCTGCCAGGATGGTGCCGATAGCCATTTCATCGGAGGCCGCGAAGACGGCGGTGGGCCGGTCACGTGCACTCCCGAGCAGTTGCCGCGCCGCGGCGTACGCACCTTCGATGGTGAAGTCAGCCGTAACGATCCATTCGGGCCTGACCTTGCAGCCGGCGTCGTTCATTGCCTTTTCGAAACCGCTGCGGCGGGTTCCGGGCAGCTGGAAGTCTTGGTCGTAGGCTTCGTTTCCCGTGATGTGCGCGATCTTGCTGTGCCCAAGCCCCAACAGATGGTTGGTGGCCTGCATTGCTATGCCGGCGTCATTGATCCGGATGGTCGAAGCTCCCGGAAGTGGACCGCCAATGCCCACGATGGGCCGGTGCATGGCGTGGAGTTGCCGGGTCTCGCTTTCGCTGAGTTCCAGGGACACGGCGATCACAGCGTCGACGCGTTTGCGCAGCAGGAAATCGCTGAAGACGCTGTGGCGGCGTGCAGGGTTTTCGCCGATGTTGTACAGGGTGAGGTCGTAGCCGGCTTCGAGGAGCGCTGCCGAAGCACCCTCGACCACCGCTGAATAGAACCAGCGGTGGACCGAGGGAACCACCAGGCCCACGTTGTGCGTACGGCCGGAGGCCAGGCTGGAGGCATGGTAGGACAACACAAAACCGAGCTCGGCAGCCGCGGCGCGTGCGCGCTCCCGGCTGGCGGGGGAGACGTGCCCTTTGCCGCTCAAGGCCCGCGACACCGTGGCGACGGAAAGCCCTGCGTGCTCGGCTACGTCCTTGATGCCGGTCATGCTGCTCCTTGGAGGGAAATTAGCTGGCTGAAAGCCAGATTGTCTCCCCCGAGCCTAGTGGATGCGTGGCTTCGGCCGCGGAGCTGCGCAGGATGACCTCGCCCGCTGGCAACGGAAGGGATTCCGCCCCGACGTTCATGACAACCAGGGTGTTTCCATTCAGGTACGCGAGGGTGGATTCCGTGCAGTAGTCCTCCACCCAGGCGAGCGACCCTGCGCCCAGCCGCAGCCGCGCCCGTTCGGCAAGCAGCGCGCGGTACAGGTTAAGGTGCGACGCCGGATCGGACTCCTGCTGGTCTCTCGCCAACGTGGGCCAAGACTCGGGTTGTGGCAGCCAGGGATCCAGGCCGTGCCCAAATCCCGCGTGGGGTTCAGCAGAACGCCAAGGCAGCGGAACGCGGCAGCCGTCGCGCCCGATCCTGGCCCCACCGGTGCGGGCGAACGTGGGGTCCTGGCGCATGCTTGCCGGGATGCTCGTGGAGTCGGGAAGGCCAAGCTCCTCGCCTTGGTAGAGGTAGGCACCGCCCGGCAGGCCGAGCATGAACGCGGTCGCCGCGGCAGCCCGCCGTCGTCCGAGTTCTTCGTTGGGTTGGACGTCGTCCGGGCCGATGCCGTCGCCGTCACGGGGGCCCGGGCCGTCGTAGCCGAAGCGCGAGACGTGGCGGACGACGTCGTGGTTGGACAGGACCCAGGTGCTCGGGGCGCCCACTGCGTCCAGGGAGATCAACGAGTCGGTGATGATGTGGCGCAGGCGGTTGAGGTCCAGGCCGGCGTGCAGGTAGGGGAAGTTGAAAGCCTGGTGCATTTCGTCAGGGCGGACCCATTGGGCCAGGCGGGGGAGCGGATCCACGTTGGCCTCGGCGCACAGGATGCGGTCCGGGCCGTACTCCTCCAGGATGGAACGCCAGCGACGGTAGATGTCGTGCAGGGCTGGCTGGCCAAACATGGGAGCGTCCTGCCCCGGGAAGCCTTCTGAACTGTTGCCGTCGGCCCGTCCGCCCCAGTTCGGCAGGCCGGGAGCCTTGACCAGTGCATGGGCTACGTCCACCCGGAAGCCGGAAATTCCACGGTCCAACCAGAAGCGGAGCACGCGTTCGAACTCGGCGTGGACCGCAGGGTTGTCCCAGTTGAAGTCCGGCTGCGAGGAATCGAAGAGGTGGAGGTACCACTGTCCTGCCTGGCCGTCCGGCTCGATGACCCGGGTCCAGGCCGGTCCACCGAAGTGCGACTGCCAGTTGTTGGGTGGTTCGTTGCCGTCCGGTCCAAGTCCGTCCCGGAAAATGAAGACCTCCCGCTCGGGGCTGTGAGGTCCCGCTGCCAAAGCGGCCTGGAAAGCGACGTGCTGGTCCGAGCAGTGGTTGGGGACGATGTCGGCAATCACCCGGAGATTGAGCCTGTTGGCTTCGGCAATCAGGGCATCGAAGTCTGTCAGCGTTCCGAACAGGGGATCGACGTCGCAATAGTCGCTGACGTCGTACCCGGCGTCACGCTGGGGCGAGCGGTAGAACGGAGACAACCAGACGGCGTCGACTCCCAGGCCTGCCAGCTGCGCGAGCTCGGCGGTGATGCCCGCGAGGTCGCCGATGCCATCGCCATTGAGATCCCGGAAGGACCGCGGATAGATCTGGTAAATCACTGCGGAACGCCACCAACCGTGGGCCGTGGAGGCATCGTGGATGGGGGTGATTTGCGTAAACGCTGCAGGGGGCTCGACGGCGGAATCCTGGAGCAAGGAATCAACGGACATGGAGTCATCGTAGAAGAGGATCACCAAAATTGTAAACGCTTCCAGTGCTAAGGCTGCTGTTATTACAAGCTTTTGACTATGCACGCCGCATTGCGTGCAGCGTGACAGTCGGACTGGTGGAAACGTTTGCAGATGCGGCCCTGAAAGCATCCGCGATGCTCTGGCTAGACTGGCCTGACGACTGCGAAGACTGCCGGTTTGGCGTGTCCGCGTTGCTCATGTGGAGGGAATGTCTTGTCGGACGAAACGGCCATCGCCGGAACATCAGCAGAAAGCATCAGAAGCCGCACCATGGGTGAGGCAAACGCCGGGGCGCGCACTGAACGTGGGGCCTTCCTGGACGGGCTCGCCAGCGGCCTCGAGGCCAGGCAGGTAGCCCGGGACGAAGAAACCCTGACGGTCTACTCGGTCGATCAAGGGCCAATGGTGGAGCGGCACCTGCCGCTCGCCGTTGTGTGGGCCGAATCGGTGACGGACGTGCAGCACGTGGTTCGAAGCTGTGCCGCGCACCAGGTGCCGATCGTCGCCCGCGGGGCCGGAACCGGTGTGTCCGGAGGGGCCCACGCCACCGAAGGCTGCATCGTCCTGAGCCTGGAGCGGATGAACCGCATTCTGGACCTTAACCCCGATGACGAGACCGCCGTCGTCGAACCCGGCGTCATCAACGCCGACCTGAACGCCGCCGCCGCCGAATACGGCCTGATGTATGCCCCCGACCCGGCAAGTTACAAAATGTCCACCATTGGCGGCAACGTCGCCACCAACGCCGGAGGGCTCCGCTGCGCCAAATACGGGGTGACACGCGACTCGGTGTTGGCCTTGGACGTTGTCATGGCCGATGGGTCACTGATGCACACCGGCCACCAGACCTTCAAAGGCGTGGCCGGCTACGACCTCACGGCGCTGCTGGTGGGCTCGGAAGGAACCCTCGGCATCGTGGTGGGGGTGACCGTCCGGCTGAAGTACCTGCCGCGGGAGGTCCACACCATCGCGGCGTTCTACCAGGACTTCTGGAGTGCCGCCGCGGGCGTCCTGGCCGTGGGGAAGGCGCGCGTGCAGCCAGCCATCATGGAATTGCTCGACAACGGAACACTGGTCCAGCTTGATGAACTCCACGGAGGGGATCTGCAAAAGCGTGGCAAGTCGTTGCTCCTGATCCAAACCGACGGTTTCGGTGCGGCTGCAGAGGCCGACGTCGTCCGGCAGGTTCTCGCCGCAGGCGGCGCCACAGTGACCACGGAAGCCAGCGCCGAGGCCGAAATGCTGGTGGAACTGCGCCGCAACAGCCGCGGCGTGGAGGTGGACGATGAGTTCAGGGTGGGCGAGGACATCGCCGTGCCGCGGTCACGCCTTGTGGACTTCGTAGCCTCGCTCGAGGCAATGGCCAAGCGCTTCGAGGTCAACCTCAAAGTGGTGGCCCACGCCGGCGACGGTAACCTGCACCCAACGTTCTGGATGGACCGGGTCGATCCCGCAACAGACGCCGATGCCTTGGTGCGACTCAATGCTGCCCTGGACGAATCGATCCGTGTGGGCCTGGAGATGGGTGGCACCATCACCGGTGAGCATGGGGTAGGTCAGTACAAGCTGCGGTGGCTCGGGCTGGAGCAGCCTGAACCGGTGCGCGAGCTGCAGCGCAGGATCAAAGAGCTGTTTGATCCGCAGGGAATCCTGAATCCGGGGAAGGCCATCTAGCGTCAGACGCTGCGCGGGAGCCGGGACAGGTTTCAGAACTTTCCGAAGGTGTGAAACCTTTTGCCGGCTCCCGGACAATACAGGGCATGGGGAACAATGAGGCCGGGGATTTTCGGCTGTGGCAGGAAAGCCTGAGGGGCGACGGTGCCTCCTTCGGACTGCTGTTCGATCGGCACCGGGACCGGATCTTCCGCCACGCTTATCGGCTGGCTGCAGACCGGACCGAAGCCGAAGACATCATGTCCACGGCATTTCTTGAACTGTGGCGGTGCAGGGCCAAAGTTCGGCTGGTCGAGGGATCGGTGCTTCCGTGGCTGCTGGTAACAACCACGAATATCGCCCGGAACAGCAAGAGGGCCATGTTCCGTTACAGGAAATTGCTCGACTCCCTGCCGAGATCCGAAGCGGCGAGTACGGCCTCGGATGAGTTCGTGCTCCAAAAGGAGATGGACCAGGACGCTGCGCGGGCACTGGGCACGCTCAACAATCTTGACCTGCACCTCGTGAGCCTGGTCATCTTCGAGGATTACACCATCGCCGAGGCCGCGAAAGTGTTGGACCTGACGCCCGCGGCCGCCAAAACCCGGATGCACCGTGCGCGTCAAAGGATGAAAGCGGCATGGGGCACGTTTCAGTCAGCACCTGCATTGGAAGGCGACCGATCATGAGCCAGTTACAGCCGGATGAATTGTTGAGTAGGGCCCTGCGCTCAGAGCTGGTCGCACGGGTTCACAAGGCCTCCCCGTCCCGAAAACGCAAGCACATGCGGTTTTGGTTGGGAGCAGGCTGCGTGGTGGGCGTCGGGCTCTTGGGCGGTGTAGGCGCAGCGGCGGCAGGATATTTCGTGATGCCGGGGAGCCAGCAAGTGACGTCCCTCTCCGCGCCCGTCTCGGGGAGCTATGAAGGAACAGCCACCGTCGACCTCGGCGAACCGCCTGCCGGCACCACAGGTATTCAAATGGAGCTCACGTGCCTTTCACCTGGATTCCTCAAAATCGGCGACGGGGGAGCTGGCCTTGGCTGCACCAGCGAGGACCTTGTCCGGGGCCCCTACACCTCCCGGGGAATCAGCCCGCTCATACCTGGCCGGACGACCCTGACGATTTCCACTGGCTCCAACACGCGCTGGAAGATCACTGCAAAGTACGTCAATCAGGAAACAACTGAATGGGCCGTTAACGATGACGGAAAGACCTACGGCATGGAGAACGAAAAAGGGGCGCCGGACCTGATCGCTGTGATTGCGACCAATGAAACGCGGGGCTACGTGTACAGAACGGATCTGGAAGAGGCGGACGGGACGGCTGCGATGAAGACCTTCAGGAGCCCTGCCGATGCTTTGGCTTGGCAGGAGGCACGGGCGGGGAAGTCCGTGGCGATTCCCGTGTATGACGTCAACGGCAAGAAAGTGGTGGGGGAGTTCGTCATCGGCGGTGGGATCGCCGTTGAACAGCTCACGGTTCCTGTTCCTTCTGCTGGCATGCAGTGACCCGCGGGCGAGGGGCACTCCAGCACTGATTCTCAGTGGTATCCCAAGTTTACTCGCGGTCGAGTGAACGTCAGGTTAACCTCGCGCAATAACGCGGATTTACATCCAAGCGATCAACCCATACTCTTGTTTGGTATACCAAAGAAGCCATGAGGAGATCGACGTGTCAGAACAGCGCCGGGCGGTGCCCCAATCTTCGGGACGTCGCTCCCACGTCCCTACGGCTCTGGTGTTGCTCGCCTTGGTGCTGGTGTCTGTCAATCTCCGTCCCGCCATCACCACAGTCGCGGGCGTCATGGCGCAGGTGCCCGGGGTGTTCGGCCTGGATCCGGCTCTGCTGCCCCTGCTGGGCACCCTGCCTGTGTTGGCTTTCGGCGTGTCCGGGCCGATCGGACCGTGGTTGGCCCGACGCCTCGGGACCGGCCGGCCCGTCGCCGTCGCGCTGATGGTATTGGCGGCAGCATTGATTGTCCGCTCGACCGTACCTGCACTCCTGTTGCCCGGGACCTTCCTGGCTGGTATGTCCATCATGACCGCCAGCGTGCTGGTGCCCCAGATCGTCAAGGCCAACAGGGGGACCGGCTGGTGGACGGGGCTGTGCACCATGGGATTCGGTCTGGGCGCTGCGCTCGGTGCCGGCCTGGTCCAACCCCTGGAACTGGCCTTCGGCGGCAATCTTGCTTCAGCCCTGGCGGTGTGGGCGGTACCGGCCCTCATCGGTGCGTTCCTGATCCACCGCTCTGGAGGGCGTCCGACGGCGGCACTCGCCTCGTCCGCCTCCGTCACCACGGCGGTCGGCGCCAAGGGGGACGGCGCGCCAGGAGCGCCGTCGGACGTCCCGCCGTCGGACGTTAGCGCTCCGCTCAGAAGGCAACCCACCGCGTGGGCCGTGACGGCCTTCTTTGGCCTCCAGGCCATGCTGTACTTCGCCATCACATCCTGGCTGGCGGTCTACCTGGTGTCCCGTGGCCTTGGCCCTGCCGATGCCGCTGCACTCCTTGCTTGGTTCAGCCTCGCCGGACTCCCGGCCAGCCTGCTGGCTCCCGTCCTGGCCAGCCGGCCTGCGATCCTTCGGATCCTGGCGCCGGGGCTGGGACTCTCGGTGGCTGCGGCACTGCTGGGTGTTCTGGCGGCGCCTGCGGAGCTCCAGTTCCTGGCAGTGGGGATCCTGGGGGTTGTGCAAAGCGCCGGGTTCGGACTCGGCATGGCCTTGATGGTGATTCGATCAGCCGGACCGGAGTCGGCCGGGAAACTGTCCGCCATGAGCCAAGGGTTTGGCTTCGCGCTGGCCTCGTTGGGTCCGTTGCTGGCAGGCCTGCTGCACGAGATGAGCGGAGGCTGGGAGGTAACCTTCTGCGTGCTGGCCGCGGAAGCGGTGGTGCTCGCCGTCGCCGGCTTCTTCGCCATCCGCGGGCCTTTGGTGAGCGTCGGTACCGGGACTGTCAGAGGGCAATCCAGCGGCGTATCCTCGCGGTATGAGCAACTCATCATCGACGAACCAGCCAAGTAGCCCGGCTACGGAGATCCTTGAAACCAACGAATGCTGGGAGCTGCTCCGCAGCGTTTCGGTGGGCCGGCTGGCTGTGGTGGTGGACCACCACCCGGACATTTTTCCCGTGAACTACAAAGTGGACCACGGCACCATGGTGTTCCGGACAGGAGAAGGCACCAAGCTGCACGCGGCACTCAGCGATACCCCTGTCGCCATCGAGGCCGACGGCGTGAATCCTGAAACCGGAGTGGCCTGGAGCGTAGTCGTCAAGGGACAAGCCACCGCTGTGAGCCTGACGCAGGAAGTGCTGGATACCATCGGCCTCCTGCTTTTCCCTTGGGAGGCGGGCCAGAAGGACCAGTTCATCAGGATCATTCCCTCTTCCGTGACCGGACGCCGGTTCACGGTTACGCCGCCGGATACGTGGTGGACCCCGATGGATGGAGCACCCACGGCGCGGAGCGAGTAGGCCGGACAGCAAAGAACCCGCCCTTACGCGGAGTCCTCACCGTACGACGGCCAGAGCTCCGTGCAAGAGCGGGTTCGGCAACAGCTAAACGAGGTCCAGCTGGTCCGCCACAACGCGACCGGCATGAATGACCGTGCGGTCCTTGCCCCGGTCCATCACCGTGGAGGCCACGGTTTCCCCGTCCACCAGGAGCAGCTCCGCGGGATCGCCGACCTCGACGCCGGGACGGTGGGCGCTGTCCTTCAGCCTGGTCGCGCCGGGGTCCAGAATGCTGGCACCACCGACGGTGGCGATCGCCAGGCAGTGCTCAATCAGCTCGTCCTTCCGGAAACCGTGCGTGAAGGCCAGCTGCCAGGTTCGGTCCAGCATGTCGGTATTGCCGTAGGGGGACCAATAGTCGCGCTGACCGTCCTCGCCCAGGCCAAGGCGGACCCCGGCCTCGGTCAGCAGAGGTATGGGCAGCTGACCGGCGGCAGCGGGAGCAACCGAAGCCAGGGAGACGTCAAGCTCCGCGAAGGCATCAATCAACCTCCGGGTGGTGGCCTCATTAACGCTGCCCAGCTGGTAGGCATGGGACATGGTCACCTTGCCCTGCATGCCCAATGCGCGGGTGCGCTCCAGTACCAGATCGGTGCTGAAGACCCCCAGCTCGCCCGGTTCGTGGAGGTGGATATCGATGGGAACCTGGTATTTCTCAGCCAGCCCGAACACGATGTCCAGGTGCCTGGCCGGATCCCGGTCCAAACTGCAAGGATCAATTCCGCCCATCACGTTGGCCCCGGCTTTGAGGGCTTCTTCCATGAGTTCCACGGTGCCCTCCTCCAGCAACAGGCCGGCCTGCGGGAAGGCAATGATGTCCACGGACGCCTGCGCCGCGAACTTCTCCTTGGCGGCAGCAACGGCGTCGAAACGCTCAAGACGGCAGTCCACGTCGACCTGGGCGTAGGAACGCACCCGGGTGGTGCCCCGCGCGATCATCCGGCCCAGGGTGTCGTTCACCCGGTCCTGCAAGGGCACCTCGGCGTTGCGCCAGTTCTGCCGGTCGTTCATCATCATGGTCCACACACCCGGGCCGCCGGTGTGCTCACGGAACGGCAAGCCGATCCGGGTGGAATCCAAGTGGACGTGCACGTCGGAGAAGGACGGCAGCAGCAAGCGCCCACGGCCTTCCACTACGGTCACGTCACCTGGAATGACGCGTGACGGGTCATGCGGTTCGACGGCGGTGATCTTGCCGCCCGCTTCGACGCCGCCCGCTTCGCCTGAGGCCAGGGTGACGTCGCTGAGGGCCTGCCCCCAGGGGCGGACGGCGCGGATCAGGGTATTCAATGGTTGCTCCTTCGGTTGTGAATCCATTGACTGCCGGTTATTGCGCGGCGGTCAAGACTTTCGTGGCATTGTCCACGTGGTGGCAGGCCAGCGCAGCGAGGGTGGCCGGTGCAGGAATCGAGTCGATGCAGCGCCGGCGTTGTTCCTCCGGCAGCGTGCCAATCAGCGGGCAACGGGTCCGGAAGACGCATCCGCTCGGCGGATTGGCGGGAGAGGGAAGATCACCCCGGAGCCGCACCTTCACCTGATCCCGGGCAGCACGCGGATCCGGCAGCGGGACCGCGGACAGCAGGGCCTTGGTATAGGGGTGCAAGGGGTTGCCGAACAAAGCATCACGGGGTCCTTGTTCCACGATCCTGCCCAAGTACATAACAGCGACTTCGTGGGAGATGTGCCGGACCACAGAGAGATCGTGGGCGATGAAGATGTAGGAAACCCCGGTGTCCCGCTGGATTTGCTGGAGCAGGTTCACTACCTGCGCCTGGACTGAAACGTCCAAGGCGGACACAGGTTCGTCGCACACGATCACCGACGGGTTCAGTGATATGGCCCGGGCGATGCCCACCCGCTGCCGCTGCCCGCCGGAAAATTCATGGGGGAAGCGGTTGTAGTGCTCCGGCTTCAGTCCCACCTGGTCCAGGAGTTCCTTGACCCTGTTCTTCAGTCCGCCGGGCGGGTTGATCTTCTGCGCCACCATGGGAGCCGCGATGGCGGTCCCCACGGATTGCCGCGGGTTCAGGGATGCGAAAGGGTCCTGGAAGATCATCTGGACCTTGCGCCGGAAGTTGTACAGGTCCCGGCCGCGCAGCTGGCTGATGTCCTCGCCGTCCACATGGATTCGTCCGCCGGTCGGATCCAGTAGCCGGGCCACCATGCGTCCGGTGGTCGACTTGCCGCATCCGGACTCACCGACCAGCCCCAAAGTCTGGCCTCGAGCGAGACTGAACGATACGCCGTCGACCGCTTTGACCGAACGTTTGGCGGCGCCCGGAAGGAGGCCGCCCTTCAGCGGAAAATGTTTCTGCAGGTTCTCTACCTGGAGAATTGCTTGCTGTTCCATGGCAGTCCTAACGGGAATTCCGGATGGTGATGATCTGCGGGCCGCTCAGGTGGCAGCGCTTGCCGTGCCCATCTTCGACGCGGAGTCCGGGCCGCTGGCTGGCGCAGACGCCGTCGCCGGCGAGATCGGCGTATTGGCACCGTGCGCTGAAAATGCAGCCCTTGGGCAGGTCAAGGAGCGACGGCGGCTGGCCGGGGATGGGTGTCAGCTGGCTTGCGTCGCCGGTGAGCGTCGGCATTGAGTTGAGCAGGCCCAAGGTGTACGGGTGCTGGGTGTCGTAGAAGACTTCGTCCACCGTCCCGGACTCGACGCACTGGCCGCCGTACATGACCAGAACGTTGTCGCAGACCTCGGCCACGACGCCGAGGTCGTGCGTGATGAGGATGAGCGCCGAGTTGGTCTCCTCCTGGAGCTCTGACATGAGATCCAGGATCTGGGCTTGGACCGTTACATCCAAGGCTGTGGTGGGCTCATCCGCGATCAGGAGTTCGGGCTCGCAAATCAACGCCATCGCGATCATGGCGCGCTGCCGCATGCCCCCCGAGAAATGGTGCGGGTACTCGTCGAAGCGCTGCTCCGGGCTGGGAATTCCCACCCGTCCCAGCATGTCGACGGCGGCAGCCCGGGCCTGCTTCTTGCTCGCCTTGTTATGGACCAGGTACGCCTCTGCGATCTGGTGCCCCACCGTGTAGAAGGGGTGGAGGGCCGAGAGCGGATCCTGGAAGATCATGCCGATGTTGCGGCCGCGGAGCTGGCGCATGGCGGATTCGGGCAGGGAAACAAGGTCCTTGCCCTGGAACATCGCCTGGCCGGTCACCTTTGCCGACGTGCCTTTCAACAGGCCCATGAGTGCCTGGCTGGTGACGGACTTTCCGGAGCCGGATTCACCCACGATGCCAAGGGTCTGGCCGCGATCCAGCGTGAAGTCCATGCCGTTCACTGCGGAGACAACGCCGTCATCCGTAGGGAATTTCACGGTCAGGTCGCGGACCTCGAGGAAAGGCGCCGTAGCTGTGGCGCTCGCCGTTGTTGTTGCTGTGTGGAGCTGGGTCATTGGAGCCTCACTCTGGGATCGATGGCGGCATAGGCGAGGTCCACGGCAACGTTGGCGACGATGACGAAGAACGCGGCCAGCATGGTGATGGCCATGGTGACAGGGAGGTCGCCGGAGATGGCGGCGTGCACTGCCGTGAAACCCAGGCCAGGGACGGAGAAGATCTGCTCCGTGAGGACAGCGCCGCCGAGCAAGAGGCCAATGTCCATGCCCAGCATCGTCACTACCGGGGTGATGCCGGCCCGGACGCCGTGCTTGAACGTGACGGTCCGGGGTGCGAGGCCTTTCGCGCGTGCTGTGCGGATGAAGTCCTCACCGAACGTCTCAATCATGTTGGTGCGCGTCACCCGGATGTAGGAGGCGCTGAAGAGCACTGCCAAGGCGATCCAGGGTAGCAGGTAGTTGGCCACCCAGGCTCCCGGACCCTGTGGACCGAACGGGCTGTTGATCTCGTTGGTGGTGAAGGGCAGCAGATGGAGTTGGTTGACGAACAAGAGCAGCAGGAAGAGGCCTGTGACGGGGATAGGCAGCGAGACGCCCACAGAGGCGGCCCCGACGATGAACTTGTCCACCGGGGTTCCCTTGCGCAACGCAGCGAGGAGGCCGAGCCCCACGCCCGTGATGGTCCAGAGCACCAACGCGCCGATGGCCATGGAGAAGGTGTAGGGCAGTGATCGGCCGATGATGTCAGCGACGTTCTCGTTGGTTTGGAAGGACTTGCCCAGGCAAGGCCATTCGCAGAGGGTCTGTGCCCCCGGGGCTCCGATCATCCTCGAGGAGAAGAGCCCCCGGATGTAGTCGAAGTACTGGATGAAAAACGGTTGGTCCATGCCCAAGGCAACACGGGCCTCGGAGACTCGCTCGGGCGTGCACTCCTGGCCGCAGGCAGCCGCTGCGGGGTCGGACGGTCCCAGCTGGAACAAGGTGAAGGTGATGAAACTTACCGCGAAAAGGAGCAGGACCAACGATCCGGCCCGGCGAAGAATGAACGTCATCATGGTGGTGGTTGCGGGCCGCCTGCCACTGCAGGCGGCCCGCTTCTCCTTCTGGACTAATGGTTCGAAAGCGCAGTTAGTGCTCGACGCCGACGATCGAGAGGTCGATGCCACCGAAGAAGTAGCCCACCTGGGCGTTGCGGACATTGGAGCCCACCACGCTGTTGGTGTGGGTGCGGATGAGCGGCACAATCGGGTAGGTCTTCAACGCTGTACCAAAGGCTTCCGACCACTTCTTGCCCAGTTCCTCGGAGGAGCCGTCCGTGTTGCGCAGCTCGAACATCGTCTTGGAAACTACGGGATCGAAGTAGCGGGACGTGTTGGAGAAGCCATAACTGGTGCCGTCATTGTTCGGTCCCAGCAACGGATCCGCGGAGGTACGGACGGAAGCGGGATCGGCCCCTCCACACCAACCGGAGCGGCCCATGTCCGGGAGCTGCTCGCTGGCAAGGACCGAGTAGTAGTTCGGGGCGGGAATCGGCACCAGCTCCACGTCGATGCCCAGGGCCTTCAGGTTCTGCTGGACCACGGTGCCGGTGTTCTTGAAGGCGTCGCGGTTGTTGGCGTAGCCGTACGTGAGGGTTTTGGGGTATTCCTTTCCTTCAAGCAGCTTCTTGGCCTCTTCGAGTTTGGGCTTGCCGGCCGGGTCAAGTTCCAGCGGCGTCTCCACGTAGCCGTGCATCTTGTCGTTCAGCGGGCTCTGGGTCAGTTCGCCAAAGCGTCGCCCGCCGTACTGCACCAGAATGGATTGGCGGTCCAGGGCCAGGGCGATTGCCTTGCGGACATCCGGGTCCTTGATCTTTTCCGTGTTCAGGCTCAGGACGTCGTTGCAGCCAAGCAGCCCGGATGCCACACGGTCCTTGACTTTGGCGTCAGCGAGTTTCGCGGAGTCCGAGGTCTGCAGGGCACCGTTGGAATCAAGCGTGATGGCGTTTGGATCCGAGTCCGCCAGCAGCTGCTGGCTGATGGTGGCCTGCGACGTGGAGAGGGAGAAGCTGAACGTGTCCGGAAGCGCCGAACGGTTGGGATCCGTGGACGGATCCCAGTGCGGGTTGCGGACAAGCTTCAACGACTTGCCCCGGTTGTAGGACTCCACCATGTACGGACCGGACGATACCGGGTGGTTGGTGTAGTCCAGCTTGGTGTCCTTGGCCTTGGGGACCGGCGCGGTGTTGGACCGGGAAGCCAGCGCCGGGAATTCGGCGAACGGCTTCTTCAGGTGGAAGACCACGGTGCGCTCGTCCGGTGTTTCAACCGCCTTGAGCACAGCGGAAGGATCCTTGTAAGGCCCCTTGTACCCGCCGGCGTCGAGCGCTGCATTCAACTCCTGCGGCGCCTGGGTGAAAACATCCTGCGCGAAGGTGCGCTCCACGCCGTACTTGATGTCGGCCGAAGTAATGGGCGTGCCGTCCTCGAACTTCACGCCTTCCTTGAGGGTGAAGGTCCAGCTCAGGCCGTCGTCGGACGCTTTGCCTGTATCCGTGGCGAGGTCCGGCACCACCGTCGGAGGCTGACCTGCTGTTTCCTTGGCCATGGTGAGCGTCCGGTAGTAGAGCTGTCCGACGTTGGCGGTCTGAACGTAGTTGCTGTTCCCGGGATCGAGCGTCTGGAAGTCCGAGGACATCAGGACGTTGATGTTGCCGCCCTTGCCGGTGAAGCCGGACTTGACCACAACGGGCGCCAGTTCGGTGACGGATTCGGCAGGCTTGGAACTACCAGGCTGGTTTTGGCCTGCCGCGCAGCCGGTAGCGGCCACGGCAATCAGCACGGAAAGCGCCAGTGCTCTCGTGGGGGTTTTCATAATGCTCCTAGGGATGTGAGTGAAACGGAGGTTTGTTAGTGGCGTGAGGCCTTGGGATCGAGTGCATCCCGGACGGCATCGCCGAGGAGGTTGAATGCCAGCACGGTGACGATGAGCATGACGCCGGGGACGGCAAGGAACCATGGGTCGCTGAGGTACCAGTTGCCGGATTGGGCGGCGTTGAGCATCTGGCCCCACGACGGTGTGGGGTCCTTGACGCCGACGCCCAGAAAGGACAGGGCTGCTTCAGCAGAGATGTTGGTGGGGATCAGCATGGTGGCGTAGACCAGGACGACACCCATGACGTTGGGGATGATCTGTTTGAACAGGACGCTCAGATGCGACGCACCGAAGGACCGCGCGGCTTCGACGAACTCGCGCTCGCGGAGGCTCAGCACCTGGCCGCGGACGATCCTGGCGAGGTAGGCCCAGCCAAAGAAGCCCAGAATGATCACGAGCGAGGCCATGGGGAGGAAGCTGCCTTCGCCCAGCGGGGTGTCCCGGAGGCGTGACTGCAGGATGGGCGTGAGGGAGAGCACCAACAGAAGGTGCGGGAAGGCCAGGAAGAGGTCCATGATCCGACTGATGATGGCGTCGGTCTTGCCGCCGAAGTAGCCGGCGGCGGCGCCGAGGACCGTTCCAAGGACCACGGAGACCGCAGTGGACAGCAAAGCGATGGTCAGGGAAACCTGGCCGCCGTATGCGAGCCTGGCGAAGAGGTCCCGGCCCAGGCCGGGCTCCACGCCCAACCAGTGATGGGCCGAGGGGTACATGTAACCGGGGAGGGGCAGCCCGGGAGTCTGGAAATCGTCGAGTACCTCCGGGCTGGTGTTTGAGGTGAAGGGATCGTTCCCGGACATTGCGCTGAGCACGGGGGCCAGGACCGCGAACAGCATGATCGCCACGACGACGCACAAGCTGGTGAGGGCGATCTTGCTGCGCCTGATCCTCATCCACGCGGTGGCGAGCAGGGATCGTGCTTCGGCGGTGGCGGCAGTGCCCTCCGGCGTCGTCGCCAGCGTCGTTGCTGGTGGAAGCGGCGGGCTGCCGGTGTTGGGTTCGACGGACTGTATTTGGGTCAACGGTTCTGCTCGTTTCATGATCTGGAGCGGGCTCCGGAGTTCTTGTATACCAAAATAGACTAGAGCAGGATTCATGCGATGTAAATCACAAATAATGTACTGTTTGGAATACCAGAGAGTAAGACGAGCCGTCCTTCCGGGGACGGGAACCAGGAGGCACCGTGTCCGTCAAAGTCACCGCCCGCTATGTATTGGGCCATCACAACGGGCGCCATGTCCTGTTGGAAAACGCCTGCGTGGTCTACAGCGGCCGCACCATCGACTACGTGGGCCATGACTATGCCGGGCCGGTGGATGAGGATCGTAACCTGGGCGATGCCCTGCTGATGCCGGGATTGATCGACCTCGATGCCCTCACGGACATCGACCACCTCATCCTGGATAGCTGGGCCGGTCCGGAACAGGCCAAAGGCCATCAGTGGTCGGAGGACTACTTCCGGAATCGCCGCGCCAACGTCTTTACCGCCGAAGAACGCCAGCAGATCCGCGAATACGCCTTGATCCAGCTGATCCTGCACGGCATCACCACTTACATGCCCATCGCCTCCGAGGTGCACTCCGAATGGGCCGAGCCCGTCGAGGAACTGGTCGGCATGGCGGAGACCAGCCGGCGCCTGGGGCTGCGGGGATACCTCGGCCCCGCCTATCGCTCCGGCGTGAACGTGGTGCTGTCCGACGGTGAGCGTTCAGTGATGTTCGACGACGACCGCGGCCGTGAGGGGCTGGCCGACGCCTTGCGCTTCATTGACTATGCCAACGAACTCAACGATCCCCTGGTCAACGGAGTCCTGCTTCCCTGCAGGATAGAGACCTTGGACGTTCAGCTGCTCAAGGAGACCGCAGCTGTCTCCACCGAACGGGACGTGCTGGTTCGCCTTCACTCGCTCCAAGGCTTGGTGGAACGTCAGCTCATCATGGACTGGCACGGCATGACGCCCCTGGAACTCCTGGATCAGGTTGGCCTGCTCAATGAGCGCCTGTTGATCCCGCACGCTACGTACACTGACAGAAATCCCTCGGTCCACGGCGAAGACCGTGGCGACCTCGCCCGGCTGGCCGACAGCGGCGCCAGCATCATCCACTGCCCCCTGACCTCCATGCGCTACGGCAGCGCACTGGATTCCTTCAACGCCTACAAGGAAGCGGGAATCAACATCTCCCTGGGTACGGACTCTTTCCCGCCCGATCTCATTCGCGGCATCGATGCCGGAGTTCAGCTGGCCAAAATCCTCGCCGGAACCAACGACGCCGGTGACGTTGCCGGGTACTTCGACGCCGCAACCCTGGGCGGTGCGCAGGCGCTAAGGCGCCCTGACCTCGGCCGGCTCGAACCGGGTGCCCAGGCAGACCTGGTGGCGTTCTCCCTAAGCGACATTCGCGACGGCGTCCACGAGGACCCGCTGCGAACCCTCCTTCTCAACGGAACAGCCCGCCAGGCCGTGCTGTCAGTAGTAGCCGGAAGGACCATCATGGCCGACGGTGCCATCGACGGTGTGGACCTGGAATTCTGGCGGGCCAGGGGGCAGGAACTTTTCGACACGATGCGCCGGGCCTACAGCGACCGTGACACCCGGAACCGGTCTGCCGACGAGCTGTTTCCTCCCGTGTATGCTCGGTTGGAACGCTGACCGGCGCCGACCGGTGAGGGGAGCGTACGCAGGATTGAAGGGAAGTTCCACAGTGGCTGAGGCGACGCCGGAAACCGGGAATGGCCGCGATGACGAGGCCCGCGCGGAGAACGTGTACCAACTGGTGCTCGAAGGCATCGTTACGGGCAAATACGCCCAAGGTGCCCGCTTGCGCGAACGTGAACTTTCCGAGATCTACAACGTCTCCCGCATCCCGGTCCGGGAGGCCATCCAACGGCTGGAGCAGGACGGCTTCGTGGCCACCTTCCCGCGGCGCGGTGCCGTGGTGCGCCAGCTGACGCTCACCGACGTCAACGAACTCTTCGACGTCCGGCTCTGCCTGGAGACGTTCGCTGCCCGCATGGCGGCAACCCGCGTGGCCGAAGGTGGCGACGGTGGTCGGCTCGAGGAACTCATGGAGGCCTCCCGTGCGGCCATCGACGACGACCGCACTGACGACGTCGCCTTGATCAGCGCCGAGCTGCACGCCGAAATCGTGCGCCTCTCCGGGAACAGCCTCCTGATCGAGTCGGTGAAGCCGTTGTTCGGGCGCATGCGTTGGATCTTCGGCCTCACGCACAACCGCAGCCACGAACTCCAGCGGGACGAACACACCGAGCTGTGCAACGCGATCCTCAAAGGCAAACCCGACCTGGCCTACTCCCTGGCGTACTCGCACATTGAACTGGGCCGCGAACCTGTCCTCGCCGGGCTCGCGGAAACCCTGGAACCCTGACTAGTCGTCGGCGTCGGGGTAGGCGTCTTCTTCGTCGTCGTACCGGCCGGATTCCTCTACCTCGACCTCAAGAATCTTGAGCAGCTCCGTGTCCGGGTTCAGCATGATGGCTGCCTCGTCGCGGCGGTGCTGCAGCACGGTGTCCAGGTACGACTGCACAGTTTCAGCCAGGGGCACGTAGCGGTCCTGCTTCTGGCTCATGTACCAGCGGTGCTCAAGGACTTCGTGCACCACTTCGGCAGGCTCCAGCTTTCCAGCGAGGTGCCGGGGAATGGAACGCACGATGGGTTCGAAGATCTGGCTGACCCAGATGTGGGCACTGATTTCCTCGTCCAGGTCGGGGTTGTTGTCAGCCCGGAACTGGTCCATGTCGTTCAGGAGCCTGCGTGCCTGGTTCTCCTGGGCATCCAAACCGGTAAGGCGCAGCAACCGCCGCTGGTGGTGGCCGGCGTCGACGACTTTTGGCTGAAGCTGGATGGTGGAGCCGTCCGCCGTGGTCTTGATGGCGTATTCCTCGACGTCGAAGCCGAGCTCGTTGAGGCGACGGATGCGGGCACCCACACGCCAGCGCTCGCCCAGTTCGAACGATTCCTTCTCAGTGAGCTCCGTCCAGAGCCGGCGGTAGCTGCCCATGATCAATTCGCTGGTGGCCACTGGATCCACCTTCTCCTCGATGAGCCCGCCATCGAGGAGGTCCATCAGCTCACCGGCGATGTTCACGCGGGCGATCTCGAGATCGTATTCCCGCTGGCCCATGGACAGGTCCGGGTAGAGCTCGCCCGTCTCCGCATCCACCAGATACGCCGCAAACGCGCCCGCATCACGGCGGAACAGCGTGTTGGACAGGGAAACGTCGCCCCAATAGAAGCCAATCAGGTGCAGCCGGACCAGCAGCAGCGCCTGCGCGTCGATCAGACGGGTCAAAGTGTCCTTGCGGAGCATCTGCGAAAACAGGGCGCGGTACGGCATGGAGAACTTCAAGTGCCGGGTCACGAGCACGGGGTTGAGCGGCTTGCCGTCGGCTGTGGTGCGGCCGGTGATGACGGCCACGGGCTCCACGCATGGGACGTCCAGACGGGCGAGTTTGCGCAGCATGTGGTACTCGTGGCGTGCCACGTGCTCGGACGTTTCCTTGATGGCGATCACCGAGCCGCCCAAGTGGGCGAAACGGACGATGTGACGGGAAATACCGCGGGGGAGCGCCGCCAGATACTCAGCTGGCCAATCTTCAAGGGCGATGTGCCACGGCAGGTCCAGGAGCTCAGGGTCGGCTGCCGCAGCCGTAATGTTCAGCGATCCTATGACACTGGCCGGAGGTGCAGAATCCTGTGCACTTGCGGCCTCGGTCCGGGGGAGCTTGCCGATCTGCCCGTAGTCGGTGGGTTCGTCGTGCCACTGGGCTTCGTTTTGCTCGCTCATGCCTCAATTGTTCCGTATTCGGGGGATGCCGGCGCACCTGGCGCCGGGAAGGGATCTGCCGGCTTCGCCGACCATTCGACATCGGGGGCCTCCTGGAAGACGACCCCCTGCTTGGCGAGGCGCTCACCGAAGGCGCCCAGCCGACGTCGGAAGTCGCCGGCGTTGCGGACCTCCTGTTCGGACCAGCCAACTTCCGCAAGGGAAATGGCCCGGGGGTACAGGAGCCACTGTGCCTGTTGGTTGTTCCGCACAGTTTCGGTCCAGAGCGGTCCTTCGATACCCAGGATTTGTTCGTCGTGCAGGCCGCCCTGGGCTGGATCCCAGTTGTAGTACTCGGCCCAGGTGAAGGGCCCGCCCTCGACCCATTCGAGGCCGATGGGGCTTTCCGGAGAGTACTTCTGGTCCAGGTACGTGTTGGCCGCGAGGGACATGATCACAGTGGGTGCGGCAGCGGAGGCTTTCCGGACGGTGGCGTCCAGATCGCCGAACCAGTACTGGATCACCGAACCCTCTGGAAGGTCGACGGCGGCGTACTCGTTCCAGCCGACCACCGCCTTGCCGGTTTCGGCGCCGATCCGAACGAACTCCTGGACCATGGTGATGTAGTCATCGTGCCCGGTGACGTGGGCCTCGTCGCCGCCTATGTGCACGTATGGGCCGGTCGTGATCGCGGCAAGCTGGCCAAGGACTTCACGGACGAATTCGTAGGTCACCGGCAGGTCCGCACTCAACGTTGACCAGCCCACCTCCGAAGTGGTGCTCATGGGCTTGGCCTGGCCGTCCGGGTTGAGCTGGGGGATGGCCGCGAGGGCCGCGTTGACGTGGCCTGGAAGGTCGATCTCGGGTATCACCACCACGTTCTTGGAGGCGGCATAGGCCTGGAGGTCCTTGAAATCTTCTTGTGTGTAGAAGCCGGAGTTGCCGCGGGGCGGTTGCGCCGTTGGCACCTCGACGGCACCCTGTCCGCCGATCGCGGTCAGCTGCCGGTAGTCCAAGCCGGAAGGGCTCTCCGCCGGCTGGTGGATCTCGATCCGCCAGCCCTGGTCATCGGTCAAGTGCAGGTGGAGGGCATTGAACTTGAACTGGGTCATGACATCGATCTGCTCCTTCACCTCCTCCACTGTGAGGAAGTTCCGGGCTACGTCCAGCATGAGCCCGCGGTACCCAAAGCGCGGGGCGTCCAAAATTTCGACGGCGGGAACCACCCAGGTTCCGGCGTCGCCGTCTCCGGCGCTTTCCTCGATGGCGGCAGGGAACAGCTGCCGCAGTGTCTGTACTCCATGGAAGAGGCCCGCAGGGGTGGAGGCTGTAAGCCGGACACCGTCATCGGTGACCGTCAGCGCATAGGCCTCCGGGCCGCCGTCGGGCGATTCATCCAACTCCAGGGTTATGTCCCCGGGGCGGGAAGCTTCGACGATGGGCAGTTCGTGGCCCGTGCCGGAGCGGAGCAAGGCGGCCAGCTGTTCGGCGGGCTGCGTGGCGGGGCCGCTGGCTACGATCCTTGCGCCGGCCGCGAGAGTGAAGGCCGGGCCGTCCTGGGGCGCAACGTGGGAGGGGCGGGGAATCAGGTTGTCTGTGGTGTTCATGCCGTTCTTTCCGGGAAGAAGGTTAACGTGATAACGGCCCGACCGGAAGGGTCGGGCCGCCATCACACTGCGGAACGTACAGACGCGATTAGTCGCCCAGGCGCAGGCCCGTCTTGGTGTCGAACAGGTGCACGTGGCCGGACTGCGGACGGACGAAGATGGACTCACCCTTCATCGGAGGGCGACGGCCGTCGACGCGTGCAACGATGTCGTGGCTCTTGCCATCAAGGATGGTGTGGCCGTAGACGTAAGCGTCGGCGCCGAGCTCTTCGACGACATCGACCTCAACCTGGAGGCCTTCGCCCTGCGGAGCGGTCTCGAGGTCCTCGGGGCGGGAACCGACGGTAACGGTCTGGCCGTGTGCCTCTTCGAGGACGTCGCGCGGCACGGGGTAAACCGTTCCACCGAACTGGACGCCGCCGTCGACAACCGGCAGTTCCAGCAGGTTCATGGCCGGGGAGCCGATGAAGCCTGCGACGAAAACGTTCTGCGGGCGGTCGTAGAGGTTGCGCGGGGTGTCAACCTGCTGGAGCAGGCCGTCCTTGAGGACTGCAACGCGGTCACCCATGGTCATGGCCTCGACCTGGTCGTGCGTCACGTAAACCGTGGTGACGCCGAGGCGGCGGGTCAGGGATGCGATCTGCGTACGGGTCTGGACACGGAGCTTGGCGTCAAGGTTGGACAGCGGCTCATCCATGAGGAAGACCTGCGGGTTACGGACGATTGCGCGGCCCATGGCAACACGCTGGCGCTGACCACCGGAGAGTGCCTTCGGCTTGCGGTCCAGGTACTGCTCAAGGTCAAGGAGCTTGGCGGCTTCGCGGACACGCTCTGCGCGCTCTTCCTTGGAGACGCCGGCGATCTTCAGTGCGAAGCCCATGTTGTCCGCAACGGTCATGTGCGGGTACAGCGCGTAGTTCTGGAAGACCATTGCAATGTCGCGGTCCTTCGGGGGAACGTCCGTGACGTCGCGGTCACCGATCAGGATGCGGCCGGCGTTCACGTCCTCAAGACCTGCGAGCATGCGCAGGGAGGTGGACTTACCGCAACCGGAGGGTCCAACGAGGACCAGGAATTCGCCATCGGCGATGTCGATGTTGAGCTTATCGACGGCGGGCTTATCTGTGCCCGGGTACAGACGCGTAGCGTTATCAAAAGTAACTGTAGCCACAGTTATCAATCCCTTCACCGGCAGGTACGTGCCGGACGATCCGTTGTGAATGGTTCATTTTCTTCAGTTGAACTCCCCGGCCGGGGGCCGGGGAGGATCCATAACGCCGCACGGTTACTGTGCGTCACGTCACAAGCAAGAGTATGTCAGACTTTTTGAGTAACCGCCCAAATGTTACGAACATCACATGTTGACTTGATCACGTTCTAGGATTCAGCCGTCACGCGGCGACGCTCCCGCAGCAACGCTTCCAGCAGCTCCGCAATATGGACCGGAGCTTCCACCCGGTACTGCGCCTGGGTGAAATCGAGGCCCACCTTGATGCCGACGTCGTCCCCCATGAGCCTGCCCAAGGCGTCTTCGTCCGTGACGTCGTCACCGGCGAACAGGATGGCCGTGGCGCCCGTCGCTTGGCGGAGGAACTCCACAGCCTCCCCTTTGGAAGCGTGGACCACGGAGGTTTCCAGCACGCGTTTGCCCGTTTTCAGGTAGACGCCCGGGTGCTCGCTGAGGACCCTGGTGGCAGCTTCGACGGCGTCCTCGGCAACGTCGTCGTCAGCCATCCGGGTGTGGAGGACCACCCCGGCGGGCTTGTCTTCGAGCACAGTGCCGGGGGCGATGTTCACGATCTCGGCAAGGACTTCACGGACGGCGGCCAGCTTCTGCCGCTGGTCATCATCGAGTTCCAGTCCGAGGGATCCTTCGCCCAGCCACACCTCGGCCCCGTGACTGCCGATCAGCAGCGTGCTTTTCGGGGGAGAGGCGACCAGCCGCAAACTGTCCAGGGCGCGTCCCGAGATGAGTGCCGTCGTCGTGCGTGGCAGTTCGGCGAGGCTCTCCAAGGCCGCCGCCGACCGTGGCAACGGCCGTGCGTCCTCCGCCCGGTCAACGATCGGTGACAGTGTTCCGTCGAAGTCCAATGCCACCAGCAGGTGCTCAGTGGAGGAAATGCGCCGCACCGCGTCCAGCAACTCCGGGGACAAGGTCAGATGCTCAGCTGTCATCCCGAACCACCTTCTCTTCGAGGGCAGCCAGGAAAGCAGCCGACCAGTAGTCGACGTCGTGGTCCAGGATTTGCTTGCGCATCAGCTTCATGCGCCGGCGTGCTTCCTTCGGCGGGAGGTTTACGGCCCGCAGGATCGCGGATTTGAGGCCGTCGATATCGTGCGGGTTGATCAGGAACGCCTGCTTGAGCTGGTCGGCGGCACCGGCGAACTCGCTGAGGACAAGCGCGCCGTCGTCATCCGAACGTGCCGTGACGTATTCCTTGGCCACCAGGTTCATGCCGTCGCGCAATGCCGTCACCAGCATCACGTCCGCGGCGAGGTAGAGCGCCACCATTTCTTCCACCGGGTAGCTGTGGTGCAGGTAGCGGACTGCCGTGTTTTGGATGGTGTCGTAGGTGCCGTTGATGTGACCCACGGTGCCTTCGATTTCCTCGCGGAGGAGCCGGTACTGCTCCACGCGCTCACGGCTGGGGCTTGCGACCTGGATGAGGGTGGCGTCTTCGACCTTGATCTGGCCGTCCGCCAGGAGTTCCTCGAAAGCCTTCAGCCGGTGGCCGATTCCCTTGGTGTAGTCCAGGCGGTCCACGCCCAAAAGGATGGTTTTGGGATCGCCGAGGTCCTTGCGGATCTGCTTGGCGCGCTCAATGATGTCCGGGCGGCCTGCCAGCTCCCGGATCTGGTCCACGTCGATGGAGATCGGGAAGGCCTGGGCCCTGGCGATATGCGTGACTTCGCCGTCGGGGCCCTTCACGTGGACCTGCTGCTGCTTGACGCTGGCGCCGAGGAAGCGGCGAGCCGAGCGCATGAAGTTGCCGGCATCGCTGGGCCGCTGGAATCCCAGGAGGTCGGCGCCGAGCAAGCCGTCGATGATGTCACGGCGCCACGGGAGCTGCGCGAAGATCTCCGGGGGAGGGAACGGGATGTGGTTGAAGAAGCCGATCTTGAGGTCCGGCCGGGCTTCACGGAGCAGGCGGGGAACCAACTGGAGCTGGTAGTCCTGGACCCAGACCGTGGCGCCGTCGGCAGCGTGGCGGATGACGGCGTCGGCGAACTTCTTGTTCACGGCACGGTAGGAATCCCACCACGTACGGTGGAACTCCGGCGGAGCGATCACGTCGTGGTACAGCGGCCAGATGGTGGCGTTGGAGAAGCCTTCGTAATACAGCTCAACTTCATGGCTGCTCAGTTGTACCGGGACCAGGTCCATGCCTTCATGGCTGAACGGGCGCACAGTCTCATCCGGGGCGCCATGCCAACCCACCCACGCGCCGTCGGACTTCGTCATCATTGGCGCCAAAGCCGTGACCAAACCGCCGGGCGAACGGCGCCAGCCGCCTCCGCCGTCGTCTCCGTCGTCATTGCAACGGTCCACCGGCAGTCTGTTTGAGACCACCATGAACTCGAACTTGCTCGCCGTGGGCTTCTTGGTCGGAGACGACCGGGTGCCCTGCTCGGTTGTGAGTTTTTCGCTTGCCGGTTCCTGCATTAATGCTCCCTGGGGTTGCTGTGACTCAACTCCCAGCCTACTAGCGGAATCTTCCCCGGCGGTTGATCGTTCAACAACCGGACGGGAGGGTATGCGGTGGAGCTCCAAGTTGGCTCCCGTAAACTGTCCCCGTTGCCCTAGCTATTCACTACGACGTCGAGTAACCCGAGGAACTGATGAGCCCCGCAAACGAATCCCGCCTGTCAAAGGCCGAACGCACCGCCCAGGCACGGGAGAAAGCGCGGGCAATCCGCGAAGAACAGTTGAAGAAGGACAAGCGCAACAAGCTTCTGGTCGGCTGGGGCATCGTGGTTGCCATCGTCGTCATTGTTGCGATCATCGCAGCCGTGGTTGTCGGCAATATCCAGAACAACGCCCCGATCGCCGATCAAGGCCCGACGCCGGCCAACGGCAACGTCCACGGCGGCGTCACGCTGCTGGCAGGCAGCGAGATCCAGAAGTCCGAGCCCAGCTCCGTCAACCTGGCTGACGTCCCCTCCGCTCCGGCCACCAAGCCCGCTACGGTAACCGTGCCCGGCGGCGAGGCCGAGGCCGGAAAGCCGGTCAAGGTGGTTGCCTACATCGACTTCATCTGCCCGATCTGCAAGCGCTTCGAGACCACCTACGGTGATGCGCTCACCCAGCTCCGCAACGACGGCAAAATCTCCCTCGAATACCGCGCCCTCGGGTTCCTGGACCAGCAGTCCACCACCAACTACTCGTCCCGCGCGGCCAATGCAGCAGCTTGCGTAGCGAACACCTCCCCTGAGAAGTACGCGGACTTCTTCAACCTGCTCTTCGAGCGCCAGCCGGCCGAAGGCAGTGCGGGCATCTCCGACAAGGACCTCAAGGCCATGGCCACGGAGGTTGGAGCTGCCAACATCGACTCATGCGTGGACAGCAAGCAGTACCGTCCGTGGGTGAAGTTTGCCACCCAGGAGGCCGCAGCAATCGGCATCACGGGCACCCCGACCGTCTTCGTCGACGGCAAGCAGTGGGACGGCAGCACCGACCTCAACGCCGAGATCCAGACGGCCATCACCGCAAAGGGCTAAGCCTTTTCCTTGAATCACGACGGCGGCCGGTCACCTCGCGTTATGGGGTGGCCGGCCGCTGCGGTTCAGGCGGGTGTTGGTTCAGGCAGATTTCGTTGAAGGGAATGGTCTGGGCTACCCTTATCTAGCGCTCTTTAGCGTGGCTCCGGGTGACCGGAGCGCGCCTCCTTAGCTCAGTTGGCCAGAGCACCGCTCTTGTAAAGCGGGGGTCGTCGGTTCGAATCCGACAGGGGGCTCCAACGAAGCCGGAACCACGACGCGCCTGCGGGCGTACCACTTGTCCGGGACCTCGAGCTGACCCTTGAGGTGGCCGACCGTGCCCCTCGCACCAGTGATCACCCACCCGGGACCGTTTCGTGCGCGGTGCCCGCAACCAACTCCAGATAAACGCCCGCTCCTTCTGATTCCTGAGCGGCAACAGCAAACTGTGGTGCCGTCTGGCTGAGACTGTTATAGAACTCTGACCGGGTGAAGCTCGGGTTCCTGTAGGCGGCTCGCTGCTGTTGCAGACATCGGGTTGTTTGTTGCGGGTAGAGGTCCAGCTCTGCGTGCGGGAAGACTTTTCGCATCTGCCCTACACGGCGGGCGGCCTGCTGCTCCGTCCGGCCCAAGGTTGTGACCAGGTTGCGTTCAACTTCTTCCAGGATCTGGTCGGACCATACCGGCTGGTAAATGTCCGTTTCGCCAAGGCGAAGGAGCAGATCGCAGAGCTGATAGGGCAGCAGGACGCACGCGTCAATAAGTACTCTGAAAGCCATGGACGCTTCAGCGGGTTTCGATGAAGGTGTTCAGCTTGGCGTAGGAATTATCTTCCGCGGCATCTCTGGTCATGGTATCCAGGGTTTCCCGTCGCGTTTCCCGAAGCCGCTGCTGATAAGCCAGCACGTCCGCGAGATAGACGCGGCGGTGGCGGCCGGGCTGCGTGAATGGGATCTCTCCCGCTTCGAGTAGCCGCACCAAGGTGGGGCGGGACATATTGAGCAGATCCGCCGCTTCCTGGGTCGTCAGCACGGTGTTGTGTGGTGCGATCGTGATGGCCTGACCGCCGGCCATTGCCGTCACGACGTCGCGCAATGCCTCGTACACCTCAGCCGGCAGTTCCAGCGTGGAACCATCGCCCGTGACCAGCGCAGCGTGGTCATTGCGGTGTAGTGCTTCTGCGACAGCAGGCAACACGTCTTCGTTCGCGGGAGGTAAGACAGTGTGGTCCGGCAAGAGTGCAGTCATACCTTTGAGGATAATCGAAAAATTCGAACACGCCATCGTTTTGTGTCGGAATCTGCTTTCAGCCTGCCGGGAGGGCGGCATTACCTCGTCAAACTTTCGGCCGGTAAGTCCTTCCCGCGCAGCTGCGCCAATCCTGCAACAGTCAGTCCAGCAGTGAGCGCCAGCGCGGAAACCCAGAGGGCGAGTCCAGCGACGTCGTGGACGGCCATCTGCGGCAAGCGCCTTTCGGGTACGGCGACGACGCCGATGAACGCAGCGACGAGCCCGAAATAGCTGCCCGTCATGAATCGCTGGTGGGACGCTATGTTGCCTTTGCGCACCGCCCACAAACCCAGGGTTAGGGTGCAGAACGTTAGCGCGGAGAGGGCATGCAGCCAGTTGAATCCGCCGTCGATGGTCCGGATCCCGAAGGAGCTGAGCGCCACTACGTACATGCTCACTGCCCAGATCCGACCCAGGATCTTGTGGGCTGATGTGCCCTTGTTGCGGCGAAGCAGGTTAACTGCGCCAAAGATCAGCGCATAGCCTGCGGCGATGGCATGCACGGCAATAAGCACGGTCCACGGTGATGCCATGGGTTCAGCCCTGGGATCCCGCGAAATCGTCAGCCCAGAACGCCTTGGCCCCCGCGGCCGCGGTCCGCAGTTGTCCGCCGTCGAGAATCAGGGAGCTTTCATCGATGCCAAGGGCGGGCCATTGGGTAACGAGCCGGAGGTCGCCGGCCTCGGGCAGCGGCCAAAGCCAGAGTGATCCCGAGCCCGCGAGCTCGTCGTCACCACCGCTGCCACCACCGCCGTTCATGGTGAGGACAGGAGCCGTGGGTTGCTGTGATGGATCCATGTACCGCCCACCTCCTTGAGCCCCGGTGAACGCGCGGGAACCGTCAGGGAGTTCGACGCCGAACAGAAACAGCACATCCAGCAGGCTCTGGCTGGCTTTCGGCCGGAATCCGTGCTGGAAGAACACCCCGTTGAGCGCTTCCCACTCTTCGTCGGTCTCGGCGGCCCGGCGGATGATCCAGGTCAAGTCGATGTTGCATCCGGTCGAGAAGACCTCGACGCCCTTGACGGCGATCACGCGACTCGGGCTGTAGTGCAGGAACTGGCCCACCTGGACCAGCGCGGGGAGCTCGTAGCGGGGTGCGCCGGACCAGGGCGGTGGAACGTACCGGACCTGGCGGCCACGTTGTGGCTGCGTTGGGAGGGGGAAATCCTGGAAGAAGGCCACAGTTGTCCTTTGCTCGCTGGTTTCGACCGACCAGCGGAACGACGATTTCGCGTCGTATGGATCCCCCAATCCGTCCTTCTGAGGATCAGTCTAGCTGCGACGGCAAGCCATGACAGCCAAAGCGGCCTGTCAGTCTGCATTGACAGCGGCATCCTGTCAGTCTAGCCTGACGAATATGGAAGCCGATGAACTGTCCCAGCAGATCCACTCCACCAGCCCCGCCATCGGATTGCGGGCCGTGGGTGCTCTTCATCGCCTGGCCGAACAGGTCGAGGCCGTCCACGTCCGGGCCGCCCGCGAGCAAGGCTGGACGTGGGAGCAGATCGGTGACGCCTTAGGGGTGTCCCGGCAATCGGTGCATGCCAAGTACAAGGAATGAGCAAGTACAGGGAATGAGTTGAGCCATGTTTGAGCAATTTACGCACGACACCCGCCGGATCGTCGGCTATGCCATGGAGGAAGCGCGCAGTCTGGGCGACAAGAGGATGGGAACGGAGCATCTGCTGCTGGGCGCCCTCCACGAACGTGGTCCGTCCGAGGCTCTGGGAGTCTCGCTCGAGGATGCCCGGAGGGCGGCGGCGCGATTGGACGCCGCTGCGTTGAAGGCCATCGGATTCGACAGCAAAGACGTGACGCGGGCAGCGATGCCAACCCGTGGAAGGAAGCCGCCCTTCAGTTCAGGCGCCAAGGAAGTCATGGCCGCGATGCTGAAATCCGCGGTGGACCAGAGATCCAGGAAGATCACGGCGTCGAGCCTTGTGGTTTCACTACTGGAAAGGGGGGAGCACGACCCCGTGACCGCCTTGCTTCAAGAACTCAGGGTGGATCGTGCGGCCGTTCGCGACCGCCTGATCGCTCAATAGCCGAACTATGTCAGCGGGGTGGGAGCCAGTGGGGTGGGCGCCAGCTCGTGGGGACTCAGGTCCAGTGCGGCTTCCCGGAGTTGCCGGGGCCGGAATGGCTTGATCAGGTAAGCCGAAGCGCCAGAGGCGATGCCGTGGAGTTCATCCTCCCGCTCAGCGAACGCCGTGATCATCAGGATGGGCGCCGGGGAAACGGCGGCGATCAGCTTTGCCGCTTCCCGTCCGTCCATGTCGGGAAGTCCCAAGTCCAGGGTCACCAGTGTGGGGTTCAGCCGCTCGGCAGCCATCACACCTTCGGTTCCCGTTTCGAACGAGTGGACCTCGAAGCCTTCGGCGCTCAGAATCAGGCCGATGAGGTCGCGGATGTCGTGGTCATCTTCGATGACCACGCAGATGCCCCGTGAAGCCATATGCACCCCCTTCCAGCCCTAGTGTAGGGCTTCCGGGGCAAGCAAGTAGCCCGAACGTCAATAGTGTCAAAAAGCGAGTACCAATTACTCGTGTCTTTGCCCGCCGGCGCGCCTTTACTGAATCCAGCGGATCCTTGCAACGGCCCATGACCCCCCTCGTCGGCCGGTGCTGCCCAAGGGATCCGCGGCGCAGGGCCGGACGCACTTCCCCCAAGTGCTGTCCGGCCCTGACGCGAGGGCGTTACGACGACGGCGACGCCCCCGCGCGTGGAGGCGTCGCCGTCGTACTTCTGCTGTGTCGCGCTACGGCGTGGGGCTGCCGCCGTTGACGTTCAGCGTCTCTCCCACGACGTAACTGGACTCCGGCGAGGCGAGGAAGACATAGGCCGGTGCCAGTTCTGCCGGTTGTCCGGCGCGGCCAAGGGGAGTGGACTGGCCGAACTCGGGCAGTTCCTCCTTGGGCTGGCCGCTGCTGACCTGCAGTGGGGTCCAGATGGGGCCCGGTGCCACGGCGTTGACGCGGATGCCCTTGGGGGCGAGCTGCTGCGCGAGTCCCTTGGTGAAGTTGTTGATGCTTGCCTTGGTGGTGGCGTAGTCCACCAGCGTGGGCGATGGGTTGTACGCCTGGATGGACGTCGTGTTGATGATCGTGGAGCCGGCGGGCATGTGGGGGAGCGCCGCTTTCGTCAACCAGAACATCGCGTACACGTTGGTCTTCTGCGTGTGGTCGAACTGCTCGTCGGTGATGTCGGCGAGGTTTTCCTGCGCCACCTGCTTGCCGGCGTTGTTGACCAGGATGTCGATGCCGCCCAGAACTGCGACGGCGGTGTCCACCACTTCCTGGCAGGTTGCAGAGTCCTTGAGGTCACCCGGGACCTTCACGGCCTTGCGGCCTGCGGCCTCGATAAGTCCCGCGATCCGCGCTGCGTCCTCTTCTTCTTCCGGAAGGTAGGAAAGCACGACGTCGGCCCCCTCGCGTGCGAAGGCGATGGCGGTGGCTGCGCCGATTCCTGAGTCCGCGCCCGTGACGATAGCCTTGCGGCCCTCGAGCCGCCCGGTGCCGCGGTAGCTTTCCTCTCCGAGGTCCGCTTTGGGCGTGAGTTCGGCGTCGAGGCCCGGTTCGGGCTGGTGTTGCTTGGGCGGGGAGATCTGCTCGTAGGCAGTGACCGGGTTGCGGAAGGTGTACTGGTCAGTCATGGTGGTCCTCCGGTTGCTTAGGCGTGGAACACAAAGCTAAGTAAGCTTATGATTTCCAGCCTAGACAGGTGAAGGCGTCTCTGCCAAACCCGGCGGGCCCGTTATCAAGCAGCCGAGTGCACCGCCACCGAGGCCCGCTCAACGGCTGGGCACTCGATTTTCACCGGACCATCACCGCTTGCCTGGTCCAGTCCCAGCAAAAGGCGGACCCCCGCCGCGCCGAGTTCGTAGTGGGGGAGGGACACCGTGGACAGCGGAGGCCGAAGGTGGGCGGCGATGACCTCCTGGTTATCGAAGCCCACCACGGCAATGTCGTCGGGGATGGCGAGCCCGTGCTCCCGGAGACCGTCGTACAGACCCATGGCCATGCGGTCGTTGTAGCAGTAAACGGCGGAAACATTGAGCTTGAGCAGCTCCTCCGTAGCGCCGTAGCCGCCTTCCTGGTCCGGGTAGGCCTCCAGCACCAGCCCGGGATCAAACGCAATTCCTTCAGCCGCCAGAGCATCCATGTAGCCCTGAAGCCGTCCATCCTTGGCCGGCGCAGGAGTGGTGGTGTTGATGAAGGCAATGCGACGATGCCCGCCGCGGAGCAGGATTTCAGTAGCCGACTTCCCGCCCTGCGCTTCATCCGGCACCACCGCGCGTGAAGTCAATGAATCGGGCGAAAAGCAATTGACCAGCACAAAGTCCGACTCCCGCAGCGTTTCCGGCACCTCCGTGGCGCGATGGAACCAAGTGGAGTACAGGATGCCCCGGACCTTGTATTCCAGCATCATGGCGATGGCGTCTTTTTCGAGGTCCACGTTGCCCTCGGTGTTGGCGATCAACAGGGCATAGCCGTGCTTCCACGCTTCATCCTGAGCGCCATGGATGATCTGGCCGGCGAATGGGGTGGTTGCAACCCCGTCCGCCACGAGCCCGATGAATTTGGAGGTTCCGCTGACCAGGTTCTTGGCCATGGCATTGGGCCGGTACCCCAAGCGCCGGATGGCCTCCTGGACGCGCCGCCGTGTCTCATCCGCGATGCGGGCATTCTTCTTTTTGTTGATCACCAAGGAGACTGTGGCCGTTGAAACGCCGGCTGCCTCAGCAACTTCGCGGAGGGTGACCGGATGGACGCGGTCGGTGGTGAGTGGAACATCGGCCGCGCTGCCTGAATTTTTCTCCTGCGAAATCATCTGTCCTCCATCAGGAGTATATCCACCTGCCGTGACGGTCATCCCTTCGTCGCCCCACTCTCAAGGCCCTGGATCATGGCCTTGTTCAGCACCAGGAAAACCAGCAGCAACGGCGTGATGGTGACGCAGACTGCAGCGAACGTGGCCGTCCAGTCCACCTTGCCCATGGCCCCGATGTAGTTCTGCAGGCCCAGGGGGATGGTCTTGAGCTCTTCGGAGAGGACAAAGGTGTTGGCGAAAATGAAGTCGTTCCAGATGAAGATGCTGTTGACCAGGACCACGGTGACCACGGTGTTCAGGGACAGCGGCAGGGTAATCAGTCCGAAGATCCGGTAAGGCCCGGCACCGTCCAGCGAAGCGGCCTCGTAGGTTTCGCGGGGGATGTACTCAAAGAAGGACGAGAACAGGTAGATGGACATGGGCAGGGCAAACCCGGCCAACGGAATGATCATGGACTGGTAGGTGTCCAGGAGGTTCACGGTGGAGTAGTCGATGAACAGGGGGACCAAGGCGATCTGGACGGGAACGATGATGCCCACCATGAACAAACCGCGCACAAACCTGCTCAAACGGAAGCCAAGGACCTGAAGGGCATAAGCGGCCATCATGCCGAACAGGACGATCAGCAGGTTGGCGCCCATGGTCACAATGAAGCTGTTCAGGATGTTCCGGCCAAGGTCGCCGGTTTCAAAGGCCCGGGCGTAGTTCTCCCACGTCAGCGAACTTGGCAGGGCAAAGGGGTCTCCGGTGGCGAAGTCGTGTTCGGTACGAAGACTGGTGAGGAAGAGCCAGGCCAACGGGTACACCTGGACAATCACGATGAGCAAGATCAGGACCCGGGACAGCGTCCGGTACAGGCTCGGCTTGCGGCGTCGCCGCTTTGCCACGGGCCGCGACGACGGCGGGACCGCCGGAGTGTGGGTGGCCGGGGCTGTCTGGGCGATCATGAGTCTGCCTTCCGCTTGAGCATGAAAAGAATGAGGCCGACGGCGACGAGGCACTCGATCACGATGAACACGGAGATGGTGCTTGCGTACCCGAAGTCCGTGCTGGTGAATGCCGTCTTGTACATGTAGGTGGTGAGCAGCTCGGAGGATTGTCCGGGGCCGCCGTTGGTCATGAGGTAGGGGATGTCGAATCCGCGCAGGCCGTAGGTGGTGGCCATGATGGTGGTGGTGATCCAGACGGGACGGATGTAGGGGAATCGGATCTTGGTGAAGAGGGTCCACTTCGACGCGCCATCCAGGACGGCGGCTTCTTCCAGTTCCTTGGGGACTGCGATGAGTGCGGCGTAGATGATGAGCATGTAGAGCCCCGTGAACCGCCATCCCTCCGGGGCGGAAACAGCGGCCAGCACTGTGTTGACATCTGAAAGCCAGGCGCGTTCAAGGGACCCAAGCCCAATCCAGTTCAGCAGCTGGTTGAGCAGGCCCACGGGGTCGATCGAGTAGATCCGGACGAAGAGGAAAGCAATCGCCACGGTAGAGATCACCGCGGGCAGCAGATAGAGGGTTTTGATGAGCTCCCGGCCGCGGCGCAACGAGGTCAAGAGGCTGGCGACTACAAGGGCGCCGCCCAGCTGCAGGACCAGGCAGATGGCCAGGTAGAGCAGGGCGTTGAAGAAGGAGCGCCAGAAGATGTCGTCCGCCGTGAGCATGCGGATGTAGTTCTGGAGTCCCACGAATTCCATGTCGCTGATGCCGTTCCAGGAGAAGAAGCTGAGGAACAACGACTGCAGGATGGGGAAGAGCACGGCTGCGCAGTAGAGCAGCAGTGGCGGGAGCAGGAAGACCAGGACGGACGTCCTTGACCGGTTGGGAAGCATGGCAGGGCCTTTCGGGGCGGGGGGCCTTGCGGCCCCCCGCTGCTACGTTTACTTGAAGAACTTGGGCGCGTTCTGCTTGATGGCGTCGTTCATCGTGGTGGTGAACTGTTCGGGCGTGATGTTGCCCTGGACCAGCAGCACCAGCTCTTGTTGGAGCCTGCCGTTGGTGGTGGGGTCCAACTGCGTATCCCAGGGCATGGCCTGCTTGTCCCCGAGGTCGTTGGCAGTCTCCAGGGCCTTCTTGTAGAGCGGCGTGGCGTTGGCAGGGATGGTGGTCTGCACGTTGGTGGTGGGTGACAGCGCGCCGGTGGCCGCATACTCGGTGGGGTACTTCTCCAGCGCGAACTTCAGGAAGTCGCTCACCAGCGGATCGTACGTCTTGGAGTTCACGGCCATGCCGATGCCCGACGGCGAGACGAACTCATTGGCCGACGTCACCGATCCCGCCGTGGTGGGGAGGGTGAAGAAGTCGATGTTGTCCCGGACAGCCGGGTTCAGCTTGTCGGTGGCAAGGCTTGGCAGTTCCCACGTTCCGATGTTGTACATGGCTGCCTGGCCGGACGTGAACTGGTTCTGCGCGTCCGAGTATCCCTGCGAGGAGAAGCCATCCTGGAAGCAGTTGGCCTTGCCGAGGGCAGCCATCCACTGAACCGTCTTCTGGCCGGGAGCGTCCGAGAATGATGCTTCACCCTTCTTCAATTTCTGGACGAAGTCGGGGCCGGCCTCACGGAAGGGTTGGTAGGCAACGTAGCGTTCCAGCGGCCACTGGTCCTGTCCGTCGATGGCGATGGGCGTAATCCCCGCATTCCTCAGCGACGTGCACATGGCCGGGATATCGTCGAGCGACTTTGGAACGGAAACTCCGGCCTTCTCCAGGAGGGCTTTGTTGTACCAGATGAATTCCAGCTCGAACTGGAACGGGATCATGTAGAGGGAGCCGTCGTCGAAGCGTTGGTAGTCCAGGGCACCCGGACGGTAGTTGTCGTAGAGGTTCAGGGACTTCAGCAGCTTGTCGGCGTCCACCATCTTGCCTTGCTTGGCCAACTGCTGGGCGAACGGTGTGGCGTCGGTGTCGAAGAGCTCAGGAAGCTTGTTGGCCGCGGCCAGCGTTTCCAGCTTTTGGATGTAGGAGGGACGGTCCGGTGTGGTGATGAGGTTCAGCGAGAAGCCCGGGTGGTCCTTGGCGTAGTCATCGGCGAGCTTCTTCATGATGTTGATGACTGCCCCGTCGGCCGGCCTGGAGAGCAGCCACGAAATTTCGCGTGGTTTGATCTCGCCAGTCGGCGCCACGTTGGCAGGGTTGGCGGTGCTTCCTCCTCCGCCGCAGGCAGTCAATGCCAGGGCAGCGGCGGCTGCGACGGCGGCAGCGCGGAGTAGTTTTTTCATTGCGGCAATCTCCCTTGATTGGAACAGAGGTTGGGGTTGGGGTGCTTAGTTTTCGGTGCGTTGGCGGATTTCAAGTTCGGTGACGGTGACTGAACCTTCGCCGGCGAAGACGCCGATCCGTCCCGTCGTCAGGTCGTAGATTCTTGCGCTGAGCGCAACCTGGCGGTCGACGACGGCGACGCACGTGTCGCCGTCGACAATCACCTCGAGGCTGTGCTCGCCGGGGGCGAGATTGCAGGGGCGCTCCAGTTCGATGTCGAACGGGACGTCTCCGGAGACGTGCCACTGTGCGTCGCCGGTGATGGTGCGCGGCCACCGGTCGAAGACGAGGCGGTTGCGCTTGGGCTCCAGGCGCAGGATGTAGGACTGGTCGCCGTCGTGGCTTGACCGCAGGAGCAGCCCGCATTCGGTGGTGTCGGCTGCGATGTCCAGCACCGCTTTCGCGTAGAACTGCGAAGGCAGCTCTTCCTGCGAGACCAGCGCGGCGTAGCTGTCCGGCACGTCCAAGCGCGCCGGCAATTCCGAGGTCAGGGACACCGGCACGTCTTCCCAGAAGCTCTCCACCAGCTCGTCGCTGAAGGAGAAGCCGAGGGTGCCGTCCGGATTCTGCCGGGCTTCCAGGATTGACATAGTGCCGGCCCATTCCCAGGGCCCTTGGTCCCTGTTTCCTTCCTTGCTGGCGATCCAGCCGAAGAAGAAACGCCGACCGTCGCGTTCAGCGGTTTTCGATGCATAGAAGGCCCTGCCATCAATGCTGTCCAAGGTCGGCACCGTCCACGGGCCGTCGGGGCTCTTCGCCATCCTGTACCTGGTGGTGAAGGACTCGGAGAACTCGGAGTACACCATGTACCACCAGTCGCCCCACTGGAAGACGTCCGGGCATTCGTGGGTGATGTAGCGGCGCGGATCCCAGAAGGGCTCGGCGTGCTCCCAGGTCATCAGGTCCGTGGAAAGGCACTGGGCGATCACGCCGCGGCGCCGTTCCGGGCCGGTTGAGTGCCGGGCTGCGAGCAGCATCCGCCACTGGCCTTTGGTCTCGTCGCGGAAGACGAACGGATCCCGCCAGTCTCCGGACTCATAGCCTTCCGGAGCGCCGAATGTCAGTTCCGGGTGCTTGGTCCAGCTCTGCATGCCGTCGGTGCTGGTGGCGTGCATGACCAGTTGGAGGGGGAGGCCATCGGCGCCGAGGTTGCGGGGGTTCTGGCCGGTGTAGAACAGGTGGTGGACACCGGATTCATCGACGACGACGCTGCCCGTGTAGGCGTTGAAGTCCAGTTCGGCGGTGGTTCCATGGGGGAGGGCGACTCCGTGATCCTCGAACTGAGTGAGGTCCTTGGTGGTGATGAGGTTCCAGGAGGTGCCGGGTTTGGGGTCCGAGCGTACTTCGTGGAGGTAGAAGAGCCAGAACTCCCCGTCTTTCTCGAAGGGGATAAGGTCTCCGACCCAGCCGTTGGCGGGTTGGAAGAAGACTGGGCGTTTCATCTGCGCTGATGTCCATTCTGCTAAAGCGTTTGATCACCATGAAGGTAGCGCAGGTCACACTACCTGATCAAGCGTTTTAGCAAAGTTAATTCTCGACAGGAACTTTCTTCGCTAAAACGCTTGACCAGCGAAACCCCAAGCCGCTAACGTCCTTGCTACCGACGGCACACCCGTGTCCCCTCGACGCCGAGCGGACACACCGGGAAAGCCTTCCAAACGAAGTAATCCAGCCCCTTTGATGGCGCACTTTGGCGTGCCCGGATGCGCAGCTGTGTCCGCTCCGCCATCGCGTTCTCAACCAATGAATGCTTGAGAGGAAACCACTTCATGACGCCCGAATTTTCACGACGAACCATCCTGCAAGGAACTGGAGCCGGTGCCCTGGCGCTCCTCATGGGTGGAGCGGCCGCCGCTCCAGCCAGGGCCTCCGGGTCCCAGCGGGCGGTCTATCACATGACCCCGCCATCGGGATGGCTTTGTGACCCGCAGCGACCGGTGTACACGAACGGGGCCTACCAGCTCTACTACCTGCACTCCAGCATCAACAACGGCCAAGGCGGTTGGGACCACGCGACCACAACCGACGGGGTGTCGTTCGCCCACCACGGTGCCGTCCTTCCGCTCCAACCGAACTTCCCCGTATGGTCCGGATCAGGGGTGGTGGACAGCGCCAACACCGCCGGCTTTGGTGCCGGGGCCGTCGTCGTACTGGCTACCAAGCCGACGGACGGCATCCGCAAGTACCAGGAGCAGTACCTGTACTGGTCCACGGACGGCGGCTACACCTTCACCGCGCTCGCGGACCCGGTGATCGTCAACACAGACGGCCGGACCGCAACTACCCAGGCCGAGATTGATAACGCCGAATGGTTCCGTGACCCGAAGATTCATTGGGATGCGGTACGCGGTGAATGGGTGTGCGTGATCGGACGCGCAAGGTACGCCGCGTTCTATACCTCGCCGAACCTCAAGAACTGGCAGTGGAAATCCAACTTTGACTACCCCAACCACGCGCTTGGAGGTATCGAGTGTCCCGACCTGTTCGAAATGACGGCGGGAGACGGCACCCGCCACTGGGTTTTCGCCGCGAGCATGGACGCGTACAGCATTGGTCTGCCCATGACCTACGCGTACTGGATGGGAACGTGGAACGGCACGTCGTTCGTGGCGGACAACCTCACCCCGCAGTGGCTCGACTGGGGCTGGGACTGGTACGCCGCGGTGACCTGGCCGTCGGTGGATGCCCCGGACACCAAGCGGCTGGCGACGGCATGGATGAACAACTGGAAGTATGCCGCCCGCGACGTCCCCACTGATGTCTCTGATGGCTACAACGGCCAGAACTCCATCACGCGCGAGCTTCGCCTGGAGAAACAGGGCGGCGGCTGGTACTCCCTGCTGAGCACGCCGGTCAGCGCTCTCAGTGGATACGTCACCGCAACAACCACCCTTCCCAATAGGGCCGTCAACGGCAGCTACGTCCTGCCATGGACCGGCCGCGCCTACGAGCTTGAACTGGACATTGCCTGGGATACCGCAGCGAACGTGGGCGTATCCGTAGGGCGCTCCGCAGATGGATCGCGGCATACCAACATCGGTAAGTACGGCAACGAGGTGTACGTCGATCGGAGCCCCTCGGACCTGAACGGGTACTCCTTGGTTCCTTTCACGCGGGCTGCCGCGCCGATCGACGCCGGTGCCCGTTCAGTGCACCTGCGGATCTTCGTGGACAAGCAGAGCGTGGAAGTGTTCGTCAATGCGGGGCACACAGTACTTTCGCAGCAGGTCCACTTTACGGACGGCGATACGGGTATCTCCCTCTATTCCGACGGCGGTCCGGCGAACTTTACGGGGATAACCATCCGGGAGTTCGGCAACCCGATCTAAGGCGTTGGCAGCGGCACTCAGGGGCAGTTCAGCGTACCGGTAAGGGGCAGGCCAGCCCAGCTGTTGGTGGAGTTGGGAACCTTGTAGTAGCCACGGATCTGGTAGGTCCATGTTCCACTGAGGTTCGCAGCATTCTGGACTCCGGAACTGTAGGACCTGCCGGCTGTCTTGCTCAGGTCGCCGGTGAACTGCACGACGCCATCAGGATCAATGACCTTGAGCTCGTAGTAGTTGGCGTACGTAATGGCCGTGTAGCTGCCGACGCTGATCTTGGCCTGGCCGAACCACAAGAAAGAGTCACAGCTCTTGGTCACCGAAACAGTGTTGGCGGCCGGTGCCTGGATCTTGGCAGCGGCCACTGGCATGCCGGCGCTTTCGGTGTCGTTGAACTGCGCATGGGCCGGTGACAGGGAAAAGCCCATCAGCACGAGCAGGAGGGCCACAAAAGTGGCCGGTACCCGCCAGAGGATGGGCTTGACGTGCATGATGTGTCGTCACTTCCGTTTTCGATGGTGTGGATTGCGTTGTTCCAAGTCTCCCAAGCGGACCTCAGGAAAGAACCCTTCGTAGCCTCAAGGTCCGCTCAAGAGTCCAGGAAGCGTGTGGCGCCCGGCACAGGAACGGCTCAGGAATGGCCGGGAACCGGCCCGAAGGGCAAGCGGGCCGGTTTCCGGGGTCTGGGAGGGGTTATTTGGTGGTTTCGGTGCGTTGGGTGCCGGTGAAGGCGAACGCGATGGTGGAGGTGGCGCCTTGGAAGGTGTTGTCCGCGGTGGTGGGGAACGCGGTGGTGACTTTGAGGTTGTCGGTCTTGGCCGAGGTCAGGGAGGTGAGGTTGTTGAGGACCTTGTTCGCTGTGATGACCGGCGCCGAGGCCAGGACGGTGGTTTTGGTTCCGCCGCAGGTGTAGGGGGCGGCCGCACCGGTCCAGGCCACGGAGCAGTTTTCGATGGTCAGTTGCAGGCCGTTGGTGGTGTCGGTGGTGAGCAGGGACCCGGTGGTGCCGGCGGTGGTGGTGAGGGTGACGTTGTTCAGGTCGGAGTTGCCGGTGTTGGCCAGGGTGACGAGTTTTTCGACTTTGTCCCCGGGCAGGAGCCCTGCGATGGGGACGTTGAGGGTGTTGGCGGGGCCGGGGGCGCCCAGGGCGATGGTGACGGTGCCTGCGGTGACGGCTTGGGAGGCGGAGGTCGAGGAGGTGAACGCGCCGTAGGTTCCCATGCCGGCGACGGCGGCTGCGGTGCCGACCAGTGCGACGGAGGCGAGGATTTTGCCGGTGGTGGTTTTGAGGCTGATGGCCATGGGGATCAGTGTTCCTTTCCTGTGGCCACCGTGGGACCGGCCGGCCTGTTGTTCCAGCCTGTGTGGCTGACAGGAATTACTGTGCCGGGCCTGGATCAAGAACAAATCCTGCAAACCCGCAACACTTCCTCAGGAAACCCTCAAGAAACCCGCAGCGGTTATCCACAGGTCCCATCCGGCGAAAAGACGCTTCCCTCCGGCTCGCGCTAGGCTGGAGATCTCGGCTGATGCAGGTGGCCGCAGGAACCACCAAGCGGAGCCATATCTTCCATGTCAGCTGACTTTGACCTGACTGCCCTCGCGGCGTCCTCCTTTTCCCTTCCGGAGTTGCGCGATGGCCAACTCGCCGGCATGAGCGCCCTGGCCGAGGGCCGGGACGTTCTGGCAGTCATGCCTACGGGGTACGGAAAATCCGCTACCTACCAGGTCGCGGCCCTGTACCTGCACCAACAAACGAAACGTCCCGCCGTCGTGGTTTCGCCCCTCATCGCCCTGCAGGAGGACCAACTGGAGGGGCTCGCCGAGGACCTTGGCGAGGGGGTCGCCGTCGCCGTTAACTCTTCGCGGACCGACACGGAAGTTGAGGCTGCGTGGCAGGCAGCGGAGTCGGGTCAAGTGGTGTTCCTCTTCCTCGCCCCGGAGCAACTGGCCAAGCAGGAAACCGTCGAGCGTATCGCCAAGCTGGATATCACGATGTTCGTGGTGGATGAGGCCCACTGTGTTTCAGCCTGGGGTCATGACTTCCGCCCGGACTACCTTGAACTGGGCAACGTTCGGGAACGCTTGGGAAATCCGCCGGTGATCGCCCTGACTGCGACGGCGTCGCCACCGGTTCGTGACGAGATTGTGGAGCGGCTCGGCATGCGGGATCCCTTGAGCCTGGTCCGGGGTTTCGACCGTCCCAACATCAGCCTTGAGGTGGTGCGCCACCAGGAGGACAAAGCCAAGCGTAAAGCCGTGGTGGAACACGTGGTGGAGCTTGCCGGCTCGGAAGGGCTGGGCCTGCTCTACGCCGCCACGCGGAAAGACACTGAGAGCTACGCGGCCAAGCTGACGGAGCAGGGTCTGCGGGCGGAGGCTTATCACGCGGGCCGCGCGGATGCCGACCGCGAGGACATCCACGAGAGGTTCCTGGAGGATCAACTGGATGTCGTGGTGGCCACGACGGCTTTCGGCATGGGCATCGACAAGGCCAACGTGAGGTTCGTGGTGCACGCGGACATCCCGGAGTCCCTGGACTCGTACTATCAGGAAATCGGTCGGGCCGGCCGTGATGGTGAAGCCGCCGCGGCGATCCTTCATTACCGGGCCGAGGACCTGGGTTTGCGCAAGTTCTTCGGCACCCACTCACCGGATCCCGAGGCCCTGCGAGCTGTGCTGAAGGTTGTTAGGAACGCTGGAGGGCCGGCTCCCAAGTCGGCGATAGCGGAGCTGACAGGTTTCCCGGCGCGGCGCGTTACCGGGTTGGTGAACCAGCTGGAAGAAGCCGGTGCAGTAAAGAGCGGCAAGCGCGGAACCCGGCTCGCTTCCAAAGCGAAGCCCGCCACCTTGGTCAAGCGCGCGGTGGAACTGGCCGAAGCGCGGCAACGTGTTGACCAGTCCCGGCTCACCATGATGCGGGCCTACGCCGAGACGGACGGTTGCCGCCGCCAGTTCCTGCTGGGCTATTTCGGTGAAGACCTGCCGGAGCCGTGCGGCAACTGCGATGCCTGCGCTGACGCCCGGAACCATGATGCCCGGAACCATGACGCCCGGAAGCACGACGAGCCGGCTGCGGGCAGCCCGGCAGATTCCGGTGCGGAGCAACTGTTCCCCCTGCAGTCCACCGTGATCCACAAGGAGTGGGGTCCCGGCTTGGTGATGCGGCACGAGGACGACGTGATAACTGTCCTGTTCGAGCAGGAGGGCTACAAAACCCTGTCCAGTACCGCCGTCGTCGAGCATGAACTGCTGAAACCCGCCTAGGTGCGGGGGCCTCGTGGCCGTCTCGTCATAACAGCCACGGTCAGTGCGGCCGCCAGAGCCGCCGCGCTGACCAGATACAGCAGCCCGCCCCACGGTGCATGGTCGCCGCCGGAGATCAAGAAGGCATCTGCCAGGGCCATTCCTGCGGGGAAGGCTGCGCAAAAGTACGACGGCGCGCCGAACCCCAGGATGAGGAGGTCGAGAAGGACCACCGTTCGCATTCTTGGGATGCGCCGTGTCGCAGTCCCCGCCACCACCGCAGCACCGAGCCCTGTTCCGATGAGTGCCCACAACACCACTCCCGGTGCGGAGAGAGACTCATTGGCCTTGGCAAGCCCCTCGTGGATTTCTTCCAGACTGGCGCCGGGAACGGCCGCGAGCGGGTTCCACACGAGGATCTGCAGGGCTCCCGTCAGGGCGAACGCCGCTATTGCAGCGAGCCCCGCAAGACTAGCGATGACACGCGATCTTTGAGTGCTGCTTTTAGTTGTCCCCATGCTGGGAGCCTAGCCGAGGGCTCAGGTGTTCAGTTCCAACATCAGCGCCGGCAGTTCGTCGGCCAGCTCGCGGGCCAGGAATCCGAGCGGACCCAGCTTGCTTGCCAGGCGATCCGCGGCGGCCGCATGCAGATGGGTGCCCCAACAGGCGGCCTGGGCATTGCTCGTTCCGCGGGCCCTCAGTCCGGCAACCGCGCCGGCCAGGACATCGCCGCTGCCGGAAGTCCCCAGGCCGCCGTAACCGGTGGTGATCTTCCAAAGTTCAGGCTCCGTGCCTTCCGGACCGGCGATGAACCCCTGGCAGCTGACCATGGCGTCAAAGCGCCGGGCAATGTCCATCAGGGCAGCCTCCAGATCCTTGACATCCTTGCCAAGCAGGACCCCGGCCTCGGTAGGGTTCGGGGTGAGGATCAGGCGGCCGCGCCACGGTTCGAGTCGGTCCTCCACCTTCGCGAGCGCTCCGAGGGCATAGGCGTCAAGAACGACGGCGGGACCCCGGTCGGCGTTCGCGCCGCCGTCGGCTTCCTCCCGTTCCAACAGGGTCCGAAGCAGGGTCTCGGCGAGATCAGGGTCGTCCAAGCCAGGGCCGACCAGCAGGGTGTCGGCGCGTTCCAGATAGGTGGAGATCACGTCCAGCCCCTCGCCCGTCAGCGAACCGCCAGCCGTTTCCGGCAGCCCGATCGAACCGCACTCCGGCAGCGCAACGCCCACCTGGACCGCGGCGGATTCGGCAACGGCCAACGTGATTTTGCCGGCCCCCGCACGCAGCGCCGCAGTCCCGGCAAGAATGGCCGCTCCCGGGGTTGCCCGTGCTCCGCCGATGACTAGGACCGCTCCCCGCGAGTACTTATCGTCGCCGGGGGCCGGGAGCGGCCAGTCCCGCAGAAGCGATGGAGTGACCAGGGTGGGTTCACTGCGGGTGGACACTGGCATCCCCGGCGTGTTCGGTGACAGTAACACCTTGCTCTGTCAGGTGGTCGGCAACGTTGAAACTCTCCAGTTCCCAAGGCCCGGACCCGGTGGGGCGCACGTATCGCGTGATGGAGGCATTGAGCACTGATGTGGTGGCGGCGAGGTCCAGGATTTCGTCTTCCGACATGCCCTCCAGCACGTAGCGGACCAGGAGGATCACAGCATCGTGACAGACCAGCATCACCCGTTGGCCTGTTCCCAGGGTGTTGAGTTCGTCCAGGACCGAGCGAAGACGCAGGGCCACATCCGCCCAGGACTCACCTCCGGGCGGCCGGTAGTACAGCTTGCCCAGCCACGCACGGCGCTCGAATTCATCGGGGTAGCGGTTCTTCACGCCGAGGCTCGTCAGCCTGTCCAGAATGCCCAATTCCCTGTCACGGAGGCGCTCGTCGGTGAGTACCTTCACGGGCCACCCTGCAGTTTCGACGGCGATTTCCGCCGTCTGCCTGGCGCGTGCGTACGGGGAGGACACCACAGCGTCCGGTCGCAGGTCCTCGGCGATGCGGGCCAGCGCGGTCCCCAAAGCCTTGGCTTGGTCCTGGCCCGTGCCCGAGAGATTTACGTCCGGGTCCCTCGCGGGCACGTCGATGATCTCCGCTCCCGCCAACCGGGCCTCGGTGGCGGCCACGTTTCCTTCGCTCTCACCATGCCGGACCAGCAACAATTCCACGGCACCGGCCTCCTGCACGGCGTCCGTCAGACCGTCCTCGTTCACAAAGCCACCCCTTTCGCGTGCGTTGCCGAATTGCAGAACACTACCCACTGCGTACCCACCGGTCCAGAGAATAAACGCACGACGGCGGTTCGGGAGCCTCTGTTGCCTGGACCGACAGTGAAGTATGTTGCTCGCATGAAGGACACATACCAGGTCATTGTGGTCGGTGGCGGTTTCGCGGGCGTTGCGGCAGCCAAGGAACTCGGCCGCAAGGGTGTACAGGTCTTGCTCATCGACTCGAACAACTACCACCAGTTCCAGCCCCTCCTCTATCAGGTTGCTACCTCCCAGATAGGGGTGGCGGCCATTGCACGGCCACTGCGCTCGGTGTTCCGTCGCCTTAAAACGGTCAAGGTCCTCACCGCCACAGTGGAATCCGTGGACGCAGCACAACGGACCGTCACGACGGCCGATGGCCAGACCCTGAAGGCCGAAGTATTGGTCCTGGCCGTGGGGGCTGTCCCTAACTTCTTCAATACCCCGGGTGCGGAAGAGCTGGCGTTCCCCCTGTATTCCGTCACGGACGCCACCAGGCTTGGGGCCGGGCTCACCCGGCTGTTGGATGAGGCCGATGGAAATCCGGACATGTCCGTGGACGTGGTGGTGGTTGGCGGCGGTCCGACCGGTGTTGAAACCGCCGGAGCCATGGCTGAAAACGTCAAGTACGTCGTGCAGAAGTACTTTTCATCTGAGCTTGCGGCCCGTTGCCGGGTACATCTGGTGGACATGGTTCCCAGCGTGCTGACCATGTTCTCGTCCAAGTCCCAGAAGTACGCCACTGAGCATTTGAAGAAGGTGGGCGTTCAACTTCACATGGGTGTGGGGGTCACCGAGGTCCGGCGCGACGGCGTGACGTTGGCTAACGGAAGCTCCGTTCCGGGGCAGATTGTGGTGTGGGCCGGGGGCCTGAAGGCCGGTGACATCATTGCTGGCTCAGGGCTTGCCCAGGGTAGGGGCGGACGGATCGACGTCAACCCGGACCTGACTGCGCCAGATGCAGAGGGTGTATATGTCATCGGGGATGCCGCCAACATCACGGACTCGACCGGGGCCAAACTTCCGCAGCTGGGTTCAGTCGCGCAGCAGGCCGGAAAGTGGGCGGCAAAGAACATCCTCGCGGACCTCAGCGGGGGCAGCCGGACGCCATTCCGCTACCTGGACAAGGGGTACATGGCAATGGTGGGTCGCGGCGCTGCCGTGGCTGAACTTGGCCGGAAGCGCATCCAGTTGCAAGGTGTCTTCGCGTTCTTGTCGTGGCTCTTGGTCCACCTGGCACTGTTGTCCGGGCTGCAGCAAAAGATCCGGGCACTGTTTTCGTGGCTTAACGGCTATCTCCTGCACAGCCCTGCCCAGGTGGTTGTGAGCAGCCCGTTGGAGGTTGAACCTCCCTCGGAGGCTCCACCCGGGGCGCTGCCATCAAAGGAATCTTGAGGGGGACTGGCTCTTGTATTTCTTGTGGGACACCACGGCGTAGACCACAAGGAAGCCGCCGACGAGGGCAAGCGGGACCACGTGCAACGGGATTGCCAGCAGGACCAAGAGGACTCCTAAAGCGGCTGCCATGACGTCACGGACGCGGGGCTGGACCGGACCGTGCACTGGGACGCCTGATTCCAGTTGCCGGGCCAAATCGGGATCCTGGATGAAAAGCTCCCGCTCGAGCTGTTGCAGAACCCGGCGCTCACGTTCCGAAAGGGGCATAGTGGGTTCCTCCTCCAAGCTCAGTGTTCCAATAAGCTAAGCATGCTTATTATTCAGACCGCAAGCATCAAATCCGGGATATTGAACCCCCGAGGGCATCTGCTGGAAAGATGGCAGGAGGAAACCCGATCGAGGAGAGTCATGACACTCAAAGAACGCTTGAAGGCCGACGTAGTTGACCACATGAAGGCAGGCAACAAAGTCGCCCTGACTACGGTTCGCAACGTCCTGGGTGAAATCACCACCCGCGAAAAGTCAGGCAAGACGCCGGTAGAGCTCGACGACGCCCAGGTCACCTCGCTGCTGCAGAAGGAGGCCGCGAAGCGGCGGGATACGGCAAGGATCTACACCGAGGCGGGGGAGGCTGACCGTGCGGCGGCCGAAGTCGCAGAGGCCGAGATCATCGAGGCGTACCTTCCCAAAGCGCTGACGCGTGAAGAGGTAGAGGCGATCGTGGACGAGGCCATTAGTGCCTTGAAAGCTGAAGGCCAGGAACTCTCCATGCGGTCCATCGGTGCTGTCATGAAGCCTGTCACCGCAAAGGTTGCGGGACGCTTTGATGGCAAGACCGTCAGCGAGATCGTGCGCGCCCGCTTGGCATAGCTGCCACGGGGGTCAACTGCCGCCGGGCAATATTGTGCTCCAATAATGCCGGAGGCTTGGGTGCCCGGATTGGGTTGCTCCAAAGCCTCCGGCGCAAGCAATGGATGCCAGGGGTGTTCCTGGTGGCGAAGCTCCGGGCGGGAGAGGGTTAGTAGCGGGAGATGTTGTAGTAACCCCCTCCGGTGCCTACAGGTACCTCTACGATGCACCCGGCGCCGTAAGCCGCATACCAGGCATCGCGCCCGTACATGGAGTAGGAGCCCGCATAGCGGCATAGCTGGTACCACGTATTGTTGCCGACGATGCCATCGGCGGTGATGCCTGTATACCTTTGAAAGCGGGTGACGTTGGTGTCAGTGTTGTAGCCGAAGGAATTGTCCACGGCGAGCTGGTAACCGCCGTAGGCGCCGCCTCGGACTGACGCGATTCCGTTGAGGGATCTCTGGATCAGGCCCACACAACTGGAATATCCTCCGTATCGGTAGACGTATGCGGTGCATCCTTGATGCGTGACCCCGGAGGCTTGGGCCGGCCCGGCGCTCAATAACCCCGCCGCGAGCACTGCGGAAATCCCTGCCACAGTGGCTATGGCCTTCTTCAACCTTCTCATGACTTACTCCTCGACGAATAAAACAAATGAGTGGAATAATTGCAGGGCCATTGTCAGGCCTGAATGCCCCTTGGTGCAAACTAGTGGTTGCGTCAGTTGACCCCAAGCAGCCACCGCAGAGTGTCAGCGTTTCGCACGGCGTTACCACCGCCGTCGTTGTTGAAGTAGACGTAAACATCCTTGCCGGAGCCGCTCCACTCGCGGATCCTGTCCGCCCACCACCTCAAATCGTCCTCTGAGTAGGAGCCCCCGTAGAGGTGCTGGTGGTCCGGGCCGTGCATGCGGATGTAGACGAACGGGGCGGTGGCGCGGAGGATGCATGGCAGGTTGGCGCCGCTCATGATGCAGTAGGCGGCCTGGTGGCGTTCCAGGAGCGCGTACACATCGGGGTGGTCCCAGCTGTCGTGGCGGAACTCGACGGCGACGCGGATCCAATGGGGAAGGGCGGCCAGGAAGTAGTCGAGCCGGGCATCATCGCGGGCAAAATCAGGCGGCAACTGCGCCAGCAGGACGGCCCTTTTGTCACCGAGTTCGTGCCAGCATCGCTCGATGCGTTCCACCCATACCTCGGGGCTGTACAGCTTCTTGGCGTGCGTCAGTCCGCGCGGCGCTTTGACGGACATGGCGAATCCCGCCGGCAGCCTTTCCCGCCAACCTGCGAAGGTGGTGTCGCGGGGCCAGCGGTAGAAACTGGCATTCAGCTCGACTGTGTTAAATCGTGCTGTGTAGTGGGACAGGCGCTTGGCAGCGGGAAGGCCCGGCGGATAGAGCACGTTCTCCCAGTGGTCGTAACTCCAGCCCGATGTGCCGATGTGGATGCCCATGGTGAGGATGTACCCCTTCTGGGCAGCTTCTTAACGCGGCGTTCCGTTGAGGGTAGTCCTCGCCATCAGCGCGCGGAGGTCATCGGCAACCTTTGCTACTTCCCGCTGACGTGCGCTGCGGGGCGTCCTTGTCCCGTGGGTTGACGACCGTGGCGCCTGCGTGGCGGCGCGGGAGGGGCGGTGGATCTGGGGATCACGCACGGGCTGGACGTCAACAGTGACGGTGCCTTGCAAGGGATCGTGGAAGAGAGGGAAGCTCATGATCCCTGATCCTGACACAACCCGACGAGCGCCGAAATGGACAATCGCATCCCGACTTCGGGAGTGGCTGTGCAACTGTCCATGAACGGCGCGGGAGTTCGGTCAGGTCCTTGGAAGCCTGCCGAACAGTGGCGTGAACAAGTCGATCTCGACCGTAGGGATGCGGCAGGCATCTGCGGCGTCCTGCCATTTGGCCACGGAACGGTGGATGGCGTCCAAGATCTCATCCCGCTTATCCACGTCGACAAAGTATTCAGAGACGCCTAGCGGTGCCCGCATGGCTTCGTCACGCTTGGTGGCGCCATCGATGGATGTGGCGCGTTCGCCATTGACGTCCGGATTTGGATTGACATCGAAGGCCGGGGCGAGGCGCCACCCGTTGCGGCCCCGGAGAAAACCGTGATTGCGCAGATGGTCATCAGTGTTGTTCACGACGACGTTGAACGCGATCCTTCGAAACAGCTGTTCGCGGTCAGCATCGGGATTCTCCGAATTCTCATCGATGACATCCAAAAGATCCAGATAATCGCCGTGGCCGCCGTCCTGCTCCGAAAGCATGGTCATGGCGGAGACATAACCGATCCGTTGCCCGCCGTTGCGATCGGCCAAGATTGTCGGGATCCACCTCGACGTCATCAGCGGCTTGCCGGAGTTCCGGCAGTTGAACGAGTTTGGGCACGTCCGTTCCCTCACTCAGATGTGGTTCGTCCCCAATCCGAAATTGCAGGGCGCCTTGCCGCGTCAGGTCCGACACACCCAGCAGAAAGTCCCTGTCAGTTAAGGTGCGCGGGCTCTTGCCAAGCTGACGCGATTCGGCCTGGAGTCTTTTGGTCACTATGTGTCGGCCCCAAAGGTCAGGGGATGCATCCGCGAATGCCCCCGGAAGTCCCCTGACTGAGTGGCTGCCCCGTTTAATTGGGAGGGCTGGATCAATGGCGTAGGAATCCGGTCGGCCGAGGAAGTCCGCGTCGTAATTGAAGCTGGTGGTTGTGACGCCCCGTCGCGCGGCTATAAAGGCATGGCCAACATGCACACTGCCTTGAGGTGTTTGGATGTCGACGTTGACGGGTTCTGTCACCGACGCACCCGCTCCGGGAGTTCCTGATCAGCCCGGGCTCGGCCAAAGTCTGTTTCATACGGATCGAATGCGGTATTCAACTGCTCGCTGAGGCCCAGCACGCGGGCGACATCCAGGAAAGCCTCAAGGCCCACGCCCAAGTCTCCGTGCTCGATTTTGCGGAGGGTGTTTCGGCTAATGCCTGCCCGGTCCGCCACCTGCTCAGCCGTGAGGCCGAGCAATTTGCGCCACGTCAACAGCTGCCCGCCGATCGTGCCTGCCGTGCGTCGCGTCCTGTTTGAGGTGCGCTTGGTGGTCATGGGCCAAGATATCTCCTAATGGTCAAGAAGGCGACCACTAAAGAACTTAATGCGCTTAATTATGAGCATTAAAATCGCACAGCACCATTCCAACCTACCCCCACAGCGCCTTCTTCAACAGCGCCCTCAGTTGAGCGTTCTCTTCCTCGTTCAGCGCAGCGAGCTGTGTTTGCTCGCACACCTCAAGCGCAGCCCGCGCCTTGTTATGGATCCGCCGGCCCTCGGAGGTGGAGACGATGATCTTCGCGCGCCGGTCCTGCTTGCCCTGCGCCCTTTTAACCAGGCCGCGGTGCTCAAGATCATCCACCAGGCTGACCACCTGGCTGGGGTCGAGGCTGAGGAAATCGGCAAGCTCCCGCTGGGTCGGCTCCAGTCCACTGCAGGCCAGCGTCAGGACCGAGAAGGACCTCTCGCGGAGCCCGTAGTCCGCCAGTGCCTTGTTATTCAGGAGGGACCCGGTGGCGTGCAGCTTGGCGAGCAGCAGCCCCACATCGCTGCCGATTTTGGCCTCGGCCAGGCGCGGGGTTTCCACTTCGGTGCTTTGCAGGCCCATGACAACTCCAATAGTAATGAAAAACAATCGTTGACTTTCTCAATGATCCGTATTCTCATTGATCATGACAAGGATCTCACGCCGCAGTGGGATCGGCCCCACCGGCTTCGGCCGGTTACTGCATGCGAAGGAGCACGCCATGAGCTTGAACGGCAAGGTTGCAATCGTCACTGGAAGTGGTCAGGGCCTTGGACTCGCCTACGCGAGGGAGCTCGCCCGCCAGGGTGCCGCCGTCGTTATCAACGACGTGAACGCAGAGACCGCGGCGGAAGCGGTCGCCCAGATCGAGGCCGAGGGCGGCAAAGCCACCGCGGTGGTGGTCCCCGTAGGTTCAACGGACGCTGCGAAGGCGCTGGTAGCAGGCGCTGTTGAGACGCTCGGCCGCTTGGACATCCTGGTGACAAACGCGGGCATCCTCCGCGACAAGAGCCTGCTGAAGATGACCGACGAGGACTTCGACCTGGTCATCAACGTCCATTTGAAGGGCACGTTCACCTGCGTCCGTGAGGCCTTCTCCTACTTCAAGGAAAACAACATCCCGGGTCGGATCATCACCATCGGCTCGCCGACCGGCCAACGCGGGAACTTCGGACAGAGCAATTACGCCGCGGCAAAAGCCGGAATCGTCGGCATGGTCCGCACCTGGGCACTGGAAATGAAGCGCGCCGGCGTCACGGTCAACTCCGTCATCCCCGTGGCCGCCACCGCCATGACCAAAACCGTCCCGTACTTCCAGAAGGCCGTTGAGGCCGACGAACGAGGCGATGCCATGCCGCGCTTCTTCCGTCACGACCTCGGTTTTGGAACGGCCGACGACGTCGCCGGGCTGATTGCGTTCCTCGCCTCTGACTCAGCGTCCGATATCACCGGCCAGGCGATCGGCGCCGGAGGTGACCGGCTTCAGGTGTGGACGCATCCGACGCCGGCAACCACCGAATACCGCGAGGGCGGCTGGAGCTACGAGGCCCTGCAGGAGAGCGCTGGTGAACTGTTCAGCAAGGAAACTCTGCAGAGCTACGGCGAGGAATTCCTGCCGCTGCCCGAGGAACTCCAGCCCGAACCGGCACAGGCCCGCTGACCATGACTACCCGCTATGAACCCGGTCTCGATGTCGCAAAGCTGGACGCGATCGACATGCACGTCCATCTTGAAGTGGACAGCTGCGGCCACGGCTCGCTTCCGGAAGCGCTGACGGAGGCCTCTGCCAAGTACTTCAAGTCCGAGGACAGGACACCGTCGCTGGACAGGATCGCCGAGGTCTACCGCGAACTGAACATGGCCGCCGTCGTCTTCACCGTTGACGCGCGCACCCAGCTGAAGCACGAACCGAACAGCATCCCGGAACTGATCCAGGGTGCGGCGAGGAACAACGATGTCCTGATTCCCTTCGGCAGCGTCGACCCGCGAACAGGGGAGGACGCGATCGCCGGCGCGAAGCAGCAGGCGGTTGAACTCGGCGCCCGGGGGTTCAAGTTCCACCCCTCACTGCAAGGGTTTGATCCTTCCAACGAGCAGTTCTACCCGCTGTGGGAGACGCTCCAGGAGCTCGGTTTGCCGTGCGTTTTCCACACCGGCCAAAACGGTATGGGTGCAGGGCTCCCGGGCGGCTACGGCATCAAGCTCGCCTACTCCAATCCGCTGTTGCTGGATGCTGTCGCCGCTGACTTTCCCGGCCTGCAGATCATCATGGCCCACCCCTCGGTGCCGTGGCAGGACGAGGCGAACTCGATCGCAACCCACAAATCCAACGTCTTCATCGACCTCTCCGGTTGGTCGCCCAAGTACTTCCCGGAGTCGCTGGTCCGCCTGTCCAACAACGTGCTGCAGGACAAGGTTCTGTTCGGCACGGACTTTCCCCTGATCACGCCGCAGAAATGGTTGGGGGCGTTCGCGGACCTGCAGTTGAATGACGAGGTCCGGCCGAAGATCCTCAAGGACAACGCCGTCCGCCTGCTGGGTTTGGGTGGCTGAGATGACCACAAGCACGACGACGGAAGCCGGCGTGGGTGCCCGGCTTTACCCGGTGCCGGATTGGTACGACGCCGAAGCGCTCCTGGGCCCTGACGAGCGCGCTGTGCTGGCCAGGCTGCGGGATTTCCTGGACACCGAAGCCAAGCCGCTCCTGGCCGATTACTGGGAACGCGGGGAATTCCCGGAGCAACTGGCGGGGCCGTTGATCGACCTAAACCTGATGGAACCGTTTGACGCTCCCGCCCGCGGGATTTATCACGGTTTCCGGATCTTCGAGCTCGCCCGCACCGATGCTTCCCTTGCCACGTGGTACACCGCACAGGCAGGCCTGTTCCGGACGGCAATCCGGGTGGGCGCCTCGGAGGAACAGCAGCGCGAATGGATGCCCGGCGTAATCGACTTTTCGCTCAAGGGCGTGTTCTCGCTGACCGAACCTGAGCACGGCTCCGACATCGCCGGCGGATTGGCCACGACCGCAAGGTTTGAGGGGAATCCCGACGGCGGCACTGGCCCCGGCAGCGGAACGTGGATCCTGGAGGGAGCGAAACGGTGGATTGGCGGCGCCTCCACGGCGGATGTGCTGTGTGTTTTCGCCCGGGACGTCGCCGATGGCCAAGTCAAAGGCTTCCTTGTGGACCGCAACGCGCCTGGAGTCATTGTGGAGAAGATCCACGGCAAGGCCTCGCTGCGGATGATGCAGAACGCCCACATCACTTTGGCCGGTGTCCGGGTTCCCGAGTCGATGCGCCTGCACAACGTGGACTCATTCAAGGACGTTGCAGCCATGCTGCGCGCCATGCGCTCGGATGTCGCCTGGATCGCCACGGGCATCCAGGCCGGGGCTTTCGAAGCGGCTTTGGCCTACGTGAAGGAACGCCAACAATTTGGCCGAACGCTCGCTTCCTTTCAACTGGTGCAGGAGAAACTGGCCCGGATGCTCGGTAATCTCACCGCCTCCCTGTCCCTGGTGGTCAGGCTGAACGAGCAACAATCCCAGGGCAGCTACCGGGACCAGGATTCCGCGCTGGCAAAAATGCAGACAAGTCTCATGATGCGCGAAACCGTCGCCTTGGCCCGCGAAGTCGTGGGCGGCAACGGCATCACGCTCGCTGCCGACGTCGCGCGTTTCCATGCCGACGCCGAAGCCGTCTATTCGTACGAAGGCACCCACGAAATCAATGCGCTGATCGTCGGACGCGCCCTCACGGGCGAAAGTGCTTTCACCCACTGAACCACGCTCATACAACACAACAACCAGGAGGCAAAGATGCCCAATCTCGTCGTCGATTTCGACACCCTGCTCACCATGTCCGGCAAGGACCTGGGCACCACCGACTACCGGGAAATCACCCAACAGCAAATCAACCTGTTCGCCGACGCCACGGACGATCAGCAGTGGATCCACGTTGATCCCGAACGTGCCAAGGACGGCCCCTTCGGCGCCCCGATCGCGCACGGTTTTCTCACGCTGTCCTTGATCATCCCGTTCTGGGGTGAATTGTTCGACGTCGATGGCGTCACCACGAAGGTCAATTACGGGCTCGATAAAGTCCGCTTCACTTCCCCGGTCAAGGTGGGTTCAAAGGTCCGCATGCAGGGAAGCATCGCCGAGGTTACCGAGGTCAAGGGCGGTGCCCAGATCAAGGTCAACGCCACCATCGAAATCGAAGGGCAGGAGCGTCCCGCCGTCGTCGCCGAATTCCTGGCCCGCTTCTACAAGTAAGCCGGATCTGTAAGTAAGCGGCTTCTGTAAGTAACCAGCCTCTGTAAGTAACCCTCCACAACACAGTCCCTCCTCTTCCAAGGAACAGCCATGTCAGGACACACTGCACTCGCACCGTCGAGCACGGCCGCCAAGCGTAAAGAAGCGCGTACGGTCATCATGTCCAGCTATCTGGGCAGCACCATCGAGTTCTACGACTTCCTGTTGTACGCGACGGCGGCAGCAGTTGCCTTCCCCAAGGTGTTCTTCGCCGGAACGGACGAGTGGGTGGGGGTAGTAGCGGCTTATGCAACGTTCGCCGCGGGCTACGTCGCACGGCCACTGGGTGGCATTATCTTCGGCCATTTCGGTGACCGGATTGGCCGCAAGGGCATGTTGATCGTCTCCATGGCCATGATGGGCATCGCCTCCACCTTGATCGGCCTGATCCCGGGATCCAGCGTGATCGGTCCGTGGGGAGCGGTGCTTCTGGTGATCCTGCGGGTTTTCCAGGGCATCGCCGTCGGCGGTGAATGGGGCGGCGCTGCGCTGATGGCCCTGGAACACTCCGATCCGAAGCGGCGCGGCTTCGCGGCGTCCTTTGTGAACGCGGGTGCGCCGACGGGCGCTGTCCTGGGCACCGTGGTGATGGGTATCTTCTCGGCCCTTCCGCAGGACGCCTTCCTGGCCTGGGGGTGGCGGGTGCCGTTCCTGCTTTCCTTTGTCCTGCTGATCGTTGGCATGTTCGTGAGGCTGCGGGTTTCCGAAAGCCCGATCTTCGCCGAGGCTGTGGCCAAGGAAAGCGCGTTGGGAACCAAGCGCAAGGTCCCCCTTGTGGAAGTGCTGAAGCGTCCCAAAGCACTGGTCATGATCATGTTTGCCGGAGCCGCCGGATTTGGCCTCCAAGTGGTGCTTCCCACGTTCTCGGTCACCTATGCAGTGTCCAAAGGCGCTCCCCAGCAGGGCGTGCTCTATGCCTTCGCCGGTGCTTCGGCCATCTCCATCCTCTTTGTCCTGTTGGGCGGGCGCTTGTCCGATCGTTTCGGCCGCCGCCCGGTCATGGTCACTGGCCTGGCCCTGTTCATCCTGTACCTGTTCCCCATGTTTGGAATGCTCAGCTCAGGCAGTATCGCCTTGATCTTCCTGGCCTTCACCGTTGCACTCATCCTGCATTCCTCGCTCTACGGTCCACTTGCGGCGTTCGTCTCCGAGCAGTTCGGCACTACCAACCGTTACACCGGTGCGGCTGTGGGCTACCAGCTGGCGACGTTGATCGGCGCAGGCTTCACCCCGGGCATCGTTGCGGGCCTGTACAAGGATGCAGGCCAGAGCATCGTCCCCGTGGTGATCTTCCTGGCCGGTATGTCGCTGGTGTCAATTGTCTTCATCCTGCTGACGCGGGAGTCTAAGAACAACGACCTTTCCACGGTCAGTTAGGAGTACCACATGGACAACAACGGAGTTGGATCCTGGTTGCACCGCCGCCGCAACAAGTCCGGAAACCAGACAGCGCTCATCCATGGCGAGCGGAAACTGAGTTACCTCGAACTCGCCAACCGGACCGATCGCCTGGCCAACGCTCTCCGGGACAGGGGAGTGGCCAAGGGCGACCGCGTGGCCTACCTCGGCGAAAACCACCCGTCTTTCGTGGAAACCTTCTTTGCCTGCGGGCTGCTCGGGGCGATTTTCGTTCCGCTCAATACCCGCCTGGCTGCCCCGGAGCTGCAGTTTCAGCTCCAGGATTGCGGCGCACGTGTCCTGGTCAACGCTGAAGCCCTGGACGTGGTGGCTTCGGCATCAGTGGCGGACACAGTGGTAACCCACCGTCTTGTGGTGGCGTCCGACGACGGCCCTGAAAGTGGCGGTGCCACGCTGCCATCCGGCGTCGAACAGTACGGGGAGGTGATTGAAGGCGCCGACGCTGCACCGCTGGATGAAGCGGTGACCCTGGACGACGGCGCCATGATCCTCTACACCTCTGGGACCACAGGCAAGCCGAAGGGTGCGCTGCTGACCCACGGCAACATCACATGGAACTGCATCAACACCGTGGTGGACATGGACCTGGGCCGCAATGACGTAGCGCTCATGATTTCGCCGCTCTTCCACGTGGCATCCCTGGACATGGGGCTCCTGCCGATGCTGCTCAAAGGTGCCACGGTGATCCTTGAGTCCAAGTTCGACCCCGCACGCGTCCTGGAGCTCGTGGGCCGGCACAAAGTCACCACCCTCAGCGGCGTCCCCACCACCTTCCAGATGCTCTGCGATCATCCGGAGTGGTCGACGGCGGACCTCAGCTCCCTGGACAAGCTCACCTGCGGTGGGTCCGCCGTTCCGCAGCGAGTACTGGACGCCTATGAAGAACGCGGGATTGGATTTACGGCGTGTTACGGCATGACCGAAACGGCTCCGGGCGCCACCATGCTGCCAGTCTCCGCCTCCAAGGAGAAGGCCGGCTCGGCGGGATTGGCCCACTTCTTCACGGATGTGCGAATCGTCGACCCCTTCGGCGGGGTCGTGGGGGCCGGCCAGGTAGGCGAAATCCAGATCTCCGGCCCCAACGTCATCAAGGAATACTGGAACCGGCCCGAGGCCACAGCGGAAAGCTATGCCGACTCGACCTGGTTCCGGTCAGGTGACATGGGCTCGCTGGACGAGCAAGGCTTTCTGTTCGTCTCTGACCGGCTCAAGGACATGATCATCTCCGGCGGGGAGAACATTTATCCCGCAGAGGTCGAAGCTGCCATTGCAGAGCTGCAGGCCGTGGGGAGTGTAGCCGTCATCGGGGTGAGCGACGAGAAATGGGGAGAAGTGCCCCGTGCCGTCGTCACGCTGCGTGAAGGGACTTCCTTGACGGAGGAGCAGCTGCGCTCGCATCTGGAAGGGAAGCTTGCCCGGTACAAGATTCCCAAGTCCGTTGTGTTCGTCGAGGAGATGCCCCGGACCGCCAGCGGGAAGATCCGTAAGACCGACCTCCGCAAGCAGTACGCCCAGTAACCCTCCCGACGCTCTCTCACATCCCACCCGCTTGGGCCGAACGCCCGCTCACATCCCACCCGTTTGGCGCCAACCCTCGCTCAAATGTGGTCGGTTTGTGGGCGGCGTCACGTGCGAAACAATCCGTCAATGGGCTAAATCCGGGTTAACTTTGTCCATCGAACTGCCTAAATAGCTTCCGGGGCATTACGATTGGGCACGACTCGTCTCTGAGTACGTATTGTCACAACGAAACCGGGGGATATACCAATGAGCTACCCGCAACAACCGCAACAGACCCAGCCCTACGGCACCCAGGCGGGCGAACCGCCGCTGTGGGCTCCCTACTATGGCGCCCCGATCGGCGCAGCCATCCAGCGTTTCTTCAAGAAGTACGCCGCCTTCAGTGGCCGGGCCAGCCGCAGTGAATACTGGTGGGTTGCCCTGGCACTGGGTATCGTCGGCCTCGTCCTGCAGATCCTGACCGGCATTTTGGGCAGTGCAGGCGCGACCGTTTCCGCCAATGGAACTGCAGTTCCCGGCCCGGGTGCCACGGTGGGCTTCATCCTGCTGGGTGTTTTCTACCTGGCTGTCCTGATTCCGTCCATCGCGCTGCTGGTACGTCGTCTGCACGACGGCAACTTCAGCGGCTGGCTTGCCCTGCTGGGACTCATCCCGTTCGTGGGCGGCCTCGCCATCCTGGTCTTCGCACTCCTGCCGTCCAACACGGCCGGCCAGCGCTTTGACCAGCCGACGGCCTAGCGCGTCACGCAGTAAATAAAAGGGGCGGCACACACTGTGCCGCCCCTTTTGCATGCCCGGCCAGCCCTGGTCGTGAAATGCTGTCATTGACGCGGACCGACCCCAACGATGAGGAGCGCCAGTCATGGGAACGATCAAACGATGCGCCGTGGTGGGTGGCGGAATCATCGGTGTCGCGGTTGCGCGGGAACTTGCCAACAAGCTCGACGGCGCGCAGGTCACCATCTTCGAAAAAGAGGACCGTCTGGCCGCACACCAAACCGGCCACAATTCAGGGGTGGTCCACGCCGGCCTGTACTACGAACCCGGCGGGCTGAAGGCACGGTTGTGCCGCAGGGGAGTGGAGCTGCTGCAGGAATTCTGCGCCGAAAAGGCCCTGCCCTACGAGGCCTGCGGGAAGCTGGTCATCGCGCAGACAGCCGGGGAGCAGCAGCGCCTGAACGCCATCTTCGCGCGTGCCACGGCCAATGGGGTCCCGGGAGTGCGGATGTTGAACGGTGACCAAATACGCGAGGTGGAGCCGAACGCCGACGGGCTTTCTGCCTTGCACTCGCCGGAAACGGCGATCGTGGATTACCCGGCCATCACCAAAGCGCTCGCAGACGACGTGCGCGCCTCGGGCGGGACCATCCGGCTCGGGCAGGAAGTCACGGCGCTGGAACAGCAAGCGGAGGGGGTGGTGGTTCGAACGCAAGACGGCAGCGAACTTTTTGACCTCGTGGTGGCCTGCGCCGGCCTGCAATCGGACCGCCTGGCCGAAGCGACTGGTGAGCCGGCTACCCCGAAAATCGTGCCCTTCTTTGGGCAGTACTTTCTCCTGGGCCACGAAGCCCGCCAACAGGTGAAGGGCCTGATCTATCCGGTACCGGACCCCAGGCATCCCTTCCTCGGAGTCCACCTCACTAAACGGATCGACGGCGAAATGATGCTGGGCCCGAATGCGTTCATCTCCTTCGGCCGTGAATCCTACGGTTGGAAGGACGTCCGGTTCCGCGACGTGCTGGATTACGCGCTCTTCCCCGGCTTTTGGAATTTCGCCCGGCAAAACGTGCCCTCGGCTGTGCGGGAATTCCAGACCGTCGTGAACAAAAGGAAGTTCATCCGCGAGGCCATGCGCTTTGTGCCGTCGCTTGAGGGCGCCACCGTTCTCCCCGGAACCCGGGGCGTGCGCGCCCAGGCGATGAATGGTGACGGATCGTTGGTGGACGACTTTGTGATCGCACGACGCCGGGACACCGTCTTGGTGCGGAACGCACCGTCGCCCGGGGCTACTTCGTCCATGGCGATCGCGGAGTACATCGTGGAACAGGCGCTTGTCGGCTGAGGGACCCCAATTAACAAACCTGTGACCACCCGGAAACGGGGTCCACATCCCGCGTGGATAGCTTTGGCCCATGATCACTTCACTGGCAACCCGCATCGGCCAAGCCTTCGGGCGCTGGATTGAGGCAGCCTATGTCTTGGACTGTCGGGCGCCTGAAGAGGAAGAATCGCTTGGCACGGCCCCGGATTGGACCTGGTTGCCCGCCCTGAGTGGCGTCACCGTGGCAGGTGCCCAGGCCATCCAATCCCACGCAGGGAGGCCGCCAAAAGCCTTGTAGGAACCGCATCGGAAGCTGCGTTGTGTTGCGTTGAGCACACTATTCGTTATTGCCGGGTAGTATGCCCTAAACTCCTTCACTGAGGTGCCGGAATGGGCACTATGCAGCAACGAAAGCGAACCCTCAATGGCTACTGATTACGACGCTCCGCGCAAGACCGAAGAAGAGTCTCCCGCTGAATCGCTTGAGGCTTTGCAGGCGTCACGCGGCGGCGCTGCCCAGACCGCTGTTATCGATGTTGAGGATGTCGATACTGCCGAAGGAATCGACCTTCCCGGCGCCGATCTTTCGGGCGAGGAACTGACCGTCGTCGTGGTTCCGGAACAGTCCGATGAATTCACTTGTGGCTCCTGTTTCCTTGTCCGGCACCGCTCCCAGATTGCCCTGGAAAAGAACGGCCTTAAGTTCTGCAAGGACTGTGAAGGCTGAATAACGCGCTGATCACGTTATCTTCGATCACGAAAACGTGGCAGATGGCAAGTGATTGAGCCCGTATTGGGTGCCCGACGGAGCCTTTGATATTCCTCCTGTGACCAGCTGGCCGTCCCCTTAACGGTTATGCGCCGAAGCGGCCACAACCAGTCCAATGGACTGAATCCGCTCCTACAGTTGAAGTATCAACTTCGCCTGAAGGGGGCACAAAAAATGAGGAAAATTGGAGCGGGTTTGGCGGCTGTGCTGACAGCTGCCGGGCTCGGTCTGGCAGTGCCGGGGCCAGCCTCGGCCGCACCGTATTGCGGAATCACCTGGGGCTCGCTGGCCAAAGCTGATCCGGATATGAGTTCAGGCAATGTCACAGCTGTGCGTACTGGACAGCAGCCGTGTTTTGACCGTCTGGTGATCGATGTGAGTGGCAAAGTGGCCGGATACTCCGTGCAGTACGTTCCGGTGGTGACACAGGATCCCTCCGGCTTCCCTATCCCGGTCCTTGGCGATGCGGACCTCCAAGTGATGGTCACGGCACCTTCCCATGATCAGCAGGGCAACCCCACGTACCTGCCGGCAGCCAAGGCGGAGCTTTCCAACGTCTCCGGCTATCAGACGTTCCGCCAAGTGGTCTATGCGGGCAGTTTCGAGGGCACGACGAGCATCGGGCTGGGTGTCCGGGCCAGGCTTCCGTTCCGGGTCTTCGCCTTGGACGGACCCGACGGCGGTTCGCGGCTTGTGGTGGACGTCGCCCATCACTGGTAAGCCCGCAACCTCGTAAAACGCCGAGATAGCGGGAAAGCTGCCAGCTCGCACGGAAGTTTCCGGCGAACTGGCAGCTTTCCAGCGTTTTCGGCGTTACACAGGCGGGGCTACTCGGGAACCACCAGCGCCGGAGTGTCCTTCCGGATGGTTTCGCCGCGGAAGAAGCCGGGCCGCATGCGGGCCTGGATCAGCATGACCACGGCACCCAGGGCCAGGATCCCGATGCCCAGGATGAACACGAGCCCTACCCCGAAGATCTCCGATCCACTGCCGAACTCCGGATCCCAGCTGTCCATGGCGGTCTGGAGGAACACGACGAACAGTCCCACGCCACCCAGTACCGGGCAGAGCAGCCGCAGGAAGAAGTTGCGTGCACTGCTGAACACGCTGTTGCGGAAGTACCAGGCGCAAGCGATGGCCGTGAGCCCGTAGTAGAAGCAGATCATCAGGCCCAGGGCCAGGATGGTGTCGTTCAGGACGTTCTCGCTGATCACGTGCATCACCGCGTAGAAGCCCGCGGACAGGACGCCGGCCGCGATGGTGGCGAAGCCCGGCGTCGAGAACTTCTTGCTCATGTGGCTGAAGCGCTCCGGCAGGGCGCCGTAGTGCGCCATGGCAAGCAGGCTCCGCGAGGGCGAGGTGAACGTGGACTGCAGGGATGCTGCCGAGCTGGAGAGCACTGCCAATGACATGAGGATCGCGAACGGCCCCATGACCGGCGATGCGAGTGCCGTGAAGACGTTGGCGTGGTTCTCAGGGTTGTTCAGGCCGATTCCGGTATCGCCGACGCCGGCAAACATCATGGTGGCGATGGTCACCAGCAGGTAGATGCCGAGGACGATGACGGCGGTGAGGGTACCGGCAGCACCCGCGGTCTTCTTGCCGTTGGCGGTTTCCTCGTTCACGGTGAGGCAGACATCCCAGCCCCAGTAGACGAAGATCGACAACGAGATTCCGGCCGCGATCTGACCGAACGTCTCAACCTTGGTGACATCGAACCAGTCCCAACTGAACGGAACGGCAGTCTCGGATGTGGACCAGTTGGCGAACGCCATGGCAACAAAGAGTCCCAGGACCAGCAACTGGAAACCTACCAGCCCGTACTGGACGATCTTGGTGGTGTGCAGGCCGCGGTAGCTGATCCAGACGGCGAGGGCCACAAAGACGAAACAGGTGGCGACGTTCAGGAGCTTGTTCGAAGCGAGGTCGGCCAGCTCGGGGGAGCCGGTGGCCTGCGCCAGGAACAGGTAGAAGAAGTCCACGGCGACGCCGGCCAGGTTGGACAGGACGATGATGTTGGCGGCGAGCAGCCCCCAGCCGCCCATCCAGCCAACCCAGGGGCCGAAGGCTTTGGTGACCCAGGTGAACGTCGTGCCGCTGTCCGGGGAGTCTGCGTTGAGCTCCCTGTAGGCCAGTGATACCAGGATCATCGGAATGAACCCGATCAGGAAGATCACGGGCAACTGCAGCCCGACTTCATTCACGGTTGGGCCGAGTGCACCGGTGAGGGTGTACGCCGGGGCGATGGTTGAAATGCCAAGAACGACGACGGCGAGGAGCCCCAACTGCCCCGTCTTCAGTCCCTTGCCGCTGATGTCGTGCGAGTCTGCAGCGGCGTTGGTGCTTGTGGAAGCACCGTTGCGGATTGTCTGGCTCATGAAGGGCCCTTTCTAGATGGCCGAAGGCTGCTGCTGCGTGATGCAGTGGATGCCGCCGCCCCGGGCGAAGAGTTCGCGCGCGTCAACACTGACCACGCGGCGTCCGGGGTAGGCATCGGCGAGAATGCGGAGCGCTTTCTCGTCCATGGGGTCATTGAAACTGCAGGCGATGACCCCGCCATTGACGACGAGGTGGTTGATGTAGCTGTAGTCCACGAACCCTTCCTCGTCGGTGAGGGTTTCCGGTGCCGGAACTTCGATGATGTTCCATTCCCGGCCTGCTGCGTCATGGGTGGTGCGCAGGAAGTCGATGATTTCCCGGGAGACTTTGTAATCCGGGTGTTCGGGGTTCTGCTGGGAGTGGACCAGCAAGGTTCCGGGCGAAGGAATGGCAGCCACGATGTCCACATGGCCGCGGGTGCCGAACTTCTCCGAGTCACGCGTCAGGCCCCTCGGGAGCCACACCACATGGGTGGCGCCGATGGTGCGGGCCAGTTCCTCTTCGATGTCGGCCTTGGTGAGACCGGGATTGCGGCCCTCGTCCAGCTGGACGGTTTCGGTCACCAGGACAGTGCCTTCGCCATCCACTTGGATGCCACCGCCCTCGTTCACGATTCCCGAAGGAAGGTGTTGGGCGCCGGCGCGTCCCGTGACATTGGCGGCGATGAGGGAGTCCTTGTCCCAGGCAGCCCAGTCCTGGGCACCCCAGCCGTTGAAGATCCAATCCACGGCGCCGAGCTGCTTGTTGGCATCCAGCACGAACGAGGGCCCAATGTCCCGCATCCAGGCATCGTTGAGCTCTGCGGTAAGTACCTCAACGCGAGGGTCGAGGTAGCGCGCGGCGGTTTCGGCGTCGTCGGGCGCTACAACCATGGTGACCGGCTCGAACTCCAGGATGGCGTTCGCGACGGCGGCCCAGGTGGAGCGGGCGGCGTGGGCCTCTTCCTCGGTGTCGCCCAGCGTGTAGCCGCCTGTGGGGAAGGCCATCCAGACACGGTCCTGGGGTGCCGTCTCCGACGGCATGCGCCAGGCGCTCATGCGGAAACTGCCTGGGGCTGTTGGCTTGCGGAGCTCGCGCCGAGCGGAGCGTCCGGGTTGACCGGTTCCGTGAGGCGGCCGTAGGTTTCCGGACGGCGGGTCGCCAGGAACGGGAAGAGCGTCAGCCAGTCCTTTCGCTGGTCGAGGTCCAGGTCTGCCACCAGGACGGCGGACTCGTCACGGGGCGCCTGGACGAGGATGCGGCCGTACGGGTCGGAGATGAAGGAGGATCCGTAGAAGTTCAGGGTGCCCTCGTTGCCGTAGCGGTTGGGTGCGATCATGAATAGGCCGTTGGCGATGCCGTTGCCTACAATGACCTGCTGCCACAGCGGCTGGGTGTCGAAGTCGGGGTGGTCCGGCTCGGAGCCGATGGCCGTGGGGTAGACCAGGATTTCCGCGCCGCCCAGCGAGTACAGGCGGGCAAGCTCCGGGAACCACTCGTCCCAGCAGGTGGGCATGCCAAGGCGTGCGCCGCCCAGTTCGGCTGGGGCGTGCACTGCGTAGGCGTCCTCGGCGTCCGGTCCCTTACGGAAGAACTTGTCTTCGTAGTAGCCGGCTGTCACGGGGATGTGCAGCTTGTGGGTACGGGCAACCAGCTCTCCGGCGGGGGAAACCAGGATGGCCGTGTTCAGTCCGAGGCCGTCGTCGGTGCCATCCGGGTTCTCCGCACGCTGGTACAGGGAGGCGTGGACCGAGACGCCGAACTTGCGGGCTGCTTCTGCGGCGAAGGTGAACGTGGGGCCGGTCAGGAGGTCCTCGGTAATGTCCGAAGGGCGGATACCTGCCGCCGGGTTGTTCTCCGGCTTGGTGTCGGCGGGGTAGCGGGAGAGCGTCAGCTCAGGCAGGAAAACAACAGTGGCTCCCAGCTTGGCCGCGCGTTCGATGCCTTCGGAGAGTTCTGCGCGGAGTGCGGCTTCGTCGGCATGCCAGCGGTGCTGGACGACGCCGACGCGCAGCGGCGTCCGCGTGGAGGGCGCTGTGCGGGCCAGGGAAGTGGGGGCTTCGAGGCAGGTAATTTCAATCATGGGGGCATGTACTCCGGTGAGACGACAGTCACTAAATGAATAGCGTTCATTTAGTATGGCGCGTGTCACGCTGGAGCGCAAGAGGCAAATGAACGGTGCTCATTTATGACGGCCGGTGGGATGTCTCGCCGGACTGCGAGCTGGCCGCCTCGCCGGACCGCGAGCCGGACCCCCTGGTTACCCCGTCCGGGCGCTAAGCAGCCAGGGTCGGCCTGGTGAGGATCTCCGCCCCATCGTTGGTGATGGCGATGGTGTGCTCGCTGTGGGCCGTCCTGCACCCGGTGGCGCTGCGGAGCGTCCAGCCGTCGGCATCCGTGACGAGCTGCGCGGTATCCGCCATGACCCACGGTTCCAGTGCCAGGAGCAATCCGGGGCGCAGCTTGTAGCCGCGTCCGGGCCGCCCCATGTTGGGAACGTGCGGCTCCTGGTGCATGGTCGATCCGATGCCGTGGCCACCGAATTCCGTATTTACCGGGTAGCCGGCCTCGCTGAGGACTGACCCCATCGCGTAGGAGAGATCGCCGATGCGGGCCCCCGGCCGGGCTGCTGCGATGCCGGCACGCAAGGCGCGTTCGGTCGCTTCGATCATGGCCACGCTCTCGGCGGGCTTGGTGTCACCAACGATGAAACTGATGGCGGAGTCCGCGGCGATTCCCTCCAGGGAGACGGCCAAGTCGAGGGTCAGCAGGTCTCCGTCGGCAAGTGCGTAGTCCCGGGGCAGTCCGTGGAGGACGGCGTCGTTGACGCCGGTGCAGATGTAGTGGCCGAATGGTCCGCGCCCGAAGGACGGGGCGTAGTCGACGTAGCAGGACACGGCTCCGGCCTCCAGGATCATGTCCTTGGTCCATGCATCGATGTCCAGGAGATTGGTGCCCACGGTGCAGCGGCCCTTGAGGGTGTGCAGGATATTGGCCACGAGGGCGCCCGAAGCCTTTGCCCTGAGCAGTTCGTTGGCGCTGAGGATCTCGATCATGAGCAGCCTTTCTGTTGTGAGTCCAATAACTATCCCGGCCATATTATCCCGGTATTACAATTGGAGCCATGGTCAGGTTGCCTCTTACACCCGCAGAGGCCGAGCGTGGACAACGTCTCGGCTCATTGTTGCGCCGCGCACGGGGCACGCGCTCCATGTTGGAGATCGCCCTTGATGCCCGTGTTTCCCCGGAGACGCTCCGCAAGATCGAGTCCGGAAGGGTAGCCACCCCCGCCTTCCCCACCGTGGCTGCGATTGCCGATGTCCTGGGCCTGTCCCTGGATGAAGTCTGGGCGGAGATCAATCAGCCCGACGCCGGCACGGACCCAAGCGCGCCGCGCCGCAGCGCGCGCGAGTTCCTGGCTTCCTAAGCTTGGTCCGGGCGTTTTGGCCGTGCCCGTACGTGCATGCGCTCGCCTTGCTGGCCGAAAAGGGTCAGAAGCTCCACTGGCTCTGACGTGGCGCTGGCGAACCAGTGCGGGGTCCGGGTGTCGAACTCCGCTACTTCGCCGGGTTTGAGGATGAAGTCGTTATCGCCGAGGACCAGCCGCAGCTTCCCGTTGAGAATGTACATCCAGTCGTAGCCCTCGTGGGACTGCGGCTGGGGGATCTCTTTGCCAGTGCCGCTTTTCAGCACCATCTTGAACGCTTGGATCCCGCCGGGCCGGCGCGTGAGGGGGAGTGCGGTTCCCCAATCGTGGACATGAGGCTTGAGGTGGATGCGGGGATCGCCGGTTTCGGGGGAATCGATGAGTTCCTCGAGGGGCACCTGGTGAAGCCGCGCTATCGGGAGTAAAAGTTCAAGGGTGGGCTTTCGTTGCCCGGACTCAAGCCGCGACAACGTACTGACCGAAATGCCGGTCCCCTCCGAAGCTTCCGCAAGGGTCAGGTTGCGCTGGGTCCGCAGCGCACGAAGGCGAGGTCCGACGGCGTCGAGCATGGAACTGAAGTCTTGGCTCATGGACCAAGTTTGCCATAGCAGCAAAATTCTTTGCTGCTTTCCTTAATGCTGTCCAACCATGGAAGGAGCGGCACATCGCTGCGAGGGATTCAGGAGGCGAAGTGAGTAAAGAACACCACATCAAGGGGTACGACGTCGTGGTCATCGGAGGTGGCGCAGCTGGGTTAAGTGCCGCCGTCACGTTAGGCAGGGCTCTGAGGTCGGTGCTGGTAATCGACGCCGGTGAACCCCGGAATGCTCCTGCGGCCGGGGTCCATGGCTTCCTGTCCCGGGACGGCATCAACCCCAAGGAACTCCTGGGACTGGGACGGGAGGAGGCGCGCGGCTACGGGGTGGAAATCGTAGACGGCGTCGCAGTTGCGGCGCGTTCGACGGCGGCAGCAGGGGATGGCGCCCAACCCGCCTTTGAGGTGGAGCTGGGGAACGGGCGCACAGTCACAGCGCGGCGTCTCCTGGTGACTACCGGACTCACTGATGTGCTGCCTGACATTGAAGGCATCGGTGAACGCTGGGGTCGGGATGTCCTGCACTGCCCTTACTGCCACGGTTGGGAAGTAAGGAACAAGGCGATCGGGATATTGGGGACCGTTCCGATGGCCCTGCACCAGACCATGCTTTTCCGGCAGTGGAGCCCGGATATCACCTTGTTCCTCAACGACGTCGTGGAACCGACGGATGAAGAGTGGGAACAGCTTGCCGCACGCTCCATCAACGTTGTGGAGGGCAAAGTGCGCTCACTTGAAATCACGGATGACGCCGTGAGCGGGGTGGTCCTGGCCTCTGGCAAGGTCCTTCCGGTGGAGGCCGTGGTGACGGGCACCAGGATGGAGGCCCGGCCCGGGGTGCTGGAGTCCCTGGGTGTCCAGCTGGTGGAGCACCCCATGGGCGTAGGGCGGCATGTCGAAGTGAATCCCCTGGGAGGCGCCACCTCGGTGCCGGGCGTGTGGGCGGCAGGGAACGTCGCCGACCTCATGGGGCAGGTCATGGCATCCGCCGCTTCGGGCGTCATGGCTGGAGCGGCGATCAATGCCCACCTCGTGGCCGAGGAAACACGGCTCGCAGTGGAAGCGGCCCGGAAAAATAGTGGTCGACGTTCGGCTTAAGTGCGGGGATCATTAAAGGATCGCCACTAAAGGAGGTTGGCATGTGCTACGCGTACTATGACGACTTCGAGCGGCGCACGAAGAAGGACTCCGCGCGCAAGCCCGAGACCCGCACCACAGAGGCAAAAGAGCCTGCTGCCCCGGCGGAGACCCGCCCAGGGACGGAAGGCACGCTGTGGACTTTCCTGGCACGTCGTCGCAGGGAGCCTGAGGTTTACGAACCGAAGGTGGACCGCATCCACGAGAAAGTCTAGGGATCACTCCCGGACTGGAACGAGCACCGAATCCACGCAAAAGGCGCCGGGACCCCGGCGCCTTTTCCATGGGCTCCCAGGTCAGTTCTCCCCGGGCTGGTCCCGTTCGGTTGTGCCCAGGTACTCCAGGGCAGCTGTAACCAATGCTTCTGTTCCCTTGGCCAGCGTGGGCTGGATCAATGGAGCGAAGTAGGGGGAGTGGTTGGATGGAATGTCCTCTGGGAGCCGCCCTGTGGTGGCCCACTCCCTGAACAGTGCAGGGTCGGCGCCTCCAAGGAACCAGAACACCAAAGGTGCATCGGCGCCTTTTGCCAAGGCTCCGACATCTTCGCTGCCCGAGACCGGGCCGGGGTCGATCACCTGTGCCGTGCCGAATTTGGCCTTGAATGCTGCCGTGATTTTGGCTGCAGCCGATTCGTCATTGACGGTGAGGGGAAAGTGCTCCTCGAAGTGGATCTCCGGATCCTTCGGAGCGCCGGAGGCTGTTGATTCCCCCTGGACGATCCGCTCAATGGATCCGAGGATCTTGTCCCTGATGGAATCGCTGAAGGTGCGGACACTAAGGCCCAGGCTGGCGGTCTCGGGAATGATGTTGTTTTTTGTCCCTGAATGGATCTGCCCAACGGTTACCACCGCCGAGTCACTCGCCGCGAGCTCACGCGACACAATGCCCTGCAAGCGGACCGTGGCAGCTGCTGCCATGAGGACAGGGTCAACGGTGGTTTCGGGGCGGGAGCCGTGTCCGCCGCGTCCGTGCAGGGTGATGTTGAGGGAGTCGGCCGACGCCATGGTGACGCCGGAGCGGATGCCGAACCAGCCGGCAGGGAATGGGGCGACATGCTGGCCGAGTACGACGTCGGGCTTCGGGACGACGTCGTACAGGCCGTCCGCCACCATCGCGTTCGCTCCGCCGCCCCATTCCTCTGCGGGCTGGAAAACGGCGATCAACGTGCCTTGCCACTGGTTGCTTTGCCCGACAAGCGACTCCACAGCGCCCACCAGGCAACTGACGTGGACATCGTGGCCGCATGCATGCATGACGGGAACGTCGTTGCCCGTGTGGTCGACGCCGACGGCGGTGCTTGCGTAGTCCAGTCCGGTGGATTCTTTGACGGGCAGGGCGTCCATGTCGGCCCGGAGCATGACCACCGGCCCTGGTCCGTTGTGAAGCACACCCACCACACCGGTCTGGCCGATGTTGCGGTGGACCGTGAAGCCAAGGTTTTCCAGGTGTCCGGCGGCGATTCCCGCTGTCCTGGTCTCCTGGAAGGATAGCTCCGGGTTGGCGTGCAGGTCTTTGTAAAGCTCTTCGAGGTCAATGGTCATGGGTCTACCCTCTTCGTTCGACGCCTTTGGTCCGGCCAGTGTATCCACCGGCGGTGTGCGAAGCCTGTGTGTGCGAGGCCTGTGTGCGAAGACCGAACACTCACGGCACACTGGATGGCATGACGAATAGCGCAGCCGCCACAACGCAGAAGTCCACGGTCGAGGACTGGACCAAGGCCCTGGCGGAGTCGAAGGGTTCGCCCGGGGGTGGTGCCGGTACGGGTGTCATGCTCTCGATCGCGGCCGCTTTGACGTCCATGGTTGCCGGCTATACGGAGCCTGAAGACCACCAACGCGACGAACTTTCCGGCATTCATGCCCGCGCCCACGAGCTGCGGAGAACTGCCCTGCAGCTCGCGGACGACGACTCCTCTGCCTCCAATGCTTTTGGGGCTGCGTTCCGACTGGACCCCGGCCCGGAACGGGAAGAAGCGATTCATCAGGCGTCGGTTGAGGCGGCCAAGGCTTCGGCCGTCCTGGGGGAGCGGGCCATCGACGCCATCGAAGACCTTGGCTGGCTCGCTTCCCATGGAAACCCGGCCCTCATCGCCGATGTCGTGGTTGGCTTCGGTGCGCTGCGTGCGGCGATAACGGGTGCGCGGACCAACGTGAGCTTCGACCTCGCGTCCCTGACCTCCGCGGGGACTCCGCTTGAGGAGGTCAGGGAGCAGCATCCGGACCTGTGGACGACGGTCAGCCGGCTCAGCGACGCGCTGGAGCGGATCGACCAACTGGCTGCCGGCGTCGACAAGAAGGCCGCACCTACCGAAGCGGTGTAGTCCCTATTTCGCCTTGGGCACCTTGCGGAGTACGACGGCGGCCATCACTGCCGCTCCGGCCATCAGTACCAGCCCAATCGCCGCAGTGATGTGGACGCCGGAGTCGAATGCCGTCCGGGCGGCTGTGGTCAATGCCTCGGAGAGCTCGGCGGGAAGGCCGGAGGCTGCGTCGACGGCACCGGCCAGTGTTTCCCCCGACTTCCTTGCGGCTTCTACGGAGACACCGTCCGGAACGACGAGGTTGTGCTGGTAGGACGCTGTGAGGATGGAGCCGAGCACGGCAGTCCCCAACAGCGATCCCAATTCGTAGCCGGTCTCGGAGATGGCCGAGGCCGCTCCGGACTTGTCCGCCGGAACCGATGACAGGATCAGGTCATTGGAGATGGTCTCCGCCGCGCCGACCCCGATAGCGAGCACAGTCAGGGCGGACAATAGGAAGACCGGTCCGCTGCCGTGGTCGCCCATGACGGCTACCAGGTACCCGACGGCGCTGAGCGTCAGTCCGCCGGCCACGACGAATCCGGGCCGCACGCGCTTGACCAACGGCACCACCAGCAGCCCGGCGATCACGGTGGCCAGGAGGGCGGGGATCATCGCAATGCCGGCTTCCATGGGGGACTGCCCTTCCACCAGCTGCAGGTGCTGGGCAAAGAAGTAGATGAAGCCCGTCATGGAGAACAGGGACAATACGTTGGCCACGATGGCCGTGCTGAACACCTTGTTCTTGAACAGGGCCACATCCAGCATGGGGCTGTCGATGCTCTGTTGGCGACGAACGAACACAATGCCCATCACCAGTCCGAAGCCCATGAAAGCAGCGGCCGAGGCCCCGAAGCCGTGGACCGCGAATTCCTTGATGCCGTAAACAAACGGCGCCATGGTGACTACGGAAAGGACGATGCTGGGTACATCGACACGGCCTGGGTTGGCGTCCTTGGACTCAGGAATCAGTACCCGGCCAAATGCCAGCAAAGGCAGGAGCAGGAAAGCGGCCACCAGGAAGACAGCGCCCCACCAGAAGTGTTCCACCAGCCAACCGCCGAAGATGGGGCCCAGCGCCGCGCCACCGGAGAAGCCGGCAGCCCATACCGCGATCGCGAGCCTGCGCCGGTTGGGGTCGGTAAAGATGTTCCGGATCAAGGACAACGTTGAAGGCATCAGCATGGCGCCAAAGACACCAAGTGCGGCGCGTCCGGCAATCAGCCACTCCGCAGATGGCGCGAAAGCCGTAGCAGCCGAAACCGCAGCGAAGCCCGTGCTGCCGATCAGGAGCAGCCGGCGTCGTCCGATCCTGTCGCCCAAGTTGCCCATGGACACCAGGAGAGCCGCCAACACCAGCGGGTACGCGTCAACGATCCACAGGAGCTGGATGCCACCGACGTCCAGGGAGCGGTCGATTTCGGGCAGGGCAAAGGTGAGCGCGGTGTTGTCGACGGCCACCAGCAGCACAGGGAACATCAGCAGTGCCAGGGCCGTCCAATCGCGCCACGGTGCAGCCTGCCCCTTGACGGGGTTGACGGAACGGGGTGCTTGGGTTGAGGACGGCGAGAACATGCTTTAACTGTACCGTCCAGACGGTACAGTTACAAATACAAGGACTGCACAGCTTTAGGGAATGATGTACACATGCCACGAAAACCAGTTGCCCGGGACGCTGTCCTGGATGCCTTCGAAGCCCTCCTCATAGAGGTAGGGGAGCGGGCAGCCACTCTCGACGCCGTCGCCAAGCGGGCCGGCGTCTCCAAAGGTGGCCTGCTGTACCACTTCCCCAACAAGGAAGCCCTGATCAGCGCCTTGCTCGAACGCCTGGATGAACTGGCGGAAGAGGACATTGTGCGGATGAAGGCAGCGCCGGACGGAGCCGCCTCGTACTTCATCCGCACCTCGCTGTGGGGCGGTACGCCCATGGACAGGGCCTTCGTTGCGGCCACCAGGCTTGCCGAAGTGGCCCACGAGGAAACGCGGCGGCGGTTTGCCGGCATCCAGCAGCAATGGCTGGATGTCCTGGCCGAGGACGTGGGGCCGGAGGTCGCCAAAGCCGTCAGCTACATGGGTGACGGGCTGTATTTCAACGCCATGTTCGAAGGCGGACAGGAGGGCGGGAATGCGGGCCGGGAGGCCGACGTCGACATCCTCTTGGGCGTGCTGGACCGTCTGCGGAAGTGACGCTTCTTCCATTTGCCGCAGCGACCTGCCCATAGGACAATTAACTCTTGTGGCGTGTCCTGTGTGGGCGCCCATGCACAATTGAACAAGCCTTTGATCTGCGGCGGGAGAGTCCTGCAAGCACGTGATGCAGGCGCCGTAGGAGCAAACCCTCCCCAGGAATCTCTCAGGCCCACGCACCGCCGCGGCGAGGCAACTCTGGAAAGCAGCAGGCGACCGTCCCAGGTTGTTGTGCTCACCGACGGTGCAAGCGATTCGTTGTTCGGACAAGTCGCGGAAACTCTCAGGTCCAATACAGAGCGGGGAGGAACCCGAGCCGCTGTGGCGTACCCAAACGCCACCCAAGTATTGGAGTTCCTTCGTGACGGTTAGTTCTGCCTCCACCACCTTCGTCGATCGGCATATCGGCGCCCGCCGCCAGGCCGACATTGAGACCATGCTCAAGACCGTCGGTTACGACTCCGTGGATGCCCTCGTGGACACCGCGGTTCCCAACGACATCCGCCAGGACATTGCCCTGACCCTGCAGGACGCCCTGTCAGAGGTCGAGGTCCTGGCAGAACTGCGCAAGCTGGCCGCCAAGAACAAGACCGCCGTGCAGATGATCGGCCAGGGCTACTACGACACCATCACGCCCCCGGTGATCCGCCGCAACATCCTCGAATCCCCGGCCTGGTACACCGCCTACACGCCGTACCAGCCCGAGATTTCCCAGGGCCGCCTCGAAGCGCTCCTGAACTTCCAGACCATGGTCCAGGACCTCGTTGGCCTGCCCATCGCCAACGCCTCCCTGCTGGACGAAGCAACGGCAGTCGCTGAAGCCGTCCTCATGATGCGCAGGGCCAACAAGAACAAGGCTGCCCAGGATGGCAAGACCGTCCTCGACGCCGACTGCCTGCCGCAGACCATCGCCATCGTGAAGGGCCGCGCCGAGGCACTCGGCTTCGAAGTTGAGGTCGCAGACCTTTCCCTCGGCCTTCCGGAAGGTGCCATCAACGGCGTCGTCCTCCAGCAGCCCGGCGTTTCCGGTCGTGTTTTCGACCACTCAGCCGTCATTGCCGAGGCCAAGGAACGCGGCGCGCTGGTTACCGTCGCTGCCGACCTTCTCTCCCTCACCCTCATCACCCCTCCGGGCGAGCAGGGCGCCGACATCGCCGTTGGTTCTGCCCAGCGCCTGGGTGTTCCGCTGTTCTTCGGTGGCCCGCACGCCGCCTACATGGCAGTCCAGAAGGGCCTTGAGCGTTCCATGCCGGGCCGCCTGGTGGGCGTTTCGAAGGACGACGCCGGTGTCCCCGCCTACCGCTTGGCGCTGCAGACCCGTGAGCAGCACATCCGCCGCGAGAAGGCCACGTCCAACATTTGTACGGCTCAGGCCCTGCTGGCCATCGTTGCCTCGATGTACGCCGTCTATCACGGCCCGGAGGGCCTGAAGGCGATCGCTGAGACCGCCCACAACCACGCCCGCACCCTGGCCGCCTCCCTGAAGGCTGCCGGCGTCGAGGTCCTGCATGGTTCCTTCTTCGACACCGTCACGGTTCGCATTCCCGGCCGCGCCGCAGAGATCGTGGCAGCGGCCGAGGCCCGCGGGATCAACCTGCGCGGCATCGACGCGGACACCGTTGGTATTTCCGTGGACGAAACAACGACAGCTGACGTTGTCGGCCGTGTCCTTGGAGTGTTCGGTGCTTCCGTGGTTGAGGCCGTGGAGGGCTTCGCCCTTGACGGTTCGGTTGAGCGCACCAGTGAGTTCATGCAGCACCCGGTGTTCAACACCCACCGCTCCGAGACCCAGCTCCTGCGCTACATCCGCAAGCTCTCGGACCGCGACCTGGCGCTGGACCGCACCATGATTCCCCTGGGTTCGTGCACCATGAAGCTCAACGCGACGGCCGAGATGGAAGCCATCTCCTGGCCTGAGTTCGCCTCGATCCACCCGTTCGCTCCGGATTCCCAGACGGCCGGCTGGCGTGAACTCATCGCTGACCTGGAAGCTCAACTGACCGAGATCACGGGTTACGACCAGGTCTCCATCCAGCCGAACGCCGGTTCCCAGGGTGAGCTCGCGGGCCTGCTGGCCATCCGCGGCTACCACCTCTCCAACGGCGATGACCAGCGCAACGTCTGCCTCATCCCGGCCTCCGCCCATGGCACCAACGCTGCCTCGGCAGTGCTGGCAGGCATGAAGGTCGTGGTCGTGGCCACCGCTCCCGATGGCACGATCGACCACGTCGACCTGAAGGCCAAGATCGAAGCCAACCGCGACGCCCTCTCGGCGATCATGATCACCTACCCGTCCACGCACGGTGTCTACGACGCCGATGTCCGCGAAGTCTGCGACGCCATCCACGAAGCCGGTGGCCAGGTGTACATCGACGGTGCCAACCTCAACGCGCTCGTTGGCCTTGCCCAGCCCGGCAAGTTCGGCGGCGACGTGTCCCACCTGAACCTGCACAAGACCTTCTGCATCCCGCACGGCGGCGGCGGACCCGGTGTTGGTCCCGTTGCTGCCAAGGCACACCTGGCGCCGTTCATGCCCGGTGACGCAGCGTCCTGGACCGAGGGCAATGACGTTCCGATTTCGGCGTCCCGCTTCGGTTCGGCCGGTGTCCTCCCGATCTCCTGGGCCTACGTGAAGCTCATGGGTGGCCAGGGGCTCACGGAAGCGACCAAGTCCGCGTTGCTGGCTGCGAACTACATCGCATCCCGCCTCAACGACCACTTCCCGGTCCTCTACACGGGCGAAGGCGGACTCGTGGCCCACGAATGCATCCTGGACCTCCGTGAGCTGACCGCGAAGACCGGCGTTACCGCTGAGGATGTTGCCAAGCGCCTGATCGACTTCGGCTTCCACGCTCCGACCCTGGCGTTCCCGGTTGCCGGCACCCTCATGGTGGAGCCCACGGAGTCCGAGGACCTTGTGGAGATCGACCGCTTCATCGAGGCCATGATCACCATCCGCAAGGAGATCGACCAGGTTGCTGCCGGCGACTTCTCCGTGCAGGACTCCCCGCTTCGCCGCGCGCCCCACACGGCAGCCGCCGTCGTGAGCTCCGACTGGGACCGCGCGTACCCGCGTGAGCAGGCCGCCTTCCCGGTCCACCACCTCAAGCAGGACAAGTACTTCCCGCCCGTCGGCCGCATTGACGGCGCAGCCGGAGACCGCAACCTGGTCTGCTCCTGCCCGCCGATCGAAGACTTCGAGAACTAAGGACTGGTCATGACAGGGAAATACACCGCACTCTACGAAGAGCACAAGAAGCTTGGCGCGTCGTTCACCGATTTTGGTGGCTGGCAGATGCCGCTGAAGTACACCTCCGAGCTCGCCGAACACCACGCCGTCCGGAAGTCCGCCGGCCTCTTCGACCTCTCCCACATGGGCGAAGTCTGGGTCACCGGCCCGCAGGCCGCAGCGTTCCTGGAATACGCCTTGGTGGGGAAGATTTCGGCGATGGCCGACGGTAAGGCCAAGTACTCGCTGATCTGCCAGGAAGACGGCGGAATCATCGATGACCTGATCGTCTACCGTCGCGGCGCGGAGAAGTTCCTCGTGGTGCCGAATGCCGGAAACGCGGCAGTTGTTGCTGCGGAACTCCTGGTGCGTGCGGCCGGGTTCGACGTCGTGGTTGAGGATGCCTCCTCCGAGACCTCGCTCATCGCCGTCCAGGGCCCTCTTGCTGAAGCCATCCTGTTGCGCCTGGTTCCGGCTGACCAGCACTCACTTGTCACGGAACTGAAGTACTACGCCGCCGTCGAGGTCACCTTCCTCGTGGCCGGCAGCGGCCAGGACCTGCTCCTTGCACGCACAGGTTACACCGGCGAAGACGGCTTCGAGATCTTCGTTCCCAACGAGTCCGCAGCCGCGCTGTGGCAGGCGATCACCGCCGTCGCCGAAGAGGGCGAGCTGGTTCCGGCGGGCCTGGCCTCACGCGACTCCCTGCGCCTGGAAGCGGGCATGCCCCTGTACGGCAACGAGCTTTCCCGCGAAGGCAATCCCTTCGCTGCCGGACTTGGGCCCGTTGTGGCACTGTCCAAGGAAGGCGACTTTGTTGGCAAGGAAGCACTCGCTGCTTTGAAGGCCTCCGGTGCGGGGATCTCCACTGGCCGCAAGCTCGTTGGCCTCAAGGGCCTTGGACGCCGCGCCGGCCGCTCGCACTACCCGGTGACGAAGGACGGAGCCGTTGTTGGTGAAGTGACCTCCGGCCAGCCGAGCCCGACCTTGGGGTACCCCGTGGTGATGGCGTACGTCGACGTAGCTTATGCCGAGCCGGGAACTGCCCTGGACGTGGACCTCCGCGGCAAGTCCGAGCCCTTCGAAGTCGTCGCCCTGCCGTTCTACAAGCGGTCCCGCTAAGCAGTTTTGTCCATACAACGTAAAGGAAACAGAATGCCCAAAGTAGCGCCCGAACTTCAGTACTCCGACGAACACGAGTGGGTCTCCCGCGGCGAAGGGAACTCGGTGTCCGTTGGCATTTCCGAGGTTGCCACCGACGCACTGGGCGACATCGTGTACGTCGACCTGCCCGAGGTCGGCTCCACCGTGACCGCCGGCGAGACCTGCGGCGAGGTGGAGTCCACCAAGTCCGTCTCCGACCTGTACTCGCCCGTCACAGGTGAGGTCACCGAGATCAACGACGCCGTTGTTTCCGATCCCGCCCTCATCAACAACGACCCCTACGGCGCCGGCTGGCTCTTCAAAGTGGCTGCTGAGTCCGACGGCCCGCTGCTCTCGGCCCAGGAATACGCCTCCAAGAATGGTGGAGACCTGGCCTAGTTGCCAGCGGCCCGGGTCCGGCACTGGACATGCGGGCGTAGCGTGGTTTGTAGTAACTGAATAATTTGCGACGCCGGGTTGCCGCCTTTGGGGGCCATCCGGCGTCGCGCTTCGGTCGTCTTTCGCCACAAGCGGGGGTGGCCATCCGGCAGGACGATCTGCCGGACCGATTCAAGCTGTATAAAAGGGATCCCGGCTATGGCTGTTGGTGTTTTTGATCTGTTCTCTGTGGGCATTGGCCCGTCAAGCTCGCACACTGTAGGGCCGATGCGTGCCGCAGCGGTGTTCGCCGAAGAGTTGAAGGACAGTGGTGTCCTGGGCTCGGTGGCGTCATTGCGCGTGGATTTGTATGGTTCCTTGGCCGCGACTGGGCGGGGCCACGGGACGATGACTGCCACGCTGCTGGGTCTTGAGGGCTACCACCCCGAGCTGATCCTCCCCGAAGAAGTGGAGGAACGCCTGGCCGCCATCGCCGAAACGGGTGTGTTGAACCTTGCCGGTGCCTCGGGCGAGGGCGTGGAGCTGCCGTATGCGGTGGAGGATATGGTGTTGCATCCGTTGACGGTGTTGCCGCGGCATACGAATGGGATGAAGTTCGTGGTCTCTGATGCTGAGGGGAACGTGCTGCGGGAGGCGACGTTTTTCTCGGTTGGTGGCGGGTTCATTGTCCGTGAGGGTGAGGAGAACACGGCCCGGGTGGAGTTGGAGGAGTCCAAGGCGGAGTTGCCGTTGCCGTTCCGGACAGCTGCGGAGTTGCTGGGGCGGTGCGCATCCAAGGGCTTGGGCATCAGCGACATCATGTTGATCAATGAGCGGGCGTCGCGGTCGGAGGAGGAGATCCGGGAGGGTCTGCTGCATATTTGGTCGGTGATGGAGGCCTGTGTTGAAACGTCCCTGAAGCGTGAGGGTGTGCTGCCCGGGGGCTTGCGGGTGAAACGTCGTGCTCCTGATTGGTTGGAGCGGTTGTTGAAGGAAGACAAGGACCGGAACGATCCGAAGTATTGGCAGGAGTGGGTGAACCTGATCGCCTTGGCGGTCAATGAGGAGAACGCTTCCGGTGGGCGGGTGGTGACGGCGCCGACCAATGGTGCGGCGGGCATCATTCCGGCGGTTCTTTATTATGCGTTGAATTACGCTCCGGGCATGGATCAGGCTACCCAGGCTGATAGGGATGATGTGGTGGTGCGGTTCTTGCTCGCTGCGGGTGCGGTGGGGGTGTTGTATAAGGAGCAGGCTTCGATTTCGGGGGCTGAGGTGGGGTGTCAGGGTGAGGTTGGTTCGGCGTCGTCGATGGCTGCTGCGGGGTTGGCTGAGGTGATGGGTGGTTCTCCGGCGCAGGTGGAGAACGCGGCGGAGATCGCGATGGAACATAACCTGGGGTTGACGTGTGATCCGATCGGTGGGTTGGTGCAGATTCCGTGTATTGAGCGGAACGCGATTGCTGCGGCTAAGGCGATCAACGCCGCGAAGATGGCGTTGTGGGGTGATGGGACACACCGGGTGTCCCTTGACGAGGTGATCGTGACCATGCGGGAAACGGGCAAGGACATGTCCCATAAGTACAAGGAAACAGCGATGGGCGGCCTCGCCGTCAACGTCGTCGAATGCTGACTCTGTTCGCTGTCAGTCCCTAGTGCCATGCTGTATCCATGAGCGGGGGATATGACAGGGATTTCTTGCGGGCACGCGTCGAGCTGCCCAGTCCGTCGGCAACGACGATTCTGTTGGATTACACCCACTTCTCCGTACGTTTTCGGGCAGCCCGGAAGCTTGCAGCGATCGTGGGCGTCAACATCAGCGGCAGCGAACTGAACCCCCTGGCACGCGAGGGAACCTGGCACTTTGACGATCGGGTTCCCAAGGAGCAGCAGGCAGGCCCCGACGTTTACAAGAACAACGCCTTCGATCGTGGGCATCTGGTTCGGCGTCTGGACCCGGTCTGGGGGGATCAAGCGACGGCAAAGAAGGCCAACCAGGACACCTTTGTCTTCACGAACGCGGCCCCACAGGTTGATGACTTCAACCAAGGCAAGGAACTCTGGGTCGGGTTGGAGGACCACGTCCTGGAGCACGCCGACACCTTCGATGCCAAGCTCAGTGTCTTCACCGGGCCGGTCCTCCTGGATGACGACCCTCCCTACCGTGGCGTCCAGGTGCCGAGGAAGTTCTGGAAGATCGCCGTGTGGACCAACGACGCGAAACTGGGAGCTGCCGGCTTCATCCTTGACCAGTCGCCGTTGCTCGGCAAAGTAGAGCTCAAAAAAGCCATCACCGAGCGGTTGCTCGACGGCGAACCACCCCCGCTCGGTCCCTTCCGGACGTTCCAGGTTCCCATCGGAGAAATCGCAGACCTCACTGGGCTGAGCCTCAACCGCCTCACGAACGCCGACCGGCTTGCCAGCGGCCAGCGCGAGCTGGGTAAGGCCCCAAAGGCGATTCGGCTGGAGAGTATGGAGCAGATCCGGTTGTAGGATGCTCGAGGAATCAGCCGGGACTTTGGGTCAGGATGGGGAGGGGCCGTGGGGGACGAAACCGCGTGGAATGTCAGAGATAGTCGCGTCATCGTCAGGGACAAATGGATTTCTTTGCGGGCCGACGACTGTGTGACGCCATCCGGCGTCGTCGTGGCACCGTATTACGTTCAGGAAAACCCGGAATGGGTTTCCGTTTTTGCCCTGGATCGGGCCCGGAATGTGGTGCTGATCCGTGAGTATCACCACGGTGCAGGAATAGTCGCGCAGGGGTTGCCAGGAGGCGCCGTGGAGCCGAAAGACAGTTCTTTCGATGATGCTGTCAGGCGTGAACTCCGCGAGGAAACGGGATACGAAGCCGGAGAGCTGCACAGCCTCGGATACTCCTGGGCCAACTGGAACAGTCAAAGCAACCGGGTCCACTTCTACCTGGCCCTGGACTGTGAGCCCACTGCCGATCCCAGCCCGGATGAGGCAGAAGACATCGCCATTTCTCTTCTGCCGTTGGGCGAATTTCACCCGGGGATGTTGGGCCAGGGCTATCACCGGCTGAACGCGTACATGGCTGATGAACAGTTGGGTTCCCGGCCAACATCCTGAGGTGCGCAGCGGGACCGTGACCCGCCTGTGGAATGAAGATCACGGCGTTCCATGAGCCGGTCCACGCGGCGCCACTGAGCCGCGTCCTCCCATGACCGATAGACTTGGGGCTGCATGTCCGCATGCGCACCTGCTTTGAACACTGCACCAAAACCCTGAGATTGGACACGGCCACCTTGCGAGAATTTACCGCCCGCTTTGCCACTGCCGAGGAAATCGATAACTGGGACAAGCACGTCACTGCCAACCCGAACGGTGGCAACATGCTGCAGTCGGATGCCTACGCGGCAGTCAAGGACGGCAACGGCTGGCTGGTCCGCCGGCTCGTCGTCGAGACCGCCGACTACGCCAGCTACAACCTTTTGCTGGAAAAGAAGTTCCCTGTCCTCGGCCGGCTCTGGTACCTGATCAAGGGCCCCGACGCCGGGTCCGTCGACGACATCAAGCCGATGCTGGACGCCGTCGCCACTTTGGCGAGCGAGCAGAAGTTGAACGTCTTCACCATCAAGATAGAGCCCGACGTCGTGGAGTCACCTGAGGTGACTGGGCAACTGAGGGCGGCTGGCCTGGTGAAGGCCCCGAACATCCAGTCCAACGACTTCACAGCCATACTCGACATCTCGGCCCCCGCCAACGAGGTCCTGCGGAGCATCTCATCCCGCGCCCGCAACGCAGTCCGCCGGGCGGAGCGTGAGGGCTGCGAGGTCATCCAGGAAGAAGCAGGCGAGGACACTTACCGCAAGCTCTATGCCCTCATGCAGAACACGGTCAATGCCAAAGGCGCCATGCCTCTGCGGAGCTACGAGTACTACGCCACGTTCTGGGGCGAATTCAGCAGCAGGGGCCAAGGGCAGTTCTTTTTCGTTTACGAGGACGGCCAACCGAGCGTCGGTGCGTTCGTGATCAACTACGGGGCCAAGGCCACTTACAAAGACGGCGGCTCCACCCAGAACCGTAAGCAATATGGTGACTCGCATTTGGTCCAATGGGCAGCGATCCAGCGCATGCAGGAGCTGGGGTGTGTGGAGTACGACTTCTGCGGCACACCGCCTTCTGCAAGCATCAAGGACAAGTCCCATCCGTTGTACGGACTGGGATCGTTCAAGACCAGTTTCACCAAGACCGTCACGGATTTTGTGGGCTGCTATGACCTCGTGCTGGGCCCGGTGCGGTACAAGCTGTGGCTCAAGGGCGCGGAGAAAGTGTTCAGGAGGCTCGAAACCATGCGTACCGGGGGCCAGTTCTACTGACAGGCAGCCCGAGCCAGCAAGCCAACGAACAGGCCCGCCCCGGCCACCAACGGGCGCAAATCTAATCTAGGTGAGGTAATTTCTTTGACTCCGATCGAGGCTGGAACCGACATGGAATTCGTGATTCTCAGCGACGCTGATTTCGAGACGTTCGCCAAGGGACACCCGCAGGGCAGCTTCATCCAGTCCATGGACCTGACGCGTTTCCAGCGAGCCCGCGGGCAGGAGGTCGAGCTCTTTGGCGTGACCCGCGGGGGGAGCCTCATTGCAGCGGGCAAGCTGACTTACACGTCCAACCGCGTTGGCTACAAAACCGCCGACTGTGCCAAGGGACCACTGATGGACTACAGCGACCCCGCAGTGGTTCGCTTCGTCGTCGAGCAGTTGAAGAAGCACGTCGCAGCGAAAAAGGCGGCGGAGCTGCGCATCTCGCCCAACGTCAAATACATTGCTCGTGACGAGGACGGTGCTGAGCACCCGGAGATCGAAGACAACCGACCGCTGTTGAAGGAACTCGAAGGACTCGGCTTCCAGCACCAGGGTTTCGATATGAACTTCGCGAACATCAACTGGATGTTCATCAAGACCCTGGACGGGGTCGCGGATGCCGAAGAGCTCATCATGGGCATGAACTACCGCACCCGCAAGGCCATCCGAAAAGCGGAGAAGAACGGCGTCTACCTGGAGCAGGCCACGCTGGAAACGCTGGACGATTTCTACAACGCGCTCAAGACGGCCGGTGACGAAAAGGGCTTCACCTACCGCGAACGCGGGTACTACGAGCAACTGCTCCGCAACACCTCCGATGAGTTCACCAAACTCATGATGGCCAAGATCAACATCCCCGAGTACCGGGCATCGATCACCGAGCGCCTCGAAGCGGAGTCCAAGACACTGGCCGACCTCAAGCGTGAGGTCGAGGAAACCCGCAGCAAGAAGAAAGCCAACCGCGTCAAAGTGGTTCAGGACCTTGTGGACAGCTATGAGCGCAGCCTCAAGGATATTGAACGCTTCCCGGACTCCGTTGGCGTGGCAACAGTCGCTGCCATCCACTTTGCCTGCTCCGGCGACGAACTCACCTGCGTAATCGGCGGCACGGTCCAGGACTACATCTACTTCAACGGCGCAACGTCCCTCTACTGGGGCATGATGCTGCACGCGCTGAACAACGGCTACTCCCGCTACAACTTCTACGGAACCTTCGGAATCCAGGGCCAGGACGAGACCGGTCACGGCGGATACGAATTCAAGAAGGGCTTCGGCGGCGAAGTAGTTCAGTTGCTGGGTGACTTCGTTGCTCCTGTCAGCCCTGTGAAGTACACGGCGTACCGCGTGGCCAGGAAGCTCGCAGGGGCCGCCCAGACAGTACTGGGACGATTGCCACTTGAGAAATTGCCGGTAGTTGGAAAACTCCGGGGGAACCGCTGATCACAACAAGGCACAGGAGGAGCACCGCGTGACTGAACGCCCCGATGGGGCCGGCAACAGGCCCCACACCGACGGGTTGCCGAAGACTCAACCATTGCGTCCGTCGCAGGTACGGCAGAACGTCAACGCCAAACGCATGCTCATGCGCCTGGTGCAGGGTGACAGCCCGCCCACGGCCCCCATGAATATCGTGGACCGGCTTGCGGGAAGTCCCTACGCCAACCCCACCATCCAAGTGGTGGGCGTTGATGCCTCGGCCCGGAAAACCATCGACTTCGCGCTGCATTTGGCCGAGGTCATGTTCCGGTACGGTGCAGGTGCCTTGGAAGTCGAGACGAGCATGATCGCTGTCACCGCTGCGCTCGGCTTGAAGAACGTGGAAGTGGACATCACCAACCAGTCGGTGGCCATCAACTACGCTCCCAAGGACCAAACCCCCATCACCCTGCTTCGTGTGGTGCGTTCCTGGACCAACAACTACGCAGGTTTGGCACAGGTCCATCAACTGGTCACGGACATTGTGGCCGGGGGAGTGGGGCGCGACGAAGCCGTCCGCAGGCTTAACGACATCATCCGCAGTGCAAAACCCTTCCCACGGTGGATGGTCACGATTGCATTCGGTATTTTTGCCGCGGTCTTCGTTGGCGTGCTGGGTGGGGGAATTGGCGCCTCGGCGGTGGCCTTTGCGTCCAACATCGTCATCAGCCTGCTCTCGCGTCAGCTCGCAAGATGGCGCACTGCCGACTTCTTCAACACCATGGCCTGCGCCTTCTTCGTCACCTTTGTTGCCCTGATGCTTCGCTGGGCGGGGGTGGAAATAGCGCCATCCATTGTGGTGGCGGGCGGGATCCTGCTGCTGCTTCCGACTGGCCGCCTGGTGTCATCGGTCCAGGATGCGATCAACGGCTTCCCTGTGACCGCCGCAGGCCGGTTCCTTTCCACGCTGCTGACCTTCGGCGCGATAGTCGCGGGCATCGGCGTCGCCGTCGTGGTCGGAACACTTATGGGCAGCACGGTCCTGGACGTCACGCAGACTTTCCCCGACGCCTACCCGTTGTGGGGCCAAGCCATCCTGATAGCCATCGCGGTGGTCGCGATTGGCGTCACCGAACAGACCCAAATGCGGTTGCTGCTTCCGACGGCGGCAGTGGGGTTAGTGGGCTTCTTCGTTTTGTGGGGGGTCGGCCAAGCTGGCCTTGGCGACCGTCTGTCGCCCGCCGTCGCCGCCGTCGTCATTGGCCTGTTGGCCCGGGTAGTTGCGCTGAAGCTGGGTGCTCCCCAGCTGGTGGTAGCCGTGCCGGCGGCGTTGATCCTGCTTCCTGGGCTGACGATTTTCCGCTCGATGTATGCCTTGACCGTCGAAGGCGGAGACATTCTGCTCGGCGCGGGCGGCATGCTCAACGCAGGAGCGATCGTGCTCGGTGTTGCGGCTGGAATCGTGCTCGGCGACAACCTTGCGCGGCCACTGACGAAGGGCCTGTCCAGCAACGAACGCCGAAGGGTTCGCCGACGCTAAGACCCCTCCCACTCGTCTAGATCTGGCCGACAGGGAGTTTCTTTTCTGCCTGGAAGACTTCCTCCACACGGCCCTGGGCCCAATACCCGGATAACGAAACCTGCGAACGTTCGAGTCCGCGCTGGACAAAGAAGATCTCCCGGAGACCCTTCATGTATCCGCGCTCACCATGGGCGAAGACATCCACCCGCCCGGGCAGCCACTCGGTGCCACGCAGGGCTTCAAGGAGAAGGTCGCTTGACCCGGCCGGTGTGCCTTTGCGCAACAGCCAATGGATCTCGACTCCCTCCGGGGCTGAGATCGCGAGGGCATCGGCCTCGTTATCCACTTCGAGATAGACATGTCCCCGGGCCTCGGGGGAGAGGGCTTCAACGCAGGCGGCGATGGCGGGAATTGCAGCGTCATCTCCCGCGAAAAGGTACCAGTCCGCGTCGGGGGAGGGGCTGTAGCCGCCGCCAGGGCCGGTGAAGATCAGGGAATCTCCGGGCTTTGCTGCGGCGGCCCAGGGTCCCGCGAGGCCTTCATCGCCATGGACCACGAAGTCGATGGCCAACTCCTGTGCCTCCAGGTCCACCCACCGGATGGTGTAGGTCCGGGTGTGCGGCCATTGTTCGCGCGGCATGGTTTCGCGGATGGTCCAGAGATCAAGCGGCTGCTCGTATTCCACGCCGTCCTGCGGAAAAACGATCTTGACGTACCGGTCCACGTAGTCGTTGTTTGCGTAGTCGCTGAACCCCGGTCCGCCGGCCACGATCCGCACCATGTGCGGCGAAAGCCGTTCACTCCGCAGGACGGTCAGGTTGACCTGCGGGCGGGTATTGCGTGTGGCGGACGATGTGACAGGAAGAGCGGTCATATAGGCAAGCCTAAGCTAATTGGCTGGGTGCTTGATGGGTATGCGTCGAAGGTTACACACCCTCTCTCACGTTCCCTGCGTTTGAGCGCGACGCTCGGTCAGGTTCCGGTGGGATGTGAGCGAGGGTTGGCGGCAAGCCGGTGGGATGTGAGCGAGGGTTGGGCTCTACAGGACCGGGAGTTCCCAGTCCACGGGCTCCGCGCCCTGCCCGGCCAGCAGTTCGTTGGTCCGGCTGAACGGCTTGGACCCAAAGAAGCCCCTTGATGCCGACAACGGGCTGGGGTGCACTGAAACGATCGACGGCGCGTCCCCCAGCAGCGGCGCGACCCCCTCGGCATCCTTGCCCCACAGGATCGCGACCAGCGGCTTCCGGCGCCCCGCACCATCCGTACGGTTGACGACGGCGGTGACTGCCGCCGTCGTAATGGCCTCCCATCCTTTGCCGCGGTGGGCGCCGGCGTCGCGGGCCTCCACGGTGAGCACACGGTTCAGCAGCAGGACGCCTTGCTCTGTCCACGCGCTGAGGTCTCCGTGGACGCGGGGCGGGAGGCCGAGGTCGTCGTGGAGCTCGCGATAGATGTTGGCCAGGCTGCGGGGGATGGGGCGGGTTTGGCGGGAGACGGAGAAGGAGAGCCCCACTGCGTGCCCTGGCGTAGGGTAGGGGTCCTGGCCCAGGAGCAGTACCTTGACCTCGGCCAGCGGTTGGCGAAAAGCGCGGAGCACGTTTTCCGAGGCGGGGAGGACGTGTTTTCCGTCCCCGGCCCGACGCGCGACGTACGCCAACGCATCGCGGAGGTGTCCTTCCACAGGACGCATCGCCTCGGCCCAGTCGGGAGCCATCAGCTCCTCAAGGGGGCGGTCAATCAGCGTGGCAAAGCCAGGATCAGCCTCGCCGGCAGGTTCAAGATCAAAGAGAGCATCCTCGCCAGTCACCCGGCCATTGTCTCCCGCGTGGCGGGGGTGGAGCGAATGACAGCGATGTTATTCGCCCGTAACATAGGGGTAGGACATTTTCCCCCAACAAGCGTCGAAGGAGTGTGCCGTGGCAGAACCAGCACCGGAACCAATGGCGCCGCAGGCTGACGGATTGGCCTTGGAAGACCTCGCGGCCGATACCCGGAGCGACTCGCCGCTGAGTGAGCGGGACCAGCAGATGTTGGCGCTTGAACGGCAGTGGTGGAAGTACGCCGGCGCCAAGGAGCAGGCCATCAGGGAGCTCTTCGATCTCTCCGCCACCCACTACTACCAGATCCTGAACGCGCTGATCGACACCGAGGACGCGTTGGCCCACGATCCCATGCTCGTGAAGAGATTGCGTAGACTACGTACGTCCCGCCAGCGGGCGCGGACAGCGCGGCGCTTGGGGTCGGACGCGTAATTCGCAGGTGCGATCCGTCAGCAGCAACCAGCAAGGACAACGCTTCACCATGACCAAATATGCCAGGGACGAATTCGACCAGGTCCCACAGAACACCTCCCGGCAGGGCGTTCACCGCGACAGCCAGGACGCCGCGCGCCCCACGTTGTGGCCTGTCCTGACCGTCGGAGCCGTGGCTTTGGTACTCGGCCTGGTGGCGTTCCTTATCCTCCCGAACCTCGGGATTGTCGCCCCCAGTGCGTCATCAAGCGTCACGACGCCGGCACCCCAGCAAACCTCGACGTCGCCTTCGGCTGCACCTTCCGCTTCGAGCAGCGCACCGCCTGCCTCCAACGAAGCCAGCACCGAGCCGACGCCGTCGACCACGCCGTCGCCCTCCACCGCCCCGGTGGATAAGAGCGTTCCGGTCGCTGTGTACAACGGAACCGGCACCGCCGGCCTGGCCGGCCGGGTGGCCGGGCTGGTGCAGGGCGGAGGCTGGACTCTTAGCACGGTAGCCAACTGGGGAGGCCTTCCGCAGCAGACGTCCGTGATCTTCTACAACGCTCCCACGCAGAAAGCCAACGCCGAGGCTTTGGGCGCGCTCCTGGGCATCCAGTCGATCGTGGAGACCCCTGATGTGCAGCAACCACTGGTTGTAGTAGCGGGACCCGGCTACCAGTAACCGCGCGGCTCCAGGGCCCAAAAACCCCAACTCGGTTAAGCCTCAATAACAAAACCAGCGCCCTGGCCATTGGGGGAAGCGCAGGGATAGTGACTGTGGTTACAGTGGATTAATTCCGGTCCGGAGATCCCGGCAACCGGTCTTGGCTACTGCGAAAGTGTGGGCATCATGGCATTGGGAACCGTCAAATGGTTCAACGCCGAAAAGGGCTACGGATTCATCACTGTGGATGACTCCGGTGACGACGTCTTCGTGCATTGGTCGGCTATCCAAATGGATGGCTTTCGCGCCCTCGAAGAGGGCCAGCGTGTTGAGTTCGAACTGGGTGAGGGCCAGAAGGGTCCGCAGGCCGAAGGCGTGCGCGTAGCCTGAGGCTTTCACTGCTCGCCGGAACGGCGGTCAGCTCTCGGCTGAAACCCTTTTCGCGGGTGCCAAAAGTGGCGCCTCTGCTTGCACTCTCACCAGTCGAGTGCTAATTATTGATTTAGCACTCCTACGGTTCGACTGCTAATCCGATCCGGCTCTCGCCGGTAACGGAATGATGGTGGAACCGCTGGGGGACCAAGAAACACCTTGGTGGGGTGAGGTCCGGAGCGCGGGGCATACAGAGGCTGCACGCAAAGGACCGTCCGTCGCGGGCATCCCACCTGACAGGTACCTTCTTAACGACTGTCCCGAAAGGACTACCGCCGTTATGGCCAAGATCATTGCATTTGATGAAGAGGCACGCCGCGGCCTCGAGCGGGGCCTGAACACCCTCGCTGACGCCGTCAAGGTCACCCTCGGCCCGCGTGGACGCAACGTCGTCCTCGAAAAGAAGTGGGGCGCTCCCACGATCACCAACGATGGCGTTTCCATCGCCAAGGAGATCGAGCTGGACGACCCTTACGAGAAGATCGGTGCTGAGCTGGTCAAGGAAGTTGCCAAGAAGACGGATGACGTCGCTGGCGACGGTACCACCACGGCAACCGTTCTTGCCCAGGCACTGGTAAAGGAAGGCCTGCGCAACGTTGCCGCCGGCGCCGACCCGCTGTCCCTCAAACGCGGTATCGAGAAGGCTGTTGAGGCAGTCATCAGCGAACTGCTGACCTCCGCCAAGGAAATCGAAACCAAGGAAGAGATCGCAGCCACGGCTTCGATCTCCGCCGGCGACCCGGAAATCGGCAGCCTGATCGCCGAAGCCCTGGACAAGGTGGGCAAGGAAGGCGTCATCACGGTTGAAGAGTCCAACACCTTTGGTCTGGAACTCGAGCTCACCGAAGGCATGCGCTTCGACAAGGGCTACATCTCCGCTTACTTCGTCACCGACGCAGAGCGCCAGGAAACGGTCCTCGAAGACCCGTACATCCTGATCGTCAACTCCAAGATCTCCAACGTGAAGGAACTCGTCACGGTTCTGGAGAAGGTCATGCAGTCCAACAAGCCGCTGCTGATCATCGCCGAAGACATCGAGGGTGAGGCCCTGGCCACCCTGATCGTCAACAAGATCCGTGGCACCTTCAAGTCCGTTGCCGTCAAGGCTCCGGGCTTCGGTGACCGCCGCAAGGCACAGCTGGCCGACATCGCCATCCTCACCGGTGGCCAGGTCATCTCCGAAGAAGTTGGCCTCAAGCTCGAGAACGCCGGCCTGGACCTCCTCGGCACCGCCCGCAAGGTTGTTGTCACCAAGGACGAGACCACCATTGTTGAAGGTGCCGGCGACGCCGACGCCATCGCAGGCCGCGTTGCCCAGATCCGCGCCGAGATCGAGAACTCCGACTCCGACTACGACCGCGAGAAGCTGCAGGAGCGCCTGGCCAAGCTGGCCGGCGGCGTTGCAGTCATCAAGGCCGGTGCCGCAACCGAAGTTGAGCTCAAGGAGCGCAAGCACCGCATTGAGGACGCTGTCCGCAACGCAAAGGCTGCTGTTGAAGAAGGCATCGTTGCCGGTGGTGGCGTTGCCCTCATCCAGGCCGGTGCCAAGGCATTCGCCAACCTGTCCCTTGAGAACGACGAAGCAACCGGCGCCAACATCGTCAAGGTTGCCATCGACGCTCCGCTGAAGCAGATCGCCTTCAACGCCGGCCTCGAGCCCGGCGTAGTGGTCGACAAGGTCCGCGGCCTGCCTTCGGGCCACGGCCTGAACGCTGCCACGGGTGTCTACGAAGACCTTCTGGCTGCCGGCGTGAACGACCCCGTAAAGGTCACCCGCTCGGCTCTCCAGAACGCTGCTTCCATCGCTGGTCTCTTCCTGACCACCGAGGCTGTAGTTGCCGACAAGCCCGAGAAGAACGCTCCGGCTCCCGGTGGCGACGACATGGGCGGCATGGGCGGCTTCTAAGCCACCTGTTCTGCTGCGTCACGCATAGCAAGTACGACGGCGGTCCCCACCTTCTGGTGGGGGCCGCCGTCGGCGTTTCGGCGAAGTGCCTGGGTCCCCGAACGAGTACGAATGCGTCGAATTCGTGGGGAAAATTACGGCGATTTCGCATCGTTCCCACGTTCTCGGTGGGCGCGGAGACAGCTTCAGTGTCGGTGCGGTCTGGCAGGATTAACGTATGACGATTATTGCTGCCGCCGATGGGTCCGCCCTCGGTAATCCTGGACCGGCCGGATGGGCCTGGTACGTTGATGACTCCTGCTGGCGAGCGGGAGGATGGCCGCACGGGACCAACAACCAGGGTGAATTGATGGCTGTCCTGGACCTCTTCCGGTCCACAGCCCACGTGCCGCACGAAGAACTGCTGATCCTCTGCGACAGCCAATACGTCATCAACTGCGTTACCAAGTGGATGTCGGGCTGGAAGCGCAAGGGCTGGCGCAAGGCCGACGGGAAGCCAGTCCTGAACGTTGACATCCTCAAAGACATCGACCAGGCGATCGTGGGGCGTAAGTACACCTTCGAGTGGGTCAAGGGTCACGCGGGCCACGACCTCAACGAAGCTGCGGACGAGCGTGCACGCGCGGTGGCCTTGGCCTACCAGCAGGGCGTAGCCCCACGGACCGGCCCAGGCTTCCCGGGTGCCTTGGAGGGCACTGCCTCCTTGAAGGGCACTGCCTCCACCGAAAGCGAGGCCTTGCTGGGTACGCCGGCCGCCCAGGCGGCGGTCCGGATCCCCGAGACAGTACCGGCGCCTGTGCGCCCGGACCGGAGCATCCGGCCGCACTTTGAACCCACGCTTTTTGGTGAATCGGGCATCTTCGGCCAAGCCGATCTGTTCAGCGAGCTCGGCGATGACACGGCCCCGGAACTCTCGGCGGAGGACACTGTGGTGGCCTTGGAACGCGAACTGTTGCGTCCGGACGTCAGGGCCGACATCGGCAGGATCGGAGTGCTGCTCCACCCGGACTTCGCGGAGATCGGCAGCTCGGGCCGTTACTGGACCCGTGACGCCATGATGATGGCACTCGAGGAAGACCCGGGAGAAGCCACCGAACTCGAACTGCTGAGTGCCGACCGGCTCAGCGAAAACACCATCTTGCTGACGTACCGCAGCCTCAGCCACACGGGTTCAGCACTCAGGAGTTCCGTGTGGTCGCTGGACCGAGGCCAATGGCGGCTCCGGTTCCACCAAGGGACGCTGGAGAAGTAGGGAACGTAGCGCTGAGGCTTTGGAGCGCCAGGTATTAACCTGTAGGGCCGGACACACAGGGGGAAGGCAGCCGGCCCTACAGGAGTTCACAGGAGCTAATACATGAAGCGCTGTGTGTTGCCCTGCTCAACCTCGGAGTAGCTTGTAGCTGCCGAGGACAGAGCCGTGGTGATGGAAGCCAGCGATGCTTCGACCTTGCTTTGCGTGAGCGCCCATTCCACTACCAGGGCTTGAAAGTTCGTGGCCGCAGAACCCTTCCACGTAGCCTGCAGTTCCTCCAAGCCCCGGGTCATGGCGTGAACGTCCGAACTGATGCGGTCCACAGTTCCTTTGACGCTTGCCGACTTGAGCTGGAGCAGCTCGGTATCAACGGAAATGACGCTCATGGGTGTTGCCTTTCGACGAAGATGTGCCGCTGAATGCGGTGATGCGTAACCAGTGCATTCAGCCTAGGCAGCGTGTGTGGCGCCAGAAATGGCTCTTCGTCGGTATGTGGACAAACGGCGCTATGTGGACAAGCAGCACCTCGCGGGGAAGCCCCACTAAGGGGAGGGCGCCTCAGCCGGCTCATCGTGGAACGGCAGCCTTACCACCAACGTGGCCCCTCCGCCGTCGGTCTCCCTGACCTGAACGGAACCACCGTGGGAACCCACAATCGCTGAAACGATCGCAAGGCCCAGACCGCTGCCACCGGTTTCACGGGTCCGTGACGTGTCGGCCCGGTAGAAGCGTTCAAAGATCTTGTTGGTTTCCGCCTCCGGAATCCCGGCCCCGTGATCGCGGATCTCGATCACGGAATCCTTGCCGGCCGGGGTATCGCGGACACCCACGGCGAGCTCGATCGGTGATCCTTCAGGCGTGTAGCGCAAGGCATTTCCCACCAGGTTTCCAATGACCTGGCGAAGTTTCGCCTCGTCTCCCTGTACGGGCGCAGCGGAGGGGGAACCGCCGTCGAGACCCGTGAGCGTGATGGTGCGGTCCCCGGATGATGCCCGGGTATCCACCACGGCGTCGTGCGCCAGGAGCTGAAGGTCTACCGGCTTGAGCTGCAGCGGCCGCTGTTCGTCAAGCCGGGCCAGCAGGAGCAGGTCTTCCACCATGGAACCCATCCGCTTGGCTTCGCTCTCGATCCTCCCCATGGCCATGGCGACGTCTTCTTCGGTGGAAAGGGCGCCATGCCGGTAGAGCTCGGAGAAGCCGCGGATCGTCACCAGGGGAGTGCGGAGTTCGTGGGAGGCGTCAGCGGCGAAGCGGCGCATCCTGCCTTCGGACGCAGCGCGCGCAGCAAAGGAGGCTTCAATGTGGGCGAGCATGGCGTTGAGGGAGCCGCCGAGGCGTCCGACTTCAGTGTGGGGGTTGTCCACTTCCACGCGACGGGACAGATCACCGGCCGCGATGGCCGCTGCGGTCTTTTCCACTTTCGCCAGGGGCCGGAAGGATCGCGCCACCGTCCAGGTGGCGATGAAGAAGGCCAGGACCAGGGTCAGGAGGCCAACGCCCACCACCACCAGAACAGCATGCTCCATGACTTTGTCCACGGGTGTCAGGGGCAGCCCGATGATGACCACGCCGTTTTGCCCGTTGGCAACAACGCCCACGGCGACAACACGCCAGTTTGTCCCGGCAGTGCCCTTGACCTGGAACGGCGCATTGGCCCGCTGCTTTGCCTCCAGCGGGGTGATGTTGGCGATAGCGGGCCGGTCGCTCTCGCTGCCGCCAAACGGATACGGCGCGAGGTCCGGGACGTACAGCGTCAGTGAATAGTCCGTGGGAACTGCGGTGTCCGCAGGCGCAGCGCTGTTGGGTTCGGTCAGCCTGTCAAAGGACTGGCGGTCCTGGGCCAGGGCGACGGCGGCCTTGAGCTTGTCATCGACTTGGCCCTGCAGATAGCTCTTGACGAGCGTCAGGGTGCCCGCACCCGTTGCCGCCAGGGCAAGCAGGAGCAGGCACATGATGATGGCAACCAGCTGCGACCGCAGTGATGCCGACTTCCAGCGTTGCAGCAAGGTCAGCGCTTCTCTGCCGTCCGCAGCACGTAGCCCACGCCGCGCTTGGTCTGGATGAGGGCTGCGGCATCGGGGTCGATGTCCACCTTGCGTCGGAGATAGGAAATGTAGGACTCCACGATCGAGGCATCGCCGTTGAAGTCGTACTCCCACACGTGGTCCAGGATCTGGGCTTTGGACAACACACGGTTGGGGTTGAGCATGAGGTAACGGAGGAGCTTGAACTCCGTGGGGGAGAGCTCGATGACCGTGCCGGCTCGGCGTACTTCGTGTGCGTCGTCGTCGAGTTCTAGGTCGTCAACGCGGATCACCGCGTCGTCGTCCTCAAGTGGCTGGGTGCGTCGAAGAACGGCCCGGATGCGTGCCACTACTTCGTCCAGGCTGAAAGGCTTGGTGACGTAGTCATCGCCGCCCACGGTGAGGCCCGTGACCTTGTCCTCGGTATCGTCCTTGGCGGTCAGGAAGAGGACGGGGAAATGCTTGCCGGCCGCACGGAGGCGTCGTGTGACGGTGAAACCGTCCATGTCCGGAAGCATAACGTCCAGGACGGCCAGGTCCGGAGCATGAAGGTCGGCTGCTGCGAGGGCTTCGCGACCGTTGGCTGCGGCCACCACCTCGAAACCGGCGAAACGCAGCGACGTGGACAGAAGCTCGCGGATGTTGGGTTCGTCGTCAACCACGAGGAGCTTGGCTTCGGGACCGTTCTTTTTCATGACACCCATAGTGCTCCCAGAAACTGTGAGTTATCTGGATGCTGCATGTGAGGCTACTGCGTGCCGCCGCTACGCCGGATCTGCTCAAGCCCCAAGGATCAGACCCAGGCCCAAAGCCACCATGGTGACGGCAATGCCACCGTCCAAAAACCGCCAGGACAAGGGGCGGGCGAAGAATCCGCGGAGGAAGCGGGCGCCGAACCCCAATGAACAGAACCACAGGATGCTGCCCACCATGGCTCCGGCTCCGAACCACCACTGCAGGGGACTGCCTTGGGCGCTGGCCAGGGAACCGAGGAGCGCGATGTCCAGGTAGACGTGCGGGTTGAGCCAAGTGAGGGCCAGCACGGTTGTGACAGCTGCGGCGGCGCCACCTTTGCCGCGGCGACCCCCTTCACCTTCTCCGGCCATCAGGGACTGCGGGCGCATGGCGCGCCGGGCTGCCATGAGGCCATAGGCCACCAAAAACGCCGCGCCCACATAGCGGAGGACGACGACGGCGGCGGGGGCTGCCGTAATGAGGGCACCGGTGCCAAGGACTCCGGCAGCGATGAGGACGGCGTCGGAGAGTGCGCACACCGCGACGATGGGCACAATGTGTTCGCCGCGGATGCCCTGACGGAGGACGAAAGCGTTCTGCGCGCCGATGGCCACGATGAGGGCCAAGCCTGTAGCCAGGCCGAGGCCTGCTGAATGAAGGAAATCAAGGGAAGTCACTCTTCGAAATTACGGAGCCCTGCAGCTTTAGGCCAGCTAAAGATTTTCAGGCCGCGTAAGCTAGGCTAATGACCCAGTTCTCCTCCGAGCAGTTGCAGACGTTCGCCACCGTCCTCTCCGAGGGCACGCTTGAGGCCGCCGCGCGCTTGCTGCACATCACGCCGTCGGCTGTGTCCCAACGGCTCAAGGCGCTGGAACAATCCACGGGCCGTGTACTTCTGCAACGGAGCAACCCGGCCTTGGCGACGGAAGCCGGGGAAGTGGTGCTCCGACTGGCCCGGCAGGTGGCCCAACTGGAAGCCGATGCCGGAAAGGAATTGGGCTTGGACGGGGACAGGCCCACGCTGGCCGTGCCGATCGTGGTCAACGCCGACTCCTTGGCTGTGTGGTTCCTCAAGGCCCTGGCGAGGGTTCCCGGCAACCTCAACGTGACGTTCGATCTCCACCGCGACGACGAACAACACTCCACGTCCCTGCTGCGGTCCGGAACCGTCATGGCGGCCGTCACGGCAACCCCGGACCCTGTCCAGGGTTGCCGGGTGGAAAGCCTTGGCACCATGCGGTACCTCCCTGTGGCAGCACCACACTTTGTGGACCGTTGGTTCCCCGACTTCCCCGAAAGGCTCGATGGCGCGGCGCTCAATACTGCTCCTACCGTGGACTTCGACCGCAAAGACACCTATCAGTGGGCGTTCGTGCGCTCCCGCCTCCAAGCCGAGGGGAAACCCCTCCCGGAGAGGAAAGGCCCGCGCCACTATGTGCCGGCGTCGCAGGACTTTGGCGACGCCATCCGGCTGGGACTTGGCTGGGGCCTCATTCCGGAAGTTCAGTGTGGTCCGGACATCGCAGACGGACGACTTATCGAGTTGGCTCCGGAGCAGCCTTTCGACGTGCCGCTCTATTGGCAGCGCTGGCGTACGGCATCGTCGGTGCTGGACACGCTCAGTGAGACCGTCCGCGAGGTGTCCGCGCAGTATCTGAGGACACCGTGACGGGCTGAAATCCGAACACGCCCACCGATGCTTCCAAAAATGTCAGTGCCCGGTTCCACACTTAAACCATGGCAAACACAGCAGCTCCCGTCAGCATGTACCAGCACCAGAACTCCGAGGTCGAGTTCCATGTCACCTATCTGGACACGGACACAGGCCGGGTTCGCCGCGAAGACTTCCACGACCTCGCATCGGCCGAACGTTTCGCCAGCGCCCAGCTCCGCGACGCCGACGCCTGGGCGGTGGTGGACCAGGTGAGCTCCACGTCCACGGACCGGATGGTTGCCTGATTCCAGGCCTATTCCGGTCGATTCCCCGCGTGGCCGCCGTGAACGAACGGGGATGACACGCCTTCGTATTTGAGCATCATCATCATGCCCTCGGCTGCATGATCGAGGTTGTGGCAATGATCCATCCAGATGCCCGGATTGTCGGCGTGGAGCAGCACTTCCCAGACTTCGCCGGGCAGCACCTCCACGGTGTCAAGGACCAACGGTGACCCGTGCGGGGCCACAACGTTCCTGCTGAGAACTTGAACGTGGTGGCCATGTGGATGCATGGGATGGGGCTCGGCGGTCCGGTTCACCACTGTCACTTTCACCGTATCGCCCTCCGCCACCTCGATGGACGGAACAAGCGGGTAGGCGGCCCCGTTCACGGTGAATGCGTAGCGGGGCACTCCATCCACAAAACGGAACTGCCGGTCCAGCACCACTACCTCCTCCCTCGTGACAGGCATCGTGGCCGGCAGGGTTTCGCCTGAGGGCGTCTTGCCCATGGACCCAGCGGACGTTGGTTTGCCGTAGTCCAGCACGTCCAGCACAGGCATGGAGGCAAAAACGCCGGAGCTTGCCTTGCCGCCGACCCCCGGGGCAGATCCTGGCGGCGCGATGACCACCACGGCATCGGCGGCGGCGTCCGAGCGCAGGGTCACGGGGGAGTCCGGCATGGTGAACGCGAGGTCCATCCGCCCGCCGGCTCCCAGCCGCACGAGCTTTCCCCGGACGTCCTGAGGTTCGTTGACGTCCGTGCCGTCCACTGCCACAGCTTTGAACGAGGTACCTTCCAGCAAGTAACGCTGCGGCAAGGAGTCGGTGTTGACCAGCCGCACCCGCACGCTGCTGCCTGGGGCGGCCTGGTACCCACTGCTGCGGTCTGAGGAGCCCAGCAACCCCAGACCGCCGAGGTCGTGCCCCGCCACCACAAGGTCCGTGCCCGCACGGACTTCAGCTGGATGGTGCACGACGAATGCGCCGTAGAGGCCCTTGCGGACCCCCTCGGCCGAATCCTGATGCGTGTGGTACCAGTAGGTACCAGTTTGCGCCGCCGTGAAGCGATACGTCACGGACTGCCCCGGCATCACAGCGTCCTGCGTGGCCCCGGCGACTCCGTCCATGGCGTTGGGAACGTCGTATCCATGCCAATGCAGCGTCACGCCGGCGGCCACGTCCCGGTTCTTGAGGACCACCTCCACTACTTCGCCCAGCGTTGCTTCGATCGTTGGCCCGGGAAGGCTCCCGAAGGTCCACGCTTCCGTGGTCCGGCCGGACGGCAACGTTACTTGTTCAACGCGGGCGGTCAGTTCATAGTGCCGGACCACAGCGTCGGCGGGGGTGCTTCCCACCAGGCTGGTCACCGGCGTCGTGTCCGTCACCGTGCCGTTGCCGTTGGCGTGGTGACGTCCGACGGCGGCCGCGATCACCGCGCCGTTTCCGGAGCGGCTCCCAAGCCAGGCGAAAACTCCGGAGCCCACTACCGTGCACACCATCAGCGCGGCCACGGCAGCAGCCGGGCGCCTGGCGCGGGGGCGGCCGGAAGCTCCAGGCTGTGCCAGGACGACCCCCGCAATCACAACCGTTCCGGCCACCATGAACAGAAGCACCGCGACGCTCCACGGCGCAGGGAACGGACCCAGGATCAGCGCCAATGCCAGTGAGGCCGCGGCTGCCGCAGCTGCGGCCACCAGAGACATCACCGCCGCCCGTCGGGTTCGGCCAAGAGGCCATGGGGAGGCCCAGGAAAGTTTGGCGCCGGTGTTCCGCCTCCTCAGCAAGAACGGAACACCGGCCATCGCGGCCCAAGCCGCGGGGATGGCGGTCAGAGGCAGGTTGATGGTGATGCGTTCGCTGGCAAACCACCAACTGCCGGCCACCAAAGCGGGAAGCAGGGCATAGCGTGCCGCCGTCATGGCGACGGCGGCACCGACCAACAACAACGCCAGATCGGTTCCGCGGCGCGGTCCTGGCTTGCGGTCAGTGCTCGAATTTACGGTCATCCATGCGGCAGCGATCCACGCTGCTGCCGCCAGGACGGACAACACCAAATCCAGCGCAAGCAGCTGCGAGGTATTCACAGCTGCCCGGGTTCAGGCTGTCCTGGGCGTGGCAGAAGCATCCGAAGCCTTGGGCGGTAGCGGCTGGGGATTGAGGGCCGCGGCGCGGGCACGGGTAAAGAGCCAATAGGACATGAAGATGATCAACAGCCCGGTCAGGGGGTGGATGGAAGCTACCCATGAACCAGAAGGCGTGATGAAGTCTTCCGAAGAGCCGGTGAGCATGCCGCCAATGATGAAGATGAACAACTGGACCCAGGAGAGCAGGAAAATTCCGGCGGCCAGCCAGATCGTCCGGGCGCCCATCCTGGCAATGGCGGCCACAATGGCGGCGAGCAGTGCCGAGTAGCGCAGGACATACTGGCCGTTCATCACGTGGAAGACGCCCGCTTCACGCTGGGCTTCAATGGTGTTCTGGAAGTGGAAATATCCTGCGAAAAACAGCTGTGCGAGTGCTGACAACAGGACGATTGCGGAAATAACCAAGAGGGCTTTGCGCATGGGGAATCCTCTGGGAAATAATCTCGGATTCTTCTAGGCCTGTGAACCGTCGGCGCCCTGGCTGCGGGCTTCCCCCACTGCCGGCGGCTGGCCGCCGGACTGCCTGGACCAGGGGCAGCCGCATCGGGCGGAGAGCTTCACTAGGAATCGTAAATTCGTTGGAGGGTAATAGCAAGGGTCCGCAGGTGCATTCCCCCGGCCAATCTACTGCTCCTGTCCAACGTCCTTGCCGATGTCCTTGGCATCCATGATGCGGTAGGCGTAACCCTGTTCGGCCAGGAACCGTTGGCGCTTGGCGGCAAAGTCCTGGTCCAGGGTGTCCCTGGCGACCAAGGAGTAGAACCTGGCCGCGCGGCCGTCCTGCTTTGGCCGGAGCAGACGCCCCAGCCGCTGGGCCTCTTCCTGGCGTGAGCCGAAGGAACCTGACACCTGGATGGCTACGGATGCTTCGGGAAGGTCGATGGAAAAGTTGGCCACTTTGGACACCACCAGCGTCTGGATCTCGCCCTTGCGGAACGCGTCAAAGAGCTTCTGCCGGGCCTTGACGCTGGTTTCGCCCTTGATGAGGGGTGCGTCCAAGCGCTCTGCAATTTCGTCCAGCTGGTCAATGTACTGTCCGATCACCAGCAATTGCTCTCCCTTGTGGACGGCAACCAGATCCTCCACCAGCTGGGTCTTGGTCTCGGACGTTGCGCAGAGGCGGTACTTGTCTGCGTCATCGGCCATCGCGTACGCCACGCGTTCGTCCCGGGGCAGGTCCACGCGGACTTCGACGCAGTCCGCGGGCGCGATGTAGCCCTGGGCCTCGATGTCCTTCCAAGGAGCGTCGTAGCGCTTGGGTCCAATAAGGCTGAAGACCTCGCCCTCCCGGCCGTCCTCACGGACAAGCGTTGCGGTGAGGCCAAGCCTGCGCCGGGCCTGCAGATCCGCTGTCATGCGGAAGATCGGGGCAGGCAGCAGATGGACTTCGTCATAGATGATAAGTCCCCAGTCGTGCCCGTCCACGAGTTCCAAGTGCGGATACAGGCCGCCACGCTTGGTTGTCAGGACCTGGTAGGTGGCGATGGTGACCGGGCGGACTTCCTTGACGGAACCGGAGTACTCGCCGATTTCATCCTCCGTCAGGGAGGTCCTCTTGAGGAGCTCGTCCTTCCACTGTCGCGCGGAAACAGTGTTGGTCACCAGGATCAGGGTGGTGGTGGAGGACGTCGCCATTGCCGCCGCCCCCACCAAGGTCTTTCCGGCACCGCAAGGAAGTACGACGACGCCGCTGCCGCCGGCCCAGAAGTTCTCCGTGGCCAGCTTCTGGTACGGCCGCAACTGCCAGCCGCTTTCGTCGAGCATGATCAGGTGCGGTTGCCCGTCGACGTACCCGGCCAGGTCTTCTGCGGGCCACCCGAGCTTGAGGAGCAGCTGCTTCAGTTGCCCCCGCTGCGAGGAGTGCACCACTACGGTTTCGCCGTCAATCCGCGGCCCGAGCAGGGGAGCAATCTTCTTGGCGCGGATGACCTCCTCCAGTACGGGGTAGTCATCGGTGCGCATCACCAAGCCGTGCTGCGGGTCCTTCTCCAACCGCAGGCGGCCATAGCGGGACATGGTCTCTTCGATGTCGATCAGCAGCGCGTGCGGCACCGGGAACCGTGAGTACTTCAGCAGGGTGTCCAGCACTTGCTCGGCGTCCAGCCCCGCGGCGCGGGCATTCCACAAGCCCAACGGCGTGAGCCGGTAGCTGTGCATGTGTTCCGGGGCGCGTTCCAGTTCGGCGAAAGCGGCAATGGCGTGCCGGGCTTCGGTGGCGAGCTCGTGGTCGACTTCCAGCAATATGGTCTTGTCACTTTGTACGATCAGCGGACCGTCGTTCACAGCCTGATCCTCACGTTCACAGTTGAATCCTCACTTGGGCACCATCAGGGTGCGGTTTAGCGGACAACGCTGTTGTCATGAACGCAGTTCCCCTGCGGGTTCCACATCGATGATCCGGTGGATGGACAACACGCGTTCAGTGTCCTTTGCGGGATCGAACACCCGCACGCGTCCACCGGAGACGGATACTGGAACAACCGTTTCGGTGTTGGCATTCCCCAAGCTGTCCACCACGTTCATCGTGACTGCCTGCTTGAGCCGGATGGCCGTTTGCAGGGTCTCCAGGCCCAGTTGCGTGGATGCTTCGCCCGTCGCCTCGGCCGGGACGGCACGATGCTGCCGAAGAACCACAAGCTGCGCCTCGACGTCGTCGTCCGGCGGTGCCGTCCGGGGTGCCGTGTAAACGGGGCGCGCGCTCCCCGGCAACGCTGTGGTCCGCTTGAAACGCACGACGGCGGGCTCGGCGTCCTGCACGGCGGGTGAGAGTCCCAGCTCGCGCAGGACACGGGCCGTTTCCCGTGGGCTGGCCGAGGACGTGAGCACGGTAGGGGCAATCCGCACCAGGCTCAGGGCGGAGGTCCGGGCTTCCTCCAGGAGCTCGGAAATGGCAGATTCGTCGTCGCTTTGGATGAAGCTGGCGCTCGTCCCCACACGTATCCGGCCGTGCCGGGACGCAGTGTCCTGGATGAGGTACGCCAAGGGTTGGGGCACGTCCGTCGCCGAGTGCTCACGGAGGAAGGCCAGCAGCGATTCCGCATCCTGTCCGGCGTCGAGGGCCCTGCGGATGGTGGTGGCGGAGAACCGGTAGATCGACGCCGGACCCTGCCCTTCGGCGTCGGCCATCAGCTGCAGCGTCCCGCCCAGCTCCGGCGCGAGGTAGCCCGGGGCGACGGCTGTCAGGTCAGCCTGCAGCAGGATATGGTTCACAGCGGCCGGGAGGTGCTCGCCAAGGATGGTCATGGCCGTTTCCGGCTGGGAAGCGGCGATGGCAGAGCCCAGCTGAGTCAGCGCACCGGAACCCATCAGACCCAGCAATGCGGCCTCTTCGAGAATGCCGCGCACCAGGGAACTGAAGCGCCGCGACATCCTAGGCTGGGCCCATTCGGCCCGCTGCAGGACTGCCCTCGCATCCAGTACCGGGGCCTTGCCGTCCGGAGCTGCCGCCTCGACTGTCAGCTCGTTAAGAATCTCAAGGACCCTCCGCCGGACCACCGGGGCATCGGGCCGCTGGGCCTCGGCGGACAAGGCGTTGATGGTGGTGCCGGCCGCGCCATGATGGGCAGCAGAAGACGACGGACCAGTCAGCGGCTGCCCCACCAACGACGGGGCGCGCTCGCTGGCCAACCAGGCATTGACCAGCCACAGCCACTGCTCCTGGCGGGGCAAAGTGAGCCATTCCAGGGATGGCGGCTGGATCCAGGTGGAACTGTCCACATCGAGCCGCACGAGACCGGACAAAGCACAAAGCTCCAGCAGGACCGCGGTCTCGTGCACTCCCAGGCGGATCGACTCAGCAAGGCGCCTCAGCTCCCTCACACCGACCCCGCCGCTCCTCAGCGTGGACAGGGGCTGCTCGCGAACCGCGAACAGCAGCTCATTGGTCAGGCGCAACGTTTCGGCGATGGCGCCCATGGCGGCATTGCGGCGCAGCGCCGCGCTGGTGTGGCCCAGTTCCGGTACGGGCGGCGCCAAAGTGAAATCGTCAATGATCGCACCGCCTCGCAATGCGAGGCCGACGCTGTGGGGCAGCTCCACGTGGCCGGCATCCAGCGGAACCAACAGCCCGCGCGCCAACAGCCAGTCGATAGGCCCGACGTCGTGGCTTTCGTGGCTCACGGACGCCCGCCGTTGGGCCTGGGGTACTGCGCCCATGGCCCAGCTGCCGAACTTGTCCAGCAGGCCAACCGTCCGCTCCGGAGCGGTGGAAAGGATGGCGCGGAGGTTCTCCGGAGTGGAGGTCCAGCGTTGGAGTGCCAGTGCGGCATCCATGGGCGTGCTGGCCGGGTGGATTCCGGCGCCGCTTTGGTGCAGCTCGGCCACCAGGTGGACTACCCGCTGGGCGAATGCCGGCTGCGTGCGGACAAGTTCCGTGTAGCTCCTGCCCAGCCCCGCCGGGTAGATACCGATCACGTCCTTGAGGCTGCCCACCGGGAGATAGAAGCGTTGTCGCGATGTGGCTGGCGGCGAGCCCTGGGGCGGGTCTGCCCGGTGGATCAGGGCCAGCTCCTGCAGCTTGGCGAGGATCGGGTCCAGGGCCGAAAGAGTGGATCCGGCAATGACCTTCTTCAAACCGGCCGCCGAGATGCTGTGCCCGGTGTCTGCATTCGTGCACAGGTGCAGGGTTTCGAGAACCTGCATTTCCGGCTTGTTCAGTCGTTCCAGCGCCCGCTGGACGCTGACCCGGGCGCTTGCCCGTGCAGCCAACGCGGCGAAGTCCGGCGCCATGGGGGAGATGAGGTCCGGTCGCGCGGCAAACAAAGCCCGCAGCGAGTTGTCGCTGCGCGCTTCCAGTTCCTTGCTGAGCGCGCGAATAAGGGACATCAATCCAACGTTACCGCCCCCGGGCCGCTCCTGCCCGTCCCGGCGGGATGGTGCTATTGCCGGCGGCGTTGACGGACGGCGTCGAGCACCAGGACCACCGCGAGCATGAAAGCCACGGGCAAGCCGTAGAGGGCAGTGGACGTAACCCAGACGGGCGCGGCGCCGCCGTTGTAGGCCACCGCGATGACTGCGGCCACAGCGGCCAGGGAAAGGACGGTGATGGCAGCAGCGACCATCATGAGGGGGCGGCGGTAACCCGGGGAAGTCATGGCATCAACGCTAGCAGCAGCCTGACGGGAGTGGACGGGTCCCGCACATGACGCAGTACGTTGCCGGTGCAGGGCGGGAGAAAGCGGGAATAGGGGGTCCGGCAGGATAACCTTGAAGGAACAGACCAACACGGACCGGGTTGTCACCCTCGATCCCGCAGCTATCTGCGGATGCGGTAGCGGCCCGGCGTGTCTCCCAAGCAAGAACGAAGAAGGTTGATTACGTGCCTACCGGCAAGGTCAAGTGGTATGACAAGGAAAAGGGCTTCGGCTTCCTCGCGGCTGAAGACGGCCAGGAAGTCTTCCTGCCCAAGACGTCCCTGCCCGCGGGTGTAACCGAGCTGAAGGCCGGTACCCGGGTGGAGTTCGGCGTGGCGGATGGTCGCCGCGGTGCACAGGCACTGGGCCTTCGCGTGCTGGAAAAGACCCCGTCCATCGCCAAGGCCAAGCGCATGAACGCCAAGGACCTTGCCCCAATGGTGCAGGACCTCGTCACTGTCCTGGACAACCTGTCCGGTTCCTTGTCTTCGGGCAAGTACCCCGATGGCAACAAGGCCAAGGCCATCAGCATGGCGCTGCGCAAGGTTGCCGACGAGCTGGAAGCCTAGGACTGCCATGACCTCGGAATCCGCACAGGAAACTACGCCGGCCACGGATGCCCTGGGTAACACCGGGGCTGGTCCTCGTGGTGCCCGCACTCCTGCCACCGGCGAAGCTTCCTCGCGGAAGCCTGCGGCCGCCAAGCCACGTGCCGGAGTGCCCGTGTGGCGCACGGGCAAGCCGGATGCTTTCCTGGCTGCCGCCGTCGATACTGCCCGCAAGGCAGTGGAGGGCATCGCCAAGCCGGGGGAGGTCGGGGAGCATCTGGGCGCCAAATCGGAAGGCGACCGGGTAGTCACCCACCTGTTCGAATCCAAGCTTGCAGGCTACGGCGGCTGGCAGTGGTACGCCGTGGTGACCCGTAACTCGCGCTCCAAGATCGTCACGGTCAGTGAGCTCGGCCTGCTGCCGTCCGAGGATTCCATCCTGGCACCGGAATGGGTGCCGTGGGCCAAACGCGTCCGCCCCGAGGACGAGACTCCGTTGGTGGAGGAAACCGAGGGCGACGTTTCGGAGGAGTCTGTGCAGGCTGCCGAAGATGAGGCCATCGGCCCCTCCGAAAACGAGGACGACGACGAAGCGGAAGTCGCGGGGGCAGAGGACACCACCGCGGATCAGGACGAAGCCGGGGCTGAATAAGCACGGCGGAAACACTTCGCTGCCGCCGGAAGTTTCGGCGTCGAAAGCGGTTTGGCCGTGCCGGCATTAAACGAACGCGCCGGCATTAAACGAGGGAGCCGCCCGGGAGTAACCCGGGCGGCTCCGTCCAATTCCGCGGGTTACTTCTTCAGTTCACCCACGACATAGTCGATGCTCGCCAGGAGGGCGGACACATCGTCCGGCTCGATGGCCACAAACGTAGCGATGCGCAGCTGGTTGCGGCCGAGCTTGCGGTAGGGCTCGGTGTCCACCACGCCGTTGGCCCGCAGGACCTTGGCGATGGTGGCGGCGTCGATCGAGTCGTCGAAGTCGATGGTCGCAATGACGTTGGAACGGTCCTCAGCCTTGGCCACGAACGGCGTGGCGTACTCGGATGCTTCGGCCCAGGAGTAGATGCGGCTGGCTGAATCGGCCGTGCGCTTGCTGGCGAAGTCCAAACCACCGTTGCTGTTCAGCCACTGCACCTGCGCGTCCAGGGTCACCAGCGTGGACAGGGACGGGGTGTTGTACGTCTGGTTCAGCTTGGAGTTGTCGATGGCGGTCTGCAGGTTCAGGAAGTCCGGGATCCAGCGGTCGCTCGCGTTGATGCGGGCGGCGCGCTCCAGCGCGGCGGGGGAAAACAGGCCAAGCCACAGCCCGCCGTCGGACGCGAAGTTCTTCTGCGGAGCGAAGTAGTAAACGTCCGCCTCCGCTACATCCACATCCAGGCCGCCGGCGGCGGAGGTCGCGTCCACCAGGACGAGCGAACCGTCATCGGCGCCCGCGACGCGCTTTACGGGAGCGGCGACGCCGGTGGAGGTTTCGTTTTGCGGCCAGGCGTAGGTGTCCACGCCTGCCTCGGCTTGTGCCACAGGGCGCGTGCCCGGTTCTGCCTTGATGACGGACGATGCGTCCAGGAAAGGGGCCTTGTTGGTGGCGGCAGCAAACTTGGAACCGAACTCGCCGAAGGAGAGGTGCTGGGCCTTCTTCTCCACCAGGCCGAATGCTGCGACATCCCAGAATGCGGTGGAACCGCCAACGCCGAGCACCACTTCGTAGCCCTCGGGAGCGCGGAAGAACTGGCTCAGGCCCTCGCGCACGGAACCCACCAGGTTCTTGACCGGGGCTTGGCGGTGGGAGGTGCCAAGGATGGTCTTGGAAGCAGCAGACAAGGCCTCGATTTGCTCCGGGCGGACCTTGGACGGCCCGGCGCCGAAGCGGCCGTCCTTGGGCAGCAGGTCGGCGGGAATGGTGATGCTGTTGTCGCTCACGGTGGCTCCAATGTGTATCGGTCAAAGATGGGAGGTGGCAGGTGGCATCAACTGCCCCTTCGACTCCCCAATTCTGCCTGACGAGGCGTGCGCGCAGGAACCTGCGGTTGTCATAGTCCGCCACGTGGAACGCGGACCGACCGGATGCGACTGGAATGCGACAGGGACGCCACGGAAAATTATCCGGAGTAATTCCAAATAAGCTAAGCTGGGAGCTGGCGTTCATGGGCGGCGGTGGCACCGCTTGCCCTGGCATGGGACGCGGTACGGTGGAGATTACGCAAGAAAACTGCGTTCGAGGAGAGCTGAGCTGGATGACGGATCTGATCGATACCACTGAGATGTATCTTCGGACCATTTTGGAGCTTGAAGAAGAAAACATTGTGGCGCTCAGGGCCCGTATTGCCGAACGGCTGCGGCACTCCGGCCCCACGGTCTCGCAGACCATCGGCCGCATGGAGCGCGATGGCCTGGTGATCGTCTCGAACGACCGCCACCTGGAACTGACCGAGGTTGGCCGTAAACGCGCCACCGAAGTCATGCGCAAGCACCGCTTGGCCGAGCGTCTCCTGGCCGATGTCATCGGTCTCGACTGGGCCTACGTGCACGATGAAGCGTGCCGCTGGGAGCACGTGATGAGCGAACGCGTCGAACGCCGCCTCTACGAACTCCTTGAACACCCCACCGAGTCTCCTTACGGCAATCCGATTCCCGGACTGGAAGCGCTGGGTGGCCTGACCGGCCAGCAGTTCCCCAGGATCGACGTCAACCTCCTCCAGGCCATGGACGGGTACGCTGCGGATTCACGCGTGGTCATCACGAGGCTGGCCGAGCCCATCCAGGTTGAGCCCGAACTCCTGACCCAGTTGGACGAGGGCGGGATCCGTCCCGGAGCGCCGGTGTCCCTTGAGCGGGTTGGCGAATACATCTCGGTCCGTGTGCCCGGCATCGAAGGCGCCTTGGAGCTTCCGCCGGAAGTTGCCGCGCACGTCTTCGTCTCCCTCAACTGACCAGCCGCCTCCCGGCGTCGAAAATTCACGTGTCAAACCTCACTTTTGCGCTGCCTGCGCGCGTGTGACCTGCACTTTTTTGGAAAGAGTGATAAGGGGCCACCGCCGCAGGCGCGTTTTCTGTTGATAACGAATTTATTACCGAGGGTCTTAATCCCCTATAGTTATCTACTAGCGCTGATACCAAAGCGTTACCTGATCCGGAGCCGAGCTCTGCCAGCGGATTGGGTGAACCACCACCACTGGCAGAGGCGGGGGAACCACAAGCGGCTGTCTAAAGAAGCAGCCTTGGGGTGAAGTCCGCAGCAGAAGTGCCCACTTACGCAAGTCTCCCTTGGGATACCTGTGTGCCGTGAGTGCTTTGTGCGGACCGGGTCTTTGAACTCTCTGACCCGAATCCGACAGCTAACTTCGCAGGCTTTTGAGAGAGGAACAGAGTTTGACATCGCAGAACGTCAGGGGCCGCCGCCGCGCGTCCGGCCCCGCTACTGAGCTGCGGCCAGCCCGCGTTGTATCGGAGATCCGGCCGCGCGACACCGAACGTCAGGTGCGCCGCCGTAAGAGCCCGATGCGCCAGGTTGCCGACTTCGCCGCAGCAAGTGGCGTCGGGCAGAAGGCCGGAGTTGCGCTTGCCGCCACCGGCCTTGTCCTGACTGTCGGGCTGCCGGCTACCAGCCCCGTCATGGCCACCTCGGAATCGGGCCAGACCGAATCCGCCCTCGCCGTTGGCGGCCCCGTAGGAAGCCAGCCCGAGGTTTCCGCGGCAGCATCGGCCAAAATCGACTTCAGCCGTGCAGCTGTTGCCACCGCCGCCGACCCCGATGGAAAGCTGAAGCAACTGCTCAGCGCCCAGTCCGCCGGCAGCATCCAGCGGGCTTCTTCCCTTGGAACCCTGGGCAGCCCACTTGACTCCCTGGTCACGGCATCTCCCTTCGGTTACCGCGTCAGCCCCCTGACCGGTGGGACCGGAGACTTCCACCGCGGGCAGGACTTCGTGGCCCAGTGCGGCACGGCCGTCCATGCTGCCGCCGCAGGCAAAGTGACCTTCGCCGGATGGCACGAGTACGGCGGAGGCAACCGCGTTGTGGTGGACCACGGCAATGGCCTGGAGACCACGTACAACCACCTGTCCTCGTTCAACGTCCAGGTGGGCCAGACGGTCAACCGTGGCGACACCGTCGCCCTGAGCGGCACCACTGGCGCCTCCACCGGCTGCCACCTCCACTTCGAGGTCCAGGTCAACGGCGAAGTCGTCGACCCCATGGGCTGGCTCTAAGCCATTTGATGGTCTTCTCTCGCATTGATGACACGTCTCGTGACCTGAATGTGACATTCGCTTTCAATTGTTATAACCTTCAGAGCGCATCGGCTTTTTAGGGGGCCGATGCACTTGAGTGGATTGCCTAGCTCTGCCACCACTCGAGGTCCGTTCGCAAAAATCGTCTGGCAGGGGCGGGGGAACCACTTTTGGTCTTCGAATGAAGGCCTTGGGGTTAAGTCGCAAAGCTTCCCAGGAAGCAAAGCGGCCGGATGACTCCCATCCGAATCCGACAGCTCACCTCGCAGGCATTGGGAGAGGCTACCTACGTGTCATCACGCACTACCCCTGCGCGCCATCGCGCTGAAACGGTTCGTTCGAACCCGTTGAACACTCTTTCGAAGGCTGTTTCATCCAACGCCGGTACCGTGGGTCGCCAGGCCGCAGTGCTGGCAGCAGCCTCAGGCCTCGTCCTTACTGTCGGACTGCCGGCCAATGCCGCTGACACCGACGTCACCACTTCGGAAGTCTCCAGCACCCAGCAGCTGGCTGCCACCGCAGTGGTCACTGCAGAGCCCACCGCCACCGTTTCCTTCGAGAGCCCGGTCGTGGCCACCCAGGAGGCCCCCAAGGTCGTCCAGCGGGCAGCCCAGGTAACCGAGCGCACTGCCGACGACGCCGCGGCAGTCACCGCCAAGTCCTCCGAAACCAAGGATTCCGCTGCAAGCGCGGCAGCATCCGGGCTCGCCGCAATCGCCTACACCGGAATCGGCTCCCCCTACGTATGGGGCGGCACCACCCCCGCCGGCTGGGACTGCTCCGGTTTCACCCAGTGGGTCTACGCGCAGGCCGGCATCAGCATCCCCCGCGTGAACGCCTGGACGGCGATGAAGCCCACCAGCACCCCCCAGCCTGGTGACCTCGTCATGCAGAACGGCGGAGCCCACGTGGGCATCTACGTCGGCAACGGCATGATGATCAGCGCTTTGAACCCGAGCCAGGGCACCCTGCTGCATTCCGTGGCTTCCACGGGCACGTCTTCGTTCTTCACCCTCCGCTAAACACACCGATTCGGGGCTGGCTGACGTACCCCTGCCAGCCGGCCCACTACCCGCAGGTACCCCAACTGCCTGCGGATACGAAAGAGAAAAGCAATGACCAGTGCACACAAAGTTGCACGGCACCGCGCTGAGGCCCCCAAGACCAGCTCGCTTGCCGTGATCGCCAAGGCCGTCAGCGTCAACGCCGGTGGCGTCGGCCGCCAGGCAGCTGTCATCGCCGCAGCGTCAGGTTTGGTCCTGACCAGCGGTATTGCTGCCAACGCTGCTGAGACCAACGTTGACCGCGAGTCGACTGCGACCACCGCGCTGGATGTCCAGTCGGTTGCCCAGGCCACGATTGCCGCAGACTCCACGGTCGCCATCTCCTATGAGCGCCCTGTTGTCACCACTGTCGAAGCTCCTGCTCCCGTAGTGGAAGAAGCTCCGGCAAAGGTTGAGGCCAAGGCTTCCACGGCCACGGCAGCCAACGCCACGGTGGCAGTCAACGCCGCAACCCCGGCACCGGCCGCTCCCGCAGCCTCCAGCGGACTTGGCGCAGCCATTGCCGCCGCCGCCTACGCCCAGCTCGGCGTGACGCAGGACTGCACCATGCTGGTCACCAACTCCCTCGCTGCTGTTGGCATCCACTTCCACGACTGGCCGGCCGGCTACCTCTCCCTGGGCCGCACCGTCAGCGCAGCGGAAGCACAGCCAGGCGACCTCGCCTACTACGCCAACGGCGGTCTGGCCGGACAGGCCCACATCGCTGTTTACGTCGGCAACGGCATGGCAGTCCACGGTGGATGGAACGGATCCACCACGGCACTGTTCAGCGTCAACGTCGGCTCCGGACCGGTTTTCATCCGCGTCAACGGCTAGTCATCGACTTCCAGGAACACCCCGCAGGCAGTTGCCGGCGGGGTGTTCTGCTTTAACCGCGCATGAATTTTTGCAGACACTGTGAGCGAATCGACAAATAAATTCGTTGATACGGCATATAAGTGCTTACCCTTGTGTTGTCGATCCACAGCCCGTACATGCAGAGGGCAGCCGGCCCTCGTGCCCCTGACGGGTGCGGCCGTGAAGAGGTACGTGCATGCGCACACTCGTTCTGAACGCTGGATATGAACCGCTGGCGGTTATTACCTTCCGCCGGGCGCTGGTCCTTGTGCTCACTGGGAAAGCTAGCGTAGTGGCCGAAGGCGACGAGCCTGTCGTCGGGCCACAGGAGATTCTCGGACGCCCCTCCGTGATCCTCCTTAACCGCTACATCCGTCCCAAGTACAACAGGATCACTGCCGTGAGCCGCCGCGGGGTTCTTCGCCGCGACGGCCACCGTTGCGCCTATTGCGGGAAAACAGCCCACACCATAGACCACGTCCACCCCAAATCCCGGGGCGGCGCGGATTCCTGGGAAAACCTGGTTGCGGCGTGCTTGAAATGCAACAACGCCAAGAGCGACCACACATTGGCCGAAATGGGATGGAAACTCCGTTTCAAACCCGGTGTGCCCCAGGGGACCATGTGGCAGATCAAAGAACTCGAGAAACCTGCGCCGGACTGGGACCCGTTCCTGTTGCCGGAATCCGCTGCCTGATCGATTTCTGCTGAGCTCCACCCGTCCGGGTACGCTGGGCGGATGGAGTTCAACGCCGTGATTTTGGCGGGTGGCAGGGCCACCCGCCTCGGTGGCGTGCCCAAGCCGTCATTGAAGTACGACGGCGGCACCCTCCTCTCGCATGCCCTCCAGGTTGCACGGGGTGCGGCAGCGGTGGTTGTGGTGGGCCCCGACGTTGACGGTGAACCCCTGCCGGAACCGGTCTTGGTCGCGCGCGAGGAGCCCGCCTTTGCCGGGCCGGCGGCGGCGATTGCTGCAGGACTGGCCGCCTTGAAAACGGGGCCGCCCTCTGAATGGACACTGGTTCTGGCCTGCGACATGCCCAAAGCCGCGGAGGGCCTCGGCCGGCTGTGGGAGGCACTCAAGACGAATCCCTCGGTTGAAGGGGTGATGGCGGTATCCGTTGATGGCCGAAAGCAGCCCCTGTTGGGGGTCTACAGTACCGCTGCCCTGGAACGGGAAGTGGACGCGGCGTCCCACGGTCCGGGGTTAACGGACTCACCAGTGTTCAAGCTGCTTGCTAGGCTGAACCTGCTGGACGTTGGCGTCCCGGCAGGGTCTACGGATGATGTGGATACGTGGGAAGACGCGGCGGCCCTGGGTATTGACTATGAGTTGGAGGCGAACGTGAAGAGCCAGGAAGAAACCCTCGAGGATTGGTGCCGCACGTTGCTGCAGGCTTTTGAGCTCGAGGGCGTGGAAGTGGACATCAACGAGGTACTGGCTGTGGCCGGAGTGGCCGCGCATTCCGTGGTCCGCCCGGCAGCCCCGCTCACTACCTTCATCGCCGGTTATGCCGCCGGCATGGCCCGTGGCATCGGCCAGGCCAGCGACGACGCCTCCATGAACGCAGCCTTGGACTTGGCCCGGAAAATAGCCAAGGAGTACTCGGAGACCGGGACTGACGCAGAATGACGGAGGCCCCGCGCGAGGGCCATCATGCGGCACACACATGGCAGGAAGCCCGGCAGCGCGCGTTCGACGTTGCCACGCCCATACCGGCGGGCCCCGTCCCGCTGAAGGCCGCGCTGGGCCGGACCTTGGCTGCAGACGCCTTGGCGGTTCAGGATATGCCGCATTACGCTTCTTCTGCCATGGACGGCTGGGCGGTCAACGGGAGCGGACCATGGATCCTCAGCGGGCCCGGCCAGCGACTGGCGCCCCATCAGGCGAGCCCGATCGTCACCGGTGGCCTGATACCTCCCGGCGCCAAGGCGGTGCTTCGCAGCGAAAGCGGCGTCATCACCACGGACGACGACGGCCTGCCGCTTCTCGCGCTCGGCGGCACCGCCAAGCCGGGGGAGCCGCGCAACGGCCAACACATCCGTAAGGCGGCGGAAGAGGCCGCAGTTGGGGATGTCCTGCTTAAGGCCGGAACCGTGGTGAACCCGGCACACATTGCCCTGGCTGCCCTCGCAGGCCTGGACCACCTGGACGTCGTGGGCAAACCCCTGGTCCGGTTCCTCTTGACCGGATCCGAGGTAGTGGAGCGCGGGGTTCCACAGCCCGGGCAAGTACGTGACACCTTCGGACCGCAATTGGGCCCAGTGGTTGAACTCCTCGGCGGCATAGCGGGGGAGCAGCTCCGGGTAGGCGACAGCTACGAGGAGTGGCTGGGCGCGCTCCAGGACACGGAACCGGCGCCCGGCGAACCGGACGCAGAAGCGGAGCCGCCTGCCGACGTCGTTATTACCACCGGCGGGACCGGCCGCTCCGGTACGGACCATTTCCGGAAGGCGGTGGCCGAACTTGGCGGCCGGCTGCTGATCGACGGCATCGCGATGCGGCCGGGGCACCCAGCCGTGTTGGCAGAGTTGCCGGATGGCCGTTTCGTGGTGGGACTGCCGGGCAACCCGTTGGCGGCCATGATGGCCTTGTTCACCATCGGGGCACCTTTGCTTGCGGCGCTGGGGCACCGGCAGCTGGGCGAGGTGGGAGAGGTTCCCTGTGGCACCACCATCGACGCGGAGCCCGGCCGGACGCGGCTGATGCCGTTCAAGCTGGTGTACGGTCTGGCATCGCCGGCCCAACACACGGGACCGGGGATGATGCGTGGGCTCGCCGGCGCGGACGGAGTGATGGTGGTTCCGCCGCATGGAGTCCAGCTGGGTGAACCTGTCCCGGCTTTCCCCTTGCCCTGGGGGAGGGCGTTGCCCGTGCCCAAATCGCCCGAGGACAAGCCCCGGAAAACGGCCGCACGCCCGCAGCGGAAGCCGTCGTCGGGACCTGTCGACTGGAGCGGACTGGACGCCTGAGCGCGAGGCGGCCGCAGTGTTACTTGTGGCGAAAACCGCCGGCTGCAAGGTGCAATGATGGACTCATGAACAGGCATGCTCCCGAACAGGACATCAATGAAGATGACCTGCAGATCCACCCGCCCAAACGAGCCGCGGCAGGAGTCAAAGCCGTCACAGTGGCCCTCGAACGCGGATACGCCCAAGCCGGGGTAGCCCGGACTGTCCGGTCCATGCTGAGGGTCAACCAGCGTGATGGTTTCGACTGCCCGGGCTGCGCGTGGCCGGAGTCCATCACCGGACGGCGGAGCCCTGCGGAGTTCTGCGAGAACGGTGCCAAGGCCATCGCCGAAGAAAGCACTACGCGCACTGTGGGCTCACAATTCTGGGCCGACCACTCCATCGCCGAACTCGAAGGCAAAACGGAATACTGGCTGGGCAGCCAGGGCCGCATCTCGGAGCCCGTGGTGATCAGGCCCGGGGACACGCACTATTCACCGATCAGCTGGACGGAAGCTTTCGCGCTGATCGGGGACCACATCAACGCCACCACCCCGGATAAGTGCGTGTTCTACACCTCGGGCCGGACAGCCAACGAGACCGCCTTCATGTACCAGCTGTTCGCGCGCAGCCTGGGCACCAACAACCTGCCGGACTGTTCCAACATGTGCCATGAGTCCTCCGGCAGTGCGCTGAACCCCACCATCGGAATCGGCAAGGGCACCGTTTCCCTTGAGGACATCCACCACTCCCAGCTGGTGCTGGTGGTGGGCCAGAACCCGGGAACCAACCACCCGCGCATGTTGTCCGCCCTTCGCGACTGCAAAAACAACGGCGGCAAGGTGGTGGCCGTCAATCCGCTCCCTGAAGCGGGCCTGCTGAACTTCAAGGACCCCCAGTCCCTCAATGGCGTGATCGGTGGTGGGACCACCATTGCCGACGAGTTCCTGCAGATCAAGGTCGGAGGTGACCTGGCGCTGTTCCAGGCACTTGGCCACCTGCTCCTGGAGGAAGAGAAACTCAACCCGGGTACCGTCGTCGACCATTCCTTTATCCAAAGCCAGACCGAAGGCTTTGACGCCTACCGGCAAGCGCGTTCGGTGCTGGACTGGGAGCAAACGGAACGGGCAACGGGTCTTTCGCGTGCCGATATCACCAAAGTGGCCGCGATGATGGCGGCCTCGAAGGCCACCATCATCTGCTGGGCGCTCGGACTGACCCAGCAGCCGCACTCGGTGGACACGCTCCGGGAGATCATCAACCTGCTGTTGCTGCAGGGCAACTTCGGCAAGCGCGGCGCCGGCGCCTGTCCGGTCCGTGGCCACTCGAATGTCCAGGGTGACCGGACCATGGGGATCTGGGAAAAGCCCAAGGAATCCTTTCTTGCCGCACTGGACAAGGAATTCGGCTTCACCATGCCGCGCGACCACGGCTACGACTCAGTGGAAACCCAGCATGCCTTGGAAAAGGGTGAGGTGGATGTCTTTGTCTCCATGGGCGGCAACTTCGCAGCCGCAGGCTCGGATACCGCGGCGTTGGAAGAAGGCCTGAAAAAAGCGGGGCTGACCGTTCACATCTCCACCAAGCCCAACCGCGCCCACATTGTCCATGGCAAAACCTCGCTGATCCTGCCCACACTCGGCCGCACGGACATGGATGACAAACACCCCAAGGGCAAGCAGTTCCTTTCGGTGGAAGACTCCATGTCCGTCATCCACAAGACGCAGGGCCGGCTGGAGCCGGTGTCCGAGCACCTTCTGAGCGAACCGGTGATCGTGGCCCGCATGGCGCAAGCAACCTTGGGCGGGAACCACAGTGTCGATTGGCGGGCCATGGCCGAGGATTATGACGTGATCCGGGACCATATTTCGCGCGTGATCCCCGGTTTTGAGGACTTCAACGCGCGGATCCGTACCAAGAACGGATTCGTGCTGCCCAACCCGCCCCGGGATACCCGGACTTTCGCCACGGACATCGGCAAGGGCCGCTTCTCCGTGCGGCCGCTGGAATACCTGGAAGCTCCCGACGGTCACCTGATCCTGCAGACGATGCGCAGCCATGACCAGTACAACACCACGTTCTACGGCTTGGATGACCGGTACCGGGGTGTCTCGGACGGGCGTCGTGTCATTCTGGTCCATCCGGAGGACCTGACGGAGCTCGGATTCCAGGACCGCGAACTGGTGGACGTTGTCTCCACGTTCTCCGGGTCGGAGCGGCGGGCCAACAAGTTCCGGCTGATCGGGTATCCAACGGCCAAGGGATGCGCCGCGGCGTACTTCCCCGAGGCAAATGCGTTGGTGCACCGGGAGCTCGTGGCCCGGGAGTCCAACACCCCCGGGTACAAGGCCATGACTGTTCGATTTGTGAGGCACGAGGAGGCCGGTTCCTGACATGGGACGTGTGACGCAGCGCCGCAAGGTGCACAAGTTTGTCCTGAATGGCTCTCCCCAGGCATTGGAGCATCCGGTCCGCTTCAAGGAAGACGTCCTGGCGGTGGAGGAGCCCCTGGAAATCCGGCTCGGCGACATGTCGTTTTCGGTGACCATGAGGACCCCGGGGGACGACTTTGACCTGGTGGCGGGGTTCCTTGTCTCGGAGGGCATCATCTGGGAGCCTTCCCAGCTGATTTCAGAGCGTTTTTGCTCAGGGGAGGATGAGAACGGGGTACAGACTTTCAACGTCGTGGATGCCCAGCTCCGCCCCGATGTCGTCCGGCCCGACACGGGCAGGAATGTCTACACGTCAAGTTCGTGCGGCATCTGTGGCACGGATTCCATCGAGGCCGTCCGTAAGTCTTCACACCACAGCCCCAACGAAGACGACCTCACCCTTCCCGTGGCTGCCCTCGCCGCGCTGCCTGACCGCCTCCGTGAGGCGCAGGCCGTCTTCGACAAGACCGGCGGTGTCCATGCTGCCGGACTTTTCAGAATTCACGACGACGGCAGCACCGAACTGCTCTGCCTCCGGGAAGACGTCGGCCGGCATAACGCGGTGGACAAGGTGGTGGGCTGGGCCTTGCGCTCCGGCAAGCTGCCCCTGCGCGGTACGGTACTCCAGGTTTCAGGGCGGGCATCTTTTGAGCTGGTGCAGAAAGCTGCCATGGCCGGTATCCCGGTGCTGGCTGCCGTCAGCGCGCCCTCCAGCCTGGCTGCGGAACTGGCTGCGGACTCCGGCATTACGCTGGTTGGCTTCAGCCGGGGCGCGAGCCTCAATGTCTACGCCGGCCGCGAAAGGATCGTGGAGCAGGGGGCATAGTGTTGTCCGTGCAAGCGATATCCTCAGGTCACTTGGCTATTGACCGTGAACGCCGTAGATTTTATCCATCGATTGGAAACGCGGCGACAACCACGACGCCGTCCTCGCCCGGCACGCCGGCGCCCGGTCATCAAGCCTTGCCACCCAGTCAACGCCAAAAGGGGAATTAATTGCACGACGACCGCCGGATCACTGAACAGCGTCTCGATCGATTCGTTCGGGACCGCATTCTTCCGGCCATTTACGGCAGGGCAATACCGCTGCAACTGAGCAGTTGGGATGCTCCGGGCGAGCCCGTCCCTGCCGCAGAAGCGATGCGCCAGCTGTTTACCCCGCAGGAGCCAGGCGCGCCATGGGGCAAGGCATGGAGCACCAAGTGGTTGCGCCTGCAGGGTGAAGTGCCGCAGGACTGGGGGATGTCCGACTCCACGGCCGTGGAGATCATCGTGGACCTCGGTTTCAACAGCGATGTCCCCGGGTTCCAGTGCGAGGGAACCGCCTGGCGGGCCGATGGCAGCATCATCAAGGCTATCTCTCCGCGGAACTACCACGTTCCCCTCAAGCTTCTGGGTGGGGGGCTCTCAGTCGATTTCTATGTGGAAGCCGCGGCCAATCCGGATGTCGCGCAGGGCTGGTCCTTTGCCCCAACGCCGCTGGGGGACAAGGCTACCTCGGGCGACGAGCCGCGCTACCGCCTTGGCCGTATCGCCATTGCCGAACTGAACGAGACCGTCTGGGAGCTCAACCAGGACATCTGGACCCTCAGCGGCCTAATGCATGAACTGCCCATGGAACTGCCGCGTCGCCACGAGATTCTCCGGGCACTCGAACGCATGCTGGACATCATGGACCCGGACGACGTCGCGGGAACCGCCGCCGCCGGACGGGAAGCACTGCGGGAGGTCCTGGCCCGGCCCGCGTACGCTTCCGCACACGAACTTTTGGCCACAGGCCACGCCCACATCGATTCCGCCTGGCTCTGGCCGGTCCGTGAAACCATCCGCAAATGCGCCAGGACCTTCTCCAACGTCGTGGCGCTCATGGATGAGGATCCCGAGTTCGTTTTTTCCTGCTCTTCCGCGCAGCAAATGGCGTGGATGAAGGAGTTCTTCCCGGAGCTTTTTGTCCGCATCCGGGAAAAGGTCAAGGCTGGCCAGTTCGTGCCCGTTGGCGGTATGTGGGTGGAATCGGACACCAACATGCCCGGCGGGGAAGCCATGGCACGCCAGTTCGTCGAAGGCAAGAGTTTCTTCCTCAAGGAGTTCGACATCGAATGCCAGGAAGCCTGGCTTCCGGATTCCTTCGGCTACTCGGGGGCCATCCCGCAGATCGTCAAGGAAGCCGGTTCGCGCTGGTTCCTGACCCAGAAAATCTCGTGGAACAAAGTCAACCGCATGCCCCATCACACGTTCGCGTGGGAGGGCATTGACGGTACCCGCTTGTTCACGCACTTCCCGCCAGTGGATACGTACAACGCTGAGCTTCACGGCCGCGAACTGGCGCATGCGGAGCGGAACTACCGCGATCACGGCCGGGGCACGATGTCCCTGGTACCGTTTGGATACGGCGACGGCGGTGGCGGACCCACGCGGGAAATGGTGGCTGCCGCGCACCGAACCGCAGATCTGGAGGGCTCGCCGAAGGTCCGGATGGGCACCGCTCGGGACTTCTTCACCAAGGCTGAGGCCGAGTACAGCAACCTTCCTGTCTGGGTGGGGGAGATGTACTTGGAAATGCACCGCGGGACATACACCAGCCAAGCCAAGACCAAGCAGGGCAACCGGCGCAGCGAGCACCTGCTGCGTGAGGCAGAGTTGTGGTGCTCCACTGCGGCGGTCCGCCTTGGCGGCGACTACACGTATCCCCGGGACGAATTGAAGCGGTTGTGGCAGCTGGTGCTTCTGCAGCAGTTCCATGACATCCTTCCGGGCAGTTCCATCGCGTGGGTCCACCAGGATGCCGAGCGGAACTACGAGGCGATCTCCCGCGAGCTCGAGCAGACCATTGCCAAGGCGGCACAGGCGCTGGTAGGGGAGGGCAGTACCGAATTCCTCCTGAACGCCGCTCCACATCAGCGCAGCGGGGTTCCTGCCCTGGGTGTAGCGGAGACCAGCGAGCCTGGATCCGGCGTCCACGTGGAGCAGTCCGACGACGGGTTCGTGCTGGACAACGGACTGATCCGGGTTGTGGTGAACGCGAACGGTCTCCTGACCTCCGTCATGGACCACGCCAGTGGCAGGGAGGCTATCGCCCCCGGGCAGGCCGGCAACCTGCTTGAGCTGTTCCGTGACACTCCCAACGAGTGGGATGCCTGGGACATCGAAGAGTTCTACCGCCACAACGTCACCCCGTTGACCGAAGCGGAAGCCACCGATCTGGAGCGGACCGCGGTCGGCGTCGTCGTGCTGGTTAAGCGCACGGTGGGCGCGTCGGCCATCACGCAGCGCCTGACGCTCGACGCCGGTGCCAACTCCCTGGGGATCGCCACCACGGTCGACTGGCAGGAACGCGAGAAAATGCTCAAGATCGCCTTCCCGCTGGATGTCCGCGCCGACCGCTCCGCCTCGGAGACGCAGTTTGGCCACGTGTTCCGGCCCACCCACACCAATACGTCCTGGGAAGCGGCGAAGTTCGAAATCTGTGCCCACCGGTGGATCCACGTTGCTGAACCGGGCTACGGCGTAGCCATCAGCAACGCCTCCAGCTACGGACACGACGTCACCAGGGCGGTCCGTCAGGACGGTGGAACGACGACGACGGTCCGCACCTCGCTGCTGCGCTCGGCCCGTTTCCCGGATCCGGAAGCGGACCGGGGCGAGCACACCTTGGAGCTGTCCATCAGGCCTGGGGCTGCAATAGCCGACGCTGTGGAAGAGGGCTACCGCACCAACCTGAAGCCGCGTTTTGTCAGCGGAGGGCACGGTGTTGATCCCTTGGTTTCGGTGTCCAATCCGGGAATTGTGGTGGAAGCCGTGAAACTGGCCGAAGACGGTTCAGGCGACGTTGTGGTGAGGCTCTATGAATCCCTGGGAGAGCGCTCAGCTGCCCTGGTGAAGCCCGGCTTTGACGCTACGGGTGCCACTGCTACGGACCTGTTGGAACGCGTCACGGAGACTCCCGGGGTCACTGTGGAGGACGACTCCACCGTCAGCCTGGTGCTCCGCCCGTTCCAGTTGGTTACGCTGCGCTTCTCCCGGTAGTCCCCGGGGAGGCTACTCCACCAGCTGAACGTCGATGCTGTCCTTCAGGATTTGTACGCGGGCCGGAATGACGGAGTCGAAGTGCTTGATGTCGGCGGCGACTTCCTTGGAGAAAACATTCTCGATGAGGGAGGGCATCTCTTTCACGCCTGACAGGTAGCGTTTTGCCGCGAAATCGAATTCGGACCGGTTGGCACGGATCCGGGCGTTGACCGCTTTGGCTTCGTCGGCGATTTTCAGCACCTCTTCGCTTGGTGCGTTCCGGGCCTCGGCATCGTCTGCTTTTTTGACCAGCTCATCCTTGGCGCGGACGAACTCCGCGTACTTCTCTTCGCCTGCCGCCGTGACCTCGGCGCGTGCCTCGAGGTCGGCCACGTGCTTGTCGAAGGTGCGGGCGAACTCGACGTATGCGTTGTTCTTTGATTGCTTGAGCTCACTGGCTGCCTTGCGGCAGGGAGCCGCGGCCTGGGCCAGGAGGGTCTGGCGTTCCCGCAGTGTGGCCGCTTTGGAGCCCACGAACAAGCCGTTGCATCCAGCGGCGTCATCTTCGCGGAAAAGGCCATCAAACTGCGGGTAAGACTCCACCAAGCCCTCCATGTAATCGAAGTAGCGCTCGTGAGAGTCCACCAGCTGCAGCACCGCCACTCCCACGGGGTTGTCGCCGGAGTCGTTCCCCGACTTCACTTCCTGAAGGGCGGAGCGGGCAGACGTTGTGGCCTGCTGGAACTCCTCTTTTTCCTTTTGGCTGTCCTGCACGGCCTGGTCCCGCGAGACAGGAGTGTTGCGGGCTTTCTTGTACGCCGCCAAATATGCGTTGACCGCCGGCTGGATTTTGTTCCGGGCATCACCCAAGGCGTTCAGGCGGTCCTCCTTCAGTGATGCCAGACTTTCCTTCTTCTGCTGGCTGGAGAACTGATTGACAGCCACCAAGGCGGCGGCAGCGATCACCAGTACGGCAACAATGATGCTGATCGCCAAAATAGCCCGACGGCGGGGACGGGCTGGGGCGGGATTGGTCGCGGGGTGCTCAATCGTCATGGTTACTTCCCCTCATGACCGGTTGCATCAAAACTTTGCAGGCGGGATTTCAGGGCACGTTCAAGCCCGGCATTGGATGAGTTGGCGTCCTCAACCAGTTTGGTCGATTTGGCTTTGACGGCGTCCTCATACGTCGTTCGCACTTTATTCAAGGCATCGTTGATATCGAGAAGGGCAACTCCTGCCGTGGTGCTCTTGGCCAAACGGGCCAGGGGTTCTGTCTGATTCAGGACCTCCTGCTGCTTGTCCCGTTGCCCTCTGACCACACCTTCGATGCCGGTGAGGAGCGCTACTGTCTCTTCATCTGCCTTGTCTTTGGCGGCGGCCAATGCTTCCAGGCACGCATCAGCGGTCTTGACGTAGTCCGCCGAATAGTTCTCGCCAGCCACGTTGAGGTCCTTGTGGAGCGGTGCGCAGGGGCCTCCTACCGACCGGGTGATGTTGGCGGTATTAATGAGCTGCTGGTCGCTGTAGGCGATGACAGCGGCGTAGTTTTCTTTGAACAGTTGGAATGCGGCAGCCACACTGTCTTCTTTGACCACCGGAGAGGCGGCCATGGCGTTCAGCCTGCTGGTGTTGGCTTCCGACTCGCGTTTGACCAGCTCGCTTTCCTGGTTCAACACCTGGTCTTTTTCCTGGTCCTCGTCCGCCTGTGCCACCACGTTGGTATAGCGGGCCGTGAACTCCTGGAGCAGCGGATCGTAAAGGTTCATGGAGTTGTCCACGATTCCGCGTTGTTTGTCCAGGCGCTCAACATCCGCCCGCTGGACCCCGGTGGGGCGGAACAGCGCGAACCACGTGCCGAAGCCTCCCGCTACCAGTGCGATGGCCACGATCACCACGATGAGCGTGGTGCGCCGGGATTTTCGGCTCCCTGCTTTGACGCTTGTCTCGTCCAAAGTCCCCCCAATAGTTCCCCAACCAGCTCAGACGTCGTGCTGGAGTCGTTTCACGAAAAGTTTTGTCCGCTCCTGCCGGGGTGCCCGGAGCACCTCGGCAGCGGGGCCGCGTTCAACCACAACTCCGCCGTCCATGAAGATGACCTCGTCCGCCACGTGCTGGGCGAATGCCAGCTCGTGGGTCACGATCACCATGGTCCAGCCTTCTTCCGCCAGCTCCTTGATGACCCCCAGGACATCGCCCACCAGTTCAGGATCCAGGGCTGAGGTGGGCTCGTCGAACAACAAGAGCTGGGGTTTCAGGGCCAGCGCCCGGACGATGCCCACGCGCTGCTGTTGGCCGCCGGAGAGCTCGAAGGGATAAGCGTCGCGTTTGTCAGCCAGACCCACACGCTCCAGCAGGCGCTCGGCCTCGGCGATGACCTCGGCCTTGGGACGCTTCTGTACCTGGACGGGGCCCTCGATGATGTTCTTGAGCACCGTCATGTGCGGGAACAGGTTGTAGTGCTGGAAAACCATGGCGCTGCGGTCGCGCAGTGCGGCGATGTCCCTCTTGCCCACCTTGGTCCCAAAATTGATGGCAAGACCTTGTGAGGCATCGCCGCCGCCGAAGGTGACCGTACCGCCGTCGGGAATTTCCAAGCCGTTGAGCGAGCGCAGGACCGTGGTTTTCCCGGAGCCGGAGGGCCCGATCAGGGCCACTACTTGTCCACGGCGGATGTCGATGTCGATGTCCCGCAAGACGGTGTTGCTGCCAAAGGACTTGGCGAGGTTCCGTGCCTCCAGGACCATGTTCGACGGATCAGTGGGCGACATAGCGGTCCAATCTCCTTTCCACCGCGGACTGCGCTGTGGAAAGGACCAGGCAGATGACCCAGTAGACCAGGGCTGCCTGCAGGTACAGGGCCATGAACTCCTGGCTGAAAGCAGCGATCTGCTGGGCATTCCGGAACAGTTCGGTGACCAGGATCAGTGATGCAAGGGACGTGTCCTTCACCAGTGAGATGAAGGTGTTGGACAACGGAGGAACGGAGACCCGGGCAGCCTGCGGGAGGATGATCCGCACCAGGGTCTGCCGGTTGGACATGCCGATCGTGTGCCCGGCTTCCCACTGCCCCTTGGGCACGGACAGGATGGCGGCCCGGATAATCTCGGCCGCGTAACCGCCCACGTTCAAGGAAAACGCGATGACCGCACTGGGCCAGGGATCAAGCTTCACTCCAACGCTGGGCAGGCCGTAGAAGATCACGAACAGCTGCACCAGCAGGGGAGTGCCGCGGATGACCGACACATAGAAACGGCCGATTCCCGAGAGCACGACGTTGGGACTCAACCGCAGCAAGGCCACGAACAAGGCAAGCACCAGGCCGAAGGCGAAGGACATCAGAGTGAGCGGAATGGTCCCGGTCACGGCCCCGGTGATGAGCGGCCCGAAGGAACTCCAGACGAGGTCCCAGTTCATCTATTTGGTGACGTCCGCGCCGAAGTACTTGTCCGAGATCTTCGCCAGCGTTCCGTCCGCACGGAGGTCTTCCAAAGCCTTGTCCACGGCCTTGGTGAGCTCGGTGGAACCCTTGCGGAAGACCAGCGCGCTCTCAGTCTTGTCCGGTGCTTCCGCTGCAACCTTCAGGCCGGAATCGGGAGTGGTCTTGGCGTAATCCAGGTAGGTGAGTTTGTCGTTCACCGTTGCGTCAACGCGTCCCTGCTGGACCAAGGTGACGGACTGCGCCCAGCCTTCAACGGCCTGGACATTGGCGCCGGCTTCAACGGCCATCTTGTAGAAGTTGCTGGTCAGGGACTGCGCGGTGGTCTTGCCCTTGAGGTCGGCGAAGCTGTTGATGCTGGAGTTGTCCGACTTGGTGACCACTACGCCGGTGGAGATGGTGTAGGGGCTGGAGAATTCGTACTTGGCCTTGCGCTCATCGTTGATGGAGATCTGGTTGGCGATCGTGTCGAAGCGCTTGGAATCGAGGCCCGCGAAGATGCCGTCGAACTGGGTCTCCTGGAAGGACGCTTTGACGCCGAGCTTTTCGGCCACAGCCTTGGCGATTTCGACGTCGAATCCGGTGAGGTCGCCGGCGCCCTCGGCATGGAAGCTGAACGGACGGTAGGTACCCTCGGTGGCGATGACCAATTCGCCCTTGGACTTCACGTCTGACAGGGACGTGTCCCCGCCGGACTGCGCCGGTGCTGATCCTCCGCCGCAGGCCGAAAGGGCAAGGGCAGCGGAAGCCAGGGTGGCGGCAAGGACGGAACGACGGGTGCGGAGGCTGTTCATGGAGCCATCTTAGTCACCCGAGGGGAACGGTTCTGCGGTGGACACCGATGCCGGGCGAATGTGGCGTTAAAAAGGCTGAGTGGGGGCGGTCCCCAACAGCCCGCCACCACTCATCCCCCCAATTGTGCTCACGTGGGCGCCACATCCACCGGAAACCCGTTCTCTGATTCCGGTGTCAGGCTGCAGCCGCATTCACACATTCATGATTGTGCCACGATCTAATGGTTTTGTGAAAGTCTTACGCCGAGAGACGTCGTTTGCGACGTGCGAAGGCCTTCGAGAACCAGATTCCGGCCAATCCGATGCACGTAGACAGGGCTGCGGAGTAGTTGATCAAGACGCGCAACCAGGCCTCCGAAAAGGGGATGAGTGGAAAGAGCTGGGACAGCAAAAGGAGCGACAAACCCAGGAGCAGCAAGCCCGAAGCCACGCGCAGCAGCACGGGGGCCTGGCTCACCACCGTGCGCCAAATGGCCGGTAGCAGGCAGGCGGCGACGAACCCCGGATAGAAGCGGCCCATGAACGCGTAGGCCTCCAAGGACGGTCCCCACACCAGCCCGCTCATTCCCGCCGACGAGCCACGCGTGTCCGTAATGAGGAAAAAGTAGATGGTCAGGGCACCCACAATCGCGGCCACGGTGATGCCAACAGGGCCACGGATGGCCCGTAAAGCGGACTCCGACCCGAAAGCCGTGGCGATCTTGATGCCCATGAAGAAGAACGTGGCATACAGCAGGAAGCGCAGAATCAGGTTGCCGATGTTCATCCCGCCCAACCAACCATCAATCACGAGGTAGGGAGCTTCGATGCTGATGAGGATACTGAGGGAGATCAACGAAAAAATGTAGAACACCACGCGGTTCTCCCCGCGCAGCGCGCTGGGTATCCGTGCGACAGTGATCGCAAGGCAAACTACCAGCGTGACCCAGGGCAGGACAGCCGTCATCCGAGGTTCTCCCAAATTCTTTCAGTACGTTCGTGGTCTTGTTCCTGTCGGCGAAGAGTCTTGCCCAACGCCATAAGCCGTTCACCGGCAAGGGTCACCAGTGCACTTTGGCTCATCCGGTCCAGAGCGTCGCGGCGGGCATTGGGAGCCCATCCGGCCTCGGCTTCCGTGATGAGTCCCCCTGCCACCAAGCCTCCCGCCGGGCCGACGCCGGCAGCACGCGAGGTGGCGATCGCCAGTTCCGGTGGAAGCCGGTTGGCTGTCAGGTGGGCGGAGAAGTTCTGGGGAGCGATGCCCGTGGTGTCGCTGACCCGGTGCCGCAGCTCGCCGTCGTCGATCGCGTCCACCCAGTTGCGCACCGACGTAGGGTGCGGCGGTTCCGAAAGGGAAGCGGCGGGACCGGAACCGGGCTCGCTGCGTTCGACCACAGCGCGCAAAAGGTCGATGGTGGCGACCTGGCTCACCAGCTCGCAGGGGGTGGGCGGCACGGGGTCGCCGCGAAGGTCGGAGTAGAGGTCGAACGTGGACAGCGCCTGCACAGGGTTGATGTTGAAACCCCGGCTGATGCTCACCAGCGTGGATTCGGCCACCTTGCCGCGGACCAGTTGCTGGGCCAAGGTTGTCCTCTTGATGCCGGCGATCCTGCAAACGTCCGCCGTGCTGGCATCGGGCGCAACGCCATGAAGCCAGCGCTGGAACGCCTTGGACTGTAGGGGCATGGGGAACTCTCTGTGATGTGACGCGGCAAACCAGCGGAATGCTGTAAGTGGGAGTACAGATCGATTTTACGCCGTCGCCACATTGAATTATGCTTGGTAATTGAACCCGCTGGTCCGTACACCCCCCAAGTCCGGACCGGCGGGTTTTTCCATGCCCGCGGGAATCGCGGCCGAACCATCCGCGTTCCCTTTGCTGGAGGATAGACAAATGACTGCAACCTTGGTGGCCAAGGAACTTGCCGGTGGTCATGGCCACCGCACACTCTTTTCCAAACTGTCCCTCACAGTGGCGCCAGGCGACGTCGTCGGCGTCGTGGGCGCGAACGGTGCCGGTAAATCAACTCTGCTTCGCCTCCTGGCCGGCGTGGACCAGCCACAGGCAGGCAGCATCAGCCTGGCGCCCGCGGATGCTTTCGTGGGCTGGCTGCCGCAGGAACACGAGCGCACGGAGGGCGAGACGATCGCGGGCTATATCGCGCGCCGCACCGGCTGCGCCCAAGCCACCTTGGAGATGGAAACCACGGCCGAAGCGCTTGGCTCGGGGGCTCCCGGCGCTGATGACGCCTACTCCCTTGCCTTCGACCGCTGGATGGCCTCCGGCGCGGCGGACCTGGAGGACCGCATCCCCGCTGTCCTGGCGGACCTCGGGCTCGAGGTCGGCGCCGACGCCCTGATGACCGGCCTCTCCGGCGGGCAGGCGGCCCGGGTGGCGCTGGCCGCGTTGCTGTTGAGCCGCTTCGATGTGGTGCTCCTGGACGAGCCCACCAACGATCTCGACCTCGAGGGACTGGCACGCCTTGAAGCTTTCGTCCAGGGTTTGCGTGGTGGGGTGGTCCTGGTGTCCCACGACCGCGAATTCCTGGCCCGCTGTGTCACGACAGTCGTGGAACTGGACCTGGCCCAAAACTCGGTGGCAGTCTACGACGGCGGCTACGAATCCTTCCTCGAAGAGCGCGCCGTGGCCAAGCGGCACGCCCGCGAGCGCTACGAGGAATACGCCAACACCAAGGCCGATCTCGTCTCCCGCGCCCGCACCCAGCGCGAGTGGAGCTCACAAGGTGTCCGGAACGCCATGAAGAAGAACCCGGACAACGACAAGATCCGTCGCGCCGCCAGTACCGAATCCTCCGAGAAACAGGCGCAGAAGGTCCGGCAAATGGAGTCCCGCATCGCCCGGCTCACCGAGGTGGAAGAGCCCCGCAAGGAGTGGCAGCTCCAGTTCAGCATCGGCCAGGCACCCCGCTCAAGTGCCGTCGTCGCCACCTTGCGCGACGTCGTCGCCCGCCAAGGCGACTTCACTCTGGGACCGGTCAACCTGCAACTCAATGGCGGGGAACGGATCGGCATCACCGGACCCAACGGCGCGGGCAAGTCCACGCTGCTGCGCCTGCTGTTGGGAACGCAGAAGCCCGACGACGGCGAAGCCTCCATGGGTGCGTCCGTCGCCATCGGCGAAATCGACCAGGCGCGAGGACTGCTCGACGGCGGCCAGCAGCTGGGTGATGCCGTGGAAGCTGTGCTGGTGGACTGGAACAGCGCGGACGTCCGCACCCTCCTTGCCAAGTTTGGCCTCAAGGCAGACCACACCTCGCGCACCGGGGACTCGCTGTCCCCGGGGGAGCGGACCCGTGCTGCGCTCGCCTTGCTGCAGGCCCGGGGCGTGAACCTGCTGGTCCTGGATGAGCCCACCAACCATCTGGACCTGCCCGCGATCGAACAGCTCGAAGAGGCACTGGAAAGCTACGATGGTGCGCTCCTGCTGGTCACCCACGATCGCCGCCTGCTGGAAAACGTCCGACTCGATTCACGGTGGCATCTGGACAACGGACAAGTCCGGGAGCTTCACCACACCCCAAGCCAGGAGAAGTAACGCATGAGCATGGACCGCGTGGCCTGGAGCTCGCTGTACAACATCACCACTGCCAAGAGCGGCTCCAAGCCGTTCTCCAAGGAAACCCTGAAGAGGGTCCTGGCTTTTGCGGCCCCGCATAAGGGCAAACTCATCGCCTTCGTCATCGCCTCCATCGCGGGCGCTTTCCTGGCCGTGGCCACCCCGGTGCTCGCCGGGCAGGTGGTGGACGCGATCATCGCCAACGCAGGTGTGGGAACGGTCATCTGGCTGGCCGTCCTCATTGCGATCGTCGCGGTGGGCGAGGCCGGCGTGGGGCTGCTGACGCGCTGGCTCTCCTCAACGATCGGCGAGGGCGTCATCGTGGACCTGCGCACCCGCGTGTTCGACCACGTACAGCGCATGCCGATTGCGTTCTTCACCCGGACGCGGACCGGTGCCTTGGTGAGCCGTTTGAACAATGATGTCATTGGCGCCCAGTCCGCCTTTGCCGGAACCCTGTCCGGCGTGGTCAGCAATGTTGTGGCCTTGGCGTTGACCCTTGCCGTGATGCTCAATACCTCCTGGCTGGTCACTGTGCTTGCCATGGTGTTGCTGCCCATCTTCCTGATCCCGGCACGCCGCATGGGTTCGAAACTGGCCGATCTCCGCCGCGAGGCCGCGGCCCACAATGCCGCCATGGGCACCCAGATGACGGAGCGCTTCTCCGCCCCCGGTGCCACCTTGGTGAAGCTTTTTGGCCGCCCGGACGAGGAATCGCGTGAGTTCGCTGACCGGGCCGGACGCGTGCGTGACATCGGCATCCGGACCGCCATGCTCCAGTTCACGTTCGTCACGGCCCTGACGTTGGTTTCCGCTTTGGCTCTGGCGCTCGTGTATGGCCTGGGCGGTTGGCTGGCCATCAGTGGTCAGCTCGCCCCCGGCGACGTTGTGGTCCTGGCGCTCCTGCTGACCCGCCTCTACGCGCCGTTGACGGCACTGTCCAACGCAAGGGTGGAGATCATGAGCGCACTGGTCAGCTTTGAGCGCGTCTTCGAGATCCTGGACCTCAAGCCTCTCATCACCGAGAAACCGGATGCCGTCGAGGTTGCTCCCGGTCCGGTCGCTGTGGAGTTCGACGATGTCCGCTTCTCCTACCCCTCAGCCGACAAGGTGTCCCTGGCGTCTTTGGAGGAAGTGTCCACGCTGGACACCCGCGGTGGGGAAGAAGTCCTGCACGGGGTCAGCTTCCGGGTTGAACCGGGCCAGACTGTGGCGTTGGTGGGTTCCTCCGGCGCCGGGAAGTCAACCATCGCCCAACTGCTGTCCCGCCTCTACGACGTCGATTCCGGAGCTGTGCGCCTCGGCGGCCACGGAGCGCGGACGGGCACCGACGTCCGGGACATCACCTTCGATTCGCTGCGTGACACCTTGGGCATGGTGACCCAGGACGGCCACCTTTTCCACGAAACCATCGCTTCGAACCTGCGCCTGGCCCGGCCCGGTGCCACGGAGGAGGACATGTGGGACGTGCTGCGCCGTGCACGCCTGGAGCCCATGATCCGGTCATTGCCCGACGGCCTGGAGACCGTGGTGGGGGAGCGCGGCTACCGGCTCTCCGGCGGCGAGCGGCAACGGCTCACCATCGCGCGTTTGCTCATCAAGCAGCCCCGCGTCGTGATCCTTGACGAGGCTACGGCAGCACTGGACTCCACCAACGAAGCCGCCGTGCAGGCGGCCTTGGGTGAGGCGCTCGAGGGGCGTACCGCCGTCGTGATTGCGCACCGCTTGTCCACCATCCGGGCCGCTGACGCGATCCTTGTGGTGGAGGATGGCCGGGTTGTGGAGCGTGGCACCCATACGGAGCTGCTGGCGGCGGATGGCCGTTATGCGGAGCTGTACCGGACCCAGTTCGCCGAGGCTACAGCTGTGGCCCAGGAGGCGGTCCCCGAGCTCTGACCCAACTGTCCCCTAGTTGGGTGCCGCGAGGGCGGGGAGTACGTGGTCCGTGAGGAGCGGGGCAAGGTCGTCGGGCAGGGGAGCGCCAAGGTCGAGCCAGCGGATTTCGGCGATTTCCGCAGAGGGGTGCGCTTCCCACGTGCCCGGGGCCGTGAACACAGTGGCCTCGATGGTGGTCTCGTCCTCGTTGGCGGCGACGGCATGCCAGACGCCCAAGGGTTCCAGGTCCTGTGCGGCAACCTCGATGCCGACTTCCTCCAGCAGCTCCCGGGACGCCGCCTCGGCAGCAGTCTCTCCGGCCTCGGGCTTTCCGCCGGGGTGCATGAACTTCTCCGTGCCGCGTTTTCGGACGGTGAGGAGCTGACCGTCCTGGTTGTAGACGCACACGGCACTCACCACGATCACGTTCATGCATTTCTCCTCAGGTGCGATTCCAGCAGCAGATCCTTCGCGGGGCCCCTGACGTCCCACGTGAAGCTGAACGCGTCCGGGCCTTCCCACAGATAATTGACGCGGTAATCGTCCGGATCGCACCAGTGCTTGTCCTGGTGGCCCTGCTCCGAGAAGCTCATGACGTGGAATGGCCGGCCGTCGGGAAAGAACACGTCCATGGATTCCGGACCAGCGCCAGGCTTCAGGAGGTATTCGCGGAAGGCGGGCCCCGAGTGGGTGGGCCAGTGCATGGTTCCGTCTTCGCGGTAGTCCAGCCCGCCGTCGGGGTTCTCTTGATAGCGCACGACGCCGGTGAAGGAACCTTTGGTGCCTGAGGCGCGGTCCAGGAGTGTCCGCTCCACCACCCAGCTGCCGGCCAGATAGGCCCGCAGGTCCGGGGTGGGCTGCTGATGGTTCAAGTGCCCTCGATTGGAATCGAACCAACGACACCGGCTTTAGGAGAGCCGTGCTCTATCCACTGAGCTACGAGGGCCTGTGTGTCCACGGCTTGGAATCCCACTGCTGGAGCTCGAGGGCCCGGACACGACTACAAGCATACAAGCTGCCGGGCCGCCGCCCGAACACGGCTAGGCTGACGGTCATGAATGGCCACCAGATTGAACCCGTACAGGCCGGAGCGTTCCTTCCGGACCTGCGCAGCACCAGGGCGAACATCGGCGGATGGGCCCAGCTGAGCGTGGTCCAGTATTTCGTGGCGGAGGCTGCAGTGATCGAGGCCTGGGCCGGGCCGGAGCCCTACAGCAGGGCCACCGGCTTCATCAGCGACCTGGGGGCTGTCTCCTGCGGCGTGTATGAGGACCGGGCGGTCTGTTCGCCCTTGCACTGGCTGATGAATGCCTCCTTTGTGGTCCAGGGCCTGGCCTTGGTTCTTGGCGCGCTCTTCCTCACGGCAGGTCTTTTGTGCGTCGCGGCGAGGCCGGGCGTCCAGGCCAGGCGTTTCCGTGCGGCCGGGGACAGCTTGGCCCAGGCCCGCGTGCTGACGGTGCCCTGGATTCTGGCAGTAGCTATTCGGATACTGACCGGCGTTGCGGGGCTAGGAACGGTGATTGTTGGCTTGGTACCCGAAGATGCGGGCTCTCCGTGGCACTTCGCCGGGGCCCTCATGTTTTTCATCGGCGGAGGCTTTGCGCTGCTGCTGCTGGCCATACTGTGGTTCCGGCAGACGCCGGTCAGCTGGTTCCTCGCTGCCTGCGCAGCAGTCTGTCTGGGGGCGCTGGTGGTGGGCGGGCTCACGGGAATGCACGTGCCGCAGCCGGGGACCTTGGAACGGCTCATGGGCTATCCCGTGACCATTGGCCTGGCCGCCGCGGGCCTGGTGATCGCCCAACGCGTGCGGACGGAACGGAAAGCGCTCAGGGCCGGTTGAGGAAGTACTCGCGGATGTCCACCAGCGACGTGCCACCTGTGTAGCCCAGCTCTGCCGCCCCGACGGATACGGAATCGTCCGGTGAAAAGATGCTGATTGAGAAGGAGCCGGAGTCCAGATCCTTGGTCTTGTCGAGCATCGCCGGCAACGCTCCGTCCAAGGCCTCGGCCAGTGCGGCCTGGTCGGTGCCTGTCCCTGTCAGCTTCGCGGTGATGAAGTTTCCGGACGTGTTCATGTTCACGTGCACCTGGGCATCCTTGATTCCGGGCACAGTGCTTGCCGCGTCCTCCATGTCTTTACCGAGCCGTTCCGCCTTGGAGGGACCACCCGCACCGCAGGCCGTGATGCCAAGGAGGAACAGCCCAACGATCAGGACTGCTGCCAGTGCTCTGGGAAGTTTGCTCAAGATCACTGCTTTCGGGAAATGTTGGACACGGTTGAGGACACCTGGCTGGCGTCGTTGGTCAGGAACTGCTGGGTGGAGTCCTTTTGACTGTACTGGTTGATGGGACCGCCGCCTTCCAACCGCGTGACTGAATCCACGTAGCGGTAGGAATCGTGGTAGCTCAACCCGGCGACACCGGGATCGATGTCCGGATTGGGCAATGTAACCACCACGGCGTTGTTGTCCCGGCTCATGGAGACCCCGCCGGGCACCATGGTGGCATCGGCCAGGTCCACTTTGGGAACGGGGTCGCCGGAGTGTTGCAGAGCCAGGACATCGATCGATGACGGGATGGGAGCCGAGTCCACCGGGGAGCCATACGTGACTACATTGGTCACGTTGAACCTGTCCGTGAATCCACTGTCCGAGGCCAACGCCGTGGCGATCATCCCACCCTGGGAATGCCCTGACAGCATGACTGGCGCACCGGGAGGAATCCCGGCTTTCTCCATGGCCAGGCTCACGGCCTGAGCGGCCGTTGACAGGTTCCCGCCGGCGAGTTCAAGGTTTCCGGTGAGGTCCGTAGGGTTGGCCGCGCCATCGGGCATCCACCGCGTCGTGCCCGGAATGCTCACGATGTAGGCAGGCGGACTGCCTGGCTTTTCGACCGTGGTGATCCTGATCCCGGTGTCCTCCGTACCGTCCTTTCCAGCGTCAGAGTATGCGGCGTCGGTAGCGGCAAGGATGGCACTGATGCTTGAGGGAACAGGCGTGACGGCCCTGCCGTTGGCATCTGTTTTTCCGGGCGTTCCCACCGTCAGCGGAAGGGGATTCCCCGCCACCGGCCGACCATCATCCAACAAATGCGGGTTCTGGAAACCGAAACTCGTCACCGTCGCGGCGGTGTTCAGCGTCGCCGCGACGAGTAGCACGCCGTTGGACACCAGCTGGGTGATCGATGGTGGTTCACCTGACGTCAGCCAACCCCAGCCCATGTTTACCAGGTCGCCGAAACGGGTGAAGCGGTTCTCCTCGGCATCCATCAGGTTTCCGATGGGGAGGGGCGCCAGGTCTTGGGCGAGGTACCACATGCTTGAGGCGGTGCCGGCAAGCACGCGGTTGACCCTGCCGAAGGCGCTCCACAGCTCGCCGGCATCGTCAGCGGCCGCGTCCAGCAGCCGGTCCAAAGCGGACGTACCAGCGGAGCCGGCCGATGGGGCGCTGGCTGCCAGCTGCTCGTCAACGTTCCGTTGCACGGCTTGCGAGGCGGCTTCGAGCGCATGCCCGGCGGCGACAAGTTGGCTGCGGTAGGCCTTCCAGTCGTGGGTGAACCGTTGCCCGTCGTCGCCGTACCACTCCACGTCGGCGATGAGCGGAGTGAGGCTGCCGCTGAGGTCCAGCAACCGTTGGCTGTTCCGGGCAAACTCCTTGCTGAGGCGTCGGCCGCCCTCCACGTCCATTCCATACAGGCTCATGCGTGCACGCTCCCGTTGCTGACTTCGACGCGGGCGCTGGCGAGGTATTCACGGCCGCCCAGCACGGACCAGCCAAACTCGCTGGCAATATCGGTGGCGGGGACGGGCATCAAAGAGGCCGTGGCAGCGTCCCCGGGGCTTGCCTCCACGGAGTACAGGCATTCGGCAACGCCCCAGCTGTGGCGGCGTTGGTATGGCTGGGAACCGTGCCTCCCCGGGGGAACCGCCGTCACCTCAAGGTGGATAGTGCAGCCGACGTCGGCGGCCGTTGCCTGCGGAAGGTTGTCGGGGGAGTCAACGAGCCGGGGCAGGTCCGGAAAATGACGGCTGAGGGACGCCCAAGCGTCCTCCTCCCGGAAGAAGGAAACCTCGACGGCGTTGCGGACTTCCGTGACAGCACCGCCTCCCGCTTCGGTGCTGATGCGGCGGCGGTACGAGAGGCCAACGCCCCGCCCGCCCGCCCGCCATGCCGACCTCAGTGTGGACCGACTCCAGCGTGCCCCCGGACTGAGCTGTGTCCCCAAACTGAGCTGTGCCCCCGGACTGAGCTGTGTCCCCGCGCTGAACGACGGTGGACGCTCTCAGCGGTGCCGACGCCGCAAGGAAGACTGCCAGCACCCATTGCTGTGACATCACCCCACGGGCATCGAGAATGCCGGCGCGGAGGAGTTCCTCTGCAACTTCGGGTGTAACGTCACCCTGGGCCTGCAAGGAAGCCTGATACGCGGCAAGTTCCGCGTCCTGGCTGCTGTCCATCGCTTCGGCGGCTTTGCGGACGGTCGCTGCCCACGCCAGAGGGCTGATCTCAACGACGTTGAGCCTGGAATCGGCCCGGATTTCTCCCACGAATTTCCCCCAATACACTCCGCGCGCCGAACCTGGCGCCAAGGCTCACGGTATCGGCGCGGGGCTGGCGGCGGAATGGGGAGAAGTGCCCGGACAGGCCGGGCGCGGGAGACGGCTCAAACAGCCGTGGCTCAAACAGCCGTGCTCAGGCGGCGCGCTTCTTCCCCAGGAACACGGCAACCACACCGCATACCAAGCTGATCAGGAAAAGCACCCAGGACGCGACGGTGACCGCCGACGCCACGGCAACCGAACCGGCGTCGGGCGTTTCTGCCGCCAGCACCGAATCGATGGCCACGTTGGACCACAAGTGGGCCACCGCGAAAAGCAGGGGAGCGGCCCACATGGCCCACCGCCAGGACTTGCGTGCCACGTTGGTACCGATGAGCAGGAGCCAGCTGAAGCCAAAGATCAAGGGGAACAGCGTGCCTGCGGTCTTGTGGACGTAATTGAGCTGGCCACGGGCGGAGTCGTCCATGGCGGTGCGCAACTGGGCGATGTAGTCCTGGGAGAAGCCGCCGATCAGGGAGTCGGGCATTGCCAGGCCATTGGAGAGCTGCGTCATCTGGTTCAGGGTCAGCAGGTGCAGGTACCAGAAGAGGAACAAGCTGGCCACGACGCCGGCGATCACGATCAACTTGGAGTTGCTCTGCGCCTTCTGCGAGGTGCGCTGCGTGGTGGGGTTGATCACGGGAGGCAGGGAGTGATCGGGCACCACTGCCTTTGCTCCGTGCTTCTTGATGCGCTGCGCTGGTGTCTTGGCCATGTCATTCATTATCCCGCCACATAAGCTGGACCCATGACCACCGGCAGGCACACCGCAACTGAACTCGATCCCTCACTTGATGACTACCAGCTGGCCAGCGCCCTGGTCCGGGAAGCAGGGCAACTGGCGCTGCTCATGCGGATGGGCGGACTGCAAGGCGAACGCAAGACGTCCATTTCCGACGTCGTCACCGCCGCTGACCACGCCGCCGAGGCTTACGTCCTGGACCAGCTGCGGCGCTGCAGGCCCGACGACGGCATCCTCGGCGAGGAGGGAGCCTCCGTAGCCGGGACCAGCGGACGGACCTGGGTGATCGACCCCGTGGACGGCACCTACAATTTCCTGCACGGCTCCACGTACTGGTGCTCCGCCATCGCCTTGAAGCGGGACGACGCCGGCCATGGCGGAAGCCCCGTAGCGGATCCCTCCGTCCTGCTCGGTGCCATCTACCAGCCCGAGCTGGACAAGCTGTGGCTGGGCGGCGAAGACCAGCCAGCCACACTGAACGGCGAGCCCATCTCCGGCTCCGGCGATGTGTCCGTCGCCGAAGTCTCTGCCGCCACCTATATCCACCCCACGTGGCTCGCCGACCCCCGTACGGCCATGCCCTGGCACGCAGCCGCCATCACCGCGGCGTCCCTTCGGATGTTCGGCTCGGGTTCGTGCGACCTCGGCCGGGTGGCCGACGGCGAGCTTGGTTGCTGGTTCCAGCACAGTTGCCCCGAGTGGGACTGGCTCCCCGGCAAGGCGATCGTGCGTGCAGCAGGCGGGGACACCGCCGTCGTCAAGGTCAACGGCATGAACTGGTTCGTAGCAGGAAGCCCGACGGCGGTCCGTGAGTTGGGTGCCGCTCTCACCTCGGTTCCCCAGTTTGCTTAGTGGCTGAACAGTTTGCTTAGTACCTGAAGGAGGCATTAACCCCTTCGGGTACCCCCGAGCCTGTGCCCCCGATCTGCTTGTTATTTTGCAGCGGGGGGCGCCTGCCCCCACAGTCTCAGCTGCAGAACAGCCCTGTCCTGCAGCGTTCGCAAGGGGGAATACTTGAACAGCAAGAGCAAGCTGTGGCCCACTGCCGTGGGTGTCACAGCGGTATCGGCCCTGGCCATCGGCCTGGTGGCCGCACCGGCAGCAAACGCAGCACCTACCGACGTCATCTCGGTGGGCAGCGGACAGATCATCGACGGGTCCGTCCTCACGCTCCCGAACTTTGCCAGCCTGGCATCCAACGGAGCAGCAACTGCCCAGCAGATCGGCACCCCGCCGTCCGGCCCGGCAGTCATTGAAAACGACACTCCGCTGGACCTCAGCGCCGTGTTCGGTGTCGTGAACGTGGGCGCGGGCAACATCCCGCTGCTCCAGAACAACGGCATCATCCAGGTCGGCGCTGTCAGCCAGTACGGCAAGGCAGTCAACGACGGTTCCTCGGAAGCATTCTCCGGCACTGTGAGCGGCGCTCCCGGCTTGGTGACGCTGCCCGGCGGACTTCCGACGAACGGCGATCCTTCGATTCCGGCAGCCCGCATCAACCTCGGCACAGCCGGGATCCTCGGGGGCACCGACCTGGTCAACGTGGACCTCCAGGTGGCTACCCTCGCGGCAGCAGCCAAGAAGGACCAGGGCGCAGCACCCCAGGGTGCCTACTCCGTGGCCGGGGTTTCCGCTGAAGTTGGCGGCACGGTCATCGGCGGCGTCGCGGGCACCATCAGCACCGCGATCAACACGGCCAACGCCATCCTGACCCCCCTTGGGCGTCACGGTGGCCAACCCGGTGGCCGGTGGGACCATCTCCATCACGGAGGCCGACCTCCTGGCTGTCGCCGGCGTCGCAGACCTGAACTCCCTGCCGGCCGGAACCGACCTCATCTCGTTCCTGCCGCAGGCTGTTGCCAACAAGCTGACCTCCGTCGTGAGCAGCACCCTGGCAACCGCCACGACCGCCGTCAACGGCCTCGGACCGATCGCCCAGCTCGCCGCTGCACCTGCCCTCGCTGCCCTGACCGCAACGTTGAACGGCGTGACGGGTGCCCTCGCAACAAGCATCGTGGCTCCTTTGAGCACCGCACTGACCGCCCTGGTTTCGGCCAAGGTCAACGTCCAGGAAACCGCACCGTCGGGCGCCTTCACCCAGCGCGCCCTGCAGGTCGCTGTTGCCGGGGGCTCCATCGCCACCGTCAACCTGGCCAACGCGACCGTTGGACCCAACCTTGACGCAGCGGCGATCCCGCTGGTCAACACCGACACCATGGCGATCACCGGCGGCGTGGCCCTCCTGGCACTGCTCAGCTGGCTGTTCGTCCGCTCACGCCGCCGCACTGCGGCAGCCGCTGCCTGATCGCTCCGGCGACCACGCAACGGCGAAAGGAGAACTGTCAATGTACGGCAATAACTGGACTGCCGGCGGCACGGCCGCAGGCGGTACCACGCTGGCTGTCACCGGTGCCCCAACCCTCGGTTGGGTCATCCTGGTGGGGGTCGCCCTGCTGATCACCGGTTTTGTAGTCCTGCGCAACAGCAGGCTCAAAGCGGCAAAGCGGGGAACGGATCCCAACGCATAATACCATCGGCGGGACGGCTCTTTCCGGGCCGTCCCGCCACCCCATTTTTCCCGGGCTTTCCAGCCCTCGCCCAAGCATCGGAAGTAAATGTCGGTACTCGAATCCGCACAGGCGCTGGCTTTTGTGCTCCTGGTGGTTTTTCTTTCGTACATCCTGGTGATTCTGGTGCCCTTCCTCCGGCGCAAACCCGATCCCGAAGGAGATCCCGGCTCTTTCTCGTGGCATGTGTTCATTCCGTGCCGGGACGAAGAGGTGGTGATCGGCGAGACCCTGGGACTGCTGCGCAAGCAATTTCCCGAAGCCCACGTCTGGGTTGTCGATGATGACAGCGACGACGGTACCGCCGGTATCGTCGACGCCGCCTCGACGCGCGACTCCATGATCCACCTGGTGCGCCGGCGGCGCCCCCTGGCACGTACCGGCAAAGGCGACGCACTGAACGCCGCCTACCGCACCCTGGACGCTTGGCTCCCGGCCGACGTCGACCGGTCTTCGGTGATTGTCCTGGTGGTCGACGCCGATGGCCACCTTGCCGACAACGCGTTCCGTCAGGCGGCCGGCCCGCTCGCCTTCGGCGACCCCGAAGTCGGAGCTGCCCAAACCGCCGTCTGGATGTCCAACCTGCAGGACCCCACCCTCGAGGGTGGCACCGGGCTGCAGCGCCTCAAGAAGTCCTTTGGACGGTATCTGGTGCTGATGCAGGACATGGAATTCCGTACCACCATCGCTGCCATGCAGTCGCTCAGGCGCCACACGCTGACGGTCGGCCTGGGAGGAAACGGCCAGTTCACGCGTCTTTCCGCCCTGGACGTCATTGCCAAAACGTCCGGACAACCGTGGCATGGGGCGCTCCTGGAAGACTACGAACTCGCCATCCACATCATGCTTGGCGGCTACAAGACCGTCTACATGCACGACACCCACGTGGCCCAGGAAGCGCTCCCTGACCTGCGTCGCCTCCTGACGCAGCGCACCCGGTGGTGCCACGGCGGCATGCAGTGCAGCGTGTACCTGAAGCGGATCTTCGAATCGCCCTACTTCAGCAACGTCGGCGCCATCGAATCCAGCTACTTCCTGGTCCAGCCCTTCATCCAGATTCTTGGCCTGGTCCTCTGGCCTACGCTCTTCATCACCATGGTGGCGCAGGGTTCGCTGACCATGGGCAGCTTCGGCGCCTGGATTAGCGCGGCATGGTTCATCATTCCCCTGATTTTTGCCACGGGCGTGCTGCCTTTCGCGTTGTGGGGCCTGGTGTACAGGAAGCAGGTCACGCCGGAGAAGAACTTCATGGTGGGGGTGCTCTGGGGCTTCGGCTACTGGCTTTACATGTATCAGAACTACGTCACGGTGCTGAGGGCAACCTACCGCCTCATCACCGGCCGGCAGGGGTGGGCCAAGACCCGCCGCAACCAGGAAGCTGACGTCAAACTCCTAGCGAAGGAAGCGTAGTGGCCATGAGCGCCGAAGCCGGCAACATCAGCATTCCCTCAGGACCCCGGGCCATCCCGGTGCGAAAGGCACGCGGCGGGGGACTCATCGGGTTGCTTTTCATCGCTGCTGCAGCAGCTGCGATGCTGCAGCAGGAACACATCCGGTTCGCCGAAGCGTGGCTCATGTCCGCGATTTTCGACGGCGTACTCGGCGGCGCGTCATACAGCGTGGACGACATCATTTTCCACAACGTGGGCGGTGGCCAGCCGCTTGCCCTGCAAGTGACAGGACTGTGCTCCAGCGCGGTCCTGCTGGCCCCGGTCGCGGGCTTGGCCGGGATCTTCTTCCTGATGGGACGCATCCCGGTATCCCGGCTCATGCCAGCCGCCATCATCGCCCTGGTCATCGTGTGCATCAGCAACGCAACCCGCTATTTCATGATCGCAGCCGCGCAGCAAAGCTGGGGTCAGCAGGGTTTTGACCTCATGCATCACTTCCTGGGTTCCTTCGTGGTGATTTTCGGGTTCGTGGCCGCCATCATCGTCCTGGTCCGGGCCGCCGTCGTCCGCAAGAGCCGGCCGGCTGCGCAGGGCAAGGGCCGGCGTGCGTCGTCGTAGCCCGTTCCGCGCAGGGGTCATGGTGGCCGCTGCGGTTTTGATCTCAACACTCTCAGCATGTGAGCAGCCGCAGCCAGGTGTGGACACGGCCACTCCGGAAGCCGGGCTGTGCCACGCGGTGTTCTCGCCGGAGGAATTCGATGCCGCGAGCGAATCCCGGCCGCCCGTGCCCTGCAGCGATCCCCACACCACCCAGACGTTCCTGGTCACAAAATTCCCCGAACCCCTGGCCAGCCAGGAAGCACGCCCCAGCCAACAGCAACTCAAGGCTGTCGGCAGGAGAGTGTGCACCGTTGAGGACCTGCGCACCTATCTCTCGGCGTCCACCAGGGATGCAACTACCGGGCTGACGGTCACCAGCTACTTCCCAAGCCGCGACGCATGGGCAGCGGGCGCCCGATCGGTTCGCTGCGACGTCGCCCTGACGGACCAACACGGAACGCCCCAGGAAACGGGCCTTGACCTCAAGGGTGCGCTGGCCGGGCCGAACTCCGCCGTTGTACGGCTCTGCTACCGGCAGGAACTCAAGGATGGCGTCCTTTCCGAGGATGGGGCGGACGTTCCGTGCTCGGAACCCCACACCGCCGAGGACATCAGCGCCTGGGTGGCGCAGGACGCGTCGCTGGCAACACCCGAGGCGCGGGAAGCCCGCTGCCTTCCCTACGCCCTGGAGTTCCTGAAGAGTGAAAAGATGCCCCCAGGCATAAGCGTCCACCCCGTCATCCGCGCCGTGGGCACTGCACGAACCATCCGGTGCGCGGTGGCCCCTGCGGGCCTTCAAGAACCTGGCCAGCCGCTGGCACTGACGACCGGTAGCCTGGCACCTGTGCACGCCCCTGGGACCGGGGGAGTGACAAGCAATGGTTGAGGACGCGACCGGACTTCGTGAACGTACCAGCGAACCCACGGAAGTGTTCGCTCCCGCCCCGGTGCGCGGCCGGGAGCTGAACAAAGCCCGGCCGATAGGGAGTGTGGCCCGCTTCCTCGCGAGGACGTTCGGGCCCGGGGCATTGCATCTGGGTCCCGTCCCAGGGGTGGCCCTGATCGCCGGACTGGTGTCGGCTGCCCTCATGATGGTGCGGTTGCTGGTTCCCGAACCTGTCGGCATGGGTGACCAAGGCGACGGGCACAGCTTGGTGTGCTCCTTGGGAGTGATGAACCAACGCCCGTGGGACTACGCCGAATTCACAAAGTACATCCACCCAAGCTGGGTTCCCCATACGTACTACGGCGAAGGCTGTGGAGCCAGCGGCACTGGAGAGCCCTACTATTCTTCCCAGCTGCTGTTCTTGTGGCTGGGGAAGCTGTTGACCCCGTTGCTGGGCTGGGGGGAGGGGCTCGATACCCGTGCGGTTGGCATTGTCTGCTGCGCAGTGTTCGGGCTGTTGATCGCGGCGCTGGTCAACGTACTGCCGGGTCGGGCCTGGTTCCGCGTCCTGATCGCAGGGCTGGTGACGGTGGTGATGGCGGACGGAATCTTTGCTGACTTCTTCATCTCGCCTTACAGCGAGGCCGCGGCCTTCCTGGGCATCCTGGCCGTGTCCGTGGCGTTGCTCCACTACTGGAACGGACGCGGACCCCAGTGGCTGGCTGTACTTTTCGTTGTCCTCGCCACCGTGTTCACCTTTTCAGCCAAGACGCAGCTGGTCTCGTGGCTGCCCGTCGTGGCCTTGGCGCTGCTCTGGCAGCCGTGGCGTCCCGGCGCGGCTGAAGGTGACGCGACCGCCGTCGAACCTTCTGCTGCGGCCGCCCGGCGTCCGCGCTGGCGGACATGGTTGCTGCCGGCGACGGCGATCCTGGTGATCGCTGCGTTCTCGGCAGGCTTCATCAACGCCCAGCCCAAGAGGTTCTCCGAGGTAAACCTCTACAACGCTGTGTTCGTGGAGCTTCTCCCGTACAGCCCCACCCCCGAGGCGGACCTGGAATGGCTGGGGTTGGACAGCAGTTTCATCAATGCCATGGACACCACCGTGGACTCAACGCGCTCAGCCGTGCACAACCCGCTGTACCACCAGTTCCAGGAGAAGATCAGCCTGGGTACCATCGCCGGTTTTTACGCCACGCATCCCGAACGGCTCATCACCATGGGTGAACGGGGCATCACGGCCATGCTGACACCGGAACTGGGCTATGTTGGCTCCTACCTCGAAGGCTCCGGGCATGGACCGTACGAGAAAGAACGGCGTTTCCCCGTTGTCCTGGGCGTGTTCAGCGCACTGAAGGCCGCGCCAGTGGTCTTTGTCGGGATGCAGCTGGTGACCCTGCTGTTGGGCCTGGCTGTGGCTTTCCGGAAGCGGAGCGCCGTGGGTCGGTTGGCCGTGGTCATGGTGCTGGGATGCTGGTTGCAGTTCTGGGCGGTCATGCTCAACGGGGGCCAGTCCGAGATCTACAAACACATGGTCATCGCCGGCTTCATGGCAGCTCTGTGCGGCCCACTGCTGGTCGCGTTGATCAGTCTCCTCGCCTCCGCGCCACAGAAGGAGCCGGCGCGAAAACGCAGGGGCCGGCGGGCCAAGGCACAGCAAGGCTCAGCTGATCCAGCCGTCAGTGGTTAGCTGCTTGCGCAGGCTGATGACGTTGCCCACTTTGACGCCCGCGGTGGCATAGCGCTGCCGGATCCTGTGCAGATGGGCCTTGACGGTCTGTTCGCTGATGCCCATGGCGTCGGCCACTCCGCGCACGGGCAGCGGATCGCCGCCGAGATAGAGCTCGGCGAGGCGTTGCTCGCGCGGTGACAGCTTGACGCGTTCCGGCGTGCTGTCCGCCATGTGGCCCACGGCATCAGGATGCACGTACTGCTGTCCGGCGGCGGCCGCACGGAGGGCCGACTCCGTGTGCTCGGGCCCCGCCGCTTTGGGAACGTAGCCCAGGGCTCCGGCAGAGCGGACTGCTTCGGCATCCCACGGGTCCAGGGCCGTAGCCAGGACCACCACACGTAAGCCCGTCCGGACCAGATGACCGACTGCGGGGACAAGGTCTGCGCGGTGGTCAAGGGTTCCCAGGACCGCCACGGTCGCGGACAAGCTGGTCCAGGCGTCCTGTTGGAGATGGGTTGGAACGGTGGCGAAGCCTGCCGCGACCACCAGGTCCGGCGCATTTCGGCGCAACCAGGCATCCAGTGTGTCGATCATCAGTTGGTGCCGGTCCACCACCACCAGCCGCGTCACCATAGCTTGGGTGCCTTGATATGGACCATCACGCTTGCTCCTCCAGGGTCCGTGTGTACACGTGGGACCCCCAGCGAATCGACCTCACTCCACAGGGCAGGGGTGCAGCGTGCGGGATCGAGGTTGGTCACTCTCCACGTGATCAGCACCCGTTCCCCGATATCCGGCTCCACGTAGACGTGCAACCTGCCTGGTGCCTCGGCGGCGTTGTGCCCCGGGTGGGGAACGGGCGTCGCGAGAAGCATGGTCACCGAGAGGAACGCGGGGCGATGCGCCTGCGGAATGCGTTGCAGGAGGTCCGGCTGTGCAGCAACTGAGACCCTGGAATCAAGACCCGCCAGCACCAGGGACTCATTGAACCAGTTGCTGCTCTGGGCCACCATCAGCTGTGCACGCAACCGGGATGCCAGCAATTGGGCCTCCGCGGCCAGGTCCGGACCCAGAGTGCGGCCTTCACTCCGGGCCGCCCTGGCAAAGAGGTCCTCGATCTGACGGTGCGTGGCGGACAGCTCGTCCGTGCGGGCCGAGTCGAGGCTATCGGCCTGTCGGGTCAGTGTGGCCAGAGACTGGGAGACATGCCGGGCCATCTGCTCCTCCATGCGGCTGCGGATACCCACCACGATCAGGACTCCCAACAGCCCGGGGATGAGGGTAATGAAGAAAATCAACAAGCCCTCCCCGGAACCGAAACGGGGGGTAATGGCGTAATAGGCACTGCTCAAGAGGGAGTTCGCAGCGGAAAGAAGCATGAATCCCAGCAGGTCCCATCGCAGGCAGACCAAGAAGACCAGGGCCGTCCCCAGCATGACGTTGAACGCGAGCGCGAGGTAGCCCGAGGACAACGTCACCACTTGGGCCGTCATGATGCCCGAACCAATGGAGCTGGCAAGCCAGAGCAGGCGCAACAGGGGAAGATGCCGCCGGGCGGTTGTGGGGGCCGATGCCAGGATGGCTATCACGCAGCCTGCGAGGTCGAAGGCGACCGAGGCAAGCCTGGAGTCATCCAGGCTGGTCCCGTCCAAGGACCCTGCTTGGGTCATGGCCGATAAGATCCACAGCGTCGCACTGGCCGTTACCAGCACGCCCCGGGACAGGAACAGTGGTCCGGTTGCAGTGCCTGTACTCTCTGGAAAGATCCGGCTCATGCTGCCTCTACTTCGAGGACCACCGTCGTTCCTCGTCCCGGCGTCGACAACAGCCTGACCCTTCCTCCTACCTCCGTCATCCGCTCAATCACCGAATGGCGGACACCAAAACTCTCCGGCGGGAGGGACCCGGCATCGAAGCCGCAGCCTGCATCGCTGACCAATACCGACACCAGGGGACCCGTTCGGGAGACGAGCACATCCACGTGGTCGCTCCCGGCGTGCCGCGCTGCGTTGACCATGCATTCCCCGGCTGCGTCGGCCACAGCCAGCCCAACATCCGGAGGCAATGACCCGCCCTCGCCGAAGACGTCCACGCAGAAACCGTCCCGGCTGTGTTCGCGGGCACGCGCCTTCAGCAAGGAAGTCACCTCGGTGCCTGTGGAGGGCTCGACGACGGCAAGGCGGCCGGCCGGGCGGATCGTCACCTGCCCGGCGTCCCCCACGGATGCGGTCCCAAGGGCGCCGACGTTTCGCGCGGGTGCCCCGCCGTCGTCGTAAGCTGCCGGTGCGATCATGCCCCGGAAGTCCTCCGGCGCCACACCGGCGCCACCCCTGGCCAGGAGGGTGAGTCCCCTGAGCACGGTGTCGTGGATTTGCCGGGCGTCCTGGGATGCTGCGTTGATCCGGTCCCGGGCAACTGCCTGGGCGGCCAGGGACTCAGCCTTGACAGCCTGGTCGCGCAGATAGACATCCAGGGCCCTGGGGGCCGAATGTCGGATGGCAAGCATGATGAGCCAGAATCCAAGAAGGATCAGGAATGTCGTGGGCCCAAGGTGGTGCATCATGGATGTCGCCAAGGTATGCCCGAAAACCATGATGCCCAGCAGACCCGTAAAGACTCCGGACTTCCATGTGCCGCGCAATGACAAGGCAACGGTGGAGCTGGCACCGATGAGCAGACTGTGCGCCAACAACAGCGAATCCGAATCCTGGCGGTAGGCAACACCTGCAAGGAGCTCCGACAAGATGATCAGCCCGGCCACAATCATCAGCCGGAGCGGCCAGACGTCGCTGAGCAGCATCACCACGAAGCACAGCACCAGCGTGGTCACGATTGCCCAGGCAAGGGCCCGGTGCCACAAGGGACCATCCATGATGGGGAACAGGTATAGCCACGAGGCCGCAACGAAGACAAAGCTCATTACTGTCCCGGACCGGGCCAACAGGTCCGAGCGCTCCACCGCTTTCCGCTGCGCTGCCAGCCGCGTTATCCATGCCCCCATGAATGTCTCCCCAAAACCTGTCATCGGAATAAGATGACCACTTAGGCAGCATCATATGCGCGGAGGACCGATAAAAATGCGATACCCGGTGTCCCAACCCACCATCGAGGTGGACATCGTGGAAGACCATGCGGTCCTGCTGGAGGGGCTTTCCCAGTGGCTTCAGGACAACACCACTGGTATTCGCGTGGTTGGCCGCTACACCTCGTGGGCCGACGCCGCCGCCCGCCTGGGTGCCTTGTCCGACGTCGTTATCCTCGATGTCCTGCTCGGCGACCAAGTGCCGCTGCGGGCCAAAATCCAGGCGATCCTTTCGTCGGGTCCACAGGTGGTGGTGTGCAGTTCCGTCGTGGACCCGGCTGTCATGCGGCAGGCGATGGCGGCCGGTGCGCTGGCCTACATCCCCAAAACCGCCCCGGCGAGCGTGGTGGAGACTGCGCTCAGATGCGCGGCGCAGGGTACGCATTACGTAACCCCTGAAGTCTCTGAGGCCATGGACGCCGGGATGGGGGAGCCGCAATTGTCTGCGAGGGAACATCAAGTGGTGTCGGTGTATCTCGGAGGAGCGGCCGGGACGATGGCCGAGACAGCGCAATTGCTGGGCATTTCAGTGGACGGCGTGAAGAAGCATCTCGCCTCGGTACGGCGGAAGTTCCAGGACGGTCCGGAGCCGCTGACGAGGCTGGGGCTGCGGGAACGGCTCACCGCGGGCGGGTGGTTGCTGGAGGAGCCTCGGCAGTAGCCGGGCTGTGGACGCAAGGCTCTATAGTGTCGGGGGCACCGCCTAGACTGGTAGGCACCATGGATATGTTGTTTGACCCCTACGCAGACGGACCCTTCAAAGCTGGAACCAAAGCCGCAGTCAAGGCTGCGCCGGAGCTTTCGCGCTCAGGTGGTGGTGCAACGGGCGCCCGCTTGCAGGAGGGCGACTCTCCAGCCTCCGGCGGATGGGGCAATTCGGGTGCATCCGGGCTTCCTTCCGCGGATGCCTTGCTTCAGGGGCTGAACCCGCAGCAGGAAGAGGCAGTCAAGCACGCCGGAAGCCCGCTGCTCATCGTCGCCGGCGCGGGCTCAGGCAAAACCCGCGTACTCAGTAACCGGATCGCGTACCTGATAGCCACCAAGCGTGCCCATCACGGCGAAATCCTGGCCATTACCTTCACCAACAAAGCGGCAGCCGAGATGCGGGAGCGCATCGAAGCCTTGGTAGGGGCACGGGCCAAGGGCATGTGGATCTCAACCTTCCACTCCTCCTGTGTCCGCATCCTGCGGCGCGAGGCTGCCAACGTGGGGTTGAACTCCAACTTCTCCATCTACGATTCCGCGGACTCCCTGCGACTGATCACGCTCGTGGCGAAGAACCTGGACCTCGACCCCAAGAAGTTCGCCCCGAAGGCCATCCAGCACAAAATCTCTGCGCTCAAGAACGAGCTCATCGACGCCGATTCCTACTCTTCCTCGGCGAACTACAACGATCCTTTTGAGCAGGCCGTGGCCGAGGTCTTCAAGGGCTACGCCCAGCGGCTGCGCCAAGCCAACGCCATGGACTTCGATGACCTCATCGCTGAAACCGTCTACATGTTCCGGGCCTTCCCCGCGCTCGCGGAGTCCTACCGCCGCCGCTTCCGCCATGTCCTGGTGGACGAGTACCAGGACACCAACCACGCACAGTACGCGCTGGTCCGGGAAATCGTAGGGCTCGGGACCGACACGGATGTCCAGCCCAGCGAACTCACGGTGGTGGGCGACTCCGATCAGTCCATTTACGCCTTCCGTGGCGCGGACATCCGGAACATCGTGGAGTTCGAGGCCGACTACCCGAACGCACGGACCATCAAGCTGGAGCAGAACTACCGCTCCACCCAGAACATCCTCAGCGCGGCCAACTCGGTGATCTCCCGCAATCCCAACCGCCAGGAAAAGCGGTTGTGGACGGCCGAAGGCGATGGCGAAAAGATCATCGGCTACGTCGGGGAGAATGAGCACGACGAAGCCCAGTTCATCGCCAAGGAAATCGACCGGCTGCAGGACGAGGAAGGGCTTCGTCCCGGCGACGTTGCCATCTTCTACCGGACCAACGCGCAGTCGCGGTCCATTGAAGACGTCCTGGTCCGTGTCGGCCTGCCGTACAAAGTGGTGGGTGGCACCCGCTTCTACGAACGCAAGGAAATCAAGGATGCCCTGGCGTACCTGCGCGTCCTGGTGAACCCGGACGACGACGTCAACCTGCGCCGCGTGCTGAACGAACCCAAACGCGGAATCGGTGACCGTGCCGAGGGCGCCGTTGCCGCCCTTGCCGAGCGCGAGCGCACGTCCTTCATGGCCGCTGCCCGTCGCGCGGACCAAGCACCGGGCATGGCCACACGCTCGGTCAACGCCGTCCTGGGCTTTGTGAAGCTGTTGGATGACCTCGCCGAAGTTGCCGCAGGCTCCGGTGCCGCTGCGGCACTCGAAGCCGTCCTGGAGCAGACGGGATACCTTGCAGGGCTGCGCGCGAGCACGGATCCGCAGGACGAGTCCCGTGTGGAGAACCTCGCCGAACTGGTGGCAGTGGTCCGTGAGTACGAACGCGACAACCCCGACGGTTCGCTGGGCGAATTCCTGGAACAGGTTTCCCTGGTGGCAGATGCGGACCAGATTCCGGACGCGCCGGGTGCCGACATCGATGCGGCTGTGGCAGAGGCCAAGCGCATGGGAGTTGTCACCCTCATGACGCTGCACACGGCCAAGGGCCTGGAGTTCCCGGTGGTGTTCCTCACCGGCATGGAGCACGGCATCTTCCCCCACCAGCGTTCGGCCACTGATCCCAAGGAACTCGCCGAAGAGCGACGCCTGGCCTATGTGGGGCTGACGCGTGCGCGGAAACGGCTCTACGTCACGCGCTCGGAGGTCCGGAGCATGTGGGGCCAGAGCCAGTACAACCCTGCCAGCCAGTTCCTGGAAGAGATTCCGTCGGAGCTGGTGGAGTGGAAGCGCGAAGGAATGAGCCGGCAAGCGGGCGGATGGGGCAGCGCTCCCATCGGTTCCAACCGCTACGGCGGTTCCTTCTGGGGCGCCGGAACCTCCCGTGGTCAGGCCGCAAGCCCTACCGCAGGGTTCGACGCCGACGTGCCTGCCGCCGTCGCACGCAACAGGGTCCAGCCGCAAAAGGAAGTCATTTCCGTCGCTGTGGGGGACAAAGTCAACCACACGAGCTTCGGCAACGGCGTGGTGCTCGGCGTCGAAGGCGCGGGAGACAAGACGGTCGCCAAGGTGAAGTTCGACGTCGGCGAGAAGCGCCTGCTGTTGCGCTACGCGCCGCTGACAAAACTGGACGCGTGACGCAGCACGGCATAATTGGTGGCATGCGACGCACAGTGTGGGGGCTCCTGGCCGCTTTGATCCTGGTTGTGGTGTCGGGTTGCTCCTTCGCCACCAAGGACCCCGACTACGTTCCGCCTGCCCCGTTGCCGCCGCTGGAGCAACTGCAGCAGGTTCCGGTCTCTGAGCAGACCACCCTTGCCGCCGGCGAGGACGTTACGGCGTTCGTCGCCGCGGACCGGAACATCGTGTGTGCCATGACGTCCTCACGGGGCGGCCACCTCAACCTGCCCTACGAGGCCAACTCCTATTCGGACGCTGCCAACAACAAATTCGCGATCGTGCCGGTCGTCCATTGCGAGCTCGCAGCGTACGCCAAGCCTGAGCCTGATGACATGGCGGACGACTGCGCCGGGACGGGGCTGGGCTACCTCGGCGGTACGGCGCTCCTGACTCCGGACAAGGCCGTGTACGGCTCGTGTCGTTCCGGCGTAACACAAATGGAGTCGGAGTTCGGGCCCAAGGGCAGCCGCACCGGCCCCATCTCCAAGCTCCGCGAGCTGGCCGACGGGCAGAACATTGAGCGCAACGGCCTGCGGTGCTCGGCGTACAACGGCGGCGTTGCCTGCGGAAACGTCTCAGGGGGCGTGGCATTCTTCGTCAGCCGCAAGGGCTACCAGCTGGTTTCCGACGGCGGCAAGACAGTCCGGGGGAGCCTGAAGGAAGGCTTCTGATCGCCCGGAAAGGGCCGTTGACGAAGCCAAAATCCGCGTCATCCTGCGGTTTTTCTACATGCGATAGAAGTGTAAGGTTACTCACTTAACAGGTAGTGTGTAGCTGGCGGGACTCCTCAAAGGGCTAAAGTTCCGAGAGGACCTTACGCAATGTGACCGGCTTCAATCCTGGTTGTTACCGCGTACTTTCCGCAGCTGGCTATCGCGGTCATCGCGGTTCCCGGCTGAACAGAAAACTACTTCGACGTAGAAGGACACTAAACCGTGGACCTGTTTGAATATCAGGCGCGCGATATGTTCGAAGCGCACGGTGTACCCGTGCTCGCCGGCATCGTGGCGCACACTCCTGAAGAAGCGAAGGCAGCTGCCGAGAAGATCGGTGGCGTTACTGTCGTCAAGGCACAGGTTAAGGTCGGTGGCCGCGGCAAGGCTGGCGGCGTGAAGGTTGCCAAGTCCGCTGATGAGGCGCTTGAGCACGCAACCAACATCCTGGGCATGGACATCAAGGGCCACACCGTCAACAAGGTGATGATCGCCCAGGGTGCCGATATTGCTGAAGAATTCTACTTCTCGGTCCTCCTCGACCGTGCGAACCGCAACTACCTGGCCATGTGCTCGGTTGAAGGTGGCATGGAAATCGAGCAGTTGGCTGTGGAGCGCCCCGAGGCCCTGGCCAAGATCGCCATCGACCCCGCCGTGGGCATCGACCAGGCCAAGGCTGACGAGATCGTTGAAGCTGCAGGCTTCGCTGAAGAACTGCGCGGCAAAGTCGCCGACGTCATTCTGAAGCTCTGGGACGTCTTCAAGAAGGAAGACGCCACGCTCGTTGAGGTCAACCCGCTGGTCCGTACCGGCGCCGGTGACATCGTTGCCCTTGACGGCAAGGTTTCCCTGGACGAGAACGCTGACTTCCGCCACGTTCACCACGGTGAGCTGGAGGACAAGGACGCAGCTGACCCGCTCGAGGCCAAGGCCAAGGCGCAGGACCTCAACTACGTCAAGCTGGACGGCGAAGTTGGCATCATCGGCAATGGCGCCGGTCTTGTGATGTCCACGCTCGACGTCGTTGCCTACGCTGGCGAAAACCACGGCAACGTGAAGCCCGCCAACTTCCTCGACATCGGTGGTGGAGCTTCCGCCGAGGTCATGGCCAACGGCCTGGACGTCATCCTGGGCGACTCCCAGGTCAAGAGCGTCTTCGTCAACGTCTTCGGTGGCATCACCGCTTGTGACGCTGTGGCGAAGGGCATCGTGGGTGCACTGGCCGAGCTCGGTTCCTCCGCGAACAAGCCGCTGGTAGTTCGCCTCGACGGCAACAACGTCGAGGAAGGCCGCCGCATCCTGACCGAGGCCAACCACCCGCTGGTTACCCTGGCCGCCACCATGGACGAGGGCGCCGACAAGGCCGCCGAGCTCGCCAACGCAGCTAAGTAAAGGGACGCGAGAATGTCTATCTACCTCAACAAAGACTCCAAGGTCATCGTTCAGGGCATCACGGGCGGCGAAGGCACCAAGCACACCGCGCTGATGCTCAAGGCCGGCACCAACATTGTTGGCGGCGTGAACGCCCGCAAGGCCGGTACCACGGTCCTGCACGGCGACAAGGAAATCAACGTCTTCGGCACCGTCAAGGAAGCCATCGCTGAAACCGGCGCAGACGTCTCCATCGTCTTCGTTCCGCCGGCATTCACCAAGGACGCCGTCGTTGAAGCAATCGAAGCCGGCATTGGCCTCGTTGTTGTCATCACGGAAGGTGTTCCGGTTCAGGACTCCGCCGAATTCTGGGCACTGGCCCAGTCCAAGGTGGATGCTGACGGCAAGCAGATCACCCGTATCATCGGCCCGAACTGCCCCGGCATCATCACCCCGGGCGAAGCCCTGGTTGGCATCACCCCGGCAAACATCACGGGCAAGGGTCCCATCGGCCTCGTGTCCAAGTCCGGTACCTTGACCTACCAGATGATGTACGAACTCCGCGACCTCGGTTTCTCCACCGCGATCGGCATCGGTGGCGACCCCATCATCGGCACCACGCACATCGACGCCCTGGCCGCGTTCGAAGCCGACCCGGAGACCAAGGCCATCGTCATGATCGGTGAAATCGGTGGCGACGCTGAAGAGCGTGCAGCCGACTTCATCAAGGCCAACGTCACCAAGCCGGTTGTCGGCTACGTGGCAGGCTTCACGGCTCCTGAAGGCAAGACCATGGGCCACGCCGGCGCCATCGTCTCCGGCTCCGCCGGTACCGCCCAGGCCAAGAAGGAAGCCCTTGAGGCTGCAGGCGTGAAGGTCGGCAAGACGCCGTCCGAGACCGCGACGCTGCTGCGCGAGGTTTACGCAGCGCTCTAAAGCTCCACCAAGCAGTACGACGGCGGCCCGGTGCCTTCCCCACGGAAGGCGCCGGGCCGCCGTCGTACTTTAAGCCCCCGTGTACTTTAATCCCCCGTTGTGGGCCCCGTTGTGGGGGCTATTCCTGTGCGGGGGGCAGAGTGGGCCGCGCAATGTGGGTTGGCCTGTTGTGGGGCCTGCTGTGCGGGCTATTCGGGTGTTTTGGGGCGCAGAGTGGGCCTCGCAAGGTGGGTTGGCGTGTTGTGAGGCCCGCTATGCATCCCGCCTCTCTAGCCTCGCAAACTCGGCCAGGGAACCCTGGCGTTGTGGGCCCTGCTAAGGATTTGGGGCGCAGAGTGGGCCTCACAAAGGGGTGGGCCTGTTGTGGGGCCTGCTGTGCGGGTTATTCGGGTGTTCTCGGGCGCAGAGTGGGCCTCGCAACGCTCGAGCAAGTCCCGTCGAGAGCTTCCGGCGTGCTTTGCTGTATCCAGAATCAGACAACTTTGTTAGTATGTTAGGACAAACTTCCAAGAAAGGTTCTGCAATGCCGCTTGTTCGAATAGACGTCAACCAAGGCCGTTCACCCGAAGAGCTGGCCGCCGTCAGCCGCGCCATCCATGACGCGATTGTCGCCGAGTATGGAATTCCCGAGCGCGACTACTTCCACATCCTCACCGAGCATCCCCAGGGGCAGATCATTGCGCAGGATGCCGGGCTTGGATTCGAGCGGACATCCGGCGTGGTGATGATCCAGATCTTCACCCAAGAGGGTCGTAGTCAGATGGCCAAGAGTTCGCTTTTCGAAGCCATTGCAACGAGCCTCGCCCGGGTGGGCGTGGCCGGCGAAGATGTCTTCGTGGGCTACGTGGAGAACACTGCCGGCGACTGGTCATTTGGTTTCGGCCGCAGCCAGTATGTCACCGGTGAGCTGGCTGTTCCGCGCAAATAAAGCCGGGCTGTGTCATGTTGTAAATATGTCAGTACAAACCTTTGACAGGACATGCGATCTGGTGCAAAGTAGTCATGTGGCCCCGCTCACTGAGGGGTGGCAAGGCATTGGGGCCCAGCGCTCAAAGAGTTCACAAGAGAAAGGTCAACGATCACCGTGACCCACGAACTGCTCACGATCGGGCGCATCAGCGTTGATATCTACCCGAACGACATCGGAGTGGACCTGGAGGACGTGACGTCCTTCGGCAAATACCTCGGAGGTTCGCCTTCCAACGTTGCCGTTGCTGCCGCCCGCCATGGCCGCCGTACCGGCGTCATCACCCGTACCGGCGACGACGCCTTCGGAAAGTACCTGCACCGCGAACTGCACAAGTTCAACGTTGACGACTCTTTCGTCTCGCCGGTAGCCCAGTACCCGACTGCGGTGACGTTTTGCGCGATCAAGCCCGCCACGGACGAATTCCCGCTGTACTTCTACGGCCGCTTTCCCACCGCGCCTGACCTGCAGATCAAGGCCGAAGAACTGGACCTGGATGCCATCCGGGAGGCCGGCATCTTCTGGTCCACCGTCACCGGCCTGTGCCAGGAGCCGAGCCGCAGTGCACATATCGCGGCGCACCAGGCCCGCCCCCGGACCGGGCTCAAGAATGGCCAGTTCACCATTCTCGACCTGGACTACCGCCCCATGTTCTGGACCTCCGAAGAAGAGGCCCGTGCAGAGGTGGCCAAGATCCTCCCGCACGTCACGGTAGCGATCGGCAATGACAAGGAATGCGCCGTGGCCGTAGGGGAGGGGACGCCTGACGAGCAGGCAGACCGCCTGCTGGCCGCCGGCGTCGAAATCGCCGTGGTGAAACTCGGCGCGGAAGGCGTCATGGCCAAGACCCGCACAGAACGTGTGGTTTCGGCGCCGGTACCGGTGGAAACCGTCAACGGACTGGGCGCCGGTGACTCCTTCGGAGGTGCCTTCTGCCACGGCCTGCTCTCCGGCTGGCCGCTGTCCGAAGTCCTGGATTACGCGAACGCTTCCGGTGCCATCGTCGCTTCCCGCCTCTCTTGCGCGGATGCGATGCCGACGCCGGAGGAGGTCACCTCGCTGCTGGCCGAGCGCGGACGTCCTGTCCCGGGCGCAACCGCGGCCGAAGCCCCCATTGCAGAAGGAGCAGTGCGTTGAGCCTCAACGATGACCCCCGCCGCTATGAACACTTGAGCCGTATCAGGCTTGAGGATCCGGAGGCCGTGGCCCGCGCAGCTGCCACCCGCCGTCGTCATCCCGGCCTGAAGCATGGGGTGCAGAACTTCATTGTCGCCGCCGACCATCCCGCCCGTGGGGCCCTCGCTGTCGGCTCCGAGCCGATGGCGATGGCCGACCGGCGCGACCTGTTGGACCGCCTGCAGATCGCCTTGGCCAACCCCGCCGTTGACGGCATCCTGGCCTCGCCGGACATCATGGACGACCTCCTGCTTCTCGGCGCCCTTGAGGGCAAGCTCGTCTTTGGTTCCATGAACCGCGGCGGCCTCGCCGGCCTGGTCAACGAGTTCGACGACCGCTTCACCGGCCACACCGCAGCCGCGCTCGAGGCACTGGGCGCTGACGGCGGCAAAATGCTGACCCGTATCTGCCTGGGTGACCCGGACACCGTTGCCACCCTTGAGGCCACAGCCAAGGCCATCGATTCGCTGGCCGAACGGAAGCTCATCGCCATGGTTGAACCCTTCCTTTCGGTCCGTGATTCGCACGGCAAGGTCCGTAACGACCTCCGCGCCGACGCCGTCATCAAGTCCGTCGGCATTGCCGAGGGCCTGGGATCCACCAGTGCCTACACCTGGATGAAACTGCCGGTAGTTGCCGAGATGGAGCGCGTCATGGCCTCCACCACCCTGCCCACGGTGCTGCTCGGCGGCGACCCGGACGGCAGCCAGGACGAAGTGTTCGCTTCCTGGCAGGCGGCCCTCGCCCTCCCCGGCGTCCAAGGCCTCACGGTGGGGCGCACCCTGCTGTACCCGCACGACGGCGATGTCGCCGGTGCCGTAGCGACGGCCGCCTCGCTGCTGAACAACACTTCGCCCGGGGCGGCTGATGCTTCCGGGCTCAGCTCGTCAGACCGTATTCCCGTGAAAGTATCGGAGTAGAGACCAGTGGGAGCAACCCGTCGGATGACCGTGGCGCAGGCCGTGGTCGAGTTCTTGTCCAAGCAGTACACCGTGGACTCTGTTGCCGGTGTTGATTACCGTGAGCGCTTGATTCCGGGAACGTTCGGTATTTTCGGACACGGCAATGTGGCCGGAGTGGGCCAGGCATTGAAGCAGTACCAAGCCGCGGACCCGACCATCATGCCGTACTACCAGGGACGTAATGAGCAGGCCCAGGTGCATCAGGCTGTGGGGTACGCCCGGCACACGCGCCGCCGCCAGACGTTTGCTATCAGTACATCGATCGGTCCGGGTTCCTCGAACCTGTTGACGGGCGCGGCCTTGGCCACCACCAACCGGCTGCCCGTCCTGCTGCTGCCTTCGGATACCTTCGCCACGCGCGCCGCCGACCCCGTGTTGCAGCAGCTGGAGCTCCCCTACGCGTATGACATCACGGTCAACGACGCGTTCCGTCCGCTCTCGAAGTTCTTCGACCGCGTGTCCCGGCCGGAGCAGCTGTTCTCAGCTTTCCACCACGGCCTGCGCGTACTGACGGACCCGGCCGAGACCGGTGCCGTGACCATCTCGCTGCCGCAGGACGTCCAGGCCGAGGCGTTCGAGGTGCCCGAAGAGTTCCTGGCCGAGCGCGAGTGGCGGATCCGACGCCCCGAAGCCGAGGATGAGGACATCAGCCGTGCCGTCGAGGCAATCCGCGCCGCGAAGCGCCCGCTGATCATCGCCGGCGGCGGCGTGCTTTATGCCTACGCCAACGAGGAACTGGCAAAGTTTGCAGAGCTTACCGGCATCCCGGTAGGCAACACCCAGGCGGGCGTCGGCGTCCTTCCGTGGGACCACCAGTTCTCCCTCGGTGCCATTGGTTCAACCGGCACGACGGCGGCCAACGCCATCGCTGCCGAGGCGGACCTGATAATCGGCATCGGCACCCGCTACGAAGACTTCACCACTGCGTCCCGGACCGCGTTCCAGAACCCGGATGTGAAGTTCGTGAACATCAACGTCGCGGCAATCGACGCGTACAAGCACGGCACCACTCTGCCGATCGTGGCTGATGCCCGCAAGGCCTTGGTGAAGCTGAACCAGGCCTTGGGCGGCTATCGGGTCGGCGCGGACCTCGAAGAGAAAATCGCGGCGGAGAGGAAGCGCTGGAACGCGATCGTGGATGAGGCCTTCGAAACGCGCTTCACCCCGTTACCGGCTCAGAACGAGATCATCGGCGCTACCAACAAGGCCATGGACGATCACGACGTCGTCATCTGTGCCGCAGGTTCCCTCCCGGGCGACCTGCACAAGATGTGGCGGGTCCGGGACCCGTTCGGTTACCACGTCGAATACGCCTACTCCTGCATGGGCTACGAAATCCCCGGCGGTCTGGGCGTGAAGCGCGCAGCGCTGGCCGAAGCCGCCGCTGGGGGCGTGGACAGGGACGTGGTGGTCATGGTCGGGGACGGCTCCTACCTGATGATGCACACCGAACTGGTCACCGCCGTCGCCGAACGCATCAAACTGATCGTGGTCCTGATCCAGAACCACGGCTACGCCTCCATCGGTTCCCTCTCCGAGTCCCTCGGTTCGCAGCGCTTCGGAACGCAGTACCGCGTCCTGGACAAGGAACAGCACAGTTTCGACGCCGGTGAGCACCTGCCCATCGACCTCGCCACCAACGCCGAATCATTGGGCGCCAAGGTTATCCGGATCGAACCGGGCGAGAACGTCATCGAGTCCCTCGGTGCTGCGATCAAGGAAGCCAAAGCCGCCCCGGAAACCGGCCCGATCGTGATCCACGTCGAGTCCGATCCTTTGCTGGATGCTCCCAGTTCTGAGTCTTGGTGGGACGTTCCCGTCTCAGCGGCGTCGGAGCTGGAATCCACGCAGCAGGCCTACAAAACGTACACAGACCACAAGAGCCGCCAGCGCAAGCTGCTCGGCTGAACCCCAAGACCCCGCCACAAGAGCACTAAGACGAGGAAGTCCGCAGATGTCGACGACGACCACTTTGACCACCATCAACCACTTCATCAACGGCGCCGAGTCCGCCGGTGAAGGTGACCGCACCCAGCCGGTGTACAACCCGGCCACCGGGCAGGTTACCGCAGAGCTGCGCCTGGCCAACGAGAACGACTTGAACACCACGGTGGCCGCTGCCCGCAAGGCCGCTGATTCCTGGGGCGACATTTCCCTGGCCAAGCGCACTGCGGTGTTGTTCAAGTTCCGCGAACTCGTCGCAGCGCACGTCGATGAACTCGCCGAGCTGATCACCGCCGAGCACGGCAAGGTCCTCTCCGATGCCAAGGGCGAGATCGGCCGCGGCCTGGAAGTCATCGAGTTCGCCTGCGGGATTCCGTCCCTGCTCAAGGGCGACTACTCGGACCAGGTTTCAACCGGCATCGATGTCTTCTCCTTCCGGGAACCGCTCGGTGTGGTGGCCGGTATTACCCCGTTCAACTTCCCAGTGATGGTGCCGTTGTGGATGGCCCCGATGGCCATCGCCACCGGTAACGCGTTCATCCTCAAGCCCTCGGAACGGGACCCGTCCCCGTCGCTGCTGCTGGCAAAGCTCTGGCAGGAAGCGGGGCTTCCCGATGGCGTGTTCCAGGTCCTGCACGGCGGCAAGGAAACCGTCGACGGCCTACTGACCCACCCGGATGTGGACGGCATCAGCTTTGTTGGCTCCACCCCGATCGCCCAGTACGTCCACGAAACCGCCACCAAGCACGGCAAGCGTGTCCAGGCGTTGGGCGGGGCAAAGAACCACGCGATCGTGCTCCCTGACGCTGACCTGGACAACGCCGCCGACCACCTCGCTGCCGCCGCGTTCGGCTCCGCCGGTGAGCGGTGCATGGCAATTTCTGTTGCTGTAGCCGTCGGGGACGCTGCTGACTTGCTGGTCAAGAAGGTCGAAGAACGTGCCCTGGCCGTGAAGGTCAACAATGGCACCGAACCCGGCGCCGAGATGGGCCCGGTGATCACCCCGGCCTCGAAGGAACGCATCGTCAAGATCGTTACCGACGCAGAAGCCGCAGGTGCTGCCATGGTGGTGGACGGCCGCGACCTCGTCGTCCCGGGCCACGAAGAAGGCTTCTGGGTAGGCCCCACCGTGATCGACCACGTCAAAACCGAAATGACCGCCTACCAGGAGGAGATCTTCGGCCCTGTCCTGGTAGTGGTACGCGTCGACACCCTGGAAGAGGGCATCGCGCTGATCAACTCCAACCCCTACGGCAACGGCACCGCGATCTTCACCTCCTCCGGCGCTGCGGCACGGAAATTCCAGCGCTCGGTGACCGTTGGCATGATCGGCATCAATGTTCCCCTCCCGGTCCCGGTGGCGTACCACTCCTTCGGTGGCTGGAAGGCATCCCTCTTCGGCGACAAGCACATCTACGGCCCCGAAGGCGTTTCCTTCTACACCCGCGGCAAGGTCATCACCTCCCGCTGGCCCGAGACCCACCACGCCTCCGGCGCCTCCTACAACTTCCCCTCCAACTGAACCGCTGCAGAGAAAGACAACGCTGTCATGACTGATGTCGAGAACAAGCTCATCATTGGCACCGCACCCGATTCCTGGGGCGTGTGGTTCGCGGACGACCCCAAGCAGACACCGTGGGAGCGGTTCCTGGATGAGGTTGCGGAGTCCGGCTACAAATGGATCGAGCTCGGCCCCTATGGCTACCTCCCGAACGACCCCACCCGCCTGGCGGAAGAACTCAAGCAGCGCGATCTGAAGGTCACCGCCGGGACGGTCTTCACCGCGTTCCACCGCGGCGCCACGCAGTACGACGAAGCCTGGGAGCCCGCCCGCAAGGTAGCGGAACTCACGGCGGCAATGGGCGGCGAGCACATCGTGGTCATTCCGGCCATGTGGCGCGACGACGTCACCGGCGAGGCCGTGGAAAACGGGGAGCTCAGCGATGGGCAGTGGGCGGACCTCTTCGCCGGCCACAACCGTATGGGCAAGGTCCTCTTGGAGGACTTCGGCCTGCACCAGCAGTTCCACTCCCACGCCGATTCCCACGTCGGTGCCCAGAAGGACATCGAGACCCTCCTCGCGGCCACGGACCCCGAGTACCTGAACCTTTGCTTGGATACGGGCCACGCCGAGTACTGCGGGGCTTCCAGCCTGGAACTCATTAAGAACTACCCGGACCGCATCGGCTACCTGCACCTGAAGCAGATCAATCCCGAGGTCCTGGCTGAAGTCAACGAGAAGAACATGACGTGGGCCGCCGCCAACCTGGCCGGTGTCATGACCGAGCCGCCGAACGGTCTTCCGGATCTGCGCGCAGTCATCGAAGCCGTGGAAGGGCTTAACCGGCCCATCTTCGGCATCGTGGAGCAGGACATGTACCCGGTAGCGTTCGACGTGCCGATGCCCATTGCCAAGCGCACCCGCAACTACTTGCTTTCCTGCGGCTCGCGTACGCGGGTCCAGTAGCCAGACCACCCCGACTTTTTCGAAGGATAGATACAGTGACCAAGACTCTCCGCGTTGCCGTCATCGGCGCAGGCCGCATGGGTGCCGACCACATCAAGCGTCTCAGCACGCGCATCCACGGCGCTGAAGTAGCCGCCGTCGTCGATGTCGATCTTGCCCGCGCGCAGGCCGCCGTCGAAGGTATCGACGGCGCCGTGGCGCTGGCAAGTGCCGACGAGGCACTCAACAACGGCGACGTAAACGCCGTCCTGATTGCAACCCCCGGCTTCCTTCATGAGGAAATCCTCTACAAGGCGCTGGAAAAGGACTTTCCAATTCTGTGCGAGAAACCGTTGACCCCGGACGCCGAGAGCGCCTGGAAGGTTGTCCAGGCTGAGCAGGTTTTGGGCCACAAGCGCATCCAGGTCGGCTTTATGCGCCGCTTCGATGCCGAGTACTCGGCTTTGGGTTCCATCATCCGCAACAGCGAGTTGGGGGAGCTGTTGATGCTGCACCACCAGCACCGGAACCCGAGCACGCCCGAGGGCTTCACCAACGAGATGCTGATCAACGACTCCGTGGTCCACGAGTTCGATGCCATCCGCTACTTCACGGGTGAGGAGATCACCTCGGTGCAGGTCCGTCTGGGGAAGGCAACCCGCAACGCCCCTAATGGCCAGCACGACCCCCAGCACGTGTTGCTCGAAACCGAGTCCGGTGTGCTGGCCGACGTCGAAATCTACGTCAACGCAAAGTTCGGCTACCAGGTGGCCACGCAGGCGTCCTTCGAGGACGGCATCGTGAGCATCGGCGGTGACTCGGGTCCCTACATCCAGACCGCGGGCAAGTGGGGCGGCACCGTCACCCCCGGTTTCGAGGACCGTTTTGGTGCAGCGTACGACGTCGAGGTGCAGGCCTGGGTGGATGCGGCACTTCGCGGCGAAATCGGCGGCCCGACGGCCTGGGACGGTTACGCCACTGCAGCGTGCTGCGAGGCCGGCGTCGAGGCGCAGAAATCCGGTGAGAAGGTCAAGGTCCAGTTGAACACCAAGCCGGATCTCTACAAGTAGGGGCATCGGCATGAAAATCGCACTTGATCCCACTCCGTTCCACCACAGTCACAGCCTGCTGGAGTTTCCCCGGGTCGCGGCCGACCTCGGTTACAAGTACCTGCAGATGACCCCGCACGCTGACCTCATTCCGTTCTTCAACCACCCCAAGGCCGACGATGAGCTGGTGGGCAAGCTGAAGGCCGCGTGCAAGGACGCCGGCGTCGAGATCGCTTCTGTGTTGCCTGTCCTGCGCTGGTCGGGGCCGGATGAGGACGCCCGGGAGGCCGCGGTCCGTTATTGGAAGCGTGCCATCCAGATTGCCGTGGACCTGGGCGTGCAGACGATGAACACCGAGTTCAGCGGCCGCCCTGAGAAAGCCGAGGAGTCCGAGCGGGCTTTCTACCGTTCCATGGAGGAACTCCTGCCCATCATTGAGCGGGAGGGACTGGATGTGCTGATCGACCCGCATCCGGATGACTTCGTGGAAGACGGTCTGGCTGCCCTGCGGGTGATCCGTGGCGTGAACTCTCCGAACATCGGCATGGTCTACGTTGCCTCGCATACCTTCCATATGGGCAACAAGCCGCTGGAGATCATGCGGGCCGCCGGAGACAAGCTGCGCCTGGTGCATGTCTCGGATACCATGAACCACCATGCCTCGCACGGCCTGCGCTACATCACCAACCCGCCCGGCAATGCGGTGCGCGTCCACCAGCACCTGAAGATCGGCGATGGCGACGTCAACTGGACCGAGTTCTTTGGCGGACTTAAGGAGATCGGGTTCCTCGACAAAGCGAACACAGTGATGGTTTCTTCTGTGTTTGCCGAGGACGAGAACGCCGAGGAAGTCTCCCGCTACCAGCTCAAGACGATGACGGACTACATCGCCCAGGCCGGATAGTAGACATCAAGAAAGCCCCTGTGAATCCACAGGGGCTTTCTTGGTATTCGGAATCAGGCCGTGAACGGCAGTCGGGGATCCACGTCCTGACCTTCCCAGGTCTGGCGGATCCAGCCGTGGTGGGGGTCGTCGCTGATGAGCCAGTCGCGGACGCGTCCGGGGCCGGCCATGACGTTGAGGTAATAGAGGTCGTAGCCGGGGGCTGCCATGGCGGGGCCGTGCCAGCCGTAGGGGACCAGGACCACGTCTCCGGTCCGGACTTCGGCGGAGACATCGATGGGTCGTTCATCTGAGGCGTAGACGCGGGCGTAGCCGATCGCGTCGGTTTCCTCCGGGGCCGGGGAGCCGGGAGCCACACGGGTTTCGAAGTAGTAAATCTCCTCCAGGCTGGTTTCGCCGTCCTTCTCCTCGTCGTGCTTGTGGGGAGGGTAGGAGGACCAGTTGCCGGCCGGAGTGATCACTTCGCAAACGATGAAACGGTCGGCTTCCAGTACTGCGGGTGTGCCGAAGTTATGGACCTGACGGGAGCAGTTGCCCGCGCCGCGCAGTTCGACCGGGGTTTCGGCTGCCGTGATCAGCCGGGTCGGGTACGACGCCTTGGCGGGGGCGGTCGCGATGGCGACCCTGCCGCCGTCGTTCGAGCTGATGGTGACGGCCTTGTCGATTCCGGTGTAGAGGACATCGCTCGGCCCGTGGAAAACGGACTGCCGACCGGACAGACTGTACGCCTCGCCGTCGACTGTCACTGTAAAGGAGCCCCTCAGCGGCACCACGATGCGCTCTTCCGGAGCGGCAGGAAGCTCGACGGCGGCACCCGCGGCGAGCGTCGCGGCCTTCAGTCCCGTGTGGGCCCAGCCGTCGACGGCGAGGCTTGAGTCGGAGGTGCCGAGGGAGATGTCCCACTTGCCGTCAGTGGCGGTTCCCAGCGGGTATACCCAGTTGGCCATAAGTAGAGTCCTTGCGTTAGCGCTGTACGAGGGTCATTTCAAAGCTGTAGGAGTCAGCGCGGTAGACGTGGTGCCCGGTTTCGACCATGCGTCCGGTGTCGTCAACCGCGGTGCGTTCCATGGTGACCAGGGCGGAGCCGACCTCGGCCTCGAGGAGGGGCGCCTGGTAGTCGTTGGCGATCATGGCGCCGATGCGTTGGGAAGCGAGCCGGAAGTTGACGCCGCCGCGCCGCAGGATGGCGTAGAGGCCTTCGCTGGCGAGCTGGGCTTCATCCATGCTGGTGATGTCGTCCCGGACCCAGTTTTCCATGAGGGCCAAGGGCTTCCCGCCCACCTTGCGTAGTCGTGTGAAGTGGTAGACCTTTGACCCGGCAGGCAGTTGGAGGGCGGTGAGCGTTGCGGCGTCGGCCTCGACGTGGGAGAAGCTGAGGACCTCCGTGGTGGGCTTTTTGCCGTTGTTGCTGAGGTCGTCGAAGAGGCTGGAGAGTTCCAGCGGGCGGCGGACCTGGCTGGCTACTACCTGAGTGCCCACGCCGCGTTTGCGGACCAGCAGTCCCGCCCGGACGAGCTCGTCCATGGCTTTGCGCATGGTTGGCCGGGACAGATTGAGCTGCGCTGCGAGGTCAATTTCGTTATCCAAACGGCTGCCGGGTTCCAGCACACCGCTGTGGATGGCGGCCTCGATGCCCTGTACTACCTGGTGGTAGAGGGGTACCGGGGACGAACGATCGATGCTGAGACTGAGTTGGTTCGTCACTGGTTCCTCCTGGACGCCTGCTGAAGCCGACGAGGAAGCAGGATGCGGCTCCTCTGCCGGATGGAAGCTATGTCCGCTCATGTTCGCTTGATAGGACATACTGCCTTTTTCTGATAATAGCAGCAGGGTCGCGGCCGTCAAGGATGGGGGTCCGGGCAGGTCGCTTGCGGGTATCTACTCGAGGCAAGTACGTAAAAACATCCTAATGTCAGGACAAACTATTGACAAAGTGTGAGGTCAGTCACCATGATCTGAGTAGTGGGGAGATCCGGATACGAGTCTCCGGACCCCTCAACCTGAAATCAAAGGAGATAACGGTGGCAAAATTCTCATGGCGCAAAGCGGCGGTCGTCGCTGCAGTGGTTCCCTTGGTGGCACTGAGCGCCTGCTCGAGCCAGGGCGGCAAGCCGGCGGATGCCGGTGGGGGAGCAGCTGCAGGCCAAGTGGCCAGCACCGACCGCATCAAAGTTGCCCTGATTACGCATGCTGCTGCAGGAGACACCTTCTGGGACATCGTCCGCAAGGGTGCGGAGGAAGCATCCGCCAAGGACAACGTGGAGCTCCTTTACACGTCCGACCCCGAAGCGGGGCGCCAGGCGCAGCTGGTCCAGCAGGCCATTGACCAGAAGGTCGATGGCATCGCACTGACCCTGGCTACTCCGGATGCGTTGAAGGATGTCCTGAAGAAGGCCACTGATGCAGGCATTCCCGTAGTGAGCCTCAACGCCGGTGAATCAGTCTCGGCCCAGCTCGGTGCCTTCACCCACTTCGGTTCCAACGAGCAACTCGCTGGCGAAGCCGTTGGTACCCGGCTCGCGGCCGAAGGCTACAAGCACCCCGTGTGCGTCATCCAACAGCAGGGTCACGTAGGCCTGGAAGCCCGTTGCGCCGGCGTGAAGGCCAAGGTTCCCGCCACTGAGATCCTCTACGTTGACGGCAAGGACATGACCGCGGTGCAGTCCACGGCAACTGCCAAGCTCCAGGCGGCCAAGGACGCCGACGTGATCATCGGACTCGGTGCACCGATCACTCTTACCTTGCTGAAGTCGGTTTCCGACGCCGGAAGCTCCGCCAAGGTGGCCAGCTTCGACCTCAATGCCGACCTCGCCCAGAAGATCGTGGACGGAGCGGTGATCTTCACCGTCGACCAGCAGCCGTGGCTCCAGGGCTACATGTCCGTTGATTCCCTGTGGCAGGCAAAGCGGGGAGGCTTCAAGATCGGCGGCGGCCAGCCCGTCCTGACCGGTCCCACCATCGTGGACAAGTCCAACGCTTCCGACGTCCTCAAGTTCGCCCAGCAGGGCGTTCGCTAGATCCCGGCATCGGGCTGCGCGGCGGATGGCCGCCGCGCAGCCTGGACAACAAGGAGTCACTCCCATGGCAAACACAGCAACCCTGCCGCCGGCGACATCGCCTGGTGATGAACGGGTAGGCCGACGCAACCCCTTCCAGAAATTCCTCGCCAGGCCCGAGGTCGGTGCCCTCGTAGGTGCCGTGGTCCTGTTCATCTTCTTCGCCTCCGTGTCGCAGACGTTCACCCAGCCAAATGCACTGGCTACCGTCCTGTACGGCTCCTCGACCATCGGCATCATGGCGGTCGGTGTTTCGCTGCTGATGATCGGCGGCGAGTTCGACCTCTCCACCGGCGTAGCCGTGATCTCGTCCGCGCTGACGGCCTCGCTCTTCAGCTGGAACTTCTCTCTGAACGCCTGGGTGGGCGTTGCTTTGGCCCTGGTGGTCTCGCTGGGCATTGGTTTCATCAACGGCTGGATCCTGGTCAAGACCAAGCTCCCCAGCTTCATTGTGACGCTGGCGACCTTCCTGATGCTGACCGGTCTCAACCTGGCATTGACCCGGCTCATCGGTGGCAGTGTCTCTTCCCCGTCCATCTCCAAGCTTGATGGCTTCGAATCGGCGCGTGCGGTTTTCGCCTCCTCCATCAGCATTGGCGGCGTGGAAGTGAAGATCACGGTGTTCTTCTGGATTGTCTTGGTCCTGGTTGCTTCCTGGGTACTGCTGCGCACCCGCGTCGGCAACTGGATCTTCGCCGTGGGCGGCGATGCCAATGCTGCCCGCGCAGTAGGTGTCCCCGTCACCAAAACCAAGATCGGCCTGTTCATGGCTGTGGGTTTCTGCGGCTGGATCCTGGGCATGCACAATCTCTTCGCCTTCGATGCCGTGCAGTCCGGTGAAGGTGTGGGCAACGAGTTCCTTTACATCATTGCGGCGGTCATCGGTGGCTGCCTCCTGACCGGCGGCTACGGCTCAGCAGTAGGCGGCGCTATCGGCGCCTTCATCTTCGGCATGGCCAACAAGGGCATTGTGTACGCACAATGGAACCCGGACTGGTTCAAGTTCTTCCTGGGCTTGATGCTCCTGCTGGCAACCATCGTCAACCTCATCGTCAAACGCCGGGCAGAGCTGAAGTAAGGGGCCGGAACCATGAACGCACAACAGATCGACCAGCAGACCCTGCTGAAAGACGAGAAGGACCCCTTGACGCACACACCAGTGCATCTGCTCTCACTCGATGGTGTAGGTAAGCACTACGGCAACATCATCGCGCTGCGGGACGTGACCATGGCCGTGGACAATGGCCGAGTCACCTGTGTCCTCGGCGATAACGGTGCCGGCAAGTCCACCCTGATCAAGATCATCGCCGGACTCCACCAGCACGATGAGGGCACGTTGAACGTGATGGGGGATGCCAGGAAGTTCAACTCACCCAGGGACGCCCTCGACGCCGGCATTGCCACCGTTTACCAGGACCTCGCCGTGGTCCCGTTGATGCCCATCTGGCGGAACTTCTTCCTCGGTTCGGAGCTGACCAGCGGTTTCGGCCCGTTCAAGAGCATGGATGTCCAGAAGATGAAGGACATCACCAAGAAGGAACTTGCTGACATGGGCATCGACCTGCGCGATGTGGAGCAGCCCATCGGCCAGCTCTCCGGCGGTGAACGCCAGTGCGTCGCCATCGCCCGTGCAGTGTACTTCGGTGCCAAGGTCCTGATCCTCGACGAACCGACGGCCGCGCTGGGAGTCAAGCAGTCCGGCGTCGTCCTTCGCTACATCCTGCAGGCGCGCGACCGGGGCCTGGGCGTCATCTTCATTACCCACAATCCGCACCACGCCTATCCCGTCGGTGACCGGTTCCTGCTGCTCAAGCGCGGCAAATCGATCGGTTACTACGACAAGAAGGACATCAGCCTCGATGAGCTGACGGCGCAGATGGCCGGCGGCGCGGAGTTGGCCGAGTTGGCCCATGAGCTGGAGCAGCTGGGCGGACACTCGGCTGCATTGGAGGAAGTCAAAGCCGAGGTCGCGGACGTCGCAGAGGCTGCCCCGGAGGCAAGCTCAAAGCGCCACTAGGCTTTCTTCGCGGATCTCTGCCCGGAGCCCCTCAGTGGCTCCGGGCAGAGCCGTATCCAGCCCAGGTTTTCAACCTCGAATGGACGTGGTTCCGCGCAGCACCAAGGCAGGTTCGATCAGCGTCTGCTCGGGTTGGAGGGCGGGATCCTCGATTCTTGCCAGCAGCCTGCGGGCGGTAGCCACGCCTACGAGGTCGCTTCGATTGTCTATTGAGGTGAGGTCCAGATAACGCGACTTCGCCAGGGGCGAGTTGTCGTAGCCGATCACCGATACATCGTTCGGAACTGAGAGACCGCGCGCCTTGAGCGCGGCGAACGCGCCGACTGCCATGGTGTCGTTGGCTGCGAAGATCGCGGTGGTCTCCGGGTGGCCGTCCAGGAGTCGGACGGCTGCCTGATAGCCGTCCTCTTCCGACGTGCCAGGGGACTGGCTGATCACAGGTTCGACGCCGGCCGTCTCCACCGCGCGCAGGAAACCGGCCCGTCGGTGTGCGGAGGCGCCGTCGGAACCTGAGAGGTGACCGATGCGGAGATGACCCAACTCCAACAGGTGGTTCGCGGCCAGGGTGCCCCCGCCGTCGTCGTCGTTGGTGATCAGGTCCGCGCCATCCGGAACGCCGTTGCGCCACCCGGCCACCACCGTGGGCACCCGGATTCCGGACAGCATGGCGTCGCTGGGCTCGGCGGCGAGCGTCAAAGCGTCCACGTGCATGGCCAGTAGCCCGTCGGTGGCTTCCTTGATGCGGTTCTCGCCAGGGCGGGAGTCGGCGAGCATCACCTGGTAGCCGAGGTCGGACAAAATCGATTCCATGCCGCGCAGGAGGTCGACGAACCACGGGTTCCGGTAGTCGTCGATGACCAGGCCGATGCTTTTGGTGCGGCTGCTGGCAAGAGTGGTTGCGGCGCGGCTGGGGCGGTAGCCGAGGTCGGAGATCGCTTTTTGCACGGCTCCCCGGCGCTTTTCGCTGATCCTTTCGGGGGCCTTGAGGTAGAGGGAAACCAACGACGGCGAGACACCGGCGTGTGAGGCGACGTCGTAGAGGGTGGGCCTCTTGCCCAGGGGGCTGTTGTGCGTTTCGGGGCTTTTCAAGGGATCTTCGTTGCCTTTCGTTCCTGCTTTCGAGGATAACCTCTCGGACATTGACAGGACATATGGACATGGCTACGATCGATCCAGGCGCAAATTGTAGCGCTACAAAATTGCCGACAGTGCTCACGCTGCGGCGACATTTCAAAGGAGAAATCAATGGCTGAAAGCCTCGGCGTCGCCGTCATCGGCGCAGGCATGGCCGGCAAGGCCCACGCTGCCGCCTACCGTGCGGCCTCTGCCCTCTACAGCCCCGTACTGCCCCCATTGCGCCTCGTGTCGATCGCGGATGTCAATGCCGAATTCGGCTCCCTGGCCGCTCGGCGCTTCGGATACGAACGCAGCGACACCTCCTGGCAGGCCATTGCGGAGGCTGACGACATCGACGTGGTCAGCGTGGTCATCGCCAACTCAATCCACCGCGAAGTGGTTGAAGGGCTGTTGGCTGCCGGCAAGCATGTTCTGTGTGAGAAGCCGCTCAGTGACACCATCGCCGATGCGCAGGCCATGGCTGATGCTGCCCGGTCCGCCGAAGCCCGGGGGACCTTGGCCCGTATCGGATTCACGTTCCGACGGACCCCTGGCATTGCCTACATCCGGGATCTCATCCGCAATGGAACCCTGGGTAACGTCCTGCACTTCAGCGGCCGCTATTGGACGGACTATGGCGTCAGCCCCGCCGCTCCCATGAGCTGGCGCTACAAGGGTGGGCCGGGCTCCGGTGCGCTCGCCGATGTCGGAAGCCATCTGACCTATATCTCCGAATTCCTGTGCGGCGACATCCAATCCGTCAGTGGAGGTCGTCTGGTCACCTCGATCGACAAGCGCCCGCTGCCACTGAGTGCCGTGATGGGACACGACCACGTAGCCGTGTCCGACACCTTTGAAGCCGTGGAAAATGATGACTACGCGGCCTTCAATGCCGGGTTCGCCAGCGGAGCGGGCAGCTTTGAGGTCTCACGTGTTGCCGCAGGGCATGCGAACAGCCTGCAGTTCGAGGTGTTCTGCGAGAACGGCGGCGCCAAATTCGACCAGCGCCGCCCTTCTGAGATCCAGTTGTTCCTGAATGACGAAGCGGGCCTGCAGAACGGCTACCGGCAAGTCATTCTGGGCCCAGGGCACCCTTACATTTCGGGAGGCCTTGCCATGGACGCCCCGGAAGTGGGTTTCGGCCAGAACGATGCCTTCGGCTACCAGGCCCGGGCGTTCCTCGAAGAAGTCGCAGGGCTGCCCGAAGCGGAGTCACTGCCTCGCTGCGCAACCTTCGACGAGGGCGTTCGCAACATGGCACTCCTCGGTGCTGTTGCCGAGTCCGCCCTTAACAACGGAAAGAAGATCACACTATGAAACTCGGTGTCTACAACGCCATCCTGCATGACCGGTCCTTGCCGGAGGCCTTGAAGGTCATTGCTGACCTGGGGCTGACTGGAATCGAAATCAATACCGGAGGGTTCCTTCCAGCGGTGCATGTGCCCACTATGGACGACATCCTGGTGTCGGATGCTGCCAGGGACGATTACCTGGGCCTCTTCGAAGGCACGGGCGTCTCTATCGCCGGCTTGAACTGCAATGGAAACCCCCTGCATCCACGTCGGGAAATCGGTGAGAGGCATGCCGAAGACATCCGCCGCTCCATCCGACTGGCCCGCAGGCTGGGGCAGGATCGCGTCGTGACCATGTCTGGACTGCCCGGCGGCGAACCCGGTGCCACGGTGGTGAACTGGGTAGTCAACGCCTGGAACTCTGCGGCACTGGACGTACTGGACTATCAGTGGGGCGTGGCGGCGGAATTCTGGAAGGAAATTGACCGGCTGGCCGCCGATCACGGGGTAAAAGTGGCCCTGGAGTTGCACCCGCAGAACATCGTGTTCAACACGGCCGATGTCTACAGGCTCATCGAACTCACGGGCGCCACGCATGTGGGCGTGGAGCTGGATGCCTCGCACCTGTTCTGGCAGCAAATGGACTCGGTGGCTGTGGTCCGGGAACTTGGGTCGCTGGTGTTCCAGGCTGCCGCGAAGGACGTTCGCGTGAACACGGGCAACGCTGCTTTGTATGGGGTCCTGGACAACAGCTTCAGGCGGTTGTCACCCGAGGAGGACCGGACCAACCTTGGCGGAGACGAATGGGCCAACGAATGGCCGAAGAACTCAGCCTGGGACTTTGTTGCCCTGGGGCGCGGCCACGACACCTCCTACTGGGCCGAGTTCCTCCGCGCGCTTTACGACGTGGATCCGGACATGCTGGTCAACATCGAACACGAGGATGTATCCCTTGGCCGGATCGAGGGTCTTGAGGTTGCGGCGAAGGTATTGCGCGAGGCGGACGCGGCTCTCGAGGCGTCGTTGGGTGCGAATGTTTGACAGGACAAACTGACAAGCTTTAGTGTCGCATCAGGAATTTTCCCAAGAAAACAACTTCTGCTGCAGTGACGGAGACAGAAATGACGAACGTAGTGACCCTCGGCCTGGTGGGCGTGGGCCGGATCGGCGTGATGCACGCCAACAACATCAGCGCGCTCAACGACACAATGGCACAGGACGGAGTGCAGGTGCGGCTGAAGCTGACGGACGTTGCGGAGAAGCACGCGCGCTCCGTCGCGGACAGCGTCGGTGCTGAATTCGTGGGCTCGGTGGAGGAACTGATCGCCTCCGGGGTGGACGGCCTGGTTATAGCTACAGGTACAGCAACGCATCCCGACCTCATCAGGGCTGGAGTGGATGCCGGTATCCCCGTGTTCTGCGAAAAGCCAGTAGCCGTGAACGTGGCGGAATCGCTTCCGGTCCTGGACTATATCCGCGAAAAGAACGGAGTAGTGCAGATCGGGCATCAGCGCCGCTTCGATGCGGGCTACCTTGAGGCCAAACGCGCCTACGAAGCCGGAGAACTCGGGTGGATCCACTCGGTCAGGGCCGTCACCTGCGACATGACCCCGCCCCCGGTCGAATTCCTAGCTACCTCGGGTGGTCTGTTCCGCGACTGTTCCGTCCACGACTTCGACATCCTCCGCTGGCTCACCGGCAAGGAAATCGTTGAGGTCTACGCCAAAGGTTCCAATAATGGCGACCCGGCGATCGGCGAGGTGGGCGACGTTGATACCGCTTTGGCGGTTGTGACGTTCGACGACGGCACGGTAGGCACGGTCTCAGCCAGCCGATACAACGGGGCCGGGCACGATGTCCGGCTGGAACTCCAGGGTTCCGAACGCTCGGTCCTGGTGGGCATGGACCAGCAGATGGCCATGCGTTCTGCTGAGCCGGGAGTGGTGTTTCCCTCCGGAACGGCGCATGCCACCTTCGCTGAGCGCTTCGATCAGGCATACCGGTCCGAGATGGCGGCGTTCGTGGAACTCGTGCTTGGGCAACGAAAAAACCCTTGCACTCCCGAGGACGCAGTGGCCGCATCCAAGGTAGCCGATGCAGCACAGGAGTCCCTGGAAACAGGTTTGCCGGTCAGGGTCTCTGCCTAGTCGCTCCGTGCTCCCTATGCTCTTGCTTATGTTCTGAGCGGTGGAGACTGTCCGGTAAACACTGTGTGGTGGTGGTTGCGGCGGGGTGTTTGGTGGGGGTCGATGTGGGGTGGGGGGATGAACCAGGGTGTGCCGGTTT
>NZ_SZVS01000011.1 GCF_007670255.1 Paenarthrobacter nicotinovorans | reverse complement strand
GGAAGCTAAGACCCACAGCGCCGATGGTACTGCACCCGGGAGGGTGTGGGAGAGTAGGACACCGCCGGACAACCATTCAGAAAGGCCCCAACCACGACGGTTGGGGCCTTTCGCCTTTAACAACCACACACACCATGCAATAAGGGCAGCCTCCGCCACGACGGTTGGGGCCCTTCACCTTTAACAACAAGTCCTGGAAGCGAACGAGCAAGGGGCCCAGGCCCTTGTGAGACTTGCCACGGGATGCCCGAAAGCCGCCTCCCGGGTTCAGTGGCTCTGGTGGCGTCGAATAGAATTGCATAAGACATACGAGTCGGTGGTTCAGTGCTGCCGGCGGCGTGACAACGAAATAAGGGTTATGAGCGACTACGCACGCGCCAGTGGTCGGCTCGCAACAGGAGGAATCCACCATGGCTGAGCACAACGGCGGTAATCGCGGCGGCAATCGCGGAAACTTTGGCGGCAACAGGGACGGCCGCGGTTCGTTCCGCGCCAACAACAATTCCGGAGGGGACCCGAGGGGTTTCCGTTCCAGGGAAAACCGGGATGGCAATGATCGTCCCTCCCGCGACGGTGAGCGCCGCTCGTTCGGCAGTGACCGTAGTGACCGCGGCGATCGCAAGCCTTTCGGTGACCGTCCCGAGCGCGGCGCCCGTAACTTCGATGGCCCTCGCCGCGACAACAACGATCGCAAGCCCTTCGGTGACCGTGGTGATCGTCCGGCACGTGATGGTGAGCGCCGCTCGTTCAGCAATGACCGCGGAGACCGCAGGTCCTTCAACAACGACCGTAAGCCTTTCGGTGACCGTGGTGATCGTCCGGCACGTGATGGTGAGCGTCGCTCGTTCAGCAGTGACCGCAGTGACCGCGGCGACCGTAGGCCTTTCGGTGACCGTCCCGAGCGTGGTCCGCGGAACTTCGATGGCCCCCGCCGTGACAGCAACGACCGCAGGCCCTTCAACAACGACCGTAAGCCTTTCGGCGATCGCGGCGATCGTCCGGCACGTGATGGTGAGCGCCGCTCGTTCAGCAATGACCGCGGCAACTCCTGGGAAGAACGGCCTGCCCGCGTTCCCAACGCCAAGGACATCCGTAGCTCGAACCGTCCCGACCGCGAACGTTCTCCCGAGATTGACGAGGATGTCACAGGTAAGGAACTGGACCGTGCCACGGGCCACCAGATCAAGACCCTTGAAGAGCAGAGCGCCGGCTGGGTTGCCAAGCATCTGGTCATGGCTGGCCGCCTGATCGACATTGAACCCGAACTGGCGTTCCAGCACGCCTTGGCTGCCAGTCGTCGTGGAGGCCGTCTCTCCGCGGTCCGCGAGGCAGTGGGTCTCACCGCCTACGCTGCCGGCCACTACGGCGAGGCACTGCGTGAGTTCCGGACCTACCGCCGCATCAGTGGATCCAACGTCCACTTGCCGGTCATGGCCGACTGCGAGCGTGGCCTGGGCCGCCCGGACCGGGCTTTGGACATGGTGCGTTCGCCTGAAGCCCAGGATCTCGATGCCCCGGGCAAGGTGGAGCTGGCGATCGTGGCTTCCGGTGCCCGTGCGGACCTTGACCAGCTCGATGCTGCCGTCAGCGAGCTTGAGATCCCGCAACTGGATATCAACCGTGCTTTCTCCTACAGCCCCCGCCTCTTCCGCGCTTACGCCGAGGCATTGAACGCTGTTGGGCGGACGGAAGAGGCCGACAAGTGGGCCCGCCAGGCCGTGGTCGCTGAGAACGCGCTGGGCGTCGGGGACTTCGCTGAACCTGAAATTCTTGACCTCGGCTGGGACGAGCAGGAAGAAGAAGCCGCGCGTAAGCCGCGCTTCCAGAACTCGGCCCCGGAGACCGACGTCGTGCAGCCTGAAGCCGAAACGGTCATCGCGGAAGCTGCCGCGGCTGACGTGGCCCATGACGAGGTTGAACTCGATGACGCCGAGTCGGACTACTTCGAGTCCGATGACGCTGAGTCTGATATCGATTCTGCCGAGGACGACGATGAGTCCGACGAAGCAGAAGCAGGTAACGAGGGCACTGACTCCCAGCATGGCTGATTCGCTGATCTCTTCCTTTGATGCCGTCCTCTCCGACCTTGATGGCGTGGTGTACGCGGGACCGCACGCCATCCCGGGGGCCGTGGAGTCGTTGCAACGCCTCGAAAGCGTAGGCGTTGGCCTGGGGTACGTCACCAACAACGCTTCCCGGACTCCTGCCCAGGTGGCCGCGCACCTGCGTGAGTTGGGCGCGCCGGCAGAGGACCATCAAGTGGTGAGTTCGTCGCAGGCGGCAGGGGAGCTCCTTGCTTCCATGCTGCCGGCGGGATCGCATGTGCTGATCACGGGCAGCGCGGCCTTGGCCCACGAGATCGAACTTGTGGGACTCAAGCCCGTCCGCAGCGCAGCTGAGGCCCCTGTTGCAGTCGTTCAGGGATTCAATCCAGAGATTGGCTGGAAGGATCTCGCGGAAGCCGCGTACGTTGTCGCGGGAGGTGCCACGTGGTTTGCCACCAACACCGACATGTCCATTCCGCAGGCACGAGGCATCGCGCCGGGCAATGGGACGCTCGTGGCAGCCGTGGCAGCGGCTACCGGAAAGGCCCCCCTCGTCGCCGGGAAGCCGGAGGCGCCCCTGTTCCACGCAGCAGCCAAGCGGCTTAACGCCGAACGTCCGCTGGTGGTCGGTGACCGCCTCGACACCGACATCCTCGGTGGCAACCGCGCAGGATTCGCGACGGCGGCCGTGCTCACCGGCGTTGATACCACCAGTACCATCCTTGCTGCGCGCACCGATGAACGCCCTGACTACCTGCTCGCGGACCTGGAGGGACTGTACGTCCCTTATCCGGCCATCACGGACGACGGCGGCACCTTCCGTTGCGGTGCTGCTTCGGCTTCCGTTGTGGACGGCACGGTGACCGTGATCGGGCATGAGGATGACCTCGACGCTTGGCGTGCGGCCTGCGCCGCATGGTGGGCTGCCGTTCCCGATGCTGCGGAAGCGACGGCCCCGCAGGTGGAGTGGCGTACTCACTAGACTGGTGCGATGACCGAAATTCCCGCACCGGAGCCGGACGACAGCCAGGTGCAATGGCCGGAGCCGGCCAATGCTACAGGTGATGCCATGGTGGACAAGGCTATCGGCCTCCTGGACAGTGTGCCCGATGCTCCGCTGGAGGAGCACGGGGAGCTGTACACGCGGATCCATGATTCGTTGTTGGAGGCCTTGGATTCCGAGCCAGGCCTCCCAAGCAACCACGCCAGCACCCACCGTCCGGAAGGCAGCAACTGATCCATGGCACGACTCGACCAGGAACTGGTCACCCGAGGATTGGCGAGGTCCCGGACCCATGCCGCGAAACTGATCAGTGATGGCAAGGTCACATCCAGCGGCTCTGTCCTTGCAAAACCGGCACTCCAGGTCGATGGCGATACCGAGCTGATCGTCCAAGCGCATCTTGAGGATATTTACGTCAGCCGCGCCGGTCATAAGCTGGCCGGCGCACTTGAGGCCTTTCCCGCCGTCGTGGTTACCGGCAAGCGGTGCCTCGACGCCGGTGCCTCCACGGGCGGTTTTACCGACGTGCTCGTCCGCCAGGGCGCGGCGTGCGTTGTTGCGGTGGATGTTGGTCACGGACAGCTGGTTCCCCAGCTGCGGGAGGATCCCAGGGTTGAGGTCCACGAAGGACTCAACGTCCGGTATATGACTCCGGAGCAGATCGGTGGCCCGGCCCGGCTAACGGTGGCGGATTTGTCTTTCATCTCGCTGACTTTGGTGCTGGAACCCCTGGCCGCCTGCACGGAACCCGGCGGGGATCTGCTCCTGATGGTCAAGCCACAGTTCGAGGTTGGCAAGGAGCGGTTGAGCCGGAGCGGCGTGGTGTCCTCCGAGCATGAACGACGCCGGGCGGTTGCCCAGGTTGCCCATGCTGCGGTTGAATCGGGGCTGGATCTTCGGGGCCTGGCTGCCAGCCCGCTGCCTGGCCAGGACGGAAATGTTGAATACTTCCTGTGGATGACGCGCCGGATGTCGGCTGAGTTGCCTAAGATCGAAGAGCGGGACCAGCACGTAGCTGCCTTGTTGAAGAACCTCTGGCCAAACCACTAGAAAGCAGAACCCGATGAGCAGGCGTGTACTTGTCCTTGCCCACACTGGGCGGGAGGAATCGCTCCGCGCTGCATGGGATGCCTGTACGCAATTGCACTCGTCAGGTTTGGTTCCTGTGCTGCAGAAGTCTGAACTTGCCGATATCGAACGCTTTTTCGGCGCTTTGGACACCCCTATTGAGATTTTGAACGACCACGTCAGCTTGGAGGACGTGGAATTGGTCATGGTCCTCGGCGGTGACGGCACTATCCTGCGTGCTGCGGAACTGGTCCGCGAGGTAGATGTACCGCTGCTCGGAGTCAACTTGGGCCACGTTGGCTTCCTGGCCGAAAGCGAGCGGGCCGACCTCGCCCAGACGGTGGAATGGATCGCGAGCCGCCAATACACGGTGGAAGAACGCATGACCATCGACGTCCAGGTGTGGATCAAGGGCCAGAAGATCTGGCACACGTGGGCGTTGAACGAGGCCGCCATCGAGAAAGCCAACCGGGAGCGGATGCTGGAGGTCGTCACCGAAGTCGATGAACGTCCGTTGACCTCCTTCGGCTGCGATGGCGTGGTGATGGCTACGCCTACGGGGTCCACGGCCTACGCTTTTTCCTCGGGCGGACCCGTGGTGTGGCCTGAGGTTGAGGCCCTGGTGATAGTCCCCATCAGCGCGCATGCGCTCTTTGCCAAGCCGTTGGTGGTTTCTCCGCGCTCCAAGCTTGCGGTAGAAATCATGAACCGGACCGATGCCCAAGGCGTTCTTTGGTGCGACGGCCGGCGGTCAGTGGATCTGCCTCCCGGTGCGCGGGTGGAGGTGACCCGCTCCGCAACGCCGGTGCGGCTCGCCCGGACCCACAAGACCCCGTTCTCAGCCAGGCTGGTCCGCAAATTCGAACTCCCCATCCACGGATGGCGCGGCCCGGCACCACGCCGGGGCGAAGTCCACACGGGTCCCATCCCGGTCATCAGAACCCTGTCACCGGCGCCTTTGCCGAGCCCGCGGGATGTCAATGCTCCCCGGGACGGTGACCCCTCCGATCCCACGAATGCGAAGTGAAGCATGCTTGAAGAACTCCGAATCCGTGACCTCGGCGTCATCACCGACGCCGCCCTGCCCTTGGGCCCGGGCCTTAGCGTCGTCACCGGCGAAACCGGCGCCGGCAAGACCATGGTGGTCACCGCCGTCGGGCTTCTCCTGGGTGCCCGTTCGGACGCCGGTGCCGTGCGCAACGGTGCCAAGTCCGCGTCTGCCGAGGCGGTTCTGAAGCTTGATCCCGCCCACAGCGCAGTGGAACGCACCCGCGAAGCAGGCGGCGACGCCGAAGAATACGACGGCGTAGCGGAGCTCTTGCTTGCCCGTACCGTCGGCGCGGACGGCCGCAGCCGTGCTTACGTCGGTGGCAGAACCGCACCGGTAGGTGTCCTTGCAGAACTGGGCGAGAGCCTCGTGGTGGTTCACGGACAGACGGACCAGATTCGTTTGAAAGGCGCCGCTGCACAGCGTCACGCACTGGATCGCTTCGCAGGGGGAACCTTGGCCAAGTCGCTGGGGGAGTACCAGGATCTTTACCGGCATTGGAAGGCGATCCAAACCGAACTTGAGACCCTGCGGACTGAGGCACGCGAGCGGCTGCGTGAGGCAGAGTCGCTGGACGCCGCCTTGACGGAGATCGATGAGATCGATCCCCAGCCGGGCGAGGACGAGACCCTCAAGGCGGAGGCGGTTAAACTCGCCAATGTCGAGGAACTGCGGATTGCCGCGGCGTCGGCGCATGAGTCCCTGATCGCCGAGGAATTCGGCGAATCCGGCGATGCCACGTCCATGGTGGACGCAGCGAAGAGGACGCTTGAGCATGTGGCCGAGCACGATGAAACCCTCGGAGCCGCTGCGGCCAGGTTGGCTGAAGTGGGGTTCCTCCTCAACGACATTGCTGCTGAGCTCTCCAGCTACCAGGCCGCGCTGGACACCGAGGGCCCGGAACGGCTGTCCGAAATCGAGGAGCGCAGGGCTGCCCTCGCCAAGCTCATCCGCAAGTACGCTCCCAGCATTGACGAGGTGCTGGAGTGGGCGGCCACGGCGCGGAAAAGGCTGGATGAACTGCAGGACGATTCGAGCCGGATCGAATCCTTGGACGCCGAGGTGGCCTCTACGGAGGTGACGCTGCGCAAACTGGCCGCGGCCATCAGCAAGGCGCGTTCAAAGGCGGCCAAGGACCTGTCAGGGCGCGTCAGTGCCGAGCTGAAGGCCCTGGCCATGGCTGATGCCACCTTGGTGATTGAGGTGGAAAGCAGCGATGTCCTGGGGCCGTGGGGGACCGACGAGATCGCCTTCCTCCTCCAGCCGCACTCCGGCGCTCCCGCGCGCCCCCTGGGCAAGGGAGCTTCGGGAGGTGAACTGTCCAGGGTTATGCTCGCCATCGAAGTTGTCCTCGCTGCGGTGGATCCCGTTCCCACGTTTGTCTTCGACGAAGTGGACGCCGGTGTGGGCGGGCGTGCCGCCGTCGAAATCGGACGTCGCCTGGCCATGCTGGCACGCCACGTCCAGGTGCTGGTGGTCACCCACTTGCCCCAGGTTGCTGCGTTCGCCGATCAGCACATCCGTGTCACCAAGACGTCGGTGCGCGGTTCCGACGGTAAGACGGCCACGGGTTTCACCTCCAGCGATGTGCAGCTGCTCAGCGAGGACGAACGAGTCAAGGAACTGGCACGAATGCTGGCAGGGCAGGAGGACTCGGAATCCGCCCAGGCCCACGCGCAGGAGTTGTTGGACGACGCAAAGCTCCTGCCCCAGCGGGCCTGAACCTGGCGCTGTGAGGCGGAAGGTGAAAATGGGAGCACCATCACATCAATGCTTTTTGGCCGCCATGCTCTTGATTGGATCGCGGTCCTGGGCAACTATTGACCATTTGGGGAATCCGAACAAGACGCTTGGAAGGCGTAATTGATGATAAGCTCGAATTCCGTGGTGCAGCGATCAAATTCCCGTGTAAATTCCCGGTTCCCGGGCTCGTCCAAGACGACCAAACACATCTTCGTCACCGGTGGTGTGGCGTCCTCGCTCGGTAAGGGTCTGACGGCTTCCAGCCTCGGCCATCTCCTGCGGGCACGCGGTCTGTCTGTAACTATGCAGAAGCTCGATCCATATCTGAACGTGGATCCGGGCACGATGAACCCCTTCCAGCACGGTGAAGTATTCGTGACGGATGACGGCGCCGAAACCGACCTCGACATCGGACACTACGAACGCTTCCTCGATGAGAACCTTGAAGGTTCGGCCAACGTGACAACGGGCCAGGTGTACTCCACCGTCATCGCCAAGGAACGCCGCGGCGAATACCTCGGTGACACCGTGCAGGTCATCCCTCACATCACCGATGAAATCAAGCGCCGCATGCGTCTGCCCGCCGAAGGCAAGAACGCGCCGGACGTCATCATCACTGAAATCGGCGGCACCGTAGGTGACATCGAGTCCCAGCCGTTCCTCGAATCGGCTCGCCAGGTCCGTCAGGACGTCGGCCGCAACAACGTCTTCTTCCTGCACGTTTCCTTGGTTCCGTACATCGGTCCTTCCCAGGAACTGAAGACCAAGCCGACCCAGCACTCCGTGGCTGCGCTGCGCTCGATCGGTATCCAGCCTGAGGCCATCGTGATCCGTTCGGACCGCGAAGTGCCTGAGGCCATGCGCGAGAAGATTGGCCGCATGTGCGACGTCGACATCGACGCCGTGGTCAACGCAGCCGACGCACCCAGCATTTACGACATTCCCAAGACCCTGCATTCCCAGGGCCTGGACTCCTACATCGTGCGTGCATTGGATCTGCCGTTCAAGGACGTCGACTGGACCAAGTGGGACAAGCTGCTTGAAGCCGTCCACAACCCGAAGCACCATGTTGAGATTGCCCTGGTGGGCAAGTACATCGACCTTCCGGACGCATACCTCTCCGTGACTGAGGCCCTTCGTGCAGGCGGCTTCGCCAACGAGGCCAAGGTCAAGATCCGCTGGGTCCCCTCGGATGAGTGCGAAACCCTGGAAGGGGCCAAGAAGTCCCTGTCCGGCGTCGACGCCATCTGTGTTCCCGGTGGCTTCGGTATCCGTGGCCTCGAAGGCAAGCTGGGCGCTTTGAAGTTTGCCCGTGAATCCAAGCTCCCCGTCCTTGGCCTGTGCCTTGGCCTGCAGTGCATGGTGATCGAGTACGCACGCAACGTCGTTGGCTTGGAAGGTGCTTCCTCCAGCGAGTTCGAGCCGGACTCCAAGTACCCGGTCATCGCCACCATGGAAGAGCAGCTGGAGATCGTCGAGGGCAAGGGAGACCTGGGCGGCACCATGCGCCTGGGCCTCTACGAAGCCAAGCTCGACGAGGGTTCGGTCATCGCCGAAACCTACGGCACCACCACGGTCAGCGAGCGTCACCGCCACCGTTACGAGGTCAACAACAAGTACCGCGAGCAGATCGCAGCCGAGGGCCTGGTCTTCTCGGGTACCTCTCCTGACGGCAAGCTGGTGGAGTTCGTGGAGCTTCCGCGCGAAGTCCACCCGTACTACGTGGCAACGCAGGCGCACCCGGAGCTCAGCTCCCGCCCCACGCGCCCGCACCCGCTGTTCGCAGGTTTGGTCAAGGCTGCCCTGGAACGCCGGGAAGGCAGCCCGGTGGCGACCAAGACCGGTGCCCGCACGGTAGCAGCGAAGTAAGAACGCAAGCACTAACGAAGGACGGCGCGATGCCCGGTATTTCTGAAACCCCCCGCACATCAAGGCAGGTTTCGGACATGCCGAGCCCGCGCCGTCTTTTGTCTACCAGCAAGGTGTACGAAGGCCGGATCTGGGACGTTGTCAGTGACTCGTTCCAGCTCAGCGAAGGCACGGACACCCTGGTGCGTGACTACATTGACCACCCTGGCGCGGTAGCCGTGCTCCCCATGAACGTTGACGGGGAAATCCTGTTGCTGAAGCAGTACCGCCACCCCGTTGGCATGGACCTGTGGGAGATTCCCGCTGGTCTGCTGGACGTGGAGGGCGAGGACTTCGTCGTCGGCGCGGCCCGGGAGCTCGCCGAGGAAGCTGACCTTGTGGCAGCCACGTGGAATGTCCTGGTGGACTTCTTCAATTCGCCCGGTTCCTCGAGTGAGGCCGTCCGCATCTACCTTGCCCGTGGGCTCAAGGATGTTCCCGAAGCTGACCGCCATGTCCGCACGGACGAAGAAGCGGAGATCGAACTTCACTGGGTCCCGCTCGACGAAGCCGTCAAGGCAGTTCTGGAAGGCCGTCTGCACAACCCCTCCGCAGTCCTGGGCATCCTGGCGGCCGCAGCTGCCAAGGCCGATGGCTTCACAAGTCTCCGCCCTGCGAACGCGCCGTGGCCGGCTCACCCGAGCCAGCGCTGAGCGTGGCAGAGGCCGCGACCCGGCCGCCCAACGGAATTGACCGTGCCGTAACCGACTACCTGCAGCACGTAGGGGTCGAACGGGGCCTCGCGGCCAACACCTTGGCAGCGTACCGCCGCGACCTGGCACGCTATGCCAACTTCCTGGCGGCCCGGGGCGCCGAGCAGCCCGGGGACATTACACGGCACCATGTGACGGACTTTGTCCAAGCCTTGTCCGATGGGTCCGACGGCGGTGCGGCCCTGGGCGTCCGCTCGGCGGCGCGCACTGTGGTTGCCGTCCGCGGACTCCACAAGTTTTGGGCGTTGGAAGGGACGACGACGGCGGACCCCGCCAGCGATGTCCACCCGCCCATGCCGGGCAAGCGGCTTCCGAAAGCCATCAGCGTAGGTGAAGTGACACGCATCCTGGAAGCTGCGGGTTCGGATACTGCCACGGGACTGCGGGACCGGGCCCTGCTTGAGTTCCTTTACTCCACCGGCGCCCGCATCAGCGAGGCCGTGGGCTTGGATGTGGACGATGTTTCCTTGGCTGATCCGGGAGCCGGACCGGCGATCGTCAGGCTGTTCGGAAAAGGGTCCAAGGAACGGTTGGTGCCGTTGGGCTCCTATGGTGCACGCGCCGTCGGGTCTTATGTGGTGCGGGGCCGCCCTCTGTTGGCGTCCAAAGGGAAGGGAACGCCGGCGCTGTTCCTCAACGCCCGCGGCGGCCGCATCAGCAGGCAGAGCGCCTGGACCATCCTGAAGACGGCCGCGGAGCGGGCGAACATCACCAAGGATGTCTCACCACACACCCTGCGGCATTCCTTCGCCACCCACTTGCTCGAAGGTGGAGCGGACGTCAGGGTAGTGCAGGAACTGCTTGGTCACGCCTCTGTGACCACCACCCAGGTGTACACGCTGGTAACCGCCGACACTCTGCGTGAGGTTTATGCGGCAGCCCATCCCCGGGCGTTGGGCTAGTCGCCGCTTCTCAGAGCTAGTCCAGAACGTTCAAGGTCAATTCGACCGCGTCCACGGACACCGCCAGCAGCGACGTTCCCAATCCGGCCACCAGCAAGAGTCCAGGGTGCGCCAGGCCCACCACCACGCGTTTGAGCCGTGGCCGGGCACGCAGGAACTTTTTCGGGACGCGTGTTTTGACCGGCACTTGGCGCCAGCCGCGCAAACGCCGCAGGAACCACGCACAACGCACAATGAAGGCCATCCACAAAACGGAGAGCACCAAGGGTACGGCCGCCACCATGAGGTTGAAGCCCAAGGCGGTGACTTCCTTTTCCGAATCACCGACCACCGACTGGACCGTGGTGGAGATGGACGCGCTCATCACAACCGAAGCCGCCCACACCATGAATGCGGCCACCAGGGCCAGGAAACGAACAAAGAAGTGGCCCAATACCGTCGCGTCAACCGCACGGAGGTGGCTTCGTGGCGTCGCGTGCAACACCAACAGGGTGGAAATCAGGGTGGGCAGCGCCGCCATCAGGACCAGCAAGTACCAGGTCCATCCGGCCACATCGACCACTTCGTCAAGGACGATGAGGCCCGCCCACAGCAGGGTCCAGGCCCATCCCGCGTAGAGCGGATGCGCTACAAGCCATCGCGGCAGCCAACTGTCCTGATCCTTAGTGCTCTTGGCGGGAGCTGCCACACTGGCGCCCGCGTCACCCCCGGCTTCGCTCATGGGGTCACTGTAGCAATGGCCGCTGCGGCAAGGGAGATCAGGTTAAGGTAGGCAGCATGACAGCAGCCCATGTGACCTTGTGCTTCCTGCTCCGGACCGGATCCGACGGCGAACACGTCCTTCTCGGAACCAAGAAGACCGGGTTTGGGCGGGGCAAAGTTGTGGGCGTCGGCGGACATGTGGAGCTAGGGGAGACTGCCTCCGAGGCGGCATGCCGGGAGGTCATGGAGGAAATCAACGTCGTGGTGGAGGAAGCTGACCTGGTGCCCGCTGGGACAGTCGACTTCGTGTTTCCGGCCAGGCCCGAATGGAACATGGCCACCACGGTGTTCCTGACGCGTTCGTGGGTCGGGGAACCGTCCGAAAGCGAGGAGATCGCGCCGGCCTGGTTCCCCGTCCACCAACTGCCGGTGGAGCGGATGTGGGCAGATGCCGAGCATTGGTTGCCGGCCATGATCTCCGGCAGGCGTATTGCCGTGCGGGTGGACCTGGCCGCGGACAACGAGAACGTGGCGGACGTGCACACAGTGGAGTGGGTGGAACCTGGGCGCTGAATCAACGACGGCGGGCTCGTCGCCTGTCGGTGACCAGCCCGCCGTCGTGGTTTCTAGGTGGACGAAGCCTTAGGGCACGTGCCGCTCTTCCGGACCGTTGTATTCGCTCAGCGGGCGGATCAGCGAGTTCGAGGCGAGCTGCTCCATGACGTGGGCTGTCCAGCCGGTGATGCGGCTGGCGACGAACAGCGGGGTGAACGTCTGCGTGTCGAAGCCCATGAGGTGGTAGGTGGGCCCTGCCGGATAGTCAAGGTTCGGCTTGATGGCCTTGGCCTCGTCCATGGCCTGTTCCAAACCGTTGTAGAGGCCCAGGAGTTCCGGCCGCCCGTAGTGGGCGATCATCTTGTCCAGGGCGGCCTTCATGGTGGGGACGCGCGAATCACCGTGCTTGTAGACGCGGTGCCCGAAGCCCATGACCTTCTTCTTGTGGGCCAGGGCATCTTCCATCCACGTCTTGGCCCGGGAAGCTGCTTCTTCAAGCGATTCCTCGGTGCGGATGCCGATCTCGTCAAACGTGTGCATGACGGCCTCGTTGGCACCACCGTGCAAGGGACCCTTCAGCGCTCCGATGGCGGCGGTAACGGCTGAATGGAGGTCCGCAAGGGTGGAGGTGACAACCCGGGCGGTGAACGTCGAGGCATTGAACGAGTGCTCGGCGTAGAGGATCATCGAGACGTTGAAAGCCTCCACGACCTCGTCCACGGGCTCTTCGCCGAACGTCATCCAGAGGAAGTTGGCCGAGTACCCAAGGTCGTCGCGGGGTTCCACAGGCTCCTGTCCGCGACGGCGGCGCTGGTCGTACGCCACTACGGCGGGCATGGCCGCCCAGAGATCGATGGCCTTCTTCATGTTGGCCTCAGGCGAGGAGTCCTCTGCCAATTCATGCCGGGCACCGAGCACGGAAGCGGCGGTCCGGCAAACATCCATGGGGTGGGCGGTGGTGGGCAGGGCGTCAACCACTTGCTTCACGACCGGATCCAGGGCGCGGCCCGCGCGCTCGCGGGCAGTGAATTCTTCCAGCTGCTTCCCATCCGGCAGCTCCCCGTTCCACAGCAGGTAGGCCACCTCTTCGAAACTGCATTTGGCGGCCAGTTCCTGAACCGGGTACCCGCGGTACAGCAGGGAGTTGGTCTCCGGATTGACCTTCGAGACGGCGGTGTAGTCCACCACGACTCCGGCAAGGCCCTTTTTGATGTCAACATCTGCCATGTTGAACTCCTTCGTTCGTAGTGCGGGTGCGCCCTGGAATTTTCGGCGGACCCGCGTTCCCCTTGATGAATCCGGAACCTAGCGGACGCCAGGAACCTGGAAGTTGAAAACGCCGGTATCGAATTGGTTGTATGCCTCGTAGTCGACGAGTTCGTAGAGGCGCGCACGCGTGAGCATCTTGGCCACGTGCGCTTCCTGGGTCCCCTCAGCCTTGATCGATTCCAGAGTACGCTCTGCAGCGCCCATGGCAATGCGGAGGAGCGTGACAGGGTAGATGACCATGTTCACGCCAACACTCTGGAGCTGGTCCACCGTGAAGAGGTCGCTTTTGCCGAACTCGGTCATGTTGGCCAGGATCGGTACGTCCACGGCGTCGCGGATGGCTTGGAACTCGCTCAAGTCACGCATGGCTTCCGGGAAGACCGCGTCCGCGCCGGCGTCCACCAGTGCTTTCGCGCGCTCCTGGGCGGCCTGCAGGCCATCGACGGCGCGGATGTCGGTGCGGGCCATGATGAGGAAGTTCGGGTCCCGCCGCGCGTCGGCTGCTGCGCGGATGCGCTTGGCCGCGGTGTCGACGTCGACGACGTTCTTGCCGTCCAGGTGTCCGCAGCGCTTGGGGTTGAATTGGTCCTCGATATGGCACCCGGCCAGGCCCGCGTTCTCGAGTTCCTGGATGGTGCGTGCCACGTTCATTGGCTCGCCGAATCCGGTGTCGGCGTCCACGATCGAGGGCAGCTCGGTCATGCGGGCGATCTGCCCGGCGCGGGTGGCCACCTCGGTGAGCGTGGTCAGGCCGATGTCGGGCAGGCCGAGATCGTTGGCCAGGACTGCGCCGGAGATGTAGACACCGGCGAAGCCCTTCTCCTCAATCAGCCGGGCCGAGAGCGGGTTGAACGCACCGGGAAACTGCTGCACGGTTCCGGAGCTGAGCAGCTCCCTCAGGCGCAGCCTTTTCTGCTCGGGCGTGGTTGCGGAGTACAGCATTTAGAACAGTCCCTTCGGAGCTGCCTGAAGGTCAATGACACCCGGTGCCGCGGTGATGTTGAGCTGGTCCAGTTCACCGGCGCCGAGTTCGGTGACGCGCTCGACGGCGGCGAGGAACCTTTCGATTTCGGCCTCCTCAACCAAACCGGCGGCCAGCGTGCGGAACTTGTTGATGTACTGCTCGCGGGCGAAGGGTCGGGCACCGAGGGGGTGCGCGTCTGCTACTGCGATCTCATCGGTGATGACAGTGCCGTCCGTGAGCGTGATCTCCACGGAACCACCGAACGCCTTCTCCGCGATGTCCAGCGAGTGGTAGCGGCGGGTCCACTCCGGGTCTTCGACCGTGGTGACCCTGTGCCAGAGTGCCACGGTGTCCGGGCGGGCAGCGCGTTCGGGAGCGTAGGAGTCCACGTGGTGCCAGGCGCCATCCTGCAGGGCGACGGTGAAGATGTAGGGGATGGAGTGGTCCAGGGTTTCCCGGGAGGCGGTGGGTGAGTACTTCTGGGGATCGTTGGCGCCGGAACCGATCACGTAGTGCGTGTGGTGGCTGGTCTTGATCAGCACCGAGGCCACGTTGGCCGGGTCCGCGGTTTCGGGGTGCTCGCGGTGGAGCTTGCGGGCGAGGTCGATCCACGCCTGCGCCTGGTATTCGGCGGAGTGCTCCTTGGTGTAGGTGTCCAGGATCGCGCGCTTGGCCTCACCGGGAAGCGGCAGCGGCACCTCGTAGGAAGCCTCGGGACCGTCCAGCATCCAGGCGATGACCCCGTCTTCGCCTTCATAGATCGGCACCGGGGAAGTCTGTCCACGCATGGCACGGTCCACGGCTTCGACGGCCATCTTGCCTGCGAACGCCGGAGCGTGGGCCTTCCAGGTGGAGATCTCGCCCTTGCGGGACTGCCGGGTGGCGGTGGTGGTGTGCAGGGCCTGGCCGACGGACTGGAAGATCGTTTCGACGTCCAATCCAAGGAGGGTGCCGATGCCGGCAGCTGCCGAGGGGCCAAGGTGGGCCACGTGGTCGATCTTGTGCTTGTGCAGGCAGATGGCCTTGACCAGGTTCACCTGGATCTCGTAGCCGGTAGCGATGGCCCGGACGAGGTCGGCACCGTTGGAACCGACGTGCTGGGCGACGGCCAGGATCGGCGGGATGTTGTCGCCCGGGTGGGAGTAGTCCGCAGCCAGGAAGGTGTCGTGGTAATCGAGTTCGCGCACGGCCACACCGTTTGCCCACGCGGCCCATTCCGGGGAGACCTGCTCGCTGATACCGAACACCTTGGCGCCCTTGCCGTTGGCGCTCGGGGCGTGGGTGAGGGCCTGGGCCCGGGCCGCAACGATCGGTGCCCGGTTCAACGAGGCGATGGCCACGGAGGCGTTGTCGATGATCCGGTTGATCACCATGTCGGTGACCTCGGCCGTCACTGCTACGGGGTCGGCGGCGACCTCGGCGATCTTGTGGGCCAACTGCTCCTCGCGGGGCAGGTTTTCTTCGCTCTTGTAGACGCGGACGTGGTTGTTCTTGACCATGGTGCTCCTTCTAGGCAGGGGTGTGGGTGGCTTTGAGGTGGGTCAGGCTTCGGTGCAGGTGAACCATCGTGGCGGCTTCGGCGAGTCGCGGATTGCCCGCGGCGATGGCCTCGGCGATGGCGGCATGCTCAGCGGCGGCAGCGTGGAGCCTGGCTGAATCGTCGGCGGCCATACGGCGGACGCGGACCAAGTGGACCCGCAGGCCACGCATGGCGTTGGCGAGGTAGGTATTGGAGACGGCGGCGTCGATGGCCTCGTCCAGCCGTCCCACGAGGTCGTAGTACTCATGGCGGGCGGGGTCGTCGTCGTTGATCAGTCCGGGGGCCTGCAGCAGTTGCGCCTGCAAGCGGGCAAAGATGCCCGGTTCGCCGCGCTGTGCCGCGAGGGAAGCGGCCCTGACTTCCAGGGTTTCGCGCAGTTCGAACAGTTCGTCGATGCTGTCCAGTGAGATATCGGTGACGACGACGCCCCGGCCGCCCGCCGCCGTCAGGCCTTCAGCGGTGAGTCGGCCCAGTGCCTCACGGACCGGGGTTCGTGAGACTCCAAGCCGTTCCGATTGTTCCACTTCGGCGAGGACCGTACCCGGTGGCAGGCGCCATTCAAGGATGTCCTCACGAAGGGCCGTGTAAGCCCGATCACTGGCGCGCATGCCATCAGTGTATACACAGAGCCTGCTTGAGGCCAGTGTTTACCAATTCTTGCGGGTTTGTGTATACATTCGCCGCATCAGTTCCGGTTCCAGCCGTACTCGTTCTCCGGCCGCCCGGGAGTGCCGTAGCGAGGCGCCCTGGTTACTGTTCCGGCGTCGGCAAGGTACTCCAGGTAGCGCCGGGCCGTCACCCTGGACATGCCCAGTGCGTCCATGACTTCGCTGGCGGAGACAGCATCCTGCCGCGCCCGCACGAGGTCCTTCACTGCTTCCAGCGTAGAACCGGAAAGGCCTTTGGGCAGCGGTAGTTCCGTGGGAGCGCGGAGGCTGGCGAACGCCTGGTCCACATCGCTTTGCGACGCGCCGGCCTTGGAGATCCCGGACAGTGAACCTGCCAGTTGTTCCCGGAAGGTCCTGTAGCTGCGGAGCTTGTCGGCAAACGTTGCGTACGTGAAGGGCTTGATGAGGTACTGCACGACGCCGATCGAGACGGCGCTGCGGACGATGTTCAGTTCGCGCACAGCGGTGATGGCGATGATGTCGGCAAAGACGCCCGCAGAGCGCATCCGGCGTGCGACATCAAGGCCGTGCAAGTCCGGAAGGTTCATGTCCAGCAGGACCAGGTCAACAGGGGAGCCCGAGGCCGCGAACTCGCCGAGGATCCGCAGCGCCGATTGTCCATCCGGCGCTGTTCCCACCAGGGTGAAACCGTCCAAACGGCCCACGTAGACCGAATGTGCATCCGATGCTATGGGCTCGTCCTCGACAACCAGGACGCGGATCTCTGTCATGCTTTCTCTTCCTCCGGAACGGGCGCGGGCAGCACAACATGGAACTGCGCGCCGCCGGGATTGCTGATGGTCATCGTACCGTTGAGTCGCTGGACGGCCTGCCGCACCAAGGCCAGGCCAACGCCCCGGCCATGGGCACCGCCGGCGGTACCATCGGGGGACTTGGTGCTGAATCCGTACTGCAGTACGTCGTCGATCGACGCCGGATCGATGCCTCCGCCCGAATCGCGGACCGTGAATTCGACGGCGGCAGCACCGGCGTCGACCTCCAACTCAACCTGCCTCGGGAAATCTCCGGTGGCCGCGGCGTCGATCGCGTTGTCCAGCAGGTTTCCCAGGATGGTGACCAGATCCTGGATCTCCAGCCCCCGGACGCCGCCGCTGCCCGAGGTTCGGACCACCAGTTCCACGCCACGCTCGTGCGCTTCGGCTGCCTTGCCCATCACCAACGCGCTCATCACGGGTTCGTCCACCGACGCCACCATGTCATCGGTGAGTTGCTGGCTCAGCTCCAGGTCCTTGGTGGCAAAGTCCAGGGCCTGCGGGGTGCGGCCCAGTTCCAGCAACGAAACGATCATGTGCAGCCGGTTGGCATGTTCGTGGGTCTGGGCACGCAGGGCATCCGAGAGTGTTTTCATTGTCTGCAGTTCGGTGCCGAGGGACTCGATTTCCGTGCGGTCCCTGATGGTCGCCACGGTGCCGTAGACCGCCGGTTTCTGCCGGCCGCGGGCCGGAACCGGGCCGATGGCAGGGGCCTGGTTGACCACCAAAATACGGGATCCGGTGAGGTGGATCTCGTCGTGCGCGGGCCTGCCGGATTCAAAGAGTGCCCGCAGGCTGCCGTCGAAGGGAAGCTCAGCCAGCTTCGGGGCGGCCTCGGGTGAGCGGTCGGCGTCGGAGGGTTCCAATCCCAGCAGTTCCGCCGCTTGGTCGTTGTACATCACGGCTTTGCCGCGGGTGTCGATGAGGATCACACCTTCACGGACCGAGTGCAGCACCGATTCGTAGTAGGCGAAGAGTTGCGCCAGTTGCTCCGGCCCCCAACCGCGGGTGACCGAACGCAGGTAGCGTCCCAGCAGCCAGGCAGCAAAAGACCCAAAGGCCAACACCACCAAGGCGATGCCACCAATGACGCCCAGCCGGTCGGCCACGTCGGTATCGACAGTACGGACCGTGACTCCGGCGGCGACCAAAGCTTTGATGGAACCATCCGCAGCCCTGACGGGTGCAATCGTGCGGACCGAAGGGCCCAGCGTTCCGGCCGTGACTTCCGTGAACGTCTCACCCCGCAACGCAGGCTCGATGGTTCCGATGTAGGGCTTGCCCAGTTCCTCGGCCCGGGGGTGGGTCCAGCGGGTGCGGTCCGGTGCCATGATCGTGATGAAGTCGGCATCGGCGTCGTGCATGACCTTCAACGCATAGGGCTGAAGGACTTCCGAAGGGTTGGCGGTGGAAGCCGCGTCGAGCACCAAAGGGTTGTTCGCGATGGACGTGGCAAGGGCCAGCATTCGCCCGCCCGCGTTGTCGTAGGCCCTGTCCCTGGCCTCAACCACGGAAAAGGTCCCGAACACCGCCGTCATCACCAGGACGAACAGCAGGTTTGCCACAAACAAACGTCGGGCAATGCTCCAGCTGTGAAACACAAGGACCTCCATGACCAATATGACCGCAACGGTGATGTATGTCACCCACGGCTCAATGATGGATATCACACAAGGGCAGCGGATTGGACATCAGTGCAGGACCGCAGCGCCTTACACAGTATCCAGAAGGAGAATCCCATGACCTCTCAACGAGGAGAGTCGGCAGTAGCTGCCAAAAGTGGACGCAAGGGACTCGACAAGTCGCATTACCTGTACATCGCGGTCATCCTGGCCGTCGTGCTCGGCGCTGTCGTCGGACTCTTGTTCCCGGAGGTCGGAAAGTCACTGAAACCGTTGGGGGACGGTTTCATCAAACTCATCAAGATGATGATTGCCCCGGTGATCTTCTGCACGATCGTGCTGGGCATCGGTTCAATCGCCAAGGCCGCTACGGTTGGCAAGGTCGGAGGCCTGGCCCTGGGCTACTTCGTGGCCATGTCCACGTTCGCGCTCGCCATCGGCCTGGTGGTCGGTAACCTTATCCACCCCGGTGAAGGCCTGAAGCTGACCCCGTACGATCCCAACAAGAAGGCGGCCACGGACAGCACCGTGGACTTCCTCCTCGGCATCATCCCCGGTGACATCCCCGTCCTGCCCACGCTGCTCGCAGCCATCCTGGTCGGATTCGCCCTCCAGAAGATGGGCAAGCAGGGCCAGCCCATCCTGAACGCCATCGGCCACGGCCAGCGCCTGGTCTTCCGCATCCTGATCATGATCATGTGGCTTGCCCCGGTCGGTGCCTTCGGTGCCATCGCCGCCGTCGTGGGTGCAACCGGCGCCCAGGCAATCCTGAGCATGTTCACCCTGATGGTGGCCTTCTACATCACCTGTGCCCTCTTCATCGTGGTGATCCTCGGAACCCTGCTCCGCGCAGTGGCCGGCGTCAACATCTTCCGCCTCATGAAGTACCTGGCACGCGAATACCTGTTGATCTTCTCCACCTCCTCCTCCGAAGCAGCACTTCCGCGCCTGATCGCCAAGATGGAACACCTGGGCGTCTCCAAGCCGGTCGTAGGCGTTACGGTTCCCACGGGCTACTCCTTCAACCTGGACGGCACGGCCATCTACCTGACCATGGCATCCCTGTTCGTGGCCAACGCCATGGGCACCCCGCTGGACCTGGGTGCGCAGATCTCCCTGCTGGTGTTCATGATCATCGCTTCCAAGGGCGCCGCAGGCGTCACGGGTGCAGGTCTGGCCACCCTCGCCGCAGGTCTGCAGGCACACAAGCCCGAACTCCTCGGTGGCGTGGGCATGATCGTGGGAATTGACCGCTTCATGTCCGAAGCCCGGGCCCTGACCAACTTCACCGGCAACGCCGTGGCCACGGTGCTCATCGGTACCTGGGTCAAGGAAATCGACAACGGCCAGGTTGAGCGCGTCCTGTCCGGAAGCGAGCCGTTCGACGAGCAGACGATGATCGCCCACGGCAGCGAGCCGGAGGCCGACGTCGAGACTGAAACCCGTGCGAAGGCGACCGTCTAGCGACGCCTGCATCACAGTCTCCTTCCGCGGCAAAGGCCGGCACCTCCCAGTGTGCCGGCCTTCGCCGTTTTCTTTTCCCGGCACAAGAACGTGGCGGAACCTTCGACCTCAACTAGAGGGTCAAGGCTCAAACAAGGGACAATGTCAAGTTCCCCGAATAACCGTGTCGGGACCTGTAGCCTGAAGGAGTAGTAATGCTGCAGCCCGGGGGCGCAGTGGCAGGGAAGATCGTCGTCGAAAGAGTGGTTAGATACGTGAGCATCGAACGGGGAACAGCTACGCTGGAAGGCGCTGGGCTCGATCTGGAAGACGCCGTCATGGGGCCCACGGGCCGCCCTCACCGCGAATTCCCGGAACCTGCCCCGCTCGCCTCCCATGGTCCGGCGCGGGTCATCGCCATGGTCAACCAAAAAGGTGGTGTCGGTAAGACAACGTCCACCATCAACCTCGCGGCTGCGCTCGCAGAGTATGGCCGCCGTGTCCTGCTGGTGGACTTTGATCCGCAGGGTGCTTTGTCGGCAGGGCTTGGAGCCAACCCGCACGAACTCGACCTCACCGTCTACAACGTCCTGATGGACCGCAAGGTGAACATCCGCGATGCCATCCAGCAAACCGGAGTCGAAGGCGTGGATCTCCTTCCGGCCAACATCGACCTCTCCGCGGCTGAAGTGCAACTCGTCAACGAGGTCGCCCGGGAGCAGGTCCTGGATCGCGCACTCAAGAACGTCGAAGACGATTACGACGTCGTCCTCATTGACTGCCAGCCGTCGTTGGGCCTGTTGACCGTCAACGCGCTCACGGCAGCCCATGGCGTCATCATCCCGTTGATCTGCGAGTTCTTCGCCCTGCGTGCCGTGGCCCTGCTGGTGGAAACCATCGAGAAAGTCCAGGACCGACTGAACCCGCGCCTGCAGGTCGATGGCGTTCTGGCCACCATGTACGACGCCCGGACCCTCCACAGCCGCGAAGTCATCTCCCGCCTGGTGGAAGCTTTCGGTGACAAGGTCTTCGAGACAGTCATCAAGCGCTCCATCAAGTTCGCGGACGCCACGGTCGCCGCAGAGCCGATCACCAGCTACGCGGGCAACCACATCGGTGCCGATGCCTACCGCCGTCTGGCCAAGGAACTCATCTCGCGCGGCGGCGCGCCCTAACGGACAGTGGGACTGTCTGTTGCCCCGGCTCGTGACGCGGCGGCCGGGGCGGAAACTCCCGACGCCGGAACCTCCGAGGCGCCCAAGGCGGGCTTTGAGGTCCGGCTGGCCAACTTCACCGGCCCGTTCGACCTCCTTCTTGGCCTGATTTCCAAGCACAAGCTGGACGTCACGGAAGTGGCGTTGGCCACCGTCACCGATGAGTTCATCAAGTACATCCGCCGCCTCCAGGAACTGGGGGAGGATTGGGCCCTCGATGAGGCCAGCGAATTCCTGGTGATTGCCGCGACGTTGCTTGACCTGAAGGCTGCCCGCCTCTTGCCCGCTGGAGAGGTGGAGGACGCCGAGGACATAGCGCTCCTGGAGGCAAGGGACCTCCTGTTCGCCCGCCTCCTGCAGTACAAAGCGTTCAAGCAAGTGGCCGCAATCATGGGCGAAACCCTGGAACAGGAAGGCCGGAGATACCCGAGGCAAGTGGCCCTTGAAGCACACTTCGCAGCGATGCTCCCCGAGCTCGTGTGGCGGCACACGCCCGAGCAATTCGGTGAGCTGGCGGCGAAAGCACTCAAGCCCAAAGACGAGCCTCCTGCCGAAGTGGGCCTGGGCCACCTTCACGCCCCACCTGTCAGCGTCAAGGAGCAGGCAAGAATCATGGGACACCGGCTGAGGCTTGGAGCGCCCCTGTCCTTCCAGGCATTGACCGCAGATGCCGGAACCACTTTGGTGGTGGTGGCACGGTTCCTGGCCCTGCTGGAAATGTTCCGCGACCGGGTGGTGGCGTTCGAACAGCCCGAGCCACTGGGTGAGTTGATGGTGCGTTGGACGGGCGAAGACGCTGGATGGGACAGCTCAAGCCTGAGCGAAGAATACGAGGCTGGCATTAATGAATGAAGAACCAGGAGTCCAGGACGGGCTTGCAGAGCTGGAAGAGCTGCCTGGCGGTGCCCGGGCTGCCTTGGAAGCGGTCCTCATGGTCATCGACCAGCCCGCCACGTCCGAAGAGCTGGCCGCCGGGCTTAACGTTACAGTCGCCGTCGTCGAGGATTTGCTGCATGAGCTGCAGCGGGAGTATAGCGGCTATACTGTTAAAGCCCCGGACGTGGATGCTGTCGGCTTTGCCGGTTCCAGCACTGCACCCCGGGGTTTTGAATTGCGGAACGTCGCCGGCGGGTGGCGGATCTATTCACGTTCGGATTTCGCCGACGTCGTGGGAAGGTTCGTCCTCGAAGGGCAAACTACCAGGCTTACCCAGGCGGCGCTTGAAACCCTGGCGGTCATTGCTTACCGGCAACCGGTCTCCAGGGCCCGGGTTTCCGCCATTCGCGGTGTCAATGTCGATTCTGTGGTCAGGACCCTCACCCAGAGGGGTTTGATCGAGGACTCCGGAACGGACCCCGAATCAGGGGCTGTCCTGTATCGGACCACCTCGTATTTCCTCGAACGCATGGGCATTGGATCGGTGGCTGAACTGCCACAGCTCTCGCCGCACCTTCCAGGCCTGGAAGGAATTGACGAGTATTACGACGCCAGCCGGATGTAGCCGCGTGCTCCAGCAGGCTGTTCGATACAACTTCATACTGATTAAGGGCACCTTCAAGGTGCACAGCGACAAGGGGCAGACGATGTCTGCCCGGCTGGCTAGTGTTGATTGAAGCACGGAATGCCGGCCATCACTACACAAGGACGGGTCATGACACAGGCGGGACGCCAGAGTTCACCACGTAACGGTTCGGGACGCAACAGCTCCGGACGCAATGCAGGCCAGGGCGGTACAGGCCGCTCCAGCGGCGGCGGCTTTTCCGGCCGCAGCGCCGGCGCCGGCAAGCGCAACTTCACCCAGGGGGAGGGGCGCCCCTTCAAAGCGTCGAAGCCCCGCGAAGCCGCGCCCTTCGATCCCGACAACCCCACAACGGCCGACGACTACAACCGCGGCCAGGCGGCACGTTCTGCCAAGCCGTTCCGCAAGCCGGGTTCCAACAAGCCAGGCTTCGGCAAGGCTCCGGGTACGCCCGGCGCCCTGAAGCCCAAACCGAAGCAAGCCAAGCAGTTCGGATCAAAGGCCTTCGGCAGCGAGCGTTTCGGTCAGAACCTCGGCCCTGTCCGGAAGCCGTCACGCAGCCGCGGGCCGCGCCAGGACGTTCCGCAGTCCGAACTTCACGACGCCGACGGCGTCCGCCTGCAGAAGGTCATGGCCCAGGCCGGCGTTGCTTCCCGCCGTGTGTGCGAAGAAATGATCCTCGAAGGCCGCGTTGAGGTGGACGGTGTTGTCACCACGGAGCTCGGAATGCGGGTGGATCCAACCACTGCCGTGATCCACGTTGATGGCATCCGGATCCAGCTGGACGAGACCCTGGTCTACATGGTGTTCAACAAGCCCAAGGGCGTCGTTTCCACCATGGAGGACCCCGAAGGCCGCCCGTGCATCAGCGACTTCCTCAAGAACAACAAAAACAAGGGCGAACGCCTGTTCCACGTCGGACGCCTTGACGTCGCCACCGAGGGACTGCTGCTGCTGACGAACGACGGCGAACTCGCCAACCGTTTGACGCATCCGTCCTACGAGGTACCCAAGACGTACCTGGTCCAGGTCCGTGGCCCGTTCCCGCAGGGCGTAGGCGCCAAGCTGAAGAGCGGCATCGAGCTGGAAGACGGCGTGGCAGCCGTTGACTCCTTCCGCCTGGTCGATTCCACCCCCGGCCACGTCCTGATCGAGGTTGTCCTGCACTCCGGTAAAAACCGGATCGTGCGCCGCATGTTCGACGCCGTCGGGTTCCCGGTTGAACGGCTTGTCCGCGTCAAGGTTGGCCCCATTGGCCTGGGTGACCAGCGCCAGGGAAGCATCCGCAACCTCGGCAGGCAGGAAGTCGGTCACCTCTTGGCATCGGTGGGGCTCTAGGGCATGTCTGCATTCGGTACGCACGGCCGGGGCCACCTTGATGGCCCGGTCGTCGTTCTCGGCACAGGCCTGCTGGGTGCCAGCATCGGCCTTGGACTGCGCGGCCGCGGGGTTCCGGTCTTTCTGTTCGACCCCTCGCCCACCAACCAGGCCGTCGCGGTGGACATCGGGGCAGGCCGCCCCTTGGCGGAGTTGGGCGAAGAACCCCAGCTGGTAGTCGTTGCTGCCCCGCCGGACGTAACGGCCGACGTCGTGCAGAAGGCCTTGTCCGACTACCCGGCCGCCGTCGTGGTCGACATTGCCAGCGTCAAAGCGACAATCCTGGCCCAATTGCGCGAGCGTGGAGTGGACCTCGCCCGGTACGTGGGGACTCACCCCATGGCAGGGCGGGAGAAGTCCGGGCCGGTCGCGGCCAGGGGTGAACTCTTCACGTCCATGCCGTGGGTCATCTGCCCTGCGGAGGAGACCTCGGATGCTGCCGCCCAGGTGGCCCGTTCGCTGGCCGGAGACCTCGGGGCGATAGTTTCCCAGTTCACCGCGGACGAGCACGATGAAGCTGTTGCCTTGGTCTCGCACTTGCCGCAGATCATGTCATCGCTGTTGGCCAGCCGGCTGCAGGGTACGCCGTTGCATGCTCTTTCGCTGGCAGGCAACGGCCTCCGGGACACTACCCGCATCGCCGCCAGTGATCCCACCCTTTGGGTGCAGATCCTCGGCGGCAACGCAGACAAAGTAGTGTCCATCCTGCACGGTGTCCGTGAGGACCTGAACCGCCTCATCGGCACGCTGGAAGCGCCGTCGGCACCGGGTGCACGGCTGGACCTTGCCCAGCTGATCAGTGAAGGCAATGCCGGCCAGGCCAGAATCCCGGGCAAACACGGCGGTCCGCCGCAGGCTTACTCGTGGCTCACTATCCTGGTGGACGACAAGCCCGGGCAAATCGCGCAGCTGCTCACGGAGATCGGCGAGATCGGTGTGAACCTCGAAGACCTGCGGCTCGACCATTCGTCGGGACAGAACGTGGGCATGGTGGAGCTTTCCGTGCTTCCCAGCAAGCATGACCTCCTTGTTGAAGCTTTGACTGACCGTGGATGGCGGGTACTCCAGTAATGACACGTGAATTCTTCGGCCCCGAGACGGTCGCACGCCCCGGCAAGCCCTTGGTGATCGCGATCGACGGCCCTTCAGGCTCTGGAAAATCGAGTGTCAGCAAGGAAGTTGCCCGACGCTTGAAGCTGGCCTACTTGGACACGGGCGCAATGTATCGGGCCTTGACGTGGTACTGCCTGAAGACCGGAGTGGACCTTCACGACGGCGCTGCTGTGGAGCACGCATCCAAGACCATACCCTTGGAGGTCAGCACCAGCGCTGCCAAGGAATACGTGGCCGTGGATGGAACGGACATCACCGACGAGATCCGGGAACCCCTGATTTCCTCGTCCGTCAGTGCCGTGGCCACCACGCTGGGGGCACGTACCGAACTGATCCGCCGCCAGCGCGAGCTGATTGACCAGCACCACCACCGCATGGTGGTCGAAGGACGCGACATCACCACCGTCGTCGCGCCCAACGCCGAGGTCCGCATGCTCCTGACCGCCAGCGAGGAAGCCAGGCTCCGGCGTCGTGGTATCCAGTTGGGCGGCACCCAGAGCAAGGAACAGCTTGCTGCCCAGGTGATCCAGCGCGACGCCAAGGACTCAACGGTGGTGAACTTCACCCAGGCCGCCGATGGCGTGGTAACCCTCGATTCCTCGGACCTCGATTTCGAGGAAACGGTGGACACCGCCCTGGCGATCGTCAGCAAGGTCATCTATGGCGACTGAAACCCAGCTGCCAGCCGCATGGACGCGCCTGTGGAGCCGCCCGGTGGGGTGGATCCTGGACCACGTCCTATACCGGACCGTGGTGTCGGGCAAGAGCAACGTACCCGCAGCGGGACCGGTGGTTTTCGCCGCGAACCACATCAGTTTCCTGGACGGTCCCGTGATGTTCGGGGCCGCGCCGCGGCCCATGCACATCCTGGTCAAGAAAGAGATGTTTACGGGCTTCCTGGGCAAGGTCCTCACGGGCTCGGGTCAGATTCCAGTGGACCGGACCGGTGACCGCACTGCCCTGCACATCGGCAAGCAATTGCTCGACGACGGCCGTTGCGTCGGGATTCTTCCTGAAGGAACCCGGGGGAGCGGTGCCGCGGAAAGCATCAGCAACGGTGTTGCCTGGCTCGCCATCAACTCCGGAGCCACAGTCATTCCGGTCGCGATCCTTGGAACCCGGCAGGGGGACGAGCACCGCGACCATATCCCCAAACTACGCCGCAAGCTCCATGTCAGCTTCGGCGAACCCATCACGGTGAAGCGCCGGAAGGGCGAACCGGGGCGTGTTTCAATGGACAGGGCGGCCGCGGAAATCCGCGAAGCCCTGGCCGGACACGTCCAGGACGCCATTCGGGCCACGGGCCAGTCCCTACCCGCGGAGCCTGTGCCCGCGACGCCCACGCGGCAGCACCGCCCATCAGAAGTAGCCGGGACGCCGGCAGACCACCACTAAGGAAAGTGCAATGAGCGATACGACTCAAAAATCCGGACTTCACGGAGCCGGCGACGACGAATACACGCCCACCGGCACCGACCAGGTGGCGGAAAACCTGGCTGCCCTGGACGACGACGAGGCGGAGCTGCGTGCCGCCACCCTCCGGGCTGGCCTGGACGACTACGAACTCGACGACGAAGATGCCGCGCTGCTCAGCGGTGAGTACGGCGACGAAGGCGAGGAAGGTCCCCTCAAGCTGGACCCCGTCCTGGCCATTATCGGGCGTCCGAACGTGGGCAAGTCCACCTTGGTCAACCGGATCCTTGGCCGCCGCGAAGCCGTGGTCGAGGACACCCCCGGCGTGACCCGCGACCGCGTGATGTACTCGGCCCGCTGGAACGGCCGTAACTTCACCCTCGTGGACACCGGGGGATGGGAACACGACGCCAAGGGAATCCATGCCCGGGTAGCAGAACAGGCCGAGATGGCCGTTGAGCTCGCTGACGCCGTTCTCTTCGTGGTGGACTCCGCTGTTGGTGCTACTGCCACCGATGAAGGCGTCATGAAGATGCTCCGCAAGAGCAAGAAGCCCGTCATCATGGTCGCCAACAAGGTGGACGACTTTGCACAGGAAGCAGATTCCGCCGCGCTGTGGGGTCTGGGTTTCGGTGAACCGTACCCGGTATCTGCCCTTCACGGCCGTGGCGTTGCCGACCTCCTCGACCACGTCATGGATACCCTTCCCGAGTACTCCCTCGTTGAAGGCGTGGAGCGCTCAGGCGGTCCGCGCAGGATCGCCTTGATCGGACGACCGAACGTGGGCAAGTCCTCGTTGCTGAACAAGCTCGCCGGATCCGAACGCGTTGTCGTGGACCCGCTGGCCGGCACCACGCGCGACCCCGTAGACGAGTTCATCGAGCTCGGCGGGCGCACCTGGCGCTTCGTGGACACCGCAGGTATCCGCCGCCGCCAGCACATGGCCCAGGGTGCGGACTTCTACGCATCCTTGCGCACGCAGGCCGCGCTCGAAAAGGCGGAGGTCGCCGTCGTTCTTCTTGCTGTCGACGAAGTCCTCAGCGAGCAGGATGTCCGCATCCTACAGTTGGCCATTGAGTCCGGCCGCGCGTTGGTGCTGGCGTTCAACAAGTGGGACCTGCTGGACGACGAACGCCGCCGGTACCTCGAGCGCGAAATCGAGCAGGACCTTGCGCACGTCGAGTGGGCACCGCGCGTGAACATCTCGGCCAAGACCGGCTGGCACAAGGACCGCCTTGTTCCCGCGCTGGACACAGCCTTGGAGAGCTGGGACCGCCGCATCCCCACGGGACGCCTCAACGCATTCCTGGGTGAACTGGTGGCAGCCCACCCGCACCCCGTCCGTGGTGGAAAGCAGCCGCGTATTCTCTTCGGCACCCAGGCTTCAAGCCGTCCGCCGAAGTTCGTGCTGTTCACCACCGGCTTCCTGGACCCGGGATACCGTCGCTTCATCACCCGCCGCCTCCGCGAAACGTTTGGCTTCGAGGGCACGCCCATCGAAGTCAGCATGCGCGTACGCGAGAAGCGGGGCAAGAAGCGCTAAGTGAGACGCGCATCACAGCCGACTTTGGCTGTGATGGCGTCTTCGACCTCCAACTTCGTGTAAGCTTTTGGAGGTGGTTCGGCCGGACTGCTTAGGTGGGACTCTTCGGAGAAATGCCTGGGCGGAGAACGGTGGAACCAGCGGGCTGTAGCGCAGCTTGGTAGCGCACTTGACTGGGGGTCAAGGGGTCGCAGGTTCAAATCCTGTCAGCCCGACCAAAAAGGCCGGAATTACGTGGAAACACGTGATTCCGGCCTTTGGTCGTTAAAGTCGCGGGCCTGTTCGGCAGGCCCGCCCTGCAGGGCGGGCTCGCACGAACAAGCCCGGGGGCGGCTAAACCTTTTGGAGCGCCCCGAGCGCCCTCACCAGTGGCTCAAGTTCGGGTACAGCCTCAGCGGCCTCCAGGGCTGTGGCCAGGGTTTCGTCATGGACGGGCTTGGCGGCTTCCAGGAGCTTTTGCCCGGCCGATGTCAGCTCCGTGTAGATCCCGCGCCGGTCATCGGCGCACAGAATGCGGGTCAGCAGCCCGCGATCTTCCAGTCGGTTGACCAGACGGGTTGTGGCGCTGCTGGAGAGTGCAGTGGCGCGGGCGAGTTGCTGCATCCGCATGTGCCAACCATCCTGGCGGCTCAGGGCATCCAGGACGGTGTACTCCACAACCGAGAGGTCATTGGAGGACTGGAGTGCCTTCTCCAGTTCCGCCTCGATGCTCCCGTGCAGGGCGGCAAGGGTACGCCAGCCCTGTGCCCGTACTTCTACGGCGTCATCCTTGATGCCCATGTCTGCTGTGCTCCTGCCTTGGTTGAGTCGGTCGCGACGCATCCAAAAGTAGTTGCTTGCGCAAGTACCTAGCGTGTGCAACTATATATAGAGCGTCTGCAACTATTATTCTACGGTTCCCGGCGGCGCACTTCCACTTCCCCAGGGGAACCACCTTATGAAGGAGTTCCACATGCCCGCAGGGTTGATTGCCCTTGCCCTCGGCGGATTCGGTATCGGACTGACCGAATTCGTGATCATGGGCCTCTTGCCGGAAGTTGCCGCCGACTTCCAGGTCAGTGAGGCTTCGGCTGGCTGGTTCATCTCCGGCTACGCCCTCAGCGTCACGGTTGGCGCCCTTTTGGTGACGGCCGCCGTGACCCGGCTTCCACGCAAGCCCGTACTCATGGGCTTGCTCGTATTGTTCATTGCAGGCAACTTCCTCTCAGCAATAGCCGATTCCTACCCGGCCATGCTGATCGGACGGATCGTGGCGGCCCTGTGCCACGGCGCCTTCTTCGGCATCGGCTCAGTGGTGGCCGCAAGCCTCGTACCTGCCCACAAAAAGGCTGGCGCCATCGCGATCATGTTCACTGGACTGACTGCTGCCAACGTCCTGGGCGTTCCCTTCGGGACTCTGCTGGGGCAGAACTTCGGCTGGCGTTCGACGTTCTGGGCCATCACCGCCATTGGCGTGGTAGCGCTGCTGGGAATCGCACTCATGGTTCCCAGGGACAGCGCCGGGCCCGCGAAGGGTCTTCGCAGCGAACTTGGCGCCTTCACCTCCGGCCAGGTGTGGCTTTCCATCATTGTGACCATTCTTGGATTCGGTGGCATGTTTGGAGCGTTCACCTACATCGCCTTCACGCTCACAGAGGTCTCCGGATTCGAATCCAGTGCGGTGCCGTGGCTGTTGGTGCTCTTCGGTGGTGGTCTGTTCGCAGGCAACTTCCTGGGTGGCAAGGCCGCTGACAAGGCCTTGGACAAGTCGCTCATCCTCATCCTTGCCGGACTGGCTGTGGTCCTGGTCTTCTTCGCCCTGACAGCCTCCAGCAGCATTGCCACGTTGGTCTCCCTGGCACTGATGGGCGGCTTCGGGTTCGCGACCGTTCCGGGTCTCCAAATGCGTGTCATGCATTTTGCTGCCACTGCGCCCACGCTGGCATCGGGTGCGAACATCGGCGCATTCAACCTTGGCAATGCGCTGGGTGCCTGGCTTGGCGGTGTCACAATCTCCGCCGGTCTCGGCTACACCTCGCCCATTTGGGCCGGTGCCGCGATCACCGTTGCCGCCCTTCTGGTCATGCTGGCAGCAGCTGCAGCAGCCAAGCGCGGGGGAGCGGCGGCACCCAAGTCATCGTCCGACGTCGAACGCGAACCCCGCGGGGCCACGGTCGCCTAACGCGCGGATTACATAAGAAGCCCGTCCCGGATCACCCGCGACGGGCTTCTCGGCGTTCTGGCGCCGGGGCCGGGCTCTGCACTTTGTGTTCGGCGCAATCATGGAAAATCCCCATCGGACGCGGGGGAAATATGCATATACTTTCAGCGGTGGTCAGCTGTGCAGGCCGCCGTCGAGGTTCGTCATTGTCCCGATGAAAGGCCACCCGTGAGCAATATTCCAGAAGAACTTTCCTACACCGCAGAGCACGAGTGGGTCACCGCTCCGGATGCCGATGGCGTTGTGCGGATTGGCATTACCGATTTCGCGCAGGACGCGTTGGGTGATGTGGTGTACGCACAGATGCCGGAACCGGGCACCAAAGTCACCGGCAACGAGGTTGTCGGGGAGGTCGAATCCACCAAGAGCGTCAGTGATATCTACGCTCCGGTTACCGGTGAGGTCATCAATCGCAATGATGCCCTGGACACGGATCCCGCACTGATCAACTCGGACCCGTACGGCGAAGGCTGGCTTATTGAAGTAAAGCTTGCAGAACCTGACGCAGTGGATTCCCTGCTCAGTGCATCGGAGTACGAACAACAGGTAGGCTAAAGTTATCTGGCCCGCCCGGCTGTTTTCCCATCTCAGGGAAAGAGGGCGGACGGGCCAGCAACCGATTTGCCCGGCGGTACCGGGATGCGGAAGTGGCTGGCAGGGTCTGGGACTGCCAGCGGATGAGGAGGAAATTCCATGGTTGGCGGCGACAAGAACCAAGCCAATGTCGGGAACGGCGCGGAGGAACAGCCGACGTCGGAGACCACCTCGATCAGCATCACGCCAACATGGGACGAGCCAAGCATTGCCCCCAAGTTGGCTCCTGAAGAGCGTGCATCCGTGGACGCCCTCCCGCCGAACTCGGCTCTTCTCATTGCCCACAGCGGTCCCAATGCCGGAGCGCGCTTCCTGCTCGATGCCGACACCACCACTGCTGGCCGGCATCCTGACGCGGACATTTTCCTTGACGATGTCACGGTCTCCCGCAAGCACGTGCAGTTCATCCGCACGGCGTCCGGTTTCGAACTGGTGGACATGGGCAGCCTCAACGGCACCTACGTCAACCACGACCGTGTTGACCGTGTGCAGCTCAAGAGCGGCAACGAGGTCCAGATCGGCAAGTTCCGGTTGACCTACTACATCAGCCCTGTCCGCCCTGCAGGCCAAGTCTGACGGGGAACCTGCCTGTGGCTATTGCCCAGCCTGACCGTCGTGGACCGCAGGTCCTGAACATCGGGGAAGTCCTGGCGCAGCTCAGCGATGATTTCCCCGGGATGACCGCGTCCAAAATCCGTTTCCTTGAGGAAAAAGGACTCATCAATCCAAAGAGGACCCCTGCCGGCTACAGGCAGTACGCGGACAGCGATGTCGAGCGCCTCCGATTTGTGCTTGCCCTCCAGCGTGACCAGTACCTGCCCCTCAAAGTGATCAAGGACTACCTTGACGCGATTGACCGGGGCGAACGGCCGGAAAACCTCCCGCCGGGTGTTACGGTCTCGCCGAGGGTGGTCTCTACGGAGATGGCGGCAGAAGTGCAGGGCCGTGCCCGTGCCCTCACGGAGGAGCAACTGCGCGCAGAGTCCGGCGCCAGCGTGCCCCTGCTGGAATCACTCCTGAGCTTCGGCTTGATCTCCCATGTCGGTGGCAAGTTCGATGAGCACGCGCTGCAAGTGGCCAGGGCCTGTGTCCAATTGGAAGGGCACGGCCTGGAGCCCCGGCATCTTCGTCCTTTCCAGGCTGCGGCTGAACGGGAGTTCGGCTTGGTGGAAAGAGCGGTCGCGCCTTTGACGTCCCGGCGTGATGCGGCATCGCAGGCCCGGGCTGCCGAGGCTGCGCGCGAGATCAGCGATCTCTGCCTTACCCTGCACAGGGCCCTGGTCCACGACCGAATCTCGCGGATGGACAGCTGATGATAGAAGTTGAAATCGTCGGAGTACGGATTGAACTGCCGTCGAACCAACCCTTGGTGCTTCTGCGGGAGCTCAACGGTGAACGGCACGTGCCGATCTGGATCGGCACACCCGAAGCCAGTGCCATCGCCCTTGCCCAGCAGGGTGTGGTCCCGCCGAGGCCCATGACGCATGATCTCCTGATCGATGTCGTGGAATCCCTGGGCCACACAATCATCAGCGTGAACATTGTGGCCGTAGAGGACAACATCTTTTACGGGCAGCTCCAGTTCGACGACGGCACGGTAGTCAGTTCGAGGGCGTCGGACGCCCTTGCCCTGGCTTTGCGGGCAAAGTGCCGTATTTGGTGTGCGGATGCGGTCATGGAAGAGGCAGGCGTCCGGATCACCGAACATGATGAGGGCGAAGACTCCGAGCCTGATCCCACCGTGGAGGAAGAGCGTGAAATGCGCCGGTTCCGCGAGTTCCTGGACGACGTTGAGCCTGAAGATTTTGAAGGTTGAGACACCCTCAACCTAAAGTTGAGGGTGAAACTTTCGACACGACAGGATTTTGGGGCCGGGGTCTTTGACCTCGGCCCTTCGTGGGCCTAACGTCGAAGTATCAAGTTCCCGTTGCATACACTGCCCGCGCAAGTCACACTGGAAGGTGCCGACTTGCGGGAATTACACTGCTGCATTTCGTCGTTGTATCAGGGTATGCACCGTCCCCAAGGGAGCTGACAACAAGGAGGTCACGTGAGTCCGAAAGGCGAAGCAGGCGAGCTGAAGCAGTCCTCTGCCGGCATTGCTGCGCCCGCATCCGGCGCCCAAGGTCTACTCTTCACAGAAGATCTTCCCGTGTTGGACGAGGACGCGGGCTACCGCGGCCCGACCGCCTGCAAGGCGGCAGGTATCACGTACCGCCAACTCGACTACTGGGCACGAACGGGTCTCGTCGAGCCGGCGGTCCGCGGAGCGGCGGGCTCAGGATCGCAACGGCTTTACGGATTCCGGGACATCCTGGTCCTGAAAGTGGTCAAGCGCCTCCTTGATACCGGTGTCTCCCTCCAGCAGATTCGAACCGCGGTTGAACACCTCCGCGAGCGTGGAGTCGAAGACCTTGCGCAGATCACTTTGATGAGCGATGGCGCCAGCGTGTACGAATGTACGTCTGCGGACGAGGTCATTGACCTCGTACAAGGCGGGCAAGGCGTCTTCGGCATAGCCGTGGGGCGCGTATGGCGCGAAGTCGAGGGCAGCCTGGCCGCCCTGCCGAGTGAGCATGCCGCGGAGCAGTCCTTTCCCGACGACGAGTTGAGCAAGCGCCGCGTCGCACGCCGTATCGGTTAGGCATCCGCCCCCTCAAACGTGAAGAAAGCCTCGTCCCTGCCGGGACGAGGCTTTCTTTTGTAGTGGCATGAAATTCCGGTGCCGGTCAGCGTTGGCGGCGGTCCCTGACGGAGCCTTGTCCCTCAAGGAGGCTCTCAAGGAGGGCGTCGAAAAGTTTGGCGGCGTTCTTGGCTGAGTCTCCGGGCCAGTGGTGGACCGAGTGGGCCGCACCCTGGATCTGCTGCCAGTTGGCTTGTTCGGGGATGTGCGGACTCAGCAACAGCTCTCCGAACATGGATTCCATTTCGGCCAAGCGGAAGGTGTGCTCGGCCGATCCGCTGCGGACGCGGTTGGCGACAATGCCTGCCGGGGCCAGGTTGGGAGCGAATTCCTGGCGGAACAATTGAATTGCCCTCATCGTCCGTTCCGTACCCGCCACGGAGAAAAGGCCCGGTTCGGCCACGAGGACCACGCGGTCACTGGCGCTCCAGGCCATGCGCGTCAGTCCATTCAACGACGGAGGGCAGTCCACCAGAACCAAGTCGTAGTTGGTGGCGCCGGCCAGAACGGCTGACAGCCTGCGGAGGTCGCGGCGGCCAAGGTCCGGCCGGTCGTAGATCCCGGTGAAGGCAGATCCTACGGCGACATCCAACGTGCCGTCGCTGGAGCCGTTGGAAACCCAGCTGCTGCCGGCCACGTTGTCCTGGAGCTTGGCGCGCCGGGGGCTTTTCAGCATTCGGCCGATGTCCTGCTGTCCGCCCGGCTGAACTCCAAGCGCCGTCGTGGCGTCGGCATGGGGATCAAGGTCCACCACCAAAGTAGGGATGCCGGCTGCGAGGGCCGCGGACGCCAGACCGGTGGTCACGGACGTCTTTCCCACTCCACCTTTGAGGCTGCTGATGCTGACTACTTGCACTTGAAAACCCAAAACCTAACGCCGGTTGCCGTATCGCGCTCCTTCGGCTCCGGAATCCCAGGAGCCGGGGCTTGCCGAAGCCCCCACAACATCATATGGTGCTTCGGCGCGGAATCCCGCTTTCTACGCGCCCGGCCCGGGGAATAGAGGAGGTAATAGCACGGCGTCGCTTCGCGCGCACGCATATACCGTCCAGATGACGAATCCATTGTGATGGTTGCCACAAAGATTTGTGTTTGATGCTGGCGGCACTACACACTGTGACCACCGACCGATCCACCCGCAATGATGCAGGAGAAGTATGTTTTCGAAAATTCTGGTGGCCAATCGCGGAGAAATCGCGATCAGGGCGTTTCGCGCTGGTTATGAACTGGGCGCCAAGACCGTAGCCGTCTTCCCGCATGAGGACCGTAACTCGATCCACCGGCAGAAAGCCGACGAAGCTTACCTGATCGGCGAGGTGGGCCACCCCGTCCGTGCCTACCTGGACGTCGAGGAGGTTGTCCGCGTCGCCAAGGAAGCCGGCGCAGACGCCATTTACCCCGGCTACGGGTTCCTGTCCGAGAACCCGGATCTCGCCCGCGCCGCGAAAGCGGAGGGCATCACCTTCGTGGGTCCTCCTGCGGAAGTGCTGGAACTGGCAGGTAACAAGGTTGCCGCCCTGGAGGCTGCCCGGAAGGCCGGCGTTCCCGTCCTGAAGTCCAGCAAGCCGTCCAAGGACCTGGACGAACTCATCGCGGCGGCGGAAGAGATCGGCTTCCCCATCTTCGCCAAGGCAGTAGCCGGTGGTGGCGGACGCGGCATGCGCCGCGTGGAGACGCGCGAAGCGCTGCCCGAAGCCCTGCAGTCGGCCATGCGCGAAGCGGACGCCGCCTTTGGCGACCCCACGATGTTCCTTGAGCAAGCCGTGCTTCGCCCCCGCCACATCGAAGTGCAGATCCTTGCCGATGCCGAAGGCAACGTCATGCATCTGTTCGAACGTGACTGTTCGCTGCAGCGCCGCCACCAGAAAGTCGTGGAGATTGCCCCGGCGCCGAACCTGGACGAGAACATCCGCCAGGCGCTCTACCGCGACGCCGTAGCATTCGCCAAAGCACTGAACTACGTCAATGCCGGAACGGTCGAGTTCCTCGTCGATACTGAAGGTGAGCGTGCCGGCCAGCACGTCTTCATCGAAATGAACCCCCGTATCCAGGTGGAGCACACTGTCACCGAGGAAATCACCGACGTCGACTTGGTGCAGGCCCAGATGCGCATTGCCTCGGGGGAGACCCTGGCAGATCTGGGATTGAGCCAGGAGACCGTGTCCATCAAGGGCGCCGCGCTGCAGTGCCGCATCACCACCGAGGACCCCGCGAACGGCTTCCGCCCGGACGTTGGCAAGATCACCGGTTACCGTTCTGCCGGCGGTGCCGGTGTAAGGCTCGACGGCGGTACCGTCTACTCAGGTGCCGAGATCAGCCCCCACTTTGACTCGATGCTCGTGAAGCTGACCTGCCGCGGCCGTGATTACCCCGCTGCCGTTGCCCGTGCCCGCCGTGGCCTTGCTGAGTTCCGTATTCGCGGCGTCTCCACCAACATCCCGTTCCTGCAGGCTGTTCTTGCAGATCCGGACTTCAACGCCGGCAATGTCGCCACGGACTTTATCGATAAGCGCCCCGAGCTGCTCAAGTCCCACATCTCTGCAGACCGCGGCACCAAGCTCCTGACCTGGCTCGCCGACGTGACTGTGAACAAGCCCAACGGCGAACTGACCGTCCACACGGATCCCGCCAGCAAGCTGCCGGTAATCGACGGGCCCGTCCCCACCTCGGGCTCGCGCCAGCGTTTGCAGGAGCTCGGTCCGGAGGGCTTTGCCAAGGCCTTGCGTGAGCAGAACGCCCTGGCAGTCACGGACACCACGTTCCGCGATGCCCACCAGTCGCTCCTGGCAACCCGTGTCCGCACCCGTGACCTCGTGGCCGCTGGCCCGGCTGTGACGGCGCTGATGCCCGAGCTGCTTTCCGTTGAAGCCTGGGGTGGAGCGACGTACGACGTCGCGCTCCGCTTCCTTGGCGAGGACCCCTGGGACCGCTTGGCTGCTTTGCGCCAGGCCTTGCCGAACACCTGTATCCAGATGCTCCTTCGCGGGCGCAACACCGTGGGGTACACGCCGTACCCGGAAGAAGTGACGGAGGCCTTCGTTAACGAGGCGGCGGCCACCGGCATCGACATCTTCCGTATCTTCGACGCGCTCAACGACGTGAACCAGATGGCCCCCGCCATCCGTGCGGTACGGGCCACTGGCACGGCCGTGGCAGAGGTGGCCCTGTGCTACACAGGCAACCTGCTCGATCCTGAGGAGAAGCTCTACACCCTCGACTACTACCTGGACCTGGCACAGAAGATCGTTGACGCGGGCGCACACATCCTGGCTATCAAGGACATGGCCGGCCTGCTTCGGCCGGCAGCGGCCGCCAAGTTGGTTTCCGCCCTGCGCGAGCGGTTCGACCTTCCGGTCCACTTGCACACGCACGATACCGCCGGAGGCCAGCTCGCCACGCTCCTCGCCGCCGTGGACGCCGGGGTGGACGCCGTGGACGTCGCGGCAGCTTCGTTGGCAGGCACAACGAGCCAGCCGGCCGCTTCGGCCCTGGTCGCGGCACTGGCCAACACCCCTCGCGACACAGGCTTTAGCCTAAAGAACGTCGGTGCCCTTGAGCCCTACTGGGAAGCAGTGCGTCGTGTCTACGCCCCGTTCGAGTCGGGCCTTCCGGGTCCAACAGGACGTGTCTACCAGCACGAAATCCCCGGTGGTCAGCTTTCAAACCTCCGCCAGCAGGCCATCGCATTGGGCCTGGGTGAGCAGTTTGAGGCCATCGAGGACATGTACACAGCTGCCGACCGGATCCTTGGCCACCTGGTCAAGGTGACGCCTTCCTCCAAAGTGGTCGGTGACCTCGCCCTGCACCTTGTGGGCCTGAATGCCGACCCGGCGGACTTCAACGAGAATCCGCAAAACTACGACATCCCGGACTCCGTCATCGGCTTCCTCTCGGGCGAACTTGGTGACCCTCCCGGCGGCTGGCCCGAGCCGTTCCGCACCAAGGCCCTGCAGGGCCGCAGTGTGAAGGTGCGCGATGTGGACATCAGCGCCGAGGACAGCGCAGCCCTGAAGGCCGATTCCAAGACTCGCCAGCAGACGCTGAACCGCCTGCTGTTCGCCGGGCCTACCAAGGACTACCAGAAGAGCGTTGAGACCTACGGAAACATCTCGGTGCTTGACACCCGCGACTACCTTTACGGTTTGCAGCGCGGTGCCGAGCACGTCATTGAGCTTGAGAAGGGCGTCCGGCTCATCGCGCAGCTGGAAGCTGTCTCCGAAGCCGATGAAAAGGGCATGCGCACGGTGATGTGTACGCTGAACGGGCAGTCCCGCCCCGTCGTCGTCCGTGACCGTTCTGTCGTGAGCAACGTCAAGGCGGCCGAGAAGGCCGACCCCGCCCAGCCGGGGCAGGTTGCCGCGCCGTTCGCCGGCGCCGTGACCGTCACCGTCAAGGCGGGTGACACCGTCAAGGCCGGCGACACCGTGGCCACCATCGAGGCGATGAAGATGGAAGCTTCCATTACGACGCCGGTGGCCGGGACGGTTTCGCGCCTGGCCATCTCGGCGGTGGAGCAGGTGCAGGGCGGGGACTTGTTGCTGGTCGTCAGCTAGCGACAAGCACCGCAAAGGGAACCCCTCCCGGACTGAGTCCGGGAGGGGTTCCCTTTTGTTTTCCTGCCTTGGTTCCGGCGATGCTGGCTACGACGCCCGGGGAGCGGAATACATTTCCTCGATGACTGCGTCAAAGTCCTTCATGACCTGGGCCCGCTTGACCTTAAGGGACGGTGTGAGGTGACCGGAGGCCTCGGTGAAGTCCGCCGGAACAACACGGAAGGACTTGATGGCCTCGGCCTGGGACACCGACTGGTTTGCCTTGCTGATCAGCTCCTGCACGGCGGCCTTCACGACAGCGTGCCCGCTGGCCTCTTCCAGGGTGGTGCTCGAAGGCAGCCCGTGTCGTTCCAGCCAGCCGGGCAAAGCTTCTTCATCCAGCGTGACCAGCGCGCCGATGAACGGACGGTTGTCGCCTACCACCAGGACCTGTGAGACCAGGGCATCGGAGCGGATTTGGTCCTCCAGCAGGGCGGGCACCACATTCTTGCCGCCGGCCGTAACGATGATCTCCTTCTTGCGGCCGGTGATCTTCAGGAAGCCGTTGCTGTCCAGTTCGCCGATGTCACCGGTGCGGAACCAGCCATCCTCCGTGAACGTCTCTTCGGTGAGGTCCGGGCGCTTGTAGTAGCCGCGCATGACGCAGACGCCCTTGGCGAGGATTTCGCCGTCGTCCGCAATCTTGACCGAGTTCCCCGGCAGGGGAGCCCCTACGGTTCCGATCCTGATCATGGAGGGCGTGTTGACGGAAATGGGAGCCGTGGTTTCGGTCAGTCCGTAGCCCTCAAGGATCTGCAACCCGATGCCCTGGAAGAAGTGGCCCAGGCGTTCGCCCAGGGGACCGCCACCGGATACCGCATGGGCGACATGTCCACCCATGGCCGCCCGGAGCTTTCCGTACACCAGTTTGTCGAACACAGCGTGCTTGATCTTCAGCCCGAGGCCGAGGCGTCCGTCCTGGCGTGCCTTGGAGTATGCGATCGCCGTGTCCACGGCCCGGTGGAAGATGGCGCCCTTGCCGCCATCTTCGGCCTTCGTCAATGCGGAGTTGTACACCTTCTCGAAGACACGCGGGACTGCGAGGATGAACGTGGGCTGGAAGCTCTGGAGGTCGCCCAGCAGGTTCTTGATATCCGGGGTGTGGGCCACCTGGACACCCCCGGCCACAGCCAGGACGGAGATGAAGCGGGCAAAAACGTGGGCCAGCGGCAGGAACATGATGGTCTTGCCGGACTCGTTGATGATCTCCGGCAGGGAGGCCCGCGCATTCTCGGACAGCTCCACGAAGTTGCCGTGCGTCAGCTCGCAACCCTTCGGCCTGCCTGTGGTGCCGGAGGTGTAGATGATGGTGGCCACATCCCGCAGGCCGGCAGCGGAGCGGCGGGACTCAAGTTCGTCGTCGGGAACCCCCGCGCCGGCGGCGCGCAGGGCATCGAGGCCGGCGCCTTCGAGCTGCCACACGTTGGCGACGGAGGCAATGTCCTCCGCGACGACGGCCTGCCGGATGATGTCCTCATGGTGGGCGGACTCGCCGAACGCGGCTACAGCGCCCGAGTCTCCGAGGTTCCAAGCAACCTGCGACGGCGATGACGTTTCGTAGATGGGGACGGACACGGCTCCGGCAAACCAGATCGCGAAGTCCACCAGGGACCATTCGTAGCGCGTCCTGGACATGATGCCCACCCGGTCGCCCTGGCCGACACCGCTGGCGATGAGGCCTTTTGCCAGCGCACGGACGTCTTCGAGGAACTCTGTGGCCCGAATGTCCTTCCACTGGCCGCTGCTGTCCAGTTTGGAGAACAGCGGTGGGTTGGAAGCCTTTCCCGCCTCCCGAAGCACGAAGTCCGTGATGTTGGTTTCAGGGGAGATGTTCACGAGGGGAGGAACACTGATTTCACGCACGGTAGCTCCTTTGATATCCACGGGCCGCGAGGGGCTTCTTTTCACTCTAGTATGCCCGCTCGCAGAGGTGTGTTCTATTTCACCTACTCGCGAGTAACTTTACGGATTCAGCATCATTTCAAGCAACTCGGGGACTTCCGGCGCCCTCGATGCCGGGGCGCAGCAGCTGGCGGAATAGTATGAGGGGATGCCCGCATTCCCCTCCAGCACCCGCGTAAACTCCAGGCCCCCGGCCGCCGCATGGAAGGACGTTCCATGGGCTGCCCGGCGAAGCCACCTCGGCCGCAGGGGACTGGCCATCGGGATCGACATCGGGGGCACCAAAGTGGCGGCCGGCGTGGTCGATGCCGAGGGCAGGGTCCTTGCCGAAGCCCGGAGGTCCACTCCCGGGGCCGATCCGCGGGCCGTGGAACAGACCATCGTGGAGCTCGTGGACGAACTCAGCGCCAGTCACCGCGTCGCTTCGGTGGGCATTGGCGCCGCCGGTTGGATGGACCTCGACGGCGGTACGGTGCTGTTCAGCCCGCACCTCGCCTGGCGCAATGAGCCCCTGAGGGCCAGCCTGCAGAAACTGCTCAGGCGTCCGGTCCTTCTGACGAACGACGCCGATGCCGCGGCGTGGGCGGAATGGCGCTTCGGGGCAGGACACGGCGAGAGCCGCCTCGTGTGCATCACCTTGGGTACGGGCATTGGTGGTGCCATGGTGATGGATGGCCGGGTGGAGCGGGGCCGCTACGGTGTGGCCGGCGAATTCGGTCACCAGATCATCTTCCCTGGGGGTCACCGCTGTGAATGCGGCAACCGTGGATGCTGGGAACAGTACGCTTCCGGGAATGCGCTGGGCCGTGAAGCCCGGCAGCTCGTCAGGACCAATTCACCCGAGGGCCGGGCTTTGCTCGAACGTGCCGGAGGTGCCGCGGAGAGCATTACGGGGGCTGCTGTCACAGCCCTCGCCCTTGCCGGCGATGTCACGTCCCGGGAGCTGCTCGCGGACCAAGGTGAATGGCTGGGCCTGGGCCTTGCCAACCTCGCCGCTGCCTTGGACCCGGGCATGTTCGTGATCGGCGGCGGGCTATGCGATGCAGGAGAACTGTTGGCAGGACCTGCCCGCGACTCCTTTGCCAAAAACCTCACAGGGCGAGGATTCCGGCCCATGGCAAGGATTGAACTGGCTGCCTTGGGCCCTCGGGCCGGCATGATTGGTGCCGCGGACCTGTCGCGTGTCAGCGGGAGGACGCACAGCTAAGGCCAGCCGAGGCGTCCTGGACGCCGGCACTTAGATGCGGGCGCCGTCGTCGTCCTCATTCTTCTCCTGCGGAAGCCTCATGATGAGGAAGACTACCGACGCCACAAAGGCGGCAACGATCCCGAGGATGGCTGCAAGCGGAGCTGAACGCCAGAACATGGCGGTGAAGAGCAGGGCTATGGGACCACCCACAGCACCAACCCATGCCAACATCGTCAAGGGTTCGGTACCGGCAAGGCTCGGCGGCTCCTCGGGGACGAACGGTTCTTCGTCGTCGTCCACCTCAAAGTCACGCGGGCCCAGCGCGCGGCCCTGTTCGTCGCCGGCGGCATCAGGTGAAGGCACTGTCGATGGCGCCGACAGGCCCAGTGGGTCGAAGTCGCTGAAGCTCTTCCTGACCCCGGCATTCGGCTGGCCGGATTCCGGTTCCGGTTTGTCGGGAGCGGATTGCGTCGCTTCCAGCCGGGCTACCAGGTCCTGCCATACGGCGTCGTCGTCCTTGTTGGCGCTCTGGTCGGCTGAGTTGGGATCAGGCCTGTTCATGGGCTGCATCCTTATCGGGGGAGGACCCGTGCCCGGCCAACGCCGCTACGGTCTGGTGGATGAAGTCGACAGTACCGGAGAAGATTTCAGGCGCGTCATTGTCCAGCGTAGCGACGTGGTGGCTGTTGTGGAGGTAGTTGATCTCCACCGGGGCCTGCACGCGGGAGCGCAGGAATTCCAGGCTGAGGTTGGAAATGACGTTGTCCACTGTCGACTTGTAGACCCGCACTGGTGCCGTGATGCGCGGCAGGATCATGGCGGTGTTCTTGTACATCTTCTTGAGCTCGTGGGCCGCGGCGACGGGGGTTCGAGCGTAGGCGCCTTCGTCCTGGTCCGGTTTGAGGATGTCGTTTGCGATGGCTGGAGTCGTCTTCACCACGTACTTGAGCGCGGCAACAATGACGGCCCGTGGATCGTCCAGCACAAGTCCGGGATTGACCACCACTGTCCCCGCAACGGGCCGCGTGGCTGCTATCCGCAAGGCCAAGGTGCCGCCCATGGACAGTCCCGCAGCGAAGACGTACTCGCATTCGGCCGCCAATTCAAGGTAGGCGTCATCGACCGCGCGGTGCCATTCCTGCCACGAGCGCTTGGCCATATCCTGCCAAGTAGTGCCGTGCCCGGGCAGCAGCGGAAGCCGCACGGCGTAACCGGCAGCGGCCAGATGCTCAGCCCAGGGCCTCACGCTGTGGGGGCTTCCGGTGAAGCCATGCGACATGACCACACCAACGCGGGGTCCAGTTCCGCTCCAGTTGCTAAGGAACGGTGAGAAATCCGGGAGCATTTTCATGATGACTCCGAGGCTACTCTGTGATGGGCATGTTGGCGGAAAAATGCCGCGGATTCTTCGAAAATGGTCGGCGCGTCAACATCCAGGATGGCCACGTGCCCGCTGTGCGGAAGCGTCACAACTTTCAGGCGCGTCGAGTCAATGTGCTTGCGGATGGTATCGACCGAGCTGGGGGGAATTACGCCATCCACCGTCGACTTGAAAACCAGGGTCGGTGCCTTCACATGCGGCAGTCCCCGGGTGGCCGAGCGGAACAGTTTCTTGAGCTCATGCACGGCTTTGAGGGGTGTCTTGGAGTAGTCGCCGTCTTCGGTCAGCACCGGTGCTGCGGAGTCTTCAACGATGGGCTCGGTGGTCCGCATGACGTATTTCAAAGCACCGACGTACTTCACGCGCCGGTCGTAGAAACTCAGGCCCGGATTGACCAGCACCACACCGGGTACGTCGTGAAGGGACGCCAGCCGGAGGACCACGGCTCCGCCCATCGACAGTCCGGCAACGAAGCAGGTTTCCGTGGTGCCCGCGAGTTCCAGGTAGCTGTCTTCGAACGCGTTGTACCAGTCCTGCCACCGGGTTGTGGCCAGATCCTGCCAGCTGGTGCCGTGACCTGGCAGGAGGGGAAGTGTCACAGCAAAACCCTGCGCGGCCAGATACTCAGCCCATGGAAGCATGCTCAAAGGGCTGCCCGTGAAGCCGTGACAGATGGCCACTCCTGTGGAGGCGTTCGGACCGTGTCCGGCGTAGTGGAAAGCGGTCGCTGCTGGAGGTTTGCGTTCCGTCATGCGTTCCATCGTGTCACTGTTCCGGATATTTCTCACTGGAGTAGGGTTGCAGTTGAGTGCCGGCCGGTGGTGCCGGAAGCATGCCAGCCAACGGCCGTGAGAGGACAAGCGTGTTCTATTGGGTCATGAAGAGGATCTTTCTGGGTCCAATCCTCAAGCTCCTGTTCCGTCCCTGGGTCAAAGGCCTGGACAATGTTCCCGAGAATGGGGCGGCAATCCTGGCATCGAATCATCTGTCCTTCTCGGACTCCATTTTTCTTCCCTTGATGGTCCGTCGTCCGGTGATTTTCCTGGCCAAGTCGGAATACTTCACGGGCAAAGGGCTGAAAGGCCGGCTCACAGCGCTGTTCTTCAGGCTGAGCAATCAGCTCCCCATGGACCGTTCCGGAGGGGCGGCCTCAGAGATGTCGCTGCAGGCCGGCAAGGACGTGCGCACCTCCGGTGGTCTCCTGGGAATCTACCCCGAGGGCACGCGGAGCCCAGATGCCAAGCTCTACCGTGGCAAAGTGGGCGTTGCCAGGCTGGCACTGCAGACCCGCGTCCCGGTGGTCCCCGTTGCCATGATCGGGACCGAAAAAGTCCAACCTATCGGCAAAAGGCTCCCTAACATCCGCCGGATCGGCATCATCTTCGGACAGCCGCTGGACTTCAGCCGCTATTACGGAATGGAAGAGGACCGTGCCGTCCAGAGGGCGGTTACGGACGAGATCATGTATGAACTGATGCGTCTCTCCGGCCAGGAATACGTTGACGAATATGCCGCCGTGGTCAAGGCCAGGTTGGCCGGCAAGGGCCCGGAGCCCCTCCACAAGCTTGAGGGGAAAGAAGACGCTGCGAACGACATCGCGGAGGACAGGGACGAGCCCCGCGCCGAAGGCCAGTGAGTGCACGGATACTGTGACGCAAACGGCAGCATCAGTTACGCCGCCAGTGCCTCAACCCTGCCCCGGGCCACTACTCTTGAAGGGTGACTGAGCTTACCGCAAACACCGCACTTCCCACCGCAGATCCACTCGCCAGCACCGCCCAAAGCGGAGCTGCGAACTATCCCGGGCTCGACGCATGGCGTGACCTGCCGATTTCGCAGCAGCCGACGTGGTCGGATGCCGAGGTTTTCAAGGCCTCGGTCAAGGAACTTTCGATCGTTCCGCCGCTGGTTTTTGCCGGAGAGGTCGATGTCCTCAGGGAGCGCCTGGCTGCTGCGGCCCAGGGCAAGGCATTCCTGCTCCAAGGTGGTGACTGCGCGGAAACGTTCGAGGCCGCCACGGCCGACAAGATCAGTGCTCGCGTCAAGACCATCCTGCAGATGGCAGTCGTGCTGACGTACGGCGCCGCCATGCCCGTGATCAAGATGGGCCGCATGGCCGGACAGTTCGCCAAGCCGCGTTCGTCCAATGATGAGACCCGCGACGGCGTGACCCTGCCGGCGTACCGCGGCGACATCGTCAACGGATACGACTTCACCCCTGAATCCCGCGCCCACGACGCCGGCCGGATGTTGCAGGCGTACCACACCTCTGCCTCCACCTTGAACCTGATCCGCGCCTTCACGCAGGGTGGTTTCGCCGACCTCCGCCTGGTCCACCAGTGGAACAAGGGCTTCACCGAGAACCCGGCCCACGCGCGTTACGAGTCCCTGGCCCGGGACATTGACCGCGCCATCAAGTTCATGGACTCTTGCGGCGCCGACTTCGAGGCGCTCAAGCGCGTCGAATTCTTTGCCAGCCACGAAGCGTTGCTGCTGGATTACGAGCGTGCCTTGACACGCATCGACTCCCGCACCGGCTTGCCTTACGACACTTCGGCCCACTTCCTGTGGATCGGCGAGCGGACGCGCGAGTTGGATCACGCCCACGTCGACTTCCTCTCCCGTGTGCGCAACCCCATCGGCGTCAAGCTGGGCCCGACGACCAGCGGCGACGACGCTTTGCGCCTCATCGACAAGCTGGACCCGAACCGCGAACCCGGCCGCCTGACCTTCATTACCCGTATGGGCGCGAAGAACATCCGCGAGAAGCTGCCCGCCGTCGTCGAGCGCGTCACGGCCTCCGGCGCCCAGGTCCTTTGGGTGACGGACCCCATGCACGGGAACACGGTGACCTCGCCGAACGGCTACAAGACCCGTAACTTCGATGACGTCATTGACGAAGTCCGTGGCTTCTTCGAAGTGCACCACTCGCTGGGTACAGTCCCGGGCGGCCTGCACGTGGAGATGACCGGCGACGACGTCGCGGAATGCCTCGGCGGTGCCGACCCGATCGACCAGGACGCATTCCTGGACCGCTACGAGTCCGTGTGCGATCCGCGCCTGAACCACATGCAGTCGCTGGAGATGGCCTTCCTGGTAGCCGGAGCCCTTTCCAAGCGGTAGGTGCTCCGCCCCGAACACACAGCATGAAGGGCGCGGTCCGGGTTTCCCCGGGCCGCGTCCTTATGGTTGCTGCGTGTTTCGCTGACCTACACCACGGTGAGCGTAACTACCGAGCCTTCCGGAGCTTCGGTGTTGGCGGGGCTCTGGGCCCGGACGCTTCCGAAGTAGCCTCCCAAGATATTGTTGATCTCTACCTTGAACCCCAGCTTCTCAAGCTCTCTCTTGGCTTCCGTTGCCTGCTTGCCTATGAAGCTTGGGACCTTGACCATCTTTGGTCCCTTCGAGACCGTCAACGTCACCGTCTCACCCTTGATGAGCGTGCCGTTGGCCGGGGCCTGTGAGACCACCGATCCCTTCGGGACGCTCTTGTCGTTGACAGTCTCGGGAGCGATGACAGCCTTCAGCCCGGCGTCCTGGATGGCCTTGACGGCCGCGTCCTGCGCCAGCCCACGCACATCAGGGACCGGTATGGGCTGGGGCCCCTTGGAAACCACCAAGGCAACGGGTGTTCCGTGGCGGACTTCCTTGCCTTTGGCGGGGTCCTGGGCGATGACGACCCCCGCCGGAACCTTCTCATCGAACGCCTGGGTGACATTGCCGAGGGCCATTTGTGCTCCATTCAGTGCAGTTTTGGCCTGATCGAGGGTGCCGCCGGTGAGGTCCGGGAGGGGGAACAGCTGGGCTCCCTTGGACACGAAAAGCGTGATGGGCTGAAACTTCCGGACTTCGGCGCCCGATTCCGGTTTGGTGCCCACGGCGAGCCCGGCGAGGACGTCGTCGTCGAAAACGTCCTGGGGTTCAGACTGGAAGCCCGCGGTCCGGAGCAGCTGCTGGGCTTCGGCGACCGTCTTGTTCTTGACATCCGGGACGGTTCCCGGCGCGCCCGGTCCCATGCCGAAGAACCAGCCCGCACTGGCCGCCAACAGCGCAAGAATAACGATCACCACGGTCCAGATGAGACCACGACGGCGGGGGTTGCCTTCCCTGAGCGGCCGCACGGGAGTTGCCGCCGCCCGGGCACGGTCCTTGGCCTGCTGCCGTTCGATCCGCTTCAGGTCCCTTTTGCCGGGTGGACGGCCGTCCACTCCTGCGGCGCCGGCAGGCGCCTGGAAGGAGGGAGCACCGGCGGCCATGATGGTGGTCGGGTTGCTCTGGTGGGAAATGAACTCCGTGGGGGAAGCGGTGGTCGCTATCGCCTCGGTGGCATTGCTGAAAGGATTTTGGGCAACGGTGGCGGCCGTGGATGCGTGGGAAAGGCTCGTGGCGGCCGGCTGCTGGCGGTGGTCAAGTTGCTCGTCGCTGAGCGTCGTGCGGATGTGGCGCAGTTCCGTCAGCAAGGCGGAACCATCAACTGGCCGCTTTTCGGCATCGACGGCGGTGCACCACTGAACGAGTTCGTCCAGGTCTTCAGCAAGGCCTGGGACGGCTTCCGAGGGATGGCCAACAGCTGAGTTCACATGCTGGTACGCCACCTGGATCGGGGAATCGCCGCTGTACGGTTGTTTGCCCGTCAGCATTTCGTAGAGCATGATTCCGGCCGAATAGATGTCGCTGCGGGCATCGGCCGGCTGACCAAGGACGAGCTCGGGAGCCAGGTAGGCCACGGTCCCTATCAGGGCGCCGGTGCTGGTGTTTGCCGAGATTGCCCTGGCCAGGCCAAAGTCGCCCACCTTGATCCGGCCGTCGTCCGCGATAAGCACGTTCTCAGGTTTGATGTCGCGGTGAATCAGCCCGGAGTTGTGGGCGGCGGCCAGGCCTTCGATCACCGGATCAATGAGAGCCAGAGCCAGGCGTGGAGGCAGGGCTCCTTGTTTGTTCAGGACATCACGGAGGGTGTGTCCCTTCACGTACTCCATGACGAGGTAGGCAATGTGGCCGTCCTCGCCCTGGTCGAGGACGCCAACAATATGGGGGTGGGAGAGGCTCGCTGCGGCTTTTGCTTCGCGGCTGAGCCGTTCCAGGAACGTTTGATCGTTGGCAAGGTGCGGGTGCAGGACCTTCAGTGCCACATCGCGTTCCAGGCGCCTGTCCGTTGCCAGGTAGACGGTGGACATCCCGCCCTTTGCCAGGCGGGATCGGACCACGTAGCGCCCGTCCACGGTGGTCCCGATGAGGTGGTCCTGCATTGGTTCTTGCACCCTACGATCCTAATCGAGACTGCGGAAGGGGCCCGAATCCCCTGGGGATGCGGGCCCCTTCCGAGGTACGGGACAGGCCTAGCCGAACGTGCGCTGACGTGCCTTGATGGACTCGACGTACCGCTTGGTGTCCTCGTACATGCCGTACTTGCTCACCGAGTACTGGCCTTGGTAGTAGCCGGCAATGGCAGTATCCAGATCCTTGCTCGTGGCCACCAGTGCCCGGATGATCGCGACGCCTGCCGTGGCGTTGTCGTAGGGATCCAACAGGTTCAGCTTTCGCCCGACCAGATCGGAGGCCCACTGGCCCGATGACGGAATGACCTGCATGGTACCGATGGCGTTGGCCGGGGAAACGGCCCGCTGGTCGAATCCGGATTCCTGTTCGGCAAAGGCCAGTGCCAGTGACGGGCTGACCCCCATCCGCCGTGCAGTATCTGCCACGATGGTCTTCATTTCAGCGCGGCTCGGTACGGGGGAAGCGTTGAGCAGTGCCTTGTTCTCGTTGGCAGAGCTGACAACGGCCGGGGGATAGGTGAAGCCAAGGAAAGTGCTGGGAACCAGGGGTTTTGTGTCGCCTGCGGGCTGCAGGCTGTTACCCGGGATGGTCAGTTTCTGGCCCGGGTAGATGACCGTGCTTGCGGTCACGTTATTGGCCGACATGAGTGCGGACAGCGAGACACCCAACCGCGACGCGATGGAGCTGAGGGTGTCGCCGGCCTTGATGGTATAGGAGCCCGTGCTCGCCAGGGGAGCAGGCGCAGGTGCTGGCGCCGGGGCAGGCGTTGCAGGTGCTGACGGCGCTGATCCGCCGCTGACCTTGATCTTTTGGCCGGGGTAGATGATGGAGCTTCCGTTGAGGTTGTTCCAGCTGAAAATGCTCGACAAGGGAACCCCGTGCTTGGCCGCGATGCCACCGAGCGTATCTCCGGAGACCACGGTGTACACGGTGGCGGTGCTGGTGGAGCCGGATGCCGCCGGGGCGCTGGGCGCGGGGGCCGCCGGTGCCGTGCCGCTGAGCTTGATGCTCTGCCCGGGATAGATGAGCGTCGTGGGGGTCAGGTTGTTCAGCTGGAGTACTGCGGAAGTATCCAGATTGAACCGTCGGGCGATCGCACTGATGGTATCGCCGCGGACCACGGTGTAGCTGGCCGGCACCGCAGGTGCCAGGGGGCGGAGTGCCGCTGGGAGGGTAGCGGGAACCGCCTGGGCGGGGATCACGGTACCCGCTGCCGCAGCCTGCGCCTCCATGGCAGCAACCAAGGTGGCGGGAAGCTTGCGGGGTTGGGGTGCGGGCGCTGCGACGGACGGTTGAGCCAGCGCGAGCGACGACAAAACCACGGCGGGAAGCGCAGCCGTGGTTGCCGCGATAACGGGCATGCTCATGGTTCGTTTCGGCGAGCGGGTCGTCGTCATGAAAGAGTCCTCATCTCAAACAGCGGGGTTGATTGTTAACGCTGTTGTCAGTGTTGCCAATGTTACTGATGTTATCAATGGTGCAAGTGTGATCAGTGTGAATCTCTCACACTTATTGACCCGACACAACAAATCGAGTCAAGGAAGATTGCCGAATCCATTTATCGATGCCGGAATTGGGGGATTCGGGCGCGTTCGGATCGGGCCGTTGGATCCCCGGCTAGGCGCGGGGCGGGGCGGCGTGGCAACCTTGATCCGTGAGTAATGTAGAAAGCCTTGTTTCCGAGTGGTTGCCGCTTCCGGATGTTGCCGAGCTGCTGGACGTTTCCATCACCAAAGTCCACGGACTGTTGGATGAGCGCGCGATTGTCGCCATCAGGCAGGGGGAACGGAATATCCGCTCCATCCCCGCCCTGTTTATACAAGACGGGCACGTTGTCGACAGTCTTAAGGGCACCATCGCGGTGCTCAGCGACGCCGGCTATAACGACGAAGAATTGATCATCTGGCTGTTTACTCCCGATGAATCCCTGCGCGGACGCCCCATCGACGCCCTGCGTGAAGGCCGCAAAACAGAGATCAGGCGCCGCGCCCAGTCCCTGGCCTGGTAATTGCGTCTGCGTGGTTCAGGAAAAAACAAAGACATAAAACGACGACGACGGCGGTCCCCAACCGCCGTCGTCGTCTTGTCATTGCCTTGCCCGGACCGCCCGGCAGAAGCCGGCTTCCGTCTCAGGCAGCGCGGCTGACCGCCGCTTCAGCAAGCTGTCCCAGTGCCAAAAGTGGAACCTCATCCAAAGGCAGCCGTTCCAGGGCTACAAAGGCATCCGTGCTCAGCTGCGCAATCAGGGCTTCGGTGGCGTCCAAGGCGCCGCACTCGACCATCAGGTGACGGATCCGCTCGACGTCCTCCGCTCCGAGATCAGGGTTTCCCAGCATGCGGTCCAGAAGGGCGGCCTCCGATGCCGTGGCCTGGTTCAGGGCAAAACCCACGAGCACTGTGCGTTTGCCTTCCCGCAGGTCGTCGCCGGCAGGCTTGCCGGTTGTTGCGGGGTCGCCGAAGACTCCCAGGACGTCGTCTCGCATCTGGAAGGCCTCGCCGAGGGGCAGCGAAAAGCTCGAGTAGGCCTTGAGCAGATCGCTGGGAGCGCCGGCCAGAGCGCCGCCCAAGGCGAGCGGATGCTCTGTGGAGTACTTGGCAGACTTGTAGCGAATGATGGACCTGGCCCTGTCCACGGAGCCGGCGTGGTCACGGACCGGGCCAGCCACCTCCTCAAGGATGTCAAGGTATTGACCGGCCATGACCTCAGCCCGCATCACGTTGAAGATCCGGCGGGCCGGGCTGCCCGAGGCTGCACGGGATCCGATGTCAGTGAACGCTTCTTCGCTGAACGAGAGGCAGAGGTCACCGGTCAAGATGGCGGCGGCGTCGCCAAAGTGCTCGCTGTCCAGGGCCCATCCATTGCTTTCATGGAGGTGGCTGAAGCGCTTATGCACGCTGGGGCCGCCCCGGCGGGTATCGGAGCGGTCGATGATGTCGTCGTGGATCAGGGCTGCTGCCTGGAAGAGTTCCAGGGCGCAGCCAGCGGTGACGATGTCGGCGTCGTCTGCGAGCCCACCGGCGCCGCGCCAGCCCCAGTAACACATCAGGGCCCTTAGCCGTTTGCCCCCTGTGACCAGGGTGGATATGGAGCCGATGAGGGGGGCGACATCCGGTGAAACCGTGGCCATGACGTCCCGCTGCTCCGCAAGGAAGCCGTTGAGCCTGGCGGAGACGCCATCGATGAAACGGGCCTGTTCGGAGGCCACGAGAGAATCAGGCGTCACTTGATGGACCCGGCCGCCACGTTGGCGCCGATGGTGAAGGTTGAGACGCCTTCCTTCTGCGTGATGGAAACGTTCACTGTCTCCCCGTCACCGCGGATGAAGTCCAACGACGTGACATTTCCCACCGCTTCGGGCCCGGGGACCAGCTTGAAGCCCTGGGCTTCCAGGGAGGTCTTGTAGTAGTCCACCACACCCTGCGGAGGCGCTTTGATTGTTCCGACAAGCGCCACTGTCGCGAGGGAGGCATTCTTGTCGAAGCTGCTGGATCGTACCGACGTCTTGGGCATGACGGGAATCAGCTGCTCGGGGAATCCGGGAACCAGTGCGTTGACCGTGGCCGTGGCATTCGGGTCGGGAGTGCTGGACTCCGTGAAACCGGTCGTCTCAGGAGAAGCGGTGCTGCTGGCCTGGGAGGCAGTGGCGGACGGTGACGGCGCAGAGGTGGACGAGGAAGTGCCGGTGGGCGATGGTGCGGCCGAACTGCCGGGTGATGGCGTGCATGCGGAGGCCGCCACTGCGACACTGACTGCGAGCAGGGCAAACCCTCGCGACTGAGGAGTTCCAAAGAGCTTCACAGGGTATCCTTCCTGGGGCTGAGCCGGACATTGCCTCCAGTTTAGTCAGTGCCCGGGCATAGTATTGCCGTTGTGAGGCAGGAAGCACCCGGCAGCGAGTCAAGCGCCGGCCAGAGTCCAGCCCGCAGTGCTGGAGATGCCCTGCGGGAAATGCGGCGAACCAGCATCCTGCATGTGGACATGGACGCCTTCTTTGTTTCCGTGGAACTCCGGAGCAGGCCTGAGTTGCGCGGCAAGCCAGTGATTGTGGGATTCCCCGCCGAGCGTTCCGTGGTTCTGTCCGCTTCCTACGAAGCGCGTGCCACAGGGGTAAAATCCGCCATGCCGATGTCCATTGCGATGCGGCGGTGCCCCGCTGCCGTAGTCATCAATCCCCGGCACAGCGTGTACTACGAGGTCTCGGGGCAGCTCATGGAGATCTTCGCCTCCATCACGGACCTGGTGGAGCCCCTCAGCGTGGATGAAGCGTTCCTGGATGTCGGTGGGGCTATCCGCCGGTTGGGTTCGCCGTTGGACATCGGCCAGCTGATCAGGCGACGGGTCCACTCGGAGTTGGGGATCACCGCTTCGGTCGGGATTGCCGGCAGCAAATTCGTGGCCAAGATCGCCTCCACCCGGTGCAAACCCGATGGCATCCTGCAGATTGACGCCGACGATACCCTTGCGTACCTTCACAGCCTTCCCGTCAGTGCGCTGTGGGGCGTAGGCGGCAAGACCGGTGAGGTCCTGGCGCGCATGGGGATCCGAACGGTTGCCGACGTCGCTGCCACTCCTTTGTCCTCACTAAAGAAGGTCCTTGGTGCAAGTGGCGAACACGTGCACCGGCTTTCGATGGGTATCGACCCCCGGCCTGTAACACCCACCCGGCTTGAGAAGAGCATTGGCGCGGAAGAGACCTTTTCCGTTGACACAGCCGATGATGCCTTGCTGCACAGGGAGCTGTTGCGGTTGTCCCACCGCACTGCCAGCCGGCTTCGGAGCTCCGGCATGCTTGCCCGGACTGTTGCCTTGAAACTGCGCTACGCCGATTTCTCCACCGTCTCGCGCAGTCGGACGTTGCACACCCCCGTCGACAGTGCCCAGCTGATCTACCAGGTGGCGGTGCAACTCCTGGAGTCACTTGGCACCCGTGCCATGAGCGTCCGCCTGGTGGGTGTCAGGGCCGAGCAACTGGAACCGGCCGGCCAGACGTCGATGCAATTGAGCCTGGACCGCCGGGATGACAACTGGCGTGCGGCCGAGCAGGCCTTGGACCGGGTTTCACAGCGGTTTGGATCCAAGACACTGCTTCCTGCCCGGCTCCTGGAACCGGGCAAGCCTGCCTCTGATCGTTGACCCCTGCGACGCTCACTGTGACCTTGGTCCCGCATGGTCCTGGGCGTCTTTCAGAACAGCCCGCGACAAACTATCCTATTTATTACAGAGATTTAGATCGTCTGGACAAACTGTTTCCTGAACAGTCGGCCCTGGGATGCCCGCTGAACCAAGAGGGTATTTTGGGAACGAAATTCTTGGTCCGATCGTTGGGGTAAGCAGACGCACAGAAGGCGTTGTGTCCAGACGCTGGCTGACTAAAGGAGGTCGCGATGCCCCTCTCGGAGCACGAACAGAAGCTGCTTGAGCAACTCGAAAAGCAACTTCACGAGGACGATCCGAAGTTTGCCAACACCATGGGCTCGGATCCCATCCGCAGCTGGTCAACCCGGCACGTCATCATTGGCGTCCTTGGCGCGATTGCCGGCATTCTTCTCCTGCTCGTTGGCGTTTCGCTGCAGGCGATTCCAGTGGGTGTCCTCGGCTTCATTGTCATGGGTGCTGGTGTGTACTTCGCAACGTTGCGAGGATCGGCTTTCGGAAAAGCCGGCAAGGGAAAACCTGCGAAGTCCAAGCCCAAGAGCACATTCATGAGCAGCCTCGAAGAGCGCTGGGATGAACGGCGCCGCGACGACCACTGACGGAGCAAAGCGCTCCTGACCAGGGGAGTGGACGCCGCATGAGTTGTCAGCCGTCATCAGGCGTGCCCTGAATTGCTCCTGAACACCTAAATACTGACCTCCTTAATCAAAGGGCCCGTTTCCGCGGGTCCTTTTGCTGTTAAGGGCAGGGCTTCCATCCCTCCACTTCCCACCACTGTCTCCACTTTCCTCCCGATAAGCGCACGATTCCGGTTCCCGGCTGTTTCCGGCGCCCTTTTCCGGGCAGGATTCGACGGCGGCGGCGCCCCCGACCGTAGGGGCCTCCACATCGCTCCACCCGGGCACATCCGCGTCAATCCGCCCTTGCTGAATGTCAATGTGGTGGAGAAACGCCCATGTTTGCGTTGACTGTGGTGCGTTGTGGAGTAAAGTGGAGCGCATAAGAGGGTAGTGGCAGTGTTGGGTATGTGCGGGCACCTTGTCTGAGGGGCGGTGGGGCCAGTGTTTCTGGGCACTCACTCGCCTCGTCTGGATGAAAAGGGCCGGATCATACTTCCCGCCAAGTTCCGCGAGGAGCTGGCAGAGGGCTTGGTTCTCACAAGGGGCCAGGAGCGCTGCATCTACGTCTTCAGTCAGAAGGAATTCGAACGTATTCACGAGTCGATGCGGGAGGCGCCATTGTCCTCCAAGCAGGCACGTGACTACATCCGGGTCTTTCTGTCCGGAGCCTCTGATGAAGTACCTGATAAGCAGGGGCGTGTGACGATTCCGCCGGCGCTCCGTGCATATGCAGGCTTGGGGAGGGAACTGGCGGTAATTGGTGCCGGAACCCGGGCCGAGATCTGGGATGCCGACGCTTGGAATGAGTACCTCAACGAGAAGGAAGCAGCCTTCTCGGAAACGGATGACGACAATCTGCCCGGGTTTATCTGACCGGTCAGAGGAAGCACCATCGCTTCTTGAATGGGATCTCCAGCCGCCCATCGAACAGTCTTCCTGGCTCAACTTCCCCTGAGCCAGGCCGGCCGGACGATAGGCGCGGATGGGGATCCGATTCAAGAATCACCATGCACGTAACTGAGGAAAGAGGAGGCAGCGTGGAAGAGCAGGACGCGGCAAAGCCCACATCTGAGCGTCACGTGCCCGTCCTGAAAGACCGCTGCATCAACCTGCTCGCTCCCGGTTTTGAAGCCGCAAGGAGTCGTGGAGAGACTCCCGTTGCCATTGATGCCACTCTCGGCATGGGAGGGCACTCCGAAGCGATGCTGCAGCGCTTCCCCGATCTCCACCTGGTCGGCATCGACCGGGATGAGGAAGCATTGTCTCTGGCCGGCGCCCGCTTGGAACCCTTTTCGCAGCGCACAGACTTGGTTCACGCCGTGTATGACGAAATCGAGGACGTGCTGGCTGACCTCGGCATCCCGGAGGTCCATGGAATCCTGATGGACCTCGGGGTTTCTTCCTTGCAGCTGGATGAACGCGAGCGTGGTTTCGCCTACTCCTACGACGCTCCCCTGGACATGCGCATGGACACGAGCCGTGGGCAGACTGCCGCCGACGTCGTGAACACGTACAGCGAGGAAGACCTGGTCCGCATCATCCGCAAATGGGGTGAGGAAAAGTTCGCAGGACGGATCGCCAACAGGATCGTCAACGCCAGGGTTGAGAAACCGTTTGCGACTACCGGTGAGCTCGTGGAACAGATCCGCAGCGTAGTCCCGGCGGCTGCGGCAAAGAGCGGCGGACACCCGGCCAAGCGCACGTTCCAGGCCCTGCGCATCGAGGTCAACGAAGAACTCGATGTCCTGGAGCGAGCAGTACCGGCCGCAGTAGCTTCCACGGCCCTGGGCGGACGCATCGTGGTCATGTCTTACCACTCCCTGGAAGACAAGATCGTGAAATCCGTGTTCCAAAAGGGCTCCAAATCCTCGGCCCCGCTCGGGTTCCCCGTGGAGCTGGAAGAACACAAAGCTGAACTGAAGACCATCACCAAAGGGACGGAAGTGCCCACGGCGGCCGAAATCGCCGAGAACCCCCGGGCAGCCTCCGCTCGCCTGAGGGCCGTCGAACGCATCAAACCGAGGAGAGACGCATGAGCAACGCCGCAGCGAGGACTTTGCCCTCCGTGGTGGGCAACACCGCCCGCGCCCTTCCGGCTCCCGCTGGCAAACCTGATGGCGCACGCAGGACGCGCACGCCGCTGTCCGTGGTACGCAGCGCCCCGGGTCGGCGCAGGACCCCTTTTGTGGTTCTGTGCTTCGTCGCCATGGCCGCGGCACTCCTGACGGTCCTTGTCCTGAACATCTCTGTGTCCACGGCGCAGTACCAGTTGGTGCAGCTCAAAGCACAGGCCGCGACGCTCAACAAGGAAAACCAGGACCTGACACAGAAGAAGCAGAACTACGAAGCTCCCCAGAATCTGGCAGCCAAGGCTACAGAATTGGGAATGGTACCTTCCACCGTCAAAGGCCAGATTGACCTGAACACGATGACAGTGACCGGTAAGGCGACTCCCGCAGTCAAGGGCGAGAACCCTGGTGCTGTTCTGGCTCCACCCGCCGTGGGAGGCGTCCTTGACGTTGTTCCCTCGGTGACCACCAAGGATCCTCTGGAGAACCTCAAGCCAGTTACACCCGCAGCGCCGGCAGCGCAGGCAACCACGCCGGCTGCACCGGCATCCCCGGCAGCGACACCGCCGGTGGATCTTCATGGAGGGTCGGTCCCGGCCCCCCAACAGAAGACACCCGGGCAATAGTCCATCCGTCCACTGAACCAAGGCCAGCAGCAAGGAAGAAACGTGGCTCAGAACCCCGGCACATCGAAAAAAACGAAGACGCCGGTGGCACGTAGGCGGCTGCGGGTCGGGCTCGGCATCATGTTGAGCCTGCTGCTGGTGGTAGGTGGCAAGTTGTTCATGGTCCAGGGCCTGGACATGGGCGGGATGGCCGAAGCTGCCCTCGCCAAGCGGCTGACCCCCCAGGTCCTCCCGGCCGAGCGGGGTCAGATCCTGGATGCGAACGGCACCGTCCTGGCAAGCAGTGTCATCAGGTACAACATCGTGGTGGACCAGACGGTCAACACCAATACCGCCACGTTCCACCGGTACAACGAGAAAACGGAAAAGCTCGACGAAATCACCAGGGACCAGGGCATCGCGGATCTTGCAGCCCTGCTGGGCACCGACGTCGCCAAAATGCGCGAGTCCCTGACGGGGGATAAGCGCTATTTCGTCGTGGCCAAGGACATCAAGCCTGAGCTGGAAGACCGCATCACCAAGCTGTACATCCCCGGGCTCAGCGCCGAAGGCGTCAGCAAGCGTGTGTATCCGAACGGCAGCGTGGCCGGCGGGGTGGTTGGTTTCCTGAAGGACGGAACTACTGGCCAGGCCGGTATTGAGCAAACCCAGGACGAGATTCTTCGCGGCACGGAAGGAAAACGAGTCTTCGAGATCGGCGCAGACGGTCTCCGCATCCCGGTGGCCACGGACGAGCTGACGCCCGCCGTGGATGGCAGTGACGTCAAGTTGACCATCAACACGGACATCCAGTACTTCGCGCAACAGGCCATCCAGAGCCAGGTGAACAAGATGAACGCCGAATGGGGTTCCATCGTCGTGATGGACGCCAAGACCGGCAACCTCATCGCTCTGGCCGATACCAATGCCCCTGACCCCAACGACCCCGGCAAGGTCGACGCCAAGGACCGTGGCGTCCGTTCGGTAACCGCCGCCTACGAGCCCGGCTCTGTCCAAAAAATGATCACAGCGGCGGCTGCCATCGAGGAAGGCAAGTCCTTCCCGCTGGACCACTTCACCATCCCGTCGGCCTACACCATTGACGGCCAGACGTTCACGGACGCTTTCGAGCACGGCACCGAAGAGCGCACCCTTGCGGGCATCCTGGGATGGTCCATGAATACCGGCACCGTGATGGTCGGAAGCCGCTTGAGCAAAGAGCAGCGCTATGACTGGCTCAAGAAATTCGGCATTGGGGAGAAACCGGACATTGGTCTTCCGGGCGAAGCTACGGGTATTCTCGCCACGCCCGACCAGTGGGATGAACGCCAGCAGTACACGGTGCTGTTCGGACAGGGAGTCTCGCAGTCGACGCTCCAGACCGTCCGGGCCTTCCAAAGTATCGCCAACAACGGTGTGATGCTGCAGCCCCGTTTGATTGACGGGTATATCAGTCCTGACGGCCAGGAGCAGAAAGCCCCTGCCAAGGATTCCCGCCAGGTGGTCTCCAAGGAGACAGCCCAGCAGGTCCGCGACATCCTTGAAAGCGCGGTGACCGAGGGGCAGATCAAGGACGCCGCCATCGACGGTTACCGCGTCGGGGCCAAGACTGGTACCTCGCAGGCACCCCGGGAGGACGGATTGCCCGGATTCGATGGCTACACGGCATCGATGGTGGGTATGGCTCCCATGGACGACCCCCGGTTCATCGTGGAAGTAGTCCTGCAGCGCCCCAAGGGAAATATCTATGGAATCACCAACGGACCGGTATTCCGCTCGGTGATGTCACAGGTCCTGCGGACCTACAACGTGGCACCTTCCACAGGGACTCCCGCGCGGCTGCCCCAGTTCGTCAAGTAAGCTTTTTGGGCGTCTGTTTCGGGCACCATTCGATCCACAACTACGGCCCGGGCGCCGCTGGCCCCCGGCCGGTCGTTCCACGAGCACCAACGGAGAACCACGTGTCAGAGCACAACGAGCCAGCTTCCAATACCGCCACGCCGGACGCCGGAAGGTCAGGCTTCCGTCCCGCCTCCGTGGCGGCGGTGCCCCTGGCCGCCATAGCCAGTGCGCTGGGTGTAACAGCTCCGGACGGCAGCCAGGACATCGGCGTCACGGGCATCACCCTGAATTCCCGTGCAGTGGAAGCGGGCGACCTCTACCTGGCACTGCCGGGCGCGACACGCCACGGTGCCGATTTCGTTCCACAGGCCATCGACGCCGGTGCCGTCGCCGTCGTGACGGACGACGCCGGAGCACGCCAGCTTGCGCTGGCAGCCGAACAACCAGTCCCGGTCCTCATCGTCGAAGAGCCGCGGGCCGTCGTCGGGCCTTTGGCCGCCTTGATCTACCGCAGCCAGCCGGAGGACGCGTCCTACCCATCTCTGTTCGGGGTCACCGGAACCAACGGCAAGACCACCACCACCTACTTCATCAACTCGTTGCTGCGCGCCCTGGGCCGGCGTCCCGGACTGATCGGCACCATCGAGATCGTGGCCGGGGGAGAGCCTATTCCCAGCCTCCTGACCACACCGGAGTCCACCGACGTCCATGCGCTGTTGGCCTTGATGCGCGAGCGGGGACTGGATGCGGCTTCCATGGAGGTCTCTTCACATGCGATCTCCTACCGCCGCGTGGATGCCGTCATGTTCGAAGTCGCCGGATTCACCAACCTGACCCAGGACCACTTGGACCTCCACGGCAGCATGGAGGAGTACTTCAACACCAAGGCCGAACTTTTTACGGCCGCCCGTGCGCGGAGGGCCGTCGTTACGGTGGACGACGACTGGGGCCGCAGGCTTGCCGGGCAGGCCGATATCCCCGTGACGACTCTTTCGGCCACCAGCGACGACGCTGACTGGCACGTCTCTTCCGTCAACGCGCGTGGTCTTGGATCGGAATTCGAATTGAAGCACCGGGACGGCCGGAGCTTGCGCGTACACACCGGCTTGCCGGGGGACTTCAACGTGGCCAACGCCGCGTTGGCCACCGTCATGGTCCTGGCATCGGGTGTGGACGAAGCAGATCTCCAGGAAGCCCTCGACGCCCATGATCCCTTCACCGTCGCGGTTCCAGGACGGATGCAACTGGTCTCCACCGAACCTGCTTCCGTCGTTGATTTTGCCCACAATCCCGATGCCCTGGCCCGGGCCCTGACGGCCGTCCGCTCGCCTGAGGAAGGTTCCCGGGTGATCGTGGTCTTTGGTGCCACCGGCCAGCGTGACCAAGGCAAGAGACCCACCATGGGAGCCATTGCAGCCCGACTTGCGGACGTCGTCATCATCAGCGATGACGACCCCCATGACGAGGACGCCGCGACGATCCGCGCGGACGTCCTGGCGGGCGCCTACGCGGCACGTGAGGAAGAGAACCTGGACTGCGAAATCATCGAGTCCTACCCGCGTGATGCTGCCATCCGTCGTGCCGTGGAGGCAGCGACGGCCAAGGACACCATTCTCATTGCAGGACGTGGCCATGAGGTCTGGCAGGAAGTGAAAGGCGTGAACCTTGCCCTGGACGACAGGGTAGAGCTGAGGGCTGCCTTGACATCCAGGGGATTCAGCGTTTCATCGGACCAGCGGATAGAGTCCTAAACCGAGATGATTGCATTTACTGCGGCGGAGATCGCCGACATCACCCATGGCCGATTGACCGGAGATCCGGGCATCGTTCCTTCCTCTGTGGTCACTGACTCGCGGGAGGCCACTCCTGGCGCGCTGTACGTGGCCAAGCCCGGCGAGCACGCCGACGGTCACAGCTTCGTCGACGCCGCGTTCGCACGGGGAGCCGTCCTGGCCCTGGCCGAACGCGAAGTTGCCGACGCCGACGGCAACCGGTATCCCGCCGTCGTGGTGGACGATGCCGTGCTGGCCATGGGCGCCCTGGCCGCTGAAGCCGTGCGCCGTATCCGGGCCGAGCGTGAACGGCGCGGTGAGCAATTCACGGTCGTCGGCATCACCGGCTCAGCGGGAAAGACGACCACCAAGGACCTCCTGGCCGGGATATTGTCCACGGCCGGAGCCACGGTGGCTCCGCAAGGCTCGTACAACGGTGAGGTAGGCGTTCCGCTTACGGTGTTCGCAGCTGACGCCCGGACCCGCTTCCTGGTCATCGAAATGGGTGCAACGGGCCTGGGGCACATCAAGTACCTGGCCGGCATGGTCAAACCCGACATCGGAGTTGTCCTGATGGTTGGTACCGCGCACGCCGGCGAGTTCGGCGGCGTGGAGAATATTGCCAAAACCAAGGGCGAGCTGGTCGAAGCCCTCAGCGAAAACGGCACCGCTGTGCTTAATCTTGACGATGGCCGTGTGGCTGCCATGCGTTCACGTACCAAGGCGAAGGTGCTGGGATTCTCGGCCCAGCCGGCAACCACCGAAGAGGTTGAGGCCCGCAACGTGGTGGTGGACGCTGACGGCTACCCCGGCTTTGATCTCGTGCTTCCCGACGGCGGCCCCTCGGTTCATGTCCACAGCCGCCTTATCGGCGCCCACCATGTGACGAACCTGCTGGCCGCCGCTGCCGCGGCGTTCGCCGCGGGCATTCCGGCCGCCGACATCGCATCGTCCTTGAGCTCGCAACAGGCTGCGAGCAGGTGGCGGATGGAACGCACCGAACGCGAAGATGGCGTCACCATCATCAACGATGCCTACAACGCCAACCCTGAATCCATGCGCGCAGCACTGCGCACCCTGGCGGACATCGGGCAAGGCCGGAGGACGTGGGCCGTCCTGGGAGCCATGCTTGAGCTGGGCGAAGACTCCATCCGCGAGCACACGGCGGTGGGCACACAGGTGGTGCGGCTGAACATCTCCCGGCTGGTGGTTGTCGGACGCGAAGCACGCGCCCTGTACGTTTCGGCGATCCAGGAAGGCTCCTGGGGTGACGAATGCTCCTTCACGGAGACCGTGGAGGAAGCCTACGAGCTCCTGCAGAACGAACTCAGGCCGGGCGACCTCGTGTTGTTCAAGTCCTCCAACGGGGTTGGGCTGAGGCACTTGGGTGATCGGATAGCATTACCTCCACGGGCCGAGCCCACCGGAGAAAGCGCGGCAGAACCTGCCGCAAGCGAAGGGAACGAGCTGCTGTGATTGCACTTTTGATCGGCGCCGGCGTCGCCCTTCTGGTGGCCTTGATTGGCACACCCCTGTTCATCCGGTTCCTGGTAGCCAAGAGCTACGGGCAATTCATCCGTGATGATGGGCCCACCTCGCACCACACGAAGCGCGGTACCCCCACCATGGGTGGAACCGTCGTGGTGGCGGCAGTGCTCATCAGCTACTTCGTGACCCACCTGATCATGTGGATGATGAATCCCCGTTCAGCCGGTCCTTCGGCGTCCGGGCTTCTGCTGCTGTTCCTCATGGTCGGCATGGGTTTTGTCGGGTTCCTCGATGACTACATCAAGATCTCCAACAAGCGCAGCTTGGGCCTTAATGCACGCGCCAAGCTCATCCTCCAGGCGGCAGTCGGCATCATTTTCGCCGTGCTGGTCCTGCAGTTCCCGAACGAGGACGGACTCCGGCCCGCTTCGACGCAGATTTCGCTGGTGCGGGACATTCCCTGGCTGGACCTTGCCTTCGGCGGGACGGTACTGGGTGCCATCCTGTTCATTGTGTGGTCCAACCTGATCATCACGGCAGCCACCAATGGTGTGAACCTCACGGATGGCCTGGATGGCCTTGCCGCAGGCGCGTCCATCATGGTTTTCGGCGCGTACACGATCATGGGAATCTGGCAGAACAACCAGGCCTGCGGCTCTCCCAGGGAATTCGGCAGCGGCTGCTACCAGGTACGGGACCCCATGGATCTCGCCCTGCTCGCCGCGATCCTCAGTGCTGCCTTGGTGGGATTCCTCTGGTGGAATACTTCACCGGCCAAGATCTTCATGGGCGACACCGGTTCGCTGGCCATCGGCGGAGCGGTCGCAGCTTTCGCCATCCTCTCCCGCACGGAATTGCTGCTGGCCTTCATTGGCGGCCTGTTCGTCCTCATTACGCTCTCGGTCATCATCCAGGTGGGCTTCTTCAAGCTCTCCGGCGGTAAGAGGGTCTTCAAGATGGCCCCGCTCCAGCACCACTTCGAACTGAAGGGTTGGGCCGAGGTCACGGTAGTGGTCCGGTTCTGGATCCTTGCCGGGCTTTTCGTGGCCGCGGGCCTGGGAATCTTCTACGCTGAATGGGTGGTGCTGCTGTGAACGAAAGCCCCGAAAACATGACTTCCACCTCTGACCGGCTCAAGGACCTCACCAGCTGGGATGCCAACTGGAGCGGGCTGCGGGTTGTTGTGACAGGCATCGGCCTGTCCGGCTTCTCGGCTGCCGACACACTGATCGAGCTTGGCGCCAAGGTGGTGGTGGTGGATGCCGCAACCACCGACAAAGCCAAAGCCCAGGCGGACACCCTCAAGATCGTGGGCGCTGTCGATGTCCTCCTGGGGCAAGACGCCGTCAACACCCTCCCGTTGATCGACGACGCATTGCCCGACCTGGTGGTGACCTCGCCCGGCTGGCGCCCGGACCAAGCCCTGCTCGCAGCGGCCAAGCGGAAGCACATCCCGGTCTGGGGCGACGTCGAACTGGCCTGGCGCCTGCGCGTCCGCGAAGGACGCAAGACGACCGAATGGCTGGCCATCACCGGAACCAACGGCAAGACCACCACGGTGGGAATGACCGAATCCATGCTGCAGGCCGCCGGCCTGAAGGCAATCGCCGTGGGCAACGTGGGAACACCGATCCTGGACGCGCTCCGGGATCCCGTTGACTACGACGTCTTTGCGGTGGAGCTGTCCAGCTTCCAACTCCACTGGAGCCACTCCCTGTCGCCGGTGGCAAGCGTGTGCCTGAACGTCGCCGAGGACCACGTGGACTGGCACGGCTCTTATGCGTCCTACCTCGCGGACAAGGCCAAGGTGTACGAAAACACCCAGAAGGCCGCGATCTACAACGCCGAGCAGATCGAAACAGAACGCATGGTGGAGGAGGCGGATGTCGTCGAGGGCTGCCGTGCCATCGGCTTTACCACCAACACCCCGGCCATCAGCATGCTGGGGGTAGTGGACGGCCTCCTGGTGGACCGGGCCTTTATCGCTGAGCGCAAGGACTCGGCGGCAGAGCTCGCTGCCATGTCGGACCTCGGTCCGGTCGCCCCGCGCCACATGGTGGCCAACGCGCTGGCCGCCGCAGCCTTGGTCCGGGCCTACGGCGTTGAACCTGCCGCAGTGAAGCAGGGCCTGGTCAACTACCTGCCCGGCGCCCACCGCATCCAGTTGGTGGCCAAGCACAACGACATCCTGTGGATCAACGACTCCAAGGCGACCAATCCGCATGCTGCCTCGGCGGCCCTCTCGGCCTTCCAGAACGTTGTGTGGATTGCCGGGGGCTTGTCCAAGGGCGTCAACTATGACGAACTGATCAAGGAGCACGCACCCCGGCTCAAGGCTGTGGTCCTGATTGGAACGGACACCGGCCAGCTTGAGGCCTCGCTCCAGCGACACGCGCCGGATGTCCCCGTGATATCCCAAGCCAAGGGTGACACTGAGAGTGTGCAGACCGCAGCCGGTAACGCAGCTTCGCCAATCTTCGGCGAGACCGTCATGGCCCAGGCTGTGGCGTCCGCGGCGGGCGTAGCCACCTCCGGCGATACCGTCCTGATGGCGCCGGCGGCTGCATCCATGGATCAGTTCTCTTCCTACGCTCACCGTGGCGACGCATTCGTCCAGGCAGTTCGCGAGCTTGTGGAAGGGCAGGCACAGACCACCGAGGAGTAACAATGGTCAGCACGCCCACCCGCACCCGCGGCAAGGAGCCAAAGGACGGGAAGGACAAGGCCACGCCCCAAGGCGGCCGACAGCCCCAAGGACTCCGTCGGCACTGGCGCAGCTTCTGGGAAAGCCTTGAAGGCAGAAGCAAGGCTCCCAACAGCTCCACGTACTACCTCATTCTGGGCTGTGCATTGGCCCTGACGGCCATTGGCATCATGATGGTGCTGTCCGCTTCCAGCGTCGAGGCCATTTCAGAAGGAAAGTCGCCCTACGCCGATGCCATGAAGCAAGCCGCGTTTGGCGTCGTCGGCCTTATCGCGATGTACATCATTTCGCGGACCAACGTTGACTGGATGAAGAAGTTGTCGTGGTGGGCCCTTGGCGCAGTCGTGGTGCTGCTCGCCCTGGTTCAGGTGATGGGCAACAGCGTCAATGGAAACAAGAACTGGATCGACATCGGTGGCGTCACGCTCCAGCCCTCCGAGATGTCCAAGCTTGTCCTGTGCGTGTGGATTGCCGCGGTTCTTGCACGGAAGCAGAAGCTCCTCAACCGCTGGATGCATGTCATCATCCCGGTAGTCCCGGGAGCAGGCCTGGTCATCGGTTTGGTGATGCTCGGCAACGACCTCGGTACTGTCATTGTCATAGCGGCCATCGCAGCCGCTGGCCTCTACTTCGCCGGCGTCCCCGGACGAATGCTGGGCATCGCGGGCGTCGTGGGCGTGGTCGGGGCCATTCTTGCCACGGTCAGCAGTTCCAACCGCATGTGCCGCATTACTTCCTGGCTGGGCACTGCTTCGGCATCGTGCACCGAGCAGTTCGACTTCGATTTCCAGTCAACCAACGGCATGTACGGCCTGGCGCAGGGGAGCTGGACAGGCCTGGGTCTTGGCCAGAGCCGGCAGAAATACAACTGGCTCCCTGAGGCCCACAACGACTTCATCTTCGCCATCATCGGTGAGGAGCTCGGCTTGGTGGGGACCATTGTGGTCCTGGTGCTGTTTGCCATCCTGGGCATTGCGATTTTCCGGGTGGTGGTTCGCCAGACCGATCCCTTCCAGCGGACCCTGGCTGGTGGGATCATGGTGTGGCTCCTGGGCCAGGCGAGCATGAACATGGCGGTGGTCACGCAGCTGCTTCCCGTGGTGGGAGTGCCCTTGCCTTTCATCTCGTACGGCGGTTCGGCATTGATCATGTCCTTGTGTGGTGTGGGCGTAGTGTTGTCTTTGGCCCGCGGCCAGCTGCCACCCCAGCAACGTCCACGATTCCTGCCGCGCCGTTCACCCAAACCCGCACGAAAGCGTACCTAGCACTTCATGACTTCTGATTCCCACGCGTCCAAGCCATTGTCGGTCGTCCTCGCAGGCGGCGGAACGGCCGGGCACATCAGCCCCTTGCTGGCCATCGCCGATGCCATCAAGGAAAAACGGCCGGATGCGTCCATCCTGACTGTAGGAACGCCGTCGGGAATGGAGACCAGGCTGATTCCGGCGGCCGGTTACCAGCTGGCCACCATCGACCGCGTTCCCTTCCCGCGCCGGCCATCCGTTGACCTGCTCAAGCTTCCGGGCCGCCTCGCCGGGGCAGTCAAGCAGGCCAGGCGCATCCTCGAAGACGCGCAGGCCGACGTCCTGGTGGGGGTGGGTGGATATGTGTGCACGCCCATGTATCTCGCGGCCCGGAGACTCGGTATTCCGATCGTCGTCCACGAGGCCAACATGAAGGCAGGCCTTGCCAACCGCGTCGGTGCCAGGTTCAGCCGCCACGTCGCCGTGGCGTTCGCAGGCACACGCCTGAAGGGCGCCCGCCGCGTGGGGATGCCGATGAGGCGCGCCATCTCCACGCTCGACCGGGGCTCGGCCGCTCCGGCTGCCAAGGCCCTGCTCGGCCTGGACCCCGACCGGCCGGCGTTGATCGTGACCGGCGGTTCGTCGGGTGCCCTCAGCATCAACCGGGCCATCGCGGCCGCCCTGCCCGCCTTCGCCGCGGCCGGCATCCAGACGCTCCACATCACCGGCGTCGGCAAAGCCGTCATGAACGACGACGGCGGCCTGCTGGCCGGTGAGGGCTATCGGCAGGTCGAGTACGTGGATGGGATGGAGAACGTTTACGCCGCCGCCGATGTGCTGCTGGCCCGCGCTGGAGCGGGAACAGTCAGCGAGGTCGCTGCGGTTGGTGTTCCCGCGGTTTTCGTACCCTTGCCGATCGGGAACGGGGAGCAGGCGTTGAACGCTGCTCCGTTGGTGGAAGCCGGCGGTGCACTGCTCGTGGCCGACCAGGACCTTGGTCCGCAGTGGCTGGAGCAGGAGCTGATTCCCCTGCTCTCGGACCGTGGCAGGTTGAACGCCATGGCCCGGAAGTCTGAAGCCCTTGGTATTAGAAACGCCGATCAGCGCATGGCTGATCTTGTCCTGGAAGCGGTATCCGCATGACCAACAGCATCGTCCCCCTCGAGAACCTCGGCCGGGTCCACTTCGTTGGCATCGGCGGCGTCGGCATGTCCGCCGTCGCCCGGATCATGGTGGCCCGTGGGGTCTCGGTGAGCGGCAGCGACGCCAAGGACCTTCCGGTCATGCGGGACCTCGCAGCAGCTGGCGCACGGATCGCTGTTGGCTACGACGCCGCCAACCTTGGCGATGCCCAGACGGTCGTCGCGGGCTCGGCCATCAGGGCCGACAATCCGGAACTCGTCGCGGCACGCAGCGCCGGACTGACCGTTCTTCACCGCTCTGAAGGGCTGGCTGCCACCATGGCCGGTCACCGGGTGGTCACTGTCGCAGGCACGCACGGAAAGTCGACCACCACGTCCATGATTGCCGTGCTCCTTAAGGAAGCAGGCCTGGACCCGTCCTTCGCCATCGGGGCAAACGTTCCTTCGCTGGGCGTCAATGCAGCGCACGGTTCTTCGGACATCTTTGTGGCAGAGGCTGATGAATCCGATGGCTCGTTCCTGAACTATCAGCCGCTGATCTCGGTGGTGACGAATGTTGAAGCCGACCACTTGGACCACTATGGGACGCCAGAAGCGGTCTTTGCCTCCTTCGACGCCTTCGCAGCGCTGTTGCCCCCGGATGGCCTCTTGCTTGCGTGCGCCGACGACCCGGGCGCGCTTGCCCTCGCCCGACGCACCGCCGCCGCCGGAACTACCCGTGTCCTTAGCTACGGGACATCGCAGGACGCCGACATCAAGCTCCATGACGGTGGCCCGGGAGATGTTTCGGTGGGAGTTGGCGATGACATCCACCGCCTCGACCTGAAGGTACCGGGCCGCCACAATGCGCTGAACGCTGCAGCGGCGTTCGCCGTCGCCCTTGAACTTGGGGTGGCTCCAGCTGCCGCCGCGGCAGCGTTGGGTCACTTCACAGGTGCCTCCAGGAGGTTTGAACTGAAGGGACAGGGGAGCGGAGTCCGGGTCTATGACGACTACGCCCACCATCCCACGGAGGTCCGGGCAGCCCTTTCAGCGGCACGTTCGGTGGCGGGGGAGCACAAGGTGCACGTTCTCTTCCAGCCGCACCTGTTTTCCCGGACCCGCGAATTCGCCCGTGAGTTTGCGTCCGCCTTGGATGCCGCGGACACGGCCCTGGTCCTGGATATCTACCCTGCGCGCGAGGATCCCATTCCCGGTGTCACCAGCACGTTGATTACTGAGCAGTTGTCCACCGGGCGCCTTGTCGCGGCCGCTGAGGCCGTGGATGCCATCGTCGCGGCCACGGGTGAGGGTGATGTGGTCCTGACGGTGGGAGCCGGAGACGTCACAGCGTATGGGCCCATGATCGTGGAGGCGCTGGGTGGCTAGCACCCGGAAGCCGACGTTCAAGCCGACCGCCCGTGCGGGCGGCCAGGACGCTGCGGGTCCTTCCGGTTCGGGCGGCGGTGACTCCGGTGGCGTCATCAGCGCCCAGCGTGATCTTGAACCCGAGGCCGCATCGGGCGGCAAAGCAGTGGGCAAGTCCGCCGGCAAATCTGCGAAATCATCCAATGCCAAGAACGCCGGGAAGGCGTCCAAGTCCTCCGGGCCATCCGGGGACAACGTCATTGCCTTTCCGGAGCCCAAGCGCCGGCGCCAACGCCGGGTTGTGTGGTGGACCGTGTCCGTAGTGACTGCCCTTGTTGCCGCGCTGATCGCTGGGGCCATCTTTTCCCCAGCGTTGGCAGTGCGGTCCATAACGGTTGACGGCACCACATTGTTGACGCCCGACGCCGTCCAAAAGGCGTTGTCACCCCTTGACGGTAAGCCTCTGCCGCAGGTCAGCGAGCAGGAGATCAACGAGCTCCTCAAGCCGCTGGTGCAGGTCAGGTCAGCGACCATGGAGGCCCGTCCACCGTCCGGGCTCCTGGTTCACGTCAACGAGCGCGTCCCGGTGGCTCTGCTCAAGCAAGGCGATTCCTACATCATGGTTGATGTCGATGGAGTGCAGCTGGGAGCTACAAAGGACCTTTCGGCCGTGGCGCTCCCTTTGATCGACGCGGGCGCGGCGTCAACCAACACTGAACTGTTCAAGGCCATTGCTGCCGTTCTGGACACCTTGCCTGCGGACGTCCGGGCCAGGATGTCCACCGCGTCCGCTGCTTCGCCGGATGCGGTGGAACTCAAACTGGTGGACGGAAAGACGGTAGTGTGGGGCAATGCCGAGGACAGGGAGTTGAAGGCGAAGGCACTTGAGGCGTTGCTCAAGATGCCGGCCGATCCCAAGGTTCCCGTGAGCGTCTACGACGTCAGCGTGCCGCGGCATCCATTCACCAAATAACAAGCTTCGAGAGTGACACTGCAGGCGCCGGTAGCCTTAATTCGCGACATTCACACGACACGCGCAAGCGGTCATTGCATGTGCGAACCAGAGGAAATACCGTCGCAGTAGAGTTACTTGACATAACTATAACCTTCAACTAGAGGGTTAAGGTCCAAGGATTCACGTTGGACTCGATCAGTTTCGCTATAGGACACAAGCAAGGGGCACGAAACGTGGCAGCACCGCAGAATTACCTGGCCGTCATCAAGGTCGTCGGCATCGGCGGCGGTGGCGTGAACGCAGTCAACCGCATGATCGAGGTCGGCCTTCGGGGAGTCGAGTTCATCGCCATCAATACTGACGCGCAGGCGCTGCTCATGAGCGACGCCGATGTCAAGCTTGACGTCGGCCGCGAACTGACGCGCGGTCTCGGCGCCGGCGCCAACCCGGAGGTTGGCAAGCAGGCCGCAGAGGATCACGCTGACGAGATCGAAGAAGTTCTCCGCGGCGCTGACATGGTCTTCGTTACCGCTGGAGAAGGCGGCGGCACCGGCACCGGTGGCGCTCCCGTGGTTGCGCGCATCGCCCGCTCGCTCGGCGCGCTGACCATTGGCGTGGTGACCCGTCCGTTCACGTTCGAAGGCCGCCGTCGTGCCGGTTCCGCCGAGGCAGGCATCGACGCGCTCCGCGACGAAGTCGACACCCTGATCGTCATCCCCAACGACCGCCTCCTGTCCATCAGCGACCGCAACGTCTCCGTCCTGGACGCCTTCCGCTCAGCGGACCAGGTGCTCCTTTCCGGTGTTCAGGGCATCACCGACCTCATCACCACTCCGGGCCTGATCAACCTGGACTTCGCCGACGTCAAGTCCGTCATGCAGGGTGCCGGCTCGGCCCTGATGGGTATCGGCTCCGCCCGGGGCGAGGACCGCGCTGTCAAGGCTGCCGAGCTTGCCATTGCCTCCCCGCTCCTGGAAGCCTCCATTGACGGCGCCCACGGCGTGTTGCTCTCCATCCAGGGTGGCTCGGACCTTGGCCTCTTCGAGATCAACGAGGCAGCCCGCCTTGTCCAGGAAGTTGCCCACCCCGAAGCCAACATTATTTTCGGTGCGGTCATCGACGACGCCCTTGGTGACGAGGCACGCGTGACGGTCATCGCCGCAGGGTTTGACGACGTCAAGGCCACCTCGCCGTCGATGGACCAGTCCCGTCCCGCCCAGAACCCCGTGCCGGCTGACCGGCCGGCCGCGCCGTCCAGTGCGCCGTCGAACGCTGCTCCGCAGCACGCAACGGCAGGCATCGGCGCCTCCGGCCTGAGCAACTGGGGCCAGCAGCGTCCTTCCGCCTTGCCCGCCGACTCAGGATTCGACGTCGATCTGCCTGCTGTGGTTGAACCGGATCTTTCGGGCAGCCGCTCGGACGACCTCGACGTACCTGACTTCCTGAAGTAAGCCGCGTCCGGAAGAGTCAGTACTTGGTGTTTTTGTGGCGAGATGAAGTCCTGCCCGGCGTCTCCGTAGCCTTCACGGATACGGGCGCCGGGAACCTGGCCCTCCATGTGGGGGACAACCCCGACGACGTGAACATACGCCGTGTCCAGCTGGAAGAAGCAGCAGCCCTGGGCTCCAGGAAGTTTCAATTCATGGACCAGGTTCATGGCAACCACGTCGAGTTCATCGCCTCCCACGGCGCCGGCCCCACCGCCGATGCCATGGTCTCTGCCGCGGTCATCCCCAACGGTTCGCCCCAGCCGCTGGCGGTGATGGTGGCCGACTGCGTGCCTGTGGTCCTGGTGGGAACTGATTCCAGCGCCAAACCGGTCATCGCGGTTGCCCATGCCGGACGGCCGGGGGTGGCTTCGGGAGTAGTGACCTTGACGGTTGCCGGGATGCGTGACCATGGCGCCTTGGACATACGTGCCTGGGTTGGCCCCTCCATCTGCGGAGCATGCTACGAGGTTCCAGAGCAACTGCGCTCCGAGGTTGCCGCTGCAGTGCCGGCCACCTGGTCTTCCACGTCCTGGGGCACGCCCTCGCTGGACCTGCCGGCCGGGGTTCGTGCCCAGTTGGACGCGGCGGGAGTCGCCGTGGAATACCTGGGGGAGTGCACCCTGGAGAGCGAGGCGCTGTTCTCCTACAGGCGGGATCCAAGCACCGGCCGCTTCGCAGGATTGGTATGGACGCATGACTGAGTTATGCAACGACGGCGGCCACCATGGCGGTATCGCCGGGGACGGTGACGCCCGCTCCGTGCAACTGGCGGAACGCCTTGCCGTCGTTACACGCCGGATTCAGGCAGCCACTGCGGCAGCCGGCCGGACAAAAGTTCCCCGGCTGATAGTAGTCACCAAGTTCCATCCCGCCGACGACGTCCGACGACTCTCCGCCTTGGGAATCACCGATGTCGGCGAAAACCGTGACCAGGAAGCTGCGGCGAAGGCTGCCGAACTATCCGGCCTGGACCTTCGCTGGCACTTCATCGGTCAACTGCAAAGCAACAAGGCAAAGTCCGTAGCCAAATACGCGTCCTCGGTCCAGTCGATCGACAGGCTCCAAGTGGTTGATGCATTGGCCAAAGCCATCGCACGGGAGCAGGAGGCCACCGGAAGGACCGACCTCGATTGCTTCATCCAGGTCAGTCTGGACGACGACGCCGGTTCGCACCGCGGCGGTGCCGCGCCCGAACTCGTGGGGAACCTCGCAGAACGCATTGAGTCCGCCCCCGGGCTCAGGTTGTCCGGCCTCATGGCGGTTGCGCCGCTGGGTGCCGATCCCGAGGAAGCGTTCGCCAGGTTGGCCGGCATTTCCGAGGCCCTGCGCCGGGACCACCCCGGCGCAACGGGCATTTCGGCCGGCATGAGCCAGGACCTGGAGGCCGCCGTGAAGTTCGGGGCGACACACCTGAGAATTGGCTCCGATATTCTCGGTTCCCGTCCAGCCGTGGGGTAGCGTCAAAGTATTGGAATGACGGGCCGGGGTTCCAATATGTCAAGTCATGGCGGCCCGCCTACTGCAGAAACGATAGGAGTGCACCATGGCTGGCGCTCTGCGCAAGACAATGATCTATCTTGGGCTCGCCGACGGCGATGAACACTACGAATCTGAGCAGTCCGTCGCCGCGCACCACGACGAAGAACGCCCCCAGGCACAGGAACGGGAAGAGCGACGCGCGCCGGCTCCCGTCCGGGAAGTTGTCCGTGAAATGCCCCCAGTTGAGGTCGAAGAGGAATACCGCGCACCCGTGACACCCATTAAGCGTGCGGCGTCCAGCCGCGAAGATGCCTCGGGCTTGAGGCAGATCACCACCGTCCATCCCCGCTCCTACAATGACGCCAAGGTCATCGGTGAGAGCTTCAGGGACGGCATCCCCGTCATCATGAATGTCACCGACATGGGTGAGGCCGATGCCAAACGCCTGGTGGACTTCTCCGCCGGATTGGTCTTTGGCCTGCACGGCAGCATCGAGCGGGTTACCAACAAGGTCTTCCTGTTGTCGCCGTCGTATGTTGAAGTCATCGGAGATGACAAGAAGGCCAGCGAGACGCAGGCCAGCTTCTTCAACCAGAGCTGACAACAAGCTGTTAAGCAGATGCCAGGTGGGTCACCCTGCCTGGCATCTGTGTTGCAATAGTAGGGACCGATCGACATTCCGGAACAAGTGGGAGATCTGAGCTAACTCGTGGGCATTGTTTTCGGCCTTATCTATATCGTGCTGTTCCTGTTCTTCATCGCCCTGATCATCCGCCTCGTTTTCGAGTGGGTTCAGATGTTTGCCCGCCAGTGGCGGCCGCGCGGTGTGGCATTGGTAACAGCACACGTGGTGTACTCCGTCACGGATCCGCCCTTGGCAAGGCTCCGGCGGCTGATACCGCCACTCCAGCTGGGCGGAATATCCTTGGATTTGGGCTTCCTGATCCTGATAATCGCCGTGAGCATCGCCATGGCTATTACCAACAACCTGGCGTAGCCGCCCGCGGAACCAGGGCCACCGATGGTCCACAGGCCGCAAATTCGCCAATTCAACACGATGGTGTTGAATTGGAGGAAACAGATGATATTTAGGTACCGTAGTTTTGAACGGCCGGAAGGCCTACTGACTAACTAGACCAACGAGGTGACCAGATGGCTTTGACGCCAGAAGACGTTGTCAACAAGCGCTTTCAGCCGACCAAGTTCCGCGAAGGCTACGACCAGGACGAGGTAGATGACTTCCTCGACGAGATCGTGGTGGAACTGCGCCGCTTGAACCAGGAGAATGACGAGCTTCGCAAGAAGCTCGGCGAAGCTGGTTCCGCTGTGCCTGCTGCAACCGCCGCGGCTCCGGTCGTCGAAAAGGTTCCGGCTCCCGTCAAGGTCGACAAGGAAGCTGAGGCGAAGGCAGAAGCCGAAGCCAAAGCTGCCGAAGCTGCCAAGAAGAAGGAAGCCGAGCAGGCTGCCGCAGCTGCGAAGGCCCCGGCCGCAAGCAACAGTGTGACTCCCTCCGCTGAATCCGCTGCCGGCCTGCTTGCCATGGCGCAGCAGATGCACGACAAGCACGTCGCCGATGGTGCTCAGCAGAAGGAAAAGATCATTGCCGAGGCTCAGATCGAGGCTTCCAGCCTCGTCAACGACGCCCAGGAGAAGTCCCGCAAGATCCTTGGCGCCCTCGAGCAGCAGCGTTCGGTCCTGGAGCGCAAGGTTGAGCAGCTCCGTGGCTTCGAGCGTGACTACCGTTCACGCCTGAAGGCCTACATCGAAGGCCAGCTGCGCGATCTGGACGCCCGTGGCTCCGTTGCCGCCCCTGAGGTCGGCGAAGCAACCGCAGACGTTTAGCAAGTATTCTGAAAGCCGGTGGCTGAGGACTCCTCGGCCACCGGCCTTTGCTTGTTAAAGCCCAAGGCGGACAACCGCGCCAAGAAGCAGCCCGCCACGCCTCCCGAATGAAAGCACTATGACAGACGACCTTAGCGATGACGCCTCGCAGGCTGCGCCCAACGCGCGGCGGAAGTGGCGTCCGGCCATGCTCTGGCTCTTTGCCGGCTTCGCCGCGTTCGCGTACACGTTTGACCAGCTCACCAAGCTCTGGGTGACCAGCACAATGACCGAGGGGGAGCGTATCCCGGTCCTGCCCCCGCTGCTGCACTGGTACTACATCAGGAATTCCGGCGCAGCATTTTCCATCGGCGAAAATGTGACGTGGATATTCACCATCGTCATGGCCGCTGTCTCCGTGGCAATTCTCTTCCAGCTTCGTAAGCTGGGATCGGCCTGGTGGGCGTTGTCCCTGGGCCTGCTTTTGGGCGGTGCCCTCGGCAACCTGACCGACCGCTTGTTCCGCGAACCCTCTTTCGCGATGGGCCACGTTGTCGACTTCATCCAGTTGCCCAATTTCGCCATCTTCAACATCGCTGACTCAGCGGTGGTATCCGGCGTCGTCATCATCTGCCTGCTCACCCTGCGGGGGATCGGCATGGACGGAAGCCGGCACGTGGCAGCCAAGCCTGCCTCGGACAGGAAGCCGGCCGGTGGGAGTGGCGCCGGTGAGTAATTCCGTCGTAGTACCCGACGAGCTGGCGGGCGTCCGTGCCGATGCCGGGCTGGCCCGGTTGCTGGACATCTCCAGGTCCGCCGCAGCACTGCTGATAGCTGAAGGCAATGTCACCAGTGGTGGTGCGGCCTTGGGCAAATCGGCAAAGCTTACTGCCGGCGCCGTGTTGGACGTCACGGTTCCCGAGCGTCGTGACCCCCTTGAAGTGGTGGAGGAAGTTGTGGAAGGCCTGAAGATCCTGCTGGACGATGAGGACTTTGTTGTCATCGACAAACCTGTGGGAGTTGCAGCGCACCCCTCTCCGGGCTGGGTTGGGCCGACGGTGGTTGGCGGCCTCGCGGGTGCCGGTTATCGTATCTCCACCTCCGGCGCCACTGAGCGGGCGGGCATTGTCCACAGGCTCGACGTCGGGACCTCCGGTGTCATGGTGGTGGCGAAGACTGAGCACGCCTACACGGTGCTGAAGAAGGCCTTCAAGGAACGTACCGTCGAGAAGGTCTATCACGCCGTCGTGCAGGGCCTGCCCGACCCGCTGGTAGGCACCATTGATGCGCCCATTGGCCGCCACCCCGGCCATGACTGGCGGTTCGCGGTTATCGAGGACGGTCGGCCGTCCGTCACCCACTATGAGGTTTTGGAGGCCTTCGGCAAGGCGACCTTGGTCGAAGTGCACCTGGAGACGGGTCGCACCCACCAGATCAGGGTCCACTTCTCCGCTTTGCGCCACCCGTGTGCCGGAGATCTCACCTACGGGGCCGACCCCCGCCTGGCCGCGACCCTTGGATTGACCCGGCAATGGCTGCATGCCCGCCAGCTTGGCTTCACCCACCCTCGCACGGGCGAATGGGTGGAGGTTGTCAGCGACTATCCGGCCGATCTCCAGTACGCCTTGGACCTTCTGGCAACAGGGTCCGCCTAGCCCGGGACGGTAGACTGTCGTGGTGACTTCCAGCAATGATTCGTTCGTCCACCTTCACACCCACACCGAATACTCCATGCTGGATGGAGCGGCCCGGCTGGGGGAGTTGTTCGACGAAACTGAGCGCTTGGGCATGCCGGCCTTGGCCACCACGGACCATGGTTACCTCTTCGGCGCCTTCGACTTCTGGCGCAAGGCCACGGACAAGGGCATCAAGCCGATCATCGGCGTCGAAGCCTATGTAACTCCCGGGACGGCGCGCGGCGACAAAGAACGCGTCAGGTGGGGCGACGAAAGCCAGCGCAAGGACGACGTATCCGGTGGCGGTTCCTACACCCACATGACGTTGCTGAGCTACAACAACGTGGGTATGAGGAACCTGTTCCGGGCCTCCTCCATTGCCTCCCTGGATTCTGTCTTCGGCAAGTGGCCCCGCCTGGACCGGGAGCTGCTCAACACCTACTCCGAAGGACTCATTGCCACCACGGGATGCCCGTCGGGTGAGGTGCAGACCAAGCTTCGCCTGGGGCTCTACCGGGAGGCCGTCGAAGCCGCCGCGGAGTTCCGGGACATCTTCGGCGCGGAAAACTATTACTGCGAGTTGATGGACCACGGCCTGGACATTGAAAGGCGTGTCACCGGAGACCTGCTCCGCCTGGCGAAGGAACTTAACCTCCCTCTGGTCGCCACCAACGACCTCCACTACACCCACGAACACGACGCCAAGGCGCACGAGGCCTTGCTGGCCATCCAATCCGGTTCCACGTTGCTTGAGCCTACGTACGACAACGGCGGTTCGCGCTTCGCCTTCTCGGGCAGTGGTTACTACCTGAAATCTCCGCAGGAAATGCGGGAGCTGTTCCGTGACCATCCCGAAGCCTGCGACAACACGCTCCTGATCGCGGAGCGTTGCGAAGTGTCCTTCAACACCGGCGCCAACTATATGCCCCGCTTCCCTTGCCCGCCAGGAGAGGACGAAACCTCCTGGCTGGTCAAGGAGGTCGATGCGGGACTGAAGTACCGGTACCCCAACGGAATCCCGGACAAGGTACGCAAGCAGGCCGATTATGAGCTCGGCGTCATCACGTCCATGGGCTTCCCCGGATACTTCCTCGTGGTGGCCGACTTCATCAACTGGGCCAAGAACAACGGCATCCGCGTAGGTCCGGGCCGTGGTTCCGGTGCAGGCTCCATGGTGGCTTACGCCATGAGGATCACCGACCTCGACCCGCTCCAGCACGGCCTGATCTTCGAACGCTTCCTTAACCCCGACCGCGTTTCCATGCCCGACTTTGACGTCGACTTCGATGATCGTCGCCGCTCGGAAGTGATCGACTACGTCACCAAGAAGTACGGTGACGAACGCGTGGCGATGATCGTGACCTATGGAACCATCAAGACCAAGCAGGCGCTGAAGGACTCTTCGCGTGTGCTTGGTTACCCGTTCAGCATGGGCGAGACGCTGACCAAGGCCCTTCCGCCTGCCGTCATGGCCAAGGACATCCCCCTCGCGGACATCCAGAATCCCGAGTCAAAGCGTTACAGCGAGGCGGGGGACTTCCGCCAGCTCATCGCCACGGACCCTGAGGCCGCCAAGGTCTTCGAGACTGCGCTTGGCATCGAGGGCCTGAAGCGCCAATGGGGTGTCCACGCTGCCGGTGTGATCATGTCCTCGGATCCCATCATCGACGTCATTCCGATCATGCGCCGGTTCCAGGACGGCCAGGTCATCACCCAGTTCGATTACCCCACGTCCGAGGGCCTTGGCCTGATCAAGATGGACTTCCTGGGCCTGCGAAACCTGACGATCATTTCGGACGCCCTGGAAAACATCAAGATGAACCGGGGCATTGAACTCGACCTCGAGACACTTGAGCTGGACGACGCAGCGTCCTACGAGCTTCTGGCCCGCGGCGACACCCTGGGCGTGTTCCAGCTCGACGGCGGTCCCATGCGGTCGCTGCTGAAGCTCATGAAGCCTGACAACTTCGAAGACATCTCCGCAGTCCTTGCCCTGTACCGGCCAGGTCCCATGGGCGCCAACGCCCATACGGACTACGCCTTGCGCAAGAACGGCATCCAGGAGGTCATCCCGATCCACCCGGAGCTTGAGGAACCGCTCAAAGAGATCCTGGGCGGCACCTTCGGCCTGATCGTCTACCAAGAGCAGGTCATGGCCGTGGCGCAGAAGCTGGCCGGCTACTCGCTGGGCCAGGCAGATATCCTTCGGCGTGCCATGGGTAAGAAGAAGAAGTCCGAACTGGACAAGCAGTTCGCCGGGTTCTCCCAAGGCATGCAGGACAACGGCTACTCCATGGAGGCCGTCAAGACCCTGTGGGATATTCTCCTTCCGTTCTCCGACTACGCCTTCAACAAGGCGCACTCGGCCGCCTACGGGGTGATTTCCTACTGGACGGCCTACCTGAAGGCGCACTACGCGCCGGAGTACATGGCCGCCCTCCTGACCTCGGTGGGCGACGACAAGGACAAGTCCGCGATCTACCTCAACGAGTGCCGCCGCATGGGCATCACCGTGCTGCCGCCGGACGTCAACGAATCGTCCTTGAACTTCACCCCGGTGGGCCAGGACATCCGCTTCGGCATGGGCGCCATTCGCAACGTTGGCGTCAACGTCGTGGACGCGATGGTCTCCACCCGGGCGACCGAGGGGAAGTACACGTCCTTCAAGGACTTCCTCCTGAAGGTCCCTGCCGTGGTCTGCAACAAGCGGACCATCGAATCGCTGATCAAAGCCGGCGCCTTCGATTCCCTCGGCCACCATCGCAGGGCCCTGGCGATGGTCCACGAAGAAGCCATCGATTCGGTCATTACGCTCAAACGCAATGAGGCGATTGGCCAGTTCGATCTCTTTGCCGGGTTTGAAGACCAGGAGCCGGAAGCTTCGCTCACCACGGAGATTCCCGATCTGCCCGAATGGGACAAGAAGGACAAGCTTTCCTTCGAACGGGATATGTTGGGCCTGTACGTGTCGGACCACCCCCTGCAGGGGCTGGAGGGGGTCCTGAGCCAGCACGCCGAACAGTCCATTGCGTCGATCATCGCCGAGGACGGACCGCACGACGGCGCCATTGTCACCATTGCGGGGATGATCACCTCCTTGAGCAGAAGGATCGCAAAGGCCAGCGGCAACGCCTACGCCCGGGCGGAGATTGAGGACCTTGGGGCTTCAATGGAGGTCATGTTCTTTGGCCAGGTCTACGGGCCTATCGCCTCCGTCCTGGCTGAAGACTTGATCGTAGTGGTCAAGGGCCGCCTGCAGCGGCGGGACGATGGCGCAGTGACCCTGAACTGCATGGAACTCTCGGTGCCCGATCTGAGTGAAAGCGTCAACGGCCCCGTGGTCATCACCATCCCCACGTTCAAAGCCACTGAAGCAGTGGTCACGGACCTGCGGGATGTCCTCCGGACGCACCGAGGGAATTCAGAGGTCAGGCTGAAGCTGATGGGCGATACCAAGGTAGAGGTCATGGGATTGCCCGTGCATCTTCGGGTGAATCCCAGTCCGTCGCTCTTTGGAGACCTCAAGGTCCTGCTTGGGCCGGCCTGCCTGGACCATTGAAACCAAGGCAGGCCGGGTCCCCGCGCCGCTGCACCTCCGCTGGGCTGCGCTAAATTTCGTAGTCCAGCGGAGCCGGCTTGCTGTAGGCGCCGCTGTGGTACAGCAGCGGTGCACCGTCTCCGCCCACCTGGCCATCCACTACCTCCACTACGACCACTGCATTGTTCTCAAAAGACAAGCGCATCTGGATCTTGCCGACCAGCCACCCGCTGACGTCCTTGAGGATCGGCACGTCGTGGGGACCTGGTTCCCAATGATCGCCTTCGAAGCGGTCGCGGGTGCGGGCGAACCTGTTGGCCAATGCCTGGTTTTCGAGCCCGAGCATGTGGACGCCGATGTATTCCGCGTTTGCCACGGCAGGCCATGAACTGGAACTCCTGGCCATGTTGAAGGTGAAGCGGGGTGGCTCGGCGGACAATGAGGCCACCGACGTCGCGGTAAATCCGAAGGGTTTGCCGTTGAGATTGGCCGTGATGATGGCAACTCCGGCGGCGTGCCTGCGGAACATTTCCCTGAAAGTCTGTTCAAAGCCGGATGGTTCGCTTGCCACGGTGGTGTTCTCCTGGGGTGGGCTCGTACTCTTCTCCCAGAGTATTCCTCCCGGGCGCCGGTTCCCTCTTTTTGCCGGGCCAGCGTAAACCTTTGTTAATCTGGGTTGCATGACCGAGCCCCTTGTGAACCTTCCGACTGTTTCCCAACCGGCTCCGGCCCCCGGATCACGCGCGGGAAGGGACTTCCTTTGGCTGGTTCTGCCTGCGGTTGCCGGACTTGTCGTCGGCCTGTTGTGGTGGCTGATGGCTCCGGGCGGTCTTAATCTCATTTCCGGAAATCCCGATCTGTCGAACCCCGACAACCCCTCGTCATGGCTGCCGCGCGACTTGGTCCTGGCGGCCCTCATGCTGGTGGCCGGGTGCGTCGTGGGGCTCCTGCTCGACGGAAAGCTCGAAGGAGCAGCCGCGCGGCGCCGGTTGGTATACGCACTGCTGGGAGGTGTGGCGGGTGCGCTCACCGCTTGGCTTACCGGCCTGCTCGCGGCACAGCTGTGGGGGCCTCCGCCCAACCCCAGCCTTGGCCCGGGGTACGGCTTTACCCTCCGGTCCTATGCCGTGCTGTTGCTGTGGACCGGTGCGACGTCCTTTGTCACCTTCGTCCTGTCACTGTTCGGGGTTCTTTCCAAGAAGCCCGTAAAATAGCCGGGTGACCACTTCCTCCGATACTTCCGCCCCAGCCGCCCTTAACTTCCGGAGCATTGACTTCCGGGGCCGCCGCCTGTCCCTGGCGGAACTCCGTGCAGCTGTTCCCAGGGCGCGCCATCAGACCATGGCGGATGCGGAACAGAAGGTCCAGGACATTATTTCCGCTGTCCGCACCCGCGGCTTCAGCGCGCTGACGGAGCTGGCCAGTAAGTTCGACGGCGTGGAACAGTCCCACCCCCGGGTGTCTCGGGAAGCGCTGGACGAGGCCCTGGCCGGGCTTGATCCGGACGTACGGGCGGCCCTGGAAGAGTCGATCAGCAGGGCCCGGCAGTTCGCCGACCGCCAGCGCCCCGCCAGTGTGGACGTATCCCTCGGGGACGGCGCCGTTGTGAGCCAGAACTGGATCCCGGTAGGCCGGGTGGGTCTCTACGTGCCCGGCGGTCTCGCTCCCTTGGCTTCCTCCGTCATCATGAACGTCGTTCCCGCTGTGGCTGCCGGCGTCGAATCCATCGCCTTGGCGTCACCGCCGCAGAAGGATTTTGGCGGACTGCCGCACCCCACGATCCTCGCAGCAGCCAAGCTTCTGGGCATTGACGAGGTTTACGCGATCGGTGGCGCGCAGGCCATCGTGTCGTTTGCCTACGGCATCCCGGGTTCCGGGGACGAATTGCCCATCGAGCCCGTCGACGTCGTTACTGGTCCGGGCAACATCTTCGTCGCCACGGCAAAGCGCCTGGTCAAGGGCGTGGTGGGCATCGACTCGGAGGCGGGAACCACGGAGATCGCCATCCTCGCCGATTCCACCGCCCAGCCGCCACTGGTGGCGGCGGACCTGATCAGCCAGGCCGAGCACGATCCCAAAGCAGCTTCGGTCCTGGTGACCGATTCCGCGGAGCTGGCTGACGCCGTCGTCCGTGAGCTGGAACGGCAAGCCCTCCAGACCAAGCACAGCGCCCGTGTCCTGGAGGCTTTGTCCGGCCCACAGTCGGGCGTGGTCCTGGTGGATGACCTTGAGCAGGGGATCGCGGTCTGCAATGCGTATGCCGCGGAGCACCTGGAAATCATGACGGCGGATGCCGCAGCGGTGGCTGCCCGCATCCACAACGCCGGAGCGATCTTCGTGGGGGATTACAGCCCGGTCAGCCTGGGCGACTACTGCGCCGGATCCAACCACGTGCTGCCCACCAGTGGCACTGCGGCGTTCTCTTCCGGGCTGAACGTGACCACCTTCCTGCGCGCAGTGCAGGTGATCAACTACAACCGCGCTGCCTTGGAGCAGGTCAGCGGGCACATCGTCAGCTTGTCCGGGGCGGAAGACCTCCCGGGCCATGGAGATGCTGTCCGGATCCGCTTTCAGTAGAGCGATAACCACTACATATAAGGGTGCCCACCACAACATGTAGTAATTACAAGCTTGTCATTATCGCGGGTACCTACGTAAACTGGTGCCGGAAGTGAATCTTCCGGCACCTTTTGCGTATCCGGCGGCTTGCCGGTTGGCCCACGTGCCGGAGTTGTCAGGGGAGGCCCAGCGTGTATTGTCCGTTCTGCCGGAATCCTGATTCCCGCGTCGTCGACAGCCGAATGGCGGACGACGGCTCTTCCATCCGCCGCCGCCGGCAATGCCCCGAGTGTGGCCGTCGCTTCACCACCGTGGAAACTACCAGCCTCTCGGTCATCAAGCGCTCAGGCGTCGGTGAACCGTTCAGCCGCATCAAGGTGATCAGCGGCGTCCGCAAGGCCTGCCAGGGGCGGCCTGTCACAGAGGACGATCTCGCCATGCTCGCGCAGGAAGTGGAAGAGAACATCCGTTCTTCCGGGGCCGCCGAGATCGATGCCCATGAGGTGGGGCTCGCCATTCTTGGTCCGCTCCGCAAACTCGATGAGGTGGCCTACCTCCGCTTCGCCAGCGTCTACCAGGCCTTTGAATCGTTGGAAGACTTCGAGTCCGCCATTGCCCTGCTTCGCCACGAACATGTTGGCCACGCGAAAGCAGCCAGCAAGCAACCCAAGGGCACCGAGGCGAGCCAACTCTAGCTCCGGTGGCGGCAGCGGAGGGGAAGCCGCAGCCGCCACCGGCACCACATCCCGCGGGGGATCAGCGTCCTGTTTCCACGGGCACGTCCACCAAGGGGCCGATCAGATTGCCCGTGATGGCCGCATTGTTGATAACGGCCGTCACGGATCCCCACCTGCACGCTTCATCGAACAAGCGTTCGACGTCGGTTGGGCAGCTGACATCGGCCTCGACAGCGTGTGCCCTGCCGCTTGCCCCGGCCATGGACAAGCTACTTGGCGAGTTTGTGGTGCAGGGCAACTTCCAGGGCTGCGCCAACAATGCCCGCGTCGTTCTTCAACTTTGCCGTGACGATCTTGGTGCGGAGGTCCAGGTGGGGGAAGTACTCGTCCGAACGCTTGGAGATGCCGCCGCCCACGATGAAAAGTTCGGGTGAGAAGAGGAACTCCACGTGCTGGAGGTAGCGGTTGAGCAGCACGCCGTACTCGTCCCAGCTGAGGCCGTCGCGTTCGCGGGCGACGGCGGACGCCTTGGTCTCGGCGTCGTGTCCGTCCACCTCAAGGTGGCCGAGCTCGGCGTTGGGGACCAACTGGCCATTGAAGATGAACGCCGACCCGATGCCCGTTCCGAGGGTGATCACCAGGACCGTGCCGTCGACACCTTCGCCCGCGCCGTAGCGTGCTTCGGCGAGGCCTGCGGCGTCGGCGTCGTTGATGACCTCGACGGGACGGCCCAAGCGGTGGGTGAACTTCTTGTCGATGTCTGTTTCGAGCCAGGACTTGTCAACATTGGCCGCTGAATGGACCACGCCGTGCTGGATGATGCCGGGAAAAGTAACGCCCACGGGGGAATCCGCTGCCGGCGCGTCGGGACGCTTGGACAGTTCCTCAACGATCTCGGCAACGACATCGGCGACGGCCTCGGGCGTGGCCGGCTGCGGGGTGGGAACCCGGAAACGGTCGCCAATCAGCTTGCCCTTCTTCAGGTCGACGATGCCGCCCTTGATTCCGGTACCGCCGATGTCGATACCGATCAGCGGCGCGTTCTTGTGGGTCTTCTCATCCTTCTTGGACAATGCATTTCCGATCATGGCAGGAGGGGATGGGCAGGGCACAGCCAGCCGGGCTGCGTGGACCTTCCGGAGAGCTTAGGGAAGGGTCAGGATTTCCGCGCCGGTCTCGGTGACCAGCAGCGTGTGTTCGAATTGGGCCGTTCGTTTGTGGTCGCGGGTGACAACTGTCCAGTCGTCAGCCCACATGTCCCATTCGATGGTGCCGAGGGTGAGCATGGGTTCGATGGTGAAGACCATGCCCGCCTCTATCACGGTGTTGTATGCCGGGGCTGCGTCGTAATGCGGAATGATGAGGCCTGTGTGAAAGGCTTCGCCCACGCCGTGGCCAGTGAAGTCCCGCACCACGCCATAGCCGAAGCGCTTGGCGTAGGACTGGATCGCCCGGCCGATTACGTTGATTTCGCGGCCCGGGGCCACGGCCTTGATGGCCCGGTTGAGCGACTCCTGCGTACGCTCAACCAGCAAACGGGACTCTTCGTCCACGTCGCCAACCAGGAAAGTGTAGTTGGTGTCCCCATGGACACCGCCAATGAACGCGGTGATGTCGATGTTCAGGATGTCCCCGTCCTGGACCACCGTGGAGTCGGGGATGCCGTGGCAAATGACCTCGTTGAGGGAGGAACAGAGGGACTTTGGAAAGCCCCGGTATCCCAGGGTGGACGGGTACGCCTGGTGGTCGAGGAGGAACTCGTGGCCGACCTTGTCCAGTTGGTCCGTGGTGACACCTGGCTGAATGTGCTTGCCTACCTCGACGATCGCTTGGGCCGCGATCTTGCTGGCCTTGCGGATCTTTTCGATGGTCTCCGGTGACTTGACCTCTGAGCCGGTGAACTTCGCCGGCGCCTTTTTCCCGACGTACTCGGGCCGGGGAATCGACGCGGGGACGGAGCGTTCAGGGCTGATGGTTCCCGGGGTGAGGGCGCCAATGGGTGCGGTCGAAGCAAGAGAAGGCATAGATTGATCATATAAGGCACGCACGAGACGTAAGTAACAATGTGCGGCAAGGTCACTGTGACCGCGCCAACGTTACGCGTCCAACGGCCCGAGCCAGGAGGAGGAGACGTGACGGAGTACTGGTACAACGTCAAGACGCACGAGATCGAAGAGGACGCCATGTCCGATTGGACCCAGCTGATTGGCCCGTATAAAACCCGGCAAGAGGCCGAGCACGCCTTGGAAAAGGTCAAAGCACGCAACGACGCCTGGGATGCCCAGGACGACGATTAGGCCAGCCTCGACCGAGGCCGGCGCCGTTTGAGCCGCCAGGCTAGAAGGAGTGTTCCGGCCCGGGGAACTGCCCGGACCGGACGTCCTCGCCATAGGCGGCCGCGGCGTTGGTCAGGGTAGTGCGCAGGTCGGCGTATTGCTTGACGAATTTCGCCATCTTTCCGCCCCGGAGCCCGGCCATGTCCTGCCACACGAGGACCTGTCCGGTGGTTTGGTTTCCTGCGCCGATGCCCACTGTCGGTACCCTCAAGGCAGCGTCAATGGCAGCCGCCGCTTCCGCGGGGACCATCTCCATGAGCACGCTGAAGGCGCCGGCGTCCTGGAGGGCAACCGCGTCATCGATCAAGCGCTTCGCGTCATCGCCCCGTCCCTGCACACGGTAGCCGCCCAGGGAATGCTCACTTTGTGGGGTGAAGCCGATGTGGGCCATGACAGGGATACCGGCTTGGACCATGGCTTTGACAGTCTCGGCGTAGTACGCGGTGCCCTCAATTTTCACTGCATGCGCCAGGCCCTCTTTCAGGAAGCGCACGCCGGTGGCTACGGCCTGGCCGGGGGAGACCTCATAGCTGCCAAAGGGCAGGTCTGCCACGACCAGCGCCCGCTTGGCGGCCCGGCTTACGGCACGTGTCAGGGGAAGCAATTCGTCCACGGTAACGGGCAGGCTGGTCTCATTGCCGAAGACATTGTTGGAAGCGGAGTCGCCCACCAGGAGGACTTCGATTCCGGCCTGGTCAAAAATCTCTGCCGTGTACTGCTCGTAGGCCGTCAGCATGGCGAAACGTTCGCCGTTGTCCTTGGCCTGCTGGAGGTGGTGGATCCGTATCCGGCTGACCGGCTTCCTGCCTGCCGCGGGGGGCGTCTGCGGACCGGTTCCCGGGCCGCTTCCGTAGGGGGCGGGAACCTCGGCAGGCGTGCTGGACTCAGGAAGATTGATCGGGGCCATGGATAGAGCCTAAGCGGTGCCGACGACGGCTGCCAGCACTGTGCCCAGCGTCACCTTATGTAAACGGTGTGTTACGCACAGCTACTGCTGCGGCATTAGCAGTGAACTCTTAGTAGAGTGAAGGCTGAGCTGCCGTGGCTTCGATTCAATGAAACCTGCGGCGTTGACACCGAATCGGGAAAGAGGCCCTATGGACCGCCAGCAAGAGTTCGTTCTGCGGACAATCGAAGAGCGTGACGTGCGCTTCGTACGCTTGTGGTTCACCGACGTCGTTGGTTCGCTCAAATCGGTGGCGCTGGCGCCGGCCGAAGTTGAAGGCGCTTTTGAAGAGGGCCTCGGCTTTGACGGCTCCGCCATCGAAGGCCTTGCCCGCGTGTTCGAATCCGACATGCTGGCGCAGCCGGATCCCTCCACTTTCCAGATCCTGCCTTGGCGCGGTGAAACCGAACAGACCTCGAGGATGTTCTGTGACATCCTGACGCCGGACGGCGAACCGTCCGCCGCTGACCCGCGCAACGTCCTCAAGCGGACCCTGGCCAAGGCTGCGGACATGGGTTTCACCTGTTACACGCACCCCGAAATCGAGTTCTACCTGCTCAAGTCCAAGGACCTTGGTCCCGATGGTGCCCCGGTTCCCGTGGATGAGGGCGGATATTTCGACCACGTCCCCGGTGGCGTTGCCCAGGACTTCCGGCGTACCGCAGTCACCATGCTTGAATCTGTAGGCATCTCCGTTGAGTTCAGCCACCATGAAGGCGGACCGGGCCAGAACGAGATCGACCTGCGCTACGCAGATGCCCTCCAGACGGCGGACAACATCATGACGTTCCGTACAGTCATTAAGGAAGTTGCGCTCCAGCAAGGCACCTACGCCACCTTCATGCCCAAGCCCTTCACCGACCACCCGGGTTCGGGCATGCACACGCACTTCTCGCTGTTCGAAGGCGACACCAACGCTTTCTTCGAAGCGGGCGCGGAATTCCAGTTGTCCAAGACTGCACGTCAGTTCATCGCCGGCATCCTCAGGCACGCTCCGGAGTTCACCGCTGTCACCAACCAGTTCGTGAACTCCTACAAGCGGCTGTGGGGCGGCGGCGAAGCGCCGAGCTACCTGAGCTGGGGACACAACAACCGTTCTGCACTGGTACGCGTGCCGCTGTACAAGCCCGGCAAGGGCCAGTCGGCACGTATCGAATACCGCGGTATTGATTCGGCCACCAACCCTTACCTCGCATATGCCGTATTGCTTGGAGCGGGTCTGAAGGGCATCGAAGAAGGCTATGAACTTCCCGCCGCCGCAGAGGATGACGTCTGGTCGCTGACCACCGCGGAGCGCAAAGCCATGGGGCACGCGCCATTGCCTGCCAGCCTTCACGATGCCATCCGCGCCATGGAGGAATCCGAGCTCGTGGCGGAAATCCTGGGCGAACAGGTCTTTGAGCACTTCCTCCGGAACAAGCGGGCAGAGTGGCAGGACTACAGGCTTCAGGTCACTCCGTATGAGTTGCAGCGCAATCTCGGCATTCTCTAGGCGGGGTCAGTGAGCCTTGCACGACGGCTCATTTCGGCCGGCTTCAGCGACCTTGAGAAGGGGCAGCGCTTCCTCGCTGCTCCGGAACTTGAGGGCATTGACGAAGACGCGCTGTTTGCCGGACTTTCCATGGCTGCCAGTCCTGATACGGCCCTGCAGTCTTTGGTTCGTCTGATCGAGAAAAACCCCGGACTGAAGAAGCTGGCTGCAGCGGATCCGGACACCAGTGAGCCGCTGTACCGCTTGCTGGGAGCCTCGGAAGCTCTGGGGGAGTTCCTGATGCGCAGGCCCGAACACCTGGACGTCTTCGACACCCGTGTCAGCCCTGAGCCGATGCAGGCCTCGAGCGACGAGCTTCGCGCCATGTTGCTTCGCTCAGTGAAGGCGGAGCCCGGATCCCATCGGCCGGTGGCCGGCATCACCGGTCAGCCGGCCTACGCTGCCTTGCGGACGGCGTATCGCCGGGGACTTACGGAACTTGCCATCAAGGACTTGTGCGCGGCTTCGCCCCAGGATTTCATGCCCGCAGCTGGCGCCGAGCTGGCCGACCTCGCTGGCGCTGCCATTGAGGCAGCCCTCGCAGTGTCCCGGGCCGAAGCGGCCGGTCACTACGACGCAGACGAAATTGCCGACGTCGGACTCGCCGTCATCGGCATGGGCAAGTGCGGTGCCCGCGAGCTCAACTACATCTCGGACGTCGATGTCATCTATGTCATCGAGTCCGAGGAAGTGGAGGATGCGAGGGCGTCCACCATTGGTACTGCCCTGGCGTCGGGCATTTCCCGGGCAATTTCATCGTCCGCTGCCGAGCCTGGGCTGTGGGAAGTGGACGCCAATCTCCGTCCGGAGGGCAAATCGGGTCCACTTGTTCGCACGCTGGCTTCGCATTTGAGCTACTACGCCAGGTGGGCCGAAAGCTGGGAATTCCAGGCTCTGCTCAAAGCCCGGACCATCGCCGGCGACCAGGACCTGGGCCAGCGTTACGAAAAAGCCGTGGAGCCCCTGGTGTGGTCTTCTGCAGGCCGGGAGGGTTTTGTCGAGTCCGTCCAAGCCATGCGCCGGAGGGTTACGGACTACATACCGGCGTCCGAGGAGCAGCGCCAGATCAAACTGGGTCGCGGCGGACTACGGGACGTCGAGTTCACCGTGCAGTTGTTGCAGCTGGTTCACGGCAAGTCCGATGAGTCCCTACGGTGCAAGGACACGACGTCGGCCATCGCCGCGTTGTCGGCCGGCGGCTATATCGGACGCTCGGACGCCGCAGCCTTCGACAATGCCTACCGCTACCTCCGCTTGCTCGAACACCGGATCCAGCTGTTCCAGCTGCGGCGCACGCACCTGATGCCGGTGGCTGAGGATGCCCAGCGTTTCCTGGCCAAAGCCGTGCTGGGACCCTTTTCCCAGGAACGCCCCCATCCAGATCAGTTGATGGGTGCTTGGCAAAAAACAAAAAAGTCGGTGCGGGAGCTGCATGAGCGGATCTTCTACCGCCCGCTGCTCAACACTGCGGCCAAACTAAGCAGCGAAGAGGCAAAGCTCAGCCCGGAAGCTGCCCAGGGCCGCCTTGCAGCACTCGGCTATTTGGATCCCCAAGGAGCTTTGAGGCATATTGAGGCTCTGACCGCGGGCGTCAGTCGTCGGGCGGCGCTGCAGCGGCAGTTGCTGCCGATCCTTTTGGGCTGGCTTGCCGAAGGCGTTGATCCGGATGCGGGCCTGCTCGCTTTCCGTCGGGTCAGCGAAGCCCTTGGCACCACGCACTGGTACCTCGGGTTGCTCCGTGATTCCCAGGCTGCGGCGGAGCGCTTGTGCCAGGTCCTGGCGAACTCCCGCTTGATCTCGGACCTGCTGGAAGTCTCGCCCGAGTCCGTAGCGTGGCTGGGCAGCGACAAAGAGCTGGCCCCGGTGCCCTTCGATGCACAGTGGCAGGAAATCCAGTCCAAGCTCTCCAGGCACCCGGACCCTGAGAACGCCATGCGGCTCATCCGCTTGATCCGGCGCCGGGAGATCCTGCGGACCGCTATTGCCGACAGCGCAGGGCTCCTCGACCAGGATGCGGTGGGGATCGCTTTGGCTGAAGCCGACCGTGCTGCCGTGCTGGGAGCCCTGCATGTGGCTGAGGCTGTAGTCGCCGACTCGGGCCCCCTAAAGACGGACGTCCTGGTGGTTGCCATGGGTAGGCAGGGAGGCCGCGAAATCGGCTACGGTTCGGACGCCGACGTGATGTACGTTCACCGTGCCCGCCCCGGCTTCAGTGACGCCGAGGCACAGGAACAGGCGACGGCGATCGTCTCCAAGATCTCCAGCTTCCTCACCCAGCCGCTCAAGCCTGCCATCATGGCTGAGCGGGTGCTCATGGTCGACGCCGACCTCCGGCCCGAGGGCAAGAACGGCGCCATGGTGCGGTCCTTGGATTCCTATGCGGAGTACTACCGCCGTTGGTCCCTCATCTGGGAGTCCCAGGCCCTCCTGCGTGCACGCCCGATGGCCGGCTCGGACGAACTGGCGGCAGACTTCGTCGCGCTCATCGACCCCATCCGGTACCCCGAGGAGCTCAAGGAACAGGATGTCCGCGAAATCAGGCGCATCAAGGCCCGCGTGGAGTCTGAACGACTGCCCCGTGGGGCGGACCCTGCACGGCACGTCAAACTTGGCCGAGGTGGCCTGAGCGATGTCGAGTGGCTGGTGCAGCTGATCCAGCTGCAGCATGCGGGCAAGCATCCGCAGTTGCGGACGAGTTCAACGCTGGAAGCCCTTGCTGCAGCCGAGGAACTGGAATTCATCGGCAAGGACGACGCCGCTTTGCTCCGTGAGGCGTGGCGTCTGGCCAGTCGTATCCGGTCGGCCAACGTGATCGTGACCGGCCGCGCCTCCGATGTCCTTCCCTCGTCCCGCAAGGACCTTGAAGCCGTCGCGCGGTGGTGCGGGTACCCACCCGGTAACGCCGGGCACTTCGAAGAGCACTACCTGCGGCTGAGCCGCAGGGCCAGATCCGTCTTCGAGAAGATGTTCTACGCCAATTAGGCCCGGAGACCTGTTGTGCCACTCCCATGGAAGGATGTGGAATATGCCCGCCGATGATGTGTGGTTGATTCCGCTCAAAATGCTCGACGACGACGCCCGGGCCATCCAGCTGGGCGCCGTCGCGGAGTTGGCAATAGAGGAGAGCCAACGGGCTTTCGTCGGAGAGCCTCTGCGGATGATGCTTATCGCGTTGGAAGAAGAGTCGCGTTTGCCCTATGTCATCGAGTCGGAGGGAACCGCCGTCGGTGTGCTGACCCTGCAGTCCGGCGCGGCCACTCTCGCAGGCTGGCCGGATGATCATTCCGTCTGGCTTCTGCGGGGATTCCTGATTGATTCTCTCAAGCAGGGCCGCGGGCTGGGCAAGCTGGCGGCCGAAGCCGCAGTGGAAGAAGCCCGGAAGCTGACCGCCCGGCACCTCGGCGGGCAGACCGGCGTCGTGCTGTCCGTCAACGAGCGCAATCCGGCGGGGCTGGCCGCTTACACAAAAGCCGGCTTCGTGGACTCCGGACGCTACTTGGGTGGCAACTCAGGGCCGCAAAGGACAATGTATAAAGCCTTTCCCTGACACATACTTTGCCTTCGACACTAAGGGTCCTTATAGAATTCAACTGTCACTGATCTCGAATCGGAGGGAAAGTCCATGGAATACAACGGAAGCCCGACTGAAAAAGCTGTTAATGCCGGGGAACTGGACCGGCGCCACGTGGGTCAATCGGTCAGCTTTCAGCCCAATGACTTCACGGTGGTCTTTGGCACCATTGCCGGCATTGCGCGGACCGAAGCCCTCGTCTATTTGTCCCTCGACGGCGTCGGGGGCGGCACCCATCTGAAGGACGAGTACGACCTGCCGATCGACCACAAGGTCTACTTGCAGCTCGATCCCCTGGGGAGTGCGGAAAAGGGTCTCTCCGAGGCGGCCAGCTTCGTCAAAGAAAAACTGGATGACATCACCAAGAACCTCAGGGATCGTGAGCAAGGCAAGTCTGAATAATCCCTGCTCATAAAAGAAGGCCAGCCCCGTCCTCGCGGAGGGGCTGGCCTTCTTGTGTATGAGCCTGGGGCTTAGACGCCGTAGTAGAGCTCGAACTCGTAGGGGTTCGGGCGCAGCGACAGCGGGCGGATCTCGTTCTCGTACTTGTACTCGATCCAGGTGTCGATCAGGTCCTGGGTGAAGACACCGCCGGCCTGCAGGAACTCGTTGTCCTCGCGCAGGGCTTCCAGGGCCTCTTCCAGGGAACCCGGAGCCTTGGGGATGTCCTTGGCTTCCTCGGCCGGGAGCTCGTAGAGGTCCTTGTCGATCGGTGCCGGGGGTTCAATGCGGTTGCGGATGCCGTCGATGCCGGCCATCAGCTGGGCAGCGAAGGCCAGGTACGGGTTGGACGAGGGGTCCGGAGCGCGGAATTCGATGCGCTTGGCCTTCGGGTTGGTGCCCGTGATCGGGATACGGATACCGGCGGAGCGGTTGCCCTGCGAGTACACCATGTTGACGGGGGCCTCGAAGCCCTTGACCAGGCGGCGGTACGAGTTGACCGTCGGGTTGGTGAAGGCCAGGACGGCGGAAGCGTGCTTCAGCAGGCCGCCGATGTACCAGCGGGCGGTGTCGGAGAGGCCGGCGTAGCCCTTCTCGTCGTAGAACAGGGGTTCCCCGTTGCTCCACAGCGACTGGTGGCAGTGCATGCCCGAGCCGTTGTCACCGAAGACCGGCTTCGGCATGAACGTTACGGACTTGCCCCAGGCGTCAGCGGTGTTCTTGATGACGTACTTGAACTTCTGCAGGTCATCAGCAGCTGCGGTCAGCGTGGTGAACTTGTAGTTGATCTCAGCCTGGCCGGCGGAACCAACTTCGTGGTGGGAGCGCTCGACCTCAAGGCCTGCCTTGTCCAGCTCAACGCACATGGCGTCACGGAGGTCAGCCTGCTTGTCGGTGGGGGACACGGGGAAGTAACCGCCCTTGACGGGGGTCTTGTAACCGAGGTTGCCGCCCTCTTCCTTGCGGCCGGTGTTCCAGTGGGCTTCTTCGGAGTCGATCTTGTAGAAGCTGCCCTGCGGGGAGGACTCGTACTGGATGTTGTCGAAGACGAAGAATTCGGCTTCCGGAGCGAAGAACGCGGTGTCGGCGATGCCGGTGGATGCCAGGTAGGCTTCTGCCTTCTCTGCCACGCCACGGGGGTCACGGTGGTAGGGGTCACCCGTACGCGGGTTCACGATGGAGAAGTTCAGGGCAAGCGTCTTCTCGATGCGGAACGTGTCGATGAAGGCCGAGGTTACATCCGGGATGAGCTGCATGTCCGACTCGGCGATGCCCTGGAAGCCACGGATGGAAGATCCGTCGAAGAGCTGGCCGTGGACGAAGAAGTCCAGGTCAACGCTCTTGGCCGGCACGTTGAAGTGCTGCTGGACGCCAGGAAGGTCGGTGAAGCGGATATCGACGAATTTGACGTCTTCGTCTTTGATGAACTTGAGGACTTCGTCCGCAGTCTTGAACATCTATGCTCCTTATGCATATCAAGTAACAGGCCCGGAAGGCCGCGTGGTGCAGCCCAGACCGAGGCGCGGGAAACACAAAAAAGGTCCCCCTGCCATGGTGGCTGGCAACTCATACCACCATAGGGAGATGGGATTTCCCGGGAGTGTCAGTATTGTTTCCGGCAGGTTACAGAATCATCTGTCATGTAAACGGTAGTCTGCTTCCCGGTGTCGGGTCCACGGCGGTCCGCTGGTCGAACATCCCGCCCTCTCGTGCCTTCGGGAGCGGGCCGCCCGTCATTCCCGTGCCCGCTCCAGCGGCTACGCTTGGAGGGTGGTAGATCGAAAAGACATTGGCTCCTGGTTGAGCGGTCCGGACACCTCCGGAATCTCCAAATATCCTGGTGAAAGGCTCGGTCTGCCCGAGTCCGGTCCAGGTTCCATGGCGCGCGCGGGTCGTCGCATCCTGGGCATCGTGATCGACTGGACCATCGCATTGGTCATCAGCAACTTCGCGTTCGGCGGAAACCAGTGGGCAACCCTGGCTATTTTCGCCGTGGAACAAATATTGCTGATCGGCACGCTTGGTTACAGCGTGGGACACAGAATCGCCGGCATCCACGTGGTTCGCCTCGGCGGAGGCCCGGCAGGTCCACTGGCGGCCGTAGTGCGAACCCTTTTGCTGTGCCTGGTCATCCCCGCCGTCGTTTTCGACCCGGACCAGCGCGGTCTTCACGACAAGGCAATGAACACGATCCTCATCCGTATGTGACCGCTTCGGTGTCCGTGACCCAAGCAAACAAAAACCGCCTCCGCCTCACATAAAGAGGCGGGGGCGGTTTGTTTGGTTCAGCAACCAGGCTTCAGAAATCAGCGGCCGCGTGCGGCTTTACGATCAGGGCGGGCCTTGTAGGGATCGATGCCCTTGGGAATCGGCAGGCGGTTGCCCAGCGAGTTGATGCGCTTGGACACCGCATTGACCTCCACCTTGGTGAGCTCGTTCTTCAGCTTGCCCATGGTCTTGGCCAGCTTGTTGAGCGGGACCTGTCCCTCACCGCGGCCCGATTCCAGGACGTGGACGGTGACGTTGGGCAGGATGCGTGCCAAGCGCTTGCGCTCTGCTTCCACCAGCGGCTTGACGCGGTGCGTGGGACCTTCGCTGACCAGAACGACGCCGGGACGTCCGATTGCCATGAACACGGCATCCTGGGTGCGCGGGTTAACAGCAACAGGCTGGTCCTGGGTAATCCAGCCGCGCCGAAGGGTTCCCAAGGCGGCACCGGAGGCGCCTGGTTGGTTCTCGATCTGGGCGAAAGCAGCTTTCTCTGCCCGGCGGGAAAGGATGAAAACGGCTGCGAGGAGGCCCAACGGAATGCCGATGATGAGACCGGTGACCCAGTTTTCCAGAAGGAAACCGATCAGGAAGGCCACGGCAACCACGGCGAGGAACGCCAGCAGCATGATCCAGACAACCTGCGGATCATTTCGCCGGGTCATCTTGAAGACTTCAGCGATCTGCTTCAGCTGGCTCGGCTTCTTGGCCTTGGCTTCCTTGGGCTTGCGCTGGAACAGCCCACGCTTGGGTGCGTCGGCCGAGGGTGTCGAATTGCTGGAATCAGGGGATTTCGCCATAGTGCCTTAATTCTACGTGATGTACGCCGAAGGACCGGACGCCGTTACATGAGGCATCCGGTCCTTCGGAACTGCTTACTGGTACTGCTGCCGCCACTGTTCAGGCGTGGTCTGTTCAGTGGTGGGCGGCGAGGATGGTGGAGGCTTCCTGGCGGGTGGTGCCGGAGGACTCGATGTGGGCGAGGGCTTCGGGGATGTCCCAGCCCTTCTTCCGCATCGCGGTGGCCCAGAGCCGGCCGGCGCGGTAGGAGGAACGCACCAGGGGCCCGGACATGACGCCGAGGAAGCCGATTTCTTCGGCTTCGTGCTGGAGGTCCACGAATTCCTGGGGCTTGACCCACCGGTCCACGGGCAGGTGCCGTTCGGAGGGGCGCAGGTACTGGGTGATCGTGATCAGGTCACATCCGGCGGCGTGCAGGTCGCGCAGGGCTTCGGAGATTTCCTCGCGGGTCTCGCCCATGCCCAGGATCAGGTTGGACTTGGTCACCATGCCCAGGTTCCGGCCCTGGGTGATGACATCCAGGGACCGTTCGTAGCGGAACGCCGGACGGATCCGCTTGAAAATGCGGGGCACGGTCTCAACGTTGTGGGCGAACACTTCGGGTTTGGAGTCGCAGATCGCGGCGATGTGTTCGGGTTTGCCGGAGAAGTCCGGGATCAGCAACTCCACCCCGGTGCCGGGGTTCAGTTCATGGATTTTCCGGACCGTTTCGGCGTACAGCCACACGCCCTCGTCTTCGAGGTCGTCACGGGCCACCCCGGTCACGGTCGCGTAGCGCAGCTGCATGGCCTGCACGGAGCGGGCGACCTTGGTCGGTTCGAAGCGGTCCAGCGGGGAGGGCTTGCCGGTATCGATCTGGCAGAAATCACAGCGCCGGGTGCATTCGGAACCGCCGATCAGGAACGTCGCTTCCTTGTCTTCCCAGCACTCGAAAATGTTCGGGCACCCGGCCTCCTCGCACACCGTGTGCAGGCCTTCCTTCTTCACCAGGTTCTTCAACCCGACGAACTCCGGACCCATCTGGACCTTGGCCTTGATCCACTCAGGCTTACGCTCAACAGGAACCGCCGAGTTACGCTGCTCAACACGCAGCAACTTGCGGCCTTCAGGTGCCAGGGTCACTGGAGTGCTCCTTCGGGGGTGGAAACGAGTGCTTCTTCATGCTTGCGGAATTCTTCCACGAAGCGGTCAACGATGTCGGCGGGATTGATGGTCCGGCCGGTTTCCAGCGACATTGTGGTGACGCTGGCGTCAGTGATGCCGCAGGCAATGATCTGGGCATAGGGTGCCAGGTCGTTGCTGCAGTTGATGGCGACACCGTGCATGGTGACGCCGTCCAGTACGCGGATGCCGATGGCGGCAATCTTCCGGTCCGGGCCCTTGTCGTCGGCCAGGACCCAGACGCCGGCGCGGCCTTTGACCGTGACGGCTTTGATGCCGTAATCGACCATGACGGCGATCATTGTGGCTTCCAGGCGCTCCACATAGTCGCGGATTCCAGCCCGGTTTTTCAATTTGAGGATGGGGTAGGCGATGAGCTGACCGGGACCATGCCACGTCAGCTTTCCGCCTCGGTCCACAGGGACAACGGGGGTTCCGTCGAAGGGCCGCTCGTGATCTTCGGTAAGCTTGCCGGCCGTGTAGACGGCGGCGTGCTCCAGAAGCAAGACGGTGCTGTTCTGCTCGCCCGCAACAACCTTGTTGTGGATCTCGCGTTGCAGGTCCCAGCCCTGCATGTAATCAACGAAGTCCGGGGCAAGACCCAGTTGTGAAAACTCAAGAGTCATGCGTTCAAGCTTAGACCCAGCAGGAGATTGGCCATGGTTTTGTGGTGAACCTCTCAGTCGTATCATGCGGTGTTGGCGCTTGTGGAGGAGAGGTCCAGCCATGATCTGTGGATAACGTCTGCAGATATTCTCCGTCTCCGGTAGACCTTATCCATGGAAACTCTGGCAACTACCGACGCCGTGGCACCCCTTCTTCCCGGCTACGAAATTACCCGGCAGCTTGGTCAGGGCAGCAGCTCCAGGGTATGGCTTGGCACGCGGCTGGCCGACGGGACCCGGTTTGCGATCAAATGTCCCCGCCGGGAAGCACAAGCGGAGCTCCTGGGAAATGCGGCACGAGAAGTCATGCTCCTGTCCCACCTCAACCATCAGCATCTTGTCCGCGTCCACGAAGTCCTGAAGCCAGCCGATGGCCCCGCCGGGACGCTGGGGATCGTAATGGACTATGCCGCAGGTGGATCCCTGGCGAATCTGGTCTCCGGACGGCAAAGACTGAGCATCGGCGAAACAGTGACAGTGCTCACCCCGGTTGCGCAGGCGTTGGCCTATTTGCATTCCCACGGCATTGTGCACGGTGACGTTTCGCCGGGAAACATCCTGTTCACCGCTGTCGGTATGCCGCTGCTGGCCGATTTGGGTCTCGCCGCGCGGGTGGGTGATCCGGAACAAGGCCATGATGTGGGAACCGACGGGTTCAGGGATCCATTCATCCCGGCAGCAACAGGCGACGACGGCAGGGAGCTCCGTCCGCACCGGGATGTATTTTCGTTGGCGGCGATCGGCTGGTACTGCCTGACCGGCGTCGTGCTTGAAACAACCCAACTGAGGCCACCGCTGTCCCTGCTGGTGCCTGAGGTGCCCAAGAGCCTGGCGGCGGCCCTCGAAGCTGCCTTGGATCCGGATCCGCTTCTGCGTCCGACGGCGAAGGAGTTCGGCACCGCAGTTTTCAGGAGTGCCGCACCCAGGACGCTGGACTTGTCCGGAGCTGTGCACCATTCCGTCATCCCGGAGCTTCTGACGCGTCGGGAGGCCCGCGGGCGTTCGCCCCGCCGCGCCAACCACAGGTTCCGATGGAGGCTCAGGGTGCCGCTGTCGCCCCGGGCAGGCGGCCAACCGCGAACCAGGCGGCAGGCAAACCAACCCCGAAAGTCCAGGTTCACCCGGATTGCCCCGTTGTTCGTGGTGGTCCTGGCGGCCTGTGCCTTCGTCGGCAACTTGGCGTGGAACCAGTCACCGGGATGGCTTCGGATCAGCAGCCCTGAGGAGGAAACCCAGGTCAGCCGCCTGGCCGCCCAGGACCCATCCGTGCCAGGCGATCAAACAGAGGTCCTTCACGATCGCGTGGACGGCGCCCTTCGAGCCGAGGAACCTGCACTCGCGGTGGAGGCACTTTCGGCACTGCGTGACTCCGCTTTGCGGGAGGGCCACCTGGAACTTCTTGAGGCCGTCAACGCCAAAGGATCTCCGGCAGGGGAGTCGGACCAATTGTTGAGCGCCCAGTTGCGCCAATCCGGGACGAGGTTTGCCGGGATCACCACGCTGCTGTCAGCGATAAAGGTTCGGCCGTCCACGGCCGCGGACCGCGTTGAGGTGGACGTCACCGCAACCACCTCTGCCTATGAGGAACGCGATGCGCACGGGACCGTCATCAGGACGGCGCAGGCGGGAGTCGGCAAGGCGCTCCGTTTGTCCTTGGTCCGCGTGGATGGACGCTGGTGGCTTTCGGACATAACAGCGCCAGGTAACTGACCTACCGTTCCCGGTGCTCGTCCCCGTGCAGCCAGGCCATAGCCTCCGCGAGGGACGGATGCTGCCACCGGAAGCCGGCGTCGGAGAGTCTGCCAGGCTCCATGCGTTGGTTTGCCAGAACCAGTTCATCCGCGAGCTTCCCCAGGACCAGCCGCAGGGCAGGGCGCGGCACCCGGCAAAAAGCCGGCCGGTGATAGGCCTTTGCCAGGGCCGCGACAATCGTGTTCACGTCCGCGCTCTGCGGAGCGCAGACGTTGACCGGGCCCTCCAGCCCGGATGTGAGAAGGAAAGCGAGTGCTGAGGCCTCGTCGGCGAGGGTGATCCACGGCCAGTATTGGCGGCCGTTACCGAAGGGTCCTCCCAGCCCAAGTTTCAGCAGGGGGAGCAGTGGGCCCAAGGCACCGCCTGAGGTGCTCAACACCACACCGGTGCGGGGGGTGACAACACGGACACTGGCCGGTGCGGTCCTGGCGGCCTGTTCCCACTCGACGCACAACGGACCGAGCACTCCGCCGCCCGGAGCCGAATCCTCACGCAGAACCCCTGCACTGTCCGCCCCGTAATAACCGGAAGCGGACTGGCTGATGAAGGATGCAGGTGGATTTTCAAGCCGCTCCATGGCACCTGCCAGAGTCAGTGTGGGTTGGAGGCGGGAATCGCGCAGCACCTTAAGCCGTTTCTTAGTCCAAGGACGGTCCCCGATCCCAGCGCCGGAAAGGTTCACCACGGCATCCGCGCCGTCCAGAATGCTTTCATCCAGCTCGCCCTTGGCCGGATCCCAGGTGAATTCTCCGGGCGCGGCAGCGGGTCGCCGCACGAGCCGCACCACCTCGTCACCCCGGCCGGCCAAATGCTCGGCCAGTGCGGTCCCAATCATTCCTGAAGCTCCGGACATCACGATGCGCATGACCCATCTCACCATAAGGCCAACGTCTGGCGGAAACGCCTGTCGGTGCCGCCGACGGTAGCCGCCTCTTGACTATGATCGAACAATGACCTCCTCCAGCTACCTCCGTTTCCCGCATGTTCACGGCGATCTGGTCACTTTCGTGGCCGAAGACGACGTTTGGGTCGCGCCGCTCGAAGGAGGCCGCGCTTGGCGCGTTTCCTCGCAGCAGCTTCCTGCCAGGAACCCCCGGTTTACGCCGGACGGAAAGCAGCTGGTGTGGACAGTGGTGGTGGGAACGTCCCCGGAAGTCGTGACGGCGAACGTCGACGGCGGTGGCTACCGTCAGTTGAGTTATTTCGGCCACAGCACCACGAAGGTCAAGGGTTTCACTCCGGCAGGCAACGTGGTTGTCACCAGTGCCTTCCAGCAGGCCGAAAGCCGCCACACGCATGCCTACAGCCTCCCGCTCGACGGTGGTGCCGCCGTCGAACTTCCCTTTGGTCCGGTGGAGGCCGTGGCGTTCGGACCGGAGGTCGGCGACGAGAAGCCTGTGGTGCTGGCCAGTGTCCTCTCGCGTGAACCCGCTTGGTGGAAGCGGTACCGCGGAGGCACGGCGGGCAAGCTGTGGATCGACGCTGACGGCAACGGCGAGTTTGAGCGCCTGGTCCCACAGCTCGATGGCAACCTCACGGACCCCTTGTGGGTGGAAGGCAGGATCGCTTTCCTCTCGGACCACGAAGGCTTCGGCAACCTGTACTCGGTCCTCCCCGACGGTTCCGGATTGCTCCGGCACACTGACCACGAAGATTTCTATGTGCGGCACGCCAGCGCGGACGGCAAGAAGATCATCTTCGAATCTGCCGGCGAGCTGTGGATTCTTCCCTCCCTCGACGCTGACGCCCAACCCGCCAAGCTGGAAATCTCCCTCGGCTCGGCCTCACCGGCACGCCGTCCTGCGCCCCTGAAAGCTTCGGCACACCTCGGTGACGTGGTCCCGAACGCTGCGGGGACGGCCAGCGCCGTGGAATCGCACGGCACCATCCATTGGCTTCGGCACAAGGATGGGCCCTCGCGCGTGGTGGAAGCCACGCCGGGAGTCCGTGCCCGGCTGCCGCGTCCACTGACCGACGGCAGGATCGCCTATGTGGCGGACCACGGGGGAGTGGAAGCGCTGTACATCAAGCGCATCGCCTCCCGCCTGGCGGCGGCGGAAGTATTGAAGGCCGTGGAGGCACCCGTTCCGGCGAAGGAAGACGATTCCCTGCCGAAGCCGGTTTCCGTCTCCAACGTGGTGGGACAGACCGCCTCGTCGGCGCAGTCCACGTCGCCGGCGGCCGTGCCCGCCCCGGGCACCGGGGTTTCGGTCCCGGTCGAGCCTTCAGCCGATACGGCCGGTGGCATTTCCGCTCCTGAAGCGCAGCCTGCTCCGGAGGATGCAGCCCAGCTCCGTATCGACTTTCCCAAGCCCACGCGCACCAGCACTTTGGAAGCCAGCCCGGATGGCCGCTGGGTCGCCGTCGGTACGTCCTTCGGTGACGTCTTCGTGGCCGAGACCTCCACCGGCACGCTGACGAAGCTCGTCAGTGTGGGCGAAGGCAGCATCGAGCAACTCTCGTGGTCCGGCGATTCGCAGTGGCTCGCCTGGTCCGAACCCGTGACATCGTTCGGCTCGCGCACCAAACTGAGGATCGCCCGTCCCGAAGAGGGCGATGCCGCGATTATTGACGTCACTGATGGCCGGTTCTGCGACGAATGGCCCCGGTTCACCCCCGATGGGAAGTTCCTTGCTTTCCTTTCAAACCGGAGCTTCGACCCCGTGTACGACGGCCACTCCTTCGATCTTTCGTTCCCCAGCCCCATCAAGCCGTACATGGTGGCGCTCGCAGCAGACACGCCGTCGCCCTTCGGGCCTTCAGTGGACACCTTGGAGGACGCGCCGCCGGCTGCAGAGAAGTCCGACGACGACGTCCCGGCTGTGCGGGTTGATGCGGAAGGGCTTGCCCACCGCGTCATCACCGTGCCGGTGCCCCAGGGAAACTACTCGGACCTCGCTGTTGGCGACGGGGCATTGTTGTGGTTGGATACCGAACTCTCCGGCGTCACCGGTGAGGGCAAAGGCACCCTCCAGGACAAGAAGACCGCACCGTCCCTGGTGCGTTATGACCTCGCCAAGCGCAAACCGGCAACCATCGTCCCCGCAGTAGAGAACTTCCGCGTGTCCGGTGACCTTGGCCGGATCGTCTACGTCCTGGACAAGAACGTCGTTTCCGTACCCGCGGACAGCAAAGTGGAAGAGGACTCGGCGGACCACGTGAAAGTGGATCTCAACCGGATCCGCGTCATCCTGGACCCCGTAGCTGCTTGGGGACAAGCCTTCGATGAGGCCTGGCGGTTGCAGCGCGACTTCTTCTGGACCGCTGACATGGCAGGCCAGGACTGGGAGTCCGTCTACAAGCGGTACCGCCCGATCGTGGACCGGCTCGGTTCGCACGATGACCTGGTGGATCTGCTCTGGGAACTCCACGGTGAGCTGGGGACCTCACACGCCTACGTTCGTCCCGCAGCGGTCACGGAACCGGGCCGCAACGGACAAGGCCGCCTGGGAGCGGAGCTGCAGCTCGGCGCCCACGGTTGGGAAATCACCAGGATCCTCGCTGGCGAGTCATCTGATCCCCTTGCTACTTCGCCTTTGACGCGACCAGGCGTCGACGCGAAGGTGGGCGATGTGCTCCTGGCGATTGACGGCGTCGAGCTTTCAGCGGGCCTGACACCTGCGATGCAGTTGGTGGGCGCGGCCGGTCGGACGGTTGAACTGACGCTGCTCAACGGTAAGGCACACGGCGAAGCTGCCGGATCGCAACGGCGGGTAGCTGTGGTTCCCATCCGTGATGAGGAAAGGCTCCGCTACCAGGACTGGGTGCGGGCCAACCGCAGGACTGTCCGGGAGGCTTCCGGGGGCAAATTCGGGTACCTCCACGTTCCGGACATGATGGCCAACGGCTGGGCCCAACTTCACCGCGATCTTGATACGGAGACGGCCTTGGACGGGCTCATTGTCGATGTTCGACGCAACCGCGGGGGTCACACCTCCCAGCTGGTCGCCGAACTGATCGGTCGAAAAGTGACCGGATGGAGCATGCCGCGTGGCGAGAAGCCGCGCACCTACCCGCATCATGCTCCACGCGGCCCCGTGATCATCCTGGCCGATGAATTTGCCGGGTCCGACGGCGACATCATCACCCAGGTCTCCAAGCTCAGGGGCATCGGCCCGGTCATTGGAACGCGGACCTGGGGCGGTGTGGTGGGCATTGACAACCGCTTCACCTTGGCCGACGGCACCGGCGTCACCCAACCGCGCTATGCCACCTGGTTCAGCGGAGGGATCGGTTGGGACGTTGAGAACCACGGTGTGGATCCGGATATCCAGGTCCTGTTCCCGCCCCATGCCTACGCGGCCGGCACGGATCCACAACTGGAGTACGGTATCGGCGCGCTCAAGGAAATGATCCAAGAGCTGCCCACCGATCGTCCTCCATTGCGTGAAGGCTACAGGAAGGTGCGTCCGGCACCCCTGCCCGCGCGTCCGCAGCTGAAGAAGTAGCGGTACTTAGGAGACTTAGGTCCATGGAACGGGAAGAGCCCCTGTCACTCCGGGCGGAGTGGCAGGGGCTCTTGCCTTTTAGGGCCTTAAGCGATGCTGAGGTTACTCAGCGAGCGTGGCATCGAGGGTGATCTCGATGCTGGCAAGGGCGCCGGAGACAGGGCAGCCAGTCTTGGCGTCCTCGGAGATACGACGGAAGTCCTCCTGGGAGAGGCCCGGAACCTTTGCGGTCATGGTCAGGTGGCTGCCGGTGATGCCGGTGCCCGGAACGAAGGTGACGTCGGCCTTGGTGTTGACTTCCTCGGCGGTGAAGCCTTCACCGGCAAGGGCGTGGCTGAAAGCCATGGAGAAGCAGGCGGAGTGGGCCGCAGCGATAAGTTCCTCAGGGCTGGTCTTGCCGCCTGACTGCTCGGTGCGGGCCTTCCACGTGACGTCGAACGTTCCCAGGCCTGAGCTGTCCAGCGTGGTGTTTCCAGCGCCCTCAATAAGGTTGCCGTTCCAAACCGTGTGTGCGGTGCGTGTTGCTGCCATGTCCACTCCTTAGGGTCGTTGTGATTCGGCAACCGGCCTTTGGCAGGTGCCACCGGTTTCAATCCTAGGTATTGAACTTCCGGACTGCACGGCCATTCTGCTGTCAGTGGATTGTGACCCCTGGACTTACGCGATGGTAGCCGAAGAAAGCGCGTTGCAAGGTCGCCGGCGCAGGCCGAAAATCGCGTCGGGTCAGTGCCAGAGGGTGGCGATGGCGATGTTCACCAGGGCAAGTCCACCGACGCCGTGGGCAAGGCCCGTCGATACTGCCTCGCCCTTCTTGACCTTGCGTGAGCCGATGACGGCCAATACTGCGACGGCCACGCCGATGGCAAACTTTACGCCAAGCTTGAAGTAGTTCGGATCAGCATCCGGCAGCATGGGAAGGACGCCCATCATGGCGATGCCTGTGAGGAGCTGGAGGAAGGCACCGTCGCGCTGGCGCGGGTGGACGGTTGGCTCCCTGAGGGTGGCGATCCAGTAGCCCACGATCATGGCTGCGCCGACGATGTGCAAGAACACCAGAATGTTGAAGAGAATACTCATGGCCTAAGCTTATCCAGTCGGTTCTACGTCCTGTAGCAAAGCCACGCGAAGGCGGTAAAAGCGTAACGGGCAGGTTCCCGGGTTTCCCCGGCAACCTGCCCGTCTTACCCTGCAAGCGGTGCCCGCAGATGGAGTGACTTAGAGACCGAGGTCTGCTTCGAACGCACCCTCTTCAAGGCGTGCCTTCAGAGTCTGCAGGAACCGTCCTGCGTCCGCGCCGTCCACCAGGCGGTGGTCGTACGTCAGGGACAGGTACATCATGGACCGGATGGCGATGGAGTCGTCACCGTTTTCGTCAGCGACTACGACAGCGCGCTTGACGATGGCACCGGTGCCGAGGATACCTACCTGCGGCTGGTTGATGATCGGGGTGTCGAACAGGGCGCCAACAGAACCGATGTTGGTGATGCTGAACGTACCGCCGGAGAGCTCGTCCGGGCCGATCTTTCCGTCGCGGGTACGGCCAGCGACATCAGCGATCTTGCCGGCGAGACCGGCGAGGTTCAGGTTGCCGGCGTCGGAGATGACCGGAACCAGCAGGCCCTTGTCGGTGTCGACGGCGATCGCCAGGTGTTCAGCGTTGTGGTACGTGATTTCCTGCTTGGATTCGTCGTACGCGGCGTTCAGCTTGGGGTGCTGCTTCAGTGCTTCGGCTACAGCCTTGGCGATGAAGGGCAGGAAGGTCAGCTTGACGCCGTTCTGGGCCTGGAACGAGTTCTTGGCCTTGAGGCGGAGCTTGGCGATCTTGGTCATGTCGACCTCGTGCACCTGCGTCAGCTGGGTGGAGACCTCCAGGGACTCACGCATGCGACGGGCAATGACCTGGCGGATACGGGGAGCCTTCTCCGTGGTGCCACGCAAGGACGAAGCAACGACGGGGGCGGCAGCCTTGGCGGCGAGAGCAGCAGCAGGAGCCGGTGCAGCAGGAGCTGCGGCGGCCTGCTTGGCTTCGGCTGCAGCCAGGACATCCTGCTTGCGGATGCGGCCACCAACGCCGGTGCCGGAGACCGAAGCAATGTCTACGCCGTGCTGGTTGGCAAGCTTGCGCACCAGGGGAGTGACGTAGCCGGACTCGGAGGAGCCTGCAGCCTCGGCAGAAGCGGCGGGCGCAGCAGAAGGAGCAGGGGCAGCAGCCGGAGCAGGAGCGGCAGGAGCGGGTGCGGCGGCAGGTGCCGGAGCGGCGGGGGCCGGTGCCTCTGCAGCCGGAGCAGCAGCCGGTGCCGGTGCGGCAGGGGCTTCTGCCGGTGCGGCCGGAGCCGGGGCGGAAGCAGGAGCAGCAGCGCCCGAACCGATGACAGCCAGGACGGAACCGACTTCAGCGGTTTCGTCTTCGTTGACGCGGATTTCCTGGAGGGTACCGGCAACGGGGGAGGGAATCTCGGTGTCGACCTTGTCGGTGGAAACCTCAAGAAGTGGTTCGTCAACCTCCACCGTGTCACCGACAGCCTTGAGCCAGCGGGTAACGGTGCCTTCGGTGACGCTTTCGCCCAGTGCCGGGAGGGTCACTTCGTGGCCTTCGCCGCCGGAAGAGGCGGGGGCTTCGGCTGCCGGTGCTGCTGCTTCCTCTGCCGGGGCGGCAGGAGCCTCTTCGGCGGCCGGTGCTGCCTGCTCAGCCGGGGCTTCCTCGGCCGGGGCAGCCTCAGCGGCGGAGCCGGAGCCGTCGCCGATGCGGACCAAAGGTGCACCGACTTCAGCCGTCTCGTCTTCAGCGACGAGGATTTCTTCGATGACGCCTGAGATAGGAGAAGGGATTTCAGTGTCTACTTTGTCGGTTGAAACCTCGAGCAACGGCTCGTCGATCTCCACCCGGTCACCAACCTGCTTGAGCCAGCGGGTGACGGTTCCTTCGGTGACACTCTCACCGAGGGCGGGCAAGTTAACGGATTCAGACATGTCGTCCCCGTTCTCCTTATTGATCTTTGTGCGGATGAATTCTGCTGGTCCGGGCCGGGTGCATCCGGCAGATTCCGCTGCATGCACCCGACCCGTTTGTCTTGGGTAAAGACTTAGCCGTGGAGCGGCTTGCCCGCGAGGGCGAGGTGGGCTTCGCCCAAAGCTTCGTTCTGGGTGGGGTGGGCGTGGACCAGCTGGGCCACGTCCTCCGGGTAGGCTTCCCAGTTCACGATCAGCTGGGCTTCACCGATCTGCTCACCGATGCGTGAACCAATCATGTGGATACCAACGACGGGGCCGTCCTTCTGGCGTACGAGCTTGACGATACCGCCGGTGCCAAGGATGGAGCTCTTGCCGTTGCCGGCAAGGTTGTATTCCTGGGTCTGGACCTGGTCGTCGCCGAACTTCGCCTTGGCTGCCTTTTCGGTGTAACCGACCGTGGCGATTTCAGGCTCGCAGTAGGTGACCTTGGGGATGTTGATGTCTTCAACGATGGCCGGGTTCAGGCCGGCGATCTCTTCGGCGACGAAGATGCCCTGCTGGTATCCACGGTGCGCGAGCTGGACGCCAGGGACGATGTCGCCAACGGCGTAGATGTTGCCGACGCCGGTGTGGAGGCGCTCGTTGGTGATGACGAAGCCGCGATCGATGGTGATGCCTGCTTCTTCGTAGCCGAGGTTGGCGGTGACGGGACCGCGCCCAACAGCGACGAGCAGCAGGTCTGCTTCGAAGGTCTGGCCGTCAACCAAGGTGACCTTGACGCCGTCGTCGTTCTGCTCGACGCCCTGGAAGAAGATGCCCGTGGTGAACTTGATGCCGCGCTTCTTGAAGGCACGCTCGAGGTTCTTGACAATGGAGGCGTCCTCGTTGGGAACCAAGGAGGGCAGGCCTTCGATGATGGTGACGTCCACGCCGAAGGACTTCCAGACGGAAGCGAATTCGACGCCGATGACGCCGCCGCCGAGGACGATGGCGCTCTTGGGGATGTAGTCCATGGTGAGGGCCTGGTCGGAAGTGATGACCTTGCCGCCGATTTCAAGACCCGGAAGCGACCGTGAGTAGGAACCGGTGGCCAGGACAATGTTCTTGCCGGTGTAGGCCGTGCCGTTCACGACGACGGTGTTGTTGCCCTGGAGCTTTCCTTCACCCTCGATGACGGTGATGCCCTTGGACTTGATGAGTCCCTGCAGACCCTTGAACTTGCCGGCAATGATGCCGTCCTTGTAGGCGTTCACGGCCGACATGTCGATGCTGTCGAGCGTGACGTTCACGCCGTACTTGGCGGAATCGCGTGCGTGGTCAGCCAGTTCGGCCGAGTGCAGGAGGGCCTTGGTGGGGATACAGCCGTTGTGCAGGCAGGTTCCGCCGAGCTTTGCCTTTTCCACAAGGCCAACGGTGAACCCAAGCTGCACGGCCCGCAGGGCAGTGGCGTAGCCGCCGCTGCCGCCACCGAGTACCAGGATGTCGAATTCTTGCGCAGTTGCCTGATCGGCCACTAAAACGCTCCCTCGCGTGAAGGATGACACGGGACTGCGTGCCATCTGGTCTTTGGAACTTGTTCTGCCGTGATTATGCCAGCACCTAAGTTCTCTTGCATTTGTGACTATCGTGTTCACCTTAGCGAACCACCTACCCATGCTCCACCCTCTGCGGGTGTTTGTGGAGCGCTTGTGTCGAGACTCACGTTCACTTGTGACACAGCGCTACACGCCGCATAATTCCGGGGTTGCGCGGCCCTGGCGGGGGCGCCGACGGACCACGCAACCCGGAAGGGAGCGGGGGCGTGCCGCTAGGCGGAGACCGCCAGAAGGTCTTCGGCGTAGGCAACCAGGGTGCGGACTGTGCAGCCCGTGCCCTGCTTGGGTGTGTAGCCGTAGGGGCTGCCGTTGTTGAACGACGGCCCGGCAATGTCCACGTGGGCCCACGGTATCTGTTCGCCGTTGCCGTCCTTGCCCACGAACTCGCGCAGGAAGACCGCAGCGGTCATCATGCCGCCGTTGCGCTCACCGATGTTGGCGATGTCGGCAACCTGCGAGTCCAGGCTGGGTCGGAGCTCCTCAGGCAGCGGCATGGGCCACACCAGCTCGCCTGCGCGGTCAGCTGCCGACTTCAGCGCGGCCGTGACGGAATCCGAACCCATCACACCGGCCGTGCGCAGACCCAAGGCAATCAACTGGGCGCCGGTCAGCGTGGCAACGTCGATGATGACGTCGGGCTTCTCAAGGCTGGCAGCGACGAGTCCGTCGGCCATCACCAGGCGGCCTTCGGCGTCGGTGTTCAGGACCTCCACGGTCTTGCCACCGTGGATGGTGAAGACATCCGCGGGCCGCGCTGCGGCGCCCGAGGGCATGTTCTCTGCGATGCAGAGCCAGGCGGTCGCGTTGATGGGCAGGCCCATCGACGCAAGCGCCAGGACCGTGTTAAGAACGACGGCGGCGCCCGCCATATCGCTCTTCATGTCGCCCATGCCGAGGGCCGGCTTGATGGAAATGCCGCCCGTGTCGAAGGTGATGCCCTTGCCTACGAGGGCAATCTTCTTGGTGGCCTTGGCCGGAGCGTATTCCACCTTGACCAGGCGCGGCTGGCGGGTGGAGCCCTTGCCTACGCCGAGGATGCCTCCGAAGCCTTCCTTTTCGAGGCGCTTCTCGTCCCAGACGGTGACCTTCACGGGAAGACCCTTGGCGAGTTCCTTGGCGGACTCCGCAAAAGACTCGGGGTAGAGGTGGCTGGGAGGCTGGTTTACCAGTGTCCGGGTGGCGTTGACGGCCCTGGCAAGCACAACGGCGCGGTCCAGCGCCGGCTGTGCGTCCTTTGCGTCCACTTCGGAGAAGATCTGGACCTTGGCCACCGGTGCTTTCAGTCCGTCCGTGGAGGAGCGGTGCTCGGTGTAGGAGTAGGCTCCCAGGGCGGCACCTTCAGCGACGGCAGCAACGTCGGCAAGTGCCGGCGTCGGGAAAGCCAGCGTCACTGCAGCCAGTCCCGCGAGCTGGCGCACAGCCGACCCTGCTGCGCGCCGCAGCGCCTCTTCGCTGAGGCCGCCGCCGGGCTGGAGTTTGCCGACACCGGCCAGGACCAGGATTCCGGCGCCTGTTTCCGGCAGTCCGGGAAGCCGGTGCACCTGGTCGGCCGCGCCGCTGATTCCCAGGGACTTCAGGGAGCCCGCAACGGACTCGGCAGCCTTGGCGCTCAGGGGATTGGCGAGCAGCACAGGCCCTTCAGCGCCTTGCGCAACGCCGATCACAAGGGCGTCGCTGGGGGACTTTTTCAGGTCCTTGGCGATGACGGACAGGTTGATGTCAGTAGTCTTGACCACGAGGATGTGTCCTCACTTCTCTCTGCAGTGCATGGCGGGGCCGCATGTTTGGCGGCCTGCCCCGGTACGCGCCCGACGTCCTCATTCGACGGCGGCCTTGGTCTTCAGGCCCAGCGTCGTTAGCGGACGCGGGCCCGTTTCGATCGTAGTCTCTCGGCGCCCGCGGACAGCAATTAAATGAGATCTGCCGCACATCCCCCAGCAGGAATGCGCGCTTCCTGTGCAGCGTTGTACCCAAATAGACCATCCGAACTTGCCCCGTGAAAGGAATACGCCGTGTTTGAACGGATATCCGGCACCCTCCTGGACCCAGAAGCTCTCTACGCGAGCAACATTGAGACCTTCCACAGTCCCGAACTCCGTGGCCTGAACATGGTCATGGGATTCACGGGATTTGCCGACGCCGGTCACGTGGTCCGGCAGATTAATGCGGAACTGCTGGATGAACTCGACGCCGAGGTCGTGGCCATGTTCGATGCCGACCAGCTCATTGACTACCGGTCGCGCCGGCCACACATCAGCTTTGTGGAAGACCACCTCCAGGACTACAAGGCGCCCAAGCTTGGCCTGTACAAGCTCACGGATGGGCTGGGACAGCCGTTCCTGCTGCTGGCAGGTTTTGAGCCGGACCTGCAGTGGGAGCGCTTCGCCCGCGCCGTCGTAGGGATTGTGGAGAAGCTGGACGTTAACCTCGTCACGTGGATCCACTCCATTCCCATGCCGGTACCGCACACGCGCCCCGTCGGTGTGACGGTACACGGCAACCGGCCTGAGCTGATCGAAGGGATCTCCAGTTGGAAACCTACGGTCGAGGTTCCTGCTGCCATCGGCCACGTCCTTGAACTCCGGCTCACCGAGGCGGAGCGCAACGTGGCGGGCTATGTTGTCCACGTTCCGCATTACCTGTCCGAAGCCGAGTACCCGACGGCCGCCGTCGCCGGCTTGGAATACCTGGGGGCCGCAACGTCCCTCATGCTTCCTACGGACCGTCTCCGGGAAGCAGGCCGGGAGGTCGGACGGCAGATCGCCGAACAGATTGAGGCTTCCGAAGAAGTGCAGGCCGTCGTCGCCAACCTTGAGGCCCGCTACGACGAGAAGTCCGAAGGCATGGTGCGTCGTTCCTTGCTTGCCTACGAGAACGACGAGCTGCCCGATGCCGAGGACATCGGTGCTGCTGTTGAGGCCTACCTGGCTCGTAAAGACACGCCTCAATAAATCAGCTTTAACGGTTGACCGGCATAATTGAGGTGTGACTTCTCCCCGCGCCTGGCTGATCTGGACCATAGGCATCTTTGCCTACCTCGTGGCTGTGGCGCAGCGTACCTCCTTCGGGGTCGCCGGGCTGGAGGCAACTGAACGTTTCCATGCCAGTGCCTCGGCGATTTCCTTCTTCACCGTGTTGCAGCTGTTGGTCTATGCCGGTCTCCAGATCCCGGTCGGCGTGCTGGTGGACCGGTTTGGATCCCGGGTCATGGTGGCCGGCGGTGCTGTCCTCATGGCGGCGGGACAACTGCAGCTGGCTTTCGCCGACAGCATCCCTGGAGGCGTCCTTGGCCGGGTCCTGGTGGGCGCCGGCGACGCCATGACCTTCATCTCCGTCATCCGGCTGGTTCCTCTGTGGTTCGCACCGTCCCGGGTTCCGCTGGTGACGCAGTTGACCGGCATGTGCGGGCAGTTGGGCCAGCTGTTCAGCGTGGTTCCCTTCGCTTTGCTGCTGCACTCGGCGGGATGGACGCCGGCTTTCCTGACCCTGGCGTCGATGTCCGTGCTGGCGGTTGTACTGGTCCTTACTCTGTTGAGGGATGCGCCTCCCGGACATCCGGCCACGGTGACGGCCCAAGGCCTGAGGGCCACGGGTGTTTCCCTGTCCCGCGCCTGGAAGCAGCCAGGAACCCGGCTCGGGCTCTGGAGCCATTTCACTGTCCAGTTCAGCGGCAACCTCTTCGCGATGACCTGGGGTTACCCGTTCCTGCTCTCCGCCCAAGGACTCGACGCCGGAACAGTCTCTGCTTTGATGGCCCTGTTCGTGGCCACCGCCATCGTTGCCGGGCCTGGCTTCGGCCGGTTCGTGGCCCGGCATCCCATGCGACGGTCCGCCATGGTGCTGTTGATCACTACCGCAACGGCCGTCGCTTGGGCGGCCGTACTGCTTCTTCCCGAGCGTGCTCCACTGTGGCTCCTGGTCATCCTGGTGGTGGTCCTGGCGGTAGGCGGACCAGGATCCATGATCGGCTTTGACTTCGCGCGGACCTTCAATCCTTCGCATCGCATCGGTACGGCGACCGGGATAGTCAATGTGGGCGGCTTCATCGCAGCCCTGATCGCGATCTACCTCATCGGCCTGGTTCTCGACCTCCTGAATGCCAGCGGTTTTTCCGGTGGGGAGCTGTACGGACTGGCGCCGTTCCGGATTGCCCTCAGCGTCCAATTCCTGTTGCTCGCGATCGGAACCCTGCTCATTGTTGTGACCCGCCGCAAGGTCCGCCGGCAAATGGCCGCCCAAGGGATCCACGTGCCGCCACTGGCAACGGCGCTCGCACGGCAGCGGCGTGAGCGCCTGGAACGGCGGCGTGAAGCACGCTCCAAGGTGGCGGGGGAGCAGTAGCATCCCTTTCCCGGGGCTTTTCCACATACGCAAAGTGCTCCCTGTTTCTTGCCTCCGCCGATGCGCAGGCTGGAAGCATGACTACCAACAGAACGCTCAGCATTCACCAGCCCGAAGACATCCTTGGCTACATTCCCCACATGCTGGGCTACTGGCCTGAAGACAGCCTCGTGGCCATCACCATGCAAGGAAAGGTCCTGGGGGCCACACTCCGCGTGGACTTGCCCGTCCTGTCCCCAGCTGACTGGCTGCCCTGCTTTGCCGAACAAATCCTCAGCTATCTGATCGCCGACGAGGCCGCCAACGGCGTTGTTCTGGCCGTGTACACCGCGGAGGGGTGGAATGACGGCACTGTCATCCAGCGGACCGCACCACTTCTCGATGCCCTGCGGGCCAGCTTTGACCGCGCTGGCCTTACTGTCCGCGATGCATGGTTGGTGGGCACAGATTACTGGCGCGGCGCCTATTGCGAGGATGGGGGCTGCTGCCCGATTCCGGGATTCCCGATCGAACGGATCAAGGAGAGCCGGCTCAGCACAGAGCTCGTGTACCAGGGCAGCGCTGTTGGACCCTTCCCTGGGAAGGGGGCTGACGGACTGCGTTTGGCTCGGCCCGGAGCGCATGACTCCCGGGTGCTGGAAGCGGAAGACGGCTTCGACGACCACGTCCTGCCCCTGTGGCGCAGCGAGGCCTGCTTTGATTCTGTACTTGCTGTGTGGCGCCACGTGCTGGACAGGCACCACCGAGGGGATCCCTTGGAGCCTTCAGCTGATGCAGGACTCATGGGTTTCCTCAGAACCACCCTGAAAATACCGGCTTGGCGGGATGCCGTAGTGGTGATGGCAGCTGCAGGCGTCGGAGCTGCCAAGGCCGGAGCTGCCGGGTTCGGATTCTTCGAGGCAGAGGACCCCCTCGCCGGATCCTTCGACCCCAGCGACGTGGGCGTGGACACTCGTGCTAGCCAGGACCGGGGTGCAACCGGGCCCGGACCGTCGGCTGGCAGTGCTGACGGATCAAGTGAGCCCCTCGACGTGTACACCTACGGTGATGTCCTGCTGGGCATGCGTCCGGAGCTGCCATGTTGGAAGGACCTTGATGTACTGCAGCAACTCCTGGCGGGACTTGGCGTCGACGGAGAACAGGGAGAAGTGGCTGCCGCAGCACTGACGCTCCAAGGATGGATCTTTTGGTGCAAGGGCATGGGTACCGTTGCCCACGCTTGCCTGAGCCGGGCCCTCGAGGCCCATGCCAACTACCGGTTGGCGGAGCTGCTGATAGGGGTCATGGGACAGGGGTCAGTTTGTGGGTGGGCGCGCCGTCCCGACTCAGCCTGGAAGGGGTCAAGGAATGTCCCGGTTTAGTTCCACGCCATCCAACAGGCGTACGTTTGGCAAAACCGTGAGACAATGGATGCCGAGACCCGGTTGGGTCCGCGTTTGAATGCTTGGATTGGCCCGGCTGCCGGGAACAATTCAGTGTCGTCTGTAGTTGTAATCAAAGACTCTGCAGGCGGCGATCGCATTTGAAATTGATCGCGGACTTGACAGGGTCATAGTGGTGTTGCCCGTATGGTGATTCCACAGACCGCCGCTAGAAAGGTTTTCTGTGACCCCGTCTTCCGTCGAGAAGGAACCCGCCGCCCTGGCCGAATTGTCCGCTGAGGAAAAGAAGGCGGCCACATCGGCAAAGCGCGCCGCGACACGTGCTGCCAACAAGGCTTCAGAGGGCGACTCTGACAAGCCTGCCCCCAAGAAGCGTGGACCCAAGCCTGGCGCCAAGGCCGCTGCTGAAGCAGCGAGCGACTCCGCCGTCGATCCTGAAGAGCCAGGCGTCGAGGACGAAGACTTTGACCCCGCAGCAGCGGAGGAAGTCGAAGTCGGCGACGACGACACCGAGGACGGCGCAACTGCCGCCAAGGACAAGGCTGCCCCGTCCGGCTCCGGCTTCGTCTACTCGGACGCCGATGACGACGACGCACCTGTACAGCAGGTCATGTCGGCCGGTGCAACTGCAGACCCCGTCAAGGACTACCTGAAGCAAATCGGCAAGGTTGCCCTGCTGAATGCCGAGCAGGAAGTCGATCTTGCCCTCCGCATCGAGGCTGGCCTGTTCGCCGAGGAAAAGATCAATGCAGACGACGGATCCATGGATCCCAAGCTCAAGCGCGAGCTCGAATTCGTCATCCATGATGGAAAGCGCGCCAAGAACCACCTGCTTGAGGCCAACCTCCGCCTCGTCGTTTCGCTGGCCAAGCGTTACACCGGGCGAGGCATGCTGTTCCTGGACCTGATCCAGGAAGGCAACCTGGGACTTATCCGCGCAGTGGAGAAGTTCGACTACACCAAGGGCTTCAAGTTCTCCACCTACGCCACTTGGTGGATCCGCCAGGCAATTACCCGCGCCATGGCAGACCAGGCCCGCACGATCCGTATCCCGGTCCACATGGTTGAAGTCATCAACAAGCTGGCCCGCGTTCAGCGCCAGATGCTTCAGGACCTGGGCCGTGAGCCCACGCCTGAAGAGCTGGCCCTGGAGCTGGACATGACGCCCGAAAAGGTTGTCGAGGTCCAGAAGTATGGTCGTGAACCCATTTCGCTCCACACACCCCTCGGTGAGGACGGTGACTCGGAATTCGGCGACCTGATCGAAGACTCCGAAGCTGTCGTCCCGGCTGACGCGGTGAGCTTCACGCTGCTGCAGGAGCAGCTGCACTCCGTGCTGGACACGCTGTCCGAGCGCGAGGCAGGGGTCGTGGCCATGCGCTTCGGCCTCACCGATGGACAGCCGAAGACTTTAGACGAAATCGGCAAGGTCTACGGAGTGACGCGCGAGCGTATCCGCCAGATCGAATCCAAGACCATGTCCAAGCTGCGGCACCCGTCCCGCTCGCAGGTACTGCGGGACTACCTGGACTAAACGGTCCGCGCAACCCAGGACGCATGAAGGCGGCCCAGTCGGATTTCCGGCTGGGCCGCCTTCTTGTTCACTGCGTGGACTGTTCTCCGCCGTGGATGCGCCGGCCCGGCCGCAGCAAACTGCAAGCCGCGCGGGAACCGCGGAACCCGGGGGGCACAGCAAAAGGGCCCTTCCAATGGGGAAGGGCCCTTCTGCGCGATGTGACTCCGGGCTTTGCCGGGTTGCACTTCTAGTCGACGGGGACTGGTGCCTTCTCGTTGAGGCGCTCGGTCTCATCGTGCCAATCGGAAGTCATGGGCCGGAGCGTGGCTTCAACTGCACGTGCGTGGTGGCCGCAGAAAAGCAGCTCACCGCCGGAGGACTCGAGTACAACGCGGACATACGCCTGGGCTCCGCAACGATCGCACCGGTCAGCGGCGTTCAGTGTGCGGTCTGCAACTGCTGTTGTCATGTCGGCCTCCTTAGTAGTTCTGTACATCCATATAACCAGCATTCGACGCAGATCCATGGCAAGGATGGGTCACTTTCGCTGTCCGCGTATCACATGTCCATAACGCAACTGGGCCTTTTGCCGCGGGCCGGGAGTGGCAACCGGTACGCAGGGCCCGTCGCGGCTAACCTAGTATGGGCAGTGTTTGCCTTGAGTTGCCAGCGGAATATGGCTGGGAACCAGCTTTAGATATACCCGAAGGAGCACACCCCCACGTGGCACCGAGTTCTGAATACAACGCCCGGCATCTGTCTGTCCTCGAGGGCCTTGAAGCGGTCCGCAAACGCCCGGGCATGTACATCGGATCCACCGACTCACGTGGCCTCATGCACTGCCTGTGGGAAATCATCGACAACGCGGTGGACGAGGCTTTGGCGGGTTTCGGCCACGACATCAAAGTCATTTTGCACGCGGACAATTCAGTGGAGATCCACGACGACGGCCGCGGCATCCCCGTAGACGTCGAGCCGAAGACCGGACTGTCCGGCGTCGAGGTCGTCTTCACCAAGCTGCACGCGGGCGGAAAGTTCGGCGGCGGCTCCTATACCGCTTCCGGTGGCCTCCACGGCGTTGGTGCTTCGGTGGTCAACGCGTTGTCCAGCCGCCTCGATGTCCAGGTGGACCGCGGCAGCAAGACCTACCAGATGTCCTTCCGTCGCGGTGAGCCCGGCCGCTTCCTCGATGCCGGATCAAAGCCCGGCCCCACGTCCCCGTTCGAACCGTTCGTCGAGAATTCGGTGTTGGATGTGGTCGGGAAGGCAAAGCGTGGCGTCACCGGAACCCGCGTACGTTACTGGGCTGACCGCCAGATCTTCACTCCTGACGCAAAGTTCTCCTACGACGACCTCGTGGCCCGTGCCCGTCAGACGTCGTTCCTTGTCCCGGGATTGCGGATCACCGTACGCGATGAGCGCAAGCTGGCCGGGACCCCGGGCGAGAACGGCGTCCACGAGGAAGTGTTCCACCACGACGGTGGCATCAGCGAATTCGTGGAATTCCTCGCTGCGGATTCCGGCGTCACGGACATCTGGCGGCTCCACGGATCGGGCAAGTTCAAGGAGACAGTTCCTGTTCTCGACGAAAACGGGCACAGCAAGATCGCCGAAGTGGAACGGGATTGCGAAGTCGATATCGCCCTGCGCTGGGGGATCGGCTACGAAACCACCATCCGCAGTTTCGTCAACATCATCGCCACGCCCAAGGGAGGCACCCACCAGTCGGGCTTTGAAGCGGCCCTCCTGAAGACCTTCCGCAAGGCCGTGGAAACGAACGCGCGCAAGCTCAAAGCCGGCAACGACAAGATCGAGAAGGATGACATCCTTGCCGGCCTGACGGCTGTCCTGACGGTTCGTCTGGCTGAGCCGCAGTTCGAGGGGCAGACCAAGGAAATCCTTGGCACCTCAGCAGTTCGGGCGATTGTGGCCAAAGTGGTTGAGAAGGAAATCACTGCACGGCTGAACTCGGCCAACCGTAATGACAAGGCCCAGTCGGCGCTGCTGCTGGAGAAGATGGTCAGCGAAATGAAATCGCGCATCTCGGCCCGCGTCCACAAGGAGACCCAGCGCCGGAAGAATGCCCTGGAGACCTCTTCCATGCCCACCAAGCTGGCCGATTGCCGCACCGATGACGTGGAACGCTCGGAACTGTTCATCGTCGAAGGTGACTCCGCGCTTGGAACGGCAAAGCTTGCCAGGTCCTCGGATTTCCAGGCTCTTCTTCCCATCCGCGGAAAGATCCTGAACGTGCAGAAGGCTTCGGTGGGTGACATGTTGTCCAACGCCGAGTGCGCGGCGCTGATCCAGGTGGTGGGCGCCGGCTCCGGCCGCAGCTTCGACCTGGACGCGGCCCGCTACGGCAAAGTCATCCTCATGACCGATGCCGACGTCGACGGCGCCCACATCCGTACTCTTCTCTTGACGCTCTTCTTCCGCTACATGCGCCCCATGGTGGAAGCCGGCCGCGTGTTTGCCGCTGTGCCTCCTCTTCACCGGGTGGAAGTGATCAACCCGGGCCAGAAGGCCAACGAGATGATCTACACGTACTCCGAAGCCGAGCTCCACGTGCTCCTTGCCAAACTGGTCAAGGAAGGCAAGCGGTACAAAGAACCGATTCAGCGCTACAAGGGCCTGGGTGAGATGGACGCCCAGCAATTGGCGGAGACCACCATGGACCCCCGGCACAGGACCTTGCGTAAGGTTGGCATCGACAGTGCCCAGCGTGCCGAGGAAGTGTTTGATCTCCTGATGGGCTCTGACGTGGCACCTCGCAAGGAGTTCATCATCGCCGGTGCGGCAACGTTGGACCGGGAGCGCATCGACGCATAGCCGGCGGGGGTGTCAGCCAGGCTCCTGGGCGGAAGTGCCCCGGGTGGCGGATGCCGCCGGGGCGGCAAACGCGGCGGCTCCCACCAGTAACGCCAGGGTTCCAAGGCCCCAGGGAAGACCCGCTGCAACGGCAATACCGCCCACCAGCAGCGGACCTCCGGCGTCACCGATCTCACGTCCTAGTTCCGCCGAACCCATGGTCCGGCCGAGTCGCTCCTTGGGGGTGGCATCGGCAAGGTGGGCAAAGGCGAGTGGCGTAGCGACGCCGATGCCCAGCCCGATAAGGACGGCGGCAGCATAAACCCACCACGCTCCAGGCAGGACAGCTGCGAGGAGGGTTCCGGCAGCAATGCAGCCAAGTCCCGTGATCATCCCGGGCCTGTCCGCGAGGACCCCTCGGTCCCGTAGGGCACCAATGCGGGGTTGCACGGCTGAGGAGGCAACCGCCAAGGCGGTGACGACGGCGAAACTCCCCGCAGTGCCCAGCCCGTCCCGTGCTGCGAGAGCGGGAAGGAAGCCCACTGCAGCACCGAGGGCTCCCGTGGACGCAGCCAGGACCAGGGTGGGTCCCAGGAAGGACTTCTCGGTGCTCTGCCGCCACACGTCCAGGATGGTGTAGCGGGTCCTGGGCAGCGGCTCCAGGCGCGGCATGGCCAGGACGGTCCACACGGCAGTCACGAGGGCAAGACACGACAGGACGGCGAAGAGAAGAGCGAAGCCCCCGGCGAGGATGGCCAAGGCGCCCAGAAGCGGGCCTATGGCGTAACCGAAGCCTTTCCAGGAGCCGTAGCGTCCGAAATAGCGTCCCGGCTTGCCACCGGCAAGCCGGGCGACGCTGGCGGACGAGGCAGGCGAGAAGGCTGATGCCGCCATGCCTTGTCCAAGCCGGGCCGCAGCGAGCATGGCGGGTTGGTCTGCCCACAGGCCAACCAGGGAGGCGGCAGCAAAGCCAAAAAGGCCTCCCACGATCACTGGCTTGGGCCCGATGCGGTCGCTCAGGGCGCCAAAGACGGGCTTGAGGAAGACCTCAGCGATGTCGTAGAGGGCAAGCAGAATCCCCAAGCCAAGCAGGCTGAGGCCGATGTCCGCACTCTCGGCGCCGAGCCCTGCAGCCACGGCGTGGGCCCCGAAGGCGGTAGTGAAACCGGCCGCGTAGAGGGGCCACCGGTGGTAGGGAGTCGTGCGTGCAGCGCTGGCTGCCTCGGGGGTCTTCACGCACTAAATGTAACAGCTGCTACATTGGCTTTTGTGATTGATGAACGATGGCTGTTGATCCTGGTTCAGGTTCCGTCCCAGCCCTCCAGGCACCGTGTAGCCGTGTGGCGCGAATTGCGCAGGATCGGCGCCGTCCCTTTGAGCCCAGGTACGTGGCTCCTCCCCGCCCACCCCGCCTTTGACGAAGGGCTGGTCCGTGCCAGCGAGCTCGTAGCCAAGGGTGGCGGGACCTGGACCTTGGTGGATGCCGTGCCACGCCAGCCAGGTGAAGTCGCTTTCAGGGCTGCTTATGAAGCTGCCCGACAGGAGGAGTGGGCCGAGTTCATGGCCGATTGCCGGAAGTTCGAGGCAGAAATCGCCAAGGAGATAGCGCAGGAGAAATTCACTTTTGCCGAACTTGAAGAAGAAGAACAGAGCCTGGAGCGGTTGAGGCGTTGGTTCCGGGAGTTGAAGTCACGCGACGTTCTGCACCTTCCTCTGGCGGGGGACGCCGCTGAGCACCTGGCACGGTGCGCAGCAGCCCTGGAGGGCTTCTCTTCCCGGGTCTACGAGGTCATGCTCCCCGAACAGGGTGGTCGGAACAGCCTGTAGTGCCCTAACCGAGCAACCCCGGCACGATCAAGAGTGCCGTCGGTACTGCCAGCAGCAGCACGGAGGCGGCAAGGACCAAAGCCCTCAGGCCGGTGGTAAGCGGCGGTTGAGGTGAGAGCAAACGGCTGACGCGTGACGCCGTCGTGCGTGGTGAATCAGCACCTCCGGTGGCGCTGACGCCAGAGCCCTCGACGACGGCCCCGCCGCCTTTGAGGGCTGCGGCGCTGACGGCAGGCTGGGAGCTGCCGCTGGCGACGATGGCAATGGCCTTGATGAGCGTTCCCTTGCTCTCGGTGCGAAGTGCGACGTCGTCGGCCAACATTTCGATCAGCGAGTTCACTGCTGTCTGGGCCAAGCGCGTGGTGGGAAACCATGGCAGCGCCTGGCGCCAGGCGGCGAAAGCCCACAGCAAGAGGTCGTGGCGCTGGGAAAGGTGGGCATTTTCGTGGATGAGGACGGCCCGAAGCTCAGCGGGATCAAGTGCGGCCATCAGGCCGTCGGAGAGAACCGTGACGGAGCGGGCGCCGCCGGGGAGGCAGTAGGCGACGGGGGATTCATGATTTATCACCACTGTCCCTGGTCCGTCGTCGGATGGGGATGCGAGGAGGGCCAGGAGCTCGCGGTGCCGTCGGCGCTGGCGTTCGATTTTGTAGTACGTCAGCAGCAGGGTAAAGACCAGGTGCGCCGTAAGAAGCGCAGCTGCCGACAGTGCGAAGAGGTGCCAGAAGCCCAGTGCGGTGGTTGGTTCATTGTTGAACACCATCCCGGCCAGGCTCCTGAGCCCTGCCAGGAGGTTGTCGCCAATGGGTTCCAGTCCATAGACAAGCATGGCGCCAATCATGGACAGTCCACCGGCAAGGGCTATGGCCTGCCACAGGATCATGGCCGTGAAGGGAGAGCGTGCCGGCCATTGTGCCCGCGACAGCAGGACCGGAACCGGCCACGCCAGAATCAATGCCAGGACCGCAAGCAGGTATGAGGTCCAGAACATAGTGGCTAATTGTAGCCGAGCAGTTTGCGCAGGGTAGCTGCTTCACTTTCGGTGACTGAGCCAATGAAGCGGGCCAGGACTGCCTCGCGGTCCGGGGCGGAACCCAGGACTTCGTGCATCAGCTCGGCCGTGTGGTCTGCGCGGCTGGAAACAGCCTGGTAACGGTGCGGGCGTGTTCCGCGTTCACGTTCCACCAGGCCCTTCTTTTCCAGGCGTGAGAGCACGGTCAGGACAGTGGTCACTGCAAGGTCTTTGCCTTGATGGCCGGCGGTGCCGTCCCCGGCCTCGGAATCCTGCGCCAAGAGGTCACGCAGTGTATTGGCGGTTGCAGCTTCCTGGCCTGCCCAGAGCAGATCCATCACTGCCCGCTCGAGTTCCCCAAGACTTGCCATCGATACTTCCCTACCTTCCGCATCCCGGCGCAGCGTGACTGCCGTCGGGAGCGATGATCCAACATTCCACCATAAATCTACCGCTTTTCCAGCCTCCATTCTACGTGAGGTAGAACAATCGGCGTGGCGCTCGCGGGGCGCCACCTCTTGCGCGTGGTGGAAGCCACTTGAAGAATGGGTTTCGTTGCCCGGCATTTGTTCTACACTGTGTAGAAGAGAAGTTTTCTACGCTACGTAGAAGTAACGTCATCGTACTTCGGTCCACCGCACAAAGGACAGCCATGGACGCTTTGGAAATCGCACGCTGGCAATTCGGTATCACTACCGTCTACCACTTCATGATGGTGCCCCTCACCATCGGCCTTGGTCTGGTTGTGGCCATCATCCAGACCATGTGGTACCGCACGGGAAAGCCCGAGTACCTGCGCATGACCAAGTTCTGGGGAAAGCTGTTCCTGATCAACTTCATCATGGGCGTGGCCACCGGCATCGTGCAGGAATTCCAGTTCGGCATGGCCTGGAGTGAGTACAGCCGCTTCGTAGGGGACGTCTTCGGTGCGCCCCTGGCCCTTGAAGCCCTGTTGGCCTTCTTCGTGGAGTCCACCTTCCTGGGTCTGTGGATCTTCGGCTGGAAGCAACTCAAGCGCGGAGTCCACCTGGCGTGCCTGTGGATTGCGGTGATCGGTTCCGTCTTCTCGGCGTACTTCATCATTGTCGCCAACTCATGGATGCAGCACCCTGTGGGCGTCGAGATGGTGGACGGGCGCCCCGTCATGACCGATGCCTGGGCCGTCTTCACCAACAACACTGCGCTGGTTGCCGTGCCCCACACACTGTTCGGCGCACTCGCTGTCGCTGGCGCCTTCCTGCTGGGCATCGCGTGGTACCACCTGTGGCGCCGGCGGCACGATGGCATCGACACTGTTGGCAAAGACGGCCGCATCATCCCCGGCGCGGCGCAGGACATCCCGGGGCGTGACAAGGCCGATTACACGGTCTGGATGAAGTCCCTGAGGATCGGTGCCGTAGTAGCCATGATTTCCTTCGCCGGCACGGCCATCACCGGTGACCTGCAGGGCAAGCTCATGTTCGAACAGCAACCCATGAAAATGGCTGCCGCCGAAGCCGCTTGCCACGACGGCACGGGCTTCTCGGTCCTCAGCGTGGGCAACCTCGGCGCAAAGAACTGCGACGATATCGTGGCCGTCATCGAAGTGCCCGGCATCCTTTCCTTCCTCGCCAAGGGAGACTTCACCACCGAGGTCAAGGGCGTGAACAGCCTCCTGGGCGAGTACAAGGAGAAATACGGAACGCACCTGCCGGACAACCCGCTGTACGGTGACCGCGCAGGCCAGGAAATCCAGTACGTTCCCGTCATGGAAGTGACCTACTGGGGCTTCCGCATGATGATCGGGTTCGGCGGCATCGCAGCCTTCGCAGCCCTGCTGGCACTGTGGGTGACGCGCAAGGGTGTTGTTCCCGGCTCCAAGTGGCTGATGCGGCTAGCCGTCTTCGGCATCCTGGCACCGTTCGGCGCCAACGCAGCCGGATGGATCTTTACGGAAATGGGACGGCAGCCGTTCGTCGTGGCCCCCAACCCGGATATGAACGGCATCGACCAAGTGTTCATGTTTACCGCCGCAGCAGTCTCACCCGGCGTCAGCGCAGGAGAAATCATGGCGTCGCTGGTGGTGCTGACAGCCATCTACGCGGTGTTGCTGGTGGTGGAAGTGAAGCTGCTGGTCAAGTACGTCCGCGGCGGAGTTGCCTCCGCCATGCCGGAACTGGCACATGCCAACGACGGCGATGACGCAGGGGAGCGGCATGACAAAGACAACGACACTCCGGACAAGTCCGGGGACGACGTCCTGGCATTCGCCTACTAGGAGCAGGGGAAACTGACAATGGAACTGTTGCCAACCATCTGGTTCGTGGCCATCGCTGTGTTGTGGACCGGCTATCTCTTCCTTGAGGGCTTCGACCTTGGCGTCGGCATGCTCATGAAGCTGTTCGCACGCAACAACACTGACCGGCGCGTTCTCCTGAACACCATCGGCCCGGTCTGGGACGGCAACGAGGTGTGGTTGCTTACCGCGGCCGGGGCCACCTTCGCAGCCTTCCCGCTCTGGTATGCCTCCCTCTTCTCGGCTCTCTACCTGCCGCTGCTGGCTGTATTGGTTGCCCTGATCTTCCGTGCTGTCGCCTTCGAGTACCGCGGCAAGGTGGACTCGGAACGCTGGCGCAACCGCTGGGACTGGGCGATCGCCGTCGGGTCTTTCGTCGCCGCATTCGGTATCGGCGCGGCGCTCGCGCTCACCACCACGGGCCTTCCCTTGAACGCCAACGGAGACCGTGACGGCGGGCCGCTGTCCTGGTTCAGTGGCTACGCGCTCCTGGGCGGTTTCGGTGTGGTCGCCTTTGCCCTGGTGCACGCCCTTGCATTCCTTGCCTTGAAGACCGACGGCGAGGTGCGGCACCGCGCCCGCCGCTGGTTTGTGAGGTTGGTCCCGGCAGCGGTCCTGCCCATGTTCGGCTGGATGGTTGCTGTCCAGTTCCTCAGCGGCAAACCGTGGACGTGGGCCCTGGTAGCTGTGGCAGTGGTTGCCGTGGTCCTCGCGTGGACACTGGCCCGCGCCGGGTCCGAGGGACGCGCCTTCGGGGCGCTGGGCGCCTTCATTGTGTGCGCCACTGCCTCAATCTTCGGTGCGGCGTTCCCCGTGGTCATTCCCTCCACTATCGACCCGGCCTTCAACCTGACCATTTCCAGCGCTTCATCGTCGGACTACACACTGGGCCTGATGAGCATTGTTGCCGCCGTGGGACTGCCGCTGGTGATCGCCTACCAGGCCTGGACCTACTGGGTCTTCAGAAGGCGTGTCAGCGCGGCGCATATTCCCGAAGCGCACGGGTTCCTGCCCGCCATCGCATCAAAAGTACTCATTTCCAAGGACGGCGCCTCCACCAAGCCCGCACAACCGGGAAACTGACCGCTCGTGAAACCCGTTTTTCCTTCCGGACAAGCCACCCGCCCGGCGCTGTACGCCCTGGGACTGATGTCCGCGCTCAAGGCGTTGTCCCTGGTCCTTATGGCGCAGGCCGTGGCGGTGATGCTTGCCGGTCTGGCAACAGGCTCGTCCGAATGGAACAGCGGCCTGCTGTGGGGCGCAGTGGGAGCGGTGCTGAGGTCCTTGACCGTCTGGGGACAAGGCATCGCGGCCCGGCACGCCGCCTTGGGCGTCAAGGAGGAACTGCGCGCGCGGCTGCTGAGGCGGTCCCTGGACGACGGCGGCCCGTCTTCCGTTGAGGGGATGAACGACGGCGGCCTTGCCATCCTGGCCACCCGCGGCCTGGATGCCCTGGACGACTACTACACCCAGTACCTGCCTGCCTTGGTCAACTGCGCCACGGTGCCGTTGCTGATCGGAGCCCGGATCCTCTTCGCCGATTGGGTCAGCGCAGTGGTCATCGTCCTGACGGTGCCCCTGGTGCCGTTGTTCATGGTGCTGATCGGCCGGCACACAGAAGACAGCGTCAGGGATGCGCAGACGACCCTGCGGAAACTTTCCGGCCACATCCTGGAACTGGCCAAGGGGCTCCCGGTTTTGGTGGGACTCGGACGCGCCAGCGAACAGCGCGCCGCCCTGGAGGAAATCTCCGAGCAGTACCGCAGCCGGACCATGGGCACACTCCGCACCGCCTTCCTGTCCGCCCTCGCCCTGGAGCTCATTGCCACCATTTCCGTTGCCGTGGTGGCCGTTTTCATCGGAGTGCGGCTGGTAGCGGGAGACATGGCGCTCGAAGCCGGTCTGCTGGCGCTGATCCTCGCTCCTGACTGCTACCTCCCATTGCGGGAACTGGGCACCGCCCATCACGCCAGCGACGACGGCCGGGCTGCCCTTGAAACCACCAACGCAGTGCTTGAAGCACCGTCGCAACAGCCAGTGCCGGATGCCGCAGGGACGGATCACGATGACATTGTGGTGACCGGCCTGACGGTGACCTACCGCGGACGGTCCGCTGCCGCCGTCGGACCTCTTGCTTTCATCGCCCCGAAGGGGAAGATCACCGCCCTCGATGGCCACAGCGGCGCCGGCAAGAGTACCGTCCTGGGAGTCCTTGCCGGACTCATCGGACAGGGCCCCGGAGCCACCGTGGCAGGTCGAGTCACCGGAGCTGGGCCCGGGACGGTCGCCTGGGTTCCGCAGCATCCCAGCATGGCCTGTGAAACCGTCCAGCAGGAGATCGAGCTTTACCTTCAGGGTTACGACAAAGACGTGGAGCTGGCCGCGGCACGGGTCCTCCGAAACGCCTCGGCAGGCCACCTTGCAGGAAAGCATCCCGCCGAGCTCAGCCCGGGGGAGCTGCGTCGGGTAGCCCTGGCCCGGGGCCTGGCACGCGTGGAAGCAGGTGCGACGCTCCTGTTGCTCGACGAGCCCACAGCACACTTGGACGAAGCGTCGGCCGAGGCCATCCGCCGTGCCATCGAGTCGCTGCGCGGCAGGGCCACTGTCATCCTCGTGGCCCACGACGCCGCAACCCGCGCGCTCGCTGACCACCTCGTACAACTCGGCCGGCCAGGACAAACACCTGGACCGGTGACAGCGCCTGCTGGGCGCGGCGCTGGGGTGGTCGGGCAATCCGCAGCCAAGGCGTGGGATGCCGCAACCGGGAATGACGCACAGCTCCTGGGTGACGGGCCGGTGGACAGCACCGCGGGGAGCCTGAAACGACTGATGGGCGTCCTGCAACCGGTCAAGTGGAAGTTCGCGGCGGCCGGGATCATTGCAGTCCTCGCGGCGCTGTTCGCTGTGGCGCTGTCCGGCTTGTCGGGCTGGCTCATCATCAGGGCCAGCGAACAACCACCGATCCTCTACCTGTTGGGCGCGATTGTCGGCGTCAGGTTCTTCGGAATCGGACGTGCAGTCCTTCGGTATTGCGAACGCCTGCTGACCCACAACGCCGTTTTCGCCGCCATGACGCGTCTTCGTGGGGTGCTCTGGGCAACCCTGAGCCGCCGGGCGTTGTCCCTGCGACGCCTCCTCCAAGGTGGAAACGTCCTGGGTTCGATCGTGGACGACGTTGACACCCTGCGGGACCTCCTGCCGAGGGTGGCCCTGCCTCCGATTACAGCCGTCGCCGTGGGCGGGGCCGCCATCCTTGCCACAGGTATCGTCTTGCCGGCGGCGATGCCTGCCGTGCTGCTCACGTTCACCCTGGGCCTGACAGTGGCGCCCCTGCTCGCCGTCCTGGCCGACCGCAATGCTGCGAAGGCAAGGCAGCACCTGCATTCGGAGGTGCTGCGGGGAGTTGCCGCGGCCCTGGACGCCCGCGCCGAGCTGCAGGCCAATAATATCGGCGAACCACTGATCAGCGCCCTCTCGGCCAAGGACCGGGTGGCAACCCTTTCAGCGAAACGTTCGGCATGGGCAGAAGGCCTGGGCCAGGCGGTGGTTGTCCTTGGATGCTCCGTTTCAGCGCTCTGGGCCGGGGTGCTGAGTGCCCCGTCTGTCCTCGCCGGCGGCGTTGCCCCTGAACTCGTGGCTGTCATGGTTCTGATGCACCTTGCCTTGGTGGAACCCTTCGCGGGGATGGTCTCCGCCGTGCGCCAGGCGCCGGCGCTCGCCGACGTCCTGAACAAGGTGGCAGCATCCGGGGCTTTGGACGCTGGTGACGGTTCCGGCACGCCGGAAGAGCACGACGGCGGAACGCAGCATCTGCCTGACCGGCCCGGCAGGCAAGGACTGGAGCTCAGCGGTGCCGCCGCGGCCTGGCCTGGCGGGCCCACCGTCTTTGCCGGTGTCGAAGCCGTCGCGGAACCGGGCCGCTGGCTGGCTGTCACGGGTCCTTCCGGGGCAGGCAAGTCCACGCTCCTCTCCGTCCTCCTCGGATTCCTCCCCCTCACGGAGGGAACGGCGATGCTGACCGGTACCGCCGCGTGGTGCCCCCAGGAAGCCCATCTCTTCGACTCCACGGTCCGGGGAAACCTCCTGCTCAGCCGGTCTGCCGGCCGGAAGCCAGACGACGACGAGATGTACAAGGCGCTGGCCGCCGTCGGGCTAGATGCCGTGGTGAGGGCCCTTCCAGGTGGCTTGGACGCCCGTATTGGTCCCGGCGGCTCCTTCCTTAGCGGGGGCGAACGGCAGCGGCTCGCGATGGCCCGTACATTGCTGACCGGTGCCTCCGTCTTGTTTCTCGATGAGCCCACCGCCCACTTGGATGCAGCCTCAGCGCGGGAAATGATGACAATCCTTCGTGCCGGGCTGAAGGACGTCACGGTGGTCCTGGTGACCCACAATCCCGAGGACATCGACCCTTCGGATGCCCGGCTGGAACTGCCGGGCAGGGGGACACCGACGGTTGCCCAGGACACGGAGGAGCTGGTGGCGGGGCCAGGGCCTCAGTAGCCTGAGGACATGACTTTCGACGCCGCAAGCCACTGCCTTCCCGATGCGGGAACCACCGGACTCCGCTGGCGGGCCGCCACCACCGATGACCTCGATGGGTGGGCCGGATTGATCGCCCGGACGGCCGCCGTCGAACATCCTGTCTGGTTCGAAAAGCGTGGCGATTTGGTCCACATCCTGGAGTCCACCAAGAACCCGCCGCAAACGAGCACGCTGCTGGGCTTTGACGCCACAGGCGTGCCACGTGCATACGGCCGTATCGCCAAGAATCCCGACGGCGACAAAGCCACCGGGATGGCATGTGTCGACCCTCAATGGCAGCAACGCGGCATCGGTTCTGCGGTCCTTGCGTGGCAGGAGCAGCAGGCCCGCAAACGCTTTGATGCCGACGCCGCGGCCGGGCATCCGGCAAGCCCGCCGAGGCTCCGTATCCAGACCGAGCAGCAGCACGAACACCAGGGGAAACTCCTGATGGGTCACGGTTATGACGCCGTTCGCTGGTTCAATGAGATGCACAGGACCCTGGCGGACCAACTGCCCGCTGCGTCCTTGCCGGACGGGTTCGAACTCAGAACTCTTGAAGCCCCGCTCTTTGAGCCCGTGCGAATGGCCCACAACGATGCGTTCAGGGACCATTGGGGGAGCGAGCCACGGGACGAGGAATCGTGGCGCTTCACGATGGAAGAACCCACGGGAAGGCACGACCTCAGCGCCGTGGTGATCGATGCTTCCACCGGTGCAGTGGCCGGGTACCAACTGACCAGCCACGACCCCCATTCCGCCGTCGAGCGCGGATTCAAGGAAGGCTACACGGAGCTGCTTGGCGTCCGGCGCGCCTACCGCGGCCGCGGCATCGCCCAGGCCCTTCTTGCTGACGCCATGCGCCGCTACGCCCTGGCCGGAATGGATGTGGCGTCCCTTGATGTCGACTCGGCCAACCCCACGGGCGCGCTGGAACTCTATCTGGGCATGGGGTACACCCCGGTGAACCGCAGCATGACGTGGGAGAAAATCCTCTAGCCGTCCACGTCGTGCAGATGGTGGACGACGTCATGCAGGAAGTACCGGGAAAACGTCAGCACAGTGAAGGAGGAACCGTTGCTGCGGATTCCGGTGCGTTGCCAGTCATCCTCCACCACGCGGGCAAAGGATTCCGCGATGACAGTGCCTTCGGTTTCCAGCTCGTCCGCCACGGTAGCGGGGTCCGCCGAGCCGTAGTCGCCATCGATCGCGGCCTGGTCCTGGTCCCAATTGGCAAAGCGTGCATCGTCCTCGGTGAGCATCAGGTTCAGGCGCTGGTCGAAGAGGCTGAAGACATCGCGAACATGGCAGGCATATTCCAAGGCAGACCAGGTGTGGTCGTTCGGGCGTGCGGCGACGTCGTCGCGGCGCAGGACCGCGCGCCACCGGGGGAGCATGTTCAGGACCGTGCCAGGCACCGTTGCCGGCGTCACAGTGGCGGGGTCGAAATCACATTCAGGGCACGGCTCGGAGAGGACCCAGGTCCAGTCTTTTTCATCAGGGATGATCGGCATGCCGCCAGTCTAAGCTCCCGGCGTCCGCCTACCCTGCAGGACCGTAAATTCCGCTGCCGTTAGCGATTACTTCCGGTGCGGCCCAGGAGTAAAGTTCGTTCCGGGAGGAGAGCCGGAAAGAGAAAACAATGCTCAAGGATCAGCAGGTTGGTGCCGTCCTACCGGCACACGACATCGCCCGGGCACGCGCTTACTACAGCGAAAAGCTCGGACTTGAACCCGACAATCCGGACGCCGATGACAACCTCCAGTACAGGTGCGGCGGCGGGACCGGATTTCTCATCTACCAAACCTCCAACGCGGGCACGGCAAAGAACACCCAAATAGGCTGGATGGTCGATGATGTCGAAGCCACAGTCGCTGAGCTGCGGGACAAAGGGGTGAAGTTTGAGGACTACGATTTCCCGGGACTGAAAACCGAGAACGGCATTGCCACCATGCCGGACGGGGAGAAGGCAGCGTGGTTCCTTGACAGCGAAGGAAACATACTGAGCATCAACCAAAACGGCTGACGCGGCTAGCGGCGCATGGCCACCCCAACAACAGGGGCCGGCGGTTTAACCGCCGGCCCTCGCCATGCCCTACTCTGCTGGAATATCAGGCCACGCCATGCTCGGCCCGATTGCTTCCACGGGCTGTGACAACGGCACGCCGGAGCCATCCCGCCGCCCATGCTCATGGGGAAGGGCCCGGGCCACTCCGGCCGCGGATGAGGCCTTGGCCGGTCCATGCCCTGCCCAAGCCAGCAGCAGCGTGTCTTCACCCTTGAGGAAACGGTGGACCCGGACGCCACCGGTGGCGCGGCCCTTTGCCGGGTACTCCTCGAAGGCGGTCACCTTGGCCGTTCCGGGTGCCGTGCCAGGCAAGGCGCCGTTCGTCCCCGCGATGGTCACGACGACGGCGGCTGGGTCGTTGGCGCGCACGGTACCGAAGTGGATCACTTCGTCGCCCGCGGCCAACTTGATACCGGCCATGCCGCCGGCCGTCCGCCCCTGCGGACGGACGTTGGAGGCGCTGAACCGCAGCAGTTGGGCTTGCCGGGTCACAAAGACGAGATCGACGTCGTCCTCCTGTGCGGGCTCCACGGCCAAAACCGAGTCCTTGTCCTTCAGGGAGATGATCTCCCAATCCTCGCGGTTCAGCGGATAGTCCGGCTGCACGCGCTTCACGACACCCTGGACGGTACCCAGTGCGAGAATGGCGTCCAAGGGAACAAAGGCCACCAAGGTCTCGCCCTTGAGTAAGGTAATGAAATCCTTGGCAGGAACACCCCCTGCCAGGTTGGGAAGTCCCGAGACCGGTGGCAGGACCGGCATGTCCATCACTTGCAGCCGAAGCATCCTGCCCTGCGAGGTCACTGCACCGATTTCGCCCCGGGCGGTGGTCTTGACCACGGACCGGAAGACATCGTGCTTGGTGCGTGGGCCTGCCTCGGCCAACGGTTCCTGGTTGGAGGTCCTGGCGATCTGCCCGGAGGCGCTGAGCAAGGCCCAGCAAGGATCGTCGGGAATCTCCAAAGGCAGTGCGGCGGCCTTCCCCTTGGGGCCTGGCGCGGCAGCGAGGGCGGCGGCGACAGTGGGTGAAACGGCCTCGGATTCCAACAGCACGGTCCGCCGGGGCGTGCCGTACTTTTCGGCGATGTCACCCAGCTCGCCGGAGACGAGGTCGCGGAGCAATGCGTCGGAAGCCAGAATGGCTTCAAGTGCTTCGATCTCCCGGCGGAGTTCGTCCTGTTCCTTCTCCAGTTCAAGCCGGGAGTACTTGGTCAGTTGCCGCAGCCGCAGCTCCAGGATGTAGTTGGCCTGGATCTCGGTGAGGTCGTAGATGGACATGAGCCGTTCGCGGGCGGCCGATGCCTCATCGGAGGAGCGGATGATCTGGATGACCTCGTCGATGTCCACGATCGCGATCAGCAGGCCCTCCACCAGGTGGAGCCGGTCCTTCTTCTTACCCAGGCGGAACGAGGTACGCCGGCGCACCACGTTGAGCCTGTGCTCCACGTACACCCGCAGCAAATCCAGGAGTCCCAGGGTTTGCGGCTGGCCGTCTACCAGGGTGACGTTGTTGATCCCGAAGGAGTCTTCCATGGGGGAGTAGCGATAGAGCTGCTGCAGCACGGCGTTCGGGTTGAAGCCGTTCTTCAGCTCGATGACCAGCCGCAGGCCGTGGTTGCGGTCGGTGAGGTCAACGACGTCGCTGATGCCGGTCAGCTTCTTGGCGTTGACGGCGTCCTTGATCTTCTCGATGACCTTTTCAGGGCCCACCATGTACGGAAGCTCCGTAACCACCAGGCCCGTGCGGCGGGCCGACAACTGCTCCACCTCCACCTTGGCCCGTGTCTTGAAGGAGCCGCGGCCGGTGGCGTACGCGTCGCGGATTCCATCCAGGCCGACGATCCGGCCACCGGTGGGAAGGTCCGGCCCCGGAATGAAGCGCATGATCTCATCCAGGGTCGCGTCGGGATTGGCGATCAGGTGCCTTGCCGCCGCGATGACTTCCACCAGGTTGTGCGGCGCCATGTTGGTGGCCATGCCAACCGCGATGCCCGTGGTGCCATTGACCAGCAGATTGGGGAAAGCTGCCGGGAGAACGTCCGGCTGGGTCAGCTGGTTGTCGTAGTTGGGGACGAAGTCCACCACGTCTTCGTCGAGGTGGTCGGTCATCGTCAAGGCCGCAGCCGCCAGGCGGGCCTCGGTATAACGCGGAGCCGCAGGGCCGTCGTCGAGCGAGCCAAAGTTGCCATGGCCATCAATGAGCGGCAAGCGCAGCGAGAAGTCCTGCGCCATGCGAACCATGGCGTCGTAGATCGCGGCGTCACCGTGGGGGTGGAGTTTACCCATCACCTCGCCCACAACGCGGGCGCTCTTGACGTGTCCGCGGTCCGGGCGCAGGCCCATGTCCGACATCATGTACAAAATGCGGCGTTGGACAGGCTTGAGGCCGTCGCGTGCGTCCGGGAGGGCGCGGGAATAGATCACCGAGTAGGCGTACTCCAGGAAGGAGCCTTCCATCTCGGAAGTGACATCAATGTCGACGATGTTCTCAGTGAAATCGCCAAGCGGTTCGGCTTTGCGTGCGGAAGTTTGGCTGCGGGCCATGGGGCAGGTGGATCCTCGAAAGTTGTACTGCGGATGTTTTAGCTAGGCTAAGCCTATGGTGGATCAGCCCGGCGTCGGCATTTATCCGGAATATTGGGAGGCCGATGTCGTCCTGCGCGACGGCGGGACAGCCCACCTTCGCCCCATTCGGCCCGAGGACGCCGATGCCCTGCAGGCCTTCCATGCGGGCCAGTCCCAGGCGTCCATCTACATGCGGTTCTTCTCGTTCAAACCGAGGCTGTCCGGCAAGGAAGTGCGCCGCTTCACGGAAGTGGACCACATCAACCGCGTAGCGTTCGTGATCACCATCGGCGGCGAAATCATGGGCATTGGCCGCTACGACCGCCTCGATGACCCCAGCGAAGCAGAGGTCGCCTTCAATATTTCCGACGCCCACCAAGGCCGGGGCATCGGTTCGATCCTCCTCGAACACTTGGCGGTCGCGGCGCGGGAGAACGGCATCCGGCGGTTCACCGCCGAGGTCCTGCCGGACAACCGCAAGATGCTGATGGTCTTCGCAGACGCCGGGTACGACCTCAAGCGGCAATTCGACGACGGCGTGGTCAGTGTCGAGTTCAACATCGATCCCACCGAGAAATCACGGGCAGTCATGGAGTCCCGGGAGCACCGCGCGGAGGCCCGCAGCGTACGCGACCTCCTGTCGCCGTCGTCCGTGGCTGTCATTGGTGCCAGCCGCAAGTGGGGAACGGTCGGCTACCAACTGCTTGAGCACATCATCGAAGGTGGTTTCAAGGGACCTGTGTACGCCGTCAACCCCGAAGCGTTTGAGCTCGCCGGCATGATCTCGTTCTCGAAATTGTCCGAGATCCCCGGCCCGGTCCAGTTGGCGATCGTTGCAGTGCCTTATGAAGAAGTGCCCAAGGTGGTGGACGATTGCGCGGCGGCCGGGGTCAAGGGGATCGTGGTGGCCACTGCGGGATTCGCCGACGACGGCGAGCGGGGCTTGGCGCGCCAGCATGAGCTGGTACGCCGGGCACGGGCCAACGGTATGCGCGTTATCGGTCCGGAGTCGCTCGGGATCCTGAACACGCACCCGGCGGTCTCCTTGAATGCTTCCATGGCCCCCGCCATGCCTCCGCGCGGGAGCCTGGGCCTGTTCAGCCAGTCGGCTGCCGTGGGCGTGGCGGTATATGCGGCCGCCAGCCGCCGTCGACTGGGGTTGTCCTCCTTCCTGTCCGCCGGCAACCGCGCCGATGTCTCCGGCAACGATGTCATGCAGTACTGGGAGGACGACGCCGACACGTCCGCCGTCGGGCTCTACCTGGAGTCCATCGGCAACCCCCGCAAGTTCTCCCGGCTGGCGCGCAGGCTCTCACGCAGCAAGCCGGTGATTGTTGCCAAGTCGGACGTCACCGGCCTCACGCTGCCGCCCGGCCACGAGGTCCGGACTACCCAGGCGCCGTCAGCTGCCTTGGACGCCATGATGCGCCAGGCCGGTGTCATCCGGGTCGACACCATCGAACAACTCATGGACATCGCCCAGATCGCCTCCTCCCAGGCGCTGCCCCAAGGGCCGGGGCTGGCGGTGTACTCCAATTCAGTGGCCTTGGCCAAAGTGGTGGCGGACAGTGCGGTCCCGCTGGGCCTGGACGTCAATCGCCTGGTCACTGAGGTGGACCTCGACGCCGGTATGTCACTCGCGCTGCCGGCGCTACGGGCCAGCCTGCAGGAAAGCCTTGCGGACGACTCTGTCCACGCCGTGGTGGCCGCCCTCCTCCCGGCCCGCGGCCTGACCGTGGAGGCGCTCGCAGGTGTCCTCGCCGGATGCGCCGAGGAGGCCGGGAAGCCCGTTGTCGCGGCCTTCACGGGGATCCTCGACCCTTCTGTCCATGTGGAGGGCATGGTGGGCTCCGCGGGGAAGCCACCGCTGCCGTGCTACTCCAACGCCGGCGCGGCAGTAGCGGCACTGGCTGCCATCGTCCGCTATGCCCAGTGGCGGGACCGCGATCACGGACTTTTCGTCGAGCCTGAGGGCTGCGACATCGACGGCACACGTGAGAGGCTGGCGGCCATGCTGGCCGGTGTCACCGGCGAAAAGATCAGGAAGCTCGACGCCGGTGCAGCTGCGGCATTGCTGGCAGGCTACGGCATCGCGGTGCTGCCGAGCATTGGGTTCGGCACCGATGAGGAGGCCATCGAAGCGGCTGAGGCCGTGGGCTGGCCGGTGGTGTTGAAGACGACCGACCCGGCCCTCCGCCACAGGTTGGACCTGGGCGGGGTGCGCCTGGACATCCAGGATGCCCAGTCCCTGCGGCAGAACATCGCACAGATGCGCCGCGCACTGGAGCCGTTCGGCTCACCCTCGCTGGAAGTCCAAGCCATGGCTCCGGTGGGGCAAGCCTGCACTTTCCGAGCCATGGAGGACCCTCTCCTGGGGCCCGTGGTCTCGTTTGGGTTGGCCGGTGACGCCGTGAACCTTCTGGATGACTGGGCGCACAGGGTGCCGCCGCTCTCGGCTGCCGACTTGCATGATGTCATCCGGTCACCACGGGCGTCGCGGAAACTTTTTGGGTACCAGGGCCTCCCGGCCGTGGATGTGGCAGCCCTTGAGGACATCGCCGCCAGGCTTGCCAAGCTCAAGGATGACCACCCCGGGATTGCGCTGGTGGAGTTCAACCCGGTTCTTGCGGGGCCCGGAGGCGCGAAGATCCTGGGGGCCGAAGTGTGGATCGGTAACGCGGCCCAGCGCACGGACAGTGCCCGCCGGGCGATGCGGAGTTAGCCACAGGCAAGCGGTGGGCGGTTAGGAAGTCCCCAAGCGATCTGTGAAAATGGGGGAATGAGCACCCAGTCTCCGACGCCTCAATCCCGCCCGTCCAACAATGGGAACCATGCCGCGCACAACCACAGCTCGCAGGGACAAAGCCTGGAGCAGGCCCTGCAGCAGGCCGGTTTCTACCCCCGGTTGGTGGCCGACGTCGTCGATGACGCCTTGGATGGCCGTGAGTGCTTGTCGCACCTGGTCCACCTGGAGACGCACTTCGACCGCGCGGAGGTCCGGCGCCACATCACCGTGCTGGTGCTGACGGAAGACATGCTGGTGATCACCCATGTCGATGACCAGCAGCTGGACGAGGCAGGCGAGCAGATCGTTGCGCAGATCTCCACGGAGTCAGTGCCGGTTGCCCAGATCCGCTCGGTGGTCCTCAGCTACATGTACTCCCAGCCGCAAAACTACAAGTCCTCCGATCCCGTCCGGGAGCTGACCGTATCCATCGCGTGGTCGGGTGGGCAGCGGCTGGACATGGGGCCGGCAAGCTGCGGTGATCCCCAGTGCGAGGCCGATCACGGCTACACCGGGACCATCGCCCAGGAAGACATTGTGTTGCGCATCAGCGCCGAAGCTGACGGGCTTCAGGCTGTCCAGGACGCCAAACTCTTTGCGCGCGCCCTGCGTGCAGTCAACACGGGAAACCCGGCCCCGGTCCAGCACTCCAGTATTCCGGCCCCCAGGCCTCGTTCGGGCGTTTTCAGCAACCGCCTGAGCCGCGGGCACCAGCGTTGAGCGGCACCGCGCAGACGCCTGCGTCGACGACGACAACCGAGCTTCCGGCACCACCGCTCTTCGGGACCAAATCGATCGCTGAAGTTCTGACGAGTTCCGCGGCAGCCCTCGGTGTCCCCGGTTTCACCAACCAGCTCCAGCTGCCATCCACCCAGCGTGTCTGCGTTGTCCTCGCCGATGGACTGGGACGGAACCTGCTCAAGCAGAAGGCCTCCCACACACCGTTCCTGCGTTCGATTGTTGCCGCAGGCCAAGGGAACGTCCCGACCTGGCTGGATGCTGCTTTTCCCAGCACCACGGCAGCTTCCCTGGCGAGCCTTGGCACAGGGCTGCCGGCCGGACACCACGGAATGGTCGGTTATGACGTGCTGGACCCCGCCCAGGACAAGGTGGTCAACCTTCTTGGCAACTGGGACGCCCAGGTGGATCCAGCGACGTGGCAGCCCCATCCAACGGTCTTTGAACGCGTAGCCCAGGAGCTGGACGTTGTCACCGTGAGCCTGCCCCAGTTCGGCAACTCGCCCATGACACAAGCAGCGCTACGCGGGAGTCGCTTCGTGGGTGGGACGTCCCTGCACGCCCGGACCGCCGCGGCCGCCGAGGCCATGTCCGGCGGGGGCCGGTCGCTGATGTACTTCTACGCCAACGAATTGGACAAGGCCGGTCACCGCTACGGATGCCAGTCCGAGCGCTGGGAGCACCAGATCGAGGAGCTTGACTCCACGGTAAAGCGGCTCTCCGCGACACTGCCTGCAGGCACCACCATCCTGTTGACCGGTGACCACGGCATGCTGGACGTCCCGGAATCCCAGCGGATCGACTACTCGGCCGATGAGTCGCTGGTGGCAGGTGTCCGGCACACAGCGGGTGAACCCCGCATGGTGCATCTCTACTTGGAAACCGATGCCACTGATGCCCACCGCACTTCGCTGGTGGATGCCTGGAGGCGGCGGTTTGGCGAGAGGATCTGGGTCTTCACGCGCGAACAAGCCGTGGCCGCCGGGCTGTTCGGCGACGTTCTTCCTTCGGTTGCTCCCAGGATCGGCGATGTCATGATTGCGGCCAGGGATACGCTGGCCCTGTACGACACCCGCCGCGTGCGTCCGTCCTCACTGGAAGTCGTGGGGCAGCATGGTTCCTTGACCCGGGCTGAGCGCGAAGTGCCTCTTGTGTGCTTCAGTGCAACCGGCAGGAAGGGCAAACGTGGCTGAACTGGTCTTTTTCTCCGGGACCATGGACTGCGGTAAATCGACGCTGGCGCTACAAATGGACCACAACCACCGCGCCCGTGGACGTGGTGGTGTCCGGTTCAGCCGAAACGACCGGGCCGGCGATTCCGTGATTTCGAGCCGCTTGGGCCTGCAGACCGATGCAGTGGAAGTCGAAGACGCAACCGATTTCTGGGATGAAGTGGTGATCCGCCGAACCAGCGGGCTCCGGGTGGACTACCTCATCTGTGACGAAGCCCAGTTCTACTCACCGGGCCAGGTCGAACAGTTGGCACGGGTGGTGGATGAGATGGACGTGGACGTCTTCGCGTTCGGCATCACATCTGATTTCAGAACCCGATTGTTCCCCGGCTCACAGCGGCTCATTGAGCTGGCGGACAGGGTCCAGGTCCTGCAGGTCGAGGCGCTGTGCTGGTGCGGCCGAAGGGCTACCCAGAACGCCCGGACGCTCAACGGCATCATGGTGGTGGAAGGCGAACAGGTCATGGTGGGCGATGTCGCACCTGCCTCCGGAGACAGCGAAGGCCGGTCCGATGCCGGCGTCGTGGGCTATGAAACGCTGTGCCGCCGGCACTACATGCGAAGGGTCACCGCCCATGGCGCCAACCTTATGGCCGGTGCCGATCAGCCCTTGCCTTTCGACATCGATGCGTGCCTCTGGCCGGGAGCCGGACAGCCTGGCATGCAAGGCCAGCCGGGCACTCAGAGCTAGTCTCCGCGCGCTCCGAAGACGATCTCATCCCAACTGGGAATGCTCGACCTCTTGGGCCGGGCCGGTTGGCGTTCTGCCGGTGGTTCGACGTGTTGCCGGGCGGCCGGTTCGCCGCCCTCTTCCGAGGGTGCTTCGTCTGTGGTTGCAACGTCGCCACTGACGTCTTCAGCGTGGCCGCCGTCGTCGTTTACAGGTGCTTCAGCCGCCGGGCCGCCGCCCAGCAACTCGTCGAGGCCGGCCGGTTTGCGGCCCACAAGGGGCGTGACAGGACGGAGCGGGCTCGCCACGACGGTGATCTCCCGGGTATCGGTGCTTACGCCATTGTGGAGCTTCAGGGAATCGTCTTCGTCATCGGCTTCGAAGTGGCGCGGCGCAAGGCTCAACCGGGACAGCATCGAGGGCCGGCCTTCCCTGCGGGCAAGTTCCTCTTCCACGGAAACCTCGGAGCCGCGGTTCGCGTCGTCGGTTTCGGTCGGCAACTCGGCCTCGTCCTCGCCCGGACGTGGGTGGGCCGCAGGCACGTTGCTCAGCAAGACGGCCAAGGCGTCGTCGCCGTCCTCGTCGACGCCAAGTCGCTGGCCGCGGCGTGAGCGGAGCATGTCCAGGAGGCTGTCCGATTCCTTGGCGGAAGCGCGCGCAGCCGTTTCGGCGTCGGTTTCAAAATCGAAGGGACGGTCGGAGACCGCGGCGAGGCGCCGGGCAGGTACCGGGCCGTCGAGTGGCTCCAGTTCGCTGAGCTGCTGGGCCCAGCGGTTTGCGTTCTGCAAGGACTTGCGTTGGGGGCTGAACGTCCACATCGCCGGTGGTTCCTCGCCGATGCTGCCATGCGTGCCGGGAACGGTCTCGAACCTGGCAACAACAGTCCAGGAACCGTCGGGGCGGCGCCATGAATCCCACTCCACTGTCGACGCGTCGATGCCGTGTGCGGAAAGCCTGTGCTCCACCATTTCGCCCAGGGTGGCCGGTGCGTCTCCGAATGCGGAACGGTAGGCGTCATGGCCCGGAGCCGGGGCGGCAACTTCAATCCCACGGGCCTGGCGGGCAACGTACTCGCGCTCGGCGAGGACCGGACCCTCGTAGCGCTGGACGTTTGCCAGTGGCAGGCCTGAGAGTTCGGAAACTTCTGCTGCGGTCGCACCGCTGCGGATTCTGGCCTGGATATCCCTGGGGGACATGGCAATGGGCGTGTTGGAGGCGCGGGCGGCCACCTGTGCCGGTGTCCGAATCGCAGCTGCCCTCAAAGCCTCGTCGATCGGAAGCTGGAACATCGCACCGCCCGGGCCGCTTAAGAGCAGGTGCCCGCCGTCGTCGTGGACGCCTACCAGCCGTAGATCCTGCATAACACCCTCCACCATGGCATAACTGACATTCGAAACTCTGCCACCAGCAGGGAGCATTTCCTACTAGGAGCGAGGGCGTGCCGTGATTTTCCGCAGAAAGCGGGCAGATCGGGAGCATCAGCGGGTCCAGGAGGGCGCTATGGACTTTTGCTGGGCGGCGGAGGACAATCTGGCCGATATCGGGCACAAATCCGACGTGCCCGGTGTTGCATACACCGGGCGGCACGAGAGCGTGTTGCCCGGTATCCCACCCACAGCAGGGACGGAAGACAAGGAAAAACCATGGCTACCGATTACGATGCTCCCCGGAAGACAGAGGAAGACGTCAGTGAGGATTCCCTGGAGGAGCTCAAGACGCGCCAATCGGGAAAACAGTCCTCGGCGGTTGATGTCGATGAGACAGATCTTGCTGACGGGTTCGAACTGCCGGGAGCCGACCTCTCCGGAGAGGAACTCCTGATTCAGGTCATGCCTCCGCAGCCTGATGAGTTCACGTGCTTCAACTGCTTCCTGGTCAAGCACAGGTCCCAAATAGCTGCCGAACGGGGCGGCCATCTGTATTGCACGGAGTGTGAAAGCTGAACCTAGGTGTGAAAGTTGAACAGGACCGGCCGGCTGGCTTCAGGAGCGCGGTGCCGCCAGGGCCGCAACGAGCTCTTCGGGCCTGCGTGTTGATGCCAGCCAGTAAGGAGTGCGGTCGGCCGGATCGGTGATCTCGATTTTGACCACGGGATCAATCCAGCCACGGAAGCACATGTAGGCCAATCCGTTCAGGCGCGGCCCGCGCTCAGCTGTCGCTTCGGCCTTCCTGAACGCCTGGACTGAACCTACGAACGCACGGTCAATGCTGGCCCGGCCCACCCGGACGGTGTCTGAGGTGACCGTGATGGTGGGAGTCGAAAGGACCAGCATGGTGGTCATGATGGCCAGCAACGCAAGGGCAGCGATGGCGGCCGCGGCCGGGCTGATGGGGCCGAACATCAGCAGGCCGGCGCTTGAGAGTCCGACGACGACGATCCAGATCCACAACGAGGGCCAGAGTTTCTCCGTGTACAGGACTCCTGAAGGGGAGGGGGTGTTCCGGGCAGGCACGGACGAGGACTGGTCAGGCGTAGGCATGCCCCCAGTTTATCCGGCCACCAGGCGCCGGGAGTCCGCCGGGGCAGCGACCACGGGAAAACAGGAAATGCCAGTAACAGTAGAATGGACCACTGTGAGCAATGAGACCGCAGTATTCAGTGAAGACGCCGTAAGCCCCGATGTGGAGGCGGCCACCAGTTATGGGGCCCCCACCTTGGACGTTCAGCTGAAAATGCTCGACGACGGCCTGGAAGCGCCGTCGTACGCCCACCCCGGCGACGCTGGAGCTGATCTCCGGGCACGCGAGGATGTGCACCTGGCCCCTGGAGAGCGCAAGCTGGTTCCGACGGGAGTCTCCATTGCCCTGCCGGACGGCTTCGTTGCCCTTATCCATCCGCGTTCGGGGCTCGCTACCAAACACGGACTGACTGTCGTCAACGCACCGGGAACCGTGGACGCGGGCTACAGGGGCGAAATAGCAGTGACCCTGCTGAACACCGACCAAAGCAACCCCATCAGCCTCAAGCGCGGCGACAGGATTGCCCAGATGGTGATCCAGAGGGTCGAGTACGCACGGTTCGTCACCGTTGACCAGTTGTCCGAATCGGTCCGTGGCACTGGAGGATTCGGCTCTACCGGCGGATTCAACGCACCCAAGGCCTGAGCCGGCTGCTCCCAGCGACGATTGACGCCGTGGCCTGGTTAACGTGCACCAACCTGGTTGCGGTTTACTTGGGGATAGATCACTACTAAGGAGAAAACCCAATGCTTTTTGGGCGCGGTAAAAAGTCCAAGGCCGAGCGGGCAGGCAGTGCCGGCACCGTCGAGGAATCCGGTGCAGGTACTGAGGAGACCCCGGCAGCCGGGGACCGCGTTCCCGGCGACTTCCGCCTCGGCAAGGGACCGCTGGACGTTGATGAGATCGATAGCCGCGAAGGTTATGTGGATCTCGGCGCCCTCCTGATCGCTCCCTCTGAAGGCCTCCAGCTCCGTTTGGAGGTGGAAGAGGCCACTCAGCGTGTCGTCGCCGTGACCCTGGACCTGGGCGGCTCCAGCCTGCAGCTTCAGGCGTTTGCTGCCCCCCGCTCCGAAGGGCTCTGGGATGAAATCCGGGAGCAGATCTCCCAGTCCGTAGCCAGCCAGGGCGGCGAGACCGAGGAAATCCAGGGCGAGTTCGGATCAGAGCTTGTGGCCAAGCTGCCTGCCGAAGCTGCTGACGGAAGCAAGGGCTTCCGCGCCGCACGCTTCATGGGCGTGGATGGACCGCGTTGGTTCCTTCGCGGCGTCCTGGGCGGACAGGCGGCCTTGGAACGTGGCGCTGCTGCAGACCTTGAGGAACTGTTCCGCCGCGTGGTGGTGGTCCGCGGCGACAATCCGATGCCTCCGCGCGAATTGCTGCAGCTGCGCTTACCCAAGGATGCCGCTGTACCCGGCCAGGCCGGTGCTCCCCAAGGTGCCGTCCCGCCGTCGGGCCCTTCCTTGCAGCAGCCTGAGCGAGGCCCGGAGACCACCCAGATTGGCTGATTTGCCAGGCAACGGTGGAGTGGCTGCCCAACCTCCCGTGGAAGTGGGGATCCGTGACCTTCCCGAACGGGGAAAAGCCGTGTGCGTCGGTTTCATCGAGTCCGTGACGCACCAGCCGCCCAGCACGCAACCGTTCTTCTCCGCCATCGTGGTGGACGCGTTGCGTCCTGGGGTGCAAGCACCGCCTACGGCTGCGGGCTCCAGGAAACAGTACGATCGCTTACGTGTGATCTGGCTGGGACGCACGCGGGTGCCCGGCATCGAGGCGGGCGTTGAACTTCGCCTCGACGGAATGGTGACCCAGCTCGACGGCTTCCCTGCCATGTTCAACCCGCGCTACGAAATACTTTCCCGTCAGGAGCACCTATGACCGTGGCCAACGGATCAGAGCCCAAGGACAGCGGGTCGTCCTCGAACCAGCAGGGCAGCACCCATCCCGCGGATGCGCCCAAGCCCGCCGGCGAAGGCCCGCGCATGTCCGACATCGCCGCCGGGTACGCCGAGAAAGCCGGACTCCACCGCAACAGCGCCGGCCACGTCGACATGCTGAAGTCGGCCGGCGGCGTGCAGGGCATCGCCGAGAGCATCTTCCCGGGGCTGGTCTTCCTGGTGACCTTCACCATCACACGCGACCTGACGCCGTCGCTCATTGCGGCACTTGCTGCCGCCGCAGTCTTCACGGTCGTGCGCCTCATCCAGCGGCGCCCCTTGACGCAGGCGCTGGCAGGCGTTGTCGGCGTCGGCATCTCGGCCTGGTTGGCGAACACCACCGGCAAGGCCGAGGACTTCTATGTGCTGGGCTTCTTCACCAACCTGGCCTACATCGCCGCCATGGTGCTTTCGATCGTGCTCAAATGGCCTGTTGCCGGCCTGCTCTTCGGCTTCGTGCGCAACGAGGGACTCGAATGGCGGAAGGACCCGGAACGGCTCCGTGCCTACAAGCTGGGCACGTGGATCGTGGTGGCCGTGCTGGCCTTGCGCCTGGTGGTGCAAGTACCGCTGTATTTCATGGGCGAGGCCGGATTGACCGCCCTCGCCACTACCCGGCTCCTGATGGGTGCACCGCTTTACATCCTGGGCTTGTGGGTTGCCTGGCTTGTGACCAAGCCGGCAGTTCAGCCGTCGAAGCCGTCGTCGTCAGAAACCTGATCGGCTTCTTCGGCGTGCTCCCCGCGCGCCTCGCCTGCCGGTGAATTCCGCGATAACAAGGCGCGGAGGCCGTTTTCGGCTGCAATGGTGGTGACGAAGAACAGTTCGTCACCGCCGTCCAGGACGTCATCGCGGGTAGGGGTAATAGGGGCCTGGTCGCGCAGGATCGCCACAAGCGTGGCATCTTCCGGCCACTCGATATCGCCCACCGTACTTCCAATGACATGGGAGTCGTGCGGAACCGTGAATTCGACAATGGACGCGACACCGGTTTGCAGGGTAAGCAGGCGCACGATGTCGCCAATCTCCACCGCTTCCTCCACGAGGGCCGTCATGAGCTGCGGGGTATTGACCGCGACGTCGACGCCCCAGGAGTCGTTGAACATCCAGTCGTTCTTCGGGTTGTTGACGCGTCCCACCGTACGTCCCACGCCGAATTCGGTTTTGGCCAGGAGTGAGACCACCAGGTTGACTTTGTCGTCGCCGGTGGCCGAAACCACGACGTCGGCATCGTCAAGTTTGGCGTCCTGCAGGGTGCTCAATTCGCAGGCATCGCCCACCAGCCAGCGGGCGCCCCGGAGTCCACTGCGTCCGATGACTTCGGGCTTGAGATCGATCAACAGGATCTGGTGTTGATGGGCCAGCAGCTCACGCGCGATGGATGAGCCGACGCTGCCTGCGCCAACGATGACAACTTTCACTAAGACTCCTTGGCGGGTGCTTTGGCGAGGATCCGGCTGATCTCGGAAGTGCGTTCCAGGTTCAACATGGCGTGGACAGTGTCGCCTTCCTGGTAGGCGGTGCCGGCCTGGGGGAGCAGGCCCTCGCCGAAACGGGTCAGGAAAGCGATGCGGATACCTGCGGCTTGTTCGATGGAGCTGAGCCTGTGGCCGATCCATTCCGGGTGAAGGTCCACTTCGGCCAGGACCAGGCGTCCGGACGGTTCGCGGTAATCGCCTGCCAAATGCTGTTCGGGCAGGATCCGGCGGAGGACCTGGTCGGCGCTCCAGCGCACCGCGGCAACCGTGGGGATTCCCAGGCGCTGGTAGATTTCGGCGCGTCCGGGATCGTAGATGCGTGCCACCACGTGGGCGACGTGGAAGGTCTCGCGGGCTACACGGGTGGCCAGGATGTTGGAGTTGTCACCGCTCGAGACCGCCGCGAATGCGTAGGCCTCCTGCACGCCTGCTTGCTTTAGGGTGTCCCGGTCGAAGCCGACACCAGTGACTTTCCGCCCGGTGAAGGACTTGCGCAAACGGCGGAAGGCCCGCTCGTCCTGATCGATGATGGCCACCGAATGGCCTGCATCCTCCAAAGTGTGTGCCAGGGTTGCGCCAACACGCCCGCAACCCATGATCACGAAGTGAGCCACCATGTCTCCTAATGTGTGTCGTCCCTGCCGCTCGGTATGACTTTACCGTTGCCACGTGGCTAAGCACGTCTTCGCCGTCATGACATCGCAGGGTATTCAGAGTAGCTTTGCGGAGTGCTGACAATTTTGAATGCCGCGAAGCGGGTGCTGGTGGGCCGGCCCTTCCGGAACGACCGGCTGTCCCACACGCTGCTGCCCAAACGCATCGCCTTGCCGATCTTCGCCTCGGACGCCCTGTCCTCGGTGGCGTACGCACCGGACGAAATCCTGCTCACACTCGCCCTTGCCGGCGTCAGCGCAGTGGCGTTTTCACCGTTGGTTGGCCTCGCCGTCATGGTGGTATTGCTCACAGTCGTGGCGTCCTATCGTCAGAATGTCCACGCCTACCCTTCCGGTGGCGGCGATTACGAGATCGCGAACGTCAATCTTGGCAAGTACGCCGGCCTGACCGTTGCGTCGGCCTTGCTGGTGGATTATGTCCTCACTGTTGCGGTGTCGATGTCCTCGGCGGCCACGTATCTGACGACTGCCATCCCGTCACTTCATGGACAGCAAGCCCTCATTGCCACCATCGGTGTGATCATCCTGGCGCTGGTCAACCTGCGGGGTATCAAAGAGGCCGGCACCGTGTTCGCTGTTCCCACCTACATCTTCATGGCGTCCATCCTTGGCATGACCGCGGTGGGTATCTTCCAGGCAGCCACAGGCCAGTTAGGGGAGGCGCCGTCTGCACACTTCACCATCGTTCCCGCACCTGGTTTCGATGAAGGCCTGGTTGGCCTGGCCGGTGCCTTCCTGCTGCTTCGTGCCTTCTCCTCGGGCGCCGCAGCCCTGACAGGTGTCGAAGCCATCAGCAACGGCGTGCCCAACTTCAAGAAGCCCAAGAGCAAGAACGCCGCAACCACCTTGCTGCTGCTTGGTGTCATCGCTGCCTCCATGTTGGCCGGCATCCTGTATCTGGCCAACGCCACCAAGGTGCATATCGTGCTGGACCCGGCCCAGGAGTTTTTGGTGGACGGCAAGCCTCTGGACGAGGGGTACATCCAGACTCCGGCGATCAGCCAGATCGCCGACACGATCTTCGGGGCCGGTTCCATACCTTTCTATGTGGTGGTGGCAGCCACGGGCATCATCCTTGTGTTTGCTTCCAATACAGCCTTCAACGGATTCCCGGTTCTGGGCTCCATCCTCGCCCAGGATGGCTACCTTCCGCGCCAGCTGCGGACCCGCGGCGACAGGCTCGCCTTCAGCAACGGCGTCCTGGCCCTGGCAGCGGGAGCGCTGGTGCTGATCCTGGCGTTCAATGCAGATGTCACCAAGCTGATCCAGCTGTACATCGTGGGTGTCTTCATTTCCTTCACAGCCAGCCAACTTGGCATGATCCGCCACTGGGGCCGCGAGCTGAAGCTGGCGAAGGACAAAGTTGTCCGCCGCAGGATCATCAAATCCCGCACCATCAACATGATGGGCTTCGGCATGACGGCACTGGTGCTGGTCATTGTCCTGATCACCAAGTTCGAGCAGGGAGCCTGGATTGCCTTGCTCGCCATGTTCATCCTGTTCCTCATCATGTGGAGCATCCGCGCCCACTATGACAACGTGGCCAAGGAGCTCGCCGTGGACGAGGATTCCTCCCCACGCGCCCTGCCGACACGTGTCCATGCTGTGCTCCTGGTCTCGCACGTCCGCAAGCCCGTCCTGCGGGCCCTGGCCTATGCCCGCGCTTCGCGGCCGTCCCGGCTGGACGCCGTGACCGTTGACATCAACTCCGAAGAGACCGAACACACCGTCAGGGACTGGGAAAAACTGGAAATTCCCGTTCCGCTGACAGTATTGGCCAGCCCCTACCGCGAGACCGTGACGCCCATCATGGATTACATCAAGAACATGCGCCGCGACTCACCACGTGACCTCATCGTCGTCTACATTCCCGAGTACGTGGTGGGTAAATGGTGGGAACAGCTGGTCCACAACCAGACAGCACTCAGAATCAAGACGAGGCTCCACTTTGAACCCGGAGTCATGGTTGCCAGCGTTCCCTGGCAGCTGAAATCGTCCGAAGAAGCAAAGGCACTGCAGGATACCCAATGACCTCCCACAGCAATTCCGCCCTCACGGGGCACAGCGATACCCCTGGAAACCAAGCAGTGGAAGGCAATGAAGCGGTCGTCACCGTCGGTCCCATCGCCCATGGCGGGCATTTCGTGGCACGCCACGAAGGCCGGGTCATCTTCGTCCGCCATGCCATTCCCGGTGAGAAGGTCCGTATCAGGTTGACCGACGCCGGTGAGTCGTCGCGCTTCTGGCGTGCCGACGTCGTCGAGGTCCTCGAACCCTCACCCGATCGCGTTCCCCATTTCTGGAAGCCGGCCGACGCCCTGGCCTCCTGGAAACGCGGCACCCCTCCTGTCGGCGGTGCCGAGCTCGGGCATATCTCCCTTGCCAGGCAGCGGGAGCTGAAAGCAGACGTCCTGGCTGAGCAGTTGAAGCGGCTCGCGGGCCTCGACCTCGCCACTGAAGTGGAGGCCGTAGGAGCTTCCGACGACGGCGGACTCGGCTGGCGCACGCGCGCCAGCTTCGCGGTAACGCCCAACGGTCGCCTCGGAATGCACGCGCATCGATCTGACGTGGTGCTGCCCATCAAGGAGATGCCGCTGGCACTTCAAGGAATCAACGATCTCGGGTTATGGGATGTCGATCTTTCCGGCATTGCCCGGGTCGAGGTCGCCGTTCCATCCAACGGTTCCCGGCCCCTGGTGCTGCTGGCGCCGGAAGAGGGCACCAGCCCCAAAAGGCTGCACAGCATCGTCTCCCAACTTCCCCACGACGTCTCGGTGGCGGCCTTTGAGCCGGGCAAGGGCGAGGTCCGGCAACTCCGGGGGAGGACGTGGGTGCAGGAGAGTGCCGCCGGCCACGAGTACCGGGTCACCGGTGAGGGTTTCTGGCAAATCCACAAGGAAGCGCCGGACACGCTGGCGGGCGCCGTGACCGACTATCTTTCCGGGGGTGGGTATTTGCACCCCGGCGCTGCCGTGGCCGATCTGTATGCCGGTGCGGGACTGTTTACGGCCCTTCTGGCGGATGTTGTGGGGGTGACCGGTACGGTTCTGTCGGTCGAAGGCTCCCCGGGTACCAGCCGGGACGCACGGAAAAACCTCCATGGAGCACCCCAGGTGGAGATCATCCAGGGCAGGGTGGAGCGGGTGCTGCATCAGCGTGCCCGCAGTTTCGACTCCTTGGTGCTGGACCCGCCGCGCGCCGGCGCCGGCAAGGCAGTGGTCAAGCAACTTATGGCCACCGGCCCCCGCGCCATCGCCTATGTGTCCTGCGATCCCGCGTCCTTTGCGCGTGATCTGGGTTACTTCCACCAGGGCGGCTGGCGGCTTGAGTCGCTGCGCGCCTTTGATCTTTACCCCCACACGCACCACTTGGAAACTGTCGGCCTGCTTGTCCCGGCAGCCTAAGGGGGCCGGCCGCCGGTCCGCGGGAGACTGCGGTCGCGGCGGCTTTGGTGGCTCCTGCCCTCGACGGAGATAAAGCCACTACGATGGGCCTAGTAGTCCCGTTCCGTTGGATGCGAAGGCCTCCAGGGGCGGGGTGACCAACAAAGATGCCGCCCGGCTAAGTAAGGTGCGCCTAACTGGCTAGCGGCCAACCACGCGACAAAGATGAAACTGTTGCGAGAGGAGTCCTGCCATGAGCACTGTGGACAGCTTCGGTTCCAAAGGCGTACTGAATGTAGCCGGCACCGACTATGAAATTTTCCGGTTGAACTCCGTAGAGGGCGCAGACAGCCTTCCGTTCAGCCTTAAGGTATTGCTTGAAAACCTCCTGCGGACTGAGGATGGCGCCAATATAACGGCTGACCATGTCCGCGCCCTTGCCGGTTGGGACCCCAATGCGGAGCCCGACACGGAAATCCAGTTCACCCCGGCACGTGTCATCATGCAGGACTTCACTGGTGTTCCCTGCGTCGTCGACCTCGCCACCATGCGTGAAGCCGTCAAGGAGCTTGGCGGCGATCCCAAGCGCGTCAACCCGCTGGCGCCGGCAGAAATGGTCATCGACCACTCCGTCCAGATCGATGCTTTCGGTAACTCCGGCGCACTGGAGCGCAACATGGAGATCGAATACCAGCGCAATGGTGAGCGCTACCAGTTCCTTCGCTGGGGCCAGACGGCGTTCGATGACTTCAAGGTTGTTCCTCCGGGAACCGGTATCGTCCACCAGGTCAACATCGAATACCTGGCACGAACGGTCATGACCCGCGAGGTCGACGGTGTGCTTCGCGCCTACCCCGACACCTGCGTCGGTACCGACTCCCACACCACCATGGTCAACGGCCTCGGTGTCCTGGGCTGGGGCGTTGGCGGCATTGAAGCCGAGGCAGCGATGCTCGGCCAGCCCGTCTCCATGCTGATTCCCCGCGTTGTCGGCTTCAAGCTCAACGGCAGCATCCCCGCAGGCGCCACGGCCACCGACGTCGTGCTGACCATCACCGAAATGCTCCGCAAGCACGGTGTGGTTGGCAAGTTCGTGGAGTTCTACGGCGAGGGCGTTGCGGCTGTGCCGCTGGCCAACCGTGCAACCATCGGCAACATGAGCCCGGAATTCGGCTCCACGGCTGCCATGTTCCCGATCGACGACGTCACGCTTGACTACCTGCGCCTGACGGGCCGCTCCGAAGAGAACGTCTCCCTCGTGGAGGCATACGCCAAGGAACAGGGCCTCTGGCACGATCCTTCCCGCGAACTGCGCTTCTCCGAGTTCCTCGAACTGGACCTCTCCACTGTTGTGCCGTCCATCTCCGGCCCGAAGCGTCCCCAGGACCGCATTGAGCTCACGGACGCCAAGGAGCAGTTCCGCAAGGACATCCACAACTACGTCGCCATCGAAGACGGCAGTGTGGACGAGGCCTTGGACGAGACCTTCCCGGCCTCGGACGCCCCGTCGTTCACGCACGCTGATTCGCACACCACGGAGACGGACCGTGTCTTCTCGGCAGCCAACGGCGCCAACGGCCGCCCGTCGTCGCCGGTGAAGGTCACCACGGCCGACGGCCGCGAGTTCGAACTGGACCACGGCGCAGTATCGATCGCATCGATCACGTCCTGCACCAACACGTCCAACCCCTCGGTGATGCTTGCTGCAGCCCTGCTTGCCCGCAACGCCGTTGACAAGGGCCTCACCTCCAAGCCGTGGGTCAAGACCTCCGTTGCTCCCGGTTCCAAGGTAGTCACCGACTACTACGAGAAGTCCGGACTGACCCCGTACCTGGAGAAGCTTGGCTTCTACATCGTGGGTTACGGCTGTGCCACCTGCATCGGTAACTCCGGCCCGCTCGAGCCGGAAATCTCCGAAGCGATCCAGGCGAACGACCTCTCCGTGACGGCTGTCCTTTCCGGTAACCGTAACTTCGAAGGCCGCATCAACCCGGACGTCAAGATGAACTACCTGGCGTCCCCGCCCCTGGTCATCGCCTACGCCCTTGCCGGTTCCATGGACTTCGACTTCGACACCGACGCCCTGGGCACGGACTCCGAGGGCAACGAGGTCTTCCTCAAGGACATCTGGCCGAACCCCACCGAAGTCCAGCAGGTCATCGACTCCTCCATCGACGAGGGCATGTTTGCCAAGGGCTACGAAGGCGTCTTCGACGGCGACGAGCGCTGGAAGGCACTCGACACTCCTGCCGGTGACACCTTCGCCTGGGACCAGGACTCCACGTACGTCCGGAAGCCCCCATACTTCGAAGGCATGAAGGCCCAGCCGGACCCCGTCCAGGACATCCAGGGTGCCCGCGTGCTCCTGAAGCTTGGCGACTCCGTCACTACCGACCACATTTCCCCGGCCGGTTCCTTCAAGTCGGACACTCCTGCAGGCCAGTACCTGCTGGCCAACGGCGTGGAGCGCAAGGACTTCAACTCCTACGGTTCGCGCCGTGGCAACCACGAAGTCATGATCCGTGGCACCTTCGCCAACATCCGCATCAAGAACCAGCTCCTGGATGGCGTTGAAGGTGGCTTCACCCGCGACTTCACCCAGGAAGGCGCACCGCAGGCCTACGTCTACGACGCCGCCCAGAACTACCAGGCAGCAGGAACGCCCCTGGTTGTCCTGGCCGGCAAGGAGTACGGTTCCGGCTCGTCCCGTGACTGGGCAGCCAAGGGTACCGCCCTCCTGGGCGTCAAGGCAGTCATCGCCGAAAGCTACGAGCGTATCCACCGCTCCAACCTGATCGGCATGGGTGTTCTTCCGCTGCAGTTCCCCGCAGGCGAATCCGCTGCGACCCTCGGCCTCTCCGGCACGGAGACCTTCTCCGTGGAAGGCGTCACCGAGCTGAACAACGGCACCACGCCGAAGACCCTCAAGGTCACGGCAACGGCTGAGGATGGCTCGTCCAAGTCCTTCGACGCCGTGCTGCGCATCGACACCCCGGGTGAAGCGGACTACTACCGCAACGGTGGCATCCTGCAGTACGTCCTGCGGCAGATCTCCGCATAGCGAATCCGTCTGGTCACAGCTGATTCCGCGCCATGCAGCCCCGGCTGGTCATCCGACCGGCCGGGGCTGCTGGCGTCCAGGACAGCTGGCGCCCCAGCGGTGATGCCGCCGGGAAACGCGTGGACTCCGGGCACGCGCTAAAGTTAACGAGCACGTCATTCACCCTAAGGAGGGCCGTTGGGACTTTTGGAAACCGTCAAGGATCCACAGGACCTGGCCAAACTGTCCGGCAAAGAGCTGGAAGAACTGGCTGGCGAAATCAGGGCCTTCCTGATCACCAACGTCGCCGCGACAGGCGGGCATCTTGGTCCTAACCTGGGTGTGGTTGAACTTACCCTCGCCGTCCATCGGATGTTCGATTCCCCGCGCGACAGCATCATTTTCGACACGGGGCACCAGTCCTACGTGCACAAGCTCCTGACCGGGCGGCAGGACTTCAGCACCCTTCGCCAGCAGGGCGGCCTGTCAGGCTATCCCGACCGTGCCGAGTCCGAGCACGACATCGTGGAGAGTTCCCATGCGTCATCGTCACTGTCCTGGGCGGACGGCATTTCCCGTGCCCGCCAGCTGACCGGCGAAGGAGACCGGTTCGTCGTCGCCATTGTCGGTGACGGTGCCCTGACCGGTGGCATGACCTGGGAGGCCATCAACAACATTGCCGCGGACAAGCGGCGTCGCGTCGTGATCGTGGTCAATGACAATGGGCGTTCCTATGCCCCCACCGTCGGCGGTCTGGCTGACTACCTCGCTTCGCTTCGACCCACCATCGACTCCCTCCGCACGGCTCCGGCGTACGAGCGCATGCTCGATTGGTGGAAGAAGAAGCTGCAGAACGGCGGCCCGGCAGGGCAGTTCACCTATAAGAGCCTGCATGCCATGAAGAAGGGCATCAAGGACTGGTGGGCTCCGCAGGGCATGTTCGAGGACCTCGGCATGAAGTACATCGGGCCTGTGGACGGACACAACCTCCAGGCCATGGAGCATGCGCTGAACACCGCCAAGGCTTACGGCGGTCCGGTGATCGTGCACGCCATGACCGAAAAAGGCCACGGCTATGCTCCGGCGCTGGCCAACGAGGCGGACCAGTTCCACGCCGTAGGAATCATCGACCCGGAGACGGGGGAGTCCACCGAAACTCCCGGAGCCAGGTCCTGGACCTCCGTGTTCGCCGAGGAGATCGCCGATATCGCCGATGAACGTGAAGACATTGTCGGCATCACCGGTGCCATGCTTATTCCGGTGGGGCTGCACAAGTTCGCAGAGCGCCACCCGGAGCGCGTTATCGACGTCGGAATTGCCGAGCAGCACGCGCTGACCTCGGCCGCGGGAATGGCCTTTGGCGGCCTGCATCCGGTCGTTGCGGTGTACGCAACATTCCTGAACCGTGCCTTCGACCAGCTCCTCATGGATGTGGCGCTGCACAAGGCCGGCGTCACGGTTGTCCTCGACCGTGCCGGCGTGACCGGCCCCGATGGGCCCAGCCATCACGGCATGTGGGACATGGCAATGGTTCAGATCGTTCCGGGCCTGCATCTGGCTGCCCCGCGTGATGCCACCCGGCTCCGTGAGGAACTGCGTGAGGCCGTCGCCATCAATGACGCTCCGACCGTGGTCCGTTTCTCCAAGGGCAGTGTCGGCTCCGAAGTCGAAGCCATTGAACGGCTCCACGACGGCGTGGACATCCTCGCCCGCAGGCCCGAGGGATCCACTGAGAACGATGTCCTGATCGTCAGTGTTGGTGCGATGTCTGAGCTGGCCCTTGATGTGGCCGGCCGTCTGGGCGCGCAAGGCATCAGCTCGACTGTGGTTGATCCGCGTTGGGTCCTTCCTGTCAGGAAATCAATCATTGCTTTGGCGGCCCGGCACCGGTTGGTGATCTGCATCGAGGACGGAGTCCGAGCCGGCGGCGTTGGTTCGCGTATTCGTCAGGAAATGCGCGCAGCAGGGGTGGATACGGCCCTTAACGAAGTCGGTCTGCCGGTCGAATTCCTGGTGCACGGCTCCCGCGGACAGGTGCTGGAACGCGTTGGGCTCACCGCCCAAAAGATCACGCACGACGTCGTTGCCCAGGTTTTGGGGACAAAGGTCCCCTTCGCGCGGCCCCTCCCGGGCCAGGAGCACCCCACCACCGGCAGCTTGCCCACTCTGTGAGCAACGATCGCGGACCGGGCGCGCTGCTGCCCGGCGACCTCGTAGTGTCGCGGAACAGGAAATTCGATGGCACGGCCCACTGGGTGGTGCCTGGCCGTTACCTCGGTGAGGACATCCACGGCTGGTGGATTTTCCAGGGCAAAGGGGAGTTCTGCTCCCGCCCGGGAGCGGCCTTCTACACCGCCTCTGATTGCTTGTTGCTGGTTCCCCGGACAGGCGAGTTTGTGGTGACGTTCTACGACGACAGCTACCCGGGGGATTTCCGGATTTACGTGGATCTTGCCACCGCCCACGACTGGACTCCCATCAAGCCGGGAGTCACCGAGTTCCACATGATCGACATGGATTTGGACGTTATCCGCTCCACCGTGCGTGGGGTGTTCGTTGATGACGAAGACGAGTTTGAGCAACACCGGGTGGCAATGGGCTATCCGGAAGAAACCGTGGACGCCATGCGCACTGAATGCGCAGCGCTATTGGAGGCTGTCCACTCCATGCAAGCACCATTCAACGTCCAGGACCCGAACAGTCCGAGCGCCGAATGGTTCAGGAAGGGACGCGCGTGAGCGGCATCATCCGGACATACAAGACAGACGACGAGGGCGTGCTCCACTTTCGGGAGGCCTGGTACGACGAGGACGACAAGCAGTTCGTCGTCAACCACGGCGTCGTAGGGCACCAGAGCAAGACCAACGAAACCGACGTCAGTGACGATTCTTCCGTTGAGGGATTGATGGCCGCCTTCGCTGCCCAGTGTGAGGAAGACGGCTACGCCGAGATTCCCGAGTCGGAGCAGTTCTGGGTGGTGGCGCAGATTGCGCTCAAGACAAAGGACGGCACCGAGCGTGACCGCCATCTTGAACGAAAAGCCAAGACGGCCCTGACCGGTGAGCTGGCATGGCGTGGCCTGGGCGTCGTGGACCGCTCCGAAATCGGCAACGGCCACCTCAACATCTTCTGCCTCTGCCCGGACGTCAACAAGGCCGTGAACGCCATCAAGATCTGTGTCCGCGGGGAAGACCTGGACTTTACCAAGCTCACCGTGGCTGCTGCGCCCTATGCCGATCCCACGGCTTTCAAGGTTAAGCACTCGCCCAAGCAGGGCCTTGGCTTTAGTCTCTAAGTAGCACCCTCAGCACTGGCTCCATCGCATCAGGAGGATCCCCATGCCGTCAAAGAGCAATTGGCCCGGACATACACCTCTTCCGAAAGGATTGGCAGCGCCTGCCAAGCGGGCTCTGGCCCACCAGGGCATAGAGACGTTGGAGCAGCTGGCTGAGTATGGGGAAGGGCAGGTCTCCAAACTCCACGGGATGGGGCCGGTGGCCATTGCCCAGCTTGAGGATGCCATGGAGGAATCAGGAATCTCCTACGGAGCTGCGGGCAACTAAACGTTTTGTTGCCCAAGGTGACTATCTCGCCGTGAGGGCGGGATAGGCTGGGCTCATGACTGAATACCGACGCCTTGGCCATTCCGGACTGACCGTTTCAGCTGTAGGGCTGGGATGCAACAATCTGGGACGTGCCAACACGCCCACTGAGTCCCAGGAAGGCACCAACGCGGTTGTGCACGCCGCCGTCGAAGCCGGGGTGACCTTCTTCGACGTCGCGGATGTCTACGGGCGTGAGCCGGGACTCAGCGAAACGATGCTCGGCAAAGCGCTGAAGGGGCACCGGGACGACGTCGTTATCGGCACCAAGTTCGGCATGGACATGCGCGGGGTGAACGGAAACGATTTCGATGCCCGTGGTTCACGCCGCTACATCGTGAAAGCAGTTGAAGCATCCCTGCGCCGCCTGGACACGGAATGGATCGACCTCTACCAATTCCACACACCGGATCCGCGGACACCGATCGACGAGACTCTTGCCGCCCTTGACGACCTGGTATCCAGCGGCAAGGTCCGGTACATCGGGCACTCCAACTTTGCCGGTTGGCAGATCGCCCAGGCTGAATACGTGGGACGTCAATCCGGTGGTGTGCGCTTCGTTTCGACGCAGAACCACTACAACCTGCTGGACCGCCGTGCTGAACTCGAGGTTCTTCCGGCAGCAGAGGCCTTCTCCTTGGGAGTGCTTCCCTATTTCCCCCTTGCCAATGGCCTGCTGACCGGCAAGTATTCCGCTGGCAAGGCTCCGGAAGGTTCGCGATTGAGCCACACACGCACCAACCTGGTTCACGACGCCGATTGGGACCAGTTGGGCCGTTTCGGCCAGTTCGCCAAGGAGCGGGGCATCACCGAACTGCAACTGGCATTCTCCTGGCTGGCGGCCCAAACCGGAGTCAGCAGCGTCATTGCCGGTGCGACCCGTCCGGAGCAGATCCGCGAGAATGCTGAAGCTGTCTGCTGGGTTCCTACCCAGGAGGACCGGGAGGAACTGGACAACATCTTCCCTAGGTCACCCAAGGTGGCGCTTTTCTAGCCCTCTCTCACATCCCGCCCCTTTTGATGCGTCCCTCTCTCACGTAAAAGCACAAAAACCGGATCGCTCTCTCACCAAGGTGAGAGAGCGATCCGGTTTATGCCGCGGGATGTGAGAGAGCGTGTGATCTAGGCCGGGGCGGACGCTATCCCCGGGGCCAGGAACCGCTTGCCGTTGACGCGTTCGGAGGCGCCAACGCGGTCCAGGTACGGGGTGATCCCGCCCAGGAACATCGGCCAGCCGGCACCCATGATGACGCAAAGGTCGATGTCCTCGGGGCCGGCAACGACGCCTTCTTCGAGCATGAGGCCGATTTCCTCGGCCAGGGCATCCTGGGTGCGGCGAAGGACTTCGGCGCCCGTGGAAGGGGTGTTGCCGAACGACATTATGGCCAGCGTTTCGTCGGGTATGACGGGCTGTCCATCAGGCCCCGGAACCCACAAAGACTTCACGCCGTTGTCGATCAACTTTTGCAGGTTCTGTGACACCGGGAAACGGTCGCCGAACGCTGCGTGCAGGGACTCTTGAACGTGCTGGGCCACCGGCAGCCCCACCATGGCGCTGAGCGTAAAGGGTGACATGGGCAGGCCCATTGGACGCAAGGCAGTGTCGGCGACCTCCGCCGGGGTGCCTTCGTCAAAGGCTGCGATGACCTCTCCCATGAGACGCAAGAGGATTCGGTTGACCACAAAAGCGGCCGCGTCCTTGACCAGTACCGCTGTTTTTTTGAGTCCCTTGGCCAGTTCGAAGGCGGTGGCCAGGACGGCGTCGTCGGTCTTTGGAGCCTTCACGATCTCCAGCAGGGGCATGACCGCTACTGGGTTGAAGAAGTGGAAGCCCACCAGCCGTTCGGGGTGCTTCAAGTCCTCAGCCATGGCCGTGACGGACAGCGAGGACGTGTTCGTGGCCAGTATGCAGTCGGGAGAGACGATTTCCTCAACTTCGGCGAAAACCTGCTTCTTGATGTGCAGTTCTTCGAAAACAGCCTCGATGACGAAATCGGCGTCGGCAAAGGCAGCCTTGGAGACAGAACCCGTGACCAGTGCCTTGGTCCTGTTGGCGGCGTCCGGCTTGATCCGCTTCTTGGCCAGCATCTTGTCCACTTCGGCGTGGACGTACGCTACGCCCTTGTCCACCCGTGCTTGGTCGATGTCGGTCATGACCACGGGCACCTTGAGCTGGCGGGCGAACAGCAAGGCGAGCTGGCTGGCCATCAGGCCCGCGCCGACGACGCCGATCTTGGTCACCGGGCGTGCCAGTTTACGGTCCGGAGCTCCGGCAGGACGCTTGGAGCGCTTCTGTACGAGGTCGAGGAACGCGTACACGGTGGAGCGGAATTCGTCGGTCTGCATGAGCCCGGCCAGGGTTTCGCATTCGAGTTCCGCTGATTCCTGCTGCGTCATGGTCCGGTTGGCTTCCATGACCTCCAGGACCTTCGCCGGTGCGGGTGAGGCGTTGGAGGTCTTGGCCTCGACAAACTCGCGGCCTGCCGCCACCGCTGCTGCCCAGCGGGTGGCCACAGTGTCGTCAGAGGCGTCCACCGCGTTCCTGCGCTCGGGTGTGACATCGCCGGAAATCACGCGTGCGGCCCATGCCAGGGACTGTTCCACGAAGTCCGCGGGCTCGAAGATGGCATCGGCTATCCCCAGCTCGTAGGCCTGCGGTCCGGTGAGCGTCCGGTTGTTGCTGAGCGGGTTTTCGATCATCACCTTGACCGCGTTTTCCGGACCGATGAGGCGCGGCAGGATATAGACCCCGCCCCAGCCCGGCACCAGGCCGATGAAGGCCTCGGGGAGTGCCAAGGCGCCGGCACCGGTGGAAACAGTCCTGTACGTGGATTGAAGGGCGATCTCCAGCCCGCCGCCGAGCGCCAAACCATTGATGAAGGCGAAGCTGGGCACCCCGAGGTTGGCCAACGTGCTGTAGACGGCATGGCCGAGCTGGGCCATCCAGAGCCCGTGCTCGCGCTCCTTGAGCGTCTTCACGGCGGAAAGGTCGGCACCTGCGACAAGGAAGTAGGGCTTGCCGGTGACACCGACGCCGACAATTTCGCCGCGCGCGGCCCGCTCCTTGAGGCCCTCCAGGACGTTGCCCAGTTCAACCAGGGTGTTCGGCCCCAGTGTGGTGGGCTTGGAATGGTCCAGGCCGTTGTCGAGCGTAATGAGGGCAAAAGTTCCCACCCCGCCTGGGAGCTGGATGTCCTGGACGTAGGAGTGCGTGACAACCTCGTCGGGGAACAGTGCTGCGAGCTTCTGGAATTCGGCGGCGCTCATGCGGCGGCTCCTTCGGTGGTGGTGGCGGCAGTGGCCGGCTCGGGGAGTGAAGCTTGGTAATCGGCGTGGTGTGGGTTTTCCCAAATGACGGTCGCGCCCATGCCGAGACCGATGCACATGGTGGTGATGCCATAGCGGACCGACGGGTCTTCTTCGAACTGCCGCGCGAGCTGGTTCATCAGCCGGACGCCCGAGGAAGCCAGCGGATGACCGACGGCGATCGCCCCGCCGTAGCGGTTGACGCGGGGGTCGTCGTCGGGAATGCCGAAGTGGTCCAGGAAGCTGAGCACTTGGACGGCGAAGGCCTCGTTGATCTCGAACAGTCCAATATCATCAATGCCGAGGCCGGCGTTCTTCAGTGCCTTCTCGGTGGCCGGGACCGGTCCGATGCCCATGACTTCGGGCTCGACGCCGGCGAAGGCGTAGGAGACCAGGCGCATCTTGACGGGCAGCCCAAGTTCTTCTGCGGCCTCTGCGGACGCAAGTACGGCGGCGGTGGCGCCGTCGTTCAACCCCGCGGCATTGCCTGCAGTGACGCGGCCGTGGGCCCGGAAAGGGGTGCGCAATCCGGCAAGGTCCTCCACCGTGGTGCCGGGGCGTGGCGGCTCGTCGGTAGTGTTCAGGGTCCAGCCCTGACCCGGCTTCATGGTGGCCACAGGTACGAGGTCCTGCTGGATCTGCTCGTTGGCATAGGCGGCGGCCAGCTTGGCTTGGGATGCTGCGGCGTAGGCGTCCGTGCGAGCTTTGGTGATCGCGGGGAAGCGGTCATGCAGGTTCTCGGCTGTATTGCCCATGTTCAAGGCTGCGGGATCCACCAGCCGTTCGGACATGAAGCGCGGATTGGGGTCCGCGCCTGCGCCCATGGGGTGGTTGCCCATGTGCTCCACGCCGCCTGCAATGACAACGTCGTAGGCGCCGAAGCCGATGCCGCTCGCCGTCGTCGTTACTGCCGTCATGGCACCTGCGCACATGCGGTCGATGGCGAACCCGGGGACCGAACGGGGGAGGCCGGCCAGGAGGGCCGCTGTGCGGCCGATCGTCAGGCCCTGGTCTCCGGTCTGAGTGGTAGCCGCGATGGCTACTTCGTCGACGCGGTCGGCAGGAAGCGAAGGGTTGCGTCTCATGAGCTCGCGGATGCATTTCACCACCAGGTCATCGGCGCGGGTGCCCGCGTAGATGCCTTTGTCGCCGGCTTTGCCAAAGGGCGTGCGGACGCCGTCCACGAAGACGACGTCACGGACATTCCGCTGGGCATTGCGTGTTGGACTCATGTAATAACTCCTCGTTGAGACATGGCACCGTTGTCCGCTGGGCGGGCTTCGGTTGGCATTACTGCAATGTTACTCATGAGTAACTTAGGGTGCAAGGGCCGTGGAGGCTGGAGTCCAGTGCCTGCGGGAACGAAAAGGGCCCGCCGCTTGAACGCGTGTTCGTGCGGCGGGCCCTGCAGGGACTGCAATTTCCTGATTACTGTTCTTTGGCTTTCGATTCCTTGGCCGGCAGCGGTTTGGGGTTCAGGCATGCCTCGGTCAGTATCGGGGCGGCGAGGGAGATCTGCCATTCCCTTGCACCGAGGGTGCGCAGTTCATCGGAGATCGAAGCCAGCGACACATCCGCCGGCGGCCGCCAGGCAACTCTCCGGAGGTAGTCCGGGGTAAGGAGGTTCTCCACGGGCAAGTTGAGCTCGTCGGCCTTCGCCTGGAGGGCGGGACGTGCCGTCGCCAGACGTGCTGCTGCTTCGGGGTCGCGGTCCGCCCACACGCGCGGGGGCGGCGGGGCATTCGTGGGCAGGTGGAGTGGCGGCAGATCCGTCATGGTCCTGGCCGTCGTGATGCATCGCAGCCAGCGTGGAGCTTCGCGCTGGGCGCTCCTTCCATGGAATCCCTTGGTCGCAAGGAGCTGGGGGACGGTGGTGGGCATGGCTTTGGCGGCGGCAACGAGTGCCGAATCGGGGATGAGCCGGCCGGGGGCGACATCCCGTTTGCGGGCCAGCTGGTCGCGTTCGAGCCACAGTTCCCTGACGGCGGCCAGCTGCCTGCGGTCCCGGATCTGGTGGAGGCCCGAGGTCTTCCGCCATGGATCCACCCTCGGTGCCGGAATGCCTGCGGCAAGGATGCCCGCGAACTCCTGTTCGGCGTACTCCAGTTTGCCGTCGGCTTCGAGCAACTCGATGAGTTCCTCGCGCAGCTCGGCAAGGACCTCGACGTCGAGCGCTGCGTAGCGCAGCCAAGGTTCCGGGAGTGGCCGGGTGGACCAGTCAGCGGCGGAGTGTTCTTTGGCGAGACCGAAACCGAGCAGTTGCTCGATGACGGCCGCCAGCCCGACACGGGGGAGCCCTGCGAGCCTGGCAGCGAGTTCGGTATCGAAAAGCTTGTCCGGCCACATGCCCAGTTCCGACAGGCAAGGCAAGTCCTGGGTGGCTGCGTGCAGGATCCATTCGACTCCCCGGAGGGCATCATTGATGATGTCGAGGTTGTCGAACGGCTCGGGGTCAATCAACCAGGTTCCGGCGCCTTCCCGCCGGATCTGCACCAGGAAGGCGCGCTGGCCATAGCGGAATCCGGAAGCCCGCTCCGCGTCTACTCCGGCGGGTCCTGTACCGGCAGCCATGGCGGCGGCGCATCGTTCCAGGCCGGCCATGGTGTCGATGACCAGGGGGACCCCTTCGCGTGGGGTGTCGAGGTCGATCACTTCGGGGACGTGGCTGTCGAAGCCGTCTACCTTGATATGGGTGGTGGTATCAGCAGCCGGATCGCCGGCTGTGGTGTTTTCCAGGTTTTCAGGGGTCATGGTGGCTTAAGCTTACCGATTCGTCCTCTTCCGGGACGCTTTTGCCTTCCGGAGTGCAGCCATCGGCAGGTGCCGGGTGCTCAATTGAGCCTCCTGTGGGGCAGGCCTGTGACCCCTGGCGGCAGGGGCGGGAGGCCCGCGAAGGTGCAGACCATGTCGGACCAGGCTTCGAGGTGGGATTGAACGTCGGCGCTGGACGGCGTCCACGAAGCGCGGAGTTCGATGTCGATCGTGTCGGGACGCTCGGCCAAGGTCCCAAAGCTTTCGGACAGAATCCTGGTAGCTGTTCCACCTGCTGCCTTGTAGGGGGCCGAGCGGTGTTCCAAGGCTTCCACGAGCCAGGTCCAGGCCACGGAGCCAAGCATGGAATCATTGCCCATCTCGGCATCCATTTGGGCCCGGATGTAGGTGACGATCCTGAACTCGCCCTCCCACACGGCCGATCCCTCGGGGTCGTAGAGGAGGATAAACCGTCCCGTGGCCAGTTCGTCTTCTTCTTCACTGGACGGGCTGTTGCCTTGGCTTTTGGCGAAGGCCTTGGCGGCCGGCCCGTGGACGGGTACCTGTCGCGTGGCGGCGGTCGGGCTGAAGACTTCCGCACCCAGGGCCACTGCATAGGGTGCCAAGCGTGCGGGGGCGGGGATTTCATCAAGCCGCAATTCGCTGCGGCACTGTGCTTTTCGAAGCGTTCCCAAGGCGAAGAGAAAGTCCGGGGGAACCTGTGCGAGGGCGTTCACATTGGCAGATTATGTGTCCGGGGCGGTGATCCCGTGAAGGCTCGCCGCCCCGGACGACCGGGGTGCCGGCGTTACGCCAGCTCGTGCTTGATTGCCGCGACGAAGGTGTCGATGTCCTCTTCGGTGGTGTCGAAGGAGCACATCCAACGGACTTCGCGCCGGGCAGCGTCCCAATCATAGAAGGCGAAGGACTTCCTGAGGCGGTCGGCGACACCCTCCGGCAGGATGGCGAAGACGCCGTTTGACTGGGTCGCCTGGGTGGGTTCGACGCCGTCGATCGCCTCAACGGCGCTGCGCAGCCGGGTGGCCATGGCGTTGGCGTGGGCGGCTGAACGCAGCCACAGCCCATCGTCGAGCAAGGCAATGAACTGCGCGGAAATGAAGCGCATCTTGGACGCCAGTTGCATGTTCATTTTGCGGAGGAACTTCAGTCCGTCAGCCGCTTCGGGGTTGAGGGCTACCACCACCTCGCCAAAGAGCAGGCCGTTCTTGGTCCCGCCAAAGGAGAGGATGTCCACGCCGGCGTCACGCGTGAATGCACGCAGGGGTACGTCGAGGTGGGCGGCGGCATTGGCCAGCCGTGCGCCGTCCATGTGGAGTTTCATGCCCTTGGAGTGGGCGTGGTCGGCTATGGCACGTACTTCTTCGGGCGTGTAGCAGGTGCCCAGCTCGGTCGTCTGGGTGATGGAAACAACCAGGGGCTGCGCGCGGTGCTCATCTCCCCAGCCCCAGGCTTCGCGGTCGATGAGGTCCGGGGTCAGTTTCCCGTCCTCGGTGGGGACCTGCAGGAGCTTGATCCCGCCGACGCGCTCCGGAGCCCCGTTTTCGTCCATGTTGATATGCGCGGTGGACGCGCAGATCACTGCACCCCACCGGGGCAGGAGCGACTGCAACGCCAGGACGTTGGCGCCGGTGCCGTTGAATACGGGGAAGGATTCAATGCCTTCGCCGAACTGCTGCTCCAGGACGGCCTGCAACCGGGCCGTGTACACGTCCTCGCCGTAGGAGACCTGGTGTCCGCCATTGGCGGCGGCCAAGGCCGCGAGGATCTCCGGGTGGACGCCGGAGTAGTTGTCCGAAGCGAAACCCCGGATCGCGGGGTTGTGCAGCTGGCCGGCCTCGGAAGCCTGGATCCCGCTGGGCATTGCCTCTGTTGTGCTTGTCACTTGTCCGTTCACGCTTTCAAGTCTATTTGGCCAGCAGGATCCGCTGGCCGTTCAGGGTGGAGGCTGGTTGGTCGAAAAGGCCGACGACGGCCGCTGCGAGTTCTTCGACGTCGGTATGTCCGGGGAACCGCCGTTCGGGATGGGCGCGTCTCATGGACTCATCCACCAGCGCCTTGACCACCAGGATCACAGCTGCGCTGTGCTGTCCGCTGGGGTCTCCCTCAGGGGACTGCGTTCGACGGAAGCCGTCCGCGACCGCCAATGTCCACGCCTCGGCAGCAGCTTTCGCGGCGGCGTAGCTGGCAGCCGCGGCCGTTGGGCTGGCGACTGTGGTCGAGGACACCATGGCGAAACGGCCCTGGCGGGAAGCTTCAAGCTGGCCGTAGAAGACCCTGGATACGTTGCGCAGCGTTGTTACGGCACTGCGCTCGAGGGCCTCCCAGTCCGCATCTGTTTGGTCCTCGATGCCTGTAGCCCCACGCCAGCCGCCGACGAGGTGGATCACTCCGTCGACGCCCCCAACGCCGTGGTCCGTCATCGTCGTCGCCAGCCCGCGCACGGATTCCAGGCTGCCGAGATCGCACACCAGGGGAGTCACGCCGTCGCCGGCCTCCCTGGCTGCCGCCTCAATCCGGGCCTGGTCTGAACCGACAGTGAGGACACGGTGGCCGGCGCTGGACAAGGCCCGGGCGACAGCCACGCCTGAAGCGCTGCTGCCGCCCGTAACCAGAACTGTCAGTGGGGACATCAGGCCGCCGTGGCGCCCGTGATGCCCGTGGTGGATTCGATGACAGGACGCATCTTCTTCTCCAGGGCTTCGTAGAACATGGACAGGGGGAACTCGTCGTCCAGGACCTGGTCGGTGAGCCCGCGGGGAGCCCCGTCCAGGGGCAGCGCGTCCGGACCCTTGGCCCAGACCGAAGCCGGGTGCGGAGTCACGGTGCTCGAAATCAGCTCGTAGGCGGCCAGCCAGTGCGCAGCCTTGGGACGATCAATCGAACGCCAGTATAGTTCTTCGATTTTGGCACCGAGTTCAACCACGACGGCGGCGGCATCGTCCCAGTCGATCGAGAGTTTGCTGTCGGTCCAGTGGAGTACGTGGTGCTGATGCATCCAGGCGAACAGCAGCTGGCCGCCCAGGCCGTCGTAATTGCGGACCCGGTTGCCCGTGATGGCGAAGCGGAAGATGCGATCGAAGATCACCGCGTACTGGACAAGCTTTGCGTGCTTGCGGGCATCGGGGTCGGCGTTCTCGTCCTTCTCGATGAGTACGGATTCGCGGAAGGCGGTCAGGTCGCAGCGCAGTTCCTCCAGGGAGTAGAGGAAGAACGGCATCCGCTGCTTGATCATGAACGGGTCGAAGGGAAGGTCTCCGCGCATGTGGGTGCGGTCGTGGATCAGGTCCCACATCACGAAGGTGCGCTGCGTGAGCTCCTGGTCGTCGATCAGCTGCGCGGCGTCCTCGGGCAACTCCAGGGAGGTGGTTTCGGCCGCGGCTTTCAGGACGCGACGGAAGCGGGCAGCCTCACGATCGGCAAAGATGGCACCCCACGTAAACGTTGGAGTCTCCCGAACGGCGACGGTCTCCGGGAAGAGCACGGCTGAATTGGTGTCGTAGCCGGGGGTGAAATCGATGAACCGGATGGGCACGAAGAGTTTGTTCGAGTAGTCGCCGGCTTCGAGTCCGTCGATGAATTCGGGCCAAATGACCTCGATCAGCACGGCTTCGACCAGTCGGTTGGTGCTGCCGTTCTGGGTGTACATGGGGAAGACGACCAGGTGCTGGAGGCCGTCAATGCGCTGCTTCTGCGGCTGGAATGCCTGAAGGGAGTCGAGGAAGTCCGGTACGCCGAAACCACCCTCTACCCAACGCTTGAAATCGTCCACCAGGAGCGAGAGGTACTGGGCATCGTGCTCGAAAGCGGGCGCCAGGGCCGTGATGGCGTTGGTGATGGTGGCTACGAGGGATGCCGCGTCTGCGTGGGCAGCGGGATCGGCGATGGATCCGTCCTGCTCCTGGTATCCCTGGAGCGAGGTGGCTGCGGCCTTGAGGGCTACCCACTCGGCGTTGTCGGCGGTGACACGCGGCAGGGTGGCGGTGGCGATGGTGGTCATGGTGCTCGGCCCTTTCCGAAGTTGTTCTTGCTTCTGGGCCGAGCGTAGCAAGCGAAAAGCATCGCTAATTCAAAATCCATGTGAGCATAAGAAACTCTTGCTCATGGGCGCCGAACTTGGACCTTGAGATCCAGTTCGGGGCACACAGGCGCGCTAACCCTCGTCGGGGGTCACCAGCCGAAGCGAGATCGAGTTGATGCAGAAGCGCTGGTCAGTGGGCGTGTCATAGCCTTCGCCTTCAAAGACGTGCCCCAAGTGGGAGTCGCAGTTGGCGCACCGAACCTCAATCCGGTCCATGCCCATGGTGCGGTCGTGGAGGTACCTGACAGTACCCTCGGCCAGGGGTGCCCAGAAGGAGGGCCATCCGCAATGGGAATCAAACTTTTCCTTGCTGGTGAACAACTGGCTGCCACAGGCCCGGCATTGGTACACGCCTTCAGTGTGGGTGTCCCAGTACTCGCCCGTGTAAGGGCGTTCAGTGCCGGCCTGGCGCAGCACGCGGTATTCGTCGGGGGTCAGCTCCTCGCGCCATTGAGCGTCGCTCTTCTCCACGGGCACAGAAGATGTCTTGCTGATGTTCTCAGGAGTGTTCATGTCTTATGCAACGCTCACGAGTCGCCGATAAATCCCGAACCGGCGTACAGGTGCAGCACCGGGAGCCCCAACTGGTCCTGCGCCTTGTTGGCCCAGTCCGTATGGAACGTATCGGCTATTGCATGTGGGCGGGTGATGACCACGGCCTGTGCCGCATCCACTTCCCGTACCTTCGCCACCAAGCCTGCCACGGCGCCGCCGTCGACGATTTCCCCCGTGACGCCGGCACCCAAGCCATCCAGGGCCGCCAGTGAGGTTGCCAACGCCTCGGCGGCTTCCGCCCGCTCCACGGCCGGATCCGGGGATTGCGCGGTCAGTTCCCTGAATGCCTTGGCCACATCAAGCAGCGACAGGTTCTCCAAAAAGTCCACCAACAGGTGGCGCTCAGTATTGGAGGGGACCAGCAGATACAACGGTGCGTCTCCGCCGTCGATCAATTTGGCGATATTCACGCGGTCGTCGGGGCCAAGGGGCTCTTCAGTCAGGATGACTATGGGATCACTCATGGCTACAGCGTAGCCCCGGGGAACCGCCGTCCGCAGGGTTTCCGGGCACGATTCGGCCTTACGATGCGGCACACGGCACCGCCTGCGCCGGGTCCCGCCGGGTCACGGCAGAATGGAACCATGGCATCGATGACAAGGCCGGCGGCCGTCGCTTCCGGGAAAACGCTGACCCCCCGCACCAAATGGGCCATCGCAGGCTTCCTCGCCGGCAGCACGATTGCAGGCCTCGTTGGTGCCGGCTCCTCGGCACTGGCGGTCTACTTCGCCCGTCGGGTCATCACGCCGGCAGCGCGCCATGAGGACCAGGAAGTCCTGGCCGTCATCACAGGAGACACAGGCCTGCAGGTCATCCTTGCCGCCACCCCCGACTCAACCATCGACGGCGTCTTCAGCCTCTTCTTCTCCGGTGGCAAGGGACACGCCCGGATAGGACGGATCGTGTCCTACTCGCCCGCGGAACAAACCGTCCTCCGGGAAGTGGAGGAGGTCTACAGCGGCGACCTGACCGAAGCCCGGCGGGCTTGGTGGAGTGGCGCGGTTTATCCGGATCCTTCCGCGCTCGGCCTTGCGGCCGAGGACGTTGACATAGATGTCGACGGCGGGAAGGCACCTGCCTGGTTGATTCGCGCCAAGGCATCCACTCCGGCAACGACCTGGGCAATCATGGTGCACGGAAGGGGAGCCACGCGGCTTGAGGGACTCAGGGCCGTCCGCACCGCACGCGACCTGGGGCTGGACAGCTTGCTGATCTCCTACCGGAACGATGGACTGGCGCCCTCTGCCCTGGATGGCCGTTATGGTCTGGGATCGACGGAATGGCGGGACGTGGAGGCCGCGATCGGTTACGCGCTGGACCAGGGAGCGCGTGAGGTAGTGCTCTTTGGTTGGTCCATGGGCGGCGCCATCAGCCTCCAGGCGGCGGACCTGTCCAAATACCGGCATGTCATCCGTGCCCTCGTCCTGGACGCGCCGGTGATCAATTGGGTCAATGTCATGGCACACCACGCGGAAATGAACAGGATCCCCTACAACGTAGGCCGCTACGGACAGCTGATGCTGGGCCATCCCTTGGGGCGCAGGCTGACCGGGCTCGCGGCGCCCGTGGACTTCAAGGCCATGGATTGGGAGAGCCGCGCAGTTGAATTGCGCACGCCCACTCTGCTGATCCATAGCGTGGACGACGACTACGTCCCCTTCGGCCCCTCGGCCAGCCTCGCGGAGAAAAACCCTGAGATGGTGACGTTCGAGCCGTTCCACGGTGCACGCCATACCAAGGAATGGAACGTTGATCCGGAGCGCTGGGAACGATTGGTGCGTTCGTGGCTCCAAGGTCAACTCGCGCCACGGAAGAATCCAGGACAATCCGGCGAGGCCGTTGCGGGGATGCCTAAGGGCTGAGGTCAGCCGCTTCCTGTGCCGATCGGGCCGGTCGTCCCCTTGGTAAGCCGGAGCAGGTCTGCCGGGGCAAGCTCGATGTCCAAGCCCCGACGGCCCCCCGATACGAGGATGGTCTCGAAGCCAAGCGCCGACTCGTCCAGGACCGTGGGGGAGGGCTGGCGTTGCCCCAAAGGTGATATGCCGCCCAGAACGTAGCCTGTACGGCGTTCAGCGGCTTGGGGATTTGCCATGGCGGCTTTCTTGGAGCCCAGGGCGGCAGCTGTGGCCTTCAAATCGAGGTTGCCGGACACCGGAACGATGGCAACGGCCAATTTCCCTTCCACCTCCACCATCAGCGTCTTGAAGACGCGTGCTGGTTCGATGCCCAGCGCCTCCGCCGCTTCCATACCGTAGCTGGCGGCAGCGGGATCGTGGGCATAGGGGTGCAGGGTGAAGGGAACGCCGGCCGCAGCAAGTGCTGCTGTAGCCGGCGTTCCCTGTGAAGCCATTTTCCTTGCCATACCGTGTGGCAGTACCTTTCAGCGTTCCAAACGGCTCGCAGCCGCAACCTTCCGCTTGATCCGGCCAAGCATGGCCGTCATTCCCCGCATCCGCAGGGGAGTGATGGCCCTGGTCAACCCCAGGAGTTCGGGCATGTCGTCCGGTACCGCAAGAATTTCGCTCGCGGTCAATCCGTCCAGCCCTTCATGGAGAACCCCGGCGAACCCCCGCGTAGTGGGGGCTTCCGGAGGCGCTTTGAAGAACAGCCGGTAGGCGCGGTCGCCGTCGGCGTTCTTTTCGGACTCGATGGTCAGGAAAAGCGGTGACTGGCACTCGACAACCTGCTCCAGCAGTTCCGGGTGGTCGGTCAAACGTTCCGGAAGGTCCGGAAGGCCCCTGGAGAACTCCAAAAGGAGCTGAAGGCGCTCAGGTTCGGTCAACGCCTGGAAGTCGTCAACGATTTCCGCCAAGGCGGTAGGCAAAGTGTTCGTACTCATTACTTCCAGCTTACGCAAGGCGTTGGTTGCAGTGCTATTAGTTGCGGACCAGTGACGAAGGCACGGAACCCCGCTCGGCACCCTTGACGATGGGAACGCGGACGGCGTTGCCCCACTCGGTCCAGGAGCCGTCGTAGTTGCGTACGGTGTCGAAGCCCAGCAGGTACTTCAGCGCGAACCAGGTGTGGCTGGAACGCTCGCCGATGCGGCAGTACGCCACGACGTCGTCGCCCGGGGCCAGGCCTGCTTCACCCAGGTAGAGGGCTTCGAGCTCTTCGCGGCTGCGGTACGTTCCGTCTTCCGCGGCAGCGCGTGCCCACGGAACGGAGGCGGCTGTCGGAATGTGGCCGCCGCGGAGGGCGCCTTCTTCGGGGTAGGCAGGCATGTGGGTGCGCTGGCCCGTGTATTCCTCGGGGGAGCGGACATCGATCAGGGGGTTGCCCAGGTGCGCCAGGACGTCCTCCTTGAAGGCACGGATGGGGGCGTCGTTGCGCTCGACCTCCGGGTAATCGCCGGCAGCGGGCTGGGAGACCTCGGTGGTCAGCTCGCGGCCCTCCGCGATCCACTTGTCCCGGCCGCCGTCGAGGAGACGGACGTCCTCGTGGCCGAACAACGTGAAGACCCACAGTGCATAGGCGGCCCACCAGTTGGACTTGTCGCCGTAGATCACCACGGTACTGTCGCGGGAGATGCCCTTGGAAGCGGCGAGGGCAGCGAACGCCGCGCCATCGACGTAGTCGCGGGTGACTTCATCGTTCAGGTCGGTGTGCCAGTCGATCTTGACGGCTCCCGGGATGTGCCCGGTCTCGTACAGAAGGACGTCTTCGTCGGACTCGACCAGCACCAACTTGCCGTCGGCTACAGCGCCGTCAGCAAGGGCTGCCGCGAGCCACTCGGTGGAGACGAGTCGATCAGGGTTCGCGTAGGAAGCGAACTTTTCGTTTTGTTCAACGGGGTAGGACATGATGGCCTTTCACTGACAACGGACGGAGCCAGGCCGTTGAAGGTGGTGCACGTGCGGGCCCGGCTTGCCTCAACACTAACCACGGGCCGCGCGGATTGCTTCCGGCGTGGTCATACGGTGAAACATGGGCTTGGTCACGTGTCCGTTACCACAGCCTCCGTTGCCGGTATTCTTGCTGGGGACCCAATGCCGAAGGAACGGACCACCGTGGTAAAGATCGAACAACTGGCTGCCCGCACGCCGGCAGTCTCAGTGGAGGAACTCCTCAAGGGGTTCTACCCGTCTCCCCGATTCGGAGAGGTGTCGTTCGACAGCTACCGGCCGGATCCCTCGCAGCCGAGCCAGGCCAATGCCGTGAAACTGCTCTCAGCATTCGCCGATGGCGTGGGCAATGGCGACAACGCGGGTCTGTTCAAGAAGCTGTTTGCCAAGAAAGCGCCGGCAACGAGGGCCGGAATCTACCTCGATGGCGGTTTCGGCGTGGGCAAAACCCACCTTCTGGCATCCCTGTGGCACAGGTCCCCGGGCCCCAAGGCCTTCGGAACCTTCGTGGAGTACACCAACCTGGTGGGCGCTTTGTCGTTCCGCAAAACGGTTGAAGCGCTCAGCAGCTACAAACTGGTGTGCATCGACGAGTTCGAATTGGATGATCCAGGCGACACCGTGCTGATGTCCCGGCTTATGCGCGAACTCGCCGACGCCGGTGTGAAGCTTGCTGCCACGTCCAACACCTTGCCCGGTTCATTGGGCGAAGGCCGCTTCGCCGCCGTCGACTTCCAGCGGGAAATCCAGGTCCTGGCTGACCAGTTCGATGTCGTCAGGATCGACGGCGAGGACTTCCGCCACCGTGGCCTGCCTGCGGCCCCCGCACCCCTCAAGACCGAAGAGCTGAAGCATCGGATGCGGACCGAGTTCGACGGAAAGACCGTCGCGGTGGATGATTTCCGGACCTTGGTCAACCACCTCGCAGCGGTGCACCCCAGCCGGTACCGCCAGCTCATCTCCGGCATCGAAGCTGTGGTGTGGAGCGACGTCGAAACCATTACGGAACAGGCTGTTGCGCTGCGGTTCGTTGTGCTGGCCGACCGGCTGTATGACAAAGACGTGCCCATCCTGGCCAGTGGTGTTCCCTTCGACAAGCTGTTCACCGAAGAGATGATGACGGGCGGCTACATGAAGAAGTACTTCCGTGCCGTTTCGCGCTTGACGGCGCTGGCCCGCGAGGCCCAGAATCACGAGCCCGCCTGAGTCAGGCTCTGGTCAAGGGCTCGCGGCTCTTCAACACCCAGCGGATGGCAATCCCGCCTGCCAGCGCCCAGAACGCCGCCCCGATACCGGCAAAAGCAATACCGGAGGCGGCCAGCAGGAACGTGACGCAGGCCGGAATCCGCTCTTCGGCGACGGCAAGTGCGGAGGAGATCGAGGACGCCAGGGTTCCAAGCAGGGCGAGGCCGGCGACGGCTTCCAGAAGTCCCGCGGGCGCTGCCGCGACCACGGTCACGAGGGCTGCTGAAACTGCTGCCAGCAGCAGATAGGCCACGCCGGATACGAAAGCGGCGATCCAACGCCGCTTCTGGTCCTTGCCGGCTTCCTCTCCCGCGGCAAGGGCGGCGCTCAATGCGGCCAGGTTGATGGCGTGCCCGCCAAAGGGCGCTCCAATCATGGTTCCAGCCCCGGTGACGAGCATTGATGGCCGCCAGGGGGTGGTGTAGCCAAAGGACTTCAAGACAGCGACGCCAGGGATGTTTTGCGACGCCATGGTGACGATGAACAAAGGCAGTGCCAAGCCGATGCCAGCTTCCAACGAGAAGGCGGGCGTGGTCCACTCCAGGCGGGGCACCAGGCTCTCTGCGGGGATCTGGACACCGGAGGAGGCAATATGGACGCCAATGACGGCAAGCGCCACCAGCAGCGAGGCCGGAACGGACCAGCGGGGGGCGAATTTCATCAGGACGATCCAGCACAGGATCACGGGGGCAACCAACAGAGGTGACGAGCCCAGTGACTTGAAGGGCGCCAGGCACAAGGGGAGCAGGACACCGGCAAGCATGGCCTGCGCCAAGGCGGTTGGGATCTTTGCCATCAACCTTCCCAGCACTGGAAGCAACCCCGTGAGGACAATGAGCACCCCCACGATCAGGAAGGCTCCCACGGCGGCCGGCCATCCGCCGTCGACTGTTCCCGCAGTGGCGAGCAGCGCGGCGCCGGGGGTGGACCACGCGAGCGTCACGGGCATTTTGCTGCGCCAGGACAGCCACAGGATGCCAAGGCCGAAAGGGAGGGTCAGTGCCAGCAAGCCGCTGGACGCCTGGGCCTGATTGGCACCTACAGCCTGCAGCCCGGCCAATACGACAGCGAATGACGACGTGAATCCCACCAGTGCAGTGACAACCCCGGCACTGATTTGGGGGCCCAGCGTCTCTTTCGTGGTTTTGCTGCGGGTGGTCGTGGAAGTGGCGGAAGGCATAGTGTCCAAAGTACCTGACCTGCAAGCCATGCCAATTTTTGGTTAAACGCCAAGGGCACCGGTGGCGCCTCTCGGCGGGACCGGTGCCCCCTTGACGTATCTGGTACGGCGGCTCAGGCAGCTACGGCTGCTTAGGCTCACCCGCGACGGGAGCCTGACCAGGCTCGCCATCGTTCTTGGCCACGAAGTCGGAAGCGGCGTTCTGCACTGCGTCGACCTGACTTGCGAACTTGCCGCCCGTCTTTTGGTCAACGAAGTCTCCGGCCTTTTCGATGCCATTCTTGATGGCTTCTTCGTTGCCTTGAATGAGACCCTGAGCCTTGCCCTTCAGGTCGTCAATTAAACCCACGGGCACCTCCCTTCCATCGCGGAGCCAGTTCGCTCCTCCGCGTCCGACCCTAACACCAGTTTCCTGAGGTGCCAAGGTTGCAGTCGCTACCTGTGAATAACTACGCCAATGGCTTACTGGCCAGCTTGTGCCGCGGGCTGTCAGGGTTCATCAGGGAGTGCCTGCGGCCGTAGGCGAAATAGATCACCAAGCCAATGACAAGCCAGACTCCGAACCGCAGCCAGGTTTCCCAGTGCAGCTGGAACATCAGGAAAGCCGATGCCAGTACGCCGAAGGCGGGAACCAGCGGCATCAGCGGGAGGCGGAAGGTCCGGGGCGCATTGGGTTTGGTGTAGCGGAACACAATCACGGACACACAAACCACGACGAAGGCTGCCAGGATGCCGATGTTGGTAAGGTCCGCGACTTCCTTGATGGGGAAGACGCCGGCAAGGAAGGCTGAGGCGATGCCGGCGATCCAGGTGACGCGTTGGGGCGTACCGTGGCGGTCGGTCTTGGCGAACCAGCCAGGCAGCAGCCCGTCGCGGCTCATGGAGAACCACACCCGGGTGACACCCAGGAGGAACGTCAGCATGACGGTCAGGATGGACAGCACGGCGAACACCGAGATGATGGTGGCAATGACGGGCAGTCCGACACCAGTGAACGCGGAGGCAAAACCGGCAGTGGGGTTGATGTCCTTGTAGTTCTGCATGCCGGTCAACACAAGCGTGGCGGCAACGTAGAGCAGCATGGCGATGATCAGCGACAAGATGATGGCCTTGGGCATGTGCTTCTTGCCCTCCTTGGCCTCCTCCGCTGCGGTACTCATGGCGTCATAGCCAAAGACTGCGAAGAAGACCGTCGCGGCACCAGCGACCACGGGACCGAAACCGCTGGGCATGAACGGGTTGTAGTTCTCGGTGTTCACGTAGAAGATGCCAAGCCCGATGATGAACAAGATCAGGATGACCTTGATGGCGACGGCCACCAGTTCGAACCGGCCGAACGCCTTTGTTCCACGGCTCAGAATCCATGTGACCAGGAGGCACACGAGGATTGCGGGGAGGTTGATGATGCCGCCTTTGCCCTCATCGACCGTGGACGTCATCCAGGCGGGCATATGGATGCCGATGCCCGAAAGGAAGGCGTCGAAGTAGCCGGAGATGCCGATTGCGACGACGGCGACGATGGCGATGTATTCGAGCAGCAGGTCCCAGCCGATGAACCAGCCGATGATTTCACCAAGGGCGACGTAGCCATAGGTGTATGCCGATCCGGCCCGGGGAATCATTCCGGCGAATTCTGCGTACGACAATGCCGCCGCTCCGGAGGCCAAGCCGGCGATCAGGAAGGAAATGAGGACTGCCGGGCCGACACCCGGGTTGCCTTCGCTGCCGTGGGCCACCAAGCCGGCCAGGGAAAAGATGCCGACGCCGATAATTCCACCGACGCCAATGGCCGTCAGCTGCCAAAGGCCGAGACTCTTGAAGAGTCCGCTGTGCTTGCTTTCTTCTTCGATATCGTCAATGGGCTTGCGCCTCAGGACGGACTTTGAAGCCGTCTGTACATTCATGGGGTACTCCTGCCGGTGGGCGTGGAACGGTGATGAGCTCGCAGTACATTATGCGAGGGGAATCACATTAGATAAAGCGACTTCTTCTGAGGGGTATCAGTTACTTCTCCTGATGAATTGGGGAACAGTAGAAAAAGGGCACAAAAAAAGCAGCTCCTGGGAGCTGCTTTCTTTTTGGAGCGGACGACGAGATTCGAACTCGCGACATCCACCTTGGCAAGGTGGTGCTCTACCAGCTGAGCTACGTCCGCACATGCTGCCTGCCGGAGTGGTTCCGACGTTCAACAACAAACAAGTTGCCTTGTTCTGGTGGGCGATACTGGGATCGAACCAGTGACCTCTTCCGTGT
>NZ_SZVS01000010.1 GCF_007670255.1 Paenarthrobacter nicotinovorans | reverse complement strand
GGCCCGCCACATCTACCGCACACTCAACGCTGCCGCAACAGCAACCCAAACCCCTTGACAGACATAGAAGAGTCTAGAGGACAGCACATGTCCTACTGACGGCTCATTGGGACAGGAGCTGTCCCCTAGATGGGGGCACGTATGGTTGGGTGCACGCAGAACGCCCCGGTTCCCTTGGATGGGAGCCGGGGCGTTTCGCTGTGTTCGTTTGGTGCTGTAGGCCTACTTGTCGAAGGCGTCCTTTGCGGCGTCCTTGACGTTCTCGCCAGCCTGCTTGGTCTTGGCGGCTGCCTGGTCAGCTACGCCTTCGGCCTGCAGTTTCTCGTTATTGGTGGCGTCACCCAGGGCTTCCTTTGCCTTGCCGGTGACTTCCTGTGCCTTGTTGCTGATCTTGTCTCCGAGTCCCATGGGATCTCCTTCGATGTAGTACCAACGCTGACAATTGCTAGGCTATCGAGCAATTCTGGGTACTTCCTGAATGTGCGCTGCTCAGGGCTTGAGGACCACCTTGATGCATCCATCTTGCTTCTTTTGGAACTTCTCGTAGAGTGCAGGCGCCTCGTCCAAGCTCCCGGTATGGGTGACCAGATGCATGACTCCCAGCGGATCGGCGTCGTCCTCCACCAGGGGGAGCAAGTCGTCGATCCAGCTGCGCACATTGCATTGACCCATGCGGAGCTGGATCTGCTTATCGAACATGGTCATCAGCGGCATGGGATCGGCCTGGCCTCCGTAGACGCCGCTAAGGGAGAGTGTGCCACCGCGACGTACTGTGTCGACGGCGGTATGGAGGGCCGCGAGCCGGTCTACGCTCATGGTCTCCATGGCCACCTGCGCCGGCTTGTCCGGTAGGAGGGACACTGCCTTGTGGAGGAAGGAAGCCACCGGCGAACCGTGTGCTTCCATGCCGACGGCGTCCACCACGGAGTCCGGTCCCCGGCCGAGCGTTTCCTCCCGGATCTGGCTGGCGACATCGGAACTGTAGTCCATGGTCTCCACGCCGTGGGACTCCGCCATCGCCCGGCGTTCGGGGACCGGATCGACTCCGATGACCCGGAAGCCCTTGTGGAGGCCGATCCTGGTGGCAAACTGGCCAACAGGTCCCAAACCCAGCACCGCGAGGGTCCCACCCTCAGGAACATTGGCGTACTCCACGGCCTGCCACGCGGTGGGGAGGATGTCGGACAGGAAGAGGTAGCGTTCGTCGGGCGCATCCGAGTCGATTTTCACGGGGCCGTAATCCGCGAACGGCACCCGCAGGTACTGGGCTTGGCCTCCCGGGACGGAGCCATACAGTTCTGAATAGCCAAACAGCGCCGCGCCGGATCCCTTGGCCTTGACCTGGGTGGTTTCGCATTGGGACTGAAGCCCGCGGTTGCACATGTAGCAGTGCCCGCAGGAGATGTTGAAGGGGACCACAACCCTGTCGCCCTTTTTGAGGCGGTGCACTCCCGGGCCTACTTCTTCGACGATTCCCATGGGCTCGTGCCCAATGACGTCGCCCTTGTGCATATAGGGGCCGAGGACCTCATACAAGTGGAGGTCCGAGCCGCAGATGGCGGTGGAAGTGATGCGGACAATCGCGTCCGTGGGTTCCTGGATGGAGGGTTCGGGTACGTCGTCGACGCTGAGCGTGCGCCGGCCTTGCCATGTCACTGCTTTCACGTGTGGATCTCCCTGCTGTTGATGCCGGGGCCGGTCCCGCTCTTCTGGAGACCTTTCCAGCGAAGCAGAGATCATGTCCTCTTACAAGGCCGCCGACCCTCGACACGATCCCGGGTGGTGCCTAGATTGAGGCCATGAGCAACGAACCCAACAAGACCGACGCGGCACCTTCGGAACCGTCCGAACCTGGGGCGACTGACGCCGTCGAACATGACAATGGAACCGGCGACTTCACCACCGAACTGGACCCCACGTTCATCCCTGATGAGACCGGTGAAACCCCGGAAGAAAAGCGTGCCCGTGAACACCCGGAAGAGACGGGCAGCTAAAACTAGTAAGTAACCTGATAACTAGCTACCATACAAGAAGAGGCGGGACCGGAATCGTTTTGGAATGACCCGATTGGGGTACACCTCGGACACCAAGCACAGCGCGGGCTGCGAGCGGCGCCCACGGAAGTCCGCTCACCAGGGAGGTAATCCTCGTGGACACAGGACAACTGGTACTGATCATCGTCGTGGCCGTGGTGGTCATCGCAGCCGTGATCATCGCGGTGGTTGTTGGACGCCGTAAGAAGGCCGAGGTCAATCGTCGCCGGGCGGGGGAGTTGCGCGAGAAGGCCCAAGAGGAAGCCATCGGCGCTCACCAAGCCAAGGCTGAGGCTGCCCAGGCCGAGGCAAACGCCCTCCAGGCCGAAGCCGAAGCGAACCGGCTCCGGAAAGAAGCTGAACGGCACTCCGAAAAGGCCGAGGAAGCGCACGGACGCGTCGAAGAGCACCTCCGCCATGCCGACAAGCTTGACCCGAATGCCACGGCAGACCGATCCGCCGACGACGGTCACGGCACCCATGCCGGCCGCGGCAACGTGGACCACGACGGCGGCCACACCAGTGACGCCGACCGCGTCAACGTCGCGGAGGGTGAGCGGCTGACGCGTGACCGCAGCAGGCGTGACGGCTCGACGCGCGACGGCGACAGGAACCTGTAGTTTCAACGACGAAGCGGAGGTAAGGAAGTGAGTATCGTGGTGAGGCGGACAGGCCAGTCAATCCGTGCGACTGATTCGAAGATCAACCGACATGCAGTGGACGTTGTCCTGGGTCACCTTGGCGAGATCGGGCCAGCCGTAGCGGCCCTGCGTCGGGAATCGTCGCGGCTTGCCGAATGGGGCGAGGAACTGGCCAGGGCCAGGCTTCGTGGCGGCCGGGTGTTCGCCGCCGGAAGCGACGGTTCCGCCCATGAAGCACAACGCTTCGCCTCTGAACTCACTGCCCACGATGCCGCCCATGATCACGGTGGGAACCCCGGCTCCTTCAAGGCCATCGTGGCCAACAAGGATGCCGGGGAGACCATCAGCAGCCAGATTCCGTCGGTGGTCAAGCGTGGAGACATTGTGGTGCTGCTGGCTGCCAAGGGAATCACGGATGACCTCCGCGACGCCGCTGCCGCAGCCAAATCTGCAGGCGCCAAGGTGTGGGCACTGACCGGACGGGAGTCCAAGGACCTGGCGCAATCCGTCAATGAGGCAATCAACATCAACACGGACCCGCCGCACGCCGAGGAGGCGCACCTGGTGGCAGTCCTTGCCCTGTGCGAATGCTTCGACGAGTCAATGAGGGATCTGACCAAGTAGGGTGTGATCTGCGCCTCACCCGGAATAGTTGCAGACGCGGCACAGTTACGCATGGTGAACCTGATTCATCCTGAAAGGAACCGCGCATGCTGTTTTCCCCCTTGGCCCTTGGCGAGCTGGAGCTTTCCAACCGACTGGTGATGGCCCCGTTGACTCGCCTGCGCGCAGGCCAGGATGGCGTTCCGAACGATCTGATCGCTGAGCACTACCGCCAGCGCGCCTCCCTGGGCCTGATCGTCAGCGAAGGAACCTACCCGGCCCGTGCCGGTCAGTCCTACCCCGGCCAGCCCGGTCTTGTCACAGATGAGCAGGTCGCTGGCTGGAAGAAGGTCACTGACGCAGTCCACGCCGAGGGTGGTCGGATGTTCGCCCAGATCATGCACGGCGGACGCGTGTCGCACGCCGACATCACCGGTGGCCACGAAATTGTCGGCCCCAGCGCCGTCGCCATCGAGGGCGAGGTCCGCACCCCCAACGGCAAGCAGGCCTACCCGGTGCCGCGCGAACTGCGCACGGACGAACTGCCCGGAGTGATCCAGGAAATCGTCACCGCCTCCAAGAATGCGATTGAGGCAGGCTTCGACGGCGTTGAACTCCACTCCGCCAACGGCTACCTCCTGCATGAATTCCTTGCCCCGAACTCCAATGTCCGTACCGACAGCTACGGTGGTTCCCCGGAAAACCGTGCACGGTTCGTCATCGAGACGGTCAACGCGGTGGTGGAGGCCTTGGGGGCCAACCGTGTGGGTATCCGGATTTCCCCGGAGCACAACGTCCAGGGAATCGCCGAAACGGATGCCGCCGATGTCCGGGCAACGTACGAGGTTCTGGTGGACACCATTGCGCCACTCAACCTGGCGTACCTGAGCATCCTGCACCACGAGCCCAAGGGATCCCTGGTCCAGGACCTCCGTGAACGTTTCAACGGAACTTTCCTGGTGAACACCGGCTTCAGCGAGATCACCACCCGCGACGAAGCCTTCGCCATCATCGAAGAAGGCCTCGCTGACGCCGTCGTGGTTGGCCGCCCGGCCATCGCCAACCCCGATCTGGCCCGTCGCTGGCGTGACAGCCTGCCGCTGAACGAGCCCAACCCGGCCACGTTCTACGCTGACGGCGCCGAGGGATACACGGACTACCCGTTCTACGCGAACTAACAGCAGCAAAAGCACGACGTCGGCGCGCCTTTTCCCGAATGGCGACTGCCGACGTCGTGCTTTAAGCTCACAAGCCGGGCGGAATGTGACGTCGTCTCCTTACCGACCGACGGCTCGCGTTCCTATAGGATTTGTGGCATGTCTGAACCTTCGCCGGCAGTCGCCCGCCCCGGCTTTCCTGTCAGTCGCCAAGTTCTGGCGGACCACGTGTATGAAGCGCTGCTCGAATGGCTCATGGATGGCCGTTTGAAACCGGGAGCTGCCGTCAGCATCGACGGGATGGCGCGGGAACTGGATGTCTCGCCTACGCCAGTGCGGGAGGCGCTGGCCCGGCTGGAGCATACGGGCATGGTTCGTCGCGTCGCGCTCAAGGGGTACCGGGTTGCTCCGGTTTTCACCCGCGAGGACTTTGCTGAACTCATGGAAGCGCGGCTTTCGATTGAACCAGTGAATGCCAGGTTGGCGTGTTCGCGGATGACGCAGGAGGGCCTCGATGCCCTGAAGCAGGCTGTGGAGGACTTGAAGACGGCTCCGAGGGGCGGAACGTTCGCCGAATACCGGAGCTATCTCGAGGCTGACGAACGGTTTCACCAGCTCATCGCCGCCCAGGCCAACAACCAATTCCTCCTGGCGGCATACAACACCTTGGGCGGGCAGGTCCAGCGTTTCCGCTTGTTCGGGGGAGTGGGCATTACTGATGCCGAACAGGCGATCTCCGAGCACCAAGCCGTGCTGGACGCCCTGACGGGCGGCGATCCGGAAAAGGCGGCACAGGCAATGGTCGCCCACGTGGAGAACGTCCGGGGGCGGGCAATGGCTGACGCGCCCGAGGAATAGTCATCTGCCAAGCAAGGCTCGCCGGACATGCCGGCGGGCCTTTTTTGTGACCCTCTTCACGAACATATGTAAGACATATAGGATGCAGGAAGTTTCCGAAAAGGCTTGACAGTTCCTTCGTGTTCGTAAATCCTATAGGAAACAGGATTCCACGAAGGAGTGATCATCATGGCGTATACCGCCGAGAATTGGCCCGTCACCGCGGCCCTCCTGCAGTTCCCCGGCACCGACCAAACGGGCAAGGACATCAACGACGCCGACGCTTCCGTCTGGGCCGACGTCCTCCAGGAAGTCAAGGACGCGGGTTTCACCAACGCCGATCTCACCGACAGCTGGGTGCGTCCGGGCGATCTCAGCAAGGAACGCCTCGCAGAGTTCAAGCAGACCGCCGAGCACGTAGGCATCGGGACGCCGGTCATCTCAGCCATCCGCCGCAGCGTCATCCACACCACGGATTGGGCCGGGAACCTCGCCTACAGCCACCGGACCATCGACGCCGCCGCCGAACTCGGCTGCGAGGTAGTCTCGATCGGCCTCCACCAGGCCATTACGCCGGAGCAGCAGAAACAGCTGTGGTTCTGGACCGTGGAGGGATACAAGGACCCCGTGGGGGACAAGGAAGCATGGGGCAACGCCGTCTCCCGCATCCGTGAGCTCGGCCAGCACGCCGCCGAGGCCGGGATCCTGCTGTCCCTGGAGATGTATGAGGACACCTACCTCGGCACCGCCGACTCCTCCGTCCAATTGGTACAGGACATCGGCCTGGACAACGTTGGCCTCAACCCGGACCTTGGCAACCTCATCCGACTTCACCGGCCCATCGAGGACTGGCGCGAAATGGTGGCCAAGACCCTGCCATATTCCAACTACTGGCACATGAAGAACTACATCCGCGATGAGGACGTGGCCCGCGACAGTTACATCACCATGCCCGCCCCCATGGAAAGCGGACTCATCAACTACCGTGAAGCCTTCAAGTTTGCGCTGTCCGTGGGCTTCCAGGGCATCCTCTGCACCGAACACTACGGTGGCGACGGCCTCAGCGTCACCGCCAGCAACCAGGAATACCTGCGCCGCCATGTCCTGCCCAAGACCGAGGGCTACGCGCTGGGCACAAGCCAGGTCGCACAGGGCCGCCAGCAGCCGGCTGCAGAGTTGGCAGGAGCGGTGAAGTGACGCGGATTTTCGATGACGCGGCGGACTTTGCCGACGAAGCCCTGGATGGTTTCGTTGCAGCCAACCGCTCGTAGGTAGCCAGGGTGGATGGCGGCGTGGTGCGCTCCACTGAGGTACCTGCAGGCCAGGTAGCGTTGGTGGTTGGTGGAGGGTCCGGACATTACCCGGCCTTTGCCGGGCTCGTCGGTCCGGGCCTGGCTGCAGGCTCGGCGTGCGGGAACATGTTCGCCTCTCCCGCAGCAGGCCAGGTGTACCGCGTGGCCAAGGCCGCCAATGCAGGCGGCGGTGTGCTGCTGAGCTACGGTAACTACGCCGGCGACGTCCTCCACTTCGGCCAGGCCCAGCTTCGGCTCAATGCCGAGGGCATCGAGACCCGCACCGTCACCGTTACGGATGACATTGCCAGCGCTCCGATCGAACAGCTGGAAAAGCGCCGCGGCATTGCCGGAGACCTCACCGTTTTCAAGATCGCAGGAGCCGCCGCAGAAGCGGGACTGGACCTTGACGGCGTCGAGCGTTTGGCCATCAAGACCAACTACCGCACGCGCTCCCTCGGCGTGGCCTTTGACGGCTGCACGTTGCCGGGCGCCAAGGACCCGCTGTTCCACGTTCCCGCGGGGCAGATGTCCCTCGGCTTGGGCATTCACGGCGAACCCGGGATCTCCGAACACCCCATGCCCACGGCATCCGAACTCGCCGAACTCCTGGTGTCGAAGCTGCTGGCTGACAAGCCCGAGGACGCAGGAGAGCGCGTGGTGGCCATCGTCAACGGGCTTGGCACCGTCAAGTACGACGAACTTTTCCTGCTGTTCGGCAAGATCGAGAAGCTCCTGGCAGCTGCCGGGCTGACGGTCGTCGAGCCCGAGTGCGGGGAGCTGGTGACCAGCCTGGACATGTCAGGCCTGTCGCTGACGCTCCTGTGGCTGGACGAGGAACTGGAACAGTACTGGTCCGCGCCCGCCGACACCCCCGCTTTCCGCAAGGGCAGCATGGCACCCCGCGCGGCGCGCACCACTGCGTTGACGGACGACGCCGAAGCCTCCGACGTCGAGCAGCCCACCCGGGCCGCGGCGGAACTTGGGGAGCAGGCCGTGGCGATCCTCGCCCAGGTGAGGGACGTCGTCGTCGAGCATGAAGAAGAACTCGGCAAACTGGACGCCATTGCCGGCGATGGCGACCACGGTATCGGCATGCGCCGCGGGGTCGACGCAGCCGCTGCTGCTGGGAAAGCCGCCGGCGGTTCGTCGGTGGCGCGGGTGCTGGCCAGTGCCGGCGAGGCCTGGAGCGAGCGTGCCGGCGGCACCTCGGGAGCCCTGTGGGGTTCGGCCGTCATTGCGGCCGGGCAAGCGCTCGGAAACCGGGACTCCTACAGCGCCGAGGACGCAGCCGCTGCGGTGAAAGCCTTCGCCGGTGCCATCACCGAACTCGGCAAAGCGGAGCCGGGCGACAAAACCATGGTGGACGCGCTCCTTCCGTTCCGCGATGCCTTCCTGGCAGAGCTCGACGGCGGTGCTCCCGTTGACAGGGCGCTGGCAGTTGCGGCTGCGGCGGCCGAGTCCGCTGCCGCGAAAACCGCGGAGCTCCGGCCACTGAAGGGCCGGGCACGTCCCCTCGCCGAGAAGAGCCTCGGCCACCCGGATCCCGGCGCTGTGTCCTTCGGACTGATCGCCGCACGGATCTCACAATTCATCGATTCACAACTTGCCGCTGCAACCACCGCTGCACCGGCTGGAAACGGAGCCTGAAGAATGAGCAACACCCAAGGCTGGCGCATCGTCGTCGGCAATGACGAGGCCGGCGTGGAATACAAGAACGCCCTCCTGGCACTGTTGGAAGCTGACCCGCGCGTCGCGTCCGTGACAGACGTCGGCGTGGGACCGGACGATTCCACCGCCTACCCGCACGTCGCCGTCGATGCCGCCCGCAAGGTGGCCGAAGGCGAAGCAGACCGGGCGCTGCTGATCTGCGGCACGGGACTCGGCGTAGCCATCGCGGCAAACAAGGTTCCCGGCATCCGCGCCGTCACGGCCCACGATTCCTACTCCGTGGAGCGTTCCGTCCTGAGCAACAATGCCCAGGTCCTGACCCTCGGCCAGCGCGTCATCGGACTGGAATTGGCCAAAAAGCTGGTGGGCGAATGGCTCGGACACCGCTTTGACGAGAATTCCGCCTCCGCCGCAAAGGTGGACGCCATCTGCTCTTACGAACCCGACTACACAAAGGCGGTCTGATCAATGACTACACCAGAAAACCAAGCCCGGAAGATCGCCGTCGTCGGCTCCGGCTACATGGGCGGCGGCATCGCCCAGGTCCTGGCGCTTGGTGGCGCCCGCGTTGCCCTGGCCGACGTTTCTGCCGAGGTAGCGCAGAAGAACTACGAGCGTTTGCTGGAAGAGTCGGAGCAGTTCATCGCCGACGGGCTCTTCCCGAAGGGTTCGACGGAGATCCTCAAGCAGAACCTGTGGGCTGCAAAGGACATCGAGGAAGCCGTTGCGGACGCTGACTTCATCGAGGAGTGCGTTCCCGAGGTCCTGGAAATCAAGCACCAGACCCTCGCCCGGATCAGTGCGGCAGCCCGCCCGGACGCCCTGATCGGCTCCAACACGTCCACCATCTCCATTGCTGCCCTGGCCGAGGCCGTCACCAATCCGGGGCGCTTCCTGGGCGTGCACTTTTCCAACCCCTCGCCGTTCATTCCCGGCGTCGAGGTCATCCCGCACGCGGGCACTTCGGCCGCCACGGTCTCCGCCTCCTGTGACCTGGTCCACGCCGCCGGCAAGCAGACGGCCGTCGTCAAGGATGTCACCGGCTTCGTGCTGAACCGCCTGCAGTACGCGCTGTTCCACGAAGCGGCGCAGCTGGTGGAGCAGGGCATCGCAACAGCGGACGACGTCGACACCCTGGTCCGTACGACGTTCGGCTTCCGCCTGCCGTTCTTCGGGCCGTTCGCCATCGCCGACATGGCGGGCCTGGATGTCTACAACTTCTGCTACAAGTCGCTGCAGACCGGCTTCCCGGAGCGTTTTGCGACGCCGAAGATCCTCTCCGACCTGGTCGAGGCCGGCAAGCTCGGGACCAAGACCGGGGCGGGCTTCCTCAACGTTCCCGCCGAACGGACCCCGGAACTCATCGCCTACCGCAACAAGGCCTACGTCGCCATGCAGAAGCTCATTGAAGAGCTCGGCCCGGCACCTATCAACTAACAGGAGAAACACATGACTTTTCCCGCATCACGGACGGCAATCGTTACCGGAGCTGTCTCCGAACGTGGCATTGGCCGCGCGACCGTCAACTACTTGGCCGCCCAGGGCTGGAACATCGGCATCATCGACCTCGATGACGCCGCCTGCAAGGCCGCGGCCAAGGAAATCGCCGCAGAATACGGAGTCCAGGCACACGGCGTAGGCGCCAATGTGGCCAGCGAAGCCGAGGTCCGCGCAGCCATCGACGAGCTCGAAGCAGAGCTGCCCCAGATCGTGGCCTTGGCCAACGTTGCCGGCGTCAGCTCGCCCATCGGGTACCTGGAACTTGAACCCGCCGAATGGGAGCGGGTCCTTAGCATCAACCTCAACGGTGTCCACTACGCCACCCGGCGCGTGGCTGAGTCCATGGTGAAGAACCGCGTAGGCCGCATCGTCAACATCTCCTCCGTTTCGGCGCAGCGCGGCGGTGGCACCTTCTCGAAGACCCCGTACTCGGTTGCCAAGGCAGGCGTCATTGGCCTCACCCGCGCGACAGCCCGCGAGCTGGGGGAGTACGACATCACCGTCAACGCGATTTCGCCCGGCCCCATCGACACCGACATCATGGGCGGCACGTTGAGCGAGGAGCGCAAGGACGAACTGGTCAAGGACCTCGTGGTGAACCGCGTCGGCTCCACCCGCGACATCGCCGCAGCCATCGCCTTCCTCATCAGCGAGGACTCCGGATACATCTCCGGCCAGACGCTGAATGTGGACGGCGGGTTGTACATGCACTAGGGCCTTCGTCGATGAAGACCTGGACCCGAGAACGGAAGATCTACCTTGCCGTGGGCGTGCTCGCCTGCGCCGTGGGCCTAGTGCTCATTCTCTTCCCGCGCTGATAACCCGCTTTGGTTATCCCCAACTGACTACTCAAAGAGGAGTTTCAATGTCCGTCGCATCAACTTCCACCAAGGAGTTGCTGGATTCGCCGGTTTTGAAGTCGGCAATATCCAAGGCTTCATTCAGGCTGATGCCCATGCTGGTCATTCTGTACGTGGTGGCCTTCCTTGACCGCACCAACGTTGGTTTTGCCGAAGCCGCCCTTGGGGTGGACAAGGGCATCACTGCCGGGGCCTACGCGCTCGGTGCCGGTATCTTCTTCATCGGCTACGCGTTGTTCGAGATCCCCAGCAACCTTCTGCTCACCAAGTTTGGTGCCAAAATGTGGCTGGCCCGCATCGCCGTCACGTGGGGCATCGTGTCGGCCTGCTTCGCATTCGTGCAAGGCGAAGTCTCGTTCATCATCCTCCGCTTCCTGCTTGGCGTGACCGAGGCCGGATTGTTCCCGGGCGTGATCATGTTCCTGGCGGCCTGGTTCCCCAACAAGGTACGCGTGAAGATGTTCGCCATCTTCTACCTGGCACAGCCGTTCTCGCAGATGATCGGTGCGCCGCTGTCCGGTTGGCTGATCAACATCGGCGACCAGGTTCCGGGCGTAGCTGGTTGGCAGGTCATGTTCTTCGTCGAAGGCATGCTGGCTGTGCTGGCCGGTATTGCCGCCTTCTTCTTCCTGATCAACAGCCCGCAGGACGCGAAGTTCCTGAGCAAGGAAGAAAAGGGAGCCCTCACCGATGTCATGGCCCTCGAGGACACGGTGAAGGAAGAATCCGGTCCCCGCGGCGTCCTCGCCTCGATGCGGAACGGCAAGGTCTGGTACTTCACCATCATCTACTTCTGCCTGCAGATCGCGGTGTACGGCGTGACGTTCTACCTTCCGCAGCAGGTGTCCCAGCTGACCGGCCAAAAGGTTGGACTCGCCGTCGGACTCCTGACCGCCATCCCGTGGTTCTTCGGCATCTTTGCCTGCTTCTTCATTGGAAAGGCAGCAAACACGGTTCTGCGCCGGCGTCGCTGGGGTACGGCGTTGTTCGTCTCCACGGGCCTGTGCATCTTCGGTTCCGCTTGGGCCGGGGCCAACCACCAGCCGACGCTTGGCATCATCTTCATCACCTTGGCGGTGTGCAGCTTCCTCGCGATCGGTCCCATCGCCTGGTCCTACCCGACGGCGTTCCTCACCGGAACTGCCGCAGCGGCCGGTATCGGCCTCATCAACTCCCTGGGAAACCTGGGCGGTTTCGTCGCACCGATCCTGCGCACCTCGGTCAACGAAATGACGGCCTCGGACACGGGAACCATGGGTGTGTACGCCCTGGGTGTTCTGCCCTTCCTGGCAGCAATCATGATGTTCGGAACGCGCGCCTTCACCAACAAAGCCGATGAGCTGCTGGACAAGTGATGCTGTTGGACACTGACGCCTTGTATGTAGGAGTCAGCACCAAGATGTACATGGGCTACGCGCAATCGTTGGCGTGGCTGGAGCAGTTGGTGAAAGAAGTGGACGCCCGTCCGGCCCTCGCGGCCGGGCGGGTGGTCCCGTTTGTCATCCCTTCCTTCCCGGTTCTTCCTGCGGCGGCAGACCTTGCGGCGGATTCGCCGCTGGTTCTGGGGGCGCAGAATTGCGGGTGGTCGGACGGTCCGTGGACCGGTGAAGTGGCTCCGTCGATGCTCGCCGAACTCGGCGTCGGGTTGGTGGAAATCGGGCACGCCGAACGCCGGCGGTGGTTTGCGGAGTCTGACGCGATGATCGCGCGCAAAGTGGACGCCGCCGTCGAATCCGGCGTGACGCCGTTGCTGTGCGTGGGGGAGAACGAGGAGTCAGCCCCGGAGGTTGCCGCCGATGTTGTCTTCGAACAGATCGGCGCCGCTGTGTCCGGCAACTGGTCCTTGGCCGCCAGGCTCGTCATTGCCTATGAGCCTGTGTGGGCGATCGGCGCACCCGAACCTGCCTCGGCAGGGTACGTCTCGGCTGTTGTTGGCGCGCTGCGCGCCGCCCTGGGGCAGCACGGCTTGTCGGGGCTGCCGGTGATCTACGGGGGCTCAGCGAAGCCGGGCCTCCTGCCGCAGCTCAGCGGTGTCTCGGGGCTCTTCCTGGGCCGCTTCGCGCACGACGCCGCGAACTTCGGCCGGGTCCTGGACGAAGCCCTCGCCCTCCCCAACCAAGCAGCCCAACCAGGGGACAGCTAACGTCGCTATGGGCCGCCAATGGAGCACTAACTGTCCCCTAGGTGGGTGAGGCGCGTTGGCAGAGGGCCACAAAACCGCCCAGGTTTTCCAGCCCCTCCGGATGCGTCGGGAGGTAGTTGGTCAGCTCAGGCGAACGGACGACGACGGCACGCCACTGGCCGCGCGACACCGCCACGTTGATGCGGTTGCGGGAGAGCAGGAACTCCATGCCCCTGGGAACCTCACCTGCAGCGGAGGCAGCCATGGACACGATCACCACAGGAGCTTCCTGGCCTTGGAACTTGTCCACGGTGCCGACGCGGACTTTGTTCAGACCCACTGAGTGCAGTAGATGCTTGATGAGCTGGACCTGCGCGTTGTAGGGAGCTACCACCAGGATGTCGGCCTCGTCGAGGGAACGGCTTTGCGGTGATTGGGAGGGGTCCAACCACGTGAGGCCCAAGTGCGCCTGTACTTGCCGCACCACTTCGGCCGCTTCCTCGGGCGAGCTGGTGGAGTTGCCGGTGTGCTGGACGTAGACACACGAGATTCCAGGTTCTGCACCGTCCAGCCGGCGATGCGAGGCTGCGGGAGCCGCCTCCAACCGGGAGTCATAGGACAGCTCCGAGACAGCACCACAAAGTTCCGGATGCATGCGCCATGACAGGGCCAGGAAGTAGCCGAGCTCCGACGGCAAGGTGTTGTGGCCGTCGGACAACCAGCCCAGCGCGGACTCGTCAACCGGCTCGGGGTGCGTTCCCTGGGTGACCTGGGGAAGCTGTTGGGGATCACCAAGGAGCAGGAGCCGCTTGGCCGCCCGCGAGACGGCCATGGTGTTGGCCAGGGAGAACTGGCCGGCTTCATCGATAACCAGCAGGTCCAGCGATCCTTCCGGCACTTCCTTTCCCACCATGGCCCAGGCGGTGCCGCCGATCAGGGCGCCCCCGGGCATGGACAGGGCCTCGCTGACGTCTGCCTTGCCGCAGCCGCTCCAGGGCACGGGGTCGTTGTGCCTGACCTCCTTGGCCACCCGCTGAGGGTCCACGCCGGCTTTCTCGACGGCGGCACACAGCATGTGTTCCACCACGGCATGGGATTGCGCCACCACACCGACTTTCCAGCCGTCAGCCACGAGCCGGGCCAACACGTGCGCCCCCACATGGGTCTTTCCGCTGCCCGGAGGCCCCTGAACCGCAAGGTAGGAGTGGTCAAGGTCTTTGACGGCCGCCGTAATGGCGTCGACATATCCGTCCGGCTCGGGTTCCACGGCAGGAAGCGCAGAAAGAGTGCGCAGCCTGGGCGGTTGCCGGCGGACCAGGTCCAGCGCAGCGTCCTTGGGCCACTCCGGGAGGGAAGCCCGGAGCCGCGTGGCCAGGGCTGCCAACGCTGCCCGTTGGCCGTTCGTGGGAATCGGGCTGTCCGGGGTCAGTGCCATGGGCAGTTGGCTGAACTCGGTGGAATCCTTGCGCAGGCCTTCGGCGATGGTGACGAATTCAAAGTCCCCGTCGTCGCCAACCTCGCTGACTTTCGTATTTCCCCAGCCGGCACGGCCAAGCACCGACGATTCCTTGGCCAGCAACGCATCCGGCAGCGGGGGACCGTACATTCTGAAGTATGTCTTGCCCGGGTCCAGGCCCGCACCGTCCCCCGACCGTCCGAGCAGTTTGACCATCCGGACCGGGTTGCTGCGGGGTGTGGGTTTGGCCCAATCCTGCAGCAGCTCCGCGTGGTCCACAACGAAAATGTCCCTGGCGTCATCCCACTGCGAAGTGGGTTTCTCGAGACGGTCGAAGTGCCCCCACCAGTGTTGCTTGTCCTCGCGCCGGTGGTAGCCCACCCCTGCTGCGACAATTCCAATGGCCCGTGCATCAAGGCTGGAGCGTTCGTCTTCGGAAAGCTGCGCCAAGTACTCGAATAGGGCTGTCTCCTCGGGGGCAGCCTCGTAACCGGCCGCGTCCTTATCGCCGTTCCCGCGGTCATCGGGTTCTTCACTGAGCGAGCCCGGCACGATGGAGCGCTCAGTGGCCCGGGCCAGCAACCAGTTGCGCAACTCCAGCGTGGAGAGGCAGTCATACTCGTTGTAGTCCCGGATGCTCTCGAGAATCCGGGTGGCCAGGGCGGCCTTGCCACTGTCCCGGGCCGTGCAGTAGTCGGCGTAGGCAACCACGGAGGCACCGGCGTCGGTCACGTCACCGGAACGCAAGTGCTGTCCCATGTAAAGGGGTTCCAGCTTCTTGATGCTGTAGGAGTTCGAAGAGACCCGGATACTGTGCCGAACGGTGTCATAGAGATCCACCAGGACGCCTTGCTTGAGGAGGTCATCAACGGCGGTTTCGCCCATCACGTGCGTCAGGGACAGGTTCCGCAGGGCGGTCTTTTCGTAGGCCGCGTAGTGGTAGATGTGCATGCCCGGGTACTGTGCACGGCGCTTGGCGACGTAGTCCAGGAAGTCGACGAAGGCCTTGCCTTCTTCAGCCCGGGAGTGCGCCCAGAAAGGACGGAATACCGGTGACGCCCCCGGTTCAACGGGGTTCTCCATGACGCCGAACAGGTATTCCAAGCCCCATTTTCCCGTGACCGGGTCCTGCCACAGGGGATCGCCCTCGAAGTCGAAGAAGATGTCGCCAGGGTCAGGTTCGGGAAGCCTGCCCAGCGTGTTGTCGGCCAGGACGTTGTAACTGACGGATTTGGACTCGCCTGCCTTATCCGTATAGCTGACCGTGCCATCAGGGGACCCGACGCCGGTCTGCAGCCGGGCTTGTTCGCGCAGTCGAAGCTGGGTGTGGTCGCCCTCGGCCGGCATGGCGGCCAGTTGGTCGATGGTGGTGACTCCGGCTTCCATCAGCTTTTTGCGCCGGCTGATCCGCATGCCTGCCACCATGAGCAGGTCCCGGTGCAACAGGACCTGCTCCGCGCAGTAATCACAACGGCCACAGGCTGTGAAGCGGGGATCTCCCCACTCCGCAGCTCCGGACTCCGCCATGTGGGTCGCGGCCAGATCCAGGAAACGGCTGCGACGTTCCTTGAACACTGGCAAGATCTGGGAGAGAGGGTGGTCACTGTGTACCCGGTTCCCCAGCACCAGGGTGACTGTGGGATCCGGTGTGATGCCGGCCTTCAGGAGTTGGTCCCCGTAAGCGGCAAGCTGAAGGAGCGCCGTGACCTTGGCATGCCGGGCCAGCTTGGTATCGAAGACCGCATACTGGCCGCCAGGCTTCTTCACCAGGAAATCCGAGCGACCATGGAAGGTGCCATCAAAGAAGGCGGCCTGGAACACCACGTCCGCTCCGCCAACCAGGGCGTCGATGGATTCCGCATGCTTGGCCCTCAGGGTGGCGCGGTCCATTGCTGAGGCGGGTTCGACGTCGTAAACGCCTTTGCCTGTAGCCGGGTCCCATGGCCCAAACTCAGCCACGAACCCGTCCAGGACCTTGTGCTCGTGGACATCTCCAAGCTCGGCAGTGCGTTCCAGCATGGCATCAGTGGGGAAGTCAGGCCGTGGTGTGCGGCCAAGCTTTTCATCAAGTTTCCGCAGCAACTGGTATTCACACGTAGCGGCGATGACGAGATCGCTGGCAGAGAAGACCAGGTCCTGCGGGGCGCCAGCCAACTCCGGATCGAGAAAGAACACCGAGGGCCACCTGCCTTCCTTGCTGTGAATACCCTTGTTAGCCAAGCTATCAGCGGGCCCCGACAATTTAGCGTGCCTCAGCTTTAGACTGCCCCCATGACTGAATCGACCCATGCCACGGACGCAGCCTTTGAAGCCGCCTACCAAGCCGCACAGAAAAGCCTCAGCGAGGGCGGAATCCCCATCGGGGCAGCCTTGGCCCGCGACGGAAAAGTCATCGCCAGCGGACACAACGAGCGCGTCCAGCATGGCGACCCGATAGCCCACGGCGAAATGTCCGCGCTGCGTGCCGCGGGACGGCAGAAGAGCTACCGCGACACCACGTTGTACACCACCCTGGCACCTTGTGCGATGTGCACGGGAACCATCATCCAGTTCAAGATCCCCCGCGTGGTGGTGGGGGAGGCCGCGACCTTCCCCGGTGAGTTCGACCTCCTGCGTGCCCGCGGCGTTGAGGTGATTGTCCTGGGCGATCAACGTTGCGTGGACATGATGCGCACCTTCCAGCAAGAGCACCCTGAACTGTGGGCCGAGGATATTGCCGAGGACTGAATTCCGTCTGTTCAGGGCTACCTGCCCGGCGTAATCTGGCATCATCGGCGCCGGTGCCGAAGGACCCCCATCCGCAGCATTTCCGAGGACCCCGCAGCTCCCGCGTCGATGAACCCAATCGATGAAGGAGGACCCATGAGTGTCGTACGTGAATTCATGACGACCGATGCCAAGTGCGTCGTCGAGGACCAGACTCTTGAAGTGGCCGCCCGCATGATGCGGGATATGGACTGTGGTTCACTTCCCATCTGCGGCAACGACGGCAAACTGACCGGCGTCATCACCGACCGCGACATTGTGGTCAAGTGTATTGCCGAAGGAAAGGATGCCCGAGAGGTCCTGGCCAGGGAGCTCGCCCAGGGTAAGCCGTACTGGATCGACGCAGATGACAACGTGGACGAGGCCATCCGGATGATGGAAGAACACCAGGTCCGCCGGCTTCCCGTCATCAGCAACCACGCCATGGTGGGCATCATCAGCCAGGGGGATATTGCCCGCAACTACACCGAGCAACGCGTCGGCGAAATGGTGGAGCACATCTCCGCCAAGGAGCACATGGCCCACTAGGATCCAGTCGCCAACATCCAGCCGCCGCGAAGCGCTCCGTGGAGGAACGCCTCGCGGCCCGTTCCTCCGCACCAACGCAGCCGCCCAAACATGCCCCGACCTGAAACTGTCGGCCCGGTGAGGCAAACTGTCATGGTGACTTCACATCTCCAACACCAGTCAGCTGATTCCGCCATCCACGCACAGATCGCCGAAGAACTAGGCGTCAAAGCCTGGCAGGTCAAGGCGGCGGTGGAACTGCTCGACGCCGGATCCACCGTCCCCTTCATCGCCCGCTACCGCAAGGAAGCCACCGGGACGCTCGATGACACCCAGCTCCGCGACCTTGAAGAACGGCTCCGCTACCTTCGCGAGCTCGAAGAGCGGCGGAAGGCCGTCCTCGAGGCGATTGCCGCTCAAGGAAAGCTGACCCCGGAACTGGAAGCCGCCGTCGTCGGGGCCGATACCAAGGCCAGGCTGGAAGACATCTACCTGCCCTTCAAATCGAAGCGCCGCACCAAAGCCCAGATCGCCCGCGAAGCCGGACTGGAGCCGCTGGCAGACGTCCTTCTCGCCAACCCGCAGCTGGACCCGGCCACCGAAGCCGCGAAGTACCTGAATGCAGAGCACTCCATTGACGACGCAGCCACAGCGCTCGCCGGCGCCCGTGCCATCCTGGTGGAGCGCGTGGGCCAGGATGCCGACCTCGCCGAGGACCTGCGCGAACGCCTGTGGAAGCAAGGCCGCATGGTGTCCCGGGTCAAGAAGGGCATGGAAGCCGAGGGCCAGAAGTTCAAGGACTACTTCGAGTTCACGCAGGTGCCGTCCGGCATGCCTTCGCACCGCGTCCTGGCCCTGCTGCGCGGCGAAAAGGACGGCGTCCTGGAGCTCGACCTCGCCGAGGCAGACCCGGCCGACGACGACGCCCTGGCCGCCGCCCGTGGCAAGTACGAGAACGCTGTGGCCAAGTGCCTTGGGGTTTCGAACCAGGGGCGCCCGGCCGACGCTTGGCTGACGCAGACAGCGCAGCTCGCCTGGCGCGGGCGTATTCTGGACCGTCTCACCACGGACCTTCGTGGCCGCATGTTTGCCGATGCCGAAGATGAGGCAGTGCGTGTTTTCGCCGCCAACCTTCGTGACGTCCTCCTCGCGGCGCCGGCGGGCAACCGCGCAACGCTCGGCCTGGATCCGGGCCTGCGCACCGGCGTCAAGGTCGCCGTGGTGGACGGGACTGGCAAGGTAGTCGCCACCGACACCATCTACCCGCACGCTCCGGCGAAGAAGTGGGATGAAGCGTTGGCCACGCTTGGACGGCTCGCCAAGCAGCACAACATTGAACTCGTGGCCATTGGCAACGGAACCGCGTCCCGTGAAACGGACAAACTGGCCACCGAACTCATCAAATCCCTGGAAGCGTCAGGATCGAAGGGAATCCAGAAACTCGTGGTGTCCGAGGCCGGAGCATCCGTCTACTCCGCCTCAGCGCTCGCGGCATCCGAACTCCCGGGCATGGACGTGTCCCTCCGCGGTGCCGTGTCGATTGCCCGCCGGCTGCAGGACCCCTTGGCCGAGTTGGTGAAGATCGAGCCCAAGTCCATCGGCGTCGGGCAGTACCAGCACGATGTCACGGCTGCGAAGCTCGACCGTTCCCTGGATGCCGTGGTGGAGGACTGTGTCAACGCGGTGGGTGTGGATGTGAACACGGCCTCGCCTGCGTTGTTGAGCCGCGTGGCAGGCGTCGGGCCGCTGCTCAGCGAGAACATCGTGGCCTACCGGAATGAGAACGGTTCCTTTGCCAAACGCAGCGATCTGAAGAAGGTGCCGCGCCTCGGTGCCAAAGCGTTCGAGCAGTGCGCCGGCTTCCTTCGGATTACCGGCGGAGCGGAGCCGCTGGACGCCTCCAGCGTTCACCCTGAGGCCTACTCCGTGGCCCGCAAGATCCTTGTGGCGGCCGGTGGTGGCCCGGCCACTGCCTTGGACCCGCAGGCATTCGTTGACGGTACGTTCGGCCTCCCGACGGTCAAGGACATCATGTCCGAGCTGGAGAAGCCCGGACGTGATCCGCGGCCCGCGTTCAAGGCGGCATCGTTCTCGGAAGGCATCGAAAAGATCTCCGACCTCAAGCCCGGGATGATCCTGGAGGGCACAGTCACCAACGTGGCCGCGTTCGGTGCCTTTGTCGACGTCGGGGTGCACCAGGACGGCCTCGTGCACGTCTCGGCACTGTCCAACAAGTTCGTCTCCGACCCCCGGGAAATCGTGAAGTCCGGCCAGGTGGTGCGGGTCAAGGTGCTGGAAGCCGATCCCGAACGTAAGCGCATCTCGCTGACGTTGAGGCTCGACGACGAACCCGGCACCGCGGGCGGCCGCACCTCAGGCGGCCGTACTTCGGCTGGTCCGCGCGAGGGGGATCGTCGCGGAAACCAAGGACGGCCGCAGCAGGGCAACCCGCGGCAGGGCAACCCGCGGCAGGGTGGGCCCCGCCAAGGCAAGCCGCAGCAGTCGCCGGCCGCTCCGGCCAACACAGCCATGGCCGAAGCCCTGCGCCGGGCCGGGCTCGGCAAATAGGGAACCCCGCCGTACTATTATGGCCCATCCAGGGGTGGATTTTGGGCCATAAGTGACCCCGCGTTGCTTCTGGGCAGCCAACGTCCTATCCGCTCGAACGCTTCCTTCCTGATGGGTTCCGGCGACAGGAAGATGTCGTGGAAGGCGTTGGGCAGCCGGCTCACTGTGACAGTGTCCGCCAGGGACAACGATCGGTGGGCCACAGCGTCCACATTGAGGGCTACGTCTGCGGTGAGGGCGTCGGCGGACCACTTCGGCTGCAGGTAGCTCTTGTCCGAAAGCATCACAAGCACTGGCACGTCGATGCCCAGGCCTGCGGCCACCGTGGCTTGTCCGCGGAACACTGCGTCAAGGAAGGCGGGCGTGAGTGGGAATCCGCGATCGGGACGCCAATCGAGGTTGTAGTCCCATTCACCGTCCAGGGCCGCCGAGACTGCCCGGGTGTAGATCCCCGGATCCACGGGAGGCAGCGGTGCCAGTGGATGGAGTTTGGCGTGCAAGCCCACCAAGGGTGCAATGGCTCGGCGTCCGAGTTCGGTGGCTTGGAACTCCAACCACGGGCTGTTGAGGATCAGTGCGGAGGCCACCCCGGGGTGACGGGAGGCCCACAGGCTCAGGGTGAGGCCGCCGGTGGAGTGGCCGAGGAGGATGAGCGGCCGGTCCTGGGTCCCGGAGCGGCCCATGGCCTCCAAAGCTGCGGCGATATCGGCGTCGTATTCGGCGAGGTTGGTCACGAAGCCAGGGACCAGCCCCGGCCTGAGGCTGCGGCCATAGTTGTGCAGGTCCAGGGCGTGGAACCGTGCGCCTGCCCGGTGCCAGAACTCGGCGAGGTGGCGTTGAAAGAAGTAGTCGGACCAGCCGTGAACGTAGAGGACGTCGGCGTCGAGGCCAACGCGTTCAGAAGAGTCGGGCCGGTGCGGGCCGGTGCCAAGGTACCTCACCAAGGTGGCGACAGCACCGCCGTCGAGCTCCAAAGTCTGTTGCTCGAAACCCTCGCCAAGAATGTCCGGTACCCACGGCTGCGTCATGGATCCGATCGTAGCGGTTCACTGGTGCCGGAGCTTTTTTCCTTCTGCCATGGCCAGCGGCCGGTGATCTCCAGCTCCAGCGAAAAGCTGAGGAAGGTCCGGATGAGCACGATGATCGCCAGGACGCCAACGCTCTCGAAGGTGGGGGTTACGGCGACGGTACGAATGATGTCGGCGGCCACCAGGAGCTCCAAACCCAGCAAGATGGAGCGTCCCAGCAATTGTCGATAGGCGCGGTACGGCGTGAACGGTTCCAGTTCCGGGGCGCGTTCGGGTTGGTAGCCACGGAGGGCCATGGGAATGGAGACCAACGCTCCAATCACCATGACGGCCACGCCCGCAGCGTCCATGTACCTGCCAACGGACTCGATGATGTGCTGGAAATCCATGGCCCTCCCTGTGTTGGTGGAAAGCTCCGCTACAGCGCCGGTGCGGGGACCGGGAAGAACACCCGGGGATCCTGCAGCAGCGCGGGGTAGTCGAAATCAGAGCGCTTGATGACGTTGGTGACCTCGAAGTTTCGGGCGAACTGACCATCGACCGTGATGGGACGGCCGTGGATCAACCCGACGGCGAAGGTGCTGCCGCCGTCGAACGGGACCGCGATCTCTGTCTTGCCGGGAAGGGTGCTGAAGGCCTTCTCCTGGGCCTGGCGCTTGCGCGTGGGCTTCTTTTCCTGCGGCTTGACGGGACGCTTCTTGGGGCCGCCGACTTGCCGCCGCGACTTCTCCTCGGCGTAAACGAACTGGTATTCCTCATCGGCTGAAGGAGCAGCCGAACGTGCCTTGCCATGGGGTGGCATGCTCACGGTGGTGAGCTCTTCGGGCCTAAGGTCCCCGACGGCGGAGCGCAGGATGAACAGGCGGTCCTCTTCGGGATCCTCCGGGTGGAATTCATGGTTGGGTTCTGGCCACACATATTCCAGCTTCTCCTCGGTGCCCGGGAAGAGCTGCGCGTAGTGCTTGGGATCCTTGCTGATCAGCTTGGAACGGTGGCTGATGTGCAGGTCCTCGTGTCCCAACCAAGGCGGCATGATGATCCTGGAGGCGTAGTCCGGGTGGGCCGCCTGCGGAGCGAACTCGGCAATGTTGCTGCGCGTGTTGTCCGGGTGGCCCCGTTCCATCCATTCGTCGGCCATGGCCAAGCCGTAGAGGGTGAGGGCGGGAACGTGCCCCATCCACATACGGACGGCCGGGTGGGACTGCCAACCATACTCCGGGATCACCAACGCGCGGAGGACCTGGAGGGCTTCGACGCGTTGTTTGCCGAGCCTTGAAGTGTCGAGTGCCGCGGCGCTCTCACGGAAATCGGCAAAGGGGAGGAAAGTCTGCATCCTTTCAGTCTGAGGGTGCCGGGCGTGAGAACCAAGTTGAGTGCTCCGGGACACGTGCCCGTGTTCGGGCCTAGAGTTATCGGGTGGAAACTATTGGCGAGAAAACAACCACCACGGCACCCCCGGTTGCCGAACTGCACCTGCACATTGAAGGGACCCTCCAGCCAGAGCTGATCTTTGCCCTGGCCGAACGCAACGGCATTGAACTGCCGTACGAAGATATTGAAGAACTGCGCGGGAAGTACGAATTCTCGGATCTGCAATCCTTCCTGGACCTCTACTACGCCAACATGGCTGTCCTGCAGACTGAGCAGGATTTCACCGACATGACCCGCGCCTACCTGGAGCGGGCAGCCGCCGGGGGAGTCCGGCACGCGGAGATCATGATGGATCCCCAAGCCCACATTTCCCGGGGTGTGGCTTTGGAGACCTGCGTCAACGGAGTGGCCAACGCCCTGGCAACCTCCGAAGAGGACTTTGGCGTCTCCACCCTCCTGATTGCCGCGTTCCTGCGGGACATGTCCGAGGAATCTGCCGTTGAGGTGCTGGAACAGCTCCTTGCCATGCATGCTCCCATCGCGGGCATCGGCCTGGACTCAGCAGAGGTGGGCAACCCGCCGTCGAAATTCGAGCGCCTGTACCAGCGTGCCGGCGAGGCGGGGCTTCGAAGGATCGCCCACGCCGGCGAGGAAGGGCCGGCCTCGTACATCACGGAGGCGCTGGATCTGCTGCACGTTGAGCGGATCGATCACGGCATCCGGTGCATGGAGGACACCGATGTGGTGCAGCGGCTGGTCGCCGAGCAGGTGCCGCTGACCGTTTGTCCGTTGTCCAATGTCCGGCTGCGCGCCGTGGACAAGCTGGAGGACCACCCGCTGCCGGAAATGCTGGCCATTGGCCTGAACGTCTGCGTCAATTCCGACGACCCCGCCTACTTTGGCGGCTACGTGGACGATAACTATGAGCGCCTCGTGGAGGTCTTGAAGTTCTCGGTGCCCGAGCAGGCTACGCTCGCGGCCAACTCCATCCGCTCATCCTTTGCTTCGGACGCACGAAAAGCAGAGCTCCTGGACGAGGTGACCGAATGGGTCAAAACATCGGTGACGGGCGCCTGAACCGCTGCAGCCGATACCCGTACATCACTTGCGCCGCTTGTGATGTCACACTCAGTCACGACACACGGTGTTTACCTGCTGCAGTCGCGGGAATTAACAATTCATTGGCAAACTGCAAGGGAATATCCCCCGTAGAAGGAGAAGCATGGGCGCGAACACCGCCGAGAACACCAACCTTCGTCTGAAGGCCGTCCTGGACATCCTCGCAGAGGGCGTATGGTCCGGGACAACGCTGAACGCCGGCGAAGTGCTGGCCGAAGCGACTGCACGCGTTCCTTTCAACGACCACGAGGCCGAGCTGCTCAGCGGCGGCATCCCGCGCGGCCACAAGACCCTCACCACTGCCTCGGCCAAGCTGGTCAAGGCAGGCTGGCTGGTCAAGGGACGTTCGGGCTGGACCATCCCCGAAGACGGCCTTCGCGCGACTGTCGCGTTCGCGGATGTTGCAGCTTTCGCCGCAGCGCTCGACGCCGGAACACCGGTACCTGCCGACGTTCCGGTTCCGACCGCCCCGCCTGCCAAGGCCAAGGCCAAGCGCGTAGCCGCTCCCAAGCGTGCCGCCGCAAAGAAGGAAACGGCGCCGAAGGTCGCGGCCGGCGAGGTAGCGGAGCCCAAGGTGGCAGCAGCCAAGGTGTCGGCTCCGAAGGCAGCTGCCGCCACTAAGAAGCCTGCCAGCCGGAAGGCTCCCGCCAAGGCAGCGGCAACCACCGCCGTCGAGACCGTGCCGCAGCCGGACGCCGTCGCGATTGCCGGTGACTTCAACAAAATCCTCGGCGCTCCGGAGGATTGGGCACCGCAGTATGACGAGGCGCAGATGACCTTCAGCCCCTTGGCCCAGGTGTGGACGCTCACCGCCGAACTTCCGGCGGGTTTCTACACCTACAAGATCGCGCTGAACCGCTCGTGGTATGAGAACTACGGCGCGTTTGGCGCCCGTGACGGCGCGAACCACGAGTTGAACCACGACGGCGGTCCCGTCACCATCACGTACAGCCACGCCACGCGGGACATCGTAGTGAGCTGATTTTCAGTGGCTCAGCGCTGCCCTTGTTCGTCACGTACTCCGTTGCGCGGAGAGGCGACGGGCAGGGGCAGCGTTGGTTAAGGTGGGTCCATGAACTCTGTGGGGAAGCGGCTCACGGCACATGTCACCGGCGTCGTCCAGGGGGTGGGTTTCCGCTATTGGACCGCCCGGAAAGCCGACGAACTGGGCTTGACCGGCACGGTCCGTAATAACGCTGATGGTTCGGTGGAGTTGGTGGCCGAGGGGTCGGCAGGCGACATCGACCACATGGCGAAGTGGCTTCAGTCTTCACAGGCCCCGGGCCGGGTGGAAAACGTCGACATTGACATCTCCGAAGCTGCCGGAGGCTTCACTGGATTCCGGATCGTGGGCTAGGGCCCCGGCGAGACCTTAGGCGCCGGGTGAGACCGTCATGAGTCCGGATTCCTTCGCAGCCAGGAGCAGCTCTTCGTCGTAGGCCACCAGGGAGTCCGCCTGGAGTCTGATTGCGGTTGCCAGATGGATGGCGTCTGCGCTGCGGAGTTGCCTGGGCAGCGCGGAGGCATACATCAGATCCGAGCGCGTGACATCCACCAGGTTGATGCCCGCAAGGACATCGTTGACAAGGTCAAAGGGAAGCTTGCAGCGGCGTGCCGCGCAGTGAAGCTCGGTGTACAAAAGCATTGAGGCAACGAGGTGCCCTCCGGAAACTGTCGCATCGTAGAGGTGCGCGGCCAGGGTCTCGGATTCCTGCTCCTGCACAACGAGCTTCAAGATGGCGGAGGTGTCCGCGTAGACGATCACCGATCGCCGCGGAGGTCGGCCAGTATCGCGGCAGTGGTCATATCGCTTTCGACGCGGGGCAGGAACCGGAAGTCCACGGGTGACCCTGACGCCGGGCGAACGCTACCGGCCTGCAGCAGACGTTCAAACGGGGACGCGGAGGGCGGAATGAGCGTAGCGGCAACCTCACCATTGTTTGTGACGTCGATGACCTCGCCATTTCTGACGCGTTCAAGGATCTTGCTGCTCTGATTGCGCAGCTCGCGGTGCGGAATAGTTGTCATGTCTAACCTCCGTAGCAATCGTAGCACTGAAGGTTGGCGGCGGACTTTTGACAGAAATATATAGACTGGTCTATTTTTTTCATATGCCTTCTTCCTACCCCAAAGGACTCGCGACCCGGCAGCGTCTGGTCGAGTCCATGCTGGCCCTGATCCAGCTGAACGGCTACCACGGGACCGGGCTGAACACCGTGTTGTCGCAATCCGGGGCGCCGAAAGGCTCCCTGTACTTCCATTTCCCCGAAGGAAAAACCCAACTCGGAATTGCTGCTGTTGAATTGGCCGGCGAACAATTCGGCCAACTGGTCAGTGAGGCAACCGCGTCATCCTCATCACCGGAAGATGTCGTGGACACGCTCGTTGGTGAACTCAAGGACATCCTTGAGAACAGCGACTACCAGGCCGGATGTCCGGTCTCATCCGTTGCCTTGGACGCGGCCTCGGAGAACGAACCACTTCGGGAGGCCTGCAGCCAGGTGTATGACGCTTGGATCAACGCAGTGTCCAGCCATCTTTCAACGTTTGGGCTTGGAACGGATCAAGCGCATCCTCTGGCGACATCCATGATCAGCCTGGTGGAAGGCTCCCTCATCCTGTCCCGTGCCCACAAATCAACCCAGCCATTGGACGCGGCCGCCGGCACGCTCAAAGCGCTGATGAACGCAATTCACAAGGAGGCAAGCGCATGAGCTCCCGCCATGCTTTGGTATTCGGGGCCACTGGCCATATTGGAAAGTGGCTGGTCCGCGAACTCCTGATGCAGGATGTGACCGTGACGGCTGCGGTACGAACCGGGCATTCTTTCGGGAAATTGACCGATTGGCTGGCGGAACACGGTGCGGACGGGAGCCTGACGCACGTCCTGGTGGACTTCAGCCGCGAAAACCTGGGCCAGGATCCGGCGTCGAGCGTCTTCAGTACGGTGACCGAAGTCCACAACCTCGCAGGGGCGTTCGCTTTTGGCATGACCGCCGAAGCGGCCTACGCCGCGAACGTCAGCAGTGCTGAGGGCGTGGTCCGCTTCGCCGCGGAACTTCCGGCGTTGACCAGGCTGGTGCACCTTTCGGGTTACCGGGTGGGTGGCCAGGACCCGTCCGGGGTGCCGTGGAGCGAATCCCGTCGCGCCAAGCTCTACAAGCGTTTAGGCGCGTATGAGGGGTCGAAAGTGGAAGCCGACGCTGTCGTGCAAGCAACAGCGACGTCCCTGGGCATCCCGTTCACCATGGTCAACCCGGCCACGGTGATCGGCGATTCGGTGAACGGAGAATCCGGGCAGGTGGTCGGCCTCGCCACCACCATCTTGGACCTTTTCCATGGGAAGCTGCCGGCGCTGCCCGGAAACGACCGCACGTTCCTCCCGGTGGTCACCGCCGACTATCTGGCCTCCTTCATGGCGCTGATTCCCACCAGGTCCGAGGCCGAAAACGCCTCGTACTGGGTGCTCGATGAAGCCACGCCGCCGCTTCCACAGCTGCTGGCAATGCTCGGGCAGCACCTCACCGTCAAGGTTCCGCGGCTGAGGATCCCCAGCGGACTGCTGAAGAGACTGCCCGCCAAACTCACCGGAGCAGATCCGGAAACGTTGACGTTCTTGTCTGAGGACAGCTATCCGACGACGGCGGCGCGCGCCTTGGCGGAGGCGTCCGGATTGCACCACCCGCCGGTGGAAGTTGCCCTGAAACGCTGGGCCGACTACCTGGTGGCGGCCGAACCCGCCGCGAGGGAAGGCCGTGTCGCCTCGATGTAGTGCTCAAGTGTCCGAAGTGCCGGCTGGGACGAAGAGTCGCGGACCGCATCTGCGCCAACGGCGTTCGCTACAGCCAGGGCGTGTACGTGCTCAAGTCCACCTTGCAAGGCCAGTACCAAGGCTGCGCAGAAGGCATCGCCGGCCCCAATGGTGTTGGCGATGTCCGTGACGCGCACGGCGGGGGCTTCTGCCACGCGTTCGCCGTCCACGAAGATCGCCGAACCCTCGCCACCGTAGGTCACGGCTACCAGCGGGGCGTTCTTCAGTGCCGGGATGAGCTCGTACTCGGTCTCATTGACGATCACCAGGTCGCAGCGTTCCAGCAGTTCAGGAACGATCGGCGCGGCGGGAGCGGCGTTCAGCGCAAAGAAGCCCTTGGTGGCGCGTGCGGCTTCCAACACCACGTCCTGGTCCACCTCCAACTGGCACAGCACGGCCTCGTGTTCCTCGAACCTGACACCATCCAGCGCAACGGAGGCGTTCGCGCCTGGGCACACAACGATCTGGTTTTCGCCGTCGCTGTCCACAAGTACCAGCGCCGTACCGGTTGCCTCGTTCACCCGGGCGACGCTGCTGATGTCGACGCCGGCGGCGGCCATTGCGTCCAGAAGTGACCCCCCGGCGTCGTCCTGGCCTACCGCCCCCACCATGCGTGAGATGCCTGCGAGCCGGGCCGCGGCGACGGCTTGGTTGGCGCCTTTGCCGCCGGGCTGCTGGCGGAGGACGGCGCCACCCACCGTTTCGCCGGGGGAGGGGAGGCGGCTGGCTGTGGCCGTGATGTCGAGGTTGATGCTGCCGACGACCGTGAGGTTCAACGGCGAAGCGGGCGCGGCAGGAACGGTGTTGCTCATGGGAAATCCTTTGTGGTGGGTCAGCTGGGCGTGAGCTTCAGGAGGACTGGATGACGGAGAGGTGCCCTGCCTTGGCGGCAACGAGGCACTTAGCCAGGTAGAACGGTGAGCCCTTCCGCCGGACGTACTGGGTGAGGACCAGAACGGGATCGGACGGACGCAACCCGAGCAGCTTGGCGCGGCTGGGGCCAGCGGTGCTGAGGCTGATTTCGCACTCACCCGGGCCCAAGGGCGAGCCCGGCAGTCCGCTGAGAACTTCAAGGAGCGTAGCTGCCGAAAGGGTGGGTGCTTCGGCGGCTTCTTGAAGGGCTGACGCCTCGGGGATGTCCTGGGCGACGTTTTCCTGCAGGTGTGCCACGGGTTCGCCGTCGCGAATGAGCACGCTTTCCCAGAACCACACGTCCTGATCGGGTTCCACGCCAATGCCCGGAGCTACGAATTCGGAGGCCGGTTGCTTGATGGCGGCGACGCGTTTGACCTGGATGTCCTGGTTGGGACCACCGAGGAGCTGGTCGAAGGGGCGGATGTGTTCAATGCCAATGCGGGGGAGCGAGTCGGCAACGAACCTGCCAACGCCCCGGCGTGCCCGGGTTAGGCCGTCTTCTTCCAGCAGCATCAGCGCTTCCCGGATCACGGTGCGGCTGACGTCCATCATGGTGCCGAGTTCAGTCTCCGTGGGGAGCAGCGAACCCGGTGGCAGGATCTTGGTCCTGATGGCTTCGGCAATGCGGGAGTACGCGGCGACGCGGAGGGGTTGACCCGGCTGGGTTGCGATGGGTCGGGACAGGAACTGGACGGCGTTGTCGGTCAAGGGTGCCTCACTTGGAATGGGTTACCGACACTGTACCCGAAGAGTGTGACAGGTTGCACAAGCTCGTAATACATGCTTGTATAACAACTCACATCTCGCGGCGCCGCCCCGCGCCCTCGGACAAAGGAGTTTGATGTGAACATCCCCAACGCCACAGGCCAGCAGACGGTCGATCCGCTGGCCCCATCGTCGGAAAACCCCAACACCACTACGGATGAAGGCCGGATCCACGGCAAGGCCGCAGCCATGCTCATCTCGACGCTGGTGCTGGCTGTGCTGGCATTCCAGCTCAACGCCAGCATGATTACGCCCGCCCTTCCGCACATCGGCTCTTTCTTTGGCGAGACCCCCGAAGCCGTCGCGCAGGTGCAGTCGATGTTCTTCCTGGCCGGCGCCATTTCCGGGCCCGTGATTGGCCGTTGGAGCGACTTCATCGGGCGCCGCAATGCGCTGCTCCTGGTGTTGGTGATCATGGGATCCGGAACAGTGCTCTGCATCTTCGCCCCCACGCTGCCACTGCTGGTCACCGGCCGCTTCATGCAGGGTGTCTCCAGTGCCATCTTCGCGCTGTCCTACATTGTGCTGAATGAGTACCTTCCGGCGCGGCTCTTCGGTACATCCATCGGCATCATCGCCGCCATCAACGGAGGCGTTGGCGGCGTGGATGGCTACTTCGGCGGACTCATGGCCGAGACCTTGGGTTTCCAGTCGATCTTCGTCGCCGTGCTGGTACTGGCCGCGATCGCCGTCGTCTGCGTCATCAAAGTGGTTCCGGGCGGTAAGTCGGCGGTCGCTCCGGGCCGCATGGACTGGTGGGGAGCGGGTTCGCTCTCCGTGTTCCTGGTCTTCATTACCTACTTTGTGTCCACAGGGTCCTCCGCTGGCTGGACCTCGCCGTCCGCCCTCGGTCTGCTCGCCGGCAGCATCGCGTCCTTCACTGCTTTCTGGCTCATCGAAAAGAAGCGCGACACTCCCTTGGTAGCCGTGCACCACCTCCGTTCGCGCCAGGTGTGGCCGGTCATCGCGACCACCGTGCTGACCCTCGCCGGAATCTTCGCCATCATCAACTTCACCGTGGTGCTGCTCAGCCAGGACAAGGTGAACGGCTTCGGCCTGCCGGCCTCGGTGGCGGCGCTGCTGTTCCTCACCCCTGCCGCGCTGATCGGCGTGTTCGCCGCTCCGCTGGCCGGTTGGATCGCCGACCGCCGCGGCTGGATCAAGACCGTCCGGGTCGGCACTGCCAGCAGCCTTGCCTGTGCCATGGTCGCGGCTTTGTTCGCCAACAACCAGATCGCGGTACTCATCGCCATTGCCGCGCTGGGCATCTTCTACAATGGCTTCTTCCTCACCGCCATTAATGGACTGTCCGTGCTGCTCTCGCCCAAGGAAGCACCCGCCGCACTACCGGGAATCAACGGTGCCTCCTTCGGTATCGGGGCGAGTCTCGGCGTCGTGGTCGTTGCACCGTTCGCCGGGCAGGGCACCGCAGCCGGGTACTCCGCGGCCCTCTGGATCTCGGTGTCCATCACCGCCGTCGCGTTCATCGTGAGCCTGTTCATCGCCGCGCCGAAGGGCGAAAAGATCTAAAGCACGACGCCGGTCCGCCGGTTTCGCGCGCACCCACCCTTACCCTCACCACCGCTCCACCTGAAACGAGAGACCATGACCAAGCCTGCCCCCTTCTTCCTCGACTGCGATACCGGCATCGACGACGCCCTTGCCCTTGCCTACCTCCTGGCCTCGCCGAGGGCCGAACTCGTGGGCATCGGCACCGTGAGCGGCAACGTCAGCGCGGCCGGCGGTGCCCGGAACACCCTGGACCTGCTGAAGCTGGCCGGCCATCCGGACATCCCGGTTGCAGTGGGCGCGCACGATCCCCAGGTGGGCACTTTCCATGGCGGTGCCCCGCATGTCCACGGCGACAACGGGATCGGCGGTGTTGACCTGGCTCCGTCCGACCGTGAGCCTGTGGAAGCCACAGCCGCGGAGCTCCTTGTCCAGCTGGCACATCGGCACGCCGGGGAGCTGCGGCTGGTGGCGATCGGTCCGCTGACCAACATCGCCCAGGCATTGCGGCTGGAACCGAAGTTGCCGGAACTCATTGCCGAGGTGACCATCATGGGCGGGGCGGCGCTGGCGCCCGGGAACATCACACCCGTGGCAGAGGCCAATATCGCCAATGATCCCGAGGCCGCGGCAGAGGTCCTCGCTGCCGACTGGGACATCACTCTGGTACCGCTGGATGTCACCATGACCAATGTCCTGGAAGAGAATCACCGGCAGGAACTGCTGGCAAACGAGCACCCTGTTTCCCAGGCGCTGGGTGACATGTTGGGCTACTACTTCGGCTTCTACGTGGATATCTTTGGCCGGGCGTGCTCTGCTATGCACGACCCCCTTGCCGCAGCCATTGCCGTCAGGGGAGTGGAGCTGGATGTTGCTCCGAAGGTCAGAGTAAAGGTGGACACCACTGATGGGCCGGGCCGCGGCCAGACGGTCTGCGACCTCCGTGGTCAGTACGTCGGCTTCCCGGACCAGCGTGGCGCGCGGTGCCGGGTAGTGCTGTCGATCGGGGAAGAATTCGCGCCGCACTTGCTGGGAACCATGCAGGCGGCGTGGCTGAGCGAAGACCAGATGTCCGCGCCGGTCGCCTAACTCTCCCCCACCCAAGTAGGGGACAGATAACGTTGCTCTGGCACTCGGGAGCGACGTTATCTGTCCCCTACTTGGGTTAGGCGTACATGAGCGAGCCGGGAGTGGTGAGCTGCTCGCCGGTTTCGAGCCAGGTCTTCAAGCCGGACAAGATCATGGGCCAGCCGCCGTAGAGCTGGTCGTTGGCACCTTCGCGGAGTTGGTCGTGGGTCACTGTGAGATGGCAGGAATCTCCCACCGGCTCGATCTCCCATGTGATCCGGGACGTCCCTTCGGCCTTCACGTCCTCGCCCCACAAAGCGGTCATGGTCTGTACCAGCCGGCGTGGCGGATCGACCTCGATGTTCTCGCCCTCGCCCAGCGGCGCGTCAGCTTTGGGGTTGCGCATTTCGAAGCGGCTGCCCGGCGTCCAGTCGGAGGTCAACGTGTTGCCGAACTGGTACTTGCTCCGGATCTCGCTGTTGGTGATGGCTTCCCAGAGCAGTTCCGGCGTGGTCTTGATGTAAATTTCGAAGATCTTTTCCATGGGACTTTCCAATCTGGATTTGAGGTCGCTGAGGGCAGCGGCCCATGGTTCTGCGTACTTGCTCACCCAACGGTCGTGGATGAGTCGGATGGGGACCGGGTTCAGGAAGTGCAGCTTTTCACGCCCACGACGCCGGACCACCACCAGTCCTGCATCTTCCAGCAGCTTGAGGTGCTTTGCGATGCCGAAACGGGTCATCTCGAACCTGGCTCCGAGGGCTGTGGCGGACTGGCCGTCCTCACGGAACAACTCATCCAGGAGTTCCCTGCGAGTGGGGTCTGCCAGAGCCTTGAAGACGGCGTCCATGGCTTCAGAATAGGTGACTTTTTGGTCACGTGTCAACGGATTTTGGTGGGTTGCTCCGCGAGGAGGCTCCGCGGAGTTCCGACAGATCGCTGGAATGCAGCGAGATCGCTGGTTCTTTGCGGGGGTGTTCGCAGGCTTCCCACGATTTCGGTGCGGCGCCACGCGGCGACGGGCTTGTGCCTAAACCGATGTGATCTGTTCCCGCAAGATATCCGCGTGCCCGCAATGCTGGGCCAGTTCACGCAGCATGTGCAGGTACACCCAGCGGAGGGGCAGGGGTCCGCGGCGGTTGCCGTGGAGAAGATCGTCCAGCCCGAGACCCGACGTGGCTTTCCGCGAAGCTTCGCAGGCTGCCGAGTAAGCCGCTTGGATGCTGGCGACGGTGTCATCTTCGTCGAGGATGAACGATTCGTCGGGAGTGGCCGGAATGCCAATCTCGGCCCGAGACCTGCAGGTGATGGCTTCGTCGAACCACACCTTTTCCACGAAAGTCGCGTGCTTCACCAGGCCCAGAAGCGTCGTGCGCGACGCGACCAGCCGTCGTCGTGCTTGTTCTTCGGTGAGTCCGTCCAAACTTGCTTCCAAGGCCCGGCGGTGCTCATCCAGAAACGCCTCGAATTGCGTCCGGATGTCCTCGTGCGCGACGTCCTGCGTGGAAGCGCTCATGCGAAAACCACCGTACCGTCCTGGTCGATCCGCCAGCCGGGGTTGTGCGCGATCTCCCAGACGATGCCATTGGGATCCTTGACGTGCCCATGGAAGATGCCGCCGAAAGCGCCTGCCTGTGCGGGTTTGACCAGCGTGGCGCCGGCAGCCACAAGTGCCTCGATAGTGCTGGAAACCTCCGCTGCATTGCCGACGTTGTGCGAGAGTGTCACGCCGCTGACACCAACGGTTTGCGTGCCGCTGGCCAGATCCTGGTCGAACTTTTCGGCGTCGAACAGGCCAAGCATCAAACCCGGCGCAACCTGGAAGAAGAGGATTTCGCCGGTCACGTCCATGAGCGGCTCCCAACCGAGCCCGTCCTTGTAAAAGGCTCGGGCCCGGTCGAGATCAGGCGTGGCGAACGTGATGAAGTGCAGTCGCTGGTCCATACGGACATGCTAGCGACAGGGTACGACGCCGGGACTTAGGCAAGGTGCTGACGGGTACCGTTCAGGTGGGAAGCCGGGGCGTCGAAGAGCGCGGCGATGTGTTCGGCCAGTTCGGTGACGTGCGTGTAGCCGGGGAACTTGCGGTGCGGGGCGGCCTCCTTCATGGCGTCGTCCAAGAGGGCTTTCACAACGAAAACCACCGCAGCCGAGGTCTGTTCCTTGGGCTCAGTCTTGTGGCCGGATTGTGCCGAGCTGAAGCCGTCCGCGACGCCGAGGACCCATGCTTCAGAGGCGGCCTTGATGGCCGAGTAGCTCGCACCACCAGCGGTCGGGTTCGCCGCGGCCGTGGCGGAAACAATAGCCAAGCGACCGCGCGGTGATGCCTCCAAATCCGGGTAGAAGACGCGGGAGGTGTTCCGGAGCGTGGTCATGATGCTGGTGTGCAGGACGTCCCAATCGTCATCCTTCTGACCCGTGATTCCGTCGCCTCCGCGCCAACCGCCTACCAGGTGGATGAGTCCGTCCACTGGTCCCAGGTCGCTTCGAACTGCGGCCGCCAGCTTCTCCACCGACTCAAGGTTCGCCAGGTTGCACGTGTAGGGGAGGACGCCGTCGTGGTTCCGGGCGAGCTCTTCCAGGCGGGCGGCGTCGACGTCGACGGCGGCAACGCGGGCGCCTGCAGCGAGAAGCGCGGCGACAACCGCCTGGCCGGCGGCGCTCGTGGATCCTGCCACCACGACATTCGGGCCCGGGGTGGATGCCACGTCGTTGTGGCCATTCGTAGTCGGCAAGGTGTGTCCTTCCATAGGGTGTTGAGGGTTGGAAGGAGCATACCGACCCAGCAAGTGGAACTAATGTTTTATAGGTGTTAGGGCAAGAAAATCTAATGCTTCTGCGTTGCACAATGCCGTTAGGCCGCTGGCGGGTGGCGCTCCTTGAAATGGGACTGTTGAGGGGTAGTCAGCGGCGGTGGGAGGATGGAGCAGTGGAACCCCTCTTCGACTTCCTTGGCAGTTACTGGTGGCTCATCTTTCCCATCGGCGGTATGGCTGGCGGCTGGGCCAGGTCATGGTCGAAGGCTAGCGAAGAGCGGCACCGTCGCAAGGTGGAACTGTTGAAGCTGCGAAACCAGTTGGCCGTGCACGAGGAAGCGAACCAGGCTGAGGTGGTTTCCCTGATGGCCGCGCACGATTCCGTGAATCACAGATGGCTGGACTACGAGCTCGACGTCGGGAACCTCATCGATTTCCCTCTCATGACAGACGTTCGTGAGCCACTGACCGTCGCTTTCCTGCGCGCCAAGAAGGAAGCCGACGGCTTGCGCCCAGGAGTGCCGGAAGAAATTTCGACGCCGGCCCGGCTCGCCGAGTACCGCGCGGCAATCCACAGCTACGAACTGGCATTCGACGTTGCCGAGCGGGAAGCCCGGCGTATCAAGGACGGGAACTTCTCAGGCCCCGAGCGGCAACGGCTGGCGACGGCACGGAAGTTGCTGCGCATCGCCGAGGACACCGCCGCCACCCCGGCCGAACGTCAAACGGCGTACAAGCGGGCCCGGAAGGAACTCGATGGTTTGATCGTCCTGCCGGAGGCGACGGTTGCCGCATTGGAAGGCAAAATCGCGGGGATGCTGGACGAACGGAGAGACCCGGACACGGACGCCCGGTTGGCGTAACAGGTGCGCTAGATGGACGAACCTAACTCCACGCCCATCACTGTCCGCACCGAGGGACCTGCAACGTCATCCTCCAGGTGCCGCATCCCCAGATGCTCTGCTACGCGCCGCGAAGCCATGTTGTCTGGGTGAATAATGGCTACCAGGCGACCCGCCCCCACCACATCCCGGGCGTACTCCAGGCAGGCCAAAGCCGCTTCCGTGGCATATCCGCGACCCTGAAGCTCCAGGCGCACGTGATAACCGACCTCCAGCTCCGACCGGCCATTGACGTTCTGCCACGTTAGCCCGCAGTCGCCCACGAATTCGCCGTCGTGCGTCTCGACGAGCCACAACCCGTATCCGTGGCGGGCATAGTTCGCCTGGTTCCAGGCGATCCAGGCCGCTGCTTCGTCGCGGGACTTCGGCGCCGGGTAATACGTCATCACCTCGGGATCTCCGAGCAAAGCGCTCATCGCATCGAGATCAGGGAGCGTCATCTCGCGGAAGCGCAATCGGGCGGTCGGATGGGGGAGCACCCCCACAGCCTACAGAGAGGCGCTCCCGACCATTGGCCCGCTGCTTCCGGCGACCGTCAGCCCCGGCCCATGGACGTGGACGGGTCCTCGCCGCCTTCTGAGGGGTCTGCCCGGAGGGAATCCGGATCACCTTCAGGCAAGCCTGCCGGGCCGGGGACATCGCCCGAGGCAGAAGGTACGTCCCGATCGCCTTCGCGGTCCTGGTTGATGTCGCTGTCTGTCACGCCTTGATCGTGGTGAACGTGCTCTTCATGAGTCTCGCCGTGGCCGTCCACGGCGAAAGAACGCTCATCGGCTTGTTCCTCCGGCGTTTCCGAGTCCATGGCGTTGGATCCTTCGCTGATGGACGAGTGGACCTGAACGTCGTCGTCCTTCTCCCCGGGTTCCGGGACATTGTCCTTTTCCACGGGATCGGAGGTGCCTGCCAGATCTTCCATGGCATTTTCAGTGGCCTTGCGGATGCTGTCTTCTACGCCCATCTGATGACTCCTTTGCATGAATGGTTCATTGTTGGGCCGCGGTTTGGTGGGCCGCGCTTGCATAGTAAGCCTACTTACTTATTCTGTCCCCTGTAAACGTTGCCGGGGTTGACAAAACGGGATGTTGCTGGGGACGTTGCCGCAGGTCAGCTCGTCTTGGGATGCACTTTGTACCGGTGATCGTTGGGCGATAAGGTATTGCCAGACCGTTTTGCAGAGGGCGGCCCTTTTCGCTCCTTTGCTGTCTGCTGGGGACGCTTTTCAGTCAGTAGGAACGTGCATGGTCAACCCCCTCCCCGAGCAGGAAGCTCTCCAGAACGGATACTTTTTGGATCTGGTTCTGGGCAGCGAAGACGTTGAGGCATTTCTCAGCGATCTCGCAGCTTTCTCCGCCGAGAGTCTCTCCCACCCGGAGAGCCCCGTCTTCAGCGGCATCACCGTATTACGCCGCAAGAAGTCGGCTACCGCTGCCAGCAGCGACGAGCGTGCACGCGTCATGGATCAACTCCAGAGCACTTTTGACGGTCCCTGTCTTACGGCCATGGACAAACTCGCGCCTGTGCTGGTTGAGGACCTTCTGAGCGAGCACCGCTGGCCCGAATATGTTCGGGCTGCCTCGGACCAGGGCCTGCGCTCCATCCTCAGTGTGCCGCTGATGGTCGAAGGCGACACCCGCGCTGCCCTGAACCTCTACTCAGAGAAGGTCAAGGCTTTCAGTGATACGGACGTGGAGCGCGCCGAGGTCTTTGCCCTGCACGCATCCAAGTCCCTCCGGCTCGCCCTGAAAATCGCCCAACTCAGCGACGCCCGAAACGACATGGCAGCGGCAATGCAGTCGCGTACGGTGATTGACCTGGCAGTCGGCGCGATCATGGCCCAGAACCATTGCAGCCAGGACGAGGCGTTCACCATCCTCCGGACTGCTTCCAGCAACCGGAACATCAAGCTGCGGCACTTGGCCAAGTCCATCATCGCCGCCGTTTCCTCGGGGAAGATCACTACGCACTTCGAGGAGTGATCACCGACGCAGCGCTCCGTCCAATACGTGCTGACGGCGTTGCGGAGCTGTTAGGTCAGTAAACAGGTGCGTTGTGGGGTGCCTTGGGGACTTGTCCAGTGAACTCGAATAACGAGCGTGCATTGGACAATACTGATATATCGTTGCTGTTGGACAAGAGGCGAGTGGGGTCTGGGAATGAGAAGAGTAGTTCGGGTCAGAGTTGAGAAGCTTTTTGGATACGTAGATCACGACACGGTGATCCGCACTTCCACACCAACAATCCTGACGGCGCCGAATGGGGCTGGCAAAACGCACTTGCTTATGTTGCTTCGGGCAGCCCTGGGGCCGGACGTGCGAAGCTTGCTGTCGATACCTTTCTCAAGATTCCAGGTTGATTTCAGCGACGGCCGTGGGCTTAACATCGAGCGTTTCCAAGATGACAAGGCGAGCATTAGTCTTCTCTTCGAGTCTCTTACCACAGGCAAGAATGGGGGTGATAAGGCGATTTTCACTGAAGATGATTTGCCAGATGTGCAGCGTGAGCTTCCGGCCTATATAAAACAATTAGGTAATGATAGATGGTACGACGCGCGGATGGACCGTACCGTCTCAAGCGAATTTATTGAAAAACGATTTGGTGTACAGCTCAGTGACCAGAACTCTGAGCGCTTCAGACATACCCCCGAGATCCTTGAGCTATTCATGCCAAATAAGCCAATCCTCATCGACACTAAGCGGCTTGACGCGGCCGTCCCTGCAGGGTTGAGTGTCGCAAATTCAGAGCGCCTAAGCGAGACTGGATCCTTCGCTGGAGCAACCCGGATCAATGAGTACACCAATCAAATCCGCAACGAAGTGACTGATGCGCGCAGGAATTCTATTCGGGAGACGCAACGTGCGGACTTAAGTTTTGCAGGCCGTGCCATTGCTGCCGCTCACCAGGAAGTAGATGAGGACGCCCTTCATGTGCGGTATGACATGATTGTCGACCGGTATGAAAATTTGGCTCGGAATGCTCTAGCTGTTGGTCAGGCACCAATGGAATTTCCAAAGAAAACGACATCCACCGTACGTACAATCCTGAATGTCTTTCTCGATGACTGGGAGCGCCGTCTGGATCCTCTACTCCCGTTAAATGACAAGATTAGGCTATTGCGGGAGATCTTGGATACCAAACTGTACAATTCAGGTAAAAAGACATCGATGTCCCCTCAAGGCGGGCTAATGTTTACTACGTTTGCAAAGCGCCGCGTGCGAGTCTCCAGCCTATCCTCAGGTGAACAACATTTGGTCGCGCTTTTTACTCTATTGCTGTTCTCGGCCAAGCCTGGCTCGCTTGTTCTGATTGATGAACCAGAAATATCATTACATGCGGGCTGGAAACATGCATTCCTTGATGATATAAGTCGTGTCGCACAGTTGGCTGATTTGCAAATTATTTTGGCAACTCATTCCACTTCAATTATTAATGGCCAGTGGAGCTTGACTGAGGAACTAAGGTTTCCCTCTACTCGTGATGAACTATCCACAGTGGATGAGGAGCGTACCACCGAGGACGAAATGGATGACCTCCTTGAGTAAAGTGCTTGAAGCGCAATCGATTCGGCATTTTGATCGACCTGCTGATCGCATTCGACAACATCGTCAGGCGAGTAATCAAGCCATCGTTATTGTTGAAGGTCCGAGTGATGTGCGGGTGCTCAGGCCACACCTTGATGCTGTCGCCTTCTTCCCTGTCGATGGCAAGACGAATGCAGTGAATTGTGCGCGCTCCTTGAAGGAATGGGGCTTTGATAATTTTATTTGCGTGACCGATAAGGACTTTGACGACCCGAATGAGTTCACCGACATAGAAATCTGTCATCATCCCTATTTATTGCGGGACCTTGAGGCAATGCTAATTGAAATGGGTGTTTTAACGCACGTTTTGGAGCATCTTGGTTCGAGCGACAAGTTGAAGTCTCTGGGCGGTGCTGCGGCATTAGTTTCCCGTCTAGAGGAACTCGTTCGGCCGGTGACGCTCCTCCGTTACAGGAACTCTCGTGAGAATTGGGGCCTGCCCTTTGATGGCGTCGATCTCGCCAGCAAAATAGTTAAACGAGAGCTGACCTTGAAGATTAATAATTACTGTGTTGCGCTCGTTCAGGCCTCGGGCTCGGCCGCAACAGTCAGCGCGCTCGTCTCGGCCATTGAAGAGGGACAAACTGACGAGCTCGGGCCTCGCGGTAAGGACGTGGTGGCAGGTGCCGTTGTAGCACTTCGTCAAGTCGCCGGCTCACTGAAGCACGGCGTGGATGAGGATGTATTAGTGGCACAACTGCACAGCAGTTGTGGTCTTGCGTTATCGAAGAGTGCGTGGCTTGCTGGCCTTCGCGAAAAACTCCGGTTGGCGTCCTGATCGAGAATGCGATGACAGCATGCAGCGTGAGCCGTCGCCGGAAATCGTGCCAATTGGCAGTAGGGTCCTCAGAACTGTCTCGTGTCACCTGCACATGGAAAAGTCCGCCCACCGAACCCGTTTGGTAACCCGAGGCAACCATAGAGCAGACTGGGTTGGGTGACCGCCAACAAACCCCGTCCCGGGCTCGCCATTGCTGCGCTGAGCCTTGGAACGGCGCTGAATCCGCTGAACTCGTCCATGATCGCTGTGGCTTTGGTGGTCCTACGGGAGCACTTTGCGCTCGACGTCGCGACGGTGACCTGGGTGATTACCTCGTTCTACCTGGCATCGGCTGCGGGCCAGCCCCTTATGGGCAGGCTGGCCGACCGCTTCGGTCCCCGGCGGCTCTTCATGTTCGGCATGGCCTTGGTGGCGGTCACGTGCGCAATCGCCCCGTTCCTGCCCAACTTCGCCCTGGTCTGTGTGGCCCGCGCCCTCATGGCGGTGGGCACCGCAACCGCCTACCCGTCCGCCGTCGTAATGGTCACCGAACTGAGCCAGCTGGCGAACCTGCCGTCCACCCGGCCACTGGGCCGGATCCAGATGGCGAACACGTCCGCGGCCGCCGTCGGTCCCGTGGTGGGCGGTCTGTTGGTGAGTTTGGTGGGGTGGCAGGCCCTGTTCGCGATCAATGTGCCTATCGCCTTGCTCGCGCTCTTCGTTGTCCGTCAGATCGCTCCTGCAGATTCTGGCCGTGAAACAGGTTCCTTGGGAACTCTCATCCGCGACTCCGACATCCCCGGCATCCTTGCCTTCGTCACCTCGCTCATGCTCGCCATGATGGCCCTGCTCAACGTACTGCCGGGATACCGCTGGTACCTGCTGGGTGCCGCTACGGTGATTGGCGCGCTCTTTGCCTGGCGCGAGTTGAGGTTCCGGCCCCCGTTCCTTGACCTGCGCCTGTTGGGTCGGAACCGGCCGCTGCTGCTGGTCTACCTGCTCTTCGTCGTCTTCAGCGGCGTGTATTACTTCGCGTTCTTCGGACTTCCGCAGTTGCTGCAGGAAGCAGGCCATTACGACGCCGGTGTAGTAGGGCTGCTGATGCTGCCCCTTGCGGCGTTGTCGGTTGTGGTGACGCCGCTGACGGTGCGGTTCATTGAGCGGTTCGGCGTCCGTTCGGTGCTGATCACCGGGGTGTTGATACTAACCATGGCGGCGGGAGCACTGGGGTTCCTGACTGCGACTCTGTGGGCGCCGGTGGTCTTCGTGCTCACCGCGGTGATGGGCGTCCCGTATGGGATGGTCAGCACGGCCTCCAACCAAGGCCTCTACGTGTCCGCGCGGCCGGAGGAGAGGGGAGTGGCAGCCGGTATCTTCCAGACCTGCCGGTACCTCGGGGCCATCACCGCGACTGTCCTGATCGGTGTGCTCTACGGCTCGGGCGTGAACCAGGCCAACTGGGGTTTCATGGTGCTGGTGATGCTGGGGCTCAGTGCCGTGGTGTTGGCCCTCGCGGTGATGTGGCGGAAGCCCGCTACGTAGCGGGAGCAACGAAACGGGACCCTGGCTGTGAGCCAAGGTCCCGTCCGGTTCCTAACGCCTAGCGGTTGAGGAATTCCTCGTGTTGGCGGTGTGCCTCGGCCACTTGCTCGCGGATCTTGTCCACGTCCTTGGCCTTGTTCCTGTACTTGAGGGGCATCTGCACGATCTGTGCTTCCTCGGCCGTCAGGGCGCGGTAGATGCGTTCGCGCTCGTTGGCGTCGGCGGTGTAGTCCAGGTCCAGGTAGTCCACCGCGTGCCGGCGGGCGTTGTTGATCGCGGTCTGGGCCTTGCCCGCCGGGCTCAGGAGCGAGAGTGCAACGGTGATGATCAGCGTTCCGACGATCACCGACAACGAGAAGCCGGTGGTGATTTCGATGACGTTGACGTGCTCGCCGTCGTTGATGAACGGCAGGTTGTTCTCGTGAAGGGCGTGCAGGATCAGCTTGACGCCGATGAACGCGAGGATGGCTGCAAGCCCGTAGGAGAGGTAGATGAGGCGGTCCAGCAGGCCGTCGATCAGGAAGTAGAGCTGGCGCAGGCCCATCAGTGAGAATGCCGTGGCCGTAAAGACGATGAACACATTCTGCGTGAGGCCGAAGATGGCGGGGATGGAGTCGAGCGCGAACAGAATGTCGGTGCCGCCAATTGCCACCATGACCAGCAGCATGGGAGTCAGGGCACGCTTGCCGTTGACCATGGTGAAGAGCTTGTCGCCGTCGTACTTATCTGTGGTGTGGAAGAACTTCTTGGCCAGGCGGATGATGAAGTTGTTGGCTTGATCGTCGCCGTGGTCGCCGGGCTTGAGCAGGTTGCCGGCCGTGAGCAGCAGGATGAGGCCGAAGATGTAGAACACCCAGGCGAACGAGTTGATCAGCGCAGCGCCCAGGAAAATGAAGCCGGTGCGGGCGATCAGCGAGAACACGATGCCGAACAGGAGGACCTTCTGCTGATCCTCGCGCGGCACCCTGAAGCTCGCCATGATGATCAGGAACACGAAGAGGTTGTCGACCGAGAGTGCTTTCTCCGTGATGTATCCGGCGAAGTACTCGGAGCCCATCTGGGCTCCGCCGAAGACCAGTACCAGGATGCCGAAGATGACGGCCAGCCCCACGTAAATGGAGGACCAGATGGCTGCTTCTTTGAGCGATGGGACGTGGGCTTTGCGGATGTGGAAGAAGTAGTCAAAGGCCAAAAGCGCCAGAATGACGACGATGGTGATGCCCCAGATGAGGGGTGAGACGGTCATATGATCCTGCTTTCGTGAGGCGCGCGAGTGGTGTTGCTCACCGAGGGTCAAACTCGTGGAATCAAATTTACCGGGTTCGTGACGGCGACGGGCAACTGCAGGGCTCATGGAAAGTACTTGACAATGTGGAAAGTGCTTTCTTAGGCTCAATGCACCAGACCAACTTCTTGGGGGAACAATGACAGAAAACATCAGCGGCCCATCCGCTGCGGAAGCCCGCGAACTCCTGGCCCGGGCGGAGGCCATCAGCGCCACGTCCACCAATGCCGCCGCTTGGCCGGTCGCGGTGACCTTTACCAGCCTCGCGATCCTGGGTTCCTTGCTCATGATCGGCATGCACATTGTGCTGGTTACCGGCTATGGCGCCGCATTGCTGGCTTGCTCCGTGGGCGCCTGGGCCGCCGTGACGGCCTGCGTCTGGCCCATGTTCCAGCGCTCTACCAAAGCCGGGTTCAGCAAGCGCTTCCTCACGTCCCTGCTGGCGTACTTTGCCCTTTACGTGGTGCTGCTCGTCGTGGGAGCGTCCTTCTTCCGCGACGGCAATCTCTGGTTCTACATACCTGCGGCGATTGCCCTGGCCGGCATCGGCCTGGCCGCGGCCTTCCGTGAGCTGCGCGCATGACGACCCCGGCGGAGCACCCGCGCCACAAGCTCAACGAACTCGTTCACTCACCCGTCCGCTTCTCCATCATGGCCGCCTTGGCGGGGGCGGAGTCGATGGACTTCAAGGACATCCGCGATGCCATCCAGGTGAGCGATTCGGTCTTGAGCAAGCAGCTGGCCATCCTGGAGAAGGCCGGGTACGTGAAGATCAAGAAGAGCTTCGCGGGCAAGATGCCGCGGACCTCGGCCAGCCTCACTGCCTCCGGGCGTGAGGTGTGGGCAGCGCACTTGCAGACGCTGCGGGAGATCGCGGGCGGCTGACGGTTGGCTCGCCGGGAAGCATACGACGGCGGGTCGCGGCATTTGCGGGGGCCAGGCGCCCGGCGGGTAAGCGCCCCTAAAGGGTTTTTTTCAGGCGGACGTGGTCACTGCCGCCGGCGATCCGGGGTTTGGTGTAAAGCCATGCCAGGATGCCAAAGAGCGGCAGGGCGAAGATCAGTAGCGCCCATACAGTTCGCGTTGCTTGGTCAAGGCGCTTGTCACCAAGAACGTCGAATAACCCCCAAACGATCGATCCCGTCACAAAGAGTGCGGCGGCTCCCGCCAGGATCGCTGGTATCCACTGCAAAGCTTCCATGCCGTTCCCCCTTGAACATGCTGTTTCCCTGCAATGTAACACCGAGGCCTAGGTGCCGTAACGGCGCCCGCACATATGAGCCAGTCGCAGGGAACCGCCGCCCCCGCAATCAGCCCACACTCACCAGCACCTGCTCGATCCGCCCCAGCAGGCCCGGCCAGCCGTTGCCCATGCCCTCGATGGCCTGCCGTCCCATGGGCGAGTCCAGGTTGAAGCCGGCGTGTTCGAAGTGAAGTGTCGTCCCGGCGTCGACCGTTTCCAGCGTCCAGGTGATGGTCGTATCCAAGGTGCCTTCGGCGAAGACGAAAGTGATCGATTCGCCGGGCTCGACGGCGGTGACTTCGCACTGCTGCTGGCCCCAGGCGCCCATGTCCATGGTGAAGCGGTGCCCCACGACGGGCGCGATGTCCCCGGGCGCCCACCAACGGGCCAGGAGCTCTGGCGTCGTAAGCGCGGCCCACACTGATTCTTTGGGGTGGGGGAAGGTGCGCTCGAGGCGGATGGCGTTTTCAGTCATGGGTGTTTTCCTTCAGTAGATTCGTCGTCCAGCAGATCGGCCAGGGCATCGAGCCGCTGGTTCCAGTAACGCTCGTAGTGCTGCAGCCAGCCACTGACTTCACGCAGTCCTTGCGGCTGGAGGTGGTAGATCCTGTGCCGGCCTTGCCGTTCCTCGCGGATCAGCCCCGCCTCTTTGAGGACGGTCAGGTGTTCCGACGCCGATGAGCGGCTGAGCTCCAGTCGACCCGTCAGTTCGCCCGCGGTCAGGGGACCGGCGAGGAGGGTGTCGAGGATGCTCCGCCGCGAAGGGTTCGCGAGGGCGCCGAAGACGTCGGAGGGCACGTGAAGATGATATGTCGGAAATTTCCGAAATGACAAGCGGTCCGCTAACGCCAGCAGCCCGCCGTCGTGCGTTTAATGCACGACGGCGGGCTGCCGCGACTAGATCAGATGGCCGGTTGATGCTGCGTGATGCAGTGGATACCGCCGCCCCGGGCGAAGATGGGGCGGGCGTCCACGGTGACTACTTTGCGTCCCGGATAGGCCTGCTCGAGGATCCGCCGGGCTTCGGCGTCGGCGGGGTCATCGAAGCTGCAGGCGATCACGCCACCGTTGACCACAAGATGGTTGATGTAGCTGTAGTCCACCCAATCGAGCTCGTCGCGCAGCGTCTCAGGGGCGGGTACTTCCACGATGTCCCACGCACGTCCCTGCGCGTCCCGGGTCCGGTCGAGCATCGCGATGATGTCCGCCGTGACCTGGAAGTCCGGATGGGCCGGGTTGCGTTGGGAGTGGACCAGCAGGACGCCGGGTGACGGGATGGCAGCGACGATGTCCACATGCCCGCGCGTTCCCAGGTCCTGCGCGTCCCGGGTCAATCCACGCGGCAACCAAATGACATGGGTAGCGCCGATGGTTCGGGCCAGCTCGGCTTCGACGTCGGCCTTGCTCAGCTCAGGATTCCGGAACTTGTCGAGCTGCACGGTCTCGGTAACCAACACCGTTCCCAGGCCGTCCACCTGGATCCCGCCGCCCTCGTTGACCAACGGGCTCTCAACCAACTCGGCTCCGGCCTGGCGCACGACCGCCTGGCCGACCTTGGAGTCCTTGTCCCAACTGGCCCAGTCCTGCTGGCCCCACCCGTTGAAGACCCAGTCCACCCCGCCCAGCCTGCCGTCGTCGCCGATCACGAACGTAGGCCCGATGTCCCGCATCCACGCATCGTCAAGGGGCGCTGGGACCAGGTCGATCTCCGGCGAGAGGTAGGTCCGCGCGATCTCCACATCCGGCGGGTCAACAACCATGGTGACGGGCTCGAATTCCAGCACGGCGTGAGCCACGGCGGCCCAGGCGGTGCGGGCCTCATGGGTTTCCTCGGCAGTATTTCCTATCGAAGAACGCTCCGGCGGGAATGCCATCCAGACCCGTTCCTGGCGGGCCGTCTCGCTCGGCATCATCCAATTCATGACCGGCCCACGGTCTGAGCGGCGGACGTGGCGCCGTGCGGGTGCTCGAAGTCGACATCACGGGTGAGTTCGGCGTACGTGTCGGGACGACGGGTGGTCAGGAACGGGAACAGATCCAGCCAGTCCTTGCGCTGGTCCAGGTCGAGGTCGGCCACCAAAACGGCTTCCCGGTCCCGCGGTGCCTGGACCAGGACGCGGCCGTAGGGATCGGAGATGAACGAGGAGCCGTAGAAGGTGATGTCGCCTTCGTCGCCGGTCCGGTTGGGGACCACCATGAACGTACCGTTCGTGATGCCGTGGCCGGTGATGACGTGCTGCCACAGCGGCTGGTGGTCGAACTCAGGGAAGGTGGGCTCCGATCCGATCGCCGTGGGGTAGACCAGGATCTCAGCGCCGCCGAGTGAATACAGCCGCGCGACCTCCGGGAACCATTCGTCCCAGCAGGTAGGAAGTCCGACGGCGGCATGGTCCAGTTCCGCTGGACGGTACACCGGGTAGGCATCTTCGGCAGGACCGGCCCGGAAATAGGTGTCCTCGTAGTAGCCCGCGCTGACCGGGATGTGGGTCTTACGGGTCCGTGCCAGCAGTTCGCCCTGGGGTGAGATGAGGATGGCCGTGTTGAACCCCAGGCCATCGCTGGCGTCCGCACGCTCGTAGAGGGATGCGTGGACGGTGACGCCATGGGTGCGGGCCGCGTTGGCGGCGAACTCGAAGGTGGGGCCGGTGAGCAGGTCTTCGGCATTGCGGCCGGGGTTCTTGTCGGCTCGGACGTTTGCCGGGTATTTCGAGAGGGTGAGTTCCGGCAGGAAGACGGCGGCAGCACCGGCGTCGGACGCTTGGCCGATCGCCTGGGTGAGCACCGAGGTGAGTTCGGCGGGGTCTTCCCGCCAGTGGTGCTGGACCAGGGCGACGCGGAGCGGCTTGCGGGTGGTTTCCTGGCTCCTGGCGAAGGATACGGGCGGTTCGGTGTTGACGATGATGTCCATGGTGGTGCGTCCTAACGGGACCCTAGGGGTCCTTGCATGATGGTTCGATTCCGGCGGAATCGCGTCGTTTGATGTGTGGGAAGTTCATTTGCCCAGCCCCTGTGTTGCGGTTTCCTGGGGGCTCGCGGGGCGTGCTGCGGTGAGTGAGTCAATTGCGGTGGTCAGCAGTGACCGGGCGTGCTCTGTGGTGATGAATCCGTTGAGCCAGCGGCCGGAGATGCCCTCGACCAGGCTGGTGAGGATCTCCGCGGTCACTGCGGCTTCTTCCTCGCTGGTGCCTTCGTTGGCAGCGGCGAGAGCCTGTGCGATCTCCCGGTTCCACTCCGTAGTGGTCCGGGACAACGGCTCTGCCAGTTCCTGTTCGAAGATGGTGCAGGCCCTGAGTTCGTTCCAGGCCACCGAATTCCTGCGGACGTTGGCGTCGTCCTTGATTTCGTCAAGGAGGAGGTGCCGGACGTGGCGGGAAGGATCCACGGTGTTGGGGGAGGAGGGGTCGTCCTTGCTGACCTGCTTGTTGATGTGTTCCAGCGTTGCGGCAAGCAGGCCGGCCCGGTCAGTGAAGTGGTAGTACAGCAGGCCCGGTGAAACTCCGGCCTCTGCAGCAACATCGTTGACCCGCATTCCCCGCACGCCGCTCCGGGCGATGCACGTGGTGGCGGCGTTGAGGATCCTGACTAATTTTTCACTCATGGTTTGACAGTAATACGTGCTCACCTCCTGCCTGTGCGGACTCGGTGTTGAGGACAGTTTCCGGCCAAATCCACTCGGCGATCAGGTAGCCGGCGCCGCCTATCAGCGTGGACCCGATGAAGCTGAGGTCGATGCCCCCGGCGAGCTGCGAGAGCGGCCCGGTGTAGAGGGACGTGTCGGTTGCCAGCAGGCCGAACACTGATCCGATGGCCCACGGGATGACGGCCCGCAGATTCCAGCCGTTGCTGAACCAGTACCGGCCACGCGGGCCGTTGGCGCGGAACATTTGGAGGTCCTTGGCGTGGTATTTGCCCCGACGGACCAGCAGGAAGCCCAGGACGTTGATGGCCACCCACGGCCCGGCGAATCCGTTGAGCACAAGCGTCATGGCGGTGATGGAGTCCACCGCGTTGAAGACGAACACCCCAAGGTAGAGCAGTCCGACGGCGATGACCGACGTGATGAGGGTGGTGTGGATGCGGCGCAGGCGGGGGAAGAGGGCCTCTAGGTCCAGGCCGCTGGCGTAGAGGTTGAGGACACCCTGGCCGAGGCCGCCCGCCAACGCGATAATGAGGATCGGCAACAGGTACCAGGCCGGGGCTGACCTCACCAGGTCCGCGACGTAGGAACCGCCGAGCTCGGGGATGGCCGACGCCGTGAAAGCGCCGAACAGCGCTGTCACAAACAGGCCAAGGAAGACGCCGAGGCAGGTTGCGGCGACGACGGAACGGTCCGAGTGGTCCTTGCGGGAGATTCGCCGGCTGTAGTCGCCCAGCGTTGGGGCATAGGACAACGGCCCTCCCACGGAAATGACGGCGGACAGGATCCACGTGGGCCAGAAATCGCCCAGGAGGTAGTCCGCGTGCACGTTCGTAGGGCTGAAGGTCGGAGCAAAAGCGACGACGCCGATGAGCAGCAGAATGCCGACGACGGGCGCCACAAATTTTTGCATGGCGACCACTGTGCCGTGGCCGAAGAGGGCCACGAGGACGATCTCCAGGGAGATCACTGCGTAGCCGATTGCCAGGGTGGTGCCGTCGATGGGTATCCCCAGCAGCCGTTCGGCGGCGGCGACCAGGGCGTCGCCGGAAGTCCAGACGGCGATGGCGGCGTAGGCGAGGGCAAACAGCAGGGTTAGGCCGGAACCTATCAAGCGTCCGCGTGTACCGAAGTGCGCGGCGCTTGAAACTGTGTTGTTGGTGCCGGTCCGTGGTCCCAGCAGGGCCATGGGGGCGATGAGGGCTGTGCCCACAATGAGCCCGGTGAGGCTGGCCGTCGCTGCTCCGACGAAGTCCAGGCCGAAGGTGATGGGAAGCCAGCCGAAAACGATGACGGAAAAAGCGAAGTTGCCGCCGAAGAACACAGTGAAGAGATTTCGGGGGCGGGAGGTGCGTTGGTCGTCGGGAATGTACTCGATGCCGGCCGACTCGATGCGGCCAAAGCGGTCCTTGTGCGCGGATGCTGCACCGGCGGAATCCGCGTCTTTGCGAATGCGCGTGCTGATCATTGCAAGCCTTTCATGAGCTGCATCACTCGATGCGATGGTGACAACTGTAATCCTGACTGAATTTTCAGTCAAGGCGATCATGAGTGGTGGGAGGTTAGGGTCGAAGCCATGGGGGAGTTGTTGAGCGGAGTTCTCGGTGCCGGTTTTGACGCGTTGTTGGCGGCGGGACCGGAGGGGCCGGTTCGGCTCCGCTGGTATCGGGCGGCCTCTGATTCGGGGGCGCTGGGGCATGGTCCAACGGTGGTGTGGGCCCATGGTGGGGCCTTCTTTGCTGGCGGTCTTGATCAGAACTGCCGTGCGGGCAGCTCAGTGGTCGGCTGGGACGATCGAGCATGCCGGCCTCCCCGGATTCGACGAAACGTCCCGCCCAGCGGGCCGCAGTCGGCACGGAGACATTGAATCGTTCGGCGGCGCGGCGCAACGGCAAGCGGGCATCCACCACGCACCGGGCCAGTTTCAGCCGACCGGCAGAGGCAAGGATCGCGTTAGAGTGGGACACGAGGACCTCCTGGACATTGTGTTTTTGCTCTCGACAAGCACCACACAACACCCGGAGGTCCTCTTTATTGCGTTACTCCCAGCCCCTTGTCACCAACCTGCCGGGACACTACAGCTAGCCGTCCGGGCGTATCGCGGTTCGCCCGGACGGCTTCGCCCGGATAGCCCGCCAGGTGACGTGACGCTCGCTTACCGGAGGGCTGCCAAGTTCCTGGACCCACGCCCAGATGCAGTGCTGGGGCCCTAGCCCTTCACTTTCCTAAGGAGCCGGTATCCGTAAAGCGCGATCAGCGGGCCGACGATAGCACCGAACCAGATCAGCGGAATTGGAGTTCTACTGGGGTCAATTTTCTGTTCGTCAACTATGGTTCCCGCGACATACATGGCAATTATCCAGCTAATAAATAGTGCGCAGCCAAGCGCAATTATTGCTACCGGAACAATCGGTCTCTTGCGGTGTGATGGAGAATTCAATGTCATCTCACGTCCCCTAATGTAACTTTACGGATCATCTAATTACACAAGTTCGCGATGTACGCGTAATAGGAGTCCCGCCACAGCCATGAGTCAAGATTCCAGGTCGCCTTGAACGGTGCGAACTGAGCGTGGCAGGCAAGTTGCCACCACATCTGAGTGTTGCACGCACTGCCGTACTTGCTGCAAAACTCGGAAAGAAGAGCTTGGTGCATAAGCGGGCTGTTTCCGTTAGCACGCGCCCACCACGTGGGTGTCACAACGAAAGTGCGACCGGACCAGTAGGCCGAGGAAATGAGGTCTATGCCCAAGTAGGGGTCAGCTGTAACGGGGTAGGCGATATTGGCCGAGGAGTGATCAACAACCTGTACCAGAGTCGTACCCGTAACCTCGTAGTGTGTGCTCACATCCGCGCCGTGGGCGTCCTTAGCCCATGCTGGCGCGAAGGCTCCGATGCGGGATCCATCAGGGGCGAGAACTGAAACGCTCCCGTCGCTCTCGCTGGCCAGTGATGAACCTGGGGGTAGCCCAATGCGGTAGGTGTAAGCGGACGGCGCTTCGGAGTTATTGATGACTGTCATGATCTGAACCGAACCATCGTTCTTCACCACAGGCACAGTTGTAGACCCATTGTCATTGTCGTAAGCAACGACTCCGCTCAGAACTTCCTTCGCACTGGCCGCTTCACCGGCGAAGGGCAATGAAACTTTGATGCTGGTCCCAGTGGCAGACTCAACCGATACCGGTTCGACCGGATCAGTCGGAATGACGACGCGGATGTCGTTGACTGTCGCATCAATTGCATGGGCACCGACGTCATTCGTCGGAACACTCGCGACATCAGAGAGCACGTCAGTTGAGGCTGAGGATGAACCTGCCGTCAAAGTCTGGAGCGCGGACAATGGATTGCTTGGAAGCTCCGTTGTGGCCGATGAATGGGATGGTGGTTCAAGCGCGTCCTTAGCAAGGACAACATTAGTTGGACCCAGAATAGATATAGATACCGTCGCGGCAGCCAGCAAGGAAGATAATGACCTAGACTTCATTTGATCCCCAATATCGTTTCAGAGTGCTTCCACTCGTGGCTTTTCAGCCGACCCTGCAGGCCCCAATTGACGCCCGCCGAAGCCACCAGCACCTGTTGAGGTGACAGCGCCTACGAGCTGGCGTACCAACCCGCCGAGGTCTTGTTGCGGCGGATTCATTTGCATGTCCATGAGTCCCCACACCGATTGGCTTCATAGGACCGAAGCCAACCACGTCAAATGGGTAACTAGGTGGTTAGAAAATTCGTCTAGGTGTCGGTTGTCCCGCAAACACAAGGCCTCTGGAAACGGCCTAGGTGCCGAAAATCAAAAAATAGGTGGTCCATCAGGGTCTTCTAGGTGGCGTTGCCACAACACGCTCAAACGCCGCATAGGGCTTTAGTTACGGAAACAACCGCGACTGCTTGGCTGCTCATTACCGGACGGTGGTCTCGCCGTGCGATGCACGTAATGTAGCTTTTGGCACGTCGCAGTGCTTGAAGGTTCTCGTTACTGGACTTCTGCCCACTGCACTGCTCAGCTAGGCCCGAGCCCAGACACGAATCCGAAATCGATTCCGCCGTCATCTGCTTTCGACTCGCGCTCCAGCTTCCGGACCTCGCTGGGTGTGAAGTAGCTTTTCGCGACTCCGCTTTCGGTTTCGAACGTGAAGGATCCGAAGATCGTCGGGTCAGTGCCCTGCCTCAGGAGGAGGGTGGTGTCCACGCCTCATCCTTGCATGGGTGAGGCTGGCGCCCTAGGAGGGTTCGCCGTCGTTGTTCGCCAGGAGGAACTTCCGCAGGAGGTTCGCCAGCTGTTCGCGTTCGGTTTTTGAGAGTCCGTCGAGCATTTTCTGCTGGTTCTCCACGTGATGCTCGACTACTTCGTCGACCAGGGCGAGTCCTTCAGGCGTGAGGCTGACCAATAGTTGGCGGCGGTTGTCAGGGTTGGTCTCGCGGTGAATCAGGCCGCGGTTTACCAGGCGGTCGACGCGGTTGGTCATGGCTGCAGAACCGATCATGGTCAGGCTGGCGAGCCGGCCAGGGGTCAGGGGAGCCTCAGTTGCGGAGCGCCGCAGCGTTGCGAGGACGTCGAACTCCCAAGGCTCCAGGCCGAACTGGTTCATAAACTTCTGGATATCGAGCGACGCGAGGCGACTTGCCCTGCTCAGTCGGCCAAGCACGCCCATGGAACTGACGTCCAGATCCGGCCGTTCCCTGTTCCATTGGTCAAGAATCGTGTCTACCGCGTCGCGTTCCATCGCCCTCCCATGCTTGACCTCAAACAGTACAACACCTACATTGTCAGACATCAAATAGTTCGACATTAAAATGTATGGAAGTGAACAATGGCTAAAGCGTCTCCTCGTGACCTGCTCATCACCGCGCTTGCGCCGATGGTCTGGGGCTCCACCTATCTGGTGACCACGCAATTCCTCCCCGCCGACCGGCCACTCCTCGCCGCGACCGTGCGGGCACTGCCGGCCGGCATCGTGCTCATGCTTGTCACCCGCACCTGGCCTCGGGGGAGTTGGTGGTTTAAGGCGGCAGCTCTGGGCGCACTCAACATCGGTCTGTTCTTCTTCCTCCTGTTCTTCACCGCCTACCAACTGCCTGGTGGGGTGGCGGCGTTGGTTGGGTCGATTCAGCCGCTGTTCGTGCTGCTCCTGGGAGTGCCCCTACTTGGGGAGCGGATCCGCATTGCACACATCGTGGCGTGTGCCGTTGGCGCCGCCGGCGTCGGCTTGCTGGTCCTGCGGTCAGACGCGACGCTGACCGTCGTCGGTGTCCTCGCCGGGATGGCGGGTGCGCTGAGCATGGCGGCCGGCATTGTCCTCACCAAACGCTGGGGAAGGCCCGACGGCGTGGGGCTGCTTGGGTTTACCGGCCTTCAGTTGGCGATGGGCGGGGCGATGCTCCTGCCGGTGACGCTGGTGGTTGAAGGACTTCCGACGTCGGTTACCTTGCCTAACGTTGCAGGCTTTGCGTACCTCAGCGTTATCGGCGCCTTGGTCGCTTACGCGGTGTGGTTCCGGGGGATTCAGAGGCTGCCGACGATGGTGGTCTCGTTTCTGGGATTCCTGAGCCCGCTGGTCGCGACGGTGCTGGGGTTCGTGTTCCTGGGGGAGGCGTTGTCCGCGTGGCAATTGGTGGGCGCGTTGTTGGTGCTGGCATCGGTGTATCTGGTGCAGCGGGCCGCGGCTGATGCTGGTCGGCGGCAGCTGCTGAAGGAGGAAGTGCTCAGCTGAGGCTGATACTTGTCCCGCAGGTGGCGTGGGAGGACGATCAACGTAGCTGCATCGCTAATTGTGCGGTGCGGAACTGCGTTGTGGCGGCCCTGAGCCGTATCCAGGAACCAGCGCTCATCGGCTAGTCGTAGCCGGGAGCTGGATCCGAGGTCTTACATCCCGTCAAGGTTGGTGTGTCGATGAGCCGCCGGGGCTGGCTAGTTCGATTGACTGCACTCCTGGTTGCGACGCTTCTGGTGGGGTGCACATCGCCGGGCCCGTCGCCGTCGCCCTCACCCTCACCCACGCCGTCGTTCCGTGACGCCGAGGCGATCGCCTCGCTGGAGTACGCGATGCAGGCCTTCATGGCCCAAGATGCTGTGGCCGTCCTCGCGCAGGTGCGTTGGCCGGGCGGTGAATGGTCGAAGGCTTACGGTGTCCGCGACCTTGACACCAGGCAGCCAGCCCAGCCGCAGGACCGGGTCCCGGTTTCCAGTGTTACCAAGACCATGACGGCGGTCTCTGTCCTGAAGCTTGTTGACGATGGATTGATCAGCCTGGATGACCCCGTCAACGGGCTGTTGGAGGGTTTTGGGGTTGGCCTCAAGCCTCCTGTCCCGATTACTTTGCGGCAATTGCTCTCCGACACTTCGGGAATGCCGTCCTACGGAGACGTGATGTTCCGGGGCCTGGATGACTTTGTTGCCTCCAACCAGGAGCTGACTGCGCTTGAAGCTTTGAGGCTGGCCGGCACGTTGCCTTGGGAATCGCGGACTGTCGGGTTGTTCCAGTACTCCGACTCGAACAACCTGGCGCTGGGACTGATACTGGAAAGGTTCCGTGGGAAGACGTACACGCAGATACTTCGCGATGACATCATCGACCCCTTGGGGCTGACCCACACCACCATCGACGAGGAGGTAGCGGACGCGCCTGACTTGCTCAAGGGCTACGTCAGCATTGAGGGTAAACGCGTCACCGGCGGCACCGCATTGGAGCGGCTCGGTTCCCCCATGCCAGGCGTGGTCTCGACCATGTCCGACGTCAATGACTTTATGGCTGCTCTGTTCGGTGGCCGGCTGATCTCCGCTGGCGCTTTGGCGGAGATGAAGAAGGCTGTCATCGGCTCCTTCGCGCTGGGGGTGTACAAGTGGTCCCCGGACTGCAGTGGCGCGCCGCGGTTCTTCGCCAAGGGCGGTTTCCTCGACTTCCGGACCATCGCACTCAGTTCCAGCGATGGGCGGTACGAAGCAACCATGACGGTTTCCCCAGCTCCGGAGCCGTTACCGCGACAGAATCCGGGCACGCTGTACGAGCGTGATCTGATGAGCAGCCAAATTCTGTCGGCGCTTATGGAGGTGCAGGATCGGTTGTGTGGGTAGGGGTGAAGATGGGTGGTGAGCTAGGCCGACGGTGCTCGGAGTCGCTGGAGCCAGGGCGTCCGCTGGGGACGCCCGGCTTCTGGATGGGGCCGTTGTTAGAGGTGTTCTCGGCTGGGAATGGCCAATTAGAATGCCGGCCAATTGTGATTGGCCCGCACAAACCGCAGCGGAAAGCACCTTTCCGCGGCGGGGTAACCGCGATATGCCCGCCATAACTAGACCCCGCGACCCATGTCCCGACGTACCGTGGTGGCACGTGCAGACTCTGCCGCCGAAAACTGCTCTTGATAAGCAAGATGTTCGTAGTTCAGCCCGTGGGCCTTCACCACCTCTAGTTTTCCTACCACCCTCCCAAGATTCATGACTGTGCCGTCTGACTGAACCGTTAGGGCATGTCCATCAAAGAGAGCATGACAGTTGGGACAGAGGCAAAGGATGTTTTCCAAGGTATCCGGCCCGTTATGAGGGATACCTAGCGGGCGGATGTGTGCCCCCTGGGAATATGGTCCCGCAGCTGTGACAAGCCTTGTGCTGCAGATCTGGCATGTGTTGTCGTATAAGCGTTTCACCGACTCAGCTACGCCGTAGTCGCGGATGATTTGATTTACGTGCGTGCTGCGGCGAGCCGGCGCTACGTCTTCTCCTCGGACGAGTGACATGGCAACCTCGGACGGGATGAGACTTTCGCCAGCAACTGCCCGGAGTTGATAGATGAGTACTTTCCATCCGTCTCGCGTACCCCAGCCCCAGCTGGTGACGGTGAACAGCCCCAGGTATATGTACTCCTGGCTGGACTTCTTGCGTGTGAGCACAGACTCTTTGACCAGGACCCGTACCGGCCTGCCAAGTTTGTAATTCTCGACGAGGCCAAGGTTGCCCATTTCCAGCTTCTGATCCGCTATGTGCCGGCCCGTGTTGGCGTCCCGGCCACCAAAGCCGGTGTAAGTAATCAGGTCGCCCTGCACCGCGTCATCGGAGTATCCGTCGGAAAGGCAGATGGATTGTGTTCCGCTTGCCTGACCAGCGATGCCTGCCTGCGTCGTCCTGTGAACTCCGGCGTCGTAGGCTTCGCGCCGGTCCCTAAACGCCGTCCCAGGGGGACAATCCGGGATGTCCCCATAAACCCGCGCCGGTGTGTCTCCGGTCTTTGATACGAGCTCGATCCCGAACTGTCTCAGTGCTCTGCGAGTCTGCTCTCCACCTGAAAATAGGCGGACAGACAAAGGTCCTCGCTCGGGATGCTGGATCCCGTACGCAACGGCCAGGAGCGGTTTGGAGTCAATCAGGGTGCCGTCAGCTTCAGCGAAGTAGCGCACCGACGGTTGTTGACCGTGCTTTGCAAGGAAAGCCTCCCGCCCCAGAGCCCTGAACTCATCGATTGCTTTCGAAATTGCTGATGGATCTGTCAGCTCCGACAATGCCCCCACAATTAGCCCCAATGTTGTTGTCCCTTTTGTCGCCGGCTTCGGCCTGAGAACCAAAGCGGCGGATCGTCTGAGTACTGGCGCAGGCGCCGACGATCTAGTGTCCAAAATATAACGAAGATCCGCGTCACGAAACGACTCTTCCTCCCACTTATATCGGGGATCTATGTCTCCGGTTTCGAAGAAGTGCGGTGACAAGTGCGGTTGGGGCGCGGCTGTGACTCAAGTGTTTGGAGGACGCCAGGATTTGGTGTCGAAGATTTGCGTCGCCATCATTCGGTTTTCGGCATGACGGCGCTCTGGGTCGACCCAGTTCTGTGGATGGGTACCTAGCCCGTCACATATTGACTGTGACCCGGCTCACCGTCACACTAAATGAACGCTATTCATTTCCCGCTCCCATGGCCTGCGACCTTCATCCAGATCTCGCCAGCCACCCCAGCACTTCAGGATCCCGGTAACCCCGTAGATCCGGTCGCTGCTACGAAGTTCTGCAGCGCCGCAGCTTCTAAGCACATCAGCATCACGACCGAGGACCCAAAATGACCCCGACATTCAATACAGACACATCAGCAGGCGAGAAGCCTGTGGGGCCGACATCCGCCCAGCCAACCGCCCAAGGTTGGCGCCGCGTCCTGGGCGTTCCTTCGCTGGTCCTGCTGGGCTTGGTTTACATGGTCCCGCTGACGATCTTCAGCACCTACGGCATCGTCGTCGAGCTGACCGGTGGGCGCCTTTCCGCGGCCTATGCAGTGACGTTGGTCGTCATGCTGTTCACCGCCCGCTCCTATGGCCGGATGTCGCAAGCTTTCCCGTTCGGGGGATCCGCGTACACCTACGCAACCCGATCCTTTGGAGCCGGGCTGGGCTTCATGGCCGGCTGGTCGCTCCTGCTCGACTATCTGTTGCTCCCGATGATCAATTACCTGCTCATCGGTATCTACATGGAAGCTGCCTTCCCGGCCATCCCCGCCTGGGTATTCATGATCGTCTCCATCGCGGCGGTGACGGTGCTGAACATTCTCGGCATCACGGCGATCGCCAAGGCAAACTTCGTTGTCGTGGGACTGCAGGGGCTGTTCATAGTGCTGTTCGTCGCTCTGGGACTCTCGTCCATCACCGGCGCGGGCACCGTCGACTTGTTGGCGCCCTTCACCGGAGTTGACGGCGCCGACGGCCTCTCGCCCATCTTCGCGGGCTCCGCCATCCTCTGCCTCTCCTACCTGGGGTTCGACGCCGTCTCCACCTTCGCCGAAGAGACCAAGGACCCGAAGCGAAGTCTGCCCCGTGCCATCATGATCACCACGGTCCTCGCTGGCGTGATCTTCCTCGGTCTGGCGTACATCAGCCACCTCATTCTCCCGGTCAGCACCTTTAACGACGTCGACGCTGCCGCGATTGAAGTGATTGGCGCAGCCGGTGGAAATCTGTTGGTCGCTTTCTTCACCGCTGCATACATCGCCGGCAGCCTCGGGTCGGCTCTTACATCGCAGGCGTCGGTGTCGCGCATCATTCATTCGATGGGTCGTAGCGGGGTCTTCCCGGCAGCTTTGGGACGCTTGCACCCACGATTCCGCACTCCCGTGCTGCCGATCCTTCTGACCTCGGCCGTATCTCTCCTGGCCTTCGTTTTGGACCTTCTGACAATCTCATCGCTGATCAGCTTCGGCGCGCTCGTAGCGTTCTCGGTGGTGAACCTGGCCGTCATCAAGCACTACTTCATAGACCAGAAGGCCCGTGGAGTCAGAGGAGTAGTTCACAACCTGGTGCTACCCGCTATTGGATTCGCGCTGACCGTTTGGTTGTGGACGAGTCTGAGCGGGTTGTCGATCGGCTTCGGTCTCGCCTGGGCTGCCGTCGGCTTGGTATGGCTCGCCTACCTGACTCGTGGGTTCCGCAGGCCGGCACCTCAGCTGGACCTGAAGGAAGCCTAGAAAGTCGTTGCTTTCCGCGGATGACGTTAGTCTTCTTGGACGACATCGTAGGGGGAACGATTGTGAAAATGACTACCGCGCGGAAGCTCCGCGTTTTGAATATTGCAGCCTCAGTCTTGCTGATAGCCATTCTGACTCTGCAATTCACCAAAGTGATCGACGGGTTCTGGAGCATGGCACTCCTGGTGCTGATCGGGGCCCCGACGACGGTGGCTTGGGTGATTCTTGAGCGGCGCCAGGGCGCAGAGAAGATGAGGGACGGCGCGTAGATCCGCCGATCTTCCGGTGGCCATTGCCTGACAGTCCCACCTGTGGAACCCTCGACTTGATCCTGTCGCCGGGGTGACGACGGGCAGCTGGGAAGGAACCCGCGCATGGGACGCATCCATATTGACCTGTTCACCACACTCGACGGCGTCGCGCAGGCGCCCGGCGGGCCGGAAGAAGATCCAACCGACGACTTCGCATTCGGCGGCTGGCAGGCTCCACTTATTGACGAGGTTGTTGGCGAGCAGATCGATTCAGGTATGGACGGGATGGACGCGCTGCTCCTTGGACGGCGGACCTACGACATCTTCGCCGCGTACTGGCCGCACCAGGGCGGTGGAATCGCGGATCTGTTCAATCGCCTTCCGAAGTATGTGGCCTCGCGTCAGTCGCCACAGCTTGAGTGGAAGGGCTCCACGCTGCTCGGCGCCGACACGGTAGCCGGGCTGCGGGAGCTCCGCGAGAAGCATCAGAACATTCACGTCATCGGAAGCCTCGACTTCGTCCAAACCCTTTTCGCGGAGCGCTTGTTCGACCAGCTCAACCTGTGGGTCTACCCAATCCTTCTCGGAACCGGGAAGAAAGTGTTCGCCGATGGGGTGGTGCCAACAAGCCTCCGCCTTATCGAGCCAGTGGTTGCCTCACCAAAGGGCGCTGTGATGCAACGCTACGCCTTGGTAGAGGGGACTCCTGACGTGGGAAATATGGCGGAGATCGATCAGGCGTAAGGGCTGGTGTTGGAATGCGGGCGCGGATGGGGTGAAGCCCCTCAGCAGTTGGGTCAAGGTACGAGTTAGACCCGCGGGCTTCTAGGATGGTGTGACGGCCACGGACTGAAGGGGGACCATGTCGCTTGGATTCGTGTTCATGGCGATTGGCTTGGTGTGGCTGCTGTTCAGGAAGTGGATTGCCCGCCGGCAGTACTTCATCTCATCAGAGATGCTCGGACGGAAGATGGCAGCCTCTGAAGCAGACTCGATTGAAGCAGACCCGGAGCTGTATGAGGAACGGATTCGGGGCTTCGAGCTGCTCGGAGTGTTCTTCTGTGCGGTCCTGATCGTCGGTGGCGTGCTGATTGTGGTGCTGACGCTCATCTTCAGGCCACCTTGGGCCGGAGCGTAGATGGGCGACCCGTTCCTCGCCGTCGTTGGAGGCTTCCTGATACTCAGTGGGCTGGTCCTGTACCTGATGCGCGACATGATGGCACGTGCCGGTGTGGACGGTTGGTCGTGGCTGCCTGAGAGTACACCGTTCAAGACCTACGAATATCAGCTCGCACTCTCAAAGGTGGCAGCCGCTATTCCGGCCGTCGCCGGGCTGGTCTTCATAGGGATCTTCCTATGGCCGAGGTAGAGCCAGGAGGCTCATTAACGGGGAATTGGACCGCGTTGACAGCACACCGTCAGTCCCCAGCAACCCTTCCCGCCACATACTCCGCGTCCAGCCCGACGCCCCCGACGATCGACGAGTAATGCCGGGTCAACCACGGCAGCCCAATCACATACAGCCCGGGAAACTCCGTCACTCCCCGTGAGTGCTTCGGATAGCCCCACTCGTCCACCAACGGCAGGTCCACGAACCCGAAGTCGAGTTGGTAACCGGACGCCCACAGAACGGACGTAATGCCCGCCTCGGCCAGGCTCACACGTGAAGACTCCGCAGGTAGCCAGTCATCGGCCTCCGGAGCCGCCTGCTCCGGCGCATCGATCCCCGCCGCCGCGATGTAGGCATCAATCGCGTTGCCTGTCCGCTGTCCGAACGCGGACTCAACTGCCGCGAGGCGTTGGGGGAGGTCGTCGCTGAAGGTGATGGCGCCGTCGTCGACTGCTTCAAGGTGACCGTGCAGGTGCATGCCGCGGCGCCCGAGTTCGCGGAGGTGGATGCTGTGGCCGACGTCGGTGCCGGAAAGCAGGGGATTGGGGGCGAACCGCAACGCGGGGGAGGGCAGGGCCTCGCGGGTGAGTGCGTGGACGCCGTAGTCGGGGCCGTGTTTGCCGGTTTCGAGCATCCAGTAGATGAGGTCCTGGCCGCGGTATCGGCGCGGCGCTTCGGGGACTACGGAGATGGCAAGGTGGACGTCGCGGCCGGCGTCGTGGAGCTCCTCGGCGATCTGCCCGCCCGACTGCCCGGTCCCCACGATCAACACCGCGCCGTCGGGCAGCTGCTCAGGATTGCGGTAGTCGTGCGTGTGCAACTGGGTCACGCCGGTTGGCAGCTTGGCGGCAGGGGCCTTGGGCACCTGATATGCGCCCGTCGCCAGAACCACCTTCCCGGCCCGCACGCTCCCGAGCGACGTCTCCAGCAGGAACCCGCCCTCCGGCGCGGCCGAAAGCTTGGTCACGTCCACGCCGGTGTGAACGGGCGCGGCAATCAGCTCGGCATACCGCCTGAAAAGGTTCACCGCGGCGTCGCGGGGGATGAACGCGTCCCGGTCGCCGCCGTCGAACGGCATCCCCGGCAGGTCCAGCGAAAGGTTGGGCGTGTTCATATAGAAGCCGTCCCAGCGATCCTGAAACGCCCCGCCCAAGGTCTCCCGACGCTCCAAAACCTGATGCTCCACGCCCAGCTGCGACAGCCAGTAACTCGTGGTGAGGCCGGCTTGACCTGCACCGATAACCACCGTGTCCGGGATGCGTCCCATGAGGTGGACTTTACGCCTGGGGGCTGCACGCGAACAGGGGATCGTGGACCCTAAATCTGCTGGCCGCGCCCCGGTTTTTCAAGCAGTTCGCGGAGCACAGCCTCCACTCCAAGAGCGATCGACGGCGCCTTGCCGCCGAGCTCAAACAGCGGCAAGTAGCCCATGTGGCGGGCGGCGTGGTTCGCCATGGCGAGGGGTCCGACGTCGGCCGCGGACAACCGTTCGCCGAGCAGCAGGCGCCGTGCACCGCACTCGCAGCCGGAGATCTGCATGATGACCTTCAGGTCGAAGTCCCTCAGCACATGACCGGTACCGAAACTCCTGGGGGCGGGCACGGACGGCAGCCCGCCCTGCGGGACTTCGGTGGTACTCATGTGCTGCCCCCTCGCGCTCGCGGTGTTCCTGTAGGAGGAGTGCGGGGTGAGGCGGGGTCGTGACGCCGAATGCCGTCATGTCTTGCCGCGTCGGATCACTCACAAGAGGTGCCTTGTGACAGATGACAGGTACGTGGACGCAGAAAAAGGAGAGGCAGGCATGGATTTTTGGGTTGATATTGCAGAGATCATTGGGGCATTGGCTACGTCTGTGGCGTTGTTCTTCGTGGCGAAGGCAACGCGCCACTCCAGGCAAGCGGTCGAAGAAGCCCAGCGGATGCGCCGCTTGGAAGCCGAACGCGACGAACGGGCCATCACGACGGCGGCACGTCGCCAAGCGGGGCGGATCACCTTCTGGCCAGTCAAGAAGATGTTTCAGGGGAAGGAGCAGTGGGGGATCGAGCTGGTCAATTCCAGTGACGCGCCGATCTTCCGGCTCACCCTGGAGCGGGCCGAAGGCGTCACCCGGAAGGGGCGTGCGATCCAGCCGATCAGGGCCACCGCCAAGATTCTTCCTCCCGGCCGCTACTTCTTCAGCCACCAAGAACGCTGGCCCGAGTTCATCGACGCCAACCACGTCTGCGAACCACTTCCGGGGAACATCGATTACATGGGCACGGTGACCTTCATGGACAGCGACGGCCTGGAATGGGTCCGCGGCTTGGACGGAAAGTTGGAACGGGCCGGGGATAGTCAGGTTACTGCGTGAGACGTCGGCCCTTGAGCCTTTGGGTTCGGCCGGCGTGCACATCCGATGGATAAAACATTTCCCAGCACTAGCCATACGCTCGAATCCCTGTAGACTTGACGGTGTTGTTGTGTTTGGCATTTGGTAGTTCAGGCAGTCCCGCGGTCCCTCCGGATCGCGACCTTCTGAAGTAACGGTGGAGAACACCCCACACCGGAGACCCGAAAGTCGGGAGAATCTCCACCTTCAGTAAGGACTGAAAAAATGGCTACAGGTACCGTGAAATGGTTCAACTCCGAAAAGGGCTTCGGCTTCATCTCTCCTGAAGATGGCAGCCAGGACGTTTTCGCTCACTACTCTGCAATCAACTCCTCGGGCTACCGCTCCCTCGAAGAGAACCAGAAGGTTTCCTTCGACGTCGAGCAGGGCCCCAAGGGTCCCCAGGCAGTAAACATCCAGGCTCTCTAAGCTTCGGATAACCAAGAAGCAGGGCCGGTCACTGACCGGCCCTGCTTTTTTGTCGCCCGCAGAAGGGAAGATATGTTCTAGGCCCACAAAATGGATTCGAAGACATATCCACATAGCGAATTACACCCATGTAATTCTCCCCGCGCAGACCGTAGCGTCGATGGCGAGAGACCATGACGCAAGGGGTACCGATGATCTGCCCGCACACCAAATACCAGCGCGAACTATGCCGCCACCACCTAGATGATGCCGCCAACCATTCGAATCGGCCCCAATCACCACCTAGATTTGGCCGATCTCGCCTGTGCAAGGCATTTTCAGCACCTAGTCCGCTGTTCAAGATCTAGCCTGCGAGGTGAGCCGAATGTCGGTCATGCAGAGAAGCAGAAGGTTGGATCGGGTGTTCGATGTAGAGGTTCAGCGCGTCCTGGACTATATAGCGCACGGCATTGGTGTGCGCATAGTTGGGGTACCTGGCAGCGGCAAAAGCACGGTAGTGCGCAACGTCGTCACCAACCTCGAGAAATCGGGCGCGATGGTCCACGTCATCGCCGGTCTCCGGACCCACAAGAACATCCCTTACTCGGCCATCAAGAGCCTGGGACTGGACCTGCGTCCAGGCCGCAGTGGCGTGTTGGATCTGGCTGACGTCCTGTCGAGTCACTTGGCCGTGAGCGGCAAACACGTCCTGGTAGTGGATGACATCCACTTTGTAGACAGCGAATCCCTGGCAGTTCTGGAAGCCGTCCGCAGCCGTTCCAGCAGCCCGTTGGTCGCCACGGCACCGGAGCCGCTCAGCTTCACAAAGGGCCAACTGGCTGTCCTCAACCACGGGCGGGAAGCAGTCCTGCAGCTGGACCCGCTTCACTACGAGCAAGTCCACACCCTCCTCTCGCAAGTCCTGGGCGGATCAGCCGACGCTGACACGACAGCGCGGATTCTGACCAAGGCGGCCGGCAACCCTCGACTCATCGTGAAGATCGCGGAGACCGCCTCGTTGAGCGATCTGTTGGTCAGGCGTGGTGGGCTGTGGCGCATGACCGGCGAGACGCTTTGGAGCGATCATCTCCGCGGAACCATCGAGGGGTTGTTGGCGGAGCTCACCGCGGACGAGTTCACGGGGTTGAACACCATGGCCATTCTGGGTACGGCCCGTATCGATGTCCTTCAAAAGATAGTGAACCCCGAGGTGCTGGACGCGCTCGAACGCAAGGGCTTGCTGTCGGTCATGGACGATCACCACAACGGCGCCACGGCGGCGGTCAGCCCGCCTGTGGTCGCAGATTACTTTAACGGTCAGAAGTCCCTACGGGACAGGCACCTGCTGCGGAGCAGAATCGCTGGTGTGCTGGAGTCAACGCCAGCGGCTGCCGGCACCTTCACCACCGCGGACCGCCTCTCCCGTGTACTCGCCTCACTTCGCCGAGAGCGGAGCAGCGACGACGCCGTTACGGCCAGGCACTTTCATGAACACAGCACGGTCCGTGAGCGCGCCCGCTTTGAACGGTGGGAGGCCGAAAAGTCTGTCGCCAATGCAGCTGCGCTGTTGCGCATTTATTGGGGCGCGCCTGTGGATGTGAAGCGTGCCCAGCGCGTCTGCACGGAAACATCAACCCACGACGCTGACCCTTCGGACCTGCTGCTATTCACCATCTCCAAGGCCCTCCTCGCCATCAACACGGGCAGGGGATTGAACTCGGCCGTTGGGATTCTGAAGAACTTGGGTGAATCACATCCACAACTAAAATTTGGTGCGGATGCCGCCATTCTATTTTTCAGCGGATCCCATGGCCGTGTCCCTAGGACCCGGCTTGAAGCGGGAACAGGCCAAATGCCGGGAATCGGCAAGCTGATCGAGGGCCTAATGCATCTTTACCGCCTCAATCCGACCATTGCCCTGGAAGCCATCAAGGACATAAAAGACGACGAGACATTCCCGCACCTACGGCCATTCATCACCGGGTTCTCGCTTTTTGCCAGTGGCAAGATCGATGAATCGCTGGTGTTCGCACTGGACTGGCGTGCCGAAGCCCGTAAGAGCCTCGACCAGTTCGGAGTGGTCACCAGCAGTTACATTGCGGTCCACGGGCTGCTCTACCGAGGCTACTTCGAGGAAGCCGAATACCTGATGAGCAGCGTGTTCGCGATGGGCCGGCCCGGCTTTGTGGTGGACGTACTCTACGACGCCATGCTGCGCCTTGCGGGCCTGCGGCACGCCACGTCTTCGGCCGCGCCGGAACTATCCATTGCCACTCAGGCGCGGACAAAGGTGCCCGACGTCGGTCCGTTGCCGGGGGTAGGTAAGGGGACTTACGCACTGGTCGCCGGCAGCAACACTCGGCCGGCGGGATTTGACCGCCGTGCCTTACAACTGATCAACCGGCAGCTGAAGAGCGGGTACGTACTGGAAGGCATGATGACGGCGCTGCTGTGCACCTGCCTGAGTCCGGCACGCCCGGTGCTGGACCTGCTGAAAAAGATCCTCAGGGAAAGCAACATCACCGTTCATGAACAGTTTCTGGCCATCGCAACGGCTGTGGTGGAGGGAGAACACAAGACGCTCCGCAGTTTGTTGAAACACTACGAACCGGACATCGACCTCTACCAGGTTGGCATGTTGCTCCAGGGCGGCCTCAAACGTCAGGTTCTGGACGGCGACTCAGACACTGCGGAAGTCCTCGCGGCGGAGTCATCACTGTTCGCGGCCAGATTCCCGGCAGCATTCGAACCGGTCTCCGTCAGTGCAGTGAAGTCAATGCTCCTCACAGACAGGGAAACCGAAATAGCCTTGCTGGCCGGGTACCGCTCGAACGTGGAGATTGCTGAGCAACTTGGAATCAGTGCCAGGACAGTGGAGAACCACATTTCCAACGCTCTTAGAAAGACCGGCGCAACTTCGCGCAATCGTCTCTTCATCCTGGCCAGAAATTCACTGCCGCCCGAGTGACACTGGATATGCTGTCTGCGTCCCTCTCGCGGCACCGACATAGGTGCCGTGGCAGATGCTGAAAGGGCTCATGTGAACCAGCCACCCACGTTGGCCCGACGCCTAGGTACCTTCGACGCATCCCTTATCGGGTTGGGGTCCATGATCGGCGCCGGAGTGTTCGCCGCGTATACTCCTGCAGCCGGGGCTGCAGGGTCGGGACTCTTGGTAGGCCTTGTGGTGGCGGCCTTCGTGGCTTTCTGCAACGCGACCTCCTCCGCCCAACTCGCGGCAGCCTACCCCACCTCCGGTGGAACGTACGTCTACGGCCGGGAACGGCTCGGACCATGGCCCGGGTTCCTGGCTGGCTGGGGATTCGTCATCGGCAAAACAGCCAGCGCCGCGGCCATGGCCATGACGTTCGCCGCCTATGCCGCCCCGCAAGGTTGGGAGCGCCCGGTGGCGATTGCCGCCGTCGTAATTTTGACTGCGGTGAATTATCACGGGGTCACCCGAACCACGGGGTTGACGCGTGTGCTGGTGGCTTTAGTGCTTGCCGCCCTCGCCATTGCCCTTGCCGCGGTGTGGGGCGGTTCGGGCCCAGACTTCGGCGGAATCTTAGGTGAGGGCCTGCTGGCCCACGGCTGGTATGGCGTCCTGCAATCGGCAGGCCTGCTGTTCTTCGCGTTCGCCGGGTACGCCCGTATCGCGACCATGGGGGAAGAAGTACAGGAACCCCGCAGGACCATCCCCAAGGCCATCACCATCGCGTTGGGAATCACGATCGTCCTTTACGCGGTCATCGCCATCACCCTGCTCGCGGGGCTTGGCCCTGACGGAGTGGCCGGGACTCCAACGCCACTGGCGGACGCCGTGACTGCAGGCTCCATGGCGTGGGCGGCTCCCGTGGTCCGGATCGGCGCAGCCGTAGCGTCACTAGGGGCGCTCTTGGCTCTTGTTGCTGGCCTTGGTCGAACCAGCTTGGCGATGGCCCGGGAACACGACCTCCCGCACTGGCTCTCGGCCGTCCACGCAAAATACAAGGTTCCGCATCGGGCCGAGATGACCATTGGTGTGGTGATCTGTGTGGTCATTGCAGTGGCAGACCTGCGGGGAGCTATCGGCTTCTCGTCCTTCGGGGTACTGCTGTACTACCTGGTGGCAAACATTGCGGCGTTTACGCAGCCCTCTGAAGATCGCCGATACCCGAAGTTCTTGCAGGTGGCTGGGGCCGTGGCCTGCGTGGGCCTGGTTGCCACGCTGCCACCACTGTCCGTAGTGGTGGGCGTTTCGATGTTCGCCGTCGGCATCCTGTACCGGTTCCTGCGATTGCGCCGCAGTGACAGCTGAAGCTGGCAGGCTGGGCACGACTCCGCCTGGGGGTAGTCAGGTGGAGCCGTGCCGTAGTGCCGCCTACACCTGGAGCGGGTGGGGTTACCCGCCGGACACCGGGTTCCCGCTCCGGAGGCACAAAAGAAGACTATGGCTGGCTTCTGGAGTCTAGGTGTTCCAACCTCAAAATTAGGTGGTGTTCGGAGCCTTCATCCCCCAAAAAGCCCAAAAATGAGTGGTGGGACGGCCGGGCCTAGGTGTTGAACGGTGACGGGAGCTTCGTCGCTACCCACTTGGCAGCGACGTCATTCGGAGTGCTGGTGTACTACTTGGCAGCAAACATTGCCGCGTTCACGCAGTCTGTTGATGATTATCGCTACCCGAAGGCACTCCAGATGTCCGGCGCCATCGGCTGTGTGGTTCCGCTGTCCACATTGCTGCTTTTTCCGTGGAGCAGGGTATTCTGATCGGTCCAAGAGGGAGACTAAGTGCTCTGCCCCGGCCGCCTTTGCAAAAGGAATGAGTGACGCACGGCGAGTTTCGCCGGTAGCACGTGCGAGATCAGCATGACGATCCTTGTAGTGGCCCAATCCCGCAACTCCGCCGCCAGAATGTCGATCCCGTGCTGATCCAAGGCATTGAACGGTTCGTCCAGCACTGTAACGGGAGTATCGGCAATTGTGCACATCAGGATCCAAAGCTTGCGCTGATTGCCCGTGGATAAAGCTGAGGCGGGCTGCTCTAACCAGTCCGTCAGCCCGTAGTCCATTGCCCGCTGAACAGCGGCGTCAGTGGCTAAGCCTCGCGCGCGGGCAGCGAATGACAAATGGTCCCGAACAGTCATTGAGGGGTAGACAGCCGGGGCAGTACGGCACACACTGCGGAGGTTCCTTGCGCTGAAGCTACTTGCATCCTTGCCGCAGAGATGAACGGAACCCGACCATGGTTCCAAGAAGCCACTAATCAGTTCAAGAAGGGTGGACTTGCCGCTGCCGTTGCCGCCTGCGACTTGGTACAGGCCAGGCTCCGTGATCTCAAGACTTAGTGCGTCCAGGACCGGCATGGCCTTTTGATAACCGGCTGTCACAGCGCGGAAGGACAACGAAACTTCAGCAGGCTGGTTCGCAAGCATAGGGCAACTCCTACAGTCAGGACGAGCGCGTATCCAAGCAACAACAAGGTGCTGTGCGAGGGCTCCAGGGCTAGAACGGTTGAGCAAGGGGAAACGAGGACCAGGGTGTAGAGGGCATCCATGATGTCTGCTGATTTTGTCCCATCCGTGCTGACAGCTGGCCTGGCGACAAACTCCGAGATGATCCCTGCTGCCATGACGATGATGCTGACCAATATGACGCCCGGGACGGGAGTTCGGAACAGCAGACCGGCAGCACAAAAGACAAAGCAGCCAACTGAAGCGGCCAAGACGTAGTAGAGAGTCATCAAACTTTTCAGGATCGTCCGAACCGATAGGCCGATTTCCCAAGCGAAACGCAGGGCGTCCATTCGTGTAGTGGGTCCGATGCTGTGAAGTACAGGTTCGGTGGTGCCGAGGCTCAGGATGATGGTGACACCTATCAGGGCACGATGCAGGTACACGATGGAACCAGCAGTAACAGGAAGAATCATCCATGCACCGATCAGGCACCCCGACACTGCAATCCATGACAGCGTGGTGACACCTACAAGTGAACCTTGTCTGCTGCTGAGGAGCTCCCTGAGGAGTACGGCCCACAGGCTGGGAAGCCGTTTTGAGGCCACCTGTGCCCGTTGAAGCCCAACGATCTGCCGGTAGGCCAGGCGCCGCCACAGGCGGATACTCCAACAGCCAAAGATGACCCCGAATAGCAGGAGGTTCGCGTTGATCCAGGGGAGTAGGCCCATCAAGACGGGAGTATGCAGCTTTGGTCCGGTGCTCAGGAACAGGGACGTTGCTGCACCCATCAACAATCCCGTGAAAAGTGCCGCCACACAGGAGGAAGCCCGTAGAACATGGCGTTGAGCAGGTGCCGAGGCCAGCTTGAGAACACAGTAAAGTGCCGCCGTCGAGGACAGGACCAGCAACGAACCAGCGGTGGACACGGCTGCCAGGTACAGCGGAGAACTTTCGAAAAAGACCACGAAGAAGACGGCCGCAGGGGACCAAAGCAGAGCCAACCGACCGGCCAACGGCAGAATGCCATAGCGCAAGACCACGCTCTGGAGTGTCAGCTCCAGGGCTCTGAATAAGTCAAGGTGTTGGCTTCCTGTCACAGCAAGTCGTCGGTTGGAGACCACCTCGCTGAGCACGAGCACTGTTGCGGAGTAGGAGATAAACAGAATCCCGAGCCAAAGGGTGCTCGCAGTCTCTGCCTCAGAGAGGCGACTGCGCACAGCTGTGAGTACACTTCCCAGGACCACCGTGCCCAGCAGCACTACCGCAACGGTCCCAACCACGGTCACCACTCTGAACGAATCCAGTGAGATGGACCACCGTAACGCGTTCAAAAGTTGAAAGGCGCGGAAGTCGCGGAGAGCGGAGTAACCGGATCGGGCGCTCGCAGGCACGACCTAGAACTTACTCTGCGGCTTTTGCTGCTGGACAGCGTCCATGTACACCAGCAGGCTAAGCACAGCCAGGGCGATGGCACACACTGTCGCGAACAGGCCCATTGTGTCTTGAAGGGGGACAGACAACAACGGACTCAGGGTCATGGCATTCGCGAACCCAGCTGCCGCGAAAATCACCGCCTTCAGGAGGGGCCGCTTAGCCGAAGGACCGATGACCATGATCACAGGCAGAATAGCCCCGAAAACGCCGAGCGCGATGACGGCGGCGCTGCGCAGCGTTTGTGGATCGATTTTTTGCAGGCCTTGGGGTGGCGGCGCGGCCAGCAAGAGTATGCCGGAGAGGACAGACAGGACAACCACAGAGCAACCGAGAAAGCGCAAAGCGAACGGGTAGTACTGCTTCAACATGTGACTCCTTGAGAAAAGTGGGGAGGCGAATCAGCCAAGGGCGACCATTACCGCAAGGCCCATTCCTGCACCGACGACCAGGACTTGTCGCGTTGCACGAAAGCTCCTCCAATGCCGGCGGAACAGCATGAGGACACCCAGCGCCATGAGTGGAAAGTAAAACCAGTACCCCGGCAAATCGCGGGGTTGGAGCGTGCTGATCAACAAACCCGTCAACTGCACCGGAATTGTCGAAAGCACGGCGATGACGAAGAAGACACCCACCTGCCAGCGGTGACCGAGCCCTGCTTTTCCGGGGACCAGCCGCTTGTCCAGAACCGAAGCCAGGGACAGGAAGAGACACATGATGACTGAGTAGGCAACAAAGAACAAAACAGTGCCAACCATCATGGAAAGGCCAACCAAGCGGTCATCACCGAGTTCCGCACGCACCTCAGTAGGCACCTGCCGGCTTAGATTCTGGTTGATGGACGGTAATCGAAGTGAGACCAGCCCCATCACCGCAACGTAGGTGGCGATCCAGAGCACCCTGGAAGTGCTGGCCGGCTGAACAGGAGCCTCATCACTTGCCTTGGCCAGCGGAAAAGTTGGTACTTGGATGATCGTTCGGGGCTCGGCGCCGTTGTCCGGGAGGTTCATGGGTTTCCTAAATCCGAAGTTGAATAACGATTGCTTCGATGGCTGCCCCGACGACGATGAGCAGAAGGGCGAGCGCCATTGTGCCAAGCGAACGGGCCACGTTGATGACGAACGTGGACAAACTGACCGGACTGTGTCGAATGAAGCCTGCCGCCATCCCCGCTACGGGCTGGAGTCCAGCGGTGGCCGCGAGAATAAGACCTAAGAACTCAAACGGCACGTACCAGATCACATCGGTCAGCAACTGGCCCTGACCGACGGAATGTGTACCCAGCGAAACTGTGGCGCCCACGTACAACGCCAGAACCGCGGAGCCGATCAGAGTGGTTGCGCCAAGAGTTACGACCCCCGAAAAGAGGAATAGTGCAGCTCCCACGTTTCGTGCCAGGATCTGCACGAAGTCGATACCATAAAGCGCATTGCCGCCCATATTCCGGGAGTCCTGAATCCACGAAACGTCCACGGCGCTGTACCCGAAGAGCGCTATGGCGATCATCACCAAGACCGTGCCCGGGAGCAACCCTCTTGGGATGCCCCCAAGCACGTGCGTAATTCGTTTGATCATTGATTAGGCGACAGCCTGTGCCCGGCCAATCCGGAACAGGATGCTCCGGGCTGTGGCAATAAGAGCACCTGTAATGCCAGCCCCGAAGACTGCGACAATCGCGACGAGTGCCCAGCCGCCAAGTTCGATTGCCCGGACGATCTGGGAGGCTGCCGCGGCTGAAATGCCCAGAGAGCCTGCTATCCATGAAACTGCAAGACTCGCCCCGAAGACCCCTGCGATGGCCAGCGTGGCCGCCGTAGTTGCCAAGATTCCAGTGCGCTTTGTGATAGCGGATTCCATTCGTAACTCCATTTCTGCTTTCCGACCCCCACAAGGGGCCGTAAGTTGGTGAGGCGTCGTCGCCTCACCCTCGAATGGTTACGAAAAGAACAGCCATCTAAGTGCTGGACGGGGGGGTTCCCTAGATGATAGCGACCAAAATTAGGTGCTCATTTCGGTCAAAATGAGTGGTGAGTCCGCCCCGTCTAGGTGTTGGCCCGCCGTCGAGCGTTTCTCCGCTCAACGGATTCCATGTACGTGACGATGCTCGCGAGCGTGACAGCGACTGAGCAGGTTACCGCTATTGCGGTCGGTGTTTCTTGAAAGGGCACCACCAGCAGAGGGCTCAGCATCATGGCATTCCCAAATGCCGACGCCGCAAAGACGCAGGCTTTCAGCAGCAGGCACTTGAGCGGATCCATGATCATCATGGCCACCGGTGCCACGACGCCCAACGCCATGGTGAGTACCACCGCCGTCGTCCGTAAGTCTGCAGGATCGAGCACCTTCAGGCCCTCCGGAGGGGGCGCTGTACCCAGCAGCGTGGCCGCCACCGCCGAACAAACCGCCACAACGCAGGTCAGGATGCGCAGGGCGGCTGGGTAGAAGTGCGTGATCACAGGAAGTCCTCATCGTTCGTTGGCACTACCCCCGGACATAGGGGTAGTGCCACGAACGGCGGACGTATGACGCGAAATCGGGAGGCTACTTTTCGCAGCCGATCCCGTCGTGCTCGTTGTGTGTCACCATGGCTACGCCCGCGCGTGCTTCTTCCTGTCGGCAGGCTTCATCGGGCCACTCGCCTCAGCCACTGAAGCGCCCGTGCCCAAGCCGCGCACCGTCCATCCGGCGCTCCGCCAAGCATCCGCGTTCAGCACGTTTCGAGCGTCCAGCACCATCCGGCGTCGTACCAACGATCCCGCTACGGAAGGCGACAGCGAAACGTATTCGTCCCACTCGGTCAGCAGCAGCACCAGCTCCGCGCCCTCCAGCGCGCGCTTGGTTGATGCCTCGAAGCGGATCTGCGGGTAGCGGATCCAGGCGTTGTTGATGGCCTTGGGGTCGGTGACGGTCACGTGCGCGCCGGCGTCGGCGAGTTGCTGGGCGACGTCCAGGGCGGGGGAGTCGCGGATGTCGTCGGTGTCCGGCTTGAAAGCCGCGCCCAGGATGGTGACAGTGCGACCGGACAGGAAGCCGCGGCACATGTCACGTGCGATCTCCACAGTCCGCAATCGCTGATCCAGGTTCACTGAATCCACCAACGCCATCCACTCATCGACGGACGGCACGTCCAGTTCACGCGCCTGCGCCCGGAACGACCGGATGTCCTTGGGCAGGCAGCCGCCGCCGAAGCCGAGCCCGGCGTGCAGGTACCGGTTGCCGATGCGCGGGTCGAGTCCCATCGCCTCACCGAGCTCGCTGACGTCAGCACCCGACGCATCGCACAACTCCGCCATCGCGTTGATGAAGCTGACCTTCGTGGCCAGGAACGCGTTCGACGCCGATTTGATCAGTTCCGCCGTCGCAAAGTTGCAGACCAGCCGCGGGATTCCGGCCGCAATCAGGGGCTCGTACACAGCATCCAGCACGGCAGTAACAGGTGCACCTGCAGCAGCGCCCTTGCCACCCGGCACCCCGTACACCAGCCGGTCGGGCACCAGCGAGTCCTTCACGGCGGTGCCCTGGCGCAGGAACTCCGGGTTCCAACCGAGCAACACGTCCGAGCGTCGGGCCAGCACCGCGCGGAGCGTCTCCACTGTGCCTACCGGCACCGTTGATTTACCGACGACGGCGGCCCCCTTCGCCAGATGCGGCAGGAGGCTCTTCGTAGCGCCCATCAGGTAGGAAAGGTCCGCGGTGTCGGAAGTTTTGGACTGCGGGGTGCCCACGCAAAGGAAGTGCACCTGGGCATCCGTTGCCTCGGCGAAGTCCGTGGTGAACGACAGGCGGCCCGTGGTGCGGCCGTCCTTGAGGAGCTCGTCGAGACCAGGTTCGTGGAAGGGGGCCAGCGCCTTGTTGAGCTGCTCCACCTTGGAGGAATCGACGTCGATCCCCACCACGGTGTGGCCCATGGAGGCGAGCGTGGCTGCGTGGACTGCGCCGAGGTAGCCGCAGCCGATCACGGAAATCTTCATGAGGACGGTCCTTTGCTGGAGGTGAGTTCTGAAGGGCCGGCTTCGCGTGTGGGAGTGCCGGAGATGACTTCGTTGTAGTGGCGGACCAACTCCGCGCTGAGCACCGGCCACGTCCGGCCCTGAACCGAAGCGGTGGCTGCCGTTGCGAACGCGCGGCGCTTGGCGTCGTCGCCCATCAGGTCCTGGACGTAGTCACGCAGTTGCGTGAGGTTGCCGGGCTCGTACAGCCAGCCTGTGCGGGAGTTTTCCACCAGATCCAAGGGGCCGCCACGACCAGTGGCCACCACCGGAACGCCCGATGCCATGGCCTCTTGGATGGTTTGGCAGAAGGTCTCGAACTCGCCGGGATGGACGAAAAGATCGAAGCCCGCGACCGCTTCCGCGAGGGCATCGCCGCCCAGGAAACCGGCGAAATGGGCGTGGGGCAGTGCGGACTGGAGTGCTTCGCGCTGCGGGCCATCACCAACGATCACCAGCCTGGTGTTCGGCACATCCGCCAATACAGCGAGGTCCTCGACCTGCTTCTCGACGGCGAGCCGGCCGACGTAGCCGATGATGCGTTGCCCGTCGGGCGCGACCGAGCTGCGCCACGCCGTCGAACGTTTCGCGGGATTGAAGCGCGCGGTATCCACACCGCGCCGCCACATGTCCACGCGCAGGATGCCGCGTCCGCGCAACTGGTTCAGCGCGAAGGTGGACGGCACCAGGGTGCGGGTGGCCAAGAGGTGGATGTTGTCCACGCGGTTCCAGGCCCAGTTCTCCAGGAACGGCACTCCGTAACGGCCCGCGTAGCCGGGAACCTCGGTTTGGTAGATCGCGACGGTCGGGATGCCGAGCTGGTGGGCGGCTTGCACGGCGCGCCAGCCGAGGACGAACGGCGAGGCGAGATGAACGACGTCGGGGGCGAAATCGGCAAGGATTCGCTTGACCCGATTCACACCTCCCAACGCAACCCGCACATTCGTGTATCCGGCCAGCGGCACCGAGGGAAGCCGGTGCACGTACGCACCCTTCTCGACGCTCGAAACATCAGTGTCCGACGTCGACGGCGCGATCACCATCACCTCGTCACCGCGCTCTTGCAGATGCTCCAGCACCCGCAGTATCGAGTGGGTTACCCCATTCATCAGTGGCAGGAATGATTCGGCGACGATTGCGATCCTCACGCCTTCAACGGTGGTCGCGGCGGTTGGCTTGCTGGGTGCGCGGGGGTGGCCGGTGGGGGAAGAGTGGGTTAACAGGTGGGTTGGGAGCGACGCGCAAGCATCACTGGTGGGAGCTTCCTGCCCCCGCCGCAGGCTCGATTCCTCGAGTCAAAGGCGACAGGGACTGGTTGTCGGGCTGGAAAGTGTCTTCGGGTTGACGACCCTTCACGACTCCGTGATGCCTGCGGACCTAACCCTCGCGCCAATGACTTGCCTACAAGCGCGCGCGTAATGTGCGACCGTTGGGCGCGCGTCATCTTTTCGCCAAGCCAATGCCAGTTCGCCGCGCGGGCCGTCCTTCAGCGGACGCATCGTGACGCCGTCCCGAGCGAGCAGAGGTTGATTCCCGTGTGCCAGGACGACGACACCGCAGCCATCGACCAGTGCCTCATACGTTTCTTCCGCGGTGCTGACTTCGGCGCCGATGAGGGCAGGGCTGCTGCGGAAGTCCGTGAGCAGCCAGTGGTCTCGGAGCGGGCCCGCTGCGCCGGGCAGGGCCAGGAGCGGCTCGTGTTCGAGGTCAGCGACCCGGAGGGTTGTCCGCGTGGCAAGGGGATGGGTGACGGGCATCGCCACAACACAAGGCTCGCTGGCGACGGTGACTGATCGATACCGGTCAGGGCCAGGTAACGGAAGCCAGACGAAAGCGACATCGCTTGTTTTGTCGGCCAGACCGGCGGTTGGGTCGTCCCAGCCGACCTGGCGCACTGTGAGGCGGACATTCGGTAGCTCTGAACGGAAACGGGACCTGATCGCCGGGAGCAACCCACCCCGACCGGGACTGGTACTCATCCCGATTGACAGGTTCTGTGCTTCATCCGTGATGACCTGCTGTACGTCCGCCCAAACGTTATCCCACTCGGCAAGGAGACGACGAGCGACGGGCAAGAGCACAGCGCCGGCCGGCGTTAGCTGGACTTCACGGCGATTGCGGACGAACAGCTCGGTGCCGAGCTGCCTTTCCAGAAGCCGGATCTGCTTGCTCAGCGCCGGCTGGGACACGAAAATGCGCTCTGCAGCGCGGCTGAAATGGAGATCTTCAGCCACAGCCACGAAGTAGCGAAGGTGCCTCCCATGAACGTCCATAACCAACAGTTATCACAACAGGTCTTGGACGAAGCGGCTCTTTAGGCCTCAAGGTCATAAATAGCGCGATGGAGATGCGCGCAGAACACTCAATGGAGGCTGATGGGACATGTCCAAGGTCTGGTTGATTACGGGAGCCAACAGCGGCTTCGGTCTGGCGCTCACTCGTGGGGCTGTCTTAGCTGGCGATGTCGTAGTTGCAGCAGCACGGCGCCCGGCGACTCTCGATGCCCTGGTGGCGTCGAATCCGGATCAGGTGGAAGCGATCAAACTCGACGTGACGGATCCGGTCCGTATCGAGGAGGTCGTTGCGGATGTCATCGCCCGCTATGGACACATCGACGTGCTAGTGAACAACGCGGGCCGGACCCATGTTGGCGCCGTCGAGGAAACCAGCGACGAGGAGCTGCGGTCACTGTTCGATGTCCATCTTTTCGGGCCGGCCGCCCTGATCCGTGCGGTTCTGCCGCACATGCGGGAGCGGCGTTCTGGCGCGATTGTCCAGATGAGTAGCATGGGCGGGCAGATGTCGTTTGCTGGCTTCGCGGCCTACAGCGCGACCAAGTTCGCCCTTGAAGGCCTGTCCGAGGCGCTGACTGCCGAAGTGGCGCCGTTCGGAGTGCGTGTGCTCATCGTCGAACCCGGGTCGTTCCGCACGGGACTGTTCCAGGCGGCCAGCGACAGCTCGGGGAACCCGCATTACTCCGCCACCGTGGGGGCAACCCGACAAATGATCCACCGCAACGACGGCCAACAACCGGGTGATCCTGCCAAAGCCGCCCAGGCGATCATCTCCGTGCTCGCGGCCGATGACGTCCCCCTGCGACTGCTGCTCGGCGCGGACGCCGTTGATGCCGTCGTCGGTCATCTGGAAGCCGTCCGAACCGACATTACGGCCTGGGAACAACTCTCAAGGTCCACCGACCTCAACGACACCGCCCCGATGGAAGAGCCAGTTGGACGGACATCATGACCACCAGCCGTCTCGAAGCATTCAGCGATGGAGTTTTCGGGATCGCCATCACGCTGCTGGTGCTCGAAATCCGAGTCCCGGAAAGCACCCGCAACCTCCTGCACGAACTCGCGGTGCTATGGCCCTCCTATCTCGGATACGCGATCAGCTTCCTGGTCATCGGACTGATCTGGGCCAACCATCACGCCATGTTCGTCCACATCGGCACTGTGAACCGGACACTGATGTTCGCAAACACTCTGCTATTGATGAGCGTCGCACTCATACCGTTCACAGCTGCCGTGCTGGCATCCGCGTTCCGAAGTGGGAACGGGCAGCGAACCGCCGTCGTGCTCTACGGGGGAACGCTCGTCGTGGGCGGACTCCTATTCAACTGGATCTGGGCGCACGCCCGGCGCGATCACCATCTACTCGATTCGAACATAAGCGCCGTGCAGGCGCGAAGCATGGGTCAGCGCTTCATGCTTGGGCCCGCACTGTACCTCGTTGGAACCCTCCTCGGCGCAATCCAGCCGATCGTTGGAACCGGTGTCTTCGCACTCCTGATCCTCTTCTACTGGCTACCCATCACTGCCGGTTCACGGAAGGCAGTGTAGTGCCACTGGGCACGGGAGGAACGAGAAGGTTGCGATGCGCGCATTGATGTCAGTGGGGGCGGGCGAAAGAGGTGCTCCTGCCGGTCTGCGGTTGACCAAGAGCGGCGTTCCCCCATCTTTGGCTTAGTCGGATGTCGGAAACACCCCGAGCTAGGTACCCCGACCCCGCGCCGCCTTCAAATCCTTCCGCAGCCCCCGGTTGTCCGCCCGTAGCTCCTCGTTGTGCTCACTCAGCCCGCGGTTATCCTCGGTGAGCCCACGGTTCGCCTCCTCCAGCTCCAGCACACGTTTCACTCCGGCCAGGTTCAGCCCTTCATCAAGCAACACTCCGATCCGACGCAGCGTCGCGAGGTCGTTTTCGCTGTAGCGGCGCGTGCCGCCGTCGGTCCTTTCGGGAGTGAGCAGGCCCTTGCGCTCGTACTGCCGGATGTTCTGCTGGCCTGTGCCCACCAGCTCTGCGGCAACCGAGATCGCGTAAACGCCCCGTCCTTCATCGGAACCCGCGCCCGAAGCGGGGGCGACCAAACCGCCGTCGTGCTCCGCGGCGGCCGCCGAGCGATCCGAACCTGCCATCAAAAACCTCCGAAAAATCTTCCAAAAACCTACTTGCACCACTCTCTCACCAGTGCTATAAAAAATCTATACCAACCACCATAGATCTGGAGGCTGGTAGCAACAACAGAATCAGCATCAAGATCCAAAGGAGTGAGAACCAAATGCTGATGCGCACTGACCCGTTCCGCGAATTCGACAGGCTCGCCCAACAGGTTTTTGGCACAACAGCACGCCCGGCCGGAATGCCGATGGATGCATGGCAGGAGGACGGACAATTCGTTGTTGCCTTCGATCTGCCAGGTGTAAGCCCTGATTCAGTGGAGTTGGACGTCGAACGCAACGTCCTCACCGTAAAGGCCGAACGCAAGTCGCCCGCGGGCGAGAACACCGAGATGATCGCCGCCGAACGCCCACAGGGCGTCTTCAGCCGGCAGCTGATCCTGGGTGACACCCTTGATACCGAAAACGTCCAGGCCAACTACGACGCCGGTGTGCTCACACTCCACATCCCGGTCGCCGAGAAGGCCAAGCCGCGGCGCATCGAGATCACATCCAGCGGGCAAAAGCAGGAGATCAACGCCTGACCCACTCCGTCCTGCCGGAAGCTCACCCGGGGGTGGCCGACCGGCAGGGCAGTGACCGGGAACAACGGAGGCGGCCGCATCGGAATAGTTGGGCGCAGGCTTCGTGCCACGTCACAGCGTTTTTTAGCGCACATGAAAGCGGTCCCCGCCCGTCGTCTCCCGACGGATGGCCCCCGGCTCAGGCCGGGGGCCATCTCCTGATCAGCAGCATGAACCGGACACAGCAGTGAACACGCAATTTGACCACTACGCCACCCTCCGCGTCGCGCCCGACGCGACGGCCCGTGAGATCGCCCGCGCCTATCGCACGCTGCTTCGGACCCACCATCCGGACACCCGCCCAAAGGTCGACGACGGCGACACCACCTCCGCGGCCGACCTCCAGGAACTTCACGCCATCATGCAGGCGTACGTCGTTTTGTCGGACCCAGGAAAGCGGGCGGCATACGACCGTGCACGGCGGAACGGTTTCGGTACCGGCGGGACGCCGGTGAACGTCCGCGTGCACAAGCGTGCGCAGCAGCCGGCAAGGAACGACGGCGGGCAGTCACCGTTGTCCTTCGGGCCACCCCGTTGGGAACCTTCGTCCAGAAACCTGAGAACACCAAGGAGCAATCCATGAGTGCTTGGCGTCCCTATGACGACCACATCATTCCCGCGTTCTACGAACGGTTCGAACAACGCTGGGGGAGAGGGACAGCGCCGTTCCTGGACCCTGAAGTCCACGAACAACCCCTGCCGCGGGCCCAGTGGATCAACCCGGACACAGGGGCCGCGATCGCCGTCGTCCCCATCTGGACCGATGACCCCGAACACCGCTCCTTCGGGGTGTTCTACCTGCCGCCAGCGGGTGACATCTGGATGCTGCGCCCCGGCCCAACCACGTTCGTGGAACCGCGAGGGGGAGCCAACCAGGAGCAGGTGACACTCCGCAACGACGCGTTCAAGAAGGCCGTCAACCATGCGAAGGAATTCATCTACGGGCCGCAGCTGTAAGTGGGGGTACGGTACTCAGCCTGTGCATAAGAAGGCTGGTGCAGCCTGGGAAAAATCCTAAGGCGGCTGCACCAGCTGCTAGTACGACTTTCTGTTAGAAGTTGTGACACCTATTCATTGGCCGCTCCTAGTTCCCGGCTTCGATTTTTCCGGGCCTTCAATATCAACCGGGGGCGCTCGCCTGCCCCGCGAGAACACCTCCCATCTTACGGCGGCCTACAGGAAAAAGCGCTGGAATTCGCGGTATTTCAGGGGCGCCTGACGGGCTTGGAGAGCTGGCCGTGGCACGATGGATCACGATGAAACTGCGCGCTGATCAGACCGGAAACCGTGGCCTCCCTATGCCCCTTTGGCTACAGGGTGGTTTGGAAGCGGCCCAAGCTGCGTTCATTTCCGCCATCGTGGTGGTGCTTCCGCTGGTCGGGGTCTGGGCAACCGACGGTTTCCAGGACCGCAATGTCGATTCCCTGGCACGGCTCGGCGGCCAGGCATGGTTGCTGATCCATGGAGTTCCCTTGGAGCTCGCTCATGTGAACATCGGCACCGCCGCACAGCCGGGATCAGGGCTGCTTTCCCTGATTCCCCTGGGCCTGACGCTCATTCCGTTCCTGCTGGCATGGCGGGCGGGCCGTCGGCTGGCCCGCGCCTCCTACACCGACCAGCTGTGGCAGGCGTTCTTCGGCGCCTTCCTTGTCTACGCGGCCTTCGGCGCCGCCACGGGATTCGTGTGCCGCACTACTGAAGTCGTCATCAACCTGTGGTTGGCCATGGCCCTCCCGCTCATCTCCTTTGGCTTGGGCATGATCGTTGGCGCCCGACGCGAGGCAGGCTCGTGGAGCCGGCTGATCGGCGTCGACGCCGTCGCCTGGCTCGCCAAGACCAGCCAGCACTCGCGGTGGGCCGGCTCGTACGTCGGCTCTGCGCTGAAGGCCGGTTTCGTGGCAGCCATGGCCGCCGTGTGCCTGTCGGCTGTGCTGCTGGCCGTCACCATCGTGTGGCACTGGACCGACATCATCGCCGTGTATGAAGGCCTGAAAGCCGGAGCCCTGGGCGGTGCCGTGCTCACCATCGCACAGCTTGGCTTCCTGCCAAACCTGGTGATCTTCGCCTTGGCGTGGTCCTCGGGGGCGGGTTTCTCGCTCGGCATCGGCTCCACGGCCGGTCCGTTGGGCACCGCCGTGGGACCCCTTCCCGCCGTTCCCATCCTTGGCAGCCTGCCCGCCGGCCAGCTCGATTTTGGGGCCATGGCACTGGCGTTGCCTGTTGTGGCAGGAGTCCTTGCCGGCTGGTGGTTCCTGCGGGAGGGCGAAAACCATTTTGATGAGTGGCTCTCCATCAAGATCAAGGCCCGCTGGTTCACGGCCACTGTTTCGACTCTCTTCCTCGGAGCCTTCGTCGGCGCCGTCGCGGGCCTGCTCGGCGGGGCTCTGGCCTGGATCGCGCGTGGTTCCGCCGGCATTGGGAGGCTCACGGAGATCGGACCCCACCCGTTGTGGACGGCAGTCTGGCTGGCCGCGGAAGTGGGGATCGGCGTCGTAATTGGCTACGCAGTGGGGCCGTGGCTGGAACGCAGCCAGAAGCTGCGCGAGGCGAACCTGGAAGAAAACGCGTACGACGACGAGCACGCCTGAGCGGTCAGCTGCAGTAGCGTCGGGCTACCTGAGCGACCCCGGCATGGACTTCTCGAGCTGCATCAGGCACTGTGTCTTGGCCGACTCGGTCAACGCTGAGCGGGCGCAATCCTGGTAGGTGCTGACCTGCCGGAAGAAGAGGGCTGACGTCAGAACCAGCAGGCACATGATGGCCGTCACCACCAACCCCGAGATCGTGCCGAACAGAATCAGGCGGGGGTGCTTGTACTTGATGGTCCGCACCAGCACCACGATGCCCAGCACCAACGCCGCGACCGTCAGGATCCCGCTCAACCACACGTAGTTCACGTTCAGGGAGAACACGAAGAACGCTCCCACCGCCGAAAAAAGGAAGGCGCGGAACAGGATCTGGGTCACACCGAGGGCGGACTTTTCAGCCTCGGAGCGAGGTTGCTGGTTCGGCGCGGAACCGACGTCGGGATTCATGTTTTCCAGCCTACGCGAGCCGCCCATAAGCTAGTGCAATGCGCATTGTTGTCCTCGTCTCCGGTACCGGTTCCAATCTTCAGGCAGTCATCGACGCCGTGAAGTCGGGTGAGCTGGATGTCGAGATTGCCGCGGTGGGCGCCGATCGTCCCGACACCTATGGTGTGGAACGCTCTGACGAGGCCGGCATCGAGACGTTCGTGGTCAACTTCAACTCCTTCGAAACCCGCGCCGAGTGGGATGCTGCCTTGCGCGACAAAGTTCTTTCCTACGAGCCCGATGTTGTGGTTTCCTCCGGCTTCATGCGGATCGTGAGCGCCGACTTCATCGATGCCTTCGACGGCAAGTACGTCAATACCCACCCGGCCCTGCTGCCCTCGTTCCCCGGTGCACACGGAGTCCGCGACGCCATGGCCTACGGAGTAAAGGTCACCGGCTGCACGGTTCACTGGGCCGACGCAGGCGTGGACACGGGACCCATCATTGCCCAGGAAGCTGTCACTGTGCTTCCCGAGGACACCGAGGAAACTCTGCACGAGCGCATCAAGGTAGTGGAGCGCCGTCTGTTGGTCCAGACCCTCGCCGACCTCGCCGCCGCCCTACCCAAGTAGGGGGCAGCAAACGCTCCACTGACGCTTCATTGGGCCCGGATCTGTCCCCTGGTTGGACTACGAGAGCTCGCGCTGCTTGGTCTCCGGGGCGAAGAAGGCCATCCACAGCACGGACAACAGCACGAGCCCACCTGCCAGGGCAAAGGACGTCGCCAGTCCGAACTCCGGCCAGAAGAACGAGGCAAACACCAGCGGTCCAAAGCCTGCGCCAATGCGGGAGAACGTCGACGCCCACCCGAATCCCGAGCCGCGCAGCTCGGTCGGATAGAGCTCGGACACGTAGGCGTACAGGACGGGAATTGCCACCTGCACCACGAAGCCGAACGTGAGCAGCCAGAACACCGCGGCGGAAGGCACATCGACTACCAACGCCACGATCACCAGCGTCAGCGCGGACAGCGGGCCGGTGATGGCCAGGATCCACTTGCGTCCCACGCGCTCCACCAGGACCGCCGCGACCACCACGCCCAAAAGGCCGACGGCGGCCATGCCCGCCGTCGTGACGAACGCCTTGTACTCTTCGAACCCTGCACCAATGAGAATGCGCGGCATCCACGTGAGGGACAGGTAGTAGACCAGGAGCACGGAGAAGAAGAGGGCCCACGCCGCCGTGGTGATTTTCCAGTTGAACGCCCAGATGTTGCGGAGCTGGGCCCAGGCGCTGCCAGGGGACAGGCGGGGAGCAGCTTGCGGATCGGGGAGGCTGTAGGCGCGCGGAGAGGCCCCGGTTGCTTCAACCAGTCCGTCAATCACGGCGGCAGCCTCGGCCCTGCGACCGGCCCGTATCAGGAACAACGGGGACTCGGGCACTGAACGTCGGACCCAGAAAACCAGGAGCGCCGGGATCACCATGACCAGCATGGTGAGCCGCCAATCCCCGTACAGAGCCACGAGCCCGGCCGAAACAAAGCCGCACAAAGCCGCGCCGACGGGCCACCAGCCATCCATGGCCGTCAGGACTTTGCCGCGTTGCTTACGCGGCGTGAACTCACCCACCAGGGCGTAGTCCACGGGGATGCAGCCACCCAAACCGAAGCCGGCCATGAAGCGGAAGATGCAGAACCACACGATGTCCGGCGAGAACGCACCAAGGACCGTGAAAATGCTGAAAATCAGGAGGGTGGCGGTGAAGGCCTTCTTGCGCCCGATGGTGTCCGCGATGGTGCCCCACGCGAACGCACCCACAGCCATGCCAATGAGGTTTGCCGTGCCGATCCACGCTGCGTCAGCCGGCTGCAGCGACCAGTGCTTGGACAGCAGCGGGATGAGGATGCCGTTCAGCGTGACATCCCAGGCATCGAACATGAACCCGAGCCCGCCGATCAGGAAAATCCTTCCCTGGACCTTCCACCGCCACGGCAGTTCCTGCACTACTTGCTCGCCGCTGGGTACGGCAGTGTATGTATTCATTGGGCCTCCTGCATGCAACTTTATGCGCTGCGGGGCAACGTTACTTCTGGTTCTCGATGGCCCGCCGCAGGAAACCGCCGGCTTCTTCGAGGGCACCCTTTGCCTGGGCGGCGTCGATACCCGTGAGAACCACCAAAATAGCTGCCTTCACCGATCCGCCCACCGAGTCCAGCGCCGCAGCGGCTTCCTCGGCGGAGACACCAGTCGCATGCTGCACGGTGCGCTGGGAGCGGGCCAACAGTTTCTCGTTGGTTGCCCGCAGATCCACCATGAGGTTGCCGTAGGTCTTGCCCAGTTTCACCATCACCAGCGTGCTGATCATGTTGAGGACAAGTTTCTGCGCAGTCCCCGAATTGAGCCTGGTTGAACCCGCGATGAACTCCGGGCCCACAACCACCTCGATCGCCACATCCGCCAGATGGCTCACGGCCGAGCCCTTGTTGCACGCCAGAGACGCCGTGAACGCACCCTTCTTCCGTGCCTCCTCCAGCGCGCCGATCACGTATGGCGTCCTCCCCGAGGCGGTAATACCCACGACGGCGTCCGCTTCCGTCACGTTGATATCGTGCAGGTCCCGCGCGCCGGCCGTTGCGTTGTCCTCGGCATACTCAACGGGCTTCTGGATCGCCTGGGTGCCGCCCGCGATAAGTCCGACGACGAGTCCCGGTGGGGTGCCGAAGGTCGGCGGGCACTCGCTCGCGTCGAGCACACCCAGCCGCCCGGCCGTCCCGGCTCCGACGTACAAGAGGCGACCCCCGCGCTGGAGTCGCTCCGCAACGGCGTCGACCGTTTTCACGATGGCGTCGCTGGCCGCTTCAACGGCCGCGTGTACTCCTGCACTGTGGGCAAGCATGGCGGAAACAAGTTCCTCGGTGCCCAGGATGTCCAGGTCCTTGAGGTTCTCGGCCGCGGCTTCGGTCTGCAGCCCGGCAAGCTCCGTACGGAGGTCCGCGAGTTTGTCCGCGTCAGTCGGGCCAGTTTGTTCCGTCACGGTGGATGTACCTTTCCTGGATGAGCCCGCGGCGCGTCGCAGCGAGGGCAGCGCCGTCCAAGCCATCGCCGAGCGGGGCCACCACCTCAATCCCAGCCGAAGCCAGGGACTTCCGCAAGAGCTCGGCGAAGAACTCTGAACTGACCACGCCTCCCAGCAGCGCAACGCGCGGTGAGGCGTCTTCGCCGCCGGACGCGAGCTGGACGGTGCGGGTCAGGATGCGGCATGCCTGCCCGATGATTTCATGCGCGACGGCGTCACCCGCCTCCGCTGCGTGCAGAACCAACGGGGCGAACCGGGCCATCGCCCTGTACGGGTTTTCCTGTTCCGCCAGCCATCCCGGCAGCTGCTCCGGCGACTCCACCAGAGCCCCGGCCGCAGCCGACAACGACGTGGAGGGGCCGCCGTCGTGCGCTTCAAGAACTGCCTGCAAACCACGTTGGCCGATCCAGCGCCCGCTGCCTTGATCGCCAAGGTAGGGTCCCCAACCGTCGGCACGGTGCAGGATGCCGGCCTGGTCAAAACGGAACGCGACGGCGCCTGTTCCCACTATCAACGTAGTTCCGGGCGCGCCCTGGAGAGCACCGAGCTGTGCGGCCGTGGCATCGGAGAGGACAGCCGCCGGGACACCGAACCTCTGCGAGAGCATGGTGGCCAGCTCGCGGGACTTTTCGGCTGATGCTTCCACGCCCGCCACGGCCGCACCGATTCCCGTCAGGGTGCTGACCGGGAGCCCGGGCGGGAGCAGGCTGACTGTCTCTAGGAGGAGATCGAACGCTTGGGTGGGCCCGTTGTCCACGTGTACCCCGGGGAAGCCGTGTTGATCGGCGGCGCCCAGCAGCTCGTCACCTCTGCGCAGTTCCACGCGGCAGCGGCTCTTCCCTACATCGGCGACAAGAATGACCTCATTGGGGGATTCCATGGCTCAACCCTATGTTGCGGGGCCTGCTCTGCGTGCTTAGGCGTGGGTTTGCCGCGCAAAGCTGGCCTCGCAACGCGCGGCTCTCTCGTTGTGAGGCCTGCTCTGCGTGCTTAGGCGTGGGTTTGCCGCGCAAAGCGGGCCTCGCAACGTCTGTGGAGGAGAAGTGTCACCCCCTTATGGGCGCGACTTCTGTGGATAACTGAATGCGGACCATCGTTTCCGGCGAGCATTGTTCAATGCGGAAACCCAAGCCTTTGCCGGTAAACGTTGACCCCCGTGGCTTCCTGGTCGCTGAGGCCTATGCCGCTGGTGTGCCTCGTTGGCGGCTCCAAGCCAGTGGGCTCGTAACCCCCAGTCGTGGCATTCGACTGGCCAAGGCAGACGAGCGCGATCTTGCCATGGTGGCTCGGCTGCACACGGCTGTCACTCCGAGATGCGCAGTCAGCCACATCACGGCAGCTCTGTTGTGGTCAATCCCGCTACCGATGTACCTGGAAGACGAGGGGGCAACAGGGCCGATCCACGTCACTCGCAGGCACGAGATCGGTCGGGTGAAGCGCCGCGGCGTCGTCGGACATCGGGCGCCGCTCCTGGCCAGGGATGTCCGGTTGGTCAATGGAGTCCAACTCACCTCGCCCGAATGGACTTGGGTGGACCTGGCGCGACATCTTGGGAGGTCATCTCTCGTAGCGGCCGGGGATGCGCTGCTTAAGCGTAAGGAACCGCTCACCTCGATTGAAGCCATTCAAGAAGTCATTGATCGCCGTCCAAAGGTCAAGGGCATCCGGATGGCGCGGGCTATCCTTCCTCTGCTACGAGCCGGTGTCGACTCGCCCCGGGAGTCACGTTTGCGCCTAAAGATTCTCGACGCCGGTTTCCCGGAGCCTGCCGTAACGCGGCCCGTCTTCGATGATCACGGAAACTACATTTCGACTCCTGACCTGCAATACAAGGAGTACAAGATCGCCCTCGAATACGAAGGCGATCACCACCGATCAGACCCGGTCCAATGGGGCAAGGACATTGAGCGTGACGACCGGCTGCGGGCGTTGGGCTGGACCGTGCTCCGATTCTCAGACGTCCAGATGAAGGGCGGCTGGGGCCATGCCGAAAAGAAGATCCAGGACGCTTTGCTGTCCCGCGGGTGGCGGCGCCTGCCTTCGTAAGTCGGGTTGCTTGCGCAGAGCGGGCCTCGCAAGGGTGGGGGTGGATTTGTGGGGCCTGGTTTGCGTGGTTCGTTGGGGCTATGGCACGCAGAGTGGGCCTCGCAAGGGTGGGGGTGGATTTGTGGGGCCTGGTTTACGTGGCAAGCGCAAGGAATGAAACGCAAAGCGGGCCTCGCAACGCAGGGTGCAAAGACGCAAAACCAGCCCCGCAGCGAAACACGATAAACTCTCCGTATCCCCATCAAACGCGACACCACCCGCGACATCTACGCGAACTAAGACGGAGACTTTTGTGAGCTTGACGCAGCTTGACCGTGTTCCCATCCGCCGTGCACTGATCTCGGTTTACGACAAGACGGGACTGGAGGAGCTCGCGAAGGGCCTGCACGCAGCCGGCGTCGCCATTGTGTCCACCGGCTCCACCGCCAAGAAGATCGCCGCCGCAGGCATCCCGGTCAAGGAAGTCGAAGAAGTCACCGGCTCCCCGGAAATGCTCGACGGCCGCGTCAAGACCCTGCACCCGCGCGTCCACGGCGGAATCCTGGCCGACCGTCGCGTCCCGGCCCACATGGAAACCCTGGCCGGCATGGAGATCGAAACCTTCGACCTCGTGGTGGTCAACCTCTACCCGTTCGTGGAGACCGTGAAGTCCGGCGCGGCACAGGACGACGTCGTCGAGCAGATCGACATCGGAGGCCCCGCCATGGTGCGCTCGGCTGCGAAGAACCACGCCGCCGTCGCCATTGTCACGGACCCCAACTTCTACGGCGCTGTCGTCGACGCCGCGGCCCACGGCGGCTTTGACCTGAACACCCGTCGTCGCCTGGCTGCGAAGGCCTTCGCCCACACCGCCAGCTACGACAATGCGGTTGCTTCCTGGACCGCCAGCCAGTTCCTGGACGAAGACGGCGACGGCGTCATCGACTGGCCCGCCTATGCAGGCCTGGCCCTGGAGCGCTCCGAGGTCCTCCGCTACGGCGAAAACCCGCACCAGCAGGCCGCGCTCTACGTTGACAAGGCCGCTCCGGCCGGCATCGCCCAGGCTGACCAGCTTCACGGCAAGGCCATGAGCTACAACAACTTCGTCGACGCTGATGCCGCCCTCCGCGCGGCCTTCGACTTCGCTGAGCCCGCCGTCGCCATCATCAAGCACGCCAACCCGTGCGGTGTTGCTGTCGGTTCGGCCGACGCTGCCGACCCGATCGCCGACGCCCACGCCAAGGCACACGCCTGCGACCCCGTCTCCGCGTTCGGTGGCGTCATCGCAGCCAACCGCACCGTCACCGCAGGCATGGCCCGCACGGTGGCCGACATCTTCACCGAGGTTGTCATCGCGCCGGACTTCGAGCCGGAAGCCGTCGAGATCCTCTCCAAGAAGAAGAACATCCGCCTCCTCGCCCTGCCCGAAGGCTACGGCCGCTACCCCTCCGAGATGCGCCAGGTTTCAGGTGGCGTCCTGGTCCAGATGAGCGACAAGGTGGACGCCGACGGCGACAACCCCGCCAACTGGACCCTCGCCGCCGGGGAAGCCGCTGACGAAAAGACCCTCGCGGACCTCGCCTTCGCCTGGACCGCTTGCCGCGCAGCGAAGTCCAACGCCATCCTCCTGGCCGACAACGGCGCAGCAGTGGGCATCGGCATGGGCCAGGTCAACCGCCTCGACTCCTGCAAGCTGGCCGTCGAGCGCGCCAATACGCTGGGCGTCCAGGTGGAGTCCGACGTCGATGGCGCCGGCGGTGCCTCCAACGCCAGCGGCGCCAACGCGCCTGAGCGTGCACGCGGTGCCGTGGCAGCCTCGGATGCGTTCTTCCCGTTCGCTGACGGCCTGCAGATCCTGATCGACGCCGGTGTCCGCGCCGTGGTCCAGCCCGGTGGCTCGGTCCGCGACGAGGAAGTCATTGCCGCAGCGAACGCTGCCGGCATCACGATGTACTTCACCGGCGCACGCCACTTCTTCCACTAACAATCGGCGCGCCTATAGCGCAAAAGCAGCCCAACGCAACGGCGGCCGCCCCCACAAGGGGACGGCCGCCGTCGTAATTAACAGGGACTTGCCAAAAAAGTTACGAAGCCGCCGCGGTGTTGTAGGTGGACTGGATCACGGTGCCCCAGTAAGGGCCGTACATGGTGGTGGAGTTGCTGCCGTAGCCGTAGGAGTTGACCGAGTTCTGGTAGCCCGTGGAGCTGTTTCCGATGAACCACGGACCGCCCGAGGAACCACCGGTCATGTTGCACGGGATGCCCTGGGAGTTGAACTGCGGGTTGTAGGGATCGTTGGTGGCGGTGCCGGAGCAGCTCTTGAGGGATTCGCCGTTGAAGGGAGCAGCTGCCGGGTAGCCGAAGGACTTGTAGCTCAGGCCGCGGGCGGCGTTGAACTGGACGCCGGAGGAGCCGACGACGTCGGCGAGCTTCTGGCCGTTGAGGGTGTTCATGACGGCGAAAGCGGTGTCGTACTGCATGTTGCCGTTGGAGGCCCACTGGCTGGGGGAGTACAGCGCCTTTGCCGTCCACTTGCCGTAGGGTGCTGAACCGTTGAGGTAGGCGGGCACGAAGACGAAGTTCGTTGCGTAGGCGCCCGGACCTTCATTGACGCAGTGGCCGGCGGTGGACACTGTGCTCTTGTTGGCCGCTGTCACGGAGTTGCCGGAGCAGACGTAGTTGGAGCCGCCCAGGGTGAAGAAGATCTTGCCGATGTGCTTGACCGGGGTTTCGCTCTGGTTGACCTTGCGGTCGATGGTGGTGGAGTCGGTGGCCGCGGACTGGCCGGGGATGCTGCTGATGGCGCCCGGGGCTTCAGTGACCGGGGCTTTGCCGGGGTTGAGCAACCGGCCGCGTTCCAGGGCTTTGGCGCCGAGGATGTCGCCGGACTTGGCGTTCTTCATGCGTTCCGGCGTCCAGTAATCTGCAGCGCCGGCGTCGGACACTGCATGGCTGCTGACCGCCGCGCCGGACGTGTCCGCGTCTTTCGACGGTGCTGCGTTGGCGCTGGTCGTTCCAACCAGGGCCAGGATTGCGGCAGCGGACAGACTCAGCAGGCTTGTGGCCAGGGTCTTGGTTTTTGTCACGTTGTTCCTACCTAATCGAGGGAGTGAGGCGGCCAGTGATGGCGACCGCCGACTGACGGAATCGAAGCTACCGGTCGTGTGACAAGTTTGTAAAGAGATGTTTCAGACTTTGTGATAATTTACTGTCACTTGGTTGTCACGTCGGCGGGAGGGGAGTACGACGCCGGCAGTCGGCGGCGGTGCGCGGGTCGCCGTCGGGCGTAAACCACCGGAACCGGGTAACGAACACGTGATCCCGGACACGAAGAGCCGCCAAAACGGTCTACTCGGGTAAGTTAGGAGTGTTGAAATATGCAGACTTTCAGGGAGAACCCCGCCAATGGCCAAGATTATCTATACCCACACAGACGAAGCGCCGATGCTGGCAACCTACTCATTCCTGCCGATCGTGGAAGCGTACGCCTCCACCGCGGGAGTAGAGGTTGAGACCCGTGATATCTCATTGGCAGGCCGCATCATCGCGGTCTTCGGCGACTTCCTGACTGAAGAGCAGCGCACGGGCAACGCCCTTGCCGAGCTTGGCGAACTGGCAAAGCGGCCGGAAGCCAACATCATCAAGCTGCCCAACATCAGCGCCTCCGTTCCGCAGCTCAAGGCCGCCATCGCCGAGCTCCAGGCCCAGGGCTACGCCTTGCCGGACTACCCGGACAACCCCTCCTCGGACACCGAGACGGACATCCGCTCGCGCTACGACAAGATCAAGGGCTCCGCAGTGAACCCGGTCCTGCGCGAAGGCAACTCCGACCGCCGCGCCCCGCTGTCGGTCAAGAACTACGCCCGCCAGAACCCGCACTCCATGGGTGCCTGGTCCGCGGACTCCAAGACCAACGTGGCCACCATGGGCCAGAACGACTTCCGCTCCAACGAGAAGTCCGTTGTCGTCGAAGCTGATGACGCCCTGAGCATCCAGCTGGTCCGTGAAGACGGCACCACCAAGGTCCTCAAGAAGGACTTCCCTGTCCTTGCCGGCGAAGTTGTTGACGCAACCGTCCTTCGCGCCGACGCCCTGGACGAGTTCCTCAAGGCCCAGGTTGCACGCGCCAAGGAAGCAGGCATCCTCTTCTCCGCGCACCTGAAGGCCACAATGATGAAGGTCTCCGACCCCATCATCTTCGGCCACGTCGTCAAGGCGTACTTCTCCGAGCTGTTCGACACCTACGGCAAGCAGCTCGCAGCCGCCGGCATCAGCCCGAACAACGGCCTCGCAGCCATCCTCAGCGGCCTGGAAGACCTCCCGGAGGACGTCCGCGAAGGCGTCAAGGCGGCCATCTCCAAGGGCCTCGAAGACGGTCCGGCGCTGGCCATGGTTGATTCCGACAAGGGCATCACCAGCCTCCACGTTCCCTCGGACATCATCGTTGACGCCTCCATGCCTGCAATGATCCGTTCCTCCGGCCACATGTGGGGTCCGGATGGCAAGGAAGCCGACACCCTGGCAGTCATCCCGGACAGCTCCTACGCCGGCGTGTACCAGGTTGTGCTGGACGACTGCCGTGCAAACGGTGCGTTCGATCCCACCACCATGGGCACCGTCCCCAACGTGGGCCTTATGGCACAGGCAGCCGAGGAATACGGCAGCCACGACAAGACCTTCGAAATCCAGGCAGCCGGCACGGTTCAGCTCGTGGACAGCAAGGGCAACGTCCTCACCGAACACCAGGTCTTCCCGGGTGACATCTGGCGCGCCTGCCAGACCAAGGACATCCCGGTCCGCGACTGGGTGAAGCTGGCCGTGACCCGTGCACGCGCTTCGCAGACCCCGGCTGTCTTCTGGCTGGATGAGGGCCGCGCACACGACGCCAACCTCATCGCCAAGGTCAACGAGTACCTCAAAGACCACGACACCGAGGGCCTCGAGATCAAGATCCTCTCCCCGGTCGAGGCCACGGCCTTCACCTTGGAGCGCATCCGCAAGGGCCAGGACACCATCTCGGTTACGGGCAACGTCCTCCGCGACTACCTCACGGACCTGTTCCCGATCCTCGAGCTCGGCACCAGTGCCAAGATGCTCTCCATCGTTCCGCTGATCAACGGTGGCGGCCTGTTCGAGACCGGTGCCGGTGGATCCGCTCCCAAGCACGTCCAGCAGCTGGTCAAGGAAAACCACCTCCGCTGGGACAGCCTGGGTGAGTTCCTGGCTCTGGCAGTAAGCTTCGAACACCTGGCCACCACCACGGGCAACGCCCGCGCACAGGTTCTTGCCGACACGTTGGACCGCGCCACGGGCACGTTCCTGCTGGAGAACAAGTCCCCGCGCCGCAGTGTTGGCGAGCTGGACAACCGTGGAAGCCACTTCTACCTGGCCATGTACTGGGCCCAGGAACTGGCCAAGCAGTCCTCCGACGCCGAGCTGGCAGCAGCCTTCGCTTCGGTCGCGGACGCCTTGACCTCCAACGAAGAGGCAATCGTCGGCGAGCTTGCCGCGGTCCAGGGCTCCGGCGTCGAACTGGGTGGTTACTACCGTCCGGATGCCGCCAAGGCCGCCGAGATCATGCGCCCGTCGGCTACGTTCAACAAGGTGCTCTCCACCCTGAAGTAGTCCGTCCAACTGACCCGCAGTTGTGGTGTTTTGAGAGCTCAGAACAACCACAACTGCGGGTCAGTTGCGTTTAACGGTTGGCGCGGAACCGCTCTGGTGCCACCCCGCCGTCGACGATGTCCTTCAGAACCCGTCCAATGGCCGGGGTGAACTTGAACCCGTGCCCCGAGAAACCGGCGCCCACCACCAAAGGACCGAAACGGTCCAGTACGAAGTCCTCGTTGGGCGTAGTGGTGTAGGTGCAGCTGATGGGAACGGCAGTGGAAGGGTCGACGCCGGGAAGCCACTCCTCTGCGTACCGCACCAGGGCCTCGAGCTGCTGGGGGATGGGCTCGAACGTGCGCTCGTCAGGGTCCATGACAGGCCCGACGCCATGCCAGCCGGCCTTGACGCCCTCGCCGGGAGTGAGCATTCCGTAAACGGGGCTGTACCAGTATTCGTAGAGTTCGTTGTTCGGGTCCGGATCGGGATTGTGGTTGAAGCTGGGCCACACCAGTGTGTTGTCAGTGGGGGTGAAGTGGGCCGGCTGCTCCTGCGTCACCACCATGGCTGGGAGCTTGACCAAGCCATCGAGAACCTTCGGCGTCCACGCCCCAGCAGTGACCACTACCCGGTGTGCCTTGTATTCGGTTTCCTCCGTCACGACCACCACGGCCTCGGCGCCGTCGACGCGGATGTCGCGGACCGGCGTCGAGTACTTGAAAATGGCGCCGTGGGCTTCGGCCGATGTACGGAGTGCCACCAACGCGTCCGCCGAGCGGACGCGTCCCGAGCCCGGCACGAAGAGGACATCCGTGGCGAAGCTCATGCCCTGCCAGCGGTCGGCGGCCTCGGAAGCGGAGATGAAGTAGCTTTCGATGCCGCGTTCCTGGTGCGCTTCCCGGACCAGTTCCAGCTTGGGGACGTTGCCGTGGTTCGCGAGCCCCACCAGGTCCAGCAGGGGTGCGCCGTGTTCTGCAGCGAGTTCGTCCCACAGGATTTTGGACTCGGCCAGAAGGTCCAGGTAGTCGGCCTCGGCGTAGGCGGTGTTGAAGTTGCGGGTGGCGCCGTGGGAAGCGCCGATGTGGTGGCCTGCTTCGAACTGTTCCAGCAGAACCACGGATTTGCCGGCGCGGGACAACTGCCATGCGGCCGCTGATCCCATCGCTCCGCCACCTACAACAACAACGTCCACCTGCATGCCCGCTCCATCCACAAAGTCCGCAGCTCCGACCAGAGCCACCTCTTATTCTGCCCCCACTCACCCAACCAGGGGACAGCACCTGCTCCAATGTGGGCTCAGTGCGACGTTTGCTGTCCCCTGGTTGGGTACACAGGGGGTCAGGCGGCCAGGCGGCGGCGCACCCATGCGGAGAACTGGTCCACCACGATGATCAGGACCAGCACGATCAAAATGTGCGTGAGCATGGAATCGAAGCGGAACGACTTGATGGACTGGTTGATCAGGAGCCCGATGCCGCCGGCGCCCACCAAGCCAAGGACCAGTGACGAGCGCACGTTGACGTCGAACCTGTACAGCAGCAGGCCCACGAATTGGGGGATCACCATCGGCAGCGTGGCGTTGAATACCTGCTGGATCCGGTTGGCGCCCGCAGTCCGGAGCGCTTCCTGCGGCCCGGCGTCGATCTCCTCCATGGACTCAGCCCACAACTTCCCCATGGCACCGGTGTTGTGGCAGATCAGGGCGAGGACACCGGCGAACGGGCCAAGCCCCACGGCAGTGACGAAGATCAGCGCGAACACGATGTCCGGCACGGCCCTGAAAAAGGACAGCACCGACCGCGCGGCTTGGTACACCATCGGATGCGGGCTGGTGTTGCGGGCGGCCAACGCGGCCAGCAGTAACGCGGACGGCACCGACAACGTGGTACCCAGCAGGCCAATCCACAGGGTCACCAGCGTCGCGTCGAGCCCGGGTTTCAGTGTCCGTTCCCAGCTCAGGTCCGGCGGAAACGCGTCTCCGATGAACGCCGCCATGCCTTTCCAGCCATCCACCAGCAGCTCAGGTTTGAAGCCCGTCCCCTGGATGGCCACAGCGTGAAGTCCGACGACGGCGGCAGCTACTGCCGCCGTCGTCAACCACCGCAGCGGCTTCTTCGGGCGGATCAGTGCCACGCGGTCCTGCCATTGGGGTGCTTTTGCGCAACAGCGGGGGTCAATGCCTGGGGCGTCATGCTGCAATGCTCCTGTCCGGGGCGTACAACGCGTTGAGGTGCGCGGCGGTGACCTCTGTGGAGGGAAGGTCAAAGCTCATGGATCCGTGAAGCAGCCCGATGGACCGGTCCGCGTAACGAAGGGCAAGATCCGGCTGATGCAGGACAGCCGCGACGGCCAAACCCTCGGAGTGGGCGAGTTCGCGCAGCAGGCCCATGACCTGTTCAGCCGCGTGCGGATCCAGTGCGGACACGGGCTCGTCGGCGAGTACGACGTCGGCCCGCTGGCAGAGTGCCCTGGCTACGGCAACGCGCTGCTGCTGTCCACCGGAAAGCCGGCCGACGCGGTCGAAGGCGCGGTCGGCGAGGCCCACGCGGTCCAGGCAGTCCAAGGCTTCCTGTTGGACATCGGCAGGAAAGAGCAGCGGCGTCAGCGATCTGGTGGTGGGGATCCGGGCCAGGGCGCCTGCACACACGTTATCCAGGGCAGTGCGGCGGGGGACCAGGTGGATCTTCTGGGAGATCATGGCCATGCGCTGCCGCGCCTGCTGAAGGTCGCGTCCTTGGAGCCGGTCCAGGGACGAGTCGCCGATGCTGATGGTTCCGACGTCGGCAGCGGCGATGCCCATGACGCACCGCAAGGTGGTGGACTTTCCCGAACCGTTCGCACCAAGGAAGGCGACGAGTTCCCCTGCAGCCACAGAGAAATCAAGGCCACGGAGGACGGTCTTGCCGCTGAAGGACTTACTCAGGCCACGGACGGAAAGTGTCATCACAGGTCCTTTTCCGTGAGGTTCATGGTTTTGGCGAGCTGGAACAGTGGCGTGTAGTTATCCTTGGTGACCTCGAGAAGCGGCCCAGGAGGGGTGACGTCCAGGAACTCGCCAACCTTGGCAACGTCCTCCGGTGAGAGCGAAATGAAGGCATCCTTGACGGCTTTCTTGAAGGCCGGATCCGCGTCGCCCCGGACGGTGATCGGATCGTTCGGAATGGGGTCGGAAGTCCACACCTTGCGGTAGTCCTCTTGTTTGAAGGTGCCGGCTGCGATGGCCGTGGCAAGGGTCTGGGAGTTGATCTCGGCGGCGTCCACCTTGCCGTTGGTCAATGCCAGCAGGGCTTCGGGATGGCCGCCGGTGTAATCCATCCCGAGGTCTGCATCTGCGATACCGGCCTCGCGAAGGCCGAAGCGGGGCAGGACGTCGCGGGAGGTGGAACCCACGCTGCCCAGGGCGAGGGACTTGCCCTTGAGATCGCCGATGGACTGGATCGGGCTGTCCTTGGGGACCCAGATTCCCGCCGTGTAGCTGCTGAGTTCCTTTTCTGCCGTGCCAAAAGACACCAGTGGCTCGGCACCGGCCTTCGTGTCGGCGAACACGTAGCCGAGGGGACCGAACTGGCCCAGGTCCAGCTTGCCGTTGCGCATGGCCAGTACTTCGGCCGCGTAGTCCTCCACCACCTGGACCGTGACGGGACAGTCAAGCTTCTTGGACAGTGCATTGGCCAGTGCGTCATAGGCGGGCTTGAGTTTGGCAGGGTCCTCGTACGGCTCGATGCCGAACGTAATGGCGCCGTTGGGGCAGGACACGGACGCGGGTGCGGAGGAGGCGGACTCGGCAGGGCCACCGCATGCCGTCAATGCCAAAGCTGACGCGAGGGCAAGCGCGGAACCGGTCAAGAGCGTGCTTTTCATGGGAATCCTTTTAAGTTGGGGGAGTCAGTACAGCCGTGAAATGTTGCGATGTGCCAAGCCGAAGGAGAGAGTCATGCCAACCCCTGAGGTCACGGACACCACTGTGACGCCGGGTTGGACGTCCCGGACCAAGAGGGGCGCGACGTCGGAGGATGCGTAGACGCCCTGCCATCTTTGGATGATTTCCAAGGGCGCACCCATCCGGGAGGAGATGTCGGAGTTGAGTGCGGTGGTCACGGACTCGTCCAGGAACGGATCCGCTGTGGGGTGGTAGTGGTGCGAATCGCCCAGGATGATGGTTCCGTCCGGGCGCTGGGTGAACATGACGTTGGCGCCGATGTCCAGCAGCTCGGGTTGGTTCCGCTGCACCTCGTCGCGCAGCGCTGCGGCAGCCGGCATGTCGGTAAAAGCGGGGTACCGGAGCATGGATGTCGCAGTCAGCGCAGCCGGTGCAAACTCGACGCCGGAAGGTTTTGCCGCCAAGGACATCTGCAGGGCACAGCGCTGGATTCTGTGCTCGGCGGCGAGCTCAGGAAACAGATGGTCCACGTCGTGCCCGACGCAGACGAACACCTGCTTGGCGTACAGCTCCCCACGGGAAGTCCGGACGCTGGTCACCTCGCCTTCGCGGCTGAAACCGAGCGCCGCGGTGTTCCAGTGAAGTTCGACGCCGGGCTGGCGGCCAAGCCACTCGGCCAACCTGGCGACGGTGGTGCGGGGATCGACGCGCAGATCGTCCCGGAGGAAAGCACCGCCGACCAAGCCGGGCCATGCGCCCTGGTGAGCGCCGCCGTCGTGCCTTGCTTCTGTCCCGGAACCCAGATGCCCGCGCGTTTCCGCTGGCGTGAGCAGCTGGACCTGGCCCGGTTCCCGGACAGTGGACAGTTCGCGCAGGACGGCGAGCTCGGCGTCCGTCCGAGCCAGGACTACGGCGCCAGCCTCAGCGGCCCAGAAGCCCGCCCGCCCGGCGAACTCCAGCCAGTATTTCCGCGAGGTTTGCGCGAGTTCGTACAGTTCACCGGACTGCGCGGTGATGCAGCAGTGGCCGAAGTTGCGCACCGAGGCGCCAATGGCGTGATGGTCGCGCTCGACGATGGTGACGGTCAGGCCATTGGCGACCGCGTGGGCGGCATGGGCAAGGCCGATGATGCCGGCGCCAATAATGACGACGTCGGTGGTTCGCCTTGCGCTGGCGGAGGTGGCCGTGGTGGGGGTGCTTGGGTTGTTCACACCATTGACCTTGGCGGGACCGGGAAGTGGAATCAAGCCAGAATGGGACTTGTATAGACAAGTTAATTCAAATTTAACCTCTGTTCACCTGATTTCGCCTGCTGTTCACCATTCTCTCCTGATTTTCCGACGAATGCTCCGGTGCCAACTTGTATGATCAACTCGTGAGCAACCAGCAAAATATGCCCCTCCACCTCCAACTCAGCGAAGAATTCATGCGTCGAATCGCCGACGGCGAGTGGCCCCCCGGCTTCCAGTTGCCCAGCGAAGCCGAGCTGTGCCGGGAGTTCGGAACATCGCGGGGGCCGATCCGCCAGGCGCTCGCCTTCCTTCGTTCGGAAGGTGCGGTGACAGGTGGGCGGGGACGGCCCCCTATGGTGCGCTCATCCGTGCCGTCGCAGTCGTTCTCAACGTTCAATTCGTTCACGGAGTGGGCCGTCGGTATCGGGCGAAAGCCGGGGCAGCGGACGCTGGAGGTAGCCCGCAGGGAGGCAAGTCCCGAAGCGGCCGAAGCCCTCGGCCTGACTCCCGGCACCGTGGTGGTGGAACTGCTGAGGGTTCGTTACTTGGACGAATCGCCGGCCATGATTGAACGCACCACCTTCATCCTGGAGGTGGGCCGGAAGCTGTTCGATTTCGATACGGATTCCGGTTCCATCTTCGCGTTCCTCAAGGGACAGGGCGTGGACCTGCACAGCGCGCGACACACCATCGACGCCGTTGCGGCCAGCGAGGAAGACGCCGAGCTTTTGGAACAACCCGAAGGTATCCCGCTGCTGCGCGAACGCCGGGTCACCCGTTCCGCCGACGGGCAACCCTTGGAATATTCCGAGGACCGCTACCTGCCCTCCCTCACCAACTTCACCATCGACAACACCGCGGAGCGCCGGGCAGCCCTGGTTCGCACCCCCACCGAAGGAGCCACACCATGATCAAGCTAGTTGCCTGCGATATGGCCGGAACAACCATCGATGAACACGGCGACGTTTATGTTGCCCTGGCCCGCTGCGTGGAGGAAACCGGTGCGTCCACAACTGAAGAGGCTGTGCAGGAGTGGATGGGAGCGGACAAAGTCGAGGCCATCACTGCCCTCATCCAAGCTGGGGGCGGAACGGTCGACCCCGCTACTGTCGGCGCTGCGTTCACACGCTTCAAGGAACTGCTCGCCGGGTTCTACGACGCAAATCCTCCCGTCGCGCTGGAGGGTGTGGAGGAGGCGTTTCGCGAACTCCGCCGCCGGGGCGTCAAAGTAGCGTTGACCACCGGCTTCTCGCGCGACGTCGCAGAGCCCCTCCTTGAGCGGCTGGGGTGGGGAGTCGGGCCCGAAGAGCTGCTTGACGCCGTCGTGTGTTCGGACGAAGTAGCCGCCGGCCGTCCGGCACCCTTCATGATTCATCGCGCCATGGAACTGACAGGGGTACAGGATGTCAGTGCGGTCATTGCAGCGGGGGACACCGTGAATGACCTTGCGGCTGCCAACAACGCCGGGGTCTCCGCCGTCGGAGTTCTGACCGGGAAGCTCGGCCGCGAAGCGCTGGCGGCGTATCCGCACCACCGCATCCTCGCCGGCGTGAGGGACATCCCCGCGCTGCTCCACTCACCCAACCAGGGGACAGCACGTGCTCCACTGGAGGCTCAGTGCGACGTTTGCTGTCCCTCAGTTGGGTAGCTGGGGTTGGGTTGGCGCGGCGACCGCGGGCATGGAAGATTGGAACCCGTGAAATTCCTTCACCCCTCACCCCAGTCCTCTGCCCGCGGCATCACGATCCTGCGGGTGGTGTTCGGTGCGCTCGTCCTGGTCCACGGAATCCAGAAGCTCATGGCCGGCCATGCCGCATTCGCAGCGTCCGTTGCTGCCATGGGTGTGCAGAAGCCGGAGATCGTGGCCTGGCTGGTCATCGCAGGGGAGGTTGGCCTGGGACTCCTCCTGGTCCTCGGGGCCTTGACCCGTGTCGCCGGATTCCTTGCCGCGATCATGTTCGCCGGGATCTGGTTCGTGACCGAAGCCGGAAAACCCCTGCTCACGGACAAAGCGGGCGTGACGGCGGAGCTGCTCATCATCTACTTCGCGGTGTCTGTGGCTTTCGTCTTCCTGGGATCCGGTGCCTTCTCGCTGGACCGCAAGCTCGCCAGGCAGCCTGCCCGTCGGTGAACTTAACCTGCGAGGGTTAAATCAGCGGGCATCGTTGGGGTAGCGGACGCCCAGTTGCGAACGAACGCCGTCGAAGAGGCGCATCACGTTGATGGAGTCCTCCAACGGCATCACGGGACTCTCAAGAAGCCCTTGCTGGACACAGCGGGTCACCTCGCGCAGCTCGTAGGTGTAGCCGATTCCCACGACGTCGAAACGCTCGGTCCGCGGCTCGTCCCACCCGACGCGGACGAGCAGCTCGCGGGGATTGTTCACGGATCCCACTGTCTGGAGGAAGCCAAGGCCGCCCGCTACCGTGGCGGTCCTGGGCCCATGCGCCATCAGGGAGGACGTCAGCTGCGCCTGTGCTCCCGTGTCGTAGCCCAGGGTCAGGGCGTTTTGGGTATCCACTCCGTCCTCGTTCAACGAACCGATTGCGGTGACCGACTGCGGAAAACCGAGCGTCCCCAAAGCCCAGAGCAGGGGATACACGGTGATATCCAAGAGTGCCCCACCGCCGTCGTTCAGTGCCCAGATACGGGCCGACGGATCGTACGGTGCCGGGAAGCCGAGGTCCGCGCTGACCCACTGGAGCTCACCAAGTTCCCCTGAAGCCGCGATCCCGAAAGCCCGCTGCATGCTGGGAAGGAACCGGCTCCACACGGCTTCCATGAAAAACACGTTCTGCTCGCGCGCAATCGCCGTCAGCTCCATGGCTTCACGGGCGTTGATGGTCAGGGCCTTTTCACACAGGACGTGCTTCCCGGCGCGCAATGCGGCTGAAGCAATCTGGAAGTGCTGGGCATGGGGCGTCGCCACATAGACCACGTCCACGGCAGGATCGTCGAACAGACGCTGGTAGCCGGGAACACCGGCGTCGTCCCCGTACGCCTTAGTGAAGCCCAGCGCGTGGGCGAAGGCGTCGGCGGCCGCCTGGGTGCGGGAGCTGACGGCGTAGAGCTCGGCATCCTCGAGCAGCGACAGGTCCTTGGAAACACTGTTGGCGATATTGCCCGTGGACACCACGCCCCATCGCAACCGCCGGCCTGTGGCTGCCCGGGGATCCTGGTTGGTCTGGGAGGAAAGCCACGGCACGGCGATGGGGAGAGTCATGAGTATCATCCTCTCAGAAGCTGTTGAGCCCGTGCACGATCGCGTCTTGTTTACGGTCAAGCACGGCGGTGACTCGGCTGCATCCATCCAGGATTGCCGCGGCGTCTGCATGGACATAGCCGGCGATGCGAAAGATATCAGTCCGGATTGATTCCAGAGGCATTTTAAAGATTGGCTCGTGATGAGCGATCCGATTGCGCATCTCGCGAATCTGTGTGAGGTCCGCAAAGAGCACTTTTCGTTTGAGATTGACGCCTTCAGGAAAAGCCTTTATTAGTCGAGGCTGCCAAAAAGCTGTTTCGTAGCTCAGTAGCGGGTCTCGCGGAATGCCTTTGTCCAGGAGGCGGGTCCAGAAGCCAAAGGGAGGGCTGCGACTATTTGACCGGGTGTCGGCGAGGCGAACTTACGGCCGAGCTTTTTGATGGTGTCCTCGAGGATCGCCCTGTGGCTATCCAAGAGGCGGGTACTCGGGAGTTCCCACCACGCTTCCACACGACCCTTCGCGAGTGCGTCGTGCATTGCGTTCCTAGCGCTACTTCCAAGATGCTAAGAGGCCCCCAAAGGCTGCGGAAACCTCAATGTTCCAGGCATACAACCGGGATGCCAGATGGTGATTGCCACGATAGTGACCCAGGTACGTCTCGAAGCGCGGGGCGCTGACGAGGTGCTCCAAAGTGCTGATTGCGCCAACGTCCACAGTCCCTCGATGCTCTTAAAAAAGAATTGCCCCAGGAGTCCGGCATTGCTGCCGAATAGTCACTGGGGCGTGTACGTGTTCAGTCTGCCATCTTCGCGTGGGTAGTTCAAACAGGCGACACAGTAAGTACTCTGTCCGTCCCGGGAATGCCCGCCACCGGTAACAACCTCGTCTAGGCTGAGGGCAATCATCCCTCGCAGAGGTTCTGTGGGGAGTTACCGAAATGGAGCAGGGATGGGTATTTTTCGGCGCGTCATTTTGCCGGTTGCCTGGTTGTTGGTTTTCGCGATAATCGCCGTGGCTTTGGTCAAGATCGCCTTTGTGGATGGTTTGAAATCGGCGGCTTCGGAGCCCGCACCGCTGGCCCAGGTGGATATTCCCACGGTCCCGGCAACCAGGGCCACCGTCACCAACACCGTCCAGATCAAGGGCACCGTCCAAAGTGACCCGGCCGAAGCCGTCCGCAGCACATCGGCGGGGAAAGTGGTGCAGGTTTTCGTTGACCAAGGCGCTACGGTCGCCAAGGGAGACGCGCTCTTCCAGGTCAAGGCGGAGCGCGCCGTCGCCGCCGCCCAGCCGCCATCCCAGGAGGGTCCAGCAACTGCCGCCAAACCCGTGTACGACTACTTCAACATCCTCGCCCCGCGTGCCGGCACGCTGCAGCAGCTCACCACGCTCGTGGACCAGCAGGTCAGCGTGGGGGAGTCCGTAGGAAAGATCGATCCCGGTACGTACACAGTGGCCGGCCCGGTTTCCGCCGCCCAACAGTATCGTCTCCTGGGCAAGCCCGGTCCCGCCGAGATCGCGCTGGTGGGTGGACCGGCTCCGTTCCAGTGCGCCCAGGTGGCCCTCAAGAACAACGCATCCGACGACGGCGGGGCCTCCTCGGGCGGTTTGGCCTCCGCTGGCGGGGGAGCCGGAATGGCAGTAGGCGGAGCCATTGCCGGACCCGGTGGAGGTTCCGGAACCCAACCGGACGGGGGCGGCAACCCGACGGGGACCATCAGCTGTGCGGTCCCGGCCAACCAGCAGGTCTTCGCCGGCCTGGGTGCCACCATGACGGTGAGCGCCGGTGTCGCGCCTGATGTGGTGACGGTTCCCCTCACCTCCGTCAAGGGCAGCGTCAAGGACGGCATTGTGTGGGTTGCCAGTAAGGCAGGCGCCGGTGCTCCGGAGCAGCGAACCGTGCAGCTCGGCTTGAACGATGGCAACGTGGTTGAAGTGAGGTCGGGGCTTACCGAGGGCGAACAAGTCCTCGAGTTCGTTCCCGGCGCCCCCGCTGCCCCGGAGCCCATGATGGGGCCCGGACAAGGCACCTACATTCCGGCGGGCTAAGCATGGACGCTACTGCTAGCAAAGAAACCCTGGTCAGCCTGCGATCTGTCACACGGTCGGTCACGCTGCCGGATGAGCAACAGCTGCACATTCTCCGCGGCATCGATCTCGAGGTACTCAGCGGGGACCATACCGCGATCGTAGGGCGCTCCGGCTGCGGCAAATCAACGCTGCTCAACCTCCTCGGCCTGTTGGATGTCCCGACTTCCGGGGAACTGGACTTCATGGACCAGCCAGCCCAACGGCTGAGCAGCAACGCCCGGGCCCGGCTCCGGGGCTCCACGGTAGGTTTCGTCTTCCAGCAGTTCAACCTGTTGCCGGGCCGAAGCGCCGTGGACAACGTTATTACTCCACTCTTCTATGCCCAAGGCAGGGAATTCCGGCGCCGCCGCGAACTCGCCATGGACATGCTGGACAGGGTCGGCCTGTCCGCCCGGGCGAACACGATGCCCAACATGCTCTCAGGCGGTGAACAGCAGCGCGTTGCCATCGCACGTGCGCTGGTTCGCCGGCCGAGGCTCATCCTGGCCGATGAGCCAACCGGTGCGCTGGACGTCGAGACCGGCCAGGCGGTCATGGCCTTGCTGGACACTGTCGCCACAGAAACCTCTGCGGCCCTGGTGACCATCACCCACGACACCAACGTCGCCGCACTTGCCCGTGCTTGCTACAGGCTCGACTCCGGGGTGCTGACTCCGCTGGCGCTCGCAGGACCGCTCGCAGAACCGCCCGCAGAAATGCCCGCAGAACCGCTCGCAGAGTCAGGAGCCCACGCATGACAGGCTTCATATCAACGCTGGTGGAAGCGTGGCAGGAACTTCGCATCAACAAAGTCCGCATCCTCTTGGCGCTGCTGGGGGTGGCCCTGTCCGTGGCGGCGCTGACGTCCGTGGTGGGCCTCGGAAACCTCGCCCGCGAAGGCATGAAGGTGCAATCCGAGCGCGACGGCGGCCGGGTGGCTACCTTGACATTGAGCGTCAACGGTCCATCCTCTCCTGATGCGCAGGAACTGGACAAGGTCTACGAAGGTATCCAGCAGCGCTACGGAATCACCACCTCCACCCACGTGGGCCGCACCCAGGCAGGCTTCCAATTTCCCCGCGGCGTGACGGCCGTGAACATGACCATCGTTGACTCGGGCTACGGCATCATCCACCGCGTGCCGCTCACGCAAGGTAAATGGTTCGAAGCCGACGACGACCAAAGGCTGGCCCCCGCCATCGTGGTCTCGGAAGCCTTTTACAACCGGGCCGGCAGGCCAAACCTCACTACCAATCCCACAGTTCGCATCCCTGGTGACCTTCCGGCGACGGCGGTGATCATCGGCGTCGTACCTGACACCTGGCCTGACACCCCACCCGCGGCCTTCATCCTCACGAAGGGCGCCGTCATGACCGGGATGAAACCGGACATGTCCGAGTTCAAACTTTGGGTGGGGGAGGAACAGGCAGGCGCCCTGCAGTCCGCGATCACTGCAGACCTGCAGGGCCAATTCCCCGGATACTACGCCCAGGCCCAACGCGTCGACTACGCCGCCTATGGTGATCCGCTGGGGCCTGCACAGTGGATCGTCGGCGGCGTAGCCGGACTGGTGCTTCTTCTTGGAGCCGTGGGAATGCTCAACATTTCCATGGTCACAGTGCGTTACCGGGTCCGCGAGATCGGCATCCGCCGCAGCTTTGGCGCCACTTCGGGCCGAATTTTCGTGGGGGTCATGATGGAGTCCGTGGTGGCCACCGCGGTAGCTGGGCTCGTGGGCGTCATGGCGGCGATCGCCGTGGTGAAGAACCCGTGGATTCAATCGAAGGTGGCCCCAGGCCTGACGGAGTACCCGCCGTTCCCCATCGATGCCGCGCTACTGGGCTTTGGAGCGGCGGTCCTTGTGGGCGCGCTCGCCGGAGCCATTCCCGCGCTCGTGGCGGTGCGCGTCAAGGTCATCGACGCGATCCGCTTCTGACCTCCTCGGTCAGCCTGCCCTGTTGGAGACGGAAGCAGCGTTCCGTTTTCTGCGCGAGGCTGCGGTCGTGCGTGACCACCAGGATGGTGGTGTTGTGGTCGCGGCTCAGAGAGCTCAGGATTTCGATGATGTGCTCGCCGGTCTGCTCATCGAGGTTGCCGGTGGGCTCGTCGGCCAGGATCAGTTTGGGTTCGTTCGCCAGCGCCCGCGCGATCGCCACACGCTGCTGCTCTCCGCCGGACAGGCGGTTGGTACGGCGCGAGTGCTTCTCCGGATCCAGCTGTACCTGCTCAAGCAACTCCTTGGCGCGCTTCAGCCTGGACGCCTTGCGCACCCCGGCGAACTCCATGGGGAGCATGACGTTGTCCACGGCGCTGAGGTTGGGGATCAGGTTGAACTGCTGGAACACGAACCCGATGTCCCGACGCCGGTACTCCGTCAGTTTGCTGTCCGGCAGCCCTGCAAGGCTGACGCCATCGACGACGACGTCCCCTGAGGTGGGTTTGTCCAGCGCGCCCAGGAGGGACAACAGTGTGCTCTTGCCGCTGCCGCTCTTGCCCACGATCGATGACAGTGAGCCCCTTTCCAACTCGAAGCTCACACCGTTGACGGGCTTGATGGTCCGGTCACCGGACTTGAACTGACGGACCAGGTCCTTGACTTCAATCACGGCTATTCTCCTCGGAGTACTTCGATGGGGCGGATACGGGCGGTCAGCAGTGCCGGAACGAGGGCACCGATGATTGCGACGGCGAACACGGCTGCGATGCCCGCCGCAAGGACGCCGGGGGAGACACTGGCGGTAACGGAGGTGAGCAGTTGGGAAGCGCCGCCGAACGCGCCGCCCCGGCCACCAAAGCCCCCGCCCCCTGGGACTGCGCCATTTGGCACGGCACCGGCGAGGCCGCCCGCACGTTGGGTGGGTGCCGCCGTCGTGCTGGTATTCGAACTGATCAACGCCGAAGCGATGCCGCCGCTGGCGAACGATGCGATGACTGCACCCACCACGCTGCCCATAGCGACAAGAACCAGGGATTCCAGGACAAACTGCACGCCGATGGTGCGGTTGGGGGCGCCGATGGCTTTCAACACGCCGATTTCACGACGGCGCTCGCGGACCAGCATGACCATGATGAGCAGGATGATGATTCCGGCGGTCGCGAGAGCTGCGATGAAGGCGACCAGCGAGATGTTCTTGACGCTGTCCAGGGAGCTGACAGCGGTTTCCAGGTTCCGCTGGCCCTGCGTGACATCTGCCTTGTCCGCGCCGAGGGCATTTTGGACCGCCGTCTTGGTGCTGTCCACGTTCTCCATACTGTTGACCGTGACAATCATGGTGGAGAGCTCATCGGGTGTGGCTGCCAGCGTCTGGGCTTCAGGAAGTGTCACGTAGACGGCGTTGTTGTCGAAAGTGGTTCCGGCGTCGAAAATTCCTGCCACGGTGAAGGTCTTGTCCTGGATAGTGAAGGTGGATCCAACGGCCAGGCCGTTCTTTTCGGCCAATGACGTGCCCACCAGTGCCTTGTCCGACGCCGTGGTGTAGTCGCCCAGGCCGCTGCCGCTGGTGATGTTCAAGGCCTTGCCGGTGCTGTCCACCTCTGCGCCGATGCCGGTGGCCGTGATCGGAAGGGCGCGTGCCGGCTGTGTTCCCGTTGCACCGGTGGATCCGCTGGCGTTGTTCCGGTTACCCAAGGTGCCGGCGTCGATGGCAGCAGTGAGGCTGGTGCTGACCGATGCCTGCTGTCCGCCGGGACCGAAGCCACCAGCTTGCCCGGACTGCTGGGTGGTGGCCGTGGATCCGCTTGTGGTGCTTTGCAGGCGCAGGGCCTTCGTGCCAACCACCGACGTAACGTTGGTGACCGACGCAGCTGTCTGGGCTTGCGCCGTCGTCAACGGTTCGCCGCCGCCTTCGAAACCTTGCCCGCCAGCGGGGTTCACCGTCAAGGTGGTGCCCACCGAAGCGTTGAGCTCCTGCACCTTGGCGCCGACGGCCTGGTTGGCCACGAGCATGGCCAAGGCCAGGCCGATCGCTACGGCGAGGACGGCGACCACCGCCGCTGTTCTGATTTTGTTGCGGAAGGCGTTGCCTACGCTTCGGGCAAGGACGCTCACGTTTCTCCTTTGACCTGCAGGTTTGTGGGCCCACTGGTCGCGGGCTTGCAGGTCCAACATTGCTCAGCGCTGCTGTGCGGCACACCAGCCAAAGCTATGCGTGGGCTGTGAAAGACCACGCTGACACAGCAAAAAGCCCCGGCCCGCCTGCTGGCGGACCGGGGCTTCCCGTACAGAGGTGTTACTTGGTGATCGGGCCAAGTACCGGATCGTCGACGTAAGCCGTCTTGACGTTCTCCTTGGTCACGATCTGCGGCGGGAGAAGGAAGGCCGGAACGGTCTTCACGCCGTTGTTGTAGGAGTCCTTGTCGTTGATCTCCAGCTGCTTGCCAGCCTGCAGGTCCTTCACCATGGTGATGGCGTGCTCAACGAGCTTGCGGGTGTCCTTGTTGATGGTGGAGTACTGCTCGCCAGCCATGATCGACTTGACGGACTCAACCTCGGAGTCCTGGCCGGTGACGACCGGAAGCGGCTTGCCTGCAGCCTTGACGGACGTCAGCACTGCACGTGCCAGCGTGTCGTTCGGGGACAGCACGCCGTCCAGCGAAGCGCTGCCGTAGCTGCCGGTGAGCAGCGTGTCAGCACGGCGCTGGGCGTTTTCAGCCTTCCAGCCTTGGGTAACAGCCTGTTCGAACGCGGTCTGGCCGGACAGGACCTTGAGGGTACCGTCGTCGATCTTCGGCTTCAGGACGCTCATGGCGCCGTCGAAGAAGACCTTGGCGTTGGCGTCATCCGGGGAACCTGCAAACAGCTCGATGTTGTACGGGCCGTTCGGCTTCTTGGCCTTCAGGCCGTCCAGCAGGGCCTGGCCCTGGAGTTCACCGACTTTGAAGTTGTCGTAGGCCACGTAGTAGTCAACGTTGTCCGTGTTCAGGAGAAGACGGTCGTAGGCGATGACGGTGGCGCCGGAGTCCTTGGCCTGCTGGAGCTGCGTACCAAGCTGGGCGCCGTCGATGGCTCCCACGATGATGACCTTGGCACCCTTGGTGACCATCGCGCTGATCTGGTTCTGCTGCTCGGACACGCCGCCGTTGGCGAACTGGACGTCGGCCTTGAAGCCGGCGCCGGTGAGGCCATCGTTGAACAGCTTCTCCGCGAGGACCCAGTTTTCACTGGTCTTCTGCGGAAGGGCGACGCCGATCAGCGAGTCCTTGGGGAACGCTTCCCCGCCTCCTGTGCTGCTGCTGCTTGAGCCGCTGTCCGTGCGGCCGCAGGCCGTCAGCGCCAGTGCCGCGATGGCAGCGACTGCTGCTGCCTTTCCTGCTTTACCAAACATTCGCATATCTTGGTTCACTTTCTGTGTGGGTGGGGTGGAGCGAGTCTTCTGGGTGGAGAAGTTTGTGGCGGAAAGCTCAGGCTTCCTTGGAGATGACCTCTTTGGTGGAGGTGACTTCGTCCGGCTTGAGCTCGTTGTTGTTGCGCTGGAAGTTCTTCAGCAACAGGCCAGTGATGGAACGCTTGCCCTGGGACTTGTTGTAGACATCGAAGGCAACGGCTGCCAGGAGCACCAGGCCCTTGATGATCTGGGTGAGGTCCGCACCGACGCCCAGGAGCTGGAGGCCGTTGTTGAGAACTGCCATGACCAGGCCACCGACGATTGAGCCGATCACGGTACCAACACCACCGGTAACGGCGGCGCCACCGATGAAGACGGCTGCGATGGCGTCAAGCTCCCAGCCGACACCGTCGAACGGGCCCGATGCCGTGGATCGGCCAACGAAGATCATGCCTGCCAGGCCTGCCAGCACGGACATGTTCATCATGACCATGAAGTTGACCTTCTTGGACTGGACACCGGACAGCTCAGCTGCGTGGCGGTTGCCACCCACGGCGTAGACGTGGCGGCCCAGAACGGTCCTGTCTGCGATGAAGCCGTAGATGAGTACCAAGACGGCCAGGATCAGGCCCGGGATGGGGAAGGACGTTCCGGGGCGGCCGGTGGCGAACAGGTACGTGGCGTAAAGGATGGCGCCGCAGATCAGGACCAGCTTGGTGACCTCGACCCAGAGCTCGGGAACGTCGGCACCGAGGGCTTTGTTGGCAGCGCGGGCACGGAGGGACATGATGACGACGAACGCGGCGGCAACGATACCGAGGAGCAACGTGAGGTTGTTGAATCCGGTGTTCGGTCCGATTTCAGGCAGGTAGCCTGAGCCAAGGAACTGGAAGTCCTTGGAAACGGGGATGGTGTTGGACTTGCCGACGAACTGGTTGAAGCCACGGAACAGAAGCATGCCCGCCAGTGTCACGATGAAGGCGGGTATGCCCACGTAGGCCACCCAGAACCCTTGCCAGGCGCCGATCACGGCACCGAGGAGGAGGCCGAAGAGCACGCCGGCCCACCAGGGGAGACCCCAATCGCGCATTGCAAGGGCCACGAACACACCCACGAATGCTGCGACGGAACCCACGGACAGGTCGATGTGCCCGGCGATGATCACCAGCACCATGCCGATGGCGAGGATAAGGATGTAGGAGTTGCCGTTGAACAGGTTGATCACGTTGCCGGGGGTCAACGTGCGTCCGTCAGTGAAGATCTGGAAGAAGACGATAAGTGCCACCAGGGCGAAGATCATGCCGAACTGGCGGGTATTGCCACCAAATAGCTTCTTGAGCGCGTTCATTGTTTTGGTCCTTGTGTCAGGAAGGGGCGGGGCTGGGCCAAAGGGTCAAGCTGCTTTGCGGGAGGAAGTCATCAGCTTCATGAGGCTTTCCTGGCTTGCTTCGTTCTTGTCGAGGACGCCTGTGATGGCGCCTTCGAAGATGGTGTAGATACGGTCGGACAGGCCCAGGAGTTCTGGAAGCTCCGAGGAAATGACAATCACTCCCTTGCCCTGGTTCGCCAGCCTCTGGATGATGCCGTAGATCTCGTACTTGGCGCCGACGTCGATGCCACGTGTAGGTTCATCCAGGATCAGCAGGTCCGGATCAGTGAACATCCACTTGGCCAGCACTACTTTTTGCTGGTTGCCACCGGAGAGTTTGGCTACGCCTTCCTCAACCGAGGGGGTCTTGGTCCGGAGCGACTTGCGGTACTCCTCGGCAACCTGGAACTCCTTGCGGTCGTCCACCACCGAGTAGTTGCTGATCTTGTCCAGTGCAGCAGCGACCGTGGTGGTTTTGATGTCATCCAGCAGATTCAAGCCCAGGGACTTGCGGTCTTCGGTCACGTAGCCGAGTCCGGCGTCGATGGCCTGGCGGACCGTGCGGATCTGGATCGGCTTGCCGTCCTTGTAGATCTGGCCCTTGATGAAACGGCCGTAGGAGTGGCCGAACACCGAGCGTGCCAGTTCCGTGCGGCCGGCGCCCATGAGGCCCGCGAAGCCGACGATTTCGCCTCGACGCACAAAGAAGTTCGAGCCCTTGCAGATGAGGCGGTCCTGGATCTGGGGGTGGCCCACGGTCCAGTCCTTGACCTCGAAGAACACCTCGCCGATCTTCGGTTCGTGGTCCGGGAAGCGTGACTCGAGCGTCCGGCCGACCATGCCCTTGATAATGCGGTCCTCGTCCACGCCGTCGCGCTTGACGTTCAGGGTTTCAATCGACTTGCCGTCACGGATGATGGTGATCTCGTCCGCGATCTGCTCGATCTCGTTGAGCTTGTGGGAAATGATGATCGAGGTGATGCCGCGGCCCTTGAGGCCAAGGATCAGGTCCAGCAGGTGCTGGGAGTCCGATTCGTTCAGGGCTGCCGTGGGCTCGTCCAGGATCAGCAGCTTCACGGACTTGTTCAGCGCCTTGGCGATTTCCACCAGTTGCTGCTTGCCGACGCCGATCTCCTTGATGGGGGTGTCCGGGTCCTCCCGGAGGCCCACACGGGCCAGGAGTTCGAGGGAACGCTTACGGGCCTCGGCCCAGTCAATGACGCCCCACTTGGTGGGTTCGTTACCCAGGAAGATGTTTTCCATGATGGACAGTTCCGGGATCAGCGCCAGCTCCTGGTGGATGATCACGATGCCCGCTGCTTCACTGGCCCGGATGTCCTTGAACTGCTGCGTCTCGGCCTGATACACGATGTCGCCGGTGTAGCTGCCGTAGGGGTAGACCCCGGACAGGACCTTCATCAGCGTGGATTTTCCTGCACCGTTCTCGCCACAAATTGCGTGGATCTCACCGGCCATAACGCGCAGGCTTACGTTCGACAAGGCTTTCACTCCAGGGAATTCCTTGGTGATGGAGCGCATCTCCAACAGGATGGGCTCGCCTTGCGTGTCGAGGGATGTCATCAGCCCTTACGCCTCCAATGCATGACTTCGTTGTCGGCTCCGCAAGCGGCGGAGCTGTCTGATGAAAAAGTAAACTGGATCACCTATCTTGTCGTCAAGACTTGAACGCATGATCCAGCTAACGATTTCGTTACCTACCGGTAATACCTGCGTGCTGGAACACCAACGCGGCCGCTCCAAGGGCCTCGGCGCGGGCTCCCAGCGAAGACATGGCGAGGTGTGTCGTCTCGCCAACGACGGGCACGGCGTGGCGCACCAAGCCCCTTCGGATGGGGTCCAGCAGAAGGTCTCCAAGCCCCGCCAAAGGGCCGCCAACGACGATCACTTCGGGGTTGATCAGGTTGGAGACGTTGCCCAGTGCCCGCCCGACCGCCAGGCCGGCGTCGTCAACTACGCGTTGGGTCGCCGAGTCTCCGGCGAGGCAATTGCGGACGATGTCCAGCGGCGTCAACAGAGTGTCCTGGCCGCGCCCCAGCAACTCGATCATGGTGGTGGTGGACGCTATCGTTTCGAGGCAACCCCTGTTGCCGCAGCGGCAGACCAGGCCATGCTCATGGATGGTCGCGTGGCCGATTTCCCCAGTGATGCCCACGTTGCCGTAGTACGGGAATCCGTTGAGGATCAGCCCGGCGCCGATACCCGAACCGATCTTGAGGAACATCAAGTTGGAGACGCCGCTATGGGGTCCCCACGTCACTTCGGACAACGCGCCGAGGTTCGCGTCGTTGTCAACAAAGACGGGGCAATTGAGGGCCTCTTCCAGGCGGTGGAGGATGTCGATGCCCACCCACTCCGGGAGGATGGCCCCCTGTGCCACCGTGCCCGATCTGCGGTCGATCGGACCAGGAATGCCCGCGCCGGCACCTACGACGGCGGTGCGGTCAATGCCATTTTCGCGGAGCAGTTTTTCGAGCAGCCGGACTGCGGCGGCTATGCCTTCTTCTGCCTGGTGACCCAGCGGCAATTCGATGTAATCCTCGGCAATGACGTGATACCCCAAGGAAGCCAGGACCACGCGGAGGTGGCGGCGGCCAAAGTCGATTCCGACGGCGACAGCACCGTTGCTGTTCAGCCTCACGTTGGTTGCCCGGCGGCCGGAGCTGGTGGTCGGCTCGGTGGAGACCAATCCGGCGTCCTGCATGATCTTGACGATGTTGGAGATCGTGGCCGTGGAGAGCCCGGTTTGCCGCGAAAGCTCTGCTTGCGTGGATGGCCCGCTCAGCAAGCACTCGATGATGCGCTGCTGGTTAAGGTGGCGGAGCGCCGACTGCGAGCCGGGTTTTCTTGGATGGCTCTTCGTTGAGCGCTGCGTTGCGGGCATGACAAGAAGATTGCCCCAGAAGGCATGTTGTAGTCAAGAAGTGAACGCAGCGAGTCCTGCTTCACTGACATACTCCAACGCAAAGCTGACTGCTAAGTACCCCTTGCGTGGCCCGATATGCGCCCTAACTCCAACTTTTTAGGCGCAAAGCAGGCCTGGCAACAAGGGGTCGCGTGCAATGAGCCCCGCGTTCGGGGGCTCCAGGTCCAATTGCCCCGGAGCGCGCAGCGGAGCCGGGCCTAGGCTTGAAGCAAGAAGATGTTCCTGCCTGCGATCGGCAGGGATCAGGCGAAACAAGGTGGTAATGATGCTGCTAGCACTCCTGCAGGCGAACGCTTCCGTTTTGGACGTGGACGCCAACCTGCGCACTATCGACGACGCAGCCCAGCGCGCCGCCAACGCGGGGGCCGGCCTGCTTCTCACTCCGGAGCTCTTCCCTGTCGGTTATGCGCCATTGCGCCTGCACGCGGAGTTGGACCCCGCAACGCTCCCGGAGATCCGCGAACGCCTGGCCGCGATTGCCCGCACGCACGGGATTGGCTTGGTCTACAGCCTCCCTGCGCTGGCGCAGGCGCGGATTCAAGAGCAGCACGACGACGCCGCGCAGCCGCCTCACGCCGACGGCGCATGGCACATCACGGCTACTTTGCTGGATGCCGAGGGCAACGAGGTCCTCAACTACGCCAAGGTCCACCTCTTCGGTCCGGAAGAGCACAAGGCGTTCGTCGGCGCTGAAGAACCTCCCGCCGTCGTGGATTTCAACGGAATCCGCGCGTCGATGCTGATCTGCTACGACGTCGAGTTCCCTGAAGCGGTGCGCGCCGCAGCCACCCGCGGCGCCGAACTCCTGCTGGTTCCGACAGCGCTGTCGGCAGGGTTCGACAACGTTCCGCAGGTGCTGATTCGCGCCCGGGCCCTGGAGAGCCAGCTGAATGTGGCCTACGCCAACCACTCAGGGCATGAGGACGTGTACAACTTCCTGGGGGGCAGCGTGGTGGCAGGTCCCGACGGCTCGTTGTTGGCTGCTGCGGGGGAGGGAGCGGCACTGCTGTTCGCCGAGGTCGGCACGGAAACGGTCAAAGCCGCCCGTGACGAAGTCCCGTACCTGCGTGAGCGCAGGCCGGAACTGTACAAGGAATGGGACCGCTAGGACCCGGTCTGGATTCGCTTGCGGTGGACGCGGATGAGGTTGACCAAGGAAACGATAAACCCGACGGCCAGCATCATGCCTAAGATGGCACCGTTTGCGATGTCGAGTCCAAACCGGAAACCTCCGTCCGCGGTGTTGTGCAGGTCAAGATGAGCTGCTTCGACGTTTCCATGGCCCGGGAGCGAGCCCGTCGCCAACCAAACGAGAAGGGCCACTCCAAACGCGACGACGATCGACACCCGCAGTTTGGGGGTGATTGTGGGCAGCTTGGTCACTGTGTTGCTCCTTGTGGATCGAACGCGGGTGGTGTTCCTGAAGCGTACGATTCACGACGCTTCCCCTAGACGCCATGCAGCCAAATTAGGTGGTGAAAACGGCATAAATGAGTGGTGGAAGCGGCTTGCACAGACGGATCCGGCTTCGTCTAGGCGGTGCCCACAGGATCAGCCCCGACCAACTCGTCCACATACTGCAGCGCGAACCACAGCTCGGCCCTGACCTGCGCTTGGTTGAGGTCCATGTCCAGGAGTTCGCCCAGGACGCCGATCTGCCGCCGCACGCTGTTACGGTGCAGGCCAAGGAGCTTCGCGGAGCCGTCCCAGCTGCCGTTTTCGCTCAGCCATCCCCGCAGGACGCACAAGAGCGGATCCCTCCGGTCCGGTTCCAGGGCCAGCAACGGTGTCAGCAGACGCTCTGCGAGCATGGTCCCTGCCTCGCGGCCCAACAACCCGGTGACGGACCAGGTCACTTCATCCACCCGGGCACTCACACCACTGGAGGCCACACGGCTTCGCAGTGAGCTCGCACGCTGGTAGGCCGCTGATAGGCCATGCAGTTCGGTGGGTTCGCCGATCACCAGGCGCCAGCCGAGCTTTTCGACGTCGGCCAGCAGGGAATCGTCCACCTTAAGGCGGGTGATGGCCGCGAAGCCGTACTCGGTGATCTCCACAAGCTTGGTATCGAACAGCCGGCGCCACTGAAGGACCTCGCGCACGGGGCCATCGTCCGCCGCCCCCTCCACGCGGATCCCCTGAATTACCCGCATCTGGGCGGACCGGGTGGACGACAGGCTCTGGGCCAGCAGATCCTTCAGGCCGTTGACGTGTTTCGTTCCGCCGGACACCAGCGACTCCGGATGCAGCAACATCGCGGTGGCCAGTTGACTGGGTGCAAGGGAGCCGCTTGTTCGCTGCCGCACGAGTAACTCCAGCAGTCCCACGGCGGCCTGGACCACGTTGTTCTGCGCGGGAGACAGGGGAGCATCCGAACCCAGGATCAACGCGCCGAGGTTGGCGTCCTTGGTACTGCGGAGCGGGTGCCCGAACACCAGTGCTGAACCCGGCTGCTCGAACCCGTCCATCTCCACTCGGGGGCCGCTTCCGGACAGCAGCCGCTCGAGCATCGGTGCCAGCAATGAATGTTCGACGCCGGTGCTGCCGCCGGCGTTGTGCCCACGGGCCCGGACCCGCCCATCAGCCCCCACCAGCAACGCCCACACCGGCACGCGCTGGACAAGGGCGGCCAGCAGTTCGTGTTCGGGCCTGGGGGAGAGGACCGCGCGCATGAGTTGGCGGTTGGTCTCAGCGAGCTGCCGGAAAACGCGGGCGTTGTCCGACTCCAACAACTGCGAGAATTCCAGGCCGATGGCTGCGAAAGGCACCGATTCCGGGACCTCGAACAAGGTGAGGTTGTGCGTGCGGCATGCCTCAATCAGCGCGGCGGGAACGGCGTCGAAATAGGGCCTGATCCCGAAGCCGAGCGCGGCCACCTTGGCATCCACCAGGCGCCGGACGTAGGCGTCCACCTTCGCCGCCGAGCCGCCCTTCCCAAGGAAGGGCAGCCCGGCGGTGAGGAGGAACTCGCCCTCCGGCAGGTAGGGCGTGGGGTCTTCCAGCTCACTGGGTTCCACCCACCTCAGCAACGAGGCGCCGCTGCCGCCGTCGTGAAGCATGGTCAACTCCGGCGGCAGCTGCTCAACGAACTGTTCGAGCGTGACGAAACTGAGGCGGGCGGTGGCGGGCTCAGGCGACATTGCCCTGCCCGGCGGGAGCCGGCTCCTGGTAGTCGGGGCATTCGTAAGCACTGGTGGAGTAGGCGCGGGGGAGGCGTGGCGCTATCCGGTTGATGATTTCGTCGCCGTGGCTGCCGATGGCGGCGCCCCAGTCGTCGGCGCTCGCGGCCCCTGTGGAGGGATCGCCGAAAAGCACAGCGGTGTCACCGACGGCAATGCCGGAGGCGTCCGGTCCGAGATCCACCATGAACTGGTCCATGCAGACTTTGCCGATCACGGGGACACTGCGGCCTGCGATGTTCACTACGGAACGGCCGCTGATGCCCTTGGGAATGCCGTCGGCGTAGCCCAACGGGATGAGTCCGAGGTACCGGGGTTCGTAGGTGATGGCTTGGTGTTCGTAGCTCACGCCTGTGCCCGCGGGGACTTTTTTGACCATCACCAGCGGCGCCGTGACGCTCAGTGCGGGGCGCAGCCCGAAATCGGCCGGGTCCAGATGGTCGGCCGGAGCCAGGCCGTAAATTGCGAGTCCGGCCCGAACCATGTCGAAGTGGAATTCGGGCCGGTCCAGGATGTTCGCGGAGCTCGAAACGTGCCTGAGCTCCGGGGTCAGCCCGGCCTCACGGGCCTCACGGACGGCGTCCTCGAACTCAGCCACAGCAGCGGCGTTGCCCGGGTGGGCGGGGACGTCGGCCCAGGCCAAGTGGGTCCAAAGGCCCCGGACGCGCAGTGTGCCGTCAAGCTCCGCTTGCCGTGCTTGCGCTACGAGTTCGGGCCAGTCTTCCTTGCGTGCGCCGCCGCGGCTCAGGCCGCTGTCCAGTTCGAGATGCACGACGGCGGGACGGCCCAGGCGGGACGCGATGCCTGCCAGCACCTCCAGTTGGCCGACGCTGCCGAGGGAGACATCGATGTCGTTTTCCAGTGCTTCAAGAATGGTGGCGCTTGTCTGGGATGCCAGATAGAGCCAGGAAAGTATGGGCAAGGTGACCCCTGCCTTACGGAGGGCGATGGCTTCCGTGAGCTGGGCGGTCCCCAGCCAGTCGGCCCCGGCTTCTGCTGCCGTACGGGCAACTTCCACCAAGCCATGCCCGTAGGCGTTGCCCTTGACGACGGCCATGAAAAACGGCGCTTCAGTGCGCTTTTTCAGGGCCTTGACATTGTCTGAAATAGCAGACAGATCAACGGTGACCTGCCCGGAGAGGACCGCCGTGGCGGACTCTTGATACTGTGCATTACGTCTCATGGTTGAACACTATAGGTCATTTTGCACCGTGGTGAGAGGTGGCTCACATGCCAGTCTTGTGGAGGGGAAATCGAAACTACTTGGAAGGGACGTCAAGGGTGACTGTGCCTGTGAACACCGAAAACACCGCGGCGGTGAGTGCTGCCAAGCTGGGCCTGGGAGCCCAGCTGTTGCGTCGTAAGCCCATTGGGCAAATGGTCAGCGAGTCCGGCAGCGGCGAAGGCGGCACGCCGCTGGTCCGCAGCTTCGGCGTGCTGCAACTGACCATGATCAGCGTCGGCGCCACCCTGGGCACCGGCATCCTCGTCATCCTCGGCGAATCCGTTCCACTGGCGGGTCCGGCGATCTGGATCTCCTTTGTCATTGCCGGGCTGGCGGCGCTCCTGTCCGCTGTCTCCTACGCCGAAATGGCCGGGCTTGTCCCCGTAGCCGGCTCCAGTTACTCCTACTCCTACGCCACCATGGGCGAAGGAATGGCGTGGATCTGTGGATGGTGCCTCGTCCTCGAATACGCGGTCTCCGTAGCAGCCGTTGCTGTCGGGGCCGGACAATACGTCAACGAGACCCTGGCTGCGTTCGGGCAATTCCTTCCCGACGCGTTGTCACAGCCGCCGGGTGACGGGGGCCTGGTCAACGTACCTGCTGTGGTGATCGTGGTCTTCGCCATGATCCTCCTGGTCCGGGGAGCCCGTGAGAGCGCATGGATCAATACCGCGATCGTCATCATCAAGGTTGGCATCCTGGTCTTCTTCTGCGCAGTGGCCTTCACGGCGTTCAACGCAGGCAACTTCGAGCCTCTCCTGCCCATGGGGGCCGCCGGTGTTTCGGCCGCCGCCTCAAGCGTGTTCTTCTCCTACATCGGATTCGACGCCGCCTCCACCGCCGGTGAAGAGGCCAAGAACCCCAAGCGCGACCTGCCCCGGGCCATCATGCTCTCCATGGTGATCGTCACCAGCATCTACGTCCTGGTCTCAGTGGCGGCAATCGGTGCCCGTCCTTGGGGATGGTTCGACGGTACCGAAGCGGCCCTGGTGCAGATCCTGCATGAGATCACGGGCCAGCCCTGGATCGCCCTGGTCTTTTCCGTCGGCGCAGTGCTGGCGATCGCCAGCATTGTCTTGACGGTTCTCTACGGGCAAACCCGCATCGTGATGTCCATGTCCCGCGATGGCATGGTGCCCAAAATCTTCGGCCGCGTCTCCCACCGAACCGGCACCCCGGTGGCCGGAACGCTCATCATTGGTACCGCCGTCGCCCTCACCGCCGGCTTGGTCCCGCTGGGTGCGCTCGCGGACGCCACGAGCATCGGCACCCTCTTTGCCTTCGCGTTGGTAAACATCGCGGTGATCTATCTTCGGCGGAACCGCCCGGACCTTGAGCGCAGCTTCCGCGTCCCGCTGTATCCGATCACGCCGATCCTGGGCGCCCTCATGTGTGCCTACCTGATGCTCAACCTTGGTGCCGACACCTGGATCACCTTCGGTGTCTGGATGGTGGTGGGCATCGCCATCTACTTCGGCTATGGACGCCGGAACTCCAAGGTAGCCGCGCTCAGCGAGCAGGACTACCGTGAACTGACAACCAGGGCCATGGGCCCGGAACCTGTGAAAGCAGCAAAGCCATGACCATCGCTACCGAACTCCCACTCGCAGACGCCGCCGCCGAGGCAGGTGACCGCGGCGCCGGGGCTCCGATCACCATGCTGAACCCGGACTTCCCCTTCAGCTACGACCACTACCTGGCCAACCCGGCCGGACTCGGGGCAGTACCGGAAGAAAAGTACGGAACCGAGGTGGCCGTCATCGGTGCCGGGCTCTCCGGACTCGTGACTGCCTACGAACTCATGAAGCTCGGCCTCAAGCCGGTGATCTACGAGGCCGACCAGATCGGCGGCCGCCTCCGCACCGCCAGTTTCCCTTCTGCTCCCGGCGTCGTGGCCGATCTCGGCGGCATGCGCTTCCCGGTGTCCGGAAAGGCTTTCTACCACTACGTGGACCTGCTGGGCCTGGACACCAACGATTTCCCCAACCCCATGGCGCCGGCAACGTCCAGCACCGTAATCGAACTGGCGGGCAAGAAGCACTACGCCACCACCGCGGATGAACTGCCAGAGTTCTTCCGCGAGGTCGCCGACGCCTGGAAAGCCGCAATCAACGACGGTGCCGCCTTCGCGCAGATGCAGGAAGCCATCAAAGCCCGCGACACCAAGCGCATCAAGGAACTGTGGAACGCGCTCCTTCCCGAGCTGGACGAGCAGACCTTCTATGGCTTCATCGCCGCCAGCAAGTCCTTCAAGGAAGCCGGGTTCGCCCACCGCGAGGCTTTCGGTCAGGTAGGTTTCGGCACGGGTGGCTGGGACACGGACTTCCCCAACTCCATCCTCGAGATCCTGCGCGTCGTGTACACCGACGCCGACGACCAGCATCGCTCCATCGTCGGTGGAGCGCAAAGGCTCCCTGAGGCACTGTGGAACCACGCGCCGTCGGGCATTAAGCACTGGCCGGAAGGCACCTCACTGGCGTCGTTGCACTCAGGTTCGCCGCGCGGGGCAGTGGACAACATACGCCGTGCTGACAACGGCGACCTCGTGGTACGGGAGAACTGGGGGCGCGAAGCCAGCTACCAGGCCGTGGTGACCACCTGCCAGTCTTGGCTGCTGTCCACCCGCATCCACACTGAAGAAGCGCTCTTCCCGGCTGAGATGTGGACCGCCATTGAACGCTCGCACTACATGCAGTCGTCCAAGACCTTCGTGATGGTTGACCGCCCGTTCTGGAAGGACATCGACCCGGAGACCGGCCGCGAAGTGTTGTCCATGACCCTCACCGACCGCCTCAACCGGGCAACGTACCTGCTCGACGACGGCCCGGACAAGCCCGCTGTCATCCTCCTGTCCTACACCTGGAACGACGATGCCCTGAAGTGGCTCGCGCTCACCGCGGAGGAGCGTGTGAAGCTGATGCTGCACTCGCTGGAGCAGATTTACCCGGGCGTGGATATTGCCAGCCACATTGTGGGCCAGCCCATTACGGTGTCCTGGGAAGCCGATCCGAACTTCATGGGTGCTTTCAAGGCGAACCTGCCCGGGCACTACCGTTACCAGCAGCGCCTGTTCACGCACTTCAAGCAGGACAAGCTGCCCCAGGACCAGCGCGGCATCTTCCTGGCCGGCGACGACGTGTCCTTCACGGCAGGATGGGCAGAAGGCGCCGTGACCACGGGCCTGAACGCCGTCTGGGGCGTCGTGAACCACCTGGGTGGATCCTCCGCTGCCGGGAACCCCGGTCCGGGTGACCTGCTGGACGAGCTCGGCCCGATCAGCTTGGACTAATACCCTCCAGCCTTGCGAGGCCCGCTTTGCGCACTAAATCCCTTGGATAGTGCGAGGAGCGGGCCTCGCATTCGGCGTTAAGAGGCGTGCATGTCCCGGTGCGCGGCGGCCAGTTCCTTGTAGTGGGCGGCGTTGTGCTTCACGCCCTCGAATTCCTGGTCCGTGAGCTCACGCCGGACCTTCGCCGGTACACCGGCTACAAGTGATCGCGGCGGGATGACCGTGCCCTCCAGGACCACGGCGCCGGCCGCGATGAGCGAACCCGTCCCGATCACTGCCCCGTTGAGAATGGTGGCACTCATGCCGATCAGGCAGTCGTCCTCCACAGTGCAACCATGGACTACTGCGCTGTGCCCCACAGAGACGCGATCACCAAGGGTGCAGGGGAAGCCGGGATCTGCGTGCAGGACAACGTTGTCCTGGAGATTGGATCCCGCGCCAACCTTGATGGCCGCGGTGTCGGCCCGGACGGAGACGCCGTAAAAGGCGCTGGAGTCCTGGGCCAGCGTGGCTTTTCCGATGATCGATGCCGTAGGCGCCACGAAGGCGGTTTCATGGATGGCCGGGGTGTCCCCGGCGAACGTGTAAGAGGGAGCCATGTGCCCCAGCATATTCCCAACCAGGGGACAGCAAACGTCGCTATGAGGGGTCAGTGGAGCGTTTGCTGTCCCCTGGTTGGGTGCAGGGGTTAGTTAGTTGAACACCACGGTGCGGGTGCCATCCAGGAGCACCCGGTGTTCGGCGTGCCACTGGACAGCCTGTGCCAGGGTGCGGCCCTCGACATCGCGGCCCATTTGGACGAACTGCGCTGCCGTGCGGGCGTGGTCCACCCGGATGACTTCCTGCTCGATGATCGGACCCTCGTCCAGATCCGCGGTCACATAGTGTGCCGTGGCGCCAATGATCTTTACGCCGCGGGCGTGCGCCTGGTGGTACGGCTTGGCCCCCTTGAAGGAGGGGAGGAACGAGTGGTGGATGTTGATGGCCTTGCCGTTCAGCTCCGTGCAGAGTTCGTTGGAGAGGACCTGCATGTAGCGGGCCAGGACGGTGAGCTCAACGTCGTGCTCGTCAATGAGTTTCAGGAGCTCGGCCTCGGCCTGCGGCTTGGTGTCGGCAGTGACGGGGATGTGGTGGAACGGGATGCCGTAGAACTCGGCCAAGGGCTCAAGGTCGCGGTGGTTGGACACAATGGCCGGAACCTCGATCGGCAGGGTTCCGGCCCGCTGCTGGAACAACAGGTCATTCAGGCAGTGGGCATCCTTGGAACACAGAATGATGGTGCGCACCTTTTCGCCGACGGGGTTGATCTGCCACGTCATGCCGAAGGTTTCGGCGACAGGCTGCAGGGCCGCCGTCAGTTCCGCCTGGGTGCTCGACGTCGTTGCCTCCACGCGCATGAAGAAGTTGCCTGTAGTGGGGCTTCCGTATTGTTGCGAATCGGCGATGTTGCACCCCGCACCAAGGAGGGCGCCGGCAACAGCGTGGACGATGCCGGGACGGTCAGGGCAGGAAAGGGTCACAACAAAAGCGGTGGAGTCAGTCACACGAACAAGCCTACCGGTGCTGCCTTGTTGTACTGTTAACGGGTCGCAACTGGCGTTGGGTGGACTACCACCAGGGAGCGGCAATCACGAAGACCACGGATCGTACGCCTGGGCCGAGGGTCATGTCTTACCGTCGCACGCACGTGACCGATGCCTCCCGTCATCAACGGGACGCGGGAATGCTGCTGCCGGTAGCCTGACCTGTAGCACCACCCGTTGCCTAGCCAGGAGATCTCCGTGACTAACACCACTACTTCAGCGTCTGTCAGCAACCAGTCGCTCGCCGAACTCGACCCCGAGATCGCAGCAGTCCTTGATCAGGAGCTTGGCCGCCAGCGCGGCACCCTGGAAATGATTGCCTCTGAAAACTTCGCCCCCCGTGCCGTGATGGAAGCCCAGGGCTCTGTCCTGACCAACAAGTACGCCGAGGGTTACCCGGGCAAGCGCTACTACGGCGGCTGTGAATACGTCGACGTCGCTGAGCAGCTTGCCATCGACCGCGTCAAGGCACTGTTCGGCGCCGAGTACGCCAACGTCCAGCCGCACTCCGGTGCCCAGGCAAATGCCGCAGCACTGTCCGCCATGATCACCCCGGGCGACAAGATCCTTGGCCTGTCCCTGGCACACGGTGGGCACCTGACCCACGGCATGAAGCTGAACTTCTCCGGCAAGCTCTACAACGTAGCTGCCTACCAGGTGGAAGAAGACAACTTCCGCATCGACATGGACAAGCTCCGCGAGCAGGCCATCGCCGAGAAGCCGCAGGTCATCATCGCCGGCTGGTCCGCGTACCCCCGCCACCTCGACTTCGCTGCCTTCCGCTCCATCGCGGACGAGGTTGGCGCCCTGCTCTGGACGGACATGGCCCACTTCGCCGGTCTGGTGGCAGCAGGCCTGCACCCGAGCCCGGTGCCGCACTCCGACGTCGTCACCTCCACCGTGCACAAGACCCTCGCAGGCCCGCGTTCCGGCGTCATCCTGGCGAAGGAGCAGTACGGCAAGAAGATCAACTCCAACGTCTTCCCGGGCCAGCAGGGCGGCCCGCTCATGCACGTCATCGCGGCCAAGGCTGTTGCCTTCAAGATCGCCGGCGGCGAAGAGTTCAAGGAGCGCCAGGAGCGCGTCCTTGAGGGTGCCAAGATCATCGCCGACCGCCTGAACCAGTCCGACGTCGCAGACGCCGGCGTCTCGGTCCTCACCGGTGGCACCGACGTCCACCTGGTCCTGGTTGACCTGCGCAACTCGCAGCTGGACGGCCAGCAGGCCGAAGACCTCCTGCACTCCGTGGGAATCACCGTGAACCGCAACGCTGTTCCGTTCGACCCCCGCCCGCCGATGGTCACCTCGGGCCTGCGCATCGGTACGCCGGCCCTGGCTACCCGCGGGTTCGGTGCCACGGAGTTCACCGAGGTTGCCGAGATCATCGCCACCGCACTGAAGTCCGGCTCCGCCGCCGACGTCGAAAGCCTCCAGGCCCGCGTCGACAAGCTGGCCGCCGACTTCCCGCTGTACCCGCAGCACGAGCAGTGGTAAACGGCCTTCCCAAGGCCGAAACAGCACTACCCGGGCATTGAACCGGAGCCGACGGGATCCGCCGCCACACCTGAGGCGGCGGATCCCGTTGGCATGAGCCTCCCACAGTTCACCCACCAGAAAGAGCAGCTGGAATGACACAGTCCACCGCACAGATCCTTGACGGCAAGGCCACCGCCGCAGCCATCAAGGCAGAACTGACCGAACGCGTTTCCATCCTGGCCGGCAAAGGCATCGTCCCGGGCCTGGGTACCATCCTGGTGGGTTCGGACCCCGGCAGCACCTGGTACGTCGGCGGCAAGCACAAGGACTGCGCCGAGGTCGGCATCCAGTCCATCCGTCGCGAGCTGCCTGAGGACATCACCCAGGAAGAACTGCTCAAGGTTGTCCAGGAGCTCAACGAAAACCCTGAATGCACGGGCTACATCGTCCAGCTTCCGCTGCCCAAGCACATCGACCAGGACGTCATCCTTGAAGCCATGGACCCGGACAAGGACGCCGACGGCCTGCACCCCATGAACCTTGGCCGCCTGGTGGCCAACGTGAACGGCGAGATGAAGTCCCCGCTGCCCTGCACCCCCAAGGGCTGTGTGGAGCTGCTTCGCCGCCACAACATTGAACTCAAGGGCAAGCGTGTCCTGGTGGTCGGCCGAGGCGTCACCATCGGCCGCCCGATCGGCCTGCTGCTGACCCGCAAGGAAGTCAACGCCACCGTGATCCTGGCCCACACCGGAACCGTGGACCTGCCCGCGGAACTGAAGCAGGCCGACGTCGTGATCGCTGCTGCCGGCGTGCCGCACATGATCAAGGCTGAGGACCTCAAGCCGGGTGCCATCGTGCTCGACGTCGGTGTCAGCCGCGTGGACGACGGCAACGGCAAGGCTGTGGTCACCGGAGATGTGGACCCGGCTGCTGCCGACGTCGCCGCCTGGTTGTCCCCGAACCCGGGTGGCGTGGGTCCGATGACCCGCGCGATGCTGCTTGCCAACGTCGTGGAGAGCGCCGAGCGCCAGGCCGGCATCGCCTGAGATTCCACAACAGTGCAGGGCGCCTGCTCCCCATGGAGCAGGCGCCCTGCACTTTTAAGCCGTCACGTCCTGACGGTCCGGAATCAATCCGTTGTGGCTGCAAACACGCCGCGGTAGAGCGCTGCTGCTGCAATGGCACCGGCGATCGGGGCAACAATGAACACCCAGAGTTGGCCGAACGCCCAGCCCTCGCCGTAGAGGGCCGTCGCGATGGAACGCGCCGGGTTTACCGAAGTGTTTGTCACCGGAATGCTGACCAGGTGGATCAGCGTGAGGCTGAGACCAATGGCAAGGGCGGCGAACCCTGGCGTTGCCCGCCGGTCCGTAACGCCGAGGATGACCAGGACGAAGACCGCGGTCAGCACGAACTCGATCACCAAGGCCGGGACGAGGCCAAAGCCTCCGGGGGAGTGATCACCGAAACCATTGGAGGCGAAGCCACTGGCCCGGGCGGAAGTGAAGAAGCCGTTGGGGCCGCCGGCAGCGATGGCGGCCAGGACGCTGGAAGCCACCGCACCGCCCACAACCTGGGCCACGATGTACGCCGCGATGTCCTTGGCGGGAAACCGCCCGGCAACTGCCAGTCCGATAGTGACGGCCGGGTTGAAGTGCCCACCCGAGACGTGGCCGAACGCGTAAGCGCCTGCAACGACGGTCAGACCGAACGCCAGTGATACGCCGAGAAGCCCCACGCCCAAGGTGTTGGCTGGATCCGGGAAGTTCGCTGCGAACAGTGCGGTCCCCACGCCACCAAAGACCAGGATGAAAGTACCAACGGCTTCGGCTCCCAGCCTGGAAGTCAAGGTCGGGCTGCTATCAGGAACGGTGGGACGCGGAGCGGTGCGGGTATTACGGCTGACCATGCTGGGCCTTTCACATGCTGGGTAAGGAGACGGGGATGTTCTGAACGGCTACTGGTCCGAAGCCTCGCCGGCATCTCCCTTGACCTTTGCTACATAGTCCGACGCAGCACCCTGAACGAGATCAACCTGGTCGGCGAACTTGCCGTCGGTCTTTTCATCGAAGATGTCGCCGGCCTTTTCGATGCCATCCTGAATGGCCTCTTCGTTGCCCTCGATGAGGTCCTTTGCTTTGCCCTGCAGATCATCGAAAAGTCCCATGGGGGTTCTCCTAGCCATACGTTGAGATTGCCGCGGAGGCGATTTGCTCCACATATGGACGGTCTGCCGAAAGGCAGGTTCGTGACGCGGTTCAGCCCATCTTTTCCGGAACACGCGGCGCTCGCGGGGCGACTATATTCAATAAATTTGCGGAATAGATCTTTCACATCTTCCTTGGCGCTACTAGTCTGCTGAGGGTGCACAATGAAGCAATCCGCTCTGCCTCGCCGGAATCACCACAAGCCAGCTTCGACATGAACCCACCCACAGTCATCAGCGCACACAACCTCACCAAGACCTACGGTGAGCTCACCGCTGTCGACAACATCTCCTTCGACGTGCCGGCAGGGGAGTCTTTCGGCCTGCTGGGGCCCAACGGCGCCGGGAAATCGACCACCATGAAAATGATCGGCGGCGTCTCCCAACGCACGTCCGGCTCGCTGAACATCATGGGGCTGGACCCCGAGACGCATGGCCCCGAGGTCCGCGCGCACCTGGGAGTGGTTCCCCAGCAGGACAACCTGGACGAAGAGCTCAAGGTCCGGGAAAACCTCATTGTCTACGGCCGGTACTTCGGGCTGCCCCTGAGCTACCTGCGGCCCAAGGCCGATGAGCTCCTGGAATTCGCCCAGCTCACGGACAAAGCCAACTCAAAGGTTGATGCGCTCTCCGGCGGCATGAAGCGACGGCTCACCATCGCCCGTTCGCTCATCAATGAACCCCGCGTCCTGCTCCTGGACGAGCCCACCACCGGCCTGGACCCGCAGGCGCGCCACATTCTCTGGGACCGGCTGTTCAGGCTCAAGGAAAGCGGGGTCACGCTCATCCTCACTACGCACTACATGGACGAGGCCGAGCAGCTGTGCGACCGGCTCATCGTGGTGGACAAGGGCCGGATCATGGCCGAAGGCTCGCCGGCGGCATTGATCCGCGAGCATTCGTCGCGCGAAGTACTCGAGCTCAGGTTCGGTTCCGAGCGGAACGCGACAATCGGCGTCGAACTTCAAGCCATCGGCGAGCGGCTCGAGACGCTGCCTGACCGCGTGCTGATCTACGCACACGATGGCGAGGCAGCGCTGGAACAGGTCACCGCCCGCGGACTGAGGCCGCTGACATCGCTGGTGCGGCGCTCCTCACTCGAGGACGTGTTCCTCCGGCTGACGGGCAGGAGCCTCGTTGACTAGGGGGACCGTTGACTGACAAACCAAGCACGACGGCGGTGCCCCCTTTGCGGGCCCACCCACCTGAGGTTTCGGCTGCCCGGGCGCGCCGTTGGGGTTCCTTCTTCTACGCCGAGCAGGTCCTGAGGGTCATGCGCAATTACGGCTGGTCCGTGATCCTGTACAGCGTTGGGCAGCCTGTGGCGTATCTGTTCGCCATGGGAGTTGGCCTGGCCAGTTTGGTGGACGCCAACAGTGTGTCGGCCTTCGGCGGGGTGAGTTACCTGGAGTTCGTGGCGCCGGCGTTGCTGGTCTCCGCTGCCGTGATGACGGCGTCGGGAGAGTTTTCCTATCCTGTCATGGATGGATTCAAGTGGCGCCGCGTGTTTTACGGGCCGCATGCCTCGCCGTTGACACCGCAGCAGATCGCCAGCGGACACATCATGGCCAGCACGCTGAGGTTCCTGCTGCAGTCGGTGGTCTACTTCGCGGTAGTTGCCATGTTCGGTGCATCGCCGGGTCCGTGGGGTTGGGTCTCTGCGATCGTCGCGACTGTTGCGGCACTTTCCTTCGGGTTGCCACTTATGGCCTATGCGGCGGGCATCACCCAGGACAAGGGGCAGTTCGCGTTGGTTCAGCGGTTCATCGTGATGCCCTTGTTCCTTTTCTCCGGGACGTTCTTCCCCTTGGACACCTTGCCGATTGCCGTGCGCTGGATCGGCTGGATCTCCCCGGTCTGGCACGGGACGGAGCTGGGCCGGGTGTTCACCTACGGGATGGACGAGAACCCGTTGCTGACCATTACCCATGCGGTGTTCCTGCTGGCGTCGGCCGTGGTGGGCTGGGTTCTGGTCCGCCGCCAATTCGTGAAAAGGATGGGTTCATGAGCGTCCTGACGGGCGGGCACAGCGCCACCGATGTTGCCAGGGAGCGCAAGTTCGGTTCCCTGTACTCCCGCAACGCCCGGGCCGTGGTGGGGCGTGGCCTGATGGCCGCGAAATCCAGCACTTGGCTGGTGCTGGTGTCCGGGTTTTTCGAGCCCGTGCTCTTCCTGCTGGCCATGGGGGTGGGTATGGGCTCGATCGTGGGTACCGTGCAAGGGCCGGGAGGTGCGGAGATCAGCTATGCCGCCTACATCGCCCCTGCACTCCTGGCGGTTTCGGCGATGAACGGTGCCATCTACGACTCCACGTGGAACGTCTTCTTCAAGATGAACTTTGCCAAGCTGTATCAGGGGATGCTCTACACCTCCCTTGGCCCGTTGGACGTTGCCATCGGGGAAATTTTCCTGGCGTTGCTGCGCGGTCTTCTCTATGCCACGGGGTTCACGGCGGTCATGGGTGTGATGGGGCTGCTCACCAGTTGGTGGGCCATCCTGGTGATTCCAGCGTCGGTGTTGATCGCTTTCGGCTTCGCCAGCTTTGGCATGGGCATCACCAGCTTCATGAAGACCTTCCAGCAGATGGACTGGATCAACTTCTTCCTCCTGCCCATGTTCCTGTTCAGCGCCACGTTCTATCCGCTGAGTGTCTACCCGCAGCCGATCCAGTGGTTAATCCAGGCCATGCCCCTGTGGCACGGAGTGGAGCTTCTGCGGCAGATCAGTGTGGGTGTCTTCACCCCTGCCACCGCCATCCACGTGGGCTATTACCTGGTGATGATCGCACTGGGAATCATGCTCACCACAGGAAGGCTGCGCCGACTCTTCCTCAAGTGATGGAGTTTTTGTACAGCCAACGCGCTTATGGGCCTTTTAGGCGCATCAGGTATACAAAAACCCGCGTGTTCGCCGTCCGTGGAAGCGTCCGGGGCACCTTTGTGCGTTTGAGAGAATGGGTTCATGCAATCTCTCGGTGACCCGCACCCGTCCACGTCCGCCGCCGGCAAAGGCATGTTCAAGGGCTTCCGTATCGGTGGCTTGGGGATGACGGTCGTCATCATCGCCTTCCTGGTAGCCGTTATCTTTGCGGCCAACCAGAACGACGTCGTCGGTTGGGTCGTGGCTGTGGTGGCCTTCGGTTGGCTGGCTTTGGCCACCTTCGTGGTCCTGAGTATCCGCAGGGCAGCCCAGCGGGCAGGAGCAAAGCTGACTGAAGCGCACAATGCGTTCAACGCAGCAGCCGGCCGCGCGCCGTCGTCGAACGTTGCTGACAACGGCGGCACCCGTGTGGTCGCCGAGCGCAGCCAGGCGGACGAGGTCCGGGACCTCAAGCTTGACCACTCTTTCAAGATCGTTCAGGTCCAGGTCCGGGTAGTCGACGAGGAACGCGCCAAGGGTGCCGCCGCGAACCAGGACACCATCAACCGCGCCCTGGAAACCATCGCCATTACGGCCACCAATGCCAGGGACATGATCAAGTCTTCCGGCGGCTCGGACGAGCCGGTGGCCGGCACCATCATCGACTAGAGTAGAGCGGGTGAGTACGGCATTGAAGAAGGACTTCCTTCGCATCGCATCAGTCAACGTCAATGGCCTCAGGGCTGCCTACAAAAACGGCATGGCGGAATGGCTGGAGCCGCGCGAGGTCGACATTCTTTGCCTGCAGGAAGTCCGCGCACCTGACGACATCGTCAGGAAGCTGATCGGCGAAGGCTGGCACATCCTCCACACAGAAGCTGAAGCAAAGGGCCGCGCAGGCGTGGCCATTGCTTCCCGTGAGGAACCCACGGCAACCCGCGTGGGCATTGGCGACTCCTACTTCGATACCTCAGGACGCTGGGTTGAAGCCGACTTCAACGTCAAGAACGCGGCGGGGGAGTCCTCCACGCTGTCCGTTGTCAGCGCCTACGTGCACTCCGGCGAAGTCGGCACCCCGAAGCAGGATGACAAGTTCCGCTTCCTCGATGCCATGATCACCCGGCTTCCTGAGCTCGCCAAACACAGCGACCACGCTTTGGTGGTTGGCGACCTCAATGTCGGGCACACGGAACTCGATATCAAGAACTGGAAGGGCAACGTCAAGCGTGCCGGCTTCCTCCCGGAGGAGCGGGCTTATTTTGACCGCTTCCTCGGCGAAGAAATCGGATGGAGGGATGTCCACAGGGGCCTGGCAGGAAATGTCGCCGGCCCCTACACCTGGTGGTCCCAGCGCGGTAAGGCCTTTGACACTGACACTGGCTGGCGCATCGACTACCACCTGGCCACCCCGGACCTCGCGGCAGCTGCTTTCTCCGCTGTGGTTGACCGGGCGCCTTCGTGGGACACCCGCTTTTCCGACCACGCACCGCTGGTAGTCGACTACCGGCTCCAAGTTCCCTAAGGTATTCCTCCATGACAAGCTCCACCACTGAAACCGCCACGTCTGCCGGCACGTCCACCAAGCTGGCCGTAGGCGCCAAGCACAGGGTGCTCTCCGGCATGCAGCCCTCTGCTGACTCGCTGCACCTCGGCAACTACCTCGGCGCCCTGGTCAACTGGGTCCGTATGCAGGACGAGTACGACGCCGTCTTCTTCATCCCGGACCTCCACGCCATCACGGTGCCGCAGGATCCCGCGGAGCTCGCCCGGCGTACCAGGGTCACCGCCGCTCAGTACATCGCCGGCGGCGTTGACGTGGAAAAGTGCACCTTGTTCGTCCAGTCCCAGGTGCCGGAGCACGCCCAATTGGCGTGGGTTCTGAACTGCATCACCGGCATGGGCGAGGCTGCCCGCATGACGCAGTTCAAGGACAAGGCCCAGAAGCAGGGTTCAGACCACGCCAGCGTTGGCCTGTTCACCTATCCGATCCTGCAGGCCGCGGACATTCTGCTGTACCAGCCCCACGGTGTACCGGTGGGCGAGGACCAGCGGCAGCATGTGGAGCTGAGCCGGGACCTGGCCAACCGCTTCAACAGCCGGTTCGGGGAGACGTTCCAAGTACCTGAGGCCTTCATCCAGAAGGAATCGGCCAAGATCTACGACCTCCAGAACCCCACAGCCAAGATGTCCAAGTCCGCCGAATCACCGGCCGGTCTCATCAACCTGTTGGACGACCCCAAGACCGTGGCCAAGCGCATCAAGTCAGCCGTCACGGACACCGAAACCGAGATCCGCTACGACCGTGAGAACAAGCCAGGCGTATCCAACCTGCTGACCATCTACGCGGCCATCAGTGGTACTCCGGTGGAGAAGATTGTGGCGGACTACCAGGGCAAGATGTACGGACACCTGAAGGTGGACCTGGCCGAGCTCGTCTCCGGGCACCTGGCGCCTATCCGTGAGCGGGCCAACGAACTCCTGGCCGACCCTGCGGAACTGGACCGGCTCCTGGCACACGGTGCGGACAAGGCACGGGAAATCGCCTCTGCCACCCTCGCTGACGTCTACTCCAAGGTTGGCTTCCTGCCCTACCGCGGGGCCCTCGGGAACCAGGGAGCCCTCTAAGTCCATGTGCGCCGCTGGCCAGCTCAACGTCAAGACCGACACCCGCAAGGGTGTGGGTCCTGACGACTCCCGCCAGCCCGCTGTCACCGGCGCTGATTGCGGCGCCGGTGACGCCATGTGCGTGGGAGTGATCCTGGGCTTCCCGCCGGAGGTAGCCCGCGAGCTTCAGGAATGGCGGGCTTCCTTCGGAGACCCGATGGCTGATGTCATTCCCGCCCACATCACGTTGATCACCACCACCCCCACCCAGGACTGGGCGGCTACCCGTGAACACGTGAGGGAAGTAGCCCGCAACCAGGAGCCCTTCCACATCACGATCTCCGGCACGGGATCCTTCCGGCCCGTCTCGCCCGTGGTGTTCGTGAACGTCGAAGAAGGCTTTGAGGAATGCGTGCAATTGCACGAGAAACTCCAGAGCGGCCCCCTCGAACGGACACTTCCTTTTCCCTACCATCCGCACGTGACCGTGGCGCACGACGTCGCCCAGGAAAATCTTGATGAGGCCGAAACGGTCCTCAGAGATTACCGAGCCACCTTCCCTGTGGTTAGCATGGGACTTTACGAGCACGACACCAACGGAATTTGGCAGCTACGGGAAGAGCTCGACTTTGGCGGCGATACTGACGAAGAACAGCAAGCGGATTCAGGCCGCGGAGGCAGGCGCTCCTCCACTGCCAACTGAACTGGCGAAACTCAAGCTTGAGCTGCTCCGGAAGCGGCAGGACTGGGGTCATGCCAAGCGCGCCGGGGAAGGTCCGCTGAAGAAAGCCGGTGCCTTCTTCGCGCTTTTCATGGCTCGACTGAACACCAACCGGGCCATGCGCTCGTTCCAGCACTACACGCGCCAACACGGGCCCCTCCTGAGTGCCGGCATCGGTTTCAACATGTTCTTCTCTGTAACAGGTCTTCTCACCACGGGCTTCGCCATCGCCGGCATTGTCTTGGGCGGTAACCCGGTACTGGAGGACGCGGTTATCCGAAGCGTGGCCTCCGCGGCGCCGGGCTTGCTGCAGGTCAACGGCGGCGAGGGCCTGGTGGATCCCCAGTCGCTGCTCAATCCCTCGGGCCTGGGCTGGACCGCGGTCATCGCTGCCGCCGTCACCATCTTCACCTCCCTCGGCTGGATCGCGAGCGTCAGGGAAGGCTTGCGAGGCGTCATGAACGAGGGCCCCTTGGTGCGTAATGCCATCCTCCAGAAGCTTATCGATGCCGGCACCCTGCTGCTCCTCGGCGTGATCCTGGTGGTCAGTGCCGGTGCCTCCCTGATTTTTGGAACAGCGGCGGATTGGTTCTTCCAGCTGCTGCGTCTTGATGAGAATGTCGCCGCCCCGATTGCCGCGGTCGTGAAAATTGTGGTTCCGCTGTTGCTGAACTGCGCGACGGCGGCAGTACTGTTCCGCGTCGCCGGTGGCCTCTCTTTAACCCGGCGCGCGTTCCTCGAAGGAGTAGTGCTGGCAGGTGTAGGAACCACCGTTCTGCAGTTTTTCAGTACTGAACTTCTTGCCCGTTCCGGCAACAACCCCGTTTTGGCGTCGTTCGCCATCATCATTGGCCTGCTGATCTGGTTCAACCTGGTGAGCCAGGTGTACCTGGTTTCGGCATCGTGGTCGGCTGTTCGTGAGGCGGATACGGAGTCGGGGGAGAATCCACGGAAGAAGGTCCTCGGTTCGCGTCGCGTAGTGCCGCGTACCTGACCAGCGATTGGAGGCCGAATGAACAATCAGCTGTGGATTTCCTGCCTGCTGGGTGCTGCCGTGGGGCTGATTGTCGGGCAGTTGATCTTCAACTCTCCCTTCCTGGGGATCCTTGTGGGCATTGGTCTTGGCGCTCTCGTGGGAGCCGCAGTAGGCCCCCGCCCCCGTTAACAAGAGCAACTAGGGGGATTGCACCAGTCCTTCCCACCTCACAGTCCAGTCCGGCGGGAAACCCGGGGCGTGACGATCCGGTCCGTTGTCCCAGCCCGCCGCCATCAGGGCCGCCGCGGCCAGCAGACCACCATTTCCGGGCAAGTACAACGGCAGAGAGTCGGTTTGGCGGTTGTGGCCGTTGGGAAGCACTGTGTTCTTGCCGGCGTCCAGCAGGAGCGCGTCCACAGCGGCCTCGGGATCGCCCAGGCGTGCGGCGGTCATGGCCATGACGGTGTAATCCCAACCCCAGGTGCTGCCCCAGTCCCAGTCCGCCAGGACGTCCTTCAACGTAGCGCGCATGACGTCCGGGTCGATCACCGCGGTCTGCGGGAGGACCCCCAGTGCGCACAGCATGGACGGGTGGTCCGTGCGGATGGTGAAGGGCTCCACATCCATGGCGGCATACACGCCGTCCACCACCCGCGGACGGACCATGCCGTCGGCCACCTCCGACCATGCAGGCACAGGCTCCAGTCCCAGCCGTTCCCGCCAGGCGGTCGCTGTTTGGAGCCCCCATTGCCAATACGCCAGCTCAAATGTGGGGTTGGTGACCGTCGACCTGATCGCACCATAACTCTCCTGCGCCGGAATCAGGGGCGGCCCCAACTCGAACCCCCTCGGCGTGGGATGGGCGAAACTGGCCATGAAAGCCGCCGATTCGAACACGATCTCCGCGAACTCCTCCAGCACCTCCCGCGTGGGATGGGCCCGGTACACCAGCTCGGCCAGGTAGATGGGATGCGGTTGTTGCCAGATGAGGAAAGTGCCGATGGTGCTGGGGCTCTCCCGACCATCCGGTCCAACCTGTTTGGGCCAGCGGACACCGTCAAAACCCTGCTGCTTGGCGGTCTGCCTCGCTGCATCCAAAACCGTTGAATACCACCGCAGGGACGGCAGCAGGAGCTCCACCCGGTTCCAGTGCGCGAAATGGGCCGCGTGCCACCAGTGCATCTCCAGGTGGAAGCGGCCACGCCACGAATTGCACACGAGCCCCGTCTCCTGCGGCGGCAGCGATCCCGAACAGTTGATCGTCGTCAGATATTGGGACAGGACAATCCGTCGTTCCAATTCCTTGGCCCGGGGATCGGTGGTCGAGTTCAATTCAATCGAGCCGCCGGAGCACCAGAACCGCGGCCACCAGTCGGCCGAGGCTGCCGCGACGCAGCTGCCGGCTTCCAGTTCCGGAGAACGCACGACGCCGGCCCCTGGCTTCGCCTGCTGGCTCGCCACAGTGGTTGCTTGGCCTTCTTTGCTGCCACGCGGGATGCAATCACCGTCGCCGGCTGAAACAAATGCGATGGAGAGGTCCAGGACGTCCCGCTTGGCGCTGATCCGCACGGAGTGCTCGCCCGCCTGCTCAAGGTCCAGGCCGTTCCCAGTGACCACGACGTCATACCGGGAGTTATCCAGTTCGCGGTGCACAACCCACTGTGTGGCGTTCGTGGTGGGGGCTTGGGCGGGCAGGTCCAGCTTCGTGGAGTGGGCCTCGGGCTTGGTCCAGTCGGCGGCGTCATGCCAGGCTTCGGAACCGTACGGAAAGTCGATGCCGATCAGCAGCCCGTGCCCCAACGCAGGCGACTCCACACGCAAGCCGAGCTTGTCGACGTCGGGATGGCACGCCGTCGTGACCTTGACGGGGTGACCCGCCAGCATGAAGCGGCTGGTCACCGTGCCGGTCCAGAGGTCCAGGGTCTGTTCGGTTGCCGTGACATCTGACGGTGTCAGGGCGCGTTCCTGACCGTCCTCGATCAGCCGGAAACCGATCCGACCGAGGTCCAGTCGATGCGGGTTGGCTCTCAGCCACGTCTCGGCGGCGGAGGTATCCGTCTCTCGGTCGTTGACGATCTCGCCAACCATGTCCACGTAGGGGACGGGTCCGCGGGGTGAATCGTAGAGGACGGTGGAACCGGCCAGTGTGTAGGGCCCGGCGGGCGGAACTGAGTGCCAGGCCCACTGCGCTTGGGTCCCAAGGAGTGTTCCGGGCGGGAGTTCGCCCCTTGCCCCGACGGGGTACAGGCCGGGAAATGTCTGGAGGCCCGTGAGGTCCATGGTGAACGCAAATTCGCCGTTGCCCACAGAGACCGGGCTTTGCGGGTCCAAGGCCTGCTGGTGCACGTTGTGCCGGCGGACAAGGGCTTCCCGGTCGATGGCTTTCCTGTCACCGGCTTTCCTGTCACGGGAACCGGCTGCGGGCTCGAGTACCACTGTGTCCTCGAGCTCGCGCAGGGGGAAGAACGCAGCGCGCTCGTCAGGACTTTTGTTGGGCTGGTGCAAGGTAAGGAACAGGCCGCCGTCCAGGTGACGGGCGATCATGCCGTGTCCGCCGTCCTTGCTCCACAACGCCGCGGGTTCCTGGGCCCATGGGCCCAGCACGGTCCCCGACTCGCTGCGGGCAACACCCATGGCGTAGCCCTCCTCACCGAAGCTGGACCAGAGCATGATCAGCTTGCCGCTGGTGAGCCTGTGCAGGAACGGGCCATCGGTGACGTGCGGGGGTGCGCCGCTGTGGGACGGTCTGTCCAAGGGGCGGGACCAAGGGGCCTCGGAAGCCGTGAACAGGACGTGCGGTTCGCCTTGTGCGCTCCTGAGGTCGGGACTGAGCCGTTGGGCGACCATGGCGCCGTCGTCGATTTGCTTCCATTCGTGGCAGAACACCAGCCACGGCACCCCGTCCTGGTCGACGTGCAGCGTTCCGTCAAGACACTCCCATCCGGAGGGAGTGACAGGGCCGTCGCTCCAGGGCTCGTACGGGCCTTCGGGCTCCACGGCAGAGAGTATCTGGGTTCCACGGGAGTGGCCGGGGGCGGTGAAGGTCGCGAACATGTAATAGCGGCCGCGGTACTGGTGGACTTCGGGCGCCCAGTATTGTTCCTTGCTCCAGAATCCGAGAGCGGGACGGAAAGCGGGGAACGGCCCCTCCCATGCCACGAGGTCTTTGCTCCTGTAGCAGTCGAAGCCCGTGGCCGGACCGGACCAGATGTTTTCGTCAGTGCTGCCAAAGAGCAAGTACTCCTTGGAGCCGGGGAGCGTCAGGACGTAGGGGTCCCGGATCTGGATATGTTCCAAGCGTTGGGGCATGGCGGACTCCTCGCGGAATGAATAGTTCATGGCCTGAACCATTGACGAATATACACCCTTTTGATACGTTTCAGGAACCGTTTTCTCAAGGCTGAAAGAAGCTTACCCAATGACGCGTAAATCTCTCCGAAAAATTCGCAAATCCCTGGCGTTCCTTACTGCCGTGGGCATGCTGGGACTCACCGCAGCATGTTCCAGTCCATCCTCCAACCAAGCTGAAGACGGGCCAGTGGAAATCCGTTTCTCATGGTGGGGAAACGCCTCCCGTGCCGAGCTGACCAACAAAGCCATCAAGGAGTTCGAAGCCGCCAATCCCAACATCAAGGTCAAGCCCGAGTACGGCGACATCGGTGGCTACTTCGACAAACTGGCCACCCAGGTGGCAGCCAACGATGCCCCGGATGTCATCACCATGGGAGGTGCCTACCCGGCTGAATATGCCAATCGCGGCGCACTTCTGGACCTCTCCAAGGTGCAGGGCTCACTGGATCTGTCAAAGCTGGATCAGGGCGCTGTGGAAAACGGCCAGGTGAAAGGGAAGCAATATGGTGTCTCCACCGGGGCCAACGCACTGGCGATCGTGGTGAACCCTGCTGTCTTCCAGGCGGCAGGAGTTGCCCTTCCGGATGACAGCAAATGGTCCTGGGACGATTTCGCCAAGGTGGCTGCGGACATTACGGCCAAGAGCCCCAAGGGGACCTACGGTACGGCGACGGTTCTAACCCATGACTCCCTGGATGCCTTCGCCCGCCAGCGGGGGAAGTCCCTGTACACCCAAGACGGCCAGCTGGGCCTGGACAAGGACACGGTGCAGGACTACTTCGACTTCTCGTTGAAGCTCAGCGAGTCAGGTGCGGCCCCCAGCGCCTCCGAGACGGTCGAGAAGCTCAATGCCAGCACGGAGCAGACGCTCATGGGCATGGGGCAAGCCGGCATGATGCTCACCTGGAGCAACTCCCTCACTGCGCTCAGCAAGGCATCGGGGGCCGACCTGAAATTGCTCAAGCTCCCCGGCGAGACGCCCACCCCGGGTATCTGGCTCCAGTCCTCGCAGTTCTACACCATTTCCGCCCGCAGCAAGCACACGGATGCCGCTGCCAAACTGGTGAGCTTCCTGGTCAACAACGAGGCCGCGGCCAAGATCATCCAGAGCGACCGAGGCGTACCCAGCAATGCGGGAATGCGCACAGCCGTCCAGGACCTGCTGACGCCCCAGGGCAAGGTTGAGGCCGCCTACATCGACCAGATCGGCAAGATGGACTTCGCCCCAACGTACATCGGACCTACCGGCTCCACTGCCGTTTCCGAGATCACGGCCCGCATCAACACCGAGGTCCTGTTCAAGCGGCTGACCCCGGAGAAGGCAGCCGAGCAGTGGCTCAGTGAAAGCAAGGCCGCCATCGGCAAGTAGCTACCCAACTAGGGGACAGCAAATGCTCCACTGACGCCTCAGTGGAGCGTTTGCTGTCCCCTACTTGGGTGGGCAGGGCCGTCAGGTGGCGTCGCGGATCTCCAGATAGGGGTCGGCCCAGGCACCGATGATGCGCGCCACTCGCGCGGCCTGGCCTTTGCCCGTCAGGAGATGTTCGCTGCCTTCAAGGGAGATGAAGCTTCGCGGATGCCGGGCAGTGCGGAAGATTTCACTCGCGTTGTCGATCCCCACGGTGTTGTCGGTAGGGGAGTGCATCACCATTAGGGGCTTGTGGAGCGTCCGGATGCAGTCGCGCAGGTCAGCCCGCTCTACGTCCTCCACGAAGTGCCGGCGGATCTCCATGGGACGTCCGCCCAGGTCCACCACGGCCCTGCCGTCGCGCAAAATGGATTCGATTTCGGCGTCGAACATGTGCTCGACATGCTTGGGTTCATACGGCGCACCGACAGTCACCACAGCGTTCAGCCCCGGAATGTCACGGGCAGCGGCCAGGACAGCCGCACCCCCGAAGGAATGGCCTACCAGCAAAGAGATCTCCCGGCCGGTGAGCCGCATGAAGTCTGCCGCCAGGATGGTGTCGGCCACCTTGACGCTGAACGATCCAGCCGACCATTCGCCTTCGGACCCGCCGAGGCCCAGGTTGTCGAACCGGAGCATGCCAACACCCTGCTCGGCCAGGCCCTTGCAGATACGCGACGCCGCAGGGCTGTCCTTACCCAGCGTCAGCCCGTGCGAGTACACGCCCCAGCCCCGCACGGGACCTTCGGGTACGTCCACAATTCCGGCCAGCGTATCGCCGGTGCTTCCCGTGAAGCTGATCTTCTCAGAGCGTGACACGCTGGTCTCCTTGCGTTGGGATGTGGGTTGCGGCGGTTGATTAACGACGACGGCGCCCCTCACCTGCGCAGGTGAGCGGCGCCGTCGTCGTGCTGTTCTTGAGGGAACGGCTGACTAGATCTTGCGGGCCAGGATGGCTTGCTTGACCTCGGCGATTGCCTTGGTCACCTGGATGCCACGGGGGCATGCTTCCGAGCAGTTGAAGGTGGTGCGGCAGCGCCACACGCCTTCCTTGTCGTTGAGGATCTCAAGGCGCATGTCGCCGGCGTCATCACGGGAATCGAAGATGAAGCGGTGTGCGTTGACGATCGCTGCCGGGCCGAAGTACTGGCCGTCGGTCCAGAAGACCGGGCAGGACGAGGTGCAGGCTGCGCACAGGATGCACTTGGTGGTGTCGTCAAAGCGCTCACGGTCCTCGACGGACTGCAGGCGTTCCTTGGTGGGCTCGTGGCCCTTGTTGATCAGGAACGGCATCACTTCGCGGAAGGACTGGAAGAACGGTTCCATGTCCACGATCAGGTCCTTCTCCACGGGGAGGCCCTTGATCGGCTCGACGGTGATGGGCTTGGACGTGTCCAGGTCCTTCAGCAGCGTCTTGCAGGCGAGGCGGTTGCGGCCGTTGATGCGCATCGCATCGGAGCCACAGACACCGTGGGCGCAGGAGCGGCGGAACGAAACCGTGCCGTCGATCTCCCACTTGACCTTGTGCAGGGCGTCCAGCACACGGTCCGTGCCGTACATGGTCAGCTTGTAGTCGTCCCAGCGCGCCTCTTCCGAGATTTCCGGATCGTAGCGGCGCACGCGGAGCGTGATGTGGAACGTGGGAATTTCACCGTCGCCGGCAACACTCGCCGGGAGCTCGATCTTGGATGCGGGCTCTGCCATTTCGGTCGTCATTAGTACTTACGCTCCATCGGCTCGTAACGGGTGAAGATCACGGGCTTCGTCTCCAGACGGATGCCCGCAACGGATTCCGCCGAGGAGGCGGCAGTGACGGAGTTGTCCAGGTAAGCCATGGAGTGCTTCATGAACTTCTCGTCGTCGCGGTCCGGGAAGTCCTCGCGGTAGTGGCCACCACGGGATTCCTCGCGGTGCAGGGCACCGACGGTCATGACCTTGGCCATGTCCAGCAGGAAGCCCAGCTCCACGGCTTCCAGGAGGTCCAGGTTGAAGCGCTTGCCCTTGTCCTGGACGGTAACGTGCTTGTACCGCTCTTCGAAGGATGCGATGTCGCGGAGAACCTGCTCCAGGGATTCCTTGGTGCGGAAAACCTGCATGTTGGCATCCATGGTGTCCTGCAGTTCCTTGCGGATCTGCGCGACGCGCTCGGTGCCGTTGCCGCTGAGCAGGCCATCAAGGATGCCGCGGGTCATTGCCTCGGGGTTCTCCGGCAGCTCGACGAAGTCGGCGGTCTTGGAGTACTCCGCTGCGGCGATGCCGGCACGCTTGCCGAAGACGTTGATGTCCAGGAGCGAGTTGGTGCCCAGTCGGTTCGAGCCGTGGACGGAGACACAGGCAACTTCACCGGCTGCGTAAAGGCCGGGAACGATCGTGTCGTTGTCCTGGAGCACCTCGGTGGAGATGTTGGTGGGGATGCCACCCATGGCGTAGTGCGCCGTCGGGAACACCGGGACGGGATCGGTGAACGGTTCCACACCAAGGTAGGTGCGGGCGAACTCCGTGATGTCCGGAAGCTTGGCCTCGATGTGTGCAGGCTCAAGGTGGGTGAGGTCCAGAAGGACGTAGTCCTTGTTCGGGCCACAACCGCGTCCCTCACGCACTTCGTTGGCCATGGCGCGGGCCACAATGTCACGGGGTGCGAGGTCCTTGATGGTGGGGGCGTAGCGCTCCATGAAGCGCTCACCTTCGGAGTTACGCAGGATGGCACCTTCACCACGTGCACCCTCGGTCAGGAGGATGCCCAGGCCGGCGAGGCCTGTCGGGTGGAACTGGAAGAACTCCATGTCTTCCAGGGGGATGCCGCGGCGGAAGGCGATGCCCATGCCGTCACCGGTCAGGGTGTGGGCGTTGGAGGTGGTCTTGAAGACCTTGCCGGCGCCGCCGGAGGCGAAGACGACAGACTTGGCCTGGAAGACGTGCAGTTCGCCGGAAGCGAGGTCGTAGGAGACGACGCCGGCAACACGCTTCTGCTTGTACGGCGTACCGTCCTCGCGTACGGCGTCTTCCTCGACGATCAGGAGGTCAAGGACGTAGTACTCGTTGTAGAACTCAACGTTGTGCTTGACACAGTTTTGGTACAGGGTCTGGAGGATCATGTGACCGGTGCGGTCTGCTGCATAGCAGGCGCGACGGACGGGAGCCTTGCCGTGGTCACGGGTGTGGCCACCGAAGCGTCGCTGGTCGATCCGGCCCTCGGGGGTGCGGTTGAACGGCAGACCCATCTTTTCCAGGTCCAGCACGGCGTCGATGGCTTCCTTCGCCATGACCTCGGCTGCGTCCTGGTCAACCAGGTAGTCGCCACCCTTGATGGTGTCAAAGGTGTGCCATTCCCAGTTGTCTTCCTCGACGTTGGCCAGTGCTGCACACATGCCACCCTGCGCTGCACCGGTGTGCGAGCGGGTGGGGTAGAGCTTGGTCAGTACCGCTGTGCGTGCGCGCTGACCGGACTCGATCGCGGCGCGCATGCCGGCGCCACCTGCACCGACAATGACGACGTCGTACTTATGGACCTGCATACCAGATGCTCTCTCTTTCAAAAATTCAGATGGTCGGCGGAGGCTGCTCCGCTACTTCAGGCGGACCGGCAAGCCGGCCACGCCGATGCGGCACGGGCCGCTACGGTGCCGGGCAGAATCCGCCGGGAAGCTGGACGCCGTCGACGACGGGGCACGGGTTGAACGTGAAGATCACCAGGGTGCCCAGGATGATGATGACCAGCGTGGCCGCGTAGAGGACCATCTTGAGCCAGAAGCGCGTGGAATCCTTCTCGGCGTAGTCATTGATGATGGTGCGGACACCGTTGGTGCCGTGCAGCATGGCAAGCCACAGCATGGCCAGGTCCCAGAACTGCCAGAACGGATCGGCCCACTTGCCGGCGACGAAACCGAAGTCGATGGCGTGGATGCCTTCGCCGACCAGGAGGTTCACGAAGAGGTGGCCGAAGATCAGCACCACCAGCACGATGCCGGACAGGCGCATGAAGAGCCAGGCGATCATCTCGAAGTTGCCGCGGCTGGAGCCATTGCGGTTGTACTTCGGGGCGATCTTCCCGGTCCCGATTTTTCCACTGCGTGGTGTTTCGATGGTTGTCATGGCTTAGTGGCCTCCCAGCGCGAGGGAAAGGTGGCGGATGGCGAAGCCGGCGAACGTGACCAGCCACAGTGCAAGCACGACCCACAGCATCTGGCGCTGGTACTTCGCGCCCTTCTTCCAGAAGTCGATCGCGATCACGCGCAGGCCGTTGAAGGCGTGGAAGATGATCGCAGCGACCAGGCCCGTTTCACCCAGGGCCATGAGGGGGTTCTTGTAGGCACCAATGACGGCCGTGTAGGCCTCAGGGGACACGCGCACCAATGAGGTGTCCAGCACATGGACCAACAAGAAGAAAAAGATCACTACACCGGTAATACGGTGTCCAACCCAGGACCACATGCCTTCACGGCCGCGGTACAAGGTGCCAGCTGGTTTTGTCGGCACTGATTAAACCTTCCTGCAACACAGCGGCGCTGGCATGGGATCCATGCGGGGGGAACGCCTGCTGCGAGAGCACTCGTAGCTCACGCCTAAATCTAGGCTTCGCTCACAGCATATTCAATTTAGGCCCGGCTTCTCTGCTTGTTAATTCCATGTTTCCTGCCCGGATTCAGGCGATTTTGGGTACCGTCTGAGACGAACGCCACATCCGTGGCGTTCTGCGGAGCTTCCCGGTTGCGTCGGATAAAGTGTTGCGGTGAGTACAGAAGACGCGAAATACCCGGAATCGCCCATGAACCGCTTCCATGCGGTCATTCCGGCGGGCGGTGTGGGGACCCGGCTATGGCCACTCTCGCGTGCCGCTGCGCCTAAATTCCTGCACGACCTCACCGGCTCGGGCAGCACCTTGTTGAGGGCTACCTACGACCGCTTGGAGCCGCTGGCCGGCGAACGCGTTCTGGTCGTAACAGGCGAAGCCCACCGCGCGGCAGTCTGCCGCCAGCTCCCCGAAGTGGGCGACGACGAGCTCGTCCTTGAGAGTGAGCCCAAGGACTCCGGCGCCGCCATCGGCCTTGCCGCGGCCATCCTTTACCGCCGCGATCCCGACACCATCATGGGCTCCTTCGCCGCGGACCAGGTGATCAGCCCCGACGACCTCTTCCAGGAGACGGTCCGCGAAGCGATCTACACCGCGGCCGAAGGCAAGATCGTCACCATCGGCATCAAGCCCACGCACCCGTCCACGGGCTTCGGCTACATTCGCTCCGGCGCCGCGCTCAACATTGAGGGTGCGCCGAATGCCCTGGCCGTTGCGGAGTTCGTTGAGAAGCCCAGCCAGGAAGTTGCCGACAAGTACGTCGAGGCAGGCGATTACGTGTGGAACGCCGGCATGTTCGTCGCTCCCGTGGCGCTGATGCTCAAGCACCTCGAAGCCAACCAGCCCGAGCTCTTCGCAGGTCTCCAGGAGATTGCCGCGGCATGGGACACTCCGCAGCGTGCCGAAGTAACGGCCCGGGTGTGGCCCACCCTGCCCAAGATTGCCATTGACTACGCCGTCGCCGAGCCCGCAGCGGCAGCCGGCGATGTCGCCGTCGTGCCCGGCACCTTCCGCTGGGACGACGTCGGCGACTTTGCGGCGATCGGTCGCCTGAACAACGCCGGCGACGTCGATGAAGTGACGGTTCTCGGCGAGGGCGCACGCGTGTTCGCGGAGAACGCCAGTGGCGTGGTGGTTTCCGATACCAAGCGCGTCATCGCCCTCATCGGCATCAAGGACGTCGTGATCGTGGATACCCCGGACGCGCTGCTGGTTACCACCAAGGAACATGCCCAGTTGGTGAAGGGCACCGTGGATGCGCTGAAAGCCAGCGGAGACACGGACGTCCTGTAGCGCCGTCTTATACCGTGAGCCACCTCTTTGGTTGTCCTGCGTCTGAACGCGGCGTAACCAAGAGGTGGCTTTCGTTCTTCCTGTGCCGTGGATGGCTAGAGTTGTGACGTGCGCAATTACACGACTGAAACTGAGCCCACTCCTGTCGTTGGCCCCTGGGTTGATGAACTGTTGCCAGGACTCATCGAATTCCGGCGCGACCTCCATGCGCACCCGGAGCTGTCCTTCAAGGAGTTCCGGACCACGGACAAGCTCGTCGAACGACTGGAAGCGGCGGGGCTGAATCCTCGTCGGCTCGAAGGCACCGGCCTGACGGTCGATGTGGGGGAGGGGCCCATCGCGACAGCCCTTCGTGGTGACATTGACGCCTTGCCGATCATCGAGGAAACCGGCCTGCCGTTCGCCTCCAAGAACCACGGTGTCACCCACGCCTGCGGCCACGACATCCACACCACCACCATGCTGGGCATCGCCTTGGTTCTCCAGCGCATGCACAAGAACAATCCGTTGGGCGGCACGGTCCGGATCATCTTCCAGCCGGCCGAGGAAACCATGCCTGGCGGGGCGTTGTCCTGCATCGAACAGGGTGTTCTGGAAGGTGTTCCGCGCATCCTGGCCCTGCACTGCGATCCGCGCATCAACGTTGGCCAGATCGGTACCCGCATCGGCGCCATCACTTCTGCCTCCGACACCATAAAGATCGAACTGTCCGGGCGCGGTGGGCACACGTCCCGTCCGCATCTGACCGAAGACCTGGTCTTCGCGCTGGCGCAGATCGCCGTCAACGTGCCCGCTGTCCTTTCCCGGCGGGTCGATGTCCGCAGTGGTGTGTCCGTGGTGTGGGGGCAGATCTCCGCGGGGTCGGCTCCCAACGCGATTCCCGGCAGCGGATACATGGCCGGCACGATGCGCTGCCTGGACCGGGACGCCTGGCATGACGCTGGTGAGTTGCTGGACGACGTCGTGAAGCAGGTCGCCGCGCCCTACGGCGTGGACGTGCACCTGGAGCACACCCGTGGCGTCCCTCCGGTGGTGAACTCGGAGCATGAAACAGCGCTCATCGAGGCATCGGCCCGCGCTGAGCTGGGGGAGAACGCCGTGGTCCTGACTCCCCAGTCCATGGGCGGGGAGGATTTCGCGTGGTTCCTGGCGGATCTCCCCGGTGCCATGATGCGCCTGGGCACCCACACTCCGGGCGGCGAAGAATATGACCTGCACCGCGGAGACTTCATCGTGGACGAGCGTGCGCTGGGGTACGCCATCCGGGTCCTCACGGGTGCCGCCCTCCGCACCATCCGGGACCTCGAGCAGTAGGCCAACTGAGGGACAGCACATGCTCTATTGAGTGCTCAGTGGAGCATGTGCTGTCCCTCAGTTGGGTGGGTGGGCGGGAATAAGTTGTGCACAATTGAATTGTGCACTATCGTTTTGTCCATGAGTGATGCACCCCGCCTCCGCCACCAGGTCTGCTTCGCGCTGTACTCGGCCTCCAAGGCCGCGACGGCGGTCTACCGCCCCGTGTTGGACGAACTCGGCCTGACGTACCCGCAGTACCTGGTGATGCTGGTGTTGTGGGAGCAGGAGCCGCGAAGTGTCCGTGAACTTGGCGCCGAACTGGGCCTCGATTCCGGAACGTTGTCGCCCTTGCTGAAACGCCTTGAGGGCCTGGGGCTCGTGGAGCGCAAGCGCTCCGCCGACGACGAACGCCGCGTGGACGTCGTGCTGACCGACGCCGGAACAGCCCTCAGTGCCCGGGCCCAGGCAGTGCCGCAGCGCCTGGCCGACGCCGCAGGGCTCGACGCCGCCGAGATCCAGCAGCTGCACGCGACCCTCGGCAAGCTCACGGCCGCGCTGAACAGCTCACTCTGACATTTTTCACGCGATCCAATTCCCGAAGAGAACGGAAAACACCTTGAAGACTCTCTACACAGCCGAGGCACTGGCCTCCGGCGAAGGCCGCGACGGCAACGCCCGCACCAAGGACGGAAAACTGGATGTGGCCCTGGCCAGCCCGGTGGAACTGGGTGGCAACGGCCAGGGAACCAACCCCGAGCAGCTTTTCGCCGCCGGTTACGCTGCGTGCTTCCACTCCGCCTTGAGGCTTGTCGGCCGGAAGGAACGCGCGGATGTCAGGGATTCAGCTGTAGCCGCCAAGATCCACTTCGGCGCATTGACCGACAGCGAAGGCTACGGCCTTGCCGCTGAGCTGGAGATCGCCCTGCCTGCCCTGGACCGCGAAACCGCCGAAGCCTTGATGGCCAAGGCGCACCAGATCTGCCCCTACTCCAACGCCACCCGCGGCAACATGGCCGTTGACCTCAAGCTCGTGGAGTTCGCAGCATGAGCGCCGCCGCCAGCACGCCGGTGGAAACCCGCGAGATCCAGCTCGCTTCACGTCCGGTAGGCCGTCCCGCCCCGGAGAACTTCCGCTTGGCGCAGTCTGCGCTGCCCGAGCTCGCTGAAGGCCAGATCCTGGTGAAGAACCAGTTCATGTCCGTGGATCCCTACATGCGCGGCCGCATGAACGACGTCAAGTCGTACTCGGCGCCGTTCCGCCTGGATGCAGCGCTCGACGGCGGTGCCGTAGGTGAGGTGATCGCGTCCCGTTCGGACGCGCACAAGGTGGGTGACGTCGTCGTGCATCAACTGGGGTGGCGTGAACACGCGGTGGTGGACGCGGCAGCAACCACGCCAGTGCCGGGCGGGCTTGCCCCGACCTCGGCCTTCCTGGGCGCGCTGGGCATGACCGGCCTGACCGCCTACGCCGGCCTGCTGAAGGTGGCCGAGTTCAAAGAGGGCGACGTCGTCTTCGTCTCCGGTGCGGCCGGCGCAGTTGGTTCCATGGTGGGCCAGATCGCCAAGGCCATGGGTGCCTCCAAAGTCATCGGCAGCGCCGGTTCGGCGGAGAAGGTTGCCCGCCTTGTGGAACTCGGATTTGATGCCGCGTTCAACTACAACGACGGCCCGGTCCTCGAGCAGCTCCGGGAAGCTGCGGGGGAGCGCGGGATCGACGTGTACTTCGACAACGTCGGCGGGGAACACCTTGAGGCCGCATTGGCCACCCTCACCGTCGGTGGCCGGGTGGCAATGTGTGGCGCCATCGCCCAGTACAACTCAACCGAGCCGCCGGCCGCCCCACGAAACCTGGCCGTGGCCATCGGCAAGCAGTTGACCCTCCGCGGTTTCCTGGTGGGCGGACAGCGCCAGCACGCTGCCGAGTTTGCCCGGAAAATGGCCGGATGGCTTGCAGATGGAACCATCAGCTACGACGAGACGATCGTTGACTGCTTGGAAAACGCCCCGCAGGCCTTCATTGATCTGCTGGACGGAGCCAACACCGGAAAGATGCTCGTCCGGTTGTAGTCGTGGGTAGTCGGGTGTGACTTGCACACCCGGCTACTGCTTGGTAACAAAAAGTCAACAATCTGTCCGGGAGGGCGGCTTTGTGCTACTCCGGTGTGTTCCAGGCCACTAGGGTTGTTGCTATAAGTGCGCCTCGGCGCAGTGCTGCGAAGCCTCAGTGAAAACAGAATTTCTGCCCCGAAGTTTTTGGAAACGGACACTCATTGACCATCCGTCGTAGCGCCAATCACTTTCTTCCTGGAGGAAAATTGAAGAAACCACTGCGTGCCACCCTGAAGCGCGGTTCAATGGCCGGTGTCGCAACCGTCGGCGCAGCAGCGCTCCTGCTGACCGGCTGTGGCCAGGCCCCCGATGCCGGATCCGGCACCGCTACCAAGAGCGATTTCCTCGGATGCATCGTTTCCGACTCCGGCGGATTCGACGACCAGTCCTTCAACCAGTCCTCATACGAGGGACTCAAGAAGACTGAGAAGGACCTTGGCATCCAGACCAAGTCGGCCGAGTCCAAGGCCAACAGCGACTTCGAAACCAACCTCAACGGCATGGTTTCCGCAGGCTGCAACCTGACCATCACTGTGGGCTTCCTCCTGGGCGATGCCACCAAGGCTGCCGCCGAGAAGAACACTGACAAGCACTTCGCCATCATCGACTTCGCGTATGACACCCCTGTAGCCAACGTCAAGCCGGTTGTCTACGACACCGCGCAGGCTGCCTACCTGGCGGGCTACGCCGCAGCAGCAACGTCCAAAACCGGCAAGGTGGGCACCTTCGGCGGCATCAAGATCCCGACCGTGACAATCTTCATGGACGGCTTCTACGACGGCGTCCAGGCCTACAACAAGGCCAAGGGCAAGAACGTCCAGGTTGTTGGCTGGGACAAGAACACCCAGGACGGCTCCTTCACCGGTGACTTCGAGAAGCAGGACACCGGCAAGCAGGTCACCATCAACCTGCTGGACCAGGGCGCGGACATCGTCATGCCCGTGGCAGGTCCGGTCGGCAAGGGTGCAGGCGCAGCCCTCAAGGAAGCCAAAGCTGCCGGCAAGGACGTCAAGCTCATCTGGGTTGACTCCGACGGCTACCTGACCGCTCCCGAGTACAAGGACCTCATGCTGACCTCCGTGGTCAAGCAGATGGGCGAGGCCGTTGAAACCGTGGTGAAGGACGACAAGGACGGCAAGTTCAGCAACGAAGCGTACGTTGGCACACTCGCCAACGACGGCGTGGCCATCGCCCCGTTCCACGACCTCGATTCCGCTGTTTCTTCCGAAACCAAGTCCGAACTCGACGCCATCAAGGCGGACATCGTCTCCGGCAAGCTCGTTGTCGAATCGAAGGCAAGCCCCAAGAAGTAAGCAATTCCTGGACGCGCCGCCAGTACCGTGCCCCGGTACTGGCGGCGCGTTTTTGCCCTGACTAGGCTGATCCCAAAGCTCGTGGCTTTGGAGCTGTTCAGCCGTCCCTCGGACTCAAAGAACGGTGGGAGTTGTGAAACTCGAATTGAAGGGGATCTCGAAAGCGTTCGGGACCTTCTATGCCAACCAAGACATCGACCTCGTGGTCGAATCCGGCCAGATCCATTGCCTCCTCGGCGAAAACGGTGCCGGCAAATCAACCCTCATGAACGTGCTCTACGGGCTGTATGAGCCCACCGCGGGCCAGATCCTTGTGGACGACCAGCCTGTGAACTTCCGCGGCCCGGGCGACGCCATGGCTGCCGGTATCGGCATGGTGCACCAGCACTTCATGCTTGTCCCTGTGTTTACGGTGGCCGAAAACGTGGCGCTCGGTGCCGAACCGACGTCCTTTGGCGGTGTCCTCAGCATCGACGAGACCCGGAAAAAGATCCGGGAAATTTCCGACAAGTACGGTTTCGACGTCGATCCCGACGCCCTGGTGGAAGACCTCCCGGTGGGCGTCCAACAGCGTGTCGAAATCATCAAGGCCCTGGTCCGGGAAGCCAAGGTCCTCATCCTGGACGAGCCCACAGCGGTGCTCACCCCGCAGGAAACCGACGAACTGCTGGACATCATGCGCCAGCTCAAAGCCGGCGGGACGTCCATCGTCTTCATCTCGCACAAACTGCGCGAAGTAAAGGCCGTCTCCGACGTGATCACAGTGGTCCGCCGCGGCAAAGTCGTTGGCGACGCACCTCCCACTGCCTCACCCACGGAGCTCGCCTCCATGATGGTGGGCCGCCCGGTCAGCCTGAGCCTGAACAAGGCCGCCGCCCAGCCCAAGGAAACCACGTTCGTCGTCGAAAACCTGACGGTCCGCGCCGCCAACGGAACCAACGTGGTGGACGGGATCAGCTTCGACATCGCACAGGGCGAGATCCTTGCCATCGCAGGGGTCCAGGGCAATGGCCAAACCGAGCTGACCGAAGCCATCCTCGGAGTCCAGGAACACGTGACAGGCTCGGTGGTCCTGGACGGGAAGCAACTCCTGGGACTCCCCGTCAAGGACGTGCTGCGCTCCGGCGTCGGCTTTGTCCCCGAAGACCGTACCGTCGACGGCTTGGTGGGTCCTTTCTCGGTGGCCGAGAACCTGGTGCTTGACCTGTACGACCAGGCTCCGTTTGCCAGCGGTATCAGCATGAAGCCCGCCAAGGTGGCCGAACATGCCAAGGCCAAGATCGAGGAATTCGATATCCGCACGCCCTCTGCCGGGTCGGCTGCGGGAACCTTGTCCGGTGGCAACCAGCAAAAAGTGGTCATGGCCCGGGAGCTCTCCCGGCCGCTTCGGTTGTTCATCGCAAGCCAACCAACCCGTGGTGTGGACGTCGGCTCCATCGAATTCCTGCACAAGCGCATTGTTGCCGAGCGCGACGTCGGGACGCCGGTGATGATCGTTTCCACGGAGCTGGATGAAGTCATCGAACTCGCAGACAGGATCGCAGTGCTCTACAAGGGCAAACTCGTGGGAATCGTCCCGGCGGGAACACCCCGCGACACGCTCGGCTTGATGATGGCCGGCGTCGGCCCGGAAGGAGGCTCCGATGACCACTAGCAGCGACGGGTCCACCAAGGACCAAACCCCTGGGGAGTCCACAGCGGAAGTACGGGCAGCAGACGTTGCCTTGGATACCGCCGGAGGGACCCTTGAGCCGTCCATTGTCCCGGTTTCGTCCCAGAGTGGAGATCCCGGACACGAACAGGGCAACCTGATGCGTCGCATTGTCATGGGCAATGGCTTCGTGTCTGTTTTGGCCGTCATTGTGGCGCTGTTCCTCGGTGGCTTGCTGATTGCCAGCACCGATTCCCAGGTAGCCAAGACCGCGGGCTACCTCTTCGCCCGTCCCAGCGATTTCCTGACCGCGCTGTGGTCTGCCATGACGGACAGCTACGTGGCGCTCTTCCAGGGCTCGGTCTTCAGCCCCCGGCAGGGCTTCAAGCCGCTGCTGGAAACGATGACGGTTGCCACGCCCTTGATCTGTGCCGGCTTGGGCGTTGCCCTGGCCTTCCGTGCGGGCCTTTTCAACATCGGTGCGCAGGGGCAGATCATCATCAGCGCCACCCTTGCCGCCTACGTCGGGTTCACCTGGCACCTGCCCTTCGGCCTGCACCTGCTTCTCGTTATCATCATGGGTGTCCTCGGCGGCGCCGCATGGGGCGCGATCGTCGGTATCCTCAAGGCCCGGACCGGCGCGCACGAGGTCATCGTGACCATCATGCTGAACTATGTGGCCTTGTTCCTGCTGGACTTCCTCCTGAACACCGCAGCGTTCCGGCGGCCGGGGGACAACAGCCCCATCTCGCCGCGTTTGGATGAAACCGCAACCTACCCGGTGCTCATTCCGGGATCCCGGCTCCACCTTGGCTTCCTTGTGGCCATCGCGCTGACCTACGGCGTGTGGTGGATGTTGAACCGGTCCACTGTCGGCTTTGAATTCCGTGCCGTTGGTGCGAACCCGATCGCTGCCCGCACGGCCGGCGTCAAGGTACCCCGGGCCACCATCCTCGTGATGGCACTGGCCGGTGCCTTGGCCGCATTCGGTGGCGTCGCGCAGGTCGCCGGCACCGAAAAGGTGCTGACTGGAGGTGTGGCGGCCCAGATCGGATTCGACTCCATCACTGTTGCCTTGCTCGGCCGCAGCACGCCGTGGGGGACCTTCTTCGCGGGACTGTTGTTCGGTGCCTTCCGCGCCGGTGCCGTGCAGATGCAGATCCAAACCGGAACACCCATCGACATCGTGCTGGTGGTCCAGTCCCTGATCGTCCTGTTCATCGCTGCTCCGCCACTGATCCGATCGATCTTCCGGCTGGAAGGCAAGAAAAAGAAGAAGGACAAGACACCGAAGGCGGCCCCTGAAGCTGCCCTTGCCAACGCCACCGGAGGTGCCAAATGAGCGCGACAACCACTGCCCCCAGGTCGGGTTCCACGGCCCTGCCGGGGTTCCGACCGTCCTTGAAAGTTCCCGTTTCGCTGGGCGTCCTGGCCCTTGTTGCACTGGTCTTCTTTGGCTTCCTCGGCTCGGACAAGACAGCGGAGATGAAGATCAGCGATACCGGCGACGCGGTAGCAGTCCCGGCGCTGATGATTCCCGGCCAAGTGGGTGGCATCGTGCTCGGCATCCTGTTGCTGGCCATGGCTGCCTACTCGATCTACCTCTGGACACAGGGAGAAAAGTCGCCAAAGTGGCTTCCCATAGCGTTCGCCGTGGTCTTCGTTTTCGCCCTGTTGGTGTGGATTGTGGCCGGTGCCCGTCAGCCGTCCATTTCCCTGGCAGGCCTGGTGGCCGGTTCGGTGACCCTCGCGGTTCCATTGGTCTTCGGCTCGCTTTCGGGCGTCCTGTGTGAGCGTGTCGGCGTGGTCAACATCGCCATCGAAGGCCAGCTCCTGGGCGGCGCGTTCACGGCAGCCCTGGTGGCCACCATGACCGGAAGCCCGTACATCGGCCTGATCGCCGCGGCCGCTGCCGGTGCGGTGGTCTCCATGGTCCTTGCGGTGTTCAGTATCAAGTACCTCGTGAACCAGATCATCGTCGGTGTCGTCCTCAACGTTCTGGTCTCCGGCCTGACGGGCTTCCTGTACGGCACGCTCATGGTCCCCAACAAGGAGCAGTTCAACACTCCGGGCCGCTTGGACATCCTGCCCATCCCGCTGCTCTCGGACATCCCCATCATTGGGCCCATCCTTTTCGAACAGTCCATCGCCGGCTACCTCATGTACATCGCTGTGGCCGTCGTCTGGTTCGGCTTGTTCAAGACCCGCTGGGGCCTGCGCGTCCGCGCCGTCGGCGAGCACCCGCAGGCTGCCGATACCTTGGGCATCAACGTCAACGCAACGCGTTTCTGGAACGTCACCCTGGGTGGTGCTATCGCCGGCATCGGTGGCGCGGTGTTCACCCTGGTGACCATCGACTCCTTCACCAAGGACATCTCCGGCGGCCGCGGCTTCATTGCGCTGGCTGCCCTGATCTTTGGCCGATGGAACCCGATCGGGGCGTTCCTGGCGTCGCTGCTGTTCGGTTTTGCGTACAACCTGCAGTCCATTCTGGGCATCATCGGAACGCCCGTTCCCAGCCAGTTCATGGCCATGCTGCCGTACCTGGTGACCATCTTCGCCGTCGCCGGCCTGGTGGGTAAGTCGCGGCCACCAGCCGCAAGCGGCATACCGTACGTGAAGGGTTGACGATGTCCGCGAACGAGGTCGACTGGCAGGCCCTGGAAACTGCCGCGGTCCAGGCGATGGCCAACGCCTATGCTCCCTACTCGAAGTTCCCGGTAGGGGCTGCGGCCCTCACCGAGGACGGCAGGATCGTCAGCGGCTGCAATGTGGAGAACGCCAGCTACGGGCTGACTCTCTGCGCCGAGTGCGCCCTGGTGGGCCAACTCCACATGAGCGGCGGCGGCAGGATCGCCGCTTTCTATTGTGTGGACGGCCAGGGCAATGTCCTCATGCCATGCGGACGCTGCCGCCAGCTGCTCTACGAATTCCGGGCACCCGGGATGCAGCTCATGACCACCCAAGGCATCAAAACCATGGACCAGGTGCTCCCTGACGCTTTTGGTCCTGAACATCTGGAGGAGACCCTTGACCAGCACTGAAGCCTTCGACGCTGTCCAGATCATCACCATCAAACGTGACAAGGGCACGCTCACCCCGGAACAGATCGACTGGACCATCGACGCATATACGCGCGGCGTCATCGCTGAGGAACAGATGGCGGCCCTGAACATGGCCATCCTGCTCAACGGCATGGACCGCCAGGAGATCTCGCGTTGGACCTCGGCGATGATCGCCTCGGGCGAGCGGATGGACTTCTCGTCCCTGACAACGCCCGACGGCGGCCGGAAGGCTACCAGCGACAAGCACTCCACCGGTGGGGTAGGGGACAAGATCACCCTGCCGCTGGCACCGCTGGTGGCCGTTTTCGGCGTCGCTGTACCGCAGTTGTCCGGCCGGGGCCTTGGCCACACAGGCGGAACCCTGGACAAGCTCGAAGCGATTCCCGGGTGGCGGGCCAACCTCAGCAACGACGAGATCATGGCCCAACTCCAGGACGTGGGCGCTGTGATCTGCGCTGCCGGATCGGGTCTGGCTCCCGCGGACAAGAAGCTGTACGCCTTGCGCGATGTCACCGGGACGGTGGAGGCGATTCCGCTGATCGCGTCCTCGATCATGAGCAAAAAGATCGCCGAAGGCACGGGCTCGTTGGTCCTGGACGTCAAAGTGGGCTCCGGAGCATTCATGAAGGACGAAGCCAAGGCCCGGGAGCTTGCCGAAACCATGGTGGCACTGGGCAAGGATGCAGGCGTACACACCGTTGCCTTGCTTACCGACATGTCGACGCCGTTGGGACTCACAGCAGGCAACGCCATCGAAGTGGAAGAGTCAGTGGAGGTCCTCGCGGGCGGCGGTCCGGAAGACGTCGTCGAACTTACCGTCCGCTTGGCGGAGGAGATGCTGGCCGGTGCCGGTATCCACGACGCCGATCCGGCGGCCGCGCTCAAGGACGGCCGCGCGATGGACGTCTGGAACCGGATGATCGAGGCCCAAGGCGGCGATCCCCGGGCGGCGTTGCCGGTGGCCAAGGAGTCCGAGGTGGTTTACGCCCCCGCCGACGGTGTCCTGGTCGAACTGGACGCACTGTCCGTGGGCGTCGCAGCTTGGCGGCTCGGCGCCGGCAGGGCCCGCAAGGAGGACAAGGTGCAGGCCGGGGCAGGCGTCCGGATGCACGCCAAGCCCGGAGCCCTGGTGCGCGCGGGCGAGCCGTTGATGACGCTCCTGACGGACACCCCGGAGAAGTTCGACCGGGCCAAGGAAGCTCTCCGCGACGCGGTGGTCATTGCCCCGGAGGGTTCGCGGCCGGGCAGTCAGCTGATTATCAGCAGAATCGCCTAGGCTTAATTGTTCCGGGCCATCCAGCGGGTGGCCCGGAACATTTGTCACCCGGCGCCTGTGGGGGAGCCGCCTACCTTAAGGAAACCGTGCAGGGCATCAACGATTTCATCCTGGCCGCGGCGGGACAGCCGTGGGTGCTGTTCCTGGTGTTGGCGTGCTGCCTGATTGACGGCTTCTTTCCCCCCATTCCCAGCGAGTCCGTGGTGGTGGGCCTCAGCGCTGTATCCGGCAGCAGCGGTGTGCCGAACATCTGGCTGCTGGGCCTCATGGCGGCATTTGGCGCCTTCGCCGGGGACAACATCGCGTACATCATCGGCAGCCGGATCGGTACGCAGCGATGGCGCTGGATGCGCAGGCAACGGATGCAGGGTGCTTTCCGCTGGGCGGGCAAGGAACTCCGACGCCGAGCGGCCTCCCTCATCATGGTGGCCAGGTTCATTCCCATCGGCCGGGTGGCAGTCAACCTCACCGCCGGAGCAACGCACTTCAACCATCGCCGCTTTGTGGCTCTGACTGCGCTTTCGGCGATTCTGTGGGCCAGCTACTCCGTGGTCCTGGGGTACTTCTTTGGCGTCTGGTTCGAGCACAACCATCTGCTGGGGGCCGTCATCGCGATTATGGTGGCAGTGATCCTTGGCGTCATCATTGACCGCATCATCAGCAAGGTCCGCGGTGCCGCGCCACTGGACGGCAAGAACATCCCCGAACAGGATGCCCCGCCTCCACCCACGGTATGACGCCCGTGGCCTCCCAAGATCAGTCCGCCGGTTGACGCCGCAGCAAGGCCCGGCCGATAGCGTTAAGCGTGTGATTCCACGGCTGGGGCGTAGCGAACGACGTCCCGGCCATGGGACACTAAGAGCGACTTCGATCACACTGTCAAGTCATATTCATCTAGGAGCTACCGCCGCGTGGAGTTTTTGAACCAAATGCTCGAGCATGCAGCCGGGCAGCCCTGGATATATCCCGTACTTCTCGTCTTCTTCTTCATTGACGGATTTGCCACCATCCTCCCCAGCGAAACAGCCATTGTTGGTCTCTCGGCGCTGTCCCTTCACAGCGGAGAACCGAATCTTTGGATCCTGGGCGCAACTGCCCTGGTGGGAGCCATGGCCGGCGACAACATGGCGTACATGCTGGGCCGCAAAATTGGTCTGACCCGCTGGAAGTGGATGCGCCGCCCCAAGGTACAGAAAATGTTCGCGTGGGCCCAGTACGAACTCGACAAGCGCGGCGCTGTGCTGATCTTCACGGCCCGCTACATTCCGTGGGGCCGCGTTGCCGTGAACTACGTCGCCGGACAGACCGGCTTCCGGCACCGGACCTTCTTCTGGCTCGACGCCTTTGCGTGCATCACGTGGGTGGCATACTCCATCGGCATCGGCCTGCTTGCCGGTCAATGGGTGCACCACAATCCGCTCCTGGGCGTTGGTATCGCCGTTGCCTTCGCTGTTGTGCTGGGTATCATCGTGGATCACACGCTTCGCTGGTGGCACAAATACCTTGAGAAAAGGGACCACTCCAGGGAGGCCGCCGCAGCCGCGCAGGCTCCGTCGATGGATGAGTCCCACAAGGCCGTGGTGGGCGTCGACCGTTCCAAGCCCGCTGGCTAAGGTCCGGCCGTCCCCCTAGTCTTAGTACGTGACTGAGCCCATACTTGACGCTGCCCCTGCCCTCGACTTCGATCTGAAGAGCCTGCCGAAGGTTTCCCTTCATGACCACCTGGATGGTGGCCTCCGCCCCGCCACCATCATTGAACTCGCCCAGGCTGTGGGCCACACGCTTCCCTCCACCGACCCTGTGGCCCTCGGCCAGTGGTTCCGTGACTCCGCCGATTCCGGTTCCTTGGTCCGGTACCTTGAGACGTTCGACCACACCATCGCCGTGATGCAGACCAAGGAAGGCCTGTTCCGGGTTGCCAAGGAGTTCGTCGAGGACCTGGCTGAAGACGGCGTGGTGTACGGCGAAGTCCGTTGGGCGCCGGAGCAGCACCTCCAGAAGGGCTTGACCCTTGATGAAGTGGTGGATGCCGTCCAGGCCGGCCTTGAGGCGGGCGTGGATGCCGCCGAGGAGCGTGGCCAGCAGATCCAGGTGGGCCAGCTGATCACTGCCATGCGCCATGCTGACCGTGGCCAGGAGATCGCCGAACTCGCGGTCCGCCACCGGACCAACGGAGCCGTTGGTTTCGACATTGCCGGCGCTGAGGACGGCTTCCTGCCTTCGCGCTTCAAGGACGCCTTCACCTACCTGGCGGAAAACAACTTCCCCGCCACTATTCACGCTGGGGAAGCCGCCGGGCTGGAGAGCATCCAGTCCGCACTTGTTGATGGCAGGGCCCTGCGCCTGGGCCACGGCGTGCGGATTGCCGCGGACATTACGGTCGATTTCGAGGACAACGCGGACGACGACGGCGAGGGCACCGTTGGCATGGTGACCATCGGCAACGTTGCCGGCTGGGTCCGCGACCGCGGAATCGCCCTGGAGATCTGCCCGTCCTCGAACCTGCAAACCGGCGCAATTTCCGGTTTCGGCGAGGGCATCGAGAGCCACCCGGTGGACATGCTCTTCCAACTGGGCTTCAACGTGACCATCAACACCGATAACCGCCTGATGAGCGGGGTCACCCTGACGGACGAGTTCGAGCTCCTGGTGGAAACCTTCGACTACGACCTCGATGACCTGCTGGAACTGACCCTCAACGCAGCTGAGGCAGCCTTCCTCCCGCTGGATGAGCGCGAAGCCTTGGTCGAGTACATCAACGATGCCTACGCCAACCTCGGCTGACAAAACCAGCCTCGACGAGCTGCTGGGAACGGTTGCGGCCCTGCGTGAGCACTGCCCCTGGATGGGGGCGCTCACGCACGAGTCGCTGGTTGAGTACCTGATCGAGGAAGCCTATGAAGTGGTGGACGCGATCGAAGCCGGCGCTGTGGACGATGAGCTCCGCGGCGAGCTGGGTGATGTGCTGCTCCAGGTGGTGCTTCATGCCCGGCTCGCCGAGGAGCGCGGCAGTTTCGATTTCGCAGCCGTGGCCCAGGGCATCAACGCGAAGATGGTCCGGCGCAACGGGCACGTTTTCAAGGCCGATGGCTCCCTCCAGGAGACATTCCCGGCGAGCGTCGAGGAGATCATCGTCAAGTGGGACGCCGCCAAACGCGCGGAAAAACCGGAACGCAAGGATCCCTTCGAGGGCATTCCGCCGCACCTTCCCGCGTTGGCCGCCGCGCAAAAATCCCTTGACCGGGCTGAGCGTGCGGGACTCGGCACCCAAGGCGAGGCGTCCGCCGTCGAAATTCCTGTTATCCCGGACTCTGAAGAGGCCCTCGGTGAGTTGCTCCTGGGGATCGTCGCCGGAGCCCGGGATCAGGGATTCGACGCCGAACGGGCTCTCCGTGCCGCTGTTCGATCGTTTCAGAACCGCCAGGCCCGGCCTTCATGACGTGAAAGGTTGGAATTCGTTCCGTAACCTGAGCCACTCTGGACTACGCTAGTAGCGACGAGGACGTTGAGAATTTCCCTCCTCATTCCTGTAATTTGCCCATAAGGAGCACATCCATGGCGCTTATCGATGCCATCCACGCACGCGAGATCCTTGATTCCCGCGGAAACCCGACCGTAGAAGTTGAGGTTCTGCTCTCCGACGGCCAGATCGGCCGCGCAGCAGTTCCCTCCGGTGCTTCCACCGGCGAGCACGAAGCTGTCGAACTCCGCGACGGCGACAAGGGCCGTTACCTCGGCAAGGGTGTCCAGAAGGCCGTCGACGCGGTCATCGACGAGATCTCCCCGGCACTCATTGGCTTCGACGCCACTGACCAGCGCAGCATCGACCAGGCCATGATCGACCTCGACGGCACCCCGAACAAGGGCAAGCTGGGCGCCAACGCCATCCTGGGTGTCTCCCTGGCCGTGGCCAACGCTGCCGCAGCCTCGGCGGACCTGCCGCTCTACAAGTACCTGGGCGGCCCGAACGCCCACGTGCTGCCCGTTCCGCTGATGAACATCCTCAACGGTGGCTCGCACGCCGACTCCGACGTTGACATCCAGGAATTCATGATCGCCCCGATCGGCGCCGAGACCTTCTCCGAGGGCCTGCGCTGGGGCGTTGAGGTCTACCACAACCTCAAGGCCGTCCTCCAGGAGAAGGGCCTCTCCACGGGCCTCGGCGACGAAGGTGGTTTCGCTCCCAACCTGCCGTCCAACCGTGCAGCACTGGACCTGATCACCGAAGCCATCAAGAACGCCGGCTACACCCCGGGCACGGACATCGCCCTGGCACTGGACGTTGCCTCCTCCGAGTTCTACAAGGACGGCGCTTACCAGTTCGAAGGCAAGGCACTGTCGGCCACCGAGATGAGCGCCTACTACGCCGAGCTCGTTGCCGACTACCCGCTGGTTTCCATCGAGGACCCGCTGGACGAGAACGACTGGGAAGGCTGGAAGACCCTCACCGACACCATCGGTGACAAGGTCCAGCTGGTGGGCGATGACCTCTTCGTCACCAACCCGGTCCGCCTGCAGCAGGGCATCGACGCCGCAACGGCAAACTCCCTGCTGGTCAAGGTCAACCAGATCGGCTCCCTGACCGAAACCCTGGACGCCGTTTCCCTGGCCCAGCGTTCGGGCTACACCACCATCACCTCGCACCGCTCCGGCGAAACCGAGGACACCACGATTGCTGACATCGCCGTTGCCACCAACGCCGGTCAGATCAAGACCGGTGCCCCGGCCCGCTCCGAGCGCGTTGCCAAGTACAACCAGCTGCTGCGCATCGAAGAAGAACTCGACGACGCCGCACGCTACGCCGGCCGCAGCGCGTTCCCGCGTTTCAAGGGCTAGCCTTCAGCGAAAACAGCTGACCGGTGGCTATGGTGGAAAGACCATGGCCACCGGTTCTGTTTAAGGCTGGCCAGGTTCGAAAGCAAGCGCTGCAACCCCGCCAGGCAAGCACCGGGCATTACAGGAGTGTCATGGCCACCCGTCGACCAAAAGTACCCAGGGCCGACGCCCTTGGCCGCCCTGCCGGCACTGCACGCCCTGCCGGGGCATCCGCTTCCGGCCGTCCCGCCTCCCAGGCTTCCGACGACGCCGACGTCATTTCCTTGGGTGCCTCGCGCACCACTGACAAAACCTCGACGACGACAAAATCGTCGACGGCGACAGGCACCAAGTCGACCGGAAAGTCGGCCCCTGCTGGTGCAAAGCCAAAGAGTGGCAGCACCGGTGATGGGCACAAGCGTACGGACAAAGGGCACTCCAAGGATGGGGCGGGCAGAGGCTCAGAACAGCTTGATCCGGTACCTGCAAAGGCATTTTCCGGCAGGATGCTGGCCTTGGCCGTGGTGATGATCGCCATCACTATCCTGTTGGCTCCTACGGTGAAGATTTTCCTCGAGAAGCGCTCCGAAATCTCGGCCCTGGAAGCTGAGATTGCCAGCCGGAAAGCCGAGCAGACTGAACTGAACAAGCAGATCTCCCGGTGGCAGGATCCCAACTATGTGAAACAGCAGGCCCGCGACCGCATTAACATGGTTATGCCGGGTGAAACAGGTTACTGGGTGTTTGGCGGGGAAGATGCCGCCGGCACGCCAGGTGGCCGCACCGGCTCCGGATCGACTGCAAACCCGGAGAATCTGCCGTGGGTGGATGCTCTCTGGGAGTCCATCAGACGATCGGCAACTGACTAGACGCGGCGCCCACCGCCGTCGTGTCCGCATGGGACACGGCAAAAAGGGAAGGAAGGTTGGCAGCGCAAGTGGAAGAGAACACGGCAGCCGTGCCGCAGGAATCCCGCCAGCCATCAGCACACGATCTCGAGGTGCTCAGCCGCCAGCTCGGCAGGCCGGTCCGGGATGTCGTTGAGATCCCCGCACGCTGTGTCTGCGGCAACCCGTTGGTAGCGGCAACTGCTCCACGGCTCAGCAACGGAACTCCGTTCCCCACCACTTTCTACCTGACGCATCCCGTCATCACGTCCGCGGTGTCCCGGCTTGAAGCGGGCGGGCTCATGAGCGGGATGAACGATCGCCTGACAGGGGACAAGGAGCTGGCGGGCGCCTACAGGGGTGCCCACGAAGCCTACTTGCAGGCCCGCAACGACATTGCTGATCGCTCGGGCACCGGCGCCGTTCCTGAAATCGATGGGATCTCCGCCGGCGGCATGCCCACCCGCGTGAAGTGCCTGCATGTCCTGGTTGGCCACTCCCTGGCTGCCGGTCCCGGCGTGAACCCGCTGGGGGACGAGGCTTTGGAAGCCATTGCCGAGTGGTGGACCAAGGACCGCTGCTATTGCGACGGCGCCTGGGATACTGCGGGCGAGGCACCTTCGAGGGACTTGAGCCGCCATGGACCGCAAGGCCTTCCGGACATCGTGGGCCGTCCCGCGCCGGTGCGGAAGTCAAAGTCTTCGGCCGACGAGGGAACAGCATGAGCCGTGTCGCCGCCATCGATTGCGGCACCAACTCCATCCGCCTGCTCATCGCCGATGCCTCGGCGAACGGGGCACCCGGGCCGCTTGCCGACGTCGTGCGTGAAATGCGCGTGGTCCGGCTGGGGCAAGGCGTGGACGCTACGGGGGAGCTTGCTCCCGAGGCCCTGGAGCGGACCTTCGCGGCCGCCCGTGACTATGCGGAACTGATCAACGAACACGGCGCGGAGCGGGTCCGTTTCGCGGCCACCTCCGCTACCCGCGATGCCCGCAACCGCGATGTCTTCGTGGACGGCATCCGGGACCTTCTGGGTGTGGAGCCCGAAGTCATCAGTGGCGACGAGGAAGCTGCGTTGTCCTTCGCCGGGGCCAGCAGCGCCTTGCCGGCGATGGGGGAGAAGGCTGTCCTGGTGGTGGATCTTGGCGGCGGAAGCACGGAGTTCGTCCTGGGCGACTCGGCGGGCGTCATCGCGGCGCGCTCGGTGGATATCGGCTGCGTGCGGCTCACGGAACGCCACCTTCGCAATGATCCTCCTACGGCTGCGCAGATCGCCGCGGCAGAGGCCGACGTCGACGCCGCGCTTGACCTCGCTGCGGAAACTGTCCCGTTGGATCGCGCCACCGCGGTAGTCGGTGTGGCGGGTTCCATCACCACCATCACAGCCCACGCTCTTGGCCTGACCGAGTACCAGCCCGAGCGGATCCACGCTGCTTCCTTGGACCTTGCCACCATCAGCGATGCGTGCACCAGCCTGCTTGCGATGACGCGGGCCGAACGTGCTGCCCTTCCCTACATGCATCCCGGCCGTGTCGACGTCATAGGCGCTGGCGCGTTGGTGTGGCGTCGTATTCTGGCGCGCCTGGCCGAGGTCAGCGACGGCAGCATCCGTACAGCCGTATCCAGTGAGCACGACATCCTGGACGGCATCGCGCTCAGTATCCGGGACGCCGTATGACGGTGCCTCACCGGCGCACCATCTCCGCAGCGCTTGCTGCCGTGATGGCTGGCGGCGCCCTGCTTGGGGCCCTTGCGACGGCGCCCGCCGCTGCTGCGGACGCCTGGCGGGACAAGGAATTCTGGCTCAAGGATTCCGGTGTCACCAACGCCTGGCAGGTCTCCAAGGGCGCAGGGGTAAAGGTTGCTGTCATCGACAGTGGCGTCGATGGAAACCACCCCGACCTCAAGGGCGCCGTGGTGGGCGGAACGGATGTCTCCGGAGCCGGGGCGCCCAATGGGCAGAAAAGCATCGGAGCCAAGACCGAGCACGGGACGCTCGTGGCCACCATGTTGGCCGGCCGCGGCCACACGACCCCGACGCCGCCGCCGTCGGCTTCTGCCTCGGCCACTCCGACGCCTGTGCCCACCACGCCTCCGGCAGGGGGACCGGACGGAATCGTTGGCGTGGCGCCGGAGGCGGAGATCCTCGCGGTCTCCACATGGCTTGGCTCGCCCAACCCCGGTGGCAAGACCGACCAGGAACAGATTCCCGATGCCGTTCGCTGGGCCGTCGACAACGGCGCGAAGGTCATCAACATCTCCCTCGGCAGTACTTCGCCGGACTGGCCGCAGAGCTGGGACGCCGCGTTCCTCTATGCAGAGCAGAAGGACGTGGTGATTGTTGCCGCTGCCGGGAACAGGGTAGGTGGCAACATCCAGGTTGGCGCCCCCGCAACCATCCCCGGCGTCCTCACCGTGGCCGGCCTGGACGGCGAAGGCCGTGCAAGCATCGATTCATCGTCCCAGGGCATCAGCATCGGGGTTGCAGCTCCGGCCGAGAACCTCGTTGGCGGTATCCCGGGAGGCGGCTACGCCGAGTGGGCAGGAACGTCCGGGGCCGCGCCGATAGTGTCCGGCGTGGCGGCCCTTATCCGGTCCAAGTGGCCGGAGATGAGTGCCAGCCAGGTCATCAACAGGATTGTCAGTACGGCCAAGGATGCGGGAGCTCCCGGCAAGGACCCGATTTACGGCTACGGGATCCTCGACGCCGAGGCCGCCCTCAAGGGCGATGTCCCCGCCACCAGCAGCAACCCCTTGGGCTCCATCGCGGACTGGATCCGTGTTCACCGCCGCGGGGTCCTCAGTGAACCCTCGCAGGCTCCGGTGGCCAGTCCGACCAGCGCCCCGCCAACGTTGGCCGATCCCACAGTCCCGGCAGCGAAGACGCCGGCGACAGTCGACGAGGCCTTGCCGGCCGCCGTCGTGCTTGGATTCGGCGCCCTTTTCATCGCCCTGGTGACCGGGGCCGCCATCCAGCTGCGGCGGGTTTCGAGGAATCCTCCCGCCGTCCCCGAAGAGGCAGAGACGGGAACCCTGGAAGTGGTGGATCCGCCCTCCAAAACGTAGTTAGTGAAGATTTTCACAAAGTGTTGTACTCTGGACTCATGGCAACCACCCCAGAGCTCATCGACCGTCCCCGGGTTCTCGTCGTCGGCGGCGGCTACGTCGGCCTGTACGTAGCACTCAAACTGCAGAAGAAGATCGCGAATGCAGGTGGCATCGTCACCGTCGTCGATCCGCTGCCCTACATGACTTACCAGCCGTTCCTCCCCGAGGTGGCCGGTGGCAACATCGAGGCACGCCACGCCGTCGTCTCCCACCGCCAGCACCTGAAGCAGACTGAGCTCATCCAGGGCCGCGTCACTGGCATCGACCACGCCAACCGCACTGCAGTGGTGGCTCCCTCCGATGGCGGCGAGCCGTTCGAGATTCCGTACTTCGACGTCGTCATCGCAGCTGGTGCCATCACCCGTACCTTCCCCATCAAGGGCCTCGCGGACAAGGGCATCGGCCTGAAGACCATCGAGGAAGCCGTTGCGCTGCGCAACAAGGTCCTGGAGCGCATCGAAGCCGCTTCAACCATGACCGACCCCGCAGAACGCGCCAAGGCACTGACCTTCGTGGTTGTTGGTGGCGGCTTTGCCGGCATCGAATGCCTCACCGAAATGGAAGACCTCGCCCGTGCCGCGGTCCGCAACAACCCGCGCATCCGCCAGGAAGAGGTCCGCTTCATCCTGGTCGAAGCCATGGGCCGCATCATGCCCGAGGTCACCGCTTCCCAGGCCGAATGGGTTGTGGAGCACCTCCGCAGCCGCGGCATCGAGGTTCTCCTCAACACGTCCCTGGACAGCGCCGAGGACAACCTCAAGCTGATCAACCTGCCGGACAAGACGTCCGCCGGTGAAGTCGAAGCCGACACCCTGGTGTGGGCTGCCGGTGTGCAGGCCAACCCGATGATCCGCTCCACCGACTTCCCGCTGGAACCGCGCGGCCGCGTCCGCGTCCTCCCGGACCTGCGCATCGCAGGCGACGAGGGCATCATCGAGAACGCCTGGGCAGCCGGCGACATCGCCGCTGTTCCGGACCTCACGGGCAAGGGCCTGCCGGATGGCACCTGCGTCCCGAACGCCCAGCACGCACTTCGCCAGGCCAAGAAGCTCGCCAAGAACCTCTGGGCTTCCCGTTGGGACAAGCCGCTGCACGACTACAAGCACAAGAACCTTGGTGCTGTTGCCGGCTTCGGCGAGTGGAAGGGTGTTGCCAACATCAACCTGCTGGGCCGCATCGGCCTCAAGGGTGGCCTCGCCTGGCTCGCGCACCGTGGCTACCACGGCATGGCGATGCCCACGGTTGAGCGCAAGTTCCGCGTCGTGTTCGGCTGGATCCTGTCCTTCTTCGCCGGCCGCGACACCACGCAGCTGATCGACCTCGACAACCCGCGCGGTGCTTTCGTTGCCGCAGCAACCCCGGCTCCCAAGCCGGCCGCTGCGCCGGCACCGGCTCCTGCGGCTGAGAAGCCCGCCGAGGCCAAGACTCCGGTCACCGCTGACGCCAAGTAGTACACGTCCGACGGCGGCTGCTCCCGGAAGGGGAGTGGCCGCCGTCGGCGTTTAACCGCGTATGACGACGACGCCGCTGGCGGTTCCGGTGGCCCCTAGACTGTTTGCCATGCTGGCGAAACAGACATGGAGACACCCTTGGAGTCCTTGAATCCCGTGCTCCGGAGCGAGCAACCCCAAGACCGCGCGAAGATCCTTGAGCTGACGTCCGAGGCCTTTGCCATCTCGCCGGTCACCGGTCGACCGGTGGAAGGCACCCCCATTGAGGTTGGCCTGCTGCGGGAGTTGTTTGAGAGCGAGGAATATATCCCCGAGCTCAGCATCGTGGCGGAGATCGGCGGGGACATCGTGGGCCACGTCATCACTACCCGCGGTTGGGTGGGGGATGAGCCCTTCCTTGGCCTGGGTCCCGTCGGCGTGGCTCCCGCACTGCAGCGGCGGGGGATCGGTGCGGCCCTTTTGCAGGAAACCGCCACCCGTGCCGCGGCCGCCGGTGAACCGGGCATCGCCTTGTTGGGCAGCCCCGCCTACTATCCGCGGTTCGGTTACGTTCCCGGCGTCTCGGTGGGCGTCCAGCCGCCTGAAGCCCGGTGGGGCGACCACTTCCAAGTGCTGGCACTTCCCGGCTGGCACCACGGCGTCCGCGGCACCTTCCGCTTTGCGACGCCCTTCGAACGGCTGTAGCTGGGATACCATGGTCCGGGCGCCCCAGTAGCCCAATTGGCAGAGGCATCAGACTTAAAATCTGCGTGTTGTGGGTTCGAGTCCCACCTGGGGCACTGCGGGAAGGGGAGCGTGTGCTCCCCTTCCTTTTTTCGTTTTCTTTTCGGAGAATCTTCCCAGCAGGCTCGTAGATTCCCCACAGGCAACGAGTGTTATAGGGATGTGACCTGAATCACTTATGTTCCCGGATCAATTGCACTAGTTTGAGTCCTAATCAGGAACACCTGAGTAATCGCATCAAAGGCAGTTCGCACCTTTCGATCGAGGAGACAACGAATGTTTGATCTTTCCCAAGCGGCGCCCCGGGCCGCCAAGCTGACAGCGCTTGGCATTGGGGTGGCTCTTCTCGCCACGGCTTGTGGTGGGTCCTCCACGCCGAGCCAGACCGGCTCCGGCTCCAGTTCCGCAGCCTCGGCGGGGATTTCCTGCCCGGCTCCCAGCGCGGGGGCAGGTGCCGGCAACAGCCAGGCCGCCACCAACTCTGGACCTGTACCTCCTTCGACCACCACGACGTCCACGCCGCTGAAGATTGGATCGCTCCTGCCGACAACGGGGTCGCTGGCGTTCCTTGGCCCACCGGAAATCGCCGGCGTGAACCTCGGCATCAAGGAAGTCAACGACGCCGGTGGTGTCCTGGGTGCTCCAGTGTCCGTGGTCCACCGCGACTCCGGTGACACCAAGACCGACATCGCCACGCAGTCCACCACGGCACTGCTCGGACAAGGCGTCAGCGCCATCATCGGTGCAGCGTCCTCGGGTGTTTCCAAGACGGTCATCAACCAGATCACCGGTGCCGGCGTCATCCAGTTCTCGCCTGCGAACACGTCGCCCGACTTCACCACCTGGGACGACAAGGGACTGTACTGGCGTACTGCACCGTCCGATGTCCTGCAGGGCAAGGTGCTCGGCAACTACATGGCTACCTGTGGCGCCCAGACCGTTGGCATGATCGTATTGAACGACGCTTACGGAACCGGCCTCCAGAAGAACGTAAAGGAAGCCTTCGAAGCAGCCGGTGGCAAGGTCGTGGCCGAGGAACTGTTCAACGAGGGTGACTCCCAGTTCAGCAGCCAGGTGGACAAGGTCCTGGCCGCCAAGCCGGACGCCATCGCGCTGATCACCTTTGACCAGGCCAAGAGCATCGTCCCGTTGATCACCGGCAAGGGCATCAAGCCCACGCAGCTGTTCATGGTGGACGGCAACACCTCCGACTACAGCAAGGACTTCCAGGCGGGCACGCTGAAGGGCGCCCAGGGCACCATCCCGGGTACCTTCGCCAAGGACGACTTCAAGAAGAAGCTCCTGGCCATCGACCCCGCCCTGAAGGACTACAGCTACGCAGGTGAGTCCTACGACGCCGTGAACCTGATCTCACTGGCTGCTGAAGCCGCCAAGAGCACCAAGGGCACGGACATCGCAGCCAAGCTGAAGGAAGTCTCTGAGGGTGGCGAGAAGTGCAACAGCTACGCCGCTTGCGTAACGCTCCTCCGCCAGGGCAAGGACATCGACTACGACGGCCAGTCCGGTCCGGTCACGTTCTCCGACGCCGGTGACCCCACCGAGGCCTACATCGGTATCTACGAATACCAGGACGACAACACCTACAAGCCGGTCCGTGAAGAGTTCGGCAAGCTCTAATCAGCCCGCTCTCCACTAAGCCCGAACAGGTCCCCTTCCGCAGGAAGGGGACCTGTTCCGTTTAAGGCAACGCGGGGTCACTTATGGCCCCTTCAGAGGCCAAACATGGGCCATAAGTGACCCCGCGTTGCCTTGTGGAGTGGCTGGGAGGTTCGACGGCGGCGCTTGGGTGAGTGCCGCCGTCGTCGGTTTGTCATGGGGCCGGCAGGTGCGGGGGGCCTGACAAGCAAAAAGGGCGGGTCCGGGATCATGAACCTGATCCCGGACCCGCCCATTGGCTGGTGCGGTTGCTAGACCTCGTCGGCGAGCGTGCCGAGGTAGAGCTGGATGACCTTGGGGTCCTTCATCAGTTCGCGGCCAGTGCCCGTGTACGCGTCCTTGCCCTGGTCCAGGACATAGCCGCGGTCGCAGATCTGGAGGCAACGGCGTGCGTTTTGTTCCACCATGATCACCGAGACGCCGGCACGGTTGATTTCGTGGACCCGGAGGAACGTCTCGTCCTGCTTGACGGGGGAGAGGCCTGCGGAGGGCTCATCCAGGAGCAGCACCGCAGGATCCATCATGAGGGCCCTGCCCATGGCGACCATCTGGCGCTCACCACCGGAGAGCGAACCGGCCCGCTGTGCGCGCCGCTTCGCCAGTTCAGGGAACAGGCTGGCGACGAAGTCAAAGCGTTCGGCGAACACCTTGGGCCGCTGGAACATCCCCATCTGCAGGTTCTCTTCAATGGTCAACGTGGCGAACACGTTGTTGGTTTGCGGGACGAAGCCCACACCCTGGGTGACCAGCTTGTTCGCCTTCAGCCCTGTAAGGTCCTGCCCGCGCACCACAACCGTGCCGGAGTGGACCTTGACCAGGCCGAACATGGCTTTCAGCAGCGTTGACTTGCCGGCGCCGTTGGGTCCAATGATGCCGATGAGCTCGCCCTTGCGGGCTTCGATGCTGCAACCGTTCAGGATGTTGACGCCCGGGATGTAGCCTGCGACAAGGTTGGTGACCTTGACTACGGCCTCGTCGGTGGGGGCGGCGGCTGGAACCGGCATGGCACTGGTGCTGCTCATTTGCCCTCCTCTTTCCTGTGGTCGGTTGTCGTCGGCTCAGCTGTGGTCGGGGAGGTCGTCGTGGATTCAGGGATGTCCGACAGGATGCCGGCATCTTCGGTTCCGACGACGGACTCGTCGTCCGCCTCGAGTTCTGCCTCGAGTTCCTTGATGCCTTCGGCGTCGCCGAGGTCGACGTCGTGGTGGGCACCAAGGTAGGCGTCGATGACGGCAGGATTCTTCATGACTTCACCCGGAGGTCCTTCGGCAACAACCTTGCCCTCTGCCATGACCACCACCCAGTCGGCGATGTGGCGGACCATGTTCATGTCGTGCTCAACGAACAAGACAGTCATGCCTTCGGCTTTGAGGTTCTTGATGTGGTCCAGCAGTGATTGTGTCAGGGCGGGGTTGACGCCTGCCATCGGCTCATCGAGCATGACGAGCTTGGGCTTCACCATCAAGGAGCGTGCCATTTCCAGGAGCTTCCGCTGGCCGCCCGAGAGGGACGCCGCGTAGTCGTCCTTCTTGGCATCCAGCTTGAACTTTTCGAGCAGGATGTTGGCTTGGTCGGTGATTTCCTTTTCGCGGCCACCCCAGATGCCTTTGAACAGGGCCTTGGAGAGGCGCTCGCCGGGCTGGTTGGCCGCGCCGAGCCGCATATTCTCCATGACGGTGAGCTTGCCCATCACCTTGGTCAGCTGGAAGGTCCGGACCATGCCCATGCGTGCCACCTTGTAGGAGGACACACCAGCCAGGCTGTTGCCTTCGAACTGCCACTTGCCGGTGTTGGGGGTATCGAATCCTGTCAGCAGGTTGAAGAGCGTGGTCTTGCCCGCACCGTTGGGCCCAATCAGCGCCGTGATCTTGTGGCGGGGGATTTCCAGGTATTCCACGTCGACGGCGTTGATGCCGCCAAAGGAACGCGTGACGTCCTCTGCCACCACGATCGGATCGCGCTTCTTGCAGCCGGGAGTGTTTTCCCCGACGGCGATGGGGCGGGAGTCCGTCATGTAGTCGATGTTTTCGGTGTTACGTTCGTTGGTCTCACTCATGCGAAAGCAAGCTCCTTCTTATTGCCGAACACGCCCTGCGGGCGGAAGATCATCAGGAGCATCAGAGCCACGCCCACCAGGATGTAGCGCAGCTGGCCGGCCTGCACTGTAGTCAGCCAGGTGATGACTCCCGATTCGATGAGGCCATAGAGCAGGCTTTGGGTCAGCGAGAGGACAACCCAGAAGATCATTGCTCCAATGACCGGCCCCAGTACTGTGGCCATGCCGCCGAGCAGGAGGCAGGTCCAGAGGAAGAACGTCAGTTCCGTGCCGTAGTTGGACGGTTGGACGGCGCCGCGGGGGAGGGTGAAGATCATGCCGGCCAAAGCACCGAGGACGCCGCCGATCACAAGGGCCTGCATCTTGTAGGAGTACACATTCTTGCCGAGCGAGCGCACGGCATTCTCGTCTTCCCGGATACCCTTCAGCACACGTCCCCACGGGCTGCGCATCAGAAGCCAGACCAACAGGCAGCACACGACCACCAAGGCCCAGCCGACAACGCGGATAAAGAAGTCCCTGTTGTTCATGCCCATGTAGGAGCCCTCGGGGAAGGGGTTCATGGCGTAGAAGTCGCCCTCGAACGCGGCCAGGCCGTTTGCCGAACCGGTGACGCTGGTCAGCTGGTTGGTGGTCACGACGTACCGTACGATCTCTGCCGCGGCGATGGTGACAATGGCGAGGTAATCGGCCCGCAGCCGCAGGGTGGGAATACCCAGGATGAAGGCGAAGATCACGGAGCACAGGACTGCGATCAGCAAGCCGATGAAGAACGGTGCCTTGAAGGTCAGCGTCGAGATGGCAAAGCCGTAGGCGCCTACCGCCATGAAGCCTGCCTGGCCGAAGTTCAGCAGGCCCGAGTAGCCGAAGTGAACGGCAAGGCCCAAAGCGGCAAGCGCGTAGGCCGCCGTCGTCGGACTGAAAAGTTCACCAAGGGCGCTGGAAAGAATGAATCCGAAGTCCATGGCCCGCTCCTAACCCACACGCTCACGCCGGCCGAGGATACCCTGCGGTCGGAACAAAAGGACAACGATCATGATGAAGAGGGCGCCAACGTACTTGAGGTCGGCAGGAAGGCCGAAAACAGTCGTCAGTTCCACGAAGATGCCTACGACGATCGAACCGATCAGGGCACCGAACACCGTGCCCAAGCCACCGAGCGTCACGCCTGCGAAGATCAGCAACAGGATTTGGGAGCCCATGTCGAAGGTGACGCCGGGCCGGTAGTAGGCCCACAGGATGCCGCCGAGCGAAGCCAGGACACCGCCGACGATCCACACGATCCGGATGACCGAGTCGACGTCGATGCCGGAGGCCGCCGCCAGTGCCGGGTTGTCGGCCACAGCGCGGGTTGCCTTGCCCAGGCGGGTCTTCAACAGGATGAATCCGATCAACGCGATCACGACGGCGCTGATGATCAGCGACCACAGGTTGTTGGGGGAGATGGAGACAGGGCCGATCTGGATCTCTGCGCTCTGGGCCCCTGGCAGCTGTTGTGTGGCGCCGCCGAAGAAGAACTGGATGACGTACCGGATGGCCAGCGCAAGACCGATGCTGACGATCATCATGGGGACCAGGCCGGAACCGCGCCGCCTCAGGGGCCGCCAGAGACCTGCGTCCTGGACGTACCCGAAGAGTCCGCCACCGACCAGGGCCAGCAGGATTGCGAGCCAGAAGGGGAAACCGAAACCGTTGAACATGAAAACGAGTACGGCACCGAGGGTGACCATCTCACCGTGGGCGAAGTTGGTCAGGCCCGTGGTTCCGAAGATGAGGGAGAGTCCCACGGCGGCCAGGGCGAGGAGGAGGCCGAAGCTCAAACCCGCGACCAGGCGGTTCAGGAGATTCTGCCCGAAGTCCTGTTGCTGGACCACGATGCCTTTACCGAAGGCGAAGATGACCGACAGGTTGGACGTCTGGCTGAACGTCACGTTGCGTGGATTCTCCTGGCCGTCGGCGAGCCTGATGCCATCAGGCAGCGTTGAGGTATCAAGCTCCACCTTGTAGGTGCCCTGAACAGGGACACCGATGCTCCACGCGCCGTTGGATCCGGAGGTGGCTTCACCTTCGAATCCGTTGCCGGAAGCTTTGATCTTGACGCCGGATATCGGGGCGCGTGCATCGTCACGGAGGAAGCCGCTGATGCTGTTCTGGAAATTGGTGGCGGATGGCGAAGGCGAGGGGGTGGTTGCCTCCGCCGCGGGGGCGGCGATCAGCAGAACAGCAAGGAGGGATGCAAACAGCGCCCCCATTGCTCTCCGCAGTCCCTTGGACCGTCTGATGGACGGGTCGCGCAGTGTGCTTCTCAAAATGGAAACCTCCACAGTGGGGGTGGTCCCGGCTGCGCCATTGCAACCGGTGCGAACGGGTCATGGGGCTTAAGAACAGTACTTGCCTGGCTGCCTCATTTGTGATCTAAGTCACCCATGTGTGGCCTATGTTACCGCTCGTGGAGACGAATGAATGCCCAGTTCGGGGGTGCAAAGGTAGCGATCAGATAACAACTGTGAAGCTATAGGCAACTAATAATGTAGGAGTCCTTAAGAAAATATTTGCCGTACGCCGACGTGCCTAAAGTTTCCCGCTGGGAAGCGTGACGCCCCGCGGATTCCTCCCAGGGTCACGGTTGAGTTTCGTCTGGGTGAACGGGGGAACTTTCCCTGCCTTACGAGCGTGGTAATTGGTACCGTGAACTATCACTTAGCCCTTTCTCAGGAGGACACCCGTAATGGCACTTGGCGGCAACCCAGTCTTCAACGGAAAGAATTTCCGTGGAGCAAAGCAGGCCCCGCCTGTACCGCACAATCCGTACGGCCAGCAATTCAACCCTGCTGGCCGCGCCCCCGGCCAGGTCTTGGACGGCCAGGCCGCGTGGTCTGCCCAGCAGCAGAGCATGACCAACGAGCAACTGCAGCAGATGTACAACCAGCCGGCGGCAGGCCCCGCTGACACCGGCCGGATGACGTACGACGACGTCATCATGAAGACCGTCGCCTGCCTGGTGGCCGTCGTGGTCGGCGCCGGCGTGACGCTCCTTGTTGCGCCTGGCTTGTCCAGCCTGTTGATGATTGTCGGTGCACTGGGCGGCTTCGTCCTTGCCCTGGTCAACACGTTCAAGAAGCAGCCTTCGCCGGCGCTGATCCTGGCGTATGCCGGACTCGAAGGCCTCTTCCTTGGTGGCCTGACCCGCATTCTGGACGGCATGTACCCCGGCGTCGGCCTGCAGGCCGTCATCGGCACGCTTGCCGTCTTCGGCGTCACCTTGGTGTTGTTCAAGAGCGGCAAGGTGCGCGCAACGCCCAAGCTGATGCGGTTCTTCATGATCGCGACCATCGGCTACGCAGTCTTCGCACTGATCAACCTCGTCATGATGTGGACCGGTGCCGTGCAGGAACCCTTCGGCCTCCGTACGAGCATCACCATTGCGGGTATCCCGCTGGGTGTCTTCATCGGAATCCTGGCCATCGGCCTGGCCGCTTTCTCGCTCATCATGGACTTCACCAGCATTGAAGAAGGCGTCCGTGCAGGTGCCCCGGAACGCTACTCCTGGGTTGCCGCGTTCGGCCTGACGGTGACGCTGGTTTGGCTGTATGTGGAAATCATCCGCCTGCTGGCCATCCTGCGAGGCGACGACTAGCCGCCAAAGCTCCACATGAAGAATGCCCCCGAAGCAATTCGGGGGCATTTTTCGTCGGACTACCTCAAACGTTCGAAAACGACCGCCATGCCCTGGCCGCCTCCGACGCAGAGCGTAGCCAGCCCCAGTGTTCCGTCGCGCTCCACCAGCCCGTTGAGCAGCGTGCTGGTCATCCGTGCACCGGTCATCCCAAAAGGATGCCCCAGCGCTATGGCCCCGCCGTGGACATTGAGCTTGTCGGGATCGATCCCCAGTTCCCGGGCACTGGCCACCACCTGAACGGCAAAGGCCTCGTTGAGCTCCACCAGGTCAATGTCATCAATGGTCAGTCCGGCCAGGGCGAGAGCGCGGCGCGTGGACTCCACCGGGCCCATGCCCATCAGTTCCGGAGAGAGTGCACTGACGCCGGTGGACACCACCCGCGCCAGGGGTTCCAATCCGAGCTCGCGGGCCCGGGCGTCGCTCATGACCACCACGGCCGCCGCGCCATCGTTGAGTGGACAGGCATTGCCGGCGGTGACGGTACCCTCCGGGCGGAAGACGGGCTGCAGCGCGGAGACCGCCTCCAGTGTCACCCCTGCCCTGGGAGAGTCATCGCGGTCTACCACCACTCCGTCCTTGCGGGTGTAGGGCGTGATGTCCCGGGCGTAGAAACCGGAGGCGATGGCTGCCTCCGCCCGGTTCTGGCTCAGTACACCCCACTGGTCCTGCTCGGCGCGGCTGATGCCGTAGCTGGTGGCAACGTTTTCAGCCGTCTGGCCCATGGAAATGTAGATATCAGGGAGGCGGCCGCCAAGCCGGGGATCGGTCCATGGAATGTTGGAGGCGGCCCGGGAGGCAGTGCGCTGGGCGGCGGCCGCGAAGGCTGGGTTGTGGTTGGCGGTATCGGTTTCGCCGGCGCCCGCCCAGTGTTGGTAGCGGGAGACGCTCTCCACTCCGGCGGAGACGATCGCCTGGGCTTCTCCGGACTTGACGGCGTGGAAGGCCATCCTCAGGGTCTGCAGGCTCGAGGCACAGAAGCGGTTGATGGTCGCCCCAGGCACCCTGTCCAACCCTGCCAGGACCGCGACCACCCGAGCCATGTTGGACCCTGCCTCACCGCTGGGTTCGGCGCAGCCCAGGAGGATGTCGTCCAGCCCCCGCCCGTCCTCGGCTCCGGGTTCGAAGCCCGGGATCTTGGCCAAGGCGGCCTCCACCATGGCCGTGGCGAGGTCGTCGGGGCGTTCATCCTTGAGGGAGCCTTTGAAGGCGCGGCCTATGGGGCTTCTGGCAGTGGAAACAATGACGGCCTCAGTCATGGCCCCAGCTTACGCCCGGCATTCGCTGCTGGTCCGGGCGCAGGCTGTGAGGTCACACAAGACGCAGGGCGCCTGCTGCCGGGGTCACGGTGAAAATGTCCGGTGTGGTGTAGCCCGCTTCCGCGAAGGAACGCACGACGGCGTCCCTCACCTGCTGCTCCCGGCCCACCGGAGTCAGCGCTATGGCCGAGCCACCGAAACCGCCGCCGGTCATCCGTGCGCCGATGCTGCCGTTTGCCCTGGCAGTGTCCACTGCGAGGTCAAGCTCCGGGCAGGAGATCTCAAAGTCGTCCCGCATGGAAACATGGCTGGCATCAAGCAGGGCCCCGATGCTCGCAGGCCCCTGTGTCCCGAGGACTTCCACTGTCTGGAGCACGCGATCGTTCTCCGTCACGACGTGGCGCACCCGCTTCAGCGTGGTCTCATCCAGCAGTCCGGACGCTTCCTCCAAACGTTCGACGCCGACGTCGCGCAGTGCTTTGACGCCAAGGATCTCGGCACCCAACTCGCAGGAGGCGCGCCTGGAGGCGTAACCGCCGTCGGCGTGTGAGTGCGAGACCTTGGTGTCCATTACCAGCAGGACCAAATCCGAGGCCTCGGCATCGAACGGGACCAGTTCAACGTGCTGGTCCCGGCAATCGAGGAAAACTGCGTGGCCTTTCGCGCCGCGCAACGATGCAGACTGGTCCATGATTCCCGTGGGTGCCCCCACAAAGATGTTTTCCGCGCGCTGGGTGGCGAGCACGAGTTCCTCAGCAGCCAGGCCCGCGCCGGTGAGTTCATTGAGGGCTGAGATGACTGCGCACTCGATGGCATGGGACGAGGACAGTCCTGCGCCCAGGGGGACGTCGGAGTCCAACAGGAGATCGAAACCGGGGACGGCGATGCCGTGTTCCTGCAAAGCCCAGGCGACGCCCAGCGGGTAGCGGGACCAGCCATCACCCGAGCCGGGTTCCAGGCCCTCCAGATCGGCCTCCACCATGCCATGGCCGCCGAAAGTGGACAGCATGCGCACGGTTGAATCGTCGCGGACGCGCAAAGCCACCTTCGCTGTCCTGTCGATGGCGAAGGGGAGCACGAACCCCTCGTTGTAGTCCGTGTGCTCGCCGATCAGGTTGACGCGTCCCGGTGCCTGCCACACGCCGTCGGGAGCGGCGCCAAAGGTTTCCAGGAAGCGGTCAGTGAGGGCGGTGGCGTCCGCGGTGGTGGTCATGCTCGGCTGCCTTCCATGGATTTGCCGGACGGTGCCGCAGCGACGCTACGCAGGCGCTCCGCCACGGCTTCGGGTGTGGTGTCGTTGATGAATGCACCCATGGCCGCTTCTGATCCGGCCAGGTACTTGAGCTTATCGGCTGCACGCCGGGGCGAGGTCAGCTGCAGGTGCAGCTGGCCCGCGGGCCGGAGTACGGGGTCAAGGGGTGCTTGGTGCCACGCCGAGATGTAGGGCATGGGAGTGGGGTACAGGGAGTCGAGCCGCTTCAGCAGGTCAAGGTAGACATGCGAGAGCTCGTCGCGCTCCTCGCCGGTCAGGGCAGCGAGGTCAGGGACGCTGCGGTGCGGGACCAAATGGATCTCCAGCGGCCAGCGGGCAGCGAAGGGGACGTACGCGCTGAAGTGCTTGGCCTCGAGCACCATGCGGCTGCCGTCGTTGCGTTCGGCCCTGAGCAGGGATGCCGCGAGCGTTTCTTTCGCGTCGACGTCGTCGTAATACTTCCGGGCCACAGCGCCGAGCTGTTCTGCGCGCGGCGTCACGTAGGGGTAGGCGTAGATCTGGCCGTGCGGATGGTGCAGCGTGACGCCGATGTCGGCACCCCGGTTTTCGAAGGGGAACACCTGCTTGATGCCCGGCAGTGCGCTCAGCGCTTCAGTCCGCTGGGCCCATGCTTCGATCACAGTGCGGGCGCGGGTTTCGCCCAGCTCCGCAAAAGAACCTGTGTGCTGTGGCGTGAAGGCGACAACCTCGCAGCGGCCGAAAGCCGGGCCGGTGAGGCCGTGGCCGTTGTGTCCCGGCGCGGGCGCCGTGGGAATGTCGCCCATAGCCGGTCCCAAGGAGGGGAAACGGTTCTCGAACACCACGACGTCGTAGTCAGGTGCCGGAATTTCGGAGGGGTTCGCCGGTGTCGTGGGGCAGATGGGGCACTGATCCGCCGGGGGCAGGTGTGTTCGGCTTTGCCGGTGCGCGGCGATGGCCACCCAGTCTCCGGACAAGGCATCGTACCTGACGTCACCGGGCTCGCCGCGGGCGGGAAGCGGACGGTGATCCACCAGCGACTCCGGTGTCCTCTCCGGCGTTCCGGGATCGTCAAAGTAGATCAGCTCTCGGCTGTCCGCAAGGCGGGTGGTGGTGATGCGACTCATGAAATCATCATTCCACAAGTAACCAAAAACGCATAGTTTCTAACAAAATCAAACATGGCTTGTTGCGGGCTTGGTGGCGGATCCGTAGCTGCCGCGATCGAAGAATGCAGTACCGTAATGCCATGCCTGCCTCTTCGTTGCCAGCCGACCCTGCCCATCAGACCGACCCGCGCCGTTTGGCTACCGGACGGCAGTTCGAACTGCGCCGCGGGGACGCCGTCGCCGTGGTCACGGAACTGGCCGCAGGGCTTCGGCTCTACGCCCGCGGTGGTGTCCAGCTGACGGAGACGTACGGCGACGACGAGATATCTCCCGGCGCCACAGGCATCACCCTGGCTCCCTGGGCCAATCGGGTGGAAGACGGGGTCTGGTACCTGGACGGCAAGAAGCAGCAGCTGGACATCACCGAGGTTTCCCGGAACAACGCCAGCCACGGGCTGCTGCGCAATGCCGGCTACGCGTTGGTGGATGAATCCGAATTCTCCGTAACCCTAGAAGCCACGGTCTTTCCCCAGCATGGCTATCCGTTCCTGGTCCAGCACCGGGTGCGCTACGAGCTCGACGACGCCCTGGACCTCCGCGTGTCGCAAACCCTGGTCAACCAGTCGCAAAGCCCGGCACCTTTCGTCCTGGGCGCCCATCCCTACCTCCGGCTCGGCGACACCGCCCCCGAAGACCTGGTCCTCACTGTCAAGGCGCGCACCCGCCTGGTAGCCGATGATCGGTTGATCCCACGCAGCACTGCCCCCGCGGATGGCCCCTATGACTTTTCGTCCGGTACCGCAGTGGGTCCAGCGCTTGTGGACGTCGCGCTGACGGACTTAACGTTCGACGGCGGCGTGGCCCGCCATACGCTTGCCGCCCCCGATGGTCGCAGTGTCAGTTTGGAGCAGGACGGGAACTGCCAGTACGTGCATGTCTTCATCACCGACACCTTCCCGGGTCGATCCAAGGCGGTGGCAATCGAACCCATGACAGGGCCGGCGAACGCCTTCAACAGCGGCGATGGCCTTCGGTGGTTGGCGCCGGGCGGAGATTTCACCATGAACTGGGGCATTGCCGCATCCCTCTAGCCCCTGCCACCGCCTGCGGGTCGGTTTCCCATACGGGGCGGGCTACGGAATTATGGTTTTATGACGCCTACGCCGGACGCCAAGCCCCGTTCTGACCGCCAAATCGCCGAGGACATCCCTTACGGGGTGCGCATAGCTGCCGCCTGGTCCTGGCGGGCAGGGCTGATCCTGCTTATGGTCGGTGCCCTGGTGTGGCTGCTGGGCAAGGTCAGTTTCCTCATTATTCCGGTGATGGTCGCGGCCCTGCTCGCGGGACTGCTCTATCCTGTGGTGGCCTGGCTGCGCAACCGCAAGGTTCCCAACGGCGCCGCGGTTGCCATCACGGTCCTTGGCTTCATCGGCGTGATTGCCGGCGCCCTGGCCCTGGTAGGGCGGCAGCTCGTCTCCGGGTTCGGCGAGCTCTGGCAGGAAGCCCTCACCGGAGTCCAGCAAGTTCAAGCCTGGCTGGCCGATGGCCCGCTGCACCTGACCGCGGACCAGATCGACAAGTACATCGCCGATGGTGCCAACGCCCTGCAGAACAACAGCAGCAGCATTCTCAGTGGCGCCCTTTCCTTCGGCAGCACCGCTGGCCACTTTGCCGCGGGCCTGGTGTTGGCATTGTTCATCCTGATCTTCTTCCTGTTGGAAGGAAGCCGGATTTGGGGTTTCCTGGTGCGCCTGCTGCCGAAAGCGGCGCGGCGTGCCACAGACGGCGCAGGCCGGAGGGGCTGGACCTCCATGGTCAGTTACGTCCGGATCCAGATGTTCGTAGCCTTCGTGGATGCAGTCGGCATTGGCGTTGGCGCCGCGATCATCCAGGTTCCTTTGGCGCTGCCCCTGGCGGTCCTGGTCTTCATCGGCTCCTTCATCCCCGTGGTGGGTGCACTGGTCACCGGCGCCATCGCTGTGCTGCTGGCGCTCGTCGCCAACGGCCCCATCAATGCCCTGATCATGTTGGCCATCGTCCTGCTGGTTCAGCAGCTTGAAAGCCACATCCTGCAGCCCCTGGTCATGGGCAAGGCCGTGGCCCTTCACCCGGTGGCAGTGATCCTCACCGTAGCGGCCGGCTCTTATCTGGCAGGCATCCCGGGAGCCCTGTTCGCTGTTCCGCTGCTCGCCGTAGTAAACACGGCAGTTCGCTACATTGCGGGCCGGACGTGGGAACATGATGAAGGGTTGGGCGGCGTCGAACTCCAAGGGGCGGCCGGCTCGGCCGGCCAGGACAATGATGCCAACTTCAAGGAAGCACACCTTCCCCGGCCCGAATCCCGTCCTGCAAAGGATGGCACCGGCAAGACCAAGGCCGCAGGCAGTAGCTCTGTTGAGAGAACTGTGGCCGACACCAATAAAGGAGAATAGTCAGTGAATACCCTCGATACCCTGCCCGTCACTCTGGACGATGTCCTCAAGGCGCAGGAGCTGCTCGGGGGCATTATTACCAAGACTCCTGTGGAGTCGTCGCGGGCGCTGGGCCACCTTGTGGGCGGGAACGTCTTTTTCAAGTGTGAGAACCTGCAACGTGCCGGCTCCTTCAAGGTTCGTGGTGCCTATGTGCGCATGGCCCGGCTGACAGCCGAAGAGAAGAAGCGCGGCGTCGTAGCGGCATCGGCAGGCAACCACGCCCAGGGTGTGGCAGTGGCTGCCAAGAGCCTGGGCATCAACGCCCGGATCTACATGCCCCTGGGCGTAGCCCTTCCCAAGCTGGCCGCCACACGCAGCCATGGGGCAGAGGTCGTCCTCCACGGCCACAATGTAGACGAAGCCCTCGCCGAAGCGCAGCGCTACGCCAACGAAACCGGGGCCGTCTTCGTGCACCCCTTCGACAACGTTGACGTCGTGGCAGGCCAAGGCACCATCGGTTTGGAGATCCTGGACCAGGTCCCCAACGTCGACACCATTCTCATGGGGGTTGGTGGTGGCGGGCTGCTGGCCGGCGTCGCAGTTGCCATCAAGGCCCGAGCCAAGGAGCTGGGCCGTGAGATCAGGGTCATCGGCGTCCAGGCAGAAAATGCCGCGGCCTACCCGCCGTCATTGGCCGCCGATGCGCTGGTGCCGCTCAAGAAAGTTTCCACCATGGCCGACGGCATCGCCGTCGGACGGCCTGGACAACTGCCGTTCAGCATCATCCGCGAGCTTGTGGACGACGTCGTAACCGTCAGCGAAGACTCGTTGGCCCGTGCGCTGATCTTCCTGCTGGAACGGGCCAAGATGGTGGTTGAACCCGCCGGTGCCGTGGGCGTAGCTGCCCTCATGGACGGCAAGATCGAAAACCCGGGGAACACCGCCGTCGTGCTTTCCGGCGGCAACATCGACCCCATGCTGATGCTCAAAGTCATCCAGCGCGGTTTGTCGGCCGCAGGCCGGTTCATGACAGTACGCATGATGCTCGATGACCGGCCCGGTTCGCTGGCCACCATCGCCCGCATCATCGCCGAAAATGATGCCAACGTCACCGGCCTGGACCACACGCGCTTGGGTGGATCCATCAGCATGGGCGATGTTTCCATCACCATCAACCTGGAAACGAAGGGCCACGAACACGGTGAGCAGGTCCTCGGCGCCTTGCGGGCCGAAGGCTTCCAGCCCATCGTGGTGCACTGACGGGAGGGGCGGCCATGGTGCTGGGAACACCTGAGGGACCTAAGGCCGACGCCGAGGAATCGCTGGCGGGCCGGGCAAAGGGCGGGTTGCTCTTCATGGGCGGTTTCGTGATCCTGCTCTATGTCATCGAAATCCTGAACACGCTGATGCGGCATGCCCTTAATGCCACCTTCGGGCTGCGACCCCGTTCCATGGACGGCTTCCTGGATATCCTGACCTTTCCGTTGCTGCACGCGAACTTCAACCACCTGATTTCCAACACGTTGCCGTTGATCATTTTCGGCTTCCTGGTATTCCTGTCCGGAATCCGTGTCTTCATTACGGCTCTGGCTTTCAGCTGGCTGGGCTCGGGATTGACGGTGTGGCTCATCGGCGGGGGAGGGGTAACCGTGGGAGCCTCCGGCCTGGTATTCGGTTTCTTCGCGTTCCTGCTGGTCCGGGGCTTCTTCAACAGGAGCTGGTGGCAGATCCTGCTCTCCGTGGTGCTGTTCATGGCTTACGGCAGCATCCTGTTCGGCGTGCTGCCTACGGTGATGGGCTACATTTCCTGGCAGGCCCATCTCGGCGGAGCAGTGGGCGGCATCATCGCTGCGATACTGCTCCGCCCCAAACCGGCAACCGCCATCCCCTGACCCAACCAGGGGACAGCAGATGCTCCACTGAGCCCTTGTCATGTCTCAGGACCTTGTAGACAGTTCATGTCTCAGGACTTCGTAGACAGTTGGTGTCTCATGAGTGTGTAGA
>NZ_SZVS01000001.1 GCF_007670255.1 Paenarthrobacter nicotinovorans | reverse complement strand
TGGTCACGGAAGGCTTTGAGGTCTTCCATGGTCAGTTTCTTCATCTGGTGGGTCGCGTTGCGGCCTTCGAAGTGCGGTCCGAGGCCGTAGCCCTTGACCGTTTTGGCCAGGATCACGGTGGGTTTGCCCTTGAACTCGGTCGCTGCCTTGTACGCGGCGTAGACCTTGCGGTAGTCGTGGCCGCCGCGCTTGAGGCCCCAGATCTGCTCGTCGGTCAGGTCCGCGACCATGTCTTTGGTCTGCGGGGACTTGCCGAAGAAGTGTTCGCGGACGAACCCGCCGGATTCGGCCTTGTAGGTCTGGTAGTCACCATCGGGGGTTTCGTTCATGATTTTCACCAACGCCCCGTCCTGGTCCGCTTCGAGCAGCGAGTCCCATTCCCGGCCCCAGACGACCTTGATCACGTTCCAGCCCGCGCCGCGGAAGAACGCTTCGAGTTCCTGCATGATCTTGCCGTTGCCGCGCACCGGGCCGTCCAGGCGCTGGAGGTTGCAGTTGATCACGAAGTTCAGGTTGTCCAGGTTCTCGTTCGCGGCCAGCTGCAACAAACCACGGGATTCGGGCTCGTCCATTTCCCCGTCACCGAGGAACGCCCAGACCTGCTGGTCACTGGTGTCCTTGATGCCACGGTTGTGCAGGTACCGGTTGGACTGGGCCTGGTAGATCGCGTTCATCGGGCCGATACCCATCGACACGGTCGGGAACTCCCAGAACCCCGGCATCAACCTGGGGTGCGGGTACGAGGACAGGGCATGGCCTTCCTTGGACTTCTCCTGCCGGAACCCGTCCAGATCCTCCTCCGACAAACGCCCTTCCATGAACGCCCGGGCGTACATCCCCGGAGAGGCGTGGCCCTGGAAGAACACCTGGTCCCCGCCCGAAGGGTGGTCCTTGCCGCGGAAGAAATGATTGAAACCAACCTCGTACAGGGTCGCGGCACCGGCATAGGTGGAAATATGCCCACCGACACCAATATCGGCCCGCTGCGCACGATGGACCATCACCGCGGCGTTCCACCGCATGTACGCCCGGTACCGGCGCTCGAACTCCTCATTACCCGGGAACGGCGCTTCCTGGTCCACCGGGATCGTGTTCACATAATCAGTGGTCGTCACCATCGGCACACCCACGCTCCGGGCACCAGCACGCTGCAACAACGAACGCATAATGTACTGCGCCCGCTCGGTACCCTGCTCAGCGATCAACGCATCAAGGGACTCAATCCACTCCGCGGTCTCTTCCGGATCACGATCAGGCAGCTGGGCAGTCAACCCGCTGAGGATGTGTGAGGTCTCTTCTCCTGCAGCCACGTCCAACCTTCCTTTTGGCGCATTCATCGGCGCCTCAAGTCCGGCAGGGTGACTGCCCGTCGTGAACGCGTCGTGTGCGACATCTCGGTTTCAACAGCCCGGTCGGATGCGCCGGGCAGGTCTTGTGAGCGCCTGGCTGCCCAGTAGAATTCTGCGGGGCGATCGCCCTGCAGCCATAGCGCTCATGGCCACTCTAGCTTTCACTGCGCCGCTATGCGTAGCCGCAGGCCCCGCGGAGCGTTGTATGTCACACCCAAACGGCCTCCGTGACGTAAAGCACGCCACTGCCACAAGCTCTAAACGCCCTTGAGGGTGCGGAATGTGCCCTCCTACAGGGACAATGGCTTGAAGCACACGCCCAAAGGGTGTTGGCTGTTAGTAATGGAAGTCACTTCAAAGGAGGAAACGTGAGCGAGGCCGACGCCGCCACATCGGTAAATGTGGCGGAACGAATGGGTTTCAAAGATGGGGATCTGATTCAGGAGCTCGGCTACGACGACGACGTCGACTTCGACTTGCGTGACGATATTGAAGATGTCACGGGCTCCGAATTGCTGGATGAAGACGATCACGATGTCGTTGACGCAGTCATTTTCTGGTGGCGCGATGGCGATGGAGACCTTGTTGATGCCCTGATGGATTCGTTGACCACGCTCAAGGAGGGTGGCGTTGTCTGGGTCCTGACACCCAAGTCCGGCAGGGACAACTACGTATCTCCCGCTGACATACAGGACGCGGCCCCTACTTCAGGTCTGCACCTTACGACTTCTGCCGGGGTTTCGAAGGACTGGAGCGCCACCCGCCTGGTGCCCAAGAAGAACAAATGACAGAAGTCCAGCAGGCCCCGGCTTTGGCCGGCGTCCCCCAGGAAGGGCAGTCTGCGCCGGATTTCGAACTGCTGAACCAACACGGTGAGCCTGTCCGCTTGACGGACTACCGCGGCGTCAACGTGGTTGTCGTGTTTTTCCCTTTTGCCTTCTCCGGTATCTGCACTGGTGAGTTGTGCGAGATACGCGACAACATCGCCCAGTTCAATGACTCGAACGCGACAGTGCTGGCGATTTCAGTTGACAGCAAATTTGCCCAACGCGCGTATGCCGAGCACGAGGGTTTCGACTTCGATCTTCTTGCGGACTTCTGGCCGCACGGAGCCGTTGCCCGGCAGTACGGTGTGTTCGACGAAGCCAGCGGCATGGCGTTGAGGGGAACCTTCATCATCGACGCCGACGGCATTATCCGTTACGTCGTAGTCAACCCGCGGGGCAAAGCGAGGGACTTCGCCGAATATCGGTCGGCGCTGGCTTCGCTGGTGGATCAGCGACCATGACCCGCCCCGGACCCGGTGTCGGCATGACGGGGTTTGCCAGCATGGCACCCGTAGCCGAGGTGCAACTCGGTCCCGAGGAGCAGGAAGCCCTTGGTTCCGCAGTGCAGGCCCTGCAGGGAAAACGCCTGGCAGTGCTGACCGGAGCCGGTTTGAGCACCGATTCCGGCATCCCTGATTACCGGGGGCCGGGGTCTGCACCGCGGAACCCCATGACGTACCAAGAGTTCATTGGCAGCGAGGCCAACAGGCGTCGTTACTGGGCGCGGAACCATATCGGCTGGTCCCGCCTCCGGCACGCCGACCCCAATGCCGGCCATGCTGCAGTCGCACTGATGGAGCGACGCGGGCTCCTGACCGGCCTGATCACCCAAAACGTCGACCGGCTTCATGAGGACGCCGGCAGCGTCAATGTGGTGGACCTCCATGGCCGTTTTGACCAAGTAATTTGCCTGTCGCACGGGCATACCTTCAGCAGGCAATTGATAGCGGCGATCCTGGAGGAGATCAATCCAGGTTTTGTCGAAGCAGCAGTGGAATCCGGGCTGGTTGAGATGGCGCCGGATGCAGACGCCACGGTGGAGGATCCTGAGCTCATCAGCTCGTTCGTCATGGCCGTCTGTCCCATCTGCGGCGGCATCCTGAAGCCGGACTTCGTCTACTTTGGCGAGAACGTCCCCAAGGACCGTGTCGTGCGCGCGTACGCCATGGTTGATGATGCGGACGCCCTCTTGGTGGCGGGTTCGTCGCTGACGGTGCAGAGCGGCCTTCGGTTCGTCCGGCATGCATCAAAAGCAGAAAAGCCTGTGGTGATCATCAACAGGGGCAGCACCCGTGGGGATGGGTTCGCGGCCGTAAAACTCGAGCTCGGAGTCAGTGGTGCTTTGGGCTACTTGGCCCAGGTTTTGCCGGACCTTTCGGACGTAGGCGACTCGATTGGTGTTTCCAGCGGTTGATCATGTAGAGTCATTGTTCGTTGAAGCGCTGAGGAACACAAAGAGCGCGGAAACAACGCTTTGGGTCTTTAGCTCAGCTGGTAGAGCGCCACGTTTACACCGTGGATGTCATCGGTTCGATCCCGGTAGGACCCACCAAAGAAAACCCCGCTTCCGCTTCCAGGAAGCGGGGTTTTCGTCATCTACGCCTGATTGTTCCCGGGTTCCCTATTAATGTCAGGCCCACACCCTACGGTTTCCTTCCATGGAGCACGTATATATCCGCACGACCACCCACGGTGGGCCTGCCGTCGTCGTCAGGGGAGGGCGGGAGTGGACGATTGCCGACGAACCTGTCCGTTGGTTCGAAAGGATTCCTTGGTGGGAAGAGCAAAAGCGCATGCCCCGGGGAGCCGGACGCGTGGATATTGAGGTCCTGCAGGTCCAGGTGCGCTTGGGGAGCAACCTTCGGTCCGCCCTGGCCACCTGGGAACTCGTTCGTGACGGTTCAGGGGGAGGCTGGTGCCTTAGGGGCGAGGGAGTTGTGGCTGCCTAGCGCCACCCCACTGGCTGCGCCCGGAAATGGATGAGCTCTCCACCGCGACTATTGGGGGATGCCGCGGTGGAGAGCTCGAAAATGAATATACAGCCAACTTTTGGGTTTGCAAAGCCGACGGGTCCGCACCCAGCAGCGTGCCACTATGATGGGTATTGTTCAGTAGATTGAACACCGATGTGTAATGACGAAGGAGAATCATGGTTGATTCCCGAACCACCCGCTCCGAGGGGCTGGGCGCTTCGTCGCCTGCCCCTGCTGTGACCCGCGCCGCCGCCGTCCTTGAAGCCTTGGCTGATTCCCCGTCCGGACGCTTGACCCTCAGTGACTTGTCGCGGGAGCTCGGCATCCCGAAATCTTCGACGTCCAACCTGCTGCTGGCGCTCGAGGAAGCGCGCCTGATTACCCGGCAGGGTGCCGACTTCGCATTGGGGCGAAAGCTGGTGGAGCTGGGGGCTGCCTACCTGAGCCGGCTCGATGAGGTGCAGGAGTTCTACAAGTACTGCGAGCAGGCTCCGACGCTCTCCGGCGAGACGGTCCGGATTGCCATGCTAGACGGCGACCACGTCATCTACCTGGCGCGTTACGAGGGCCACCCAGCTGTGCGGCTGACCTCGAATATTGGAGACAAAATGCCGGTCTCCCTCTGCAGCGTCGGCAAGGCGCTGGTGGCGCAACTGCACGACCACGATATCGAGGCCATGTTCCCGGACGGCACGGAGCTGCCCACCATGACTGCCAATTCCCTCCGAACGGCCGAAGAGCTCAAGGCGCAGATCGCCACCATCCGCAAGCAGGGGTTTGCCTTCGAGGATGAAGAGTCGACCGTTGGCGTCGTTTGCCTCGCTGTTCCCGTGCCGACCCATGGTGCACATGGCCCCAGCTTGGGCCTGTCGGTTACGGCTTTGAAGGCTACGTATTCGGAGGAGCAGGGCGCTCTCATGGTCAAGGAACTCAAGGAGTTGGCGCGATCCCTCGGCAACCCCATGGGTTGATTGGCATAAATCTGATTTTAATCTTGGCAAGCAGTTCAGCAAGCTGTACTCTGTTCAACATAGTGATCTTGGCGGTGATGCCATCGCTATCTCACGGGGCCAACGGGGGCCCGGTGTGATTTTGAGGGAGTGCTTGTGACAACTCGTACTAAGACAAATTTCTCAGCTGATGCTGACGAAGCCGTCGTAGAACCGGAGCAGCTGCGGCGGGCAACGCTGGCCAGCTCCGTAGGTTCCGCTCTGGAGTACTACGACTTCTACATCTATGGCCTTGCCTCGGCCCTGATCTTCGGTCCGCTGTTCTTCTCGCCGCTGGGTCCGGACGGAGCATTGATCGCTTCCTTCGCCACCTACGGTGTTGGATTCGCGGCCCGGCCGTTCGGCGGAGTGATTTTCGGCTATATCGGTGACAGGTTCGGCCGCAAGATGGTGCTGATCCTGACCATTGCTCTGATGGGAACGGCCAGCTTTGCCATCGGACTTCTGCCCACGTTCGAGCAGGCGGGAATGCTTGGCGCCGTGTTGCTCGTCACCTTGCGCATCATCCAGGGTCTCGGTGCGGGTGCGGAGCAGGCAGGTGCCACGACGCTGATCTCCGAAGTTGCTCCGCGTCGTCGCCGCGGTTTCTTCGCGTCCTTGCCCTTTGTCGGTATCCAGCTGGGCACACTGCTTGGGGCTGGAACATTCGCTCTTATTGCCCTGGCCGATAAGTCCGTCCTGCAGGGTTGGTTGTGGCGCGTTCCATTCCTCGCCAGCTTTGTCCTGATTGTCATCGCCGTGTTCATCCGGCTCAAGCTCAAGGAAACTCCCGCATTCCAGGAATTGGAAAAGCACAAGAATGTGGTCAAGAACCCTATCGGTGCCCTCTGGAAGCATTCCAAGAAGAACGTGCTGATTGGAATCGGCCTTCGCATGGGAGAAAACGGCAACTCCTCGATTTACTCGGCCCTTCTGGTTTCCTTCATGAGCATGCCGGCGGGTGTATTTGCCGGTAATAACTCCATCGGCCCGGTCGGTCTGCTGATTGCAGCCGGATTCGCAGCCGTGCTGGTCGTGACCTTCGGCGCTTTGTCTGACAGGTACGGACGTGTTCCGGTCTACCGCTACGGTGCCTTGTTCCAGGCAATTATTGCCGTTCCCGCGTTCTACTTGGTCACCTTGGGCAATGTCACTTTGGTATGGGTGGTCATGGCTGTCGGCATTGCCATTGGCGTCCAGTCGATGCTTGGCCCGCAGTGCCCCCTCCTGCCCGAGCTTTTCGGATCGCAATACAGGTTCACCGGGGTTGCCATGAGCCGGGAGATCTCCGCAGTTTTGGCTGGTGGTCTGGCGCCCCTGCTGGGTGCGCTTCTGCTGGCAGCCACCAACCATTCCTGGCTGGTGCTCGCCATTTACTCGCTGGTCTTGGCCCTGATCTCGTTCGTCACCACGTTCTTCACCCCGGAGACTGCAGGCCGCGACCTCGTCAGCACGGAAGACGCGAAGTAAACGACGCAAAATTCCGGACACACCCAGCACGGCGTCCCTCCACCAGGAGGGGCGCCGTGCTGCTTTAACGGATTAGCCCTCCGAGGTGCTGGAATTTTGCAAGACGCGGTGCAGAATTGGTGCAGCGACAGAGGAGCGTGTCCATGATGGCAACCAAGGGCCTGGCATCGCCGGAAAGCCCCGGGTTGGTTCGGCGCGCCAGCGGCACCAGGTTTCGTCCGGAGATCCAAGGGCTCCGTTCGCTGGCCGTACTCATGGTGGTCTCTTATCACATCTGGTTCGGCAGGGTTTCGGGAGGCGTGGACGTCTTCCTGTTGATTTCGGCGTTCTTGATGACGCTCCAGTTCGTCAATCGCTACGAGGAGTCGCGGCCTGTATCTCTGGTTCGGCACTGGCTGCACTTGTTCTGGCGGCTGCTTCCCGCCGTCGTCGTTGTCCTGACGGGCACCTTGGCGGCGACCTTCATGATCGTGCCCCGGACCCGATGGACGGAGATCGTCAACCAGGCGTGGGCCTCGCTCTTCTACGTCCAGAACTGGTTGCTCCAGCGGCAGGTAGTCAACTACTACGCGGCAGACCATAGCCTGGCCAGTCCCATGCAGCACTTCTGGTCGTTGTCCATTCAGGGGCAGGTTTTCATCATCTGGCCGGCGATCTTCGTTGCTGCAGCTTTCTTTTGCCGCAGGGCAGGACTGCGTTACCGGACGGTGTTGCTCTGCGTTTTCGGGCTGATCTTCGTGGTGTCGCTGGGCTACTCGATCTATTTCACTGCTGCCCACCAGGAACTGGCCTACTTCGATACTCTTGCCCGACTGTGGGAATTTGCGCTGGGAACCCTGGTTGCCTTGCTCCTTCCTTTCCTTCGTCCAAGCCGCGGTGTCGCAACCGTCCTGGGTTGGCTGGGCGTGGTTGCCATGCTCAGCTGCGGCATGATCCTTCAGGTAAGGACGGCGTTTCCTGGTTTTGTGGCGCTGTGGCCCACGCTGGCGGCTGTGGCGGTCATCATTGCCGGGCAGACAGGAAGCCGTTTTGGCGTCGACCGGATCCTGGCATCGAAGGTGTTGGTGGGGCTCGGGGCCAACTCGTATGCGCTGTACCTGTGGCACTGGCCGCTGTTGGTGATCACCCTGGTGTGGATCGGGGAAGACCACGCAGATGCACCCATCGGCGCTTTGATTGTGGCTGTGTCCCTCCTGTTGGCCTATCTGACCACCAGGTTCGTGGAGCAGCCATTGCGGTCGTGGAGGTGGCCGGAGGAAAAGCGGTGGAGCTTGGCAGTGTCGGTCCTTGCCTGCCTTGCTGTGGCTTCCACTCCGATGGCGTGGTTCGGGTATCAGCAACAGGTGGAGAAGAACGCCGTTGCCGGCCAGGACGTTGATGACAACCCCGGTGCCAGGGCCTTGCTCCCGGGCTATGTCAACCGCGTCGGAAAGGATGCGAGGACGCTGCCTACGCCTGAGCAGCTGCCGGCGGACTGGGGGAAGCTCGATGGGCCCTGCTCAGGTGAACTGCGGCCGCAGGACCCGGTGCTGTCTGCGGAGTGTCTGCAGAACGACGTCGGTGCGGATGCGGACAAGACCATCTTCGTCGTGGGGCAGTCGCATTCCCTGCAATGGCTCGGCGCCATCGGTCCCCTTGCCAAGGAACACCATTGGCGGGTCCAGGCCATCACCTTCGGCGCTTGCCCCTTCATGACCCCAACGGACGAGGTGGGCGATGAATGCAACGCCTTCAATCGAAAGGTCCGTGAGCATATCCGGCTCCACCACCCGGACGCCGTGTTCCTTGTGGGGACAGCAGCCGTGCCGGATTCTCCCGACGAGGACCTCACGTGGGGGCTTGACGAGCTCGTGGGGGAAATCACAGATCAGGGAGTGGAGGTCATTGCCATGCGTGACAACCCGCGCTTCTCCTTCAGCCCCAGCGAATGTGCCATGGCTTCCGGCGTCGATGAGCCGCGGTGTCGGCCCGCTTTGTCTTCCGTGCTTGCCGCGACCAATCCGCTGGATCAGCTGGAAGGGAACTATACGGGCCTGTCCATCCTTGACATGACGGACCTGATCTGTGACGGCGCCTCATGCCCTGGGATCATCGGCAATGTTTATGTGTACTTGGACGATAACCACCTCTCGAGCACCTACACCAGGAGTATGGCCGATGCATTGTCCGAGAGGTGGTTAAACGCCACTGGGTGGTAGTCCGGCTTAGTAGAAGTGGACCGGGTCCACGAGGTGGGGGAGTTCGCCGCCGTCGAGGAATGTGCGGAGGTTGCTGCAGAAGCGCTCGGCGATCAGCCGGTTCTCGGCCGTGCTCAGGGCGGAGGTGTGCGGTGAGACCAGGACTTTGGGGTGGTTCCACAGCGGGCTCTCCAGGGGCAACGGTTCCACTGCAAAGACGTCAAGGCATGCGTACGCAACCTGGCCGTTGTCAAGGGCTTCGAGCAAGGCGTCTTCGTCGACAACCGTTCCGCGTCCGACGTTGACGAAAACCGTTCCGGGCTTCATGGCAGAGAAGATGTCCTTGTTGAACAACTTTTCCGTGTAGGGAGTTCCCGGAAGAGTGTTGACCACTGCGTCGGCGTCGGCAACCAGGGCGGAGAGGCCGTCGTTGTTGGTTACTTCCTCGATTCCCTCAATGGCAGCTACGTTGCGTTTGGTTCCAGTGACCCTCATGCCCAGGGCGCGGGCAATGCGCGCAGTTTCCATGCCGATTTCACCGAGGCCAGCTATGACTACCTTGGAGCCGTTGGCCAGCTTGGTGGGCGTCCGAAGCTCGGGCCACACCTTGGCGGCCTGATCCTTGGCCATCTCGGCACTGCGTTTGAAGCCGTTCAGGATTCCGAAGGCCGAGAATTCCGCCAAGGGCAAGGCATGGACGCCGGCTGAGGTGGTGACGTGGAATTTCCGGAGCGTTTCGGTGTCCAGGCCTGAGGCCTTGACGGCGCCGCCGGCACCTGCTGCCATGGCGTGGATCCATTGCAGGTGCGGATTGCTGGTGGCGATACGTGCCAGTCCGGCAGGGCTTTCATTCGGAAAGCCGTACAGGACCTGGGCGCGGTTCAGCATCGCCCAATAGCGTTCTTCCTGCTCAGGCGTCCTTGTGAAGGAGGGATCACCCGCGTGGTCCGCAGGGAACCGCTCCGGTGGCAGCAGATCAGGTTCGTAGAGAACTGTTACGGAGGGGTCCACACCGCGGATCTGCTCTACATACTCAGCTTCGAGCGGTACAGCGATGGCGATGGTAAGTTCATCAGTCGTCATAGTGTTCATCATACTGAATGACGGCTAGGATATTGAACAGATTTTCCTTAGATGACCACAACGAAGTGAGGTGTTACCAGCCATGACCATCCAACGAGTGGGTTTCGTCGGCCTGGGGCTGATGGGAGCTCCCATGGCCTCGAACATTGCCGCCGCCGGATGGAACGTCACCGCATGGAATCGCTCCGAAGCTGCCTTTGACGGTCTTCCCGGCGTCAAGCGTGCCGCCACTGTCGCCGGGTTGCGGGATAAAAATGTCATCATCTTCATGCTTCCGGACCTTCCCTTCATCGAGGAGGCGGCCGCCGAACTGCTCGATTCCTGGCGGCACCAACCACCCAGCCCGGGTACCGCCGTCGTCGTCATGAGCAGTGTCTCGCCCACGGAAGTCCAGCGCTTCGGCGAAACTGTCGGGGAAGCGAGCGCGGGCAATGCCGTTGTGGTGGACGCTCCGGTCAGTGGAGGGACGGCTGGCGCGCGCAGTGGAACGCTGGCCATCATGGTGGGGGCTTCCGTCGACGGCTTCGAGCAGCTTGAACCGCTTTTCAGGACCATGGGCACCACCATCCGGCGCATGGGCCCACTGGGTGCCGGGTCCCTCGCCAAGGCGTGCAACCAGTTGATCGTCGGAACCACGACGGCGGCCCTCGCCGAAGCGGCCGAACTCGCCGAACGCTCCGGGATGGATGTGGAGGCGCTCTTCGAGGTGCTGTCCGGGGGATTGGCCGGAAGCAGGGTGCTCGAGATCGTGGGTCCACGCCTGGCAGCGAAGGACTATGCGCCCACAGGTCCGGCCAAATTCATGCACAAGGACCTTGGTTTCGTCCTTGCCAGCGCTGCCGCGGCAGGGTCCGCCGTGCCCATGGCATCAGCGGCCATTGACCTTTATGCAGAACTCAAACGCCAAGGCCTCGGCGACCAGGACCTCGCCGTCGTCCGGCAGACCATCGCGAACCTGGGCGGCGCACTGGCCGCAACCAGGTCCACCATGAACTGAACAGTGCACTACGAACTGAACCGCGCAACCTAAGAAGGAATGACAATCACACCATGAGCGCACTTTTTGATCTGACCGGCCAGGTGGCCTTGGTCACCGGCTCAAGCAGGGGGATAGGCAACGCCCTTGCCCGCGGTCTCGCGGATGCGGGGGCTACCGTAGTCCTGAACGGCATCAATATCGAACGCCTGGAGGCGGCGCGGGAGGCGATGTCATCGCAGTACCCCGAGGGCAGGGTCCACAGCCGCGCCTTCGACGTCACCGATGCCGATTCGGCCGCTGAAGGGGTCGCTTGGGTGGAGCAGAACGTTGGACCGTTGGACATCCTGGTGAACAACGCAGGCATCCAGCACCGGGTGCCCATGCTGGACCTGGACGTCAAGGATTGGGAGCGGGTCATCACGACGGACCTCACCAGCGCCTTCCTGGTGGGTCGGGAGGCCGCCCGCCACATGATTCCCCGCGGCCAAGGCAAGATCATCAACATCTGCTCGGTCCAGACCGATCTGGCCCGTCCCACCATCGCGCCCTACGTCGCGGCCAAGGGTGGGTTGCGGAACCTTACCCGTGCCATGACAGCGGAGTGGGCTTCCTCCGGCCTCCAGATCAACGGCATCGCTCCTGGCTACATCCATACCGAAATGACACAGAACCTCGTCGATGACCAGGACTTCAACTCCTGGATCCTTGGCCGTACTCCGGCCAGGCGATGGGGTACGACGGCCGACCTCGCCGGCCCGACGGTGTGGCTCGCATCCCAGGCATCGAACTTCGTGAACGGACAGACGATCTTCGTAGACGGCGGAATGACGGTGGTGGTCTGATGAGCCTCGACCTTCCCGCATCAGGTCCGGCTGTTGTCGCCCACGGCAAGGGTGACCTGCGCATCGAAGACATTCCGTTGGCGCCGCCTGCGGCCGCTGAGTCGGTGGTGGAGATTGCCTACGGCGGAATCTGCGGTTCGGATCTCCACTACTGGTTGCACGGTGCGGCCGGAGAATCCATCCTCAAAGAACCCATGGTGCTCGGCCACGAAATTGTTGGCGTGGTTGTCCGGCAGGCTGCTGACGGAACCGGCCCGGCAGCAGGAACGCCCGTGGCCGTCCATCCTGCGACACCCGCACCAGGAGATGCCAGGTACCCCGAGGACCGGCCAAACCTCTCACCGGGATGCACCTATCTGGGCAGCGCGGCCCGCTACCCCCACACAGACGGTGCCTTCAGCCGCTACGCAAACCTGCCCTCCAGGATGCTTCGCCCGCTGCCGGCGAACCTGGACCTTCGCACGGCTGCGCTGGTGGAACCGGCCAGCGTGGCCTGGCACGCTGTGTCACGCGCCGGTGACGTCAAGGGGAAGACGGCCCTTGTCATCGGCAGCGGACCGATCGGCGCCCTCTCGGTTGCCGTCCTGAAACGTGCCGGCGCCGACCGGATCGTCGCCGTCGACATGCATGACAAACCATTGGAGATCGCCCGCTACGTTGGCGCTGACGCCGTCCTCAAGGGGGACGATGCGGAGGCCATCGCGGCGGTGGACGCCGACGTCGTCATTGAATCCTCAGGCAGCCACTACGGCCTTGCCTCGGCTATCAAAGGTGCTACGCGCGGTGGCAAGGTGGTCATGGTGGGACTGCTTCCGTCCGGGCCCCAGCCGGTATTCATCTCGCTGGCCATTACGCGGGAGCTGGAGTTGCTGGGTTCGTTCCGCTTCAACGACGAGATCGACGACGTCATCGAGGCGCTTGCGGACGGTTCCTTGTATGTAGATCCCGTAGTGACGCATGAATTTGATCTCGCGCACGGGCTGGAGGCGTTCGAGGTTGCCCGGAACTCCGCCGAGTCGGGCAAAGTGCTGCTCAACTTCCAGGAGTAGCGGGCTTCTTTGCGACGGGAACGAAGACGCGGGGCTGGTCATCCCAGCTGGGTGCCAGCTCCGCGATCGTCTGCCGCATGATCTTGGCCGCTGCTTCCCGGGCCAAGTGGCCATCGCCGGCGTCAATCGCATGGGCCACATCCATGTGCCACTGGAGCGCTTCCTTTTGCGGGTGCTCCGGCATCAGGCCATGAACGGTCCGGCCCGTCAAGGTCTCGGTGACTTGCCCGATCAGGTTGGCGAACATTTCGTTGCCCGATCCGGACAACACCAGGGCATGGAAGCGGATGTCGAGGTCCAGGAATGTTGCCATGTCCCCGGCGTCACCGGCCTGCTTCATCGCCAGGGAGATACCCACCAGCTCCTGCCGGAGACTGTCCGGCGCGTTGCCCGCGGCAAGTTCGGCAGCTACGGGCTCGACGGCGGAACGCAACTCGGCCAACGACCGCAATTGCGCACCGCGGCCTTCACCGGCCAGGCGCCAACGAATGACCAGGGGATCGAAGGGATTCCAGCGATGCGCCGGCAGGACCCGGATGCCAACGCGTTTGATGGTTTCGACGAGCCCAAGCGATTGGAGGACACGCACGGCTTCACGCACCACGGATCGCGAGACGTTGAGTTCATCTTCGAGATGCTCAGCCAACATCACGTGGCCCGAGGGAAGGGCGCCACCTACGATCCGGGTTCCCAAATGCTCAATGGCGCGGTGGTGAAGGCTGGTTGACATAGAGGTAAGCATAATGGCGTGGGAGGCCCCTAGTGCGGGTGGGGGTTCCCGGGAGTGGTCGCTGGCCGCGGTGTCGGGGTGCGGACATCATAGACTGTTTATGACGCGGCAGCTTCCACAACGTGGGCGCCGCTTTCCCGCCCAAGGTTTTAATACGTATGGTTTATTTCAGCCCCTGGTTTTGAAATCGTTTCCTCCGTGTCCCCTGAGGGTACGTTGGGACTGTTTGTACACGAACGAATTGGAGTTTTGATGTCAGCACACATCGGTGTCACCGGCCTTGCGGTGATGGGCGCCAACCTGGCCCGCAACCTCGCACGCAACGGCTTCACCGTGGCTCTCCACAACCGCTCCGTGGAAAAGACCGACGCCCTGCTGGAAAAGCACGGCACGGAAGGCGACTTCATCCGCACGGAAACGCTGCAGGAGCTCGTCGACTCCCTCGAAAAGCCGCGCCGCGTCCTCATCATGGTCAAGGCAGGCGCTCCCGTCGACAACGTGATCGAGCAGCTTGAACCGCTGCTTGAAGCCGGCGACATCATCATCGACGCCGGTAACTCGCACTACGAGGACACCCGCCGCCGGGAAGCCGCGCTGGCCAAGAAGGACCTTCACTTTGTAGGCGTCGGTGTCTCCGGTGGCGAAGAGGGCGCACTGAACGGCCCGTCCATCATGCCGGGCGGTTCCCGCGAGTCCTACGACGCCCTCGGCCCGCTGCTGGAGAAGATCTCCGCCAAGGTCGACGGCGAGCCCTGCTGCGCATGGATCGGCACCGACGGCGCCGGCCACTTCGTCAAGATGGTCCACAACGGCATTGAGTACGCCGACATGCAGGTCATCGGCGAGGCCTTCGACCTCCTCCGCTCCGGCGCGGGTATCGAGCCGGCCGAGCAGTCCAAGATCTTCGCAGAGTGGAACAAGGGCGAGCTGTCCTCCTTCCTCATCGAAATCTCCGCTGAGGTCCTCGGCCACGTTGACGCCAAGACGGGCAAGCCCTTCGTGGATGTCGTCGTTGACGCCGCCGGCCAGAAGGGTACCGGACGCTGGACCGTCATCTCCGCCCTTGAACTCGGATCGCCTGTCTCGGGCATCGCTGAGTCTGTGTTCGCCCGCGCGCTGTCCTCCCAGACCGAGCAGCGCAAGCTCGGCCAGGAACTGCTCGCTGGCGAAGAGGCTTCCGTGGAGATCCCCGAAACGTTCGTTGAGGACGTCCGTCAGGCTCTGTACGCCTCCAAGCTGGTCTCCTATGCCCAGGGCCTGGACATGCTGACCTCCGCTGCCAAGGAGTACGGCTGGGACCTCAAGCTGGACGAGATCGCTTCCTTGTGGCGCGCAGGCTGCATCATCCGTGCCGAACTGCTCAAGGACATCACCAAGGCCTACGCAGCCGACGAGAAGCCCGCCAACCTGCTGTTCGCTCCGGCCTTCACCAAGGCCATTGCAGATGCGCTCCCGGCCTGGCGCCGCGTTGTCGCTACCGCCGTGCAGCTCGGTATTCCGGTACCGGTCTTCTCCTCGTCGCTGGCGTACTACGACGGCCTCCGCCGCAAGCGCGTTGCCGCTGCCTTGATCCAGGGCCAGCGCGACCTCTTCGGCGCACACACCTACGGCCGCGTGGACACCGAAGGAACGTTCCACACCCTCTGGGGCGAAGACAAGTCCGAGATCTCGGCAGTCGACACCCACTAGCGCCACCAACGGCAAAGGCCGGCCCCTCCCGATCAGACTGGGAGGGGCCGGCCTTTGCCGTACTGAGTCAAAGTGAGGTTTGGTCACCGTGACGTTTGGCGCGTTCTAGATCCGGTATTCGATGTAGTACTCGGCAGGATCCACAGCAGGTTTGGTCTCGGACCGTGCATCACGGTGCCGCCACGTCGCCGGAATGCCGGTGATGATTGACTCCGGGGGAGCGTCCTTGACCACCACGGCATTTGCTCCGACTGCGCTGTCCGCTCCGATGGTGATGGGGCCCAGAACCTTGGCGCCCGCACCAATCGTGACGCGGTCACCAATCGTGGGGTGGCGCTTGACCTTGGCCAATGAACGGCCGCCGAGGGTGACACCGTGATAGATCATCACGTCGTCGCCGATCTCGGACGTCTCACCAATGACGACGCCCATGCCGTGGTCGATGAAGAACCTGCGGCCGATTGTGGCACCGGGGTGGATTTCAATTCCGGTCAGGAACCTGGCCAGCTGCGAAATCAAGCGGGCAGGAAACCTCAGTGCCGGGTTTTGCCAGAGCTTGTGCGTGACGCGGTGCGCCCAAATGGCATGCAAGCCGGAGTATGCGAAAAAGTTCTCGAAAGAACCTCGCGCCGCCGGGTCGTGGGACCGGGCGGCGTCGAGGTCTTCCTTAAGTCTTGCGAAGAAGCTCACAAAGACCTTTCTACAGGAAATGAAGGAATGCAGGCGTTGTGTTAGCTGCGGATGTCATCAAACAGCACAGTGGAGATGTAGCGCTCTCCAAAGTCACAGACGACCGCAACGATCAGCTTGCCGGCGTTCTCCGGACGCTTGGCCAGTTCCAGCGCGCCCCACACGATGGCACCGGAAGAAATGCCGCCAAGGATGCCTTCGCGGGCACCGAGGTCACGGGCAACGCGGACGGAATCCTCGAGCGTGGCATCCAGGACCTCGTCGTAGACATTGGTGTCCAGGATTTCGGGGACGAAGTTGGCACCGATTCCCTGGATCTTGTGGGGGCCGGGTGCTCCGCCGTTGAGGATGGCCGAGTCTTTCGGCTCGACGGCAACAATCTGCACGCCGGGCTTGCGTTCCTTGAGGACCTGGCCGACGCCGGTGACGGTGCCGCCGGTGCCAACGCCTGCGACAAAGATGTCAACTTCGCCGTCGGTGTCTTCCCAGACTTCCTCGGCCGTGGTGGCGCGGTGGATCGCCGGGTTTGCCTCGTTGGCGAACTGCTGGGCCCAGATGGCGTTCTCCGTGGTGGCGACGATCTCCTGGGCCTTCTCGACAGCGCCGCGCATGCCTTCGGAACCGGGGGTGAGGACGATCTCGGCACCGTAGGCGCGGAGCATGACCCGGCGTTCGGTGGACATCGTTTCGGGCATGGTCAGGATGACCTTGTAACCGCGGGCAGCACCGACCAGGGCCAGTGCGATACCGGTGTTGCCGGAGGTGCCCTCAACGATCGTTCCGCCTGGCTTCAAGGCGCCGGACTTTTCCGCAGCGTCAACGATGGCCACGCCGATGCGGTCCTTGACGCTGTTGGCCGGGTTGTAGAACTCGAGCTTGACCGCAACCTGGGCGTCCAGGCCTTCGGTCAGCCGGTTCAACCGAACCAGCGGAGTGCGGCCGACCAGCTGGGTGACGTCGTCGTAGATCCTTGCCATGAAAATTTACGCCTATCTCTGAAGAGGGAATGCTGAGGTCAGCCTAACCAGCGGGAACGAAACCTTGCTAAGCAGTAAGCCATGCAGAGTAATATTTCCTCGCCTTGGCCAGCTTGGGATTAATGATCACCTGGCAATACCCCTGATAAGGGAACTTGGCATAGTAATTCTGGTGAACTTCCTCGGCCTCGTAGAAGTCCGGGAGCGGGACCACCTCGGTCACAATCGGATCGGACCAGAGGGCCTGGGCGCGTTCGATGGCTTCCTCGAACAACACCTTCTCTTCCGTGGTGGTGTAGAACATGGATGACCGGTACTGGGTTCCGACGTCGTAGCCCTGGCGGTTCAAGGTGGTGGGGTCGTGGAGGGCGAAGAACATGTCCAGAATGACGTCCTCGGGAACCACGGTTTCGTCAAAGGTCACTGCAACGACCTCCGCGTGGCCCGTGGTTCCGGAGCATACCTCGTAGTAGTCGGGATTGCGGACGTGGCCCCCGGTGTAGCCGGAGACCACCGAGCTGACGCCACGGGTCTTCTGGTAAACGGCGTCGAGGCACCAGAAGCAGCCGCCGCCAAGTACGAAAGTTTTCATGTTCTCTTCAATGGTTGGGATGTCCTGATGATTCCCGTTTCACCTTACGGGAGAATTACGGCTCCCGGCAGATACCCGGCGGCAAGGACTGCCTGATCCGGCACGGTAGTGAAGAATAGGAACATGGAAGCAGTAAACACTGGCATTTCTGATGCGGATTCCGTCGAAGAGGACGAAACAGAACACGACGAAACAGAGGGAGCCAGCGGCGAACCCAGCCTCGGCCAGGTGTTGCTGGCTGTGGAAGAGCTCTGGCCCGAGTCGCTGGCCGAGGATTGGGACGAAGTCGGTCTGGTGGTCGGGCGGCCCACGGTTCCGGTGACCAAAGTACTGTTCGCCGTGGACCCCACCCTGGCTGTCATTGACGAAGCCATCGAATGGGGCGCCGAACTGCTCATCACCCACCACCCCTTGCTGCTCAAAGGCGTGAATTCGGTGGCGGCAACCACGGCCAAGGGCCTTGCCGTTCACCGGCTGATTGAAGCGGGCACCGGCCTGCTGACAGTGCATACGAATGGTGACTCAGCCGTCGGTGGAGTGTCGGACGTGCTCGCCGACGCCTTCGGGCTGGAGAACGTCGCGCCGCTGACGGCCGCATCCAACGGATTGCCTGAGGAAGGAATCGGCAGGGTGGGTGATCTTCCGGAGCTTGAAACCCTGGGTGACTTTGCAGCACGCGTCTTTGAAATGCTCCCGGCCGTTGCCGGCGGTGTGCGGGTGGCCGGTGACAAGGACGGCCTTGTGCGGCGCGTGGCGGTCTGCGGGGGCGCCGGGGACAGCCTGTTCGACGCCGTCCGGGCCAACCATGCCGACGTTTACGTCACGGCAGACATGCGGCACCATCCGGCTTCGGAAGCGCGGGAAGGCGCCACGAACGGCCGTCCCTACCTGATTGACGTTTCGCATTTTGCCAGTGAATGGCTGTGGCTCCCGGCTGCGGCCGAAGCATTGGGCAATGTCCTCGCGGACCAAGGCTACGACGTCGACATCCGCGTCAGCAGCACCAACAGCGACCCTTGGGACTTCATACTGACTCCAGGCGGCGACTAGAGTCTAGGAAAGATCCGGACCTGATCTCCAGGTCCGGCGGCGACAAGCGGAGGTAAGCGTGGCAAAAGCGGCACCGGCAGAACAATTGAAATTGCTTGAACTGCAGGGACTGGATGCCAAGCTCAAATCGCTGGCCGGCCGCCGGAAGGTGTTGGAAAACGATCCCCGCATTACTGACCTGACCGATGCCCTCGCGGTGGCCAACGGTGAACTGGGGGCTGCCAAAGTAGCCGTCCACGACGCTGAAGCCGAACTCCGCCGGGCGGAAGCCGACGTCGAGCAGGTTGCCTCGCGGATCGAACGTGACGAAACCAGGCTCAACAGCGGTACCGGACTGTCCAAGGACCTGGTGGCTCTGCAGAATGACATCGCCTCGCTGACCAAGCGCCGATCGGACCTTGAAGACGTTGAACTGGAAATCCTGGAGCGCCTGGACACCCTGCGCGAACGCCAAGCTGCCCAGCAGGCCATCGTTGATGACATCCAGGGCTCCTTCGGCAGCATCCGTGCGGAGCTGGATGAAGCCATCGCAGAGATCGCTGCCGAGGAAACGGTGGTCCGCGGACAGCGGGCAGCCTTCGCCGAGGCCCTGGATGCAGGGATGCTCGCAGTCTACGAAAAGACCATCGCCAAGCGGGGAGTCGGTGCTGCCCGGCTCTTCCATGGAAAGTCCGAAGGCTCGGGGATGATGCTCAGCCCCGGCGACCTCGCCGAGGTCAAAGCCGCTGCCGAGGACGACATCGTTTTCTGCCCGGACTCGGGCGTGATCCTTGTCCGTTCGGCGGAGTGGAACTGACCTCCGCTGTGGACCCGGGGGCCTAGCCCGTCAGGATGATGTTCAGCGCGTGCGGTTTGCGGGCAGTGCCTTCAACAAGTTCGGTGGTCCAGTGCTCGCTGGATGCTTTGAGGAGCTGTTGGGGAGTTGCCGGCGCCTTGCCACGCCTCGTCAGCAGATGCCTGGCCAGTTCACCACGGGTGTGCTTGGCAAAGTGGCTCACCACCGTGCGCTTGCCGTTGGCCTCGTTGAACACGTTGACGGTCACCGTCTGCTCGGCCGGGGGAGCCCACGCCGCGGCGTAGGTGCTCGAGCGGCAGTCGATAAGCAGCTCTCCTTCCGAGCGTTCGGCCAGGGCGGCGTTAAGCTGCGGCTTCCAGTAGGAGGCGAGGCGTCCGACGTCGGGCAGTGCGGTTCCCATGGACAGGCGGTAGGCCGGCACGTGGTCGCCGAAGCCGATGGCGCCCCAGAGCGCCGAGACGACAAGGATGGATTCTGTGGCCTTGCGCCGCTGTGCCGGGGTCATGCTCTTGAAGCCCAGGGCGTCGTACAAGACGCCGGAGTAGACCTGGTGCGCGGGGGCCGCCGGTTCGGCGTGGAGGCGGGTATTGCGCTCGACGTCGTCACGCAAGGAGGCGCCGACGCCCAGCAACGCAAGGGCGTCCTCGTGCGCGCTCACTGTTCCCAAGGCTTCGAGGACCTTCGCCCGATACGGGTTCAGTTCCGGAAAGCTCAATGCCTCCCAGTCAATGGCGGGGCCTTTGGTGGCGGCGGTCTTGCCTTCTGAAGGCGGCAGGAGAATCAGCACCAGTCGATATTACCGGTGACTCAGGCCGCCTTGGACGCCGGTAGACTGTACGGCGGATGGGTTGACCAGGCGGCCGCGCGTCACGAAAGTGGCTCGAGGAACGTCCGGGCTCCGCAGAGCAGGGTGGTGGGTAACGCCCACTCGGGGTAACCCGCAGGCCAGTGCCACAGAGAACAGACCGCCTGCATTTCCGGTATTGCACCGGTTGCAGCAGGTAAGGGTGAAACGGTGGTGTAAGAGACCACCAGCTCCCCGGGTGACCGGGGAGGCTAGGTAAACCCCACCCGGAGCAAGGCCAGACAGGACACGTTCGAGGGCTGCTCGCCCGAGTGTCCGGGTAGGCCGCTGGAGGGCGTCGGCAACGGCGTTCGTAGATGGATGGCCGCCACTCCCTTGTTGGCAACGACAACGGATGACAGAACCCGGCGTATCGGTCAACCCATCCATTTATGACTGCCGGGATCACGGGCGTGTGAGTGATTTCACGCCTTCGGGACGACTATGCCCCGCCCTTCCCGCCTAGAATGGTTACTGAACGTAGATGTTCTGCCGCCGGGACTGCGTTCGCAGCCGGCGGATTTTCTTTGCTCTCGTTCAAGGCGCTGTGGGTGGACCGAAGCCCGCTGGCGCATGTGCCGCAGGACTACTCCGGGCGGCCGCTGCCATCTGCATACGAGGACGTATGTGGTTGACCCAAGGAAGGTAGTTCTGTGAGCCAGACGTCAGATTCTTGTCTTGATAAGTGGATGGGCCGGGAGGCTCTCGCCGAGGCCATGATTCCGGTGATCGGCCGGTTGTACCGGGAAAACAACGTGGTCACCAGCATCCACGGCCGGAGCTTGATCAACAAGTCCACCATGAACATCCTCAAGGCCCACCGCTTTGCACGCCGGATGAGCAACCACGAGCTCCTGCTCGAAGAGACCGCACCCCTTCTGAATGCCCTCACTGAGCTGGAACTCGGCGCCGCTGCCATCGACATCGCGCGTTTGACGGAGAAGTACCGTGCAGAAGGCAATGGCGCCTCCCTGGACGAGTACTTGCGGTCCGAATTGGCCGAGATCGTGGGCAGGCGCGGCGCTGACGACCGCACCAGCACCGACGTCGTTCTTTACGGTTTTGGGCGCATCGGCCGCCTGCTGGCACGCCTCCTGATCGAAAAGGCCGGTGGCGGCCACGGCCTCCGCCTGCGCGCCATCGTGGTTCGCAAGGGTGCAGACAACGACCTCGTCAAGCGTGCGAGCCTGCTGCGCCGCGACTCCGTCCACGGCTCCTTCGAAGGCACCATCCGCGTGGATGAGGAAGCCAACACCATCACGGCCAACGGAGTCCAGATCCAGGTCATCTACTCGGACAACCCCGCGACCGTCGACTACACCGCGTACGGCATCAAGGATGCGTTGGTTGTCGACAACACGGGACGTTGGCGCGACGCCGATGGCCTCTCCCAGCACCTGCAGAGCAAGGGCGTTGCCCGCGTCCTGCTGACCGCGCCGGGCAAGGGCGAGCTCAAGAACATCGTCCACGGCATCAACCACCGCGACATCAACGACGACGACAAGATCGTCACCGCGGCGTCCTGCACCACCAATGCCATCACCCCTGTGCTGAAGGCCATCAACGACAAGTTCGGCATCATCCACGGACACGTCGAAACGGTCCACTCGTTCACCAACGACCAGAACCTGATCGACAACTTCCACAAGGGCGACCGTCGCGGACGCTCGGCCGCGCTGAACATGGTGATCACCGAGACCGGTGCTGCAAAGGCCGTCGCCAAGGCTCTTCCCGAACTGCAGGGAAAGCTCACCGGCAATGCCATCCGCGTACCCACGCCGGACGTCTCCATGGCCATCCTGAACCTCAACCTTGAGAACGGCACCACCCGCGAGGAAGTCAACGACTACCTCCGCGAGATGTCCCTGCACTCGGATCTCCGCAAGCAGATCGACTACATCGATTCCCCTGACGTAGTTTCCACCGACTTCGTTGGATCGCGCCGGGCCGGCATCGTTGACGGACTCGCGACCATCTCCAACGACAAGAACCTCGTGCTGTACGTCTGGTACGACAACGAGTTCGGCTACTCCTGCCAGGTTGTCCGCGTCATGGAAGAAATGGCCGGTGTGAACCCGCCGTCCTTCCCCGCCAAGGATGTCATCGCTCCGATTGCTGTACTGGAAACTGCTGACGCCTGATACCCAAGCAGTTCTCACGGGTTTCCCGGCCGGGTCACTGGAATCGGCCGGGAAACCTGAGCAGAATGGCACTCATGGACAACGAATCAACCATCGAACATGAGACCACGCTCGAACATGCCTTGGACGTGGCCAAGGCCAACCATAAGCAAGCCCAGAAGCTCCTGGACCAGGCAGTCGCGGCCAATGCTGCCGGAGACGTTTCCGACGAGCGCGTGGAGCAACTGCGCGGACTTCTGGAAGTGGCTGCCGAGGACCTTCAACGCGTGATGCGCGAGCAATAAAGGAGCCCGCTTTCAGCCACGGTGCGGTGTGACTTCTCCTACACACTGTGGATACCGACTCTGACTGTCGGGGCCTTGCCATACGCTCGTAGGACACACCCTGCCCCACTGGATGGAGTCCCTTGAGCATCACCTGGTCCGCCTACAAACGCGCCCGACGTCGGTCACGCCAAGCATGGGCGGTTCTGGCCCTGGCTGCCGCCACCATTGCTGCGGGGCTGTCCTGGTTCTTCACCACGGGTCAATTCGATGCAGCCCAACCTGCGCAGTCCGGACCACGCGAAGCTCCGGTCTACAACCCCGAGTGGATGAAACCTGTCCGCGGTGCAGCAGCGGTAGCCCCTGAAAAAGCTGCGGACGCCCTGGAGCGCCTTCCTGTCAAAGGCCGGGCGGCGAAATCGGACTACGACAGGGCCGCGTTCGGGCAGGCCTGGGCCGATGCGGACCGTAACGGCTGCGACACCAGGAATGACATCCTTCGCCGCGACTTGACGGCGGTCAAGTTCACGGAAGGTTCCTCCTGCAAAGTTGCTTCGGGCATGTTGAACGAGCCTTACACCGGGCGCCAAGTGTCGTTCGAGCGGGGGCAGGACACCAGCTCGGCGGTGCAAATTGACCACGTGGTGGCCTTGGCGGACGCTTGGCAAAAGGGAGCCCAGCAGTTGACCGTCCAGCAGCGGCAAACCCTCGCCAACGACCCCCTGAATCTGATCGCGGCCGATGGGCCGGCAAACGTCAAGAAGGGGGCAGGGGATGCCGCCACGTGGCTCCCGGCGAACAAGAACTTCCGCTGCCACTATGTCGCACGGCAAATTTCCGTCAAGACCGCATACCACCTGTGGGTTACCCAGGCCGAGAAGGATGCCATGAAGGGCGTGCTCTCGTCCTGCCCCGGACAGCAAACGATCTACAGCGCCAGGTGACCGTGCCCCAGCTGCCAGGTGCCGCCGTCGTCGATCCGCTCCAGGACCACTCGCTGGAGGGACGTTTCCCGGGGGAGTTTGTCCAGGTCTTTCAATCCCCGTTGCCGGAAGGTGAAGTAGACGGCGTCGGTGGGAGCGTCCGTGCAGCGGTCAACGGTGAACCGCCGGGCAAAGGAGGCGATGTTGCTGTGTGGGAGCCGCTCCGCAAGATAGGGATCCAGCATCCATGAATCGCAGGTGGCCAGTGTTGCCGGCTTGTCCGCAAAGTGATGCGTGAAAAAGGCGCGGGCTTCGGCAAAACTCTGGTCCACCAGGGCAGGGGAGAGGCCGCCGTCTTCCGGGATATGCACACCCAACACCCAGGACGAGGCAGCACCGTCGGCTGGAACGAGGTGGAACTGCAGCCTGCCAAGCCGGAAGAGGTTGCCGGCCATATGCAGCGTCAGCCAACCCCACGTATCCAATCCGAACCGGCCGTGAACCCGCCGGTTGATCCGCAGCTGCAAGCCCACGTCGGCCAGTGACGCCGCCGAAACGGCAGGGCTGATGCCCAATTCCAGGTGGTAGGCATGGACGGAGGGAGCGAAGCGCAGGAGTGCTTCGATCCAGGTTTCCTCCGATGCTCCCTCTGCCTTGATGCTTTCCAATGGAAAGGTGCCCAACCGCGCTGTCATGGCATCCAGGGCTTGCGTCACGCTGGTGTCAGCAGGGGTGGACAGCAGACGTGCACACTCCGGCGCATCCTCGGCGCTGATGTCCAGAAGGGTAAAGAGCTCGGTGTGGGTGCCGGCGATCATGGGTCAGTGTCCGAACGGATCAGGGTCGACGCCGGGCATCCAGGTCAGGCCGGGCACGCCCCAGCCGTTCTTCTTGGCTTGCTTCATGGCCTTCTTCGAGTAGCGGTCCACCAGGCGGTTGACGTAGAGCTTGCCATCCAGGTGATCGAACTCGTGTTGAATGATCCGGGCGAACCAGCCGGTCGCTTCGAATTCCACCGGGTTGCCATCGCCATCAAAGCCTTGGACCCGCGCCCATTCGGCGCGCTGCAATGGGTAGTACTCGCCGGGGAAGGACAGGCAGCCTTCAACGTCTTCATCCGGATCAGGAAGTGCGCCCGAGACCTTGGACAGGGTAAGTACCGGGTTGACCAGGACACCCTGCGGCGGGACGTCGTCCTCGTTGTCGTACTTGTAGACGAAGATGCGCTTGCCCACACCGATCTGGGGTGCCGCGAGTCCAACGCCGTTCGCGGCGTCATTCGTCTCGAACATGTCCGCGATCAAAGTCCGCAGTTCGTCGTCGAAGACTTCCACTTCACTTGCCCGGCGGTGCAAGACGGGTTCGCCCCAAATAGTCACTGGCAGGACGGTCATGTCGGTTCTTCCTCTGGTTATCGCTGGGGTCCGGGATGTTCCGGATCCGGGTTAAAAGCAAAGGCCGCACCGGATAACCGGTGCGGCCTTTGTGGAAACCGGCTCTGCAGCCAATCTCGGTGGGGTGAGCTACGGGGGTTGAACCCGCGACCTCCTGGACCACAACCAGGCGCTCTGCCAACTGAGCTAAGCCCACCATGTGCCCTCTGCGGCTAGTCCGTTTGACCGGCTTTCCTCGAAGGCAACGACAAATAGCTTACCTGCTGTTTTGGGGTGCGAAGTCCACTTTTGCCGGTTTTGGCGAAAAAACCTTCAAAAATGGCGCAGATCACACTGCCTCGCTGGATCCCAGGGTTTCGGCACTGGCGATGATCTCCTTGGAAATGCGCTGGGCCGTGGCGGTGTCCGGGCCCGGAGCTGGAACAAAGACGGCCTCGCGGTAGTAGCGGAGCTCGTCGATGGAGTCCTTGATGTCACCCAGGGCGCGGTGGCCCCCGTGCTTTGCAGGCGACTGGAAGTAGGCGCGCGGGAACCAACGCCGTGAAAGCTCCTTGATGGTGCTGACATCAATAACGCGGTAGTGCAGGTGTTCCACGATGTTCGGCATGTCCCGCGCCAGGAACATGCGGTCCGTTCCCACGGAGTTGCCGCCCAAAGGGGCCTTGCGGGGATCCGGAACCCATTTCTCGATGTATTCCAGGACCTGGGCTTCGGCCTCGGCCATCGTCTTTCCGAACGGGAGCTCGTCCAGGAGTTTGGACCGGGTATGCATGTCGCGAACAAAATCGTTCATCTGTTCCAGCGCGGCATCATCGGGCTTGATGACGACATCGACGCCGTCACCGAGGATGTTGAGCTCGGAATCCGTCACCAAGGCGGCTACTTCGATCAAGGCGTCGTTCTTAAGGTCAAGACCGGTCATTTCGCAGTCGATCCAGACGATGCGTTCATTAGTAATAGGCACGCGCCTAGCCTATCCTTCCGGCCGTTCCAAGTGCTCCGATGGTACGATTTTTGAGCGCGGCAGTGTCGTTTCTTCCTGTCGCTTAAGCCCCGAAGACGCAGAACTTTTGTCCCGAAATTACCGGGCGAACGATTGGATGACGACTACATGACGGTGCCCGTACCCGCCGCCCAGAAGGCAGGGACAGCAGCGCCGACGGCGGATGCTGTAACCAGCGAGGTGGATAACGCACGTTCCCCGCTGATCGCCGGTTTCATTGGTTCGATGTTCATGGTGGTCGGTTCCCTGGGCGTGGGTTGGCTGGCGCCCGTGTCTGAACTCCGGCGGTTACCGCTCTTTATCTGGATGCGGACCGAGGGCACAGGCGTCGCGCTCTCCATCGTTCTTCTGGCCATCGGCGGGATGCTGTTGGTGCGGGCCTGGCTGCGGTTGGGCCAACGTGTCCGGGTTTGGGGCCTGGAAGCCCGGAAAGCCACGCTGCAGGCAGTGGTGGCTTGGGGTCTGCCCATGATGTTCACGGTCCCGCTGTTCAGCAGGGACGTTTACGCCTACATCGGTCAAGGCCGCCTCATGGTCGAGGGCATGAATCCGTACAAGAACGGTATCTCCGCCCTGCCCAATTACTTCCAGTTGGGTGCCGACAAGATGTGGACTGAAGCTCCGGTCCCGTACGGGCAGTTGTTCTTGTGGATCGAGCAGTTTGTCGTCTGGGTAACCAATGTCCAACCGGAAGCCAGCGTTATGCTTTTCCGGCTGGTTGCCTTGGTGGGGATTGTGCTTTGCATTGTGTACGTACCCAAGCTGGCGGAGCTTCACGGAGTCAATCCGCACCGTGCTCTGTGGCTGACGGCGGCCAATCCGCTGTTCCTCACCAACTTCATCGCCAGCGTACACAACGATGCCCTCATGATCGGCCTCGCTCTGGCCGGCCTCTACTACTGCGCGACCCGCCGGGTCATTCTGGGCATCGTCCTGGTGACTCTGTCGATCTCCGTCAAGCCCATCACCATTGTGTTCCTGCCCTTCATCGGACTCCTCTGGGCGGGCAAAGGCGCATCCTGGCCGCGAAAATTCCTGTATTGGTTCCTTACCGCGGGCATCAGCTTCGGGCTGCTGTACGCCCTGAGCCTGGTCAATGGCTTTGGATTCGGCTGGATCAACGGACTCTCCGCTCCGGGCAGCATCTGGATCTGGTACGCGCCCGTGGGGCTGATCGGCTTGGTTGTCGCATCGATTGTCAACGTCTTTGGCCTGGACGGATGGGGCATGGCGAAGTGGGTTTACGACGCCGGCAAGGTCCTCATGGTTGGCGCCGTTGCCTGGCAGATCTTCCGCGGCGACTACGACCGCCTGATGCGTCGACTGACGCTGGCTTTTGCTGCAATCGTTATTCTAGCTCCGATGATCCAGTCCTGGTACGTGGTGTGGTTGATTCCGCTCTTCGCTGTTACAGGTATCCGCAACGACTGGCAGGTCAAGGCTGTCTACTTCATCGTGTCGTTCTTCATGGTGTACGCCATCTCCGACCAACTGGACGTCTTCCCGTACCTGCAAAGTGAAGACCTGGGGCTCGCCCTTACGTTGGCCAGGAATGCCGCCGCGATCATCGCGCTCCTCTTCGCCGTCTACCTGATCTTTGTGGATCCGAAAACCAAGAGTCTGTTCCGCAAGCGGGATGAGCCCGGACACCGTCCTGTCATTTGAGCAGCAGGTCATGCTGGCAGTAGCCGAGTTGCTTCCCTCTTGGATAACTGGCTCAGCGCCGCAAGGTTTTCTTCGACAAAGCCGCGGACCCAGCCGGGATCAGTCTTGCTGTACTCGCGCAGTGCCCAACCGATGGCTTTCCGGATGAAGAACTCTTTGTCAGCCAGATTTGCTGTGACTACTTGAGCCAGGAGCTCGGTGTCCGTCGTGGATTTTGCTCCCAGTTGCGCCGTGATGGCTGCCCTGCGGATCCACATGTCCGCATCGTTGGCCCACCGAAGCAGCAGCGGGGTCATGACGTCCCGGTGGGCCAACAGAAGTGCGCAGATCCGGTGTGATACCCCATCTACGAGGTCCCACCAGGCACCGGTCCGGATGATTTCCTCATAGATCGGGAGCATGCCCAGATCTCCCTTGACCATCCGCAGGCCGGTGAGGTCGATGGCCGCGTAGCGTTCTTCCCGGACCACGGCTTCCCGCCAGAGAGTCAGGACTGCCGTTCGCAACTCTTCCGGTGACGATGGGGGGAACTCCTTGGCCACCGAGCTGACAATCCTGCGCACCTCCGGCACCCTGACGCCACGGGAAGGCATCTCGGACTTCATGTAGGCCTGGGCGCCACGGGCACGCTCGGCGTCGCCCGCGGCGCGCAACCTTGTACGAATGGATTCAACGAGGGCTGCAGTGGACATGCACCAACTCTAGGGTGGTTTCGGGATGCCGGGGGATCGTTCAAGCCCCGGCACCCACCAGTTCACCGGTTGTGGTGTTGACCATGAGGCCGCCGTCGCCCTCCGAATCCTCCAGCCCTGCCGGCACCGATTCATCTTCCGGTGGCACCTGGTCCTCGTCATTGTCAGCGGCGTTCCAGTCGCCTGCCGCTGGCGGATTGCCTGAGTCTTCCGTCACCGGGACTGACTCAAGGGGTGCCGGAGCGGTCCCGTTCATGCGGGTGAAGTTGGCTGAGCCCCACATGAGGTCATGGCCAACAGATTCAGCATCGATTTCCGCGACGTGGTAGATGCGGCCCTCATGCTCCCACTGCCTTAGCCGAAGCTTCCCAACGACCAAGACCCTTTGCCCTTTCTTGACGCTGCAGCCCACATGTCCGGCAAGGTAGCGAAATGACTGCACTGTATACCATTAGTCAGTTTCATATGGTGCTACTACTTTCGAAAGCTCTCCAGTTCCTGCTTCATCAGCTCGGCAAGGGCCTTGATCGTGTCGAAAGTTTCTGTGGCTTCGATCTCTTTTCTGAAGAGGCGGTCTACGCTCAGCTTGGCCTTGACTGACGCCTCAATGACTTCCTTGCTTCCCACGATCTGCAACCTGTAGATGGAGTTGTACATCAGGGAGTAGTGATCGTCGTCGGCCTCCCGCAAATAGCGAGACCTTTTGAAGGGACTGACAGCGGCTAAGAACTCTGAATAAGCCTCAAGCTTGGCATCTCGGAGCCATTGGTCATGCTCTGTCAGCCGGTCGCGCTTGAGCTTGTAGACAGCCACAAGGCCGTTGATGAGGGCAGCACCGAGAGCGCCACCAAGGAGAGGCAATAAGAATTCCATGCCCTCAACATACAGACCGGCCCTGACACAGGAGAGTAGTCAGGGCCGGTGGGTCTATTCGGTTATGCGGTCTTCGGGAGGTTCCGTCTCCTGCGGGGTGCCGCTGCATAGGGCGCACACTCCGGTAGGGATGAATGGATCAACGTCCACGCAGTCGCCTTGGTGGTTCTTAGTCATTAGTTTCCTAGAGGTTTGGGATACCGCCGTCAGCGGCACCGGGTAGGGAAGTAGGCCATGCATCCGTGGTCTGCCACTTCACCGTGAAGTCACAGATAACGGAGTCGGTTACTCCGATGATCGTTGCGTTGGTGGCACCAAAGCCGATGACCACTCTTGCCAGCGATGAACCGACAGAGCCAACACCAGTGACGGTGTGAGCGTTGCGGAAGCCATACGGCAGAGTTGCGTTCAGCGTGCCCACGGTTCCAACAACACCGGCCACGTTGTCCAGAGCCAGACCACGCAACTCAACTTCTGATCCAAAGCGGCGAAGCTTGATGATGCCAGCAGACCACTTGGACGTGTCCAGATAGTCGCTGATGTTGCGTACGCCGGTATCTCCGTAGATGAGCTGGCTTCGGTTGTTCAGCTCATCCCACATGTAGATAGCGCGTCCTGCCGTCTGGTCAATGACAGTGTTGCGGAAGACACGCCACGGACCCCATGTGCCGGAAACAAGTGAGCGCTGGAACTGGATTTGTCCCTGTGCGTTGCTGACGGTCCAAGCAATCTGAGTGACCACAGAGGATGTGCGAGCTTGCACCATAAGGTTTACACCGATAGCCATGGATGGAGCGCTGTTGGGCATTCCGGCCATGTCCGAACCTGTAGCAAAGTACATGCCGGAAACAATCACGGTGTTCCAGTCGGTGCCAGCGGCAAGCTGTACCGGGTTCACGATTCCTCCCGGATCACCCTTCACGCCTTGGATGCCCTGAAGACCTTGGATGCCTTGGATGCCCTGTGGTCCTGTGTCGCCCTTGATGGCTCCGATGTTGCCGCCGTAGACCCATGTTCCACTCTGGTACTGGAAGAAGTCGCGGCTGGATGGGTAAAGGAAAATATCCCCTTCAAGCGGATTAGCGACGTTGAAGTAATCAGGTGTTCCAGCGCCACTGTAGAACCAGCGGGAACCACGGATTCCTTGTGGTCCAGGAATCACGGAAGCGGGGCCAACAGGGCCAGTCTCTCCCTGAAGTCCACGGACAACCGCGTTACCCTCAGAGGCGGCTACAGGCGTTGCGTCAGCAAGGTCTGTGACCACTTCGGAAGGTACCGAGATGTTGATGGGTGCACGGTGGTAAGGACGGCCAGCAATGGCAAGATCAAACACAACGCGGTAGGTCCACTTGAGCGGATTCAAGGAAGCGTTGTCTGTTCCCAGTAGCTCGACAGTGAATGCGCCGTCTACCAGCTCCACAGTCTTAGGTGTCGGGAGAATGGTTGTCTTCGGTGTTGTCTCGGCACTGAGCAAGTAGTCAGGTTCAGCCACGAAAGTAACTGAGCCTGTGATGGCTACTGTCTCACCGGCAACGGTGTCATCGAATCGGCCCTTTACGGTGCCATAGGTTAGTTCGGTCATGCGGGTTCCTAGGTGATGAGCTGGTAAACAGCAGCTCGAATGGCTTCGTCTGTGACGGCTGCGGGATCAGCGCCGGGGTTCACAACTCCGGTGTCAAAGGCGTACTCGTAAGCAGCCACAAACTGATTGCTGACAAGCCAGATATTCTCTGCGGCCCATGCAGGGGCGTTCTTGATTCCGGCTGATGCTGCACATGCGGCTACGCGGTCAAGGATGAACGGGTCTTTAGCGCAACGCGCTTGATTCAGGTAGCTCATGATTAGACCGCCGTGAATCCGGATGTGTTGGCGTAGTAGGTGATGTTGTCCAGACCGATAGCAAAGTTAGTTGTTGCTACGTTGGTGAATCCGTTGCACCAGAATTGGACCATTCCCGTTTTGCGCACATAAATAATTCCGTAGTAACCCATCTGCGGAGTTGTCGGAACCATAAACATCTTGTCATCCACCGGAGTTGGCTCAAGCGGAATGGTGAAGAGGTCATACTGTTGGGCTGCGTTCATGGAGATGGTTGTCTGAGTGGTGCCAATAAGCCCTTCAAGCTTGATCATCTTTCCTTCACGTACCCAGCGGGGCACGGTGAATGGAGCGCCGTACGCCTTGTACAGGGAGCCATAGCCGGTGATGTTCTTATAGCGCGGTGAGAGCGCCGTCTTGAGTGCCGCCGTGTAATCCGCCACTTCATACAGCGGGGTATCAGGCAGCATTTGTGGATATAGTCCTGAGGTATCCATTTGGTTCCTTAAAGTCTTGCGCCAATAGCGCGGAGGTCTTGAGAAGTCATAGTTTTGAATTGCGAAACTTTGTAAGCACTTGCCACAGGATCAGCAGCCAGTGAATTACGGGTCAGGGCAGGAGGGGCCGAATATTCAACCGGCTCCACTTCCAGCTCTAGGGACTGTTCAGCGCCCAATGTCAGGGAGCCGCCACGGACCCTGAGGAACTGCGGGAGCAGACCGGGTGCGCCGGATATCTTGATGAGCTGACCGAATCGGAATTCTTCTGTGTAGAGAAGATCGAATGCCGGTGTGTAGGTGATGTTCTTCAGTACAAGCGAGAGAGTTTCGTTGACCGTCCACTGAGGCGAACCTTGAGAGGCAATGATGTTCTCTGCCTTAGTGACCAATGGCCCTGCCGGTGTGAATCCAACGGAGACAGCCCATGCCATATCCGATTCCAGAGAGCGCTCCTGTGGGGAGTTCTTTCTGACGGAGTATTGGTCACTACGGACAAACTCATATTCGATTTCTTCACCACCGGGGGTGAGGGCTTCACGGTAGGAGACCTTCACCTGATTCACGAGCGTTGTGGAGGACTTCACGAACGGAACATCCACGATGGCACCGGCTGACAGGTCAGGGACTCCGGTTATCTCGGAGGGCTTCACGTCATCGGTTCCGGCGTCCAACAGAAGCACCTTAGGAAGTTTCAGGTCAGGGCTTGCCTGTACCACTCCATCAACGGCAATGGCCGGTTTGCCCATAGCCATAACCGTTTTCTGGTAAGCCTCAAGAGCTGGCAGGGAGTCAACGTCACGACGGCCTACGCTTACAGCCTTGGCGTCAGGTGAGTTGTCCACCTTGAACTGAACTCCATAGTCGCTGGATGCGTCATTGATCCTTTGGGTACGGGATGACACAGACTCCCAAAGCCACGGTTCAGCGGAGAGCCTGAGCTTTCCGGCTTCTGCCAGAGCGTCTGAGGCCATGACGTTGAGCTTGTAACCGCCCACGGCACGAGTCCCACCGGGCACATGTGACATGTGGTCATCGGCAATGAGGATTTCCTCCACCTTGCCTGTGAACAGGCGTACGGGAGTTCCTGCCCCACCATCGACCTTGACCGGGTCACCAAGGGAAGGAATCCACGATTCCTGGCCCCTTGGAATCCACAGCGACATGACACAGCGGGTAGGTTCGGGGTGATCAAGGCAGGAGTCACCGCCCCACGTGATCTGAACACCTGACATGACTGTTGGGGTGTCCGGATAACTTGAGGCTGAGACTGCCCATGAGCTGGCTCCAATGGTCATGGAGCTGATGCGGATGGCTACCATAGCGAACCTCCAACAGCGAGGTTTCCGTTACGGACGGCATCCGCGTTCAGAAGGCTCTTGATCTGCTTGGCTGTGGCAACAGGATCAACAGCGCCATTGACAGTGACGTTGTAGTTGTTCACTACGGTCTTCCCGCCACGGCCACCACCAAGGACGGTGCCAAGTGTGAGGCCACCAGTCGCGCCGATACCGAGTTCACCCGGCATTGCTGCAAAGGCTCCGGTGAATTCGAATCCTGTTCCACCGACACCCATGACCTTCATAACGTCACGGAGCCATCCCGGTACGGAGAATCCGTTGAACAGGTTAGAAACCCATCCGATGACATTTTGGATTGCACCAGTGATGTTGTTGAATCCACCGATGATGAAGTTAATGACTCCGGACACAATAGACTGTGCTGTGGAGAAGGCAGAGCTGAAAGCAGAGCCTACGAAATTCGTTACCGATGAGACGACGCTAATTATGCCTTGGATAATTCCTGTCACGGTGCTGATGTAGGAGCGTGCGATTGAAGCAACAAATGAGAATCCGCTTGAGAAGAAACTCTGAATGTTGCTTACGACGTCACCTACGAAACTACCGACGCCACGGAAGATGGATTCGAAGAAATTACCGATGTTGCGTAGGGTGTTACGCAGGAAGTTCCAATAATTGTTGAATACGTCCGTTGCGAATTTGACGAAGCTGTTCCACACGTCAGAGGCCCATTTGGACACGTTGGCCCACAGATCACCAAAGAATGTGGTCTGAGTCGCGAGGTAGATAATGAAGCCAATGAGCGCGGCCACAGCAACACCGATGAGCACAAACGGGTTGAGTGCTGCAATGACGTTCATGATGCCCATTGCCACGTTGAGCACGAGGATTGCACCGGCAAGGATGCCGATGACCACAGCGAGAGTCTGAACAACTCCGGCGTTCTGCTGTACCCACTTGGCAACTTCAGCCAGCACGGAAGCGGCTTGAGTCATGATCGGGAGAAGTACCTGACCAAGAGCGGCTGATGCGTCCTGCCACTTGGCCGTTGCAATGGCCTGTTGACCGGCTGCGGTTCCTGCCTCACGTCCGAACGCTCCAAGAGCATCCTTACCCTGATTCTGGATCAAGGTCATGATGGCTGCGGCCTTGGCCTGATCGTAAGCAGCTCCAGTGAGCTTGTCTGTTCCGTCAGCGGCCATCTGAGCCTTGATCTTGGTCTCAGAGAGGCTGATACCGTAGCGCTCGATTGGGTCCATCTCACCCTTCAGGGCAGAGGACAGAGCGTCCACAGCCTCAGGAACCGTTCCACCGAACTGAGCAGCAAAGTCAGCACCGTAGGTGATGAGCTTGTCAGTCTTGGATGCAAGCTGATCGAGAGGGGTTCCAGCGTTCTTGAGCTGGGAACCTAGGAGGGCTGAGTACTTGGCGTAATCAGAGCCTGAGAGTCCCAGGTTCTGCGCGGAGGTCTTAGCCAGCTCTTTTACAGAGCTAGCGTGATCCTTGAATACCGCGTCAACGGCACCAAAGTTCTGTTCAGCCTCAGAGGCCATCTTTCCGGCGCTGACAGCGATAGCGCCGATACCTGCCACAACGGCTGCGGCAGGAACGGCAAGCTTGCTAGCTACGGATTGAAACTTGTCCAGCTTGGATACAGAGGCATCCATCTTGGACGAAAAGTCCTTAGCATCAGAGACAATCTTGACGCTGAGAATAGCTGTTTTTGAGGCCAATTAAATCATCTCCTTCTCGATGCTTCGGCTTCTTGCTCCATGAGCTTGAAATAGTGCTTGAGTATGGGTTCATCCAGCTCTGTGAAGTACTGGAACGGAATTCCTGTGTGATAGCTAAGTGCTACTACCGCTTCAGTTGCCGGTTGTAGCTGGAAACTCGGCCTCATCTTCTTCATCAGCCGGTTCAAGGTTGGCGATGGTGTTGAGGAATTCCTCAGGCTTGGATTCAGCGGGAATCTGGCCCGTACGCAGAAGTGCACAGAAGGTGACCAGTCCCATGAAAAGGAATTCATTGCCTTCACGAGGTGGGAAGTTGAGGCGGTTACGTAGTACGTCATAGCGGATGAGGTCCGCCATCACGGCCTTTGCCTCATAGGTCTTGTCATCAGTTGTCGTAACTGTGAAGTTCATTAGTGCGGCCATTTTTACTCTCCTGTAATGCCGTCAAGGACTTTCATAAGCCCTTCGAAATAGTTATCGACCCATTGGGGTTCGGTTTGTTTTGCTGCCATGGCTATCCATGGCTGAGGTTTGAGGGGGTGCGCTCGTCCTAGGGAGTCCGTGAATCCGCCGGGTGTGCCGTAGTGGAGCATTCCGCCGTAGGGCATCTTTGCGTTACCAGCTCGGATGATTCCGGCCTTCTGAGTGGCACCAGCTCGAATGGTGTTGCGGATACTTCCGCCTCTTGGGTCGCCCACCGGAGCCAAGGCCTTAGCTACAGGAACCACAATGTTTGCGGCTTCCTTGTTCAGGCGTGACAGGTCTTTCATGTCCGCGCCTGCGGCCTTCATGGTCTTTCTGAGACGCTTACCGCCCTCAACCTTGACTCCGATGAACTCACCCATAATTAGGAAACAGCCGCGATAACCGGCGCTCCGATGACAACAAATGAGAAGTCAGATGTTGGCTTGCTGTTTACGTCGCCACCAATTTCGATAGCTTCGGCTACAAGGGAACCGGTGATTTTCTTACCCTTGGCAGTGTTCGGGATGAACTCAAAGACGTGAGTCTGTCCACGCATAGCAAAGAGCTTTTCGGTTGTGCCGTTGGCAGTTCCAAAGTCCTGTAGAAGGGTGCCTTCCAGAGTCCAAGACTCCGTACGGTCACCGGCAACGGATTCTCCGGAAAGAACGTTGATGGAGTCTCCCTGATCCACGGAGGGAACAAGGCGGCAAGAGGTGACCTGGCCTGAGAAGTTGACGAGAGCAGTAGTAGCGCCGATTGTGAGTGAACCGGCACCAACGGTGATTGTGTTGACAGCCATTTCTAATCCTTTGTAATAGTGGCTTGAAGTGTGAGCAAAAGACCCGGTACCGGATCAGGGCCGCTGACATTCGGAATGTTGAGGGAGATAGGTTCCGCCTCAACTACTTGGAATACAGAGCGGAATTTGGCAAGCAAGTCCTGAAGGTCATTGAGTGACTGGACCGTGCCCTTGTTTGATGTGAGTAGATAGACATTGAACTCTGCTGAGTAGTTGTCACCATCAAGCAGATCGAAAGTCATGGTTCCCGGCTCTACAACTGCGCCGGGAAGCTGAAGCTTTTTAGGTTCAGACGTTGCGTTGATTCCCGCATTGATTAGGCCGGTTACGATTTCATCTAGTGCGTCTCCGAATAGCATTTAGCCCACCATTGGCTTCGTAAATGAATCAAGATTCAGGAGACGCGCAATATCGTTGTCGTAACGCGGCACGAATGTAGCGACATCACCAATGGCTGTGACTCCACCGGGTGAATTGCGCCTTTGATACATACGTGCCGCGAGCATGATCGCACCAAGCTTGGTGGTATCTGCCCAATAAAAACCTGACGGATCAAGGTCAATATTGGGCAGCGAATCCACGTAGCCAATAGTGGCGGCGGTAACCAACTCAAGAGCTTTCGTATCGTCTGCTGTCGGCTGTCCTGTATGTCCCAGCCAGTCGAGAACTTCTTGAGTTGTGATCATGACTAGGCTCCGGTTACGCCGGTGATCTTGAGGATTGCGCCCTTGTCAGTGACGTACTGGGAGCGGAACTTGATGAAGCTCACGTCAACACCACCGCGCGGAAGATCGAGAGCGCGGAACTTGAAGTCCTTGGATTCGCGGTAATCAACAGCGCGGCTGTCACCAACGAGGATTGTTCCGTTGGCAAGGTTCGGGTTAGAGACAAGAGTCACGCCACCAAGATCAATGCTGCGGTCACGGAGGTTCACAGCACCCTGAGATGCAAGCCACCACGGAGCGTTAGCGGAAGTGATGGAGCGAAGAGCAGCCATGACGTTAGGAGCAACGGCAATGAACGACATGTTTGCGCCGATGTTTCCGAGAGTCTCGGAAGCCTTGTCGATAGCAGCGATAGCGGATGTAAGTCCGGTAACGGCTGTGGAGTTGGCAAGGAGGTAGGTAAGAAGCTCGACCTCAGTCTGAACTACGTAAGAGTCAATAGCCTCTTCGTAGGCTTCAGAGATGACACCTTCGCCCCCGAATTCGATTAGTTCCATCGCGATATCGACCGCTACAGCCTTGGCCTTTGCGTTCCAGGATTCGCGGGAAGTGCTGAATGTCGCGGTAGGAAGCTCGACCTTGTTTCCGGCCCAATCGGCTACGGCAAACGTGCGGTTCTTCTTAGTACCGGTCTGGATGAGGGAGGTAAGCGGCTTTACACCAACAGCGTTGACAAGCTTGCGCTCGGTCTGACGTGCGGTCCAGAGTTCACCAACTTCCTGATCCTTGATGTAGAACTTTCCGGCATCGTTGGTGGTCTTGAGGTCAGAAAGAGCAGCGTTGATGGAGCCTGTGTCACCAGCGCTGTACGCGGCGAACGTCATAGCGCCTAGGTCATTGGAGGGAAGGTTAGAAGCAAAGATTGGCTCTGCCTGAACAACAGGAGCTACTTCTGTAGCCTCTGGGGTGTTGGAAGTAGTTTCCATCGTGGTTTCCTTTTCGGAGATTGATTCGCCCATATCTGAGGCGGTTAGTCGTGCATTAGAGAAAGCGGGGCGGACTACTAGTCCTGCGCCTGTGAGGTTTCCCGCGATTAGATGGCCGTTCCTGATAACTGGATTGGCGATTTCGACACTGATTCCGGTACGTAGACCTTCAGCAGCGAGGACAAGAGCGTCATTACCTTTGGAGGTGTTGACGATTCGAACTGTGGCCTCAATGTGGGTATCGAGTTCTTCCACACGAACAAACTTGCCAATCTGATTTTGGAAGTTGTGTTCTTCATTCAGCTCAAGGGTGTTGAGGTCATCGGGAATGGTTACAGAGCCTTTAGAGGCAATGACCTTTCCAACGTTGGTTGATCCTGCTTCACCAAATGGCAAAAGTCGGTATGTTAGTGTGCGGTCATCTACGGAAGCTGTTAGCAGCTCTCCGGAAGCTTGAATGTTATTCATCGGCTGATTCCTCATCAGGAGTTGGCTGAGGCTCTGCCGGGATTTCAGGGGCTACCTGTTCTTCAACCGGCAAAGGCTCAAGGTTTTCGCGTGCGCGTGCTTCGTCCTTAGTCAGGAATCCAGCAGCAATTCCTACGGCGTAAGCGTCGTAGCGTTCCTTGGTGTCGCCCTTAAGCAATTCGGCAGTGTCGAATTTGACCTCAGTTCCAGCAGGAAGAAAGAGCGAAAGGGTCTGTTCAATCGAGGTCATGAAGCCTGTTAGAGCGTCGATAAGCTCACGGTTACGGCTTGCTTGGTTCGAGTAGTTGAGGGATGCACCGGCAACAGTCGCGTCAACGGCCCATGCAGGAAGACCTAGAGCGCGTGCCACCTGTAGGGCTGCATAGTTGCGGCCTTCAATCAGGAGGTTTTCCGCGTGCTGTCCAAGGGATTCAACATCAATCGCCTTGTTGGCATAGGCCACGGAACCGCCACGCTTGCGGCGTGCTGCGGTCCACTGGGCTACAAGCGCGGTGATCTCTTCCTGTGAAAGGTTGTTGCCCTCCATCTGCTTGAGCACGATGCTCGGAACAGGGGAAGCGCCAGCCTCACGGGCAGCAAGTTCAATCTCCTGAGCCTCACGAATGACGCCAGCTCCGTACGCCAGGAATCCCTCATTGTTGGCATCAATGCGGATGAAGTCGGCAGGGCTGACGGACTTACCGAATGCCTTGACTAGCTGTCCATCCTTGGTCTCAACCTGAGACTCGGGGATGTACTTGACGTGGAGCGGACGGCCATCAAATGACTTGTCAGTGATCAGCCAGAATGCACGTCCGTAGAACAGCATCGAATCGACAGTCCACGAGAGCGTGATGAAGTTTGGTGTCCCGGTTTGGAGCTGGGTAAGGAGCGTAGGTTGGTTGGTAGCCAGTGATCCATTACGGGTTGCCTTCAGCGGCATACGGGCAATGGAGGTAGCAATCAGGTTGCGGCCCTTGGCGATACTCGCTATCTGCATGGCCGACGTGCGGTTTACCGGGAGTGTGTCCGGTGTGAGGCCATAGAGGCCAGCAAGCGTGATTGTTTCGAGGTGTGAGTTATCGGCCCACGGAGATTCCAGCGGGATTGAGTCAATGAATGATGCATTCATCTCTTGTCGGGCGGTGAGTTCTTCACCTGCTCCAAAGAGGAAGTTGAAAAAAGCCAAAATGACACCTTATAAAAGGGCGAACAGGGTTCATCATTACGTCATTTGGCGGTTTGTCTGCGGCGAGCCGGAACCAAGTTAAATCTAAGAAACCATGGTTCCGGCGATGCCGCCAGACATAATTAGGAAAGGAAGATTCTAAATAACTTTCCGTATGTATCTATTATATCACGAATTTGAGCCTTACTGACAATTGTTCTCATTCTCCGAAATACATCATCGGCGCAACTTCGGCTTTTGTTTCGTCCAATAGTCGGCACGCTACAACGGCCGCTAGAAGCTCCGGTTCTGACTTATGGGAGAAACACCAGCCTTCACCCATTGGGCGCGTCTGAGCGGTGCTTATGGCCGTTCTAAGGGCATTGTGGCCGTCATGTCGGATAGTGCCGTCTTCAATGCGTGCCTTGAATGACACAGCCCCGGTTTTGGCACCTTCAGGGGTCAGCATCTTCAACTTCAAATCCGGGTTGTCTTGGTTCAGGGAATCCGCGATAACCAAGTTCTGCGGATACTTATCAGCTCCAATGACCATCGGCCTAGCGTCAGCCAAGCTCTCAAGTGCCGGCTGTAGCCAATCGGTGCCGGCCCCGTTCATCAGGACACGTGTCTGTGTGGTCTTGCCGTCCTTCCACGCGGCCACGATTGCCGACTTGGAGCGGTCAAAAGAAACCTCATAGGCAATGGCAACCTCAGAGCGCTTAGGAGTCGTCAGGACGCCTTGCAGGGCATTCCAGCGCGGCAGGTCAAGTACGGCCTCTAGCGTCTCCGTCTGACGGTTCATGAATCCGCGTGTGAACTCACCCTTGGACATGTCTGTCTGGTTGGTAGCGGCAGACTCAATGTCTTCCTTGGTGATGAGTCCACCTTGAAGGCCGGGGTGAAAGTCCCAGTTGTCAGGATCAAAAGCATCCAGACCGTCAGCAAGTGCCCACTCGAAATATGCAATCGGCGCGTCTGGATTCTGAACAGCCTCACGGCCTTTCTTGATCCATCCGTTGAGGAACGTTGAGTCAGGGGTTCCCTTAGTGGACACGAGACAGATTTGACGGTCTTTATGGGTCTGCATTGCCGGGACAATGGCACCCATGAGCTTCGTTCCTGTGGAGTCATCGAAGGCGAAAATCTCGTCTAGGAAGGCATCGCTGAAGTTGTATCCGTGGGTACTCTCAGCGGTAGGCGGGAAGCTCTGTATCTTGCTTCCGGTGGGGAAGATGATTGTGGGATTCTCAGCAGCCCTACGGGTTCTGATCTGCTTACCGACAGGGGATTGTGTGAGCTGTTCTGAGAGTTCGAACAGACGTTCTTTAGCGTCCTTTCCGGTCTGAGCAAAGATGAAGCTCTTACGGTTCCTGTTGGTGAGCGCACGAGTGGCATACAGGGCACGGATAACGGTTGTCTTCCCGGATTGGCGGGGAACCGTCAGGACAACACTTCTGTATCGGTAAGTGCCATCTGGATTCAGTTCGGTAGCTACGCGGATGAAATAGCGCTGCCATGGGAGCAGGGGAGTCTTGAGGGCTGCGGCTACCTTCTCGACCTTGGCAAGTTCATTGCGTGCGCCGGGAGTTGGTGCCGTGGCGTAGAGGGGCTGAGCTAGTCCTAGGGAAGCTAGCCAGTGTTCAGGGGTATCTAGAGTGTCTGGCGGGGCACTGCTAGTCATCCTCACTCAGGGAAGCCAGGAACTCAGCGGCTTCATCGGAAACCGTGACCTCAGGCTTCGGCAGAAGCTCATAAGCGGCCCTCAGCTCCTTGGAGATACCGGCACGTTGAGTGCTTGTGGTGCACTTGGACCACTCGGCGGCCAGCTCAAGGATCAGGGCAATGGCGAGCGAGTGTTCCTTGGTGATTAGGTTTTCATCCTTGAGGAACTTGATTGTTTCAGCGGCCTTTAGCTGCAATGGGTTCTTTTGGGTCATGATCAGTTCATTTCTGGCTGCAATAATTTGTGGTTTTTAGCTCCTGAATCAGCCTGTTTGGAGACATTTTGAGGTATCGAAAAAAGGAGAGATTGGGTCGCGGGAAGTCCAAGGGGTCCGAATATAAAGAATCAGGGTGCCAGCGAGAGGAACCAAGCTCTTACATCGGTCTGGGTAGCCCGGTAGGCCTCTATGCTGCGGTCGCCTCTTGCGTAGTTACCAGCACAATGACCTTCTCTCTTGCCATGAGCTGGCCTGAGATTCTCAATGGCATCTGTTCCACCCTTTGATCTAGGGATCACATGATCAACGCTGTAGTTGTCAGGTGATATCTCCTTGAGACACAGGTGACATACATAGCCATACTCTTGCTTGACCAACTCGCTTAGCTTCTGGCTTCTACTACCGCCCCATGCCCCGCTCATAGGGGGGCCTTCTCACGAGAGGGGGGTGTATATAGAGGTGTGCCCGTTTTGAAGTAAGGAAGGGGATCTACACGGCCTAGGTATCCGTTATCCAGCTCTAGTGGAAGTGGCATTAGTTCAATATGTAGGTGATCACCAGAGACGGCACCAGTGGCCCCTGAGAGGCCTAGAACTTCACCTTCAGCTATTTGGTAGCCAATCTCCCCATAGGGTCTTAGAAGGTGCGCGTAGCCCGTCCTATAGCCCTTGTGTTCGATGACCACGCAGTTACCAGCAGCACTGCCCATAACTGGATAGTCAAAGCCATCTCCACTGAACACAATTGTTCCTGAGGCCATAGCCAGTACAGGAGTTCCCGCATACACACCAAGGTCTAGCCCGTTGTGGCCCTTGAGTCCGAATCGGGTATAGATGCGCTCGTTGTCGCCGTGGGCTTGTAGTAGTGGGGCTTCTTCATAGAGTGGATAGGCAAGTCTCATGGTGATTCCTAGTTAAAGTAGAAAGACCCGTCTTTCCGGGCTGTCATCCGTTTACCCAACGGCAGGGGTTACGTCGTCGTCATCGTCTTTTCTACTCAGGATCCAAAGTTGAAACATCTTGTACGCGAACGCAACAAGGATGATCGGCACCATGAATTCTGGTGGAGTGAGGCTAACGAGTGTGAGGGGGTCCATTAGTGATCCATTCTCCCTAATGCCTAGTGATGCTTGCATTGGGTATATGGAAGGCTGTTCAGTTGGAATGGAATTCCGTTTAGACCTTACCTCTAATTATACCAGATTGATAACCATTCTCAGCAGCCCTTCCGGCTTCACGCATTCGTTTCAGCTCCACCATTACGGCCCTGTGGTCCTTGATGATCCACACTACGAATCCGGCCAATATCAATAGCTCGATGATCAGCATTAGCGGTAGTACCTGTTCAATAGCTCCATGGCTGTGCACTTATCGTCCAACAGGTCAGCATCAGTTGGTCCATGGGATTCCACGGGATTGAGAATGGTCATCTTCCAGTTGCCCTCAGGGTCTTGGTTCCATTCGATTCCCTCAACCTGTGGGGGTTCGGGCATTACATATTTCATATCCGCTCCAAGCGGTTGTAGTGATAAAGGAGCGTCTTATGTCGTTGCGTCTTAGGGTTGTGTAGTTGTGCAGTTTTTTGTTTTCTACTAGTTCCATACAGGTAAATAGCAATAATCTCTAATACATATCAGTAGAAAGAAAAATATGCACAACTGCACAAAGTAGTAGTAGTTCCTTGAGTTCTAGGGGTTTTAGGAGGTACATGACCTGCACAAGTCATGCACCTCCTTTGCACTTCTGTGCAGTTTTTCCCTAGCCTCTGGTGTCCTTCCAGTAGCCCGCACCCAGATTGTGCAAACCTGCGGACTTGTTTGTGCTACTTGGGAGCAATCCGTACACACGGGCATAACCACCGGGGCGCTTCTCACGGAAGTTGCTAGGTGCCCCTAGGTGCTTCTCAAGCTCATCCAGCCACGCCGAACGCTTCGGAACAACCTTCTCACCGGCTTCGTTGCACCAAATCTGGAAGAGCTGGTAAGCGTCCTTCTGCGTAGCCATCTCGGAGAGGTTCGCACTGGGAGCAATGACGTACTGGGGGAAGTCCCCGGCTGTCACGTCTTCCAGCCATTTGAGGGTGGCTGAGGACTTCACAGCGTTCCTCTTGGCACGTGCCTTGATCGCGTCTGACTTCGGGATCACTCCCGTCTTGAGGTATTCGGCAGCACCTTCCAGCACCCACAGGAGGATAGCCACGCCGGAAGTGTCAAAGAGGACATCTTCAAGCCTCTCCGTGCGCTCTGCTGAACCGATGTTGAACACGTGGTCAAAGGGGATGATGTCTAGACGTTCCACAATGGCATTGTCTGTGTGGTCCACCTTGGGCACATGGTTGGCGGCAATGTGGAGGACGCACTGAGCACGCCATTCAACGACGTTCTTGCCCTTCTCCTGTGTCGGGATAACACCACCACCGCCTGACAGGTTCTTGAGGAATGAGTCATCTGTGCGGGTGTTCTGCGGCTCTTCCAAGTAGAGGAATCGCTTGCCCCTGGCTTTGTACTGATCGAAGTTCGTGGAACCGCCGTACTTCTGAACAATCGCGTTGACGGGCAGGGAACCGGCGTAGTCTCCGAACACTGCGGCCATGGTGCGGATGTACGTTGACTTGCCGGTGTTGGAGATACCTACAAGGGTCACGATGTTCTTAGCGTCTCCACGGCCCAACAGCGCGGCTCCTGCGGCCACCTGAAGGTATCGCTGGTCTTCCTTGTCTGGAATCCATGAATCAAGGGTGCTTTGCCAGAAGTCGAACGCCTCAGGAGATGTTTCATGCGCTGAGAGTCCCATCTTTTTGGAGACGGCGCGGTTGGGGTCTGGCTCTAGGAACGGCGCGTCTAGGTTGGCCAGATCAATAACTTGGCCATCAGCCATAACGGCCCAACGCTGATCCTGATCGAAGTAGTCTTCGGGCTTAGTGAATGCCACCTGAACGCGCTTGCGAAGTTTGGAGTGGGAAGCTTCACCACGGATGCGCTTCTGATATTCCACCACTGGACCGAACGCGGCCTTGAGCTTCTTTGCGCTGTCTTCGTCAAAGTCTTCTGTGATGTGGTGGAGGATGCCGGGAAGGGTCTGCTTGAGGAAGTCGGCCAGCGCTGTTGCTAGATCATCATCAACAAGCCCCATGCTTGCTTTCTGGTGGACCTTGCCATTCCAGTAGTACCAGTCTCCACCGGTCTTTGACGTGGGAATGTAGGTGATCTGGCTTCCCAGCGTGTCACTGATGAACTCAGCGGCGTCTAGGTCATTGGAGGGGAGTGCTTCGGCAAGGTTTAGGTAGTCCTGCTTGCTTACTTGCTTGACGCAGTATTTCGATACCCAACTACGGATGCTGGCATCAATGATTGTCTGAGGTGTTGTTTTCTTGAACAAGGTAAATCTTTCTGTTAGATGTTTCGGTCATATGACCTCTTTCGTTTTGTCTTGTATTTATCTTGGGACTTTGCCCTGCGCCTTACCCTACTCATTACCATGAATTTATGGTATAATTATTGAGTAGGGTATCTACATTAATTAATCACATGTTGTACCTATCTATTTTACCGCTTACAACTTCATATCGTATCCAGTGTCTTTTCGTGAATCAGTCCCCTGCTAGGCCGTAGGGGACTTTTTTATGCCTTTTCGATCTTCCTGATCCACATGACCTGAGGTTCTTCGTGCTGAGTGAAGACAGGATTCCCGTCCTCATCTTTGGTAATTGAGATTCCGTATGGGACCAGCACCTTTACGTAACCCTCCATCAGGCTGCTTCCTTCTCTAGTTCTTCAATCTCGGCGGTTAGTCTGGCAATCTTGAGCTTCCTCTTGGTCATCTCTTCCAAGTGAACCTTGGTGAGCCTGTCTAGGCTGCGTTCTGTGGCTGTTCGTGACTGTCGTAGTAGTTCTAGCTTTGTTCTCTGGCGTCCTGCCATGGGGGCCTCTTTCGTATTAATTGCTTATAAACCAATTATATACCATCAAAACACCATAACGGAAATCGAATTCCTAATATACCGTTTATCAAAGAACGTAAACCAAGCACTTTAGACTAAAGAACTCTTCCCCCGAACGCACAAAATCCCCGTAAACTCAAGGGTTTACAGGGATTCTGCGTTAGAAACCAACGGGGAATTTGTTGCCGGATCAGTCTACCGGACCTCCAACGAGACCCAACGAGACCGCCAACGAAACCAACTAAACTGCCTTCCGCTCCACAAAAACTATGTTGTCGTCACTCCAACGGGCACCACGGCCTGTGCGCTTGAGGGTGATTGAGTGCCACATGAGAGAGACCAAGTGACGGCGCTTCTCAAGGCTCAAGGCGTCCCAGTTGAAGACCCTCACTATTTCGCCCTGATCGTCGGCGGTGGACTCCAAGGCTTCATCAAGGGTAGGCAAGCGAACCAAGGTGACCTTCTCAAGCTGCGCAATCTGGTTCTCAATGTCCCTCAGCTTGCTCTCGTGTTTGGCTCTGTGGGGCTTTATCTCGGACGGCCTCAGACCTTCCTCAGCGGCCTCTTCCAACCAGTCCGCCCAACGCTTCAACTCGTGAGCGCGTGCCTCTCTGAGACCTTGGAGCGTTCCCTTGTCCTGCTGTATCTCCTGATGGTTTGTAGTCAGTACAGCCTCAAGGGTCCGGAGGATAACCAAGTCATCAGTCTTTTTGAGTTCCTTGGAAGTACACAAGTTGTTGCAACGGTAGATGTAGCCAATCTTGGTTGGCTTGTTCTTCCGCTTCCGCTTGGTCTGTCGGCCATAGCACTTGTCCCCACACTCACCACAGGTCAGCAGACCGGAAAGCATGTACTCGTGCTTGGTGGTCTTGGGCTTAGGCCGGTTCTTGGTGTTGAGCTTGGCAACTACAGCCTTCCAAGTATCAAGCTCAAGGACCGCTTCCCATTGGGCCTCAACAAGCTCTCCTTCATGCTCCAGGAATCCGGCTATACGCGGGTTCAGGAGTGTTCGCCTGAGAGGTTGCCTCTGCCATTCCTGCCCGAACGTTGTTTTAAGGCCGCGTTCCTTTAATAGGGATACACCGGCTGTGATCGTTCCATCACTGAGGATGATTTCAGCAATGGCTTTCAGCGCTTCTGCTTCCTCAGGAACCAACTTGCCCTCAAGGGTTAGACCGAATGGCCTACGTCCGCGCCAGTGATTGCCACCGCTTTCCCTGACCTGTGCAAACTTGGCCTTTTGTCGTGCGCTCCTACGTGCAAGCTCGGACGCGGCAACGGCAACCTTGATACGGGCGTACAGGATGCCGTTGTCTGTGGATAGGTCAGCTTCACCGCCAACGGTGGCTAGCTTGAGTCCTTGCTTGTCCACCAGTGCTAGAAGGTGCTCAAACTCCATGGGAACGCGCCATAGGCGGTCCAAGTCCCATGCCGCTATCGCGTCGATTTCACCGGCTGTGAAGTCAGCTAGCATCCGCTCATACTCGGGCCTCTTGACCTTGCCGGAAGCGGACACGTCGTTGTCTAGATACTCTGTACCGACTTTCCAGCCCTTGGACTTCAGGAGCTTGTGAATGTCCTTGCGTTGGCGGTCAACGGCTAAGCCTTCATCTTCCGTACCAAGTCCCTTGTCCTTGGAGATACGAAGATACACAGCACAAGTCGTCATGGAAGCACTATATGTCACTAGCTACCAGTTGGTGTTGCCGTCCACCCAGGTGTTGCTGGCACGGTCGTAGCGGCGCTCTGTAGTTCCGAGTCGGAAAGATGCCGTTGCAGTGCCGCGGGCAGTGGTGGAACTCTTCACGTCCGAGGCCACGAAGCCCCTGACGGTGATGATGTCGTTCATTGGTGGTCCTTCACGATGTAGGGAAGTGCCTGTCCGGCCCTTTCAGCTTCATCGAGTGACCTTCGGGATGGCAGTACTGACTTTTGCTATGTGAATAAATCCCTGGTTGGGCCAGTTGTTGAGGAACAGTGGCGCCCGGAGCCCGGATGGCATGCGGCCGTGTGATGGCATGTAAACTCTTTGTGGCGCGGACGGCCCAGGTGGTCGTCGAGTCAGTGCGCCCCAGTAGCTCAGGGGATAGAGCAGCGGCCTTCTAATCCGCCGGTCGGGGGTTCGATTCCCTCCTGGGGCACCGTTCACCCTCCTTGGATCCTCTCCAAGGAGGGTGTGTTTCTTTAAGCGACGGACTCCGGGAAGACCTTCAGCTTCGCGGATACGTGTTGCCGCGTGGCGGCAGATTGCCGCTACCCATTTCTGTGAATGGCACAATGGCAAGGTGATACGCAGGGGAACCACACCGAAACCTGACCGGGCTGCACCGGCATCCACCACCAGCATCCGGCTTGCAGGAGGGGCGTTGATGCTTGCCTCGGCAATCATGATGATGACGGCTTGCACGGGCGCGCCGGCCTCTCCCACACCCGCAGGTGGTTCGTCGACGCAGCCCGCGGCCACGTCGAGCCCAAGCGCCAACAGCGCGACTCCGTCGACAGGCACGGAAGCCGGTCCCAGCGCCAGCACCCGCCCCTCGGAAAGTCCCGATCCTGCTGTGCTGGCAACCACGAAAACCGTGGAGTCCACACTGAAGAACCTGGTGGCCGGCAATCCCAAACCGGACCGGGAATCGCTGCGGTCTGCCCTGGTGTCGGCCGGAATCCCTGAGGGCAGCCTCGAGGTGTCGGTCAGCCGCACACCCACAGGCCTCGACGTCGATGCCATGGAGGCGGCGGCGTTGTCCGGCAAGTCCTGCGTCATGGGCCAGATACGTGACGGAGGCGTCGTGGTGACCGTGCTGCCCGTTCTGGCGACGGGGAAGTGCTTCGTGGGGGACGCCCGCTAGTTCACCCGCGCTGTGCGAATGTGAGTTATGTACGCCTACCCATTAGATTTAAAGGCATGGCGGAATTCATTTACACGATGACCAAGGCTCGCAAGGCCGTTGGCGACAAACTTATTCTGGACGACGTCAGCATGTCGTTCTACCCCGGCGCGAAGATTGGCGTCGTCGGCCCGAACGGTGCTGGCAAGTCCACCATCCTCAAGATCATGGCCGGTTTGGACACCCCTTCCAACGGCGAGGCCCGCCTGAGCCCCGGATACACCGTGGGCATCCTCCTGCAGGAACCGCCGCTGAACGAGGAAAAGACCGTTCTGGGCAACGTCCAGGAGGGCGTTGGCGAGATCTACGGCAAGATCCAGCGTTTCAACGAAATCTCCGAAGAGATGGCCAATCCGGACGCGGACTACGACACGCTGCTCGATGAAATGGGCAAGCTCCAGGAAGCCATCGATGCCGCTGACGCCTGGGACATCGACTCCCAGCTTGAGCAGGCCATGGACGCACTGCGTTGCCCGCCTGCAGATGCCGACGTCACCGTCCTCTCCGGTGGTGAACGTCGCCGCGTCGCCCTGTGCAAGCTCCTGCTGCAGAAGCCTGACCTCCTGCTGCTTGACGAACCCACCAACCACTTGGACGCCGAGAGCGTTCTGTGGCTCGAGCAGCACCTGTCCCAGTACCCAGGTGCTGTCCTCGCCGTCACTCACGACCGTTACTTCCTGGACCACGTGGCTGAATGGATCGCAGAAGTGGACCGTGGCCACCTCTACCCGTACGAGGGCAACTACTCCACCTACCTGGAGAAGAAGAAGGCACGCCTTGAGGTTCAGGGCAAGAAGGACGCAAAGCTTTCCAAGCGCCTGAGCGAGGAACTTGAGTGGGTACGCTCCAACGCCAAGGGCCGCCAGACCAAGTCCAAGGCTCGTTTGGCCCGCTACGAGGAAATGGCTGCGGAGGCCGAGCGCACCCGCAAGCTGGACTTCGAAGAGATCCAGATTCCGCCGGGACCGCGCCTTGGATCCTTGGTGATCGAAGCCAAGGACCTGAAGAAGGGCTTCGATGACCGCGTTCTGATCGAGGACCTCTCCTTCTCCCTTCCCCGCAACGGCATTGTTGGCGTCATCGGTCCCAACGGTGTGGGCAAGTCGACACTGTTCAAGACAATCGTCGGGTTGGAACCGCTCGACGGCGGCGACCTCAAGATCGGCGAGTCGGTAAAGATCTCCTACGTCGACCAGTCGCGTGGCGGCATCGACCCCAACAAGACCCTGTGGGAGGTTGTTTCCGAAGGCAACGATTTCATCCAGGTGGGTCAGGTCGAAATGCCTTCCCGTGCCTACGTCTCGGCCTTCGGATTCAAGGGCCCGGACCAGCAGAAGAAGGCCGGAGTCCTCTCCGGTGGTGAGCGCAACCGCCTGAACCTGGCACTGACGCTCAAGCAGGGTGGCAACCTCCTGCTTCTTGACGAACCCACCAACGACCTCGACGTCGAAACCCTGAGCAGTCTTGAGAACGCCCTTCTCGAATTCCCGGGCTGCGCCGTGGTGGTTTCGCACGACCGCTGGTTCCTGGACAGGGTGGCAACGCACATCCTCGCCTACGAAGGTGACGACGAGAACCCGTCCAGGTGGTACTGGTTCGAGGGCAACTTCGATTCGTACGAGGAAAACAAGGTGGAGCGCCTGGGCCCCGATGCCGCCAAGCCGCACCGCGTGACTCACCGTCGCCTCACCCGCGACTAGTACGAAAAAGAAGAGGCCGGTCCCTGCTGGGACTGGCCTCTTCTTTTGCCTCACCAGGCTACGGGATCCTGACCATGCCTTCCTGGGCCACCGTGGCGACATGCACGCCGTCGCGGTTGAAGATCCTGCCCGTGGCCAATCCGCGGGCTCCTTGGGCGCTGGGGGACTCCTGTACGTACAGCATCCACTCATCCACCTTCACGGGCCGGTGCCACCACATGGCGTGGTCGAGACTGGCAACGCTCATGCCCGGCGTCATCCAGGACAGGCCGTGCTTGCGGAGGATTGGTTCAAGCAGCGTGTAGTCGCTGGCGTAGGCCAAAGCGGCGATGTGCAGCTGGGGATCATCGGGGAGCGGGCCCATGGTTTTCATCCAGACGGCGTTGGTGGCCACGTGGTCGCTTGGCGGGGAGACGTAGAGCGCGGGGTCGATGTGGCGGACATCGAAGGGGCGCTCGGAGGACATATGCCGCGCCAGCGGGTGGTCAAAGTGGGACAGCAGTTCGGCAGTGCTGGGCAGTGTTTCGGGATCCGGGATGCCTTCGGGCATGGTGGCCTGATGATCCAGGCCGCCGTCTTCGACCTGGAACGAGGCAATCATCGAAAGGATGGGGACGCCGTCCTGGTAGGCATGCACGCGGCGGGCGGAAAAGGAACGGCCATCGCGCAGCCGTTCAACACCAAAGGTGATGGGCTTGTTCGCGTCGCCCGGACGCAGGAAGTACCCGTGCATGGAGTGCGCCACCCTGTCAGGTTCGACAGTGCGCATTCCTGCCATCATGGACTGGGCGAGAACCTGCCCGCCAAAAACACGATGCCGGGGCTGCTTCTGTGATGGGCCGAGGAAGATGTCCTCGTTGGTCCGTGCTCCGTCAAAGTCACCGAGGTCCAGCAGGCCTATCAGTACTTCCATGGGGTCTTCTGCGGGTGCTTCCACCTGGAGGCCAGCGTTCGTCTCAGTCATGGTTCGACTTTAGACGCCGCTCCGACCCCTCTCAACCGCGGACATGCCGGTAGAGTCGATGATGTGACAGACGTTCTGACCCAGTCCTTCCGCTTCCCCGATCCCCGGGACCTCGCTGATTTGCGGACCTTCGTCACCCGGGCAAAGAGCATTGACGACGGCGCCATCCGCCTCCAGGCCGCAGGCAACGTGCTCGCTGCCTACGTTTGCGTTCTCAGGCCCCGGATTCTGGGGGAATCGACTCCCACGATCCTTGGCCTCCGCACCATGGCCCTCGCGGAGCCGGCACAGGCGGACGTGACAGTGGCGCTGGCCTCCATTACGGACCGTTTGGCCCGCTCAGGCGCCGATGACGTCGAACTGCCCGTGCCGCCGTCGACCGTTTCGGAGTCATGGGCCGGTGTCAGTGCGCCGCGAAGCGGCTGGGAAGCCCAGGGGACTATGTCCGACGCCGACCTCAGGGCAGCAGCCGAAGCCGGCATTGCGGAGGTGGCCGGCGTTATTCCCGCCTCAGCGGGTGCTGCAGTGGTGAATACGGCACGGGCTGCCGTGTGGGGCCGTACGCTTCCTGGCGAAGGCTCGCTGCCTGCGGGGGCAGCCTTCGCGGCGTTTGCCCTGGGGTTCCTTGGCGACGACGCCCAACAGGTCTTCCGCAACGGACGGTGGTACCGGCTGAGCGGACCCCGCGGCCATGTGCTGGTGCGCACGGGCGCGGGGCTCGGACTCGGTTTTTCCGTCTAGTTCCCGGGGCCGGTTGACGGGCTGTTGACCATGGTCAACGCCGCCCGTTCCATGTAGTCCCACAGCGTTCCCTCATGCAGCGGCGAAAGGTCCAGCGAATCCACGGCCGCCCGCATGTGGAACAGCCACCGGTCCTTTGCCTCCGGCGTCACCTGGAAAGGCATGTGCCGCATGCGCAGCCGAGGGTGGCCGCGTTCCTCGCCGTACGTGGTGGGTCCGCCCCAGTATTGCTCCAGGAACATCAGGAAACGACGCTTGGCCGGGCCAAGGTCCTCTTCGGGATACATGGGCCGCAGCAGTGGATCAGTGGCCACGCCGTCGTAAAAGACATCAATCAGCTTGACGAACGTTTCATGCCCGCCGACGGCAGCGTAGAAACTGTCGGTATAGACAGGCTGGCTGAAGGGATCGTTCTGCATCAGCTGGCGTCGAGGACCTGCCTGCGGCGACTGCGGTTCCCCGCTTGCGGTGTTACTCATTGGATTTCTCCTCGGCTTTGGCGATGCGCGGTGCGCCGGCTGTGACGGGCGCCGCTGTTGCGCCTGGTTCGTCGGGCGTATCGGGTGAATCCAGCGGCACGTAGTCTCCTTGGGAACGGTTCCCCACCCGTAGGATTTCACCGTTCCGGAGGTACCAAATGGCCCCGTCCTCGGCACGGACGCGGGTAATGCGCAGGCCCACGGATTCAACGGTACCAATGACTTCGCCGGTGACGATCACGTCGCCAATGCCGTACTGGTCCTCGATGGTGATGAAGATCCCCGCGAGAAAGTCCCGGATCAGCTGCTGGGCGCCAAAACCGATGGCGACACCGAGGATTCCCACGCTGGTCAGCAGCGGAGCGACATCGACGTTCATGAACTTGAGGACGTAGATAATGACGATCACCACCACTACGACGCTCACCAGGCTGGTGAGCAGCGAGCCGATGGTCTCAGCCCGCTGGGAACGGCGTTCGTGGTCCAGCGCACGGATGGCCGGCTGCACCCATTTGAAATGCGCCTTCTTGAAGAAGGAACTGCCGGCGGATACACGCCGGGTGATCCGCAGGATGATGAAGCGTGCCACCACCCACACCAACAGGCCAATGCCAACGGTGATAAGGATGGACACGAGGTCGATCTTTTCGGGTTCGATGTTGATGGCTTCCGCAAGGGGGATGAAGGTCAAAGTGGTAAAACTCCTTGTGGTCGGCCCGTGTTCGCCGGGCGCGGAACACTCTGTCCACGTTTAACCCTAGCGCCGTAGCGTGACGGTATGCGCATCCTGGTCCTCGGAGGTACTGCCTTCCTGTCAGCAGAAACAGCCCGGCAGGCGGTGGCCGCCGGGCATGATGTCACCTGTTTTGCCCGGGGTTCTTCGGCCGGCCCGCCCGACGGCGCCACCTGGGTGCGGGGCGATCGCGCCTTGGGTGCAGCAGCCTATGCGGAATTGGCAGGTGCCTGGGACGCGGTGGTGGACGTATCCAGGGATCCGGTCCAGGCCCGGGATGCGTTGGAGGTGCTGGGACCGGTCACGGAGCATTGGACGTTCGTCTCCAGCTGTTCTGTGTACGCGGATCACTCAGTACCCGGCGCGGACGAAAGCGCCGCGTTGCTGGAGCCACTGCCTGCAGGAGAGGCCGGCACGCCTGAAAAGTACGGCGAGTCGAAGTCCGCCATCGAACAACAGACCATCTCGCTGGTGGGGGAGAAGGCCCATCTGGTCCGCGCAGGATTGATCGGTGGCCCCGGCGACACCAGTGATCGTTACGGTTATTGGCCGGCCCGTTTCGCCGTGGACAGCGGCACCGTCCTGCTGCCTGACATCCCGGATGCGCCCACCCAGATCATTGACGTCAGGGACCTGGCTGCCTGGATTCTTCAGGCCGCGGAGAGCAAACTCACTGGAGCGTACAACGCCCTCGGGGATGTGGTGCGGTTCGGAGACTATATCGACCAATGCCGCGCTGAGGCAGGTTTCGGCGGAGCCGATGTTATCCGTGCATCCGAGGACTGGCTCGTGGAGCAGGGCGTGGATTACTGGGCTGGACCCGATTCCTTGCCGCTATGGCTGCCGCCGGATCACGGAGGTTTCCAGGCCCGTTCCAACACAGCAGCCAAAAGCCGGGGGATGGTGTTGCGCCCGTGGCAGGAAACGCTCGCCGCAACGTTGGCCGATGAGCGCAGGCGCGGACTGGAGCGGGAGCGCAAGGCCGGACTCAGCCGGGGAACCGAACAAAAGCTCGTGGCGCTCTGGCGGGAGCAGCAGCGCTAGGCGGGGGCCGCCGTCGTCGTCGGTTCGTGGTGGACAGGGAAGTTCACGCTCCTGGCGATGAAGCAGACCTGGTTTGCTTCGTGATGCAGCTGCGGCATCAACTGCGCGTGAGACGGATCGGTGATGGTGACGTTCGGCTTGAGTGTCACGCTTTCGAATTGGCCGCTGCCGTCACGATTGAGTTTCATCAGCCCCTCGGCCTGGTCTTCGTAGGCCGTGACCACCACACCATGCTTGACCGCGACGTGCAGGAAAGACAGCATGTGGCACTGCGACAGGGCGGCGAGCAACAACTGCTCAGGGTTGTAGCGCGTCCGGTCACCGTGGAAGGTGGGATCAGAGGATCCCTTCAACGTGGGCAGCCCACTGATCTCGATGTCGTGGTCCCGCGAGTACGCGCGGTAGCTGGCGGTTCCCTCCCCGAGGTTTCCGGTCCAGCGGACAGTGAGCGCGTAGTGGTGTTCATTGAGCCCCATGCGGACAGTCTAGCCAAGCTCAGCTGACTGTCCGCATGGGCCAATGAACCTAGCTGTCAGCTGCCCTTGCTCGAAGGGCGCGGGCTACGCCGTCGCGGTTTTCCAGCATCATCCGGCGAAGCGCCGCACTTTCCTCAGGAAGGCCCGCCAGGAAGTCGTCGGTGCGGTCTACGATCGCCTGCGTGGTGAGCTGGGCCGGGTAGAGGCCCACCACGATCTGTTGGGCGAGGGCGTGGGTCCGTTCCTTGACTACCCCGGGCACGGCCTGGAAGTACTTCTCCGCGTAGGGTTCCAGCAGGGAAGTGTCCGGGACGCGCATGAAGCCTGCCACCGCGGAGGACTGAAGTGCGTTCGAGAGTTCTCCCTTGACCACGATCGACTCCCACGCTGCCGCCTTGGCTTCCGGGGTAGGAATGGCCGCCTTGGCCTGTGCGGCAGCGTTCTGGCCATTGGAAGTGTTGTCACGGCCAAGTTCTTCGTCAATGCGTTCCTGGCCTTGGCGGCCGCCTGCGACAAGGGCGGTCAGCAACTCCCAACGCATGTCCTGGTCAACAGTGAGCCCGTCGAGGGTGTCTGTTCCGTCGAGGAGGGCCTGCAGGCGGTCCAGTTGTGCCTGGCTGCGGGCGAGCTGGGCGTAGGATTTGGCGAATTGCAGCTGGGCGTCGGAGCCTGGCTCCACGGAGGCTGCAAGGTCCCACAGTGTGTCCGCCGCTGCGATGGTGGTCTCCTGTTTGTGTTCGGCGGCGACGTAGTAGGTCAAGGTCGTTGCAAGCTGGCGCAGTTGGACCAGGATCACCGAGGAGTCTGTTTCGTGCGCGATGTTGGCCAGGATCAGGTCCACATAGCCACGCGCCGGCGTTTCACCGTCGCGGGCAGCATCCCACGCCGAGCCCCACACCAGGGTGCGGGGCAGGCTGGCCGCGAAGTCCTTCAGGTGCGCTTTGACAGTTTCCAGGCTTTCGGGATCCAGCCGGACCTTGGCGTAGGCGAGGTCGTCATCGTTGAGCAGGATCAGGTCCGGACGGGTAAGTCCCGTCAGAGCCGGGACCTCGGTGCGGGGACCGTCCACGTCGAGCTCCTCGCGGTGCGTGCGTTCCAGGGCACCCTCGGCGGATACCGAGTAGAAACCTACCGCGAGGCGGTGCGGGCGCAGTGTGGGCTGTTCTTCGATGGCGGTCTGCAGGATGGCGAAACCGGTGATCGTGCCATCGGAGTCGACTGACAGCTCGGGCGTTAGGGTGTTCACCCCCGCGGTCTCAAGCCAGAGCTTGCCCCACTGGTCAAGGTCGCGTCCTGACGCCGCTTCAAGTTCCACCATGAGGTCAGCGAGCTCCGTGTTCTTCCAGGCGTGCTTGCTGAAATAGCTCCTCACTCCGGCCATGAACTGCTCGGGGCCTACCCAGGCCACCAGCTGTCGCAGGACAGAGGCGCCCTTGGCGTAGGTGATGCCGTCGAAGTTGACCTCGACGTCCTCGAGGTTGTTGATCTCGGCGAAGATCGGGTGGGTAGTGGGAAGCTGGTCCTGCTTGTAGGCCCAGGACTTCTCAACGGAGGCGAAGGTGGTCCACGCGTGGTCGAACTCGGTGTTTTCCACTGCTGCCAGGTGGGACATGTATTCGGCGAAGGATTCATTGAGCCAGAGGTCGTTCCACCAGCGCATGGTGACGAGGTCGCCAAACCACATGTGCGCCAGTTCATGCAGGACCGTGATGGCCCGCCGTTCAATCTGTGCGCCGGTGACCTTGCCCCGGAAGACGTAGCCCTCAAGGATGGTCACGGCGCCAGCATTTTCCATCGCGCCGGCATTGAACTCGGGGACGAACAATTGGTCGTACTTTTCAAACGGGTACGGGCAGCCGAACTGGGCCTCGAAGAATTCGAAGCCCTGGCGGGTCAGCTCAAAGATGTTGTCCGCGTCGAGGTACTGCATAAGGGACTTGCGGGCGAACACTCCCAGCGGAATGACCCTGCCGTCCGAACTGGTGACCTCGGACCGGACGGACTGGTACGGTCCGGCAATCAACGCGGTGACATAGGAAGACAAGCGCGGAGTGGGAGCGAATTCCCAGACCGACCGGGCACTTCCGTCCTCACCAGGGGTGGTTTCGTAGGGAACCGGAGTGGGGGAGTTGGAGACAACGTCCCAGTGCGACGGTGCTGTGACCTTGAACGTGAAGCTGGCCTTCAGGTCCGGTTGTTCGAAGACGGCAAACATGCGCCGCGAGTCGGGTACTTCGAACTGGGTGTAGAGGTAGGCTTCCCCATCCACGGGATCCACGAAGCGATGAAGGCCCTCACCGGTGTTCATATAGGGGGCATCTGCCACTACCGTGAGCTCGTTCTCAGCTGCAAGTCCAGGCAGCTGGATGCGAAGGCCGTCGGAAACGTCCGCGGGATCCAGCTCTTTACCGTTAAGCGTCACGCTGTGGACGGTTTTGGTGATGGCATCAATGAACGTCGATGCTCCCGGCGTGGCGGAAAACCGTACGGTGGTGGTGGATCCGAAAACTTCCGCCCCTTTCGTCAGATCCAAGGTGACGTCGTAGGAGTCGACAGTGAGCAGTTTGGCGCGGTTCGCGGCTTCATCGCGCGTGAGGTTCAGGCCTGGCAAGTGGTGCCTCCGGGAATCGGGATGACCGGCCGGTCCGCCGGCCGCTGGTATGAAGTTATTCTTTCACTCCGAGGGCGGAAGGCAAGGAGTGATCGCCACAGTGTCGCTCCCACGGAGTAGCGTTGGGATATGGGAACGATCCGCGAAAAACTCGACTTCCGCGCCTTGAGGTTCGCGGTTGCTTTTCCACTGCTGCTCGCCATCGGCTTCATGGTGTGCGCCCAGATGCTGCGCAATGATCTTCCCAATCCCGTCGCGGTCATGTGGAGTGCCGACGGCGGCACGTCCTTTGCGCCTTTCGGCGCCTATGTAACAGTCGGCGCAGCGCTGATCACCTTGTGTGGGTGGGCGGTGTTCCTGCAAGCCGTCCCCATTTCCAGGCCAGTCATCATGCGGCGGGTGATGATGGGTGTTGGGCTGATGGTCAGCCTGTTCATCACTACCGTGCTCGCGGCGGGACTGGTAGGCCAAACCGGGGCAGTGGATGCCCGCGGGACCCATGTGGACCCCATTGTGCTGGCCATGGGCAGTGGAGCGGCGTTGGCGCTGGGCGTCGTCATGATGTTCGCTTTCAAGCCCGACCCCCGCTGGACAAGGGAAGATGACGCCGCGCTGCAGCAGGAGTTGGCACTCCTGGCGGACCCGGATCTGGCCCGCGACAGCCTCAGAATGTGGGTGCACGCGCGCAGCTCGGTTTTCGTCATGATCATGGTGTCGGCTGTCTTTCCCGCTGCCTTGATTGCCATTGCGGTGCCGTGGCTTGGGGCGCTTGTAGCCGTAGCAGCACTGGTTGGTGCCGGGTTCCTGTTTGCCAGGGTCCGTGCTGACAGGGGCGGCTTGCAGGTGTTCGCTGGGGGCATCGTGCGGGTCCTGACCGTTCCCGCCGTCGAGATTTCCGCGGCTGCCGCGGCAGAGGTCAAAGCAGCCGATTACGGCGGCTGGGGCCTGAGGCACCATGACGACGCCACCGCAATGCTGGTCGGCAGTGGCCCTGCAGTAGTAGTCAGGAAACTCAACGGAGGCCGCGTTGCCTTGAGCGCTGGCACGCTTGCTTCTGCTGACAGGCTTGCCGGCATCCTCAACAGGGCTGCGCACCGGGCGCGTGATGACGGGCAGGCCCCGCAACCCCGGTAGCGGTAATCTAGGTAACGCATCCCTCAACGCCGCGCCCGGCAGATGCTGTGCCGCTGCCCAGAGCCGCCGCCAGCGCCGCACAGCGCCCAGAAAAGAATGGACTTTCCGTGACTACACCCCGCGTCCACATCGCCACCGACCACGCTGGAATGGAACTGAGCGCACACCTGGTCAGCCACCTCACAGCGAAGGGCTACGAAGTAGTGGACCACGGCCCCAAAGAATACGACGCACTGGATGACTACCCGTCGTTCTGCATCAATGCGGCCGTTGCTGTCGTCGCAGACCAGCAGGCGGGAGTTCACGCCCTGGGCATCGTGCTGGGCGGATCGGGAAACGGTGAGCAGATCGCGGCGAACAAGGTCAAGGGAGTTCGTGCAGCGCTGGTGTGGAACCTTTCCACCGCAAAACTGGCCCGCGAACACAACGACGCGAATGTCGTGGCCGTGGGTGGCCGCCAGCACACAGTGGAGGAAGCAACCGAACTTATCGAGGCTTTCCTGCAGGAACCCTTCAGCAATGATGAGCGACACGTGCGCCGCATCGGCAAGATCGCCGTGTACGAAACCACCGGCGAAATCGTCCCGTAGTGCCGGAGGGGCATTCGGTCCATAGGCTTGCCCGCCAATTCCAGGATGTCTTTGGCGGCCAGCGCTTGGAAGTTTCCAGTCCGCAGGGACGTTTTGTTGCCGGGGCGCAGCTGCTGACAGGGCACACCATGGTGGAGGCCCTGGCCCACGGCAAACAATTCTTCCTGAGGTTCGATCACGGGCTGTTTCTCCATGTCCACCTGGGGCTGTACGGTGCCTGGAGCTTTGGAGGAGACAGTACCTTTACCGGTTCCTCCAGTATCGGGGCTCCCCGCCGCATCGGTGAGCGCGAAAGCAGTGCAGGCCAGGATGGCGGTCAGTACACGGGGCCGCCGCCGCCCGTTGGGGCCGTCCGCGTCCGTTTGGTGTCGGAACACGGCTGGGCGGATCTCAGGGGTGCTACCACCTGCGCGGCGATCACCGCAGCCGAGGCGGAAGCGGTCCTGGATCGCCTGGGGCCTGATCCCCTCCATAACCGGCCGGGGGACCGGGAGGAATTCATCGGGCGCCTGCGCCGCCGCAAGACTGCAGTTGCCCTGCTGATGATGGACCAGTCCGTGCTGGCAGGGGTAGGCAACATCTACCGGGCCGAGGTGCTCTTTCGGCAGGCGGTGGATCCGTGGACGCCTGGGAACGGCATCGATATCGAAACCGCAGGCCGGTTGTGGGACGACACCGTCAGGACCATGGCCGACGGCGTCCGCGACGGCCGGATTGTTACGACGCCTTCGTCACTCTGGAGCGAAGGCGGGGTACTGCCGTCCGACGCCGACGCCCACTTTGTCTATAAGCGCGAGGGAATGCCCTGCCGGGCTTGCGGCACCCTGGTGGGGGTGACAGAAATAGGAGCGCGGAAACTCTACTGGTGCCCTGGCTGCCAGGTGTAGAAAAGCCTTGGTATCCGGTGAATACGCCGGATGCGACGGCAAAAAGAAAAGGCCCCGATCCGAAGATCGGGGCCTTTTCCCTGGAGGGGACGACGGGAATCGAACCCGCGTAATCAGTTTGGAAGACTGAGGCTTTACCATTAAGCTACGTCCCCGAAAGGATCTCCTGTTCAGGACATCTTCCCGGTGGCTGTTCAAGCCGGGTATAACTAAACCTAATTCCGGCGGCGGTGTCAAATGTGCATTCTCGGCCCGCTTGCCCGTAGACTGTCCTGTGCATTCGGGGTGTAGCTCAGCTTGGCTAGAGCGCCTGCTTTGGGAGCAGGAAGTCGCAGGTTCAAATCCTGTCACCCCGACTCTGTGTTTGCGTCCGATTCCGGGACGCAACAGAACCCCATACCCACAAAATCAGGAGTACTTAGACTGTGAAGAGCGCTGTCGAGAACCTCACCGCAACGCGGGTCAAGCTCAACGTTGAGGTTCCCTTTGAGGAACTGAAGCCGAGCATCGATGCCGCGTACAAGACCGTTGCTTCGCAGATCCAGGTTCCCGGATTCCGCAAGGGCAAAGTTCCCTCCAAGCTCATCGACCAGCGCGTTGGCCGTGGGTATGTCCTGGAGACGGCCATCAACGATGGCCTCAACGGCTGGTACCAGGCCGCAGTCCAGGAAACGGGCGTTCGCCCCCTGAGCCGTCCCGAGGTTGAGATCACCGAGGTTCCGGATCCCTCCGCAACCGATGGCGAGCTGAAGTTCCAGGTGGAGATCGACGTCCGCCCCGAGATCGAGCTGCCGGACTACGCAGGCATCAAGGTTGAGGTTGCCGCTGCCGAATCCTCCGAGGCCGACGTCGACAAGTCCCTCGACGAACTGCGTGGCCGCTTCGGCACGCTGAAGTCCGTTGAGCGTCCTGCCAAGAACGATGACTTCCTCACCATCGACATCACCGCCACCATCGACGGCGAAGAGATCGACTCCGCTGCGGGCCTGTCCTACCAGGTAGGCGCCGGCACCATGCTCGAAGGCCTCGACGAAGCCGTGACCGGCCTGTCCGCCGACGAAGAAGCCATCTTCGACACCACCCTTGTTGGTGGCGACCACGCCGGTGAAGCTGCCCAGGTAAAGGTTGTCGTGAAGGCCGTCAAGGAGCGCGAGCTTCCGGAGGCCAACGACGACTTCGCCCAGCTGGCTTCGGAGTTCGACACCCTTGCAGAGCTCCGTGAGGACCTCGCCAAGCAGGCTGCCGACTCCAAGGTTGTGGAGCAGGGCGTCGAGGCCCGCGACAAGGTTCTGGACAAGCTTGTTGAACTCGTAGAGGTACCTGTTCCGGAATCCGTCGTGGAAGAGCAGCTCGAAGCGCACTTCAACCCGGAGAACGCCCACGGCGAAGGTGACCACGACACCGAGGAGCACCGCGCCGAGGTCAAGGCCAACACCGAGCGTGCGTTCCAGAACGAAATCATCCTTGACGCCATTGCGGACAAGGAAGAAGTAGAGGTCAGCCAGAACGAGCTGATCGACTACATCGTGACCACCGCCAGCCAGTACGGCATGGACCCCAACCAGTTCGCTCAGATCATCGACCAGAGCGGCCAGGTTCCCATGATGGTTTCCGAGGTCCGCCGTCGTAAGGCGCTGGCCGTCGTGCTGGGCCAGGCAGAGGTTGTCGACTCCGAGGGCAACAAGGTTGACCTGACCGACTTCGTCCGCCCTGCCGGCGAAGCAGCAGCTGAAGAAGCCGCCGCCGTCGAAGCAACGGAAGAGTCCGACGCCGTTGCAAGCGATGACCCCGCAGCAGTGAAGTTCTAAGCAACAACGCAAACCGACCCCGGATCTGATGATCCGGGGTCGGTTTTCTTTAAGCCCGGACACCGGTGCTCCATGCAGACGTGCGCCGTCAGCGAACAGTGCGATTCCGGCGAACAAATCGCTCCGGAAAACGGTTAGTGTCCAAGTAGTGAAGTTCAGTGACGTCACTGGCACCAGCGAGAGGTAAGTACTTATGTCACAGCAATCAGAGGCTCCCCGGATGGCAACTGTCGATCCCGCAGCCCAGGACAACTACATCTACAACCGCCTGCTGAAAGAGCGCATTATCTGGCTCGGCTCTGAAGTGCGTGACGAGAACGCCAACGCCATTTGCTCCCAGCTCCTTCTTCTCTCCGCAGAAGACCCGGAGAAGGACATCTACCTGTACATCAACTCGCCCGGTGGTTCGGTGACCGCCGGCATGGCCATCTACGACACCATGCAGTTCATCCCGAACGATGTCGTCACCGTGGCAACCGGACTCGCCGCTTCCATGGGCCAGTTCCTGCTGTCCTCCGGAACCAAGGGCAAGCGTTACGCAACCCCGAATGCACGTATCCTGATGCACCAGCCCTCCGGCGGCATCGGCGGAACGGCCTCGGACATCAAGATCCAGGCCGAGCTGATCCTGCACATGAAGAAGGTCATGGCGGAACTTACCGCGGAGCAGACCGGACAGACCGTGGAAACCATCCTCAAGGACAATGACCGCGACAAGTGGTTCACCGCCACTGAGGCCCTGGAATACGGCTTCTTCGACAAGATCTCGGCGCACGCCGGTTCTGTAGCTGGTGGCGGCGGTACGGCCAACCAGACGAACTCCGAGAACTGATCCGGCACCAAAGAACCACTGAAAACCCAGGAGTAAGAACATGAACTACAACTTCGGATGGTCTGCCGGTAACCTCCCGTCCAGCCGTTACGTCCTGCCCCAGTTCGAAGAGCGCACGCCCTACGGCTTCAAGCGCCAGGACCCGTACACCAAGCTCTTCGAGGACCGCATCATCTTCCTCGGAGTCCAGGTCGATGACGCCTCTGCCGACGACATCATGGCCCAGCTGCTGGTCCTTGAGTCCACGGACCCGGACCGCGACATCACGTTGTACATCAACTCGCCCGGTGGTTCCTTCACGGCCATGACGGCGATCTACGACACCATGCAGTACATCCGTCCGGAGATCCAGACGGTGTGCCTGGGGCAGGCAGCCAGTGCGGCCGCGGTCCTGCTCGCCGCCGGCACCCCCGGCAAGCGCCTGGCCCTGCCGAACGCCCGCGTCCTGATCCACCAGCCGGCCCTTTCCGGCGGCCAGGGTGGCCAGGCCTCGGACCTCGAAATCCAGGCTGCGGAGGTCATGCGCATGAGGACCTGGCTTGAGGACACGCTGGCCCACCACTCGGGACGCACGTCCGAGCAGGTCAACAACGACATCGAACGCGACAAGATCCTGACGGCGGCCGAAGCCATGAGTTACGGCCTGATCGACCAGGTTCTGGACTCCCGGAAGATCAAGCCGCAGGCGATCGCCCGGTAGCACACGGAATACGACGCCGGTGCGGTTCGCGAAATATGGACCGCACCGGCGTTCTGTTTCCACGCAAGCAGCCCATTGTGACCTAGAGTGGATGGTGTCACGGTGGTGCCAACCGCGGCTTGGCCGCACACTTGAGTACGGCGCGGAGCCGCATCACCCGCATGCAACGAAGGGATTCCCACATGGCTCGGATTGGTGAGAGCACGGATCTGCTGAAGTGTTCTTTCTGCGGAAAGAGCCAGAAGCAGGTGCGGAAGCTGATTGCCGGGCCCGGTGTGTACATCTGTGACGAGTGCATCGAGCTGTGCAACGAGATCATCGAAGAGGAGCTTGCGGAAGTTTCCGATCTCGGCAGCTTCGAATTGCCCAAGCCCCGGGAAATCTTCGATTTTCTGCAGGAATACGTCATTGGCCAGGAACCCGCCAAACGGTCCTTGGCAGTGGCTGTCTATAACCACTACAAGCGGATCCAGGCAGGCCATGCACCCAAGACCGGCAGCTTGGGGGAGGGCTCCCATCACGAGGACGTGGAGATCGCCAAGTCCAACATTTTGCTGATCGGACCCACCGGTTGCGGTAAGACGTACCTGGCACAGACCCTGGCCCGGCGGCTCAACGTGCCGTTCGCTGTCGCTGATGCCACGGCCTTGACCGAAGCCGGCTACGTCGGCGAGGACGTCGAGAACATTCTGCTCAAGCTCATCCAGGCCGCCGACTACGACGTCAAGAAGGCCGAGCAGGGCATCATCTATATCGATGAGATCGACAAGATTTCCCGTAAGAGCGAAAACCCCTCGATCACGCGCGACGTTTCCGGTGAGGGCGTCCAACAGGCGCTCCTGAAGATACTTGAGGGTACAGTGGCCTCTGTCCCACCCCAGGGCGGACGGAAGCACCCGCATCAGGAGTTCATCCAGATCGACACCACCAATGTCCTCTTCATTGTGGCGGGCGCCTTTGCCGGCCTGGAAGACATCATCGGTTCGCGGTCCGGGCGGAAGGGCATCGGCTTCGGTGCTCCGCTGAACGAAGCCCGCGATACCGTGGATACCTACGGCGAGGTCATGCCCGAGGATCTGCTGAAATTCGGACTCATCCCTGAATTCATCGGCCGTCTCCCTGTCATTACCACCGTGTCCAGCCTCGACCGGCCGGCCCTCATCCAGATTTTGTCCACACCGAAGAATGCCCTGGTGAAGCAGTATCAGAAGATGTTCCAGCTCGACGGCGTGGAGTTGCAGTTCGAGCAGGAGGCCTTGAACGCTATCGCTGACCAGGCCCTGGAGCGCGGAACCGGTGCACGTGGCCTGCGGGCCATCATGGAAGAAGTGCTGCTTCCGGTCATGTTTGATCTTCCCAGCCGGGATGACATTGCAACGGTGGTCATCACAGCCGATGCGGTAGCCAAGAAGGCCCAGCCGACCATGATCGCCCATGACGTAGTGGCCAAGCGGCGGAATAAGTCGGCCTGACCGGCCGTTGGCCAAAGAAGGAGCGGTTCTCCAGGGACCGCCGTGATTGCCTACGTTTCCACTCTTGTCGAGGAGTCCTCTGTGTCCGAACAGATTGCGTCTGAAGTGACCGCGCCCGAAAACACCGTCAATAAAGCCGACTTCTGGTTCGACCCTGTGTGCCCCTTTGCATGGATCACGTCACGTTGGATCGGAGAGGTGGAGCAAGTACGCGGCATCGAAACCACCTGGCATGTGATGAGCCTGTCCGTCCTGAACGAAGGCCGCGACCTCCCCGCCGAGTACAGGGCCATGATGGATGACAGCTGGGGTCCTGTCCGCGTGATCATTGCGGCGCAGGAGCTCCATGGCAGCAGCTACGTCAAGCCGCTTTATGACGCCATGGGAGAGCAGATCCACCATGAGGGCAACAAGGACCGCGCTTCGGTGATCCAGAAAGCCCTTGCAGAGACCGGGCTTCCCGCCGACCTGGCACGCTTCGCAGAGTCGGACGAATACGACGCCAAGCTGCGGGCCAGCCACGAGGCCGGTATCTCCCTGGTGGGCCAGGATGTCGGGACTCCCGTGGTCGCAGTCAATGGGACCGCGTTCTTCGGGCCTGTCCTCACCCGCATTCCCCGGGGCGAGGAAGCCGGGAAGCTCTGGGATGCGACAGTCACGTTGGCCGGCTACCCGCACTTCTTTGAACTCAAGCGCAGCCGCACGGAGAGTCCGGAATTCAACTAGCTGTACCCAAGCGCTACTTCAGGAAGCGCGAGGTCCGGCGGTCGGCCAGGATTTTTCCGTTGGTCTGGCAGTGGGGGCAGTATTGGAGGGAGGTGTCCGCGAAGGACACCTCCCTTACTGTTTCTCCGCACACGGGGCACGGCAAACCGGTCCTGGCGTGTACCCGGAAGTTGCTGCGCTTGGTGTCCTTGAGTTCGCTGGAGGGTTTTCCGGCAGCTGCGTTGACGGCGCCCACCAGGACTTCCTGCATGGAGTCATACAAACGGGCCACCGTTTCGTTGTCCAGCGACTTTGCGATGGCGAACGGGGAGATCTTCGCGGCGTGGAGAATCTCGTCACTGTATGCGTTGCCGATGCCAGCGATCACGCTTTGGCTGCGCAGCAGGCCTTTGATCTGCTGCGGGCTGGACTTCACTATGGCGGCGAAAGCGGCCTCATCGAACTCGGGACTCAGCGGTTCAGGGCCAAGCGTCGCGATACCCGGAACGTCCTGCGGGTCCCTGACTACATAGATGGCCAGGCTCTTCTTGGTTCCGGCTTCTGTCAGGTCCACTCCGATGTGGGCGTCGTCGACGGGACGGTGGAACAGCAGCCTCGCCGAGATGTTGCTCTTGCCCATCCGCAATCCCGCGGAGGAAGGGTGCTCGGTGTAGCGGACCCAGCCTGCTTTGGCTAAATGGAAAATGAAGAAGAGCCCGTCCAAATCAAGGCAAACGAACTTTCCAAGGCGCCGCGCCCCCTGAATGGTCCTTCCCTTCAAGGCGCTGTAGGGAGGATCGGCAGTCTTGAGCGCAGAGAAGGAGTTGATGCGGACCTCGGTCAGCGTGGCTCCACGGAGTTGGGTGTCCAGGTACATGCACAGGCCGTGCACTTCGGGCAGTTCCGGCATGGACATTACTCTGCCACAGCTGCTCGCAGATAGTCAGGATAACTACAGGTCTGTAGTTCTTTCCGAAGCCTTGTGCATCCCGGTCAGCAGGACAACAATTGTTCTTACCCACTTCGAAAGAAGAGGGACACGGAAACCAAAGATTCAGTGATATGCAACCAACGCAGCCTTTGGCACAGTTGGAAGCAAGCTACCTGTGACGAGGTAGGAAGACCTGAAATTCCAAGGATTCCGCCAGACTGTCAAGTCGTCACCGGACAGCCGAAAAGTCGAAGCCCCACCAACGGCAAAACGCTGATGGGGCTTCCCCTTTGCCCAAAAATCCCTTGGGCGCTCGTGTCGCTTAGGAGGCCGGGGCCTCCTCGGCAGGAGCCAGGACGACGTCGCTGACGGTCAACTCACCTTCACCGGACTGCAAGGTGATCTCCTGCGCGTTGGCTGCCGCCTTCAAGTCACCCAGGCCGGCCTTCAGCTGCGCAACCAGTACCTCAGAAGCTGTGATGGAGGCGGAGAGCACCTCGGTGCGCTGCTTGACCTTGGCCTCGGACTTTGCCTTGCGGATGCCGCTCAAAGCGATACCGACCGTGCCAAGCATGGTGGTGTCGCCGTCGGTGATCTCAAGGGCCGTGGGCCATTCGGCACGGTGGACCGAACCCGTGCGCCACCAGCCCCAGACCTCTTCGGTAGCGAAGGGAAGGAACGGGGCGAAGAGGCGGAGCAAGGAGTCCAGCGTCGTTGCCAGTGCAGCCAGGACGGAAGCCTGCTCCGACTCTCCGGCTGCGCCGTAGGCACGGTCCTTGATCAGTTCGACGTAGTCGTCGGTGAACTGCCAGAAGAAGGACTCAGTGATTTGCAATGCGCGGGCATAGTCGTAGTTGTCGAACGCTTTGGTGGCCTGGGCGACGACGTCGGACAGCTGCGCCAGGAGAGCGCGGTCCAGCGGGTTCGCCAGAACCGACAGATCGCTGTTTACCACCGAGTTCTCCGTGGCACCGAGGTTGAGCACGAATTTGGATGCGTTCAGCAGCTTGATGGCCAGGCGGCGACCGATCTTCATCTGGGCGATCTCGTACGCGGTGTCAGCGCCGAGCTTGGCCGAAGCTGCCCAATAGCGGACGGCATCCGAACCATATTCGTTCAGCACATCGGTAGGTACCACTACGTTGCCCTTGGACTTGGACATCTTCTTGCGGTCCGGGTCCAGGATCCAGCCGGAGATGGCCGCATGCTTCCACGGTGCGCTGTTCTGGAGTGCATCGGCGCGGACGACCGAAGAGAACAACCACGTACGGATAATGTCGTGGCCCTGCGGACGGAGGTCGAAGGGGTAGACCTTGGAAAACAGTTCGTCATCCCGGCTCCAGCCACCAACGATCTGAGGCGTCAGCGAGGACGTGGCCCAGGTGTCGAGAACGTCAGCGTCTCCGGTAAAGCCGTTGGCTTGGTCGCGCTGGGACTCATCGAAACCGGGGGCAGCATCTGCCGCCGGGTCGACGGGCAGCATCTCATCGGAAGGCAGGATGGGGTTGTCGTAGTCCGGATTGCCTTGGGCGTCCAGCGGGTACCACACCGGGATGGGCACGCCGAAGAAGCGCTGACGGGATACGAGCCAGTCACCGTTGAGGCCGGCGATCCAGTTCTCGTACCGGGAGCGCATGAAGGACGGGTGGAAGTTGATTTCCTGGCCTCGGCCGATCAGGCGCTGGCGGCGTTCTTCGTCGCGGCCACCGTTGCGGATGTACCACTGGCGGGAGGTGACCACCTCAAGGGGCTTGTCGCCCTTTTCGAAGAAGTTCACCGGGTGGGTGATCTTCTTCGGTTCGCCATCGAGCAGTTCGGCTGCCTTGAGCAGTTCAACTACTGCTTCCTTGGCGGAGAAGGCGGTCTTGCCTGCGATGGCCGCGTAGGCTTCCTTGCCGGCTTCGGTGGTAATCCACTCGGGAGTTTCGGCGATGATGCGGCCGTCACGACCCATGATGGCGCGGGTAGGCAGCTGCAGTTCGCGCCACCAGGTGACGTCGGTCAGGTCGCCGAAGGTACAGACCATGGCAATGCCGGAACCCTTGTCCGCCTTGGCAAGCGGGTGGGCCTTGACCTCAAGCTCGACGTCGAACAGGGGCGACTTCACGGTCTTGCCGAACAGGGGCTGGTACCGCTCGTCGTCAGGGTTTGCCACCAGCGCTGCACAGGCAGCCAGCAACTCGGGACGGGTGGTCTCGATGAAGATCTTTTCGCCGTCTTCAGTGAAGAAGGGGTAGCGGTAGTAGGCACCGGGGACTTCGCGGTCCTCAAGCTCGGCCTGGGCCACAGCGGTACGGAACGTGACATCCCACAGAGTGGGGGCTTCGGCCATGTAAGCGTCACCGGCAGCCAGGTTGGCCAGGAAGGCACGCTGCGAGACGGCGCGGGAGGTGTCATCAATGGTGCGGTAGGTCAGGTCCCAGTCGACGGACAGGCCGAGCGTCTGGAAGAGGTTTTCGAAGACCTTCTCGTCCTCAACGGCGAGTTCTTCGCACAGTTCGATGAAGTTCTGGCGCGAAACGACGTCGAAATCGCGCTGGTTCTTCGCAGGCTGGGCAGGCGGGCGGTAGTCCGCGTTGTACGGGATGGCGGGATCGCAGCGAACGCCGTAGTAGTTCTGGACACGGCGCTCCGTGGGCAGGCCGTTGTCGTCCCAACCCATGGGGTAGAAGACGTTCTTGCCGGTCATCCGCATGTAGCGGGCCTGGACGTCCGTCTGGGTGAAGGAGAACATGTGGCCCACGTGGAGCGAGCCGGAAGCCGTCGGCGGGGGAGTGTCGATCGAGTAGACCTGCTCCCGGGTGGTGTCCGGGTTGAACTTGTAGGTTCCCTCTTCGAGCCAGCGCTGCGTCAAAGCAGCCTCGAGGCCTTCGAGGGCCGGCTTGTCGGGGACGTTAATGGGGGCGGTGGCGGGCGTGTCTGTACCCTGCGTTGATTCAGCCATGGACCAATTGTTTCATGGCTTGGCGTTACAACCCGCCGTGGGTCGATGGCGAACGCCCGCTAGGGTGGTGCCATGACTTTGGCAGCGCACAGCACCCCCGCAGCAGAGAACAAGACAGCCGTCGTCACTGGCGCCAGTACCGGAATCGGTGAGGCGACCGTGAAGGCCCTGGCATCGAGCGGATGGACGGTGTTTGCCGTAGCCCGACGCGCCGACAGGATCGAGGCCCTGGGTGCCGAAACCGGCGCGGTGCCGTTCCCGGCAGACATCACGAACGACGACGACGTCGCGGCCCTTCTCGCGGCCGTCACCGAGGCCGGGGGTGCTGACACGCTCATCAACATCGCCGGCGGCGCGAGGGGCGCCGACACCATTGGGAACGCGGACACCGAGGACTGGGAATGGATGTACCAGGTCAACGTCCTGGGCACCATGAAAATCACCCGGGCATTCCTGCCCATGCTGCGAGAGACCGGCGAAGGCACGGTGCTGAACCTCACCTCCACTGCAGGGCTGTCCGCTTATGAAGGCGGTGGAGGCTACAACGCCGCCAAATTCGCCCAGCATGCCATGACCAACGCACTGCGGCTTGAGGAAGTCGGCAACAACATCCGCGTCATCGAAGTGGCTCCCGGATTGGTGTACACGGAGGAATTCGCCCTTAACAGGCTGGGGGACAAGGACGCGGCAGCCAAGGTCTACGCAGGGGTGGAAAAGCCCTTGACGGCCGATGACGTAGCCGACGTCGTCAAGTACGCGGTCTCGCTTCCGCACCACATCAATCTGGACCAGATCGTAGTGCGCCCGGTAGCCCAGGCAGCGAACCACAAACTGATCCGCAAGCAGGACTAGCCCGCAGGAACAGCAAGCGTAGCGAGCACAGCCGCGTGGTCTGAGCCAGGCACTTTCTGAACCTGGTAGCCGCTGCTGCTGATTCGGGAGGACGTGACCACGTGGTCCAGCACCGTTCCCGGGAGCAGCGGCCCTTCCATGGGCCAGGTGGGGGAGAACCGCGCCGTGGCTGCTGTGCCTACATCCACCAGCTTGGCGCCGCCATTCCCGGAGTCCAGCATCTCCCGGAACTCCGCGTGGTCGTAGGACGCATTGAAGTCGCCCATCAGCAGCTGGGTACCAGGGCTTGAGGCTTGGCGGCCGATCTTGGCCAGGTCGCTGCGCCACTGTTCGATCCTCTCGTCCACGGGAGGCAGGGCATGGACGTTCGTGAGATCCAGCGCCGACCTCTGGCCTGTCTTAGGGTCTGCTGCCAGCACCCTGGTGACGGCCATGTGGAAAGGCGTGTCCGGAAGAAGTCCATCGGGTTCCAACGGGAAGACCGAGTAGACGGCACCACCGCCGGCATCGTCACGGGGGTCGCTCACACGCTGGGGGAGGAGATCCTTCAGGCCTGCCGCTTGAAGACGATCCTCCAACCCCTGTGTATGCTCCTGCAGTGCCAGCAGCTGGACACCGTTCTCCCGGACCAGCTGCACGATGCCCGCCGCGTCGGCTTCGCCGAATTCGGTGTTCAGGCTCATGACTTTCACTGAAACAGTAGGTGTCCCGTCGGGCAGCCGTTCCGGCTTGCCGGCGTCGAAAGGGAACAACCAGAACAACTGCGCTGCCATCAGGGCCGCCGTCGTGATGATGACCCAGACCCGGCGCCCCACCACGCCGAGGACCAGTGCCAGGGCCGCCGGGATGACCAGCCAGGGCGTGAACGCCACTAGCTGAACCACGGGCAAAGGCCATTCGGCGGGGACCGCTCTGAACAGGGAAACCCCCGCCGTGGGCACCGCCACGATCAGCGCAAACACCGTCCACGCAAGGGAGGGGCGGTGTCGGGCGGGGCTTCCGGCCTGCAGGGCAGGTGCGTGGTTGGACATGGACCCGAGTCTAGGCAGCCCCGCGGCGTCAGGCCGTCCTCCTCAAGGATGACTCTGTGAGTGGAGCAGCACGCCCGGCTGACGCTAGACTAAGGGGACCAGCATCGACCCGGCCATCACCGGTGAGCTTCCGGAAGAACCGCAGTGAGTGCCAAAACGGCAGTCAGCGCCCAGTAGAACCGGACGGGTAAGCCCGTCACAGCAGTAATGAGAGGCCGGAGCGTTACGTTCCGGTAAGTGAGGTGGTACCGCGGTACCTGAGCTGCCGACAGGCAGAACAGAAGCCGTCCTCGCATCCTGACAGTCAACCAGCTATCACAGGATATGAGATGACCCACTACCCCAAGGCCTCAGCGTCTTCGTCCGGCGCGCAAGGCGTGTCCGCCTCCGTGAAGTTCCCGGAAATCGAAGAGCGCATCCTCAAATACTGGGATGAAGACGGCACGTTCCAAGCCAGCATCGACCAACGCGACGCCGGGCAAGACGGCAGCAACGAGTTCGTCTTCTACGACGGACCGCCCTTCGCCAACGGACTGCCGCACTACGGACACCTGCTGACCGGTTACGCCAAGGACCTCGTGGGTCGCTACCAGACCCAGCGCGGCAAGCGCGTCGAACGCCGCTTCGGCTGGGACACGCACGGCCTCCCCGCAGAGCTCGAAGCGATGAAGCAACTGGGCATGACCGACAAGACCCAGATCGAAGCCATGGGCATCGACAAATTCAACGACGCCTGCCGCGCCTCCGTCATGAAGTACGCCAACGAGTGGAAGGCCTACGTCACCCGCCAGGCACGCTGGGTTGACTTCGAGAACGACTACAAGACACTCAACGTCGAGTATATGGAGTCGGTCCTCTGGGCCTTCAAGCAGTTGCACGAGAAGGGCCTGACCTACAACGGCTACCGCGTCCTGCCGTACTGCTGGAAGGACGAGACCCCCTTGTCCAACCACGAACTGCGCATGGACGATGACGTCTACAAGAACCGCCAAGACCAGACCGTCACGGTCACCTTCCCCATCAAGGCTGGGGAGTCCGAAGTTTCCCGGGCGCTCGCAGGCGTTCAGGCCCTTGCCTGGACCACCACCCCCTGGACGCTTCCGACCAACCTGGCGCTCGCCGTCGGGCCTGACATCAGTTACGCCGTCCTGCCCGCTGGACCCAACGGCGTCAAGGCCGCTTCCGCAGAGGCGCCGGTGACCGGCAGCTTCCTGCTGGCTGCCGACCTTGTGGGGTCCTACGCCAAGGACCTGGGGTACGACGACGGCGCTGCCGCAACCGCCGCTGTCACGGCCACCTACACCGGCTCCCAGCTTGAGGGCCTCGAATACGAGCCGCTGTGGAACGATTTCGCTGACACGGAGAAGTACGGTACGCAGAACGCCTGGCGCGTCCTCGTAGCGGAGTACGTCACCACCACAGACGGTACGGGCATCGTCCACCAGGCCCCCGCCTACGGTGAGGATGACCAGAAGGTCTGTGAGGCTGCGGGAATTCCGGTTGTCCTGTCGGTGGATGAGGGCGCCAAGTTCCTGCCGCTGTTCGCCCATGGTGAGCTCGCCGACATCGTTGGCCTGCAGGTCTTCGACGCGAACAAGCCCATCACCCAGGTGCTGCGCGCAGATGGCCGCCTGGTCCGCCAGGCCAGCTATGAGCACAGCTACCCGCATTGCTGGCGTTGCCGCAACCCCCTGATCTACCGGGCGGTCTCCTCCTGGTACGTGGAGGTCACCAAGTTCAAGGACCGCATGTCGGAGCTGAACCAGGAGATCAACTGGATCCCCGGCAACGTCAAGGACGGCCAGTTCGGCAAGTGGCTCGACAACGCCCGTGACTGGTCCATCAGCCGCAACCGTTACTGGGGCTCGCCCATTCCGGTGTGGCAGTCCGACGACCCCGAATACCCGCGCACGGATGTCTACGGCTCCCTGGCCGACCTTGAAGCCGACTTCGGCCGCTTGCCCGTCAACAACGAGGGCCAGGTGGACCTGCACCGGCCGTTCATCGACGAACTGACGCGCCCGAACCCGGACGACCCCACGGGCAAGTCCACCATGCGCCGCGTGGAGGACGTCCTGGACGTCTGGTTCGACTCCGGCTCCATGCCCTACGGCCAGGTGCACTACCCGTTCCAGAACGAAGACTGGTTCGACACCCACAACCCCGCGGACTTCATCGTGGAGTACATCGGGCAGACCCGTGGCTGGTTCTACATGCTTCACATCCTGTCCACGGCCCTGTTCGACCGGCCCGCTTTCCGCAACGTGATCAGCCACGGCATCGTGCTCGGCTCGGACGGCCAGAAGATGTCCAAGAGCCTGCGGAACTACCCGGACGTCTCCGAGGTCCTGGACCGTGATGGCTCCGACGCCATGCGCTGGTTCCTCATGTCCAGCCCCATCCTCCGTGGTGGAAACCTGATCGTCACCGAACAGGGCATCCGCGACGGTGTACGCCAGGTCATCCTGCCGCTTTGGAACGTGTACAGCTTCTTCACGCTCTACACGAACGCCTCCAACGGTGGTTCCGGCTACGACGCGAAGCTCCGTTACGACGGTTACGCTGACACCCTGGACCAGTACCTCCTGGCCAACACTGGAGACCTCGTCCGCAAGGTCACCGAAAACCTGGACACGTACGACATCTCCGGGGCTTGCGATGAACTTCGCAGCTACTTGGACATGCTCACCAACTGGTACGTCCGACGCAGCCGTCAGCGCTTCTTTGACGAGAACGTTGATGCCTTCGACGCCCTGTACACGGCGCTCGAAACTGTGTGCCGGGTGGCAGCGTCCCTGCTGCCACTCGTCTCGGAAGAGATCTGGCGCGGCTTGACCGGGGGCCGTTCGGTCCACCTGGCCGACTGGCCGGACGCTTCCCTGTTCCCGTCCAACCCCGAACTCGTCGAAGCCATGGACCGCGTCCAGCAGATCTGTTCCACAGGTTCCAGCCTCCGCAAGGCCGCGAACCTTCGCGTTCGCCTGCCGTTGCAGGAACTGACGGTCGTGGCACCGGGCGCGGACGCGCTGGAAGGATTCGCCGCCGTCGTCGCCGATGAACTGAACCTGCGGTCGGTGCGGCTGCTGGATGCCGCCACGGCTTCGCCGGAGGAGTTCGGCATCGAGCAGAAGCTCGTGGTCAATGCCCGTGCCGCCGGCCCGCGCCTGGGCAAGAACGTGCAGCAGGCGATCAAGGGTTCCAAGTCCGGTGACTGGTCCGTGAACGACGCCGGTGTGGTTGTTGCCGGTGGCCTGGAACTTGAACCGCAGGAATACACGCTGGAAACCGTTGTTTCGGACGCCGTCGACGGCGGTTCCGCTTCCGTTGCGGTGCTGCCAGGTGGCGGGTTCGTGGTACTGAATACCGAAGTCACCCCGGAACTCGCGGCCGAAGGCCTCGCCCGTGACATGGTCCGTGCCATCCAGCAGGCACGCAAGGATGCCGGCTTCAATGTGAGCGACCGTATCAACACCACGGTGGAAGCACAGCAGGACGTCGTCGATGCCCTCAAGGCCAACGCCGGGCTGGTCAAGACGGAAACGCTGACCTTGGAGCTGGAAGCCCTGGTTTCGGGCGCGGCAGAACCCCGGGTCACCGTAGAGAAGGCAGGGGCCTGATCCATGACTGACGAATTCTCCGTCGAGAGCGTCTATGCCGAACTCCTCGGCCGCGCACCGGAAAACAAGATGGAACCGCGCCTTGCGCCGCTGTTCCGGGCCATGGATGTGCTGGGGGAGCCGAACAAGGCCTTCCCGATCATCCACATCACGGGCACCAATGGAAAGACTTCCACTGCCCGCATGATCGAAGCCGGGTTGCGCGCGCACGGTCTGAGCACGGGCCGCTACACCAGCCCGCACCTGTCCAAGGTGACCGAACGGATCAGCATCAACGGTGAACCCGTTTCTGATGACACTTTCGTGCGGATCTGGGACGAAATCCGGCCGTACCTCGAGATTGTGGACAACGAACTCGTCGCCGATGGCCAGCCCCGGTTGACCTACTTCGAGTGCGTCACCATTCTCGGCTTCGCCATTTTCGCCGACCAGCCAGTTGACGTGGCCGTGATCGAAGTCGGCCTTGGCGGCATCACCGACGCCACCAACGTTGGCGATGGACAGGTGTCGGTCATCACACCGATTTCCCTGGACCACACGGACCTCCTGGGTGACACCACCGAAGACATCGCCTACGAGAAAGCCGGAATCATCAAGCCTGGAGGCTTTTTGGTAAGCGCTGCCCAGCCGGTTGACGCCGCACAGGTCCTGCTGGAAAAGGCCCGCGAAGTCGACGTGCCGTTCCGCTTCGAGGGCGTCGAATTCGGCGTGGAAGCGCGCAGCGTGGCCGTGGGCGGGCAGGTTGTGACCATCCAAGGACTGGCAGGACGCTATGAAGACCTGCTGCTTCCGCTGCATGGTGCCCACCAGGCCGAGAATGCAGCTGTCGCTGTGGCTGCCCTTGAAGCCTTTTTCGGCGGTGGCGCGAAGGAACTCGACGCCGATGTACTCCGGGAGGCCTTCGGCACCGTGAGCTCACCCGGCCGCCTCGAGGTTGTCAGGACCGCACCGACCATCGTGGTGGATGCAGCCCATAACCCCGACGGCATCAGGGTGTCGGCCGAGGCCATCCAGGAAGCGTTCAGCTTCAGCAAATTGGTGGTTGTGGTGGGAGTTCTGCGCGAAAAGGACGCCGAGGAGATCCTGAAAACGCTAAAGGAGTCACTGGGGGACCTCGCCGAGGAGTTCTGCTTCACGCAGTCCACCTCGCCGCGGGCTGTGCCCGCCGCTGAACTGGCTGAGCTCGCCGTCGATCTTGGTTTCGGCGAAGAAAACGTGCACATCGCCGAGAAGCTCGACGACGCCATTGAGTGGGCCGTTGAGCGTTCCGAATCGAACGATGACCTTGCAGGCGGAGTGCTGGTGACCGGTTCCATCACGGTGGTGGCGGAGGCCCGGATCCTGCTGGGAAAGGCGGGTTCCTAGTATGGCGAAAATGACCAAAGCGCAGCGCGAATGGCGTCCCGGGATGCCGAAGAAGCGCCGTTCGACCAAGGTGATGTTCGCGTCCACGGTGCTGCTGCTCGAAGCCTTCGTTGCGTTCTTCGGCACGCTCGCTGTATTCGGACTCAAGCGTGGCGAGGTCGATCCGGGCATCATCCTGGGTGTGGGCATTGCGTTGAGCGTGGTGCTGGTTCTTGCGTGCGCCGTGTTGTCCAAGCCGTGGGGCGTGGCCCTCGGGTGGGTGCTGCAGATCGTGCTCATTCTGACCGGCCTGGCGGAGCCCATGATGTTCATCGTGGGTGTCCTGTTCGCAATCTGCTGGTGGTACGGGATCCGCGCCGGCATGAGGATTGACCGCGAGGTGGCCCAGCGCGACCGCGAGCAGGCCGAATGGGACGCGGCCCACAGTGACGAAGCCGGCCCGCAAACCCCGTAAACTGGCTGGGAAACCACCGAACACATCACATTGGAGCAACTGTGAGCATTGAACGGACCCTCGTCCTGGTCAAGCCCGACGGCGTCGCCCGCAACCTGGGCGGCAGCATCCTGGCCCGCATCGAAGCCAAGGGCTACACCTTGGCCGAATTGAAGAAGGTCAACGCCACCCGCGAGCTGCTGGAACAGCACTACGAGGAACACGTGGGCAAGCCCTTCTACGAGCCCCTGGTTGAGTTCATGCTGAGCGGCCCGGTCATCGCAGCCGTTTTCGAGGGCCACCGCGTCATCGAAGGCTTCCGCTCCCTCGCCGGGACGACGGACCCCACGACGGCGGCACCCGGCACCATCCGCGGTGACTTCGGCCGCGACTGGGGTTTGGCTGTCCAGCAGAACCTGGTCCACGGCTCCGACTCCGTTGATTCGGCAGAGCGCGAAATCAAGATCTGGTTCAACTGATCCAGGCGTAGACAGCCGAAAGGTCCCGTGTTCGTTCGAACACGGGACCTTTCTTATTGGCGGCGTGGCTTTAGTAGCCCGACGTCCCGGCAAAGACGTGGATGAAAGCGAAGAAGATGGTGGCGATGACCGCCACGTACAGCAGCACCACGATGATCCACCCGGAGTCGCTGAGCAACTTGGCCAGGGACGGCGGTGCCTTAATGACCCCGTGGGCGATGTTGCGGATGGTCACCCAGACGAACATGGGAATCATGACAGCCCATACGATCATGCAGAACGGGCAGAGCACGTTGATGACGTACAGCGCTTGTGACCACAGCCAGACCACGAAGGCAAAGCCCAGGGTCACGCCCGCTTGGAGTCCCAACCAATAGCCGCGTGAGAAACGCGCTCCGGAGAGCAATCCCACGGCGGTGGTGATGATGACGGCGAAGGCAACGATGCCGATGAACATATTGGGGAACCCGAAGAGGGAACTCTGCCACGTCTTCATCACGGTTCCGCAGGAAACCCACGGGTTCACATCACAAGCAGTGATGTGGTTTGGATCCTGGAGCACTTGGAGCTTCTCCAGGACCAGGGCGCCCGACGCCAGCCATCCAATGACGCCGGTAACCAGCAGCAGCCACGCGAACGGCTTGTCGCGTACGGCCCTTGGCAACATTTCCTGCTGAGTGGACGGTTCCTCCACGCTGGTGGAGGCTTTCTTGGCCAGGTTCTCCCTGGCGGTGCTCGGCATCGCGGATCTGATCCTTTTCGACAGTATGCCCGGCAGCCCGGGAAGTGCTCTTGGGAGGATTGTAGCGCCGGAGGCTGGACGCAGCGCCCAGCTTTTCCCGTCCCGGCTTTGCCGCCCGGTGCGACACAGCTCCCTAGCGGGCAAAGTCGTATGGGTGTGAGAGAATGAACATGGCTGGAAGCCGACCCACATTCGGATTCCGGTCCGGTGACTTGTTCCCAAGACCGCCAGCATGAGCTGGGCATGCCAGGATCACGTCGATCTTCGGTAGGCCCGCCATGACAATGGACGGCACCTGGTTGTGGCAGCAGAACAACGGGTTTCAGAGCTGAGCCACCGGTCTTCCAGGGCTGCCGCACCCCAAGGATGGTGCGAACCGGAAGGCATACTATCGACTTCTGTCAACGCCTGCGGGTTTTGACAATATGTGCCCCACTGGGCGCCGGATGTGGCGGTGTCGCTGGGGCAGGAGTGTTGCCATATATGGATAATGACCAGGTTGTAGCCGTTAATGATGAGGCAGCGGCCGCGGAAAACGCGGAAGCGCCGAAGAAAACCACCCGCACCCGGCGCAAGGCTGCGCCTAAAGCAGCCGATGCAGTAGAAACCCCTGCAGCTGAGGCCCCAGCCCCCGAAGCTACGGAAAAGCCCGTACGCCGGACCCGGGCCCGCAAGAAGGTGGAACCGGCCGAGCCACTGCCCGGCCTTGGTGAGGAAGCCGCCGTCGGGCAGGAAGCCGCTGCCGAAAGCCAGCCCGAAGCAATCGTGGAAGCCGCTCCCGAAAAGCCGGTCCGCCGTCGTCGTGCTGCCAAGCCGAAGGTAGAAGCGGAAGAGGCCCCGGTTGCTGCGGAAGTGACCGAAGAACCTGCCGCGGAAACCACGACGCCGGACACCGGCTCCCAGCCGGAAGCGCCTGCCGCTGAAGAAGAAGCTGTCGAGGACGCCACGCCTGCTGAAGAAGCCGCTCCTGCTGCGACGTCACTGTTCATGGAGCCGGTTTCCATTACTTCCATGATTTTCCAGGCTCCGGACCTGACCACTGTTCCGCGCGCCGCGGCCGTGGAAGAAAAGGACGACGAGGCTGAGGATGACGCTGAAACCGGCGCTGAGGGCGAACTGGACGAAGGTGGCAGCCGTCGCCGCCGCCGGAGCCGTGGCCGCCGTGGCCGCCGCGGGACCGAGCGAGAGAATGACAGCGAAGACAGCAGCGACTCCGGGGACGACGAGGCTCCGGCAGCTGAAGCCCTCGAAGACGGCGTTACCTCGCGTCGTCGTCGCAGGCGCCGCCGTGGAGACCAGGACCTTGAACTGACCGGCGGCTCGGACGATGATCCGCCCAACACGGTCACCCGTGTCCGCGCACCGCGCCCCATCACGGAAACTGCCCCCTCCAACCGGGTCGCCAGCGTCAAGGGCTCTACCCGCCTCGAGGCGAAGAAGCAGCGTCGTCGCGAGTCACGCGAGACCGGACGCCGCCGCCAGGTGATCACCGAAGCGGAGTTCCTGGCACGCCGCGAGTCGGTGGACCGGCAGATGATCGTCCGCCAGCGCGATGACAGAATCCAGATCGGCGTCCTTGAGGACGGCGTACTGGCTGAGCACTTTGTGTCCAAGACCCAGCAGGACTCACTGATCGGCAACGTGTACCTGGGCAAGGTCCAGAACGTCCTGCCCTCGATGGAAGCTGCCTTCGTGGACATCGGACGCGGCCGCAACGCGGTGCTCTACGCCGGTGAAGTGAACTGGGACGCGGTCAACCTTGAAGGCCAGCCTCGCCGGATCGAGAACGCACTGAAGTCGGGGGACTCTGTCCTGGTCCAGGTCACCAAGGACCCCGTGGGGCACAAGGGTGCCCGCCTCACAAGCCAGATTTCCCTCCCGGGCCGCTACCTCGTGTACGTGCCCGGTGGATCCATGACCGGCATCTCCCGCAAGCTGCCCGACGTCGAACGCAACCGCCTCAAGCGGATCCTCAAGGACCGCCTGCCGGAAAACGCCGGCGTCATTGTCCGCACCGCCGCTGAGGGCGCATCGGAAGAAGAACTGACCCACGACATCAACCGGCTGCGCGCGCAGTGGGAGGGCATCGAAGGGCAGGCTGCCTCCACCAAGGTGCTGGCACCGGAACTGCTCTACGGCGAACCGGACCTCACCATCAAGGTGGTCCGCGACGTCTTCAACGAGGACTTCTCCAAGCTGATCGTCTCCGGTGACGATGCCTGGGACACCATCGAGGCCTACGTCACCTACGTTGCTCCCGATCTGGTGGGCCGGCTCGAAAAGTGGACCAAGGACCAGGACATCTTCTCCGCTTGGCGCATCGATGAGCAGATCCACAAGGCACTCGAACGCAAGGTCTTCCTGCCTTCCGGTGGTTCGTTGGTCATCGACCGCACTGAGGCCATGACCGTGGTGGACGTCAACACCGGTAAGTTCACCGGCAGCGGCGGCAACCTCGAGGAGACAGTCACCAAGAACAACCTTGAAGCTGCCGAGGAAGTAGTCCGGCAACTTCGCCTGCGTGACATCGGCGGCATTATTGTCATCGATTTCATCGACATGGTGCTGGAATCCAACCGCGATCTCGTGCTGCGCCGCCTGGTCGAATGCTTGGGCCGCGACCGTACCAAGCACCAGGTTGCTGAAGTGACCTCGCTCGGTTTGGTGCAGATGACGCGCAAACGCATGGGTACCGGACTCCTTGAGGTCTTCGGTGAACAGTGTGAGCATTGCGCAGGCCGTGGTGTCGTGACACACGACGAGCCCGTGGAGCATCGTCGTGCCAACGTGGCGGCTGTCGAGCAGCACCGTCCCAACACCGAGGCGCAACAGCCCACCGCGCGTACGGAACGCAAGCGTCGTCGCGGCAAGGGAGGAGCGCAGGGGGCAGCCGAAGCACCCACCCAGGTCCACGCGGCGCCCTCAGCTCCGGCTGCCCCGGCGGCGCACCCGGAACCACAGGACCCTGCGCGCCAGGCAAAAGCTGAAGCGACCCGTGCAGCGCTGGCGACCATTGCCGCCGCAGCGCATGCTGCCCACCTGCACGATGACGAAATCCACAAGGCCGAAGAGCTGGCCCGGGCTGCCGGGCAGCACGAGGCCGGCGCAGGATCCATTTCTGCTGCGGCAAAGGATGCTCCGACGGACCAGGCCACTGAGGCCCACGATGCCGCCGTCCGTGAAGCGCGCTCCACCCCGGTGCTGCGCTTCGGCGGCGAAGAGGTTGCGCTGCCTTTCGTCGAACACCATGACGAGCCGCAGACGTCCAAGCCTGCCATGAGCCTGGACCGATTGGCCGAGGCGTTCTCGCACCTCGGTGCCGCTCCGTCCGCCGAGGAAGAGGGCGCTTCGGAGAGTGCAGCGGCTCCAGCTGCCGGAACAGCCCCGGAAGCCGCCGCACAGGTTCCTTCGTCCGGAGAAGCTCCTGCGGCTTCGAGGGGTCGCCGGGGCCGCCGGAACCGCAGTGCCAGCAGGGCACAAGGTGCGGCCAACGAGACCAGTGTTGAGCACCACGAGGAAGCTGCCACAGCTGCCCAGGGATCGGCACACCAGTCCAAGGCGCCGGCAGAACCGGTCCGGAAACCGGCTTCGGAGGAACCCATCATCCTGGGTGTCGGCGTGCCTGCCTCCGAGCTCTGATCGACGTCAGTGGTTTCGAGGGCCCTGTAATATCCGCCAGGAGCGGGCATTACGGGGCCCTCGCCCTTTTCGGTGCGTTAGGCTGGGGGACTGACACGGGGTGCCAGGCGGTGGGCCGGGCTGAGATCCAGACCCGTTGAACCTGTCCGGTTAGCACCGGCGAAGGGATGTCCTCATGGCTGAGTTGTCATATTCCTCTGTGTATCCGCTGGTGGCGGACCACAGGCAGACCCCACGGGTACTGAGCATTGCAGGCTCAGATCCCTCCGGAGGCGCCGGGATCCAAGCAGACCTTAAGAGCATCGCCGCCCACGGCGGTTACGGAATGGCTGCCATCACGGCCCTGACCGCACAAAACACCCAGGGTGTCAGTGCCGTCCACGTACCCCCGGTGGAGTTCCTGCGGCAACAGTTGACCGCGATCAGCAGCGACATCGCCATCGATGCCGTCAAGATCGGCATGCTGGGGGACGCAGAGGTGATTGATGAAGTCCGCAGGTGGCTTGGGGAAGTGCATCCCGCCGTCGTCGTCCTTGACCCGGTGATGGTGGCCACCAGCGGTGACCGCCTCCTGACGGAGTCTGCCGTCGAGGCCCTTCGTTCCTTGCTGCCGTTGGCGGACCTCATCACGCCCAACTTGCCGGAACTTGCCATATTGCTGGGCGAGCCTGAGGCGGCCGATTGGGCTTCGGCCCTGGAGCAGGGCAAGCGCCTTGCCGCGGAATGCGGAAACACCGTCCTGGTCAAGGGCGGTCACCTGGCTGGAGCCGAGTGTCCGGATGCGTTGATCAACACCGTTGGCTTGTTGCACCAGGATGTCGTCGAGGTAGCCGGTCCGCGGATTGACACAAAGAACAGCCATGGCACTGGGTGCTCGTTGTCGTCGGCGATGGCCACCGTACAAGTACGTACGGGTGACTGGGAAGCGTCGTTGCGCGAGGTAAAACCGTGGCTGCTCCAGGCGCTGCGGGGTTCAGTTGAGCTGGAGGTCGGCGAAGGCAACGGACCAGTGGACCACTTCCATCACCAGCGCAAGCTCCAAACGGGCGGGTTCGCTGCCATCTTGTGGAAAGAAGCCGTCCCTGAGCTTGAAAGAATCCATGAGCTGAACTTCATCCAGGAACTGCAGTCCGGGCAGCTGCCGGAGCCTGCATTCAGTTACTACCTGGCACAGGATGCGATCTATTTGAATGGCTATTCCAGGGTGCTGGCCCGGGCAGGCGCGTTGGCGCCCACTGAAGAAGAACAACTGTTCTGGGCCAAGGGATCACAGCAGTGCCTCGAAGTGGAATCGGAACTGCACAGGAACTGGCTGAGTACCCGCGAGGCATCGGGTGTGACGGGACCAGTGACCAAAGCCTATGTGGACCACCTGCTCGCCGCTTCGACGTCGGGCAGCTATGCAGTGGTTCTGGCCGCGATCCTGCCTTGCTACTGGTTGTACGCCGAAGTAGGGGAGAAGCTCCATGCCGCCTTTGTGGAGGCGGGGGCTTCAGCCGCCCACCCTTACGCGGAGTGGCTGAGGACGTATGCGGACGAAGCTTTCGCCGCTGCCACCCGCGAAGCGATCAACTTCACGGACGCAGCCGCACTCTCAGCTACCGCTCGTGAGCGTGCGGACATGCTGGAGGCCTTCAGGCAGTCCTGCCGCTATGAGACCGCGTTCTTTGACGCTCCCAGGCTTCACGCCTCGGGGCAGCATCCGTGGGTCGGGCAGCAAAGCCGGCTTCCTCCGCGCGCCGGATCGCGTGATTCGTTGCCGAACCCTGTAGGCTGTATGGGCACGGTGCCGGGAGAGTCCGTTACGACTCGTGACGCAAGTCACGTGGCAGCCTCCGGACCCGGCCTCATTTGCAGCTGAGGGTCAAACTAGCGTAATCTTGATCTTCGGTGCTTACGCCAACACTTGGGTTATGCCCCGTGGAATTGTTCATGGGATGACTCGCGGGCTTCGATCAGGAGTCCACGGCGTTGAGGCACAGCGCGAACCCAGCCTGATTTCCGGCTCAGGTTCCGCACGCAAATTTAGTTATAAACGTCGAGAGAAGTGAGTACCCAAGTGGTGTACGCGATTGTCCGCGCAGGCGGCCGCCAAGAAAAAGTTTCCGTTGGAGACTACGTAACGCTGAACCGCGTCCCCGGTGGAGCCGGCAGCACGCTTGAGCTGCCCGCCTTGCTCCTGGTTGACGGCGACAAGGTCACCTCCGCTGCTGCGGAACTGGCCAACGTCAAGGTCACGGCTGAAATCCTCGAAGACCTCCGTGGTCCGAAGATCGTCATCCAGAAGTTCAAGAACAAGACCGGCTACAAGAAGCGTCAGGGTCACCGTCAGGAACTGACCAAGATCAAGATCACCAGCATCGCGTAACTTTCGTTACCGCTGTTCAGATTTTCAGTTTCCCCAGAAATTTAGAGGCAGGCATTTCACATGGCACACAAAAAAGGCGCGAGTTCCACTCGCAACGGTCGTGACTCCAACGCACAGTACCTGGGCGTCAAGCGCTTCGGCGGTCAGGTAGTTTCCGCCGGCGAGATCATCGTCCGCCAGCGTGGAACCCACTTCCACCCCGGTGCAGGCGTCGGTCGCGGTGGCGACGACACCCTGTTCGCCCTGCAGGCCGGTGCGGTTGAGTTTGGTACTCGCCGCGGCCGTCGCGTAGTGAACATCGTTGCTGCTGCAGCTGCAGAGTAACAACAAGTTCTGAACCGGTGGAGCGGGCCAAACGGCCCGCTCCACCGTTCTTTTAACCGCATTACAATCGACTAGGGCGCCCACGGCGCACTGGTTTTGCAACAGCGCTGGCAACAGCAACAACGCTGGAAACAGCAACTGAGGAGATCCACGTGGCGAGCTTTGTAGACCGGGTAGTACTGCACGTATCCGGCGGAACCGGCGGCCACGGCTGTGTCTCCGTAAAGCGCGAGAAATTCAAGCCGCTCGGGGGTCCCGACGGCGGCAACGGCGGCAATGGCGGCGACGTCATCCTTCGTGTCTCGGCGCAGACAACAACGTTGCTGGACTACCACCACGCACCCCACCGCCACGCCACCAACGGTGGCCCGGGCATGGGCGACTGGCGCGGGGGCAAGAACGGCGAAACCCTGGTTCTTCCGGTACCCGACGGCACCGTGGTCAAGACCAAGGACGGCGACGTCCTGGCTGACCTCGTGGGCGAGGGAACCGAATACGTTGCAGCTGCAGGCGGCCAGGGAGGCCTCGGCAATGCGGCCCTGTCATCGCAGAAGCGCCGGGCTCCCGGATTCGCGTTGCTCGGCATCGAGGGCGAATCCAGCGACATCGTCCTGGAACTGAAGTCCATTGCCGACATCGCACTCGTCGGGTTCCCCTCTGCCGGCAAGTCCAGCCTGATTGCCGCCATGTCAGCTGCGCGCCCGAAGATCGCCGACTACCCCTTCACTACGCTGATTCCCAACCTCGGCGTGGTGCAAGCGGGCGATGTGCGCTTCACCATTGCCGACGTCCCGGGCCTCATTGAAGGTGCCAGCGAAGGCAAGGGCCTCGGCCATAACTTCCTGCGGCACGTGGAGCGTTGCGCAGCGCTGGTCCACGTCCTTGATTGCGGAACCCTGGAATCCGACCGTGATCCCCTGTCGGACCTGGCCATCATTGAGGCCGAGCTTGAGAAGTACGCCGTTGATATGAGCTATGCAGGCGTCGATGGTGAAGTTGTTCCGTTGAACGAGCGTCCCAAGCTCGTAGTCCTGAACAAGGTGGACCTTCCTGACGGCAAGGACATGGCAGAGTTCGTCCGCCCCGACCTTGAGGCACGCGGTTACCGCGTCTTCGAAGTATCGGCGACCAGCCATGAGGGCCTGCGCCAGCTCGGCTTCGCCATGGCCGAGATCGTCAAGGCTGCGCGGGACGCCGTCGAGGTTGCCCCACCCAAGGTGGCTGCGCCGGTACTGCGGCCACGTGCGGTCAACGAATCCGGTTTCAAGATCCGCCGCGAGGAGAAGAACCTCGAGCCGCTGTTCCGCGTTCTGGGTGAAAAGCCCGTGCGCTGGGTCAAGCAGACCGACTTCACCAACGAGGAAGCCATCGGCTACCTGGCGGACCGGCTCGCCAAGCTTGGTGTTGAGACTGAGCTGTTCAAGGTCGGCGCCAAGCCCGGCGACACCGTGGTCATCGGTGAGGACGACGGCGTTGTCTTCGACTGGGAGCCCACCATGATGGCCGGTGCCGAACTGCTGGCAACGCCGCGAGGCACCGACATCCGTATCGCCGACATCGGCGACCGGCCCACCCGCTCGCAAAAGCGCGAAGAGCAGATCGAGCGCCGCGAAGCCAAGGCTGCAGCACGCGCTGAGCTGGAAGCCGAGCGCAAAGCGGGCATTTGGACTGAATCCGTCAGCGGTCGCCGCGCGCGGACAGTGAGGGAGAGCACGCTGGATTCCGGTGATGACGACTAGGACCATCGAAGCTCCCGGGGAAGCGGCAGGATTGGAACGCCAGGGGATAGCTGACGCCAAACGGATCGTGGTCAAGGTGGGTTCCTCCTCCTTGACCAGCATCAAAGGCGGCATTTCCGAGAAATCCCTGACCCAGTTGGTCAACGCCCTCGCCGGGAAGCGAAACGCAGGCACCGAGATCATCCTGGTGTCCTCGGGCGCCATTGCCGCCGGGTTGGCGCCCTTGGGCTTGGCCAAGCGGCCCAAGGATCTCGCCACGCAGCAAGCAGCAGCGAGCGTCGGCCAGGGGCTCCTGATGGCGCGCTACACGCAGGCCTTCAACGCCCACGGGGTCACTGTGAGCCAGGTTCTGCTGACAGCCGATGACCTCATGCGCCGTACCCAGCACACCAACGCCTTCCGGGCCTTGGACCGGTTGCTGAACCTCGGTGTCGTGCCGGTGGTCAATGAGAATGACACCGTGGCAACCCACGAAATCCGTTTTGGTGACAACGACCGCCTCGCGGCACTCGTGGCGCACCTCGTCCGCGCCGACGCGCTCGTGCTGCTCTCCGACGTCGACGCCGTCTATGACGGTCCTCCCTCCCAGGGGGCCCGGCGCATCCCGCTGGTCCGAGGCCCCCAGGATCTGGAGGACGTGACCATCGGCAAGGCCGGCAAGGCCGGTGTTGGAACCGGCGGCATGATGACCAAGGTCGAGGCCGCCTCCATCGCCGCCGGATCGGGCATCCATGCACTGGTAACTTCCACGGCCAACGCAGCAGCCGCCCTGGCAGGGGAGGATGTCGGAACCTGGTTCGCGGTGAACGGCAGCCGTAAACCTGTCCGCCTTCTGTGGCTGGCCCACCTGGCTACGGTCCACGGCAGGTTGACTCTCGACGACGGCGCCGTGAAAGCCGTGCGCGACCGGCACCGCTCGCTGCTTCCGGCAGGTATCGCGGAGGTCAGTGGTGACTTCGAAGCCGGTGATCCCGTGGAGATGGTGTCACTGGACCGAAGCATCGTGGCCCGTGGGCTGGTGAACTACTCATCCCAGGAGCTTCCCCGCATGCTGGGCCGAACCACGCAGGAGCTTGGCCAGTCCCTGGGGCAGGGCTATGACCGTGAAGTTGTTCATGTTGACGATCTGGTGCTTCTGCAGAGGCCCCGCTCATCTAAACTGGGTGCATGACTGAAGCGCTGACCCCTGACGCCCCCGTGATCTCCGACGTCACCGGTACCACCGGCCACGCACCGGAGAACCCTGCGGCAGGTCGCCTTCCGCTGTCACCGGAAGAGCTCGAGGCTGCAGTCCACGCCATTGCCGACCGTTCACGCAAGGCTGCCCGTCGCCTTGGGCAGGCGAACCGCGCGTGGAAGGACCGTGCGCTTCGTGCCATCGGTGCCGCCTTGCTGGAGAACCGCAAGCACGTACTCGAGGCCAATGCCAAGGATGTCGCCGCAGGCCGCTCCAACGGCACGTCCGCAGCCCTTCTTGACCGCCTTACCTTGACTCCGGAGCGTATTGACGGCTTGGTTGCCGCCTTGGAGAACCTGGCCGGTCTGCCCGATCCCGTGGGCAATGTGGTCCGGGGACAGACGCTGCCCAACGGCCTCCGCCTTCGCCAGGTCAACGTCCCCATGGGCGTTGTCGCAGCCATCTATGAAGCCCGCCCCAACGTCACCGTTGACATTGCGGGCTTGGCCCTCAAGAGTGGCAACGCCGTGATTCTCCGGGGTGGCTCCGCTGCCGCGAACACGAACGAGGCCTTGGTCCGGATCCTCCGTGATGCCCTGGACTCGGTGGGGCTTCCCGCCGATGCTGTCCAGACCGTTGACCAGTACGGCCGCGAGGGTGCGAATGTCCTGATGCGTGCCCGTGGCCGGGTGGATGTCCTCATTCCCCGGGGCGGACGGGACCTTATCCAGACCGTCGTGAACAACTCTTCGGTGCCCGTCATCGAAACCGGAGAGGGCAACGTCCATATCTTCATCGACGAATCTGCGGGCGAAGAGATGGCAGTGGAGATTCTCCTCAACGCCAAAACCCAGCGTCCCAGTGTCTGCAACACCGTCGAGACACTCCTGGTGCACTCGGGTTCCACCACTCTGCCGGCGGTTGCGGCCGCCTTGCGGAAAGCCGGCGTGACGCTCCACGTCGACGACCGGATTGCTGCCGCACTTGGCAGCAGTGTCGAGACCGTTCCGGCGGACGACGACGACTGGGCCACTGAGTACATGGACCTCGACCTCGCAGTAGCCATGGTGGACAGCCTGGATGACGCCGTGAAGCACATCCGCAAGTGGACTACCGGGCACACAGAAGCCATCCTGACGAACAACCTGGCCAATGCGGAGCGGTTTATCGCAGAAATCGACTCCGCGGCCGTGATTGTCAATGCATCAACGCGGTTTACCGACGGCGGCGAACTCGGCCTCGGTGCCGAGGTCGGCATCTCCACGCAGAAGCTTCACGCCCGAGGCCCCATGGGGCTTAGCGAATTGACCACCACAAAGTGGATCGTGCAAGGCGAAGGCCAAGTCCGCGGCTAGCAACGCGGTAACATAGAACAGAAGCCAGGAACGGCGGGGAGTCCCGCCGTCGAAATCCTTTGAGAACCAACTAGGGGAGAAGATGCTGTTTCAGCAGATCGCCACGTCCATTGCCGCCCAGACAGAAGGCGGCCACGAGGAACTCGCCCCGCTGTGGGCCGAGCCGTGGGTCTTCGGCGTCGTCATGTTCGCCCTGCTGCTGGTTCTCATGTTCGTGACCCTGTCCTACACCAACCTGGGCAACCGCCACGAGGCAGTGGAAGAGCACGCTGACCCGCACCGCCAGCACCCGAACAAGCACACCCACGGCCAGGGCCACTAACATTATTGCCGCAACACCTCGCGGGGAGTCGGAGCGCAGGCTTCGGCTGGGCGTGATGGGTGGAACCTTTGATCCCATCCATCACGGCCACCTTGTGGCTGCAAGTGAAGTCGCAGCCAAGTTCGACCTCGACGAAGTCGTTTTCGTGCCTACGGGTCAGCCGTGGCAGAAGTCGCACAAACTGGTCAGCGAACCCGAGCACCGGTACTTGATGACTGTCATCGCCACTGCATCAAACCCCCGGTTTACCGTCAGCCGCGTCGATGTGGACCGGCCAGGCCCGACGTTCACCATCGACACCCTGCGCGATCTTCGGGCGCAGCGTCCAGATGCCGACCTGTTCTTCATCACGGGCGCGGATGCCCTGGCGCAGATCCTGTCATGGAAAGACGTGGACGAACTCTGGTCCTTGGCCCACTTCGTGGGAGTGACCCGGCCCGGGCACGAGCTGAACGACCTCGGGCGGACTGACGATGTCAGCCTGCTGGAAGTTCCGGCCATGGCGATCTCCTCCACGGATTGCCGTATCCGTGTCGGTGCGGGCAACCCCGTGTGGTATCTGGTGCCGGATGGCGTTGTGCAGTACATCGCCAAGTATGGACTGTATGCGCCGGACGCCGTACCGGGAGATCTTTCGCCGGCACTTTCCGGATCAGACGACCAAGCACGTACTGAATGAGTTTGTAATATGAGCAGCCAGGAACAGCGACCCATCCGCAGCAGGCGTGAGCTTCGTCGTGCCCGGGAAGAGAACCCTGAGGTCCAGTCGGAGGCCGCCGCACCCCAGCAGGCAGATACCGCCGTCGGTGAAGAGCGTTTGCACGCCCGCAACCGCCGTGCCGCAGATGCCCCCGTAGATGCGGTGGGCGCCGCAGCACAGGAACGTTCGTCCCAGATCCGGGCCCGTGACCGTGCTGCCTTGCGTACCATCAAGGAGCTCGCTGACAAGGAAGAGCAATTGTCCGGCGGCGGCCCGCCCACACGACGCCAGCTGCGGCTTCAGCAGCTTCAGGCAGAAGTCGCCACGTCCATGAACCCGGTTGTTCCCCTGCCCGGCGCCAAGGGCGAAGCCGCGGTCAAGGAAGGCGGCAAGCAGCAAGCGCCTGCGCAGCAGGAGGAAGTTGCGCCGCTCCAAGACTCCACGCAGAAACAAGAGCCCGCACAACCGGCAAAGGCTGTTCCCTCAGGGGCTCCCAGCGGTCCCGCGGAGTCCGGGATGTCCGTGGAACAGGCTCTGGCAGTCCGCGAACTGATTGCTGCGCAGGTCCAGAACCAGACCTCCAAACTTGAACACATTGCCGAGCAGGATCCTCTGGCTGTTGATCCTGACGTCCTGGCCCAGCAGATTGCTTTGGCTGAGCGCGCGGCAGTGCTGAACAAGCGCGCCGCAGCGAAGCAGAAACTTGCCGAGCAGAACCAAGCCGGCCCAAACCAATCCGGGCAGGGCAAGGCTCCGTCCGCATCGGCCGGTCCTTCAACGGCGAACAACCTGGCGATGGTGACTCCGCTGGAGTTCGTCAAGGTCCCCGGTGTTGAACGTCCGGTGATGAAGCGTCCGAGTACTACCTTCGTTCCGGTAGTCACTTCGTCCGGTCAGAAGCTTGATTCCGCACAGGCTCCAGCCAAGGAACGCGCCCCGCGCGGCCGTGCGGGCGTACTTGCCCGGGCCGAGGCAGTAGCCCGATCGGCCAGGAACAAATCTGCGACCAGGATTGAGCCCGGTGAAGAAGCGCAGAGGCCCCCAGTGTCTGCCAGTACCGCCTACGGCTTGGATCCCTTGGACGCCAACACCGCCGGCCTGGCCAGGGCCCAGCGCAACCGTTTGCTGCAGTACGGCGTCCTGGCACTGGGCCTGGTGGCCCTGATCGTCGGCATCATCATGATTACCAGCGGATAATCCGCCCCAACACGGCTTAAGCCACTTTCCGGCCACGCGCCACAACTAGGAGTTCCCTTGTCTGCACACGAACAATCCATCACTCTCGCCCGTCATGCTGCACGTGCCGCGGCCGACAAGCTGGCAGAAGACATCGTCGCTCTTGATGTCAGCGAACGTCTGGCGCTGACGGATGTTTTCCTGATTGCCTCCGCTCCCACCGAGCGGCAAGTCAACGCCATTGTCGACGGGATTGAAGAGGAGCTGCTGAAGCAAAATCTTCGCCCGGTCCGCCGTGAAGGCCGTTCGGAGGGACGCTGGGTCCTCTTGGACTACGCAGACATCGTTATCCACGTCCAGCATGCCGAAGACCGCGTGTTCTATGCCCTTGAGCGCCTGTGGAAGGACTGCCCTGTGGTCGACCTCGAGCTCGGCGACGCGGCGCAAGCCAACACCACAGCCGCGGGGGAGTCCGAGGCCTAGAAGCGGTCCGCATGCCGAATATGCCCGATTTGGAATTTTCGGAAATGCTGTTCTAAGATATTTGAGTTGCTTCGGCGCGGATGGCTTCAAGGCCAAGGACGAAGCGGCAAGAATATGGGGCTGTGGCGCAGCTGGTAGCGCACCTGCATGGCATGCAGGGGGTCAGGGGTTCGAGTCCCCTCAGCTCCACCATAAAGGTCCTGCCGGAAGCAGGATAAAAGGAGAGCTACCAATGTGGTAGCTCTCCTTTTTCATTTCCGTCGTTTATCCCAGCGGTCCGACAGGAAGCATTCCCGTTAGCTCATTGCGGGCTCGTCAGCTTCCGTACGCGCGGCGTCCGTGGACTCGTGTCGCCGAAGTACCCTGCCCAGTGCCACACAGCAAAGGGCGGACAGGAACAAGGGGACTGCGAAAAGATAGAAGATGGTGACCGGCGGTATTCCGGCGGCAATCAAATATCCGACCAGGATCGGGGCGACGATGGAGACCAAACGCCCAACACCGATCATCCAGCCGAACCCTGATGCCCTTGCCTTCGCCGAATACAAGGGCGGCACGATGGTGTAGTAACCAGCCACGCCTGCGTTGGTGAGCATGCCGACGAGTGTGGCCAGGGCCAGTGCAAGGCCAGTGGCGCCGAATGAGCCGGCAAAGGCGATGTAGGCGATAGCGGCTACCACCAAGCAGAGGGTGTTCAGGAGACGGCTCTTGACCCAGGTCGACATAACGCCGAAGCCAAGGGCACCGACAATGCCACCAGTGCTGACGAGAATTCCGGCGGTGACACCGAGCTGGTTGTCCCCTGCTGCTTCGGCCATGATTTTGGGCGTCCACGTGTTGGCGAAATAGAAGGCTGCGATAAGGAACGCATAACCGATCCACATGAGAAGCGTTTTACCCAACATCTTGGACCCGAAGACTTCCTTGAAGACATTTTCGGAATTTTCAAGCAGGGAAGGGGCAGCTGGAAGTTCCGTCAGCTGGGGGCGGCCCATCCTGCCAAGAATTTTGTTGATCGCGGGAAGTGAACGGTCGGTTCCCTTCTCGGCCAAGTATTCGAGCGATTCCGGCAGAAGGAACCAGCTGGCAATCAACATGGCCACGCTGACGACGGCACCGAAGGCAAACGCCGCCCGCCATCCATATGAGGCAATCAATGACCCGGCGATAACACCGCCGACGGCTCCGCCGATCGGGTAGCCCGCGGAGAAGATTCCCATGGCCATGCCACGACGGCGGTCCGAGGAGTATTCGGAAACAAGGACACTGAGATTGGCGATCATGCCGCCAATGCCCAGTCCGGTGAAGACCCTGTAGGCGATCAGCTGGGGAACATCTGCCGCCGTCACGGACAAGATCATGCCAACCGAAATGATGGACAGCGCAACCAGGGTCAGGTTCCTGCGCCCGATTTTGTCCGCCAAGGGCGTCAACAGAATGGAGCCTGCCGACATGCCGAACAGCCCGGCGCTGAGGAGGTAGCCCAATTCGATGGGGGGCACTTTCCATTCGGCCGAAAGCGTCGGGGCTGTGAATGACATGACCAGGACGTCAAAGCCGTCGATCATGATGAGGATGAGGCAGATGGTCACTGTCACTATTTGAAAGCGACTCATGGGTGAGTTCTTGATCTCACTCTTTACGTCCACGGTAAACCTTTCTTGGAGATACTTCGTCGTATCGTGCCGTCCACCGTCGGGGCGTGGAGCGGATAGGGCATCGAGACGGTGCTGATGTCCGGGGTAACTGGGCTCAGGAAACGTCGATGGTCAGGACTGCCGGGGATCCGGCTGTCTTGGTTGGACCAGGACGGCTGACGGCGCGGGAAACACAGCAGCACATCTTTTCGGTCGCATGTTGCTGTCTCTCGCTGTAGAACACGTCGCGGTGGTCGAGGGTGCCTTGGAGGTTCAGGATCCGCACTTCGCAGAGTCCGCATTCGCCTTTGCGGCAGTCGAACATCATGTCCACGCCCGCGTCTTCGAGTGCCTCAAGCATGGAGCGGCCACGACCGACAGTGGCTTCAACGCCCAGCCGGGGGATGCTGACGATGAATTCTTCGGGGTCGTACCAGCCTGAATTGCCAAACGTCTCGTAGCGCAGATTCGGCAAGGAAAGGTTGCGTTCTCCCCATGCACGTCGCACGGCGTCCATCAGACGGATCGGGCCACACATGTACAGCTCGGTCGTCGCATCGAGGTCGTCCACCAAGGTGCTGACGTCCAGGCCATTGCCTTCGTCATCGACATGAACCCGGAGTCTGTCTCCGTGCAACTGCCGCAAATCCTCCAGGTATGCCATTGCCCTGCGGCTCCGGCCGACGTAGACCAGCGTGTAATCTGCCTTGACGCTGCGGAGGACGTCAGCCATGTTCTTGATGGCGGTGATGCCGATTCCTCCCGCAAGGAGCACGTACCGCTCTGCGCCGATGCGGAGAGGGAAGTTCTGCAGCGGCTGCGTTATGCGCAGGGTCTCGCCTTCCTGGAGCATATGCATGAAGACAGAGCCGCCTCTGGAAGCGGGGGCCTTCAAAACACTGATGACCAGGCGGGCACCATCCTCGGAGCACTCCACCACTGAATAGGAGCGCTTTTCCTGCGCGCCGTCAACGACGACCATAACGTCGACGTGGGATCCCGGTTCAGCGGGCACAGGCATGGATGGGGTGAGCTCAATCCGCCTGATGCCTGTTGCGACTTCGACCACTGCGGCGACCCTTGCGGACTGCCAGACTTCGGTGTTGTTTGCTGCCATTGTCTTTTCTCCTCGAAGCCGGGTGCTTAGACGGCAGCGGCCAGGCGGCCCTCGGCCTCAAGCATCCGCTCTATCATCCGGCGCACCCACATTCCCCCGGCATCGATGTTGAGGCTGTAGAACTCGTAGTCGGGGTTGGCGTCGATGGCTTCCTGCTGCGCGGTCAGCATGGCCTCGTCCTCGGCAAAGACGCCGTCCACTCCGTCGCGCAATTGTGTGGTGATCAGCTGGCTGTCGAGGCAGTAGTTGCGCATGAAGGCCCAAAAGTAGTGGCAGGTCTTGTCAGTCTCCGGACTGATGGTGTTCATCACGTAGCCATTGACGCCCTGGCTCCGGTCCCCTTCGGGGGCGCCGGACCCCGCCTTGGCGACACCGACGTCGATCCGGATTGTCGATGGTGCCTCGTAGCGGATGATCTGCCACCGGTCGACCCTGCCGGAGAACCCGGGGAACTTGTCCCGCATGTTCTTGAGCCAGAAGGGCGGGGCCTCTATATCGAGCATCCAACGGGTGACCGTGACGGTCTGGCCCTCATGGGAGACAACGAAGTCCGACTCGCTCAGTTCCTCCTGGCCAATGCTGGAGGAGTGGACGAATTCCTCGTGGGTGAGGTCCATCAGGTTGTCGAGCACCAGCTGGTAGTTGCACGGGGCGTAGATCAGTTGTCCGTCGCCGGCCCATTCAGGGCTGTCCATTTGGTGCATGTCCGGAATGAGGTCCGGGTCCGCTTTCCCGGGATCTCCCAACCAGACCCAAACGAACCGGTACCGTTCCACCACGGGAAAGGAGGGGACAGTGGCGGAGGGATTGATCGTCTCCTGTGCCGGCATGGAAGTACAGCGCCCCGCTGAGTTGTACCGGATGCCGTGGTAGGGGCACTGGATCTCGTCCCTCCCCACCACCTTCCCCATGGAGAGGGGAGCCAGCCGATGCCAGCAAGCATCGGCAAGAGCTACAGCTTTGCCATCCTCGGTGCGATATAGGGCCAGTGGCCTGTTGGCAATGCGGCGTGCCATGGGTTTGCGGGTCACTTCGTGATCCCAAGCGGCGACGTACCAGGCATTCACGGGATGCCCAAGAACCTTGCTGGTGGTGGAACTGCTGGACTGAAGCACAGTCATCGTTGACCTTTCGCAAAATTTCCAAATGCACCCCACTATCTATGGACATAGATGGTGGGGTGCGTCACACACTATCTATAGATATAGTTATTGGCAAGACCTTGAAAGGAACTTCTCATGAGTCTCCGCCACGCCATCCTGGCCTTGCTTTCCGTTGAGCCAATGACCGGATATGACCTCGCGAAACGCTTCGGGTCCTCTGTGGGTTTCGTCTGGCACGCCCCGGATTCCCAGATCTATCCGGAGCTGCGCAAGATGGAAAAAGGTGGGCTGCTCACGGCGGAGGAAGTTTCGTGGGGACCCCGCGGCAAGAAGACGCAGTATCGGATCACCGAGGAGGGCCGTGATGTCTTCCGTGAGTGGATGTACTCACCGCTGGAGTACTCGCGTGAGCGGGACCCCGTCCATTTGAAGGCCGCCTACCTTGAGTGGGTGGAGCCGCAGGCCGCCAGGGATCACATGCAGGCGCATATTGACTATCACCTCATGCGTCGCGACCAGTGGGCGCACATGATCGAGGAGCTGAAGTCCGGTGCCAATGAGATGTTGAACAAGCGACTGGCCGTAACTCCCAAGGCTGACCACCAGCGCACCATTGAATACAAGATATTTACCTATGAAGGCCTCATAGCGCGCGCGGAGACGGAAATTGAATGGGGGAAACGCGGGCTCAAGCTCATAGACGCCCTCGCGGAACCGGAAAAATCGACGCATCCCCGGCAGGAGTAGTGCCGGGCCGGATCGGCTAGCGCGCAGGCGTGAGCGCCGGCAGCATGAACTCCCACATCTGTTCTATCCTCGCCAGGACATCTTCGCGCCCCGTGAGCACGTCCGACACCATTTGGACGCCGGTGAAGGATGCAACAAGGTACCGGCTGAAGGTTGCCGCATCCAGGTCCGGCCGCACTGTGCCCTCCGCTTGAGCTTCCACCAGGAGCTGCTGGACCGTTCCGATCCAGTCCTCGTAACGGCCCGACACGTCCGCTGCGAAAGCCGAGGCTTCGAAAGTGAGCCGGATGCCGGCTTGGACGATTGGCTCATCCAGCAATTGCCGCCCAAACATCCTGCAGAGGCTGACGATCTTCTCCAGGGCCGGGGATTCCGAGCCGAGGATGGCAGCCCCCGCTGCCAGGACCATGGAGTGCTGCTCTTCGATGACGGCCAACGCCAGCTCCCGCTTGGACGTGAAGTGGAAGTACAGGGCTCCCTTCGTTACGGAGGCATTCTTGATGATGTCCGACAGGCTCGCGTTTCCGTAGCCGGTAGCTGCGAAGACCGTGGCGGCGCCCTCAATAACAGCCAGCCGGGTTTCCTTCGCGCGTTGTTGCTGGGGCAAGGGTGAGCCTCTCAACCATAGGGGCGACGGAGGGCGGACCGCCGTCGAGACTTCACTACGCTACCACCGACATCAGTGAAAACCGACTGGACGGTTTTGTTTTCCATCGTCTGGATTCTAGACTTCTTACAGCACGTCCTATGGGAGGATTCCGTGCGGCCGGTTTTGGGGGGAGGTGCGGTGGAATTATCCACGCACCTCGGCCGTGCGGGCCTCCCAGTGGATGTTCTAATACTGTGGCGCAGCTCACCCCGCGCCGATTTCTCTTATGCCGGGATTGTGGTTAGTATTGACGAGTTGCTTCGACGGAAAGAGAAAATCTTCCGATTGAGGCCAACAAATCCGGGGCTGTGGCGCAGCTGGTAGCGCACCTGCATGGCATGCAGGGGGTCAGGGGTTCGAGTCCCCTCAGCTCCACTCCGGAAAAAGACCCCGCTCCTTGGAGCGGGGTCTTTTGCTTTCCGCAGCATGGTCGCCTTTGGGGGAGCTCCTAGGTGAGAGCCTCGGCAAATTCAGCGCCGCTGACGAATTCGATGCCTTGGAACGGCTGATCTCCCACCACCCATGCATTATGTCCCGGAGGAATGGAGTAGGAGGCTCCAGAGGAGATGCTGATCTTCGCACCGTCGTTGGTCTCCACTTCCAGTGAACCGGAAACGCAGAACCCGACGTGGCTAAGCTGGCAGGAATCAGTTCCCACGGCCGGCTTGATGCAGTCGGCCCAAGACCAGCCCGGTTCAAATGTCATGCGGGCGATGGTGTAATCTCCCACAGTGACCAGGTCCACCACGGTTTTGTCCGCGCGGCGGGTTTCGTCGGGGGAGTTGTGGGACTTTACTTCAAGGTTCGTGACAACATTGACACTCATGGCTTCTCGCAAAGGACTGGGAGCCCGATGACATGCAGACCCGGCGCCTGGCTCCTGGGGTCGCCGTGACGTATGCCGGCCACCTTCGGGATCTTTCACATGCTGCTGAAGGAGGTCTGGTGTTTGCGTGATGCAAGCTTAAGCTTCCTCCGAAGCACCCATAAAGTCGATACGCCGGCCCGGTCCGGCAATCAAGCAAGGAAAGCGGGAACCTCATAGTGACGGAGCTGGATCTGGAGACCGTCTTTGGCGCCTTGGGGAGGTTTCCGGATGTCGAAGCTGACAATTTGCGGGCTTTCGACGCCACGGACAGGCTCTTGCTGGAAACCGCCTCGGATATCAGCTCTTCCGACACCAGGATCGTCATCATTGGTGACCGCTACGGAGCGTTGACGTTGGGCGCCCTGGCGCGGCTCGGCGTCGATCATGTCCGTGTCCATCAGGATCTCTTCACGGGGAGGCTGGCGCTGGAGCGCAACGCCAACGAAGTCGGAGCGGCGGGGCACTACAGCTCCCACGAACTGGGAAAGGAGCTTCTGGCGGAGGCGGACCTGGTGCTCCTGCAGCTGCCGAAGTCCTTGGCGGAGTTGGAGGAAATCGCCGACGCCGTTGCCCGGTTTGCTGCCCCGGGTGCTGTCCTGCTGGCCGGCGGCCGCGTCAAGCACATGTCGGTGGGGATGAACAGCGTGCTGGCGAAGTACTTTTCGACGGTCCAACCCCAGCTGGCCCGGCAGAAGTCCCGCGTGTTGGTTGCCCGGGATGCGCTGCCGGTGCAGGTGCGGCCGCCCTTTCCCGTGGTCGAAGTCCTGCCTGAGCTGGGCATTAGCGTAAGCGCCCTCGGTGCTGTCTTTTCCGGAGCCCGGCTGGATATCGGAACCCGCTTCCTGCTGACGTTCCTTGAACGCATGCCAGAGGCGAGGCGCATCGTGGACCTGGGGTGCGGTACGGGCATTCTCGCCACCATGATCGCCAAACAACAGGAGCATGCTGAAGTCATTGCCACCGACCAGTCAGCCGCGGCTGTCGCCTCGGCCCAGGGCACCGCGTTGGAGAATGGTCTCGCGGGCCGGATAACGGTCCTCCACGACGATGCCATGTCCTCGCTTCCGCCCGGCAGCGCAGACCTTATCCTGCTGAATCCGCCTTTCCATTTGGGCGCCAGCGTACACGCCGGTGCCGCCGTGAAGATGTTCGAGGCGGCCGCGCGCGTGCTGGCACCGGGCGGGGAGCTGTGGACGGTGTATAACAGCCACTTGCACTACCGCTCCGCGCTCGAACGGCTCATTGGACCCACTGTGGAAGAAGGCCGGAACCCGAAATTCACGGTGACGCGCAGCAGGAAGTCCTGAGAGTCCGGCCGTGGCGCGCCGGAGGGGCGTGGTCACATAAAATGCAGTGTCATCGTTACCAAGCCCTGACATCGGTGCCAGCGTGTGCTCGTATCCGTGGGAGCAGAGGTGCCGTACGATGCAGACACAGATCAAATTCGACGAAGATTTTCCGAATGACTAGGGGCATCAGTGACTGAGATCCGGCAGCCGACACCGAGGCGCGGAACCAACCTACCCCGTATGGGGGACTTCAACCTGACCGTCATTCTGGAGGCGATCCGGCGGTCTCCGGGCGGTCTCAGCCGGGTGGAGCTGGCGCAGATCGTCGGGTTGTCTCCGCAAACGATCTCCAACATCTCCCGGCGGCTCCTGGACCAGCAGCTGATTGTCGAGGCCGGCAAGGAAGGCTCCGGTCCGGGGAAGCCGCGGACCATCCTCCGCTTGAACCCGGCAGGAATGTACGCCGTTGGAGTGCATTTGGATCCGGCCGTCATCACTTTCGTCGTCCTCGACTTGCTGGGGGATGTCGTCAAGCATTCCCGTTTGGCCACCCCAGCCGGCGACCCGGCAGAGGTGATCACCAGCATCGCTGGCCAAGTCGGGACGTTGATTGACGAGTCCGGTGTTGATGTGGCGAAGATTGCCGGGCTGGGCGTTGCCGTTCCTGGACCGATCGACCTGGACGAGGGATCCGTGGTGGAACCGCCGCTCCTGTCGGGATGGGACAGAGTGCGCATCCGCGAGGCGTTGGCCGAGGCCACGGGCCTGGAGACGCTGGTGGATAAAGACGTCACCAGCGCGGCGGTGGCCGAGACGTGGGCCGGCGGTGCGAGCGGGGCCGGAAGCTTCGTTTTCATGTACATGGGAACCGGTATCGGTTGCGGCATCGTGCTCAACGACGAGGTTGTCCGCGGTACTTCGGGCAACGCCGGCGAAATTGGCCATATCATCGTTGACCCGGAGGGTCCGGCTTGTGATTGTGGCCTGCGGGGATGCGTCAAATCGTCGTGCATCCCGCAAGTGCTGGTTGCTGAGGCCGAAGCCGCAGGGGTCCTGGACGGGCACGGGCATGGGGCGGATGGTCCGGAAGTGCAGGAACGCTTCGCAGAGCTGTGCGACAAAGCCGACGCCGGCGATGAGCGCGCCATTGCAATTTTGGACAAGTCGGCCACGCTCGTGGCACGCGCGGTGTCCGTAGTGACGAACACCCTGGACGTGGAGCGTGTTGTCTTTGGTGGCCCGTTCTGGGGCCGCATGTCCCCATATTTCCTCGACCGTGTTCCCGGTCTCCTGGACGAAAACAACGCGGCCCGCATGATCCACGGACTCGAAGTCGTAGGTACCGGAGTAGGCGAAGATGTCGGCGCCATTGGTGCTGCCTGCCTGGTCCTGGAGCATATGCTGGCCCCCCGCGCCCAACGGCTCCTGTTGGAGGGCTGACCAAGCAGCACGATTGAGTGATTGGAACACCATGCGCCCAATGAAGACCATGCGTCCCAGCAAAATCGCCATCGGAATTGCCGTTGCCGCTGCGCTCCTCGGAGTGACGTCGTGTTCCACGACTCCGGAGGCAGCCCAGGACAAGACGCTGAAGATCGTTTACCAAAAGACCGATGCCTTCACCGCGCTGGACCTCGTGATGCAGGATGCCAAGAAGGAGTTCGAGGCAGCCAATTCAGGGGTAACGGTAGACCTCCAGCCGATCCAGGCCAACGATGACGACTACGGGACCAAGCTGGCTTTGGCGCAGCGCTCCCCGGACACCGCGCCGGATGTCTTCTATGAAGACACGTTCAAGGTGCGCTCGGACGTCGACGCCGGCTACTTGCTCAAGCTCGACAGTTACCTTGAGGCGTGGGACGAGTGGGGGAAGTTCAGCGAGGCCGCGAAGGCAGCCGGCCGGGCGGACGACGGCGGAATCTACGCGGTACCGTTGGGGACGGATACCCGGGCCATTTGGTACAACAAGGCCGTCCTGCAGAAAGCCGGGATCCCTGTTCCTTGGCAGCCCCAAAGCTGGGAGGATATCTTGACCATGGCCCGCAAGGTCAAGGCCGCAGACCCCACCGTGATTCCCTTCACCATGTACGCAGGCAAAGCGACCGGCGAAGGAACCGTGATGCAGAGTTTCTACGAACTCCTCTACGGCACGGGCAGCACCCTTTACGACGAGGACCAAAAGAAGTGGGTCATTGGGTCACAGGGCTTCACTGACTCTTTGGACTTCCTGAAAACGCTCTATGACGAGAAGCTCGCAGTCAGCCCCGCCGAAGCATTGGACGCCAATGTCTGGAAGAAGGTCTTCGGCGAGTGGTTCCCCCAAGGCAAACTGGCGGCAACCGTGGAAGGTTCCTACGCGCCGTCGTTCTGGAAAAAAGGCGGCACCTACGAGTGGGCCGGCTATGAGCAGGACATGGCAGTAGCGGGCTTCCCTACCCAAAAGGGACAGGATCCAGGCCACGTCAGCATGTCCGGCGGCTGGACCTTGGCGGTGGGGGCGAAGTCCAAGAACCCCGAGCTTTCCTTCAAGTTCCTCGCCACCGCGCTGAACAAGAAGAACGCATTGGCCTATGACATCAACAACTCGCAAATCGCAGTGAGGACGGACGTAGCCGAGGACGCCGGATATCTGGCTGCCAACCCGTTCGTGAAGGATGTGTCCGATCTGGTGGAGGTGACACACTACCGGCCAGCCACTGCTGACTATCCAAGGATTTCCACAGCAGTCCAGGAAGCCACCGAATCAGTCATCACAGGCAGGCAAAGCCCCCGGGACGCCGCCGCGGAATACGATGCCACTGTCCGCAGGCTGGTGGGTGAGGACAAGGTCCTGCAAAAATGAAAGCCCGCCGCCATCTGCGGCTTCTGCCGGTAGCCCCTGCAATCGTGCTCCTGCTGGTTTTCCTGCTCGCCCCCGTGGCGTGGTCCTTTTACGCCTCTTTCACCGACGCCGCATTGTCCGGAAGGGGAGCCCGGGATCCGCAATGGGTAGGAACCGGGAACTACGTGCGGATGTTTACCGACGACTCGTTTCCTCTGGCCACGTGGCTCACAGTAGTCTTCGTTGCCGCGTCCGCCGTGCTGGGGCAGAACGTCCTTGGACTGCTTACCGCCTTGCTCATGACGCGCTCACGCAAGATCGTCGCGGACTGGGTCGGTACGGCTGTTGTGGCCGCTTGGGTGTTGCCTGAGATCGTGGCCGCGTTTGCGGCGTACGCCTATTTCAACCGGGACGGGACACTGAACCAGATACTCGCAGCGCTGGGGACCCACGGCTTGGATTGGCTGTATTCCTTCCCGCTGGTCGCCATCATCCTGGCCAACACCTGGCGCGGAACGGCGTTTTCCATGCTGGTCTACCGGGCGGCCCTGGCCGAGGTGCCCCGCGACGTGACCGAAGCGGCCCTTGTGGACGGTGCCCGGGGTTGGCAGCGGCTCGCGTTCATCACCCTGCCACTGATCCGCAACAGCATCGCCACCAACCTGATGCTGATCACCCTCCAGACGCTGGCAGTGTTCACCCTCATTTGGGTGATGACAGCCGGCGGTCCTGCCAATGCAAGCACCACGTTGCCTGTCCTGGCCTACCAGGAGGCCTTCAAATTCGGTGACATTGGGTACGGTACCGCGGTGGCATCGGTGCTGATCCTGCTGGGAATGGTCTTCGGCGCCGTCTACGTCCGGCTATTGCGGGAGCGGCGTACGTGAGGCGCTTCCGTGCCAGGCTCGGGGCGGACATCGCCTTGGCGCTCATTGGTCTGTGTTTTGCGGCACCGCTTGTTTGGTTGCTGCTGGCCGCCGTCGACCCTCAAGCGGGGTACGGGACGAAGGTGCCATCGGCGCCGTCGATGATCAACTTCACCGCAGTCATGACGCCGGAGCTGTTGGGCCGCCCGTTGCTCAACAGCCTCCTGTTGTCCGGCGGTACTGCCTTGGTGAACGTGCTGGTGGCCGTGCTGGCCGCCTATCCGTTATCGAGGTACCAATCCCGCTTTAACAAGCCGTTCATGTACACGGTTCTTTTCGGCACATCATTGCCGGTGACTGCCATCATGGTCCCGGTCTACGGACTGTTCGTACAACTGCAGCTCCTGGACTCCATGGCCGCGACCATCTTCTTCATGGCCACCACCACGTTGCCCATGGCGATTTGGATGGCCAAAAACTTCATGGACGCAGTTCCCCTGGAGCTGGAAGAAGCAGCCTGGATGGATGGGGCATCGGGCCTGGTGACACTGCGGACCGTTGTGCTCCCGCTCATGCGCCAAGGCCTGGCAGTGGTATTCATTGTTGTGTTCATCCAGGCATGGGGAAACTTCTTCGTTCCCTTCATCCTTCTGCTCTCCATCGGCAAGCAACCCGCTGCGGTGTCCATCTTCAGCTTCTTCGGCCAGCACGGCGCCATTGCCTATGGGCAGCTGGCTGCGTTCTCCATCCTCTATTCGGTCCCGGTGCTGGTTCTCTACGCGGTGGTGGCACGGGGCATGGGGAACTCCTTTGCGCTGTCCGGCGCCATGAAGGGCTGACGCGCAGAGGGTCCTGCCGGCGTTTCAGTCGATGTCTTCGATGATTTCGCCGTAGGGGATGGACTCATCCAAGTGGGCCTGATGTCCTGTTGGACCTGAGTTGTAGGTAATCCGTACACCGTGCCGCTGGTCCGCTGCCGACTGCAGGAGGACCGGTCGTACGGCGTCGATGACGTGCTGGTTCTGGGATGCGAGGTAGTTCTGATAGGCGGCTGGTAGCTGATGCATGGCAAAAGGATAGACCTCGGGGGTCTCCATGGGGAGGGGTACCCATTGCGGCTTGGACGCAGGCCCGTTTGGATAGAGTGGCCGATGCAGGCGGAAACATCAGCCCACCGCTTGCGGCACGACTCATAACGCCAGCGAGGGGACCCGAGTGCACCAGATCACAGCCATGGCCGGAATTGATGCACCTGACATGGCGCGGGCCCAGCAACTGGTGGGCAGCATCGTCCGCAGTTTCGAGAACAAGGTCGTGGGCCAGACACGACTGAGGGAGACGCTGCTGATTGGGTTGCTGACCGGCGGCCATGTGCTGCTGGAAAGTGTCCCCGGACTCGCCAAGACGACAGCTGCCCAGGCCATCGCCGAATCCGTCAGTGCGGATTTCCGCCGTATCCAGTGCACCCCGGACCTGCTTCCCAGCGACATTGCAGGTACCCAGATTTTCGACGCCGCCAAAGGCACCTTCGTCACCCAGCTGGGGCCGGTCCACGCCAATATCGTGCTGCTCGATGAGATCAACAGGTCCAGTGCAAAAACCCAGAGCGCCATGCTGGAAGCAATGCAGGAACGCCAGACCTCCATCGGCGGCGAATCCTATCCGTTGCCCCAGCCTTTCCTGGTGCTCGCTACCCAGAACCCCATTGAGCAAGAGGGCACCTACCGCCTTCCTGAAGCGCAGATGGACAGGTTCATGCTCAAGGATGTCCTGGACTACCCCAGCCCGGGTGAAGAAGCCGAGGTCATCAGGCGGATCGACGCCGGGGTCTTCAGCGCCGCGCAGAAGCCGCCGGCCGCAGCCTCCCTCGACGCCGTGGTGCAGGTCCAGGAACTCGTGCGTCGGGTCTACATCGACCCCGCCATCGTGCGCTACATCGTGGGCCTTGCCTACGTCACCCGGAACGCTGCGCAATATCTGGAACCACATTTGGCCAACCTCGTGGAATTTGGTGCCAGTCCGAGGGCCAGCATCGCCTTCAGCCAGGCGGCCAGGGCCCTGGCATTGCTCAACGGCCGCGACCACGTCATCCCGGAAGACGTGAAGAACCTGGCACACCGGGTCCTCCGCCACCGCATCATCCTTGGTTTTGACGCCGTCGTGGAGGGCGTTGCCGTGGGAACAGTCATCGATGCCGTTCTGGCGTCAGTCCAGACGCCTTAGCGGGGCCGGCAGGTGGCCAGCCTTCTGAAACGCGTTAAATCGAAGATGTTCATCTTCGCCCATCGAAGGACGCTGAGCCTGCTCGATGGCGAATACGGCTCTGTCTTCAAGGGCCGCAGCATGGATTTCGACGAGCTGCGGAGCTATGTGCCCGGCGATGAAGTCAGGGACATCGATTGGAAGGCCACGGCCCGGCACGGCTCACCGCTCGTCAAACGCTATGTCGCCGTCCGCCGGCACGCAGTGTTGCTGGTGGTGGACTCCGGACGAAACATGGCAGCGGAGGCCCTCTCGGGCGAAAGCAAGAAGGACGTTGCTGTTTACGCGGCCGGGGTGGTCGGTTACCTGGCCTGCCGTCACGGGGACGATGTTGGCCTGGTGCACGGGAATGCGAGCGCTTCCAGGTACCTGCCTGCCAAAGGCGGCGAGGAACACCTTGAGCGGTTGCTGCGGGAGATTGACTCGGCCATTACCTTGCATGGCCAACCCAGCGGTATCGCGGGGCAGCTGGACTACGTCCTGCGGTACCTCAAGGGCCGGATGCTGATTGTGGTTGTTGCTGACGAGTTCCTTCCGGACGCCCGGACCGGGGAGCTGCTGCGCAGGCTGCGGGCACGGCATGAAGTGCTCTGGTTGACCGTTCGCGATGCTGACCTCGCGCCCCGGATCGAGGGACAGGCAGCCCGGGACAGTACTGACGTCGGCACGGGCACTGCGATACCGTTCCTGCTTGCCGCGGACAGGGACATCCGGGCCGCTTACCAGAACGCGATGGTCCAGCGCGCTGACCTTCGGGCGGCCCTCTTTCGCCGCTTGGGCATCGCAGAAGAACAGGCCGAAGGCAGCGCCGATGTCGTGACAAGCGTCTTCGCCCTGCTGGAAAAACACCGCTCCGGTGCGCTGAGCTCTGGCCGCCGGCCACCAAGGGGCCAGCGTGCCGGCTGACTTCTACGCACCCCTGCCATACCAAAGCATCTGGATGTGGCTGGGGATTCTGCTCCTGGTTCTTGTTGCCGGATGGTACGGGTGGCTGCTGCTGCCCAGGCCACGGGTGGCTGCGCCGCGGACACCAGGGCCGACGTCGCTGGAGACGCTGCGGTCCCGCTGCCTTGCAGCGATTGAGGACACTGCCGCAGACGCCGACGCCGGACGCTTACCCGAGCGCGAAGCCCACCAGCGGCTCAGCTTCCTCGTGCGGGAGTTCGCCGGGGCCGCCACAGGACTTCCCATCACCTCCATGACCCTGGATGAGTTGCGGGGCGAAGGCCTGGATACCTTGGCTGAAGGCATAGCTGGCATCTACCCCAGCGAATTCTCCGCCCGGCACGTCCAGCCCGTACGGCACTCCGCTGATCTTGCCCGCGAGGTGGTCGACGCATGGAACTGAGCTACTGGTGGATTCTTCCCTTGGCTGCAGCTGCGGTGACTGTCGCCGCCTGGCTGTACCTTCGGCGTCGTCGTTCAGTTCCAACCCGGGTGGTCGCCCATGGCGACCGGCTCACTGACCTCCCCGAATACCGGCTCGCCCTTCGCCGCTACCGGACACAGCTGGCCCTCGCCGCCTTGCTGGCAGGCCTGGTCCTCGTTGCCAGCGCCATCACAGCTGCCAGACCAGCGCTGCGCTCCACCGAGCAGCCGGAGATCCGCAACCGGGACATCGTGCTGTGCCTGGATGTATCCGGCTCAATGGCAAGTACCGACGCTGCGTTGGCGGCTGTTTTCAAGGACCTCGCCAAGCAGTTCGACGGCGAGAGGATCGGGATGGTCATTTTCGACAGCAGCAGCGTGCAGCTCTTTCCCCTCACCGATGACTACGACTACGTCGAGGAACAGCTGAGCCACGCGGAAAAGGCCTTGTCCGACGGAGCGGGATCGTTCTTCGACGGGACCTGGAACGGGGAAGGCTCGTCCCTGATCGGTGACGGCCTGGCTTCCTGCGTCCAGAGCTTCCCCGACACGGATCCCAGCGGCAACGCTGCAGGGGACACCGCGCGCTCGCGGTCAGTTGTACTGGCCACGGACAACTTCGTATCCGGAGCGCCCATCTTCACCCTCTCGGAGGCTGCCGCCCTGGCCGGCACCAAGAATGTGAAGGTCCATGCCCTGAATCCCAGCGACCTGGACTACGGAGACCAACCGGATCAGCCAGGCACCCAACTCAAGGCTGCCGTCGAAGCAACAGGGGGCACCTACTCCGGCGTGGACAATCCAGAGGCCGTGCCCAACATCGTCAGGAAGGTGCAGGATACCGAAGCCAGCTCCTACGTTTCGGCTCCGCAGGCAGTCGTGACAGACGTCCCCGGCTGGCCATTGGGTATCGCTGTGCTCGCTGGGCTGGGCATGCTGGTCCTGGGGCGGCGGGTGGAGCCATGACCATGACCATCGCTCCCGTCCTGCCCTGGCCGCTCCTGGCTGCCGCGGGTCTTGTGGCCATCGCCTTCACCGTATGGAGCCTGCGTCCCGGGACCTCGCCAACGGCACGCCCGGCAAGGCAACGCCGGTCAACGCAACGCCGGTCACTGCGAACGGTACGCCCGGCGCTCAACCGCTGCCTCGTCGTCGTGCTCCTGCTTCTGGCCGCCTTGCGACCTGGCTGGGCCGGAGGGCAAGCCCAGGCATCGACAGCGGAGCTGGATGTCTTCTTCGTCGTTGACGCCAGCACCAGCATGGGCGCCGAAGACTACAACGGAACCGCGACACGATTGTCCGGCGTTCAGCGCGACGTCATGGCGATCGCACAAGAACTGGCCGGAGCCAAATTCTCCCTCATCACCTTCGATGACAAGGCCACCGTCCGGATGCCTTTGTCCCAGGACGCCACCGCCCTGCAAACCAGCATGGCGACCCTCCAGCCACAGAATCCCCGTTATGCCAAGGGCAGCAGCGTGACCGGAGCCGCGCAGCTGCTGAAAGAAAGGCTCGCCACGGCCCGTGAACAACACCCGGGAAGGCCGGCGTTGGTTTTCTACGCGGGCGATGGCGAGAACACCAGCGCCGCGGCCCCGCCGCCCATGGATGGCACCAACGTTGCCGGAGGAGCGGTGCTCGGGTATGGAACCGAGGCGGGCGGCCGGATGAAGGACCCCTCCAGGAACACCGCTGCCTATGTAAAAGACCGAAGCGCCGCTCAGGACGCCATCTCCAGGATCGACGAACAGCAGCTCCGCAGCATCGCCGATGATCTCAACGTCCCCTATGTCCACCGAACAGCCACGGACCCGGTATCCGGCATGTTCGGTAAAGCCCAACCGGGTACGCTCTCAGCAGGCACAGAGGATGCACCCGGCAGGATCGAACTCTACTGGGTGCTCGCACTGGCGCCTTTTCTGCTCGCCATCCCAGAGCCGCTCAGGCACCTGAACGCGTTGCGCGCAGTGAGCAGTCCAGCACCCAAGGAGCCCAAGGGATGACCGCCTCAAACGCACGACGGCGACACCGTCACCTTGCGCTCTGGTCGGCACCGGCTGCCCTCCTGGCGCTCGCAGTCGCTGCCAAACTCCTGAGCGTGGGCTTTCTGGGAGGGACCGCAGGGAGCGCCTATGCGGCGGGGGACCGTGATGCCGTGGCACAGGCTGCGGCGTGGCTGGGGGTAGCCAATGTGCTGGAGCCCCACAAAGCCCCGTTCGCGTCCGGGGACGCCGCGGTCCTGGCCGGCGATTTCGCCGCGGCGCGCACCGAATTCGAGATTGCCCTGAATCGCGGACCCGGCACGGACGAGTGCAAAGTCCGTGTGAATCTGGCGCTCAGCATTGAGAAGCTTGCGGATTCCGGGAAAGATCCCGGGCCCAAGGACCGGCTGGTCCGCGAGGCCCTTGCTGTCATCGAGGCCGCATCCAGTCAGTGTCATGAGCCTGGTCCGGCGAACGCGGCGGGGGAGGGGGATGCCCTGAGGGCTGCGAAGGAGCGGCTGAAGGAAAAACTGTCCCCGAAGGACGCGGAGCCGGACAGCTCCCCGGAATCGGCGACGACCCCGTCAGAGAAGCAACTCCAGCAGTTGGAAGAGAGCGCCCGGAAGGCCCGAATCGAGCGAGGCGAAGGTCAGGAGCGTGACGAATATCTGCGCGGACCGGATGACAGCACGGGCGTGGAGAAGCCGTGGTGAACCCGCCCCCGTAGGTGACCGGCCGCCGTCGTGCTTTAAACAGGCAGTGCTACTCCCACAGAATTTCGTCATCCACCACGCCATCTTCATCGGCGGCTGCGACCAGCAGCTCGTCCGTGAAGTGAGAACCAAGGGTGAAGTCGAGGACGAAGTAGCGCTCAGGCTGCCCGGGATAAATGGCCACGTGGCCGAGTTTGAGCGCTTTGAGGAAGACGTCGTTGGTGAGCTGGTTCTTGTCGCGGACTCCGAAAACAGATTCGAGCTGTTCTTCCTTGAGCTGCGAACAGTGGAAATGCAGGAACTGCTGTGGGTTTGTACCGTCCTGGTCCAGCTCATCGGCGATCATTTCCCGGACCTGGTCCACCAGCTCGGGCAGGAAGCGCAAACGGTAGTCCACCTTGCGTAGCGCTGCTTCATCGAAGTGGTCGTGCGCGGCGACGTTCAAGTCCAGTTCAAGCTGGTTGCCGCCAAGTTCGTGTCTTGCGACGAAGCAATGTTCACGCCCGTGATTGAGCTCGATCTCCCCAAAATGTTTGCTCGCTACCTTGCCCATGTGATCAATCTAACCCCTACATCCAGCGGGTTCCAGCACTTCGGGATATTTCACCTGCGCCGCTGGGGACCTTTGGCGGGAGCGGTTTTCAGCGGGTGGAGGCCGCTCTTGTCGGCGGTGGCCCGGAGGGTATCGGCCAGCAGTTGGGTGAAGAGTTGCACCTGGGCGGTCCGCTTTTCATTGATCAGCAACGCAAACACGTTCCGCGCCAGCCGGATGTCCGGAACGTCCAGCACCACGACGCCGGGAGGCCTGTTCCGCAGCGCAAGTTCCGGTACCAGTGAAGCGCCAAGCCCAGCGGCTGTCATCTCAAGGCTCGCGTGGAAGTCGTCGCTGTAGGCCACCACGCGGGGGTGGAGGTTGCAACTGGCAAACAGGCGCTCGATGACCAGGGCATCGCTGGTGCCCGGGTGGTGCACGATCCACGGCATGTCGGACAGATGCGCGGCTTCGATTTCGGCGTCCTCGCGGATTTTCCAGGACGCCGGCAAGACCACCCGGAAGTCGTCGTCGCCGATCCATTGGCGCTCGAGCGAATGCGGCCATGCCAATCCCGACTGCCCCACCTGGTAGACAAGTGCGACGTCCAGTTCGCCCCCGCTGCGCAACCCCTGGATGGTTTGGGCCGGCTCGGCTACCGAGACCTTCAATTCGATGCCCAGTCCGTTCCACCGTTCATTCCGCAGGATGTCGGGCAGTACGTACGTGGCGAGGCTGGGGAAGATGCCAAGGCGCAATTCCTGGGCGGGGGAGTCGTTGGTGCGGGAGGCCGCCGCCATGAGGGCTTCGACATCGGTCAGTACCTTGGAGGCGTGCCGGGTCATGGTCACGGCAGCTTCGGTGGGGACAACGCTTCGTGCCGAGCGCTGGAAAAGCTCGACGCCGGTGTCGCGTTCCAGCGCTGCCATCTGTTGGGAGACTGCCGAGGCTGTGTAGCCCAGCTGGGCGGCGGCCGCAGCAAAAGAACCCAGACGGGTTACTTCCATCAGCGTCCGGAGGTGGAGAAGGTTGACCATCAGCAGATTTTAGCTGTTCGCCACGCCACATTTTCAAAGTGTCACGACACGCCGTAGGAGGGCGACACGCTGAAGATTAAATGTGGCTAAGTAGTCCACAGGGTGTGGATGACATCTCTCAGTTTGGCGTAATTACGGACATTTTGAAGGCCCCGCCCTGTGGACGATCGGTGGATTGAATGACATACTTGTAATACATCATCTTGGGGTTCCGGCGAGGTGCTTGCACTACATGTAGTATCGATTTACGGATTGAGCGGGAAACCAGCGCAAGACTAAATAAGAGCGTGTTGGCTGTCACGGCAGCCTGCGGGCCGGTATCGGATTCAGAAGTAAGTTCCGGTTGAGCCCGCCAGATACGAAGAGAACCAGACTTCAACTTAGGGGACAGGGATCATGACCGTAACGGTTTACACGAAGCCGGCCTGTGTTCAGTGCAACGCAACCTACCGGGCGCTCGACAAGAAGGGCATTGCCTACCAGAGCGTCGACATCTCCCAGGACGCCGAGGCTCTTGAGCGCCTCAAGGCTCTGGGTTACATGCAGGCCCCGGTTGTCGTGACCGAGCAGGACCACTGGTCAGGCTTCCGTCCGGACAAGATCGAAGAACTGGCCCAGGCCGCTTCTTCCGTGGCCTAAGTTTCGCCACCACAGCACACAAAGAATCCCTATGTAGTCGAGGTGACTCCCATGGCACCGCTGGCAGCGGCAACCGCACCTGATGTGACGGAAGCTGTCACCACCAGGAGTCACCTCATCTACTTTTCCTCGACATCCGAAAACACCAAGAGATTCGTCCAGAAACTGGGCAGGGACGCAGCGCGCATCCCTCTCTATTCCCAGGAGCCTCCGCTTCAAGCACTTGAGCCCTTCGTCCTGGTACTTCCCACCTATGGAGGTACCAACGGTGAAGGTTCAGTGCCCAAGCAGGTCATCAGGTTTCTGAACGATCCCCGGAACAGGGAACTGATCCGCGGTGTTATTGGGGCCGGGAACACAAACTTCGCGGACAACTACTGCGCAGCCGGAGACATTGTCTCCGTCAAGTGCAAAGTTCCGCACCTCTATCGGTTCGAACTCATGGGAACTCCCGAAGACGTAGACCGAGTGAATCAAGGATTGGAAGAGTTTTGGACACAACTGTCGCAGAAGCAGAAGTAACCGGGGGCGCTGTGGACACCAAGAAGCCATTGCCTGAGGCTTACAAGGGTCTGGGCTACCACGAGCTCAACGCCATGCTTAACCTGTATGGCCCCAACGGCGAGATCCAGTTCGAAGCCGACCGCGAAGCTGCGCACCAGTACTTCCTGCAGCACGTGAACAACAACACTGTGTTCTTCCACGATCTCGAAGAGAAGCTCGACTACCTGGTGAAGAACCAGTACTACGAGCGCGAGACCCTCGACCAGTACACGATGAACTTCATCCGCGAGCTCTTCAACCGGGCGTACAAGAAGAAGTTCCGCTTCGAGACCTTCCTCGGTGCCTTCAAGTTCTACACCTCCTACACGCTGAAGACCTTCGACGGCAAGCGCTTCCTCGAACGCTACGAGGACCGTGTCTGCATGGTCGCGCTGCACCTTGGCCGCGGCAACGAAGAACTCGCCACCCGCCTGGTGGACGAAATCATCGACGGCCGTTTCCAGCCGGCCACCCCGACGTTCCTGAACGCCGGAAAAGCCCAGCGTGGCGAGCTCGTCTCCTGCTTCCTGCTCCGCATCGAAGACAACATGGAGTCGATCGCCCGCGCCATCAACTCTGCCCTCCAGCTGTCCAAGCGCGGCGGTGGCGTAGCGCTGTCCTTGACGAACATCCGCGAGCACGGTGCCCCGATCAAGCAGATCGAGAACCAGTCTTCAGGCGTCATCCCCGTGATGAAGCTCCTCGAAGACAGCTTCTCCTACGCCAACCAGCTCGGTGCCCGCCAGGGTGCCGGTGCCGTGTACCTGCACGCCCACCACCCGGACATCCACCGCTTCCTGGACACCAAGCGCGAGAACGCCGATGAAAAGATCCGCATCAAGACCCTTTCCTTGGGTGTCGTGGTCCCGGACATCACCTTCGAACTCGCCAAGAAGAACGAGGACATGTACCTCTTCTCCCCGTACGACGTCGAGCGCGTCTACGGTGTACCGTTCTCCGACATTTCGGTGACGGAGAAGTACTACGAGATGGTTGACGATTCCCGGATCAAGAAGACCAAGATCAGTGCCCGTGAGTTCTTCCAGACCCTCGCGGAGATCCAGTTCGAGTCCGGCTACCCGTACATCATGTTCGAAGACACCGTGAACCGGGCCAACCCGATCGACGGCAAGATCACCATGAGCAACCTCTGCTCGGAGATCCTGCAGGTTTCCTCGCCTTCCATCTACAACGAGGACCTCAGCTACGAGACCGTGGGCAAGGACATCTCCTGCAACCTGGGATCGATGAACATTGCCAAGACCATGGATTCGCCGGACTTCGGTCTCTCCATCGAGACGTCCATCCGTGCACTCAGCGCGGTCTCGGACATGTCCTACATCAACTCGGTGCCCTCCATTGCCCAGGGCAACGCCCAGAGCCACGCGATCGGCCTCGGACAGATGAACCTCCACGGCTACCTTGCCCGTGAGCGCGTCCACTATGGCTCCGAAGAAGGCCTGGACTTCACCAACATCTACTTCTACACGGTGCTGTTCCACGCCCTCCGCGCTTCCAACAAGCTGGCCATCGAGACCGGCCAGAAGTTCGGCGGCTTCGAGAAGTCCACCTACGCTTCCGGTGAATTCTTCGACAAGTACACGGAGCAGGAATGGGTTCCGGCAACGGAACGCGTCCGCGAGCTCTTCGCCGGCCACGACATCCCCACCCAGGATGACTGGCGTGAGTTGAAGGCTTCGGTCATGGAGCACGGTATCTACAACCAGAACCTCCAGGCTGTTCCGCCCACGGGTTCCATCAGCTACATCAACAACTCCACCTCGTCGATCCACCCGGTGGCCGCCAAGATTGAAATCCGCAAGGAAGGCAAGATCGGCCGCGTCTACTACCCGGCACCGTACCTGACCAACGACAACCTGGAGTACTACCAGGATGCCTACGAGATCGGCTACGAGAAGATCATCGACACCTACGCCGCTGCCACGCAGCACGTGGACCAGGGCCTGTCCCTGACGCTGTTCTTCAAGGACACCGCCACCACGCGTGACATCAACAAGGCGCAGATCTACGCATGGCGCAAGGGCATCAAGACCCTCTACTACATCCGTCTCCGCCAGCTCGCGCTGGAGGGCACTGAGGTTGAGGGCTGCGTCAGCTGCATGCTGTAGTCAACCACGCACAAAACTAAAGAGTACGACGGCGGGCCACCACCCGCCGTCGTACGCTTACCTTAAAGAACCACCCATCGCTAAAGGGGATGATATGACCGAAAAGGTCAAGCTGCTGAGCCACGTCGAAGCCATCAACTGGAACAAGATCCAGGATGACAAGGACGTGGAGGTCTGGAACCGCCTGGTCAACAACTTCTGGCTGCCTGAGAAGGTGCCGCTGTCCAACGACGTGCAGTCGTGGCACACGCTGACCCCGGAAGAGCAGCAGCTGACCATGCGCGTTTTCACCGGTCTGACCCTGCTGGACACGATCCAGGGCACCGTTGGAGCCGTCTCGCTGATTCCGGACGCTCTGACCCCGCACGAAGAGGCCGTGTACACCAACATCGCCTTCATGGAGTCCGTGCACGCCAAGTCCTACTCGTCCATCTTCTCCACCCTGTGCTCCACCAAGGAGATTGACGACGCTTTCCGCTGGTCCCTCGAGAACGAGAACCTGCAGAAGAAGGCCCAGATCGTCATGGACTACTACCAGGGCGACGACCCCCTCAAGCGCAAGGTCGCTTCCACGCTGCTGGAGAGCTTCCTGTTCTACTCTGGCTTCTACCTGCCGATGTACTGGTCCTCGCGCGCCAAGCTCACGAACACGGCTGACCTGATCCGCCTCATCATCCGCGACGAGGCTGTGCACGGGTACTACATCGGCTACAAGTTCCAGAAGGGCCTGGAGAAGGTTTCCGAGGCCCGCAAGCAGGAAATCAAGGACTACACCTTTGAGCTCCTCTTCGAGCTGTACGAAAACGAAGTCCAGTACACCCACGACCTCTACGACGGCGTCGGCCTGGCTGAGGACGTCAAGAAGTTCCTGCACTACAACGCCAACAAGGCACTCATGAACCTCGGCTATGAGGCCATGTTCCCGGCGTTGGTCACCGACGTGAACCCGGCCATCCTCTCCGCCCTGTCCCCGAACGCCGACGAGAACCACGACTTCTTCTCCGGTTCGGGATCTTCCTACGTGATCGGCAAGGCCGTGAACACGGAGGACGAGGACTGGGAGTTCTAAGTCCTGAGGAATGATCGGATACCGGCCCGGGATCGGCTGCGTGATGCAGCAGGTCCCGGGCTTTGGCGTTGAGGTCACCTCCTTTGTCAGGAGCGCTGTCAAGGTCCCGCTATTAGGTCACGCAAGATTTGCGTAATTATCGTGATCCTTGTCACTATTGGGTGATTGGGCTTTGCGCGTAGGCAAGCCTTACCTACTCTTACAAAAGCAAGCCTTCCCAACACCAGGCCTGCACGGACGAAGGTCCCAAGAGTTTTTGTTCGCAGAAAGAAGCCCTCCATGAACATCCCCAAGAAAGCGCTGGCCGGAATCGCCCTCGCGGCATCCGCAGCACTCGGCCTCACCGCGTGCGGCTCCAACGCCGGCAGTGCCTCCGACGCCTCCGCTTCCGCAGGTTCGGGTTCCGGTGACATCACGGTTTACAACGCCCAGCACGACACTCTGACCAAGGAGTGGGTGGACGCTTTCACCAAGGAGACCGGGATTAAGGTCACCATCCGCCAGGGCTCGGATACCGAACTGTCCAACCAGATTGTCCAGGAAGGCCAGGCTTCACCGGCTGATGTGTTCCTGACCGAGAACTCTCCTGCAATGGCGCAGGTAGAGAACGCGGGCCTCTTCGCGGACGTTGACAAGGCAACCCTGGACCAGGTGCCTGCCGAGTTCCGCCCGTCGACCGGCAAGTGGACCGGCATCGCAGCACGCTCCACCGTTTTTGTTTACGACAAGAACAAGATCAGCGATGACAAGCTCCCCAAGTCCATGCTGGACCTGGCCAACCCCGAGTGGAAGGGCAAGTGGGCGGCTTCGCCGTCCGGTGCCGACTTCCAGGCAATCGTTGCTGCACTTCTTGAACTCAACGGCGAGGCTGCCACCGAGGAGTGGCTCAAGGGCATGAAGGAAAACTTCAAGGCTTACAAGGGCAACAGCACCGCCATGAAGGCAGTCAACGCAGGCGAAGTGGACGGCGCGCTGATCTACCACTACTACTACTACGGTGACCAGGCCAAGACCGGCGAAAACTCCAAGAACGTCACCCCGTACTACTTCAAGAACCAGGATCCGGGTGCTTTCCTGTCCGTCTCCGGCGGCGGCGTCCTGAAGTCCTCTAAGCACGCAGCAGACGCCCAGGCCTTCCTGAAGTTCATTACGGGCAAGAAGGGCCAGGAAGTACTGAAGAACGGCACGTCCTTCGAGTACGCCATCGCATCGCAGGTGGATGCCAACGCCAAGCTCGTTCCGATCAAGGAACTGCAGGCTCCTACCGTGGACCCGGCAAAGCTCAACTCCGCCAAGGTCACCGAACTGATGACCAAGGCAGGACTCCTCTAGTTCTGTGAGTACCGACCTATCGGCTTCCCGACCACAAGGCACGGAAAGCACGACGACGGCGGGCAGGGGCAAGCGCCCCCGCCCGCCTTTCGGCGTTTCCACTGTGTCCCTGCTGGCAGTGTTGATCGCCCTGTTTTCGCTTCTGCCACTGGGCTACGTCGTCTACATGACCGTCACCACCGGCTGGGAGACCGCCGTCGAACTTATTGTCCGCCCGCGCGTTGGCGAGCTTCTGCTCAATACCGTGCTGCTGACTCTTGTCACCATCCCGTTGTGCCTGCTGCTGGGCGTGGGCGGTGCCTGGCTGGTTGAGCGGACAACTCTCCGGGGGCGTCGTTGGTGGGCCGTTGCCCTGGCAGCACCGTTGGCCATTCCGGCCTTCGTCAACAGCTATTCGTGGGTTTCGGCTGTTCCTTCGCTTGAGGGCCTCTGGTCCGGGGTTCTGATTTCCACCCTCTCCTACTTCCCGCTGGTTTACATACCGGCCGCTGCGACGCTGGGCCGCTTGGACCCGGCCATTGAGCAGTCCGCAGCCTCCCTTGGCTTGGGCCCGTGGGCGGTCTTCTTCCGCGTGGTGTTGCCCCAGCTTCGCATCGCGATGACCGGCGGAGCCTTGCTCGTAGGACTCCACCTCTTGGCCGAATACGGCGCCTTCGCCATGATCCGCTTCGATACGTTCACGACGGCGATCATGGTCCAATTCCAGTCGACGTTCAACGGCACCGCCGGCAATATGCTTGCCAGTGTCTTGGTGATCCTTTGCCTTTTCCTGCTCCTGGCCGAGGTGAAGAGCCGCGGCACGGCGCGCTATGCCCGGGTGGGATCGGGTGCGCAGGGGAAGACAACCCAGTTGCCGTTGGGACGCTACCAGTTGCCGGCCCAATTGGGTCTTTTGGCACTCACCGCCTTGGCGTTCGGCCTGCCTCTGTGGTTTGTCCTGAAGTGGGTGATTACCGGTGGGACTGAGATCTGGGCTGCCGAGGAATTCATGCCTGCACTCCTTCAGACACTCATCTACGGGGCAGTTGGAGCTGCGGTAACCATTGTGGTGGCTTTCCCCATGGCTTACCTTGCTGTCCGCCACCCGAGTTGGTTCAGCAAACTGCTTGAACTGTCCAACTACGTTACGAGTTCCCTGCCCGGGATCGTGGTGGGCCTGGCGTTCGTGACGGTCAGTATCCGTGCGGTGCCCGGCGTTTACCAGAGCGCCGGAGTCTTGATTGCTGCCTACGTGTTGCTGTTCCTTCCGAGGGCGTTGGTCAACCTTCGTTCGGGCTTGGCCCAAGCCCCCAAGGAACTCGATGAGGCCGCGCAATCTTTGGGAAAGACACCCTTCGTGTCATTCTTCCGCGTGACGCTGCGGCTGACCGCCCCGGCTGCAGCCGGCGGGGCGGCCCTGGTTTTCCTTGCGATCGTCAACGAACTCACAGCCACGTTGCTCCTGGCCCCGAACGGCACCCGTACTTTGGCAACCGAGTTTTGGAGCAAGAGCAGCGAAATCGACTACACCGGGGCAGCCCCTTATGCCTTGTTGATGATCGTGCTTTCGGCGCCCATGACCTACCTGCTTTTCCAACAGTCCAAGAAAGTAGCCGGACAGTGACAGAACAAGCCTTTTCCAGACTCCCTTCTCCGCGCGTCGCCCCTTCAGTGGCGCCGACCACGAACTCGCACTTGGACATTTCCGAAGTCACCAAGAACTTCGGTGCCCAAGCTGTTCTCAAGGGAGTTAACCTCTCGGTCGCCCGTGGCGGAACAACGGCCATCGTCGGGCCGTCGGGTTCCGGCAAAACCACCCTGCTCCGCCTCATCGCCGGCTTCGAACACCCGAACACCGGATCCATCAGCATGAACGGCGTTCCGGTGGCCGGTGACGGTGTCCAGGTTCCCGCGCACAAACGCCAGGTCGGTTACGTCGCACAGGATGGTGCACTGTTTCCGCACCTCACGGTCGGGCAGAACGTCGCCTTCGGGTTGGATGCCGGTAAGCTCGACGGCGGTCGTCGGGCAGTGAAGGCCCGCGTGGAAGAGCTGTTGGAGATGGTCTCCTTGGACCCGGCCATGGCCAAACGGCGGCCGCATCAGCTTTCCGGCGGGCAGCAGCAACGCGTCGCCCTGGCCCGGGCGTTGGCTCGCGAACCGGAGCTGATGCTTCTCGATGAACCCTTCTCTGCTCTTGACGCCGGTTTGAGGGTTGCCACCCGTCGGGCCGTAGCAAAGGTCCTCAACGCCGCCGGGGTGACCACCATCCTGGTCACCCATGACCAGGCCGAGGCGTTGTCCTTCGCCGACCAGGTAGCCATCATGCGTGGCGGGAGGCTGGCTCAAATCGGCAACCCGTTCGTCGTATATACCCGCCCGGCCGACCGGGCGACAGCGGAGTTCCTGGGCGAGGCCGTCATTCTTGACGCCTGGATGGAGGGTTCCCTCGCAACGTGTTCCCTCGGAGGCATTGCAGTACGGCGCCCGCCGGCCCAGGGCAGGGTACAGCTGATGCTGCGCCCGGAGCAGATCAGGATCGCGCCGGACGGTCCGATCCGCGGCGTCGTTGTAGACACAGACTACTTCGGCCCTGAAACGACGGTCCGTATCAAGCTCGATGCCTATACGGCCCACGATGGTGCCGGACAGGGCAATGGCCACCGCTACCCGGGTGGTGGCGAGATCATCACCATCCGGCACTGGAACGCCTCGATTACTAAACCCGGAACAGAACTCTGCCTCCGCGTGGTGGGTGAAGGAGTGGCTTTCCCTGTAGGGGAGTAGACAACTCAGGAGCTATCTACAACTGCTGGAACGTGTCCCGGCAGGGCACGAGCCTGTGAGCGGTAGCTGTGCCCGGTGGGGGTCAGGACCTCAAAAGTATGAATGGCCCGGGTGTCGATGCTGCCCGGAGTTGTTCTGCTGGTCCAGCCTGGGTTCTCCTTAGTGTGGTTGCAGGCTTCGCAGAGCCCAGCGCCGTTCTCCAACGAGGTGGGCCCACCGTGGCGCCAGGGGATGATGTGGTCGATGTGACGGATAGGTGCGTCGCAGTACGGTGTGCGGCACAAGTTGTCACGTACTTCGACGAAGCGTCGCATTCCTGGCGGAAAGAAGCGGGACCGGGAATCCGTAGCGAGGAGTTCTCCGGTTCCGGGTGCCGTATAGAGGCGGCGAAGCCAAACGTTGAAGTCACTCCCGGGATCGCCGTGGGCCTTCGTTCTGGTCACAAGGTTTCTGGCCCACTCGGCCGGGACAACCCCGTAACCGGTCAGTCGCGCCGGCTCCGGGTCGCCGGCCAGGAGGGTGCGGTCTGTCATCACCAGTTGCAGGTCTATTCCGGTATAGCCGTCGGAGGAACCAGTGATCCGTTCAACCAGGGTGTCGGCCATCACCTGGCCTCGACCTCGTTTGTCACCTCCGGGACGTGACCGGGCTGAGTCAGCGGCGCGGGTGAGCGCCGCGTAGGCTGCGACGCCTTGGGCAACCGGAAGCAGTGCGGTCAAGATGGTCATGGTGTCCGGTGCCGGGCGGAGGCTTACGGTCCTCTCGTTCGCGGCATGTGCAGCCCTTTGGGTTACCGAACGAGGATCACGGCGGTAGGCGGCGGCTTTCGCGGCGGCGACGATGGACTTGTCCCCGGCGCCGTCGAACGTTCCAGTGTCCGGGGCCAGTTCTTCATCCACCGCCGCCCGGTCTTCGACGGACAGGCACGCTGTTTCCTTGACGATCAGCGTCGCCCGCCACTCATTCAGCAGTCCTGCATCCACAGCGGCCATGGTGTGTGGCATCTCCGTCACCAATGCCTTCGCCAGCCCCAGCAGCCGGGAGCCACGGGTGGGGGATTCCCGCCGCGCGAGAGCCACCTGCGCTCCCACGCCCTTGCCGCGTTCGGAAGGCGGCACCCCCGCCTCGGCCTGCTCAGCGCGCTGGGCAAGGTCGAAGGCCACAGTGATCTTGGCCTGCAACCCCGATATGGCTGACTTCATATCTTCCAGTACGCGCAGCTGGTTAATCAGATCGGTGCTTATGGTGCCGGGACTGGCGGAGGCTGGATTGAGATCGGCCACTACGTCCGCGGGCACGGTACTCGCCGGAAGAGTTGGCACCACGGCAGCGCTGGCCCCTGCACCAACTCGTCTCTCCGGCTTGCGTCCCATGTTCCTACTCTGCCAGCAGGCTCCGACATTATTAGACGGTCCCAAACAGGCGCCCAAAGTCGCCGGTGGGCCACAAGCCCACAGCGGTTCAGTGGGGCGAAGCCTGCCTGCTCACGGGAAGACTTTCTGCTCGTATGTTCAGTGTGCCATCCCGTACTAACGGACCGGCTAGGGCATGCTGCTAAGGCTGGAGTCCCTCTGATCCCGAATCAGACGCGTCGTTCTAGACTTGTGTTGTGAAGATCGGGATTGTGCTGGACGCGATGCGCGGCATGAATTGGAAGGCTTACCCGACCGCTCCTTGATCCGCCTGTTCTCCTTCACCCGATTGAGGGAAAGGAGGTGGAGGCATGGACGACCAGTTTCTGGCGGCCGGTGACGTGGTCACCGCGACAGTGACGAAGTCACTGCCGTTCGGAGTTCTCGTGGAGTACGCCGATGTGCCGGGCCTCGCCAAGGGTGTGGAAGGCGCGCCCGGCGATAAGCTGAGCGTGCGTGTTCTCGAGTTTGACTCGACACAATGCCGGTTCTCGGCCGAACTCGCGTAGGCCAAGAGGGCGGGTGCTCAGATGATGGGCGCCCGTCCTCCTCCCTCACAGCCCACACCTCGGTCGAGATCGAGGGCTGTGCCACTATTCAGTGTTGGAAACTGACCCAAGCCGCGCAGCCTCGGTGGCCAATTCCGCCTCCAGTGTCTCGATGCTCGGCAGGCTCGCAAACAACTCATCAGGCAAAGAATCTGCCAGCGAGGTCCGCCACTCCGCGATTCCCACGGGTGCATTGAAACCCCGCAAGGCGTACTCCGCTACGACACTATTCTTCTCCTTGCACAGCAGCAAGCCGATGGTTGGTTTGTCGTCAGGGTGTGCCATGAGGTCATCGACGGCAGCCATGTACATACCCAGCTGGCCAAGGAAACCTGGCTCGAACTTCACGGCTTTCAGCTCGATGACCATGTAGCAGCGCAACTTCAGGTGGTAGAAGAGCAAGTCGGCGAAAAACTCATCTCCTGCAATCTCAAGCCGGACCTGTTCGCCGACAAAGGCGAAACCCTGGCCCAGTTCCAACAGGAATTTCTCCACGTGTTTCACCAACTGCAGCTCCAGGTCCCGTTCTGTGTGGCGATCGCTCATGGCCAGGAAGTCAAAGACATAGGGGTCCTTGGTGGCCTGCTGGGCAAGGTCAGAGTCCGCGGGAACCATGGTGGACTTGAAATTGGTGATCGCCTGCCCGGAGCGTTCGTGCAGGCGGGTGGAGATCTGGTGTGTCAGGACGTTGCGGGACCATCCATGCTGCGCAGCCGCCGCCGCGTACCAAAGCCGCGTGGCGGCGTCGTCGAGCTTTTCGAGAAGGGCGATCTGGTGGTACCAGGGCAATGTTGCAAGAGGCGCTTGCAACATTGGAAAGTCCGGCCAGGCCTGGGCGAAGCTCTTCATGTACCGCAGGTTCCTGGGGGAGAAGCCCTTGGCCTCGGGGAACCGGGTGCGGATGTCAGCCGACAGCCGCGTGACCACTTTGGCACCCCAGCCTTGCTCGGATTCACGCTCGGCCAGTTGCCGTCCGATGCTCCAGTACGAATTCAGCAGCTCCGAGTTGGCCGCTGCCATGGCCCGGGTCCTGCCCGCCCGGACCTCCCGCGCCACGGTGTTGAGCAAAGCGGGATACCAGTCAGGCATGGAGGACGCCGCCGGAACGCCCGGAAACGAGGCCTCGGTGGCGAGCTCTTTGGATGGCATGATGCTCCTGTCGATTGCTGTTGCCATCACGCTACGGGCGGGCACTGACAAAATAGACGGGTGAGTGATGCCGCTGAATTCGTTGACCACACCCTGCAAATGGAATCGACCTGGGAAAAAGCTGCTGAGGCTTCCGAGCGTTTGGGTGGGGGACTGAAGGTCTATGGCTCATCCGTCGGCGCTGTCCGGGGAACGGTGCGCGATGCCCTGAAGCGGCACAAGAACCTCGACCACGATGACATCACCGCACTGAGTTCGGAACTGTGGGAGGAGCCGGTCTACGAGCGGCGGCTGGCCGCCGTCGTCCTGCTCCAAACCAAAGTCGGTGTCCTGGTCAACACGGACCTCACGCGCATCGAGGGCTTCATCAGGCAGGCCGGAACCAGGGAGTTGGTGGATCCCCTCGCCACGGACGTCGTGCGACCCTTGCTGGAACGGCTGGAAGGGCGGGCCAAGGAACGTGCTGACCGCGTGCTGGAACGGTGGTCTACGGACCCTGACACTGAGCTTCGCCACGCCGCCGCTTTGGCCACAGGTGCCGCCACCCCTTGATAAGCACCACAGACCGGCCTAGCGTTTCCATACTGCGTGCCCGTGGATTGAAAGGCGAGTCGTTCGATGAAATCACTGTGGTTGGACAGGGAATCCCGCTTTACATCCGACGCCGTCCCTGAGGACAAGCACTTCGACACCATCGTGGTGGGTGCCGGGCTGACGGGCATGGTGACTGCCTTGCTGCTCTCGCGCTCCGGTCAGCGGGTGGTGGTCTTCGAAGCACGAACCCTTGGGGCCGTGACCACGGGGAACACCACAGGAAAGCTGAGCCTGCTTCAGGGCGGAGCCCTGTCCGCCCTCCGCGGGCAGTACTCCCTCAAAGTGGTGCAGGCCTATGTGGAAGCCAACAAGTCAGGCCAAGCCTGGCTGACGCAGTATCTGGAACAGCAGGGCGTTCCGTTCCAGCGTCGGACTGCGGTCACTTTCGCCACGACGGACGACGGCGCGCAGCGGCTCCGCAAGGAAGCTGCGGTATCGAGGGACGCAGGTTTGGATGTCCACTTCAGCCGCGACCCCGGGCTTCCGTTTCCGGTGATTGAGGCGCTGGAATTGGAGGATCAGGCGCAGATTCACCCGATGGAGGTCCTGGACACCCTTGCTGCGGACATCCGGGAACATGGCGGCCTGGTAGTCGAAGATGTCCAGGTGCAGAACGTCGGCTCCGAACTGCCGGTGGAAGTGTCCACCCGCAAGGGAACGTTCAGTGCCGACACCGTGGTGATAGCCACGGGCACTCCCATCCTCGACCGCGGCCTGTACTTTGCCAAGCTGGAACCCAACCGTTCCTACGCTGCCGCACTGCGCCCGTCGCCAGGGGCACAACTTCCCCAAGCCATGTACTTGTCCATTGACGCTCCTACCAGGTCGCAGCGCACGCACCCCACGGCTGAGGGCGAGCTGCTGCTGGTGGGCGGCTACGGTCACACCGGTGGCCGGGCCGCATCGCCGCAACAGCACCTGAACGACCTCCTGGGGTGGGCCAACAAGCACTATCCGGGCGCGGAAGTGACACACACCTGGTCAGCGCAGGACTACCAGGCAACCAACCTCGTGCCGTTCTTCGGCAAGCTGCCCCGGGGCCACGGCAGGATCTTCTTCGGCACCGGCTACAACAAATGGGGGATGAGCAACGGCGTCGCCGCGGCGTTGTCCATCACCTCGGACATCCTTGGTGGCCAGTCCGCCTGGGCCAGAATCATCCATCACAGGGTCACTTCTCCCCGGGGTGCCCTGCAGGCTGTCCGGCTCAACGCAAGTACCACCAAGCGAATGATTGAGGACAAGGCCAAAGTCAGGAGCAACCCGGAGATCACCGATGAAACCCGTCCACCGGAAGGCAGCGGCGTGGTTGGGCTGTACAAGGGCGAACCCGCAGCGGTGTCCACGGTCGACGGCAAAGTCTGCAGGGTCTCGGCCAGCTGCGCGCACTTGGGCGGACTCCTGACATGGAACGATGCCGAAAAATCATGGGATTGCCCGCTGCATGGCTCAAGGTTCACGCCGGAGGGCAAATATCTTGAAGGGCCGGCAACCCACCACCTCCAGAAAACGGTGGGCAAAAAGAAGGACTAGCGAAGCCTGTCGACGCGGCGTTGTGCTTGGTCAGCACTGCGCCGGAGCTGCGTGGCTGTCCTGACTGCAAGTTTCTTGTCGGATTCGGCGGACTCGGCATCCCTCGTAATGCCAATGAGATCGGCCTCCAGGGAGGCAAGCTTCTTCTTCACCTCGGAAATTTCAGACTCGACATCCGAGCGACGGCGGGCGAGCTCATTGACGACATCCCAGGCCGAGGATGCCTGATGTTCCGCGTGCCGGGCCTCGCGGTCCGCTGCGTCGAACTCGTCCTGCGCTTCCTGCAACGCAGCCTGCCGCTTTGCGGCACGGCGTTCGGCCAGCGACGTGGCCTGTTCCTTGGGATCTTTTGTTTTAGCCGGCGGGCTGTTCTTTGAACGAGCCGTGGAGCCCGGCTTTTCTTCGCCGGCTGCGGCTTTCGTCCTTCGCGCTGTGGCCGGAGCGGGGTTGCGCTCCTCACCGCCAACCGCATCCTCTGGTCCAGCTGCCGCGACGGCGTCGGTGATGTCGACAGATTCGAAGCCGCTCCCGCTCAGCCCCCGCACCAGTCGGCCGGTCGCCACTGCCCGCGCAGCTCCGGCGTCGGCCATGGCGGCCCGCAGGGTTTGTTCCGCGTCAGATGCCGCCGCGGCGCTCAGGGGCGCGCCAAGCTCTTCGGCAAGGTCCTTGGCGGCGTGAACGGCCGCCGTCAGTTGGCCCTGCCGTTGCTGGCTCAGTTCCCGGAAAGCTTCGGCGTCCGATTCTTCCTGGGCGCTTCGGAGCGACGCGCCAAAACGCACGACGCCGTCAATCACCTCGGGCTTGTGGACTGCGAGCATGTTGATGGCCCAGGCCCCTGCGGCTGGCTTGGGGAGGCGGCCGATCTCCTGGGCGAGCTCCTTCTGGCCGGATTCCTTGGCCGCGCGCACCAAGGATGTCCGCTCGGAGGTGAAGTCGCGCGGCAGTACTGCGTACAGCTCCTGGGCGGCCTCGCTGAGATCCATGAACCCATCCTAGGGTCCACCCTCAGCCGTTGCCGGGAGCGAATCTTCGTGGAACGTTGGCTTAGGGTAGCCTAAGTCGGGTGGACCAGATCATGAGTTTGCCCTTCGGCGTTGCCCTTGCAGCGCTCTTCGCCATTGTCATGATCCGCGTCAATGTCACGTACTGGATCGGCCGTGGTGCTGTCGCCGGATTCGCGCACACCCGTTACGGGACCTCGCTCCAACGCCCCAAAGCAGCCCGGGCCCAAGCCCTCATACAGCGGTTGGGACCGTACGCCGTCGTTCTTTCCTTCCTTACCATCGGCCTCCAGACCGCGATCAATCTGGCAGCCGGCGCCGCACGCATGCCCCTTCGGAGATATCTCCCCGCGGCCATTATTGGGTCCGTCGTTTGGGCGCTCCTGTACGCCACCATCGGACTTGCGGCGCTGGAGGCCTGGCTGGCGGTTGCCGCGGGGTCGCCTGTTGGGGCCGCGGTGGGCGTCGCCGTGGCGGCTGTCGTGGTTGTCTGGATTGTTGTGATCCGCAAGCGTCGGGCGGCAGGCAAATCAGCGGATACAGTGGTCTGAGTTCTACTGCTGCATCGGCGAAAGGCTCGGGTTGACTACTGCATTACCGGAACTGGCGGACGGCGTTTTCTATTACGAATCGTTGGGCGGTGGCCGTTTCCGTTCCACGATTCATGCCCAAGGCGCCTGGAATCCTCACGAACAACACATGGCGCCGGCCTCGGGAATCCTCGCCGATGCCCTTGTGCGGCATGAGCCCAGGGATGATGTCCGGCTTGCCCGGATCAGCTACGAAATCCTTGGTCTGATCCCCGGCGGAGAGTTTCAGATCACCACCTCAACGTTGAGGCCGGGGAAGACCATTGAACTGATCCAGGCCGAGCTTTCCGCCGGAGGGCGCGTAGCCATCCGGGCCGCCGCTTGGCGCATGATCACGAGCGATACCAGTGCTGTGGCCGCGGTCGAGGACGAACCGATGCCCGCACCGGATGAATGCAAGCCTTGGGACGGGGCCAGTGTTTGGCCGGGCGGATACATCCGCTCCCTGGAGATGCGCATCGCCGAAGGGCACCGCCCGGGATCGGGCAGGGTATGGATCCGGACCTCGCACCCCCTGACCGATCGGGCGGACAGCACTGACCTTGCGCGGTTGATGGGCCTCGTGGACACGGCCAACGGCATCGCCGCTCGTGTCCCTCCGGGCATAGACAGCTACATCTTCCCGAACGTGGACCTGCAGATCCACATGTACCGCGCACCGGCGGGCGAATGGCTTGGACTGGACAATAAGGTCTCTTTCGGCGCCGATGGCATTGGTTTGACGTCGACAGTGTTGCACGACATTGATGGGCCGTTCGGCAGGGCCGAGCAGATCCTGACGTTGAGGAAGAGCTGATGCACGAAGCCGCAGCCTCCGGCAAGCAGCTCACCGTCTACCGGCAGCAGGAGTCCTTTGGCGCTGCAGGCGACCTCGACTTTGCCCTGGAGCTGCTCAAGCGTGCCCGCGGCGGTCAGTTGGGGCCCTCGCTTCGTTTGTACCGGCCGCAACCCACTGTTGCTTTCGGCCAGCGGGATGCCAACCTGCCAGGCTTCGCTGCTGCCGAAGAGGCGTGCAGGGAACGTGGCTTTGAGCCGCTGGTCCGCAAGGCCGGGGGCAGGGCAGCTGCCTATCACCAAGGGACGCTGGTGATTGACCACATCGAGCCGCACCCCGACGCCATTGTCCGCGCAAAGGCGCGTTTCTCCGACTTCGGCGAGCTGCTGGCCGGTGCGCTTCGCAGTGTCGGCGTACATGCCGCCGTCGGCGAGATCCCGGGGGAGTACTGCCCCGGCGAGTTCAGCGTCCACGGCGAGGATCCTGATTTTCCCGCGCACAGGATCAAACTGATTGGCACTGCCCAACGCGTCGTCTCCGGTGCCTGGTTGTTCAGTTCCGTGGTGGTGGTGGAGAATTCCGGTCCCATCCGCGATGTCTTGACGGCCAGCTATGAGGCGCTGGGCCTGGACTGGGATCCGGCGACCGCAGGTGCCGCCAACGACTTGCTGCCCCACCTTGACGTAGCCGCTGTGGAGGCAGCGGTGGTGGACGCTTACCGCGGCTATGCGGACGTCGTGGACGGCGACTTCAGCACCCTTCTGGGCTGATCGCGCTGCTTCTTGGGTGCTGCCAAGCCAAACGGCCACCCCCCTGACGTTGTGGGCGGTGGCCGTTTTGGTTTGTGGACTGCTGCGCGCCCCGCTCAGTGGCCGCGTGCTATCCACTCATCGAGCTGCGGCTTCTCCGCGCCGATCGTGGTGCTGTCTCCGTGGCCGGTGCGTACCACAGTCTCCTCCGGCAGAGTCAGGAGTTTGGTCTTGATGGACTCGATGATGGTGGGGAAGTCGCTGTAGGAACGCCCTGTTGCTCCGGGGCCGCCGTGGAAGAGCGTATCCCCGCTGAAGAGGGTGCCTTCACTGGGCAGGAGGAACGACACGGATCCCGGCGAATGCCCCGGCGTGTGCACGGCTGTGAGGATTCCTCCGGCGACTTCGAACGTGTCTCCGTCCGAGATCGAGTTGTCAGGATCGACCCCCGGGAAGACGGCATGCCACAGCATCCAGTCTTCCTTGTGCAGGTAGACCGGTGCCTTGACGAGTTCGCGGAACTCGCCGGCGTACCGGATGTGGTCATCGTGGCCGTGGGTGAGCAGGATGGCTTTGACGGTCCGGCCGTTGACGGCGTCCACAACCGCTGCGGGGTTGTGGGCGGGGTCTATGACGATGCACTCGGAATCGTCCCCAATGATCCAGACGTTGTTGTCCACGTCCCAAGTGCCGCCGTCCAACGAAAACGTCCCGGACGTGACAACATTTTCAATCGTGAGGTTGGCGGCGCTCACAGCTCAACCACCGATCGCAGGACAGCGCCGTGGTGCATCTTGTCGAATGCCTCTTCAACCTGGTCGATGGAGATCCGCTCGGTGACAAAGGCGTCCAGGTCCAGCTTGCCCTGCTTGTAGAGGTCCACCAGCATGGGGAAATCGCGGGAGGGCAGGCAGTCGCCGTACCAGGACGATTTGAGGGAGCCGCCGCGGCCGAACACGTCCAGCAAGGGCAGTTCCAGCGTCATCTCCGGCGTGGGAACGCCGACGAGGACCACGGTACCTGCGAGGTCGCGGGCGTAGAAGGCCTGCTTGTACGTTTCGGGGCGCCCGACGGCGTCAATCACCACGTCTGCGCCAAAGCCACCGGTGAGCGCACGGATTTCTTCGACAGGATCGCCTGCGGAGGAATCAACCGTGTGCGTTGCGCCGAGGTCCTTGGCGCGTTCGAGCTTCTTGGCGTCGATGTCGACGGCGATGATGGTGGTGGCCCCGGCGAGCGCAGCGCCGGCAATGGCCGCCACGCCCACGCCTCCGCAGCCGATGACTGCTACTGAGTCGCCACGCTTGACGCCTCCGGTGTTCAGTGCGGCGCCGAGGCCCGCCATGACACCGCAGCCGAGCAGGCCGACGGCGGCGGCATCGGCTTCGGGGTCGACCTTGGTGCATTGTCCGGCTGCGACGAGGGTCTTTTCGATGAAAGCGCCGATGCCCAGCGCCGGGGACAGTTCCGTGCCGTCCTCAAGGGTCATTTTCTGGGTGGCGTTGTGGGTGTTGAAGCAGTACTGGGGTTCGCCGCGCTTACAGGCGCGGCAGTTGCCGCAGACAGCGCGCCAGTTCAGGACGACGCGGTCGCCGGGGGCAACGTCGGTGACGTCGGGACCCACTGCGCTGACGACGCCGGTAGCTTCGTGGCCGAGCAGGAACGGGAAGTCGTCGCTGATGCCTCCGAGCTTGTAATGGAGGTCGGTGTGGCAGACGCCGCTGGTGAGGATGTCCACCAAAGCCTCGCCTGGGCCGGGTTCGGGAACAAGGACGGTTTCGAGGGTTGCGGGTGCGCCTTTGGAGCGGACGACGACGCCTTTGACTGCGTGGACCATTGGTGTGGTTCCCTTCGGACTCGCGGAGGGCAGGCCCGGTTGGTGCACGGTTAATGCAGCAGGGCCCGCTACGGATTCCCATTCTGTCTATCACAGGTGAGAGACAGTACGTGGTTTGTTCCGTGCGGGCCCTGCGCGGGTTACGTCGGCACTTTAGGCAGCCAGACGGCTCTCGACCTCGGATGCTGAGGGGTTGGTGGCAGCCGTGCCATCCGGGAAGAGCACGGTGGGTACGGTGCGGTTGCCTCCGTTGAGCTGCTCGACGAGCTCGGCCGTGCCATCCACTTCTTCGATGTTGATCTCGGTGTAGCCGATGCCCTTGGCATCGAGCTGCTTCTTCAGGCGGTTGCAGTAACCGCACCAGGTGGTCGAGAACATGGTGATGGTGCCGGAGTCGGGAGTGAAGTCCACAGAGCTCTCCTCAGTTGTTGTTTGCGCGGGGTGTTTCGTTCCCCATAACGGTAACCCGGCGCAGAATAATTCCCGTGTGGCCGCCGACCCGCGTTACGTCACACGGTTGTGCTGGTGTGAATTCGGGGGAAAGGGCAGACTGTTGCCATGTGTGGACGTTACGTTATGGCCCGTGCGGTGGGAGATTTGCTCGCCGATTTTGACGCTGAGCTTGAGAACGAGATTGCCTTGGAGAAGTCGTGGAACGTTGCCCCGACGGATGCGGTCCCGATCGTGCTGGAACGGCTGGTCGATGACGACGTCAAGAGGCAGCTTCACGTGGCCAAGTGGGGATTGGTGCCCTCCTGGGCCAAGGATCCCAAAGGTGGCGCCCGCTTGATCAACGCGCGCAGTGAAACACTTCTGGAGAAACCTTCCTTCAAGAAGGCTGCCGTAGCCCGGCGGTGCGCGGTACCGGCCGATGGCTATTACGAGTGGAAGAAGGGCGAGGGCAAGAACAAGCAGCCCTACTATGTCCATCCCGTCGACGGACACGGCTTGGTGTTCGCGGGTTTGTATGAGTGGTGGCGGGACCAGAGTGCGTCCCCGGACGATCCCGCCCGTTGGTTGCTGTCGATGTCCATTTTGACCGCGGATACCCCGACGGCGGACTCAGCACGGACACGGCGCAGTGCCTCGGTGTTCGATGAACTGACATCCCTTCATGATCGCGTTCCCCTGCCCATGAGTACGGAGACGATGGAAGCGTGGCTTGATCCGCGGGAAAAGGATGCCGCAGGGCTCGTGGACATGGTCCGTTCAAGGGCGCACGACGCAGCTGCCGATTGGACGCTGGACCCGGTGGGGGCCGCCGTCGGGAATGTCCGCAACAACTCTCCGGAGCTTATCGAACCCGTGGAGGGCCTGTTCTAGGCTTCAGAGGATTTCCAGGCCTCAGAGGGCTTCATTGACGGGCACGCCGGATTGGAACTCACGGCCATCAGCTTCACTGAACGCCGTCATCACGTGGCCTTTGCTGAGTCCGTGGATGGCGGACATGGGAAAGTTCCCGGTGATGACGTTGCCCGAGTGCTCTACGCCTTTGATGTCGTAGTTTTCCTCCGCGCTGAGGGAATGGTTGAAGGAGTAGAACGAGATCGCCTCGCCGTTCATGAACTCGATGCCGAGCCTTCGCTGCGAGGAGTAGTCTTCACTGGCAGCAACAAGGCCCACGACATAAGCGCCGGAGCCTGGGATGTTGCCGTCAATTTCGAACCTCGCCACCAGGTTGTCATCAGCGGCTGAGATGTTGACCTGCTTCAGGAATGCCTCATTGGTACTCATGGCACAATCCTGCTCTGCGGACCCGCTGCCGTCCACCCCTGCAGGTGATCCTTTGCTCAAGCCTCCAAGAGCCGCTTGATGTTTTCCGCCACCCTTTCCTTGCTGATGCCCTGGCCCTTCCTCGAGGTCAGCAGGTGCAGGACCAGGCCGTCGCTGTAATCGGAAACCGCTTCTGCCCGCGCCCTCGGTTCCGTCACCCCCATGGCCTCGAGCAGCTGTGCCAACGCCGATACCAGCCGCTCGTGTCCGGCCGCCACTACCTCCGGCTGGTCCAGCGCGAAAACGAAGCGTGCCCTCGTCAGTCCGGCGTTTTCCTGTGCGAGTCCCATGACTGCTCCGGCCACCTGCTCTGCTACTGCTGCGACCGACGTCGGGCGTTCCCTTGCGCCCTGCTGCAGCAGGAGGCTGTCCAGCTCTTCAACACGGTCGACGGCGGCAGCCACCAAGGTCGCGCGGTTACGGAAGTAGTTTGACGTTGTCCCGACGGCGACTCCGGCCTGTGCGTCCACGGCACGGTGGGTGAGGCCCTTCAGGCCCTGGGCGGCAACGACGGCGAGCGCTGCATCTGCTAACTGGGTTCGGCGGTCGGGCATGGCGAAAGTCTAGCTCCCGGACCTATCTCTACTACAAATGTAGTAGTAGAGTGTGCGCATGAAAAAAGTGGACATCATTGGCGGTGGAATAGCTGGCTTGGCGCTCGCAGCACGGCTCGACCCGGGCGCGTTCGAGGTCACCGTGTACGAACAGAGGCCCGAGCTGCCCGCCGTGGGAACAACATTGGCCATGTGGGGCGAGGCCCAACGTGCTTTGTCTGACATCGGGATCCTCGGTGCCGTTCGAAGCCGTGGGTCCATCATCACCGCAGGAGCCCTGCGCGACCCCACGGGTGAAGCCCTGCTGGCCATCGAAGGGGAAGGGGTAGTTGGCATAGCCAGACCCGAGCTCCTTAAGTTGCTCGATTCTGCGGTGCCGGCCTCCGTGGAACGTGTTTACCGAAGGGCCGAAATTACTCCGGGCAATGCCTGGTTGACCGTGGGGGCGGACGGGGTCAACAGTATCGTCCGACGAAGCCACTGGGGCCGGCGGAGTGCGGCACGGCCCACCCCTTTCCTGGCTGTCAGGGGAGTTGTTCCCGGTACGCCCGCCTCCGGGGACGTTGGCGAATACTGGGGCAAGGGAGAGATCTTTGGGCTGGCCCCGGCCGTAGGCGGAACCAACTGGTACGCATCATTTCGTTCCGACCTTGGACCGGAGAAGGTAGACGTCCAGGAAGCACTTGAGATCACCCGGGGGAGGTACACCAACTACTCGGACGCCGTCAGGGATGTTCTGAACCAGGCGACCCCTGGCAATTCCCTGGCACAACGCATCTGGACGACACCGCCGATGAACCGGTACACACGGGAAAATGTGGTGCTCGTGGGGGATGCGTGCCACGCCATGACGCCGAACCTTGGCCGGGGTGCTTGCGAAGCGCTGATCGACGCCGTAACCCTGGGAGCACTCCTGAACGAACTTCCCAAAAATGAAGCCCTCAGGGCCTACAACAGGAAGCGCGTACTTCGCACCCAGCAGCTGAGGCTCGCCTCATCGCTCATGGGAAACGTCGCGCTGGCGCAAGGGATGCAGCCGTGGCGCGACGGGTTGCTGAAGCGGGTTGGTAAACGTGTGGCAAAGGCTTCAGTGCGGGGCTGAACATCGAAGTAGGTTTTGTTCTCTCGTCGGCGTAAACTGGAAATATTCGAACATACTTTCGAATAAATTGAACCGGCGTAGTGAGGTGTGGGATGGGGCTGTTCAGCGAGTCCGTTGCAGTCAACTGCTCAGAAACAGGCCAGCCGCAGGAAGTCCAATGGAAAGGGACCCTGTACACCGTCACCACCGAGCCGGTCCGGTGGTTCGAACGCCGCCAATGGTGGGTCGAAGAACACCGCGCACCCATCGGCGCCGGCGCAGGCCTGGTTGACCACGAAATCTGGCGCGTCCAGCTTCAACCCCTGGAAACCGGACAAAAGGACAACCACACCATCACCTTGGACCTTGTCCGGCACCTAGGCAGCGGCCGCTGGCGACTCCTTCGAATCCATGACGCCGCACCAGCCCGCGCCGTGGAACCCGACGAAGCAGCGTGAACTGTTGAGCTTCACCCATCTGCACGTCTCCACGGCCTTCAGCGCACACTATGGCGTCTCCTGGCCCGACGAACTCGCCCAAACCGCAGCAGCCGACGGAGCTACGGCGCTCGCCTGCACAGACCGGGACGGACTCTACGGCACAGTCAAACATCTCAAAGCCTGCATGGACGCAGGCATCGATCCCATCGTCGGGGTGGACCTGGCAGTTTTCGACGACGACGGCGACCACCGCACCCAAGTAGCGGGCCGCGTCGTCGTACTGGCCCATGGACACAACAACGGCGCCGGTTACCGTGCACTATGCCGCCTGGTATCCGATGCCCATGCCCGCACCTCGGGCAAAGCCGGGGGTGCAGTCCCCGTTGCAGTAACCCGCGCTGAACTTGCTTCCAGGACATTGGACCCCACAACACTCAAGCCCGTGCTGACCGTACTGATCGGACCCGACTCGGATGTCGGACGGGCCATGGGCGGACGCAAATACCTCAGGCCACGGACCCTTTTCAAACAATGGATCGACGCCATGCCACCGGGAACGCTGGTTGCCGAGATCGTCTCGCACCTCAGCGCACCCGGGGCGCCGCTCAGTACGGCCCATGCCGTACGCATGCTCAAACTCGCCCTCGAACACAACGTCCCCGCCGTCCTGGCCAACGCAGTCCGTTATTGTGCCCAGGACGGTGCAGCAACCGCTGATGTCCTGGACTCGGCACGCACCTTGAAGTCCCTCCCCGAGCTCTCCACAGAGCCCATGCTCCCCGCTGCAGGGCACCTTCAACCCACAGGACATCTTCAACCCACAGGACAGGGCTGGTTGAAGAGCCCCCGCCACATGCTCCAGCTCGGCAAGGAAATCATGAACGCCGCCGGGTTGGGGCAATCCGGGCTCAGCAAACTGCTTGCCAACACAGAAGCGCTCGCCGATAAATGCCGCGCGGACCCCATCCTTGACATGGGGTGGAAAAAACCCGTGGTACCGGAGGCATCCATCATCGGCATCGACAACGACCCCATGCTGGAACTGACCCAACGTTGTGAAGCCGGTATCACCCGAAGGTTCCCAGGTATCAGCGGTGATGCGGAAAGGCGGTTGCGCTCGCGGCTGGAGCACGAGCTGGGGATCATCGCCGGGCTGGGTTTTGGCTCCTACTTCCTCACTGTTGCCGAGGTTTCGCGGATGATCCTCGATATGGGGGTCAGGGTTGCTGCCCGGGGATCAGGTGCCTCCAGCCTGGTCAATTACCTGATCGACATCAGCCAGGTTGATCCCATCCGCCACGATCTCATTTTTGAACGGTTTCTCTCCGGACGCCGCTCCACCCTGCCGGATATTGATATCGACGTCGAAAGCGCTGAACGGCACAACGTATACCGAAAGATCTTCGACCGGTTCGGGGCTGAACGGGTCACGCTCATGAGCATGCAAAACGGCTACAGGGCCCGCGGTGCGGTCAGGGACGCTGGGATGGCGCTGGGAATGGATGAGGGCGAGGTCGGGGATATCGCCAAGCAGCTCTGGAGGTTCTCAGCAAGAAAATTCCGCGAAGCGCTGGTGGAGAAGCCCGAGCTCCGCGACTTTGCCGGCCGGGTTGAGCGCGGCGGCATGGAAGAAAACCAGCAGCTTGATCTCCTGGTGGATCTCACAGAAAGACTTGACCGCTTGCCCCGGCATATTTCCATGCACCCTTGTGGAGTGATTCTGGGGGATGCGACACTCCTTGACCGGACCCCTGTCCAGCCCAGCGGCCTGGGCCTGCCCATGAGCCAGTTCGACAAACATGACATGGATCCCATGGGCATGCTCAAACTGGATGTCCTGGGTGTAAGAATGCAAAGTGCCATGGCCTTCGCGGTGCGCGAGGTGATCCGGCTCCATCCTTCCAAGGAAGAGGTGGTTGCAGCGGGAAACCACCCTGTGGGACCTGAAGGAACAGGACCTGACTACATCGCCGAAGACGGCCGGATTGAGCTCAACGACGTCCCCTTCGACGACGAACCCACCTTCGACCTGATTCGAAGCACCCACACCCTGGGGTGCTTCCAGATCGAGTCGCCGGGTCAACGGGAGCTCATAGGAAAAATGGCCCCCCGCGAATTCAACGACCTCATCATCGACATTTCGTTGTTCCGTCCCGGACCGATGAAATCGGACATGGTGCGGCCCTTCCTTGAGCACAGGCATGGATTCGCACCGGAGGTGTACCCCCATCCGGATCTCAAACCCGTGCTGCAGGAAACGCACGGGGTGACAGTTTTCCACGAGCAGATCCTCAAGACCTTCGACGTCATGACAGGGTGCGGGTTGGCCAGGGCCGATGAATTCCGCAGGGCCCTTGGCGATGAAATCCGGGAACCTGAAGTGGAGAGCTATTTCCGTCGCGAGGCCATCAGGAATTACACGCCTGAGGTCGTGGACAAGGTTTGGGGAACGTTAAAGGCCTTCGGAAGCTTCGGCTTCTGCAAAGCCCATGGAGCTGCCTTTGCTGTACCTACCTACCAATCGGCGTGGCTTAAAGCCCACCATCCCGAAGCCTTTCTGGCCGGGCTCTGGGAACACGATCCCGGGATGTACCCCAAGCGCTTGTTGGTCGCTGAAGCACGTCGTCTTGGCATTCCCATCCTGCCGTTGGACATCAACCGAAGCCAGGCTGAATACAGGGTGGAGAAGATCCTCGAAGGACCTGATAGCGGAAAACTCGGAATCCGTTTGAGCCTTTCAGGGATCTATGGGTTCTCGGGGGCTGAACTGAAAAGAGTCGTGGCGGGTCAACCCTTCGATTCCTTGGCCGACCTGCGCACCCGGGCGAGGGTGAGCAAGCCAAACATCAAAAGACTGGCTCAACTCGGCGCCTTCGATGCCCTTCACAAAGACTCGGGGGGAACTGCCAACCGGGCCGATCTGGTGCAGCATCTCCAGGCGCTGCAAAGCAGTCCCTCCAAGAAGCAGAACGGCGTCATCGATGGGCAATTGTCATTCGCCCTGGGGGATGTTGAGCTGAGGAACATCGCCCCGGAACTTCCCGAGCCAACCATGGTCGAGAATGTCAGGGCGGAACTTGATCTGATGGCCGTTGATGTCAGTGAACACCTGATGGAGAGCCACCGCCCGCTCTTGGATAAATTGGGTGTGACAACCGCCGACAAACTCCTGGGCCTGCGTAACGGAACAGAAGTACTGGTTGCCGGTGTCCGCATAGCAACACAGACCCCACCCATGCGGGGAGGAAGGCGTGTTGTCTTCATCAGCATCGATGACGGCACTGGATGCGTTGATTCGGTCTTCTTCCACGAAGCCCAGGAAGAATCGGGGCCATTGCTGTTCGGAACACGCCTGCTTTTAATCCGTGGAACAACCAGGCGGACCGGCCCCAAAGGCATCAGCCTGAGTGCGAGCAAGGCCTGGGACCTTGGCAGGCCGGAAACCTTGCCGTACCCGGAAATCCTGCGTAGCGATGAGCAGCCACCTGCCGAATACACGCACCGTGGGCCACTCCATGGCATCTCAAGGAACCTTGCCATCACTGGTCTGGGAAGCTGAACCTCCCCGGATCACGGCCCCGGCGCGCTGCTTTGGCCGCCCTAGCCGAAGCGGATACGATTGACGATGGCTGGCTGTGGTCCCCGTACGCCACAAGCTATGAAGCCTTCACTATGAATAGGAGACACCCGTGTCAGATGCCCAACAGATCACCCTCATCGTCGATGGCGAAGAGACCAAGGTGACGGAAGGGACTACCGGCGCGGAACTCTTCTTCGAGCGCCGCGACGTCGTTGTAGCCCGTGTTGACGGTGTGCTCAAGGACCTTGACCAGCCCCTTTCCGACGGTGCGAACGTCGAGGGCGTCACGATTGAATCGCCGGACGGACTCAATGTCCTCCGCCACTCCACGGCCCACGTCATGGCCCAGGCCGTGCAGCAGCTGCGCCCGGACGCAAAACTTGGCATCGGTCCCTACATCACCGACGGTTTCTACTTCGACTTCGACGTCGCTGAGCCGTTCACCCCGGAAGACCTGCGCCAGCTGGAAAAGATGATGCAAAAGATCATCAACCAGAACCAGAAGTTTGTCCGTCGCGTGGTCACCGAAGAAGAAGCCCGCCAAGCCATGGCCAACGAGCCCTACAAGCTTGAGTTGCTCGGCAAGAAAAACGATGCCACGGACGCCGCGGAAGGCGTCAACGTCGAGGTGGGCGCCGGCGACATCACCATCTACGACAACGTCGACCGCAAAAGCGGAGACAGCGTATGGTGCGATCTTTGCCGCGGCCCCCACCTGCCCAACACCAAGATCATCTCCAACGCCTTCGCGCTGACCCGTTCGTCGTCTGCCTACTGGCTGGGCAACCAGAACAACCAGCAGCTGCAGCGCATCTATGGAACGGCCTGGCCCACCAAGGAAGCCCTCAAGGCCTACCAGGAGCGCATCGCCGAAGCGGAACGCCGCGACCACCGCAAGCTTGGCGTCGAGCTGGACCTCTTCTCCTTCCCGGATGAGCTTGGCTCCGGCCTGCCGGTCTTCCACCCCAAGGGCGGCATCATCCGCAAGGAGATGGAGGACTACTCGCGCAAGCGCCACGTGGATGCCGGCTACGAGTTCGTCTACACCCCCCACATCACCAAGGGGCACCTGTACGAGGTCTCCGGCCACCTTGATTGGTACAAGGACGGCATGTTCCCGGCGATGCAGGTGGACGCCGAGCTCAACCCGGACGGCACTGTGCGCAAGCCGGCCCAGGATTACTACCTGAAGCCGATGAACTGCCCCATGCACAACCTGATCTTCCGTTCGCGCGGCCGCTCGTACCGTGAACTGCCGTTGCGCCTGTTCGAATTCGGCTCGGTGTACCGCTACGAGAAGTCCGGCGTTGTGCACGGACTGACCCGCGTGCGCGGCATGACACAGGACGATGCCCACATCTACTGCACCCGCGAGCAGATGAAGGACGAGCTCACCACCACGTTGAACTTCGTCCTCGGTCTCCTCAAGGACTACGGCCTGGACGATTTCTACCTGGAACTCTCCACCAAGAACGAAGAAAAGTTCGTTGGGGACGACGCCACGTGGGAAGAAGCCACACGCACATTGGCGGAGGTGGCAGAGGCCTCCGGACTTGAGCTGGTTCCTGACCCGGGTGGAGCTGCCTTCTACGGCCCCAAAATCTCCGTGCAGGCGAAGGATGCCCTGGGCCGCACCTGGCAGATGTCCACCATCCAGCTGGACTTCAACCTGCCCGAGCGCTTCGAACTGGAGTACCAGGCTGCCGACGGAACGCGTCAGCGCCCCGTCATGATCCACCGCGCCCTCTTCGGCTCGGTTGAACGCTTCATGGGTGTCCTCACCGAGCACTACGCCGGAGCATTCCCGGCCTGGCTGTCACCGGTCCAGGTGGTGGGCATTCCCGTTGCCGAAGCGTTCAACGACTACATGTTCGACGTCGTGGGGCAGCTGAAGGCTGCAGGCATCCGCGCCGAGGTGGACATCTCCTCGGATCGCTTCCCGAAGAAAATCCGCACAGCCAGCAAGGACAAGATTCCCTTTGTGCTCATTGCCGGAGGCGAAGACGCCGAAGCTGGCGCGGTGTCCTTCCGGTTCCGGGATGGCAGCCAGGATAACGGCGTCCCCGTGGAAGAGGCGGTCCGCAGGATTGTCGACGCCGTAAAGAACCGCGAGAGCTGACGGAACGGATACAGTGACGGTGCAGGAGAACACAGGCGCGGCAGCTGACTTTCCGGGCGATGCAGATGTAACCGATGACTTCGGACTTGCAGGCGTTCCGGATGCGTTTCAGCGCCTGTGGACTCCGCACCGCATGGCCTACATCAAGGGCGGGCAGGATCAGTTCAAGAACAAGGACGACTGCCCGTTCTGTGTAGGTCCCACCCGCTCGGACGAGGAATCCTTGATCGTCCACCGGGGAAAGACGTGCTACGTGGTGCTCAATCTTTTCCCTTACAACCCGGGTCATCTGCTGATCTGCCCCTACCGGCATGTGCCCGACTACACGGACATCACGGTTGAGGAGACGGCCGAGTTCGCTGACTTGACGCAAACCGCCATGAGGGTCCTGCGCAAGGTCTCCAACCCCAGCGGCTTCAACCTTGGGATGAACCAAGGTGTCACCGGTGGGGCAGGCATCGCCGCGCACCTCCACCAGCACGTGGTTCCACGGTGGGGTGGAGACGGAAACTTCTTCCCCATCATTGCCCAGACCAAAGCCATCACGCAGACCCTGGATGAGGTCCGCAAACTCGTGGCTGAAGCCTGGCCAGGGGAGTCGAATGCTCAATAGGCATGCGCGCGGTTTCTTCACTTCATTGTTTACCCCGCTGGCGCGTTGGCTCCTGCGGTTGGGCGTCTCTCCTGACGCCGTCACTATTGCGGGCACTGCCGGAGTGGTGCTCGGCGGCCTCATCCTGTACCCGCTGGGCCACTTGTGGTGGGGTTCGGTCATCGTGGCGCTCTTCGCCTTTTCCGATGTGGTTGACGGCATCATGGCACGCCTGCAGGGTCGCAGCGGAGGTTGGGGAAACTTTCTTGACTCAACCTTGGACCGTTTGGCCGATGGTGCCATTTTTGCCGGCCTCACCATCTGGTTTTTCACAGGGGGCCGCGATGCTGCGATCGGAACCGCGGCCGTCGTTTGCCTGGTCCTGGGGATGGTCGTTTCCTATGCAAGGGCCAAGGCGGAATCACTTGGCTACCACGCAAGCGTAGGCATTGCCGAGCGTGCGGAGCGTTTGGCGTCGGTCCTCCTGATAACCGGCCTTACCGGACTGGGCCTTCCCCGCGTGGTGCTTTTCGCGACCCTTGTCCTGCTGGCACTGGCCAGCTTTGCCACCATCGTCCAAAGAATGGCGACTGTTCGCCGGCAAGCCATGGCTGAAGCCGAGGGAACTGGCATCTGACCAGATTTCGCCGTGGCGGTTTGTGCAGCTGTCCTACCACGCGCCTGTTTATTGCCCCAGGGGGCAGTAATGAATGTACTTCCGCCATGCATCCTGCGACTACTATTACTAGTACTTGGTCACCTTGACCTGAAACCCGGTGTGCGCTGAATGTGGTCGTTGGCTGCGCGTGCCTCCGGCAAGAAGGTCGTTTATCTACCCATAGGGGTTTTTGTGTCTACACCAGATGTAAGCAACGAAGCCGGTTCGTCCGCGAACAGCGTCACGGGCAGCAGCCGCGTGAAGCGGGGCATGGCGGAGATGCTCAAGGGCGGCGTCATCATGGACGTCGTTAACGTCGAGCAGGCCCGCATCGCCGAGGACGCCGGTGCCGTGGCTGTCATGGCGCTGGAGCGTGTTCCGGCTGATATCCGCGCCCAGGGTGGCGTGTCCCGCATGTCCGATCCCGACATGATCGATCAGATTATTGCCGCGGTGTCCATCCCGGTGATGGCCAAGGCCCGTATCGGCCACTTCGTCGAGGCCCAGGTCCTGCAGTCGTTGGGTGTGGACTACATCGATGAGTCCGAGGTGTTGACTCCGGCGGATTACATCAACCACATCGACAAGTGGAACTTCACCGTTCCCTTCGTCTGTGGTGCCACCAACCTCGGTGAGGCGCTGCGCCGCATCAACGAAGGTGCTGCGATGATCCGTTCCAAGGGCGAGGCCGGTACCGGGGATGTGTCCAACGCGACCGGTCACATGCGCAAGATCCGTGCTGAGATCGCGAAGCTTTCGGCTCTTCCCGAGGACGAGCTCTACGTTGCGGCCAAGGAACTGCAGGCCCCGTACGAACTGGTCAAGGAAGTTGCCGCGACGGGCAAGCTTCCGGTGGTGCTGTTCACCGCCGGTGGCATCGCGACCCCGGCTGATGCTGCGATGATGATGCAGCTCGGCGCTGATGGCGTGTTCGTCGGTTCGGGTATCTTCAAGTCCGGCAACCCCGCAGAGCGTGCGGCCGCCGTCGTCAAGGCCACCACCTTCCACGACGATCCTGACGTGATCGCCAAGGTCTCCCGCGGTCTGGGCGAAGCCATGGTCGGCATCAATGTCGACGAAATCCCCGAGCCGCACCGCCTCGCAGAGCGCGGCTGGTAACAAGCAAAAGCAGTACGACGCCGGGCCGGTCACCTACCAAGGTGACCGGCCCGGCGTCGTTCTACTCAAGTCCGCGGCGCTTCAGAAGGGGTTCCAGTTGCGCGTCGCGGCCCCGGAAGGCCCGGAAGGACTCCAACGGATCGCGACTGTTGCCCCGTGCCAGCAGCTCCGATCGAAACCGGGTGCCGTTGGCACGGTTCAACCCGCCGTTGTCCTTGAACCACTCCACCGTGTCAGCGTCCAGTACTTCGCTCCAGATGTAGGAGTAGTAGCCGGCGGCGTAACCCGCTCCGGCGAAGATGTGCTGGAAGTAGCCACTACGGTAGCGCGGCGGAATCAGGGGGTGGGCAATCGAGGCCCGGGACAGTGCGCTGGCTTCGAAGGCAAGGACGTCTTTGGGTACGTCAGCCTCGGACAGTACGTGCCACGCAAGATCCAGCAACGCGGCGCCCAAATACTCCGTAGTGGCAAAACCTTCACCCCACAACACGGAGTCATTGAGTTTGTCCACGATGTTTTGGGGGAGTGCCTCACCTGTGATGTGATGCCGCGCGTAGTTAGCCAGTACTTCCGGCCACATGATCCACATTTCGTTGACCTGCGAAGGGTATTCCACGAAATCGCGGGGCACCGAGGTGCCGGAGAACCGCGGGTAGGTGACTTGTGAAAACAGGCCATGCAGGGCGTGGCCGAATTCATGGAACACCGTCCTGACTTCATCGAGGGTCAGGAGCGTGGGCTCGCCGGGCGCCGGCTTGGTGATGTTCAGGTTGTTGATGACCACCGGTTGCGTACCAAGAAGAGTGGACTGCTCCACGAGCGAGTTCATCCACGCGCCACCACGTTTGGTCGCCCTGGTGTAATAGTCGCCAAGGAAGAGGCCCAGTCCCTTCCCGTCCTCGTCGCGGACTTCCCACACCCGGACATCGGGGTGATAACCGTCCAGGTCCATACGTTCATGGAACGTGATCCCGTAGAGCTGGGTCGCGGCATGGAAGACGCCGTCGTGGAGCACCCTGTCCAAGGAAAAGTAGGGACGCAGGGCTTGTTCGTCCACTTCGAATTTGTCCTTGCGGACCCGGGCCGAGTAGTACGGCCAGTCCCACGGGTCCAGTTTCCTGCCCGCTGCCTCGGCCAGCGCCTCAGCCTCGGCCCCGGCGTTGCGGACGGCGGCTGGTGCCAACCGCTGCAGCATGGCGTGGACGTCGTCAAAACCAGGCGCGGTCTGCTGATCCACCACCAGCTCGGCAAAGTTCGCAAAGCCCAGCAACTTGGCCTTTTCTGCCCTTAAACGGACAGTGGCCAACACCAGATCACGGACGTCCAACGGTCCACCATCGGTGCCCCGAGCGAGGGAGGCTTCGTACAAACGACGCCGGATGCCCGGATTTTCGAGGACGGCGAGGGCAGGCTGGTTACTGGGCTGAATCAGGGTGAGCAGGTATTTGCCGGCGTGGCCCGCAGAGCTGGCTGCTTCGGCGGCGCCGGCGATGTCCTCCTCCGGCAGGCCGGCGAGGTCTTCCAGATCCTCAAGAAGCAGCGCTGAAGATTTCATGGCCTCTTTGACCCGTTGGCCAAAGTCGGTTCCCAACCGTGAGAGCTCAGCGTTAACCTGACGCAGGCGGTCCTGCCCGGCATCGTCGAGTTGGATACCCGATTGGCGGAACTCCTTGAGGTGTTCCTCCACCAGCCGGGCTGATTCGGCATTCAGGGCCGCCACGTCGATCGCTGAGAAGCGTTCATACAGGCCCCGGTTCATGAACACGGCATCCTGATGGGCCGCGAATTTCGGGGACAGCTCGGTCTCGAGCGCTCTGATGTCGTCGTCCGCGTGGGCCGAAACCATTGTGAAGAAGGCGGCTGCTGCCCTGTTCAGGAGCAGGCCTGAACGTTCCATGGCTACGGCGGTGTTCTCGAACGTTGCGGGGTCCGGGTTGGCCACGATGACGTTGATTTCCTCCAGATGCTCTGCCAGTCCGGCGTTGACTGCCTCGGCGTAGTGAACAGCTGATATGCCGGCAAACGGTGGGAGTCCGTACGGCAGGGGACTGGGGCTAAGCAGGGGGTTGGTCATGAAGTGACTCTTTCACGTAGGGATCGTGTCCTCAAGGGTGGCGCGCCTGGTTCGGCTCGTGTTCACCGTAGGATGAAAAGCATGGGGAAAATCACATCTGGTACCGGATGGCAGCGCTCACGCCGGGCAGCCCTGCCGACACTCGCCCTGGTCCTCGCCATGGCGTTGGGTGCCTGCGGCGTCATCGCCGAGAACAACGATCCCAGACCAAGCACCGCTGCATCGGCTCCGGCGGGTGAGTCACCTTCACCCACACGCACGCCTGCCCCCAAACCCGACCCCGGGGAAGGGACCCGCCTGCGCGGAACTCCGATGCACTTCGATCACCGTGACCGGCGACATGCTGGTCCACACCCAGTTGTGGCAGCAGGCAAGGGCCGACGCCGCTGCCGCCGGTCAGCCGGGCTACACCTTTGTGCCACTGCTGGAAGGACAGCGGCGCTACATCAGGAACAGCGACCTCGCCATCTGCCATCAGGAGACTCCCGTGGCCACGCCCGAAGGGCCTTTTTTCGCCTACCCTTCCTTCAACGTACCGCCACAAATCGTCACAGCTTCCAAGGACCTCGGCTACCAGGCCTGCACCACCGCCAGCAACCACACAATTGACCGTGGCACCGAGGGGCTGCTGCGAACCCTGGATGCCCTGGACGCGGCAGGCTTGAAGCATACCGGCTCCTACCGGACGGAAGCAGCATCTAAGGAAGTTTTGATGCTGCAAACGGACGCCGCCAAGGTAGCCGTCATCGAAGGGACCTACGGGCACAACGGCCAGATCCCGGAGTATCCATGGCTTGTGGACGAACTGGACCCCGCGACCATGATCGCCAAGGCCACCCAAGCCAGGTCACTCGGCGCGGACATCGTGCTGGGAGTGATGCACGCGGGAGACGAGTACGCCAGTGAACCCAATGCCCAACAGCAGGAGGTAGCCCACGCACTCGTGGACAGCGGACAGTTCACCATGATCTACGGGCACCACACCCACTCAGTGCTGCCCATCGAGAACTATAAAGGCACGTGGATCGTCTACGGTCTGGGCAATGGCATCACAGAGTTGTCACCGTGGTACGTGGTGAACAATGAAGGACTGCTGGTCAGGGCGCAGTTCAGCCAAAATGCGGCCGGTACCTGGACTGCCTCGGATCTGGCATGGGCGCCCTCAGTGATTGTCCGGGATCCCTATCGGTGGTGTTCAGTGGCCAGCGATGCGCCGCAGGGCGTATGTGCCACGCCCGCCGCGGACGCCGAAACCCGCCAAAGAACCAAAACCGTGGTTGAGTCCATGGGCGCCGCGAATGCCGGTGCCCATGAACTGCTGATCACGAAGGAAAAGTGACGCTTACCTCGGGCGGCGCGCGGCGTGTTCGCGCGCGAGGCGGGCGTAGTCGTCGTCGGGCGTTCCCGGCACGAAGGTACCGAACTTGCGTTCGGCTGCCGTCCTGATCAGGAAGTCCGCGATGGCCGGGTTTTTCGGCAGCAGGGAACCGTGCAGGTAGCTGGCAACAACGTTGTTGTACCGGGCGCCCTCGTGGCCATCCTTGCTGTTGTTGCCGGCACCTTTCGTAACGGTCCCCAGAGGCTCGACGCCGGCACCCAGGGTGGTTTGGCCGCTGTGGTTCTCGTAGCCCAGGATGTCGCCGAACTCAGCGGACTTCATGATGACGTTGCCGATCAGGCGTTCGTCCGTGCCATGGGTTTCAACGTCCAGGATGCCGATGCCGGGGATGGTGGGTCCCGAGCTGGTCTTGAAGAACTTGCCAAAGAGTTGGTAGAGGCCGCAGATCACCAACATGGGAGCGCCGTCGTCGGCGAGCTCCCGCAATTGCTCCGCACGCGCCTGGAGATCATCCTGGATGACAAGTTGGCCGCTGTCCTGCCCGCCGCCACCTACGATGATGTCAACGTCCTCCGGGAATTCATCGCCGACGTTGTACTCGAGGAGCTCCGGCGTGTAGCCGTGCCACTTGATGCGTTGCTTGAGGACCAGGGCGTTGCCCCAGTCGCCATAGATATTCATTTCCCGTGGGTACAGCTGGAGTACGCGGATGGTGCCCTTGCTGGGCTGTGAAGCCTGGCCGGATGCGGCCCGGGGCTGGGTTTCCGAGGTCATGAGACCACCTCAACTATGGTGATTTTGGCAAGTTCGCGGCGAATTGCAAGCATTGATGTGTAGGTGCAGAAGATGCGCTTGGGCTTACCCCGTGAACCGTCGATGAACGTACGCAAGGCTGCTGTGATGTCCGGTTCAACCGTGCCGAACGGAACGTCGTCGTACTGGAGGCGCAGGGCCATGTCGTAAGCGCGGACACCGGTGAGGACTTCGACGCCGCCATCACGCAGGGACTCGAATTCGACGTCCCACAGCCACGACATGTCCCGGCCATCGGCGTAGTTGTCGTTGATGGCGATCATGGTTGCGTAGCCGCCGGCCGGGAAGGACTTCAGGCCAAGCCGGAAACCACTGGGGTTCTTCACCAGCACAAGCTCAAGGGGTTGGCCGTCCACAGTCAGGCTTTCGCCGCGTCCGAAGGCCGGTGCCACGTTGCCCAACGCTTTGACGAGCTTCGGGGTGTCAACGGGGCCGGTTCCCAGCACCGCACGAGTCAGCGACAACGCGGCGGCGGCGTTGAAGATGTTGTAGACCCCACGGAGCTTCATGGTGGTGGTGACGGTCTTGCCGTCGAACTCGAAGTCGGCGTCCTGGGCGCCTACCCGGCGAAGTACGACGTCGGCATCCGGCAAATCGACTGCCTCGCCCGGCGCTGCGGCCACCGACGTTCCCGACGGTGAGGGGCCGCTTCCGGACCGCATCTCGTCGTCGTTCGGGAACGTGCTGCGAAGCGATTCGTCCAGGCCGAAGTAGCGGACGTTGGGGTGGTAAACGGCGTCGAGGCTGTTGATGGTGCTGGCGATTCGCGCTACGCGCGGGTCCTCGCGGTTCAGGACCACCGTATCCGTCGTCCTGGAGGCGATGTGTTCAAGGAGGCGGGCTGTCTTGTCGATTTCGCCGAAGCGGTCCAGCTGGTCCCGGAGGACATTGAGCAGGAGGCTGAAACGGGGAGGCACCTTGTTCACGAAATGCACAGCGTGCGCTTCATCCAGTTCGAGCACTGCAATGTCGGCATCAAGCCGGCCCCGCCAGTCGACCTCGCCCAGCAGGGAAGCTGCCACGCCACGGGTGAAGTTGCTGCCGGTGCGGTTGGTGAACACCTTCAGGCCTTGGCTCTCCAGGAGTTCCACCACCATTTTCGTGGTGGTGGTCTTGCCGTTGGTGCCGCTGACAACAGCTACGCCGTGGGGCAACGACGCAAGCGTTCGCTGCATGAAACGGGGATCGATTTTCTCGACCACCAAGCCGGGGAACGCTGAGCCTCCGCCCCTTAGCCGGGACAGTGTGCGGACCAGCTTGCCGAGGGGGACGCTGTAGGAAAGCATGCTCTGTAATATATCCCAGTCGGGGCATGGAACCCGGGTCGCCGCGGGTGCCGGGCTGCTCCGGGACACTGCCCAAAGCACAGGGACCACTATGATGGACCAATGACCAACCCCCTTTCCGATGCTTCATCACGTGTGGGTACAGGCCTCCGGATCGGTGTACTGGCACTCCAAGGCGATTTTCGTGAGCACATCCACGCCGTGGAGTCTGCGGGAGCTACAGGCGTGGGAATCCGCCGGCCCTCAGAGCTGGACGACATCGACGGCCTGATCATTCCCGGTGGCGAATCCACCACGATCGACAAACTGTCCCGGATCTTCGAAGTCCGCGAGCCGATTCAACAGCGGATCGCGGATGGTCTGCCGGTATTCGGCTCGTGCGCAGGAATGATTCTGCTGGCCAACGAAATTGCGGACCCCGCCACCGACCTCAAGGGAAACCCGCAGCAGACCTTCGGTGGCCTCGATATCACTGTGCGCCGGAATGCCTTCGGCCGCCAGCGTGAGTCCTTCGAGACGGACCTCGACTTCAAGGGGCTCGACTTCAGTGCGGGACAGGACGGGGTGGATCCCGTTCACGCCGTGTTCATCCGCGGACCCTGGGTCGAGCGTGTGGGTGAGGGCGTAGACGTTCTGGCCCAAGTGGATCCCGACCACGCCAGCCACACGCCGGCTTTGCATGGAGTGGCTAGAATTGTTGCAGTGCGCTCCGGCCATTTGCTGGCCACCTCCTTCCATCCGGAAGTGACAGGGGAGAAGCGTGTGCATGAACTCTTTATTCGAATGATCAGAGGAGAAGCGTAAAGCATGTCAGGCCACTCCAAATGGGCGACCACCAAGCACAAAAAAGCCATCATTGACAGCAGGCGTGCAAAGTCGTTCGCAAAACTGATCAAGAACATCGAAGTCGCTGCCCGCATGGGTGGACCCGACCTGGCCGGCAACCCGGGCCTGGAACTCGCCGTCACCAAGGCAAAGAAGACCTCGGTCCCCAACGACAACATCGACCGTGCCATCAAGCGCGGTGCCGGCCTCACCGGTGAAGTGGTTGACTACACCGAGATTATGTACGAAGCCCGCGGCCCCCAGGGCTCGGCTTTGCTGATCGAATGCCTTACCGACAACAAGAACCGGGCAGCGTCCGAGGTACGTCTGGCCATCTCCCGCAACGGTGGCACCATCGCCGATCCCGGCTCCGTCAGCTACCTGTTCGCCCGCAAGGGCGTTGTGGTTCTGCCAAAGAACGGCCTCAGCGAAGACGACATCCTCATGGCCGTCCTGGATGCCGGTGCGGAGGAAGTCAAGGACAGCGGCGACAACTGGGAGATCCACTCGGAGCCGTCGGATCTGCAGGCCATCCGGGATGCCCTCAAGGAAGCAGGGATCGACTACGAAACCGACGAAGCAGAGTTTGTCCCGTCGATGCAGGTTGACCTGGACATCGATGGCGCCAAGAAGTTCATGAAGCTCGTCGACGCACTTGAGGACCTGGACGACGTCCAGAACGTCTACAGCAACGCGGACTTCAGCGAGGAAGTGCAGGCTGCCCTCGACGCCGAGTAGGCGCGGCAGCACCAAGTATTGATGACAAACAGGAAGGCCCGGACTTGACTCTTCGCGTATTGGGAGTCGATCCGGGCCTTACCCGTTGCGGCATCGGTGTAGTGGACATTGAACGGAACCGCCGGGCAACCATGGTGGCCGTTGGTGTCGTGGGAACCTCGGCGGAACTGACCTTGGACAAGCGCTTGCTGGTCATAGCCCAAGCCATCGATGAGTGGCTTGACCTGCACAAGCCGGACGTCGTCGCCGTCGAACGCGTCTTCTCGCAGATGAACGTCAGCACCGTCATGGGCGTCGCCCAAGCCTCGGGCGTCGTGATTGCCGCCGCGGCGCGCCGCGGTATCCCGGTGGCCCTCCATACGCCGTCGGAAGTGAAAGCGGCCGTCACTGGCAGTGGGTCGGCGAACAAGGATGCTGTCACGAAGCTCGTCACCAAGATCCTGCGCCTGGATGCACCCCCCAAGCCCGCCGATGCCGCAGATGCCCTTGCCCTTGCCTTGACGCACGCCTGGCGCGCAGGAAGCGGGATGGGAACAGCGGGCGGCGCGGCAGGCGGCGGCACACTGACTCCGGCCCAGAAAGCGTGGGCGGATGCCGAAGCCAAAGCGCGCCGTGCACGCTGATACCCCGGCGTCCTTGCTAGGGTATTCGTAGATATGTTCGGATAGTCAGCCGTGGCCGCAGTTCCCAGCGTCCCGGCAGGCAGTATTTCAGGAGCCGGGTCTTGATCAGTTTTCTTCGTGGAACCGTAGCCCACGTTGGGTTGTCCAGCGCCGTCATTGACCTCAACGGTGTGGGCATGAGCGTGTTCGCAACGCCGCAGACCCTGAGCCATCTGAAGGTAGGGGCTGACGCAAAGCTCTTTACCTCGATGATCGTCCGCGAGGACTCCCTGACACTCTTTGGCTTCGCCGACGACGACGAGCGGGAAGTTTTCGATGTCCTGCTCAGCGTCAGCGGGGTCGGACCCCGGCTTGCTTTGGCCGTGCTCGCAGTGCACGAACCCGAAGCCATCCGCGTTGCAGCGCATACCGGTGATGGCAAGGCCTTCACGAAAGTTCCCGGTATCGGGCCAAAGGTTGCCGGCCGGATCGTCCTTGAGCTTGCGGGCAAATTGGTCCCGCATGGCACAGGCACCGCGGCCGCGCCCGCAGCCGCTGTCAAGGCTGACTGGAAGCCGCAGGTGGTGGCCGCCATGACCAGCCTTGGTTGGTCGGAGAAGGACGCCAACGGAAGCATCGACAAAGCCATGGCCGACTCACCCGAATTGGTGGATGCCGGTAACGTCGCACAGATTCTCCGGGCCACGCTGCGGTGGCTTGGCCAGGACGGCGCCCGCGCCGGCAACCGCGTAGGCAGCCGTGGCTGAGCAGTCACTGGTCAGCGGGGGAGAGGAACCGGAAGAGCGGGTCATCGAGGCGGCTCTCCGTCCCAAGAACCTTCACGACTTTGTGGGCCAGCACCGGGTCCGCAAGCAGCTTGCCTTGGTCCTCGAGGCGTCCAAAATGCGCGGCCGCAGTGCCGACCACGTGCTCATGTCCGGTCCCCCCGGACTCGGCAAAACCACCCTGGCCATGATCATTGCGGCCGAGATGAATGCTCCACTGCGCATCAGCAGCGGACCGGCCATCCAGCATGCCGGGGACTTGGCAGCAATATTGTCCTCCCTCTCCGAAGGCGAGGTCCTGTTCCTGGACGAAATCCACCGCATGTCCCGGCCTGCGGAAGAAATGCTCTACATGGCCATGGAAGACTTCCGCGTGGATATCGTGGTGGGCAAAGGTGCCGGTGCCACGGCCATTCCCCTGGAGCTGCCTCCCTTCACGTTGGTAGGAGCCACGACCCGGGCCGGACTGCTTCCTGGTCCGCTGCGGGACCGCTTCGGTTTCACCGGTCATCTTGAGTTCTATTCAGTGGCCGAACTCGAACTTGTGTTGCGCCGTTCGGCAGGGCTGCTGGACCTGAAGGTGAACTCGGCCGGGTTCACGGAGATTGCCGGCCGCTCACGCGGAACACCGCGTATCGCCAACCGGTTGCTTCGGCGTGTCCGCGACTGGGCACTGGTTCACGGCATCGACCAAATCGACGCCCGGTCAGCCTCGGCTGCCTTGGATATGTACGAAGTGGACCAACGCGGCCTTGACCGGCTGGACCGCTCTGTCCTCGAAGCGCTTATTACCAAGTTCAACGGCGGTCCGGTGGGACTGTCCACGCTGGCGATTGCCGTGGGGGAAGAGGCTGAGACCGTCGAGACGGTAGCGGAGCCTTTCCTGGTGCGGGAGGGCCTTCTGGGCCGGACGCCCCGCGGCCGGATTGCAATGGCGTCCGCCTGGACCCATCTGGGGTACGCCGTGCCGGCCGGTGTGTTCGGACAAGAGACCCTTGGGCTGTTTGACGACGACGAAAACCACGCCGAAAGCGTAGATACTGCGGGTTAACACGCTGCGTTCAGCTTTTCCCTCTAGACTGGTATGACGCTCGGCACGTTCGAGTCCTTGATCCATGCGCCAGCCTCGCGGATCTGCCAGGGACGTTGCCGTGAACCAAAACGTAAGTACAGAACGGAACTTCCCTGTGGATCCAATGACCATATTGCTGTTCGTCATGCTTGGACTCTTTGTCTTCATGATGTTCCGCCGCAACAAGAAGACCCAGCAGCAGCAGGCTGAGATGCAGGCCAAGTTTGCTCCGGGCGTCGACGTCATGACCAGCTTCGGCCTCTTTGGCCGCATCGTGTCCATCGACGAAGCGGAGAACAAGGTCGTTATCGAGCTCTCCCCGGGCAACGAGGCCACGGTTCACCGTCAGGCTGTCACCAAGGTTGTTGAGGCGACTCCCGAGGAAGCCCCTGTGGTTCCGGATGACGCTTCTTCCTTGACCGCAACGGGCCCCGAAACCCCGGCGGCCGGCGAGACGCCGGAAGAGACCATTGCGCGCCTCAACAAAGAGGACAAGAAGGACAACTAGCACCGTCAGTCGCGGCACCACCGCGCACGGCAACTTCTACGGCAGCGGAAAGCCGCCGGCAGACGCTCATCAGCGTCCGCCGGCGGCTGTCCGGCGATAACAGGAAGATTGAAAATGGCAAGGACCGGCCCCAAAAATTCAGCCCGCAGGGTGCTGACATGGCTTGGAGCAATATTCGTTGTACTCACCGTCGTCCTGGCCGGCGGTGTGATGACCGGCCATGCAAGCTGGGCGCCCAAGCTTGCACTGGACCTCGAAGGCGGAACGCAGATGATCCTGGCACCCCGTGTGGAGGGTGCGACCGACATCAACGAGGAGCAACTCAACCAAGCGGTGGCGATCATCCGCCAGCGTGTTGACGGTTCCGGCGTCGCCGAGGCCGAAATCAGCACCCAGTCGGGCCGGAACGTGGTTGTCAGCCTGCCGGGCACCCCTTCGAAGGAAACCCGCGACCTCATCCAGGCCTCGGCTGACATGAACTTCCGGCCTGTTATCGCCGCTGGAGATCCCGCAGCCATCCCCGCCGAACAGCGGACCCCGGATGACCAGTTGAACAAGCCCACTGCCGAGCCGACGAACGCCAGCGACATCAACTGGGTTACCCCTGATGTCCAGAAGGAATTCGAGGCGCTGGATTGCGTCAACCCTTCCAACGAGAAGCGGGACCGTTCGGATCCTGCCAAGCCGCTGGTTGCTTGTGAGCCCGCTACCGACAAGACTCCCGCCGTCAAGTACATTCTTGGGCCGGTGGAGGTCAAGGGCCAGGACATCAGCGACTCCACGTTCTCCCAGGTCCAAGGCGCGCAGGGCTCTGTCACGAACTCCTGGGGTGTGAACATCGTCTTCAACGGCGATGCCACCGCAAAGTTCAAGGCAGTTACCGAACGCCTTAACCAGTTCTACGTTGCAGCGCAGGCGCAAGGTACGCAGGACCCGAAGGCGCAGTTCGCCATCGTACTGGATGACAAAGTCATTTCCGCACCGCGGGCAATGGCCGTCATCACCGACGGAAAGCCACAGATCACCGGCAACTTCACCCAGGCCAGCGCCAAGGCGTTGTCCGACCAGCTGCGCTATGGCGCCCTGCCGATCAGCTTCGAGATCCAGTCGCAGGAGCAGATCTCGGCAACGCTTGGTGGCGACCAGCTGCGACTCGGTCTCCTTGCCGGCATGATTGGCCTGCTGCTCGTTGTGGTGTACTCGCTCTTCCAGTACCGGGCCTTGGGATTCGTTACCATCGCCTCCCTGGTGGTGGCCGGGTTGCTTACCTACCTTGCCATTGCAATCCTCGGCTGGACGGAAAACTACCGGTTGTCACTGGCTGGTGTGGCAGGTCTGATCGTGGCCATTGGCCAGACCGCTGACTCCTTCATCGTCTACTTCGAACGCATCCGTGACGAACTGCGCGATGGACGCGGCCTGGTGTCCGCCGTCGAAAACGGCTGGAAGCGCGCCAAGCGCACCGTTTTGGCCTCCAAAGCCGTCAACCTTCTTGCCGCCGTGGTCCTGTACTTCGTGGCGGTTGGAAACGTCCGTGGCTTCGCCTTCACCTTGGGCTTGACGGCCCTTGCCGACCTCATTGTGGTGTTCATGTTCACGCATCCGATGCTGCAGGTGCTGGCGCGGACCAAGTTCTTTGGTGAAGGACACCGTTTCTCCGGATTGTCGCCCGACCGCCTGGGCGCCGTCCCGCTGTACCGCGGCGCCGGCCGCCTCCGGACTCCGGACGAAAAGCCGACGCCGGTCCGCGCCCGCAATGCCGGAGCCGCCGCTGAAGCCGAACGACGCCTGACCATCGCCGAACGGCGCCTTGCCGCGAAGGGCCAATTGACCGGCACTTCCAACGGCAGCAAGGAGGAGAAGTAATGACTACGAGCTTCGCAACCTTCGGCCATGAGCTCTACACGGGCAAACGCTCGTACAATTTCGTCAATTCCAAGAAGATCTGGTTCACCATCGCGGCTGTGGCTGTGGCGTTGTCCATCCTGATCCCGGTGGTCAAGGGTGGCTTCAACCTCGGCATCGAGTTCCGTGGCGGCTCCGAGTTCACTGTCTCCAACGTGAGCACCACCGATGCGGCGCTTGGTGAGCGTGCTGTGCATGACGTCGTCCCGAACGCTGTTCCGCGCGTTGCGAACGTTGCGGGCAACACCATGCGGATCCAGACCGATCAGCTGACCGACGACGAGACCAACCGCATCAAGGACGGCCTCACCAGCGCCTACGGAGTTACCGAGAATGAGGTCACCTCCAACTTCGTCGGACCGACCTGGGGCCAGGACGTTACCAGGCAGGCCCTCATCGGCCTGGTGGTCTTCGTTGGCTTGGCTGCGGTGCTCATGGCGCTGTATTTCAGGACCTGGAAGATGTCCTTGTCAGCGCTTGTTGGCATGCTCGTCACGATGTTTACCACCGCGGGTGTTTACGCTTTGAGCGATTTCGAAGTCACGCCGTCGGCGATCATCGGCTTCCTGACCGTCTTGAGCTACTCGCTGTACGACACCGTGGTGGTCTTCGATAAGATCCGCGAAAACACCTCGGACATCTCCACGTCCACGCGACGCACTTTTGGCGAAGAGGTCAACCTGGCCGTCAACCAAACCTTGGTACGTTCCATCAACACCATGATGGTGGCTGTCCTTCCCGTGGCGGCGATCCTTTTCATTGGAGCGGGCCTGTTGGGGGCCGGCACGTTGCGTGACCTGTCGCTGGCGTTGTTCGTGGGTATCCTGATCGGCACCGCGGCCACGATCTTCATCGCGGCCCCGCTGTACGCCTGGCTGCGCCAAGGCGAACCCGAGCTGGTCAAGCAGGCCAAGAAGGTAGCCCACCGGAGGACGGAAGCTACAGTTTAGGGCTGCACACTGCAGCAAATCTCCGAAGAGCCGGCCCCCGCACACTGCGGTGGCCGGCTCTTTGACTTGCCGGGTCGTTCGTCATGTGCAGTCCAGTTGCAGAAGCATTCACTTACGGGAATAGACTGGGAGAATTAAATCGGTTGTGAGGGGTACTTCTGTGGAAGAACGAGCGACGTCGGCACCATTGGCGGGCGGGGAAGAGGACCGCAACGCAGCTGCGGTCCCTGCAACAAGTGTGTCCGCCCGGGCTGCAGGCGCCGTGCCGGTTGACATGCCCGGAGCCCGTCCCACGTTCCCCGGCCGGAGGGAACGCACACGTTCCCGGCTGGCGCGGCTGACTGGTCGGGGCGTAGCGCCTTACTCGCCGATCCTTGAGCCGCTGCTGCGGACCGTCAGGGCCAACAATCCCAAAGAGGATTTTGACCTGATCCAGCGCGCGTTCGCCGTCGCTGAGCGGAGCCACCAGGGCCAGAAGCGCAAGAGCGGCGATCCGTACATCACGCACCCGGTGGCAGTAGCCACCATCCTGGCTGAACTCGGCATGACAGGCACCACCTTGGCCGCCGCGCTGCTGCACGACACCGTGGAGGACACTCCGTACACCTTGGCTGACCTGACCCGGGACTTCGGACCGGAGGTTGCCATGTTGGTCGACGGGGTCACCAAGCTGGACAAAGTCAGCTTTGGCGAGGCGGCCCAGTCGGAAACCGTCCGCAAGATGGTGGTCGCCATGGCCAAGGACATCCGGGTCCTCATGATCAAACTGGCCGACCGTTTGCACAACGCACGGACCTGGCGTTTTGTGTCCGCAGAGTCCTCTTCGCGCAAGGCCCGCGAAACGCTGGAGATTTTTGCACCCTTGGCCCATCGCCTGGGCATGAATACCATCAAGTGGGAGCTTGAGGACCTGTCGTTCGCAGCCCTCTATCCCAAGGTGTACGAAGAAATCGTCCGGATGGTGGGGGACCGGACCCCGGAGCGCGAAAAGAGCCTGAGCGTTATCCGCAACCAGATAGCGGACGATCTCCGGACCGCCCGTATCAAGGCCACCATTACGGGACGCCCCAAGCACTACTACTCCATCTACCAAAAGATGATTGTCAGGGACAAGGACTTCGACGACATCAACGACCTCATGGGCGTGCGGGTCCTGGTGGACTCTGTCCGTGATTGTTATGCCGCCCTTGGCACGCTGCACTCGCGATGGAACCCCCTGCCGGGCAGGTTCAAGGACTACATCGCGATGCCCAAGTTCAACATGTACCAGTCCTTGCATACGACAGTGATCGGCCCGGGCGGCAAACCTGTCGAAATCCAGATCCGCACGCACGAGATGCACCGTCGCGCCGAGTACGGTGTAGCTGCGCACTGGAAGTACAAGGACCAGCCAAACCGGACGGCACAAGGTCCTGGCAGCCCGCGCGACGGCGACATGGGCTGGCTGCGGTCCCTCGTGGACTGGCAGCAGGAAACGTCGGATCCCGGAGAGTTCCTGGATTCCCTTCGGTACGAGATCAACGCCCGGGAAGTCTTTGTCTTTACGCCCAAGGGCGAAGTCATGGCCCTTCCCGCGGGTTCGACCCCCGTCGACTTCGCCTACGCTGTGCACACCGAAGTCGGCCACCGGACCATTGGCGCACGTGTCAACGGCAAGCTGGTACCGCTGAACAGTGAACTGAACCACGGCGACTGGGTGGAAATCTTCACGTCCAAGGCCGAAGGGGCCGGTCCAAGCCAGGACTGGCAGCACTTCGTCAAGTCGGCACGGGCACGTAACAAGATCCGGCAATGGTTCACCAAGGAGCGTCGCGAAGAAGCGATCGACCGTGGCAAGGACATGCTCACCCGTGCCATGCGGAAGCAGAACCTCCCGCTGCAGAGGCTCATGACCCACGATGCTTTGTCCGCAGTCGCCGAGGATTTCCATTACGTGGACATCTCCGGCCTCTACGCAGGCGTCGGCGATGGGCACACTTCGGCCCAGTCCGTCATGGAAAAGCTCATGGAGCACCTGGGCGGACACGAGACCCCGGATGAGGATCTTGACGAGGTCAGCATTCCCACCCAGGTAGCCAAATCCAAGTTCTCGGACTCAGGCGTCATCGTCAGGGGCGTGGGCGACGTGTGGGTCAAGCTGGCACGATGCTGCACACCCGTGCCCCCGGATCCCATCCTCGGCTTCGTGACGCGCGGTTCAGGTGTCTCTGTGCACCGGACAGACTGTACGAACGTCGCCGGCCTGCGTGACCAGCCTGACAGGATTGTCGACGTCGAATGGGCGCCCACGCAGTCGAGCGTCTTCCTGGTGGAGATCCAGGTGGAAGCCCTGGACCGCAAGTCGCTTCTATCGGATGTGACCCGCATCCTGTCGGAGAACCATGTCAATATCCTGGCTGCGTCCGTCCACACCTCAAGCGACAGGGTGGCAATCTCCAAGTTCGCGTTCGAAATGGGAGACCCCAAGTACCTGCACCACGTCTTGAACGCGGTCCGGCGCATTGATGGTGTCTTTGACGTTTACCGCACTACCGGAAACAGCCGCAGGAGCTAGCGGGGCTCCTTTCCAGGGTCTGGTGCTGTCTCCGGCGCGAGTTGGGCCAACGTGGCCAACGCGCGCTTCTTGTGGGGCACCCGGGGTGCAGCTTCCACCGCCAGGACCAGCAGGCGCAGCTTGATTCCGAGCTCGGGGCGGTCCAGGAGGCGCCGCAATACGGGCAGGGCGCGGACAGTCTCAACATGGAGCGCGATGTCAGCCGCCGTGCGGAGCGGGCTGGTCACGAGCATCCCTCCGAGGCTCACCACATCCAGCTGCCCGAGCCGCACTTCATGAAGGCTGCACGCCAAAGTGCCTCGAAGGCTGGAGATGCGGTGCTTCGCGTCCACCAGAAGCGATAACTTTCCGGGTGGACTGGCGCACCCGTAGATCCAGGCGGCGGTGAGCCTGCCCGCGACCACCTTGGTGCGTATCCGCTCCGGCACACCCAGGGCTGCTGAGCGGGCCCGGATGCGCTGGGTGATGGCTACGCCGGGGGAGGCGTAGCTTTTCCCATACAGGGGCAGCAGAATGCCGTCGACGGCCATTCCCTGGAGCTCGTTCCAGGTGAAGATGCGGCCGGCGGAGTAGAGCTCGGGGATGACCGGCTCCAGCAGTTGCGGGGCGGTGACAGGAAGGACCATCACTCGATCATTCCGTTGAGCGGCCCAACGAGTACAGGCTCCGTCCCGGCTATGTGGATAACCGGGACGGAGCCTGTGTCGTAGTCAGGGGCGACTATGCGAGATCGCTGGCCGAACGCTGGATCTGGTCGAGCCAGGCTTGGCGGGCTTCAAGGGCCTCACGGGCAGCCTTGATGCGACGCTGGTCGCCTGCCTTCTCGGCCTTGTCGAGATGGTCCTTGAGGCCTGCGATTGCGGCTTCGAGCTGTGTCAGGGCGCTGTTGGTACGAGCCTTCGTTTCGGGGTTGGTCCGGCGCCACTTCTCTTCTTCGGCTTCACGAACGGCGTCTTCGACCTTCCGGAGGCCTGCCTCGATCCTGCCCATGTCGGCGCGCGGCACCTTGCCGGCCTCTTCCCAACGGTCCCGAATGGACTGGAGGGACTTCTTGGCCGCGTTGAGGTCCTTGATGGGCAGCAATGCCTGGGCCTCGATGATCAGCTGCTCCTTGACGGCCAGGTTCGCTGTGTATTCCTGGTCGATCTGGTCATTGGCCGCTTGCCGGTTGCTGAAGAAGACATCCTGCGCGGCACGGAAACGGCCCCACAACGCGTCGTCGTCCTTGCGGCTCGCGCGGGGAGTTGCCTTCCACTGGTCCATGAGCCTGCGGTATTCGCCGGCGGCGTATCCCCAGTCGGTGGACGAGGAAAGTGCCTCGGCCTCGGCGATCAAGGCCTCCTTCGCGGTCTTGGCGGCTGAATTGTTGCTGTCAAGCTGCGAGAAGTAGGCGCGGCGGTGGCGGTCGAACACCGTGCGGGCCGAACGGAACCTCTTCCACAGTGCATCTTCGTTGCTCCGGCCCAAGCGGACGCCGCTCTTTTGGGCGGCCTTCCAGGATTCGAAGAGCTCGTTCATGCGTGCGCTGGAGGTTTTCCACTGAATCTGGGCCGGGTCCTGGCCCGCAATGGACTCTGCTTCGGCCACGATGGCTTCGCGGGCAGCGAGTTCGCTGGCACGAAGGGCGTCGTGGGCTGCCTTCTCCGACTTCTCCAGTTCGATAATCTGAGTCGACAGGGTGTCCAGTCGGGCCTCGGCGGAGCGGATGTCACCGACCATGTTGCGCTCGGCGAGTTGCTCACGCAGATGTATGACGGTTTTTTGCATGTCCGTTGCCGGAGCCTTGGACTCGACGCGGTGTTCAAGCAGCACGACCTGGGCGATGACGTCGTCGAACTTCCGGGCGAAGTAGCCCAAAGCTTCGTCAGGGCTGACTCCCGGGTACTGTCCGACGGCGATTTCCTCACCATCGAGCGTCAGGAAGACATGGCCGTCCCCCTCGGCACGCCCCCACTTGGCGGCTTCGGCGAGCGACGCAGCAGATACTGCCGGAGCCGCTGGAACAACCGGGGCCGGAGCTTTCGGGCGGGCCGCAAATGCTGCCGGTGACGGAGCCGCGGACGGGGCCGGGCGGGGAGCCGGGGATTCGGTGGCCGTCGAAGCCGCAACGGCTCCGGACGTAGCCTCGGCTTCGGCCGCTTCGATCACCTCGGCTGCGTCATCGTTGGCCATTGATGCTGTTTCGTCGGATTTCTGACTGTCTGTCACCGCTAAAAGTCTTTCGCTTGGAGGGACTGCTAAGGCAATGCACGCCGGGCCTGGGTCCGGAGCTGGTTACTTCAGAGAGAACGAGTCTATCGTGACAGGTGCCACAGGGGCGCCGTCGTTGTTGTTTTCGCCGGGTTTCAACCCGGCAGCGGCGATGTTGGTCACTACATCCAGCCCACTGGTCACCTTGCCCACCACGGTGTAACCGCCTGCGGTATCGGCCGGGATGGTGGTGTCCTTGTAGACAATGAAGAACTGGTGACCGTTTCCATAGGCGTTGTTGCCCGTGCGGGCAATGGCGATGGTTCCCGCGGGGTACTTGTTGTCCGCAGGGGTGTTCTCCAGGGGACCCCAACGATAATTGGGATCGTCGGCGCCGTCCTCGGACTTGGCCCCGCACTGCAGGAGGCCAAACGTCTCCGAGGTGGTCAACCGGTGGCAGTTTGCCCCGTTGTAGTAACCGGCATCCGCGAGCGACTTCAGGACCGCGGCGGCTTGGGGAGCGGCAGTGCCGTTCAATTCAACGCCGACGGCCCCGCCGTTCAGGGAGAGTTGGCCTGTGAAGGTCTTGCCTGCGGCTGTGTCCGCGCTCGGAACGTCTGCACTGTTTTGGGAAGGAGCGGCAGAGGGCGAGGCCGACGGGGAACTGAGTCCGGCTTCGGCAGCGGCAAACTCGGCTTCTGTGGGGTTGGAGCTGAAGACGGTCAGCTGCAGGACGACGGCCAGGATGACCGCTGCAGCTCCGGCGCCAATGGCGATGGTGTTGTCGCGTTTCCGGCGCTTGGCCTGTTCCTGCCGCAGAGCGCGCTTGGCTTCCATCTGCCTGATGCGACGTTTCGCTTCGCGGTCATCCCGCGACCTTGTTGCCAAGAGTCCTCCTGAATAAGTCAGCTTCGGATGGCTGCCGGCAGGAACCCGGACATGCTGCATTAGATGTGCACGCGCGGAAAGCATAAACTGGCTGCCGCACATAGTTTATGCATGACCGGCTGGACGCCCGCCCTGTAAACGCCGAACGGGCGTTTAAAGCTGCGGCGTCGAGGCCCGCGTCAGCTTTCTTCAAGGAGACAATTCCACCATGGCACGTACCGCCTCCCTGTCCGGATTCCCCGAGTGGCTTCCCCAGGAGCGGTTGGTGGAGCTCCACGTTCTGGACACGCTCCGGAAAACGTTCGAACTGCATGGCTTTTCCTCCATCGAGACCCGCGCTGTGGAAACAGTGGGCCAGCTGCTCCGCAAGGGCGAAATCGACAAAGAGGTCTATGGACTGAGCCGGCTCCAGGACGACGAAGGCGACGCCGGGAAGCCGAACGGATCCGACAAAACGGATCCCAACGCCCTGGCCCTGCACTTTGATCTGACGGTTCCCTTTGCCCGCTACGTGGTGGAGAACGCCGGCTACCTGGCATTTCCGTTCCGGCGTTACCAGATCCAAAAGGTGTGGCGCGGCGAGCGTCCCCAGGAGGGCCGGGCGCGCGAATTCACCCAGGCGGACATCGATGTCGTCGGCGACGGCGAACTGCCGTTCCGTTACGACGTCGAAATTGCGCTGGTCATCGCCGAGGCGCTCAGCGCCCTGCCGATTCCGGACTTCCGGCTGCGGATCAACAACCGGAAGCTGGCAGAAGGCTTCTACCGGGGGATCGGCCTGACGGACACAGCCGGTGTATTGCGGAGCATCGACAAACTGGAGAAGATCGGCGCCGACAAGGTGGCTGGGCTGCTCAAATCCGAGCTCGGCGCCACGGACGAGCAAGCAGCCCTGGCCCTGCAGCTGGCCACCATCCGCACGGAGGACACCTCGTTCGTTGAGCAGGTCCGCGCGCTCGGTGTGAAGGATGAGCTCCTTGAAGAGGGTCTCAGTGAGCTGCAGCAGGTCATCGAAGCCGCCGTGCAGCGCGCACCCGGGAAGGTCGTCGCGGACCTGAGCATCGCCCGTGGGCTTGACTACTACACAGGCACTGTCGTCGAGACTGTCCTGGTGGGCCACGAGCAGCTGGGTTCGATCTGTTCCGGCGGACGCTACGACGCCTTGGCCAGCAAGGGCAACCGCAAGTTCCCCGGCGTCGGGCTTTCCATTGGCGTGACCCGCCTTGTCTCGCGCATCCTCAGCCAGGAACTGGCGTCGGCGTCCCGTGCTGTTCCGACCGCTGTCTTGGTTGCCCTCAACACCGACGACAGTTGGTCGGCCGCCCAGGACATCGCCGCGCAGTTGCGGGGCCGCGGCATAGCCACCGAAGTGGCCGCAAAGGCCGAAAAGTTCGGCAAGCAGATCAAGTTTGCTGACCGTCGTGGCATCCCCTTTGTCTGGTTCACCGACGACGACGGCAAGCACCAGGTCAAGGACATCCGCTCGGGCGAGCAAGTGGACGCAGACCCCGCGAGCTGGACGCCTCCGGAAGAAGACCTCCACGTCCGCGTGGCCACTGCCTGAGCACAACAACGTTAGTTCCGCCGCTGGGCCGCAGCCGTGGTCGGGGCGGGTAAACTCGGACGGGACCGCTTTGCGGCGGTCCCTCTACATTTCATGCTGAAAGGAATGCTGTGCTGCGCACACATGACCTCGGATCCCTTCGTTCCGAGCACATTGGACAAACCGTTACCCTGGCCGGCTGGGTGGGCCGCCGCCGCGATCACGGTGGCGTTGCATTCGTTGACCTCCGAGACGCATCCGGCGTGGCCCAGGTGGTTGTCCGTGAAGAAGAGGTCTTCCACGGCCTCCGGAACGAGTACGTCCTGCAGGTTACCGGTACGGTCAACAAGCGTCCTGAAGGCAACGAGAACCCGGCGCTGGCAACAGGGGAGATCGAGGTCATCGCTGAGAAGGTTGTTGTCCTCAACACCTCCGACCCCCTCCCGTTCCAGATCGACGAACACGTCGAGGTCGGCGAAGAGGCCCGGCTGAAGCACCGTTACCTGGACCTGCGCCGTCCCGGCCCGGCCCGCAACCTCCGTTTGCGTTCCGAGGCGAACCGCGTGGCCCGTGGAATCCTGCACGATCAGGGTTACGTGGAAATCGAAACGCCCACCCTGACGCGCTCCACGCCCGAAGGCGCCCGCGACTTCGTCGTCCCGGCACGCCTGGCTCCCGGCTCCTGGTACGCCCTGCCGCAGTCCCCGCAGTTGTTCAAGCAGCTCCTCCAGGTGGGTGGGTTCGAGAAGTACTACCAGATCGCCCGCTGCTACCGCGATGAAGACTTCCGTGCCGACCGTCAGCCCGAGTTCACGCAGCTGGATATCGAAGCCAGCTTCGTTGACCAGGACGACATCATTGCCCTGGGCGAAGCCATTGTGAAGTCGCTGTGGCAGCTGATCGACGTCGAAGTTCCCACGCCCATCCGTCGCATGACCTACTTGGACGCCATGGCCAAGTACGGCTCCGACAAGCCGGACCTTCGCTTCGGCCTTGAGCTGACCGAGCTGACTGAGTTCTTCAAGGACACCAACTTCGGCGTGTTCAAGGCACCCTACGTCGGCGCAGTGGTCATGCCCGGTGGCGCTTCGCAGGCCCGCCGCGCCCTCGATGCCTGGCAGGAATGGGCCAAGCAGCGCGGCGCCAAGGGACTGGCCTACGTCCTGTACAAGGAGGACGGGGAGCTTGCAGGGCCTGTCGCCAAGAACCTCACGGAACAAGAACGTGCGGGACTGGCTGATGCCGTCGGCGCCAAGCCCGGTGACTGCATCTTCTTTGCCGCCGGCGAGAAGAGCGCTTCCCGTTCGCTGCTGGGCGCTGCCCGCGTCGAAATCGGCCACCGCACCGGCCTGATCGATCCCAACGACTGGGCTTTCGTGTGGATCGTGGACGCTCCGATGTTCGAACCGGCTGCAGCCGCCGTCGCTTCCGGTGACGTGGCAGTGGGCGCAGGCCAGTGGACAGCGGTCCACCACGCTTTCACCTCGCCCAAGCCCGAATTCCTGGATACCTTCGACAAGGATCCCGAGTCGGCACTGTCCTACGCCTACGACATCGTGTGCAACGGCAACGAGATCGGTGGCGGTTCCATCCGTATCCATGAGCGCGAGGTCCAGGAGAGGGTCTTCCAGCTCATGGGATTGGACAAGGAAGACGCTGAAACCAAGTTCGGCTTCCTGCTGGAGGGCTTCAAGTACGGTGCGCCTCCGCACGGCGGCATCGCCTTCGGCTGGGACCGCGTCGTGGCGCTGCTGGCGGGCGTGGAATCGATCCGCGACGTCATCGCCTTCCCGAAGACGGGCAACGGCTTCGACCCCCTGACTGCCGCGCCTGCTCCGATTACTGCGCAGCAGCGCAAGGAGGCCGGGGTGGACTTCAAACCTGAGGCCAAGCCGGCCGCCAAGGCGGACACCAAGTCCGAGTAAGACCACAGTCGGAGGGCTCCCCTTAGGGGGAGCCCTCCGGTGTTTTCTGTCCAACGATTCCCGAGCATGAGAGGCGCCGCTAACGTGGAGCAAACCGCCCTTGAAGAGCTGATGGACAAGGCCTGGCCGGCGCTTGAGCGCGAGGAAGCGGGACAGTGGGTGCTTCGCGCCTCGGAGGGAGTGACGCAGCGGGCGAACTCGGTGTGGCCCAGGGTGCCGGCCCAAGCGGGGCCGGAGGGCATCGCCCACTCTGTTCAGTCCGCCGCGCAGTGGTACCGCTCGCGCAGGCTGCCCCTGATCTTCCAGGTCTTCGACGATCCCCGCAGCGCCGCGCTCAACGCTGTTCTTGACGGCCAGCGCTTTACCAGGCAGTCCGAGACGAGGATCATGGTCCGGGATGCCGCTGACGTTCCCGGGAAAGCGCCCACTGCCGGGGTGGAAGTCAGCGAAGAACCCTCGCAGGAATGGCTCAATCTGTGGTGGTCGGTGGATGGCCGCGGCGGAGAAGCAGAATTGACTGTCGCGCGCAGGATTCTCACCGCCTGCCCGTCGCTGTACGCCCTGGTGAGGGACGACGACGGCGTCCCCGCCGCCGTCGGGCGTCTGGCCTTGGTGAACGGCTGGGGCGGTATCTACAGCATGGCGACGTCGGCGGCGCACCGCAGGCAGGGCTACGGCACCCAAGTACTGGAAGCGTTGCTGCAGGCCGGCAGGGAACGCAGCCTTGGCGGTTTTTGGCTGCTCGTTACCGCGGCCAACCATGCGGCGCGCGCCCTGTACGGGCAGGTCGGCTTTACGGATTACGGCGGCTACCTGTACCGGCAAGCTCCCCTGAAACGTGCCCCGGGCGGCTGCTAAGCCGGCGGGTCGGTGACGCTGATCCGGATGGAGCAGGCGTCGGCGGCGGCTTTGGCAAGGGCCGCGGACTTTGGTACCTGTACATCCAGGAAAGGCAGCCTTGTCCTGCCGGACACGGCTTTGAGCGAGGGCTGGGCAAGTACTTGGTCCACCAAAGCGCGGTCGCCGCCGGTCACAAGGTATTCGATCCTGTGGTTGGCGAAGATCCGCGCTGCGTGTTCGGCCGTGGTCCTGGCATCGATGAAGCGTGAACCGCTTTTCGTCGTCAATATTGTCGGACCGCTGGCAGCGGCCAGGGCGTAGCCACCCTTGCGGACCAAGAGCACGCCCAATGCACGCTCCTGGTTCGCCAGCGATGCCAATCGCTCAAGTTCCGTCGAGCCTCTGCCAGGCCTCCCGTCAGCCGGCCAGGGTGCCCGCAGAAGCGCTTTGGCTCCGTCGGCAGCCCGCAGCAGCAGGCCGCCGTCGTCGAGGTCTTGCGCGACTGTGCCGTGACTGGCCGTGAACCGCTCCACCCATCCGTGCAACCGTGCTGCGGACACCACTGCGGTCCGGCTTCCCCCTGGAAGGCGCGGGGCCGATGCTGGGCGCTGCACGTCAATGTCTCCTTTGCTGGAACTATGAGTAGCCTATCCATGTGGAAGATCTCTTTGGTGCCGGTGCAGTGAACGACGACGACGAGTCGGAGGAGCTGCCTGCCGCCGGGGGGCCGACGGATGCGAACTGGATGGCGTGCCAGCGAAGCCCGCTGGCCGTGAGGATGCGCCCACGGACCTTGGACGATGTCGTAGGGCAGCAGCATCTGCTGGGCCACGGCTCTCCACTGAGGCAACTGGCGGCCGGTGCGGAGGCCGCGGGGCCGGCAGGACCCAGCTCGGTGATCCTCTGGGGACCTCCGGGCACAGGCAAGACCACCTTGGCCCATGTCATCGCACGCGGGCCGGGCCGGAAGTTCGTTGAACTTTCCGCCATCACTGCCGGCGTCAAGGACGTGCGCAGGGTCATGGACGAGGCCTTGACCGCCCGGGACCTCTACAAAAAGACCACGGTGCTGTTCCTGGACGAGATCCACCGCTTCAACAAGGCGCAGCAAGATGCCCTGCTGCCCGGCGTCGAGAACCGCTGGGTGGTGCTGGTGGCGGCAACCACCGAAAACCCGTCCTTCTCAGTGGTGTCGCCGCTCTTGTCCCGATCATTGTTGCTTACCCTGAAACCGCTGACCGATGACGATATCTCCGGTTTGCTGCAAAAGGCCGTGACGGACGCGCGCGGCCTTGCCGGACGAGTCGAGCTGGCCCCGGAGGCGCTTGAGCACCTCGTGCGCCTGTCCGGAGGCGACGCGCGGCGTGCCCTCACGGCGCTGGAGGCTGCTGCCGGGGTAGCGTTCGGTGACGCCACCGCCGTCGAGGACGGCGGGTCTGAAGGCCTGGTGCTGGTGGAACTGCGTCACACCGAGCGCGCCTTGGATGCCGCCGCCGTCCGCTACGACCGTGCCGGAGACCAGCATTACGACGTCGCCAGCGCCTTCATCAAGTCCATCCGTGGATCCGACGTCGACGCCGCCCTGCACTATCTGGCGCGGATGCTCGAAGCGGGGGAGGATCCCCGGTTCGTTGCCCGCAGAATCGTCATCTCTGCCGCCGAAGACATTGGCATGGCCGATCCCACCGCGTTGCAGACTGCGGTCGCTGCGGCCCAGGCAGTGCAGCTGATCGGCATGCCGGAGGGCCGTATTGTGTTGGCCGAAGCGGTGGTGCACCTGGCCACCGCACCGAAGTCCAATGCCGCCTACATGGGCTTGAACAAGGCCGTGGCAGATGTGCGGGCCGGCCATGGTGGCGGCATTCCGATGCATCTTCGCGATGCCCACTACCCCGGGGCCAAGCAGCTGGGACACGGCAAGAGCTACAAATACGCCCACGATGAGCCCCACGGGATCGCCACCCAGCAGTATCCGCCGGACGACCTTGTGGGCAGGAATTACTACGAACCCACCAACAACGGCGCGGAGCGCGACATCGCGGCCAGGCTCGAGCGGCTCAGGAAGATCGTCCGCGGCGAGTAGAGCGGGCGGGCGGATTCAGTGCCCGTGGTAGGATGGATCCTTGTCTGGCATGACCCGACGCCACATCCCTTGAAGATTTCCTTCAACGGTGCTGCGCGCCCGGGCCAGTAGCAAGAGGCAGCGGTTGGCCGATGCTCTCCCTGATGGAGGCCAGTAACACTGATACACCGCAGTAATTTGGAAGGACACAAGTGGCTAACAACACTCGTGCTCGCCGTACCGCACGCCTTTCGCGTGCACTCGGCATTGCTCTGACCCCCAAGGCCGCCAAGTACATGGAGCGCCGTCCGTACGGCCCCGGTGAGCACGGCCGTGCCCGAAAGAAGCAGGACTCCGACTACGCCGTACGTCTGCGCGAAAAGCAGCGTCTGCGCGCCCAGTACGGCATCCGCGAAGCCCAGATGACCCGTGCCTTCGAAGAAGCACGCCGCACCAAGGGCCTGACCGGTGAGAACCTGGTTGAGCTGCTCGAAATGCGTCTGGACGCCCTCGTGCTCCGTGCAGGCTTCGCCCGCACCATCGCACAGGCCCGCCAGCTGGTTGTGCACCGCCACATCCTGGTTGACGGCGTTCGCGTTGACCGCCCGTCCTTCCGCGTTGGCGAAGGCCAGCTCATCCACGTACACAGCCGCTCCGAGGTTATGGCTCCGTTCCAGGTCGCCGCTGCCGGTGCACACGTCCTGAACAACGTGCCGCCGTACCTGGACGTCAAGATTGACGCCCTGCAGGCACGCCTGGTTCGTCGCCCGAAGCGCTCCGAGGTCCCCGTGATCTGCGAAGAGCAGCTCGTCGTCGAATTCTACGCACGCTAAATTCAAGCAGCGCAGACAAAGAAGCCCGTGGCAACCGCCGCGGGCTTCTTTGTCTATAAGGTGCCGGGCCACTTAGGTAAGGTACTGGGGGAGGCCTTGGCCAAAGCCGCAATGCGGCAGGTGCAAGGCAGCGCAACGATCCTAGGAGAAGTGTTCTATGTCTGGTGGCGACATTGCCGGTCTCATCGCAGCAGGAGTCTTTGCGCTCCTGGTTCTGCTGTTGGCTGTGCCCATTTTGAAGTTGGGCGGCGTTTTTGACGAGGTCCGCACCTCCATCCGCTCCATCAGCGACGGCGCCACGCCCCTGATGGACGAAGTGACCGCGACGGTCACCACCACGAACCAGCAGCTGAAGAAGGTCGATGGCATCGCCTCGAACGTTTCGGATGCCTCGGCCAACATCTCCGCGCTGTCCTCGCTCGTAGCGGCGACGGTCGGTTCGCCCCTGATCAAGGTGGCTGCTTTCAGCTACGGCGTCCGCTCGGCTTTCGCCGGACGCCGCACCCCTTCCTCCGGCCGACGCAGCCGCTGAACCAACGGGAGACCCGAAACCGATGAAAAGAATTGTTTGGATGGGCATCGGCGTCGCAATCGGCGTCATCGCGTTCCGTAAGATCACTGAGGCACAAGCCAATTTGGGCCCTGAAGGTTTGAACCGGGCTGTCGGCCGGATGGCCGACGGACTGTTCGACTTCGCCGACGCCGTGCGCTCAGGCATGCACCAGCGCGAAGAGGATCTCCGGGCCGCGCTGGGGATCGACGACGGCACAGCAGGCCGACGGTAGCAGGAGCGGTTCGCTCCGAAGCCCTCAACAGGGCAGAATGGAAAGCTGCGGAACGGCACCAGCCGGATCCGCGCACATCGTGTGCAGTGAATTGAGAAGGGTAAGTAATCAGCTAATGAAGTCGCAGGAGATCACCAAGCGCTGGGTGGACTTTTTTGTCAGCAAGGGCCACACCGCCGTTCCCTCCGCGTCGCTCGTTTCCAGCGACCCGTCACTTCTCTTCACTGTGGCCGGAATGGTGCCGTTCATTCCCTACCTGACCGCCCGCGAAGAACCGCCCTACAGCCGTGCCACGAGCGTCCAGAAGTGCATCCGCACCGGTGACATCGAGGAAGTGGGAAAGACTGCCCGGCACGGCACCTTCTTCCAGATGTGCGGCAACTTCTCCTTCGGCGATTACTTCAAGGAAGATGCGATCAAGTTCGCTTTCGAGCTGCTCACCAAGAGCGTTGACGACGGCGGTTACGGACTCCCCGCCGAGCGTCTCTGGGTGACGGTCTACGAAGAGGACGACGAAGCCAAGGAATTGTGGCTGAAGAACACCGGTATTCCGGCTGAACGTATCCAGCGCATGGGCAAGGCCGACAACTACTGGTCCACGGGACAGCCCGGGCCGGCAGGGCCTTGCTCGGAAATCTACTATGACCGCGGCCCGGCTTACGGTATCGAAGGTGGCCCGCTGGCTGACGAAACCCGGTACATCGAGATCTGGAACCTCGTGTTCATGCAGTACCAGATCGAGAATGTCCGTTCCAAGGTCGACTTCGACATCGTTGGCGAGCTGCCGAAGAAGAACATCGACACCGGCCTCGGCATGGAACGCCTGGCCATGATTCTGCAGGGCGTCGAGAACATGTACGAGACCGACCAGGTCCGTCCCGTCATCGACAAGGCTGCTGAGTTGTCGGGCCGTGAATACACCTCGGCTGAGACCCCCGACGATCCGCACCACACCGATGACGTGCGGATGCGAGTGGTAGCTGACCACATCAGGTCCGCCTTGATGCTCATCGCCGACGGCGTGGCACCGTCCAACGAAGGCCGCGGCTATGTGCTGCGACGCCTGATCCGCCGTGCAGTGCGCGCCATGCGCCTGCTCGGTGTCGAGAAGGCCTGCCTGCCTGACCTTCTTCCCGTGTCCCGTGATGCCATGAAGGGGGTCTACCCCGTAGTGGAGACCGACTTCGCCCGCATCAGCCGCATTGCCTACGCTGAAGAAAAAGCCTTCCTCCGCACCATCGCTTCGGGCACTGCGCGCCTGGAAGACGCTGTGGCCGAATCCAAGGCCGCGGGAGTCCCGCTCTCCGGCGCTGACGCCTTTACCCTGCACGACACCTATGGCTTCCCCATCGACCTGACTTTGGAGATGGCAGAAGAGGCAGGCTTGAAGGTCGACGAGGCAGGTTTCCGTGCGCTCATGCTCGAGCAGCGTCAGCGCGCCCAGGCCGATGCCAAGGGCAAAAAGGGCGGCCACGCCGACCTCACCGCCTACCAGGAGCTCCTGGGCCAGGGTGAGACCGTGTTTACCGGCTACGACGAGCTCGAGGGCGAGTCGAAGGTCCGGGGCATCGTCAACGGCGGACGGGCAGTTTCGCACGCCTCCACCGGCGACGAAATCGAGCTCGTCCTGAATGAAACCCCGTTCTATGCCGAAGCCGGTGGCCAGTCCGCCGATACCGGCCTCATCACCGGCGATGGCTTCGTCGTGGAGGTCCTTGACGTCCAGCGCCCCATCAAGGGCCTGAGCGTGCACAAGGCGATCGTCCGTGAAGGCGAGATCGCCTCCGACGCATTGGTGCGCGCCGCCGTCGACCGTGAACGCCGGCACGCAGCCGAGCAGGCGCACACGGGAACGCACATCGTCCACGCTGCCCTGCACCAGATCCTTGGCCCGGAGGCCACCCAGCGTGGTTCCTTCAACAAGGCCGGATACCTGCGCTTCGACTTTGCCTGGGGTGAGGGACTGAGCCCGGCAACGCGGTCTGAGATCGAAGAAGTTTCCAACATAGCCATCCGGAACAACTACCGCGTGGACACCAAGGTGATGGGCCTGGCAGAAGCCAAGGCACTCGGTGCCATGGCCCTGTTCGGCGAGAACTACGGCAGTGAAGTCCGGGTCGTGGAGATCGACGGCGCGTGGTCGCGTGAACTCTGTGGTGGTACGCACGTGTCCAACACGTCCCTCATCGGCAGCCTTTCGCTGCTCGGTGAACAGTCCGTTGGTTCCGGAAACCGCCGCGTCGAGGCCTTCGTAGGCCTTGATGCGTTCCGCCACCTGGCTGCCGAACGCGCGCTGGTGACCGAACTGACAGAGCTGTTGAAGGTTCCTTCCGGCCAGCTCGCCGACAGGATTTCGAGCACGCTGAACAAGCTCAAGGCGACCGAAAAGGAACTCGACCGGCTCCGCAAGGAACAGCTCGCCGCCGCGGCCGCCAACCTTGTGGGGACGGCAAAGGACGCTGGCGGGGTGCGCGTTGTCGCCCACGACGCCGGACAGGTCGGTGGTGCGGATGACCTGCGGAACCTTGCCCTGGACCTGCGTAACCGCCTCGGCTCGGAGGCCGCGACGGTTGCGGTCGCCGGCGTCAGCAACGATCGCCCGGTCATTCTGATTGCCACCAATGAAGCTGCCCGTGGTGCCGGGGTCAAGGCAGGAGCGCTTGTCCGCCTGGCCGCCGGTATCCTCGGTGGCGGCGGTGGCGGCAAGGACGACGTCGCACAGGGCGGCGGCACCGACGCTGCGAAGGTCTCCGAGGCCCTCACAGCCGTGGTGGACGCGATAGCCAAGCGCTGACAGTGTCCACACGTACTAACGACGACGTCTACCCCCGTGGCATCAAGCTGGGGGTAGACGTCGGTACCGTCAGGGTGGGCCTTGCCCAGTGCGATCCCGATGGAATCCTCGCCACGCCGTTCAAGACTGTAGGGCGGGACGCCAAAAAGAATTCCGATGTCCGTTTGGTGGTCAAGCACGCCGCGGAGTTGGCTGCGGTGCAGATTTTCGTCGGCCTTCCACGCACCATGAAGGGCGAAGAACGGGGCTCCGCCGCCATGGCCGCAGAATATGCTGTGCTGCTGGTCAGGGAGCTGGCCCGCGCCGGTTTGGACGTTCCGGTGAACCTCGTCGATGAGCGGCTTTCCAGCGTGACGGCACACCGCAACCTGCACGAAGCTGGCATGAGCAGCAGGAATCACCGTAAAGTGGTTGATCAGGTTGCTGCTGCTGGAATACTCCAGCACGCGATCGACATGCAAAAAGCCAGAGGAACGGACGTCGGCCGCCGAGTGCAGGCACCGGCGGAACCCGAAAAGCCCAGCAGTGCCCCAACGCTGCAGGCTGCCTCCGGCAACGAACCTGATTCTTCTACGAGGGGACTGCAACTGTGAGCCCGGTCAACAACGACCCCTCCAGCGGTACCGGCGGCGGCATGCCGCTGACCCGCAAAGAGCTGCGGGCGCGGGAGAGATTCCTCGCCACGCAGAACCACAACGTCGTACCCGTTCCCGAAGCGACGCCGGGGGAGGATTCCCCCGCAGCCGAAACTGAGGCAGAACTTCCCCGCCCCGTTCCCGCGGTTCCGGCTGCCCAGGCTCCTGCAGCCCCTCCTGTTCCAGCAGCTCCTCCCGTTCCTGTAGCTCCTCCGGTTCCAATGGCTCCTCCTGCTCCCGTCCAGAAGCCGGAAGTTGAGGCACCGCATACCGCGGAGGAACAAGCAGCACCGGCTGCCTCGAAGGATGACCAGACAGCTGGCGTCGGTCACGTGGAGCATGCCGCACAGACAGAACACGAAGAATCCGGCCACACCCACGGTGATGGTGAACTGGTTTTTGCTGAACCCGGCAGCACACCATTGGAAGCCCACGACTACACCGCGCATGACGCCCACTACGGCGTGGACGCGCATGCCGGATTCCATGACGAGGTTCACCATGACGAGGTCCACCATGAAGACCTCCACCATGGCGAACTGCACCATGACGACCTCCACCATGACGAACTTCATCACGATGAGGTCCACCACGATGACCATGCCCACGAACTCCTTGCACCGGTAGCGACCCCCGCCTCCAAAGCTGCCGCGAAAAAGGCGCGCCGCCGCCGTCGTGTCCTTGCTCTCCTGTTGACGCTTGCTGTCTTTGTCACCGCCGTCGCTGTCGGAGCGCAGTTCTTGAAGCCCCTGCTTGGCATGGACAAGGTCACGGACTACCCGGGTCCCGGTACCGGCTCCGTCAGCGTCACCGTTCCCCAAGGCGCAGGGCCCAAGGCGGTAGCAAGCGATCTCGTGCAAAAGCACGTCGTAGCCGATGCTGACGCCTTCGTTAAGGAGTTCGTCAGCCAGGGCGGTGAACTGTCCCCTGGTGAATTTACCTTCAAGACCGAAATGAAGAATTCGGACGCCGTGGCGGTCCTGGTCAACAAAGACTCCTCCAAGGTCATGTACTTCGCCCTGAGCGCCGGGCTGCGGATCAACGAATCCCTGGACGCCATTGCCAAGGGCTCCGGCATCCCGCTGGAGCAGCTCAACGCCCTCAACCAGGCTCCTGGACAGTTCGGACTTCCCGCCAAGGCAAAGAACCTCGAAGGCTTCCTGGCGCCGGGAGAGTACCGGTTCGATCTCGGAACTTCCGCCAAGGACATCATCCAGAAGCTGGTCACCACCACCCTGGATGAGCTCAAGTCACAAGGCATCACTGACCCCGCCAAACAGTACGACGTCGTCACCATCGCCAGCATTGTGCAGGCGGAGGGCGGACAGGCGGACTACGGAAACGTGGCAGGCGCCATCTACAACCGGCTCAAGCCCAACAACGTGGAGACCAGTGGGCTTATCCAATCCGACGCGACGGTCACATACGGGCTTGGCCGGAAGTCCTTCCACGTCACGGAGGAAGAAAAGGCCGACAAGTCGAATCCGTACAACACCTACGCGAACGTGGGCCTGCCCGTGGGTCCGATCGGTTCTCCAGGCAAGACGGCGATCGACGCCGCTGCCAAGCCGACGGTCAACGACTACATGTACTGGGTGACGATCAACCTGGACACCAAGGAGACCAAGTTCTCCAAAACGCTGGCTGAGCACAACACCTACGTTGAGCAATACAACGCCTGGTGCCAGGCCAACGCGGGACGGTGCGTGTGACGCTTCGGGCCGCGGTCCTGGGTCATCCGATCTCCCACTCGAAGTCCCCGGCGCTCCACTTGGCCGCCTACGCCAAGTTGGGTCTGGACATTGAGTACTCGGCGATTGACGTCACGGTGGATCGTCTTCCGGCCTTCATGGAGTCACTCCGGGGGGACGAGTCCTGGTGCGGCTTGTCGGTGACCATGCCTCTCAAGACGGCAATGATCCGGGAAGTCGATGAAGTTCGCGGTGCGGGGGCCCAGTTGGGCGTCATCAACACCGTGGTTTTAGAGCACGACGGCGGAGGGGTGCGGCGCGCTGGATACAACACCGACGTCGCGGGAATCGTCGAGTCGGTGCGGCACGCCGGGGTCGCTTCGGCACCCCATGCTGCCATCCTCGGTGGTGGCGGTACCTCCGCTGCGGCAGTGGCCGCGGTTCATGAGTTGGGTGCCGGCCATGTGGACGTCTTCGTCAGAGACGCTTCACGCGCGTCAGACGCAGAAGCCGCGGCGGCCGCCGTCGGGATTTCCCTCGCCGTGCGGCCGTTGACCGAAGCTGCCACCGCTGTGGCGGCAGCTGAGCTTGTCATCTCCACTTTTCCCCCGCGGGCCGCCGATGACCTGGCCGAAGAATTGGCGTCTTTGCCGGGAACCGGTGCAGGTGTCCTGCTGGATGTTGCCTACGATCCCTGGCCCAGCCGCATCGCCGAAGTGTGGAGCGGCCATGGGGGAGCGGTAGTCCCAGGGCTGGAGATGCTGATGTACCAGGCGGCGGAGCAGATACGGCTCTTTAGCGGACGTGATGTTGATGCCGCCGTCATAGATGTGATGTGCGACTCAGTCGGGCTTCCCCGACGGGTGTTCTAGAGGCCTTACATGGCAGGATTGGTTATATGTTGCGTTGGTTGACTGCCGGTGAATCCCACGGTCCGGCTCTGATCGGAATTGTTGAAGGCGTGCCCGCCGGTGTTGAACTCACCAGCGGGCAAATTCGTGACGCGCTGGCGCGCCGCCGCCTGGGCTATGGCCGGGGCGCCCGCATGAAGTTCGAGCAGGACGAGGTCACCATCATGGGCGGCGTCCGTCATGGCATCACCCAGGGCGGCCCTGTAGCCATCCAGGTGGGAAACACCGAGTGGCCCAAGTGGGAGCAGATCATGTCTGCTGATCCCGTGGATGCCGAACTCCTGGCCGACCAGGCCCGGAACGCCCCCTTGACGCGGCCGCGCCCCGGACACGCTGATTTCACGGGCATGCAGAAGTACGGCTTCGACGAAGCCCGGCCGGTACTTGAACGCGCCAGTGCACGGGAGACTGCCACCCGCGTTGCGCTCGGTACCGTCGCAGCGCAGTTCCTGAAGCAGCTTGGCATCGAACTCGTCAGCCACACTGTTTCCATTGCCAGCGTCGCTGTCCCCGAGGGGCGTCCCTTGCCGGTCCCCGGCGACGTGATCGCGCTTGACGCCGACCCCCTGCGTTGCTTCGACCGCGAGACGTCCAACGCCATGGTTGCCGAGGTAGACGCTGCGCACAAGGAAGGCGAAACCCTTGGCGGTGTGGTTGAGGTGCTCGCGTACGGGCTTCCCCCGGGACTGGGCAGCTACGTCCACTGGGATCGCCGCCTCGACTCGCGCCTGGCAGCAGCCCTCATGGGCATCCAGGCGATCAAGGGCGTCGAAGTGGGCGATGGCTTCCTGACCGCTTCCCGCCGCGGATCCGCCGCCCACGATGAAATCGTCAAGGATGGGGATGGCAGGATCGTCCGCCAGACCAACCGTGCCGGCGGCATCGAAGGCGGCATGAGCATCGGCGAGGTCCTGCGTGTCCGCGCCGCCATGAAGCCGATCGCCACGGTCCCGCGCGCATTGCGCACCATTGACGTGAGCACGGGCGAGCCAGCAAAGGCCCACCACCAACGTTCAGACGTCTGTGCCGTTCCGGCAGCAGGTGTTGTCGCCGAAGCCATGGTGGCCCTGGTCTTGGCCGAGGCCATCACCGAGAAGTTCGGCGGCGACTCCGTCGCCGAAACCGCACGCAACCTGCAGAGCTACCTGGACAACATCCCGGCAACCCTGGACACGGTCGGCCGGTAGTGATCCGCTCTGTCCTGGACGTCTCCGCGGGCCGTCCCGTTGTTTTGGTGGGCCCTATGGCTGTTGGCAAGTCGGCCATAGGCCAGCAGCTTGCCCAGCAGCTTGGTCTCCCGTTCGTGGACACCGATGCCGTAGTCGTCGCTGCCCACGGCAGCATCGCTGACATCTTCGCTGGTCGGGGCGAGCACGCCTTCCGCGAAATTGAAGCCAGGGCCGTGGCGAAATCGATCGAGTCTGCCAAGGAGCAGCCGGCGATCATCTCCCTCGGCGGGGGAGCAGTCCTGGACTCCGGGACTCAGCAACTGCTGGGGGAGTGCACCGTGGTCTACCTGGAGTGCGACGCCGAAACGGTGGCGGACCGCATTGCGCGGAACACCGGCAGGCCCTTGCTTCAGGGCGACGCGATGACGCGCTGGGAAGCACTTTTTGCCACCAGGCGTCCTGTCTACGAACGGCTGGCGGACATCGTCATGGACGTCCGTACAGGAACCGTGGTGGACATCGGCCTCCAGCTGGAGGAACGGCTGCGCCAGCATGCAGCCTTGAAAGAGGAAGTTGAAAAGTGAGTAACGAAGCAACTGTCATCAAGGTGACCGGCCAGTCAGTCAACGAAAATTATGACGTCGTGGTGGGCCGCGGTTTGCTGGAGAGTCTTCCGGCAAAACTCGGTGAGCGCGTCCGGCGGGTACTTGTCATCCACCCCCGCGCCCTCCGCCTGACCGGTGATACCGTCCGCGACGAGCTGGAGAGCGCTGGATTCACTGCGCTCACTGCTGAAATCCCGGACGCGGAAGAAGGCAAGCACATCCAGGTTGCTGCATTCTGCTGGCAGGTCCTGGGCCAGAACGATTTCACCCGCTCGGATGCGATCGTTGCAGTCGGCGGCGGTGCTGTCACCGATCTTGCCGGCTTTGTCGCAGCCACGTGGCTTCGCGGCGTCAAAGTCATCCACATGCCCACGAGCCTCCTGGGCATGGTGGACGCGTCCGTCGGCGGCAAAACCGGCATCAACACAGCCGAAGGAAAGAACCTCGTCGGTTCGTTCCACCCGCCGGCAGCCGTCCTGGCCGATCTCGATACGCTCCAGACCCTTCCGAAGAACGAGCTCATCTCCGGCATGGCCGAGGTCATCAAATGTGGATTCATCGCCGATCCCGCTATCCTCGAGCTGATCGAGAAGAACACGGACGCTGTCATGGACCCGGGATCCGAGGTGGTCCGCGAACTGATTGAACGCGCCATCGCGGTCAAGGCGGACGTCGTCTCCCAGGACCTCAAGGAATCCGGCCTGCGCGAAATCCTGAACTACGGCCATACACTCGGTCACGCCATCGAGCTGGTGGAACGGTACTCGTGGCGCCACGGTGCTGCCGTAGCCGTGGGAATGATGTTCGCAGCAGAGTTGTCCCGCAGCGTCGGCCGCTTGTCCGATGCCGACGCTGACCGGCACCGCACCATCTTGGAAAGCCTTGGCCTGCCCATTACCTACCGCCGGGACCGCTGGCAGGGCCTGCTCGACGGCATGCGCCGCGACAAGAAGTCCCGTGGCGACCTGCTCCGCTTTGTCGTCCTGGACGGAGTTGCCAAGCCCGGAATCCTGGACGTCCCCGACACGTCCCTTCTCTTCGCCGCGTACCAGGAGATCGCATCATGACGATCGCCCTGCGCGAAGGAGTCAGTGACTGGCCTACCGCCGGTTTCCCTGGTGTCCGGATGAACCCTGACACGCTCTTGCCCGTGGTGGTCAACGAGGAAGTCATGGAGACCGCGCTTGCGGCGTCGGAAGATCCTGCCGACCGGATCATGGCCCTTCTGCTGGAAAACCAGCCAAAGGAAGCAGCTGAGCTGCTGGCGGAGGCACGGTACAAGGACCCCGAGTCTTTCCGGCTGAGGATCTTTGAGGCAGAAGTCCACCGTGCCACCAACCGTCTTGACCGGGCTGTCCAGTTGTTCCGCCACCTCTTGCAGGAGGTCCAAGGCACCTCCAAGGAAGCAGTAGTGCGCCAATACCTCGGCCGCGCCTACTTCGTCAGCGGCAACGCCTTGGCAGCATCCGAGGAGTTCGCCAAGGCGTTGGACCTGAGGGTGGCCATGGCTGCCGATGCCGCGCTGATCTACTCCTCGGCGGTAGCCCTGCAGCGGGCCCGTGACGTCATGGAACTGGCGTCCTGAAGGCTGCCTGGAACACCCTTTGCAAGGCAGCTCCGCATTTGACGGTAGAATGGTTTTTGGATTTTTGATAAATACGCGCTGGCGCGCCGATTGGCACGCCTGCTTGGCATAGATAGCTGGCAGCTGGAACCAGTGCGATTAACCAGAGGATACGAGTGGCAACCACAAACGACATCAAGAACGGGACCGTACTGAAGCTCGAGGGCCAGCTCTGGAACATCATCGAGTTCCAGCACGTCAAGCCCGGCAAGGGTGGCGCCTTTGTCCGCACCAAGATGCGCAACGTCATGTCCGGCAAGGTGGTCGACAAGACCTTCAACGCCGGCCTGAAGATTGAAACCGCGACCGTCGACCGTCGCGACTACCAGTACCTGTACCAGGATGGCGAAGACTTCGTCTTCATGGACACCCAGGACTACGACCAGATCACCGTGTCCGGTGCAACGGTTGGCGACGCCACCAACTTCATGCTCGAGAACCAGATGGTCAACATCGCCATCCACGAAGGCACGCCGCTGTACATCGAGCTGCCTCCGAGCGTTGTGCTCGAAATCACCTACACTGAGCCTGGCCTGCAGGGCGACCGCTCTTCGGCCGGAACCAAGCCGGCCACAGTTGAAACCGGCTACGAGATCCAGGTTCCGCTGTTCGTGGAGCAGGGCACCAAGGTCAAGGTCGACACCCGCGATGGCAGCTACTTGGGCCGGGTCAACGACTAGTGAGCGCCCGCGGTAAAGCCCGTAGCAGGGCCTTGGAAGTACTTTTCGAAGCGGAGCAGCGCTCAGTTTCGGCTTTTGACGCTTTGACTGCGCGTCGGGAGAAGACAGACCTGGTCATCAATCCCTACACGGTGGAGATCGTGGAAGGCGTTGTGTCCATGCAGGCAACCATCGACGAGTTCCTTGAGACCTATGCCCAAGGCTGGACCCTTGAGCGTATGCCCTCGGTGGACCTCATCATTCTCCGCATCGGAGCCTGGGAACTTCTCTACAATGACGAAGTTCCCGACGGAGTGGCGGTGAGCGAAGCCGTGGCCCTGGCCAAGACGATGTCCACCGACGAGTCGCCGGCCTTCATCAACGGATTGCTTGGCCGTCTCCAGAAGCTCAAGCCGTCCCTGCTGGCGTAGCCGGCCAGGCGGCAATTATTAATGGACCCTCCCAGGGAAACCGGGGAGGGTCCATCTTTCTTAATATGGCCTACTGGAGGACCGCAGCCCGCAATGCCGGGACTGCATGAAGGTGTTCGAGTTCGTCGCGTTGGTGCGCATGGACGTCGCGGCCGCTCAGGATCCGTTGGCGGGTGAAAGCCAAGGCTGTTGCTCCCTTGATGAAGGCTTTCATCTGGGGGCCGCGTCCCCGTGAGGCCGCCCAGCGAAGTGCTTGGCGCCTTCCCCTTGTTGTGGCCAGCATTTCCACCTCCGCGGGCGTGAACCATCCCGCGCGGGCGTATTCAAGAAGTCGCTGCCGGGTCAGCTTTCCCTCGGCGAGCCGAAGCAGGATGATGCCCACGGCTGCCGTCAGGAAGATGGGCACCTGGACGACGAAGTACTCGGCCAGGAAGTTCTGGCCCATGCTGTTCCAGCGGTTGTGGAGGAACATCGCGGGCAGCAGGCCGATGAAGAAGGCCAGGACCGCGTATCCGGGGTGCCACTTGCGGGCGGCAAAGCCCATGATCAACCCGGTTGTGCCGGTGAAGACAGCATGGGCAAAGGGTGACATGACCCCCCGCAGGATGAAGATGCGTACCAGGTCGGTGCCGGGGTCGTTGGAGGAGGCTATTTCACGACCGAAGTAGAGGATGTTCTCCGTGAAGGCAAAGCCAGCGGCGATGGTGAAGGCAAAAACCACTCCATCGACGGGGCCGTCGAAGTACTTCCGGGCCGCGAGGATCAGGACCAGAAGACCCAATGACTTGGTGAACTCCTCCACAATCGGTGCTTGGACCGTGGCCATGAAATAGGCGAAGGCTTCTTCGCTGGAGGTGGGTGCAGCCAATGCGAAGATCGGCTGGATCAAGAGTGTGCCGGCGATGGACACTGCTGCGCCCCAAGTAAAGGCGAACCAGAGAAGCCGGGGTGGTTCCGGCTCCCAGCGATCAATAAGGCGCACGGTCAAAAGGACGATGGACAACGGAATCAGGGACACCAGGAAACCGATGACGAATCCGGTAACGCCGGTATTGCCCAGCAGGAACGGAACCACCAGCAAAAGACTCCCCAGGGCCAGGACCGCGCCAACGATCAACAAGGGCAGCGTGCCCCAGCTGCGCCGTACCGGTGGCATCGCCCAGGTCTGCTGCGGAAGCGGAGCCCGGTTGCCCGGTGCCGGCTGGTAATTCCCGGGCTGGACGTGTCCGATCCACGTAGGGTTCGCCCCCGGCTCCAGGTAGGGACCCGGGTGGGGCTGTCCGCCGTACTGGCCTGGGTGATTCATGCTCATGGAAACGAGCCTATTCCACGGGGCGAAGTGTGAGCTTAAACTCACTGTCCCGGCGCTGACCCGATCGGTGGCCATGGGCCCGCTGTGATAGTTTTGAGGAGCAAATATTCCTTTTTTAATTCCGTCCCGTGAGGCGGGGAAAGGGGAGACGAGCGATGACTGAAGTCACTTCTGCGCACCTGCCGTCGCGGGTTGTCCTCAACCAGGCGGATATTGACCGTGCGCTGACTCGTATCGCCCACGAGATCCTCGAAGCCAACAAAGGCTCGCAGGACCTGGTTCTATTGGGCATTCCCAGCCGCGGTTACCCACTGGCCGTTCGGCTCGCCAACAAGATCGCAGCAGCCGACCCCACGGTAAACGCCGCAGCAATCGTCGGTCAGTTGGATGTCACCATGTTTCGTGACGACCTCTCACACCAGCCCACGCGGCCACCGCACCACACCCGGCTTCCCTTGTCCGGAATCGACAACAAGGTGGTCGTGCTGATTGACGACGTCCTGTATTCCGGACGCACCATCCGCGCCGCCCTGGACGCCTTGGTTGACCTCGGCCGCCCCCGGATTGTCCGCCTTGCGGTCCTGGTGGACAGGGGCCACCGCGAACTCCCCATCCGCGCCGACCACGTGGGCAAGAACCTTCCCACGTCCTCTGCCGAAAAAGTCCGCGTGCACCTGGAAGAAACCGACTCCGTGGATGGCCTTCCCGTCAACGAGGTAGTAATCGAGGCGGGTAAGTGAAGCACCTTCTTTCCACGGAAAACCTGGTCTCAGCAGATGCGATCCGTATCCTCGATACCGCGGAGGAGATGTCCGCGGTGGGGGACCGCGAGGTCAAAAAGCTGCCTGCCCTCCGCGGCCGCACTGTAGTGAATCTCTTCTTCGAGGACTCCACGCGCACGCGAATTTCCTTTGAAGCCGCTGCCAAACGGCTCTCCGCTGATGTCATCAACTTCGCGGCCAAAGGATCCTCCGTCTCCAAGGGCGAATCCCTCAAGGACACCGCCCAAACCCTCGCAGCCATGGGCGCGGATGCCGTCGTCATCCGGCACTGGGCTTCCGGCGCGCCGCACCGGCTCGCTGCCACCGATTGGATTGACGCAGCCGTCATCAACGCAGGCGACGGCACGCATGAACACCCCACCCAAGCGCTCCTGGACGCGTTCACCATGCGCAGGCATTGGTCCAAGCTCAACGGCGTCGCTTCCACCGGAGCCGACCTCAAGGGCATGCGCGTAGCCATTGCCGGCGATGTGCTGCACTCCCGCGTGGCCCGCTCCAACGTTTGGCTTTTGAAAACCCTGGGCGCGGAGGTCACACTGGTGGCGCCCCCCACTTTGCTGCCCATCGGCGTCGAGCACTGGCCCTGCAAGGTCAGCTACAACCTGGACGAAACGCTGGAAGGCGGCATCGACGCGATGATGATGCTTCGCGTCCAGGGCGAGCGGATGAATGCCTCGTTCTTCCCGTCCACGCGTGAATATTCGCGACGTTGGGGCTTCGACGACGCCCGCTTGCGGACCTTGGACGAGCTGGGCATGAAAGACACCATCATCATGCACCCGGGACCGATGAACCGCGGCCTGGAGATCTCTTCCGCCGCAGCGGACTCACCACGTTCGACAGTTTTGGCCCAGGTGCGCAACGGTGTTTCCGTGCGCATGGCCGCCCTGTACTTGCTGCTCTCCGGGGACTCCCGCGAGGCAGCCCCGATAACCACCGCCATACCGGCTTTCGCGAGCCCGTCGAGCAAGGAGAGCAACTGATGGCCGAGAACACTTACCTCATCCGCGGGGCCGCGATCCTCGGCGGCGACGCCCAGGACCTGCTGATCCGCGACGGCGTTATCGCCGCAGTAGGTACCGACCTTTCCGAGGACGGCGCCACCGTCATCGACGGCAAGGGTCTTATCGCCCTGCCGGGCATGGTTGACGTCCACACCCACCTGCGTGAACCTGGCCGCGAAGATGCCGAGACCGTCGAGACCGGTACCCGCGCCGCTGCCTTGGGTGGCTTTACCGCCGTCCACGCCATGGCCAACAGCAACCCCGTAGCCGACACCGCCGGCGTCGTCGAGCAGGTCCACAGCCTGGGCCGTGCGTCCGGCTGGGTGGATGTCCGTCCCGTAGGGGCGGTCACTGTGGGACTTGCAGGCGAGCAGCTCGCAGAGCTCGGTGCCATGGCAGACTCCCGCGCCCAGGTCCGGATGTTCTCCGACGACGGCATCTGCGTTCATGATCCCGTCCTGATGCGCCGTGCGCTGGAATACGTCAAAGCGTTCGACGGCGTGGTGGCCCAGCATGCGCAGGAACCGCGCCTTACCGCCGGGGCCCAGATGAACGAAGGATCAGTTTCGGCGGTCCTGGGTCTGACCGGCTGGCCGGCTGTTGCCGAGGAAAGCATCATTGCCCGCGATGTCCTGCTTGCCCAGCACGTTGGTTCCCGTTTGCACGTATGCCACGTCTCCACGGCCGGTTCCGTTGAAATCGTGCGCTGGGCGAAAGCCCGCGGTATCAACGTCACCGCCGAGGTAACCCCGCACCACCTCCTCCTGACGGACGAGCTGGTCCGCAGCTACGACCCCGTGTACAAGGTCAACCCGCCGTTGCGCACCGATGCCGATGTCCAGGCCCTGCGCGAAGGATTGGCGGACGGCACCATCGACGTCGTCGGCACCGACCACGCGCCGCACCCCAGCGAGCACAAGGAATGCGAGTGGGCGCAGGCGGCCATGGGCATGACGGGCCTGGAAACGGCCTTGTCTGTCGTCCAGGAAACCATGATCGAAACCGGACTTATGACGTGGGCGGACTTCGCGAGGGTTACCTCGTTCACTCCCGCCGTCATCGGCCGGGTCGCCGACCAAGGCCGCCCGCTTGAGGTTGGCGAGCCCGCCAACGTCATCCTGGTGGACCCGGCTGCGCGTTGGACCGTTGACCCCCATAAAATGGCAACCATGGGCCGCAATTCACCGTTCAAGGGCAAGGAGCTGCCCGGATCCGTGGTGGCGACCTTCTACAAGGGCCACCCGACAGTCCTCGAAGGCCGCCTCAATACGCCGTACAAGCACCCGGCAGTCAGCAGCAGCTGATGAACAACCAGACACTGACCGTGCTCATCACGGTGCCGCTGATCGTCGTCGTCCTGGCGATGATCTGGCTGGGGTGGCGAAACCGGCTGCGGCGACAAGCCGACGTCGAACGCCTCCCCGGGGTGCCGGAGCAGCTGACGCCCGCCAGCGTCGTCGCCGATGGCCAGTATGTGACCACCACGACGGCGGGGGACTGGCTGGACCGGATCGCAGTCCAGGGCTTGGGCATCCGGACCAACGCGGAACTGAGCATCCACGCTGAAGGCGTACTGTTCGACCGCAGCGGTGCCGAGCCGGTGTTCATCCCTCGTCGAGCCCTGGTCGAGACCCGTGAAGCCAACGGCATGGCCGGGAAATTCGTCGAAAAGGACGGACTCCTGGTCATCAGCTGGAGACTTGGCGACCGGGAACTCGACACCGGTTTCCGGTCCAGGCACTCAGCCGACAAGACGCTCCTCCTCGAAGCACTCAAAGAATTGATCTCCGCAGCCCCTCAGGCAGATGCCGATAGTGGAAAGTAATAAAGTGACGGAAAGTAACTCAGCCACCAAAACCACCCCCACAGCAGCAGTGCTGGTGCTCGAAGACGGCCGCATGTTCCGCGGCCGCAGCTACGGCGCCCAGGGCACCGCGCTCGGTGAGGCCGTCTTCGCCACCGGTATGACCGGCTACCAGGAGACCATCACCGATCCCTCCTACGCCCGCCAGCTGGTTGTCCAGACGGCGCCGCACATCGGCAATACCGGCGTCAACAGCGAAGACGCTGAATCCCGCCGCATCTGGGTTGCAGGCTACATCGTGCGCGACGCCGCCCGCCGCCCCTCCAACTGGCGCTCCGAGCGCAGCCTTGACGAGGAATTGGTCGAGCAGGGAATTGTCGGAATCCAGGGCGTGGACACCCGCGCCATCACCCGCCACCTCCGCGAGCACAAGACCATGCGCGCAGGCATCTTCTCCGGCGAGGCCGCACAGGCATCGGATAAGGAACTGCTGGACATAGTCCTGGCCAGTGCCCCCATGGAAGGCTCGGCCCTGGCGGAGGAAGTTTCCATCGACGAGGCCTACGTCGTAGACCCCAAGGACCACGGCTGGGAAGGTGAGCCGCGGTTCTCCATCGCCGCCGTGGACCTTGGCATCAAGGCCATGACTCCCGTGCGCTTCGCCGAGCGCGGCGTACGCGTGCATGTCCTGCCCGCCACGTCCACGCTCGAGGACGTCAACGCCGTCAACCCCGACGGTTTCTTCATGTCCAACGGACCTGGCGACCCCGCCACCGCCGACCACCAGGTTTCGCTGCTGCGTTCGGTGCTGGACGAGAAGCTGCCGTACTTCGGTATCTGCTTCGGCAACCAGATCCTGGGCCGTGCCCTGGGCTTTGGCACCTACAAGCTGCGCTACGGTCACCGCGGCATCAACCAACCAGTGATGGACCGCCGCACCGGCAAAGTCGAAATCACCTCCCAGAACCACGGCTTCGCCGTGGACGCACCGCTGAACGGCTCCACTGTGGCTCCCGAGGAGCGCTACGGCCGTGTGGAGGTCAGCCACGTTTCCTTGAACGACGACGTCGTTGAAGGCCTCGCCTGCCTCGACATCCCTGCCTTCTCGGTCCAGTACCACCCTGAAGCCGCCGCCGGCCCGCACGACGCCGCGTACCTCTTCGACCGCTTCATCGACCTCATGGCCGATGCCAAAGCCGCCGCCCCCGCCACCACCACCGACTCCAAGACTGAGGACAAGAAGTAATGCCCAAGCGTACAGATCTCAAGAGCGTCCTTGTCATCGGTTCCGGTCCCATCGTCATCGGCCAGGCGGCTGAGTTCGACTACTCCGGTACCCAGGCACTGCGGGTCCTGAAGGAGGAGGGCCTTCGGGTCATCCTGGTCAACTCCAACCCGGCCACCATCATGACGGACCCCGAGTTCGCCGATGCAACGTACGTGGAGCCCATCACGCCCGAGGTGGTCGAGAAGATCATCGCCAAGGAGCGCCCGGATGCCGTGCTGCCCACCCTGGGCGGCCAGACCGCACTGAACACAGCGATTGCCCTCGACAAGAACGGCGTCCTGGAGAAGTACAACGTCGAACTCATCGGTGCCAACATCGCGGCCATCGAACTTGGCGAAGACCGTGAGAAGTTCAAGGGCGTCGTGGAGCGCTGCGGCGCCGAGTCTGCCCGCAGCCACATCATCCACACCATGGATGAGGCCTTCAAGGCCGCCGAGGACCTGGGTTACCCGATGGTTGTGCGCCCGTCCTTCACCATGGGAGGCCTCGGTTCCGGCCTCGCCTACAACGAGGACGATCTCCGCCGCATCGTGGGCCAGGGTCTTCAGTACAGCCCCACCACCGAGGTCCTGCTCGAAGAGAGCATCCTTGGCTGGAAGGAATACGAGCTCGAGATGATGCGCGACAAGAACGACAACGTCGTTGTGGTCTGCTCCATCGAGAACTTCGATCCCGTGGGTGTCCACACCGGTGACTCCATCACGGTTGCGCCCGCCCTGACCCTCACGGACCGTGAGTACCAGAAGCTGCGCGACGTCGCCATCGCCGTCATCCGCGAAGTCGGCGTGGACACCGGTGGTTGCAACATCCAGTTCGCCATCGACCCGGCTACGGGCCGCGTGGTGGTTATCGAGATGAACCCCCGTGTTTCGCGCTCCTCTGCGCTGGCGTCGAAGGCCACCGGCTTCGCCATCGCCAAGATCGCCACCAAGCTCTCCCTGGGCTACACCCTGGACGAGATCCCCAACGACATCACCCAGAAGACCCCGGCTTCCTTCGAACCGACCCTGGACTACGTGGTGGTCAAGGTTCCGCGCTTCGCGTTCGAGAAGTTCCCGGCGGCCGACAACACGCTCACCACCACCATGAAGTCTGTGGGCGAAGCGATGGCCATGGGCCGCAACTTCACCGAAGCCCTCCAGAAGGCCTTGCGCTCACTGGAGCAGAAGGGCTCTCAGCTGGACTTCAGCTCCGTGCCTGAGTACGAAGTTGCCGAACTCATCGAGAAGGCCAAGCGTCCCACCACCGACCGCCTGCACCAGGTGCAGCGTGCGCTCCTCGGTGGCGCAAGCGTGGAAGACCTCTTCGCGGCAACCAAGATCGACCCTTGGTTCCTGGACCAGCTTCAGTTGCTCAATGAGACCGCGCAGGAGATCCGGAAGGCGGGCGTCCTCACCGCGGACATGCTTCGCAACGCCAAGCGCCACGGTTTCTCGGACGAGCAGATCGGTGCCCTGACGCACAACTCCGAAGCCGTTGTCCGTGGTGTCCGCCAGGCCCTTGGCATCCGCCCGGTCTACAAGACGGTGGATACCTGTGCAGCCGAGTTTGCCGCCTACACCCCGTACCACTACTCGGCCTATGACGAGGAAGACGAAGTCGGCCTGCACTCCAAGCCGTCCGTGATCATCCTGGGCTCGGGCCCCAACCGCATCGGCCAGGGCATCGAATTCGACTACTCCTGCGTCCACGCCTCCATGGCGCTGCGCAAGGCCGGTTACGAGACCGTCATGGTCAACTGCAACCCCGAGACTGTCTCCACCGACTATGACGTCTCCACCCGCCTCTACTTCGAGCCGCTGACCCTTGAGGACGTCCTCGAGGTCATCGCCGCTGAAGAGCGCACCGGTGGAGTCATGGGCGTGTTCGTCCAGCTCGGTGGCCAGACTCCGCTCAAGCTCGCCCAGCAGCTTGCCGACGCCGGTGTGCCGATCCTTGGCACGTCGCCCGAAGCGATCGACCTCGCCGAACACCGCGGTGCCTTCGCCCGGGTCCTGGATGAGGCCGGCCTGACCTCACCGAAGAACGGCACCGCCGTCTCCTTCGAGGACGCCAAGAAGATCGCCGATGAGATCGGCTACCCGGTCCTGGTCCGCCCGTCCTACGTGCTGGGCGGCCGTGGCATGGAAATCGTCTACGACGAGGCCAACCTGTCGCGCTACATCGCCAACGCTACGGAGATTACCCCGGACCACCCGGTGCTGATCGACCGCTTCCTGGAGGACGCCGTCGAAATCGACGTCGACGCCCTCTTCGACGGCACCGACATGTACCTCGGCGGCATCATGGAACACATCGAAGAAGCCGGTATCCACTCCGGTGACTCCGCCTGTGTGCTGCCCCCGATCACCCTCGGCAACAACGTGATCGAGCGTGTCCGTGAAGCTACCCGTGCGATTGCCGAAGGCGTTGGTGTCCGCGGCCTGATCAACATCCAGTTCGCCCTGGCATCGGATGTCCTGTACGTGCTGGAAGCCAACCCGCGAGCCTCCCGGACGGTTCCGTTCGTCTCCAAGGCGACCGGCGTGCAGATGGCCAAGGCCGCAGCGCTCATCGGTACCGGAGTGACCATCAACCAGCTCCGCAGCGCCTACAAGATGCTGCCCGAGACCGGCGACGGTTCCACCCTTCCGCTGGACGCTCCGGTTGCCGTGAAGGAAGCCGTCCTCCCGTTCAGCCGTTTCCGCACCCCGGCGGGCAAGGTTGTTGACTCCCTCCTGGGCCCGGAAATGCGCTCGACCGGTGAAGTCATGGGCATCGACAAGCACTTCGACACCGCCTTCGCCAAGAGCCAGTCCGGCGCCAACAACGCGCTGCCCACCGGAGGCAAAATCTTCGTTTCCGTGGCAAACCGTGACAAGCGTTCGGTGATCATGGGCGTCAAGCGTCTGTCCGACCTCGGCTTCGAGATCGTCTCCACCGGTGGAACGGCCGACGTCCTGCGCCGCAACGGCATCCAGGCAACTCCTGTCCGCAAGGTTGCCGAAGGCAGCAGTGCCGAAGGCGAAGGCACCATCGCTGATCTGGTTGTCGCCGGCGAGATCGACATGGTGTTCAACACGCCCTCCGGCGGCGAGGCACGCAGCGACGGCTACGAACTCCGGGCGGCAGCAACGTCGATCGGAATTCCCTGCATCACCACCGTGGCTGAGTTCAACGCCGCGGTCCAAGCCATCGAGGCACTGCGCACTTACGAGTGGTCGGTGACCAGCTTGCAGGAGCACGCTGCCAACCTGACGGCTTCCCTGGAAGCTGCCAATGCCTGAGTCCGGCACCACGCCTGAAAGCCAGCAGCCTGTCCGGGAGTCCTTCGGCTCCCGGCTGGCTGCGGCCATGGTTGACCGCGGTCCGCTCTGCGTCGGCATCGACCCCCACCCCAGTTTGCTGGCGGATTGGGGATTGAACGACGACGTCGCCGGGCTGGAGCGCTTTTCGCTCACCGTCGTGGAGGCCGTGGCTTCCCTCGCTGCCGCGGTCAAGCCGCAGGTGGCCTTGTACGAGCGCCATGGCTCTGCCGGCATGGCGGTGCTGGAACGGACCCTTGCCGCTTCGACGGAGGCCGGTGTGCTCAGTATCGCGGACGCAAAGCGTGGCGACATCGGCTCCACAATGGCCGCCTACGCCGATGCCTGGCTCCGCGATGGTTCAGCCTTGGCCGCGGACTCAGTAACGTTGAGCCCGTACCTCGGCTTTGAGTCGCTGCGTCCGGCCTTGGACCTTGCCGCCCAGTACGGCAGGGGAGTGTTTGTGCTCGCCCTGACTTCCAACCCGGAGGGCAAGAGCGTCCAGCACGTCGGTGGCTCCGATTCCGTCGCGCGGCGGATCGTTGCCGAAGCAACTGCAGAGAATGGGCGCTACGAAGGGTCCCTGGGTTCAGTTGGCTTGGTTGTGGGCGCGACCATCGGCTCCGCCCTGACGGATCTGGACATCGACCTGGGCCCGGTACGCGGCGCAATCCTCGCGCCCGGGTTGGGTGCGCAGGGTGCCACGCCGGCGGATCTGCGTGCGACCTTCGGCTCGGCTTACCCGGCTGTCCTGGCCACTTCCAGCCGGGGAATTCTCGCGGCCGGCCCCACTGCTGCCGCGTTGCGTTCCGCAGCGGAGGAGACTCTGGCGGGGCTGCTTTCCTAAAGCAACGCGGGGTCACTTATGGCCCATGTTGAGGTGTTCAACGGGCCATAAGTGACCCCGCGTTGGTCCAACTCATTGCGCAACCGGGCCCCTGCAGGTAGGTTCAGGATCAGTCGCCTGACCTGCATCATTAACTCGATCTGACAGGGGTTCTGCAGTGGGCCTTAAAGAGTTGACACCGCAAGAACGTGCCGATGCGTTGGAAAAGGCCGCGAAGGCCCGCGCGGTGCGGGCCGCGGCCAAGGAGAAGCTCAAACACGGCCAAGTGAGCATCGCGGAGTTGATCTCTTCGGGAGCCACCGACGAGGCGATCGCACGTATGCGGGTAGTGGAGCTGCTGGAAGCTTTGCCGGGCATCGGTCCGGTCCGGGCGGCCGCAATCATGGCGGATATCGGAATTGCCGGATCCCGGCGCATCAGGGGGTTGGGAATTCATCAGGCTCAAGCGCTGGTAGATTTTATGGATACCCAACAAAGCGTTTGACGCATTTCCCCGAAGGAATCCGTGAGCAAGAATCCTGGACTGACCGTCCTTGCCGGCCCTACTGCCGTGGGCAAGGGAACCGTATCGACCTACATCAGGGACAACTATCCAGAGGTTTGGCTTTCGGTCTCTGCCACCACCAGGGCAGCCCGTCCGGGCGAGAAGGATGGGGTCCACTACTTCTTCAAGTCGGCCGAAGAGTTCGATGCCTTGGTCGCTGACGGCCAATTGCTGGAGTGGGCTGTGGTCCACGGCCAGAACCGCTACGGCACTCTTCGCAGCACGGTGGAGGCCGCCATCGCCGAGGGAAAGTCGGTCCTGCTTGAGATCGACCTTCAGGGTGCACGGCAGGTCAAGGCCGCCGTCCCCGATGCCAACTTCGTCTTCCTGGCACCGCCCAGCTGGGACGAAATGGTCCGTCGACTGGTTGGCCGCGGCACCGAAACTGCCGAAGAACAGCAGCGTCGGCTGGAAACCGCTAAACTGGAACTTGCTGCTGAACCGGAGTTTGACCACACCGTCATCAATGACGACGTTCGCCGGGCAGCGGACGAGCTTGTTTCACTCATGGGGCTTACCCCGCACGGGCGCTAAAGCGCCTTTTTGTTGGCCCGCTAGAATTTGGAGAATTCGTGTCCACGAACCTTGAAGGCATCATCAACCCGCCGATCGATTCGCTGCTTGAGGCTGCCGATTCGAAGTACGGCCTGGTGATCTTCGGCGCCAAGCGTGCCCGTCAGATCAACGCTTACTACGCCCAGCTGCACGAGGGCCTGTTCGAGTACGTCGGTCCGTTGGTTGACACCAAGCTGAACGAAAAGTCGCTCTCGATCGCGCTCCGCGAGATCAACGAAGGCCTGCTGGTCTCCACGCCGATCGAGCCCGCAGAATAATACAGACTGCCTGTTGACGGAGGTCACGTGCGCATAGTCCTCGGAGTCGGGGGAGGGATTGCAGCCTACAAGGTCGCATCGCTCCTCCGGCTTTTTACTGAAGCCGGCCACCAGGTCACGGTGATTCCCACGGAGGCAGCTACCCGTTTTGTCGGGGTCGCCACGTGGGAAGCGCTGTCGGGCAACCCAGTGAGCAACAGCGTCTTTGACGACGTCGACAAGGTCAACCATGTCCGCCTCGGGCATCAGGCAGACCTGATCGTCATCGCTCCGGCCACTGCCGACCTCCTGGCGAGGGCTGCCACCGGGCAGGCCAACGACCTCCTGACCAACACTTTGCTGATGGCCCATGGCCCTGTGCTCTTCGCTCCGGCGATGCACACGGAGATGTGGCAGCACGCAGCAACGCAAGCCAACGTGGAAACGTTGCGCAGCCGTGGCGTGACAGTCCTCGAACCGGCTTCCGGACGACTTACCGGCGCCGATTCCGGTCCGGGCCGCCTGCCCGAGCCCGAAGCCATCTTTGCTGCGGCCATCGCGTTGGCGGACGCCGCCGGGACCATTGAAGGCACTACGGTGCCTTCTGCCCAGCACGCATCGCTTGCCGGCAGGACCGTCACGATTTCAGCCGGTGGAACCAGAGAAGCCCTTGACCCTGTCCGGTTCCTGGGCAACCGATCTTCCGGCAAGCAGGGCGCTGCCCTGGCCGCCGCTGCGCTGGCTGCCGGAGCCACCGTGCGTTTCCTGGCCGCACACATGGACGTCGAGCCGCCCGCCGGCGTCGAGCTTGTCCGCGTTGAGTCAGCCTTGGAACTGCGCGAGGCAGCGCTGAAAGCGGCCGCCGATTCCGACGTCGTCATCATGGCCGCAGCCGTCGCCGACTTCCGTCCGGCAGAGGTTTCGGACACCAAAATAAAAAAGGTCGACGGCGAGGAAGCGCCGCTGGTGCGCTTGGTCCGGAACCCGGACATCCTCCATGAGCTCGTGGAACGTCGGAACACACACGGTGGCCAGCAGCTGATCGTCGGTTTCGCGGCAGAAACCGGAGACGCCCAGGGCGATGTCCTGGAGCACGCAACTGCCAAGCTTAAACGCAAGGGTTGCGATCTTCTTGTTGTCAACCAGGTGGGAGTCGGGCAGGTCTTCGGTCAGGACGAGAACTCCGTGGTCATCCTCTCCGGCCATGGCGCTGAACCTCAGTCCGCGGCCGGTTCCAAGGCTGATGTCGCTGCCGCGGTGGTCGATCGCGTGGGTGCAGAACTCGCGCGGGTCTTCCCGGCCATGTGACCGAGCCCATCCCAGAATTCTTAGCAAAGGGACACACGGCCGATGCCGTGATCCCGCAACCCAGTAAGGTGGTCGAGTGACTTTACCGCTGCACCATGAACACCATGGCACCCCGTCCAAGCTCCGCCTCTTCACGTCAGAGTCGGTGACCGAAGGGCACCCGGACAAGATCTGCGACCAGATCAGCGACTCGATTCTTGACGCGTTGCTCGCCGCGGACCCTGAATCGCGCGTGGCTGTTGAAACGATGGCCACCACCGGTTTGGTGCACGTTGCCGGTGAGGTCACCACCGATGCCTACGTCGAAATTCCGCAGATTGTCCGTGAGACCATTCTCGGCATCGGCTATGACTCGTCCGCCAACGGATTCGACGGTGCCCGCTGCGGTGTTTCGGTCTCCATCGGCCAGCAGTCCAACGACATCGCAGGCGGCGTGTTCAACTCGCTGGAGGCCCGCGAAGGACGCCAGGAGGACGATTACGACCTCCAGGGTGCCGGCGACCAGGGCATCATGTTCGGCTACGCCAGTGATGAAACGGCTTCCTACATGCCCACGCCCATCTGGCTGGCACACCGCCTTTCGGAACGCCTCACCGAAGTCCGCAAGAACGGCGAACTTGCCTACCTGCGGCCCGACGGCAAGACCCAGGTCACGGTAGGGTACGACGGCGACCGGCCGGTTTCCGTTGAGACGGTTGTCATCTCCAGCCAGCATGCAGAGGAAGCGGGCCTTGAACAGCTCCGCGCTGACTTGGCCAGCTATGTCATCGAACCCGTGCTTGCGGCATCGAACCTTGACCTTTCGCGTACGGCCAGCATCCTGAACCCCGCCGGAGCCTTCGTCATCGGCGGACCGGTAGGCGATGCCGGTCTAACCGGCCGGAAGATCATCGTGGACACCTACGGCGGATTCTCCCGGCATGGCGGTGGAGCGTTCTCCGGCAAGGATCCGTCCAAGGTTGACCGCTCCGCGGCCTACGCCATGCGTTGGGTAGCGAAGAACGTGGTTGCCGCCGGCCTTGCCAAGCGTGCCGAGATCCAGATCGCTTACGCCATTGGCCAGGCACGCCCCGTAGGAACGTACGTGGAGACCTTCGGCACGGAGACGGTCGACCCCGCACGCATCAGCGAAGCGATCGACGAGCTCTTCGACCTCCGTCCCCGCGCCATCATTGATGCCTTGGACCTCAAGCGTCCCATCTACGCCAAGACGGCTGCACATGGGCACTTCGGACGGGACGAGCCCGACTTCACCTGGGAGCGGCTGGACCGGGTGGCGGACTTGAAGGAATACTTCAACGCCTGATTCCTCCCGCGATCACCGCGATGTTGTTTTGTCGGTGGTTCGTGATTGGCTTTAGCCAGAGAGATGCCCGCAGCCGGTCAATCCCGCTGCGGGCATCTGCATTCATGCGGTACATAGTCCTGTGCGCAGTAGTTATCGTGCGACGAGCTGGAGGTGAAGGTTATGGCAGGCCCTGAGGCCCAGCCGTCATTGCTTCAGCCCTCGCTGCTGCAAGGTTTCCCGGACCGGCCCTCTGTCCAGGGTCCGCCCTTGGCAGGACACCTTCCTGTGGCCCGCGTGGTCCTGGAGTCGCCTCTGCCGCACCTGGACAGGCCCTTTGATTACAGCGTCCCTGCTGAACTGGCCGAGGAAGCGGCTCCCGGCGTGCGGGTGAAAGTGAAGTTCAACGGCCAGGAACTGGGCGGCTACATACTGGAGCGACTCGATACTTCAGACGCAGCATCACCGTTGACACCCCTGCATAAGGTGGTTTCCCCGGTGGCTGTGCTGACGTCTGACATTGCCACGCTGGCCGGCAAGGTCGCCGCCCGGTACGCGGGGACCCTGAGCGATGTCCTTCGTTCGGCTATCCCCCCGCGGGTTGCCAAGGTGGAGAAGGAACTGCTGGGCGGGGATGTGCCGCCCAGCAATGACTCGGAAACCGGGGGAGAGGAAACACCGGCTTTCAATGCCCATGCCTGGCGTCGCTACACCAATGGCACAGCGTATCTGCAGCACTTGGCCAGCGGCGGTTCGCCCAAAGCCGTTCTCACCGCCCTGCAAGGATTTGGTCCTGATGGATGGCCGGCCTTGGTGGCCGCTGCGGTGGCCACCGTCAGATCCTCGGGACGCGGCGCGATCGTGGTGGTTCCTGATTACCGGGATCTTGACCGCGTGGAAGCGGCGCTGGCAGCGGTCCTGCCGCCGTCGGACGTCGCCCGTCTGACCGCCGATGACGGCCAGACGCCCCGGTACCGCAACTTCCTGCGCCTCTTGAGCGGTTCCGCTCGGGTGGCCGTAGGCACCCGTTCCGCTGCTTTCGCGCCGGTCAAGGATCTTGGACTGGTGGTGTGCTGGGATGACGGGGACGATCTCCACATTGAGCAACGGGCACCCTACGCGCACACCCGCGAGGTCCTGCTCTTGCGGGCGGAGCAGGAGAACGCCGCGTGCCTGATGGCATCGCACAGCCGGAGTACGGAACTCCAGCGCCTGGTGGAGTTGCAGTGGGCTGTCCCGGTTGAAGCGCCCCGAAGCATGGTTCGCTCCACAGTGCCGCGTGTCCTGAATACCGCTGACAGTTTCGAACAGGAACGCGATCCCTTGGCACGCATCGCGCGCTTGCCGGGAGCCGCATGGCGAGCCGCGAAGGAAGGGCTGGAACGTGGCCCGGTACTGGTGCAGGTTGCCCGGGCAGGCTACGCGCCGTCGCTGGTGTGCGAGACGTGCCGGGAGCTTGCCCGGTGCAACACGTGCCAGGGACCGCTGGCCGTTTCCAGCAGCTCCGCGATTCCTGCATGCCGTTGGTGTTCCACGCCTGCACCCCAATGGCGTTGCACGCATTGCAGCGGCACCAGGTTGCGCAGGGGCGCTGCCGGCGCCATGAGGACGGCCGAAGAGCTTGGCCGGGCGTTCCCAGGCAAGGCTGTGGTGACCTCGTCCGGCGAACACGTCAAAGCGACGGTTCCGGATGCTCCTGCCTTGGTGGTGGCGACCGTCGGAGCCGAACCGGTGGCGCCACAGGGCTACGCGGCGGCTTTGTTGTTGGATGGCAATTCCTTGCTCCGGCGCGAAAACCTTCGAGCCGGCGAGGACACTGTGCGTCGGTGGTTCAACGCTGCCTCCTTGGTAAAGCCTGCCAGCGAGGGTGGCTTGGTGGTCATCACTGCGGACGACACCGCAGCGACGGGCGCCCTCTTGCGGTGGGACGCCGCCGGTTACGCCTCGCGTGAGTTGGAGCTCCGGAAAGAGCTTCAGCTGCCCCCGGCGGTCCGTGTCGCCTCGGTGACGGGTAGCAGGGCCGACGTCGGGCATTTTGCCGGGACGTTCGAGGCCGGCGCCCCGCTGGCCAAGCGGCTCCGGAAGGCCGGGCCGGCGCCCGTGCAGCAGTTCGTCGGGCCATCCTCAACGGTCGGCCCATCGTCAGCGGTCTCAGGGCAGGACGAGGTGGACGTCCGCATGCTCTACTTCATTCCCTACGCTGATGCAGCCGAAGCGACGCGTGCCATGCGTGCAGTCAAAGTGGCCAGTGCGGCCAAGCGCACCGCTGGACCCGTCCAGCTCCGCCTTGACGGAGTAGACGTCCTCTAGCGCTGTGTGTTTGAGGCCCTGCGGCGCTGCAACGCCACGACTTCTTCGGCTGCGGCCAGCAACTGCCGTGCCGAATCGTCCCAGTTGAACGCGGCGGCACGCTGAACGGAACTGCGGGAGCGCTGCTGCCACAGGGCCTCGTCACCGAGGGCGTTCACGGCAGCGGCGAAGTCCGTGGGCGAGCCCGGATCAACGTAACTGACGGCGTCGCCGCCGACTTCCCTGAAGATGGGGATGTCACTGGCAATCACGGGGGTTCCCAACGCCATGGCCTCCACCAGCGGCAGGCCATAGCCCTCGGCCCGGGAAAGGCTGATGAGGGCGGTTGCCCGGAGCAGGAGGGCGTCATACTCGGCGTCCGTGACGCCGTTGTGGAAGATGACCTTCGCCCCTTCCGGAACCAAAGCCTGCAGTTCTGCCTTGCGCTCGGCAGTGATGCGGCTCAAAAGGTGCAAGGTGTAATCCTGCAGTCCGGCCATGCCACGGATCATGGTTTCCACGTTCTTGTAGGGCATGAACGAGCCCATATACAGCAGCGTCTTGTCAGCTCCAGCCGTGGCATCGCGCGGTGTCTGTCCCGGTTGGGGTGCATTTCCCACAATCCGCACAGGCCGTTTCGTGAGCCTGTATTTTGCCATCAGGGCTTCGGTGGTGTGGCTGATGGTGGCCACGATGTCGGCCCGGTTCAACAACAGCCTCTGCGGCCAGTACGCCTTGTGGTACAGCCGCCACAGGATGCGTACCGGAGCGGGCAGGAACCCCGGCGGAGCCGGGTGCTCGTAGTAGATGAGGTCGTGGAGGGTCAGGACCAGTCCATACTTGCGCCCCAGCGTGCCCATGGTCTGCATGGGGCACACCACGACGTCCGCGCCCAGGGGATTGACCTTGCGGGAAACGAACAACTCCAAGGGAGAAAGAGGGCTGTTGATCAGGACGTAAGGGACGTCGGGCAACAGGGCGAGCTGCCGCTCGTCGCTGATGAGCATCGTGACGTCGGCGATTTTCGACGTCGCGGCGATGAGGCTGGAACCGTACCGGCTGATGCCATCGTGGTGGTCCGTTCGGGTAAAGCGGGCGTCGATGACAATTTTCACGCGGGATGTTCCTCCAGGAAGGCGCGGATCGCCGCTGCTGCGGGGACCGGGGTTTCGTAGTGGATCAAATGCCCGACGCCGGGAATGACTTCCAGCGTTGCGTCCGGCAGGCGCTCCATGAGTTTGTGCTGGCTGGGGAGGGTGGCTATCTCGTCTTTTTCGCCGGCCACCAGCAGCACGGGCAGATGCAGTTGCTCGGCGACGTCCGCTACGTTCCCCGAGACGGAGGCCTTGAATGATTCGAGCAGGCTGTTACGGTCCGCAAACGCGCTGAAATAGGCGTCATGCTGGCCGTGGATGAAACGACGAAGTTCCTTGTCCTTGGTCTTGGCCATGGTGACACTCATGATCCGGACTATTACGCGGTTTCGGAGAAGCGCCAAGCCAACACGGCGCGGGAGCTTTGCCGATGCCTGGTAGTACAAGACAGCAAGCTTGGTCATGATGCCCTTGGGTCCCTCCAGGGCAGGTGCTGCAATGGGGTTGATCAGGATCAGCGGGTACACCGCACCCGGACGCGCCGCGGCGTAGTGGCTTGCGATGATCGAGCCGAAGGAATGGCCCAGCAACACGGTCTTGGGACCAAGGTCCAGTGCGGCCATGAAACCGGTGATGAAGTCCCCGTACCGTTCCACCGTATGTTCATCACCAACAAACGGCTCCGAACTTCCGAAGGCTGGCAGGTCCGGCATGATGATCCGCATCTCGGGAAGCTGGTCCGCTACCCGCAACAAGCCGTGATGGTCACCCCTGAAGCCATGGATGACAAGGATGGTGCGGGTGCCCGGTGTTACGGCTACAGGCTCGTAAATCCAGTAGGCCACGGTGCTTCCGTCGACTTCCACTTCGGAGGCCCGGGTCCGCGGACGCAACTCTTTGCTGAAATATTGGGTGGGGGCCTGTGCGCCCTTGGGGGAGCGCCCGGTGTCCACTGAGTCCATGCGGTTGTCCTACTTCACGTTGTCCGGGTGCGACCCAGTTCGATGATGGCGTTCCAGTCCGGCCATACCGTCCATGTCAGCCGCGTCGAGTTCGAAATCGAAGACTTCGTGGTTTTCCTTGATCCTGGCTGCCGAGCTGGCCTTGGGAATGACCAGGTTGCCCAGCTGCAGGTGCCAGCGCAGGATGATCTGCGCGGGAGTGCGGTGGTATTTTTCGGCCAGTGCGACGATGGCGGGATCTGCCAACACCTGGCCCCTGCCGAGCGGACTCCACGCTTCCGTGGCAATGCCCAATTGCTGGTGCAGAAGCCGCAACCGGCTTTGCTGAAGCCAAGGGTGCAGCTCGATCTGGTTGACTGCGGGGACCACTTCGGCCTTCTGCATCAGTTCGTCCAGATGACCTGGCTGGAAGTTGGACACCCCGATCGCGCGGACCTTGCCCTCTCTGTACAGGGTCTCCAGCGCCTTATAGGTTTCGACAAAAAGTCCCCGCTCTGCGCAAGGCCAGTGAATGAGGTAGAGGTCCACGTAGTCGAGTCCAAGATTGGAAATGGAGGTATCGAAGGCGCGGAGCGTGGAATCATAGCCGTGGTCGTCGTTCCAGACCTTGGTGGTGACGAAGAGGTCCTCGCGGGCCAGGGTGTGGAGGGACTCGCCGGAGCCGCCCGTGTCACTGTTGTAGCGCGCGGCGTCACCGATGGCGCCGCCCAGTGCGCGCCCCACACCTACTTCGTTTCCGTACATGGCCGCAGTATCGAAGCGCCGGTACCCTTCGCCCAATGCGGTGGAGACCAGGACATCGGCATCCTTGGGTGGGACTTTGTAGAGGCCAAAACCCAGACGTTCCATGGTGACGCCGTTGTTCAAGGCCAGCGGGCTGGGGGATCTCATAGCAACGACTCTACCCACTCCTTGCACGAATACTTCAGGAGTGCCCGTTGAAACTGACCAGGCGTCGTGCTGAGGCCTCATCCAAAATCAAGTCTGTTGCCAGGCCCGCAGCCAGTGCCCCCTGAAGCCCGTTGATTTTTGAAGCCCCGGAGACCACGCAGATGCGCCGGCGGACTTGCCGGAGTTGCTCATGGCTTGGACCGGTTGAGCGCTCGTTCAAGGTGATGCCGTCCGAGGATCCATCGCTGCGGAAAAAGACCGTTGCGACATCCCCTACGACGTCGTCCGCGGCCAGCATGGTGAGGTCGTGTTCATCAAGGTATCCGCCGGCATACACGTGGCTCGGGTAGTCGGAGTCGACTGAACCCACGCCGAATATGGCAATGCTCATTCGGGCCTGCAGATCCAGGATCCGTTGAACGCTTCGCTCATTCCACATGGCGGTCTTCGTGGCGGCGTGGTCGAAAAACGCGGGGACAGGGAACTGTTCCACACGTGCTCCGTACGCGCTGCCGAAGCGGCGCATGATGTCGCTGGCGTACGTGATGCCGGTGGTCTGCATGTTTCCGGCGCCGTTGAGCTGGACCACGATGCTGTCGTGCGTGACCTTCCGGGTGAGGTGTCTGCTGACCGCGCTGAGGGTGGCGCCCCAAGCGACTCCGATGATGGCGTTCGAGTCCACCAGCGGCCCGATGGTCCGCGCAGCCTGCATGGCGACGCGGTCCAGGGTCTCGGCTTCGTTGAGCGTGTCCAGTACCGGGACCACGTGGACATCCACCCCGTACTGGCTCCGGATCTGGCTTTCCAGCTCTGGTCCGGTATCGAAAGGACTGCGGATCTGTACCTGGACCAACCCCGTTTCGCGGGCCGAGGACAGAAGCCTGGAGACCGTGGACCGGGAGGTCCGCAGTTCGCGGGCGATCGCATCCATGGTCAGGTCCTGCAAGTAATACATTTGTGCAGCCCGGAGCGCGTCCGAGTGACGTGATCGTGCCATCTCATTTCCTTACTGCACGTTTGTGCAAATAGCTTGACTCCATTTTCCACCTTCGCAAGATTAGTGGTGAACGGTGCAGCAGCGAGTGGCGCAGCGCACGAACCAAGCCCAAGGGAGCAGTTTTGGGACACAACAGGATTTCCGGTACCTCACAGCACTCACAGCAGCGTGACTCTGTCGTCGCACTTCAGGAGCGGCCGACGGCGAAGGTACTCATCATCGGCGGTGGCATCAATGGTGTCGGAACCTTCCGGGACCTCGCACTGCAAGGCGTCGACGTAGCGCTCGTGGAACGCGGCGACTACTGCCAGGGAGCCAGCGGTGCGTCGTCGCACATGATCCACGGCGGCATCCGTTACCTCGAGAACGGCGAGTTCCGCCTCGTCCAGGAGTCCGTCGTCGAGCGCAACAGGCTGCTCCGGATTGCCCCGCACTACGTGAAGCCGCTGCAGACGACGATCCCGATCTTCAGCACTTTCTCGGGAATCCTCTCCGCTCCGACGCGCTTCCTCACCCACAAGCAGGGCAAACCCAAGGAACGCGGTGCGTTCCTCATCAAGGTCGGCCTGAGCATGTATGACTTCTTCTCCCGCGACGGTGGCAGCGTTCCGCGCCACCAGTTCCGCGGACGGACCCGGGCACTTGCCGAGCTCCCCAAGTTGCACTCCGGCATCAAGTACGCAGCAACCTACTTCGATGCCTCCGTGCACAACCCTGAGCGCCTGACCTTGGACGTCCTGCAGGATGGCGAGAAGGCCGGCCTCGGCGGTGGACTCCCCGGAGGAAGCGCCCGTGCCAGCAACTACGTCTCCCTCGTCTCCATGGGAACTGACGGAGCCCGCCTGCGCGACGAACTGACCGGCAAGGAATTCGACTTCCAGGCCGACGTCATCGTCAACACCACTGGTGCTTGGGTGGATCTCACCAACCAGGCCATGGGGGCTGCCAGCAGGTTCATGGGCGGCACCAAGGGCTCCCACATTGTCCTGGACCACCCCGAACTGCTCGCTGCCTGCAACGGCCGCGAAATCTTCTTCGAGCACACCGATGGCCGCATCGTACTCATCTACCCGATGGGTGACCGCGTGTTGGTGGGTACCACCGACGTGGACGCCGATATGTCCGAGGACGCCGTCTGCACCGAAGAAGAAATCGACTACTTCTTCGACCTGGTGGGCCATGTCTTCCCCACCATCAAGGTCGAACGGGACCAGATCGTTTACAGCTTCGCAGGTGTCCGTCCGTTGCCGCGGCACGATGAGACCCAGCCGGGCTTCGTCTCCCGTGACTACCGCATCGAGCGCAACGTCCGCACCGGAAAAGACGCCGTGACAACGCCAGGCGGCAAGGACGCCGTCGTACTCAGCCTGGTAGGTGGCAAGTGGACAACCTTCCGCGCGTTGGCAGAACACATGACGAACGATGTCCTGCGCGAACTGGGGATGGAACGGAAGGTCTCGACGGCGAAACTCGCCATCGGCGGAGGCGCCGGCTTCCCGGATACGGAACAGGGCGAACAGGAATGGATCAAAAAGCACATGGGTCCGGGCCTGGACGCTGACCGTGTTGCCGTCCTGCTGACCCGTTACGGAACCCGGGCAGAGGCTGTCATCGACTACCTCAACGCCGGACAGGACCAGCTGCTGCGCTCCACCCGCGAACTCAGTGTCCGTGAACTGGCCTTCATGGCCGAACACGAGCAGATCGGACACCTGATCGATGTCCTTATCCGCAGGACGTCCCTCGCGTTCCGGGGCCTCGTGACCGGTGAACTGCTTAACGAGATCGCAGCGGCCCTGTCCGAGCCTCTCGGTTGGGACGAAGCGACCCGTGAGGCCGAAATCCGGCACGCACAGGATGTTCTCCAGCGGTTCCACAAGGTAGACGTGCACAGCCTCGTGGCTTAGCCCGGCACCGAAAACAGCTTGACCGTCCCACCACGCGGCAGGGGCGGAATGGGGGTAGGTGGGCCTGATAGGGGACCACCACACCGGGACGGTTCCGGAGACAACGGAACCGTCCCAACAGCCTCTTCACCCGCGAGGAGGCTGACAACAGAAAATAGAGGAGTCAAAGATGTCTCTTGGAATAGTTTTCCTTTCCGAAGTATTCGGAACCATGATGCTGACCCTGCTGGGTTGCGGTGTTGTGGCCAACGTTGCGCTCAAAGGCACCAAGGGCAACAACGCTGGATTCTTGATGGTGACGTGGGGCTGGGGTATTGCGGTCTTCGCGGGCGTTTTCGTGGCTGCAAAGTCCGGTGCGCACCTGAACCCGGCTGTCACGTTGGGCCTGTTGGTCAACGGCAAGGGAGAGTACGCGCCGGACGTGGCGGACACGTTCGGCTCGACCCTGACGTATTTCGGTGGTGAACTCCTCGGTGCGTTCCTGGGCGCCGTGGTTTGCTGGCTCGCCTACAAGCAGCACTTCGACGAAGAACCCCTGGCAGCAAACAAGCTGGGCACCTTCTCCACCGGACCGGCCATCCGTTCAACCCCGTGGAACCTGATCACCGAAATCATCGGCACGTTCGTCCTGGTGTTCGTGATCCTGACCTTTGGCGGAACCCCTTCGGGACTCGGCCCGCTGGCTGTAGCGCTGCTCGTCGTAGGTATCGGTGTGTCCCTCGGTGGTCCGACCGGCTACGCCATCAACCCCGCACGTGACCTCGGTCCGCGTATCGCACACGCCGTCCTTCCCATCAAGGGCAAAGGCTCCAGCGACTGGGCCTACTCCTGGGTTCCGGTTGTAGGCCCCCTGGTTGGTGGCGCTTTGGCCGGGCTTGTGGGCCTTTTGGTACCGGGCATTATGCCTGCACTTGCCGGCTGACACCGCCTGCAACAACCGTTCTTATCCGCACGCAACAGATCCCACCGAGTAATTAACAAGAACAGACAAGGACGTCACAATGAACCAATACGTCATCGCTATTGACCAGGGCACCACCAGCTCGCGAGCCATCGTTTTCGACCACTCGGGCAACATTGTCTCCACCGGCCAGATGGAACACGAGCAGATCTTCCCCCAGGCCGGCTGGGTTGAGCACAACCCGGCCGAAATCTGGAACAACACCCGGGAAGTCATTGCCTCGGCACTGTCAAAGGCGAACCTGACACGGCACGACATTGCCGCCGTCGGCATTACCAACCAACGCGAAACGGCAGTGGTCTGGGACAAGAACACCGGCGAGGCTGTCTACAACGCCATTGTGTGGCAGGACACCCGTACGCAGCCGATCGTCGACCAGTTGGCGCAGGATGGAGGCCTTGAGCGCTTCAAGCAGAAGGTAGGCCTTCCCCTGGCCACCTACTTCTCCGGCACCAAGATCAAGTGGATCCTGGACAACGTGGACGGTGCACGCGAGAAAGCCGAAGCGGGCGACCTCCTCTTCGGCAACACCGACGCCTGGGTCCTCTGGAACCTGACCGGCGGTGTCGACGGCGGCGTGCACGTCACCGACGTCACCAACGCTTCGCGCACCCTCTTCATGGACCTTGAAACCCTGCAATGGGACCAGGAAATCCTGGACATCTTCGGTGTCCCCGCATCCATGATGCCCACCATCAAGTCCTCCTCCGAGGTTTATGGCCAGGTCCACACCTCGCAGCTGCTGCGCGAGACCCCTGTTGCGGGCATCCTCGGTGACCAGCAGGCCGCAACCTTCGGCCAAGCCGCTTTCCAGCCCGGCGAAGCGAAGAACACCTACGGCACCGGATGCTTCCTGATCTTCAACACCGGCGAGGAAATCGTCCACTCCAAGAACGGCCTCCTCACCACCCTTGGCTACAAGCTGGGAGACGAGAAGCCGCACTACGCCCTTGAAGGCTCCATCGCCGTGACGGGTTCGCTTATCCAGTGGCTGCGCGACAACCTGGGCATGATCAGTTCCGCCCCGGAAGTCGAGCAACTCGCCGCTGCTGTGGAAGACAACGGTGGCGTCTACATCGTCCCCGCCTTCTCCGGCCTCTTCGCCCCGTACTGGCGCGCCGACGCCCGCGGCGCAATCGTGGGCCTTACGCGGTTCGCCAACAAGGGCCACATTGCCCGTGCCGCCCTGGAAGCCACCGCGTTCCAGACCCGCGAGGTACTTGACGCCGTCAACGCCGACTCGGGCGTTCCGCTCACCGAGTTGAAGGTCGACGGCGGCATGGTCGCCAACGAGGCACTGATGCAGTTCCAGGCCGACATCCTCGGTGTGCCCGTGGTTCGCCCGAAGGTCGTGGAAACCACGGCGCTCGGTGCTGCCTACGCCGCTGGACTCGCTGTTGGATTCTGGAAGGACCTGGGCGAGCTCAGCGCCAACTGGAACGAGGACAAGCGCTGGGAGCCGCAGCTGCCGGCGGAGGAGCAGGAACGCCAGCTGCGCCTGTGGAAGAAGGCAGTCACCAAGTCCATGGACTGGGTCGACGAGGACGTTAAGTAAGGTCGGCAACCCGACGCCTTAGCCGTTATGGGGGCCCCGCCCGCTTCGCGGACGCCCGAAGCCGCTCCCGGGCCCCCATAACGGCGCGGCGTCAGTCAGCCGGCCTTCCCTAAGCCGCTCGATGCGACTGGGCTGGGGGATCGTGCGCTATTGTAGATCTATGCGTGCGATCCTTCTGCTTAGCTAGCCGCCCGGCTTTATCAGCCGTGCGGCCGCCCCTCCATTGTTGAGGGGCTTTTGTGTGTCCGGGGCATTCCGGGCCGCAGCAGGAGGCAATACCGCCATCGAAGAACAGAAGAGGGCAGCAGTGAGCGTTCAGCCGGAGACAGAGACCGGAACAGCACAGACAGCCGCAGCCGAAGCGCCTGAAGAAGGCGTCTACAGCTTCGCTGCGATGGAAGCCAAGTGGCCGCAGGTCTGGGAGGACCTCAAAGTCTTCACGCCTGCCGACGACGGCTCGCGCGAACGCCGCTATGTCCTGGACATGTTCCCCTACCCTTCCGGTGACCTTCACATGGGTCACGCCGAAGCGTTTGCGATGGGTGACGTCGTCGCACGTTACCTGCGCCAGAAGGGCTTCGACGTCCTGCACCCCATCGGCTGGGACTCTTTCGGCCTGCCCGCCGAGAACGCAGCCATCAAGCGCAACGCCCACCCCAGCGAGTGGACCTATGCCAACATCGACACCCAGGCGGCATCGTTCAAGCGCTACGCCATCTCGGCTGACTGGTCGCGCCGCATCCACACCTCGGACCCCGAGTACTACCGGTGGACCCAGTGGTTGTTCAAGCGCTTCTACGAGCGTGGCCTGGCCTACCGCAAGGACTCCCCGGTCAACTGGTGCCCCAAGGACCTCACCGTCCTGGCCAACGAGCAGGTAGTCAATGGTGCCTGTGAGCGCTGTGGCACGCCGGTCACCAAGAAGTCCCTGAACCAGTGGTACTTCAAGATCACTGACTACGCCGACCGCCTGCTCGAAGATATGGACCAGCTGCAGGGCCACTGGCCCGAGCGCGTGCTGGCCATGCAGCGCAACTGGATCGGCCGGTCCGAAGGTGCCCACGTGCGCTTCGTCATCGAGGCTACGGAAGACCGGGCCGAGCGCGAAGTCACCGTCTTCACCACGCGACCCGACACCCTCTACGGCGCAACGTTCTTCGTCGTCGCAGCTGACGCGCACCTGGCGCTGGATCTGGTGACCCCGGAGCAGCATGACGAACTGATGGCATACCGCGAGAAGGTCAAGGCCCTCTCGGAGATCGAACGTCAGTCCACCGAGCGCGAGAAAACCGGCGTCTTCACCGGCCGCTACGCCATCAACCCGCTCAACGGTGAAAAGCTGCCGGTGTGGGCCGCGGACTACGTGCTGGCCGACTACGGCACCGGCGCCATCATGGCGGTGCCCGCCCACGACCAGCGCGACCTCGACTTTGCCAAGGCCTTCGACCTGCCCGTACGCCCTGTGCTTGAAACCGGCGACGAGAACCCGGCCGAGACCGGTGTGGCTACCGCTGGCGAAGGCACGCTCATCAACTCCGGCGAGCTGGACGGACTGTCCAAGGCCGAAGCCATCCCGGCAGCCATCCAGATCCTGGAAAAGCTCGGAACCGGCGAAAAGTTCGTCAACTTCCGGCTGCGTGACTGGCTGCTGAGCCGTCAGCGTTTCTGGGGCACCCCCATCCCGATCATCCACTGTGGTGAATGCGGCGAAGTACCCGTGCCCGATGACCAGCTGCCGGTCCGGCTTCCCGACAACCTGCGTGGCGAAGCGCTGGCCCCGAAGGGGACCTCCCCGCTGGCCGCCGCCGTCGAGTGGGTCAACGTTGAATGCCCCAGCTGTGGACGTGCTGCCCAGCGCGACACGGACACCATGGACACCTTCGTGGACTCCTCCTGGTACTTCCTGCGCTTTGTATCGCCCCAGTACACCGAGGGCCCCTTTGATCCTGAGAAGATCAATGACTGGATGCCCGTGGGCCAGTACGTGGGCGGCGTGGAGCACGCCATCCTGCACTTGCTGTATGCCCGGTTCTTCACCAAGGTCATCAAGGACATCGGACTGATCGAGGCCAACGAACCGTTCTCGGCGCTCCTGAACCAAGGGCAGGTGCTCAACGGCGGCAAAGCCATGAGCAAGTCCCTCGGCAACGGCGTGGACCTCGGTGAGCAGCTGGACAAATTCGGCGTCGACGCCGTCCGCCTCACGATGGTCTTTGCCTCCCCACCGGAAGACGACGTCGACTGGGCGGACGTATCGCCGTCGGGTTCGGCCAAGTTCCTGGCCCGTGCCTGGCGCCTTGGCCAGGACGTCAGCAGCGAGCCCGGTGTCGACCCGGCCACGGGCGACCGTGCCCTGCGCACGGTGACCCACAAGACCATTGCCGACGCTGCCGAGCTCCTGGACAACAACAAGTTCAACGTCGTTGTGGCACGCCTCATGGAGTTGGTCAACGCCACCCGCAAGACCATTGACTCCGGTGCAGGCGCAGCGGACCCCGCCGTCCGCGAGGCAGTCGAAGCCGTTGCCGTCATCCTGAGCCTCTTCGCTCCGTACACCGCTGAGGACCTCTGGAGCGCGCTTGGACACCCGGCATCCGTGGCAAACGCCGGCTGGCCCACCCATGACGAAGCCCTGTTGGTCCAGGACACCGTCACTGCCGTGGTCCAGGTCCAAGGTAAGGTCCGTGATCGTCTGGAAGTGTCTCCTGACGTCGCCGAAGACGAGCTCCGGGAGCTCGCCTTGGCTTCGGAGAACGTTCAGCGCGCCCTGGACGGCCGTGGCATCCGCACCGTGATCGTGCGGGCACCTAAACTGGTGAACATCGTTCCTGCCTAGCAGGGATTGCGCGGCCGCCGGCACTGTGCCGGCGGCCGGCCATCATCTTTGGAGGTTGCGTGCCTGAGCGAGAACCACCCGCCTGGATGTGGCTCAAGGAAAGGGTGGCGCGCCTCCGGCAACCAGCGGCGCCGGTTCCTGTCGCTGACGAGCCACTCGCCGCCGTCGTCAAGACTGCCGTGGTCACCGATTCGGCCGCCGCACTGCCCGCTGACTGGGTTTCTGCCTTTACGGCCGACGGTCGTTTGGCCGTTGTGCCCATGCCCGTGATGGTGGGGAATGAAATTTACGGCGAAGGTGAAGACGACATCACTCAGACGTTGTCGTTGGCACTCGCTTCCGGCGCCTCGGTAAAGACATCCCGGCCATCACCCGGGCAATTTGAGCAGGCGTACCTGGCCGCCCAGCGGCGTGGATTTGAAGCCGTAGTGTCCATCCATATCTCGTCTGACCTTTCCGGAACCGCCGACGCCGCCCGCCTCGCTGCTGCCCGCGTGACGATTCCCGTGGAGGTCGTTGATTCCCGAACAGTAGGCATGGCTCTGGGGATGGGCGTTCAAAGCGCTGTCGTTGCCGCGGCGGACGGTCGAGGGTCTGCCGAGGTCCGGGGTTTCGCCGAACAGCGGATGGAACGTACCAAGGTGTATTTCTACGTCCCCAGCCTGGAGCAGCTGCGTCGGGGTGGGCGTATCGGCGCGGCTGCGTCGCTCTTGGGTACGGTGCTGGCCATCAAGCCGATATTGGCGGTCGACGGCGGCAAGATCGTGCCGCTCGAGAAGGTGCGTTCCGCTGTGCGCGCCATAGCCCGTCTCGAGGAGATCGTTGCTGCGGACGTTGCCTCCCGCCCGGCAGGCCAACAACGCTTGGCGGTCCACCATTTCGGCAACCAGATCGAGGCCGAAGCCCTGGCTGCGCGGTTGAACGAAAGCTGCCCGGATTGCCCGGCGCCGCAGATCAGTGCCTTGCCCGCCGTCCTGGCCGCGCATGCCGGGCTTGGAGTTCTCGCGGTTATCGTGGGGGAGAGCAGCACACCGGCGGGGTGACGTTGCGGCAAAACTTTCCGCCGAATCTTCTGCGTGTGGAGTGCTGCGGGAGCCGTGCTCTGTTCCGGTTATCCACATAGCGCTGAAACCGCGCGGCGGGGCCGGGTAACCGGCCGTAGGCTCGGTTCATGCCACGCTGGAACCGCGACGTATCCCCAGACGCCGCAGCGCGGGCCGCGCGGGAGCGGTTTGCCTCCCGAATGATCCCTGACGGCGGCGGTCAACCGTTGTTGGACCTGGCTGATGCCGCTTATCCCGAGGCAGCCACAGGCGATTTGGACTCGCTGTTGGCAGGGGGAGCGGACCATAGTCAGCCTGGAACCCGGCTGCGGTGGCGCACATCCTGGAGGGTTGCTGCGCTCCTTGCCGTGGTGGGTGCTTCACTCGTAGCTTGGCACTTCTGGCAGCTCGCAGACGGACAAGCAACCTCGGAGCCGTTAAGCGAGGTTGGGGCATCGACAGGTCCGACCAGCCCGGGTACCACCACAAGAGCGGAAGTGACTGACTCCCCGGACTCTTTGCCTGCGGCCCCGGAAGGGGGAGCAGGGGTGGTCGTTGTCCATGTGGCCGGTGCAGTGGGCAAGCCCGGGGTGGTCTCATTGCCGCAGGGGAGCCGGGTGTTCCAGGCCATCAGTGCCGCCGGTGGGGCGGCGCCGAATGCCGAGCTGGCCGCCCTCAACCTCGCCGAAGTGCTCACGGACGGAACCAAGCTGTATGTCCCCACGGTGGGAGAGGCACCCCCGCCGGCGGCGTCCTCCCAGGCCGGCACCGGGAACGCCAGCGGTATAGCTGGTCCAGCAGCGGCGGCTGGCGCCAAGATCAATATCAACACGGCGTCATTGGAGGAACTCGGGACATTGCCGCGGGTAGGGCCGGTTACAGCGCAACGCATTGTGGATTGGCGCAAGGAGCACGGAGCGTTCACGTCCGTGGACGAACTTGATGCCGTGGATGGAATCGGACCCAAGCTCATGGAGTCACTCAAGGACCTTGTGACGGTGCAAGGTGGCTGATGCCAAGGCGGAAACAGGGCCAGCCAAGCGATCGGATCTCAGGCTGGTGCCCGCCGTCGTCATCTCCTGGGGTGCGGCGCTTGTGGGCAGCTTCAATGGCGCACTTTGGTCTTGGATAACGGCAGGGATCCTGGCGATCGCCGGAGCGGTCCTGATGATCGGTGGACGTCGGCTGCAAACCGCCGGAGCCCGCGCGAGGACAATGAAGGCCACTTTTGCGCTAGCGTGTTTCATGGGCGCGTCAGTCGCAGTCCACTGTGCGGTCGTTGCAACCCAACGTGAGGCCGGACCCCTGGCGGAGGCTGTCGCGGGCAAAGAGGGAGTGGTCATCCAGCTCATGATCACTGGAAGCCCGAAGGAAGCGAGCGTGCCGGGTCATACAGGTGCATCCAGATGGACAGTGGAGGCCACCATGAAGGAGGTCACCGCCAAGGGCACAGTGACGCGGGGAGCCGCCGAGGTCGTGGTGACCGGAGGCGATTCGTGGAAGGAGGTGCAACCCGGCCAACTTGTCAGAACCACCGGGATCCTGAAGGAAGTGCGGGAGGGGCAAACAGAAGCAGCTATTCTGTCGGCGTCGTCCGGACCCGTCGTGATCCGCTCACAGTTCGATGTCCGCCAATCGGCAGGACAGCTTAAGCAAGCGTTTGGCAGCGCCACACAATGGTTGCCTGCTGACGCAGCCGGGCTTTTGCCGGGGATGGTTACGGGAGATACCAGCGCGCTGCCGGAGAGCCTCGGTACCGATATGAAGACCACCGGTATGACCCATTTGACAGCCGTGAGCGGCGCCAACTGCAGTCTTGTCCTTGGAGGGTTCATAGTGATGGCCCGAACGTTCAGGCTACCCCGCCCCGCGGCGGGAGCCGTGGCTGCTTGCGGACTGGCGGGCTTCGTGGTCATGGTCGGCCCTGATCCGAGCGTCTTGCGTGCAGCCGTCATGGGGGCCGTAGGTCTGGCCGCCCTGGCGGGCGGGCTTCGTGGACGGTCCCTCACATTCCTGTGCGTTGCCACAGCGGTCCTGTTGCTTATTGACCCGGCTATGGCTGCGAACGTGGGTTTCCTCCTGTCCGTGCTGGCCACTCTCGGTATCGTGCTGTTGGCCCGTCGGATTGCGTCCTGGATCCCTGCCCGCGTTCCCAGGTGGATTGCTGCCGGAGTGGCCGTTCCCTTGTCCGCCCAGCTGCTGTGTGGCCCCGTCATCGTGGCACTTCAGCCGCAATTCACCCCGTATGCATTCATCGCCAATGTAGTGGCCGGTCCTTTGGTGGCCCCAGTGACCATTCTCGGTACGATCGCTGTTCCACTGGCCGCGTTGGCGCCCTGGTTGGCGGTGGTGCCCGTGGCAGTCGCCGGTGGATGCGCGGCGGCGGTTGCGGGCGTGGCCAGGTATTTCGCGGGCCTGCCCGGGGCGGCACTGCCGTGGGCCGACGGGCCGGCCGGAATTGCGTCCATGATGCTCGGCTCAGTGGTTACCATCACTGCAGTCTGGATGCTGCTGCATCCGCGGCCGTTTATGGCACGCGTCATGGCCCTGCACACAGTCGTAGTGGTGGCTTTGGAACGAATCTCACGGCACAGGCATGGCAGACTTGTAAACTGCAGGAAATCGTCCGGAAGGAAACACCAGTGGCTGCTGCCCAAAACACCCGGGCCAAGAACTCCGCGGCGAACAACGTCTCCTGGCGGGACGCGGCGCCGGCCGCCGTAGTGCTGATCACGGGACCGGAAGAATACCTCGGGATCCGCGCCATGGACCGGATCCGCACGCAGGTACGCACCAGCACGCCGGATGTGGAGCTCACCCGTCTGAACGCCGGCTCCTACGAGGCCGGGACGCTGGCGATGACCGTCACTCCGTCCCTCTTCGGTGAAGGCAAGCTCATAGAGGTCGAGGGCCTCGAAGCCATGAACGATGCGTTCCTGGCAGACGGTCTGGCCTACCTTCAACATCCTGATCAGGACGTTGTCCTGGTCCTTCGGCACGGCGGTGGTGTACGTGGCAAGAAGCTGCTTGATGCCGTGAAGGCCGGCGGGTGGCCCGTGATCGAATGTCAGCCCCTGAAAAAGGACGCCGACAAAACTGCTTTCGTTGTCGCGGAGTTCAAAGCGGGCGGCCGCCGCATTGAAGGTGAGGCTGTCCAGGCGCTGGTGAATGCCGTCGGAGCCAATCTTTCTGAACTGGCATCGGCGTGCGCCCAGCTCATTGCCGATGCCACAACCGCTGTGACGGCAGAGACGGTGGAGCGCTACTACGGTGGGCGTGTGGAAGCCACAGCCTTCAAAGTCGCGGACGCTGCCATGGCCGGCAACGGCCCGGTGGCGCTGTCCACCCTTCGGCACGCACTGGCCACCGGCGTCGATCCCGTTCCCCTGGTGGCTGCCCTGGCAGCCAAGCTTCGGACGTTGGCCAAAGTTGCCGGGGCAAATGGATCATCGGCAACCATCGCCAAAAATCTCGGAATGCAGCCTTGGCTGGTGGAGCAGGCACAACGGGATGTCCGCCGGTGGACACCCGAGGGCCTGATCCGCTCGATCCAGGTGATTGCAGAGGCGGACGCGCAGGTGAAAGGCGAATCCCGCGACCCGGTGTACGCCGTGGAGCACGCTGTGACCGTGATCGCCACCTCCGCCAGCCGACGCTGAAGCTGGTTGATGCATCAGGCGGCAAACGCCGTTGGTTAAAACCCAAAGGCCGGCACCCAAAGGGGCGCCGGCCTTTTGATCAGCTCAGTCGAACTGGAAAACCTTAGAGTGCGTTGACCTTCTTGGAGATCGCCGACTTGCGGTTCGCAGCGTTGTTCTTGTGAATAACGCCCTTGCTGACAGCCTTGTCCAGCTTACGGCTGGCAGCAACAAGTGCAGTTGCAGCAGCATCCTTGTCAGCAGACTCAACGGCGGTGTTGACGGCGCGGATGGCCGTCTTCAGCTCAGACTTGACGCTGTTGTTACGCAGGCGAGCCTTCTCGTTGGTGAGGATGCGCTTCTTCTGGGACTTGATATTAGCCACGTATGAACTCTCTTTTTAATGCGGAAATTGGTCTAGAGGGTTGTCAGGTTGGCCATCGACTGAGCGGCGTGGGGATGCCTATGGCAGCCAACCATGTGCGGCCGTCGACCTGCACGGACACACAGCTATAAAGGATAGCAGATGAGGCCCGTAAACGGAGATTTGTCGCTCACCGCCGGCTTTGCTGCGCTTGGAGGCTCCGCGAAACCTCCTGGAATTGCCGTTTACCCAACACGGCGCCTTCGCGCCGGACGGCCGAAGGATCCAGTCGGATGATGCGCCGTACGTTGACTTCGCTTGGCCTGCCCTGCCTGTCCCACGGTCCGCTCCCGATGTCGACGTAGTCATCTGCGCGCCTGCCGTTGTCATGGTCCTTTGACGTGAGCATCAGTCCCAGCAGCCATTTCCCATCACGCCCGATAAGAAGTACAGGACGGTCTTTGCCCTGCGAATGGTCCTCTTCATAGGGAACCCATCCCCATACGATTTCGCCTGGATCCGGTTGGCCATCAGGTTTGGGGGAGTAGCCGGGCCTTACGGCTCCGACGAAGTCGCCCGGGTAGGAGACTGCGGAATGTCCGACGGCGGATGGCCGGGCCGGCTTCCTGGCGCCAGTTGGTGGGGCGGCGGCTTTTGAGCCCGAGCCTCCCAATGCCCGGAGTGAACGCAGCAGGAATTTACCCAGAGGGCGCATATCGAAGCTCATGTGAATACGCTACATCCGTCTGTGGCGGGCAACCCGCTGCGCAATGTACGGCGAAGCGCTGGTTCGTGGGAGACTAGAGGATCAGATATGCGGCGTGTTCGGGCTGGCTTATGCCCAGTTCCATGATTTGCCGTGTGAGTGTCGACAGTAAGGATCCTGCGTGTCTCCCATGGCCCGCACCGCACCGGTGCCCGCCGCAACAGATCCGGCCATCATCCGGAACTTCTGCATCATTGCCCACATTGACCACGGTAAGTCCACCTTGGCCGACCGCATGCTGCAGTTCACCGGCGTCGTTCAGCAACGCGACATGAAGGCCCAGTATCTGGACCGCATGGACATCGAACGTGAGCGCGGCATCACCATCAAGTCCCAGGCTGTTCGCATGCCGTGGGAACTCGATGGCACAAGCTACGCCCTGAACATGATCGACACTCCAGGTCACGTGGACTTCACGTACGAGGTCTCCCGGTCCTTGGCAGCCTGCGAGGGCGCGATCCTGCTGGTGGACGCGGCACAGGGCATCGAAGCCCAAACCTTGGCCAACCTCTACCTGGCGATGGAAAACAACCTCACCATCATTCCAGTGCTGAACAAGATCGACCTCCCTGCGGCGCAACCCGAGAAGTACGCGGCTGAGCTTGCCAACCTTATCGGTGGAGACCCGGAGGATGTCCTCAAGGTTTCCGGTAAAACCGGCGTTGGCGTCGAAGCACTGCTGGATAAGATCGTCCGCGACCTCCCGGCACCTGTTGGCAATCCCGACGCCCCCGCGCGTGCCATGATCTTTGACTCGGTCTACGACACCTACCGTGGCGTGGTCACCTACGTCCGTGTGGTGGATGGCAAGCTGCACCCACGCGAACGCATCCAGATGATGTCAACCCGCGCGACGCACGAACTCCTCGAAATCGGCGTGAGCTCACCGGAGCCCACCCCGTCCAAGGGCCTGGGTGTTGGCGAGGTGGGATACCTCATCACCGGCGTGAAGGATGTCCGCCAGTCCAAGGTTGGCGATACCGTCACCAACCAAGCCAAGCCGGCCTCTGAGTCTCTCAGTGGTTACGCCGACGCCAAGCCCATGGTCTTCTCCGGCCTCTACCCCTTGGACGGCACGGACTATCCGGTGCTCCGTGACGCATTGGAAAAGCTGATGCTCAATGACGCAGCCCTGGTCTACGAGCCTGAGACCTCGGCTGCGCTGGGCTTCGGGTTCCGTGTGGGCTTCCTTGGGCTGCTGCACCTTGAAATCACCCGCGAGCGTTTGGAACGCGAGTACAACCTCGACCTCATCTCCACTGCACCCAACGTGGAGTACGAGGTCACCCTGGAAGACAAGCGGGTTGTCCACGTCACCAACCCCAGCGAGTACCCCACGGGCAAGATCGCTGAAGTCCGCGAGCCCATGGTTTCCGCTACCGTCCTTGCGCCCAACGAGTTTGTCGGCGCCATCATGGAGCTGTGCCAGAGCCGCCGCGGTCAGATGAAGGGCATGGACTACCTGTCCGAGGACCGCGTTGAACTCCGTTACTGGATCCCGCTGGCCGAAATCGTGTTCGACTTCTTCGATCTCCTGAAGTCCAAGACGCGCGGCTACGCCTCGCTGGACTGGAAGGCCGACGGCGAGCAAGTGGCCGACCTCGTCAAGGTCGACATCCTGCTCCAGGGCGAACAGGTGGACGCGTTCAGCGCCATCACGCACCGTGACAAGGCCTACGCCTATGGTGTGATGATGACCGGGAAGCTCCGCGAACTGATTCCACGGCAGCAGTTCGAGGTGCCCATCCAGGCTGCCATCGGCTCCCGCATCATTGCCCGGGAGAGCATCCGGGCCATCCGCAAGGACGTTCTTGCCAAGTGCTACGGCGGTGACATCACCCGTAAGCGCAAGCTGCTCGAAAAGCAGAAAGAAGGCAAGAAGCGCATGAAGATGGTTGGCCGCGTTGAGGTGCCCCAAGAGGCCTTCATCGCAGCGCTGACCACGGACGAGTCAAAGGACAAGGCCAAGAAGTAAATGCCCAGCGTCCTACCTTTGGGCGATCCGGCACCTGCGGACGGCATTTTGCCGCCGCAGGTGCTGGACGGCGTCGAGCAGCGCAAATTCGGCCTCTACGTGCACATCCCGTTCTGTGCCGTGCGCTGTGGTTATTGCGATTTCAACACCTATACCGCGACCGAGCTCGGCGGCGGAGCGTCACAGGATGCCTATGCTGCGACGGCGGTTTCCGAACTCGGCTTCGCGGCTGCGGCCCTGGATGCCTCGGGCCTCCCGCCGCGACCCCTCAGCACAGTTTTTTTCGGCGGCGGTACGCCCACCCTCCTGCCCGCGGAAGATCTGGCGCAGATCCTGCGTGCCGCCGTCGGGCATTGGGGCATTGAGCCCGGCGCGGAGGTGACCACCGAGGCGAATCCCGACTCCGTAACCCCCGAATCCCTGAAGATCCTTGCCGAGGCCGGTTTCACCCGGGTGTCCTTCGGCATGCAGTCGGCCGTTCCCCACGTGTTGAAAGTCCTGGACCGCACGCACACCCCCAGCCGGGTGCCCTTGGTGGTCCAATGGGCCCGCGAGGCCGGCCTGGCCGTCAGTTTGGACTTGATCTATGGGACACCAGGGGAGTCTATGGCGGATTGGGAGCTCTCGCTCAAGACGGCCCTGTCCTACGAGCCCGATCACATCAGCGCCTACGCGCTGATAGTTGAGGACGGCACCAAGCTTGCCGCGCAGATCAGGCGCGGCCAAGTCCCCGGAATCGACGACGACGACCACGCCGCCAAATACGAACTGGCGGACCAGATGATCTCAGCATCGGGCCTGGACTGGTACGAGGTCAGCAACTGGGCCAGGACCCCGGAACAGGCCTGCAGGCACAACTTGGCGTACTGGCGCGGAGATGATTGGTGGGGGATCGGCCCCGGTGCGCATTCGCATGTTGGCGGCGTCCGGTGGTGGAACGTCAAACACCCGACGGCCTATGCGTCACGGTTGGGCGCTGGAACCTCGCCGGCAGCCGGGCGCGAAACCCTCGACCCCGGAACCCGCGAAATCGAGCGGATCATGCTGGAGGCGCGCCTCGGAACGGGGCTTGCCGTAGATGCCCTCGATGCTGTGGGCCGTCATGCCATGGCAGGCCTCATCGCTGATGGGCTGGTTGATCCTGTTCAGGCGTTCAAGGGTCGGCTGATCCTGACGCTGAAGGGCCGTCTGCTCGCCGACGCAGTAGTCCGCAGGATCCTGCCGGACTGAACCGGCTAAGCCAGTAGTGGAGCTCCTGCGTCCTAAGCCGGGGCCTCTACTTGATCCAGCGCAGGTTGAAGCGGTAGCGGTGCGGCTGACCGTGGTTGACCCTGATTCCCGCTGAGACGGAGAAGCAGGTCAGCGCTACCCAGATGCCCGTGGCGATGACTGCGAAGATGTTTCCCACCACCGGAAGCAGTACCAGGATGTTCGCGAGCACGGCGGCAATAGTGGGAGGCAGCGTGAAATTCAGTGCCTCTTTGGATTCCTGTGCGGTGAACGGCCCGCGGTCGCGGAAGATCAAGTAGATCAAAAGAGCCGGCACGCATCCGAGGATGCCGCCGAAGTGCGCCAAAGTGGCCCACTGCCGGTCCTCACTGGCCGTCAGCGGGAGAGCGTTGGCAGGCGCGCCGTGGTACTGGGGCCGGCCTGCGGCGCTGCCCGGTTCTTCAGGAGCGTTATCTGCCACGGTGTCTTCCCTTTGCTGTAAAGATGCTGCGGTGTTGCTGTCCAAGAATACCGGCCCGGACGTCCTTCCCGGGACCAACGCCCCGCAGATGCCTCAGATCCTGTCGTGCTGGCGGCCCTTCAGGGTGCGGTCAGGAAGTCGATGACTTCCTCAACGCGGCCCAGCAATGACGGTTCAAGGTCCGCATAGCTGCGCACCGCACCCAGAAGCCGCTGCCAGCCCAAACCTATGTCCTCGGCGGTGTCGTGGGGCCACCCGAAGGCGGTGAGAATCCCGGTCTTCCAATCTGTCCCACGGGCCACAGCCGGCCATTGCTCAATGCCCAGGACCTTGGGCCGGATTGCCTGCCACACATCCACATAGGGGTGCCCGACGATCAGGACATTCCCGGCTGCGCCGGGGACGGTCATGGCCTCGGCTGCGATCCTGGACTCCTTGGAGCCCTGGACCAGGTGATCCACCAGGATGCCGAGCCGGCGGTCGGGCCCGGGCCTGAAAGCTGCGATGGCCGATTTGAGGTCGTCCACTCCATGGAGGGGTTCGACCACAATTCCCTCGACCCGAAGATCGTCACCCCAGACCTTCTCGACGAGTTCGGCGTCGTGCTTGCCTTCAACCCAGATGCGGCTGGCCTTGGCTACCTGCGCCCGCTGTCCCTCGACTTTTACTGAGCCCGAGGCCGTCCGTCCTGCCGGAACCGCCGCGGCAGGCGGACGGGGAGCTGGAGGCATCAACCGGATGGCTTGCCCTTCAAGGAGGAACCCATAGCCGAGCTGGAACGACTTCGTTTTGCCGCGCCTGTCCTCCAGGGCCACGATGTGCATGCCGCCGGTCTTTTCGACCCGGGTGACTTCGCCCACCCACCCCGACTGGACGTCCTCCAGGACCATTCCGCGTTTGACCGGGACTTCGGGGAGTTGGCGTTTGGCCGGTGCCGTCAGATCCTGCGGGCCCCAATTGTCGAAAGCCAAGGAATTCCTACCTCTGTGCTGGTATGTGAAAGGACAGGCAGCAGCTGAATTCAGGCTGTGCTGGTTCGCCGTCCCGGATACAGTCCGGGGACGGTTTCAATGCTAACAACGTGGTAGCTCATACTAGACTTGTTAGCACTTGGGCATGTTGAGTGCTAAGTGTGGTGACCCGTTGGAGGTCCCACGGGGACGGTCCCAAGGACCATGGCAGTCGTCAGGAGGTGGAGCAATGAGTGAGCCACGCAAGCTGGAAGTGCTGCGTGCCATCGTTGAGGATTATGTACATTCCCGGGAGCCCGTGGGATCGAAGGCCCTCGTTGAGCGCCACCACCTGGGTGTTTCCAGTGCCACCATCCGCAATGACATGGCTGTCCTGGAAGAGGAGGGTCTCATTGCTGCCCCGCACACCAGCGCGGGCCGGATTCCCACGGACAAGGGCTATCGCCTCTTTGTGGACCGCATCTCGCAGGTCAAGCCGTTGTCAGCCGCCGAGCGCCGGGCCATCCATTCGTTGTTGGAGGGCCCGGACGACGTCGATGACATTCTTGAGCGCACCGTCAGGCTCCTTTCGCAGCTGACCAACCAGGTCGCCGTCGTGCAGTACCCGCACTCGCACCGCGCCTTGGTGCGCCACGCGGAGTTTGTCCTGCTGGCACCCAAGCAAGTGCTTGTGGTCCTCATAGCGGATACCGGAAGCGTTGCGCAGAAGGTGATCGAGGCCGGTGCCGATGTGAGCAACGAGGCCCTGATGTTGTTGAGGTCACGTTTCCTTGGCAGCATCGCCGGCACCCAGCTGGCCCTCTTGCCGCAGGTACTTCCGTCAGTGGTTGCCCTGTGTCCGCCCGACCTTCGGGCCCTCGCGCAAACGCTCGCAAATGGCCTGGAATCGTTGAGCGATACCAGCCGTGAAGAGCGCATTCTCATGGCCGGTACGGCCAACCTTGCACGGTCCAACGTCGATTTCCCCTTGAGCATCGGTCCGGTGCTGGAGGCACTTGAGGAACAAGTTGTCATGCTCCGGTTGTTGTCGGACATGGGAGACGATCCTCGAGGCGTCACTGTCAGCATTGGCCGGGAGAATCCGTACGACGGTCTCGCCGAGGCATCTGTCGTGGCCACCGGCTACGGATCAGGTGCCAAGGTGGGCATCCTCGGACCCACCCGCATGGACTATCCCACCACCATGGCGGCAGTACGCGCCGTGGCCCGTTACCTTTCCCGCATTCTCGGCGGCTGAAAAGCGGCCCGAGGAAACATCCGCAGTACAACCAGGAAGAGATACCGACTTTGAGCAGCCACTATGACGTTTTGGGAGTCTCGCCGGAAGCCACCGGGGAAGAGATCAAAAAGGCGTACCGCAAGCTGGCACGGAAACTCCACCCGGACGTAAACCCCGGTGAAGATGTCGCGGAGCAGTTCAAGGCCGTGACCCATGCATACGAAGTGTTGTCAGATCCCCAGAAACGCCGCGTCTACGACGCCACCGGCAATGAGAACGGAACTGACAACGGCTTCGGTGGCGGGTACGCAGGCCAAGGCTTCGCCTTCCAGGACATCTTCGACACGTTCTTTGGCGGGGGCGGTGGACACGGAGGGCCGGCCTCACGCGTCCGGCGCGGCCAGGACGCCCTCATCAGTGTCCGGATCGACCTCAAGGACGCGGTGTTCGGCGTCAACAAGAAGCTTGAAGTCGATACAGCCGTGGTCTGCCCAACGTGTGATGGCAGCTGCTGCCGTCCCGGCACCCACCCCGAACGCTGCGACATTTGCGGCGGCAGCGGCCAGGTCCAGCGCGCAGTGCGCTCCATCCTTGGCCAGGTCATGACCACCGCGCCCTGCGGAACCTGTGAAGGATTCGGCACAGTTATCAAGGATCCCTGCAACGAGTGCAGTGGCCAGGGCCGCATCCGGAGCCGCCGTTCGTTGACCATCAAGGTGCCGGCAGGTGTCGCCACCGGCACGCGCATCCAGCTGTCCGGCCAGGGCGAAGCCGGCCCCGCCGGTGGTCCGGCGGGCGATCTCTACGTGGAGATCCGCGTAAACAACGATTCCACGTTCGTTCGTGAAGGTGATGATCTCCACGCCACCCTGAGCGTGCCCATGACAGCAGCAGCCCTCGGGACGGACTTGGAGCTTGATACTTTCGACGGCGCACAGGACATTGAGGTCAAGGCGGGGACGCAGTCCGGGGAGATCATCACCCTTCGCGGCCTTGGCGTCACCCATCTCCGCGGCTACGGCCGTGGCGACCTCAAAGTGCACCTGCACGTGGAGACTCCCACCAAACTGGACCACGCCCAGGAAGAACTGCTGCAGCAGCTCGCCAAGCTTCGCGGTGAGCAGTTCACCGAAGGCAAACTGGTGGCCAGCGGCGGAATGTTCGCAAAGCTCCGGGACAAGCTCGGTAACCTGTAGCGGTGAGCAATCCCGTCTTCTTCGCCCCGGTCGGCAGCCTTGACCAGTTGCGCTCCGGTGCCGCATTTGTCCTGGAGGGACCGGAGGCGCGCCACGCCGTCACGGTCAAGCGCTTGGCCGTCGGTGAGTCCGTTGACATCGCCGACGGCGCTGGTGCCCGCCTCACCGGAACCGTCGCCGACGTCGGCCCTGGCACCTTGACGGTGACGGCGGCGGATGTCGTCTTCGAAGAACAGCCCCAGGTGCGTTTGGTCCTGGTGCAGGCCTTGGCCAAGGGCGACCGTGACGAGCTGGCCATCGAGACGGCCACTGAGCTTGGAATCGATGCCGTGGTTCCCTGGCAGTCCGAACGCTCGATTGTGCGTTGGAAAGGTGACCGCGCAGCCAAAGCCCACGCGAAGTGGGAGTCTGTGGTGACCGCCGCGGCAAAGCAGGCGCGCAGGGCCTGGATACCTCCGGTCCGCCCGATCGTCGACTCGAGCGGACTGGCCAAGGCCGTTGCGGAAGCCGACCTCGCCATCATCCTCCACGAGGACGCCAAGAACCCCTTGCGGGAGGTCCTGGAGAAGCTGGATGCTGGCGACACCCCACCGCGCGAGGTTCTTCTGATTGTCGGGCCCGAAGGCGGGATCTCACCGCGCGAAGTAACGCGGCTGAGCGACGCTGGTGCCGTCACCGCACTGTTGGGTCACCATGTGTTGCGGTCGTCGACGGCGGGACCTGCCGCCGTCGTTCTGGCCAGCGACGTCCTCGGACGCTGGTAGCCGGCCACCGACGCTCGCGAGCTATGTACAAGACGCCTAGGAGACGCTGAACAGGCGGGTATCCGTGCTCGATTCGATCGCCTTGCCGGCGTCGTCCACCTCGGAGACCCGGAGCTCGTACTTGCCGGGTTTCAGCGTGGCGCCGAAGCTGAAGAGACCGTACTGACCGGGCTCGCCGGTTGCCTTGGTCTGGCCCGTGAGCAGGCTCGACTTCTCTCCCTTGCCGTTGTCCTGGAGGATCTGCCAGCTGATGGGCCGGGAGTTGTCCGTGATGCGGCCGTTGAACTTGATGAGCCCTGCCGGCAAGGAGACGTCCTCCTGGGGATCAATGATCCACAGCGGTGCCACCAAGGAAGCGTCGCGCGTCATGGGTTCGCCAAGTTTTACTTGTCCGAACGCCATGTAGTCCTTGTGGCCGTCCACCAGGATGACCACCTGGATCTGCTGGCCCGAGTTGATGAGTCCGGAGGACGACGCTGCCGCCGTGGCTGTGTAGACCAGCTGCTGAATGGCCCTCTGGGCCATCCCGGCGTCCAGGTTCGAGTTGAAGGCGTCGCGGGAGACGTCGACGGTGATCACGTTCTTCCCGGAGATGGAGGTCGCCAGGTTTCCAGGTTCCTGCCAAGGCGTGAAGAAATCATGATCCAACGGCTTCTCGGCCATCATGATCTTCAGGGCGGTGGTGACAGGGTTGCCGTCACCGGATATGTCCCGGAATTCGCGGTAGAGGTAGACCTCGTCCTTGCTTCGCCCAATCCAATAGACCGGAATCTTGGTGGATGCCTGGGTTGTCTCCAAGGGGGCGTTGCTCGCGGGCGCGTCCTGCACGGACAGCGACGGCGGGCTCGACGTCGCCTGGCTGCCCCCGCCGCCGTTGGCAATGCAACCGGTCAGCAGCAGGACAGCAAGCATCGCAGGCGCGGCGATGGCGGACCGTGTCCGCTTTCGTGCGCCTTTCCCGGTGCTCGCTGGCATGGCTATGGTGCTTCCTTTTGGTCAGGGCTGCGGGGGTTCCAACCACCCGGTTAAGCCAGCTTGGCACATCGACGACGGCGTCCGGCCGGGTTTGGGTGGACGGCGGTCAACTGAAACATGATTGATACCGGCTTGATGCCGAGTTGAGACAAAATGTCTTCGGTATCGTTTCGGCCCTGGTTCCGGCGCCTTGCCGAGGTTCATCCGGCCCGGGGCTGGCGTAGGATTGCGTCATACCATCAACCGGAGGAGAACAGGCCGCAGGCCAGCACTATGAGTGAATCTTTGAACGGGCGGCTCAGGACCGGAAACGGGAACCAGCCGCTGACCGAGTTCCCGCACACTTTACCGGGCACGCGCACGGAAGTTGTCACGTTCGACAACTCCGACCAGATGGTTCACTCGCTGGGCAGCCATGATGAAGCGCTGCGGTACATCGAGGAACAGTTCCCGGACGTGAACTTCCACGTTCGTGGCAACGAGCTCTCCATGACCGGTCCTTCCACAGTGATTCCACGGATTATGCGCCTCCTTGAGGAAGTACGCGGCCTCGTGGCCAAGGGGACCGTGGTCACGCCCGACGTACTTCAGCAACTGGTGTCCCTGCTGCGGACCCAGTCCGTGCAGAATCCCGCGGATGTCCTGACCCACAACATCCTCTCCAGCAGGGGCAAGACCATCAGGCCCAAGACCCTGAACCAGAAGAACTATGTTGACGCCATCGACGACAACACGGTGATCTTCGGAATTGGCCCTGCAGGTACCGGTAAGACGTACCTCGCCATGGCCAAGGCTGTGCAGGCATTGCAGAACAAGGAAGTCAGCCGGATCATCCTGACGCGGCCCGCCGTTGAGGCGGGGGAGAGGCTGGGCTTCCTTCCAGGCACTCTCAGCGACAAGATCGACCCGTACCTGCGTCCCCTTTACGACGCCCTGCACGACATGATGGATCCGGAATCCATCCCTCGCCTGATGGCTGCCGGGACCATCGAAGTAGCGCCTTTGGCGTACATGCGTGGACGTACCCTTAACGACGCCTTCATCATCCTTGATGAAGCCCAGAACACCACTCCGGAACAGATGAAGATGTTCCTGACGCGCCTCGGATTCGGGTCGAAGATGGTAGTCACCGGTGACGTCACGCAGATCGACCTTCCCTTTGGCTCGACCTCGGGTCTGAGGATCGTCCGCGAAATCCTCACCGGTATCGACGACGTCAACTTCTCGATCCTGGAAGCCGCTGACGTGGTGCGGCATCGCCTGGTGGCCGATATCGTCTCCGCTTACAGCGCATGGGATGACGCCCACCGACCCGCGGCCGCTGCCAACACCCATAAACGTGGAGAACGTAAATGAGCATCGAAGTCAACAACGAGTCCGGCGTGGCAGTCGATGAAGCACAGCTGGTGACGTTGTCCCGCTTCATTTTCGAACGCCTCTATATCCACCCCCAGGCGGAGCTGTCGATCCTCTTGGTGGACGAACCCGCCATGGAGAAGCTCCACATTGAGCTGATGGACGAGCCCGGAGCAACGGATGTCCTGTCCGTGCCCATGGACGAGCTGACGCCGGGGACACCGGACAAGCCCACCCCGCAAGGCATGCTCGGGGACATCGCCATCTGCCCGCAGGTGGCCGAAGTCCAGGCGCGCAACGCCGGTCACTCCACGCAGGATGAAATGCTGCTGCTGGCAACGCACGGGATCCTGCATCTGCTGGGCTTCGACCACGCAGAACCCGAGGAAAAAGAAGAAATGTTTGGCCTCCAGCGCGAACTGCTGTCTGAATTCCTGGGCAAGGATGCCCCCATGGAGACCATGCAGTGACCTCGCTCATCCTGGTCGGCATGGCGCTGGTTTTCCTCAGCTTTGTAGCCCTGCTGACTGCAGCGGAGGCTGCGTTCAACTTCCTGCCCCGCCACGAGGCCGAACAATCCCTTGGCCGAAGCAAGGGCAAGGCGCTGGCCGGCATCCTGGAAAACCCCATAGCCCATATGAGGGCGCTGCGCTTTTGGCGTGTGTGGTTTGAAATGGCGGCGGCCGTGGCGGTAGCCGTTGTCCTCCACAGCTTGCTGGACAACGTGTGGCTCGCCGGACTGGCCGCGACGGGCATCATGGCAGTCATCGGCTTTGTGCTGGTCGGTGTTTCGCCCAGGCAGCTTGGGCGCGCCCACTCAGGGCCGGTAGTGCGCTTCACCGCGCCCCTGATCAGGTTTCTGTGCTGGATCCTGGGCCCGATCCCGGGCTGGCTTGTTGCCTTGGGCCAGGCGGTAGCCCCTGGTGCTCCGGCCGGCGATGATGCTTTCGTCAGCGAAGAAGAGTTCCGCGAGTTTGTGGACCGGGCGGCCGAGTCCGACATGATCGAGGACAACGAAGCGGAACTTATCCACTCGGTCTTCGACTTCGGCGACACCCTGGTACGTTCTGTCATGGTTCCCCGCACGGACATTGTCAGCATCGGCACGGGCGCAGACCTTGAAACCGCCATGGGATTGTTCCTGCGGTCGGGCTATTCCCGAATTCCCGTGATCGGTGAGAACACTGATCAAATCCGCGGCATCCTGTACCTGAAGGATGTTGCCGCGGCCATGCACCGCGGTGAGCCGGGACTGCAGCCGCACGACGTCGATTCGCTGGCCCGTGATGTCCGGTACGTTCCCGAGTCCAAGCCGGTGAGCGACCTCCTGCGCGAGCTCCAGCAGGAGTCCACCCACGTGGCGATTGTCATTGATGAGTACGGGGGAACCGCCGGTTTGGTGACCTTGGAAGATCTCATCGAGGAAATCGTCGGCGAGATCGTCGACGAATACGACGCAGCCGCTGAAGAAGCCGTCGACTTGGGTGACGGACAGTACCGCGTCAGCGCCCGCATGAGCATTGATGACCTTGGCGAACTGTTCGATATCGAACTCGACGACGACGAAGTGGACACCGTGGGCGGGCTCCTGGCCAAGGCCCTTGGACAGGTTCCCATCGTCGGAAGCTCCGTTGAAGTGAACGGGGTGTTCCTTAAGGCAGATAGGCTTGAGGGTCGGCGTAACAGGGTCAGCCATATTATTGCGGCCGCCATGCCAAAGGAAGACACTGACCTTGAAGACCTTCTCGACGACGCCGACTCAACGCAACAGGGAGTTCCACGTGAGCAAGCAAAATAAGAAATTCGATGCCGACAGCGACTTCGGCGGCTTTCACGCGGGCTTCTCGGTGCTGGTCGGTCGGCCGAATGCCGGCAAGTCCACCCTTACCAATGCCCTTGTCGGCCAGAAAGTAGCGATTACTTCAGCCAAGCCGCAAACCACCCGCCACACCATCCGCGGCATCGTCCACCGCGAGGACGCGCAACTGATCCTCGTGGACACACCGGGGCTGCACCGGCCCCGAACCCTTCTCGGCAAGCGGCTGAACGAGCTCGTTGCCGATACTTTGGCCGAGGTCGACGCCATCGGCTTCTGCTTGCCCGCCAACGAAAAGATTGGTCCGGGCGACAAATTCATTGCCGCCCAGCTGGCCGGCGTCGGACGTAAGCCGATCGTCGCTTTGGTGACCAAGACTGACCTGGTGGACCGTCAGGCCCTGACCGAGCAATTGCTGGCCGTCGCAGAGCTGGGCAGGGAGGTCCTGGGCGAAGCAGGATGGGCCGATATCGTTCCGGTTTCAGCGGCCGACGGTTTCCAGGTTTCCACCGTCGCGGACGTTCTGATCAGCCACATGCCTCCCTCCCCGCCGCTCTACCCGGATGGCGAGCTGACAGATGAGCCCGAAGCGGTCATGATCGCCGAACTCATCCGCGAAGCGGCCTTGGAAGGTGTACGTGATGAGCTTCCGCACTCGTTGGCAGTAGTGGTCGAGGAGATCGTGCCGCGTGAAGGACGTACTGAGGACAATCCGCTCTTGGACGTCCGCGTCAACCTTTACGTAGAGCGTCCGTCGCAGAAAGCCATCATCATTGGCAAGGGCGGCAGCCGGCTGCGCGAAGTCGGAACCAATGCCCGCAAGGGTATCGAAACCCTTCTCGGTACCCGGATCTACCTCGATTTGCATGTCAAGGTTGCCAAGGACTGGCAGCGCGATCCGAAGCAGCTGGTCAAGCTCGGCTTCTAGGCCAACAGAGCTGGATCCGGCGTGGCTTTCGGCCCGATAAGGAACTTCCCAGAAACGGCAACTATGATTGCGGGGATTGAGCTGTTTTAAGGAAAGGTAAACCGAATAGTGCGACGTCGTGACGCCCGCCCGGAGGGCACCGGCACCGCTGGCCCCGTTGCGGCACGCCATGGAGCCGAGGCCGACGGCACTCCGCGCCATATGAATGAGCGCAAGGGATGGCCGCTCTGGTTGAAGATCGTCACCGGCGTGGTGTCCGTCGCGTTGGTCGCCGGCGTCGCGTTTGCTGCTTTCTGGTTTATCCGACTCCAGACGAACATCACCAAGGCCCCTCTGAGTGCGGATGAAAGCCGCAATGCAGGTGAGGCCACGGCCAATGACAAGACCGACCGGCTCCAGATCCTGATCCTTGGCTCCGATACCCGTGACGGCAAGAATGCCGAGTACGGCACCAGCGAAGACTCCACGGGTTATGGTCACTCGGATGTCATGATGCTGCTGGACATCTCTGCCGACAACAAGCGCGTCAATGTCCTCAGCTTCCCCCGGGACCTGTTGGTGAACGTTCCCCAGTGCACCGACCGCACCAACAACCAGACCTTTCCTGCCCGAAGCGGCGTGATGATCAACGAGGCCATGGCAGAGGCCGGCATCGGTTGCGCAGTCGACACCATCAACAAGCTGACGGGCCTCGAGATCGACCACTTCATGATGGCTGACTTCAACGCCGTCAAGGAGCTTTCCCACGCCGTCGGCGGTGTGAATGTCTGCGTCAGCGATCCCGTCTTTGATCCGGACTCCCGCCTCCGCCTGCCGAAGGGTGACTCGTTGGTCGAAGGCGAGCAGGCCCTTGCGTTCCTGCGCACCAGGCATGCGTTCGGCGACGGAGGCGATTTGGGTCGCATCAAGGGCCAGCAGGCATTCCTTTCATCCCTGACTCGAAAGCTCAAGAGTGAAGGCACGCTGGGCAATCCGCAGCGTCTCCTGCAAATCGCAGACGTCGTGACCCAAAACCTGACAGTGGACGAGGGCCTCGCCTCGGTCCCTTCGCTGTTGACCATCGGTGGGCGGCTAAAGGATATTGACGTGTCGAAGGTAGCGTTCGTGGCTGTGCCTACCCAGGCTGCAGCCGTGGATCCGAACCGCCTTGAACTGGTTGAACCCCAAGCGTCCCAGCTCTTCGCGGCACTGCGCGCGGACCTTGACCTCACCACTCCCGGTGCGACGGCTACTCCCTCGCCGTCAGAGAGCCCGGCCCCGCAGCCGACAACCACAACGCCCGCCGCGCCTGCCTATGACAAGGCGATCCAGCCTGTTTCGGTGGCCAACGGCAGTGGTGTCGCCACCCGCGGCCAGGAACTGATGGCCGTTCTGACGGGCGGCGGATTCGCGCAGGCTGTGTCCTATCTGGCCAACCCCGTGGACCAGACCGTGCTTTACTACGGAACGGGCTTTGCCGACGTGGCCGCCGACGTCGCCAAGCTCTATGGCATCCCGGCCGCCCAAGTCCAAGAGGCACCTGGCGTGGCTGGTGTGCAGCTCTACGTTGGTACGGACTTCACAACCGGCACGGCCTACGGAGCAGCGTCGGTTCCCTCAGATGTGGTTAACCAAACTGCCAAGGACGCGGTGTGCCAACAGGTGAACCCGTTCTACATCGATCAGTAGCGGATAACGCAGGCGACTCATGAGAGAGGCCGGGCCAGTTGAAGAACTGGCCCGGCCTCTCTTGTTCATTTATTTACCAGATGCTGACGCGTTCCTGCGGCTCGGTCCACATTCCGTCAGCTTCGCGTACTCCGAAGGCCTCATGGAAAGCATCAAGGTTTCGTGCGATGGCATTGGTCCGGAATTCATTGGGGGAGTGCGGGTCGGTGGCGAGCCTGCGGATCGCTTCCTCGGCTCGAATGACCTGACGCCAGCCGGCTGCCCACGACATGAAGAACCGTTGCTGACCCGTAAAGCCATCAATGACTTCCGGTTCTTTACCATCCAGGCTCAGCAGGTACGCCTTGTAGGCAATGGTCAGTCCGCCAAGATCTCCGATGTTCTCGCCCAGGGTGAGCTTGCCGTTCACTTTGTGATCGGGGGCGGCATACGGTGAAAGGGCGTCGAACTGGGCCACGAGTTTTGCCGTGAGTGCTTCGAAGGCCTTGCGGTCGTCCTCGGTCCACCAGTTGCGCAGTGCGCCGCTGCCATCGAACTGCGATCCTTGATCGTCGAAGCCGTGGCCAATCTCGTGTCCGATCACTGCGCCGATCCCACCGTAGTTCACGGCGTCGTCCGCCTCCGCGGTGAAGAAAGGCGGTTGGAGGATGGCAGCAGGGAAGACAATTTCGTTCAACATGGGGTGGTAGTAGGCGTTGACTGTCTGAGGCGTCATCAGCCACTTCGACAGGTCAACGGGCTTGCCGATCTCGTCCAGGTGCCTGTCCACGTCGGCGTCATGGGCGCGCTCAACGTTGCCGAGAAGATCATTGGGGTCGATCTCCACGGCAGAGTAGTCAATCCATTTCTCCGGGAAGCCGATCTTGGGACGGAACGCGTCCAACTTCTTCAGGGCTTCCTTCTTGGTCTCTTCGCCCATCCACTCCAATGACGAGATGCTTTCGCGGTAGGCCTCGATCAGATTGGCTACCAAGGTCTCCATCCGGGCCTTGTGACCGGCGGGGAAGTGCCGTTCGACGTAGATCTGGCCAACTGCCTCGCCAAGTGCTGCTTCCACGACCGCGACTCCACGCTTCCACCGTTCCTTGTTCTGTGGTGTCCCGCTGAGGGTCGTGCCATAGAAATCGAAGTTGGTGTCAACGAAGGCGGACGACAAGTAGGGGGCGGCCGAACTGAGAACCCGAAGTGTCAGCCATTCCTTCCACGTCTGCAGGGGCTCGGATTCCATCAAGCCGGCAGCGCCGGTGAAGAAGTCGGGTGTGCTGACAACGATTTCCTGACGCTTCTCCGCATCGACCCGCGCCGCATCGAACCACGTGTCCAGCAAGGGAAACAGCGCCGTTGCCTCTTCCGCCGACTTCAAGTTGTAGGTCTTCTGGGGATCCCTGAGCGTCACGTTGTCCCAATGATGCGATGCCAAGGCCGTCTCAAGCGCGACCACGCGCTGGGCAGCCTGCGCAGCGTCAGGGACACCGGCGAGGGTGAACAGGCTTTCGATGTACTCGCCGTACGCCGTAACGATGCCGGCGAACTTGTCCTCGCGGTAGTAGGACTCATCAGGCAAGCCCAAGCCACCTTGACCGATGTACAGCAGGATGCGTTCAGGGTTGCCGGCATCCGGGGCGGGGTAGATCGAAAAGAGCCCTGATACATCCGAACGGAAAAGCCGGCCAATCAGGCCTGCCAGCTCTCCGGCGGATTGCACCGCCCGCACCTCCTCAAGTCGCGGCCGGACAGGGTCGAGTCCCTTTGCCTCGGCCGTGGCCTCATCCATGAAGCTTGCGTAAAGGCCGCCCACTTTTTGCTCGATGCCCGTGGCCGCTTCACCCTTGCCGGCGGCTTCTTCGATGATTGCCTTCACTGCGAGTTCGGCTCCATCGCGTAAGGCGGTGAACGTCCCCTCCAACGGCCTGTCGTCAGGAATCGTGGTGCTGTTCAGCCACGCGCCATTGACGTGTTGATAAAGGTCGTCCTGGGGCCGGACGCTGTGGTCGATATTCGAAAGAGTGATCCCCGACTGTGGCACTGTGGCTCCTTGAAGGGACGCTGCAGTCGGCGTTGCCACCGCTGCGGCGTCTGCATAGTGGACGTTGCATGAGGTGTTGCACTGTCATCATACGCACCGTGCTACTGTAATTTTGTGCGTGCGGAAATGCTTCTTCTTAGCTGCCGCGGCGAGGCCTGATAGCTGTTTGACGCTGGGCCACCCTCGCCGCGGAGTTTCGTTGTGTCCGGCCAAGCTTTCATACAGTTCTTAGAGAAAAGGCCACACGTCATGCGTAATGCACAAAAGCCCTCCGGTATGCCCATTCACCGCTATGTGCCGTTCCAGGACCAGATCACCGTTGAGGTCCCTGACCGTACCTGGCCGGACAAGGTCATCACCAAAGCTCCGCGTTGGTGTGCTGTTGACCTCCGGGATGGCAACCAGGCGTTGATCGATCCCATGAGCCCGGCCCGCAAGCTGAAGATGTTCCAGCTGCTGGTCAAGATGGGCTACAAGGAAATCGAGGTAGGGTTCCCCTCCGCATCACAGACCGACTTCGATTTTGTCCGTCAGCTGATCGAGGGCGGTCACATTCCCGACGACGTCACCATCCAGGTCCTGACCCAGGCGCGGGAACACCTGATCGAGCGGACCTATGAGTCCCTGGTCGGTGCCAAGCAGGCCATCGTCCACCTGTACAACTCCACATCGGTACTCCAGCGGCGTGTCGTCTTCAACCAGGACGAAGACGGAATCCTGGACATCGCACTGCAGGGCGCACGGCTCTGCAAGAAATACGAAGAAACACTGACGGACACGCACATCACCTACGAATACTCGCCCGAGTCCTTCACGGGAACCGAGCTCGAGTACGCCGCGCGTGTGTGCAACGCCATTGCCGACGTCTTTGAGGCATCAGCCGACAAGCAGGTCATCATCAATCTGCCGGCCACCGTGGAAATGGCTACCCCGAACGTTTACGCCGATTCGATCGAGTGGATGCACCGCAACCTGCACCCCCGCGACGGCATCATCATCTCCCTGCACCCCCACAACGACCGTGGCACTGGAGTTGCAGCCGCTGAACTGGGCTACCTGGCTGGCGCGGACCGCATCGAGGGCTGCCTCTTCGGAAACGGCGAACGCACCGGCAACGTGGACCTGGTGACGCTCGGGCTGAACATGTTTGTCCAGGGCGTGGACCCCATGATCGACTTCTCGGATATTGATGAGATCCGCCGAACGGTGGAGTACTGCAACCAGCTGCCCGTTCCGGAGCGCTCACCCTATGGCGGTGACCTGGTCTTCACGGCATTCTCCGGTTCGCACCAAGACGCCATCAAGAAGGGCTTTGAGGCACTGGAGAAGGACGCTGCCGCTGCCGGGAAGTCCGTGGATGACTTCACCTGGCAAGTGCCTTACCTGCCGATCGACCCGAAGGACCTGGGGCGCAGCTACGAAGCCGTCATCCGGGTCAACTCCCAGTCCGGCAAGGGTGGCGTTGCGTACCTGCTGAAGAATGAGCACAACCTGGACTTGCCACGTCGGGCCCAGATTGAGTTCTCCGGCGTCATCCAGCGGCGGACGGACGCCGTCGGTGGCGAGGTCAGCGGATCCCAGCTGTGGCAGATCTTCCAGGACGAATACCTGCCTTCAGACGAGGAACAGGCCCAGTGGGGCCGCTACACGCTGGGCAGCGTGAGCACCGAAACCGATGAAGCCGGTGCCATGACCATGAATGCGAACCTGCGGATTGATGGTGTCGAGGTGCGGCGCACCGGACACGGCAATGGTCCGATTGCGGCGTTGCTGGACATTCTGCACCAGGACGGCGTCGACGTCCGGGTCCTCGACTACAGCGAGCACGCACTGTCCGAGGGCGGCAGCGCCAGCGCCGCCGCCTACGTCGAATGTGCCGTCGGAGAGCGTGTCCTGTGGGGAGTAGGGATTGACCCCAGCACCACGACGTCTTCGCTCAAGGCTTTGATTTCTGCTGTGAACCGGGCAGTACGCGACGCCCAAGCCTAGGCTGGAACCGTGTGGTGACAGGAAACTCTGTCACCACACGGTCCGGTGGCCGTCCCGGGTCCAGGCATAGTGCGAAGATTAGATGTGGCCAATCCATCGTTTGCCGCCCGGGCCTATCGGGACGATGCCGTAGTGCTCCGTACCCACAAGCTGGGCGAGGCGGATCGCATCATTACCTTGCTCACGAAACACCATGGGCAAGTGCGTGCCGTCGCCAAAGGCGTCCGAAGGACGAGCAGCCGCTTCGGAGCCAGGCTTGAGCCCTTTATGGTGGCAGATCTGCAGCTGGTGTCGGGCCGAACGCTGGACATTGTCACCCAGGCTGTGGCCAAGGGTGCCTACGGGAGCAGCATCGCCGCCGACTATGGCCGGTTCACGGTGGCTGCGGCCATGACCGAGACCGCTGAAAAGCTGACGGACGCCGATTCCGAATCAGGGACGGCGCAGTACAACCTTCTGGTGGGTGCGTTGGCAGCCCTGAGTCGTTCGGACCATCCGCCGGAACTGATCCTTGACTCCTATCTTCTGCGTGCGTTGGCCACAGGAGGATGGGCTCCCAGCTTTACCTCCTGTGCCCGGTGTGGCCGTCCTGGACCGCATACTGCTTTTGCCGCCCCGGTAGGCGGCATGGTCTGTGGGGACTGCAGGCCGCCCGGTTCACCGGCGCCTGCGGCCGAAACCGTCGTCCTGCTTGGAGCCTTGTTGACCGGCGACTGGGCTGTTGCGGACGCATCAGATCCACGGCACCGCCGTGAAGCCGCGGGCTTGGTGGCAAGTTACCTGCAATGGCATTTGGAACGTGCCGTGAAATCCCTCAAACATGTGGAGCGAAGCTGACAGTGGCACTTGGAAAGAAGAGCAAGACGACGGCGACCCGGACTACCCCGGTACAGGCGCCTTACGCGCATCCTTCCGGAGCGGTTCCGCCAAATATTCCGAGTGAACTCATCCCGCAACACGTCGCCATTGTCATGGATGGCAACGGACGATGGGCCAATCAGCGCGGATTGCCCCGGATCGAGGGACACAAGGCCGGAGAGCCCGCGCTTTTGGACGTCATGGCGGGAGCCATCGAGCTGGGGATCAAGTACGTCAGCGTCTACGCGTTTTCAACCGAAAACTGGCGTCGCTCACCCGAAGAAGTCCGCTTCCTGATGGGATTTAACAAGGATGTGCTTCGTAGGCAGCGAAACCAGCTCGACGACTGGGGTGTCAGGATCCGCTGGGCCGGCCGCCGGCCCCGTCTTTGGGGCTCCGTCATCAAGGAGCTGGAAGAAGCCGAGGAGTACACCCGGGCCAATGACACCTGTACGTTGACCATGTGTGTTAATTACGGCGGGCGTGCGGAGATTGCGGACGCCGTCTCCGCCATTGCCGAAGACGTGGCGGCCGGTAGGCTCAAGCCAGGGTCCGTCAGCGAGAAGACCATCCAGAAGTATCTGGACGAGCCCGACCTCCCGGATGTCGACCTTTTCCTGCGAAGCTCGGGGGAGCAACGACTCTCCAACTTCCTGCTGTGGCAGTCTGCCTACGCGGAGTTCGTGTTCCTGGATACCCTCTGGCCGGACGTTGACAGGCGCACCCTGTGGGACGCCGTCGAAATTTACGCCAAACGCGACAGGCGCTATGGAGGAGCCGTGGACGCGGCGCCCGCCGCTAATTAGCCTGCGTGTGCTAATTCAGTACGGATAAGCCGCGAGCCACACTGCGACGTCCCGGTACGCTTGCTGCCGAACCGTGCGGCGCGACAGGAAGATGTCATGGAGCGCGCCCGGATAACGGAAGACCGCGGTTCGCCGTGCCAAGCCAAGGGCGCGCCGGGAGGTTTCTTCGACGTCGATGACGGCATCAGCGCGCATCAGGTCGGCCGTCCAGTCGGCTTGGATCCTGGTGCGGCCCGACAACAGAACCAAGACCGGGGCATCAATGTTCAACTTGCGCTCAACAGCGGCGTGCCCGGCAAGGACAGCCTTGGTCCAACCAGCTCGAATGGGAAATGAAGCCCGTGGCCGCCACACCGGGTCCAGCATCCATTCGCCATGCGCTTCATTGCTGACGCTTTCCCAGTAGGCAGGCATTTCCGGAAACCTGAAGGGGCGCTTCGGATCCGTGCGGGCGAACGGTTCCACCAAGTGCATGGCGATGCTGCGGACCAAGCTGCTGCCCTGGAGCTCAAGCCAGGGCGAGTTCAGGACCAGGGTGCCCACTGTGCCTGGGTTGCGGTTGGCCCATAGCGCGGCGATGAGTCCACCCAGGGAATGGGCAATCACATGGATGGTGGGAGGCGCATGATTGCTGGTCCGTGCTGCCACGTCCCGTTCGATCTCCCTCAGGGCCGCGGCAAGATCCTCGTCATAAACGCTGAGGTCGGACGTGTAGCCCGGTGTTTGTCCTGGAAGAAGGCTTCTGCCGAATTTGCGCAGGTCCACCGCATAGAAAAGAAAGCCTGAGGCGGTGAGGTATTCGGCGAGTTCCGTTTGCAGGAAGTAATCGGCCCAGCCGTGGAGATAGAGAACGACTTTGGGTGCCCCATCCGGTTCGTGCGGTGTGTGGTGCCTACGCTTGAGGAAGGTCGCCAGAAAATCGAGGATTCCGTGCGGAGCTGTCTCCTCGAGAGCCGGAGCGTGCCTCACAAGCGTTGCTTTGACCGGACCTTCGTCGTCGTCCTTAAGTGGCAGGTCCATGCATTCGTAGTTGCGGCCCAGGACGTCGGGCCTCCACTGCTGACCGGAATTGCCTGTCCCCGTCACGTATCCCTTTCCTCCTGCCCTTCCAGAGCGCCATGGCGCATGAATCCGCTGATCCAGCGGGCAAGCCTTGCATACGCGTCCTTGCGCACCTCGGGGGCTGAGAGGAAGACATCATGCAGGCCGCCATCAATCCGTTCCAAGGTCACTGTTCGTCCCAGCGCCATGGCGCGCAGGGCGATGATGCCCACATCCAGGACCGCGTCAGAGCGACGCATGGATTCCTGCCACACCATGCCGTTGGCGCTGGCCGCTGAAGTCAGAACCAACACAGGTATTTCCAGGTTGAGCCCCCGGGACACCTGCGAATGGCCCGCAAAGACGGCGCTCAACCATCCCGCCCGCACAGGGAAGGCAAAAGGAGGCCGGTACTTCTCGTCGAGCACCCATTCTCCCTCTGCGCTGCTGCTGATGCTGCGGAAGTAGAAACCTCTCTCCGGCAGCCGCAAGACAGTCTCCGGACGAAACCTGGCAAGAGGTGCGACCATGGCGTGGGCGGCACGACGGACCAGTGAGTTCCCGTGCATTTCGAGCCACGGACTGTCGAGTATCAGGAACTGGACCTGGCCGGGATGGCGGCTGGCCCATAACGCGGCAACCAGGCCCCCGGTTGAATGCCCCATCAAGGTCAGCGTGCCGTCGGGGTAGCCAGAGCGGTCATCCCGAATGAGGTCCATGGCCCTGTCGATTTCGGCGTCGTAGTACCTCAAGTCCGCTACGTAGCCGCCCGGAGTGTTGGACTGCAGGCTCCGGCCGTGGTTGTGCATGTCCAAAGCGTAGAAATCGTAGCCCTGTTCGGCCCAGAACCGGGCGAGCTCGGTATTGAAGAAGTAGTCGCTCCAACCATGGAGGAAGAGCACGGCTCCGTAGGACGCGCGTCCGCGTACTGAGCCACGCTCCGGGGAGGGCTTTTCAGTCCGATGCCGGACCAGTGTGGCGTGGCGGGTCACGCCGTCGGGCCCCGCCGCCTCGAAGCCGCAGGACTGGAAGTCCTTTCCGAGGATGTCAGGGGTCCACTTCATGGCTTTAGCTTAGACACCGTCCGCGGCGTTCCGCCCTGCAGCCCTGCCCGAGAAGAGGCAGCCGCCAAGGAACGTACCTTCCAACGCCCGATACCCGTGGATGCCTCCTCCGCCGAACCCGGCAGCCTCCCCGGCTGCGTAAAGACCCGGAACCGCTTCCCCCTCCACGCCCAATACCCTTGAGCCCAGGTCTGTTTGAAGGCCGCCGAGGCTCTTCCTGGTCAGGACCGAGAGACGGATCGCAACCAAGGGACCGTGCTTGGGGTCAGTCAGGCGGTGCGGGGGTGCGACCCGCATCAGTTTGTCGGTGGCGAAGCGCCGGGCTGCCCTGATCGCGGCAAGCTGTGGGTCCTTTCCAAGGCCACTGGTCACCTGCCGGTCCCGGGCGTCCACCAACGCCTCCAGGGTGCCGGCGTCGATCAGGTGGTTTTGAGCCAGACGGTTCATCCCCGCGGCGAGATCCCGCACCGATGTGGCCTCGATGAAGTCTTCGCCCCTTTGCAGGAAACGTTGGATAGGGGAGTCGGTGCCCGGCTTCAGGCGCGAAGCCAGGAGCCTCACGTCCTTGCCGGTGAGGTCAGGATTCTGTTCAGACCCGGAAAGAGCCAGCTCCTTGAGGGCGATGGTTCTGTCCAGGACGAACCATGAGTAGCCGTGGCCGGTTGCGAGAATATGGCGCAACGCTCCCAGGGAATCGAAACCCGGGAAGAGCGGGGCCGGCAATTGGCTGCCCTCGGCGTCGAGCCACAGAGACGAAGGTCCCGGGAGGATCCGGATTCCGTGCTTGGGCCACACAGGCTCGTAATTGTGGATGCCCTCGGGGTAGTGCCACATCCGGTCAACGTTGATCAATCTTCCGCCTGCTGCTTGCACTGCCGGAAGGAACCCACCGTCCACCGACGCGGGCACGCCACTGAGCATGTAGGCCGGCGCTGACCCACCTGGCCATTGCCGACGCACGAGATCGTGGTTGCCCCCAATCCCTCCCGTGGTCACCACGACCGCTCCGGCGTTCACCTCGAACTCGCCGACGGCGACCCGCGAGGACTCCTGGCCCCGCACCGCCGTCGACCATTCCAAGACCTGGCCCGACACGCCGGTGACCCGGCCCGCCGTCGTCGTCAAGGAAGCGGCCCTGTGCCTGAAGAACATCCGCACCTTTCCCGCAGCGACGCCTTCCTGCACCTTTGCGAGGAACGGTTGGACAAGCGCCGGTCCCGTTCCCCAAGTGACGTGGAATCGGGGCACCGTGTTTCCGTGACCTTGGGGACCGTACCCACCCCGCTCGGCCCACTGAACCAGCGGAAAAATGCCGACGCCCAGGTTACGGAGCCAACTCCTTTTCTCACCGGCGGCGAAATGGACGTAGGCCTCCGCCCAGGCCCGTGCGTGCCCATCCGCCGGTCGATCAAAGGCTGCAGAAGCCATCCAGTCGGACAGGGCGAGCTCGGGGCTGTCCTTTACGCCCAGCCTGCGCTGCTCCGGGGTATCGACCATGAAGAGTCCGCCGAAGGACCAGTGCGCCTGGCCTCCCACTGATGCTTCCGGCTCTTGGTCCAGCACCACAACGCTCTTGCCGGCGGCATAGGCGGTCGCGGCCGCGACGAGTCCGGACAATCCGGCACCAACCACCGCGATGTCGGCAGAAACGCGCCGGGGTCCATGATGTGCGTCACTATCTTCCAGCGGCATGCGTACATGCTAACGGCTTCTGCGGTCACGGGTTTGGCCAGCGGTCCCGGACCGGCAAAACTAGGAGTATGCGTGTTTACCCCACATTCTTCAAGTTGGCCTTTTCCTGGATGGATGCCGAGAAAGCCCACAAGATCGGTTTCCAGGCGATCCGGACAGCGCACCGTACCGGCGCCGGCCGGATTCTGGCGCGGCTGAGCGCCCCGGATGCCTCTTTGAGGACAGAGGCTTTCGGCCTCACTTTCCCGTCGCCGTTCGGGCTGGCGGCCGGCTTCGACAAAGAAGGCCACGGTATCGAGGCTTTGGCCGACCTTGGTTTCGGCCACGTCGAAGTTGGCACCATTACCGGCCAGGCCCAGCCGGGCAACGACAAACCCCGGTTGTTCCGCCTGATCGAAGACCGTGCCGTGGTCAACCGCATGGGATTCAACAACGACGGCGCCGCAGCCGTTGCGCCGAGGCTCAAGTCCGCCCGGGCTGCTTTGCAGAGGTTGTACCCGCAGTCGCGGCCGATCATCGGCGTCAACATTGGCAAGACCAAAAACGTGGACCTGGACGACGCCACGGCAGACTACCTGATCAGTGCGCGCGGCCTGGCTCCTGCCGCGGACTATCTGGTGGTAAACGTCAGCTCCCCGAACACGCCGGGCCTGCGTTTGCTGCAGAACGTTGAAACGCTGCGTCCGCTGCTGAGGGCCGTCGGTGACGCCGCCGACGAAGCTGCAGGACGGCACGTTCCCTTGCTCGTCAAGATTGCTCCGGATCTGTCCGATGAAGACGTTGACGACGTCGCCCGTCTCGCGCTGGACCTGAAGCTGGATGGAATCATCGCCACCAACACCACGATCTCCAGGGCCGGTCTTAAGTCCGACCCCGCACACGTCGAGGCCCTCGGGGCCGGTGGCTTGTCGGGTGCTCCGCTCAAGCAGCGATCCCTGGAAGTCCTCCGGCGGCTCAAGGATGCTGTGGGTGATGAGCTTGTGCTGATTGCCGTTGGTGGCGTCGAGACCGCCCGCGACGTTCAGGATCGCCTCGATGCCGGAGCAACACTGGTGCAGGGGTACACGGCTTTCCTGTATGAGGGTCCGTTCTGGGTATCCCGCATCAACAAAGGCCTGGTCAAGCTGCGGCAGCGGGCGTCCCGCTAAAGCCTCTCAAAGCAGAAGACCCCGGACCAGTGGTCCGGGGTCTTCTTGTCAATGGGGCTCTAGGCCGGGTACTGGCCGCGCTTCACCTGTGGCTTGGGGAGGCGAAGCTTGCGGAACTGGAGGGCGCGCATGCAGCCGTACCAGACTGATCCCCGCTCGACCTCGCCGAACTTCGCAGTCAACTGCTTGCGAAGCCTGCGGGAAAGAATGAAAACGTCCACGAAGACAGCGAGGAACATGATCCAGAAGCCCACCAGGACGTAGCTGATCCCGGCACTGGTCGGCGGAATGATCAAGGAAATGACCACGAACAGCAAAGCGCCGAACATCAGGTATTCGCCCAGGCTGAAGCGGGCGTCGACGTAGTCGCGAACGTACCGCTTCTGAGGGCCCTTGTCGCGCAAGGGGAGGTACTTCTCATCACCGGTATCCAATGCCTGCCGCATCTTCATGCGCTGATCCTGGATAGCCACCCGTTCTGCCGCTTTCGAGGCCTTGCGGTCGGTGGGCACAAGAGGGCGCTTCCGGGCGGCTTCCTGGTCCTTCCGCTTGGGCGTAGGGGCGCCCTTGCCGGCGCCCGGCGCCGGGGCGGTGGCGTAGGCCTGGTCTACTGTTGACTGAGCGCTGGGCTCTTCCTTTTTACGTCCGAACACCCATACAGAATACCCTCAGCGAGGTGGCGCAGGTTACGTCGTCCCGGTCGATGCCTCTTCGGTGCCCGGTCGGGCATCCCGGGATGGCCGGCCAGCCGGAGGTAAAGTGTGGGCCATGACTTCAGCACATGCGGACACCCCGCAGAACAAGCAACAGTACTCCGGCGACATCCCGGTCGAGGCACTGGCCACGGCGGTTGACGAGTCCTTCGACTCCACCATGGATTCCCTGCGCGGGCTCGTCTCGATTCCAGGCATTGCATGGCCGAGCTTCGACCCCAAGGAACTGGATCGAAGCGCCGAGGCCGTGTCGTCGCTGGTCAAGGCTGCCGGCATGACCGACGTCCGGATCCTCAGGTGCGACAAAGCCGACGGGACCCCCGGTGGTCCCGCCGTCGTCGCCCGTCGACCAGCGGCGGAAGGAAAACCCACCATCCTTTTGTACGCCCACCACGATGTACAGCCGCCGGGGGACCGGGCTCTGTGGAGGTCCGAACCGTTCGTGGCAGAGGAGCGGGATGGACGCCTTTACGGGCGCGGAGCCGCTGACGACAAGGCCGGCATCATGGCGCACCTGGCAGCCTACAGTGCTGTCAGCAAGGTCCTCGGCGAGGACCTCGGTCTCGGTGTGACCTTCTTCTTCGAAGGTGAGGAGGAAGCCGGCTCGCCGACGTTCGGCACCTTCCTTGAGGAGCACCAGGAGCTGCTGCGGGCAGATGTGATCGTCGTTGCCGACTCGAGCAACTGGAAGGTGGGCGTCCCGGCTCTGACCACCAGCCTCCGTGGCTTGGTGGACGGAACGTTCGAAGTCCGGGTTTTGGACCACGCTGTCCACTCGGGGATGTTTGGCGGACCGGTCCTGGATGCTCCCACGCTGTTGTCGCGCCTGATTGCGACTCTCCACGACGACGACGGCAACGTGGCGGTTCCCGGCTTGGCGGCCCGCGACGACGTTGCGGTCGACCTCACCGAGGAGGACTACCGCGCGGATGCGTCAGTGCTCGACGGCGTGCGGCTCGCCGGGAGCGGCACGATCGGTTCGCGCCTGTGGACCAAGCCGGCCTTGTCCATCATCGGTATGGACGTCCCGGCGGTTGATGTCGCATCCAATACCTTGATCCCCGCGGCCCGGGCAAAGTTCAGCATGCGCCTTGCGCCGGGTCAGGACCCCGAAGCTGCCATGGAGGCCCTGAAGCAGCATGTGGAATCGAACGCCCCCTTCGGTGCCAGGGTGACCTTTACGCCGGGGGAGCGGGGGAACGCTTTTGCCACCGACACGACTTCCGGGGCTGCGAAGGTGGCTTTGTGGGCCTTGGAGGAGTCGTGGGGCGTCAAGCCCGTCGAGATGGGAATCGGTGGCTCCATCCCGTTCATCGCCGACCTCATGGAGATGTATCCGGACGTTCAGATCCTGGTGACCGGTGTGGAGGACCCTGACTCCCGTGCCCACAGCGCCAACGAATCCCTGCACATCGGCGACTTCCGCCATGCTGTGCTGGCCGAGGCCCTGATGCTTGCGCGTCTGAATGCCGAGGGGCTGGGCGCCTAGGACCCGTTCGGCCGGGAACAAGGAAATGCTGTCCGTGGTTACGTCAGGAGTTATAGCTAAGCGTCTGCGCGACGTAGCATTAGCTGTAACCCGTATGTAATTGGGTAAGGGCAGGCAGCGTCCCGGCGCCGCCGCCAGAAGCTTCATAAGAAGGTAGGCCAATGAGCACTGCAACCAACGAAAACAGCACCGGAACACAGGTCGTCGCCAACGACGAGCTGCCCACGCACGAGGTCAACCTGACCGACGTGGCGGCAGGCAAGGTCCGCAGCCTCCTCGAACAGGAAGGGCGCACCGACCTTCGGCTGCGCGTTGCAGTCCAGCCTGGCGGCTGCTCCGGCTTGATCTACCAGCTCTACTTTGACGAGCGGATGCTCGACGGAGACGCTGTGCGGGATTACGACGGTGTTGAGGTCATTGTGGACAAGATGAGTGTCCCTTACCTCAGCGGCGCAAGCATCGACTTCGAGGACACCATTTCGAAGCAAGGCTTCACCATTGACAACCCGAACGCCGGCGGGTCTTGCGCCTGCGGTGATTCGTTCCACTGATGTGAGCCATCGCCGCATGTCGGCGCCACTTGCGGGTTGCTTTAAAGGCATCCGGAGCCACGGCGCTGACATGTGCGCGAAAACCGCCTGATAGCGGTAAGCTCTACATCGGGTAGTAAAACTTTTAGTGTGCCCGGTGAGCCTTCGGCCTGCCGGGAGACAGCAACAAGAGGAAGGGCCGTCTGTGAGTTCGCAGAACCGAACCGGCAGCCGACGCATAAAGATCACCTCGATCACTGGCTTGGCACTCGCCGGCGCGTTGGTTTTGACCGGATGTTCACCAGAGGTAGAGAAGGGTTGGCTGCCTACAGAGCGCGGCACTACCAACCACACTGACCGGATCATGGACCTCTGGGTCAACTCATGGATCGCCGCTTTGGCAGTCGGTATCATCACGTGGGGCCTTCTGGTCTGGTGCATCATTGCTTACCGTCGCCGCAAGGGCACCACGGGATTCCCCAAGCAGCTCAGCTACAACCTGCCGCTCGAGGTCTTTTACTTGACCATCCCGCTGTTCATGGTTCTGGTGTTCTTCTACTTCACCGACCAGGACCAGCGTGCGATCGATGACCGCTCACAGCCGGCCGACGTCGTCGTTGATGTCCGCGGCAAGCAGTGGGCATGGGACTTCAACTACAAGCAGGGCCAGGTCATCACCGAGGACCTCCACGAGGCTGGCGTCCAGGCGCACCTGACCGGCAACGAGGTCGACAAGGAACTGCTCCCCACGCTGTACTTGCCGGTCAACAAGTCCGTTGACCTGGAACTGAACTCCCGCGATGTCATCCACTCTTTCTGGGTCCCCGCGTTCCTCCAGAAGCGCGACATGATCCCGGGCAAGACCAACTACATCCGGTTCACCCCGACGAAGGAAGGCACCTTCGATGGCAAGTGTGCTGAACTTTGCGGTGAATACCACTCCGAAATGCTTTTCCGCGTCAAGGTTGTCTCCGAGTCTGAGTTCAAGGCCCACATGGACAAGCTCCGCCAGGATGGCAACACGGGCCTGCTCGGTGCGGAATACGACCGCAATCCGAACCTGAACGAAAAGTAAGGGGAGCGACGTGGCTACTTACACTCAATCCGCCGGGACCCTCGAGGCTCCCGTAGTTCCTAAATCCAAGGGACGCATCGTCGTCAACTGGATCACCTCCACGGACCACAAGACCATCGGGTACATGTACCTGATCGCGTCGTTCGTGTTCTTCTGCCTCGGTGGCGTCATGGCGCTGCTGATCCGTGCAGAACTGTTCGAACCCGGTATGCAGATCCTGCAGACCAAAGAGCAGTACAACCAGATGTTCACGATGCACGGCACCGTGATGCTGCTGATGTTCGCAACGCCTCTGTTCGCCGGCTTCGCCAACGTGATCATGCCGTTGCAGATCGGTGCACCGGATGTTGCGTTCCCCCGACTGAACGCTTTGGCTTTCTGGTTCTTCCTCTTCGGCTCCACCATTGCAGTCTCCGGCTTCATCACCCCGCAGGGTGCGGCAAGCTTTGGTTGGTTCGCCTACGCGCCGTTGTCGAACACGACATTCAGCCCTGGTGTCGGTGGTGACCTGTGGGTCTTCGGACTTGCGCTCTCCGGTTTCGGCACCATCCTCGGTGCTGTCAACTTCATCACCACCATCATCTGCATGCGTGCCCCGGGCATGACCATGTGGCGTATGCCGATCTTCACCTGGAACACCCTGGTGACGGCAATCCTGGTCCTCATGGCCTTCCCGCCGCTGGCTGCAGCCCTCTTCGCCCTTGGCGCTGACCGCCGCTTCGGTGCGCACATCTTCGATCCCGAAAACGGTGGCGCCGTTCTCTGGCAGCACCTGTTCTGGTTCTTCGGCCACCCCGAGGTGTACATCATCGCCCTGCCGTTCTTCGGCATCGTCTCCGAGATCTTCCCGGTCTTCAGCCGGAAGCCGATCTTCGGTTACAAGGGCCTTGTCTACGCAACCATTGCCATCGCTGCCCTGTCCGTGACGGTGTGGGCCCACCACATGTATGTCACCGGCTCGGTGCTGCTGCCGTTCTTCGCCTTCATGACCATGCTGATCGCAGTACCCACGGGTGTGAAGTTCTTCAACTGGATCGGCACGCTGTGGCAGGGATCCATCACCTTCGAGACGCCCATGCTCTGGAGCATCGGCTTCCTGGTGACCTTCCTCTTCGGTGGCCTGACAGGCATTATCCTGGCTTCCCCGCCGCTGGACTTCCACGTTTCCGACTCCTACTTCGTGGTGGCCCACTTCCACTACGTCGTGTTCGGTACCGTCGTGTTCGCCATGTTCGCAGGCTTCTACTTCTGGTGGCCCAAGTGGACCGGAAAGATGCTGAACGAGCGTCTCGGAAAGATCCACTTCTGGCTCCTGTTCCTCGGTTTCCACGGCACGTTCCTTATCCAGCACTGGCTCGGTGTTGAAGGTATGCCGCGCCGTTACGCCGACTACATGCCGCAGGATAACTTCACGTGGATGAACCAGTTCTCCACCATCTCTTCCTTCGTCCTGGGTGCATCACTGCTGCCGTTCTTCTGGAACGTCTACATCACGTGGCGCAGCAACAAGAAGGTTGAAGTGGATGACCCGTGGGGCTTTGGTGCTTCGCTGGAATGGGCAACCTCTTGCCCGCCGCCGCGCCACAACTTCACCTCCTTGCCCCGTATTCGCTCCGAACGCCCGGCCCTGGATCTCCACCACCCGGAGTTGGCCCAGGTGCACACCGCCGAGGCTCCGTCACCCGCAGCAGCAGTCTTGGGTAACGCCGACCAGAGGGACGTCAGTAAATGAAAATTGAATCGTGGCTCTTCGGGGCCGGAGTCTTCTTCTTCGTGCCAGTAGCCATCGCATATGGCTTCCTGACCGAATGGTCCGAGTGGGTCGGCGTGCTCGGCATCCTGCTGGTCGGTGGGCTCGCAGGCATGATCGGTGCCTACCTTGGCTTCACCGGCAAGCGCATCGGAATGCGTCCGGAGGACCGTCCTGATGCAGAGATCCACGAAGGCGCTGGTGAGCAGGGACACTTCAGCCCCTGGAGCTGGTGGCCCCTGGTCCTCGGTCTGTCCTGCGCTGGCGGATTCCTCGGCCTGGCCGTTGGTTTCTGGGTCACCTACGTGGCCGGCGGCCTGGCGCTCGTCGCACTCGTTGGCTGGGTCTTTGAGTACAGCCGCGGCGACCACGCCCACTAGTTCTTCACTTTGAAAAGGATGGGCCCCACCGAAAGGTGGGGCCCATCCTTTTTTGTTCCATTTCAGATCTGATTCATGAATCCCGCCGGCGCCGGATTCATGGGGCCGGCTCAGCGGGCCTCAGGGGCCTCCAGGACGGAGGAAAGGGCTGCCAATGCGTTGTTGGCCTCCGAGATGGTTTGCTGGTCCGTCAGGGCCTCGGGAGCGACCTCCAAGAAGACTTCGCAGCCGTGTTCGAAGTCTTCCGTCATGACCTCAAGCAGCGAGCGGGCGTCGACCGGATGTCCGTCAGCTTTTCGGATGGTTACCGGTAGTCCTGTTTCAGTGACAGCGCGTACGAAGACTGCCGCCGCCCGGGCGTGCAGGCCGATTTCTGCGGCAACCGATGCTTTGTGCTGCGGCAAGCCAGCTCCTTTGCTAAGGCGGTCACCCCGCCGAAAAATGATCCCTACAAGCGTAGCGGCCAGCGCCCGGCGCCTAACAACTTGGGCCCTCGCTGGTCTAGACCTGAGGTGTCCCTGAATTATCCTAGAACCATGACTTACATGGCGGACTACTGTCGTGGCTGACGCCGCGGGCATTGCCGGGGAGATCGATCGATCCAGCAACACGCCAATCTACGTCCAGCTCCGTGAAATCCTGCGAACCTTCATCGCGCAATCCTGTCCGCCCGGTTCAGCCCTGCCGTCCGAGCGGGACCTTTCCGAACGCTTTGGGCTCGCTCGCATGACCGTCCGCCAAGCGATTGATGCCTTGGTTGGAGAGGAAGTCATTGAGCGTGTTGTGGGCCTGGGGACTTTCGTCAAGAAGCCAAAGCTTGATCTGCAGGTGAAGCTGACGTCGTACAGCGAGGAAATGCAGCGTCGTGGCATGGTGCCGGCTGCCAAGGTCCTCAGCTTCGAGCAGATTGCGGCGAGTGCGTTTCTGGCGCGCGAACTCCAGCTGGACGAGGGGACACCCCTGGTGCGCTTCCGCAGGCTTCTGTTGGCCGACAACGAGCCCATGAGCGTGGATGAGAACTTCATCCCTGCGCACCGTGTCCCGGGGCTTCTCGACGAGGCGCCTCCCACCTCGCTGTACAACGTGCTGAGCGAACGATACGGCCTTGTCATGGAGTGGGGCGAGGACATGATCGAAGCCACCGCGGCCTCTCCTTCGACTGCCAGGCTGCTTAACGTTGACGTGGGTTCCCCGCTGCTGAAGATACAGCGGCACGCGTTCGTTGCCCGCGCCATGGTGGACTACTCGGTGTCGTACTACCGTGCCGACCGGTACAAGCTCTGGATTCCCCTGCAACGGCCCGGTGTGCGCCCAACCCGGAACTACGCCTCGGGGTACCGGACCCAGTAGTACAAGCCCGTGATGGGCTCCGTGTGTGCTGCTCCTGTTCCAGGGGGTGCCGTGCGTATCATCACGACAAGACAAAAGAGGGGCCCAGTCCGTGTGGACTGGGCCCCTCTTGTGGTTGAGTTCCGAGCTGCTAGTGGCTCAGGCTCTTCTGTTCGTCGCCAGCTGCAATGGCCTCGTGGTGGCCGTGCGAGTGGGCTGCTTCGAGTTCCGCGGGAGTTGCTGGAGCAACGCGGTCTTCGAAGAACCAGCGGGACAGTGCTGCGCGGCGCTTCTCCTTGCGGGTTACTACGCCATGCTCGTTCGGCTGTGCCGGCAGGGGAGCGGGTGACTCAAAGCCGACAAGCTTGTACCGCTTGTATTCGTCCAGCGGAGCGTGGACCTCGATGAACTCACCGTGCGGGAGGCGCACAATGCGTCCGGTCTCGCGGCCGTGGAGGGCGATTTCACGATCCTTGCGCTGGAGCGCCAGGGCAATGCGCTTGGTGACGATGAACGCGATGACCGGGCCGATGAAGAACAAGGTCCTCAGCCAGTAGGTCACGTCGTTCAGGGACACGTGGAAGTGGGTGGCGATGAGGTCCGAACCTGCAGCGGCCCACATGACGCAGTACCAGGTGAAACCTGCAACGCCGATGGCAGTACGCGTGGGGGCGTTCCGGGGACGGTCGAGAACGTGGTGTTCACGGTCGTCCTTGGTTACCCAGCGTTCGATCCACGGGTAGGTGAACAGAACGGTGAAGATGATTCCTGCCGGTACGAGGGCCGGAAGAAGCACGTTCAGCGTGAGCGTGTGTCCGAAGACAATCCACTCAAAGTGGAAGTCGTTGACCACGCCGGGCATGAGGCGCAGTGCGCCGTCGACGAATCCGATGTACCAGTCAGGCTGGGTGCCTGCGGAAACAGGGGAGGGGTCGTAGGGACCGTAGTTCCAGATCGGGTTGATGGTGAAGGCCGCTGCCATGAGTGCCAGGACACCGAACACGATGAAGAAGAAGCCACCGGCCTTGGCAGCATAAACCGGACCGAGGGGGTAACCGACGACGTTGCCGTCGTTGCGGCCCGGGCCAGGGTACTGGGTGTGCTTGTGCACAACCACCATGAACAGGTGGATCACGATCATCAGGAGGATCAGTGCAGGTACAAGCAGGATGTGCAGTACGTACAGACGGCCGATGATGGCCGTTCCCGGGAACTCCCCACCGAAGAGGAAGAAGGAGATGTAGGTTCCGATGACCGGGATGGACTTGATGACGCCGTCGATGATGCGCAGGCCGTTGCCGGAGAGCAGGTCATCGGGGAGGGAGTAGCCGGTGAAGCCGGCAGCCATGGCCAGGATCAGCAGAACGCCACCGACAACCCAGTTCATTTCGCGGGGCTTACGGAAAGCACCCGTGAAGAATACGCGCAGCATGTGCACGCCCAGCGATGCCACGAACAGCAGTGCTGCCCAGTGGTGCACCTGACGCATGAACAGGCCACCGCGGACATCGAAGGAGATGTTCAGCGATGAGTTGTAGGCAACAGACATTTCGACGTTGTACAGCGGCGTGTAGGAACCCTGGTAGTGGGTTTCTGCCATGGACGGGTCGAAGAAGAAGGTCAGGAAGGTTCCCGACATCAGCAGGATGACGAAGGAGTACAGCGCCACCTCACCGAACATGAACGACCAGTGGTCGGGGAAGACCTTCCGGCCGAACTCACGCAGGATGCCGGAGCCGCCCACACGCTCGTCTACGAAGTTGGTAAAGCTACCAACCTTGGTCTTCGGAACGAAGGGGGCTTCAGCTGTTGATGAGGCGCTCATGCTCGTCACGCTCCCAGTAACTCGGTCCTACAGGTTCTCTGAAGTCGCTGGTAGCGACGAGGTAGCCCTCTGCGTCAACTGCGATGGGCAGCTGCGGAAGCGGACGGCTGGCCGGTCCGAAGATGACCTTGCATTCCTGCGTGAGGTCAAAGGTGGACTGGTGGCAGGGGCACAGAAGGTGGTGTGTCTGCTGCTCGTAGAGAGCAACAGGGCAACCGACGTGCGTGCAGATCTTGGAGTAGGCAACGATTCCGTTGTAGCTCCAGTTTTCACGGCCCTCGGAGGGGTTCAGCGAGTTCGGGTCCAGGCGCATCAGGAGAACAACGGCCTTGGCCTTTTCGTTCAACTTGCCTTCGTGGAGCTCGTTGAGGCCTTCGGGAATTACGTGGAAGGCCGAGCCGATGGTGACATCCGATGCCTTGATAGGGGTGCCATCGGGATCGCGGGTCAGGCGCTTGAGCTTGCCGTCCTGAGGAGCCCACATGGTGTGCGCAAGTGCCCTGTCCGGACGCGGACCCAGGTCGCCGAAGATGGCGAGAGCAGGCAGGGGAGCCAAAGCGACAGCACCAAGAAGGGTGTTGCGGATCAGCGGACGGCGCTTGATGCCGGTCTCTTCGACGATGTCGTCGACGATGCGCACTGCAGCCTGACGGTCCTCTTCCGTACGGATAGCGTGGCGTTCCTCGGACACTTCGTGATCGGGCATCAGGGCCTTGGCCCAGTGCACGATGCCGGTGCCGATACCAAGCATTGCGAAGGCAGTACCGAGACCCAGAAGGAGGTTCTGCGTGCGGATCGTTGCAATGGTGGTGTCGTCGCCAAGGTCAATGGCGAAGTACGCCACCAGGAAGACCAGCGTTCCGATGACAGAGGTGCCAAACAGAATGGCTACCTGACGCTCGGCGCGCTTTGCGGCTACCGGGTCCGTGTCAGCCAGGCGCAAACGATGCGGAGGAAGACCAGGATCCTGGAACTTCTCCACCTCATTCTGACCAGCCGTAGCTACGGTGCCCGAGTGGTTCGGACTGCCGTCACTATGGTTGCCCATAATTCGCCTCATCCTTCTCTCGTTGTCTCGACCGGGGCCGAGTTGTTTTCAGTTTCAAACTGCTGACTGTGCAGCAGAAGTTTTGTTGTGTCCCGATCAGGACGTGCGTGACGTCAGCCAGATCGTGAAGGCGATGATGACACCCAAACCGGCAACCCAAACGAACAGGCCTTCAGAGACCGGGCCGAGGGATCCGAGGTCCGCGCCGCCCGGGGAACCATTGGCTTCAATGGTCTTCAGGAACGTGATGATGTCGCGCTTGTCTTCGGGGGTGACATTCGAGTCGTTGAAGACGGGCATGTTCTGGGGACCGGTAGCCATTGCCTCGTAGATGTGCTGCGAGGTGACATCTGCCAGGGCCGGAGCGAACTTACCCCGGGTCAGTGCACCGCCGGCTGCAGCGGCGTTGTGGCACATGGCGCAGTTGACGCGGAAGAGTTCTCCACCCTTTGCGGCGTCACCCTTGCCATCGAGCAGGTGCTCTTCCGGAATGGCCGGACCTGCACCCAGGGATGCGACATAGGCCGAGAGCTGCTTGGTCTGCTCTTCATTGAACTGGACGGGCTTCTTCTGGGCCTGAGGGCCGTTCATCTGCATGGGCATACGACCGGTACCAACCTGGAAGTCAACCGCGGCAGCACCCACGCCGACCAGCGAGGGGCCGTCCTGGGTTCCGCTGGCCCCCATGCCATGGCAGGTGGCGCAGTTGGCGGCGAAAAGCTTGCCGCCCTGTTCTACGTCACTGGCGCTGTAGCTGGTGGTGTCGGCCTTGGCCTGGTTGACAGATGTGGCGACGGCGTAAAGCCCACCAGTGAGGAGGAGGCCCATCAGCAGCAGCGCAATTGCTGCCAATGGGTGACGTCGCTTCTGCGAGAGTGCCTTCACGTGGTGGTTCCTTTATTCGATCCTGCGTCGGCTCCGTGAGCCGCTTCTTGAAATTCTGCCTCTTGTAGAAAAAGAGTCAAGCCGGGCTTACTTGAGGACGTAGATGACCAGGAAGAGGCCAATCCAAACGACGTCGACGAAGTGCCAGTAGTACGAGGTGACGATTGCCGACGTCGCTTCAAAGTGTCCGAACTTCTTGGCCGCAAACGCACGGCCGATAATGAAGAGGAAAGCGATCAGACCGCCGATGACGTGAAGGCCGTGGAAGCCTGTGGTCATGTAGAAGGCGGAGCCATAGGCGTTGGAGGACAGGGAGACGTGCTCGGAGACGAGCATGGCGTATTCCGTGGTCTGGCCGGCTACGAAGAAGGCACCCATGATGAACGTGAGGGTGAACCATTCGGTCATGCCCCAGCGGGTGAACTGGAAGAGCCCACCGGTACGGCGGGGTTCGAGCCGCTCGGCGGCAAAGACGCCCATCTGGCAAGTAAAGGAACTTGCCACCAGGACGATGGTGTTGACGAGCGCAAACGGGAAGTTGAGCTTGGCCGTCTCTTCGGCCCACATCAGTCCTGATGTGGAGCGCAGGGTGAAGTACATGGCAAAGAGGCCGGCGAAGAACATCAACTCACTGGACAGCCAAACAACGGTTCCAACAGAAACCAGGTTAGGGCGGTTCAGCGTCGGGTGCGCCGGGGTACTGGGGGCATGGGTCGCAGATGTCACAAGGACATTATGTCTGTAAAAGTCCAGAGTTCCCAATGCAAACCACCGATTCGGGAGACTTTTTCTACAAAGACGCGAAATCGCGCGGAAAAGTTCCCGGCGTGGTTCACATTGGTCATCGGCGTGGCTGGCTCGATAGCATCAGGGAGTGACTTCTCCGGCATCGGCACCTGCAGCCAGCAATACCTGGCCAGGGCTCATCTCAGCACTGATCAACGGCGACGACCTTGCTGTGGGCAACACAGAGTGGGCCATGAACACGATCATGTCCGGTGAAGCAACCCCATCGCAGATCGCCGGTTTCCTTGTAGCCCTCCGTGCCAAGGGCGAAACGGTTGAAGAGCTTGCTGGATTGGTTGAAGCCATGGTCCAGCACGCCAACCCGATTTCCATATCGGGCGAAAAGCTCGACATTGTCGGAACCGGTGGGGATCGGCTCAACACCGTAAACATCTCGACGATGGCGGCCCTTGTTGCTGCCGGAGCCGGGGCCAAGGTTGTGAAACACGGAAACAGGGCTGCCTCGTCAACATCGGGTTCGGCTGATGTCCTGGAGGCGCTCGGGGTTCGGCTGGACCTCTCCATCGAACAGGTGGCGCGCAATGCCGAAGAGGCGGGCATCACGTTCTGCTTCGCCCAGGTTTTCCATCCGTCCTTCAGGCACACGGCGGTTCCCCGACGCGAACTCGCCGTCCCAACCGCCTTCAATTTCCTTGGACCCATGACCAATCCTGCCCATGTGCAGGCTTCGGCTGTGGGTGTGGCCAATGCGCGGATGGCGCCATTGGTTGCCGGAGTCCTGGCTCGGCGGGGAAGCCGTGGCCTCGTATTCCGCGGTGACGACGGACTGGACGAGCTGACGCCCACTGGGCCGTCCACGGTGTGGGAAATCAGGGATGGTTCCGTGGAGGAGCAGGTTTTCAGTCCCGCGGAACTTGGCATTAAGCCATCCACCGTGGCGGACCTTCGCGGTGGAGACGCCAGCGTGAATGCCGGCGTCGTTCGTGAAGTCCTCGACGGGAAGGTTGGTCCCGTCAGGGACGCTGTGCTGCTGAACGCGGCCGCCGGGTTGGTGGCCTTCGATCTCCAGGCCGATGGCAGCTTGCTGGAGCGCATGCGCTCAGCGTTCGACAGGGCAGCTGAGTCCATTGAGTCCGGCAAGGCTGCCGAAGTGTTGGCGAAATGGACGGCCCTCAGCCAGAGCTGATGGGGCTTTAACCCGGCCCCGGGGGTGGGTCAGTGCTTATTCAAAACCGAGTGCAAAGGCGGCATCGAGGTCGTGCTGCGAGTAGGCACGGAAAGCGATGTGCGTGGTGGTGTGGACCACCGACGGCACCTTGGACAGGCGGTCGGCAATGACGTCTGCCAGTTCTTCATGCTGGGAAACCCTGGCGACCGCAATGAGATCCCATTCGCCGGTGACCGAATAGACCTCACTGATGCCTTGGATGGCCGAAATTTGCTCGGCGGTTTCCGGGATGCGTGAGGCATCGGTCTTGATCAGAACGAAAGCGGTGATCACGTGGGGCCTTTCCGAAAAAAGCATCGTTGCGGACGGTTCCCAGCCTAGTGCATCCTCTGGTTCCCGGTCCGGATCACGCCCGGTGTTGCCGCTTGGCCGCGGCTCGACGGATCAGGGTGGACAAGGCACGGAATCCGAGCAGGAAGACGCCCAGGCTGATCAACGCAACAATGATGAAGGGCAGGACAACGGTCTGTCCCGTTGCGGCCCTGAGCAACATCCCAACGCCCACAGCGCCCAGCCACACTGCCACACCCGACGGCCAGACGGAGAAGGGCGTTCGCCATACCCTGAGGACGAGCCAGCCAACCAGTGCACCAACCAAAAATGGCCAGGCGGTGATGAATGCGCCGGAGATGATGTCTCCGCGGGCGTGGGCGTCCCGGCCGATGGCGGCGAAGACAAGAATCAGGACAAGATCCCCGGCGGCGGCTGCCAGCCGGGACTTTGTGGACGAAGGCATGCCTTTGACCCTATCCGGGACCTCCCGCAGGCGCGAAGTCGATCCCCGTTCAGCCAGCCCGGTTCGTGTTCCACCACCGCCAGGAAGAATCGATGCTGGCCCGTTGTGTGAGTGAACTCACGGTACTAGCCTCTGATGGGGGACACGCGGTTCCCGTCGTTCTTCGAGGAGTGGCGCATGCAGAAGATCTCTACTTGTTTGTGGTTCGACGGCCAAGCGGCTGAAGCGGCACAGTTTTACACATCGATATTCGACAACTCTTCGATAAGCCCTGGAGTGCCCGGTCCGGACGGCACCGCCCTGACGGTCGAGTTTGAAATAGAGGGCCGGCAGTTCATGGGTCTCAATGGAGGCCCACATTTCACGTTCAATGAGGCAGTTTCCTTGGTGGTGAACTGTGAATCCCAAGAGGAGGTCGACCGATACTGGGAGGCTTTGCTTGCCGGGGGAGAGGAGAGCCAGTGCGGGTGGCTCAAAGATAAGTTTGGTCTTTCCTGGCAAATCGTTCCCACTGCCATGACCGGACTCCTGAACGGTCCGGATCCGGCAGGTTCACAACGTGCCATGGAGGCCATGTTGAAAATGCGCAAACTTGACCTTGCCGTCCTGCAAAAGGCGTACGACGGCGACTGAAACTGTGGGGGAGGGCTGACGCCCGGCGCCCGCGAGGCACGATGACGTGCAATTACACCCAACAACCATAAGGAGAACTGACCACATGACTTCCCGCTTGAATCCCTACATCTCCTTCAGGGACAACGCCCGTGACGCGATCACTTTCTATGAATCAGTGTTCGGCGGCGAGTTGAATATCAGCACCTTCGGCGATTACCAGGCCAGCCAGGATCCGGCCGAAGCCGATAAGGTCATGCACGCCATGCTTGTCTCGCCCAGCGGGCTGACGATCATGGCCGCAGATACGCCCAACGGCATGGAGTACAACCCGGGAAACAACATTTCCGTATCGCTGAGCGGCGAGTCTTCGGACGAGGCTGAACTTCGCGGCTACTGGGACAAACTTGTCGACGGCGGAACGGTCACCATGCCGCTCGAAAGCGCGCCGTGGGGTGACGTCTTTGGCATGTGCGTGGACAAGTTCGGCATAGCGTGGCTGGTGAATATCGCCGGAGCCCAGCAGCAGAGCTGAGCCCGGCAGCACAACTGAGCGCAGGCAAACTGACGCATCGCACAAGGGCCCCGCTGGAAAGTTCCAGCGGGGCCCTTGTGCGCCGCTAGCAGCTCTTGGTGGCCGCTCATCGCAAAATCCTGCGCCCACCGCTCGAATCCCGGCAAAAAGCTGCATTTTCCGTCAGCTTGGTTTCTGGCGCCCTAGATTCAAGGACCCCTTGATCAATGCGCCCGAAGAGGAACCATGCCCACTGCTGCCTTGCCACATCCCGCAGTCAATGACGAGCAGCTGCAGCGCCTGCCCTCGCCTGAATCCGTCGGCGCGCGACGGGGGAGGGGGCGGTACGGTTCGGTTGGGGAGAGCGACGACGATGCCCTGATGGCCCAGGTCCGGGCCAGCAAAGTTGCCGCGTTCGGAGAACTCTTCGACAGGTATGGCGGTATCGCGCTCTACGTCGCCATGAGGGAAGCGGACAATCCGTCAGATGCCGAGGATGTCGTGGGTGAAGCTTTTGCGGCCGTCTTTCAGGCACTGATGGAAGGCGGCGGTCCGAAGCAATCGTTCAGGGGCTACCTGTTGAGTACCGTCCGGCGGATGGCACATCGTCGAAACGTCCAGGCGCGGCGTGCCTTCCCGGTGAAGTTTCCGTTGCCGGAGGACATTGGGGATGACCAGTCAGTGCTGGATCCCGATGAGACCGCAGCGCTGATCCACGCATTGCGTTCTCTGCCGCATCGCTGGCAATCAGTGCTCTGGTTCAGTGAGGTGGAAGCCATGAAGCCGGCTCAAATTGCCGAGCTGATGGGGATCACCCCGAATGCTGTCTCAGCCTTGTCCTTTCGGGCGCGACGTGGGTTGCGCAGCGCTTACCTGAGGGTCAGTGTGACCCAGTGAGAGGGTAGGCCTCCAGAACGCTACTTGACATAATGTAGATTATCGGCGTTAAAGAAGGACGAGTAGAAGTAGATGAGAGAACCCGTCCCATCCCGCTTTCTCGTGTTTTCGCAGCTCAGGTAGGCGTTGCAGTACTGAAGCGCCATGGGCTTGTCGCGAGTGAATGCGCGAGGCCGTGCGGCTCGGCGACGTTCTGACCAACGTGAATGTCGGGCTGCTGCGTGCCGAGGACCGCGTCTTTGAAGCGATGCTAGATGGCTGGCGGGCGCAGATGCTGGCACGCGGGCTGTCGACGTCGTATATCAAGAGCTCGTGCGGGACGGTCCAGCGGTTTCAGGAGCATGCGAATGAGTACCCGTGGACGTGGTCGGCGCATCACGTGGATGAGTTCCTGGCGGACCGGCGGAGCTCCGAGAAAGGTTTGGCGTTATCGACGCTGCGGGCTAATTCCGGGGCTATCAGGGCGTTCTGCTCATACCTGACTGATGGGCGCTACGGTTGGGCGGCGTTCTGCGAACGGGTTTTCTCGGACATCCCGGTGCAGGTCGTATTCGAGTGGAACTCGCCCCGGCATACAACGGATGATGCGATGCCGGCACGCCGCCGGGCGTTTACCAGGGCCGAGCTGCAGGCGTTCTTCGACGCCGCCGACGACTTGGTGGACACTGAGTTTGCCAAGGGATCCAAGCGCTGGCTTCCAGCCTTGAGGGACTCGACGGCGTTCAAGGTCGCTTACGCCTACGGGCTGCGGCGGCGTGAGCTGGCGATGCTCGAATACGTCGACTTCGGGCCCAACCCGCACGTTGAGTCTTTCGGCCGGTTCGGGGCGCTCCAGGTGCGCTGGGCCAAGGGAACCAGGGGCTCAGGCCCCCGCCGACGCACGGTTCTGACTGTCCCCGAATTCGATTGGGTCGTCGGGCTCCTTGAGTATTGGCTCTCCCCTGACGGCCGGAAACGTTTCCCCACCGCCGACCGGTCAGCCAGCCTGTGGCCCTCGGAACGCTCCGGCTCCACTGTTTTCCGCAATTTTGACCGCTCTTTCCAGCGGGTGAGGAAAATCGCCGGGCTCCCGGAGGAACTTTCCCTGCACACGTTGAGGCATTCGTACGTGACGCACCTGATCGAGGCCGGCTACGACCCGTTGTTTATCCAGCAGCAGGTCGGGCACAGCTACTCCTCGACCACGGCCCTCTATACTTCCGTGTCGGCGGACTTCAAACAGAAGACCATCCAGAAAATGATCGCCCAGCGGCTGCGCAGCGGCGGCACAAATGAGGGGAACGGCCATGGCTGAACAGCGACGGATTGGCTACCGCTGGAATCTTCGTCAGCTGATGGCCCAACGGAACCTCTGGAAGACCACCGAGCTTCTCCCCCTGCTGAAATCCCGGGGTATCAATCTTTCCAACGCCCAGGTCCACCGGCTCGTCACCGGAACGCCGGAACGCATTCCAGCCCAGACCTTCGCGGCGCTCTGCGACATCCTGGAATGCACGCCCAACGACCTCTTCGAACCCTACGTGCAGATGCGCGCCGCGAAGACCGCCAACGCCCCGAAGAAGCCAGAGGACCTTGGCATCGCCCCCGGTGCGCCGATCGCTCGACGGATCCGCGTGCTGCCACCGGATGAAGATGCCTAGGCCACGAAAAGCCGGAGACCCCGTCAGATGGCCTGAACCATGCGGACGCTGCGGTGAACACCATCAAATCGCGGTCCGCTGGCCGGACGGCGGAATCTGCGGTTACTGCTACCAGCAGGCCAAAAGAACCCGAGGCACCTGCGCCTGCGGTCACGAGGGTGTCCTGCCCGGCCGCGTCGACACGCTGCCGGCATGCCGAAGCTGCTCCGGAGTCCAGCTCAACATCGACTGCATCGGATGCGGGAACGAGGATGAACTCCACTCAGGGAACCGATGCTGGTCATGCATCCTCGCGGCCACCGTCGACAGGCTCCTCAGTCCACCGGATAACCAACCACCCTCCCCGGCGCTCCGGGCAGTCGCCACCGCCTTGAAATCCATGAAGCGGGCCAACAGTGGCATGACCTGGATCCAGCAACCGCACGTCACCGCTTTCCTCCAGCAACTGGCGGCCACGCCTGTGATCACCCACACCCACCTCGACGAACTACCGGCATCCCGCACGCGCGAATACGTCCGAGGACTACTCGTCGAACACCAGGCGCTGCCGCGCCGCGATGAACTCAGCGCAAGGTTTGCTGAATGGGCCGAGCAGGCACTCGAGCGGATCACCAGCCAGAACCATCGGGACATCATCCGGCGCTACATCCGCTGGCACCACCAGCGCCGGATGAACCAGATGGACGAGGTCACCCAAGGCACCTTCCTGCGGGCCAAACAATCAGTCACCGTCGGCATCGAACTGCTGAACTGGCTCACCGAACGAGACACTGAACTCGCAGCACTGACCCAAGCCCACCTGGACCGATGGCAGGCAGAAGGCCCAACGACACGGGGCATTGCCTCACGCTTCCTCGACTGGGCCACCAGAACCAGCCTTATCGATCCCTCATTGAAGCTGCAGCCCCACCGTCGCGGCACCAGCCCAAGACTCGATGCAGCCGCTCAAGCAGAGCTCGTCCGCGGCCTCAGCCACACGACCGACATGAGCCCGCGGGACCGAGCAGCGGCCATCCTCGTTCTGGTCTTTGGCCAACAGGTTTCCGACATCGTCCAGCTGACGTGGCACGACGTCAAGGTGACAGAGGATCTGGTCACGGTCACCTTCGGAGCCGTCGAGATCGCACTCACCTCGCCGCTCGATGAGCCCTGGAGAGAACTCGCAGCCACCCCGACCCACGATCAAACAGCAGCGCACCCCAACAGCAACTGGGTGTTCCGCGGCGGCGCCCCCGGCCGGCATCTTCGCGCTTCAACCCTCACCCAGCGCCTCAGCGCCGCGTTCAGCAGCCGGGCCGCCAGACTCGGAACCCTACACGAGCTTACGAAAATCGCTCCGGTGGCCATCATCGCCGAAGCTCTCGGCTACGCCCCGGCCACGATCGATCGCCACGCACTGGCCTCTTCGGCCAACTACATAGAATACATCTCGTCGCTCCACGCACCAAGTTCAAGTCACGACAAACCATCGCTGCCTCTTCGCAGGGGCTACTAGGCCACGCATTGCGCCTATTCCGGCGAAGCGATCCATATCTCGCCATTAGAGAGAACGCGGGCGAGGCATTCGGCGATACGTACCGCATCCTCTTCTGTCGAACCAGGCACGAGCCTGATCCCAAGATGCGAGGCCGGAAGATCTGCACTTACCACTGCTCTTTCGACACTTGGGTCTTCATCGCAGGGACTCAGCGAGTCATATCTGGGATGAATCGCACCTACATTCCAAGAGTCGTCCTCGCTGATGGAACGTTGAAACGACCCCGCTTGCGATCCAGCACAGCCCGCCAGAAGCAGGGCTAAAACTGGAGACAAGGACTTAGGAAGCGTGCTCATGACTCATGATATGGACAACTCGTGCTGGCCTCATGGTTGTTATTCCGCCTCAAGCGCCTCTTCCTCATACCGGCTGACCAACTAGCCACCGTAATCCAGGCTGCCCTGCAGCATCGACTTCTCGCAAAGCGATGGAAACCTTGACGCTAGGAGGCGCGTTCTCACCGGCCCATGCTGAAGCCTCAGCAAGGCTCACGGAATCAAGATTAAAAGCCGACACAGAATGACCGTCCACCAGGAAGACCCGAAAATCAGAGGTGGTCGATTCCCATACTGTGTCTCGCTCATCAACAAGCCGTGCCTTCATGCACTCAACCTACGACGCGGACTTCATGCGCCCGGAGCAGACGCCAACTCGTCCCACACCAACACGTCCCGCTGCCAGTTCGGTAACCTCTGTGGAAGCGGCTCTCAGGCGCCTACATAGGCGGCTAGATGCTTGCCGGTCAGCGTCCCTTTCCCAGCCACCAGTTCAGCCGGCGATCCAGCGAAAACTATCCTGCCGCCGTCGTGCCCGGCTCCGGGTCCGAGGTCGATGATCCAGTCGGCATGAGCCATGACTGCTTGGTGATGCTCGATCACAATGACCGATTTTCCTGACTCGACCAGGCGGTCCAGCATGCCCAGCAGGTTCTGGACATCCGCCAGGTGCAGGCCCGTGGTTGGTTCGTCCAGGATGTAGATGTCACCCTTCTCGGACATCTGCGTGGCAAGCTTCAGCCGTTGCCGCTCACCACCGGACAAAGTCGTCAACGGCTGGCCCAGTGTCAGGTAGCCAAGTCCGACGTCGGCGAGGCGGTCAAGGATTTTGTGGGCTGCCGGCGTGCGGGCGTCGCCATCACTGAAGAAGGCTTCGGCTTCATTCACCGACATTGCAAGCACTTCTGCAATATTGCGCCCGCCTAGCTTGTATTCAAGAACAGAAGCCTGAAAGCGCTTTCCCTCACATTCTTCGCACGTGGACTCGACCGTGGCCATGACGCCCAGATCTGTGTAGATAACGCCCGCGCCGTTGCACGTTGGGCAGGCGCCTTCGGAGTTTGAACTGAAGAGCGCCGGCTTGACGCCGTTTGCCTTCGCGAATGCCTTTCGGATGGGCTCCAGAAGGCCCGTGTAGGTGGCCGGGTTGCTCCTGCGGGAACCGCGAATGGCACCTTGGTCGATCACCACCACGCCGTCACGTTTGGCCACTGAGCCGTGAACCAGTGAACTCTTTCCGGAGCCGGCGACGCCGGTCAGGACGCACAAAACACCCAAGGGGATATCCACATCCACATTCCTGAGGTTATTGGTGGAAGCGCCTCGCACTTCCATGTGCCCCTTGGCGGTACGGGCCTTTGCCTTCAGGGAGGCACGGTCATCGAGGTGGCGCCCGGTGATGGTGTCACTCCCCCGCAATCCTTCCAGATCCCCTTCGAAGCAGATTGTGCCGCCGCCGCTTCCAGCGCCTGGGCCGAGGTCGATGATGTGATCCGCGATGGCGATGGCTTCAGGCTTGTGTTCGACCACCAGAACGGTGTTGCCTTTGTCCCGCAGCTGAAGCAGGAGCTGGTTCATGCGCTCAATGTCGTGCGGGTGCAAGCCGATGGTGGGTTCGTCGAATACATAGGTGATGTCGGTCAAGGACGAGCCGAGGTGGCGGATCATCTTGGTGCGCTGGGCCTCTCCCCCGGACAGGGTGCCCGCGGGACGGTCGAGCGACAGGTAGCCCAGTCCAATGTCCGTGAAGGAATCCAAAAGGTGCTGGAGCCCTTTGAGCAGCGGCGCCACCGAAGGCTCGTCCAGTTGGCGGATCCAGTCCGCGAGATCGCTGATCTGCATGGTGCAGACGTCGGCAATGCTCTTGCCATTGATCTTGGAAGACCGGGCCTCCGGACTCAGCCTGGTGCCCTCGCACTCCGGACAGGTCGTAAACGTGATGGCCCGCTCGACGAAGGCGCGGACATGCGGTTGCAGGGCGTCGACGTCTTTGGAAAGCATCGATTTCTGGATCTTCGGAATCACGCCCTCGTAGGTCAGGTTGATCCCTTCCACCTTCACTTTGGTGGGCTCGCGATACAAAAGATCGTGCAGTTCCTTCTTCGTGAATTTGGCGATCGGCTTGTCCATGTTGAAGTAACCGGTCCCGCTGAAGATGCGTCCGTACCAGCCGTCCATGCTGTAACCAGGAATGGTGAGGGCGCCTTCGTTGAGCGATTTGCTGTCGTCGTAGAGCGCTGTGAGGTCGAAGTCGCTGACCGAACCCATGCCTTCGCAGCGGGGGCACATCCCGCCCAGCCGGTTGAAGGTGGCTTTTTCCGTCTTGGTCTTGCCTTCGCCGCGCTCGACGGTGATTGCTCCACTGGCCTTCACCGTGGGGACATTGAACGAATAGGCGTTCGGGGATCCAATGTGGGGTTGTCCAAGCCGGCTGAACAGAATACGGAGCATGGCGTTCGCATCAGTGGCGGTACCTACGGTCGAGCGGGGGTTCGAGCCCATTCGCTCCTGGTCGACGATGATCGCCGTCGTCAGCCCTTCCAGCACATCCACATCAGGTCGTGCCAGGGAGGGCATGAAACCTTGGACGAAAGCGCTGTAAGTCTCATTGATCATCCGCTGCGATTCGGCGGCAATGGTGGCAAAAACCAGCGAACTCTTGCCGGACCCGGACACCCCCGTGAACACGGTGAGTCGTCGCTTCGGGATCTCGATGCTGACGTCCTTCAGGTTGTTTTCGCGTGCGCCCTGCACCCGGATGAGGTCATGGGTATCGGCAACGTGCAGCTCAGGAGATTGTGTATCCGAACCCGCAGCAATAGTCATGGTTTCTCCGTCCATTGGGCGGCGCTGCCCAACAGTCCCCCGTCGGCGTCGCCTGGCTCTGGTTGACCACCCTCGGTCAATACGATTGATTCTGCCATTGTCTTCCCGGCTTTACTCACTAAGAATGAAGCATGCCGGTATACATGAGGTCTCTCGAAACCGCCGTTCCCCCAACCATCCTTGTCCAGCAGCAAGCCCGTGAGGTTTTCGCTTCCCAACCTGGCCTGACGCGGCTGGGTACCCGGCTCGTCACCACGTGTTTCGATTCGGCTGCCATCGACACACGCTTCACGGCAGTGGAAGAGCTTAGCCTTGACGCACATCCCGAAAGCCCGAAGTTCTTCGACCCCCGGACCAATATGGTCTTGAGCCCCAGCACCAAAGTCCGCAATGAAATTTTTGCCACCGAAGCCACCAAACTGTTCATCGAGGCCGGCAAGACGGCAGTGGCCCGGGCCCAAGGCGTTGACCTTGACGACATCACGCATGTGATCACGGTGTCCTGTACGGGATTCTTCAATCCCGGTCCCGACTACAAGGTGGTCAGGGCCTTGGGCCTCAACCCGGCGGTCCAGCGCTACCATCTTGGGTTCATGGGCTGCTATGCGGCGTTCCCGGCCATGAAAGCTGCAAAGCAGTTCTGCGTGGCGGATCCTGAAGCGGTGGTCCTGGTGATCTGTGTGGAACTCTGTTCCCTCCACGTCAGGACGTCCAATGATCCGGACACCATCATGGGCTCGGCGATCTTCGGAGACGGCGCGGCCGCGGCAGTCATCTCGGCAAGGGAACCGGAAGGCGACGAACCGGTGATACGCCTGGATCACTTCGAAACAGTCCTGACACCGGTTGGCGAGGAAGCCATGGCATGGAACATCGGCGACGAAGGATTTGAAATGGTCCTCGGCTCCTACGTGCCGCACATTATCGAAGAGCACATCACGGGCGCGCTGGAACCGTTGCTGGCCAAGGAACCGGAGCTCGCCGGGGTGCCGTACAAAGACATCACACACTGGGCCATCCATCCCGGCGGACGGAGCATCCTGGACAAGGTTGAGTCAAAGCTGGAGCTGACCCAGGAGCAGCTGGTACCGGCCAGGGAAACGTTGCGGGAATTCGGCAACATGAGCAGTGCAACGGTCCTGTTCGTCCTGAAGTACATGCTGGGGCAGGCGGCCAGCGAACGGGAGGAGCGGATCTGCTCCATGGCGTTCGGTCCCGGGCTCACGGTGGAGACCGGCCTCTTCACACTGGTCTCCCCCGCTCTGTGAGTCCTTGGGGGTCCCTCAGGGAGAGGGACCTTTACAGCATCGAGGACATGGACGGCCCCGACTGCGACCCGCTGTTGCTCAACAGGACGTATGCGCGCTTTCCCGTGGTCAACAGGCTCCTTTCACGGTGGCGGAGTACGTACAGACGCCGCCTTCGCCCGCTCTTGTCCGAAACAGGGCGCGCGACATTGCTGGACATCGGAAGCGGTGGTGGGGACGTGGCGCGCAGCCTGGCCCGGTGGGCCCGGCAGGACGGTTTCGTGCTCGACGTGACTGCGATTGACCCGGATCCACGGGCCAACGCTTTTGCCACTGGCCTGCGCGCCGTGGAGGGAGTGTCGTACCGACAGGCCCACAGTTCGGAGCTGGTTGCGGAAGGAGCGGTTTTCGACGTCGTCATTTCCAACCACATCCTTCACCACCTGGACGCACGGCAGTTCGCTGGAGTCCTGCGCGATTCCGAACTGCTCGCCGGGCGTGTAGCCCTTCACAATGACTTGGCACGGAGCAACGTCTCCTACCTTCTGTTCATGGCCGGCTTCTGGCCCTTGGGATGGGGTTCCTACATTGTGAAAGACGGCCTGCTGTCCATCAGGCGCAGTTACACCTTGCCGGAACTGAGATCGGCAATTTCGTCTGATTGGCGGGTTGAGCGCAACGGACCCTGGCACAACATGCTGGTCCACGAGAACCGCGGATTGGGGAAGCGGGAACGTGCTTGACGTCGTCGTTGTCGGAGCGGGGCCGGTGGGCCTCTTCATGGGCCTTCTCCTCCTTCAGGGCGGTCATAAGGTGCGTATCCTCGAACGCCGGACCGGCAGAGGCACCCGCTCCCGTGCGATCGGAATCCACCCACCGGCGCTGGCTGAGCTGGAACGTGCCGGTGTTGCCCAGGAGCTCGTCCGCGCCGGAGTCCAGATTAGGAGGGGCGTCGCCTACAGCCAGCGACGCAAGGTTGCCGAATTGCCGTTCTCCAGCGATCCCGCGTTCCCCTTCATCCTTGCGGTCCCCCAGACGGTCACCGAGAAGGTGTTGGAGGACGCGGTGCTGGAGGTGGATGAGGCCGCGATCGCCCGTGGTGTGAACGTCCTGGAAGTATGCGACGACGGCCCAAACGTGCGCGTCCGGGCCGCGTCGTCGGCGGGAAGCCAGGAGTTCACCGCCCACCTGGTGATCGTTGCCGATGGCGCCCATTCTTCGCTTCGATGCCGGTTCGCCCCGAACGTTCCTTCAAACAGCTATCCGGACGCCTACCTCATGGGCGACTTCCCCGACAGCACCGGACACGGTGCGGATGCGGTGCTGTATCTGGAGCCCGCTGGAATCGTCGAGTCCTTTCCGCTGCCGGGAGGCGTCCGGAGGTGGGTGGTACGGCTCGGCGCACCGGCCACGGGCGCGACGGCGGACACCTTGGCTGGGTTGGTCGAGTCACGAACGGGTGAGGTGCTGGAGCCGGCCGGCAATACGATGCTCAGTGCCTTTGAGGTGCAGTCGCGGCTGCTTCCACGGATGGTGCACGGGCGGGTGGTGATGCTCGGAGACGCCGCCCACGAGATCAGCCCCATCGGTGGGCAGGGCATGAACCTGGGGTGGCTGGACGCAGCGGCCCTGTCGCCGATCATCGACGCCTCCTTGGCAGGAACAGACGTTGGGGCGCTGCTGCAGGACTTTGAGAAGACCCGGAGGAAGGCTGCGGTCCGCGCGTCGCGGCAGGCCGGCCTGAACATGGCCTTGGGCAGACCACTTCCGCCGGCGGCCATGACAGTGAGGAACAGACTCTTCGCCGGCCTGCTGGGGATGCCTGGTGTTACGCAGCTCGTGGAGCGGCGCTTCACCATGCGGTAGCTATTCGGGCACGGTGTAGTAGCAGTCGTAGGTGTCCTGGCTGATGATCAGGCCATCCCGCAGCTGGAAGACTGCTGTGCTCCGTGCGCGGATGGTGTCACCACGGTCCCAATGCGGAAGGTCCAGAAGCAGCGTGGCCGACCAGTTCATCTCCAGCACCACACGGTCATCCTGGCTGGTGGTGCGGACGACCTCAAAGCGTTGGTCGGCCACGATGTCCTGGCTGTCGTCAGCGCCCGACAGGGTTTCGGCAAGATTCCGGGTGGAGCCGGTCTTGGACAGGGCATGGGGCCATTCAGTGAGCTGGAAGTCCTCAGCCAGGAAAGGCCGCAGTTCGGCTGAGCCGCCGCCGGCTTCAACTGCCCGCACGAACGAGAGTACGTGCTCCAGAGGGGTGGGAGTGGTCATCCCATGAGCCTAGCCCACTGCCCAAGACGCTCGTAGCGATAGGCTCGATGCATGACGCATCAAACTCATCCCGGAGCCAAGAGTCCCGCTACGGACTTCAATTCCCTCCAAATCCGGGACGCCGTCCGAAGGCTGTTGGACTCCGAAGAACTGCCCGTCATCGTCCAGGCGGGGCACCCGGTGCTGCGCCAGCTCGCCGCGCCGTATGACGGCCAGCTCGACGACGTCGAACTGCTGGCACTGATCGACCGGATGCGCGAGGCCATGCATGCAGCGCCGGGTGTCGGCCTGGCGGCTCCACAACTCGGCATTCCCCTGCAGCTGGCTGTCCTTGAGGACAAGTACGAGATCGATCCTGTCTCCGCTGAGGTGCGGCACAGGGAACCACTGGACTTTTTCGCCATCGTTAATCCGACGTACCGGCCCTTGGGTGTGGAAACAGCGTCGTTCTATGAAGGATGCCTCTCAGTGCAGGGGTATCAGGCTGTGGTGGAACGGCACCGGAATGTTGAGTTGTCCTATGCCACGCCTTCCGGTGAGCCGGTAGAGGAATGGTTCTCGGGGTGGCAGGCCCGTATCGTCCAGCATGAAACCGACCATCTCCACGGTGTCTTGTACCTGGACAGGGCTGAGATCCGGTCCTTGGCGAGCAATGCCGAGCACACAGCACGTTGGGCTTCTCCGGACATCGACGAGGCGCGCAGGTCACTCGGTTTCCCCGGCTGAAGCCGTTGAGTGACCTGCCTCCTTAGGCCTCGGGCTGGTTCAAAGTGCTTGGAAGATACGTGGACCACCATCGAAGGATGTGCTCGAAGCGCTGACAGCGATGATGCGGTGTTCCGGAACGGGACAACTCGTGGTCCTCGCCCGGAAAAACCAGCAGGGCCGTATCCACTCCCTGGGCCTTCAAGTGCGCGTAGTAGCGCTGGCCTTGTTCAATGGGGCAGCGCAGATCATTTTCACTGTGGACTACCAGCGTTGGCGTCCGGACATCCCCGACGACGGCCATCGGACTTTGGGCGTCCATATCCTCCCGGGTGGGTCCTGTGTACTCGCTGCCGAAGAACCAGCCAATGTCCGAGGAACCGGCAAAGCTGACGGGATCAAGGAATCCACGTTCCACGATCGCTGCTTTAAACCTGTGGTGGTGGGCGATGATCCACGCCGTCAAGTAGCCGCCATAGGAACCGCCCATGATGCCCACTTGCTCCGGGTCAAGGGCAGAATGGGAGGCCAATGCTGCGTCCAGGAAAGCAAGCACATCCTGCATGTCCAAGGTGCCCATCTGCCCCTTGATGGCGCGTCCATGTTCCTGTCCGTAGCCTGAGGAACCACGGGGGTTGCACATCACCACCGCATACCCCGCCGCTGCGTACACCTGGGCCTCGTCAAAGAAGGCTCCCGTGTATTGCGAGAATGGGCCGCCGTGGATGGTCAGGAGGACCGGGTGGGGCCCTGGGCCTTCCGGCACGACCAACCAGCCGTGAACAGGGTGACCGTCGCTGGATTCGGCCTCGAAATCCATCGGCTCAATGGCTGTGGAGTTGTTTCGCAGGTTCCCTGAGAAGTCGGTCAGGAGGCGAAGTTCTCCACGTTCCAATGACGCGACGTCCCCGACCGTCGAGGCATCGCAAAGGGTCACCGCGGTTTCGCCGTTGGCTGCAACAGATGCCCCTATGACCACCCGTGCACCGTAAACCAGCGGAGTGATGGTGCCATCAGCGGTGACATCAAGGAGTTCGACACCGCCCAGCGCCGTATTCAGCACCAGGACGCTACCCGGCCCGCTGGGTTCAAGTGGTCCCGAGACATCCAGGTGTTCCACGTCGGTCAGTGCCAGGGCCTCTCCCCCATCCACCGGCATCACGTGCAAGGCTGAATTCCGTGCCACGAAGTCCCTGCCGCTCGCACCGATGTCCTGGGCGGTGAAGAACAACCACCGGCCATCCGTCGAAGCCCTCACGGCGCTGACGGTCTGCGGTGTCCGGTTGGAAGGTTCGACGGCGACCGGCTCGCCTCCCGCGGCATCCACCCTGTAGACCGAGGTGACGAGATCGTCGTCGTGACCTTCATGCAGCGCGGCGACGAAATAGAGGTGGGCCCCGTCAGCCGAAAAGGCGGGCGAAGTGTGGTCGGAATCGCCGAAGGTGAGCTGCCGCGGGATGGGGAAACCAAGGTTTTCCGGCGTGGGCTGCTCATGGGCTGACCGGCCCCGGGGGGTTACTGCGGGCTCGCCACCCAGTTCGGGAACGTCGACCACAAACAGTTGCTGCCGTTGGTCGGCGGTATAGCCGACGCCGTTCATCATGTACTGGTTGGCAACAACGTAGCGCGGGTCTTCGGCTGCGGGACCGACGCCATCGATCGTTCCATAACGTCCCTGTTCAGGGACCCTGGCCTGGAACGCGATGCGGTGCGAGTCCGGCGCCCAGACGAAGCTCTCGACGCCTGCGCGCTGGTTCGTGATTCTCTGCGGTTCGCCGCCCGCCGACTCCACGACGAACACTTGGGGTTTGCCGCCGGGATCGCTCCTGAGGAAGGCGAGCACCAGCCCATCAGGTGAGAAGGCTGGAGACGTGTCCCTGAAACCCCGGGTAATGCGACGCGGATATTTGGTGTTGTCCAAGGGGACCGACCAGAGCTGGCCAACGTAACTGTCGGCGTCGAAATCCGGCCTTGTGACTGATACCACCGCCTTCGTGCCGTCAGGGTGGATTGCCGGGGCGGACACGGAGTTCAACAGGGGCAGCTGCTCTGGTTTCACGATGGTGAGCCTAGCGGGGTGGCCTGCCCGGCGGCACCAGACACTCCGTCCGCCGTAGGATTGAAGCCATGTTGTCCGACGCCGTCTCCGCCCTGCGATGCCCTGTTTGCCAAGGACTTTTCGAGTTGCGTCAGGCCCGTCCGGCAACCCTCGCGTGTCTGTCGGGACACCTGTTTGATGCTGCCAAGCAAGGCTATTTCAACTTCCTTACCGGCAAAGGAACGGCTTTCGAAGCGGACACAGCCGAGATGGTGGCCGCCAGGGTCAGGTTCCTGGAAGCAGGGCACTATGCGGAATTGGCCACGGGACTGGCAGAGATGGCCGCGGAGGCCATCCGAGGGCCGGAACCACTGGTTCTCGACGCCGGAACCGGAACCGGTCATTACCTCCGTACTGTTATGGACGCAACGGGGGCCAGCGCCGTTGGGATGGACATTTCCAAGTTCGCCCTTCGGCGTGCGGCACGGCTCAACCCCGGGGCCGCCAATGTGGTGTGGGACATTTGGCGTCCATTGCCCATGGCGGATAACTCGGCGGACGTCGTGACGGTTGTTTTCGCGCCGCGGAATCCTGCGGAGTTCGCGCGGGTTCTGCGCCCGGGAGGATCGTTGCTGGTGGTGACGCCGCGGCCCGGCCACCTCCAGGAGATCGCTGCGAGGACAGGGATGCTCGGGATCGAAGAGGGGAAGGAAGAACGGCTGGCCGGGTCCATGAGCGGCTGGTTCGATTCGCCCACCAGCCGTTCCCTGGATGTGCCGCTGGTGTTATCGGGAAGCGAAGTAGCCGACCTCGCCTACATGGGCCCCGCTGGCCACCATCTCCGTCAGGAGCAGCTGTCCGAACTGGCGGCGTCTGACGAGCACATGGACACCACTGCCAAGTTCCGGATCAGCGTGTTCACCACGTCCTGACGCTTGACCGCGCCGCGGGCTAGGATGGAGGAACAGCGACTGTGATCCCGCTCGCGGGATCCGGGACCAAGGGGGAACGATGTTTGAATGGCTCGGCGAGAACTGGTGGGCCCTATGGCTTACAGTCTTCCTCGCGTTCGCAGTGGTGGAGATGCTGACTCTCGACCTCTTCTTCATCATGCTGGGCGGCGGTGCGCTTGCCGGGCTCATTGCGGACTTCTCCGGCGCCGATCTTTGGCTGCAGATCGTCATCTTCTGCGTGGTGTCCCTTCTGATGATCGTTTTTGTCCGGCCAGTAGCCTTGAACCACCTGCGCAAGGGCCCCACGGAACAGCTGTCCAACATAGACCGGCTCATAGGCCAGCCTGCCCTCGTCATTGAAGCCGTGAGCAGCACCAGCGGGCTGGTTAAAATTGGTGGCGACGTTTGGAGCGCCCGCAGCGCGGCTGGTGTCATTGACGCCGGCGCCACCGTTCAGGTCACCAAAATTGACGGGGCGACGGCGGTGGTCGCCTCGGCCGCCGACAACAGCCCCCGCTGACGCTTCGGCGCACTCAAGATTTCAGGCTGTTCCCGGACCGGGTTGCCTGCCCGCGAACAGCCGCATCAAACCACGCAATTGGGGAACGAAGGAGATGTATGAACGGCTTAGGAGGAACAGCAGCGGCAATTGTGCTGGTTGTTCTCGTCATTTTTGTGATCATCGTGTTGGTCCGCTCGGTAAGGATCATTCCGCAGGCACGCGCCGGCGTCGTTGAACGGCTCGGCAAGTACCAGCGCACGCTTAACCCGGGACTGACCATCCTGATTCCGTTTGTCGACAGGCTCCTGCCACTGCTCGACCTGCGTGAGCAAGTCGTGTCCTTCCCACCGCAGCCGGTCATCACCGAAGACAACCTGGTTGTTTCCATTGACACCGTGGTCTACTTCCAGGTCACTGATCCACGGGCGGCAACGTACGAGATCGCCAACTACATCCAGGCAGTGGAACAGCTGACCACCACCACGCTGCGTAACGTGGTGGGTGGGCTCAACCTGGAAGAAGCGCTGACCTCACGCGACCAGATCAACGGTCAGCTGCGTGGTGTGCTGGACGAGGCAACGGGACGCTGGGGAATCCGCGTCTCCCGGGTAGAGCTCAAGGCGATCGACCCACCCCACTCCATCCAGGACTCGATGGAAAAGCAGATGCGTGCAGAGCGGGACCGCCGTGCGGCCATCCTGACTGCCGAAGGTACCAAGCAGTCCCAGATCCTGACGGCTGAGGGCCAGCGCCAAGCGGCCATCCTCGCGGCCGAAGGTGATGCCAAGGCCGCCATCCTCCGCGCAGATGGTGAAGCCCAGGCCATCCAAAAGGTCTTCGATGCCATCCACAAGGGCAACCCGGACCAGAAGCTGCTGGCGTACCAGTACCTGCAGACCCTTCCGAAGATCGCGGAGGGCACCTCGAACAAGCTCTGGATCATTCCCAGCGAAGTAGGCGAGGCCCTCAAGGGTATCGGCGGCGCACTGGGCGGCAACGGCGGGGACTCCCCTGTTGCCGGCCTTTTCGACGGCGGGACCAAGGAACCTGAGCCTGCAGGGGCCGTGGAACCTACCCGTCCGGCGGAGTAGCTCCAGCCCATAGCAAGGCCACGAGCGGTCAGCCACTCAGGCTGGCCGCTCGCTGCGTCCGCCTGCTTTGAGTAGTCGGCAAAAATCAGCGTATAATGGGATATTTGTCCGGCTGGTTCAGCGTGGACGGAACATTAAAGCTTGGCCAGGCGTTGCAAGTAGTGATGCAAGGTGTGCAGAAGTAGTCCGTAGGGATCGTGAAAACGGCTTACGGCTAGCGCGGAGTTGCTGCTCCGCGAACAGACAGAGGGAGTAATCATGAGCGATCGCAGCCTGCGGGGTATGCGTCTTGGCGCCCAAAGCATGGAAACTGAATCCGGCGTTGAACCGGCACCGCGCCAGCGGGTCGAGTACCGTTGCGAGGATGGCGAGCAGGTCTTCGTAACCTTCTCTTCCGAAGCGGAGATCCCTCCTGTGTGGGTTTCCAAAACCGGTAAGGAAGCGCTCCTGGTCGATGGCGAGCGTCCCGTGGATGCCAACGAAAAAGCCGTCCGCACGCACTGGGACATGCTGCTGGAACGCCGCAGCCTTCCCGAGCTGGAGCAGATCCTTGAGGATCGCCTCAACATTCTTCGTGAGCGCCGCGGGGAACGCCGTTCGGCATAGTTTCCACAAACACGCAAAAAGGCCGGGTCCGGTTTCCCTTGGGAACCAGAGCCGGCCTTTTGCTTTAAGAACTACTTTGCCATTTCGGCTGACTTGCCGGTGAGCTTGGCCCAGCGTGCTGCCAGTCCCCACTTGGTGACGTTGATCATGGCTTCGACCACAATGTTCCCGCTCATCTTCGATGCCCCGAGTTCGCGCTCCACGAAGGTGATGGGACGCTCCTCGATACGAAGGCCAAGCTTGGCCACGCGCCAGGCAAGGTCCACCTGGAAGCCGTAGCCGACCGACTCCACCTCGTCCAGCTTCAATGCCTCGAGCGTACTGCGGCGGAAGGCGCGGTATCCGCCAGTCACGTCCTTGATCTTGACGCCGAGCATGATACGGGCGTAGGTGCTGCCGATGCGGGAGATGGCCTGACGGTAGAGCGGCCAGTTCACTACACTCCCACCCGGGACCCAGCGGGAGCCCATGGCCAGATCCGCTCCGTCCTTCACGGCGTCAAGGAGCAGTGGCAGTTGCTCGGGCTTGTGTGAACCATCCGCGTCCATCTCGACGAGAACGTCGTAACCGGCTGCCAGGCCCCACTTGAAGCCCGCGATGTAGGCAGCCCCCAGGCCTTCTTTGCCCTTGCGGTGCAGGACGTGAACCTGGCTGTCCTTTGCGGCGAAGTCGTCGGCAAGCTTTCCCGTGCCGTCAGGGCTGTTGTCGTCAACCACCAGGACGTCGGAGTCGGGAACTGCAGCGCGCAGCCTTCCCAGCGTCACGGGGAGCGATTCCAGCTCGTTGTAGGTGGGAATGATCGTCAGGACACGCAAGAAGAGGCCTTTCCTTGATGGAGCGGTCGGTGTGCCGGACCAGCGTGGCAGCTGGCGTTCTGGCGCAACTCTCCATTATAGGACGACGGCGGCCAGGACTTTTGCGTCTGTGGCGCCGGCCACAGTGGTCGGGATGCTTCCGGGATGGTACCTGGCTACACGCGCAATGACTCGTGGGCAAAGAGCTCACGGCCCTGGTGCACCGTCTGCAGGCAACGCGGGTCCGACCCCGTGTCGAGGGCGGGCAGCAGCGGTGTCCGGGCGCGGGGATCAGTGCTCCACGACTGGACCCGGCTGTCCGCAACCTGGACCATCAACTCGTCGACTTCCCAGACGGCGAAACTGGCCGGAGCCCCGGGAACCAGCTGCCCCATGAGGGGGTTCCGATGCTTGGCGGCCCGCCATCCTGCACGGGTGTGGCCCAGGAATGCCGCCCGGGCCGAGATGCGCTGGTCGGGGTTGCTGTGCTCGAGGCAGGCGCGGACGCTGGACCACGGGCGCAGTGCGGTGACAGGGCTGTCACTGCCAAAGGCGATGGGCACACCACTGGAATAGAACGAAGCAAAGGGGTTCATGCTGCGGCTGCGATTGCCCAGGCGTTGTTCATACAACCCGCCGGGAGCACCCCATGCGGCGTCAAAGCCGGGCTGGACGCTGACGGTTACCGAGTACTTGGCAAGCCTGTCAATGGCGGACTGGTCCGCCATCTCCACGTGTTCCAGCCTGTGGCCGGCCGCGCGGATGCGCTGCTCCCCTACATCTGCCGCCGCGGAATCCAGGGCGTCCAGGACGGCGGCCAGTCCGGCGTCGCCTATGACATGGAAGCCGGCCTGCAGGCCCAAGGTCGACGTCGCTGCCAAATGTTTGGCGGCCTCGTCCACCGAAAGGTAGAGACTGCCGCGCTGTCCGGGGGTATCAGAGTAATCCTCCAGCAGCGCAGCCGTTCTGGAACCGATGGAACCGTCCATGTTGAGATCGCCCGCAAGGCCCAGGACAGGTGTGCCCAGACCACCCAGAATTTCCTGGGCGTGCTCCTCCGAGGACGCCAGTTCGCCCCAGTACGGGAGGATTTCCGGGTAGTCCCCGTGCTCGTTCCAGGACGCGGCCATTCGCAGGTCCTCCGGCCCGCAAATGTGCGGCGCCGACATTTCAGCCAAAGCCACGTAACCGTTGGAGGCGGCCTCCTTCAAAGCCAGCTCCTGGTACGTGCGACGTTCGGCTTCCGGGAATCGCCGTGCGTGCAGGCGGGCCGCCGTATGCGCCGCCCGCACCACTCGGGCCGTCCCGGCATACCCGTCGAGGCCGTCAAGGCCTGCAGCAGCCACCAGGGAGGCCGAGACCAATGCGGAGTGGACATCGACGCGGGACAGATAGACCTGCCGGTCCCCTGCTGCGCGCTGGAGCTCTTCAAGGCTGGGCAGTGTGGGATCGTTCCACGTCGTTTCATCCCAGCCGTGACCCAGGATGGTGCCCGAACCGCCTGCGGCTGCGACGGCGTCGAGCAGTTCTGTTGCTGAGCGAACGGTGCCAAGCTGGAGGCCCCCGAGGGCCAACCCGGTTTCCGTCAGGTGGGTGTGCGAATCCACGAATCCCGGAGCCAGGAGGGCGCCATGGAGATCGATGATCTCCATGGACGAATCCGCAATGGACGTTGCGGCCTGCTCAGACCCCACCCACGCCACGGTGTCCCCATCCACCACCATGGCGGTCGCAAAAGGATCTGCCGCCGTATAGATCGATCCGTTGCGGTACATGGTGACCTTACGGCCGGATCCTTGGTGTTGCTGGCCGACAGGCGTGCCGGGCTGGTTCATGTGGTGAGCTCCTTGAGCATGGGCAACAAATAATTCGTGGGACAGGTGGTCAGCGCTCTAGGCCACTGTGGAGTAGGCCACGACACCCCGCCGGACCAGATCGATGGACTCCCGGCAGATCCGGCCCAACCGGGGGTCAAGCTGTGGGATCTTGGCCAGCTGGTCCAGCAGGTCCACCACCTGCTTGGCCCAACGGACGAAATCTCCGGCCGCCAAGTCGGTTCCGCTGAGCACATCCTGGAGATGGCGGCCCTTGGCCCACTTGTACATCGGCCACATCAGGCCAAGCTCAGGCTCGCCGGTCAAAGGAAGGCGGTGTTGTTCCTCAGTGTCCTCCAACCGGGACCATTCACGGACAACAACATCAACGGCTGTTTCCAGGGATATGGTCGGCAGCTTCGGGCGAAGCCCACGGTCCTCCCGCTTGGCTTGGTACACCAGTGTGCTGGCGAACGAGGCCAGTTCGGCTGCGTCAAGGTCGTTGATGGCTCCCTGGCGGATGGACTGGGAGATCAACAAGTCCTTCTCGCCGTAGATCCGGCGAAGACGCTGTCCGTCGGCACTGATGGTGACCTGACCGGCGTCGTTTGTTTCCAGGTAGCCGTAGGTGGAAAGAACCTCGCATACCCGGTCGAAGGTCTTTGCGATGGTGTTGGTGCGCCCCTGGATCTGGCGGACCAGTCCGTCGGTCTCCTTGCGCAGCTTCCACCAGCGCTCGGACCAACGAGCATGGTCCTCCCGCTCGCTGCAGCCGTGGCAGGGATGTGCGCGCAGGGCACGGCGGAGGTCAGCGATCCTCTTCTCCTGGTCCGGCAGCCGGGCCCCCAGACCGAAGTCCTCGTGCCTGCTGTTCCTGCGCTGCGGTGCGTCTTCGCTGACCGCGTGGCGCATTGATGATGCCAGATCGCGGCGGGACTTGGGAACCTTGGCGTTGAACGACTTCGGTATCCTGATCCGGGTCACCGGCGACACAGGGCCGTCGAGGTCGTGGACACCGATCCTGCGCAGCTGGTTGTCCTGGGTCAGGACTGAAGGACGTGGTTCGCGGGCATGCGGGTCGACATCCAGAACCACCGCATGCCCCGCCAACCGGCCGCTGTAGATGCTGATAACGTCACCGGGGATCAACCGCGCGAGGGAGTCGGCAACGCGTGACTTTCGCGCGCGCTGGTGGTCGCGGGCTGCGTTGTTCTCAGCATCGCTGAGGTCGCGCCGCAGCTTGGCGTACTCGGTGAAATCCCCCAGGTGGCATTGCATGGACTTCGCGTACCCGGCCAAGGATTCTTCCCGCCCCCGGACCTGCCTGGCCAGGCCAACGACCGAACGGTCCGCCTGGAACTGGGCGAAGGACGACTCCAGGATTTCACGGGCCCGCACGCGGCCGAACTGGGCAATGAGGTTGATGCTCATGTTGTACGTGGGCCTGAAACTGGAATTCAGGGGGTAGGTGCGCCTGGAGGCAAGACCAGCAACAGCCGCGGGATCCGTGCCCGGTTGCCACAGGACGACGGCGTGGCCCTCGACGTCGATACCGCGTCGTCCGGCGCGACCGGTCAGCTGGGTGTACTCCCCCGCCGTGATGTTGACGTGGGCTTCGCCGTTGAACTTCTCAAGTTTTTCCAGGACCACGCAACGCGCGGGCATGTTGACGCCCAAAGCCAGCGTTTCGGTGGCAAAGACGGCCTTGACCAGTCCGTCTGCGAAGAGCTTTTCCACCACTTCCTTGAAGGTAGGCAGCATTCCGGCGTGGTGGGCGGCGAAGCCCCGGACCAGGCCGTCACGCCATCCCCAGAAGCCGAGGACGTCCAGGTCATCGGCAGGGATCTCGTGGCTGGCCTCATCCACCCGTTGGGCGATGATCTGCTGCTCACGTTCTGTGGTGAGCCACAGCCCCGAGGCAGCGCACTGGGCCACGGCGGCATCGCATCCGGCACGCGAGAAAATGAAAGTGATGGCCGGAAGCAGATCCTGGCGCCTCAGGCTCTCGATCACTTGCGGGCGGCTTGCCTTGCGGACAGGACTTCGCTGCTCGGACTGCTGGCGGTCGTCGCGGTGCCGGTCCTGACGACGGCGGCTCCGGCCGCCATGTCCGAACCTGCCTCCCATGTTCATCCGGCTCTCGGAACGTGCCATGGCCAGCAGGTCCGGGTTGACTTCGAATTCCGGGCCGGTAACTGCTTGCCTTGCTTTCGGGGTGGATGCTCCCTTGGGCGAGACGCGGCGACGCGGGTTGATCTCGCTGGATACTTCGGCTGCCTCCGAGAGGTCCGGGGCGTCGGTTTCCTGCGCGCCGGGGGCCACGGGTGCGATTTCGTCGAAAGAGGTGTCGCCGGCAAAGAGATCCACGATCTCCCTGCCCACCATGACGTGTTGCCACAACGGCACCGGCCGGTGTTCAGAAACAATGACGTCGGTATCGCCGCGAACAGTGTCCAACCAGGCACCGAACTCTTCGGCGTTGGAAACGGTTGCGCTTAGGGATGCCACCTGCACTTCGCTGGGCAAGTGGATGATGACTTCTTCCCAGACGGCTCCGCGGAAGCGGTCGGCAAGGTAATGGACCTCGTCCATGACGACGTAGCCGAGATCGCTGAGCGTCTCCGAATCGGCGTACAGCATGTTCCGCAGGACTTCTGTGGTCATCACCACTACCGGTGCATCGCCGTTGATGGTGGTGTCGCCTGTCAGCAGACCAACGTTCGCCGCCCCGTACTTCTCTGCCAGTTCCGAGAATTTCTGGTTGCTCAGCGCCTTGATGGGGGTGGTGTAGAAAGCCTTGAGTCCCCGCTGAAGGGCCAAGTAGATGGCGAACTCGCCGACGATCGTCTTTCCGGCGCCGGTGGGGGCTGCCACCAGCACGCCCCGCCCCTCCTGCAGTGACTTGCAGGCTTCACGTTGGAAGTCGTCCAGTTCGAAGTCAAGTGAACCGGCGAAGGAGCCGAGGTAGGTTTTCGCCTCCGCTGCCCTCCGGGCTGCCGCTTGGTAACGCTCGGATGGTGAAGGTGACCCGGAAAACGAAGACATGCATCAAGCCTAGTGGCCGAACGTCTAGAGATTCTCCAGATCTGCGGCCGGGGTGGCGATATCGGCAGTGGCCTCCGTCTCGGCAGCGCGCTTGATGGCACGGCGTTCACGACGACGGTCGTTGAGGAGACACACACCGATGGCCGCGAAGAAGAGCAGCAGCATGGGGGCCGCAAGATAGAACATGCTCATCGCGTCCGCGCCGGGGGCGGCCATGGCAGCGAACAAGCAGACCAGGAAAATGGTGATGCGCCAGCTCTTGACCAGCTGCTTGCCTTTGACGATGCCGGCGAGGTTCAGGCCGACGAGTACCACGGGTACCAGGAAGGCAATGCCGAAGGCCAGGAGGAGCCGAAGGACAAAGGCCAGGTAGATTTCGGCGCTGATGAAGTTTGAGCCACCCACGGGGGTGAAGTCCGTCAGCACACGCACCGCGTTCGGCAGGACAAGCCAGGCGAGAAGGACGCCTCCGATGAACAGCGGGACAGCCGCAGCGACAAAGGACAACGCGAGGCGGCGTTCTTTCTTGTGCAATCCGGGAACGATGAAAGCCCAGAGCTGGTAAATCCACACGGGGCTTGAAAGCAACACCCCGAGGAAGACGGAGACCTGAACCATGAGGTCGAACGAACTTGCCACGCCGTCAAAGTTCAGCGTGGCGGCGCGACCCTCTTTTTCATTGAGGTCCTTGATCGGTTTGATCAGGGCCTCCAGGAGCGGCTGGTAGACGATGAAGCCCACCACTGTCCCGAGGATGACGCCGATTGCAGCCTTGAAGAGCCGGTTCTTCAGCTCCTTGAGATGGTCAAGGAGCGCCATCCGGGCTTCGGGGTTGGCCTTTCGCCCCTTCGTCTCTACCACTTCTCTTTAGACGCGGTTGGAAGGCGGAACGTCAGTCTCGCCGGTGTTCCGGGCCTTCATGTCGGGGGTCGTGGCGTCCGGGTGGCCAACAACCTTGCCTTCAACGGGGTCCGAACCGTTCTGGGAGTCCTTCGTCTCGGAAGAACCGTCCTTCTTCATTTCCCGGACCTCAGACTTGAAAATACGCATCGACTGTCCAATGCTGCGCGCCATGGACGGCAGCTTCGGTGCTGCAAAAAGCACCAGAGCCAGAACGATGATGATGATGAGATGCCAGCCTTCAAGCCTCATGTGGGGAGGTCCTTTCCTTTTGGATACATCCTACGTCTAACTGAATTCAATGTCGTGCAGGGATTGTGGCTGACCCCGCTCCGCTTTGCGCTGGACGCGCTTCTGGCGGCGAACTTCCTGCCGGAAGGCTTTGGCCGTCAGGTAATCATGACGCATCTGATCCGGTGAGGCAAAAATCGCGGACCCCGGTTCGGGGCGCCCCTCCGCTACGTCCACATCGGAGGTTTCCACGACAGGAGAAAGGTTGCTGAAACGTTTCCCGGCGTCGCCCAGTTCATGAACAGTTGTCATGAATTTCTTGAACAAGCGATAACCCAAGGTCAAGTGCAGGAGCAGGGCAAGAGCTACGAGTGCGATCCACAGCAGGATCCAAAACCACCAAGGCATCTGAGTAGTCTAGCCAGCCTGGGCGCCGGAAGCATCGTCGTACTGTGCCAGCGCAGCCCTCAACCAAGCCGCAGCCTCGTCCCGCAGGGAGCCGGGCTGCAGGATCCGGACCGTACCACCGTGCTGTGACACAAACATGGGCAGCCAGCCGGCATCGCCGAACCGCACTTCGGCGAGCATGCCGCCGTCGGGCAGTTGGGCCGTACGCTCGGCGTAGTAATCATCCGCAAGCCCGGCGCCCTGGCGGGTCAACTGCAGGACCACCACGACGTCGTCGTCGCCGGGGGTGAACAAGCGCGCCGGAAAGTCCTGGTCCGTCGCGGCCTGGCCTGAGGACGCACGGCCGTTCGGTTCCAGCGCCTCCACCCTGTCCAGCCGGAAGTTCCGGATACCTGCCTTGCTGTGACAGTACGCCTCGAAGTACCAGATGTTGTCCATCGAGTAGAGCCGCAGTGGGTCGACATCCCGTTCTGTCACTTCGTCGCGTTGCAGGGACAAATAACGCAGCCGCAACTGCTGGTTGTCCCTGATGGCTTGCGTGATGGTGGCAAAGGCTTCGGATTGTTCCGGTGCTACCGACTGCCCGGCCACGGAACCGGCCAATCGGCCTGCCTGGCCGGCTGCACCGGTCAGTTTGATCGTGACGGACTCCAACGCATTGCCCGACTCGTTCTCTGCCATGCCCGCCAACGCAGGCAGGTCGCCCAGCATGGCAAGACCGGTCAGCAGCGCTGCGGCCTCGTCTTCGCTGAAACGCACCGGCCGGTTCAGGTCCAAGTGCTCCGAGATGTATACGTGGTCGTTTTCCCACTGGATATCCAAGAGGTCATCCGGATAGCCTTCCGGAAGCCCCGAGCAGATCAGAATTTTCAGGTCGTCGACCAGATCCTTGCGCGAGATACCGAAACGGTCCGCCACTTCCTGGATGTGCAGGCCCTGGTGGTGGACCAGGAACGGTACCAACTGCAGCATTCTGGCCAGCTGGTCCTCCGACGTGCGCTTGCGGGCGCGCGGTGCGCGTCCGGCCTCGGGAAACTCCACCTCGATCTCTGGCGCCGCGTTGAAATCCAGGGCGCCTTTAAGGCGGCGTACGACGGCGGCCCGCAACTCCGCCGGTTCCGCCACCTTGACGTGGGGACCGTAGGAGGCCAGCTCTTCGGCGAGTTGTTCGGGGTCGCGGAAGTCTACGGCTATCCGGTCCCTTTGCGGGTCGACCTGGGACTGCTCCGTGTCGACTGAGCGTTTGCGCAGTGCCAGCAGACGGTCCTTGTCCACGTCCAGGACTGCCTTTCGGACCGGCAGTTCGTTGAGCGAATCGAGCTCGGCACGGGCGTTGAAGCCCTCCGGAGGCTCAAAGCTGCTGCTGGAGACGACGGTAAGCGCAGTGGACATCCGTGAAAGCCTGAAGATCCGCTTGGCTCCCCTCCCCCTGTCAAAGCCCACCAGGTACCACTGCCCGAAGCGACTGCCCAGACCCCAAGGCTCGACTTCCCGTGTTTCCTCGCGCCCGGTGCTGACGGCAAGGTAGCCGAAGCGGACAGGATGCCTGCCGTGCATGGCTGCAACGACGTCGTCGAAAGCCTGGCCTGCAGGCTTGATACGCGGCTGTACGCCGGCTGGAAGGTCGACGTCGGTGAATCCGCCCGCGGCCTGCAGCTTACGGACGGCATTGGCTGCGGCGTTGCCCAAGGCGGCGCGTTCCCACAGCTGGGCGGCCAGCAGGAGGACTGTGCACTCCGCGGGTGTCAGATGAACTTCCGGAAGCCTGTTGGAGTCCTTGCCGATCCTGTAGCGGGCCGAAGCGGGATCGTCCGAGCCGAAACTGCCCGGGTCCATCAAGGTTTCCACCTCGAAGCCGAACTGCTTCAAGTCCGCCTTGTCACGCTCAAACATGCGCCCGAAAGCGACATCGTTTCCGGCGGTATCGTGGTAGACCTTTTCGCGCAGGACAGAGCGTGAAAGACCCACCCTGGTATTGAGCAAGGCAAGGAGAAGGTTCAGGAGTCGTTCAGTGCGGGATGCGGACACGGTTGCTACGTTACTAAAGTCCGGGAGGAAAACAGCAAGGCGCGTCACCAGCCCGGGTTTACCGGGCAGTAACGCGCCTTGTGGGACAGCTGTTCCTTAGCGGACAGCCACGAGGTCAACGACGAAGATCAGGGCTTCGTTCGGCTTGATGGCTCCGCCGGCACCGCGCGAGCCGTAGGCAAGCTCCGAGGGGATTTCAAGGCGACGACGACCGCCGACCTTCATGCCCAGGAGGCCCTGGTCCCACCCCTGGATAACCTGGCCCACGCCTACGCGGAAGTCCAGGGGTGCTCCGCGGCCCCAGGAAGCGTCGAATTCTTCGCCGGTGGACCAGGCGACCCCAACATAGTGGGTGGAGACGGTGTCTCCGGCCTTGGCCTCACGGCCGGTGCCCTCGATGAGGTCGGTGATGACGAGGTCCGTGGGGACGTCACCTTCAGGGAAGTCAATCTCCGGCTTGGTGCGGTCGAAGTCACGCTGACCAAATGACATGGTTACTCCTTGGTGTGGGTGATGGATGGGTGTCAGGAACCAGCCTAAGCCAGTGCCCGCCGATTGCGATGGGGGTTACTTGACGCCCAGGATGTCCACGACGAAGACAAGGTCACCCTTGGCTTCGCCCTGGCCGGCGGCGCCGTAGGCGAGGTCCTGCGGAATGACCAACAAAACGCGGGAGCCAACAGTTTTGCCTTCGAGGCCTTGCGTCCAGCCCTTGATAACACCTGTGAGCGGGAAGCTTGCGGGCTTTCCGCGGTCGTAACTGGAATCGAACTTGGTTCCGCCTACGAGGTTGACGCCAACGTAGTTGACTGTGAGGGTGTCTGATGCCTTCACAGCCGCGCCCTTGCCCTTGATGAGGTCCTGGGCGATGAGCTCCTTGGGTGCGGCCACGCCGTCAACGGAGATCTGCGGAATACCCTTGTCGTCTTCCTTCACGGTAGGAAGTCCGGCGGGAGGAGTTACGGGGTCGCCTTCAGGCTTGTCCAGTACCGGAGCAGGGTCCTTGGCGGAGAGCAGCTTGAAGACGACAAGCTGGGTGGCAGCCGCGGGCGAAGCTCCAGCGTTGCCAGGAGCGGCGAAGGCAATCTGCGAGCCAATCTTGGCACCAACGATCGCGTTGTAGATCTGCTGGTTGCCGGACTTCAGTTCGTCCGTCAGTTCAATTGGCTGCGGCCCATTGGCGTAGGCGTCTTCCACCGTTTTGCCGTCGTTGCCGTCGACGGCAACGTAGACGAGTTCGGCTGTCTGCCCGGCCTTCACACGCTCTCCGTCACCCTCCTTGACCACCTTGACGGTGGGTTCGGACACGCTGAGCGGCTTGGAAAATTCAACGCCAGGTGCTTTGTCGTTGCCGTTGTCCGTCACTTTCACGGAGTCGAGCTTGGAGATGTCACCTGCGGACTGGCTGGTGGGCTCAGGTGCCGCGTTGCTTCCCCCGCACGCGGTGATGAGCAGCAGGGCAGGAAGAAGAATTGCTAGGAGTCGGCGCACAAAAAGACACTTTCGTCGGGGCAAAGGACACTCGGAACAGCGGATGACGCCTCCAAGCAGGTTGTCTCCTGGAAAGAGACCACTATCCAGAATAGCCCGCCAAGCTGGGAACCAGCTTAAAGCGCAGATCAGCCCATGGAGTCCAGGAGCGCATCCACCCTTTCGTCCTCGCTCCGGAAGGGGTCCTTGCAGAGGATGGTCTGGTGCGCGCGGTCATTCAATTTCAGGTGGACCCAGTCGACGGTGTAGTCGCGGCCCAGTTCCTGCGCGCGGCGAACGAAGTCGCCACGGAGCTTGGCGCGGGTAGTCTGTGGAGGTGCGTCCACGGCGTCCTTGACATCGGTTTCAGTGACCAGTCGGCGGGCCGCTCCCCTGGCCTGGAGCAGGAAGAACAGGCCCCGTTGCCGCGAGATGTCGTGGTACGTGAGGTCCAGTTGGGCGATCCGGGGAGAATCGAGGCCGAGCCCGTGTCGTTGCATATAGCCGTCCATGAGCTTCTTCTTGATGGCCCAGTCAACCTCGGTGTCAATGGTGCTGGTATCGCCGCTTTCAATAGCGTCAAGCGTGCGCTTCCACAGATCCAGGATCAAGGGAACGTGGGCATTGTGTGCTCCGTTGGTGGCGACGAAGTCAGTGACCTTGGTGAGGTATTCGCGCTGGATATCGAGGGCCGTGAGCTGCCTGCCGTTGGCCAGGCGGATCAGGGCCCGGCCCGTCAGGTCGTGCGAGATCTCGCGGATGCTGCGGATGGGGTTTTCCATGCGCATGTCACGCATGATCACGCCCGATTCGATCATCCGCAGAATCAGGTCCACCGTACCGACTTTGAGCAGGGCCGTTGTCTCGGACATGTTGGAGTCTCCGACGATGACGTGGAGACGGCGATAGAACTCAGCGTCAGCGTGGGGCTCGTCCCTGGTATTGATAATGGGCCGCGAACGCGTGGTCGCCGAGGACACCCCTTCCCAGATGTGGTCGGCGCGTTGGGAGAAAGCGAAGGTGGCCCCGTGCGGAGTCTTCAACACCTTGCCGGCCCCTGCGATCAGCTGCCGCGTCACCAGGAAGGGAATCAGGATTTCAGCCAAACGCGAGAATTCACCGCGGCGCGGAATCAGGTAGTTCTCGTGGCTCCCGTAGGAGTTTCCGGCCGAATCCGTGTTGTTCTTGAAAAGGTAAACGGTTCCGTTGAAGCCCTCGGCGGCCAGCCTGCTTTGGGCCTCGTCCACCAGGTCATCGAGAATCAGTTCGCCCGCCCTGTCGTGGGCAATGAGTTGGGCAAGGTCGTCGCACTCGGCCGTGGCGTACTCCGGGTGGGAACCCACGTCCAGGTAGAGCCGCGAGCCGTTGGTCAGGAAGACGTTTGAAGACCTCCCCCAACTGACCACTTTCCTGAAGAGGTAGCGGGCCACTTCCTCAGGTGCCAAAGGACGCGAATCAGGACTGGAATAGGAAATCCCGAATTCCGTTTCGATGCCAAATATGCGTTTGTCCATCTCAGGCCTCCTCTGTGAGCAACCGGGTCATGTCCTCGGGCAGCAGTCGCCGGAACGCCCTGCGTGATCCGCGGTGGCTCTCCGAAGCACGGTAGAGGACGGCGGCCTCGACGGCGGTAGCCGGCAGGGCTTCGAGCTCCTTGTCGGCAGCCAAGGCCCGCAAGGCCAAACGCATGGCACCCGGCAGGGTGAGATCCGGCTCCCAAGCCCGGCTGACGACGTCGGAAATCTGCTCCGCCAGTCCGCCCATGACGACGAAACCGTTCTCGTCAGCGATGGAACCATCGAACGTCAGGCGGTAGAGGTGGTCCTGCTCCCGTGTCGCCCCGACCTCGGCCACCGCCAGTTCAACCTCAAATGGCTTCTGTTCAGCGGTGAAGACTGCCCCCAGGCTTTGGGCGTACACACTGGCCAGGCCGCGGGCCGTGACGTCTTCGCGGTCATAGGAGTAACCCCGGACATCGGCGTAGCGGACGCCCGCCTGCCGCAGGCTTTCGAACTCGTTATACTTGCCTACGGCCGCAAAGGCGATCTTGTCGTAGATTTCGCCGATTTTGTGGAGGGACGGTGACGGATTCTCTGCGATCAGGGCAATGCCGTCAGCGCAGCTGATGACCACGACGGACCGGCCGCGCGCGATGCCTTTCCGCGCGAAGTCGGCGCGGTCCTTCATCAGTTGTTCAGGAGAGACATAGAACTGCTGTGTCATCTCAGGCCTCCCGTCCGGCGATGGCCCGCGATTCGACGATTGCCCCGGCAATGGCTGCAAGGTCGCGTTCGGGGACCCTGCGGTTTCCTGCGCGGTTGACCGTGTAGACCACCGGCCAGAGTTGCCGTACCGGGTCCGGTCCGCCAGTGGCGGAGTCGTCGTCAGCGGCGTCGTAGAGTGCCTCGACAGCTACTGCTATGGCGTCTTCCTCGGAGAGGTTCGGTTTCCACAGCTTTTTCAGCGCGCCCCTGGCGAAGACCGAACCCGATCCCACCGAATGGTGTTCCTGCTCTTCATAGCGGCCGCCCGTGACGTCGTAGGAGAACAAACGGCCCACGCCGCTGACGTGGTCGAATCCGGCGAAGAGCGGAATGACTGCCATCCCCTGCATTGCCATGGGCAGGTTCCCCCGGATCATGGCACCCAGGCGGTTTGCTTTGCCCACGAGGCTCAGCAACGTGCCTTCGATCTTTTCGTAGTGTTCGAGCTCAACTTGGAAAAGGCGCGTGATGTCGATTGCCAGGCCTGCCGTGCCGGCGATGCCCAGCACCGAGAATTCATCGGCCGGGAACACCTTTTCGATGTGCCGGCTGGCGATGACATTGCCCATGGTGGCGCGGCGGTCGCCCGCCATCAGCACGCCGCCCGCATAAGTCAGCGCCACGATGGTGGTGGCATGCGGTGAGGCCGGTACGGAGCCGGCGGGCAGTGGCTGGTTGAACGGAAGGAGTTCAGGACGAGAGCGTTGCAGATGCTCGGTGAATGAAGACGTAGCCTGGGTGGCCAGGGGGCCGTTTGATGGGTCCTGCATTGCTGCACTCCTTCGACTCTGCGTTCACGTGCCCGGCGGCCTCACGCCGTCCGGGTGGTAGGTCCTTGCTGTGGGCCGGTTACTGGCCGCCCTTTTGGACGAAGGCCCTGACGAACTCTTCGGCGTTCGATTCCAGAACACCGTCGATTTCGTCGAGGAGATCATCCACGCCCTGCGTTGCCTCGGATGCCTGGGCTTCGGGCGCTGCAGGCGGAGCCTCCGGGACGTCCACTTCAGCTTCGGTTTCCCGTGACTGTGGTTGTTGCTGCTCCTGAGCTGCCATTTTCTTTCTCCCTACTGTCAGTCCCCGGATCTTGGAGACTTCCTACTGCCATATTGCCACGCTGCGGGCCGCCGCGTACGGCTTTGGGCCGGTGCGAATATTCCTGTGGCGCACACCGGCTCAACCCCTTGCCGGCGGCGGATTCTGGCCCAACAATTCGCCAAGGAAGGGACCCGCTTCAGTGTGTCGTTCGAAGAGTGCCCCGGTCAGCGCCTGTGTCCCGCGCAACGGTTCGCGGGTGGGAACGCGCTGGAGTTTCCCCAGTCCCGGCACGTCAAAGATCACAGAGTCCCAGCTGGCGCCCACCACGTCCTTGCCGAACCTCGAAACGCACTTGCCGCGGAAGTACGCGCGGGTGTCCGACGGCGGTTCCGTCACCGCCCGGGCGATGTCGGCGTCGTCCACTACCCGCTGCATGCGGTTGTTGGACAGAAGCCTGTAGTAGAGGCCCTTCTCGGGGCGGATGTCCGACCATTGAAGGTCCACCAGGCCGAGCCGGGCGTCGTCCCAGCCCAATCCGTCCCTGTTCCTGTACCCCTCCAGGATCGACTTCTTCGCCACCCATTCCACGGACGAAGCCGCGGACATCACGTCGGACCCCAACGCGGTCAAGGTGGATTCCCAACGGGCCAGAACCCCGTGGCTGTGGCCGTCTCCGGAGAGTGAATCAGCCACGCCGGTTTCCTGGGCCAGTTTCGCTGCGGCCTCGTAATACATCCATTGGAGGTCCAGGGCTGTCACCCGCCGTCCGTCGAGCAGCCGAACCGTTGACGTCAGCGTGGTGTCGTGGCTGACGGCTTGAAGGGCCTGGACCGGCTCGTGGACCTCGATCTTGGGAGCCTGGCCGGCCTCAATGAGGCTCAGGACCATGGCCGTGGTTCCGAATTTGAGGTAATTGGAAGCCTGGCTGAGGTTGGCGTCCCCAATGATCACGTGCAAGCGGCGGTACTTGTCCGCCGTTGCATGGGGTTCGTCCCGGGTGTTGATGATGGGGCGGCGGATGGTCGTCTCCAGCCCCACTTCCGCTTCAAAGAAGTCCGCCCGCTGGCTGATCTGGTATCCGGGCGTCGAACTGTCCTGTCCCAACCCCACCCGGCCCGCACCGCAGACCACCTGACGGGACACGAAGAAAGGGGTCAAGCCGCGAATGATGTCACCAAAGGGCACCGAACGGGGCATGAGGTAGTTCTCATGGGAACCATAAGACACCGACTTGTTATCGGTGTTGTTCTTATACAGGTTGATGGCAGGCAAACTGGTGTCTGCGGCCACCTTCCGGACAGTGGCAAGGGCCACGAGGTCACCCGCGGCGTCCCAGGCAACCGCATCCCGGGGATTGGTAACCTCCGGACTGGAATACTCCGGATGGGCGTGGTCGACGTACAGGCGGGCGCCGTTGCCGAGGACCATGTTCATCAGGAGCGATCCTGACTCGTCCGCGCCATCAAGCTCCAGTTCCTGGCGGCCGTATGCCAAGGCGACGGCTTCGGCGTCGAGGACCGGAGGCTGGTCCGTGAGTTGGCTTGGATCCGCCGCCGCCCTGTCCACGGTCCAGCCGCGGGCGTCGTGGAGCGGCTCTTCGTCCGTGTAGTCCCACCGCGTCTCGGCGCCGCCGGCGGCACGCTGCCGCGTGACGGCGGCGTATGCCTGGATGATCCTTGCGGACATCATGGTGGCATTGGCACCCGGTGCGGACGGCGCGTGGATACCGTATTCAGTTTCCGAGCCCATGACGCGCATCGCTCCGCCGGCGGGCAGTTTCTCTGCGGGTGTACCTTCGGGTCTTGCTGTCACAGGTACTGGCCCGTGTTCGCGGTGGTCTCGATGGACTTGCCAGGTTCCTGCCCGGCCTTGCCTTGGACGATGGTCCGGATGTAGGTGATCCGTTCACCCTTCTTGCCTGAGATCCGTGCCCAATCGTCCGGATTGGTGGTGTTCGGCATGTCCTCGTGCTCCCGGAACTCATCCACCACAGCCCGCAGCAGGTGCTCGATCCGGAGGCCCTTTTGCTGGTTGGTCAACAGATCCTTGATGGCGTACTTCTTGGCGCGGTCCACGACGTTCTGCACCACAGCACCGGAATTGAAGTCCTTGAAGTACAGCATCTCCGTGTCGCCGTTGGCGTAGGTAACTTCGAGGTACTCGTTGGATTTCTCGGTGGAGTACATCGCTTCCACTGTCCGCTGGACCATGGCATCCACCGTTGCCTGGACGTCTCCGCCGTACTCCGCCAGGTCCTGGGCGTGGAACGGCAGGTCAGTGGTGATGTATTTGGCGAAAATGTCCGCGGCGGCTTCGGCGTCGGGCCGTTGGATCTTGACTTTTACATCGAGGCGCCCTGGTCGGAGGATCGCAGGATCAATCATGTCTTCCCGGTTTGATGCACCGATGACAATCACGTTGTCCAGGCGCTCCACGCCGTCGATCTCGCTGAGCAGCTGGGGCACGATGGTGGTTTCGACGTCGGACGAGACACCTGTACCGCGGGTCCGGAAAAGCGAGTCCATCTCGTCAAAGAAGACAACCACGGGGCTGCCGTCCGACGCCTTTTCACGGGCCCGCGCGAAGATCAACCGGATATGCCGCTCGGTTTCGCCCACGTACTTGTCCAGGAGCTCGGGACCCTTGATGTTCAGGAAGTAGCTCTTGAGATCGGTGTTGCCGGCGCGTTCAGCGGCCCGGGCAGCGAGGGAGTTCGCAACGGCCTTGGCGATCAGCGTCTTGCCGCAGCCCGGAGGACCGTACAACAGGATGCCTTTGGGAGCCTTCAATCCGTGTTCGCGGTAGAGGTCCGGATGCAGGAACGGCAGCTCCACGGCATCGCGGATCTGTTCGATCTGCGGACCGAGGCCGCCAATGTCCTGGTAGGTGATGTCCGGAACTTCCTCAAGGACCAGGTTTTCCACTTCGGCGCGGGGAACCTTCTCCAGGGCGTACCCGGTCCGTGAATCCAGGGACAGCGCGTCGCCGACCTTGAGGTGGAGCTCCTGGAGGGCTCCGGAGAGCCGGACCACCCGTTCTTCATCGGCGCGGCCGACTACCAGTGCACGGTCCCTGCCGAGCATTTCCTTCAACGTGACCAGTTCGCCGGCCCGCTCGTAGCCAAGTCCTGCCACGATGAGGAGGGCCTCATTGAGCAGGACCTCCTGCCCTACTGCGAGTTGGTTGACGTTGACCAGTGGGCTGACGCCCACGCGCATCTTGCGACCAGCGTTGAAGATGTCCACTGACTCTTCTGTTGCGGCCTGCCCGGAGCTTCCCGGTGCCGGCTGCCTGCGGGGGTTGACCTGGAGCACAGTCCCGAAACTGTAGGGCGGCTGCCCTTCCTGCTCTATAGCCCCCTTCAGGCGAAGGATCTCGGCTTTGGCGGTTTCCAGCATGCTCACCAGCTTGCTGTTGTTCTGGGTAGCGGCTGCCAGCTGGCGGTCGATGTGGCGGAGCTTGTCCCGAAGGATGTTGATCTGCCGTTCGGCAACAGTCAGGTCAGTCGAGGGTTCAGGCGGCTGAACTGGGGCGATACCCCGGCCCGCCCTTTCCTCTGCCGCTGCGTTTGCATCCTCCGGTGTCGGCCGTCCAAGGTCGTTGTTTGGCGTATCCACGATTCATCAGCCCCTTCCTGCGCTTAACAAGACCTTAGTCCCGAAAAGCCCAGGGTGCCCGGTGACATCCGGAATGCGGACCCTATTGTGACCTTTTCAGTTTGTGACCGGGGGTTCGTCCTGGACGTTGGTTCCGGCAATGGCGTCACGGGCGGCGCGGCGCAGCTTCTTGTCCGAGACTGAACGTTCCCCCACTGCACCGGGGGTCCAGGCGTTGAGGTCCTCTTCGCTGAATTCTGTCTTGGAAGGACGCCGTTTCACGGAAATGCCGGTGACGCCATCGGCCAAACGCCGGGTCACCAGCAAGAAGCCGGTGTGGGCAACCATGCGGTGGTCGGGCCGGACGGCGAGGCCCTCCAGGTGCCAGCCGCGAACCATCGACTCCCAGGCGTCCGGCTCCGTGAAGCGGCCGTCGGCGCGGATTGCTTCTGCCGTGCGCGACAACTGGGTCACTGTGGCGACATAGTTGATCCAGACGCCCCCCGGCGCCAAGACCGTGGCAACGGCGTCGAGGCATTCCCAAGGAGCGAGCATGTCCAGGACCACACGGTCCACAGAGCCGGGGGCCTCGGCCTTGACGACTTCTTCCTGGAAGTCGCCCAAGGAGATCTGCCACGCCGGGTGTGGTCCACCGAAAATGGTTTCGACGTTGCCGCGGGCGATGTCAGCGAACTCTTCGCGGCGCTCGAAGGAGTGCAGGTAACCGCCGTCGCCTACGGCACGGAGCAGCGAAATGGACAGTGCGCCTGAACCGACGCCTGCTTCCACAACGCGGGCGCCGGGGAAGATGTCTGCCATGGTAACGATCTGGGCCGCGTCTTTGGGGTAGACAACGGCGGCACCGCGGGGCATGGACAACACGAAGTCGGACAACAGGGGGCGCAGCGTCTGGTACTGCTGGCCAACATTGTTGCTCACCACGGAACCGTCGACCTTGCCGATGATTTCGTCGTGGTTCAGGAATCCACGGTGCGTATGGAACGCACCGCCCACTTCCAGCATGATCGTGTTCATTCGCCCGCGCTCGTCCGTGAGCTGGACCCGTTCTCCCACACGAAAGGGCCCGCGACGCCGTGCAGCGCCCGTTGGCTGCACAGTGGAGCCGGAGGCTGCCTCGTCCGGGCTGGCGCTTGCCTCGGGGGCGGCGGTTTCGCGGTTCATGTGGTGTTCCTCGCTCTTGTACGGCTGGGCCGCTGCGTGTTGCTGGCTGCTGGGCGCCGGCGGCATGGGGTTTCTGCCAAGACGGCCGGCATGTAACTCTACCGGTCCTGTGGTCAGGCGCGACCGCTCCTGCGCGGTTCCTTACCTGTTATGGCTGTCACTACGGCTTCCTGGCGGAGCAGTCCGGTGACGACTCCGTTATGGTCCACCACAGCGTATTCGCCGCCTTCCAACTGCGCCAAGTACTGGATCAACTCCTGGCCCTTGGACCATTCGGGGACGTACGCGCCTGCAGCCAGCGCGTGGGCAACCGCGGTGACCGGCGTCGTCGTGGCCGCCTCAAAGGGGACGCTGGCAACCGCAGGGCCGTCAACAACGCCTTGCGGCTTGCCGTCAGGTCCGCAGATCACGACGGCGGGACTCCCCGCCGGTGCTATGGCCAGGACATCTGCCACTGTCGCCGAGTTCGGCACACCGACGGCGCGGTCCGCCAGTCCGGCGGCAGTCACCAGGTAGAGGCGGCTGCGCAGTTTTGCGTGGTGGATGGAGCTGGAAGCACTCATCCAGAGGAAGCCGCAGACCAGAACGGTGACGACCGTGTACATCGGATCAGGCAATTCGCCCTTGAGGAACGGCACAACGATGAACCAGATGACCAAAGCCACGACGATGATCCTGCCGGACCAGCCAGCGGCAATGGTTCCCTTGTCCTGGCTGCCGGTGGCCTTCCAGACAGCTGACTCCACCAGGCGGCCACCGTCCAAAGGCATTCCAGGGAGGACATTGAAGATACCGATCACCAGGTTGGCGAGCATCAGGATGTCCGCGAGCATCCGCGGAATGCCGCTGAGCATTCCCGTAGACGTTACAGCCCACATAATCCCGGCGATGACGAAGTTCGACGCTGGCCCGGCAAGGGCAACGATGACCGAGCGGCCGGGCGAGGCGGTGAAGTTCTCGAACTGGGTGTGGCCACCCCACAGGTTCAGCACGATTTTCTCAGTGGGCCAGCCAAAGGCCCTGGCACTGAGTGCATGGGCGATCTCGTGCAGGAGGACCGAGACCGCCAGCAGCAAGGCGACGGCGAGGCCGGCCAAGTATCCCCAGTTGCCAATGCCAGGAAACCTGTCGATGATAACGGGGCCGTAGAAAACCACCGTGATCGCGGCGATCACGAACCACGAATAGGCCAGGTAGACGGGCACGCCCGCTATCTTCCCCAGCGGGATGCCTTCCCTTTTCGACGCGACGTGATGGGGTGCGGGGGAACTGCTCACCTAGTTGGCCCCTTCAACGAGGTCGAGCGCCGGAAAGCGGTCACCGACCAACCGGCCAACGTCGGCAGCCGTCCGGCCAACCAAGGTATCCCACAGGATCATGCGGTGGTCCTCGGGCAGCGGTACCTGGTGCGGAATGCCGACAGTGACCACGCCTGCGGCCATGGCGGCCGTAGCGCCGGGCACGGAGTCTTCCAGGGCGACGCAATGGTCGATGGTCAGGGTCGGGTCGTCCAGCTTCAGCCGTTCCACCGCGGTGAGGTAAGCCTCCGGGTGGGGCTTTCCGTGGGTGACGGTGTCGCCGGTGACCATGAACTCGAAATACGGCTTGGGGAGGCTTTCAACCACCACTCCCGCGAGCGGGCCTTCCGACATGGTTACCAGGGCGCAGCGGATGCCTGCCGCGTGGAGTTCATCCAGCAGCTCGCGCGCTCCCGGGCGCCACGGGACTTCCTGGCGCACACGGGCAATGACCTGTGCGCTCAAAGTATCCACGATTTCGCGGGCCTCGAGTTTGACTCCGGCCCGCTGCAGGACAGCCGCGGAGTGAAGCAAGGACTGGCCCACCAACTGCATGGCCTGCTGGTGGCTCCAGCTGCCTCCATGTGCTTCCACCAGGGCGCGCTCGGCCGCGATCCAATAGGGTTCGGTGTCCACGAGTGTGCCATCCATATCCCAGAGCACGGCTTTGAGGAGGGGCTGGCTGGGTGTTGAATGCATGGTTTCCAGTCTACGTGGAACCTGATGGCCCACAGTCCCGGCATTGTGCTGTGGGCGAATATGGGACACGCGTTGAGGCGAAATGCCATGCATCCATCAGGGTCTTGGACGTAGGGTGAGTGGATGAACAGTGTGGACGGGACCCCCGAAGGGCAGGACATCACCGTGGAGCCCGAGCGTTTCCTCAAGGAACCCGCGGAAGGACAGCGCGTCACCGTAATGATCGCCGCCTTTGAGGGCTGGAACGACGCCGGTGAAGCAGCCAGCGATGCCCTGCACTACCTGAACAAGCTATGGGACGGCAAGAAAGTCGCCACCGTGGATGCCGAGGAATATTACGATTTCCAGTTCACCAGGCCCACCGTGCGGCGCACCTCCTCCGGCGCCCGGAAAGTGAAGTGGCCATCCACCAGGATCTACAAGGCCGCAGTCCCGGACAGCAACGTGGATGTGGTTTTTGTCCTCGGCACGGAACCGTCTTACCGCTGGCGTGCCTACACCACCGAGCTTTTGGTCCATGCCGAAGCCCTCAAGGTGGATTCCGTCATTCTGGTTGGCGCTTTGCTGGCCGATGTTCCGCACAGCCGGCCTATTCCGGTCAGCACCACCACGGAGGACAACGGCTTGCGGGAACGGCTCAATCTGGAAGCCTCGCAATACGAAGGGCCCGTGGGAATCGTCGGGGTCCTGGCCGAATTCGCCCTTTTGGCGGGCCTGCCCACGGTCTCACTCTGGGCCGCCGTTCCCCACTACGTAGCGCAGCCGCCCTCCCCCAAGGCCCAGCTCGCAATCCTGCACAAGATCGAGGACCTGCTTCAGGTGCCCCTGGACAGCCATGCCCTCGCTGAAGAGTCTGAAGCCTGGGAACGCGGAGTCGATGAGCTCGCCACGGAGGACCCGGAAATTGCTGCCTATGTGCGTCAACTCGAAGAAGCCAAGGACACGGCAGACCTCCCGGAGGCCTCGGGTGAATCCATTGCCCGGGAATTCGAGCGGTACCTGAAGCGGCGCGGCAAGGAGCGTCCGTAGGACCCAGACGTCCGAAAACGGCAAACGGCCCCGACGAATGTCGGGGCCTTTTGCTTCTTTCCGGCGCGGTCTAGAGTTCCACGCCCAGCAAAGCGTTGACGGCATCGGATACCAGGGCAGCATCATGAGCGGACTTCTCCGCACCGTTGCGTACTGCCTCCTGGGCCCAATGGTCGACGGCGGCCAGCGCACCTGGCGCGTTGAGGTCCTCGGCCAGCTCCTTGCGGATGGCCGCGATCAGCCCGGACGCAGAACCGGCTGGAGCCTGCTCCAAGGCTGCCCGCCAAACAGCGACCCTGTCTTTGGCCGCCGCGAAGTCTGCATCAGTCCACGACCAGTCGGAGCGGTAGTGGTTGGCCAGGATCGCCAGGCGGATGGCAGCTGGTTCTTCACCGGCTGCACGGAGCTTGGAGACGAGTACCAGGTTTCCCTTGGACTTGCTCATCTTCTCTCCGTCCAGACCCACCATGCCGGCGTGGGCATAGTGACGGGCCAACGGGACTCCGGAGAGGGAGTACGCGTGGCCGGCCCCCATTTCGTGGTGCGGGAAGATCAAGTCGGAGCCGCCACCTTGCACCGTGAACGGCGCCGGAAGATACTTCTGCGCGATCACGGTACATTCGATGTGCCAGCCTGGCCGCCCGGCACCGAGGCCGGCTCCCGGCCAGCTGGGTTCTCCGTCCCGGGCCACCCGCCACAGCAGTGGATCAAGGGCGTTCCGTTTGCCCGGCCTCCCGGGGTCTCCCCCGCGTTCGGCGAACAGCGCGAGCATCTCGCTCTCACCAAGGCCTGATACATCGCCGAGGGTCCAGGCATCCGTAGCGCTGGAGCTCTTTCCGGCGGCTTCGACGTCATAGTAGACGTCGCCGTCGGGTTCTCCGTCGCCACCTTGGACGCGGTAGGCGACGCCATCGGCGATGAGCTGTTCAATGGCTGGCACGATGTCGGGGATTGCCTCGACGGCGCCAACGTAATGGTCCGGGGCGAGGACGTTCAGGGCGTCCATATCCGTGTGGAAAAGCTCGATTTGGCTTTCAGCCAGTTCACGCCAGTCCACGCCGGTAGCGGTGGCGCGTTCAAGAAGGGGGTCATCGACGTCCGTGACGTTTTGAACGTAGGACACGCGGATCCCTGCATCACGCCAAGCGCGGTTCAGGAGGTCGAACGCTACATAGCTCGAAGCATGGCCCATATGCGTTGCGTCATAGGGCGTGATGCCGCAGACGTACATCGACTGCTCGGCTTGTTGTTCCACCTCCACGACACGGCCCAGAGCGGTGTCGTACAGCCGTACGGGCGGCATGCTGCCGGGCAGTTCAGGTACAGGGCGGGAGATCCACGATTTCACGACTCAACCTTAGTGCTAGGCACTGATCACACCGAAACCGAGCAGGACATACAAGGCCAACCCAAGGAAGATGCGGTACCAGACAAAGAGCCGGTAACTGCGTGTGGACACGAACTTCAGGAACCAGCCGATGATGACGTAACCCACAACGAAGGCGATGACCGTGGCCAGTGCGGTTTCGGGCAGTCCGTAAGGTCCGGCCAGGCCCTCTTTGGTGACTGTTTTGTAAAGCTGGTAGAGGCCGCTGCCGAACACGGCCGGAATGGCGAGAAGGAAGGAGTAGCGTGCGGCCGCTTCACGGGTGTAACCCATGAGGAGTCCGGCCGTGATGGTGCCGCCGGAGCGCGAAACGCCGGGAATCAACGCCATTGCCTGGGCAAAGCCATACAGGATGCCGTGTTTGTAGCTCAGTTGGGTGAGATCCCGCTCCTGCCGGCCAATGGCATCGGCGACGGCGAGAATCATGCCGAAAACAATCAGCATGGTGGCAACAATCCACATGCTGCGGAACACTGACTCGATTTGGTCCTGGAACAACAGTCCAAGGATGACGATGGGAAGGCTGCCCAGGATGACCAGCCAGCCCATGCGGGCATCGGGGTCGTTCCGTTCCACTTTGCCCGTCAAGGAGCCGAACCAGGCCCGCACAATGCGGACGATGTCACGCCAAAAGTAGACGATGACGGCGGTTTCGGTACCTAGCTGGGTGATGGCCGTAAAAGCCGCCCCGGGATCGGCTGCATCGGGGAGGAATGAGCCGACGATCCGCAGATGCGCGCTCGAGGAAATCGGGAGGAATTCGGTGAGGCCCTGCACAAGGCCCAGCAAGGCTGCTTCTATCCAGTTCACGTGAATAGACCCTACGTCATGAACACTGGTAACTGCCCGTAAGCTAGCTGCTATGCAGCAGCGTTATGTCGGGAACAGTGGGTTCCGCGTGTCTTCGATGTCCCTTGGAACCATGTCCTGGGCGCAGGAAACCGATGAGCAGGATGCTGCGGAACTGCTCCACGCGTTTGTTGAAGCAGGTGGAACAGTGGTTGACACTGCCGCGTCCCACGCGCAGGGACGGGCCGAGGCGATGCTGGGCTCCATGCTCGGAGACGTCGTCGCCCGGTCCGAAATCGTCATCTCCACCAAAGCCGGCGTGTCGTCGTCGGAAACGCGCCGCAGTGTCAACGCCTCCCGGGGGGCGCTGCTTTCTGCGCTGGATGCGAGCCTGGCAAGGCTCGGAACGGATTACATCGACATCTGGTTCGCCCAGGAGTGGGATCCGAACGTGCCGTTGGATGAAACGCTCTCGGCTCTGGAGCTGGCACAGCGAAGCGGACGTGCCCGTTACGTCGGCATTTCCAATTACAACGGCTGGCAGACGGCCAAGGCCGCGGCAGTGGCAGGTTTTACTTTGGTGGCCAACCAGTCGGAATATTCTCTGCTCAACCGCAAAGCCGAGGAAGAACTTATCCCCGCCGTCGAGGACGCCGGCCTCGGCCTGATGGCCTGGGCCCCTTTGGGGCGCGGGGTTCTCAGCGGCAAGTACCGGGGACAAATTCCCGCGGATTCCCGAGCGGCTCAGGGAAGGCTGGCAACGTACGTCGAGCCCTATCTGGAACCGCGGGCATCGCGGGTGGTGGAAGCAGTAGCGATGGCAGCACGTGGGCTGGGCCGTTCTCCCTTGGACGTGTCCTTGAGCTGGCTGCTGTCCCGGCCGGGGGTGTCCACTGCGGTTGTCGGACCAAGGAACGCGGTTCAGCTCAAGGAATTGCTGGATGCGCAGTTGGCGGTTCTCCCGGCAGAGATTGCACGTGCGCTTGAGGATGTTTCCGCGGCGTAAGGGTCAGCGCCGGTCCAGGATGTCCAGCAGGTAGCTGCCGTAGCCGCTCTTGGCCAGTTTGGCCGCCTGTTGCCTGAGCTCGTCGTCAGTCAGGTATCCCATTCGCCATGCCACTTCTTCCGGCGCGCCGATCTTCAACCCTTGCCGGTTTTCGGTGGTACGGACGTAGTTGGAGGCATCATTGAGATCACTGAAGGTTCCGGTGTCCAGCCAGGCGGTCCCCCGCGGAAACTTCTGCACATGCAGCTGCCCAAGCTCCATGTATTTGCGGTTGATGTCGGTTATTTCCAGCTCCCCGCGCGGTGATGGCTGCAGCTCCTTTGCCATGGCGACAACGTTGTTGTCATAAAAGTACAGTCCGGGCACTGCATAGTTGCTTTTGGGTGCCGAGGGCTTCTCTTCAATCGAAATTGCCAGGCCTTTATCATCGAATTCCACCACGCCGTAGGCAGAGGGGTCCTTGACCCAGTATCCGAAGATTGCGCCGCCGTCGACATCGGCATAATGGCGGAGCTGGTTGCCCATGCCGGGACCATTGAAGATGTTATCGCCCAGGATGAGCGCCACTTTGCCGCTTCCGATGTGCTCCTCCCCGAGAATGAAGGCTTGGGCAAGTCCGTCGGGTGTGGGTTGACGGGCATAGCTCACATTGACTCCGAATTGCGAGCCGTCCCCCAGGAGCTTCTCGAATTGGGGACCATCCGCAGGTGTCGTGATGATAAGGATGTCGCGGATTCCAGCGAGCATCAGGGTGCACAGCGGATAGTAAATCATTGGTTTATCAAAGACCGGAACCAATTGTTTACTGATTCCGAGCGTAATTGGATGGAGCCTGGAGCCCGTGCCACCGGCAAGAATAATTCCGCGCATCTAACTGTCCTCTCCCGCTGCACATCACCGTCAGGGACGGTTACGCTATGGCCATGCAGAGAATCCTTGTCACCGGCGGGGCCGGATTCATCGGATGCAATTTTGTTCACTTCATCATGGAGCACACTGGCCTTCATGTCACTGTCCTGGACAAGCTCACCTACGCCGGCAGCATGGAGTCGCTCTCGGGACTGCCTTCAAACCGCTTCGAATTCCATAGAGGGGACATTTGCGACGGCGGTCTGGTGGACGCACTGACGGCCTCAGTGGATGCCGTGGTGCACTTTGCGGCCGAGTCGCATAACGACAACTCGCTGGATGATCCCCGTCCTTTCCTGGACTCCAACCTGATGGGCACGTTCACCCTGATCGAAGCCGCCCGCAAGCACGGAACACGCTTCCACCACATCTCCACCGATGAAGTGTATGGAGACCTGGCGCTGGATGATCCCTGCAAATTCACTGAGGACTCGGTGTACCGGCCCACCAGCCCTTACTCCGCTACGAAAGCCGGTTCGGACATGTTGGTCCGGGCTTGGGTGCGTTCGTTTGGCCTCCAAGCCACCATCAGCAATTGCTCCAACAACTACGGTCCATACCAGCACGTTGAGAAGTTCATCCCGCGGCAGATCACCAACATCCTCGACGGACTGCGGCCCCGGCTGTACGGCCAGGGACTGAATGTCCGCGACTGGATCCACGTGGAGGACCATTCCTCGGCCGTCTTGACGATCCTCCAACGGGGGCGGATCGGAGAGACCTACTTGATCGGGGCCAATGGGGAGCGGTCGAACCGTGAGGTGGTGGAGAAGTTACTGATTCTGAATGGACAACAGCCGGACGCCTACGACCTCGTCAATGACCGTCCGGGACACGATCTGCGCTACGCCATCGACTCCAGCAAGCTCCGCGGTGAACTTGGTTGGTTGCCCCGGTTCTCCGACTTCGACTCAGGCCTGGCAGAGACCGTCCAGTGGTACAAGGCCAACGAGCAGTGGTGGCGGCCCCAGAAGGCGGCCACGGAGTCAAAATACGCCGGCCAAGGGCACTAAGCCGTGGACGCCAGGGAACCAATCTCCGCGCCAACCCCCATTCCTGGGTTGTTGCTGTTCGAGCTTCCTCTGCATGCCGACGGTCGCGGGTGGTTCAAGGAAAACTGGCACCGAAGCAAGATGCTGTCCGCCGGGCTGCCCGATTTTGGTCCCGTCCAGAACAACGTCTCCTTCAATGCCGTTCCCGGCACTACCCGGGGCATCCATGCCGAACCCTGGGACAAATTCATCTCCTTGGCCTCCGGGCGTATCTTCGGGGCGTGGGTGGACCTTCGCGAGGGACCTACCTTTGGGGTCCTGTTCACCGCGGAGCTGACTCCGGGCCAAGCTGTCTTCGTGCCACGTGGTGTAGGGAACGCCTTTCAGACACTGGAACCCGACACCGCCTACTCCTACCTGGTAAACGACCATTGGAGCCCGGATGCCCGGAAGGATTACACCTTCTTGAATCTGGCCGACGAACACGTCTCCGTGCCGTGGCCGATCCCCCTCAGCCGCGCTGTGGTCTCGGAACAGGACAAGAACCATCCGCGCCTTGGCCACGTTGCCCCGATGCAAAAACGGCGGACTCTCGTCCTCGGAGCCGACGGCCAATTGGGGGCCGCATTGCGGCAGGCATTCGACGGCGACAGAACGGTCGACTTTGCCGGTCGCCGGGATTTTGACATCACCAGCGAGGACTCCTTCCGGTCGCTGGCATGGCGCAGCTACGCCACGATCATCAATGCTGCAGCTTTTACCGCGGTGGATGCTGCCGAAACTCCGGAAGGCCGCACAGCTGCCTGGTCCGTCAACGCAGCCGCCGTCGCCCGCTTGGCGAGTACCGCCGTCGAACATTCACTGACGCTGGTCCATGTGTCGAGCGACTACGTCTTTGACGGCACTGCGGAACTGCACACGGAAGATGAGGCATACGCTCCGTTGGGGGTATACGGGCAGAGCAAGGCCGCAGGCGATATGGCTGTGGCAGCCGTCCCGAGGCACTACATCGTCAGGACGAGCTGGGTTGTGGGTGACGGGAAGAACTTTGTTCGGACCATGGCCGGCCTCGCTGCCAAAGCAGCATCACCGAACGTGGTGGATGACCAAATCGGCCGGCTGAGCTTCGCGGTGGATATTGCCGCGGGTATCAGGCATCTGGTGGATTCACAGGCACCGTACGGCACCTACAACATCAGTAACAGTGGGGTGCCGAGAAGTTGGGCGGCAATCGCCGCGGAGGTTTATCGGCTTTGCGGCGCGGATCCGGGGCTGGTTCGTCCCGTCACTGCAGCCGAGTACGCGCAACCGGGCACAGCTCCACGGCCGGTCCACAGCGTGCTGGACTTGGCCAAAATTACCGCCGCGGGCTTCACTCCCCCGGATGGGTCACAGCGTCTGGCGGAATACCTCAAGGGGTAGCGAACGCACCTGACGTTGCGCACGTCCGGCTGAAACACGACGGCGGTTTACGGAATTGTGGAGCGGATGTCATCCTTTGAGGTACTCATCATTGGGTTGCGGAAGAAGATGACGTTATGAGGGCTCGCTACGTCACGACGATGGCCTTGACACTTGGCTTGCTGTTCTGGGCAAGTACGATTCCAGGAACTGTCCCACGCGTGGCTCCCCCTCCCCAGCCGGAACCCACAGCGACGTCCATGGAACCCGCAGCTGCGCTCCATGAGCTCCCGAGGATTCCGTGGGAGGGCGGCCCGGCATATTGGCGGCAATTTTCCAAAGCCGCCGCAGCCGGCTGGAATGACCCCTCCTTTTTCCCCATCGCCATCTGGTACGGCTCCCCCGGCAGCGATGCGCAGCTGAAGTACGACAAAGCGCTGGGCATCAATACTTACGTTCAGGGCAACCCGGACGCGTCCAGTGCAGCCATCTCGGCTCACGGTATGTTTACCCTTTTCGCGCCCGCGGACGCTCCTGCCAACTGGGACCGGCAGGTGGGCAGCGTGCTGGATGATGAAGTGGATGGCAGGTATGAACCCGTGCCAGGCCTGGCACATATGAAGCAATTGGCGGCCCAGCACGATCCTGCAGTGACTGGCAGGTTCACTTATGCGAACTGGACCTCGGGAATCGTCACCTATGACGTGCCCATGCAGTTCTCAACGGACTACTACAGCACCGCGAACGTGAACTCCGTGGACCAATACTTCTACTCCGTCCCGCAATGCGACTGGGGTGATGGCACGCTAAGGTGGCGGACTCCGAACGGACAGAATCCCATCACCGCATCGAACTGCCGCACCGCCTCAAGCTATGGGAAAATCATGCAATTACAGCAGGAAGTCAATGCCGCGCGCGGTGTCCAGGCGCCGCTCTGGGCGCTCCCCACGGTGGTCAGCACCGGCGGCTCAACACGCGGCTACAAGCAGTTGGGCCCTGAGCAGGTCAAGGCACAGGTGTGGGCGTCGATTATCCACGAGGCGAGGGGAATTGTGTGGTTCAGCCAGTCGCCGGACCAACAGGAAGTGAACGATTGCATCACCGGTGACGCCTTCCAGGACGCCCGGAAACACAGCGCCGACTGCCTGAAGGAACAGGTCGCTGCAGTGGGGGTCGTGAACCACGCCATCAGCGCCTTGGCGCCGGTCCTCAACACCCAGTCCTATGTCTGGGACTTTGGCGACGGAACAGACACCATGCTCAAGGCCAAGGACGGAAGCGCCTATGTCTTTGCGATGACCGACGATGGGGCCACCGGCAGCAGAACGTTCACACTTCCTGCCGGGATAACGGGTTCCACCGTGGAAGTGCTGGACGAAAACCGTTCCATTCCAGTCCAAGGGGGGAAATTTACTGATGATTTCCCGAACGAGTACACGCATCATGTGTACCGCATCGCCCTTTAGGGAGCCGAAGCGCTCCCGTAGCCGTAAAGGCCCGTGGAAAAGGCTGGCGAATACGGGAAAGTCGTCCTAAAGTAGCCCTACGGCAGCCTCTGGCAGGAGGCCGGGAGACAACTCAAGAAAACATGTCGATATGGCGGGCCTGCCCGCCATCCGCGAATCCTGGCAGTGCAGCAGCCAGGGGTCGTGGGTCACATGGTTATGCCTTGAGCTTGACCCGATCCTGGAGCCAAGAATGCTGCTGCCGAAATCCCTGACGACCCGGAAAGCAATTCACCGGGTAGTCCCCCACCTGACAGTCCCCCACCGCGTGGCCCCACGCCCCGGAACCGCACCACGCCCCCTGGGCGCTGCCCCCGAAGACCCTTGGGTGAACCTGGGCGGCGTCGCGGTCAAGCTCATGGAATTCCAGCCAGCCATTGAGGAGATCCTTGGCAGGGCCAGCGGTGTCAATGCCCCGCCGTTGGGCGTGTGCTCTGCCAATCTGGACCATATCCGCCACTTTGGTTCAGGTGGCCGCTGGTCGGGCACCCTTGAAAAGTCAGGTGCCGTGGAGTGGTTGACCCTTGTCGACGGCGCCCCGCTGGCGACGCAGGCCCGGCGCCTGACGTCAAGAAGCTGGCCTCGGCTGGCAGGCAGCGATCTCGTCGGCCCCTTGCTGGAGGCGGCAGAGCGGAGGGGGCTTACGGTGGGTTTCCTTGGTGGGTCGGTGGAAACCCAGCGTCTGATCCGCGACAGGTTCGAAGTGGAACGGCCACAGCTGAAGATCGTTGGGTGGTGGGCGCCGGCGCGCACCATTCTTGGCGACCCCCAGGCTTCCCGCCGACTTGCGGGCATGATTTCGGAGTCGGCACCCGACCTTCTGATCGTGGGCTTGGGCAAGCCGCGGCAGGAACTCTGGATCTCGGAATATGGAGCCATGACGGGTGCGGGAGTCTTGCTCGCCTTCGGGGCCGTTGTGGACTTTCTGGCAGGGCATATCAAGCGGGCCCCGTCCTGGGTGAGTTCCAACAGCCTCGAGTGGGCCTGGCGGCTGGCACTGGAACCCCGACGGCTTGCCCGTCGATACCTCGTGGACGGACCGGAAGCCTACGTGCGGCTGCGAAGGAACAGCGGTTTGGCGCTGCCCCCGGTCGTCCCGGGGCAACGCCTGAACCCGGATGCCGCCCAGCAGGCCACCGCTGTCCACAGCGTGGATGTCCCGGAGCGTGAGCCCAGCCGCGCTCCGGGGTCCTTCATGCCACCGAGCTCCACCGCGGATGTCGCCGTCGTCGTCGTCACCTACAACAACGAGGACTCCATCGGGCCGTTGATCCTGAGCCTGCGCAAGGAAGCACAGGAGCAGTCCTTGAAAGTGGTGGTGGCCGACAACTCCCCCAACCACCGCACCATCAGTGAACTGTCCCGGCATCCGGACGTCATCGCCATCAGGACCGGGGGAAACCTGGGATACGCCGGCGGAATCAACGCAGCACTCTCAGCCGCCGGAGAAGCCCGTACCTACCTCATCCTCAATCCGGACCTCCGCGTTGCGGAAGGATCTGTCCTGGCAATGCGGAGACGCCTGGAACAATCCGGGGCGGGAATGGTTGTGCCGGTCCTGCTGGAGGACGATGGCACCGTCTACCCCTCACTAAGGCGGGAACCGGGAGTTCTGCGAGCGCTTGGGGATGCGGCCCTGGGCAGCCGTTTTGGATCCCGTCCGGCGTGGTTGTCGGAGATGGATGTCGATGAGGAGAGTTACTTGCATGGGCATCAGGTGGAGTGGGCTACTGGCGCGGCGTTATTGGTGGACGCAGCGGCCGCCAAGCTGGTGGGTGCCTGGGATGAGCGCTTCTTCCTGTATTCGGAGGAAACCGACTACTGCCACCGCATGAGGGAGGCTGGATATTCCATTTGGTTCGAACCGGCCGCCCGGATGTGGCATACGCGGGGTGGATCCGGGGCTTCTCCGCAGCTCGTCGCCTTGATGTCTGTGAACCGTGTCCGATATGCGGAAAAGTACCTTGGGCCGGCGCGGCTGGTGGCCTTTCGTGGCGCTGTCCTGGCCGCGGAGGTGGCGCGGCTGGGGAAAGCCGGTCACCGCGATGCTGCGTGGGCTTTGACCAGCCGACGGCGGTGGGATCGCCTTCCACATGCCGTGCGGCCAGTCGAAAGGGAGATCTAGTGGGTGCGGGGTATCCCTCGGGAGCGGTCATTATCCCGGCCCATAATGAGGCTGCGGTGATCGACAGAACCCTGGGGTCGCTGAGGGAAGTCATCAGCTGGGGAACTGTGGACGTCGTAGTGGCCTGCAATGGGTGTACGGACGCTACGGAAGTGATCGCGTCGCGATGGCAGGGGGTCTCCGTCCTGCATGTTGCAGAGGCGTCAAAGACCGCGGCGTTGAATGCCGGCGACCAGTGCACCGGCTTGTGGCCGCGCCTTTATTTGGATGCCGACATAGAGGTCAGCTCCAAAGCTCTTGCGGATGTTTTTGCAGCCCTGCAGGATGGAACTTTGTTGGCTGCCCGGCCGGCGTTCAGTTACGACACGCACGGAGCTTCGGGGCCGGTGCGGGCCTACTACCGTGCACGCGGCAGGATCCCGGGCAATGCGGAGGGACTGTGGGGCGCCGGTGCTTATGCGTTGAGTCGTTCCGGGCACAGCCGCATGGGCGTCTTCCCCGCACTGACAGGGGACGACTATTTTGTGGACAGGCTTTTTGATGCGCAGGAGAAGGCTGTCCTGCCCACGGAGCCGGTGATAGTCCGGACGCCCCGGACATCCGCTGCGTTGTTGGCTGTGTTGCGTCGCACCTATCGGGGTAATGCCGAACAGGACCAGGTGTCAGGCGGGGCCTCCCTGCTGCGGACGGTTCGCCAGTTGCTGGGGTCGGTTCGTGGACCTCGGACGGCTTGTGACGCCGTCGTCTATGCAGTGTTCGCGGTGGCGGGGCGCCGTCATCCAAGGTCCCGGGCCTCGTCCCCCGTATGGGAGCGGGATGAGAGTCGTCGCTAGAGGCCGTTGACTGTTGCTTGCCTGTGGTTGTTCCGGGATGGGTTCATTGCTCCCCTGAAGTGACCGCCTTTTCCTTGAGGTGTGCCTCAGCGGCTTCCCGGTGCGCGATTCTCCACAGTGCACCTGATATGCCCAGCATGAGGAACAGGAGGCTGGCCGCCATGGGGAAGGCAAAAGCGTCGAAGAATCCAAAAGCAAGGGCAGCTGCGGCCACGCTGGCAAGTACCGATTGGCTCATTTGACGTAGCTCATTGTCCTTTGCTGCCCTGCGGGCCTTCCAGGCACAGATAATGCCGGCGAGAACCAGCATCAGGAAGGCAAGCAGACCGGCTATGCCAAGTTCCACCAGGAGTCCCAGGTATTGGTTGTCAACAATGACATAGGCCGGGAGAAAGGTGCCGAAACCACGTCCGAGGAACAACTGTTGGCTGGCCATTCCGAAGGCCGTGGCATAGCCGTTGGTCCGGGAACTGATACTGGGGTCATCGGTGCCGATAGTAAAGAGCCCGAACAGGGTCCCGATCATGCCTGGGGTCACCACATAGATCACTCCGACCAGCAGCGCCGAGACGACGACGGCCCGTCGTCGCAGTTGCTTGGGCCAGACCGGCAGGAGAATGAGAAAAGCCAGTGCCATGCAGATCAGGGCGGCGCGGGAGACGGAAAGCATTGCGGCAACGGCAATCAGGCCAACAGGGATCCACCAGAGGAGCCTGCGCTTGGAGGTGTCGTTCAGGGCCAAGGTAATGGCAATGGGAAGCGAGGTGGACAGAACTACCCCGTATTCGAGGGGATGCAGTGACATGCCAGCCGCACGGACGAAGCCGCCACGGGAATCGATGTTTGCAATCTCGGAGCTGAGGCTAAGACCGGGTATCCTGATCCATTCAATGAGGGAAGAGCCGGTGGCGAACTGCAGCAAACCCAGTGCCGCTGTCAGTCCTCCCGCCAGGGCGATCCTGCGCAGCAGTGTCCTGACCCCTTCCCGGGTGGTCAGGCCATCGGTAGCTATGAGCAGGATTCCCGCCCAGCCCGCCAGCCTGATGAGCCCGGCGTCGGCGGGGCTGGCCTCGGTTTCGGGGAGACCTCTCACCATGGCGTATGCGTAGCTGGATGCTGCAACGATGAGGAACGCGGACAGTGCTGCCCGCAAGGGGTGGAATCGCCTGACCGACGGGGTGGTGCGCAGAAGTTGGTGCAGGACCCACCATGCCAAACCCAGGATCGCGAAAAGTGTGTTGGGCCGGCCGATGGAGCCGAGGGACGCGATGACAAGATTCGATGGCAGAGCGCACGTGAGTACCAGATAGATGGTGAGGAAGATCGGCGCATCCGATTTCCCGGTAGCCCCTTGGACACTGTCGCGATGAAGCAGCCCATTAGCCCGGTACACGGGATGTCACCTCATCCTGCTGCTGATCTGTCTGTGCCGCCCTGGGGCGCCGCGGCCGGGAATCGATGGCAACCGCGGCCAGGACTGACAAAGTGGCGGCTATGCCCATCCAGAAAACGGCCCCTTTCACGCGGTTTGTTTGCGTTCCTCCGCCAAACACGATTTCCGGACTTGAGGGAGATGTAAGGGTGGTGATCAGCGCTTGTTGCACGCCTGCTTCCCGTTGGAGTTCGGTGGAGGCCGCCTTGATACGCTCCACGACGTCACCCAGTACGTTCTTCACTGTCTGTGCGCTGGAGTCAACCACCTGAACGGACAAGACAGGCCACCGGAAGCTCTTGGCCCACTGCCCGCCACTGTTGAGCAACGTTACTGAGTAACCATGCCGGACGCCGGCGCCATAGAGGGTCCCGCTGGACAGGGTGAGGTCAACCGAGGCTGAGTCGTAATTGACGCGTCGTTCCACCATGGCCGCAAAGTCCACCAGGGACGCATAGTCGTCGCCGGGGATCCAGTAGGCGGGTTCGCGGTCCGGTGCGACGAAGGTGACTTCGGCCTTGGTCCAGTAAACAGGCTCGGATGTCCGGACCGCGCCCAAAGACACAAGGCCAATGGCAAGGCCGAAGGCCACTATGTACCAACGCCTGACCAGGATACGTAGAAGGATGGCGGCCGTCATGGTCATCCCGGCCTATAGGAGCTGGGCACCACGCTGGCGGTCTCTCCTGAGAGGTAGGCTGGATCGTCCGCCTGGGGGCGGCCGCCGGGCAGGCGTTCGGCAGGCGGGGACTTCTTTTGGCGCGCCGATTGCGGCGCCGGTGGTTTCGGTCCGGAGACCTTGTGGCTGGCCCCGGCGCCCTTACGGTGCTTCCGGGACAGAAGGAGTCCATCGATAAGCACTGTCATCACGACGCTGAAGGCCACGCCTCCGGCCGCAGTAACGAGCAGAAGTTGCGTACGCGCCTTGACCTCAGGGACTGCCTTGCTGTCTTCCAGCAGTTTCATGGTGGAAATGCGGGATGTGGTGGGAACGTTCAGGACGTCCTGCAGCTCCGTCAGGGCCACCGGGGCTTGGTTCATGACAGTGTCCAGAAGCCGGAGTGCCTGGTCGGCGTCGTGGGAAGATGCGGTGATCAGGAGGATTGCGCCGCTGGTCCCCTTGTCGGCTTCAGCCGTGAAGGTGGATGCCCCTGCTTGGTCGCGGATCTTCTCTTTGAACTCTTCGGAGGACATCTTGCGGGTGAGGATGTCCAGCGCCTCGCTCATGCCTCCAAGGCCCAAATAGGGGTTGCCGGCTTCTCCAACGCTCTTGGTCGAAGGCAGCAGAACCAGGCTCGCTTGGGCTTTGTAGTTATCAGGAGCGCTCTGCTGAAGGAAGAAACAGGCGCCGACGGTCAAGGCAAGCCCCAGGACGACGATGAACCATCGCCGTATCAGGCTTTTCAGTATCTTTTGTACCTGCATGTCCTACTCTTGCCTTTCGTTAGGTGACTTCCGGTCAGGCCAACCACGTGGTTCAGGTTCTGGACGCCGTGCTTTTCCTGCCGGCGAAAGTTGTCTTGATGCGGTCGATTCCTTCGGTGCCCAGCAAAGCTACGGTCACGGCCTTGGCTGTAGTTCGGGCCAGTTCCCGCAGCGCCCTGACGGGAGACTGATAAAGCCGGTCGGTGATGATGGTCCTTTGGGTCGGGACGGGAACGTCCTGCAGTACGTCCGGGAAAAGCCCTTTGTACGGTTCGGGGGATACTCGCCGGCCGCGGATCCTGTTGCTGACATTGTGGTCGTGCACCACTTGCAGCCACGCAGGAGAGCCACGCAGCGACCTGACACTCATGGAATGGCCCAGATGGTTGTGCCACGCGGCCCAGCAGGTCACAGGGGCGGACCAGGGTGCGCTGACCGAGCAGAAGGCGTTGGTGGGGTCATTCCGCAGGAAAAGGGAACCTCTGCCCATGACGAGGCCGGTTGCCAGGTAGATGGCGGTAACCCGCTGGCCGCCGGCAGCACTTTGCACGCGCTGGACGAAATCGACGGCAAGGCCGTCGTCGTTGTCCACATTGGTTGTGACGAGAACCGGGCGCCCCCCTGCACCTACCGATCTGATGTCCTCCAGCAGTTCGGACGGGCTGACCTCAGCCCTGAACAGGGGCACGAACGTTCCGTCCCGGCTCAGTTCCTGAACACGTTCCAGCAGCCAGGCTGGGCTTTCCGGGTCGAAATAGATGATCCAACGGAAGTTGCGGTTGTTCTGTGCCTTAACCGAGGGAAGGCAATAGCGTTCGAACAGGATGATCCGGTCACGCAGCCAGCCCTCCTGGGCCCGCACCAGGCTCTCAAAGCCCCGGGAAGGAAGGTTGAACCTGGTCAGCAGTATGTGATCCACCGTAGAGGGCCGGTTCACTGATGCGTCAATGGTCATGGCTGACTCCTCGAACAGGCTGGGCAACGGTGCGATCGGGTTGGGAGGGTTCTGTCCGCGCTGCGGGCCGTTGACACAGCCCAATGAGGGTGGCCGCCCGCACATCCCAGGTGTTCGCTTCGGCCAACCGTCTCATCTCGTCGCGTTGACCTTGATCCGGCCGTTCCCGCAGGGCAATCCGGACCAGCTCAACGAACTCCTCAGGGCTGACCGCCACGGCCAAAGTACTGCACGTCAGCGATCGCAAAGAGGGCAGGTCAGAGGCGACAACGCGCAGTCCCGCCGACAGGTACTCCAACGTTTTGAGCGGGAAGCTGGATCGGTTGAATTCTGTGTCTGCATAGGGCGTGATCCCTACGGATGCGGTCCCGAGCAGCCGACCCAGGTCCCTTGGGTCCATCGCTCCGCGCCAATCCACATTTTCGCGGCTCAAAAAGGCATCAAGCCGGCGCCCGGTCACTGGATTCGACTCCGTCCTCGGGCCGATCACCAGGATCTCCAACCCGGCGTCGCCCAGCGCCTCCAGAACATCCAGGTCCAAGCGCTCATTGAGTTGCCCCACGAGGACCGCTACCGGTCGACGGCGGTCGTCTGCGGTTTGTAGTGTCGGTGGCCGGCAACCGTTGGGAAGCACCTCCACGGTGCGGCCTGAGAAGGCGGACATTTTGGCTGCCAAGTCGGGCGAGACAGCAGAGATGATGTCCGCTGCCTCGATGTTGCGTTCCAAGGACCGCCGAAGATAATCGGCACCGAACCCAATCAAGTCAGCGGCAGCCAACCAGTCGTCGGTCAGATGAAGCAAACGAACCCCGGTGCCCCATACGGGGAAGTCAATTACCGGGGAGGCGTTGACGATGATCGCCGGCGGATGCTCCGAGTTACGTAGCGCCTTCTGCATGCAGTGCCGGGCGATGGCTTTCGTGACAGGGCGTCCAGCACTGCTGCTGAACAGCGGCGGCGCGGGAAGGCGAAGCCTCGTCAGTTGCGGCGTGAGAACCTCAGGGACTCCGAGCAGGGATGGCACCAAGTGCTTCCTGACATCCCGGAAACGGAAGACGGGCGCAGGCTGGTCAACCCATATGAGAGGCCCCACCACTGCCAATGCTTCGGCAAGCAGGCGATCGGTTCCCGGCAGGTCATCCCACCGTCCGCCGGAGATGTACATGGTCGGTCCCATTACGCCTCCTTCGCGGCGAATGGTCCTGGCGCAGCCGCTTGGACCGCGACAGGACGGGCGTTGAAATCCTCTGAGGGTTGTTTACCCCGCAACCGGAGGTAACGCCGTCGAACGACGTACGAGCCGTAGCGCCTCGCGGCGGACGCCTCGGCCAATAGGTGGGGCCGCTGTGCGGCAGTGTCAGACAGGAACTGCTGGTACAGCTCCGTTTGGCGCAGGGCTGCGGCACTGAGGCTGAATCTGTTTTCGACCACCGAGCGGCCGTAAGCGCCCAGTGCAATCCGTAGTGCTTCGTCCTGGACGAGCTTCCCAAGGATCGACACCAACCCGGCGTTGCCTGGCCCGGCTGAGCCCGGACCGGATCCGTACCACCCCTGCCACAGAAAGAGCTGCAGGGAATCAGGGGTCAGAAGCTCCCAAAAGCCCCGTTCGCCTTGGACTACGAGGGGCTTTCCGAACGACAGTCCACGAAGGGCCGACCCACCCATGCCCAGCACAGCATCTGCCACGGCATAGGCCGGCCTGGGGTCGGCAAGTTCACCGGTGAGGACCACCGTGCCCTCCCCCCGTGCTTCGTTGACGCTGCGTGCGTGGGCCTTGATGGTGGCTTCTGCCGGTCCAGTCCCGGTGATGACGAGTCGCACCGCCCGGTCCCCTGCGAGCTGGCTGACCGCGTCAATCGCTGACAGGATGCCCTCGAGCTTGAGTTCCTGGGCCAGACGGGAAACACAGACAACGGTGAAGTGGTGCTGATCCAGCCCCCACCGTGCCCGGAAGGGACCAAGGTCCAGGTCTGCGTCAAGGCTGTTCGTGCGCAGGTCCACCGGGGGTTCCAGCAAGTGGACGTTGGATCGCCCGGAGGACGACTCAGCATGCCGGATCTGTTCCGTGCCCACCATCAAGGGCATCGATGTGGGGATAAAGGGAGCGACGGCCATTGACATCACCGTTGCAGCGGCAGTGGTGCCGCGGACGATCCTTGCAGCCGCCAGGCACTCCAGCGCCGGTGGCCACTCATACCCATGCACGATGTTAATCCGGCGCTCGCGGACAATGCGCACCAGGGCGCTGATGACAGAGGGCGACGGACGTTTCCCGGGTGCCGGGGCGGCGATGAACTCCAAGCCGAGTCCCGTGGCCTTTTCCACGAGCGGGCCAGGTTGTCCGAAGAGAATGACTTCGTGGCCCAGTTGCTTTACGGCGGCCCCCAATTCGATGGCGTTCAGTTGGCTGCCACCCATGCGGAGGTCGTGCGGATAGACGAGGATTCTCATCGCGCAACTGCTTCACGCCCGCGGCCCCAGATCCGGACCTCCCGCAGGTCGTTCCGGCGAACGAGCATCATCAGTGCCATCGCAATAATGCCAAGACCCATGGACGCCGCAACGGCCGGCAGCGGTGATTCAATGGTGCGCGACACCACGAAACAGCCCGCTGCCGTCAGCACCGCCAAGGCAAAGGGCATCCACAGCCGCTTACCCACAGCCGCAAGAGATACCTTCGCCCGACGCAAGGCCCTGAGGTAAAGCGGTGACGTGACGAACAAGGCAACGAGGGTCGGGGCAGCGGCAAGTCCCGTCATTCCCGCGAGCGCGCCGCCGCCCAGCAGTGCAGGTACAAGAGCGAGCAGAGCAAAAAGCTGCACATTCAATAGGGAAAGGGATGACCCATGAATGACGAGGTAATCGTAGAGAAGCTCATGGAGGATACGGAACACTGTGAGGGGCGCCAAGCACATCAATGCCAGCCCTGCGGGCGCCCAGTCCTGTCCATAAACTACCGTGACAAGCGGGATGGCACATCCGACCATCACAGCGGTCACGGGCAGCACCACAACGGACACCGCGCCGATCATGGCCAGCAGCGCCGCGCCCATATCCTCGGGACGATCCTGCAGGCGGGAAAATGTCGCTGGTGCCACACTTCGCAAGGGCTGTGACAGCAGACTCGATGGCCACCCTGCCATGTTGAAGGCCATCACATAGAAACCCAGGACAACGGGACCAAACAGCTTTCCGGCAATAAGTTGGTCAACGTATCCCACTGCGAACACCACCGCACTCGCCCCGGCCAAAGGCAGGCCGAAGGAGAGCAGGGCCCGTGCGGACTCTGCTGAGAAACCAAAGCGGTACGGCAGTGGCGAAAAGACCAAGAACAGCACACCGGCCACCAAACTGGCCAGCACCCTCCCCACGGCAAGGCTCATCGCTCCCATGCCGGCGATAACCAGCAGCAACGACACTCCTGCCCCCAGCCAGACGTTGACCTGGTCGATGACCATCCGCTGCCCTTGGCGGAAGTTCCGTTGCAGCAGGGCGGCCGGCGTCGCCACCAAGCCATTGAGGACTATGCAGAAGGCCAAGGCCCTGACAACATCGGTGGCTGCTTCGTTTCCCATGGCAGCGGTGAAAAGGGGCGCCACCGCATACGAGATGCCGAACAGGAGGACGCTGCAAGTCACGGAGATGGTGGTGACTGTAGCGGCGATTTCCTTCGGGTCTCCTGGCCAGCGGACGATCGCCAGGCTGACCCCCAACTCGTTGAAACTCAGGACCGCCACCAACGCAATAAAGGCCACCGCGTAGGTCCCAAACTCCTCAGGACCCAGCAGGCGTGCCAATGCGATGCCGATGCCGATGGTACCCAACTTGGTGACGAAGGCATTGACAACGCTGATCACGAACGCCCGGGTGGGTGTTGCTTGCCGTCGGGGGGTAACCGCGCTCCGAAGTGTCACTGCGCCCCCTCCAGCGCCGGAGTATTTCCCCGCCTGATCACCCGTGCCGGCACACCGGCCCAGGTCTCGTCGTCGGGCACGTCGGTCAGGACCGCAGCACCCATGCCGATCGTCGCCTTCGCGCCGATGGAACGGCGCTCGCGGACGCTGGCATTCATTCCGATGTAAGCTGCCCGGCCAACGTGCACGTTTCCACCCAGGGATACACCTGATGCGAACGTGGCGTAGTCACTGATGACGTCGTCGTGGGTGAAGGTGACTCCGGGCATGGCGACCACGTGGTTGCCGATGGTCACAGAAGCGGTCATGCTCACGTGGGCCAGGAGGATGCTTCCGCGCCCGATAATGCACCCTTCAGGAACGTTGACGGAGGGATCGATGGCGGTGGCGTACCGATCGTCGTCGAGCCCGAGGCTTCGCAGCCGCATCACGACGCCCTCCCTTCCGCTTCCGGTGCCGATGCAGACCAGGAGCAAGGCGTGGGGGAACTTCAGAGCGTCACGAATCGGCCCGAGGACATGCGCGCCGTCCACCACCCGCCCGAGTTTGTCCTCGTCGTCGTCGAGAATTCCGACGACGTCGAACGGTCCGCTGCTGCGGACCATGGCCAGCACTTCCCTGGCGAGGCCACTGGCGGCGATGAGGAGAAGTTCGCTCATCGTGAGCGTCCCGCAGCGCGAAGGACCGAATCGATGACGCGGACCTGGTCGTGGAGTTCAAGTTGGTGGTAGAGCGGCAGGATGAGTGTGTGGTCAGTCAGCCAATTGGTGACCTCCAGCGACGCACCACCGGTATCCTTCCCGGCATAAGCGGGCTGGCGGTGCGCGGCCATGATGCCCCGCCGCGCGGAGATGCCGTCTTGGGCCAGGTGCGTCATCAACTCGTCCCTGCCCAAGGGAAATGTGGTGCCCGTTTCCAGCCAGCACGATTGGAAGTTGCCGGTGCCATGGTCGGGATCGCTGACCAGCCGGAGGCCCTCGACGCCGGCAAATGCGTCGGCGTAATTGGCGGCCAGTTCGCGCCGCCTTTGGACGGCCGCCCTTAGGCGGCCCAGCTGGACAAGGCCGACGGCGGCCTGAAGGTCGGTCATGCGGTAGTTGAAGCCGACTTCGAGGTACTCCTCGGCCGGTGCCAGAATGCTGGCGTGACGCTCTGCGGCCGAGACGCTCATGGCATGTTCCCTGAGGTGCCGCGCCCTGTCCGCGAAGTCCTGCCGGGGAGTGGAGAGCATTCCGCCCTCCCCGGTGGTGAGGATCTTGCGTGGATGGAAAGACCAGGCCGCGAGTTCTGCACCGGCACCTGCCGGGCGGCCATGGTAGCGGGAACCGATGGCACATGCCGCGTCTTCGACCACGATGATCCCGCGGGGGTCGCAGAGTGCGCGGATGGGGTCCAGATCCACCGGCACCCCGCCTTGGTCTACGGCGATGACTGCCTTCGTGCGGGGGGTCAGTGCCCTTTCCACGGTCTCTGCCGTCACGCAACCGGACTGGAGGTCGACGTCGGCAAACACCGGACGTGCGCCCACGTAGCAGGCTGCGTTGGCGGTGGCAATGAAGGAAAACGACGGGACCACCACGTCATCACCGGCTCCGATGCCTGCGACGGCGAGCGCCAGGTGCAGGGCTGAGGTGCAACTGGACGTGGCAACGGCGTAGCCGGCCGACTGTTCTGCTGCGAACGCTTCTTCGAACTGGCGCACCTTGGGCCCCTGGGCTACCCAGCCGGAGGCGATCACTTCGGCTACGGCTTGGGCTTCCTCTTCGCCCAGCCAGGGCTTCATGACATCGATGCGCGCCATGCGCGTCTCCGAAATGGTCACCGCGCACCTACTGCCGGAGCGTCGGGGCGGGCTACCAAACGGGAAGCTGCAATTTCGGCGCGAAGCGGCCGCCACCACGAAACGAGGGTCCGCAGCCCGTCTTCGAGCCCGATCGCTGCTTCGAATCCAAGGTCCTCCCTGGCAGCCGTGGTGTCAGCCAGTCGCCGGGCCACCCCGTTGACGGCACGTTCCGGGCCGTGTTCGAGGTGCAAGCTTGATTCCATGACCCGGAGCAGGGTCTGTGCGAGTTCGGCCAGGCTGGTCTCGGTACCGCTGGCCACGTTGTAGACGCCTTCGCGGACATCGCTGACTGCCGCCAGGACATTCGCCCTGGCCACATCGTGGGTGTGAACGAAGTCCATGGTTTGCCGGCCACTGCCGAAGATCATGGGAGGCAGCCCGTCATCGATGCGTTCCATCCAGCGCACCAGGACCTCAGTGTAGAGGCCGTGGACATCCATGCGGGGTCCATAAACGTTGAAGTAGCGCAGCAGGACGTAGTCCAGGCCCGACATCGCCCGGAAGCTCCTGGCCATCCCCTCGTTGAAGGACTTCGCCGCTCCGTAGAAGGTGTCGTTGTTGTGATGGTGGTGGTTTTCCTTGGTGGGAAAGTGTTCGGCCATCCCGTAGACGGAGGCGCTCGACGCGGAGATGAGTTTTGCGATTTTGTGGTCAACGGCCGCTTCGTACACGTTGAAGGTGCCGTCCACCAGGACTTCGAGGGCCAGCCGTGGTTCCTCGGCGCATTGGGTGATGCGGATGGCGGCCTGATGGAACACGAGATCCTTGCCGCGGGTGAGGTCGTTGACGAGGTCCCGGTCGCGCAGGTCCCCTTCGACGAGTTGGACGCGTTCGCTGGCAAGGGCATCGTCGAGATTGGCACGCCTGCCGCGCACGAGGTTGTCCAGTACGTCAATGTGGGCCACGCCGGCGTCGAGCAGTTGGTCCACCAGGGTCGAACCGATGGTTCCGGCCCCTCCGGTGACCAGGACGTCGGCACCCAGGAGCTCTTTCATCGCGCAACCTGCAGGTTCGTCTCGTTGCCGGCCACGATGGTTGACCTTCCGTCGGTGCCGAGGCTTTGCGTCACGGCCTCCAGGACCGACAGGACCCTCAGCCCCGATTCGCCGCTGGTCCGTGGCCTGGTGTGGTTCCGAATGGAGGTAGCGAGCTCGGCAACAACCTGTCCAAGCGGTTCACGCTCCTGGAGCGCCGGTGACCATGTGTCGCCGAGACGGTAGGAGATGGCAGTGGCCTTCTTGTCGGCGGCGGATCGGGGTTGCTGTTCAAGGCTTACTCCGCGGTCGTAAACGCTCAGCCGTTGCTGGGGATTCAGGTCGTCCCAGACGAGGGTCCTCTTTGACCCTCCTATGATCATTTGCCTGATTTTGGTGGGACTGAGCCAGTTCACGTGGATGTGGACCATGGCGTCGTTGGGCAGGCCGAAGGTCAGGTGTCCCACGCAGTCCCGGCCGGTCCCCAGGGGGTCGGCGCCGTGGGCCGAGATCTCGGTGGGATGCAGGCCCCCGGGGAGGACGAAGTCGAGGATGGAGAGGTCGTGGGGTGCCAGGTCCCAGAAGACGTTGACGTCCGGTTGGACGAGTCCGAGGTTGATCCGGACCGAGTCCACATACAGGATGTCGCCCAGTGCACCGCTTGCTACGAGTTCCTGGATCTTGAGCACAGCCGGGGTGAAGCAGTACGTGTGGTCGGCCATCAGCACCAGTCCCCTGGCGTTGGCTTCGTCCACCATCTCCAGTCCCTTGGCGCGGCTGTCGGCCAGCGGCTTCTCCACCAGGACGTGCTTGCCTGCGCGCAGGGCGGTCATCACAACGCCGTGATGCGTATGGGCCGGAGTTGCGACAGCGACGGCGTCCAGGTTGTAGGTGTCCAGCAATTCGTCCAAGGACTCGACGACGGCCACCCCGCCCACCGACTCGGCAAGCTTCATCCCGCGCTCGACATCAAGGTCGCAAATGGCCACCAGGTCCCAGTCCGGGCTGGCTTTGAGGTTCCTTGCGAGGTTTGGTCCCCAATAGCCGGCGCCGACCACTGCTATGCGCAGCCTGGGCCGCAGGCCGTTGCCGTTGAGGTGTCCTGATGGAACAGTTCGTATGCTCATTTCCCACTCGGATTCTGTGTTGGTAGCAGGGCTGGTGTTTACCTGGCCTTAATTGCCGTGACTAGTAGGCACCCGAGGGCCGGATCATGGCCCGGAAGGTGCGCCACATGATCATCACGTCCCCCGCGATGGACCAGTTCTCCACGTAGTAGAGATCGAGCCGGACCGCTTCATCCCACGGAAGATCGGACCGTCCATTGATTTGCCAGAGTCCGGTGATGCCGGGCTTGATGAGGAGCCGTCGGTGCGTATGGCGTTCGTAGCCATTGACCTCCCGCGCCAACGGCGGGCGTGGACCCACCAAACTCATGTTCCCCACCAGCACGTTCCAGAACTGTGGCAGTTCGTCCAGTGAGTACTTGCGCATCCACCAGCCACACGTCGTGATCCGGGGGTCGCTGCGGATCTTGAAGAGGACGCCGGCGCCTTCATCCTGGTTGCCGAGCTCGTTCAAGCGGGCTTCGGCGTCAACCACCATGGACCTGAATTTCAGCATCCGGAATGTTGTGCCTTGCTTGCCGATCCGCTCCTGTCGGAAAAGGACCGGTCCGGGACTGTCAGCGCTGACGATCACGGCCAGCAGCAACAAGACCGGCGAAAGGAGGATCAGCGCCAGGGCCGAAACGGCAATATCCATGAGCCGCTTGAGCGTGTGTTTGCCCCCGGAGTAGTGCGGGATGTCCACGTGCATCAGTGGCAGGCCTTCCACTGGCCGCCAGTGGATCCGCGGGCCGGCCACGTTGGTCAGTGTGGCTGCCAGGACCAGTTCGGCGGCATCTTCCTCCAAACGCCACCCGAGTTCCTGGATGAACTGGTTTCCGCCGGGTACAGGTCCTGCCACTATGACTGCGTTTGCCCCGGTCTGGCGGACGGTGTGCGCTATACCGTACAGGGATGACAAAACCGGGACACGGACCTGGTCGACAACCAGCACGGCACCCTTCCTCGCGCCGGGGAGGCAAGCGCCGAGGATGTCGTAGGGCGCGCCGGACTTGCGGTTGATCTGTTTGATCACATAGCGGACATCCTGCGGCTCCCCCACGACGATGGCGCGGGACAGGCACCGTCCCCGTGACTTTTCATGGGTCAGCCACCTGCGGAAGCTCCATCTGCTGCCGGTCAAGGCCACAATGCCCAGCGGCAGGGAAACCAGCACGTAGGAGCTGACGGACTCCACCCGGAATACGACGGCGACGATCGCCAGGAAACCGAACACCCGGAAGCTGGCCGACAGGACCCGCTTGTATTCCTCGGCACCCACACCAAGCACTTTGGGATCCCGGGTCCGGTAGACCTCCAAGGCAGCTAGCCAGATTATCCCGAGGATCATCAACAGGGACAGCTGGCGCACACCGGGGGTTCCAGTGGCAAATGGCAGCCCTCCGGTGTTGAGTGCATAGCCGGCTGATACGGCGACTGAAACCAAGAGGGTATCGGCAACGCGCAGGCAGGTGACCAGGGTATGAGTCCAGTCCTGCTGGTTCCGGTGTGGAGCCTTGACGCGTGAGCGGCGGTGGGTGACTGGCGGCACGAGGTCCAGGGTGACATCCGGCCTGGGCGCCGCCAGTCCCGCCTTTTCAGTCCGCTGTGCAGCAACGGACTTGTCAATCCAGGGAGACATCGGCGGATTGACGTGGGCAATGAGCTGTTCCGTTGGGAAGGCCGTCCCCACGGCGGCATGGCTTGCACCCTTGGGTGCTGCTGCCTTGCCTAAACGCACGACTGGAACTTTCACCTTGTCAGCCTTCTTCGCAGACCGTCCATTGCCTACATATCAGTGAAGCTTCGGCCGCAGAGGGGCGCACCAGTAGTCGGTACTCAAGTTTGCGCAGCCTTACCCATGGCTGCTACGTGCGAGTACCTAGCTGGCGGCTCGGGCACTACGTGTTTCCGGGCCGTCCCCGGACAGCAAAAAGCCCGCTGTTCCGGGCCTGCAGTGCGACAAACCGGACCCGAAAAGGGCACAAAAAACCGGCCGCGGGATGGCGGCCGGTTTAGAGGATGTTCAGTTCACGGACTGTTCAGTCGTCCACGTTCTCGAGCTCTTCGTCGTCATCTTCATCCTCGTCGTCGAATACCTGGAGTGGTGTGACCTCGGAGAATGACTCGTAGAGTGCGTCTTCATACACTTCGAAGGCGTCGGCGACGGCGAAGAAAGCGGCTTCGACGGTAGGATCACCCTCACCGCGTCGTGCCGATGCGGCGGCCAGATGTTCTTCCAGGGCGGCGGTCAATGATTGAAGCGCGACACGCGGATCGATGCTCATGACTTCACGTTAGCCGGAAAAAGACGAAAATGGAGAGGGATGAGAGAACAATTTCCCGGCAGCTCCGTGGAGCGCCAAAGAGACTACGCCCGTCAGTACGAATACCTCGTATTGACAGTGGGACCTGACGATTCGCTCCCCGAGGCCAGGCAACGTCTGGCCGAACATTCGGAGTACGGCAAGTGGGAACTCGAACGCAGCGTTCTCTACATGGGCGGTGGACGCCGTTTCTGGTTGCGTCGCAAGGTGTACTCCGTGCAGCGCACTGTATAGGAACCGACGACTAGCTCTCGAGGGGTCCCAGCCAGGCGCTGGCAACCGTATTGTGCGCCGATTCGTCATTGGAAGGATGGAAAATTCCGGCCAGGACGTCCCTGTACAAGCGCTCCATCTCCGAGCCGCGGAAGTAGCTCGATCCCCCGGTCACGCGGATGGCCAAATCCACTACGTGGCGGGCGTTCTCCGTGGCCCGGGATTTGATGCCCACAAGTTTCGGGAACCACTGGGCGCCATGGTCCACGAGATTGTCGACGTCGCGGGCAACTGACGATATCTGTGGGTAGATGCCATCCATCGCCAAGGCGGCCTCGGCCACTTTCCACCTGATGTCCGGGTCCTGCGCGTAGCTTCGCCCTCCGTACTTCGCTGAAACACGACGCTTCACGTTGTCCACGGCCAAAGTGAAAGCCCTCTCCGCAACGCCCGTGTAGACGGCCGCGAGCAACGTCTCAAAGCACGCGAAGATGGAAAAGATCAGCAGATCCCGGTTGGGTCCCACAGGCAGCTTCCGGAAGATGCGTTCCGCGGGAATGACGGCTCCATGCAGCAGCGTCGTGTTCGAAGCACTGGCACGCATGCCCAGGGTGTCCCAGTCGCTCAAGGTCTCGTGTCCGGGCTCGTCACGGTGGATGAAGCCGAAGACAAGCTCCCCTTGGCCGTCCCTGGCGTCCGCGTCCTTGCCGAAGGTGCCAAGCCGCGTCCATCCACGCGAAAGGCTGGTGAAGATCTTCCGCCCCGTAAAGCGGTATCCACCATCTGGCAGCGGCTCCGCGACTGTGCCGGAATCGAAAAGCATGGAATCGTTGCCGGCCTCGGAAATGCCGAAAGCGAAAATCTCGCCCCTCCCGGCTTCCTTGAGGACGAAGTCCAGTGAGTTGTCACCCCGGGCCGCCATGACACGGGCGACGCCGGTCCACACCAAGTGCATGTTGACCGCCAAGGCGGTGGCCGGGGCAGCCGTGGCGAGCCGTTGCTGCAGCGCAGCCACCGCTTCGAGACCGAGTCCCTTGCCGCCGTCGTGCTCCGGGACGAACAAGGTGAGGTATCCGGCAGCTGCCAGTTCTTCCAGGTCCTCATGGAAGAACTGGTTGTTCTGGTCGTATCCGGCAGCCCGGCCGCGCAGGCGTTCCAGGAGGGTATCGGGGAGGATTTCTTCGGGCGTCATATCAGGGCCTCCTTGGAGCGCTTGCCGCTAGTAGTTGGTCAGCAGCGTGTTCAGGACACGGGCGCCGAACTGCAGGGATTCCGCGGGCACACGCTCGTCGACGCCGTGGAACATTCCGGTGAAATCGAGTTCCTCGGGCAGCATGAGCGGCGCGAAGCCGTACCCCGTAATGCCGATCTTGCTCAGGGACTTGTTGTCCGTGCCGCCCGAGAGCGTGTAGGGAAGGACCTTGGCTCCGGGGTCCTCGGAATGGAGGGCATCAATCATGGAGTCCACCAGGTTTCCGGCAAACGGGACTTCCAAGGAAACATCCTTGTTCACGTAGCTGATGTCAATGCCTTCGCCGGCCAGCTCCTTGATGGTCTCGAAGACCAGCTCCTGCTGTCCGGGCAGGGTCCGGCAGTCCACGAAAGCCTCGGCGGATTCCGGGATGACGTTGTGCTTGTAGCCAGAGCGCAGCAACGTGGGGTTGGACGTGTTCTGCAAGGTGGCACCAACGAATCGGGCCACCGTCCCCAGCTCCTTGAGGAGGATGTCCGGGTTGTCGGCATCGAATTCGACGCCGGTCAGTTCAGTGACGCCGTCCAGGAACTGCCGGGTGGTGGGCGTCAGCTCAACAGGCCACTTGTATTCGCCGATCCGGGTCACTGCCGCCGCCAGCCGGGTGACAGCGTTGTCGGTGTTGATCTGGGAGCCATGGCCTGCCCGGCCGTGCGCCACCAACCGCAACCAGGACAGGCCCTTTTCGGCCGTCTGGAGCAGGTAGGTCCGTTGGCCACCGATGGTGGCGGAGAAACCGCCCACTTCGGAGATGGCTTCGGTAGCGCCGTCGAAGAGTTCGCGGCGGTGTTCCACGGCATACCGGGCGCCGTACGTGCCGCCGGCCTCTTCGTCGGCGAAGAACGCAAAAATGATGTCGCGCTTTGGTTTGCGTCCCGTCCTGGCGAAGTCGCGCATGACGGAGAGGATCATCGCGTCCATGTCCTTCATGTCAACCGCACCGCGGCCCCACACGAGCCCGTCCTTCAGTTCGCCGCTGAAAGGGTCAACGCTCCACTGGTCCTTCAGGGCCGGTACGACGTCCAGGTGTCCGTGCACCACCAACGCATCAGCGCTGGGATCTTCTCCTGCCAGGCGGGTCACGACATTGGCCCGGCCCGGGGCGGACTCGAAGATCTCTGCCTCAAGGCCGACCTCGGTGATCAGGCCGGCCGTGTACTCTGCGGCTGCACGTTCGCCGGGCCCGGTGTCGTCTCCAAAGTTTGAGGAATCTATCCGGATGAGCTCCTGGCAGATCCTGACAACTTCGTCTTCGGGGCGGATGGCAGACATGGAAACTCTCCTTGCGTGGCTGGGCTGCAGGTTCCGGTGACGTGCCCGGCCTTGCCCGCAACCCGTCCCGTGTACCTTCAGCCTACTCATCAGTTGGGCCCCGGGCAGGGAATCAACGGCCCCTACGTCTTCCGGGGACACGTCGACGCCCGATGGTGGTCCTCGATTTTTCAGGCACCTGAAACCGTGTTAGAGTTTTTCTCGCTGCTTCGGCGGAATGTGAAGTGCTGGAAGGCACTCGGATCTCCGGTCGAACACCACCTGCGCGGGTGGCGGAATGGCAGACGCGCTAGCTTGAGGTGCTAGTCCTCGAAAGGGGGTGGGGGTTCAAGTCCCCCTCCGCGCACAAGACCAAGGCCTGGAATCGAAGGATTCCAGGCCTTGTTTGTTTATATATGTTTGTCTCAAACAAGCGACGCCCACCATTGGTGGGCGTCGCTTGTTGGATATCCCGGGGCGTGCGTTACGTCAGTGCTGACACCGCGCCGAAGAAATGGCGTCTCCCACTGCGCGGGTTCCATGCCACGTAGTCGGAGCGTTCCCATGTACCTGCGGCAGATTGCACGGTGGCGATGTCCAGGGCAACTTTCGCCGGGAGGAACACGGGTGCTTCGAAAGCCACATCCCAGGTGAAGGCCTCCGACTTGACCGCTCCAACGTCGGCAAGGGCCCGGGACGCCAGGTACATGCCGTGGGCAATGGAGCCGCGCAGCCCCAGTGCCTTGGCTGAGAGCACGCTCAGGTGGATGGGATTGAAATCACCCGAGACAGCCGCGTAGGAGCGCCCGGTCTCCAGGCCGAGCTGCCACAGGGCAGTGGGATCCGGTGCCGAAAAATCACCCGGCGTGGATGCTGAATGCACGCCCGACTTATCGATCCCCGGGAGGAACACACCTTTCGCGAGGTAGGTTGATACCCCGCGCCAGAGCAGCTCGCCGCCCCCATGTAAACGGACTTCCGCCACCACGTCCAGTTGGGTCCCCGCACGATGACCGGTCATGTTCTCTGCCCACGACCTGATGTCCAGGAATTCGCTGAAGTGGATGGCAGCGCGTTGCTCCACATGGTTCCTGAGGTGGATCATGCCCAGGAGCGGCAAGGGGAAGTCGTCCCGGTTCATCACGCTCATGGCCACAGGGAAGGCCAGCGCATGGACGTAGCCGGCAGGCAGGGTATCGCTGGCCGTCTCCCCCACCAAGTGCTGGTAGGCGGTGAGGTTTTCGACGTCGGCCCTGACGCCATGTACTTCGTGACTGACCGCAGGCAGGCGGGTGCCGTCCGTGGAGGCGCCAAGGACGCGGCGACGCGCCGCCGTCGTTGCTGCGTTGACGTAGAGCCGTGACAGCGAGGGAAGCTCCCCGAGAACTACTGGTTGTGGACTGTTCATGCTCCCACCAGCTGTTGCCCACACACCCTGAGCACTTCCCCGGAGATGCCACCGGCGGCATCACTGGCGAGGAAGGCGATGGCTTCGGCCACGTCCTGCGGTTGGCCGCCCTGCTTCAAGGAATTCAGCCTCCGGGCAGCTTCCCTGATGGCAAACGGCATCTTCGCTGTCATCTCTGTTTCTATGAAGCCCGGGGCGACTGCGTTGATGGTTCCGCCGTACGGTTCCAGCAAAGCCGCAGTGGACCTGACCATTCCGATCACCCCACCCTTGGAGGCTCCGTAATTGGTTTGGCCCCTGTTGCCGGCAATGCCGCTGGTGGACGCCACGGACACGATGCGCGGAGACGTCCTGAAGTGCTCTGATGCCAGGAGTGCCTCGTTGATCCGCAGTTGGGCGGCAATGTTGACCGCGATGACCGACTGCCATCTGCCCTCGTCCATGTTGGCAAGGAGCCTGTCCCTGGTAATCCCGGCGTTGTGGACCACGATGTCGAGGCGGCCGTGGCGTTCGACGGCGTGTTCGATGATCCGGTGCCCGGCGTCTGCGCGGCTGATGTCCAGCTGCAGCGTGGTGCCCATGACCTCGTTGGCCACGGCTGCCAGGTGCTCCCCGGCGGCCGGAATGTCGACCAGGACCACTGTTGCGCCGTCGCGGTGCAGGGTGCGCGCAATGGCCGCCCCGATCCCCCGGGCGGCCCCGGTAACGACCGCGACCTTGCCTGCCAAGGGTTTATCGGAGTCCGTAGGCAGTACTCCCGACGCCGAGGAGACGGTCAGGAACTGTCCGTCCACGTAGGCCGAGCGGCCCGAAAGGAAGAAGCGCAAGGCGCCAAGCGCCGAAGGGCTCGTGGTGGCGAGGTCGTCGGCAAGGAGTATTCCGTTGGCCGTCGCTCCCGCCCGCAGTTCCTTGGCCAAAGAACGCAGGAGTCCATCGATGCCTTGGCGGGCAGCCGCCGACGCAGGCGTGGGTGCGGACTGCGGCGTCCGGGACATGGTGACCACCCGGGCATTGGGGGCAAGGTCACGAAGGGAGGCTGCCGCCGCAAGGACGGTCTTGGCGAGGTCCTCCGGATGCTGCACGGCGTCCAGTACGAGAATGATCGCGCCCAGCTTTTCCTTCGGGAGTGCGTTCCTTCGAACATCCAGCCCCCAACCCAGAAGGGTGGTGGCGACGTCGTCGCTTCCAGCGCTGTCACCGCTGACCAGCACAGGCCCTGTCACCAGCGGCGCGCCCGGTTCATAGCGGCGCAGCTCCACCGGCTGAGGCAAACCCAGCTTTTTTGCGACGTTCCTGCCAATGCCCTGGCTAACGAGTTGCGTGTACTTGTCGGTCATCGACTCCCCCTACGCGGCTTCCAGAAGCGCAACAACACCCTGGCCACCTGCGGCGCAAACCGAAATCAGGCCGCGCGCCGGGCGCCCGTCAACGGTTCCCTTTTCATGGAGCATCTTTGCAAGGGAAGCAACGATGCGCCCACCCGTCGCCGCAAATGGGTGTCCCGCAGCCAGCGATGAGCCGTTGACGTTCAGCTTGGCCCGGTCGACTTTGCCGAGCGCGCCGTCAAGTCCAAGGCGGTTACGACCGAATTCCTCATCCTCCCAGGCGGCCAGGGTGCTCAGGACAGTCCCGGCAAAGGCCTCGTGGATTTCGAAGAAGTCTATGTCTTCGAAGGTCAGGCCGTGGCGCGCCAGGAGCCGGGGAACAGCGAAGACGGGAGCCATCAGCAGGCCGTCCTTGCCGTGGACAAAATCGACCGCCGCGGCTTCGCCGTCCAAAACAGTGGCGAGTTTGGGCAGTTTGTGCTCGTCTGCCCAAACTTCGGTTGCCAGCAGAACGGTCGAAGCACCATCGGTCAGGGGCGTGGAGTTGCCTGCGGTCATTGTGGCCTCAGACCCAAGGTTCTTGCCAAAGACAGGTTTCAGCGTTGCGAGCTTGTCCAAAGTTGTGTCGGGGCGAAGGTTGGAGTCGCGGCTGAGCCCCCGATACGGGGTGAGGAGGTCATCGAAGAACCCACGCTCATACGCGGCGGCAAGGTTGCGGTGGCTGTTGAACGCAAGCTCGTCCTGGGCTTCGCGACTGATGTTCCATTGTGCGGTGGTGAGGGCCTGGTGTTCACCCATCGACAGGCCAGTCCGGGGCTCGCCGGTGTTGGGAGCATCGGGAGCCAGGTCCTTTGGCCGGATGCGACCGATGATCTTCAGCTTCTGTACCGGAGTCTTTGCCCGGTTGAGATCGAGCAGGATCTCCCTGAGTCCCTCGCTGACGGCGATGGGCGCATCTGATGCCGAATCCACGCCACCGGCAATAGCGGACTCAATCTGGCCCAGCTTGATCTTGTTCGACAAGCCGATCACGGTCTCCAAGCCGGTTGCGCAGGCTTGCTGGAGATCGTAGGCCGGTGTCTCGGGTGACAGGGCAGAACCCAGAACTGCTTCGCGGGTGAGGTTGAAATCCCTCGAATGCTTGAGGACCGCTCCAGCGGCCACTTCGCCGATGCGTTCGTCCTGGAGCCCGAACCTGGCGATCAGCCCCTCCAGTGCTGCCGTGAGCATGTCCTGGTTGGAGGACTTCACGTAGGCTCCGCCGGTCCGGGCGAAGGGTATGCGGTTGCCGCCCACAATGAAGGCGCGCCGCGTTTTCGAAGATGTGGTGGTGCGCTCCGGGTTCACTCCGGTGGTCGCGTCTCCTGCAGCCATGCTTGTCTCCTTCGATCAATGCCAGTTACTGATACCCAGCGTACCTGATACGCTGGGTATCGTGAACAGCCGCCATCAGGAATTCCCCATCGCCGCAGAGGCTCCCCAGGGCGAGGCCTCCGAAGCCGTTGACGGTCGGGCCTCCCGCTGGCAGTCCCATCGTGAGGAACGGCGCCGCGAGCTGATCAAGGCTGCACGCAAAGCAGTCCACAGGCTTGGAAGTGACGCCTCCATGGAGGACATCGCGGGCGCTGCCGGGACATCCAAGTCGGTCTTCTATCGCTATTTCGGCGATAAGGCCGGCCTTCAACAGGCCATGGGCGAAGTTGTCCTGGGGCAAATGCAGCGCCGGATGAAGGAAGCGGCACAACTGGCGCAGACACCCCGCGAAGGGCTTTATGCGATGGTGTCGGCCTACCTGCAAATGGCCGAGTCGAGTCCCAACGTCTACGCCTTCATTACAAGGCTCACTCCGGGCGAGGCTTCCGCCCAGGATGCGATCGCAGCATCCGGGGCATTGGGCAACTTCTTTGAGCAGATCACCGAGATGATCGCCACGCCCATGCGTGAACATCTCGGCGGCGAAAAAGAAGCGGTGATCGTCTACTGGCCGACCGCAGCCATCGGCTTGGTAAGAAACGCGGGCGAGATGTGGCTGGGAAGCCCCGCGGGCGCCGGGAAGCCGGACCAGGCAGCGATGGCCGCACAAATCACGGACTGGTTGTGCCTGGGCATCGCCCCGGAACTGAAGGCCACCACCTGACACCAGCGCATGACTCATCAGTTATCGGAACCAAAGAAGGAATCAATATGACTGAAGTAGTGGATCGGGCCTCATCGGCCAACAAGCCGGCAGGCCGCGAGGACGCCGCCACTGCCCCCGAACCGAAAGTCGATGTCGCTGCTTTGGGTGAGCAGCTCCTCGGAAAATGGGCAGATATCAGGCACCAGGCCCGAGAGGTGGCCGGCAACCCCGCCGTTCAGAAGGTTGAGGGACTCCAGCATACAGAGCACCGTGCCCGCGTGTTCGAACAGCTGAAGTTCCTGGTGGACAACAACGCGGTCCACCGTGCCTTCCCGAAGCGTCTGGGTGGATCGGATGACCACGGCGGAAATATTGCCGGCTTCGAGGAACTGGTCACGGCAGACCCTTCCCTCCAGATCAAGGCAGGCGTCCAGTGGGGACTGTTCGGCTCCGCCGTCATGCACCTCGGGACTGCTGAACACCACGACAAGTGGCTTCCCGGCATCATGAGCCTGGACATTCCCGGCTGCTTCGCCATGACGGAGACCGGCCATGGTTCCGATGTCGCAAGCATCGCCACCACAGCCACCTACGATCCCGGTAGTCAGGAATTCATCATCAACACTCCTTTCCGCGCCGCGTGGAAGGACTACATCGGCAATGCGGCCAATGATGGCTTGGCTGCAGTGGTGTTCGCCCAGTTGATCACGCAAAACGTCAACCACGGCGTCCACGCCTTCTATGTGGAACTGCGTGATCCGGCTACCAAGGAGTTCCTGCCGGGTATCGGTGGCGAAGACGACGGCATCAAGGGCGGATTGAACGGAATCGACAACGGGCGCCTTCATTTCACCGATGTCCGGATCTCCCGCACCAACCTCTTGAACCGGTACGGGGACGTCGCTGCCGACGGTACCTATACCTCCACCATCGCGAGCCCGGGACGCCGCTTCTTCACCATGCTGGGCACCTTGGTCCAAGGGCGCGTGTCCTTGGATGGCGCTGCCGTAGCCGCAAGCAAAGTAGCCCTCAAGACGGCCATCCAATACGCCACCGAGCGCCGGCAGTTCAATGCTTCTTCCGCCACGGATGAAGAGGTGCTCTTGGACTACCAGCGGCACCAACGCCGGCTTTTCACGCGTCTGGCCACCACCTACGCAGCCAGCTTCGCCCACGAACAACTGCTGCAGAAGTTCGATGACGTTTTCTCCGGCGCCCACGATACCGACGCCGACCGCCAAGACCTGGAAACGCTGGCGGCTGCCCTCAAGCCCCTGAGCACCTGGCACGCCCTGGATACCTTGCAGGAGTGCCGGGAAGCGTGCGGCGGCGCTGGCTTCCTGATTGAGAACCGCTTCGCTTCGCTCCGCGCGGACCTCGATGTCTACGTGACGTTCGAAGGCGACAACACGGTTCTGCTGCAATTGGTGGCCAAGCGGCTCCTGGCCGATTACGCCAAGGAATTCCGCAGCGCCGATTTTGGCGTGCTGGCCCGCTACGTGGTGGACCAAGCCGCAGGTGTGGCCTTGCACCGGACGGGTTTGCGCCAGGTTGCGCAGTTCGTGGCGGACAACGGTTCGGTACAGAAGGCTGCCTTGGCTTTGCGGGACGAGGAAGGCCAGCGGACCCTGCTGGCGGACCGTGTCCAGTCGATGGTTGCCGAGGTCGGAGCGGCGTTGAAGGGCGCCAACAAGCTCCCCCAACACCAGGCTGCAGCACTTTTCAACCAGCACCAGCACGAACTGATCGAAGCTGCCCAGGCGCACGCGGAGCTGCTCCAGTGGGAGGCCTTCACCGAAGCCCTGGCCCAGGCCCCCGACGACGGAACCAAGCGCGTGCTGACCTGGTTGCGCGACCTCTTTGGACTGTCCCTCATTGAGAAGCACCTGTCCTGGTACCTCATGAATGGCCGGCTTTCCATGCAGCGTGGCCGCACCGTGGGGACCTACATCAACCGCCTGTTGGTCAAGATCCGTCCGCATGCAGTGGCTCTGGTCGACGCGTTCGGGTACGGCCCTGAGCACCTCCGGGCACGGATCGCCACCGGAGCCGAAGCGGAGCGCCAGGACGAGGCACGCCAATACTTCCGCGAGCAGCGCGCCAGCGGCAGTGCCCCCGCCGACGAGAAAGCCCTGCTGGCACTGAAAGCGGCGAAGTCCCGCTAGCAGTGTTGCCGTACTGTTCGGTGAACAGTCAGGGAATTCTCCGAATTCCGAGGAGTTAAAGCGCGACGGCGCCGTCCCCACCAAAGGGGGCGGCGCCGTCGTACTTTTTTTGTCACCGTGCTTTTGTCACGGCAGCACTGAGCGGTACACCTCGAGCGTTGTTTCCGTGATGGATTCCCAGGAGAAGTGCTCCTCTGCCCGGCGGCGCCCGGCGATGCCCATTTCCCGGGCCCGGGCGGGGTCCGAAACGACCTCGTTCAAGGCAGCGGCAAAATCACTGACGAATTTCTCCGGATCCAGCGGAGTGCCGGTGCCATCGGTGACCTGCTCCAAGGGGACCAGCAGGCCGGTTTCACCGTGTTGGACCACTTCGGGAATGCCGCCGGTGGCGCTGGCGACGACGGCCGCTCCGCAGGCCATGGCCTCGAGGTTGACGATGCCCAGGGGTTCATAAATGGAGGGGCAAGCGAAAGCGGTGGCGTGGCTCAGGACCTGGATGAGCTCGCGGCGCGGAAGCATCCTCTCGATCAGGACCACGCCCTCACGTTTGCTCTGCAGCTCTTCAATGAGACGTGCCGTCTCCGCAGCCAGTTCAGGGGTGTCGGCCGCGCCAAGGCACAGTACCAGCTGGACATCCGCCGGAAGGCTCGAAGCCGCGCGAAGCAGGTACGGAACCCCCTTCTGGCGGGTGTTGCGGCCGACGAATACCACGCTGGGTTTGGTGGGATCGATGCCCAGCCCCTTGATGGCGTCGTCTTCCTCATCGCGCTCCCACAGTGAGACATCGATGCCGTTATGGACCACCTTGACCTTGTCCGGATCAACGTTGGGGTAGCTCCGGAGAATGTCCTGGCGCATGCCGTCGGAGACGGCGATGATGGCTGCGGCCGCTTCGTAGGCCGTTTTCTCCACCCAGGAGGACAAAGCGTAGCCGCCGCCCAGCTGCTCGGCTTTCCACGGCCTCAGCGGCTCCAGGCTGTGAGCGCTGAGCACGTGGGGAATACCGTGAAGCAGTGAAGCGAGGTGTCCGGCCATGTTGGCGTACCAGGTGTGCGAGTGGACCAGGTCCGCTCCCGCAATGTCCGGAACGATCCTGAGATCGACGCCGAGCGTCTGTACCGCGGCGTTGGCGTCGCCGAGGTCTTCCGGGGTGGCATACGAGGACACGGTTGCCCCGTGATAGTCCGCGTCGCGGGGCGCACCGAAGGCCCTGACGCGGAGGTCGACGTGCTTCGCCAGCACCCGGCTGAGCTCGGCAACGTGGACACCGGCACCGCCATAAATTTCCGGAGGGAATTCTTTAGTCACAATGTCTATTCGCACGCTAACCAACGTAGTCGTTCCGGCGTATGTGTTCTAGTGTGAAAGGGTCCGGAAAATCGGACTTTTGGGGGATACGAAGACGTACGGGGAGCAGTGACCATGGCGTTGAAGAAAGTTTTGGCAATCGTATTGGCCGGTGGCGAAGGCAACCGACTCATGCCGCTCACGGCGGACCGGGCCAAGCCGGCCGTTCCGTTTGCTGGCGGCTACCGGTTAATCGACTTTGCCTTGTCCAATCTTGTTAATTCGGGATATTTGAAAATCGTTGTACTGACGCAGTACAAATCGCACAGCCTTGACCGGCACATCTCCGAAACGTGGCGCATGTCCACGCAACTGGGCCGGTACGTTGCCTCAGTCCCGGCACAGCAGCGTGTCGGCAAGAGCTGGTTCCTCGGTAGCGCCAATGCCATCTACCAATCGTTGAACCTGATCCATGATGACGCCCCGGACATCGTGGTAGTGGTCGGCGCGGACCACGTCTACCGCATGGACTTCTCCCAGATGGTGGAACAGCACATCGCAAGCGGAGCCAAGGCCACCGTGGCGGCGGTTCGCCAGCCGCTGAACATGGCCAACCAGTTCGGCGTCATCGAAGTGGACCAGAACGATCCCCAGAAGATCGCAGCGTTCGTGGAGAAACCTGCCAGCACCCCCGGACTCGCAGCGGATCCCACCCAGTTCCTGGCTTCCATGGGCAATTACGTCTTCAATGCCGACGCCCTGGTCGAAGCGCTGCATGTGGATGCTGAACGCCTGGATACCAAGCACGATATGGGCGGCGACATCATTCCCTACTTCGTGGATCAAGGCGAGGCCGGTGTGTATGACTTCACCCTGAACGACATCCCCGGTGCCACCGATCGTGACCGCACCTACTGGCGCGACGTAGGTACCATCGATTCGTTCTACGACGCCCACATGGACCTCATCTCCCCCGTGCCGGTGTTCAACCTGTACAACTCCGAGTGGCCCATCTACACCCGGCAGAGCATCTCCCCGCCTGCCAAGTTCGTCCGCGGCGGCAACAACACGGTTGGCACGGCCCTGGATTCCATCGTTGCCAGCGGTGTTGTGATTTCCGGTGGCATCGTAGAGGGCTCTGTCCTGTCGAATGACGCCTATGTTGCAGCCGGCAGCCGCGTCCAGGATTCCGTTCTGATGGACAAGGTCTATGTCGGTGAAGGGGCCGTGATCAAGCGGGCGATTCTGGATAAGAACGTCAAGGTTCCCGCGGGTGCTGCCATCGGTCTGGACCCGGCTTTGGACAAAGCGCGTGGCTACAAAGTCACAGAGTCCGGGATCACGGTTCTTGCCAAGGGCCAGGAGGTTCCGGAACCCGGCGAGGCCGAGCTCGAGCTGTCCGCCAAGCATCGGGCCGCGTTGCCGGAGGCCGTCAAGGCGGCCACCCACCATGATCCCGATATCCGCGACTCTGCGGAAAAGGTGGCCGCAGGGATACAGTCCCGCGTGGGCGGTCCTGCCTCGCAAGGTGCCGCGCACTAGGCCGCACGCCTTCAACTGAACAGAACCAGAGGCAGGCCGCGCTCTCCCAAGGCTGTAAAATCAGGTCAATGAGCTCCACCGATCTGACGCCTGAAGAGATCCAGGCCTGCCTCAAGGTTCTGACCACGATCCACGTCTATGACGAAGAGCACCCGGACTACATTGCAGTCCGGCGTGCCACCGGCAAGATGTTCAAAGCCGTCAAACGCCACCGCCGGGTCACCAAGCGCGATTCCATTGCTGAGGCCGACCGTGCCGTTATCGCCTTGACGGCCACCGCGGCCCCGGACAGGATCGACGACGAGACCCGCGGCAACAAGCTCGCTCCCTCCGCAACGGGTGAGATTGCCGGACACCTGATCCGGTCTCGGCCTTGCTACATCTGCAAGCAGCACTACACCCAGGTGGATGCTTTCTATCACCAGCTGTGCCCTGAATGCGCAGCCTTCAGCCACAGCAAGCGCGATGCCCGCACGGATCTCACGGGTCGTCGCGCGCTGTTGACCGGTGGTCGCGCGAAGATCGGCATGTACATCGCCCTGCGCCTGCTGCGGGACGGAGCCCACACCACCATCACCACCCGGTTCCCCAAAGACGCCGCCCGCCGCTTTGCCGCCATGGAGGACAGCGGTGAGTGGCTGCACCGCCTCAGGATCGTTGGCATCGATCTTCGTGATCCGGCGCAGGTCATGGCATTGACCGACTCCCTGAACGAGGCCGGCCCGCTGGACATCATCATCAACAATGCCGCCCAAACCGTGCGCCGCTCAGGGAACGCCTACAAACCCTTGGTCGATGCCGAGGATGAGCCGCTTCCCGCTGCCCTGGAGGCCGCCAACGGTGGTCCGGAGCTTGTGACCTTCGGACATGCTAACGACAAGCACCCGTTGGCCTTGGCCAGCAGCGTGACAGAACACCCGGTCCTTGCCGGCGATGCCATCACCTCCCTGGCATTGTCCACCGGTTCGGCCTCCTTGGAGCGGATTGAGTCAGGTACCGCCATCGACGCCGGCGGCCTTGTCCCCGACCTCGCCACCATCAACAGCTGGACACAGGTTGTTGACGAGGTGGACCCCCTGGAGATGCTCGAGGTACAGCTCTGCAACGTCACTGCGCCGTTCCTGCTGGTCAGCCGCCTGCGTGGTGCCATGAAGCGGTCCACGGCGCACCGGAAATACATCGTCAATGTCTCGGCCATGGAGGGGCAGTTCTCCCGCGCCTACAAGGGACCGGGGCACCCGCACACCAACATGGCCAAGGCTGCCTTGAACATGATGACCCGCACCAGTGCCCAGGAGATGCTGGACTCGGACGGCATCCTCATGACCGCCGTCGATACGGGCTGGATTACTGATGAGCGTCCGCACTATACGAAGGTCCGCCTGATGGAAGAAGGGTTCCACGCTCCCTTGGACCTGGTCGATGGTGCTGCCCGCGTGTACGACCCCATCGTCATGGGCGAAAAGGGCGAAGACCAGTACGGCGTGTTCCTCAAGGACTACAAGCCCTCCCCCTGGTAAATCCCCTCGGAGTTTGTGTGCAGATAAGGCCCTTAAGAGCGCTTCTTAAGGGCCTTATCTGTACGAAAACTCTTTACGCGAGGCGGGTGATCTCCACGGACACGGCGAGTCCTGAGCCACCGCCGCCGGAGAGGATTCCCTTCAACGGAGGCACATCCCTGTAGTCACGGCCCCTGGCTACCGTCACGTGGTAGTCGCCGGCCGGCTTGTGGTTGGTGGGATCCCAGCTGCGCCATTCGCCGTCCCACCATTCCAGCCAGGCATGGGATTGACCGGCAACGGTTTCGCCGATGCCGGCCGAGGACCTGGGGTGGATGTACCCGGAAACGTAGCGGGCGGGGATCCCGCTGCAGCGCAAGGCGCCGATGGCGAGGTGGGCCAGGTCCTGGCACACCCCTTGGCGTTGCGTCCATGCTTGCTCGGCGTTGGTCGTCACGCCGGTGGTGCCCTTCATGTAGGTCATTTCTCCTGCCATCCACGCGAAAACCGCCAAGGCGGCCTCATGCGGATTCTTGCCTTCGACAATGCCGGGAACAATACCAAGGACTTCTTCGCCTGGACCGCTGAGGCGGGACTGCGGAAGCCAATCGCTGAATTCGTCCTGCACCTTGTCGGAGGACATGACATCCCACCCGACGATGTCGTCCTCGACGGCGACCCGCTCCGTGCGGTGCACTTCCACGGTCGCCGTGGCCAGCACCTCAAGGCTCTCGTGGGGCATCTGCATGTCGAAAGCAGTGACACGGGTTCCCCAATAATCCCGGTAGGTGCTGACGGAAGCCTGGTTGGGCGAGACTTTCAGCGAGGACTCCAGCACTACCTGCTGCCCATCAGTGAGCGGGGTCATCCGGGCTTCGTTGTAGGACAACGTCACGCGGCGGTTGTACTTGTAGGCCGTCTTGTGGACGATGCTCAGCCGGGTCATGAAACTTCTCCCACCCAGGCGTGTTCATCAGCCTGATTGAAGTACTTACGGGAAATGGCATCCGATGCCTGTGTTACCGCCTTCTGCACACGTTCCATGTGCTCAGGCAGTTCGGACATGAGGTCATCGGTGCGGTGGAACTCGAGGAACGTCCGGGCCTGTCCAACGATCCGGCGGGCATCGTTGATGAACCCAACGCGCTGGGCCGAGGGATCGAGCTTGGCCAAGCACTCATCGGCGTCGCGCAGGGCGTACACGATGGAGCGCGGGAAGAGACGGTCCAGCAGCAGGAATTCGGCAGCGTGCTGGTCACCGAAAGCTGCACGCCGGGTACGGATGAAGGACTCGTAGGCGCCAGCGCACCGCAGCATGTTCACCCAGGACATTCCAGCGGACTGGACATCACGGGTGGACAGCATCCGGGCGGTCATGTCAGCACGCTCCAACGAGCGTCCCAGGACCATGAACAGCCAGCTCTCATCGTGGCTGACAGTGGTGTCCGCAAGGCCACGCACCATCGCTGTCCGTTCCAGTACCCAGTTGCAGAAGCGGTACGTGCCCACTACGTCCTTGCGGTGCTGGTTCAAGCCGTAGTAGGTGGTGTTCAGGCTTTCCCACAACGACTGGGACACCGTCTCCCTGGCGCGCCTGGCGTTCTCACGGGCGGCCCCGAGGGAGCCGGCAATGGAGGAAGCGCTCTGTTTGTCGTAGGCCAAAGCATGAAGAAGTTCGGGCAGGCCGAAGTCTTCGCTCTGGGGCCGGGCGCCCATGACGGCCAGAAGTTCCCTGGCTACGCTGCGCTGCTCGTCGAGGGGGAGGTGGTTCAGGCGCTCCAGGTGCACGTCCAGAATCCGGGCAGTGCCATCGGCCCGCTCTACGTAACGGCCGATCCAAAAGAGTGACTCAGCAATGCGGCTCAGCATGCGGCTGTGCCTCCTTCGCGTGGTGCATGTGGAAGTTCAAGTGGTGGTTGGAACGGGTTCACTGCTGCTGCTCCGTTTGGCGGTCGCGCCAGTTGCTTTCAACGGGCCACACGGAAACCTGTTCACGCAAGGTGACGGACTGCCGCGGAATGACCTCGGCCGGCATCTGGGGCGAATTCGCCAGGACCCAGGTGTCTTTCGAGCCACCGCCCTGGCTGGAGTTCACAATCAGGGAACCCTCCTTGAGCGCCACCCGGGTGAGGCCGCCCGGGAGGACCCAAACGTCGTCGCCGTCGTTGACCGCAAAGGGCCGCAGGTCAACGTGGCGGGGCCCGAACTTGTCCCCCGAGAGCGTAGGAACCGTGGAGAGCTGCAACACGGGCTGGGCAATCCAACCCCGGGGATCGGCAATGACCCGTTTGCGCAAGGCATCCAGTTCTTCCTTTGAAGCGTCCGGCCCGATGACCAGTCCCTTGCCGCCGGAACCGTCAACAGGTTTGACCACCAGTTCCTCCAGCCGGTCCAGCACGTGCTCCCTGGCTTCCTTTTCCTCAAGCCGGAAGGTGTCCACGTTGGCGATGATGGGCTCTTCGTGAAGGTAGTAGCGGATCAAGTCAGGCACGTAACTGTACACAAGCTTGTCATCGGCAACCCCGTTGCCCACCGCGTTGGCGATGGTCACTCCCCCGGCCCGGGCAGCGTTAACAAGGCCCGGGCAGCCGAGCATCGAATCCGAGCGGAATTGCAGGGGATCCAGGAAGTCGTCGTCGATGCGCTTGTAGATGACATCCACGCGTTGCTCGCCGGCCGTGGTCCGCATGTAGACGCGGTTGCCGCGGCAGATGAGGTCCCGGCCTTCGACGAGTTCAACACCCATGAGGCCGGCCAGGAGCGTGTGCTCGAAGTAAGCGCTGTTGAAGACACCCGGGGTCAGGACCACCACTGTTGGATCATCGACGCCGGCGGGTGCGGTTTTGCGCAGGGCGGACAGAAGCCGCCGGGGGTACTCCTCCACCGGCCTGATGTGCTGCTGCCCGAACGCCTCGGGCAAGCCTTTCGCCATTGCCCTGCGGTTTTCCAGGACGTAGCTGACGCCGGATGGAACGCGGACGTTGTCTTCCAGGACGCGGAACGTCCCGGCGGCGTCGCGGACGACGTCGATGCCGGAGACATGGACCCGGACGCCGCCCGATGGTTCGAATCCGTGCACAGTGCGATGGAAATGCGCGCTCGTGGTCACCAACTGCCGCGGTATCACGCCATCTGCCACCACCGCCATACGCCCGTAGACGTCATTGAGGAACGCCTCGAGCGCTTTGACCCGCTGGGCGACTCCGCGTTCGAGCACGTCCCACTCATCGGCGGGAATGACCCTGGGGACGATGTCCAACGGAAAGGGCCGCTCTTCCCCCGCATAGTCGAAGGTGACCCCACGGTCCAGGAAGGTACGTGCCATCGAGTCGGCACGGGCGGTGACATCGGCGAGGGAAAGCTCGCGTAGGGCACCGGAGACCTGACCGTAGGATTTTCTGGCAACGTGGCCCGGGGCAAACATCTCGTCGTAGGCTCCGCTGCGGGCAGCGGCCTCGGAGTAATCCTGGAATAGGTCAGACATGGGAATCAGACAATCACCTTTTTGAGTCGAGCGCATTACGCACTGATTGTGTCGCGGTTTCCGGATGCTCCCGGTTTCGCCTTCCGTGCCCCCATCCGGCAGGGTTGATGCATGCCCTTCAACAGACTTGCGTCCCAGCTGTCACGGCTGGGGCCAGGGCTGGTCCTGAGCGTCGCCGCGACCGGACTTGCCTTCGCCATCCACACAGTGTTGCCCGCGATCCCGGCCATGACGCTCGCTGTTGCTTTGGGGTTGCTCTCAGCAAATATACCGGGGACTGCAGTGCTGGTTGCGGGGCGCGCCCGGCCGGGCCTGGACTTCGCAGGAAAGCACCTCATGCGCGCGGGCATTGTGTTGTTGGGCCTCAAGGTCAGTGTGTGGGACGTCCTCGGCCTTGGCTGGTTGTCCCTGTTGCTGATCGCCGGCGTCGTCTTGATCAGTTTTGCCGGTACCTATGGCTTGGCGCGGTTGCTGCGCCTGCCCGGCGAAGCTTCCTTGCTGATTGCCACGGGCTTCTCCATCTGCGGCGCTTCGGCCATCGGCGCCATGGCCGCCGTGCGCCGGATCAGGCACCAGGACACGGTGCTGCCGGTGGCCCTTGTGACCCTTTGCGGGACCCTGGCCATTGGCGTGCTGCCGCTGCTGATGCATCCGCTGAACCTTAATCCGGCCCAATTCGGGGCGTGGACGGGTGCTTCCGTTCACGACGTCGGCCAAGTGGTGGCCACGGCGCAAACCGCAGGGACAGCGGCGCTGGCCATCGCCGTCGTCGTCAAGTTGACCCGGGTAGTCCTCCTGGCGCCGATTGTGGCTGCCGCCGGGTTGCACCAGCGCATCCAGCATGTGCGCGAACGCGCCAACGGGTCGTCGGACGCGGACGACGTCGATGCCAGGTTCCCGCCGATCGTGCCGCTTTTCGTGGTCGGTTTCATCGCCATGGTGGCCTTCCGCTCCACCGGGTGGGCGACGCCGGAACTACTTGAAGCTGCTGCCGTCGCCCAGGACATTGTGCTGGCGTCCGCGTTGTTCGGTCTGGGCTCTGCCGTGCGGGTCAGGACCCTGATCCATACTGGTGGGCGGGCCGCGTTGGTGGCGCTGGGGTCCTGGCTGATCATCGCTTCCCTGGGGCTGGGGGCGGCGTGGATCATGATTAGATAGCTGTGTGTCGAATCACAATTTGTCGCGCGAAGAAGCCGCTACCCGCTCAGCCCTGATCACAACCCACAGCTACGACGTCACCCTTGATGTCCGCGACGCGGCAGATCCCGCAGCCGCCGGATATCCGAGCACGAGCACCATCACTTTTTCAGCCCAGCCAGGCTCTGCCACATTCCTTGACTTCATCAATGGCGGCGTGGACTCCGTGGTGTTGAACGGGCGGGCACTGGACACCGGCAAGGTGGTGGACCGGGACAGGATCATCCTGGAAGACCTCGACGCCGAGAACACCGTTACCGTCGCCGGAACTGCCCTCTACAGCCGCTCCGGCGAGGGGATGCACCGTTTCGTGGATCCCGCCGACGGCCAGTGCTACCTGTACACGCAGTACGAACCCGCAGACTGCCGCCGCGTCTTTGCCAACTTCGAACAACCGGACCTCAAAGCCGAATTCACCTTCCACGTCATCGCCCCTGCCGGCTGGGAAGTCGCCTCCAACGGACCGGAGACCGCGCGTACTTCGGTCCCGGGCGCGGAGGCCGTAGCGCGGTGGGACTTTGCCACCACCAAGCGCATGTCCACCTACATCACGACTGTGTTGGCCGGGCCGTACTACAAGGCGACCGACCACTGGGGTGCAACGCTCGACGACGGCACCCGCCTTGAGATTCCGCTGGCACTTTTCTGCCGGGCCTCCTTGGCGGCGTCTTTCGACGCTGACGAACTGTTCCGGCTCACCAAGAGCGGTTTGGCCTTCTTCAACGAACTCTTCGATTACCCCTACCCCTGGGGCAAGTACGATCAGGCATTCGTGCCTGAATACAACCTCGGCGCCATGGAGAACCCCGGACTGGTGACCTTCACCGAGAAGTATGTGTATGCCTCGCGTGCGACTGATGCCCAATACCAGGCGCGGGCCAACACCCTCATGCATGAAATGGCGCATATGTGGTTCGGGGACCTCGTGACCATGGCGTGGTGGGACGACCTGTGGCTCAAGGAATCCTTCGCCGACTTCATGGGAACGCTGGGCGTGGACCGGGCCACCGACTGGGACACCGCCTGGGTGAACTTCGCCAGCAAGCGCAAGGCGTGGGCCTATGTCCAGGACCAACTCCCCACGACACACCCGATCGTGGCAGACATCCCGGACCTGGAAGCGGCAAAGCAGAACTTTGACGGGATCACCTATGCCAAGGGCGCGTCAGTCCTTAAGCAGTTGGTGGCCTACGTTGGTTTCGACGCCTTCATTGCCGGCTCCCGTGAGTATTTCAAGGAGCACGAATTCGGCAATACCTCGCTGCAGGATCTCTTGAAGGCGCTCAGTGCCGCCTCGGGGCGGGACCTCGGTAATTGGGCCCGTCAGTGGTTGCAGACCTCCGGTATCTCCACGATCGCCGTGGACATCGCGGACGACGACGGAGTGATGGGCGCAGTGCTGCTGCGGCAGGATGCCATCGACCCCATTACCGGCCATCAGGAACTCCGGCCACATCGCCTCCGCCTTGGCCTGTACGACGCCGACCAGACCGGAGCCCTTGTCCGGACGGAAAGCGTAGAAGTGGACATCTCCGGACCCAGCACCCTGGTAGCTGAGCTTGCGGGCAAGAAAAGGCCGGCCCTGTTGCTGGTCAATGACGATGATCTGAGCTACGCCAAAGTGCGGCTCGATCCGGCCTCCGAGCACACCGTCAGAACCTCTCTTGATAAGCTCCAGGATCCCATGGCCCGGGCCCTGTGCTGGACTGCCCTCTGGGACTCGGCCCGGGATGCCGTAACACCTGCGGCACGGTACGTGAACGCCGTCGAACAGTTCGCACCGGCAGAATCGGGCATTGGTGTCCTCCTCAATGTCCTTGGAAACGCCTCGAGCGCCATCGAGCGCTTCGTACCCCCGGCGGTGCGGGCTGCTGCAAGGGAGGATTTCCTAGCCGTCGCAGCCCACCAGCTGCGTGCATCGGTACCTGGCTCGGACCACCAGCTGGCCTGGGCGCGGGCCCTCGCGGACGTGTCCCGTCATGGCGACAGTGAGCTCCAGCTGCTGCGGCAGATCCTGGACGGCTCCACTGTTGTCGAGGGTCTGGTTGTCGATGCTGAACTCCGGTGGAGCCTCTGGCAGGCCTTGGCTGCGCACGGACAGGCGACACAGGCGGAATTGGATCATGAACTCGAAACGGACAGGACGGCTTCCGGAAAGGAAGGGCACGCCCTGGCCTCGGCTGCACGCCCGGACCCCGCAGTGAAGGCGGCCGCCTGGGATGCGGCCGTCAATGGCAGTGGCCTATCCAATGAAATCCTGAGCGCTACGATTGCGGGCTTCTCCATTGCCCCCGCCTACATGACGGCACCGTACGTTGAACCGTACTTCGAGTGCCTGGAAGGTGTATGGGCCGGGCGCAGCATTGAAATTGCCGGCCGGATCGTCAGGGGCCTCTTCCCGGCAGCCCAGGATCTCGCAAAGGGCATGGACCCGGCGGATCATCCGGTGCTGCTCAGGACAGACGAGTGGCTGCGGACCCATGCCGACGCGCCACGTGCTTTGCGGCGGATCATCATCGAGCAGCGGAGCCACCTCTTACGGTCGCTGACGGCCCAGGCTGCCACGGACTAGGGCACGCGGTTCAACCACTCATCGGTGCCGAACTTGGAGTCCACGCGTTTCCTGGCTTCCCCGAGTTCTGCTTCGGTGAGCTTGGATTCCACCGCACCGTAGCGCTCGGTAAATACTGCCTGCATGGCTTCGATGATCGCCGCCCGGGCCATGCCGGTTTGGCGTCGCAGCGGATCCACGCGCTTCTTGGCACTGCGCGTGCCCTTGTCCGACAGCTTCTCCTTGCCGATGCGCAGCACCTCCACCATTTTGTCGGCGTCGATGTCATAGCTCATGGTTACGTGGTGGAGCATGCCCCCGTTGGCAAGCCGCTTCTGGGCGGCTCCGCCGATCTTTCCCTGGTCCGTGGCGATGTCGTTGAGGGGCACGTAGAAGGCCGTGATTCCCAGCTTTTCCAAGGCGGCCATGACCCATGCATCAAGGAAGGCATAGGAGTCTGCGAAGCTGATGCCGTCCACAAGCGTCTGCGGTACATACAGGGAGTACGTGATGCAGTTGCCGGCCTCCATGAACATGGCCCCCCCGCCACTGATCCGTCGGACTACCGTGATGCCGTGGCGGGCGACGCCCGCAGGATCCACTTCATTCTTCACCGACTGGAAACTGCCGATGACCACGGAAGGCTCTTCCCAGTCCCAGAACCGCAGGGTGGGATTGCGAAGTCCCGCACCCACCTCCTCTGTCAGGACTTCGTCCAGTGCGACGTTCACCTGCGTTGGAAGGATTGACGGCGGAATAACGTCCCACTGGTGGTCGGCCCAGCTGGTGGCTTTGGACAGTGCACGTCGAACGGTGATGGCTACTGCTTCCGCGGAGAAGCCGAACAGCGTGGCTCCCTCCGGCAGGCCGGCAGTGACGGCCGCGGCAATTTCGGCTGCCGTGGACGCCTCGGGAAGCCCGGTCAGGGCATTGTTGATGCCCTGGAGCGCTTCATCCGGCTCCAGGAAGAAGTCCCCGCTCAGTGAGACGTCAGTGAACCGTCCCTCACGGACCCCCAGGTCCACCACCACGAGTTTTCCGCCGGGTACCTTGTATTCACCATGAAGGCGGGCGCCGGCGTCGTTATTGTCTTCTGCGGGTCCGGGAAGGGAAGTCATGCTTCCCATCTTGCCGGAAAACGCAAAGGCCCGCATTGCCGGAAAATCCAGCAATGCGGGCCGTTGAAAGCCTTGGGGTGAAGTGGTTACTTCTTGCCGCCGAAGCCCTTGAAGCGGGCGTTGAAGCGCTCGACGCGGCCAGCGGAGTCCATGATGCGCTGCTTGCCCGTGTAGAACGGGTGGGACTCCGAGGAGATTTCGACGTCGATAACCGGGTAGGTGTTTCCGTCTTCCCACTCGATGGTCTTCGAGGAAGACACGGTGGACTTGGTCAGGAACTTCGTACCGGAAGCGAGGTCGTTGAAGACAACAGCTTCGTACTTCGGGTGGATATCAGACTTCATAATGGGACCTTTTGTTCGCGCAACTGGATTTTGCCAGCTGCCAGGTATGAATGGAGGTGGACCGTAATCTGTAATGCGAACATTCCAGCTTCCGGGCCAACAACCAATCATAGCCGAAACGGGCACGGCCTACGAACCGGATCAATCCCGCGGACGAAGTTCCCAGAAGGCGACGGCGGAGGCAGCGGCCACATTGAGCGAATCGACGCCTGCCCTCATGGGGATTTTGACAGCGACGTCGACGGCGGCCAGCGTCTCGGGACTCATCCCGGCACCTTCTGTTCCCAGCACCAGTGCCAGTTTTGGAAGCTGCCTGGCCGCAAGATCGTCCAGGTCCACCGCATCATCGGTCAGTTCCATGGCTGCCACGGTGAAACCCTGGTCCCTCAGCCGCGCCAAGTCACCGGGCCAGCTCTCCAGACGCGCCCACGGTACCTGGAAAACAGTGCCCATGCTGACACGGACACTTCTCCGGTACAAAGGGTCGCCGCAGCGCGGCGAGACCAGGACGGCATCCACCCCCAGGGCAGCGGCTGAACGGAAAATGGCTCCGACATTGGTGTGGTCCACGATGTCTTCAAGGACGGCGACCCGCTGTGCTGAGACCAGGAGTTCCTCCAGCGGCACCGGGGCCGGCCGGTGCATTGCGGCCATGGCACCGCGGTGAAGGTGAAAGCCTGTGATCTCCTCCAGCAATGAGGCCTTGCCAATGAAGACTGGCACGTCCGGGTAGGCCTTGAAGACATCGTCGAGGTCCTCCAGCCACTTCTCGGCCAGAAAGAACGAGCGTGGCTGGTGCCCCGCGGCCAAGGCCCGGCGCAGCACCCTGGAGGACTCTGCGATGTACATGCCTTCCCGGGGTTCGCGAAGCTTTCGCAGGTGCACATCAGTGAGCGTGGTGTAGTCGCTCACCCGCGGATCATCAGCGGATTCGAGGTAGTGGAAGGTCACCGGGAGACTATTTCAGGAGGTTGGCGATCATGAAGCCAAGAGCCACGATGCCGAGCGTGAAGATAACGCCGCGCAGCACCTTGGGTGACAGCTTCCGGCCCACCTTTGAACCGACCAGCCCACCGATGGTGGAGCTGACGGCGATGAGCAGAACAACCCACCAGTTGATTCTGTCGAAGGCGAAGATGAGATAGGACACAGCCGCCACCATGTTCACCGTCAGGGTGAGGATGTTCTTCATGGCGTTGGCATTTTGCATGGTGCCTGAGAGGAACACGCCGAGGATTCCCACCAGGAGGATTCCTTGGGCGGCGACAAAGTATCCGCCGTACACCCCGGCAAGGTAGATCAGGACCACCAAGAGGATGCCATGGCTCTTGTCCTTGATGGCATGCTCGGGGTTCTGTTCCCTGTCGCGGATCCATGCCTGGAGCTTGGGCTGGAACAGCACCATGAGCAGCGCGGCGACCAGCAGGACAGGTGCTACGTAGCCAAAGACTTTTTCCGGGAGGTGGAGCAGCAGCCATGCGCCCGTGATGCCGCCCAACAGCGACGCCGGCATCAGCTTGAGCAGTTGCCTGCCGCGGCCGGCCAGTTCGCGGCGGTAGCCCCAGGCGCCAGCGGCCGTACCGGCAACAAGGCCCATGGCGTTGCTCATGGAAGCAACGACAGGCACGACGCCCAAGGCGATCAATACGGGGAAGGTCACCAAAGTGCCGGAGCCGACTACCGCATTGATGGTGCCGGCCCACAGGCCGGCAAAAAAGACCAGGATGCTGCTAAGAATCTCCATTTTGTACAGGGACCGCCCTAGCGGCGCGCCGTGGCGGTGTAGCGCCCGGCATTTTCGGAAACGTCCAGGGCCAGGCCGAAGGTGTTGCCCAGGTGCTCGTCGGTCAGGACTTCCTTGATGGGCCCGGCAGCAACCACGCTTCCTTCGCGCAACAGCATTGCGTGGGTGAATCCCGGGGGCACCTCTTCAAGGTGGTGGGTCACCAGGACCATGGCCGGCGCGTCGGGGTCGCTGGCGAGTTCGCCCAGTTTGTGGACCAATTCCTCACGTCCTCCCAGGTCCAGGCCTGCGGCCGGCTCATCCAGCAGCAGCAGCTCGGGGTCGGTCATGAGGGCACGTGCGATCTGAACGCGCTTGCGCTCCCCCTCTGAGAGGGTGGCGAAAGTCCTATTGAGGAGGGGGCCCATCCCCCAGTCGTTCAGGAGGCCAAAGGCGCGGCGCTCGTCGTCGCGTTCGTACCCTTCCCGCCAACGGCCGGTGACGCCGTAGGCTGCCGTGACCACTACGTTCAGGACGTTCTCGTGCTCAGGGATCTGCGTGGCCAATGCGGCCGAGGAGAGGCCGATCCGGGGCCGGAGTTCAAAAACGTCGACCCGCCCCAGCGTCTCGTCGAGAATGCCGGCCTTGCCGCTGCTGGGGTGCAGGCGTGCGGCCGCGATCTGGAGAAGGGTTGTCTTGCCCGCGCCGTTCGGGCCCAGGATGACCCATCGTTCTCCTTCGTTGACCTGCCAGTCAACCTTGTCCAGCAGGGTCTTTTTGCCTCGGACAACGCTGACGGAAGCCAAATCCAGAACATCACTCATAGCAGTAGACACTAGGACAAAAGTGAACATGACTGATAACCGGCACTTTCCGCTGGTTTATCAGGCGAAACAGATTCGGGGGGAAGGGGCCCGATCGATAGGATTGAGGCCATGACTTCGAACTTGGCTGCGGTCAGCTATGGCGTGAATTTGTCCCCTGAATCGCTGGAAAGCGTGCGGAAGGTACTGGCCGACGCAGGAGCGGAAGTGTCAGCGGAATCACACGCCGGCGACGGGCGTTTCGGCGTACACACCGCTGTTGTGCACGTACCGCTCGCTTCAGTGGAGACTTTGTCCGACCTTCGACGCCGGGTGGCTGGGTCAGCATTGACCGGCACCGATACTGCCCTGGTCCCTGCAGAGCTCCGGCAGGCGAAGCGGAAGCTTCTCATCATGGACGTGGACTCAACACTCATCCAGCAGGAAGTCATCGAGTTGTTGGCCGCCTATGCAGGTAAACGGGAAGAGGTTGCAGCAGTCACCGAAGCTGCCATGCGTGGGGAGCTCGATTTTGCGCAGAGCCTGCATGCCCGAGTCGCCGTACTGGCGGGCCTGCCGGCCGACGTCGTGGATTCGGTGCGCGAGGAAGTGCGCCTCAGCCTGGGCGCGGCAGAACTCGTGGCCGCATTCAAGAAGGCCGGTCACGTAGTGGCTGTCGTTTCCGGCGGATTCAACCAGATCCTGGGCCCTATTGCCGAGGAGCTCGGTTTGGACTACTGGATTGCCAATGAGCTTGAAATCATCGACGGCGCTCTGACAGGCAAAGTCCTGGGGGCTGTGATCGACCGGGCGGCCAAGGAGAAGTACCTGCGCCAATGGGCTGCTGCCGAGGGCATCGAGTTGGGGCATACCATCGCGGTCGGTGACGGTGCGAATGACCTCGACATGCTGGGGGCCGCCGGCATCGGCGTGGCGTTCAACGCCAAACCAGCAGTTCGCGCAGTGGCTGATGCTGCGATCAACATGCCCTACCTCGATGCAGTGCGGCACATAGCCAACGTCTGATTCCAGAGCCTCATTAGGCTGAGGTCCACGCCGGCCGCGCACTGCGAAACACTTATTGTGAATTCGTGACGCGAAAATTGAATCAATTTATTTGATTGTTATCAGCGTGGACCGTTGCCCACAACAATTCCGGTATTTCGGAACTGGAATGGTGTTTAATCCTGATCTGCACATATTCTTGGGGTTGTACGGCGAGGTAGCCTGCGACCAGGCATAAGGGAAGTGCAGAGTTCGAAAGTGAAGCATTCACAGCGAACGTGGAAATGGTGGAGAGTCCGCGAGGCCATGAAGTCCGCGGAGCCACGTATTTACTCGAAGGACGAAGGTCTCACGACCTTCCCCGAACTCTTTTCCAGCCACTCCGGGTTTTTCTTCGAAGACATTACTGAACAGGAAGAAAGCAACATGAGCACGCTTGATGAAGCTGTAAAGCAACTGCTGTCCATTGAAGGTGCCACTGGGGCCGCAGTGGTCGATTACTCCAGTGGCATGGCCCTCGCGCAAGGTGGAAGTCCTGGCTTTGATCTCGGTGTGGCCGCTGCCGGCAACTCAAATGTAGTCAGTGCAAAGCTGCGCACTATGGCTGACCTCGGACTGGACAGCAATATAGAGGACATCCTCATCACCTTGGACGGGCAATACCACCTGATCAACGTCCTGAACTCGGGCGGATCCAAGGGGCTGTTCGTGTACTTGGTGCTGGACCGTACCTACGCGAACCTGGCACTGGCCCGTCACAAGCTCAACAACCTTGCAAAGGGAATCACTATCTGATTCCCCTTGGATGACCAGGGACGGCCGCTGACCAGGTGGCCGTCCCTTTTTTGCGGAACCTTCGAGGTTGTCAGCCCTTTGCCCTGCGGGCCGCACTGTTCCCCTTCACCGCCGCGCTGCCCAACATGTGATAAACCAGAACGTCCTCGTTGGTGTTGGCATTGGCCTCGATGGTCACAAGTTCACCATCGCGGACCACGCCGATCCGATGACACCAACTGACCAGTTCTGTGAGGTCCGAGGACAGCAGAATGATCGCGACCCCGGTTTGCCTCAGTTCATCCAGCATCCGGTAGACGACATCTTTCGCCCCGACATCGATGCCGCGGCTGGGGTGGCTCATGATCAGCACGTCACAGCCGGAAGTCATCCATTTGGCCAGCGAGACCTTCTGCCGGTCTCCCCCGGACAGGGTGGTGAGCGTGCCATGGATATTCGTTGTATTGATCCGCATTCGTCGTACCAAATCAATGACGCCCCGGAGTCCTGAGATCTCGTCCTTGAGGTCCTCGTCGTCAGCGTGGACCCGCAGACCTTGAGCGATACTGGTGTCTTCACCGACATTGCCGGCATCCTCGGAAAGGTAACCAATCCTCAGCCGCAGTGCATCCTCCGGGCCTTGGATGCGCACCGGCCGGCCGTGCAGAAAAAGCTGCCCCGAGGTACCCTGCCGTATTCCGACGATGGATTCCAGCACCTGGTGGACGCCCGATTGGTGAGTCCCGAGCAGTCCGAAAATTTCACCTTTGGCGACGTTGAACGAGACGTTCCGGACAGCGTCACCGACGCTGAGGTCCACAACCCGCAGGGCCTCGTCGCTGCCGGCGAGCTCTGTCGGGCGGCTGCTGCCTGCGGGCTTCTGCTGGAGAAGCAGGAAGGCCAGCTCCTCAGGGTTGGTTTCGCTGGCTTCGACGATGGTGTGGACTTTACCGTCCCGCAGTACGGCAATACGGTGTGCAATGGATCGGACTTCATCCAGGCGGTGGGTGATATAGATGATCGCCCGTCCCTGGTCGATGAGCATCCTCAATACCTGGTGCAAGGTAGCGACGTCATGATCGGGAAGGGACGCTGCCACTTCATCCATGATGACCAGCTGGGCTTCTTCGGCCACCATCCTGAGGACTTCGACCAGGGCCTGCTCTGCCCGGATGAGCGAGCCAACCAGCGCGTCCGGGTCAAGGGCTATCTTGACGTCGTTGATGAGTTTCAATGCCGGACCCCGAAGATCCGCATGGGACTTATCGGCCTGAAACGTACCCCGGTACATTGCCTTGGCCACCGTCATTTGCGGGTCGAGGCGGAAGTTCTGGGGAATGATCCCCACGCCACACGCTTGTGCTTCGTCCCGGGAATCGGGTCCGTATTTCTCTCCCGCCAAGGTGAGCAGCCCGGTGTCGTGACGGAGGGACCCCGATAAAACGTCCATCAGGGTGGACTTTCCGGCACCATTAGTGCCTATCAATCCAAGAATCTCGCCCCTATGTATCGAGAGATCGACGCCTTTGAGGATGCGTCGATGATCATACGAAGCGTGAATATCATCAGCATGCAACAGCAGGTCCAAGGAAGCTCCTAGGTGACTTTTCGGATTCTGTGCCGAGTCAACCAGATCAATTGGCGTATTGCAAAAAGAAAGAATAAAACCCATATGGGCAATTCGTGACGCGAAAATTCCAAGTATTTATCACATCGTGATCTTGAAGTAGCTGGCTGGTGTTTAAACACCGAAGGCCCGGGACAACGTCCCGGGCCCTCGGCCACTGCGGTGGAAGCTACTCAGCGCTCTTCGTGAAGTAATCAGAGCCACCGACATACTCTGTATGGCCCGTCTCGACGTCTGCGGTCACCATTTTGGCAACCTCGGCGGCAAATTCTTCCACCGAGTACAACTTGCCGGCTTCGGCGCGGCGCGCCTCGATGGCGCCCGGGTTCGATCGGTCAAGAAGGGTGGCCGTCACGGTCCCTTCGATCATGTCGCCGGAAACGACCACCAGCGAAATGCCCTTTTCCGCAAGGCTGGGCAGCAGTGCACGCAGGGCGTCCTCCCCCGCGCGCTTGCTCTTGGCTACGGGCTCGTACTCAGGCATCGTGGGGACTGTCTCCACGAAATGTGCTTGGTGGCTGGTCACAAAGACCACGCGCGAACCTTCAGGCATCAAGGGCACCGCAGCGTTGAGCATGTTGATCTGGGCATCGCGGTTCAACTTGAGCGCGTACCCCTCCTCCATGCCGGTTTCCATGCCACCGGAGGCATTGAGCACCAGGACATCGAGGGAACCGAACTGCTCCATGGCCGTGCTGGCCAAGGCGTGTACGCCTTCGTCAGTGGTGAGGTCGGCGCCGACAGCTGCGGCGCGGCCGCCGGCGGCCTGGATTTCAGCCACAACCTTGTTGGCGCGCGGCGCCTTCTGGCGGTAATTGACGACGACGGCGGCACCCTCGCCAGCGAGGATCTTGGCAACTTCAGCGCCGATTCCGCGGGAAGACCCAGTGACGATTGCGGTCTTGTTATCCAGCGTTCCCATTCGTGCTCCTTTTGTTCAGTTCATCCAAATTCCGAGGGATCGGATTCCATCATGCCAGCGGCAGCCACGAAATCCTTTGTTGACCCCGGACAATTACTACGGTCCCGGGTAGTGGGTCAGTGGCCCATGCCGAGGCCGCCATCGACAGGAATGACCGCACCGGAGATGTAGGCGGCTTCGTCACTGGCTACCCAGCGGACCACGTCGGCTACCTCCGAGGCCTCAGCAAAACGCCCCGCGGGAACGTTGGCGAGGTAGGACTTCTGGGTCTCTTCGGGCAGTTCGGCGGTCATGTCGGTGTTGATGAACCCGGGCGCCACCACATTGGCGGTGATTCCCCGGCTGCCCAGCTCACGCGTCAGCGACCGTGCGATGCCCACCATGCCGGCCTTTGACGCGGAGTAGTTGATTTGGCCTGGTGCCCCATAAAGGCCGGAGACGGAAGAGATGAGGACCACGCGACCCTTGCGAAGCCTGATCATTCCCTTGGAAGCGCGCTTGATCACACGGAACGCCCCGGTCAGGTTGGTGTCCAGTACTGAGGTGAAATCGTCCTCGCTCATCCGCAACAGCAGCGTGTCTTTGGTGATGCCTGCATTGGCCACGAGTACCTCGACCGGGCCGTGTGCCTCTTCAACTGTCTTGAAGGCTGCATCAATCGAAGCCTCGTCCGTGACGTCTGCCTTGACCCCCAGGATTCCTTCAGGCAGCTCTGTTTCACTGCGATAGGTAACAGCTACCTTGTCGCCGTTGGCAAGGAAGGACTCGGCAATGGCCAGTCCGATGCCGCGGTTGCCGCCAGTAATCAGGACGCTGCGACCGGTGGATACTGCTTCAGACATACTTTCGCTCCAGGTTCTGCGGTCATCGAAGGCCGCTGTGAAGTGGGATTTTCCTGTTCCGATCTTATCCGTCGGCTGAAGCGACGCGCGGGTAACCAGCCAGCTGCGCGGGTTTGGGCGGTCAGGACGTTGGTGAGAGAATTGGAAGAGGCCTTTGGAGCGTGATGATTCAGCTGTGACACGAGAGAACAGTCCCCTGCAGCGGGTGCCCGGGGAACCGGACGCTGTTTCCAGCGACCCCGAAGTCCACAGCATCACCGACGCAGCTGCTGCCCACTCCGAGGATATGCGCGAGCGGATGATCAAGTACGCCGTCGCCATGGGAATCCGCATGGTCTGCATCATCCTGATTTTCGTGGTGGATGGCTGGTTCAAAATCATCGCCATCGCAGGCGCTGTCTTCCTGCCATGGTTCGCCGTGGTCATTGCCAACGGCAACGACAAAGCCGAGGCCCCCAGCGACTCCCTCCTCGATTACGTTGCGGTTCCCGAAATCGAACGTTCGGATGAGCCCGCGGATGACCCGGAGAATGGGGCGCCAACGGTGCTTCAGGGCGAGCTGGTCGATGACGCGCCTGCCGACGGCGGAGCGGAACCAAACACGGAAAAACATGCAGGACAGGCCGGGCAACCCGGCGACGAACGGGCGGCTTCATGAATATCTTCAACCTTGGCGGCGCAGGCTTGGCCGACCAGGAATCGGCGCGCGCCACGGGAACGGCCATGTGCTCCCGGAAAGGGTGCCGCCAGGATGCCCAGTGGCAACTCCTGTGGAACAATCCGCGCATCCACACCCCTGAGCGGCGCAAGGTGTGGCTTTCCTGCGGGGACCACCGGGAATGGCTTGAAGAGTATCTGCAGACCCGTGGGCTTTGGAAAGAGACTGTCCCTTTCGCGGACGGTTCAACAGTGAACGAGGCTCACTGAATGTATCGGTTCCTTTTCTCCAGCAAATGGCTGGGGTACTTCGTTTTGGCCGTGATCTTCGCAACAGCGTGCGTGTTCCTTGGCCGCTGGCAGATGGACCGGCGGGCGGAAACACTGGCCGAAATCAACCGGGTTGTCACCAACTATTCGGCAACACCGGTCCCCTATGCCGAGATCAAGGACCAGTTCGATTCGCTCGATCCCGAGCGGGAATGGACGCAGGTCCAGCTGCGGGGCTCCTACGACACCGAAGGGCAGCGGGTAGTCCGTAACCGTCCGTTGAACGGCCAGCCAGGTTACGACGTCGTGGTTCCCTTCCGCCTGACTACCGGCGAAGCAGTAGTCATCGATCGCGGCTGGCTGCCGATCGGCAACAACACTCCTGGCCGTCCCGACGTCGTCCCCGCGCCTCCCGCAGGTGAGGTCACCGTGATTGCCCGCCTGAAACCGGCCGAACCAAAGTTGGACCGCGGAGCGGTGGAGGGCCAGCTCGCCTCCATCGACCTGGCAAGCTTTGCCACGGAACTCCCGTATCCCATCGCCACCGGCGCCTATGGGCAGCTCGCCAGTGAAGACCCCGCCGTGCAGCCCATGCCCACCCCCTTCCCCAAACCGGCCACCGAAGAGGGAACCCACCTGTCGTACTCCCTGCAGTGGTTCGCATTCGGGGTGTTGATGTTTATCGGGTTCGGCTACGCCGCGCGTCAGCAGGCGCGCAACGCTGCCATCGATGCGGAGGACGAAGAAGACGAGCAGATCGTGGCCGCCGGAGCGGTAGTGCGCAAGCGTGCTCCAGCACCCCGGAAGGGCAAACGGCCAACATCCGAGGAAGAGGAAGACGCCATCCTTGATGCCCAAGGCTACTGAGAACATTCCGGCCCCTGTCCTGAACGTCAAGTCGGCGTTGACCATGGCAGGCGTTAAGGACACTGTCCGGATTTTTGAGACGCAAGTGCCCACCGCGGCAGCAGCTGCGACGGTCCTGGGATGCGACGTCGCCGCTATTACCAACAGCCTGATCTTCGAACTCGACGGCGGGCCGCTGCTCATCCTCGCCAGCGGCGCGGCCAAAGTGGACACGGCCCTCGTGGCGGCCCAGTTGGGGACGGCAAAGATCCGCCGGGCCACGCCGGATTTCGTCTTGCAGCATACAGGCCAGGAAGTGGGCGGAGTTGCGCCCCTTGGCCATCCAGCGCCGATAAGGACTGTCCTGGACGCCTCGCTTCGGGAACACCCAGTGCTCTGGGCAGGCGCCGGAGACCACCACTCGATGTTCTCGATCACCTACCGGGATTTGGCCCGGATTACCGGCGCGGAAGAACTCCGCGTCCGGTAACCCGTAGCTGGGCTTAGGCCAGCGTGATGAGGTCCAGGTAATCCTCGTTCCAGTGGTCCTCGACGCCATCCGGAAGGAGCACGACGCGCTCCGGGTTCAACGCTGACACAGCACCCTCGTCGTGGCTGACCATGACGACGGCGCCGGTGTAGTTCTTGAGCGCGCCAAGAATTTCTGCGCGGCTGGCCGGGTCAAGGTTGTTGGTTGGCTCGTCCAGGAGCAGCACGTTGGCGCTGGATGCCACGATGGTGGCAAGCGCCAAACGCGTCTTTTCACCGCCGGAGAGCACTCCTGCGGGCTTGTCGACGTCGTCTCCCGAGAACAGGAACGACCCCAGGATGCCCCGCACTTCGGCGTCCTTCATGTCCGGTGCCGAGGACCGCATGTTTTCCAGCACGGTGCGTTCGTGGTCCAGCGTTTCATGCTCCTGGGCGTAGTAGCCCACTTTGAGACCGTGACCTGGGATGATGTCACCGGTATCGGGTTTGTCTACCCCGGCCAGCATGCGCAGCAGGGTGGTCTTGCCCGCACCGTTGAGTCCCAGGATGACCACCTTGGAACCACGGTCGATGGCAAGGTCCACGTCCGTGAAGATTTCTAGGGAGCCGTAGGATTTGCTCAGGCCCTCGGCGGTGAGCGGCGTCTTGCCGCAAGGCGAAGGATCCGGGAAGCGCAGGGCCGCCACGCGATCGTTCTCACGAACTGCCTCGAGTCCGCCAAGCAGCCGCTCGGCGCGTTTGGCCATGTTTTGTGCCGCAACAGCCTTGGTGGCTTTGGCTCGCATCTTGTTGGCCTGGTCGATCAGGACCTGTGCCTTCTTCTCGGCGTTGGCCCGTTCACGCTTGCGGGCGCGTTCGTCGGTTTCGCGCTGCTGGAGGTAACGCTTCCAGCCCATGTTGTAGTAGTCGATCTGGGCCCGGTTGGCGTCCAGGTGGTAGACCTTGTTGACGGTAGCCTCGAGCAGTTCAACGTCGTGGCTGATCACGATGAGGCCGCCCTGGTGGTCTTTCAGGAAGTCGCGAAGCCAGGTGATGGAGTCCGCGTCCAGGTGGTTGGTGGGTTCATCGAGCAGCAGGGTCTCAGCTGAGGAATACAGGATACGGGCAAGCTCGACACGACGGCGTTGACCTCCGGAGAGGGTCTTCAGCGGCTGATTGAGGATGCGCTCAGGCAGTGCGAGGTTGGAGGAGATCGCGGCTGCTTCGGCCTCGGCGGCGTACCCGCCGCCGGCCAGGAATTCGGCTTCGAGGCGATCGTAGCGGCTCATGGCTTTGCGTTGGACTGCCGCGTCCTCGCTGGCCATTTCCTGCTGTGCCTTCTTGAGTTTGCCAACAACCACATCCAGGCCCCGTGCCGAGAGGATACGGTCCCGGGCGAGCTGCTCCATGTCCGGGGTCCTCGGATCCTGTGGCAGGTAGCCAATTTCGCCACTTCGGGTCACTTTTCCGCCAGCAGGCAAACCCTCTCCGGCCAGAACGCGGGTGAGGGTTGTCTTGCCGGCACCATTGCGACCGACAAGGCCGATCTTGTCGCCCTTGTCCACCCTGAAGTTGACTTGGTCCATGAGCAGGCGTGCGCCGGCGCGGAGTTCGAGATCCTGGACGGTAATCAATTCGGGTGATGCCTTTCAATGGGGAACGCCTGCGGGGCCGGTGGGCCCAGTGACTGCGGCGGGGTACGGCTGTGAGAACAGCCTGTCCAAGTCTACCGGCACCCAGGACGCGGGTAGACATCCTCCTCAAGCAGCGGAAATTGTGCCAACGTCCAAAGTTCGACCGAACACCGTTGTAGGGAGGCTCCAAAATCCGCATCGCTCTCCGTCCGTATTCTCGATCCCAGGGGAAACAACCACTCGTCATCGCACCACTTTGATCCGTTAGGACCTGTCATGAGCAAGACCGACCCGGCCGCCGCCTCCGCCACTTCCGCGAACGTCACCGTGCAGCGGCCCGCCGCCACACGCAAGCGCTGGAACGCAACCGACCTTGGCCTTATCGCCGTTTTCGCCGCCCTCGTGGCGGCGTCGTCGATCGTTCCAGGCATTCCGGTGGGGGCTCTTGGGGTGCCAATCACCTTGGCGACCCTGACCGTCATGCTGAGCGGTCTGGTTCTTGGCGCCGGTCGCGGTTTTGCCGCCGTCGGGCTTTATGTCCTCTTGGGCCTGGCAGGTTTGCCCATCTTCAGCGGTGGCCGCAGCGGGTTGGGGATCCTCGCCGGGCCCTCGGCGGGATACATCATCGCTTTCCCGCTGGCGGCAGCGGCCGTCGGCTACCTTGCCGGGGTCGTGATCCGCAGGACGGTCAAGTACCGGGGACTGTGGCTCTTTGCCGCAGCCATGGCCAGCAGCATCGTAATCGTCCACGGCCTGGGCATCGTGGGCATGATGGTCAACGCGAAACTCGACTTCGGCAAGGCACTCCTGGCCGATCTGCCCTTCCTTCCGGGAGATACCCTCAAGAACGTCTTGGCGGTGGTCATCGCGTTGGCCATCCACAAGGCTTTCCCCGATGTCCTGGTGCGCCGGGTCAAGAAGGGGTCATGAGAACCATCAATTTCCGCGGAGTCTCGGTGCGGGTCGCCGTAGATTCCAGCGATATGCCCAAAACGCTCCTGCAGGATGTTTCCCTGGAGCTCACGGAGCGTCGGATTGGTGTCATTGGTGCCAACGGGTCGGGCAAGTCCACTTTTCTGCGGCTCTTGAACGGCCTGGTGGAGCCTTCGGAGGGAAACGTCGTGGTGCATGGTCGCGACACGCGCTCAGACGTGCGGCGGGTCCGGGCGAACGTTGGTTTTGTCTTCACGGATCCTTTGTCGCAACTGGTGATGCCGACGGGCAGGGAAGACGTTGAGCTGTCCCTGCGCCGCTCCATCAAGAACTCCACAGAACGGGCCACCCGCGCCGAAGAGGTGCTGGACCGCTTTGGCCTTCTCCCAGTGGCAGACCAGAGTATCTACGAGCTCTCGGGCGGGGAGCGCCAGCTGTTGGCGCTGGCTGCGGTACTGGCAGTCGATCCGGGGGTTCTGGTTCTCGATGAGCCCTCTACACTTCTGGATCTGCGTAATCGGGAGCTTTTGCGCCGGACCATAGCCGGACTGGAGCAGCAGGTCATCATGTCAACACATGACCTCGACTTGGCCTTGGACATGGACCGGGTCTTGGTGGTGGAAGAGGGCCGCATAGTGTTCGACGGCGGAGCGGCCGAAGGCGTCGACCGTTACCGTGCGTTATGCGCAGCTTCCGTCGATGGGCTGCCAACGAAAGGGACGCTGCCGTGAGGGGCCATGGCTTCCTGTTGGCGAACCATGTTCCTGGAAACTCCCTTCTCCACCGCGCTCCCCTCTGGCTGAAGTTCCTGGTGGTAGTGGCCTGCGGGACGGCCTCATTCCTGATTGTGGACTGGGCGGTCTCCCTTGCCGCCTTTGTGCTGATGTCCTTGCTGTTCCTTCTCAGCGGCGCAGGCATCAAGCGATTGCTGCGTACCCTTTGGACAGTGGCGCCCATACTGCTGGCCATAGGCCTATTCCAGTGGTGGCAGCTGGGCGGTCCCACGGCGGCCCGCATCGTGCTCAACGTGCTCGTCTGTGTGGTGGCTGCATCCTTGCTGACAGTCACCACACCCGTGCAGGAACTGTTGGACGGGGTGGTTTCCCTTGCCACCCCGTTCCGCCGGTTCGGCGCGGACCCGGAGCGCTTCGCCCTGACCATCGCGGTGATGCTCAGGAGCATTCCGTTCATCGCCGGTGCTTTTGCCGACGTGCGGGACTCGGCCCGCGCCCGCGGCCTGGAGAGGAACCCGCGGGCTTTGGTCCTGCCGGTGTTCATCACCACTGTGGCATACGCCAGGCAAACCGGCGACGCCTTGGCCGCCCGTGGATTGGGAGAGGCAGAGGAAAGGCCGTGAGGGACTACAACCGGGTGTAGCGAAGGAGGCTGGCGGTGCCCATGCCACCGGCGATACTGATCATCGCCAATGCGAGGGCAGCTGTTCCTGTCTCCTGGTACCGTGCGCGGGCCTGCGCCAATAGGCGGGTTACCAATACCGCGCCGGACGCACCGTAACCATGCCCCAGTGCCAACGCACCGCCCTCCAGATTGGCCTTTACAGGATCAACACCAACATGTTCCAAGCACGCGATGGTCTGCGAGGCGAACGCCTCATTGAACTCCACCAGGTCCAGGGCTTCGGCTGACATCCCGTGGCCGGCGAGCAGCCGTTCGGCGGCGTAGGCTGCCCCGATCCCAAGCAGTTCCGGATTAACTCCGGCGGTATCGTTGCCGAGCACTTCCAAGCCGTCCACCGCACCCAGGGTGCGTGCCCGGGCCAGGGACGTGATGACGACGGCGGAGGCCGCGTCGGCGTCGAAGCAGGAGTTTGCTGCCGTGACGGTTCCCCCGGGAACGAACGCCGCCGGGAACCGGCCCATGAGGGCGGGCCGCAGCGACGCCTTGGGGCCGTCGTCGGCAGTTACCGGCGCACCCGTGCCAGCCAGCGGGACGATCTCGCCGGAGAACTTGCCCGTTGCCGCAGCCTCGACGGCGCGGCGATGGCTGCGCAGGGCATACTCATCCTGCTGTTCGCGGGTGACGGCAAAGGTCCTGGCGACATTTTCCGCAGCGACACCCATGTCCGGGTCGCCGAACTGTTGCGGCACAAAGGTGGCCCGTGAATAGAAGTCCAGGCCGCCGTCGTCGTTCCTGTTGGCCCGGACCGGGGCCGTACTGATGCTTTCGACGCCGCCGGCAAGGAACACCGGATCACCGCCGGCAGCCACAAGCCTTGATGCCAAGGCGATGGCGTCCAGGCCAGAACCGCACTGACGGTCGACGGTGATTCCAGGTACGGTGACGGGCAGACCCGCCTCAAGCGCGGCATACCTGGCGAGGTTGCCGCCTCCGCCCACAGCATTGCCGATGATGACGTCGTCAATGTCCGCGGGGTCCAAACTTGTTTTTTCCAGCAGCGCCCCCAGCACAGGCGCCAGCAGTTCAGGTGCGGCGAGGTGTTTGAGTTGCCCGTTGGCCCGGCAAATCGGCGTCCGGAGGGCAGCGATGATGACGGGTAGGCGGGACGGGTCGGTTACCGACGCTGCGTTAGCCAAGGATTTGGGCCCGCGGGTCATGGTTCTTGATCCAGTCCAAGAGCACCTTGCGGCTGACTTTTCCGCGGTCGGTCATCGGCAGCTCGGACAGCAGGTAATACTGCAGCGGCCATTTGTCCCGCGCCAAGAGGCCGTCAAGACCCGTGCGGAGCTGCGTGGCCGTCACAGCACCATAGGCAGGAACGACGCCGGCGATCACCTTTTGCCCGCGGACATCGTCAAGTGCGCCGGCGGCGACCGCAACCTCGATGCCCGGAACAGAGGCCAGGGCCAGTTCGACCTCATGGGGATACACGTTCTTCCCGGACGTGACGATCATGTCCGATCGGCGGCCAAGTATGTGGAGCACTCCATCCTGCAGGTAGCCCTGGTCCCCTACGGTGTACCAACCGTCGAGGCATCGCAAAGCCTGCCCGTCGTCGCCCCAAAGGTAGCCGTTGCTGACCATGCCGCTGCGTACGCTGATGTTGCCGTGCGATCCGTCAGGCAAGGCGTGACCGGCATCGTCAAGGATGCGCAGTTCCACGCCGGGAAACGGGCTTCCGATACCTGTGCCCCCGGCATCGAGCGGCTCACCGGCGGACAGGCGCGTCCCGGACACGAAACTTAGCTCCGACGCGCCGTAGTACTCATAGATGGCGGCATGGGGAGCCCATCGACGGGCGGCCCCCAAGGTGCGTGCGTCCAGCTTCGATCCGGCACAGATGATGCTGCGGATTCCCGAGGCATCCACGTCTCCGGCCAAGCCCCTTTCGCTCAGCAGGCGGAGCATGGTGGGTGCCAGTACCAAGCGGGTGATGCCGTCATGGCTGATGGCGGCGTGCGCGTCCCCCACATCGAATGAGTCAAGGGTGTGGAAGGCGGCGCCGGCATAGAGGCACTCGGACAAGGCATAAAGATTAAGGCTTGCCGAGAGAGGCCCCGGCGCCAAGGTGTGGTCATCTGGAGAGAGTCCGAAGAACTCAATGGAAGCTTCGAACGAGACCTGCCACGAGCGCCGGGACCGGGTAAAGGCTTTCGGCACGGAGGTGGTGCCTGACGTCAGGCCAACCAGGAAGGTGCTCGAAGGATCTCCGTCGACAAGACTGTCCCCCGCAGCAGGCCCGGAGTCGACGATACGGGAGGCAACTTCCTCGATCATGGGTGCGGGCCAATGAGGGTCAAGGACAGCGCAGCGCCGCTCCCCCGCGACTGCGGCGGCATACCGCTCAACGAAGCGAACCGAGTTGGGCTCGGCAAGTACTGTCGTGGCTCCGGTGGCACTCAAGAGCTGCGTTGCTGCGTCTCGAAGTCCGGCCCAGGTAATCCGGCTGGTGCCCACGACGACGGCGGTGTCGTGCGGGCGCTCATCAGCCCAGAGGTTGAGTTTGTCCAGGAAAGGCATCCAGCCAATTTTACGGCAGTGTCCGGCGCCCGGCAGCAAAAGTGACGTCTATTCTGGCTGTATGAGTTTCAATGATGGCGCGCAGCTTGACCCGTCCCAAGTGGAGGACAGACGTGGCAGTGGTATGGGGAGGGGCACCAAGATCGGTGGTGGCATCGGCGGAGGCATCGTGGTTCTGCTCCTGGCCCTCTTCGGTATCAACCCCAATATCCTGGGGGACCTTGGCGGCGGCGGAACAGCGCCTCCTGCCATCGACAGCGGCAGTGGTTCCGGAGGTGTGCAGGAATGCAAGACCGGGGCCGACGCCGACAAACGTCTCGACTGCCGGATCACCGGCACGGTCAACAGCCTGAACGCCTTCTGGCCCGATTACCTCGCCCAGTACAACGTGAAATACTCCAAGCCCGGAACTGTCATCTTCGACCAAGTAACCAGCACCGGATGCGGCCAGGCCACAACGGCTGTCGGCCCCTTCTACTGCCCTGCCGATGTCAAGGCGTACTTTGATCCGGGCTTCTTTGACGAACTGGTAACGCGCTTCGGATCCTCGGGCGGACCGTTGGCCCAGGAGTACGTTGTGGCCCATGAATTCGGACACCACATTCAAAACATTCTTGGCAATCTCGACCGCGCTCAGCAGGATCCTCAGGGTCCCCAGTCCGGTGGAGTGCGAGTGGAGCTGCAGGCCGATTGCTACGCCGGCCTCTGGGTGCGCTACGCCTCCACGCAGGCCGACCCCGCAACCGGCAAGCCCTTCCTGGATCCCATCACGCAGCAGGATCTGCAGGACGCGTTGTCTGCTGCTTCCGCGGTGGGCGACGACAGGATCCAGCAGGCCGCAACCGGGCGGGTTTCGCCCGAATCATGGACCCATGGCTCCAGTGCGCAGCGTCAGAAGTGGTTCTCACAGGGTTACAGCACCGGTGACATCAACAAGTGCGACACCTTCGGGGTTGCCACGCCATAGCTTGTCCCGCGGGATGTTGCTTAACAAACAAGGAAGGGTTCCGGGTGCAATACCCGGAACCCTTCCTTTATGCCTTTCAGCAGGCTAAGCCGTTGATCAGATGTTGAAGCCGAGGGCCCGCATCTGGTCCTTGCCGTCGTCGGTGATCCGTTCCGGACCCCATGGCGGCATCCATACCCAGTTCAGGCGCCAGTCATCGACGATGCCGTCCAAGGACTTGCCAACCTGTTCTTCCAACACGTCCGTCAGCGGGCAGGCCGCAGTGGTGAGGGTCATGTCGATCAGGAGGGCGCCGTCGTCGTCGGAGTACTTCAGGCCGTACAAAAGGCCCAAGTCCACGACGTTCACCCCAAGCTCGGGGTCGATGACGTCCTTAAGCGCTTCCTCGACGTCCTCGAGGCTGGTGCGCGCAGCGTTGATTTCGGTCATAAGGTGATCCTAACTAGGCCTGTGCGGCAGGAGCAACAGCGACGCCGGCACCTGCGGCGTAGCGGTCGTAGCCTTCTTCTTCGAGGCGGTCTGCGAGCTCGGGGCCGCCCTCTTCAACAACCTTGCCGTCGACGAAGACGTGGACGAAGTCCGGCTTGATGTAGCGGAGGATGCGGGTGTAGTGCGTGATGAGCAGGGTACCCATGTTGCCTTCGGCGTGTGCGCGGTTGACACCTTCGGAGACAATCTTGAGCGCGTCGACGTCGAGGCCGGAGTCGGTCTCGTCAAGCACAGCAAACTTGGGCTTGAAGAGCTCGAGCTGAAGGATCTCGACGCGCTTCTTCTCGCCGCCGGAGAAGCCTTCGTTGACGTTGCGCTGGGCGAAGTCGGCATCGATGCGCAGCTGCTGCATGGCTGCCTTGACGTCCTTGGTCCACGTGCGCAGGGCGGGTGCTTCGCCGTCGATCGCGGTCTTGGCCGTACGCAGGAAGTTGGTCATGGTGACACCCGGAACCTCTACCGGGTACTGCATGGCCAGGAAGACGCCGGCGCGGGCACGCTCGTCGACGCTCATCTCCAGGACGTCTTCACCGTCCAGGGTGATGCTGCCGCTGGTGACCGTGTAGCGCGGGTGGCCGGCGATGGTGGAAGCAAGGGTGGACTTGCCGGAACCGTTGGGGCCCATGATCGCGTGGGTCTCGCCGGTCCTGATGGTCAGGCTGACGCCCTTCAGGATCTCCTTGGTGCCCTGCTCCGTCTCGATGCTGACGTGCAGGTCCTTGATCTCAAGAGTAGACATGCTCTTCTTTCTTTCCGTTCGTAAGTCTGGCGGTACTGGGCGCTCAGTAATTGTTGACAGGAGCGCCGTTCACAACGTTGGTCACGTCCACGTACACGTCTTCGCCATCGATGGTGACGGCGAAAACAGGGACCGGATCGTAGGCAGGCAACTGGAGCGGCTGGCCACTGCGCAGATCGAATTGGGAACCATGCCCCCAGCATTCGATTGCGCAGCCCTCGACCTCTCCCTCGGACAAGGAGATGTCAGCGTGCGAGCAGGTGTCTCCGACGGCGTGGATTTCGCCCATCGAGTCCTTGACGATGGCTACCGGGTAGTCATCGATCAGGACGCGCAACGCCTGCTTGACCTTGATGTCATTGGCGTTGCACACCAATTCGCCCTTGATGTGATCACTCATGCTTGTCCTGTTGGCCTGTCCTGGTTGTTGGTGGACGTTAGTTGTCGGTTTCGGCGAGCTCGCGCTCAACGGCGTCGGTCAGTCGTTCTTCGATGGCCGGTACCTTGATCTTCTGGATGATCTCGTTGAGGAAGCCGCGGACTACCAAGCGACGGGCGACATCTTCCGGGATGCCGCGAGCCATCAGGTAGAACAAGTGCTCGTCGTCGAAGCGGCCCGTGGCGCTGGCGTGGCCAGCTCCCTCGATAAGGCCCGTTTCGATTTCCAGGTTGGGAACGGAGTCCGCGCGGCAGCCATCGGTCAGCACCAGGTTCTGGTTCTTCTCGTAGCTGTCGGTGCCTTCGGCGTTCTTCTGGATGAGGACGTCACCAACCCACACGGTGTGCGCGCCTTTGCCCTGGAGTGCGCCCTTGTAGAGCACGTTGGAGACGCAGTTGGGCTGCGCGTGGTCAACGTAGGTGCGGTGCTCAAGGTGCTGGCCGGCGTCGGCGAAGTACAGGCCGAAGAGCTCCACTTCGCCGCCGGGAGCTGCAAAGCGGGCCGTCGGCGTGACGCGGACGAGGTCGCCACCGAGGCTGACCACAATGTGCTTGAACTTGGCGTCACGGCCGATCTTCGCCTGCTGGGATGAAGCGTGGACGGAATCGTCATTCCACTCCTGCAGCGAGACAACCGTCAGCTCGGCGCCGTCCTCAAGGACGATCTCCACATTCTCGGAAACAACCGCAGAACCTTCATGGCCCAGGACCAGGACGGCCTTGGAGAACTTCTCAGCCACAACCACAACGTGCTGGGCAGCGGCATCCGTACCGACGCCCGAAAGGGTTACGGTGATCTCCGACTCAAGGGACGTCTCCGAGGGAACCGTGATGACGGTGGCTTCCTTGAAGTTCGCCCAGGCGTTCGCGGAGACGCGGTCCTCGGGAATACCTGCCTGGCCGATGCGCTGGTCATCGCGGCCGACGGTCTCAACCGTCACGCCCTCGGGAGCGTTGACGGACACAGCGGGAGCAGCGCCGGTCAGGGCTTCGCTGTGCAGCCCGCGAAGGCGGCGCAGCGGGGTGAACCGCCAGTCCTCTTCCAAGCCGGTCAGTGACTTGAAGTCCTCAACGTTGTATGAGGTGAGGCGGCCCGCGCGGGAGCTGTCCGGGACGCCAACGCCGCCACCGTGCGAGTGACCCTTCGCCGAAGCACCGGCGAGAGGACCGCTGGAGGGCTGTGCCGCCGTCGGGCTGTCCGCGTTGATGGGCGAGAGGTTCTCGCCTTCTTCGGTGAAGCCGTCGATAAAGGGCTGTGCTGAGGGCGCGCCGATGCGTGCCTTTTCAGTAGTGATATCAGTCATTGTTAACCGACGGATCCTTCCATCTGAAGTTCAATCAAGCGGTTGAGCTCGAGGGCGTATTCCATGGGCAGTTCACGGGCGATCGGCTCGATGAAGCCGCGCACGATCATGGCCATTGCCTCGTCCTCCGGCATGCCGCGGGACATCAGATAGAAGAGCTGTTCTTCGCTGACGCGGGAAACGGTTGCCTCGTGGCCCAGTACGACGTCGTCCTCGCGGATGTCGATGTACGGGTAGGTGTCCGAACGCGAGATGGTGTCCACCAGGAGCGCGTCACAACGGACCGTGTTGGCAGAGTGCTTGGCACCTTCGCGGACCTGGACCAGGCCACGGTATGCTGCACGGCCACCACCACGTGCAACCGACTTGGAGATGATGGAGCTCTTGGTGTTCGGTGCGATGTGCACCATCTTGGAACCGGTGTCCTGGTGCTGGCCTTCGCCGGCAAACGCGATGGACAGCGTCTCGCCCTTGGCGTGCTCACCAACGAGGTAGACAGCCGGGTACTTCATGGTCACCTTGGAACCGATGTTGCCATCGACCCACTCCATGGTGGCGCCCTCTTCGCAGATGGCACGCTTGGTGACCAGGTTGTACACGTTGTTGGACCAGTTCTGGATGGTGGTGTAGCGGACGCGGGCGCCCTTCTTCACGATGATTTCCACAACTGCCGAGTGCAGCGAGTCCGAGGTGTAGATCGGAGCCGTGCAGCCTTCGATGTAGTGCACGTAGGAGTCTTCGTCAGCGATGATCAGCGTGCGCTCGAACTGGCCCATGTTTTCCGTGTTGATGCGGAAGTAGGCCTGCAGCGGGATATCCACGTGGACACCCTTGGGAACGTACACGAACGAGCCACCGGACCAAACGGCCGTGTTCAGCGAAGCAAACTTGTTATCGCCCACGGGGATGACGGTGCCGAAGTACTCCTGGAAGATTTCCGGGTGTTCCTTCAAAGCGGTGTCGGTGTCCAGGAAGATTACACCCTGGGCCTCCAGGTCTTCGCGGATCTGGTGGTAGACAACCTCGGACTCGTACTGGGCCGCGACACCGGATACCAGGCGGCTGCGCTCAGCTTCCGGGATACCCAGCTTTTCGTAGGTGTTCCGGATGTCCTCGGGAAGGTCTTCCCACGTGGCTGCCTGCTTCTCGGTGGAGCGCACGAAGTACTTGATGTTGTCGAAGTCGATGCCCGAGAGGTCTGCACCCCAGGTGGGCATGGGCTTGCGGTCGAAGTACTTCAGACCCTTGAGGCGCAGATCGAGCATCCATTCGGGCTCGCTCTTCTTGTCGGAGATGTCACGGACAACCTCCTCGTCGAGGCCACGACGGGCATTGGCGCCAACGTCGTTCTTGTCGGCCCAGCCGTACTCGTAGTTGCCGATACCGTGCAGCTCGGGATTCTTTTCCAGAATCTCCGAGATCACAGTGCCGTCAGCTACCGCCTTCTCTGCTGTTCCTTCAGCTAATTGACCCGTCATCACGGCCTTTCTTGCTGGTTGTTTGATTCCTGGGACAGGTTTCCGGTCTGCGCTTCAGTGCCTGGGAGCACTGTGGCAGCCGGTCGCCCGGTAGGTATGTGGGTGGTGCAGACGTGACCGCCTTGCGCCAAGGTGGACAGCCGGCGGACATCGACGCCGACCAGCCGGGAAAACACTGCGGTTTCGGTATCGCAGAACACCGGAAATTGGGCAGCGAGCTGCTGGATGGGGCAATGTCCTTGGCAAAGCTGGACACTGGACAAAGCCGCGGGCAAAGGAGCTTTGGCTTCGATCGAATGGGCGGAGGCTACGAAGCGGTCGCGGCTCAAGGCTTTGGACAACGCCATGGCACGCGCCGTGATGTCATCGCCGGCCGCCTGGACCTCAGGTGCGTAACGGCGTTCCATCTCCGCGAAACGCTCTTCGGCGTATTCCCGGACTGCGTCTTCGCCTGCAAGCTCCTGCAGGCGCTTGAGGGCAGAGCTCGCAATGTTCAGGTAATCATCGCCCAACTTGGACTGCCCCTGGGAGCTGAGCACGTAGCGGCGGGCAGGACGTCCGGCGCCTGAACCGGCCTTGGCGACCCTTTTGACCTCGATCACGCCACTGCGCTCCAAGTGGTCCAGGTGCCTGCGGACAGCGGCAGGTGTGAACCCTAGAAGATCCCCCAGCTCGGCAGCGCTGACCGGACCATTCTCGAGGACAGCGCTCAGGACGCGGTCCCTCGTGCGGTCATCCGCGTCCGGCAACGACGGGGCACTCAAGGCCTCTGCCGTTGCAGCATGCCGCTTTGGAGGCATGGATATAGGACTGCTCATGGAATACACAACACAATCATGTCGTAATTTGTTTCATGCATCCAGTAAGGCAAGACTGACCTTGGCTTGGCCGCAAAGTGTGACCGTACTACTTCACGTAGAATACTTTGGTGCGATCACCCGAATCTCCCGTCCTCATCATAGATGGACTCATCAAGGACGTAGGCCCCCTGGCTTCCCTCGACGGCAAAATGCTTCGGGTGGTCAGTGGACTTTCCCTGGTGGCTGAGCGTGGCCAGATCACCGCCCTTCTTGGTGCGAACGGAGCCGGAAAGACCACCACCCTCGAATGCGCCCAAGGCCTGCAAAAGCGGACGGGCGGCAAGATCTCCCTCCTCGGATCGGATCCCGATACCGCAGGTGCCCAGTTGCGCGCCCGGGTAGGTGTGATGCTCCAGGACGGTGGCCTGCCGCCGTCGGCCCGTCCCATCCCGCTGCTGCGGCACGTCGCCGGCATGTACAGCAACCCCATGAATGTCGACTCCTTGGTCGAACGGCTGGGCATCAACCAATTCAGCAGGACAGGTGTACGGCGGCTGTCGGGCGGCCAGAAACAGCGCCTGGCGTTGGCGGCGGCACTGGTGGGAAACCCCGAGATCCTGTTCCTCGATGAGCCCAGCGCCGGTCTGGATCCGCAGTCAAGGCAAATGGTTTTCGACCTTATCGCCGAACTGCGCGATGCCGGCATGGGCATTGTGCTGACCACGCACCTGATGGACGACGCCGAACGGCTGGCGGACTACGTCTACATCATCGACGGCGGCCATAACGTGGCCGAAGGGACCGTGGCCGAGCTCCTCAGGCACGACCACTCAGCCGACCCGGCGTCGTCGGACCGGACCCTGTATTTTGATGCCCCTGCCGGACTGGACTTCACCGGCGTCGTTGACGGCGCGCTCCGCATCACCGAATCGCGTTCCGGAAGCTACTCCATAACGGGCGCCATTACTCCCACCGACCTCGCACGCCTGACGGCCTGGTGGGCGGAACGGAACATTATGCCGGCCTCGCTCCGACTCGAAGCGCGGAGCCTGGAAGACGTCTTCCTCGATATCTCCGGAAGGGATCTGCGATGAGCGGGCTTCTGACTCCCAATGCAGGGCCGGCATCCTTGCCGCGCCGCATCATGCAGCAGGGTCGTTACGAAACAATCACCATGCTTCGCAACGGTGAACAACTGATTCTGGCCGTTGTCCTTCCGCTGATGGCACTGGTGGGGTTGGTCGTCACTCCCCTGCTGGATGGCCTCGGCGCCTCACGCGTTGATACCGCGACGCCGGGCATCCTGGCCCTTTGTGCGATGTCAACCGCCTTCACTGGACAGGGCATTGCCACAGGGTTTGATCGCCGCTATGGAGTTCTACGGTTCCTGTCCACCACGCCGCTTGGCAAGGGCGGGCTTATCGCAGGAAAGATCCTTGCCGTGCTGGTGGTCCTCTGCCTTCAGGTCCTGGTAGTGGGGGCGGTGGCCGGATTGCTTGGATGGCAGCCCCGGGCGGAAGCCTGGCTTCCAGGGTTGGGCCTGCTGGTCCTCGGCGCAGCAGCCTTCACTGCTTTGGGATTGCTGGTAGCAGGCACCGTTCGGCCCGAGGCTACGCTTGCCATCACCAACTTGCTCTGGATCCTGCTTGGCGCGCTGGGCGGAATCGTTGTACCGGCGGACCGCCTCCCGGCCGCGCTGCAGGGCATTGTGCATTTCCTGCCTTCGGGCGCCCTCGGCCAAGGCTTGCGCGATGCGTTTTTGCTTGGCACGGTATCCCTCCCTGCTGTCCTTGTCCTCCTGCTGTGGACTGTCGTGGCCGGCGCAGCAGCCATCCGCTGGTTCAAGTGGAACTAAGCACATCCGAGCAGAACTAAGAAGCGAGAAAACTGTGAGCACGGCATCGCGCCTCCCGAAAACCGTCCAGCAATGGACGTCCAAGCTTCCGACCGAAGTCAATGCCGCCGTACGCCGGCTGGCGATGTTGTCCCTTATCGGGCAGACCATCCTGGTGGTGACCGGAGGGGCTGTGCGGCTCACGGCGTCAGGGCTGGGCTGCCCCACCTGGCCCCGCTGCACCAGCGACTCCTTGGTGAATACGCCCGAAATGGGAATCCACGGTTTCATCGAGTTCGGCAACCGCCTTCTGACGTTCGCCCTGGCCGCCGTCGCCGCGTTGATGCTGGTGTACCTGTGGAACCTCCGCAAGCAGCGCCGTGACCTCTTCCTGCTGGCCCTCGGCCTTCTTGCCAGCATCCCGGCGCAGGCCGTCATTGGCGGCATCACAGTTCTCTCCAACCTCAACCCCTGGGTCGTTGGACTCCACTTCCTGGTTTCCATGGCCTTGGTGGTCTTCGCGACCCTGCTGGTCAACCGGGCTTACGGGCGCACAGGCCATTTCATGAACCGGACACTGCCCGCACTGCCTGCTGTGACGCGTCCCGTGATGATGGCGGTTGCCGTATTCTCAGCGCTCTCGGTGATGCTCGGCGTCGTGGTTACAGGCGCCGGCCCGCACGCAGGTGACGCCGATGCTCCGAGGAACGACCTCGACTGGGACCTCTTCTCCCACATCCACGCGATTCCTGCGTACCTCATCACAGCCGGGACGTTGTTCGCCGTTGTCCTGGTTGTCCGGCGCAGGATCAGCGGCCCGTTCCGCACTGCCGCCTACCTTTTGTTGGGCGTCACGTTGCTTCAGGCGGCCATTGGATTCACCCAGTACTACAACGGCATTCCCGCTCTTCTGGTGGGTGCCCACATGCTCGGTGCTGCACTCCTGATGAGCGCAGCTACGAACGCCGCGGATGTGGCCAAGCACAGTCCGGTCGGCTAGCCGCGCACGTTCGTGTAGGCGGAGTTTGTCTGATTGCCGTGGTTCGGTTGGCCGCCATAAGGGTGGCCAACCGAACCACGCTGCGTTCTGACAGCGTTTCTTAAGGCGCCGAGTCCACCACTGACGTCCTCACAGACGTCCATGCCGCAGCCGTGTTGGCCGGAATGCCGGATTCGGCTACCAGATACATTGTTCGCTCTACGCTGGGGAGTTCTTACGCCCACACGGCGTCAGGGGCCCGCCTCGTGTTCTATGTGAGCGAGCGTGGGCGGGATGCCGTAGGGATGTGAGCGAGCGTCGGGCTCAAGCGGGAGGGATGTGAGCGAGCGTCGGGCCGAAGCCGTAGGGATGTGAGCGAGGGTGGGGAAACGGAACGACGCCGGCACCCGGGTGAGTGCCGACGTCGTCGGATATTGCTGCGCTTGTGAGCGCCGGGGTCAGCCGCCGATGAGCGGCGAGCCGATGAACGGGTCCACGGCCAAGGCGATGAAGAGCAGTGTCAGGTAGCTGATGGAGCCGTGGAAGACCTTCATGGCGCCCTTGTTGGAGACGTCGCCGCCCTGTGCGCGCTTGTAAAGGGCGTGGCTTTCGTAGAGGAACCAAGCACCGGCAGCTACGGCGCTGATGGTGTAGACCCAACCGGCCCCGCCGACGGGAATCATCAGCAGTGAGCAGGCGACCATGGCCCAGGCGTACAGGACCACCTGCACCGAAACAACCTTGGCACCGGCGATGGCTCCGAGCATGGGAACGTTGGCGTTGCGGTAGTCCTCGCCGTAGCGCATGGACAGCGGCCAATAGTGCGGGGGCGTCCAAAGGAAGATCACCATGAACAAGACGATCGCGGGCCACTCGACGGTGTTGGTCACCGCAGCCCATGCAATGAGGACGGGGAAGCAGCCGGCGGCGCCGCCCCAGACGATGTTCTGGGCTGTGCGGCGCTTGAGGATCATGGTGTAGATGACCACGTAGAACACAATGGCACCCAAGCCGAGCCATGCCGACAGCGGATTGGCGCCGAACCACAGGATGGCGATGGACGCGGCGCCCAGGATCCAAGCGAACACCAGGGCTTCGCGAGGTGATACTTCGCCTGTCACCAAGGGGCGCTTTTCCGTGCGGTGCATCAGTTTGTCGATGTCACGGTCGATGTAACAGTTAAAGACGCCGGCGCTGCCCGCTGCGAAGGCGCCGCCCACGAGGGTCGCCAGGATGAGTCCGATGGAGGGGAAACCGCGCTGGGCGAAAATCATCGTGGGGAGAGTGCTGACCAGGAGCAGTTCAATCACGCGGGGTTTGGTCAGTGCCAGATACGCCTTTAGCTTACGGGAAGTTCCGATGCTCCCCCGGGCCGGGGAAGCGTTCACGGGCGTATCAGTTGTGCTCACGGCGGCAGTCACTCTGTTCTATGCTCTGGGGTTCTCACAGCGGTTGTTCGTCCCGGTCGTTGAAGCAAACGTGGGCGCATGAACCGCTGGTGGCCTCCAAATATCATACCGTGGACGGAAGTGGCCCGATGTCCGCAAAAAACGTCAATGTTTCCGAATCTTCACTGCCGGCGGAGGCAATCGTGATTCATATTAGGGAATTTCTGTCCAGTTAGTGGGATTCCCTGAGTTCCGCGACACGTTTGGGGCTAAGCTGTTGAGCAGAACAGCACACGTTGATCATCCGGGAAACCGTATTCTCGGATATCCGTGGGTCTGGATGAGAGATCAACGTTTCAATGGTGAACGGCTGGTAGACACATTGCAGCGGGCGCCATCCTGTGCTTCCTGCGTGCCGTGTCCATACGCCTGCCGTCAGCACAGAGAGGGGCTCGGTTTTCGTGCCACATTTGGAAGAGCAAGAACTGTCATGGACCGATCTGGACAAGAAGGCTGTTGACACGGTTCGCGTGTTGGCTGCCGACGCCGTGGAGAAGGTCGGCAACGGCCACCCCGGTACGGCAATGAGCTTGGCTCCGGCAGCATACTTGCTGTTCCAGAAGCTGATGCGCCACGATCCCAAGAACCCGGACTGGCTTGGCCGCGACCGGTTCATCCTGTCCCCCGGTCACACCTCGCTGACGCTGTACATCCAGCTGTTCCTCTCCGGCTACGGCCTGGAGCTGAAGGACCTCGAAGCGCTGCGTACGTGGGGTTCGCTGACTCCGGGCCACCCGGAGTACAAGCACACTGCAGGTGTGGAAATCACTACAGGCCCCTTGGGCCAGGGCCTGGCATCCGCCGTCGGCTTTGCCTACTCGCAGCGCCGCCAGCGTGGCCTGTTCGACGCCGATGCTCCCGCCGGCGAGTCGCCGTTCGACCACACCATCTGGGTCATCGCCTCCGACGGCGACCTCCAGGAAGGCGTGACGTCCGAGGCGTCCTCGCTGGCCGGGCACCAGGAACTGGGCAACCTCGTAGTGATCTACGACGAGAACCACATTTCCATCGAAGACGACACCGACATCGCGTTCACCGAGGACGTCCTGAAGCGGTACGAGGCTTACGGCTGGCACACGCAGCGCGTCGACTGGACCAAGACCGGCGACTACGTCGAGGACGTCCAGGAACTGTACTCGGCCCTGCTCGCAGCCAAGGCTGAGACCAACAAGCCGTCGATCATTTCCCTGCGCACCATTATCGGCTACCCGGCCCCGAAGAAGCAGAACACCGGCAAGATCCACGGCTCGGCCCTGGGCGCCGAGGAAGTTGCCGCACTGAAGACCGTGCTCGGCTTCGACCCCGCGAAGTCCTTCGACGTGGACGAAGAAGTTCTGGCCCACGCCCGCAAGGTCCTTGACCGTGGAGCCGAGTCGCGCGCGGCGTGGCAGGAGTCCTTCGAGGCCTGGCAGTCCGCCAACCCGGAGGCAGCAGCCCTGCTGGAGCGCGTAGAAGCGAAGAAGTTGCCGGCCGAGCTTGACGCCGCACTTCCGGTCTTCGAGGCAGGCAAGGACGTCTCCACCCGCGCAGCCTCCGGCAAGGTCCTGAACGCCATCGGCCCCGTCCTTCCCGAACTGTGGGGCGGCTCCGCCGACCTCGCCGAGTCGAACAACACCACCATCGAGGACTCGCCGTCGTTCATTCCGGCCTCACGTTCGACGGATGCCTGGAAGGGCAACCCCTACGGTCGTGTCCTGCACTTCGGTATCCGTGAGCACGCAGCAGCCTCGATCGTCAATGGAATTTCCCTTCACGGCCGTACCCGTGCGTTCTCCGGCACGTTCCTGATCTTCAGCGACTACCAGCGCCCCGCCATCCGCCTCGGTGCACTGATGGGCGTTCCGTCCCTGTACGTCTGGACGCACGACTCCATCGGCCTTGGTGAAGACGGTCCTACCCACCAGCCCGTGGAGCAGCTCGCTTCGTTGCGCGCCATTCCGGGCCTGGACGTCGTCCGCCCGGGCGACGCCAACGAGGTCGCTGCAGCATGGAAGACCATGCTGGAGAACCACGAGAACCCCGCCGGTATCGTGCTGACCCGTCAGAACATTCCCACCTACGCCCGCGGTGAAGGCGACGCCACCGGCGACACGTTCGCATCCACCGCCGGTGTGGCCAAGGGCGGCTACGTCCTGGCCGAAGCCTCCAAGGATGGCGAAACCGTTGACGCGCAGGTCATCCTGATCGGCACCGGTTCGGAAGTCCAGCTCGCTGTCGCAGCCCGTGAAGCACTGCAAGCCGAAGGCATCGCTGCACGCGTTGTCTCCATGCCGTGCGTTGAATGGTTCAAGAAGCAGGACGAGGCCTACCGCGAATCCGTCCTGCCCGCAGCAGTGAAGGCCCGCGTTTCCGTGGAAGCCGGCCTGGCACTGGGCTGGCGTGAATTCGTCGGCGACGCCGGCCGTTCCATCTCCCTCGAGCACTTCGGCGCCTCGGCTGACTACAAGCGGCTCTTCAACGAATTCGGCATCACCGCCGAAGCCGTTGCGGCCGCCGCCAAGGACTCCCTCGCAGACGCCTCCGCGTAACAGCCTGATACCTCACAACAGGAGAAATCACATGTCTACAACTCCCACGCAGCAACTCTCCGACGCCGGCGTTTCGATCTGGCTCGACGACCTCTCCCGCACGCGCCTGGAAACGGGCACCCTGCAGAAGCTCATCGACGAGAAGAACGTCGTTGGCGTTACCACCAACCCGTCCATCTTCCACGCCGCCATTACGGCCGGCACGGACTACGACGCAACCATCGCAGCCAAGGCCGCAGCCGGTGCCAGTGTCGAAGAGACGATCTTCGAAATCACCACCACTGACGTTGCCGACGCCTGTGACCTCTTCGCACCCGTCGCAGCAGCCACCAACGGCGTGGATGGCCGCGTTTCCATCGAGGTGGACCCCCGCCTCGCCTGGGACACCGAGGGCACCATCGCCGAGGCCAAGAACCTCTACGCGAAGGTCAACAAGGACAACGTCCACATCAAGATCCCGGCAACCCTCGAGGGCCTCGAAGCCATTACGGCCACCCTGGCCGAGGGCATCAGCGTCAACGTCACGCTGATCTTCTCCCTGGAGCGCTACCGTGCGGTCATCAACGCCTTCCAGTCAGGCCTGGAGCAGGCCAAGGAGAACGGCCATGACCTCTCCAAGATCCACTCGGTAGCTTCGTTCTTCGTCTCCCGCGTCGACACCGAGATTGACAAGCGCCTGGACGCCATTGGAAGCGAAGAGGCCAAGGCTCTCAAGGGCAAGGCGGGCGTCGCCAACGCCCGGTTGGCCTACCAGGTCTACGAAGAGCTCTTCTCCACCGAGCGCTGGGCAGTGCTGGCCGAGGCCGGCGCACTCCCCCAGCGTCCGCTCTGGGCCTCCACCGGCGTCAAGGATCCCGCTTACCCCGACACGCTCTACGTCACCGAGCTCGTTGCCGCCGGCGTGGTCAACACCATGCCGGAGAAGACCCTTGACGCCACCTTCGACCACGGCGTGGTCACCGGTGACACCATTACCGGTACCTACGACGAAGCAAACGAGACCCTCAACGCCCTTGAGGCACTCGGCGTCTCCTACAACGATGTCGTGAAGCTCCTTGAGACCGAAGGCCTTGAGAAGTTCGTTGCTTCCTGGAAGGAACTCCTCGCCGACGTCGAAGGCGCCCTGGCCACCGCACGGAAGGCTTCCTAACCCACCATGAGCACACTCAGCTACGACGCCAGCGGTGCTGCCCAGCAGGCCATCGCCAAGCACATCGACAACCTGGTCGAAGACAGGATCGCTACCCGCATCTTTGCAAAGGACCACACCTTGTGGGGTCCCGATGCCGAATCCGAGTCGGCAATCCGCCTCGGCTGGGTAGAAGCCGCTACGGTTTCCCAACCGTTGGCTGCGGACATCCTGGAACTTCGTGATGCCCTCCGATCCGAAGGCGTCTCACGCATTGTCCTCTGCGGCATGGGTGGGTCCTCCTTGGCCCCCGAGGTCATAGCCGGGACTGCTGGCGTCGAGCTGACTGTGCTGGACAGTACGGACCCCGAGCAAGTCAGCGCCGCCTTGGCGGACCGCTTGGCTGAAACGGCCATCGTTGTTTCCTCCAAATCCGGTTCCACGGTGGAGACAGACTCGCAGCGACGCGTATTCGAAAAGGCGTTCAACGACGCCGGCATCGATGCCAAGAGCCGCATCATCATCGTCACCGACCCCGGTTCGCCGCTGGACAAGGCCTCCCGCGAGGCCGGCTACCGCGCCGTTTTCAACGCGGATCCCAACGTTGGCGGCCGCTTTTCGGCCCTGACCGCCTTCGGCCTTGTCCCCAGCGGGCTTGCCGGCGTGGACATTCAGGCCTTCCTTGATGAGGCCGAAGAAGCAGCAGAAATCCTGAACGACGATTCTACGGACAACATCGGTCTGGCCTTGGGCATCGCCCTCGGCGGTACGAGCCCGCTCCGGAACAAAATCGTCATCGCGGAGGACGGCTCCGGAATCGTTGGTTTCGCGGACTGGGCCGAGCAGCTCATCGCCGAGTCGACGGGCAAGCTCGGCACCGGCGTCCTTCCGGTCGTCGCAGGTCCGGACTCCCCCGAAGCCCTCGGCGGCGCTGACGATGTCCTGGTCGTCCGGCTGGTTGGCGCGGATTCCGACGTCGAACTGCGCGAAAATGAAGTTGCCGTTGCCGGTGGCCTGCCTTCGCAGATGTTCCTCTGGGAGTTCGCTACCGCAGTTGCGGGGCGGCTCCTGGGCATCAACCCCTTCGACCAGCCCGACGTCGAAGCTGCCAAGGTTGCAGCCAGAGGCTTGCTGGACGCCCGCCCGGAACCCACTCCTGCTGCGTTCACCGACGGTGCCGTAGAGGTTCGTGGCGGCGACTGGCTCGGTTCCGCTGCCTCGGTGACTGACGCCGTCCAGGCTCTGCTGGGACAGCTTGGCACCGACGGCTACCTCAGCGTCCAGGCATACCTTGACCGTATCTCCCACGCCCCCCTTGAAGGGATCCGCGAAGAACTCGCAGCAGTCAGCGGGCGTCCGGTCACCTTTGGCTGGGGTCCGAGGTTCCTGCACTCCACCGGGCAGTTCCACAAGGGTGGTCCCGCCATTGGCGTGTTCCTGCAGATCACCGCGGCGTCGTCGACCGACCTTGAGATTCCCGAGCGTCCGTTCACCTTCGGGGAGCTCATCGCTGCCCAGGCATCCGGTGACGCTCAGGTCCTCGAAGGCCACGGACGCCCGGTGCTGCGCCTTCACCTCACCGAGCGCGCTGCAGGCGTAGCTCAGCTTCAGGAAGTCGTCGCTGCGTTGGCCGGCAAGGCCAGCACACTCGAAAGCTAAGGCACTCAGACAAACATGCCAGAAACTGAAAACGGCAGGAAGAACGGGGCCCTGCGGAATCCTTTGAGGGATCCGCGGGACCGCCGCCTGAACCGCATTGCCGGGCCGTCCTCGTTGGTGTTCTTCGGAGTCACCGGCGACCTTGCCCGTAAGAAACTCATGCCTGCGGTCTATGACCTGGCCAACCGTGGTTTGTTGCCGCCGAGCTTTGCCTTGGTCGGTTTCGGGCGGCGCGATTGGGACAACGCGGACTTCGCGGCCGAGGTCAAGGAAAACGTCAAGGCGCACGCGAGGACCAAGTTTGATGAAGCGGTCTGGGAGCAGCTCGCTTCCGGCATCCGTTTCGTCCAGGGCGAGTTCGACGACGACGACGCTTTCGAGCGTCTGGGCGACGTTCTGGACGAGCTCGATGAAACCCGTGGCACGCGCGGCAATCACGGCTTCTACTTGTCCATCCCGCCGAAGGCCTTCGAGCAGGTCTGCCGGCAGCTGTCCAAGCATGGTCTGGCGCAGGCCCAGCCCGGTCAGTGGCGGCGTGTGGTGATCGAGAAGCCGTTCGGGCATGACCTCGAGTCCGCGCGCCAACTCAACGACATTGTGGAGTCGGTGTTCCCGCCGGATGCTGTGTTCCGGATTGACCACTACCTGGGCAAGGAGACGGTCCAGAACATCCTGGCGCTTCGCTTCGCGAACCAGTTGTTCGAGCCTCTGTGGAACGCCAACTATGTGGACCATGTGCAGATCACCATGGCCGAGGACATTGGCACCGGTGGTCGGGCGGGCTATTACGACGGCGTGGGTGCGGCTCGCGATGTCATCCAGAACCACCTGTTGCAGCTTCTTGCCTTGACGGCAATGGAGGAGCCGATCTCGTTCAACGCCGATGACCTGCGCGCTGAGAAGGAAAAGGTCCTGGCAGCGGTCAAGCTGCCCGATGACCTGTCCACGCACTCGGCACGTGGTCAGTTCACCGGTGGCTGGCAAGGCGGCGAAGAAGTCCTGGGCTACCTGGACGAAGAAGGCATCCCGGCGGATTCGAAGACAGAGACGTATGCTGCCATCCGCGTGGACATCAATACCCGCCGTTGGAACGGGGTTCCGTTCTATCTGCGTGCCGGGAAGCGATTGGGCCGCCGCGTCACCGAGATTGCCGTTGTGTTCAAGCGTGCACCGAACCTGCTTTTCCGTGACCACGGCGAGGACGACTTCGGCCAGAACGCCGTGGTCATCCGTGTCCAGCCCGATGAGGGTGCCACGATCCGTTTCGGCTCCAAGGTCCCCGGTACCCAGATGGAAGTCCGTGATGTGACCATGGACTTCGGTTACGGTCACTCCTTCACGGAGTCCAGCCCCGAAGCGTATGAGCGTCTTATCCTTGACGTGCTTTTGGGCGAGCCGCCGCTGTTCCCCCGGCACCAGGAAGTCGAGCTGTCCTGGAAGATCCTGGACCCGTTCGAGGACTACTGGGCCGGACTTGATGAACAACCGCAACCGTATGCACCCGGCAGCTGGGGTCCGGCCGCGGCCGATGCTTTGCTGGCCCGTGACGGACGAACCTGGAGAAGGCCATGATCGTAGATCTTCCCAACACCACTACTTCCAAGATCTCCAAGAAGATCATGTCCCTGCGCGAGCAGGGCGGCGTGATCGCTTTGGGCCGGGTCCTGACCCTCGTGGTGGTGACCAAGTCCGGGCTGGAAGAAGAAGCCATCGAGGCGGCCAACGAGGCCAGCCGTGAGCACCCCTGCCGGATCATCGTCCTCGCGGACGCCGGCGTTGAGGGACCGGACCGCCTTGACGCGCAAATCCGGGTCGGTGGTGACGCGGGCGCCTCCGAGGTCATCGTGCTCCGCGGCCATGGCCATATGGCCCATGAAAGCGAATCGTTGGTAGCGGCCCTGCTCCTGCCGGATGCCCCGATCGTGGCCTGGTGGCCGCATGGAGCCCCGGAGAGTGCCTGCGAAACCTCGATCGGACGCATCGCCCATCGACGGATCACGGACTCCGCCAACGAACCCGATCCCCGCCTGGCGCTGGAGAACATCCGCGCCACCTACAAGGCAGGCGATACCGACCTCGCGTGGACCCGTCTGACCAACTGGCGCATGCAGCTCGCCGCTGTCTTCGACCAGATGGATGGCGATCCCGTATCCGCCATCGCAGTGGAGGGCGCCTCCGACTCCCCCAGCACGCTGCTCCTGGCGGCATGGTTGAGCATGGCTTTGCAGGCACCGGTTACGATCGTTGCTGACCCCGCAGGCACAGGCATCCGCCGGGTGAGGCTCACGAGGGCCAGTGGTGATGTCCAGCTGTTCCGTCCGGGTTTGTCCGTGGCGGAGCTGACCCAGCCTGGCCAGCCGGCACAGCGCATTACCCTCCCCCGCCGCAGCCTCAAGGATTGCCTCGCCGAGGAACTCCGCCGGCTCGATCCGGACGAAGTCTTCGGAGAAGTGATTACTATGGGACTGCCACTTACCAGCCAGAGGAGAGTCCAAACCAGTGCACGCTGACCCAAGAGTAAGCATCCACCCCGACTCAAAGGTGTTGATGGCCGCCATTGCGGCCAGGCTCATCACCAAACTGGTGGATGTCCAGGACAAGCACGGCGAGGCCACGGTGGTCCTCACAGGTGGAACGGTGGGCATCGGCACACTCAAAGCCGTGGCCGACTCTGCCGCAGCTCCAGCCGTGGACTGGTCCAGGGTCAACTTCTGGTGGGGTGACGAACGGTTCGTAGCCGCAGACAGCGACGACAGGAACACCCGCCAAGCCCACCAGGCGCTGCTGTCCCACCTGCAGGTGGACCCTGCCCGGGTCCACGAACCCGGGTCAGCTGATCAGTTCGCCACCGCGGCTGAAGCTGCTGAGGCCTACGAGGAAGAGCTCCGGGCAGCCGCGGAGGCCGAACACGCCGCGGACATGTCGGACGACAGGCCTGAAACCCCTGGAAAGCTTCCGCGATTCGACGTTCTGTTGCTCGGAGTCGGGCCGGATGCGCACATTGCTTCGCTCTTCCCGGAGCAGGCGGGGATCCGCGAGAAGAGCCGCAATGTGGTTGGCGTTGAAAACTCGCCCAAGCCGCCGCCGTCGCGCATTTCCTTGACGCTGCCGGCCATCAACACAGCCCAGGAAATCTGGATGGTGGTGGCAGGCGAGGATAAGGCCGGTGCCGTAGGCCTGGCCTTGGCCGGCGCGAATCCCGTTCAGGTTCCGGCAGCTGGCCCTGTGGGCCGCTCCAGGACTTTGTGGCTCATCGACGAAAATGCGGCCTCACGTGTCCCCCAGCAACTGGTCCGAAAGGATCCCGCGGGCGCGTAACCGCTCCAACGCTCCGGCCAGGACAGCTTCGGCGTCTTGGCTGGAGCGTCTTTCTTTAACGTAGTCCAGATGGGACTTGAAGAGCTCCTCGTCGGCCCGGGGAGCAGCAGGGCGACCGGGATCCCGCGATGCCGGCATCCCGCATTTGGGGCAGTCCCAGGTCTGCGGAATCTGTTCGTCGGGAAGCTTAAGAAAAACAAGCCGCGTTTCGTGGCCCTTTGAACACCAATAGGGAACGCGAATACGCGGCAGTTGATCGCCCTGGCCGTGGTCACTGTGATTTCTTGCCTCGGATCCTTGGGCGACTCCTACACGAGTGCCCCGATAACCAGGCGTGCCATGAACCATCTTTGAACCCCTAACGACTCAGTGGTCGGCCGTCACGGCCCTGGAGGCTTTGCAGCCATCAGGGTCAGTCTAATGCTGGGGGCCCGACGGCGGCACTGGTAGTTGGGTGCCGATCGGAACATAAAAATGGGGAGGCTCCCGTAAGGGAACCTCCCCGCCCTGCGGAGACTAGGAGTCGCCGCCGGAGCTGAAGCGCATGATGAGTCCCAACCCGATGATGACAACGCCCCACGTAATACCAAGAATGATGGTGAAGCGGTTCAGGTTACGCTCGGCCACGCCGGAGGAACTCAATCCGGAGCTCATTCCGCCACCGAACATGTCGGACAAACCGCCGCCACGTCCCTTGTGCAGGAGTATGAGCAGCGTCAGCAGAAGGCTGGTGATGGCCAGCAGAATCTGCAGGATGATTTGAAGAACGTCCACGACGGCCTTTCGAAGAAGCGGAAAACGGGAGCCGGACTAGTCCGTGACGAGGTGGCTCTCGAACCTGACAATGTTAGCAAATTCAGCGGGGTCGAGGCTGGCGCCACCCACAAGAAGTCCATCTACGTCTGTTTCAGCCATGATAGCGGCCGCGTTGTTGGCTTTGACGGATCCTCCGTAAAGCAAGCGCGTCTTGGCGGCGACGGCATCATTGAACAGAACTGCCAGTTCCGCGCGGATGGCCGCACACATTTCCTGTGCGTCCCCCGGGCCGGCGACTTCACCGGTACCGATGGCCCAGACGGGCTCATAAGCCACCACGAGTTCAGCGGCTTGTTCGTCAGTCAGTCCCTCGACTCCGGCACGCAGCTGGGCGAGAGTGTGCTCCACGTGGGTTCCCGCCTGGCGGATGTCGAGGCCTTCTCCAACGCAAAGGACCGGGGTGACTTCATGACGGAAGGCGGCCTTCACCTTGGCGTTGAGGACCTCGTCTGATTCGTTATGGAGGGTGCGGCGTTCGCTGTGGCCCACCAGGACGTAGGAGCAGCCGAGCTTGTTAAGGAACTGGCCGGAGATGTCACCGGTGTAGGCTCCGGAGTCGAACTGGGACAGATCCTGTCCACCATAAACGACGTCGAGCTCGTCACCCTGGACCAGCGTCTGGACACCACGGAGGTCGGTGAACGGCGGGAACACGGCAACCTCGACACGGGTGTAGTCGTGGTTCGCGTCGGACAAGGTCCAAGCGAGCTTCTGCAGCAAGGTGATGCCTTGCACGTGGTCCATGTTCATCTTCCAGTTACCGGCGATGAACGGCCTGCGGACAAAGTTGCCGTTGGCGGAGGTAGTCACATGTACTCCAAGGGAATGCGTCGGGATGTTGAACGGCCGGCAGGACGCTGTGGCGTCCTGCCGGCCGAGTTGGTGCTTTAGCGGTCCAGGACGCTCAGTCCGGGAAGGTCCTTGCCTTCAAGGTATTCCAGGCTGGCGCCGCCACCGGTGGAGATGTGGCCGAACTGCGAATCGTCGAACCCGAGGGTCCGGACGGCTGCGGCGGAGTCGCCACCGCCGACCACAGTAAAGGCCACCGTGTCGGTCAACGCCTGCGCGATGGCACGGGTGCCATTGGCGAACGCTTCGAACTCGAAGACGCCCATGGGACCGTTCCAGAAGACCGTCTTGGCGCCTTCGATTTGCGCGGCAAAAGCGGATGCTGATTCCGGTCCGATGTCCAGGCCGATGCCGGAAGCGCCGAAAGCACTGTCCTCGATGGCATCTGCCTTGACTACCTCATGCTCGGCATCCGCGGCGAAGCGGCTGGCGACCACGACGTCGGTGGGAATGACGAAGGATGTGCCTGCGTCGGCGGCACGCTTCAGGTAGTCCTGGACGACCGGAATCTGGTCCTCTTCGAGCAGGCTGCCAGCCACCTTGTGCCCTGCAGCTGCAAGGAAGGTAAACAGCATGCCGCCACCTACGAGAATGGTGTCAGCCTTGCCCAGGAGGTTGTCGATGACAGCCAATTTGTCGGAGACCTTGGAGCCGCCGAGAACCACCACGTAGGGACGCTGGGTGTCCGTGGTGAGCTTCCGCAGGACCTCAACCTCAGTGTGCACAAGGTCACCAAGGTAGGAGGGCAGCCGTTTCGCGACGTCGAAGACGCTCGCATGCTTGCGGTGGACCGCTCCGAAGGCATCGTCCACGTACGCTCCGTTGCTGCCCGTGAGGGCAACCAGCTCGTCAGCGAAGGTGCCGCGCTCGGCGTCGTCCTTGCTGGTCTCCCTGGCGTCAAAGCGGACATTCTCCAGGACGAGGACTTCACCGTCCTGCAGAGCAGCAGCGTGTTCCTTGGCGGACGCGCCAACAGTATCCGCAGCAAGCTGGACCTTGAAGTCCGCGAGTTCCGCGAGGCGCTCGACAGCGGGCTTCAATGAGTACTTTTCTTCGGGTGCGCCCTTGGGGCGTCCAAGGTGGGCGGTTACGAGCACACGGGCACCGGCGTCCGAGAGCTTCTTGAGGACCGGAAGGGAGGCCTTGATACGGCCGTCGTCGGTCACTGTAGAGCCGTCGAGCGGCACATTCAGGTCACTTCTGACCAGAATGTACCGCCCGCGGACACCTTCAGCGATGAGTTCGTTGAGGGTGTGAGATGTCATGTGTCTACCCTAGCCCAGCTTGGATGCAACGAGCTCCGTGAGGTCTACGAGGCGGTTGGAGTAACCCCACTCGTTGTCATACCAGGAAACAACCTTGACCTGGTTGCCGATGACCTTGGTCAGGCCCGAGTCAAAGATGGACGACGCGGGGTCCCCAACGATGTCGGAGGAGACGATCGGTGCGTCGGTGTACGTGAGGATGCCGGCCCACTGCTCGGACTCGGCTGCGGCCTTGACGGCTGCGTTGACTTCCTCAACCGTGACCTCGCGGGAAACGGTAACCGTAAGGTCCGTTGCGGAGCCGGTGGGGACGGGAACGCGGATGGCGTAACCGTCGAGCTTGCCCTTGAGCTCCGGAAGGACGAGGCCGATGGCCTTGGCTGCACCGGTGGAGGTGGGAACCATGTTGATGGCTGCGGCACGTGCACGGCGGAGGTCGCCGTGCGGGCCGTCCTGCAGGTTCTGGTCAGCCGTGTAGGCGTGGACCGTGGTCATGAGGCCACGCTCGATGCCGAAGGCGTCGTTGACTACCTTGGCCAGCGGGCCGAGGCAGTTGGTGGTGCAGGAGGCGTTGGAGATGATGTTGTGCGCTGCGGGATCGTAGAGATCCTGGTTGACACCCATGACGATGGTGATGTCTTCATCGCTGGCAGGAGCGGAGATGAGGACCTTCTTGGCGCCGGCGTCGATGTGCTTCTGGGCTGCTGCGGCCTTGGTGAAGAAACCGGTGGATTCGATCACGATGTCCACGCCGAGGTCGCCCCAGGGGAGGTTGGCGGGATCACGCTCTGCAAGGACCTTGATGGACTTGCCGTCGACTACCAGGTTTCCATCGACAACTTCCACGGTCTGGGTGAGGCGTCCACCGACGGAGTCGTACTTCAGGAGGTGGGCGAGGGTCTCAGGGCTGGTGAGGTCGTTGACCGCAACGATCTCGAGGTCAGCGCCCTGGGCCAGTGCTGCGCGGAAGTAGTTACGGCCGATGCGGCCGAAGCCGTTGATACCAATACGGGTGGTCACTATGTGTCAATCTCCTTGGTGCTCTTGCAAGCACGCCTAGTGAGTCGGATCAGATATTTCCAACTAACAGACCCCGCACGTCGTTGGGCAGAGGTGATTATCAGATCGGAGGGCGACCAGCCACGTTGCTGAAGGCTAACCGCCTTCCGTGATCCATCTTACGTTTAACTAAGCCTGCCCCCGCAACTGCGGAGGCAGGCTTTTCAGCATTTCGGCCCAATTCACGCAAAAAGTGACTTTTGTTACATCCGCGTGAACCGGAACTCACCAACTACAGGACGATAAGGCCCGTTGCGTTGGTGCGGGCTGCTTCAAAACGCTTGGCGACGTCGGCCCAGTTGGCGATGTTCCAGAACGCCTTGACGTAGTCAGCCTTGACGTTGACGTAGTCCAGGTAGAAGGCGTGCTCCCACATGTCGAGCATGAGCAGCGGGGTGGTGCCGACTGCTACGTTGCCCTGCTGATCGTAGAGCTGCTCGATGACCAGGTTTCCACCGATGGGCTCGTAGGCCAGGAAGGCCCAGCCGGAGCCCTGGAGACCGAGGGCTGCTGCGGTGAACTGTGCACGGAAAGCATCGAACGAGCCGAAAGCGTCGTCGATGGCGGCAGCGAGTTCGCCTTCGGGCTTGTCGCCGCCATCCGGGGAGATGTTGTTCCAGAACACGGAGTGGTTGATGTGGCCGCCGGTGTGGAACGCGAGGTCCTTGGAGAGGCGGTTGATGTTGGCGAAGTCACCCTTGTCGCGGGCTTCGGCGAGCTGGGCGAGGGCGTTGTTGGCGCCTGCAACGTAGGCAGCGTGGTGCTTGCTGTGGTGCAGCTCCATGATCTTCGCCGAAATGTGCGGCTCGAGTGCTGCGTAGTCGTAGCCGAGCTCGGGCAGAACGTACTCTGTCACGAAATCCTCCAATGTAATGGACTAGCGTCCGGTTTGGTAACTCTCGTTATGTTCATCCGGCCGGCGGGCCAACCGGAAATCCTTGGGGAAGAAGCTGCTCTTGCCTCCCCCGGGAACAACCCGTGGGTGCCTCACAGTATTTCCTCCCTGCTGTCCCGATTCTATGGGTGCTTACTACTCGTCCATCATTTCGGGAGTCACATTTGCCTCAGTCCCGGGAATTCCGAGGTCCAGGGCGCGCTTGTCAGCCATGGCCAGGAGCCGCCGGATACGGCCCGCAATCGCGTCTTTGGTCATGGGCGGGTCGGCAAGCCGGCCGAGTTCGTCAAGGCTCGCCTGCTTGTGTGCCACGCGGAGTTCGCCGGCGTATTTGAGGTGGTCCGGAACGTCGTCGCCCAGAATCTCCAAGGCTCTGTCCACCCTGGCGCCGGCAGCCACTGCGGCCTGGGCCGAGCGGCGAAGGTTGGCATCGTCAAAATTGGCCAGCCTGTTGGCGGTGGCCCTGACTTCCTTCCGCATCCGCCGTTCCTCCCACACCATGAGGGCGTCATGGGCGCCCATCCGCGTCAGGAGGGCGGCGATGGTGTCTCCGTCCCGGATCACCACGCGGTCCACACCGCGCACTTCACGAGCCTTGGCCTGGATGCCAAGACGTCGGGCGGCGCCCACCAACGCCAGGGCCGATTCCGGCCCCGGGCAGGTTACCTCGAGGGAGGAGGAACGCCCCGGTTCGGTGAGGGAGCCGTGGGCGAGGAAGGCGCCCCGCCACACTGCTTCGGCGTCAGCGGCCGAACCGTTGACTACCACTGACGGTAGACCGCGAACCGGTCGCCCACGGCCATCCAACAGGCCTGTCTGGCGTGCCAGGGCTTCCCCGTCGCGCACAACGCGGACCACGTAGCGGCTTCCGCGCCGCAAGCCGCCACCTGAAACGACGATGATTTCGCTTTGGTGGCCGTAGACTTCGGCAATCGCGGCCCGCAAGCGCCGTGCCGTGGAGGCGAGATCGACTTCAGCCTCAATGACGATCCGGCCGGAGATGATGTGCAGTCCGCCGGCGAAGCGCAGCATTGCAGAAACCTCCGCTTTGCGGACCGAAGATTTCTTGATGTCCAGCCGGGACAGTTCGTCCTTGACCGACGCAGTAAGTGCCATCGCGTATTCCTAACTGTTCCCGAAAATATCGTGGTAAGCCGCTGCCAGCAGCAATGGGTCATGGACTGGGCGGCGCCTCGACGCCCCTACTCTACCCAACACCACTTCAGCCCCGATCATCCCGGCAGCCTTTTCAAAGGCCTTGATGTCCTGGACTGCCGCGGGATCGGCGAGGACCACGTCCACGCTGAATTCCGGTGCGTAGCGCCGCAGTACGTCAAGGTGATCGGCAGCAGTCATGCCGGAGGTCTCTTTGGTTTCAACGTCCAGGTTCATGGTCAGGCAGCGCTTGGCTGCCGTGTCACCAAGAGCCTGCCGCAGCTCGGGAAGCAGCAAATGCGGCAGCACGGAGGTGTACCAGGAGCCCGGACCAAGGATGACCCAGTCAGCAAGTTCTATTGCGGTCAGGGCTTCCGTGCAGGCGGGAGCGTCCTCGGGATACAGCTTGACTTCTTCAAGCTTGCCCGCAACCGCACACTTGGCCTGCCCGCGCACGGTATGAAGCTCGTACCCGCCATCCGGCAGCTCCCTGCGGGCCTTGCCCTCGATGGTCAGCGGGATACTGGACATCGGCAGCACCTGGCCACGCGCGCCCAGCAGTGCCCCCGCCCACTTCAGGCCCGCTACGGTGTCCCCCAGCAGCTCCCAGAGCGTGACGATCAACAGGTTGCCCATGGCGTGGTTGTCCAGGGATCCGCCTTTGGCCGATCCCGGCTTGAAGCGGTGCTGCATGACGTCGCGCCAGGTCCGGCCCCAGTCGGTGTCGTCGCACAGCGCGCTCAGGGCCATGCGCAGATCTCCGGGCGGGAGGACGCCGTACTCCTCCCGCAGACGCCCGGAGGATCCGCCGTCGTCCGCTACCGTGACAATGGCGGTCAGCTCAGAGGTGAGCAGCCGCAATGCCGAGAGTGAAGCCGCCAGGCCGTGTCCGCCGCCCAAGGCGACAACGGACGGACTCTTCTTCTGTTGGCTTCCGGGCACGCCTTTGGGCGGGATGAGGGGCAGCGGGCCCGTAAGGACCCCCACTACTCGCGTCCCAGGTCGCGGTGGGCGGTGGTAACGGTCACCCGCGGATACTGGGCAAGTCGTTTGGAAAGCTCGACGGCGACAGCCACCGAACGGTGTTTGCCGCCGGTGCAGCCAACAGCCAAGGTGGCGTAGTGCTTGTTCTCCTGGCGGTAGCCGTCAAGGACCGGTTCCAGCGCCTTGACGTACCGGTCCACGAACTCCTGGACGCCGTTGGCCCCCAGTACGTAGTCGCTGACGTCTTCGTCAAGGCCCGTATGCGGACGAAGCTGCGGGACCCAGTGCGGATTGGGAATGAAACGGGCGTCGGCGACGAAGTTGGCGTCAACGGGCAGGCCGTACTTGAAGCCGAAACTCATGACGTTCAGTCGCAGGGTCACCGGTCCCGTGTCACTGAAGAGCTCGGTGATGGCGGTGGCAAGGCCGTGGACGTTGAACTCGGAAGTGTCCAAAACAACGTCGGCGTGCTCGCGCAGTTCCCGCAGGACCTCACGCTCGATGCCGATGCCATCCAGGATCCGGCCGCCGCCCTGCAGCGGGTGCGGCCGGCGGCCCTGCTCGAAACGGCGGACCAGGACGTCGTCCTTCGCATCAAGGAAGAGCACCCGGAACGTAATACCGCTGGCGCTCAGGGCACCCAACGCCGTCTGGATGTCCGTGAACAGGTCCTTGCTGCGAACGTCCACCACCACCGCAAGCTTGGGAATGGACTTGGGGGCATGGGAAACGATCTCAGCCAAGGTCCCCAGCATCTGCGGCGGCAGGTTGTCCACGACGTACCAGCCGTGGTCCTCAAGGGCATCGGAAGCAGTGCTGCGGCCTGCCCCGGACATGCCCGTAACGACCAAAAGCTCCGCCTCGGGCGGCTTAACGGGCGTCAGGCCGTCCTGCTCCGTGCCGGACCCAGCCGTTGCCTCATCCATCAGTTGTCCCCGTTTCCTCGCAAAAGTTCATAGCTGCGTGCGTCCCCCACCGGACACGACCAAGTACGCGTGGTCTCCGGCTCCGGAATGCGGCAGCGGCCAAGTTCTTACCCTAGCTAAGATTCGATGATTTCGCCGGTGGTCATGTTCACGGCAGGCGCAGTTTCGCCGTCGTCGGCTGTTGAACCCAAGTGCTGTACCACGGCGGCGGCCAGCGCGGGACCGATGCCCTTTGCTGACGTCAGTTCCTCCACTGAGGCAGCCTTGATCTTCTTGAGCGAGCCAAAATGCGCAACCAGTGCTTTGCGTTTGGCCTCGCCCAGCCCCGGAACGCCGTCCAGGACCGAGACCGTCATGGCCTTGCCCCGCTTTTGGCGGTGGAAGGTGATGGCGAAACGGTGGGCTTCGTCACGGATGCGTTGCAGGAGGTACAGACCCTGGGAGGTTCTGGGCAGGATCACCGGGAAGTCGCTGTCCGGAAGCCACACCTCTTCCAGGCGTTTGGCCAACCCTACGACGTAGACGTCGTCGATCCCGAGGTCTGCAAGGGCGCGCGCAGCGGCGTTGACCTGCGGCTGGCCGCCGTCGACCACCACGAGGTTGGGCGGGTACGCGAACTTGGCCTTCGGTGCCGGTGAGGTACCGTCCGACGGCGGTGCTTCCGTGACGCCGCTGGAGGCGGACCGCGTGGGGTTGACGATCTCGCCGGACACGACAGGTACCTGGGCAGCTTTGTCCGTCAGATAGTGCCTGAACCTCCGCGTCAGGACGTCATGCATCGCTGCGGTGTCGTCGGCAGCGGCTGCCCCCGTAATGGAGAACTTGCGGTAGTCGGCTTTTTTCGGGAGTCCGTCCTCGACCACCACCATGGAGGCAACCACGTTCGTTCCCTGCACGTGGGAAATATCGAAACATTCGATGCGCAGCAAGGGGACCGGGATATCCAGGGCCTCCTGGAGCTCCTGGAGTGCCAGCGAACGGACGGTGATATCCCCCGCCCGGCGGGTCTTGTGAAGCTTGAGGGCTTGCTCGGCATTCTCGCGCACGGTGGACATCAACGCTGCCTTGTCGCCGCGTTGGGGAACCCGGATGTCCACCTTGGCGCCACGCAATCCCCCAAGCCATTGTGTGAGTTCGTCATGGTTGCTGGGGTTCTCCGGCACCAGGACTTCGCGGGGGATCCTGCCCTGTACCTCGCTGTCTTCCCCATAAACCTGTTGCAGCAGGTGCTCGATGAGTTCCGGAGTGGTGGCGTCCTCGACCTTCTCAACAACCCAGCCACGTTGCCCACGGACCCGGCCTCCACGGACGTGGAAGACCTGGACGGAGGCTTCCAGTTCGTCATCGTGCAGGGCGAAGACGTCGGCATCGGTGTCCTCGGCAAGGACCACGGCGTTGCGCTCAAACACCTTGCGCAGGGCGATGATGTCGTCCCTCAGCCCCGCAGCTTTCTCGTAGTCAAGCTCAGCCACCGCCGCTGCCATGTCCTTCTCCAGCCTGCTGATGAAGCGCTTGGCTTCTCCGCCCATGAAGGAACAGAAGTCTTCGGCCAGGACCCTGTGCTCATCGGGAGTAACCCGACCCACGCAGGGTGCCGAGCACTTGTCGATGTAGCCCAGCAGGCAAGGACGGCCACTGGCCTGGGCCCGCTTGAACACCCCAGCACTGCAGCTGCGGACCGGGAAGACCCTGAGGAGCGTGTCCATGGTTTCCCTGATGGCACCGGCGGTATACGGTCCGAAGTACCGAGTGCCTTTCCGGCGTTCCCCGCGCATGACCTGCACCCGGGGAAATTTCTCGCCCATGGTCACGGCCAGGTACGGATAGGTCTTATCGTCACGGAAGACTACGTTGAAGCGCGGCTTGAACTCCTTGATCCACGTGTACTCGAGCTGCAAAGACTCCAGCTCGCTCCCAACCACCGTCCACTCAACGCTGCTGGCTGCATGGACCATGGCATGGGTCTTCGGGAGCAGCCCGGCGGGGTTGGCGAAGTAGGAGTTCAGCCTGGAACGGAGGTTCTTTGCCTTGCCCACATAGATGACCCGGCCATGCGGGTCACGGAAACGATAGACGCCCGGGGTGGTGGGAATTTCACCCGTGCGGGGCCGGTAACTTGATGGATCTGCCACAGATCCAGTCTAGTGAACCGCACCGGCTCCCACGTGCGCGGACAGCAGGCGACGAGGCCCTAGTCCACCGACTTGCTCTGGTTGTAGCTCCCGGAACGTTCCTGCCCGGTGAGCAAGGCAATGGCGTCCATGATCTTGTCCGTGACTTCCCGGCGTGCCGGGAGGGAATGGTCCGGTCCTGTCTTTTCAAAGTACAGAGGCTCGCCGACCTTCATGGTGAAGTGCTGGGGCCGCACGGCGTTCTTGTCCGCCGGCTGCAGTTTCTCCGTGCCGATGAGACCGACAGGAATAACAGGCGCTCCCGTGGTCAATGCCAGCCAGCCGACCCCCGTCCGGCCCCGGTAGAGAATTCCATCCCGGGACCTGGTGCCTTCAGGATAAATTCCGATGCCTTTTCCGGATTCAAGAATATCCAGAAGTGTCTTGAGGGCCTGCACACTGGCTGCCTGCTCGCCGCGCTCCACGGGAATGGACCCTACTGCCTCAAAGAACGACTTCATCACGGCGCCTTTGACGCCCTTGGTGGTGAAGTACTCGGCCTTGGCAAAAAACGCAACAGGCCGAGGCATGAGCGCTTGCACGATCACGCTGTCAAGAAAGGAAAGATGGTTCGGAGCCACGATAAAAGGGCCGCTTTTGGGGACGTTCTCCAAGCCGATGACCGTTGGCCGGCAGGTGGAGGAAATCAGTCCACGGGTTGTCCACCGGATCGCATCAAAGACTGCCATCGTTTTGTACCTCGCTAAGGGCCGTCGCGCGGACAGCATCAAGTTCTTCAATTCGCGTACGCAGTTCCGAGGCAGTCTTTACTACCGCCACAGCGCCGGCATCTTCGAGTTCACCCTCTGGCGCGAAGCCCCAGCTGACACCTATGCAGTCCAAGCCATTGGCCATGGCGCCTGCAACATCCTGGTACCGGTCCCCCACCATGACTGCCGGCTGCGACCGCAGGTCGGCGAGTGCAGCGCCAACTATCTCGACCTTGCCCGGAGCTGTATTGGCTCCAATTGACTCGTCATCGGCCGCGCCTCTGATCGAAACATAGAAATCAGCAATCCGATGGTGCTCCAGGACCAGGCGCGCAATGGACTGCGGTTTCTGCGTCGCTACGGCCACCGGGCGCCCAGCTTCTGCAAAGTACTCGAGGAGTTCGAAGATTCCCGGGTACAGCTTGCTTTGCCCTATACCGGTTTCTTTGTAGTGGCGTCGGTAGCGCTCAATGGTTTCATCCACGACGGCGGCGGGAACGCCTGCCAGGTTCAGAAGGGAATCGCTGAGCTTGGGACCCACCATCGAATTCAGGACGGCTTGTTCGGGCACGGGAAGGCCCATTTCGCGGAGGGCGGCCGAAATGCCTCCGGTGATACCGCCGGCAGGATCGACAAGGGTGCCGTCCAGATCGAATATTACGGGCACCTTTGTTTGAGTCACGAGGGTTAGTTTCTCACGAGTAGCGGCATGCCTGAAACTCGCATGCCGCTACCGGAATACTTCTACCCCAGAATTTCCGCGAGGAAAGTCGCAGTGTGGCTCTCGGTGGATTTGGCGACTTGCTCCGGCGTTCCGGTCGCGACGATTCGTCCGCCGCCGGAACCGCCGTTGGGACCGAGGTCCACGATCCAGTCGGCCGATTTGATGACATCCAGGTTGTGCTCGATGGTGATGACGGTGTTGCCCTTGTCCACCAAGCCCTGAAGGACCATGAGCAACTTCCTGATGTCTTCGAAGTGCAAACCGGTGGTGGGCTCGTCCAGTACGTAGATGCTGCGGCCGTTGGAACGCTTCTGGAGCTCTGCTGCGAGCTTCACGCGCTGTGCCTCGCCACCGGAAAGCGTGGTGGCAGGCTGGCCGAGCCGGACATAGCCAAGTCCCACATCCACCAGGGTGTTCAAGTGCCGGGCGATCGGAGTGAAGGCAGCAAAGAATTCCGCCCCCTCTTCGATGGGCATATTGAGGACGTCCGCGATGGTCTTGCCCTTGTAGTGCACCTCCAACGTCTCACGGTTGTAGCGCGCACCGTGGCAGACCTCGCATGGAACGTAGACATCCGGCAGGAAGTTCATTTCAATCTTCAGCGTGCCGTCGCCTGAACATGCTTCGCAGCGGCCACCCTTGACGTTGAACGAGAACCGGCCTGGCTGGTAACCACGTACCTTTGCCTCGGTGGTCTCCGCGAAAAGCTTGCGAATGTTGTCAAAGACGCCGGTGTAGGTTGCCGGGTTGGAACGCGGTGTGCGCCCAATGGGACTCTGGTCGACGTGCACAACCTTGTCCAGATGCTCAAGGCCCGCTACTGAGCGGTGGCGGCCCGCCACCTGCTTTGCGCCGTTGAGCTTATTGGCAAGGACCTTGTAGAGAATCTCGTTGACGAGAGTGGATTTGCCCGAGCCGCTGACCCCTGTCACAGCCGTGAAGAGCCCCAGGGGGAAAGTCGCGTCGACGTTGTTGAGATTGTTCTCGCGGGCGCCAACAACCTTCAGCTCGCGCTTCTTGTCATACTTGCGGCGTTTGGCAGGAACATCGATCTTCCGACGGCCGGCGAGGTAGTCACCGGTCAGGGACTTCGTGTTGTCGAGGAGTTCCTTGTAGGTGCCGGAGTGAACCACCTGGCCTCCGTGCTCGCCGGCACCCGGTCCGATGTCGACCACCCAGTCGGCCTCATGAATGGTGTCTTCGTCGTGTTCGACCACGATGAGGGTGTTGCCAAGATCCCGAAGCCGGGTCAGTGTCTCAATAAGCCGGCGGTTGTCGCGCTGGTGCAGCCCGATGGAGGGTTCATCCAGGACGTAAAGGACGCCCACCAATCCTGACCCGATCTGGGTGGCAAGACGGATACGCTGTGCCTCGCCACCGGAGAGCGTACCGGATGGCCGTTCGAGGTTGAGGTACTCCAGGCCGACGTCAAGAAGGAACGTCAGGCGGGCCTGGATTTCCTTCAAGACCTGGTTGGCGATCTGCGCTTCCCGGTTTGTCAGGGTCAGGCTGCCCAGGAATTCCGCGCATTCCCGCATGGGAAGGGCAGCAACTTCGGCAATCGACTTTCCGTTGATCAACACGGACAGCGATGCCGGGTTCAGGCGGGCACCGTTGCACTCCGGGCACGGAATTTGGCGCATGTATTCTTCGTACCGGTCGCGGGCCCAATCCGAGTCCGTTTCACCGTGCTTGCGGTGAACGTACTGGATGGCGCCTTCGAAACCGGTGCTGTACTTCCGCTCGCGTCCAAATCGGTTGCGGTACTGGACAACAACCTTGTGGTCCTTGCCATGCAGCACTGTGTTCCTGACGTCCTTGGGAAGCTTTTCCCATGGCGTCTTCATGGAGAAACCGAGTTCCTGCGCGAGACCTTCCAGCAGACGGTTCCAGTACTCAGTGGTGGCTGTGCCCAGTGACCACGGTGCAATGGCACCTTCACCCAAGGAAAGCTCAGGGTTGGGGACGATCAGTTCTTCATCAACCTCAAGCTTGGTTCCAATGCCGCTGCAGGCGGAGCAGGCACCGAAGGGGTTGTTGAAGGAGAAGGACCGGGGCTCGATTTCATCGATGGCCAAGGGGTGTTCGTTCGGGCAGGCCAGATTTTCCGAGAAGGCCCTGATTCGTGCCGGGTCCTCGGCGTCGAGATCAACGAATTCCACCAGGACGCGGCCTTCGGCCAGTCCAAGGGCGGTCTCTACAGAGTCGGTGAGGCGTTGGCTGATCTCATCCTTTACCACCAGGCGGTCAACTACGACCTCGATGGTGTGCTTGAACTGCTTGCCCAATTTGGGGGGATCGCTCAGCTGGACAAGCTCGCCGTCCACCCGGGCACGGGAGTAGCCCTTGGCTGTCAGCTCCTTGAAGAGGTCGACAAATTCACCCTTGCGGCCACGAACCACCGGGGCAAGAACCTGGAAGCGGGTACCGGCTTCAAGTTCCAGCAACTGGTCTACGATCTGCTGGGGCGTCTGCCGCGTAATGGGCTCGCCACAAACTGGGCAATGCGGGCGTCCAACGCGCGCCCACAGCAACCGCATGTAGTCGTAGATTTCGGTGATGGTGCCCACTGTGGATCGTGGGTTCTTGCTGGTGGACTTCTGGTCGATCGACACTGCGGGCGAGAGGCCTTCGATGAAGTCGACATCGGGCTTGTCCACCTGGCCCAGGAATTGGCGGGCGTACGCGGACAATGACTCGACGTACCTGCGCTGGCCTTCGGCAAAAATGGTGTCGAACGCAAGGGACGACTTGCCCGAGCCGGAAAGTCCTGTAAAGACGATCATGGCGTCGCGCGGGAGGTCCAGATCCACGTTGCGCAGATTGTGCTCCCGGGCGCCCTTGACTACCAGCCGTGAGAGATCCGGCTTGGCTGGCTTGTTATCAGAAACGACGGAAGCGCTGTTCAGGGAATCGATGGCTGCATCTTCAGCTAAGGCTTTGGGCACCCACCAATGCTAATCGAAAACTTCTTCGAATTTCCATGTCGTGCCTCACATGCTACCGATCGGTATCAATCGGCGTCGTACGCAGCGGCAAAAAGCTGTACGGCTTCCGCGAAGGAAGCGCCCTGGGCCTTGGCGGCGGCCGCGTACTGCGCAGCGACCTCGGCCAGAGCACCCCAACGGTCGTCCCTGGCGCAGACCACAGTTCCGTTGCGGCCGTGCGTCGCAACAACCCCGGCAGCTTCAAGTTCCTTGTAGGCGCGCGCCACCGTGTGCGGGGCCACGTCGAGTATCCCTGCCAGGTTCCGAACCGGCGGAAGCTTCGATCCCACCGCAAGGGACCCTGAGTCAGCGAGTTCGATGATCCGGAGCCTTAACTGCTCAAAAAGCGCCACAGCGCTTCCGGCATTGGGCCGCCAATTTCCCGGGAACTCCCCTGCGGGAGTCACAACGAGCTCCCGGAAGGCGCTGGAGCCACCAATGGTGGTCGATCTGGATTACGTCCTTGGTCCATGCCGAGAATTAGACCAGCGCCATCCCCGCCGAACAAGCCATGCCGGCGTACGAACCCCGTTCCGCGCACAAATGATTGACCACTCACGCGTTTTTCCTCGCAACCGCGAAAATTCGACGGAAGGGGTACACCGTTCCGTGGCCTGTTGGCGGGTACGCCTCGCGAAGCAACGCCGCGTACTCCTTTTCGAAGGCGGCCGCCTCGGGAGCCGTCAAGACAGCCAGGACTGGGCGAAGTCCTGTCCCCCTCACCCATTCCAGCACCGGGTCCTCGCCTTGCAGTACCTGCAGGTAGGTGGTCTCCCAAGCGTCAGCCGAGCAGCCGGCGTCGAGCATGATGCCCAAGTAGTCCGCAGGAGTGCCGACAACGCCGTCGTGCCGGAGGACTCCTGCCAGTTGCTGCCTCCAACGGGGGCTTTCGGCCAATTCGCGCATCAGCGAGTGGGAGGCTGAGCTGAAATTCCCCGGAACCTGCATGGCGAACCAGGCCCCAGGCTTCAACGCCGAAAGCCAACCGCCAAGCATCTTCCGGTGTCCGGGAACCCATTGAAGGGCCGCGTTGGTGACCACGACGTCGGTTCTGCCGTCCGGGCTCCAGTCGGCGATATCACCCTGCCTGAACTCCAGCCCGCCAAACTTTTCTGCCAGCGGGGCGGCCTTGGCGAGCATTTCGCCGGATGAATCGAGGCCCACGACGCGCGCCTCGGGCCAACGTTCTGCCAAGGTTGCTGTCAGGTTCCCGGGACCGCACCCAAGATCCACCACCTGGTGGGGATCCGTTGCCTGGATTCTTCCTATCAGGTCCTGGAACGGCCGGTCCCGATGGTTGCCGAACTCCGCGTACTTGGACGGATCCCACTTCACAAAAGCCTCCTCGAGCCGGGCATCGCTGCTGGGCTGAGCCTAAACCGTCCGGGCACTAAGCTGGAAACCAATGAAACTTCTTGAGCAGCTTCCCGGTTCCACCGCCACAGGTCCCTTGGACCCGGACGATATCTACACACGTTTCGTGGAGTGGACAGAGAGCCGCGGGCTGCAGCTGTACCCCGCCCAGGACGAGGCGATCATGGAGCTCGCCTCCGGCGCCAACGTCATCCTTGCCACCCCTACCGGATCCGGTAAGTCACTGGTGGCCATTGCCGCGCATTTCGAGGCCATGGCCCGCGGGCAACGCAGTTACTACACGGCGCCGATCAAGGCACTGGTGTCGGAGAAGTTCTTCGCTTTATGCGAGATCTTCGGTGCCGAGAACGTAGGCATGATCACCGGTGACTCGGGTGTGAACCAGGATGCCCCGATCATCTGCTGCACGGCTGAGATTCTCGCCAACATCGCTTTGCGGGAAGGCTCAACTGCCGAACTCGGCTCAGTGATCATGGACGAGTTCCACTTCTACTCCGATCCGCAGCGCGGCTGGGCGTGGCAGGTGCCGCTCCTGGAACTCCCCCAGGCCCAGTTCCTCCTGATGTCGGCAACCCTGGGCGATGTCACCCGCTTCGAAACCGGCCTGACTGAGCTGACCGGCCGTCCCACGACGACGGTGAGCTCGGCGGAGCGGCCCATTCCGCTCCACTACTACTACCACCTCACCCCGGTTCACGAGAGCCTGGAAGAGTTGCTCGCCACCAATCAGGTTCCCGTCTACGTGGTGCACTTCAGCCAGGCCGAGGCCATCGAGCGTGCCCAGAATCTCATGAGCATCAACATGTGCAGCCGGGACGAAAAGGACCGCATCGCCGAGTTGATCGCAGGATTCCGTTTCGCCGCTGGGTTCGGAAAGACACTGAACAGGCTCGTCCGGCACGGTATTGGCGTCCACCACGCCGGAATGCTCCCCAAATACCGGCGGTTGGTGGAGCAACTGGCCCAAGCAGGCCTGCTGAAAGTCATTTGCGGTACGGACACCTTGGGCGTGGGCATCAATGTTCCGATCAGGACAGTGCTTTTGACCGCGTTGAGCAAATACGACGGCGTACGCACCAGGTCGCTTAACTCCCGTGAGTTCCACCAGATTGCCGGCCGCGCCGGACGTGCCGGATACGACACCGCCGGCACCGTTGTAGTCCAGGCACCCGAGCACGTGGTGGAGAACACCAAGGCCATGGCGAAGGCAACAGCCAAGTTCGGCGATGACCAGAAAAAACTCCGCCAAGTGGTGAAGAAGAAGCCGCCTGAAGGATTCGTTTCCTGGGGCGAGCCGACGTTCAAGAAACTTGTGGAATCCATTCCCGAGCCGTTGACATCCAGTTTCACGGTGACACATGCCATGCTGCTGAACCTCATGGAACGTCCAGGCGACCCCTTCCAGGCAACACGGCGGTTGCTCAGCGAAAACCATGAAAGCCGGCCTTCCCAGCTCAGGCTTATGAAGAAGGCCTTGGGGATCTACCGGGAGCTGCTGGCGGCCGGGGTGGTTGAACGCATTCCGGAGGAAGAGCAGGAAGCTGAAGGACGCTCGGTTCGGCTGACAGTCCATTTGCAACCCAACTTCGCCCTCAACCAGCCGTTGTCTCCCTTCGCCCTTGCTGCCTTGGAACTGCTGGATCCGGAGTCGCCCTCCTACGCCTTGGACGTGGTGTCGGTGATTGAGTCGACCCTCGAGAAGCCACGGCAGATTCTCTCCGCGCAGCAGAAGAAGGCCCGCGGGGAAGCTGTCGCCGCCATGAAGGCTGACGGGATCGAATACGAACAGCGCATGGCCATGCTGGACGAAGTGACCTACCCCATGCCGTTGGCCGGGATTCTTGGCGAGGCCTTCGAGGTCTACCGGAAGGCTGCCCCATGGGTTGGGGACTTCGAGCTTGCCCCCAAATCCATCATCCGGGACATGTATGAGCGTGCCATGAATTTTGGCGAGTTCGTCCAGTTCTATGGACTGGCACGCTCGGAAGGTATCGTCCTGCGGTACCTCGCCGACGGATTCCGCGCACTCCGGCAGACCGTTCCCCAGGACTTGTTGCGGGACGATCTTGAAGACCTGATTGCGTGGCTGGGAGAGCTGGTGCGCCAGGTTGACTCCAGCCTCCTCGATGAATGGGAGGAACTGACCTCCGGGCTGGCGCCCACCCCCCATGACGCACCGCCTCCCCCGCCACCACTGCTGACGTCCAACATCCGGGCCTTCCGGGTGATGGTCCGGAACGAGATGTTCCGCAGGGTGGAACTGTTCGCTGACGAGGATTCAGCCGCCCTGGGCGAACTTGATGCCGAGGCCGGCTGGGATGCGGAGCGGTGGGAGGACGTGCTGGATGATTACTTCGACGAACATGACGACATCGGCACAGGACCGGACGCCCGTGGGCCCGGATTGCTCATCATTACCGAGGAACCAGGGCTGTGGAAGGTCCGGCAGATCTTCGACGACCCGGCCGGAAACCATGACTGGGGCATCTCGGCCGAGGTGGACCTCGCGGCGTCCGATGACAACGGTACAGCTGTGGTGCGCGTGACCGACGTCAACAGGCTCTGACCGGTCGGGCAATGGACGTCCCGGACCTGGCCAGCAGCCTGCGGAGCCTTGAGGCGTTGCGGGCGGTAACCCCGGCCGCGACCACAGGACTGCGAAAGTGGTGGCACGGTGGCCTGGATGTGGAGGGCCTTGCCCTGGGATCGGTGCAGGCCGCAGCTACCGCCCTTGAAGCCCTGACCGGCTCCGTCGGACGCTATTCAGTGTCATCCGGGGCTGTTGCTGCCTCCTTCGATTCACTGGGGCGCCTGAGGATCAACGGGGCCAAACCCCAAGGGTTCGCGCCGGCGTCGGGCTTCCGGCGCACCGCTGACGGCTGGATCCGCCTGCATGCCAACTATCCGCACCACGCAGCGCGGCTCATGGAAGCGCTGAACGCCACCACACCGCAGGATGTGGACGAGGCGCTGCTCTCCATGACGTCCGTGGCCGCGGAGAATGCCATCAACGGCAACCGCGGCGTCGCGGCCGCTGTCCGGACCCGCGCGGACTGGCTCGCGTCGCCCATGCATGCAGCAATCAGCAACGGTCCATGGATCACCTTCGAGCCCTCGTCAGGTTCGCCCGCCCCGGGCCGCTCCAGTACGTGGCGACCGTCCAGGGAGCCGTTCCAGCCCCTCGCCGGACTGAGGGTCCTGGACCTGACGCGCGTCATCGCTGGCCCCACGGCCACGAGGCTCCTGGGAGCCCTCGGTGCCGACGTCCTGCGGATCGACCCACCGCAGCTTCCGGAATTGGAGGAGGCGTTTGTCGACGGCGGTTTCGACAAACGTTCCGCCGTGGCTGATGTGGACGATCCAGATCAGCTGGAGGTCATCCGTGGCCTGACAGGCGCTGCAGATGTCGTGGTGTCGGGCTACCGCAACGGAAGCCTGGACCGGTTCGGTCTCGGAGCTGAGGCCCTGTTGGCCGATAAGCCAGACCTGGTGGTCGCAACATTGTCCGCCTGGGGAAGAGAGGGTCCCTGGCAACGGCGGCGGGGCTTTGACAGCCTGGTGCAGGCGGCTTGCGGTATCGCTGAGGTTTACGGTCAAGAGGACGACGGCGGGTGGAAGCCTGGAGCGCTGCCGGTCCAGGCCCTTGACCACGCCACGGGCTACGGAGTGGCCGCCGCCGTCCTGGCACTTTTGGCCCAAAGGCTCGGGACGGGTACCGGAGGGATCGCCGCGCTCTCGTTGGCGCGGACTGCAGAGGAACTCTTCAGCTTGCCTGCTGCTGATGGAGCAGATGCAACTGGCGTCCTGCAGCCACCGGATGAACGGGAGTGCGCGAGCCCTTATGGCCCGCTCCGCTTCGTGGAGCCGCCCTTGGTGGTGGATGGCGCTCAACTGCACTATCGGCGGCCTCCCGTGCTCTACGGATCCTCCGTCCTTGCGTGGCGCTAAGACACCTCGCTGCTGCTAGTAAGCTCGAATGCATGAGTGTAATCCGCCACGCTACCGTTGAAGACGTCCCCACGATCCTGCGTATGATCCACGATCTTGCGATCTACGAAAAGGAGCCGGATGCCGTCAAGAACACACCGGAGAAGCTCACTGAAGTGCTCTTTGGCGAGAACCCGCGGGTCTACGCCACGATCGCGGAAAACGCAGCCGGAACCGTGCAGGGATTTGCCCTGTGGTTCCTGAACTACTCCACGTGGGAAGGTGTCCACGGGATCTACCTTGAGGACCTCTACGTCGAGCCCGACGCCCGTGGCGAAGGACATGGCAAGGCACTCCTGCAGCACCTGGCCGCGACCGCCGTCGAGCGTGGCTACGCCCGCGTTGAATGGAGCGTCCTGAACTGGAACGAGCCCTCCATCAACTTCTACAAGAAGCTTGGCGCTTTTCCCATGGAGGAATGGTCCACGTTCCGCCTCACCGGAGAGGCCCTGGAATCGTTTGGGGCAACAACCATCCAGGCTCAGGAGTCGTTTGCCCGTGGCTGAGACGCACTCACCCACCCCGGAGCACACCATCCGGGCGCGCCACGAATTCCGCGGTGTGCGCACGGCCGAGCACTATTTCACGGTGCCCTTGGTGCATTCACCCGCAAACAACGGGGAAATTGGCGAAACGATCACAGTCTTCGCCCGGGAATACTCCTCCACCGCACACACGGCGGAGGAAGCGGCAAAGCTTCCCTGGTTGTTGTTCCTGCAAGGTGGTCCTGGCGGCAGGGGGAACCGGATCACGTCCCTGGCCGGCTGGATGAAAGCCGCGGCAAGGGAATTCCGCATCCTGATGCTCGATCAACGAGGCACAGGTCTTTCGACGCCTGTTGAGCAGCGGTCGCTTGAGCTTCGCGGAGATGCCTCAGCCCAGGCGGAGTATTTGGCCCACTTCCGCGCCGATTCCATTGTTGCCGATGCCGAATTCATCCGCGGTGTCCTCGGCTCAGGTCCCTGGAGCGTCATGGGCCAGAGCTTTGGCGGGTTCTGTGCATTGACGTATCTGTCCTTCGCCCCTGCCGGCTTGCGCGAAGTCCTCATCACCGGTGGCCTGGCCCCGCTGGAGGGACCTGCAGACCGCGTTTACCAGGCCACATTCAAACGCGTTGCCGCCCGTAATGCCGAGTATTTCCAGTGGTACCCGGAAGACCGTGAAAAGGTCACAAAGATCGTCCGGCACTTGGAACAGACACCTGAGTTCCTCGCCAGCGGTGAAAGGTTGACTCCGGAAAGGTTCCAAATGGTGGGTTCGTTCCTGGGTGGCAACACCAGGGTGGATTCGCTGCATTACCTCCTGGAAGATGCCTTCATCGAGACCCTCGACGGTCAACGGCTCTCAGAAACGTTCCTTGAGCAGGTGCGCAGCCTCGTCAGCCGGGCCGGCAACCCCCTGTACGCCGTGCTGCACGAATCCATCTACGGCCAAGGCGAAGCCACCAACTGGGCAGCATGGCGGGTTTTGGACGAATACCCGGAATTCGAGCCGGGAGCCGACCAGCCCCTGCTCACGGGAGAGATGGTCTATCCCTGGTACTTCGAGCAGGATCCGGCCCTCGTGCCCCTGCGTGACGTTGCAGAGCTTCTCGCAGCCCGCAAAGACTGGGAGCCTCTGTACGACACAGCGGTATTGGCCACAAACACTGTTCCTGTTGCAGCCGCCGTATACCAGGACGACATTTACGTGGACCACGATCTCTCGCTTGAAACCGCGGCGGCCGTCCGCGGACTCCAAGCATGGGTCACCTCGGAGTTCCACCACGACGGTATCGCGGAGGACGGCGAAGGGATTTTCAAGCGCCTCCTTGGCATGGTCCGCAACGCGCACTGACCGAGGCCAGTGTTCCTCAGTTGCTGATGACGCTGGCACGCCCGCGGAGGGCCACAACGAGTGCCAGGACAAAAACTGCCGCGACCACGACGCTGGACGCCACGTTGAGTCCCTGGTAGCCGATCCAGGCCAGAAGAAGACCGGAGGTTGCGCCGCCGAGCGCTCCCGCGGCACCCATCAAGGTGTCCGAAACTCCTTGGACTGTGACCCGGGCATCGGGACTCACGCTCTCGGCAAGCAGTGTGGAGCCCGCAATGGTTGCCGCCGACCAACCCAGCCCCAGCAGGACCAACCCCGCAGTCACCAGCGCGGGTTGGTCCTGCCCCAAGCCCGCGATAAAGACTGCCAGTAAAAGCATGCCGTGGCCCATGGCAATCGTCTGAAGCCGTCCTGCCCTGTCCGTCAGCCACCCCCACAGCGGGGACAGCGCGAACATGCCGGCTATGTGAAGCGAGATGGTAATCCCGATAACCACAAGGGCATCCGTGTCGTCGGTGTTTCCCCCATGGTGGCTGGCGTGCGATCCTGCCACCAGCTGCTGAAGGTGAAGCGGCGTCATCGACATGACGGCCACCATCACTCCGTGGGCGGCGACCACCGCAGCAAGTGACAACACAGCCTGCCGGGACGCACGAACCGCGCGCAATCCGGACGCCACAGTTCCCCTGCGAGGCAGACCATTGGAATCATCACCGCCCTTTGCACTGGAGGCCAGCCTTCGGGCAAGCAACAAAGGGTCCGGCCTCAAACCCAGGAACAGAAGGACCGAGGCCAACAGCAGGCCGGCAGCCGAGAAGACGAAGGGACCGGCGATGGGAGGCAGGCCCAGCGCCTGGCCCACGACGGCCCCCGGCTGAATGAGGTTTGGCCCGGCAACGGCCCCGATCGTTATGGCCCAGACCACCGTGGACAGCGACCTGCCCCGACGTTCCGGCTCCGCGAGGTCGACAGCGGCAAAGCGTGCCTGGAGGTTCGCTGCTGTGCCCAAACCCAGCAATGCGGCGCCCAGGACCAGGACGGGGAATGACCTGGTCATCACGGCGACGATGAAGAGAAGTGCTCCCATCATTGCCGCAACAAGGCCAGTGACCAGACCCACGCGTCGCCCGCGGGCCTCCGCCAGCCGTGCCAGGGGAAGGGCAGCAATGGCTGCCGCCAGCGTCAGCACCGTCGTAATGGAACCTGCCCACGCTTCAGATCCGGAGAGGTCGACGGCGAGCAAAGAGCCGATGGACAAGGTGGCGCCGTTTCCGACACCGCTGAGCAGTTGGGACGCACTGAGCAGGAAAACCGTACGGCGCTGGACCCGGTGTGGGTCCAGCGCCGTAGTTGAGGAGGTAGTCACGTGATGAGACTACAACTTCCGCTGAAGTTACTCTGCTTCGCTCATGCTCTTTCGTGCGTCTTCTTCCAGCCGGGCGTCCAGCTTGGCCTGGCGGGCCGCCGGGCTGAGCAGGCTTGCCACGACTGCCACGACGATCGTTCCGACGATGACCGCGAGCGACACGTAGGTGGGAATCTCCGGCGCCCATTCGATGTGGTGTCCGCCGTTGATGAAGGGAAGTTCGTTGACGTGCATTGCGTGCAGGACCAGCTTGACGCCGATGAACGCCAAAATGACCGACAACGCGTGCTTCAAGTACACAAGACGGGTCATGAGACCGCCGAGCAGGAAGTACAGCTGGCGGAGGCCCATCAGGGCGAAGATGTTGGCCGTAAAGACGATGAAGGCGCTCTGCGTGAGGCCGAAGATCGCGGGGATCGAATCGACGGCGAACAGGAGGTCGGTCAGGCCAATGGTCACGAAGACGATCAGCATGGGGGTGAAGACCTTCTTGCCGTCAACAGTGGTACGCAACTTGCCGCCGTCGAACTTTTCCGACATCGGAAGAACCTTGCGGAGGCGTCCGATCAAGGGGTTCTCGGCACCCTCTTCTTCATCCTCACCGGAATCCTTGGCCTGCTTCCAAGCGGTCCACAACAGGAAGGCCCCGAAGATGTAGAACACCCAGCTGAACTGCTCGATGACCACGGCACCGAGGGCGATGAAAATACCGCGGAGGACCAACGCGATGATGATGCCCACCATCAGCACTTCCTGCTGGTACTTTCGGGGCACAGCGAAGCGGGCCATGATGATGATGAAGACAAACAGGTTGTCGATGCTGAGACTGTACTCAGTGACCCAGCCCGCAATGAACTGGCTGCCGTACTCGGGACCCGTGAAGTAGAACATGGCTCCGGCGAACACCATGGCCAGGGCCACGTAGAAGGCGACCCAGAGGCCGGCTTCCTTCATTGAGGGTTCGTGAGGGCGCTTGACCACCAAAAGCAGGTCGATCAGCAGGATAATTCCGAGGACGACGAACGAGCCGACCTCGAACCAGACAGGGAGCTCCATTAAAGGGCCTTTCGCAGGGTACGGGAAAACGGTGTAAGTCTCTCCGGCCACCGCGGAGCGTTTGATGCTCTGACATGGTGACCCGCTAGGCCCGGCGAGGCAACCATGCCTTGCGTGCTGACGAATCTAGCGCTTGGGATACTCCCCTACGTGGCTTAAACCATACCCTAGGCGTGGCCAGCGGTTTGCATCTGGCGTAATTCGCGCTTCAACTCCTTGACTTCGTCACGGATCCTTGCAGCTACTTCGAATTGCAATTCGGCCGCGGCACCATGCATTTGTTCCGTGAGCTGTTCGATAAGGCCCACCAGGTCCTCGGCAGGAGCAGCGGCGAGGCCGTCCTGACGGACAGTGGCGGCACCCTTGGCAGCGGACTTGCCACGTTTGCCGCCCTTGGCCAGCCTGTTGTTGTTGAGCAGCTCTTGGGTATCGGCGTCTTCCTTGGCCAACTGGTCTGTAATGTCGGCGATCTTCTTGCGCAGTGGCTGGGGGTCGATACCGTGTTCAGTGTTGTATTTGACCTGGATGGCACGGCGACGGTTCGTCTCATCAATGGCGTGCGCCATCGAGTCGGTGATTTTGTCGGCGTACATACGGACCTGGCCGGAAACGTTACGGGCGGCACGGCCGATGGTCTGGATCAGGGAGGTGGAGGAACGCAGGAAGCCCTCCTTGTCGGCGTCGAGGATGCTCACCAAGGAGACTTCGGGAAGGTCCAAGCCTTCCCTCAACAGGTTGATGCCCACCAGGACATCAAAGACGCCCATCCGGAGCTCACGGAGGAGCTCCACGCGCCTCAACGTGTCGACGTCTGAGTGCAGGTACTCAACCTTGATGCCATGGCCCACCAGGTAATCGGTAAGGTCTTCCGCCATCCGCTTGGTCAGCGTGGTCACAAGGACACGCTCGTTCTTCTCCGTACGGATCCGGATCTCGCCGAGAAGATCGTCGATCTGGCCCTTGGTGGGTTTAACCACGACCTCCGGGTCGATAAGTCCGGTGGGACGGATGATCTGCTGGACGTAGCCATCGGCCTTGCCGAGCTCGTACTTGCCGGGCGTGGCCGAAAGGTAGACCGTCTGGCCGATGCGCTCCAGGAATTCATCCCATTTCAGCGGACGGTTATCCATGGCCGAGGGCAGGCGGAAACCGAAGTCCACAAGGTTGCGCTTGCGGGACATGTCGCCTTCGTACATTGCACCGATCTGGGGAATGGTGACATGCGATTCGTCTACCACCAGCAGGAAGTCATCCGGGAAGTAATCGAGGAGGCAGTGCGGTGCCGTGCCGGGATCGCGGCCGTCAATATGCACCGAGTAGTTTTCAATGCCGTTGCAGAAGCCCATCTGCTGCATCATTTCGAGGTCATAGGTGGTTCGCATCCGCAGGCGCTGTGCTTCCACCAGCTTGTTCTGGGCTTCAAGGACTTTCAAGCGGTCGGCGAGTTCGTCCTCGATCCGCTTGATGGCCCTGGCCATTCGCTCGGGACCAGCGACATAGTGCGACGCCGGAAACACGTACATCTCTTCCTCGTCCCGGATGACCTCGCCGGTCAAGGGATGAAGGGTTTGGATGTTCTCGATCTCATCGCCGAAGAACTCGATCCTGATGGCCAGCTCTTCGTACATCGGAATGATTTCTACGGTGTCGCCACGGACCCGGAAGGTCCCCCGGTGAAAGTCCATATCGTTGCGCGCATACTGCATGGACACGAACTTCCGCAGCAGATGGTCGCGGTTCATCTCCGCACCCTTGCGCAGCGTGACCATGCCGGCAATGTACTCTTCCGGCGTACCCAGACCGTAGATGCAGGAGACCGTGGCCACCACCACGACGTCGCGGCGGGTCAACAAGGCGTTGGTTGCGGAGTGGCGCAAGCGTTCGACTTCCTCGTTGATGGAGGAGTCCTTTTCGATGAACGTGTCAGTCTGCGCGACGTAGGCTTCCGGCTGGTAGTAGTCGTAGTACGACACGAAGTACTCAACCGCATTGTTTGGCAGCAGCTCCCGGAATTCGTTGGCCAGCTGCGCGGCAAGGGTCTTGTTTTGGACCATCACCAGCGTTGGCCGCTGAACCTGCTCGATGAGCCAGGCCGTGGTGGCGCTCTTACCCGTACCGGTGGCGCCCAGGAGGACAACATCCTTTTCGCCGTTCTTGATGCGTTCGGTCAGCTCCGCGATGGCCGTTGGCTGGTCACCTGCAGGCTTATAGTCACTGACAACTTCAAAGGGCGCGACAACACGGTTGATTTCCTGGGCAAGGCTCATGCATCAAATCTACCCCCGCCCCAGGACAGTTACTGTCCGCGTTTGCGCACAGCAGAAGATGCGTACGACGGCGGTGTCCAGCCCGTGCGGTTGGCCCACTCTTCCATTGCGGGCCAGGCAACCGTGGTAAACCACGGTTCCTTGGCCTCGGCGTACGCAGCTGTCCCGTTGTCGCCGGAGTGGGCGGCCGCCAACTGGCGCTTAAGGGCTTCGTACTGCGCCAGGGCTGAAGGATCTGCGCGCAACCAATCGCGAAACAGCAACGCGTAGTGCCAACCGGCTGACCCGGCTGCACGGACATGCAGGTTAACGGGCCTGCCTGGATCAGCATTGGCATGTAACCGCTTCTGCCACATTGCCGGATCAGGGTGCGAGGGCTTTGGAGTGTCTTCCCTGACCCCGGGAACCGCCGGAAAGCCCGCCGCAGCCAGCAAGGGTGAGATCCGGTCCGCGGTTGCCAGATCCGGCACAGCCAGCTGGAGGTCCAGAACGTCTTTCGCGGACAGTCCCGGCACGGAGGTCGACCCGATGTGGTCCACAGCCAAAGCTTCAGGAACAGCCGCCAAGATGCGCCCGGCCAGACGCTGGGCTTGCGCGGCCCAATCCCCCACCGGCGTCACCATGACCGGGCCCACCGTCCGGGTTGCCCTGGCACCGCGCCTGATGTTGTCCGCGAAAGGCACCAGGCGGAGCTCCCACAGCGCATCGACCGAGGCCAGCAGCTCGTCCGGGCTTCCCGCGTTCTCAAGAATGACATCAGCTGCGGCGTTCCGTTCTGCCTGACCAGCCTGTGCCGCCATGCGGGAACGGGCGTCTTCAGGGTCCATTCCCCGGAACTCCACCATGCGCTGGACACGCACGTGTTCGGGCGCGTCCACTACCACCACCAAGTGGAAGTTGTGGCCCTGTCCGGTCTCCACCAGGAGGGGGATGTCCTGCACGACGATATCTCCGGCGCCTGCGTTTTCCATGATGGCTGCCGCCTCCCGGCGCACCAGCGGGTGAACGATGCCGTTGAGGACCTCGCGTTGCGCCGGATCCCGAAATACTATTGAGCCCAGCTTTGGCCTGTCGAGCCGGCCATCCTGGTCCAGGACGTCAGGGCCGAATGCTTCGACGAGCTGCTCCAAGCCAGGCGTCCCAGGTTCCACCACTTGCCGGGCGAGGATGTCCGCGTCGATGAGGACAGCCCCCAGCTCCTGCAGCCTTGAGGCCACCAACGATTTCCCCGAGGCGATGCCGCCCGTCAGTCCGATTTCCAGCACCCCTCAACACTAGACTGAAGCGGTGGAAATTGAGGATGAGACCCGTGCGACCAGGTACACCACTCTGGCCGCAGGCCCGGATTTCCGGCATGAACTGGAGATCCGACGCTCGCGCTTCATCACCGTCCTGCGCCGGTCGGGCGACGAGCACACCGCTCGCGATCTTGTGGCCGGCCTAAGGCGCGAGTTCCATGACGCGCGGCACCATTGCTCGGCGTTCGTGATCGGCCCGGACCGGATGATCCAACGATCCAGTGACGACGGTGAACCTTCCGGGACTGCGGGCATACCGATGCTTGAAGCACTGATCAAACGCGAATCAACGCCAGGGGTGACGGACCTCAGCGACGTCGCCGTCGTCGTCGTCCGCTATTTCGGCGGGATCCTGCTGGGTGCGGGCGGCCTGGTTCGGGCCTACTCCGAATCGGTTTCAGCGGCGCTGGACCTCGCTCCCCTGGTCCAGCGCCAAAGGCTGCGTTTGTGCGGCATCGAGGTTTCCCACGCGGATGCAGGGCGTTTGGACAACGAGCTCCGCAACGCGGGCTACGTTATGGCAGAGACTCGGTACGAGGCCCGGCACGCCGTCCTTCGGATAGCGGTTGCGGATGAACCGGGGGTTGTCGCGGAGGCCCACGCGCGGGTGGCGGCACTGACGGCAGGGAACTCGCTCCTCAGGCCTGAAGGTACCGAATGGATTGACCTTCCTGCCTGAAGAGCAGGCCAAAGAGTTAAAGACCCCAAAGCTAAAAACACAAAGGACCCCTGCCCGAAGGCAGGGGTCCTTTGTTGGCTATTCAGCACATCCCGTGAGGGAGGCGGAATTAGTTGCCGGTCAGCTTCTCGCGCAGTGCGGCGAGGGCTTCGTCGGATGCCAGGGTGCCGGCGTTCGACTCAGCAGCAGCAGGCTCCGAGGAGTAGCTGGTAGCGCCGGAGTCGCTTTCACCGGACGTTGCAGCTGCAGCGTCATCGGCAGCGTGCTGGGCAACCTGCTTCTTGTGGGCTTCCCAGCGGGTCTGGGCGTCAGCGTACTGCTGCTCCCAAGCGGCACGCTGTGCTTCGTAGCCTTCGAGCCATTCGTTCGACTCGGGGTCGAAGCCCTCAGGGTACTTGTAGTTGCCCTCTTCGTCGTACTCAGCGGCCATGCCGTACAGAGCGGGATCGAACTCGGTGCTGTCTGCGTCAACGCCCTCGTTGGCCTGCTTGAGGGAGAGGGAGATGCGGCGACGCTCGAGGTCGATGTCGATGACCTTGACGAACAGTTCGTCGCCAACGGAGACAACCTGCTCGGCGAGCTCAACGTGGCGGACAGCCAGCTCGGAGATGTGAACGAGGCCTTCGATGCCGTCTTCGACGCGAACGAATGCACCGAACGGAACCAGCTTGGTGACCTTACCCGGAACAACCTGACCGAGGGCGTGGGTGCGGGCGAAGGTCTGCCACGGGTCTTCCTGCGTAGCCTTGAGCGACAGGGAGACACGCTCGCGGTCCAGATCCACTTCGAGGACCTCGACGGTGACTTCCTGGCCAACCTCGACAACCTCGGACGGGTGGTCGATGTGCTTCCAGGAGAGCTCGGAAACGTGGACGAGGCCGTCTACGCCGCCAAGGTCCACGAATGCACCGAAGTTGACGATGGAGGAAACAACACCGGGGCGGACCTGGCCCTTTTCCAGCTTGTTGAGGAACGTGGAGCGGACCTCGGACTGGGTCTGCTCGAGCCATGCACGGCGGGACAGAACAACGTTGTTGCGGTTCTTGTCGAGCTCGATGATCTTGGCTTCGATCTGCTGACCGATGTACGGAGCGAGGTCGCGGACGCGACGCATCTCGACGAGGGATGCGGGCAGGAAGCCGCGCAGGCCGATGTCCAGGATGAGGCCACCCTTGACAACCTCGATGACGGTACCGGTAACGACGCCGTCTTCTTCCTTGACCTTCTCGATGTCGCCCCAGGCACGCTCGTACTGAGCACGCTTCTTGGAGAGGATCAGACGGCCTTCTTTGTCTTCCTTGGTGAGAACCAGGGCTTCGACCTGGTCGCCAACAGCAACAACTTCGCCGGGGTCGACGTCGTGCTTGATGGAAAGCTCACGGGAAGGGATGACACCTTCGGTCTTGTAACCGATGTCGAGCAGAACTTCGTCGCGGTCGACCTTGACGACGGTACCTTCGACGAGGTCTCCGTCGTTGAAGTACTTGATGGTGGCGTCGACAGCTGCGAGGAAGTCCTCAGCGGTACCGATGTCGTTAATGGCGACTACGGGGGTACCGGGCTTCTCGGTGGAGGTGATGGTCATGTAGTAGGGGCTCCGTTGTGGATAGTAAGTCGGTCAGGCAAACCGCTGCCGTCCGGGTCCGGACGGCAGAACACGGCACATAGCCGGGTCATCCTGATTTGTGGATTAGTACAAAATGGATGCATGCACGTAGTACACGCCCGTTTATTCTAGTCGCAAGGGCAAAGAAGGGTCAAAAGCAGTGCTATGGCTACAAGATGTCCCCGAGACGGCCAAAGGAAATACCCTTGTCCAGCAGCCGTGGGAGGATGCGGGCGTAGCCTTCCGCAGTCGCACCCGCCGGTTTGTTGAAGTGTGAAATGACGATATCCCCGGGGCCGACCCGGCCCACCTCGGCGGCGACGGTGGCCGCCGGAAACGTTGCTCCGCCGTCGCCATTGATCGTGAAATTCACCGGCAACATTCCGAGCCTGCGTGTCATGGCTGCCGTAACGTCGTCGTAAAACGCCGTCCCGGGTCGGAAGAACCGTGGCGTCTTCCCGAAAGTGTCGAACATGGATTGCTGGTTGCCGGCGAGTTCGTCATACGCCGCCGGAACATTGGCTGTTCCGACGATGCCGTAAGCGGACCTCCCGTTCACGGATAAGGGCAGGTGCGAGGTGCCGTGGTTGGCAAGTTCGAACAACGGATCGGCCGCCAACTCGGCGGCAAGTGCTTGATTGGCACGGATCCAGCGGCTGTTGACGAAGAGGGTCGCTGGAACGTTGAGCCGACGCAGGGTCCGCAGCAGTTCGTGGTCGCAGTCCGAACCACCCGGTCCGCCGCAGGCATCGAACGTCAGCGCGGCCTGCTTGGAAGGAGCGTCATTGACGACGCCTGTGACATGCAGGCCCCATTCCTGGGGTTTCCTGCCCGCGAACTCCGCCACGACTGTCCCTTTGCTGGGCAGCACCAGGGGCCTTGGCGTCGGCTGGGCCCGTGCGGCTGCGGCCTGCTCGCTGGACTTGGCGGCGATGGAGGGCGGCGGCGTGGCAGGTCCTGAAGGCCGCCGGTGCTCCGCTGCCACGTCTTGCTCCGGTGCCGGTGGGACGTTTCCGCTTCCCGCTTCGGCGCATCCGGCCAAAACAGCTGTCGCCAAGCCTGCCATTCCAAGCAGCACTGATCGCCGGCCGGCCAATGGCCGCCGCTTGGAATCCCCCATGGATGTCCTTACTGACGTTGTTGCTATGTGATTTTGATGTGTTGCAGCACCGACTACACGTGCCGCCGTTAGAAGTGTGTCAGACAGTGGGCCGGGCGTTCCACTGTGAACAATTGCTGCGCCCGGAAGGCCGATCCTGGTGTGTGCTCGCGGATACGGCCGGCGGCGGCGAGCGTGACGGGCGATACCGCGCCCAGGTAGATGGAAGCGAGGTCGGCCACGTCCAGGCTGAGGTCAGGCGTCAGTCCCGTGGCGTCATTGACGACGGCGGCAGCACCGCCGTCGGACTCCAGAACCCAGGTGCCCTCCGCCAAAGCCAGGGAGTCCGTAACCTGCATTACCAAGCGGTCGGAGACGGGGAAGCTTCTGGCCTCCAACGCTGCCTTGGCATCGAGGATCCTGAGCCACAGCATGTCACGGACGTCAGAGGACCCGATGCACCGGGGATCGTCGAGCGCCCACGCCAAAGGATCGTCCACGGGAGCTTCCAGCCAGGTCACTTGCTCGATCAGGTCGATGCTTCCCAGGAAGCGCCAGAGGTCCAGGTACGCCGCGTTGCTTGCCGCCACGAGATCCACAATTTCCATGGTGTACGGCTTGTGGTCCCAGCCTTTGAAACGGTAGGAGACGTAGCCGTCCAAAGTACCGGACGGGTCGTAGTGCAGTGCCGCGCGGACTGAGGGATCGGCCTTGCCGTCGTGGCCGATCGACCCTGATGCAACAAGCCTGTAATACTCCTGCCGGTCCACGGATCCGGGTGAAAGGTGGTGGACCTTGGCAAAGACCTGCGGCGCCACGTCCAGGAGGACAGACGGGTCTGCGACTTCAACAGTCCCCGAAGCCTGCCCCTTGAGCCGGAAGCGCGGTCCGATGTCCACCGTGATGCTGCGTTCAAAGGTGGCGACACCGAAGCCGAACCGTCCATAAATGGAACCTTCGGAAGCGGTCAGTGCCGCCATGGCAAGGCCGTCCTCCTTGGCACCTTCCAAGTCCGCGGTGATCATTCCCCGCAGGATTCCGTTGCGTCGGTGGGTACCGCGGACCGTCACGGACGTAATCAGGTTGGACTCGAGCGTGCGCCCAAAGCCAATGTTCAGCGTCTTGCGCATAGTGGCGTAGGTTGCCACGGGGACGTCGGCAGCGAGCGAATGCTCTGGCACCTGGCCTGTGACGTAGACCCCGGTCAGCTCACGCTTGTCTGTTTGGTAAGCCGCCAAGGTCTTGGCGAGGTACTCGTCGTCCCGCCGCTGCTGGTGGAACCCGTGGGACACTGCCTGCACCCAACGGGTTGAACGGTCATACGCCGCATCATTGCGATCAGCAACAACGGGGAATCTTTGGACGGAATATTTTGCGGTGTTGTGTTCCTTGGAATCAGCCACGCCTTCGAGCCTAGCCAGACGCCTGGGGGCGCGCCACCATCACGGCGGCGCGCCCCGAAGCGATCAAGGAATTGCGTGACGCAGGCTAGTGCCCGGCCTCGTACCAGCTGGAACCGACGCCGATCTGGACATCGAGCGGAACCGACAGGTCCGCTGCCGAACCCATCTGCTCGACGACCAGCTTCTCCACCGCCTCCCGCTCTCCAGGAGCCACTTCCAGGACGAGTTCGTCATGGACCTGCAGCAGCATGCGTGACTGAAGTCCCTGGCTGGCGAGCTCGGCTGAAACGCCCAGCATGGCGCGCTTGATGAGGTCCGCGGCGGAGCCCTGGATCGGCGAGTTCAAGGCGATCCGCTCGGCTGCTTCGCGGGCCTGGCGGTTGGTGCTGGTCAGGTCCGGGAGGTAGCGCCGGCGGCCTTCAATGGTGGCGGTGTAGCCATCGGTCCTGGCTTGGTCCACGACGCCCCGCAGGTAATCCCGTACGCCACCGAAGCGGTCGAAGTAGTCCTTCATAAGCGTCCGGGCCTCATCCACGGAGATTTCCAGCTGTTTGGACAGCCCGAAGGACGTGAGCCCATAGGCCAAGCCGTAGGACATCGCCTTCACCTTGGAACGCATGGCACTGGTGACTTCTGCGGGCTCCACATTGAAGATCCGCGATCCCACGAAGCGGTGCAGGTCTTCACCGTCACGGTACGCCTGGATCAGGGCCTCGTCCCCGGAAAGGTGCGCCATGATGCGCATTTCGATCTGGGAATAGTCAGCGGACAACAAGCACTCATAGCCTTCGCTGACCACAAAGATGCCCCGGACGCGTCGGCCTTCTTCGCTGCGGACGGGGATGTTTTGCAGGTTTGGGTTGTTGGACGAGATACGGCCCGTGGCGGCGATGTTCTGCGCGTAGGTGGTGTGGATCCGCCCATCGTCGGCAACTGACTTTTTCAAGGTTTCCACCATCTGGGCCAGCTTGGAGGACTCCCGGTGCGCCATGAGCTGGACCAGGAATTCGTGGCCGGTCTTCTCCAGCAACGCCTTAAGAGAGGCGGCATCGGTGGTGTAACCGGACTTGATCTTCTTGGTCTTGGGCAGTCCCAGTTCCTCAAAGAGCACAGTCTGCAGCTGCTTGGGCGAGCCCAGGTTGACCTCATGGCCGATGGCGGCGTAAGCCTGCTCCTGGGCAGTTTCGATCACCTTCGTCAGATCTGCCAGCTGCTCATCCATCCGCTCCTGGGAGACGAAGATGCCTGTCAGTTCCATCTGCGCGAGGACGCGCGCCACCGGAAGCTCCAGAGTGGTCAGGAGGGCATCGGCGTTGCGGTCCGCCAGTTCCTTTTCGAAGTGTTTGCTGAGGGCCAGCACGACGGCGGCATGCTGCACCAACGCTGCAGCCGCGGCCTGGTCCGTTTCACCGGACAGGTCAAGTTCCAGCTGTCCGGACTGGGCGGCCGCAGGGCCCAAGGCGATCTTGAGGTGTACTTGTGCGAGTTCGGCGAGATCGTAGCTGCGGCGGTCGGGCTGGATCAGGTAGCCGGAGATGGACGTGTCATCCACAACCCCCTCGAGGCCCAGACCGCGGTTGTGCAGGGCCTTGAGTGCCGATTTGAACTCGTGGAGCACCTTGGCTTCTTCGGGATCGCGCAGCCAGCGGGCCAGTATGTCCTCAGCCGCTGCATCCAGGCCGGTCAGCTCAATGTAGGCTGCCCCGTTGGCACGAACGACTGCCAGGGCGCTGGCATCGTCGCCGATGCGGCCCGGGACAAGCTGGACGGCAAGGGCGGACCGCACCCCGGAACCGGCGGCGAAAAACGCCTCCAGTTCCTGGGAACCCGTGAGCGTGTCAAACTCAGGGGCATCGATGGTGTCGGGTGCAGCCCCTGCTGTGTCATCCCCGTACAGATCGAACAGCCTCGTACGAAGGGTCCGGAACTCAAGCTCCTCAAAGAGTTCCTCGATGGCCTGCCGGTCCGGGCGCGGCTCGTGGAGGTCTTCCAAAGTGATCGGAAGGTCCAAGTCGGTGAGCAATTGGTTCAGCCGGCGGTTGCGCTTGACGTTTTCCAGGTTCTCTTTGAGCGCCCCGCCCACCTTGCCCCCGATGGAATCAAGGTTTTCCAGGATTCCTTCAAGGCCTCCGTAGAGGTTGATCCATTTGGCCGCCGTCTTGGGGCCGACACCGGGCACGCCCGGAAGGTTGTCAGCGGACTCCCCGACCAGCGCGGCGAGGTCTGAGTACAGGCCGGGCTTGACGAAGTACTTTTCTTCGATGGCTGCTGCGTCCATCTTGGGAATGTTGCTGACACCTTGCTTGGGGTAGAGCACAAAAACGTTGTCGTTGATCAGCTGGAAGGCATCCCGGTCGCCGGAAACCAGAAGTACTTCGAAACCGGCAGCGTCGGCCTGCGAAGCAAGGGTCGCGAGGACATCGTCAGCTTCGTATCCGGGCATGGCGATGGTCTTGATGCCCCATGCCTCCATCACCCGGGCGATGAGGCCGATCTGCCCGGCGAACTCCGCGGGCGTGGCGTTGCGGCCGCCCTTGTATTCGCTGTACTCCGCCTTCCGGAAGGTCGTGTCGTCCGAGACGTCAAAGGCGACGGCGACGTGGGTGGGCTTCTGGTCCTTGATCAGGTTGATCAGCATGGACGTAAAACCGTGCACGGCGTTGGTGTGCTGACCACGGGCGGTCGAGAAATTCTCGGCAGGAAGGGCGTAGAAAGCCCGGAAAGCCATGGAGTGGCCGTCCAGGACCAGCAACCTGGGCCGACCCTCCCCCGTGGTACTGCTGGATGTTGTGGCAGAGGGGGCGGGTGCTGTGGCAACTGCAGCAGCCTGGGCCGTTGGAATCTGGTCCGGTTTGGTTGTTTCACTCACAGGTGCCAGCCTAGTTGGCATGATGGACAATTTCACGCCGAACAGCTTTGTGGACCAACTGAACGAGGCCGGTGTGCCCGAAGAGTTCCACGATTGGCTTTCCGCGCACGGAGTGGGGTCGCTCGTGGTGAAAATGGGAATCCGCTTCACCGAGATGAGCGCAGAACGCATGGTGGCAACCATGCCGGTTGAGGGCAACACGCAGGTGGCGGGCATCCTCCACGGCGGGGCGCACGTTGTGCTGGCAGAAACCCTGGGGTCTTTCGCAGCCTCATTGCACGCGGGCAGGGGGCGCCACGCTGTGGGTATCGAAGTGGGCGCTACCCACCACCGTTCCGTGGCAACGGGCATTGTGACGGGAACCTGCACCGCCATCCACCTCGGCGGCACGTTGGCCACGCATGAGATTGTCATCGCTGACGAGTTGGGCCGCAGGCTCTCTACTGCCCGCATCACCAACATGATCCGGGACAACCGCCGCTGAATCGCTCTGCCGGCAGTGGACCCGGCGGTCAACGTGGGCGTCGCGGCAGCCTGTAATGCAACTCTGCCGCGGCCCCGCCAAGGATCCTGGACGAGACCAACTCAAGGGGCGGCGTCGGGCCCTTGAGCGGCAAGAGCGGCTTCCCCGCGCCCAAAACGACCGGCACGACAGTGACGATGATCTCCTCGAGCAGGCCGGCGTCCGCAAACTGTGCCACGAGTTCCCCGCCACCGAGCAACCAGACATTCTTCGGGCCGGCATCCTTGAGCAGGTCCGGGGCGAACTCCCTGACGTCGCCCCGGACAAAAGCAATGTCAGCACCGGCGGGGGCGGAGTACTCGTGGTGCGTAAAGACCCAGCACGGGATGTTCGGGTAGGGCCAGGTGTCCGGCTGGTGCTCCATGAGCCATCGGTAGGTGTCCCCGCCCATGGCGATGCAGCCAACGCCGGCCATGAACGACTCGATGCCCTCGTTCACGCCGTCAACGCTTTCGAACTGCATGAGCCAGCCAAGGTCGTCATCCGGTGATGCGATGAAACCGTCGATGGTGGAAGCTACGTAGTACTGGAAGGTCGACATGGCCCCAGACTAGTCAGTCCGAAGCAGGGTTCCCATACTCCACGCGGACGCTGCCGTTGTCCGGCAGAACCACTACCCGTCCCCGTTCCAACGACCATCCGTCATTCAGCAGGAAGATCCGTCCACCGCTGACTACCAGCAGGCGAAGACCGGTGTAACGGTACAACGGAGCTGCTTCCGTCCCGGCCGCCTCTTCCTTGACGTTCGGCACCGTGACGGCCAACCGCTCTTTGCTGTACACGACGGCGGTGGGCAGCAGGTGGGCACGTTCCTGGTAGTCGATGGCCGCTCCCCTGCCCAGCGCCTGCGCGTAGTCGGACGTGCCCCAGAACAGAAGCAGCGTGACCAGGACAAACACCAGCCACCCTTCGATTCCCCGCCGACCGGGTTGGCCGCCCTGGACGGCCAACCCGGCTGCCCGGCGTCGAACGCCAAGGCCCCACGAGCCCACCACCAGTCCGGCCGCGATCAGAAACGGCGCATAAAGCACACTTTGTCCAGGGCGGGCCGTCACAACGATCCACATGACGGCGGCAAAGATGAAGCCCAGAAGGAGAAGCACAGTAGCGGAGACCATCACCGGCTTCCTGTGCCGGGGTGATTCAAGGACGTGGGCCACGGCACGGTCGAGCATGAGCCAGAGCAGGCCGATCACTGCCAGCCAGGCCAGCGGCTGGAACAGGGACTGGATGCTCCTCAAGATGAAGTCCTGGACCGTATAGCCAAACAGGCTGACGTCCAATCCCATGGACTTGGCTTGGGCATCGGTGCGCGCCCACCCGAAGTAGACCAGCAAGGCCGTGACCACCGTCAGCGGCGGACCCACCACCGAGAGCACCTCGAGGGTCCGCTTCCAGCGGGTACTGCTGCCATCGGTGGCCGCGGGGACGTCGCTCACGGTGATGCCGTGGAGGAAGATTCACCAGCCGACGTCGATGGCTGGCTTGAGGGGCCCGGTATACCTGTCGCCGGGGTACCGGTTCCCGCCGTACCGGAAGGCGATGCGGTGTTGTCATAGAAGAAAGTGGCTGCCCCTGCAATGTCCACAGTGTCCGTCACTGAAATCCGAATGGAGGCGCGTCCATTCGCAGGAGGCATGCGCAAATACACTGTCCCGTAATCTTCCCTGTCGCCCACGAACTCGGCGTCTGCGGGCACACCGTCGAACAGGACCTCGCCAATGCGGACGTAGTAGCCGTCAAGGCGGACTATCGTGCCCCCGGTACTGGGACCGGACGCGCGGGGTGTTCCCGGCACGGGCCTGAACTGCTCGTCCACCACGGTCAAACCGCGCAGTTGGCGGGGACATGCTTCCCCCACACCGGGTTCCACCGTGAGAACGCCGTTCGCGCTGCTGCGGTGTTGGGCCACCATCATGGCCGACATGGCCGCGACCCTGAACTCGAGGCACTGGTTTTCCGGGATCCGTGGGGTGGCAGAAACAGCATTCGATGCCCTTTCCCAATCCTCGGCCTTGCCGCTGAGAACAGCACGGCAGACGGCGGCCCCCGCCAGCCAGACAGCGTCGTCCCCGGCGCCCTCCACGCTTCGGGCCAAGGCGTCACACTGGAACTGCTGGAGCAGGAGGTAGCGCTGGCCGGCTGTGGGGTCGTTGGGCCCGATCGGGCCTACGGGAATCCATCGAACAACCGGCGCGTTTTCCTGCGGGGCTCCGGGGCCGGCCGGACCGGCTGGCTGGACCGCCGTCGGGGCGCCAATGGTGGAACTGTTCGGGCCCGGGGTGCTGGCCGCCGGGGCACTGGAACCCTGCTGCGGTGACAGCCCCTCGGAAGAGGGCGGCAAGCACGCTGCAAGGGCCAGCACCAGCACCAGCGCCAGTCCGAAAACGCTGCTTCGGGAAGGGCACATCATGACAGCCCCATATCTGCCGGACCACAACCACGCAGCCATACGCATGGCTACACAGCTGATTATTCTCCCGAATGGACCTTGCTGCCAGAGACAGTGCTACTTTCCGAAGTACGGAACAATCAGGTAGATGCCGAACAACACGGCGACGCCGCAGAGGCCAAAGCAAACGTAGGCCAGGGAGCGCACCAGGACAGGTGACTTGTGCTGGATGTCACCGGCTATCGCAGTGAGCCGGACGCCCAACGAATAGAGCACGACGAGCGTCACGGCGGCTACCAGCGTCACGCCGGCCACCTGCAGCAGTTCCAACCATTTCATCGCTGCACGTCCTTGCTCGGGGTGGTCTTTCGTGACTTCTTCTTCTTGCGGAACCTGACGGCGTGGCCGGCTTCTTCAACCTCGACGGCGTTGTGGTGTCCGACGTGCGATTTGCGGGAAACGACGAACATGAACAGGATTGCTGCCGTCCCGACCACGGCGGCGATGATGACGCCCACGGTCCCGGCTCCCACGAGCAGGGCGGTCAGCGCACCAACGATGGCGGATGCCGGAAGGGTAAAGAGCCAGCCCAACGCGATCTTGCCGGCTGTGCCCCAGCGGACGGAGGTACCCTTTCGGCCAAGCCCGGAGCCGATCACTGAACCCGAGGCAACCTGGGTAGTGGAGAGAGCAAAGCCGAGGTGCGAAGAGGCGAGGATCGCGGAGGCGGTGCTTGTTTCTGCGGAGAACCCCTGGGCAGGCTTGACCTCCGTCAGGCCGGATCCCATGGTGCGTATGATGCGCCAGCCGCCCGCGTAGGTACCGATGGCGATGGCGAAGGCACATGCTGCGATGACCCAGAACTGCGGTCCGCTGCCCGGGGCCTGCGTTCCGCCCGCGATGAGGACCAAAGTAATGATGCCCATGGTCTTCTGGGCGTCGTTGGTACCGTGGGCCAAGGCCACGAGGCTGGAGGTGAAGATCTGTCCGGTCCGGAAACCGCCGCGCTTCTGGGTGAGCTTGTCGCCGGTTTCAGGATCGTGCCTGGAGGTAAGCGCATAGGCCAGCCGGGTACAGATGTACGCCACGCCACCGGCAATGAGCGGTGCAAAGACTGCGGGAAGGATGACCTTCTGCAGAACTGTTTCAAAGTTGATGGAGTGGAAACCGATGCCCACTACCGCGGCGCCGATAAGCCCGCCGAAGAGTGCGTGCGAGGAACTCGACGGCAGGCCCTTGAGCCAAGTGATCATGTTCCACAGGACTGCGCCCATAAGGCCGGCAAAGATAATGTCCGGGGTTATGTGGATTCCGTCGGAACCTTCCCGGATCAGCCCGCCTGAAATGGTCTTGGCCACTTCCGTTGAGAGGAAGGCACCCACGAGGTTGAGGACCGCGGCCAAGGCAACGGCCGTTTTGGGCTTGATCGCCCCCGTAGCGATAGGCGTGGCCATCGCATTGGCTGTGTCGTGAAAGCCGTTGGTGAAGTCAAAGAATAGGGCCAACGCTATTACCAGCGCGACCATGAAGGTGATATCCACCTGTTGCCCAATCTGCAGAGTCGACGTTCAGCAGTTCCACTTCCCCATACCTGCCATCCACAGCATAGTTCAGCAAGTGTTCAACTGACCCTGCTTGCGGGATTCACTCTGGCGGGCTTGAAACCTTAAGAATCCTACGTGCCATACACCGAGGGGCCAAACGACTGCGGTCCGGGATTCAACCGAGGTAGCTGCGGACAGCCGCAAGTTCGGCGCGGCTCAACCCCTTGCGGGGATCGGGTGAGATGCACAGCACACGGTCCTGTTGGTATTCCGCCCACGAGCGTGCGTCGGACTCCTGGCTGAGCTGGTCGTCGACCCAGGCGAAGCGCTGGCTCCCGCTGGCTGCCAGATCCTTTTGCAGGGCCACCAGCTTCCACCATTCCGGCCCCTGGTCCCAGCCCTGGCTGGACAACACAGGCCAATCGCGGCCGTTGAGACCTATGGCCGGGCACAGAAACTCCGGGGCCAAATGTTCCCATGTCGTCAGCCACACAAAGCGGGCGGCCGGATGTTCGGCGAGGGCGTTGAGCTCCGCGACGGCCTCTGGCGCAAAGGCCACCTCCAGGATGCCGGCGTCGGCGGTGCTCCATTCGCTGCCCCAGTCTGTGGCGCCCATCGGACTAAAGGGGTTCACCACGCCGTCGACGTCCAGATAGATGGATACCGGTGTCACGGTGCCCTCCATGGAATCCTCATGCGTCCCCTTCCCCAACGGTTGAAGCCAGCCTACGGGAACGCTGCCTGACCGGACGCTCCTACCGGAAAAATCAATCCCTTGACGTTCGTCATGCAAATGATATTCTCGTTGCATGGAAAAGCCCCCAGTCCATCCCCCACGCAATGTCCGCGACATCGAGGACTCCGTCCGCACCGATTTCCGGCACGCCATGTCCTATGGCGGATACTTGGACCTTGACCGCCTGCTCACCTCGCAGCACCCCTTGAGCGAGCCGGAACACCACGACGAATTGCTCTTCATCATCCAGCACCAGACCAGTGAACTCTGGCTCAAACTGGTGCTCCATGAGCTGCTGGAGGCGCGGCGGCTTTTCGACGCCGACAACCTGGGCAAGGCGCTCAAATGCATTGCGCGCGTCAAGGCCATCCAACGCACCATGACCGAGCAATGGTCGGTCCTGGGCACCCTGACCCCGCGCGAATATGCCCAGTTCCGTGGATTCCTGGGCAGTTCATCGGGTTTCCAGTCGTATCAGTACCGCGGAGTGGAATTCCTGCTGGGCAACAAGAACCGGGGGATGCTGCGGGTCTTCGAAAGTGAACCGGAAGCCCATGCCTTACTCAGCACGCTCCTGGAAGAACCTACGCTGTACGACGCTTTCCTGGCTGTGTTGTCCCGGGCAGGCTATGACATCCCCGCCGACATTCTCGAGAGAGACACGAGCGAACCGTGGACCTTCCACGAGGGCCTGGTCCCCGTCTTCCAGAAAATCTACGAGTCCGATGACACTCCGTGGGGGCTCTATGAGGCCTGCGAGGACCTTGTGGACATCGAGGACAACTTCCAGGCCTGGCGTTTCCGCCACCTACGGACCGTTCAACGCACCATCGGATTCAAAGTGGGCACGGGCGGGTCCTCCGGCGTGGACTTCCTCAAACGTGCTTTGGACCTGACGTTCTTCCCCGAGCTCTACGCCGTCCGTACCGAGATCGGCAATTAGCAGCGTGCCACACATTCCCGCAGGAGAAATGATGACCACCGAACAGCAGACCCAATGGCCGACGGCGGCAGAACTGGACGCGGCGGATCCCCTCGCCGCCCAGCGTGAAGCCTTTTACGCGCCCGACGCCGAACAGCTCACCTCGTACCTGGACGGCAACTCGCTGGGCAGGCCACTCAAGGCGACGGCGGAGAACCTCGCCTCATTCGTTCATGACGCCTGGGGCAGCCGCCTCATCCGTGGATGGGACGAACAGTGGATGGACGAACCGACCCTCGTCGGAGACCGCATCGGTGAGGTCACGCTCGGCGCGGCCCCCGGACAGGTCACCGTAGGTGACTCCACGTCCGTCATGCTGTACAAAATGATCCGCGCGGCAGTGGATGCCCAGCCTGGCCGGGACGAGATCATCATCGATCGCGACAACTTCCCGACAGACCGTTTCATCATCGAAGGCATTGCACAGGAACGCGGGGCCACGATCAAGTGGATCGCGGCCAACCCCACCAGCGGCGTCCGCGCCGCTGACCTGGACGGCCTCCTGGGCGAGCGGACCGCCGTCGTGGTCCTCAGCCACGTTGCCTACCGCTCGGGCTTCCTTGCCGACGCCGAGGGGATCACGGCCAAGGTGCACGAGGCCGGTGCACTGATGCTGTGGGACCTGTGCCATTCGGTGGGATCGGTGCCCATGGAGCTGGACGCCTGGGGCGTGGACCTTGCCGTCGGCTGCACCTACAAGTACCTCAACGGTGGCCCGGGCTCCCCCGCCTTCGCCTACGTCAATGCGTCCCGGCAGGAACATTTGCAGCAGCCCATCTGGGGCTGGATGGGCGCGGACAATCCGTTCGGGATGACGGATGCGTACCGCCCGGCGCAGGGCATCCGACGCTTCATCACAGGCACGCCGCCCGTCCTGGCCATGCAGCCGTTGAAGGACATGGTGGAACTGATCGCCTCCGTGGGGATGGAGGCCGTCAGGGACAAGTCGGTCAAGCTCACGGAGTACGCCATTGCCCTCTCCGAGGAACTCCTGGTCCCTCTGGGTGCCCGGATCGTGAGCCCGCGTGAGGCCTCCGAGCGTGGTTCCCACATCACTGTTGACCACCCGCTCTTCGCCGACGTCACGGCCAGGCTCTGGGAGAAGGGCGTCATTCCCGACTTCAGGCCTCCGCATGGCCTCCGCATCGGGCTTTCACCGCTGAGCACGAGCTTCGCCGAGGTCGAGCTGGGGGTTTCAGCCATCCGGGACGTCCTCACCGAACTGCTGTGAGCCGGAAGTGAGTGCCGTCCTCGACGACATGGACTCCCGGCCCGGGAGTACGCCGTCCTTGCTGCGAACAGTCATCGGGCTGTACTTGCGCGATGTTGGTGGCTGGATGTCCACCAAGGACATCGTGGCGCTGATGGATGCCCTGGGGACATCGGCAACCGTGACGCGGACAGCCCTGGGCCGGCTGCGGAAGAAAGACGTCCTGAGCCAGGAGAACCGCGAAGGAACTCCGGGCTTCACCCTGACGCAAGGTGCTGCGGCCATGCTGGCCCGCGGTGACCGACGCATCTACAACCCCAGGAGCATGTCCCCCTCCGACCCTTGGTGTTTGATCTCGTTCTCCATCCCGGAGACGGAGCGGGAGAAGCGACACCAACTGCGGCGCAGGCTCCACTGGATTGGCTGTGGAACGGTCGCCGCCGGCTTGTGGATCTGCCCGGACTCCCTTCGGGTGGAAGTGGAGGAAATCCTTGCCGACCTCGAGCTGCGGGACATGGCGACGATCTTTGTTACCGGTACGCCGCTGGTGGGTGGGAGCCTCCAGGAGGCAGCGTCGGCTTGGTGGGATCTGGACGCCGTAGCCGAACTCCACAGGGACTTCATCCGCGAGCACGCCCACGCGGTCCCCGATGCCGGACAGGCAGTGGAACCGGGCGCACCGGCCTTTGCCGGCTACGTCCAGTGCATCGACCGGTGGCGCATCATTCCCTACCTGGATCCCGGGCTGCCCTCGACCTTCCTCCCTGATGACTGGCCAGGCGCTGAAGGCACCCGGCTGTTTGGCAGGATTGTCGCCGCCTACAAGGAGCCCAGCGCCGAATTCGTGCGGCACACGGTCCAAGGTATCCGCGTCGCCACGGCCCTATGAAAGGCGGGTCAGTTTTCCGCTTTCACCCTTGAAACGAAGCGGAACCTATCCCCACGGAAGGTGCTGTGCGTCCATTCAACCGGAACACCACCACCGTCCTTGGCCAGCCGATGCACCACCAGCAGCGGCGCCCCCATTTCGATGCCCAGCAGCTCAACATCACCTGGACCGGCCAAAGCGGTTTCGACAGTATCCTCAACCTCGGCGATACGTATCCCATACACGTCCTTGAGCGCGGCATACAGGGAGCCGGACTTGGCGAGGTTGGCCTTGAACCGGGGAAGCTTCCCCGGGAGCCAGGCAACTTCGTGGGCCAGCGGCGCCCCCTCGATCAACCGGATGCGTTCGAGCCGGGTCACGGAGTCTCCCTCAGCCAACGCCAGGTGGGCTGCGACATCCTGGTCAGCTTTGACGACTTCCAGCGCCAACAGCGTGGAGCCCGGGCTGAGGCCCTGGGTCCTTGCATCGTCGGAAAACGACGTCAGTTGCCTGACATGGGTCACCTTGGGAGGAGCCACAAACGTTCCGTGGCCCTGGATCCTGCCGAGCTTTCCCTCCGCGACAAGTTCACTGATGGCCATGCGGACAGTAGTTCGGGAGGTCGCAAAGCTCTGCGCCAGGGCCCGTTCCGTCGGGATGAGGGTGCCTGGCCGGAGACCGGCCATGAGGGCCAGTATTCCGGTCTTAACGACATAGTATTTGGGCGTTGCACGCTTGATGTCAGCAGGCATAGGGACAACCTACCTGTAGACAAGGCGATTGGTCTATGCCAATCTTGCAAGGGGTCACAGTCGCAAGGGGCCAAACTTGCAGGCGGACGCTGACCCCAGCGAGCCGATCCGGGACGAAGGGACGTCACATGCAGCAGTCCGGCGAAAACGGGGGCCCAGCAGCCGCTCCCGTCGTTCTGGGCCTCCACATCGGTGGATCCAAAACCCACGCCGTCCTTTCCAGCGGCGCAGGACAGTCCGGGGCCGACAACGAGGCCGGCCTGGAGATCACCGAAGCACGCGCGAATCTGTCCTCCGTTGGGCACCAGGGAGCCGATGCTGTGCTGCGGCGGATTGCCGCACGCGTCGGGGGCGGTGTTCAAGCGGTGTGTGCCGGGGCGGCCGGCGCGGACACCCCTGCGAGCCGCGCCGTTTTGTCGGCGCTTCTCGCCGAACATTTTCCCGGCGCAAGGATCGACGTCGTCCATGACACCCGGATCATCCTTGCCGCGGCGGGGCTCGAGGCGGGCGTGGTCCTGGTAGCGGGAACCGGCTCGGTCGCCTGGGGCAGGAACCGGGAAGGCCGGGAAGCCCGCAGCGGTGGGTACGGCTATTTGCTCGGCGACGAAGGCGGCGGCTACTCGGTGGTTCGCGACGCCGTTCGCGAAGCACTGCGCGAATACTATGCCGGCCTTGAACCGGGTCCGCTGGTCCAATCCCTGATGGCAGCCACCGCCAGCGTCGACGCTTTGCAGCTCATGGACTTCTTCTACGCCAAGCCCGAGCCGGACCATTGGGCGGGATTGGCCCCGCTCGTCCTCGACATGGCCAATGACGGCGATCCGGCGGCCTTGCGGATCCAGGCCGAAGCAGCGCATTCCCTGGCCTCCCTGGCCCGGCAAGTGCTGGGCGAACTCGGCTTGGACCTCCCGCTCGTGATGGCTGGCGCGCTCCTGGTCAACCAGAGCCAGCTTGCTGCCGCAGTAGCCAGGAAAATGTCGTTGGAAGATCCCTCGTTGGTTCGGATCCTCTCCCAGTCCCCCGTCTTCGGGGCGGTCAAGCTCGCACGTCAACTGATCGGGCAGTGACGGGCCACAGGTGATCCGCGCCGGCAACGGGAGTAGTCTGGATCCATGCCTTCCATCCGCGGCGGCGGGTAAAAATGTCCAGGGCCAGGCAGCGGTGGCTGCCCGCGTTCTTGATCTGCCTTGCCATGGGCATGGCGGTATTGTTTGGTGCCGTGCAAGCGGGTGCAAGCAGTTCCCTGCCGCCCAAGACCGCGGACGAGGTCCTCGCGATGGTTGCAAACACCCAGGTCCGCGAACTCAGCGGCACGGTGGAACAAAACGCTGAGCTGGGACTTCCGGATATTCCCACAACAGGTCCGGGCGTCGCTCCCGGTGCCGCGTCCACCCTGGAATTCCTGACGGGTTCGCACACAGCCCGCGTCTACCTCAGTGCACCCGCCAAAGCGCGCCTGCAGATCCTGGACCCGATGGCTGAGCGTGACCTCGTGGTGAACGGAAACGATGCGTGGTTCTACAACTCCGCGGACAACAGCGCGACGCACCTGCGCGCTCCCTCGCCGTCGACGGGAACATCCAACGGATCCTTGCCCCCTGCTGCTCCGCACCCGGAGGTGCCAACACCGGCGTCCATGGCATCGCATTTCCTCGCAGCCATTGACGCCGGCACCGAAGTAAGCGTGGACAATTCCTCCACAGTCGCCGGCCGCAGCGCCTACCGCCTCCTCTTGAACCCCCGCAGTTCAGATACGTTGGTGGATTCAGTGGCGATCGACGTCGATTCTGAAACCGGCGTGCCGCTGGGCGTCGAGGTCAGGGCCAATGGACAGGCCGAGCCTGCCTACTCCTTGGCTTTCACACAGGTGGACTTGAGCGCACCGGATGCCGCGATGTTCGAGTTCACCCCACCGGCCGGGGCTACGGTCAGTGAGAAGGCGCTTCCTGCAGCACCGGCGAAGTCGACGCCGCTGCCCTCTCCGCTGGCCACCCACGAACAACATGGCGTGTCGGCCACCGGCAAGGGATGGGACGCCGTGCTCTCTCTGCCCGCGGGAACCGCTCCTGCCGGCCGCACGGCCGACCCACTCCTTTCCCGGGCGCTCCAGGCGGTTCCTGGTGGCCACGCCTTGACGACGTCCTTGGTCAGTGTGCTGATTCTCGACGACGGCCGCGTCTTCGCGGGCATGGTTCCGTTGGAGCGGCTACAGTCAGCTGCCCTTCAGCCGCCGGCACCAACCCAGTGACGGACACAGCCCAGTGACGGACACAGCCCGATGACGGATACCGCCCTGTGACGAAGGCCGCCGTCGAGGAAAGCCACCCAGGGGCCGGGACGGGGCTTGCCATTGAAACACGCGGCCTCGTGAAGCGTTTTGGCCACAGGGCAGCAGTTAACGGAATTGACCTGGCAGTACCCCGGGGAGCAGTCTTTGGCTTCCTCGGACCGAACGGTTCGGGAAAAACCACCACCATCCGCGTACTGCTTGGCCTGGCCACATCCAATGGCGGAACCGTCAGTGTCCTGGGCAAACCAATGCCTGAGTCTCTGGCTTTGGTGCTGCCCGAAGTTGGCGCCTTGGTGGAGGGGCCAGGCTTTTATCCGTTTCTGACCGGCGCGGCAAACCTTATACGCTTGGACTCGGCCGACCGCCATGCGGCGAGGTCAACCAGGAGGCAACGGGTCCATGAGGCCCTGGATCGAGTGGGCCTGGGCCACGCTACCGGCAAGAAGGTCCGTGCCTACTCCTTGGGCATGAAGCAACGCCTCGGCTTGGCCAACGCGCTCCTGCGCCCCCGGGAACTCCTGGTCCTGGACGAGCCCACCAACGGCCTGGATCCCCAAGGCACGCGGGAAGTCCGCAATCTGGTTCGTTCCCTCGCTGCCGGGGGGACCACTGTTTTCGTTTCCAGCCATCTCCTGGCCGAGGTGGAACAGATGTGCACCCACGCCGGCATCATGAGTGCCGGACGACTCGTGGCGCAGGGTCCGCTCGAGGAACTGCGCTCGGCCGGTGAGCCGCGTATCCTCCTGCAAACGCCCGACGTCGGCAAAGCCTTGGGTGTTTTCTCACGCCTGGGCCTGGTCACTGGAGAGGCGAAGGAGCATGGTGGTCCGCTTGAGGCCCAGCCGCTGCGGGAACAGACACACGATGCTTGGACGGTAGCAGCCACGGGGCTCAACGGCGTGGTCCCGGAGGCCATCGTTGCCGCCCTGGTAGCCGAGGACGTCCGGGTCCGCGGCTTCGCCGTTGAGAACCCAAGCCTGGAAGAACGCTTTGTCTCCTTGACCGGAGAGGGGTTCGACGTTGCCGGCTGAAACCATTGGGGCCTCTGCAGCCCGCATTGCCCGCCGAGGGGCCGGGTGGGCACTTCTCGCCTCCGAACTGTCGGTGCTTTTCCGCAGGCTCCGCACATGGGCCATGCTGATCGCGTTGGCGGCAGTGCCGGTCTTGATCGCGGTGGCGGTGAAGTTGTCGTCCCGGCCCGCAGCACCGGGCCGGGGTCCGCTGTTCCTGGACCGCATCACCCAGAACGGGCTTTTCGTGGCGGTCACCGCGTTGGTGGTCTGCGTGCCGTTGTTCCTGCCCCTGACCGTCGGGGTGGTGGCCGGAGATACGATCGCGGGGGAAGCCAACCTGGGCACCTTGAGGTACCTGCTGCTGGCCCCAGCCGGCCGCATCCGGCTTCTCCTGGTCAAATACGCCGGTGCCGTCGCTTTCTGTTGCACCGCGACTGCGACGGTGGCAGCGTCCGGCGCCTTGGCCGGCGTCGTACTTTTTCCCGTCGGTCCCGTGACGCTCCTGTCCGGCGACACCATCAGCGTGGGCGAATCAGCCGTAAGATCGCTTCTGATCGCCGCCTACATCACAGTCTCCCTGTTGGGACTCTCCGCCATCGGGCTTCTGATCTCCACCTTCACGGATGTGCCGGTCGGGGCCATGGCGGCAACCATTGTCCTGTCAGTCGTCTCCCAGGTGCTGGATAACCTTCCGCAATTGGAGTGGCTGCACCCGTGGCTGTTCAGCCACCATTGGTTGGGATTCGCCGACCTGCTCAGGCAGCCGGTCGACTGGACCTCGTTCGCCGACAACGCACTGCTCCAATGCGGATATATGGCGGTCTGCGGCGCACTGGCTTATGCGAAATTCTCCAACAAAGACGTGTTGTCGTAGCGATGTCGTAGGCTCTTCCCATGGCCAGATTCTTTGATGTGCATCCGGAGGACCCCCAACCACGTGCCATCGGCCAGGTGGTCAATATGCTGCGGGACGGCGGGTTGATCGCCTACCCCACCGACTCGTGCTACGCCCTGGGCGCGCAGATCGGGAACAGGGAAGCGCTGGACCGCATCCGGACCATCCGCCACCTGGACGACAAACACCATTTCACGCTCGTCTGCAAGGACTTCGCCCAGATGGGGCAGTTCGTCATGTTGGACAACGACATCTTCAGGAGCATCAAAGCTGTCACTCCGGGCAGCTACACGTTCATTCTTCCTGCCACGCGTGAGGTACCCAAGCGGCTGCTGCACCCCAAGAAGAAGACGGTCGGGGTCCGCATCCCGGACCACAGGGTGGTTCAAGCCCTTCTAGCGGAGCTGGGGGAACCCCTGCTGTCCAGCACCCTCCTGCTTCCGGATGAGGAGGAGCCGCTGACCCAGGGCTGGGAAATCAAGGAGCGCCTGGACAATCAAGTGGACGCGGTCATTGATGCCGGTGACACGGGTTCCGAACCCACGACGGTCGTCGACTTCTCCAGTGGAGTGGCAGAAGTGGTGCGTCGCGGGACGGGCGATCCCTCCCGCTTCGAATAGGCACGATCTACAGGCCCTTAGGGCCTATTCCTCGGGCTTGCGGGCCCGGCTTGGCTGAACGCGCATGGGCTCGCCGGGCATCTTGGGGAACTCCGGCGGGAACGGCATCTCGCCCTGGCCATTCTTGACGTCACGTTCCCACCACGCGAGCAGGACGTCGATGTCACCGGGGTGCTCGTGCATGGCTGCCCAAGGGTCCCCGATCTTTTTCAAACGGTCAGGGACCGTGGTGATGGTGTACTTGGCGGGATCGGCGTTCTCCAACTCCTCCCAGGACAACGGGCACGACACTTGGGCTGTGGGCACAGCCCGTGGACTGTACGCCCCGGCGATGGTCCGGTCCCTGTTGGCCTGGTTGAAATCGACGAAAATCCTCGTTCCGCGTTCCTCTTTCCACCAGGCAGTGGTGACCTTGTCCGGCATACGGCGCTCAAGTTCCCTCCCTGCCGCGATCACGGCGTGGCGGACCTCGAGGAACTCGTGCTTGGGATTAATCGGGGCATAGACGTGGAGCCCCCGGTTGCCGGAGGTCTTGATGAACGAGTTCAGTCCGGCCTCTTCCAGGACGGAACGAAGCTCCAGTGCGGCAGGAATGGCGTCGTCGAAGTCCGTTCCAGGCTGGGGATCCAGGTCGATCCGCAGTTGGTCGGGGTTGTCGGGATCGTTGGCCCGCGAAGCCCAGGGGTGGAACACCACCGTGTTCATTTGCGCAGCCCACACCGCGGCCGCCGGTTCGTCAATGACAAGCTGTGGGTGCGCCCGCGCGCTGGGGTAGGTCACCGTGACGGCACGGACGTAGTCCGGCGCTCCCTTGGGCGGATTCTTGGAAAAGAACATGTCGCCGTCGATGTTTCCCGAATACCTCTGGAGACTGACAGGGCGGTTTCCGTTGGCCGTGACAAACGCTTCGCCAACGTCGATCAGGTAGTTGGCGAGATCGAGCTTGGTCAGTCCGGCATCCGGCCACATCACTCTGCTGGGGCTGGAAATGCGGACCTCGCGGGGTCCGTGGGGACCGGGCACGGTAACAGTGGTTGCTTCACTCGCCATGGGCACAAGCTACCCCGGAATTGACCCGCGCGTCAGCATCCCGGCCGAAATCGCGGGGTGTTTCACCGAGGGCTCCTGCGTTGTCCTCCCTGTAGGCAATGATGGGTACATGCCCGCTAACGAAGAACCACTGACCATCGCTGTTGGGGAGACCACGGTTTCTGCCCTGTTACTCCGTCCCGAAAACCCGTGGGCCACGCTGGTGGTGGCCCACGGCGCGGGCGCCGGGATGGAACATCCGTTTCTGCAGGGTTTTGCTTCAGCCATGGCCGATGAAGGCGTAGCCACCCTTCGCTTCAACTTTCCCTACCGTGAAGCCGGGCGTCGGTTCCCGGACCGGCCGCCGCTTGCCATCGCTACGTGGCGGGCCGTGATGGAGGCGGCAGCCGGACTGTCGGACGGCGGGCCGCTGTGGGCGTCAGGCAAATCCTTCGGTGGCCGCATGGCGTCCATGGCTGTGGCCGAAGGCATGCCGGCGCAGGGGCTGGTTTATCTGGGCTATCCGCTGCACGCCCCGGGCAAACCCGAGAAGCTCCGTGATGAGCACCTGTATGGAATCACAGAGCCGATGCTGTTCCTGCAGGGCAGCCGGGATACCTTTGCCACCCCCGGGATCCTGGAGAAGGTAGTGGCTGGAATTGGTCCGACGGCGACTCTCCACTGGTGCGAAGGCGGCGACCATTCGTTCGCCGTCAAGGGAGTGAAGCGAAGCGCGGCGGAAACCGGGGCGTCCCTGGCACCTGAGGTGGCGGCGTTTATGAAGGCCAGCGGCTGAGGCTACTTCGGCAGGGGCTCGTGCCTAAGGTACGACCTCCTGAAATGTCCGGTGCCTGCTGTGAGGGCCCGTAGTTCGACGGCGTAGCGAAGCAGCTCCTGGTCGGGCACCTCGGCCAGGATCTCCGTTCCTTCGCCTTCAGCGGCGTTGGTGCCGTTTACCCGGCCCCTTCGGCCGGAGAGGTCGCTCATGACGGCCCCTACGTATTCCTCCGGAACACTGATGACCACTGATGACACCGGTTCAAGGAGCTGGATCTTCGCGGCAGCTGCGGCCTCCCGTAGCGCCAGGGCACCGGCAGCCTGGAAGGCAGCATCCGAGGAATCCACGCTGTGGGTCTTGCCTCCAACCAAGGTGACCTTGATGTCCACCACAGGGAACCCTGCAGAGACGCCTTTGAGCATTTGCGCCCGCACCCCCTTTTCCACGGACGTGACAAATGTAGCCGGAATGGCACCGCCGACGATCCTGTCCGTGAACTCGAAGCCTTCGCCCCGCGCCAGCGGCTCCACCTCAATGTCGCAAATAGCGAATTGGCCATGGCCACCGGATTGCTTGACGTGCCGCCCGTGGCCTGTGGCCTTGCTGGCAAACGTCTCGCGCAGAGGAGTGATGATGTCCACCGTCTTCAGTTTGACGCCCTGGTTCCGCAAGCGGTCCAGGATCACCTCGGCATGCGCCTCCCCCATGCACCACAAGATGAGCTGATGGGTGTCCGGGTTGCGTTCGAGCCGGAGCGTTGGATCCGCGGCTGCGACTTTACCTATGCTCTTGGCCAGGGCGTCCTCATCGCTGCGGGAGACACCCTCGACGGCGATGGGCATCAACGGTTCAGGCATGTTCCACGTCTCGATCAGGAGCGGAGCCTCGCGGTCCGAGACGGTATCGCCTGTCTCGGCACTTGCCAGCTTGCTGATCGCGCAGATGTCGCCGGCGATGCATTGTGGAACGGCCTTGAGGCCCGAACCCACGGGCGAATAGAGATGCGTGATGCGTTCATCGGCGTCGTGGTCTTCGTGACCCCGGTCAGCCAGCCCGCGGCCGCCGATATGGATTGATGAGTCCTCCCGCAGGGTTCCGGAGAATACCCGGACGAGGCACACTCTGCCAAGGAAAGGATCCACCGTGGTCCGCACGACTTCGCCGGCCAAGCGCCCGGCCGGATCACACTCCAGGCGCTTCAAGGAAGAACCATCAAGGGTCATGGCCGCAGGCGGGATCCGTTCAAGGGGCGAGGGCAGGGCATCGGTCAGCAGGGCCATCAGTTCCGCCAGGCCCAGGCCTGTCTCGGCAGCTGTTGGCATCACCGGAAAGAAACTGCCCCGCGCCACGGCCTTTTCGAGGTCCGCCACGAGGTCGGCCAACGGCAGTTCTTCGCCGCCGAGGTACCGGTCCATCAGGGTTTCATCTTCACTTTCGGCGATGATGCCCTCCAACAGGGGCTCCCTCGCCCCTTCAACGTCGGAATCCGGGATGAGCCCGTCCGCAGGACCGTGGAGCACGCCGACGAGTCCGGCGTTTCCCGGCGCAGGCAGATAGAGCGGCAGTACCGATGCCCCGAAGGCTTGCTGGCAACGCTCGACGGCGGCGCCGAACTCGGCGCGGGGATGGTCCAGTTTGTTGACAACCACGACGCGGGGAAGGCGGATCTTTTCGCACTCGCCCCAAAGGGCCACTGTGGTGCCGTCGATCCCGTCCACAGCGGAGACAACAAAAAGGGCCGCGTCGGCGGCCCTCAATCCAGCTCGCAATTCGCCGGTGAAGTCGGTGTAACCCGGGGTGTCGATCAGATTGACCTTGGTATCGCCCACGAGGATGGGGGCCACTGACAGTGTCACCGACCGTTGTTGATGGACGGCGGAGGGATCGGAATCACTGACCGTGGTTCCCTCGCTGATGGATCCCATTCGGCTGATGGCACCCGTGGCGGCGAGCAGTGCTTCCACCAGCATCGATTTGCCGGATCCCGAATGCCCGACCAGAGCGATATTGCGTATCTTGGCGGGGTCCTGGGCCATCAAGGCCGCGCCGTTCTCCCCGCGCCTGGTCTCGTTGGCGGGGCCAGATCCTTTTGCCGCTTCGCGCGTGCCCTTGGCAGACATGGGCGCCTCCTGGTGTCTTCCGGCATGGAGTCCGAAAGCTCGGGGTTTCGGACCCGGACATCCGAATCGTTAACCAGATTGGACACCCTGGGGCGACCACTGGGCAAGGGCTTGGACCCGCTAAACGCTGAGCATCCCCCACAGCAACCACAGTGATGCCACGGCGCACGGGGCGATGACAACGGTGAATCCCGAGAGCCACACAGATGCGGGGACTCCAGTGGTGCGGGCGAGGATGTAGGCGTCGGAGGCCGCCAAGCGATTGCGACGCTTCGTGTGGACGCCTGCGAGTTTGAGGAGGTCACGGACTCCTACCACGGACAGGGCTACTCCAAGGGCCAACACCACGTAATTGATGGCTGCTGGCGTGGCGAAGAGGAGCAGTGCCTGTGCGATGACGGCGCTGGCAACAGCAACCACTATCCCGGTGAAGTTTCGCAGGAAAACCAAGGACAGCAGAAGAACCAGTGCACCAATCGACATGGCGGCCCCCGAGCGACCCGCATGGACTGCGGCAATCAGGCTCAGACCAACAACGGCCGGAGCGGGATAGCCCCAAAAACCTGACCACGCGGCACCAGAGGCGCTCCGCCCGCTGCTGACCAGCCGTCCGGAGTGGTCAAGTCCGATCCGGAGTCCGTGAACGAATCTTCCCGTCATCAGGGCTGCATAGGCGTGCCCGAGTTCGTGGACAAACGTGACGTACAAGCCGAACCAGCGCCAAGTGGCCCGAGGGATGCTGAGGACCACTGCACAGGCGAGGATGCCCAGCAAGGCGGGCAGCGGGACCGCCGTCGTGTAGCCCTCGGTGAAGCCGCGCACAACCGCGTCCCACCATGTTTCCAGCAGGTTCACCGCGCTGTTGTCCGGAGCCGGGAATGCAGGCCGGCGACGAGAATCTCCAACCCGAGTTCGAAGGCAGCCTCGCCACGTTCTTCGGCAGGCGCCGAATTGTCCAACGCGCTGCTAAGCGCCGGGAATCCCTGAGCGGGTGGCGCCCAGACGACGTCGGGAGCGGCCAGGTCCAAGGCGAAGCCCAGCGCGAAACTGTCGATGGTGGAGATCGCGGACAGGACATCCCGGCCGCGGAAGCCGGCAGCTTGGAGGGCCACCGCAAGGCTTTCATAAAGGGCGAGGACCTGATGGTCCTGCACCGTCTGGAGTACCAGCAGGGGCGCAAGCCTCGGATGCCGCGCAAAGGCGTCCCGGTAGCTGCGCACAATGGTCCGGAGGGCAGCTTCCCAGTCCTGGTCGTCATTGAGCGTGTAGGGGCTCTCGGAGATGATGCGGCCACGCATGAGCTCAAGGATCTCTTCGCGTCCACTGACGTGGTTGTAGATGGACGATTGGCTGACGCCGATCCGCTTGGCCAGTTTGGGCAGGCTGAAGTCCCCTGCCTCGTCTACCAGTTCCAGGGCGGCAGTGACGAGGGCGTCGACGGAAATCAGCGGGACCAGCGGGCGTGCCATACGGGGTACTCCATTCACGGTTGATGTTACGACTCTAGCCAGAAGTTGGAGCCAAGGTATTGTGCCGCCGATCACAAGGCCCTACGATAAACGAAAGCCTTTCGCTTATCCCTCCGTCTCCCCCTGAAAACCTCCCCCACACCCCCATAGGATCCCCATGTCTGATCTGGAAACCCGACCTCCGGCAGCCGAGGCCGGAAATGGGCTGAAACGGAACGCCATCGGCACCGGCGGCATCGCCTTCCTGGTGATTTCCGCAGCAGCCCCTTTGACCGTGATGGCCGGCGTGGCCCCGGTAGCCATTGGTATCGGGGGCATCGGCGCCCCCATGGGCTATGTCATCGCCGGTGCAGTGCTGCTGGTTTTTGCAAGTGCCTTCATGGCGATGACCAAGCACGTCAAAGCCGCAGGCGGCTTCTACACCTACATCACGCTGGCCATGGGCAAGACAGTTGGTCTTGCCTCGGCAATCCTCGCGATCGTCTCGTACAACTGCCTGCAGATCGGCGTGTACGGGCTCTTCGCTGTCCAGACCCAAGCCATGCTCCAGACTCTTTTTGGCTTGGACGTTCCCTGGCCCGTGGTAGCACTGGCTGCCATTGCTGCCGTCTGGTTCCTTGGGTACCGCGGAATTGACGTCGGAGCCAAGGTCCTGGGCGTCCTGCTCATCGCTGAAACGGCAATCCTCGCCATCATGGGCGTGGGCATCCTCGCCCGTGGTGGCGCCGAGGGCATCAGCTTCGACTCCTTCTCCCCCGAGCACGCGTTCACGCCGGGCGTACTGGCCATCCTCGCCATCTGCTTCGCAGCGTTCATGGGCTTCGAATCAACGGTGCTCTACCGGCGGGAAGCCCGCAACCCGGACACATCAGTCCCCCGGGCCACCTACATCGCAGTGGGATTCATGTCTGTTTTCTACGCCTTCATTGTGTGGACAGTCATCCAGGCGTACGGCAACGGAAATGTCGTAACTGCCGCCGGCGAACTTGCCGACGGAATGTTCTTCGCCACCATCAACCAGTACGTGGGCCCTTGGGCAGAAGTGGTCATGTACCTGCTGATCGTTACCAGCGTGTACGCCTCGCAACTGGCCTTCCATAACGCCATCAACCGTTACGTCTACATGCTCGCCAAGGACGGTATCCTTCCCTCGTTCCTGGGCAGGACCCACCCGAAGTACAAGTCCCCGCACCGCGCAGGACAGATCCAGACCGTCCTGGCCGCCGTCGTCATCCTCATCTGTGCCATCGCCAACGCCGACCCGTACAAGCACCTGTTGATCTGGGTCAACACGCCTGGAATCGTCGGCATCGTGGCCCTGCAGGGGCTGGTGTCGGTAGCCGCCTTCATGTACCTTCGCCGGAATCCCGCCGCCGTGACCAACCGCTTGCTTGTTCCCGTCAGCATCGCCTCGGCCGTCCTGCTGTTCGGGGTGATGGCGTTGATCGCCATCAACATCGAACTCCTCACCTTTGCAGACGCCCTTACCAACACGATCCTCCTGACCGTTACCCCAACCGTTTTCCTTGCGGGCCTGCTGGTCGCCCGCCGCCTTAGGATTGCCCGCCCCAACGACTTTGCCCGGATTGGAAGCTTTGAAACCCATGACTCCTGACCTCATCGTCCTCGCCGAAACCATCCACACACTCGATGACCAGCACCGGCGTGAGCCCGTCCAAGCCGTCGCAGTCACTGACGGAACCATCACCGCCGTCGGGAGCCGTGAGGACGCGCAAGGCTGGCGCGGTTCGGGAACCCGCGTGGTGGACCTCGGCAGCGCGACGTTGACCCCGGGTTTGGTGGATTGCCACATCCACCCGGTGTTCGGCCTGGACCTCACCGTTGGCGTCGACCTCTCCGGCGCCTCAACGCTTGATGACGTCCGCTCGCTTCTCCGCACACAGTCAGGGAACGACGACGACTGGTTGCGTGGGTGGGGTCTGAACCCGAACGCTTTCGGAACGGTGCCCATGCACCGCAACGTGCTCGATGACGTCAGCGGCGGCAAACCGGCGCTGGTCCGCTTGTTCGACGGCCATTCCGCGATCGCCAACAGCCGGGCGTTGGAGCTTGCAGACGTGCACGGCAGGCACGAATTCGAGCAGGCTTCGGAAGTGGTGTGTGACGCTGACGGAGTTCCCACCGGCTTGCTGCTCGAAGCCGCTGCCATGGAACTGGTGCAACGCCACATTCCCCAGGAGTCCTTCGAGCGGCGCAAAGCCAGGCTGAGTGAACTATTCCGGGACTTCGCGAGGTCAGGACTCACCGGAGGCCACATCATGGACCACAGCGAGGAATCCTCAGAACTGTTCCGGGCGTTGGAGGCCGAGGGCGAGTTGCCCCTGAGATTGCGGTCTGCGCCGTGGTGCATGCCGGGCACCAACGACGACGATTGGAAGGAGCTCGCACGGAGCATCGGCACCGGCGGACGCCGCTGGTCCGTTGAGGCCATCAAGCTCTTCGTTGACGGAACGGTGGACAACGGAACCGCCTGGCTCCATGAACCTGACCTCTATGGCGAATCCACCGCGCCGTTCTGGCCGCGGCCCGAGGAATACTCGGCCGCCGTCCATTACTTCGCGGCCCGGGGAATCCCGACGGCGACCCACGCAATCGGCGACGCCGGGGTAAGCCATGTACTCGATGCTCTGGAAAGCCTTCGGGCAACTGTTCCGGCCGATGCCCTGAACCGGACCGTCCACAGGATCGAGCACATCGAAACCGTCCCCGACGAGCTTGTAGCGCGCTTCAAGGATTCGGGAATCGTAGCGAGCATGCAACCGACCCATTGCACCCACTACTCACTGGCAGACCACAGCGACAACTGGTCCACCCGGCTTGGTCCAGCCCGCGCTGACCGCGCGTGGAGGTGCAGGGACCTTCGAGAGCAAGGCGTGGTACTTGGCATTGGCTCGGATTGGCCGATCGCCCCGTTCCAGCCCTTGCCGATCATGGCAGATGCCCGCCTGCGTCGCCGTTCGGGACACCCCGAGCAGGACCCCATTGCTCCCGCCCAGGCCCTGACGGCGCTCCAGGCGTTGGAGGGTTACACCTCCCACGCAGCGAAAGCCGCGGGATTGTGGGATGTCTCAGGCTCCATCACTGTAGGCAAGAGGGCTGACTTCACGGCCTTTGAACTGGACCCGCTCAGTACAGCGCCGGATGAGTTCGCTGCGAGCAGCGTGCTGGCAACGTTCGTAGACGGGGAAATCCAGTTCCTTCTGGACCGGGCGGCGTAGCTGCTCACATCCGGTTCTTGGTCCTGGCCGTGGCAGGTGCGGTCCATGGGTCTTCGGGCCAGGGATGCTTGGGGTAGCGTCCACGCATCTCTGCCCGGACCTGGGAATAAGGCCCCGACCAAAATGACGTGAGGTCGTCGGTGACGGCCAGCGGCCGTCCGGCCGGGGACAACAAGTGGAAAAGGACGGGCACCCTGCCATCGACCAGCCGTGGTGTGCTGTCCCAGCCGAAACATTCCTGGAGTTTTACCGCCACAACGGGACGGCCGCCGTCGTCATCCACGTCCGGATAGTCAAGGCGTATCAGCGAACCGCTCGGTACCTCGAGGCGTTCGGGCACAAGCGCTTCCAGGCGGCCGGCTTCCGGCCAGGGAAGCAGACGGCGCAGCGGTTCGGCAAGGCTGACGGCCGACGCAGCGGTTCCGCTGGCCATTGCCTCCAGCTCCGGCGCCAGCCACTCCTCCAACCTGCCCAGCAGAGCAGCCTCCCTGACATCAGGCCAGGGAGCACCAAGCTCCCGGTGCAGCAACGCCATGCGCCGGCGCAGCGCATCGGCGGCGGGCGACCAGCCGAGCGTGGAGAGTCCTTTGGTCGCCAAAGCATCTGCGACAGCCTTGCGTGCGGAGGTGGCGTCGGCGCGCACCGGAGTGGAGGACAGCACGATGGCGCCCAATCTCCGCTCTCTGCGGGCAGTCACCCGGCCGTGGTCAAAAGTTGCGTGGACCTCGCCGGTCAACAGATGGGAAGCCGCGGCTTCGGCCAGTTCTGCCGCCAGCGGCGCAGCAGCGCGTATCACCGCTCCCGTGCCTGCAGTGTCGCGGCCCTGGGCACGAGACACTTCAGCAACTGCCAACCATTCATGGCCGGACAGGGGACTTCCGGCCGGCAGTCCCGCCCGCGTACCCGAGGTCAGCAGGTAACTGACCGGGCCGTCGCCGGGAACACGCTTGGCGATACGGTCCGGGTACGCCAGTGCAACCACGAAACCAGGCGCTTCGCCTGCCGTGATCCGGTGGCCTTCATCAAAAGGCACGACGGCGGCTGCCTCCTGCCGGGCGATGGAATCCATCCGCTTCACGTCCTCGGCGAAGCGCCGGGCGGCCGGATCGGTTCCGGAACGCAGGATCGCCAGGAGCTTGGTAATATCCGCTCCCGGTGCGCGCTGGTCGCCGGCGACCAGCGCCACCGTTTCAGCCGCGGCGCGTCTGCCGACAGCAGCGGAGCCATCCAGCAGGGCCCTGGCCAGTCGGGGGTCTGCGGGGACGCGGGCCAACACTTTGCCCATGGCGGTGGCGCTGCCATCGTCCGCGACGGCACCCAATTCCCTCAGCACTTCCATGGCGTCCGTCATGGCGCCAGCTGGCGGGGCGTCCGGCAAGGCAAGACCGCTGCCTCCGGGCGCACCCCAACAAGCAAGTGCCAACGCAGCGCCCGTCAGGTCGGTGGCCAGGATCTCCGGGGTCTGGTGCGCAGGAGCCGCGGCGAGGGACCGTTGGTCATAGCACCGGACCACCACACCTGGTCCTTGGCGGGCCGCACGGCCGGCACGCTGGGCCGCTGAAGCTTGGGAGCACGATACAGTCACCAGGCCGGACATCCCACGGGCGGCGTCGCGTCGCGGTTCGCGGGACAACCCCGAGTCGATGACCAAACGAACCCCCGGGACGGTCAGCGAGGACTCGGCCAGGGACGTGGAGACGATGATACGAGGTGCCCCTCCAGGCTCGCGTCCGGAAACTGCCCGGTCCTGCGCCGCCGGGCCCACCTGGCCATGCAGCTCAAGAACCTCAACGTTCCCTGGAACCACTGCACGCAGGCGGGAGGCGACGTCGGACACTTCACGGACACCGGGTAGGAAGACCAGGGCATCCACGTCAGGGTTGGCAGACAAGGCCGTTTCGTGGGCCGCCGCAGCGGTCCGGGCGACGTGATCCAAAAAAGAACGCGACACACCCCGGTCGTCCAAGCGTTGTTCGCGGGCGGGCTGCCACCGGACATCCAGGGGGTGGAGGGCGGAAGGGCAGTCGACGACGGGGGCCGGCGCGCCGTCGAGCGTGTCACCCAGCAAAGCGGCGAACCGCTGGGCGTCGAGCGTCGCGGACATGGCAACAAGCGTCAGGTCTCCGCGAAGCTCACGCACCTCCGCGAGCATACCCACGAGAAGATCGGACTCGAGGCCCCTCTCGTGGACTTCGTCGATGATCACTGCGTGGACGCCCTCCAGGCCTGGGTCATTGAGCAGCCGGCGAAGGAGAATCCCCGGAGTGACAAACTCGACCATCGTCTGGGCACCGGCCTTGTTCTCGCCCCGGACCGTGTACCCGACCCTGTCCCCGAGGCGGGTTCCGTCCAAGGACGCGAGGCGGCGCGCGGCAGAACGGGCAGCCACCCGGCGCGGTTGGGTGACGAGCACGCGTGGCTGGCCGGGATGCCGTTGTTCGAGGAGATTAACCAGCAGCGGGGGCACCAACGTGGTCTTGCCCGTACCGGGAGGGGCCTGCACGACCACCGCACCGCCGTCGCCCTGCTTGGTCAGTTGCGCCGCGAAGTCTTCGATGGAGTCGGCGAAGACCAAGCCCCGGCCGATGGTGTCCAGTCTGAAAGTCACCACACCATTGTCCCTGTTCCGTAAAGCACGAGGTCCGGGGAACGAAAAGGCCGCGCCCCGTGAAGGGCGCGGCCATTCGGGCTGTTGAGCCTTAGCCGATGGTTGAGGCGTCGATGACGAAACGGTAGCGGACGTCCGAGGCAAGAACACGCTCGTAGGCATCGTTGATCTTGCTGGCCGGAATGAGCTCGATCTCGGCACCCAGGCCGTGCTCGGCGCAGAAGTTGAGCATTTCCTGGGTTTCGCGGATACCGCCGATCATGGAACCAGCAAAGCGACGGCGGCCTCCGATCAAGGCGAAGGCGTTCACTGGCAGCGGTTCTGCAGGAGCGCCGACATTGACCAGCGTTCCGTCGAGCGTCAGCAACTGAAGGTAGGCGCTGATGTCGATGGATGCGCTGACGGTGTTGATGATCAGGTCAAAGGTACCGGCCAGCTGTTCAAAGGTGGCAGGATCGCTGGTCGCGTAGTAGTGGTCCGCACCAAGTTTGAGGCCATCCTCCATCTTCTTCAGCGACTGCGAGAGGACCGTCACCTCCGCACCCATGGCGTGGGCGATCTTGACGCCCATGTGCCCCAGGCCGCCCAAACCGACGATGGCCACCTTCTTGCCCGGGCCCGCACCCCAGTGGTGCAGAGGGGAAAACGTCGTGATGCCGGCGCAGAGCAGAGGAGCGGCAACGTCGAGGTCCAACCCTTCCGGGATGGTCACCACGAAGTCTTCGTTCACCACGACATCGCTGGAGTAGCCGCCCTGCGTGATGGTGCCATCGCGGTCCACCGCACCGTACGTACCGACATTGCCCTTGAGGCAGTACTGTTCCTCGCCGGCCAGGCAGTTCTTGCACTCCTTGCAGGAGTTCACCATGCACCCGACGCCGACGCGGTCGCCGACCTTGTGCTTGGTGACCTCGGAGCCAACCTCCGTGACGATGCCTGCAATCTCGTGGCCCGGGACCAGAGGGTACTGCTGGGGACCCCAGTCACCGCGAACAGTGTGGATATCTGAGTGGCAAATCCCGGCGAACTTGATATCGATGTGGACGTCGTTCGGGCCAACCTCGCGGCGTTCAATGGTGGTCAGGGTCAGGTCGCCCGTGGCCGAGGGTGAAGCAAAAGCGGAAGCGGTAGGCATGTTTCTCCTGCGTGTTGGACTAAATCTGATATTTACATCTAACACTCTCTGGCTGGGCGTTAGGAGTTAACGCTGTTAGGGGTACTGGCAGGGACCCCTTTGGCACTCCCAAAAGTGCGATTTTCCGCTCCAGAGCAGTCCGTTCGGCGGTGTTCGAACAAAGGTCGAGTGCTGCCTTTAATGCCTCCACGGCCTCCGCGCGACGACCCAGCCTGGCAAGCAATTCGCCCCGTACCGTTGGCAGAAGATGCGATCCCGCCAGCTCTCCCTTGCCCGCCAGCGAATCCACGAGCTCCAGGCCGGCAGCTGGCCCGGAAGCCATGGCCAGAGCCACTGCACGGTTGAGCTCGACGACCGGCGACGGCGCCAGGGAGCCCAATGCTTCATACAGAATGGCGATCCGCTCCCAATCCGTCTCCGCTGCCGTCCTTGCCACCGCATGGCATTCTGCAATGGCGGCCTGCAAGCCATAGGCACCCAGTCCCCGCCCAGCCGCGACCGCCGTCGAAAGTGCCGCGCGGCCGCGCCGTATCGCGGCCTGGTCCCACCGCCGTCGATCCTGGTCTTCAAGGAGGACGGGATTCCCGGCAGCGTCGACCCTGGCGGGGAACCGGGCGGCCGTCAATTCCATCAAGCCCAGCAGGCCGAAGACTTCGGGTTCAGGACTCAGCCGCACAAGGACGCGCACAAGTCGCCGGGCTTCGGCAGCAAGCTCCGTCCTCATCCAGGAATCCCCCGCTGAGGCAAATGACCCCTCAGTAAAGATGAGGTAGAGCACGTGGAGCACGGATCCCAGCCGCTGGGGAATTTCATGGCGCTCCGGAACGGCGAAAGGTATGTGGGCTGCTGCGAGGGTCTTCTTGGCACGCGTGATGCGGGCCTGGATGGTGGGAACAGGAACCAGGAAGGCCTTGGCTATTTCGTCGGTGCCCATGCCCCCTACAACCTTCAACGTCAGGGCAATGCGTGCTTCCTTGGACAGCACCGGATGGCACGAAATGAACATCAGCGCCAGGACGTCGTCATCGATCGCGTCAGGGTTGAACAGTGTGTCCGTGCCCGGTACCTCCTCGGAAAGACCGTGGGCCAGCAGCGCGTACTTTTCGTCCTGGACCGACTTCCTCCGGAACGTATCGATGGCTCGGCGCTTACCGGCCGTCATCAGCCAGCCTGCAGGCTCGCGGGGAATGCCATTGACGGACCATGACACAATCGCTTCCGCGAGTGCCTCCTGGGCAAGGTCCTCAGCAAGGGCGAAGTCACCGGTGTAGCGGGCAAGGGCGCCGACCACGCGGGCAGATTCACTGCGCCATACCGCTTCGACGGCGGCCCTCGCCTCGTTGCTGCTCACGTCCGTTGCCGTTGCCTACGCCAAGCGGCCAGACCTTCAGAGTTGTCCGGTCTGCTCACGCCAGGCGCGTTCCTTCTGAATCCACTCGTTGTCCTGCGGGAACTCATCGATGCTGGTGACGCGACGGATCTCGGTCTTGGTGCCGGCCGTCATGGGTGCCCGTTTGGCCCATTCCACGGCTTCCTGCTTGGAGGCGACGTCGAGGATGTAGAAGCCGCCGAAGAGTTCCTTCGTCTCCCCATAGGGCCCGTCCGTGACAACCGGAGTTTCGCCCGTGAAGTCCACCACCACGGTTTCTTTGGCGTCGTCCAGGCCCTCGGCGGCGAGCAGCACCCCTGCCCGGATCAGTTCGTCGTTGAATTTGCCCATCGCTTCAAGGACGTCGTTGAAGTCGATGTTCTCGAACTTGGCGTAGGAATCGTCATCTGCCCGCATGATCAACATGTACTTTGCCATCTGGATCAATCTCCTGTGTCGTGGAAAGCCGCCCTTCGACCTTCTCACCCATAGGTCGAACAGGGCGAGGACAAATCGACTACGTTTTCGAAAAACTTTTCACGGCAACGCAAAAGGATCCCTTGGATGCTTCCAAGGGATCCTTTTTGCCCCCCACAGAGGGGTCGGAGTCGGCTAGCGGCCGCCTCCTCCGATAACGCCGGCTTCAACGGCCTTGGTCACGGCATCAGCCTCTGCCTGGGTGAGTTTTCCGTCCGTTACGGCCTTGTCGAGCCGGGTCTTAAGGGCGGCGGCACGTTCCGCCTGACCCTCGGAGCGGATTTCCTGCAAAGCGGTGGTGACCTTGGCTTCGTCAACACCCAGTGCTGATGCGAGCGACTTGGCCAATGCAGCCTCGTGCGCCGATGGGTCCGGCTTGGTGCCGTCGGTTCCCTCGGTCGGCGGCGTGGTCGGCTTGTTGGCTTCACGGAATGCCTTCAGGGCGTCAGAGACCTTGGTCTCGTCGACGCCGAGCTTGGTCGCGAGTTCCTGAGCGATCTTTCCGCCGTCGCGCCCGTGCCCGTGACCGCCCGGCTTTCCGGCGTGGTCTGAGGGCGTGGTGGCATCGGCAGAGGATGTGGCGCTCGGTGTTGGCGTTGTGGCCGCTGTAGCCATGCTGGTCACACCCAGTCCGGCGCCCAAGGCCAGCGCTCCGGCTGCGACGCCCAGGGTGATTCTCTTGGTTCTCGACATGTACCTCTCCTCGATCCGTTGCTACGGGTGTTGTCTGCGGGACGGCCCAGTGCACCGTCCTCTTAACACGTTGAGGGCCCAACCCCAGTCTTGGCTGTCCGAAAGCTATGACGAGGCTGTGAATCCATCATGGCCAAAGAAAGGCATTGACCTCAGCGGAAGCGGTCGAAGGCTTCAAGAAGCCTGGCGACGGAGCCGCCCAGGTTCCATTCGCTTGCGAGCCGTTCCAGTTCGGAGCGCGCGTCGCCCTCAATAGGCCCCAATTCAGCCCCTGCCTCCTTGAGGCTCGGCACCTCCAGGTCACGGACGACATTGACGACGGCGGGTGCCACCTTCAGGTAGTCGGCAGCCCCTGAGAGTTTGGCGCGGATCGAAGCCGACAACCCGCCGTCGGGATCTTCTGCCGCCTCGAGCAGCCCTTCCAGCGAGCCGTGCTCGCCGAGCAGGGCGGCCGCCGTCTTTTCCCCGATACCGGCCACCCCGGGAAGCCCATCGGAGGCGTCTCCGCGGAGGGTGGCGAAGTCCGCGTACTGCTGGGGCAGGACCCTGTATTTGCCAACCACGACGACGTCGGTGACCACTTCGAGATTCTTCATGCCCCGCGCCGTGTAGATCACCCTGACATCACGCTGGTCATCCACGAGCTGGAAGAGATCACGATCGCCCGTCACGACATCGGTGGGGAAAGTGGCGAGACTGGCGTAGGTGCCCACCACGTCGTCAGCTTCATGTTCGTCCGCGCCCACCACGGCTATCCCTGCCAGATCCAGGACTTTGCGGATCAGGGGGATTTGCGCCTCGAGCGGGTCGGGGACTTCTTCGACGTCGGGACCGTCCGGCACGATCTCCGCAACGCGGTGCGCCTTGTAGCCGGGGATCAGGTCGACACGCCACTGCGGGCGCCAGTCGTTGTCCCAGCAGGCCACAAGGTGCGTGGCCTCATAGTCGGTCACGAGGCGGGCGATCATGTCCATCAAGCCACGTACGGCGTTGACGGGAGTCCCATCGGCGCGCTTGATGGAATCGGGCACACCGTAGAAGGCACGGAAGTACAGGGAGGCAGTATCCAGGAGCATCAGTCGAGGCATACCTGATCCTGACACGCTTCGGAACGAATCCGCTGGAACCGAAGGCTTTTTGCTCTCCACCCGCGGGACGGCTTGAACCGTGGTGTGAGCCGCATTACGATGTTACGAGCGATAATAGAACAGTCAGTTCTATTATCGAACACATTCGATAGCGACCAGCCCACAAAGAAGTGAGGAAAGCCCGTGCAGTTCCACCACCACGGTTATGTTTCAGGTGACCCGCGGGTCGAGCCCGCCGCCGGCGTTGGGATCAACCGACCGGCCGAGCTCCCGGACGTAGTCGATGTCCTCATCGTGGGCACCGGTCCTGCGGGGATGCTGACGGCCGCGCAGCTGGCCCAGTTCCCGGACATCACAACCCGGATCATTGAGCGTCGGCCCGGCCGGTTGGCCATCGGGCAGGCAGACGGGATCCAGGCCAGGAGCGTGGAGACGTTCCAGGCCTTCGGTTTCGCTGAGCGGATTATTGCGGAGGCATACCGGATCACGGAGATGGCCTTCTGGAAGCCGGACCCGGCGGACCACTCAAAGATCGTGCGCAGCGCCCGGGCAGTGGATGACCCTGCGGGCATCAGCGAGTTCCCGCACTTGATCGTGAACCAGGCCCGCGTGCTGGATTACTTCGCCGAGTTCGCGGCGAACTCCCCGGCCCGGATCAAGCCGGACTACGGGTATGAGTTCGTGGGCCTGAAGGTCACCGGCGAGAGCGAATACCCCGTGGAGGTGACCCTCCTTCACACGGCCGGACCCCTTGAAGGGCAGCAGCGCGTGATCCGCGCCAAGTACGTCGTCGGCGCCGATGGCGCCCGCAGCAAGGTCCGTGAATCCATCGGCTGCCACTTGGCCGGAGACCAGGCGAACCATGCCTGGGGCGTGATGGACGTGCTGGCGGTGACCGATTTCCCGGACATCCGCACCAAGTGCGCCATCCAGTCAGGCTCCGGCGGCAGCATCCTGCTGATCCCCCGTGAGGGCGGGCACCTGTTCCGGATGTACGTTGACCTGGGTGAGGTCGCCGCCGATGACCACGGCGCGGTTCGGAAAACCACCATTGAGCAGATCATCGCCAAGGCCAACGACATCCTCCACCCTTACACCCTGGATGTCCGCAACGTGGCATGGCACAGCGTGTACGAGGTCGGGCACCGGCTCACGGACAGGTTCGACGACGTCCTGCCGGACGAGCGCGGCACGCGCACCCCGCGGGTGTTCATCACCGGCGATGCCTGCCACACCCACTCCGCGAAGGCGGGGCAGGGCATGAACGTCTCCATGCAGGACGGATTCAACATCGGCTGGAAGCTCGGCCACGTCCTTGAAGGCCGTTCCCCGGAAGCCCTGCTGGACACCTACTCTGCCGAACGCCAGGTCGTGGCGAAAAACCTGATCGACTTCGACAAGGAATGGTCCACCCTCATGGCCAAGAAGCCCGAGGAATTCAAGGACCCCACCGAGCTGGAAACCTTCTACACCAGCACCGCGGAGTTCCCCGCCGGGTTCATGACCCAGTACGCACCCTCCATGGTCGTCGCCGAAGCTGCACATCAGGAGCTCGCCACAGGGTTCCCCGTGGGCAAACGCTTCAAATCCGCGCCTGTGCAGCGGGTCTGTGACACCAACCCCATGCACCTGGGCCATCACGCCAAAGCCGATGGCCGCTGGCGCATCTACGTCTTCGCCGACAGTGCACCCGCAGGTGCCCCCGGCGCCGTCGCGGACCTGGCCCAGTGGCTCGAAACCGCACCCGCCTCCCCACTGGCGGCCACGCCGTCGGGCCTTGACCGTGACGCATGGTTCGACATCAAGGTGATCTACCAGCAAGACCACACCGGCGTGGACATCACTGCCGTCCCCGCGGTCTTCAAACCCACCGTCGGACCGTTCAAGCTCACCTACCTCGAAAAAGTCTTCGCCACCGACCCCGGCAACGACATCTTCGAGGCCCGCGGCCTCAGCCGCGATGGCGTCATCGTCGTGGTCCGCCCGGACCAGTACGTCGCCAACGTCCTGCCCCTGACAGCGACGGCTGAACTCGGCGAATTTTTCGCGGGGCTGCACTCAACGGCGCGGCCCGAAGCCGCACCAGCGCAGGCAAGCCTGGTGAGTAACCAAGCGTGAGTGCCTGATACATGCCGGGGAACCCGTTGAGGGTTCCCCGGCATGTGGCGTTAAAGTGTCGGAGCCGTCAGGCAGAATGAACCTCATGGGGCGTTGGAGCGAAGAGAGAGTCATCAGTGCCGCTCCTGACGCATCATCACTGGCTGCTGCGCGCAAGCTCGCGCACCCCGGGCCGTGGTCGGAGTCGGGCAGCAGCGATGTTTTGGTGTGGGGCAAATGCCAGGGCAGCGGCAAAACGCCCTATCAGGTGAGCGTTGACGTTGTTGCCCCTGCCTACCGGTGTTCATGCCCGAGCCGTAAATTCCCCTGCAAGCACGCCTTGGCGCTGCTTCTGCTGTGGGCCCGCGGCGAGGCAGCCGGGTCCGCAACCGACACCGCCGATTTTGCCCAGGAATGGGCAGCGCAACGGGCCGACAGGGCATCGGCCAAGGAGCGGCGACAGACCGGTCAATCTACGGATCCCGAGGCACAAGCCCAACGCCTTGCAGCACGGCTGGAGCTGATGGATGCCGGGATGGCCGACTTTGCCCTTTGGCTGACCGATGTCGTGAGAACCGGACTTGCGGCAGCACGGAAGCAACCGTATTCGTGGTGGGACGGCGTGGCGGCACGCCTGGTGGATGCCCAGCTCCCCGGAGTGGCCGAACAAGTGCGGCAGATGGCTTCGGATGTTCATGGGAGAACTGATTGGGCTGATCATCTGCTGACGACCCTCGGGCGCTGGTGGGCCCTGACCAAGGCATGGGCGAAGAAGGACAGTCTTGCCCCCGATGAGTTCGCCGATCTCAGGGCAGCAGTCGGCTGGGCCACCCCATCGTCCGAAATCCAGGAGTCGGAGTCCTTGCCGGGACCGTGGCTCGTCCTGGGTGCGCACCGAAGCGACGACGGCCGCCTCCAGCAGCAGCGGACCTGGCTGAGGTCACCCGAGGGAACTGTCGTCGTCGTTCTTGATTTTGCAGCGCAGGGCCAAGGCCTTGCCACCCCGCAACTCTCCGGCGCTCTTCTCGAGGCGACAGTGGCCCGCTACCCTGGTTCGGCACCTCAACGCGCCATGTTCACGGGCCCCATCAACCCCCAGGGCGTGGCAACAACGCTAGGCGATGGCTGCAGCATCGCCCAAGCCCTTGAGAACGAGTCCACCGCGGTGGCAGCGTCGCCTTGGCGGCTCCGTCACCCGGTGCTGTTGGCCGGCGTGAAGGTCAGTCCGGAAGGCAGCGGCTGGATCTACGACTCCCCTGGCCATGCCCTTCCGTTGGTTGACGCCCCACTTGATGCGCTCCTGGCTCTTACGGGGGGCCAAGAAGTGGACCTTTTTGGCGAGCTGGAGGACGGACGGATCCGTCCGTTGACCGTCGTCGTGAATGAGACGGTGGTGACACCGTGAACTGGACTGACGAGCTTCGAACAACTGCACTGTTGGGAACCGGCCGCCATGAGGCTCCCGCCCTGCCCTCTGAACTTGGTGTCGGTGCCCCTGAGGGCTTGTCACGGGAAGAGGCCCTTCTTGGCCAGGCCGCGTTGGCGGACATGGCGAGCCGGGCGGCGCGGACGCCCGCCCCCTTGGCGTCCGGGCTTCAGGTGGTTCCGGCCCCACCGGACGACGAGCCGCAAGCAACAGGCGAAGCGGCACGACTCTTGGAACTGCTGCTCAATCAGCCCCCGGTGGGACTGGAGCTCAGGAACCAGCTGCTGGTGGACTGGCTGCGCCTCGCAGCACAAACACGACGTCGGGTCCCCCACCGACTGCTTCCGGCGTTGTTCACGATAGCCGGAAACACGTCCTCCGTGTTCAGGGTATTGGAGCCTGCCATTGGGACACGGGGGCGTTGGCTCCAAGACGTCAGCCCATCGTGGACCGCACGGCCGGAACCACGACAAGCCCCGCATACTGACTCCCTTGCGGACCCCGCGACGGATACCCCAGCGGACCCCGTGGCCACAGTCCGCGAGCAACTGTCCACTCAATGGAATGCGCTCAGTGCCCGGACGCGCGCGAACCATATGAAACTCCTTGCCGTCGACCTCCGCGATGACGACGAGGCACTGTTGGAGAAGGGCTTGGACGACAAAGCCAAAAGCGTGCGGGAAGTTGCCGCAGAGCTGTTGGACCGGCTGCCACACAGTGCCCGTGCCCACCGGATGGCTACCAGGCTCCGGTCGTTGCTGCACCTCAAGGGATTGCTCAACAAGCGCTTCGACCTCGACCTTCCACCGGATCCGGATGCATCAGCGTTGCGGGACGGAATCGCGCCAAATCCACGCAATGGTGAACCGGACCGTTTGGGAAGGCTGGAGACCATCATCATGGGTGCCCCATTGGATGTATGGACTTCGGTTTCTGGCCGCGGTCCGGAAGCGACGGCAGCTTTCCTCAAAGACGAGCCGCGGCTTCTGGAAGCACTGACCTCAGCGGCCGCCGCCCGCAACGACCTCGAATGGGTCCGGGCCCTGCTCACTGTCAGGACCGATACCCGGTTGCTGCATTGCCTGCCTGCCGGGGAGCGGGAACGCTGGTTGGAACGGCATATCCAAGCAGGCGGAGAAGAGCCCGTCGCATTGGCCTCTTTACTGCGCGCCCTCCCCCAGCCATGGGGTACTTCGTTGGCAGAGGCTGTACTCACCGTTGTCTCCGGCAAGGAGGGCGGCCGTTTGGCATCAATGCTGTCCGACGTCCTTCCGACAGCACTGCCTTCAGAGTCCACCGCGACGTGCCGACGCTTGTTGGAGCGGACTGACGACGACGCCGGCCGGCGTCGGGTTCTCCGCGACGCCGTCCAATACCAATCATTCAGACAATCCTTGACGGAGGCCTTCCGATGACAGATCCACAAAATGGAACCGATGTTCTTCGCGCCCACGCGGAGAACGCGTTCGCTGATGAACTCAGCGCATTGTCCGCTGTTGACGACCGCCCCCGGCCGCCAAGCTGGCAGCTCTCGCCATGGGCTGTCACCAAGTACATCCTGGGTGGAACGCTGGCCAATGGGACGCAGATCACCCCGAAGTACCTCGGTTCGGAGCGACTCGTGGAAGTCGCCGTGGCGTCCCTGGCAACCGACCGGGCACTCCTGCTGCTCGGCGTTCCGGGAACGGCCAAGACCTGGCTCGGGGAGCATCTGGCGGCAGCCATCTCCGGTTCCTCCACGCTGGTGGTTCAGGGCACCGCTGGAACACCGGAAGAAGCACTGCGGTATGGATGGAACTATGCACGTTTGCTGGCCGAAGGTCCATCCAGGGCCGCGATGGTAGCGGGACCGGTCATGAGGGCCATGGAGACGGGAAGCCTGGTGCGGGTGGAGGAATTGACGCGCATTCCCTCCGATGTACAGGACTCCCTGATCACCATCCTCAGCGAAAAGACCCTGCCCATCCCGGAACTGAATGAGGAGGTACAGGCCCGGAAGGGTTTCAACGTCATCGCCACAGCGAATAACCGGGACAAAGGCGTCAACGACCTCTCATCGGCACTTCGACGCCGGTTCAATACCGTGGTGTTGCCGCTGCCGGACAGCATCGACCAGGAAGTGGAAATCGTCACCACACGGGTCCGCAGCCTGGGCGAGGCACTGGAACTGCCCGCGGATCTGGCTGCATTGTCAGAGATCCGGCGGGTTGTCACTGTGATGCGGGAACTGCGCGCCGGCGTTACACAGGACCAACGGACCACCATAAAGTCGCCATCAGCCACGCTGTCCACGGCCGAAGCGATCTCCGTGATGACCAACGGGCTTTCCCTGGCGGCACACTTCGGTGACGGCACGGTCAGGGCTGACGACGTGGCGGCAAGCCTTGTGGGCGCCGTCATCAAGGATCCCGTCCAAGACCGTGTGATCTGGCAGGAGTACCTGGAAACCGTCGTCCGCAACCGGCCCGAGTGGAAGGACCTCTACCGGGCCTGCCGCGATCTCGAATCCGCCAGCCAGACATGACAGAGGTCCACATCCTGGGTATCCGGCACCACGGACCAGGTTCGGCCCACTCGGTGTCCGAAGCTTTGGCAACGCTGCGTCCAGACCTGGTTCTGGTGGAAGGGCCGCCGGAACTCGACCAAGTCATTCCCCTTATCAACAACCCCGACATGATTCCCCCTGTTGCCGGGCTCATCTATGCGGTGGACGAGCCCCGGTTGGCTTCGTTTTACCCCATGGCAGCTTTTTCGCCGGAATGGGTGGCCATCCGTTGGGCCCTGTCCACAGGCACGTCTGTCCGCGCGCTGGACCTCCCTGCCGCGAATTCCCTGGCCTTGAGGGTCGCTTCCGAAGCCGAAGCCTTCAGCGCGGCTGAGCAGGGGTACCGCCCCGACGCCATCGGCATTCTGGCAAACGCTGCCGGCTACAGCGATGCGGAGCGTTGGTGGGAAGACGCTGTGGAGCACCGCAGTTCGGACCCTGCCGAACGCTTTGAGGCGCTCATCGAGGCGATCAAAGAGATCCGGGCACGGGATGAGCGCCCGGAAGACCATCCGGACGTCGTCGAAAACAACCGTCGGGAAGCGGCCATGCGGCGTATTCTGCGGGCCGCCATGCGGGACGGCCATGAACGGATCGCCGTCATCTGCGGCGCCTACCATGCCCCAGCCCTGATACCGGCGGACTTTCCGTCCTCCGCAGCAGACAACAAGGTCCTGTCCGGCCTCCCCAAAATCAAGGTGTCTGTCACATGGGTTCCATGGACCTCGGACCGGCTCAGCCTGGACAGCGGATACGGAGCAGGTGTTGCAGCACCAGGGTGGTACCAGCACCTGTTCTCCCATTGGATGTCCAAGGATCCTGCCGGCGATGTCGCCACCACCTGGCTCGTCCGGGTAGCCCACGCCTTGCGGGAGCAAAACCTGGATGCCTCCACCGCCTCGGTGGTGGAGGCCAGCCGCATGGCCACAGCATTGGCGGCAGTCCGTGGCAGACCGAGCGCAGGACTCCCCGAACTGGACGACGCCGCGCAGGCAGTCCTCTGCGACGGCTCTGCTCTTCCTTTGGCCCTGGTCCATCGGGACCTCACCGTTGGATCCGAGCTGGGAAGCGTTCCTGACTCCGTTCCCACGCTTCCTCTGTTCGCCGACCTCACCGCCAACCAGCGGAAGCTGCGCATGAAGCCAAGCGCAATGGAAGAGGTCATGGTCCTCGACCTCCGCAAACCGAACCAACTGGCCCGTTCGGTGCTGCTGCATCGCCTGGCGCTCGTGGGAGTGGCGTGGGGCGTGCCGACGGAGACTGGCAGGACCACAGGTACTTTCAAAGAGGCGTGGAAATTGCAGTGGAGGCCCGAGCTGGCCGTTTCGCTGGTTGAAGCGAGCAGATACGGCACCACCGTTGCCACCGCCGCGGCAGCCTTCGTCTCCGAACAAGCCCAGGCCGCGGAAGGCCTGCCTGCAATGGGTGCCTTGCTGGAAGCGTGCCTCCTGGCCGATCTCCCCGATGGCATAGCCGGGGTCGTCACCGCCTTGGCCGCCCGCACGGCACTCCAACAGGACGTCCCACCCCTGCTGGAGACCATCGCTCCCCTGGCCCGCACCTGCAGATACGGAAATGTGCGTGGTGTCGATATCAGGGATGTCCGGAAGATCCTCGAGGCCACCGTGGTACGGGCCTGCGTGGGACTGCCCACTGCATGCGCCGGGCTCGACGACGACGCCGCTGCCACAATGCGCAAAGCCATCGATTCGGCCCAGGACGGCATGACACTGGTACCTGAACTGTCGATGGTTGATTGGCATGCCGCCTTGGGCGCCGTAGCGCACTCGGACAAAATCCACGGTTCCGTAGCCGGTCGCGCCACCCGCCTGCTGATGGATGCCGGGTTGCTGGGCGGGGAGGATGTCGCGGCGGGCCTGAGCCGGCGTCTGTCCGTCGCGACGCCTGCACCGGAGGCTGCCGCGTGGCTGGACGGGCTGCTGTCCGGCGACGCCACGTTGCTGATCCACGACCCGAAGCTCCTGAAGCTGGTGGATCAATGGGTGGAAGGAGTCCGTGACGACGTCTTCGAGGACGTCCTGCCGCTGCTGCGCAGGACATTTTCAGCTTTCAGCCGTCCAGAACGCCGGGAAATTGGCGAGCAAATAAGCCGCGGTACTTCCTCGGGGAACAACGTCCGCGATGCCGTCATGGACTTGGCCGCGGCACGGCCGGCACTGGAGACGATGGCGCGAATCCTGGGTTGGGAGGCCGTAGCGTGAACGAAGTTTCGGACCACAGTGTTGAGTCCCGTGATCGGCTGAGCCGGTGGCGGTTGGTGCTGGGCGGTGATGACGCGGACGGGATATCAACGGACGACGGCGGACAGGTCCAGTTATCGGACGATGACGCCCGACGCGACCAAGCCTTGGAGGCTCTCTACGGCGATGGCTCCGGCCGACGGGGCGGCATGGCATCTTCGAGTCCGCGGGTAGCCCGCTGGCTCGGGGATATCCGTGGCTATTTCCCATCTTCGGTAGTCCAGGTGATGCAGGCTGACGCCATGGACCGTCTTGGACTCCGGCAGTTGCTCCTGGAACCGGAAATGCTCCGTACCGTGCAACCGGACATCAATCTTGTCAGTACCTTGGTAGGCCTTGGCAAGGTCATCCCGGAAGCGTCAAAGGAAACTGCGCGGTCAGTGGTCCGCCAGGTCACCAAGGAACTGGAGGACCGGCTCCGCGCCAAGACCGTTCAAGCAGTTTCGGGAGCGTTGAACCGCTCGGCCCGGACCCGCAGGCCACGGCACCGGGACATCGACTGGAACAGGACCATCGCAGCCAACCTCAAGCATTACCAAGCCGAATACCGGACAGTAGTGCCGGAACGGCTGCTCGGTCATGCCAGGCGCAGCACTGAGATCCAGCGGGAGATCATCCTTTGCATCGACCAATCCGGCTCCATGGCCGAATCGGTGGTGTATTCAAGTGTTTTCGGCGCGGTGCTCAGTTCGCTTCCCGCGGTGAACACACGGCTGGTTGTCTTCGATACCGAGGTTGTTGACCTGACAGACGATCTCGACGATCCCGTGGATGTTCTTTTCGGCGTGCAGTTGGGTGGCGGCACGGACATCAACAGGGCCCTGGCGTACTGTCAGGGGCAGATCACGAAGCCCACAGAAACCATTCTCGTGCTGATCAGTGATCTTTACGAAGGCGGCATTGCCGAGGAGATGCTGCGTCGAGCGGCATCAATTGTCGGCGGTGGAACCACCATGATCGCCCTGCTGGCCTTGAGCGACAGCGGTCACCCGTCATTCGACTCCCAACACGCCGCGGCGCTGGCCGGTATCGGAGTCCCGGCTTTCGCCTGCACGCCGGACCTGTTTCCCGAAATGATGGCAGCCGCCATCGAACGCAGGGATATCGGCGAGTGGGCCGCCTCCCAGGACATCCCGACAAGCCACGAACCATAAACTGCAGCCACGGATCTGGCGGCGGCAGGCAATCGGCGCGAGAATGGGCACGTGGTCCTTCCACGCGCCCGCGGGACCGGCGACACCATGAACCCGGCCGCCCTTAAGATCCAACGCGTCTACCTGACGTTGACGCTGGGCAATACCGTTGCGGCGTCGTTCATCTGGGGCATCAACACCTTGTTTCTCTTGGACGCGGGCCTGAGCAACCTCGAGGCATTTGCCGCCAACGCCTTCTTCACCGCAGGCATGGTCCTCTTCGAAATCCCTACTGGCGTGGTGGCCGATGGTTGGGGACGGCGCGCTTCCTTCCTTCTGGGCACAGTGACGCTCGCGGCATCGACGTACCTGTACTACCTGTTGTGGCAGACGTCGGCGCCGTTCTGGATGTGGGCGGTGGTCTCCGTTCTCCTTGGCCTTGGATTCACGTTCTTTTCCGGGGCGGTGGAGGCGTGGCTCGTCGATGCCTTGCGGTTCTCCGGTTACGAAGGCGGGCTCGAATCCGTTCTTGGCCGCGGACAAATGGTCCAGGGAGTCGCCATGCTGCTGGGGTCCGTGGCCGGCGGTGTCATAGCCCAAGCCACCAACCTGGGCGTGCCTTTCCTCCTGCGGGTCCTGGTGCTGCTGGCCATGTTCGCCGTCGCCTTCGGACTCATGCACGACGTCGGCTTCTCACCAGAGCGCTCGACGCATCCACTGCGGGCGACCCGCACGGTACTCACCGCTTCGATTGAGAGCGGCTTGAAAAACCCGCCCGTGCGGTTCGTGATGCTGGCCGCCCCCTTCAGCGCCGGCGTCGGAATCTATGTCTTCTATGCCCTGCAGCCCTACCTTCTGGACCTCTTCGGCGACCCGCAGGCCTATTCGATCGCCGGACTGGCGGCAGCCATTGTTGCCGGTTCACAAATTTTGGGCGGTTGGCTGGCACCGCACGCCCGGAGTCTTTTCCACAAACGCACGTCCGTACTGATTCTTGGCGGAGTCGGTGGGTCAGTGATCCTGCTTGTCCTCGGTTTCACCCATAGTTTCTGGATAGCCCTGCTGCTGTTGGCACTGTGGGGCGTAGTGGGGTCCGCGGTCACGCCCGTCAGGCAGGCCTATGTGAATGACATGATCCCGTCCAAGCAGCGGGCCACTGTGCTGAGCTTTGATTCGTTGATGGGTTCAAGCGGCGGGGTGGTGATTCAACCGCTCCTGGGCCGTGGCGCGGATCTCTACGGTTATCCGGCGTCGCTCGCCATGGCCGGCGTCGTCGAGCTCCTCGCGGTGCCCTTCCTGTTGGCGAGCCGCAAACACGGCGCAGCGGCCGATCGCGCCACCACTGCCGAGGCCGGGCAAAACAACTGAACGCACGCTACCGACGCCCCGAGGCATGGACCACACAGTACGGCGTCCAGGGCCTGGCTTCCAGCCGGCCTTCCGGAATGTCTATCCCACAGATTTCGCAATGACCATAGGTGCCCGCTTCGATCCTGACCAGTGCGGCATCGATCTGTTCGAGACCTTCCCTGCTTTGGCCAAGAAGGGCGGAGGCCTGGGAAAGCTCAAAAGCTATGGTGCTGCCCTCGGGATCGTGCTCGTCGTCGACATTGGAGTCCAGCCGTGCCTGGCTCACCGAAGTGATGTCGTTTCGAAGCGCCGAGAGCAGCACCAGCCTCCGGTCACGCTCCTTCTCCAGGAGGTCCCGGAACCGCTCTGTGTCAACCATGGAAGCTCACAATTCCACGGTACCGCTTTCGCCGACACTGAACCGGGAGTTGGTGACTTTGGATTTGACCCATTGCAGCACCGTGGCTGCCGTGCCGCCCGGGCTTGTCCAATATTCAGCGGAGTCGGAATCCACGTGGATCAGGCAAACCTCCGGGGTATCCGGACCATCGGGGAACCAGGCTTCCACCACCTGGTTCCACATGTCGTGGATCTTCGCACGGTCTGTCACCACTTCGGCTGTGCCGGCAACGGAAACCCATTCCGTGTTCTTGCCAAACGAGACATTGATGCGGGGATCCTGCCGGATGTGTGCAACCTGGGAGGTTCCCAGTCCCGTAAAGAACCACATGTCGCCGTCGTCCTTAACTTCCTGGACGGCAAGCGGCCGGCTGACCAAGGCCCCTTCTTCGTTGATGGTGGTCAGCATCCCGATTTTGGAATCGTTGATGATGTCCGTGACCTTGCTGATGCCCTGCTCTTCAGTCATGTTCTGCACCACTTCCTTTCTACGCTGGGACGTTCCCACCCCGACAGCCTAATAGTAAGTTTCCTTATTTACTAGACGGTCAAGCGAACCTGCGCCGAAGGGAATCATGAGGGCGCGCCAACCGTTCTACTGATGCGTGGCCCGCCGAGGGCGGGCCTGCCCACGTCGGGCAAGCATCGCACGAGGAAGTTTGGGGACTGCCATGATGTTGAATGAAACCCTTGCCCACCTCCGGGCCGCCCACTTGATGGTCCGGGATGCCGAAGAATGGGACGCGCTGTCGGCGGCTCTGGCCGAGGCCTACAGTGCAAACGACGACGACCTCGTAGAGCAGCTGTTGCCCCAGTATCTTCAGTCTTGGCGGACCGTCACGCGCTATGTTCTGCGTGACACCTTCGACAACGCCGGGATCACCGTCGCCGATGCAACGGACCCCTGGGGAATTGCAGTCCTGACCTCGCGCGGGATAACCGCAGAGCCGCTTCTTTGCCTTCCGGCGGCAGGTGGTTTCGAGAACCAAGGAGCCTCTCCCCTGGAGGGCCGACGCCTGTTGACCTTCCCGGAAACAATGGACCACTATGCGCAATCGCTGGCGCCATTCTTCACCACACAGGACACCTGGAAGCCACGTACTGCCAGCTAGGGCCGCCCTAACGGGGCATCGATAACCCGCGGAATGTACTCCAACAGTTGGAGTCGGCTGTCGAAGATACGGCTGTCCACCATGTCCAAGGCGACATCCGGGTAGCCGTCATAGATCCTTTCGCTGCCGGTTTTCCCCGTGATGACCGGGAAGATGACCAGACGGTAGCGGTCCACCAGTCCTGCCGACAGCAGAGACCTGCTCAGACTCAAGCTTCCCAGCGTGCTCAGGGTCCCGGTGCGGGTTTGTTTCAGCTCCTTGACGGCTTCGACGGCATCCCCGGAAATCAACTCGGAGTTGGGCCATGCCAGGGGCTCTTGCAGCGTCGAAGAGAAGATAATCTTGGGCACCGCGGCCAGGCCTGCCAAAGAGTCCCCTTCTTCCTTGGAGAAACCGGAATCTTCCTCACTCGCCTGTCCTGACATGCCGGACATGAGCCTGTAAGTGTTTGCCCCCATCAGCAGGGTGACGTCCTTCGTGGCTTCTTCAGCCAGCCACGCGAGGTATTCCGGACCCTCCAATCCCCACCAGCCCGGCCACCCTTCGGCTGAGGCATAGCCGTCCAGCGAAATGATCAGATCCACCATCAGGGGTGCAGTCGTCCCATTCATTGAAATCCTCCGCCTCGGGCGTCGCATCAGCCCGCGCGCACATGGTAGCCCCGGCCATATTTGGCTTTCAAGGGGGCTACAGCGCTACGAGCACCAGTCCGCCCAGCGCGCTGACGATGCCGAGGCCGGTGAGAATCCAACCAAGTATCAACACCGTGTGATCGTAGCGTGGAGGCTCAAGGGAGCACCGCGACGGGTGGCAAACATCGTAATGGACCACAACGCTGCCGCTCGCGGCGCCGCCCTCCGTTGCGGCGATATCGAGCAGGACCTTTCGTTCCTCGTGGTCCAGGTCCACCCAGCGAAGTCCCAGGAAGCCGCCCGCCGCGAACTGCTCTCCGTCGGCAGTGACCCATTGGCACCTCCGGCGGGCGATGACCCACGCCCACACCAAGAGGGGGACGCCGGGGACGAACCCCACCCAGGTCATCATTTCCAGGATAGGGCCCAGAATATCCACGAATCCGGCCATAGCTTTGATCCTAAAGGCGCCAGGCGAACATTGGACACCCGGGCTCTGCCCGGATGGCGGCACATGACGTGCAAGGCTTGTTCCATGGACTTGGATATCCCACCTTCGCTGAAGATTCCGGCGTCGGAACTCAGCTGGAGGTTCTCGCGCTCCTCTGGACCCGGTGGCCAGCACGTCAACACCACCGACTCCCGGGCAGAACTGAGCTGGAATATCGTCAATTCAGCCGCACTGAGCGATGAGCAGCGGCAATTGTTGCTGCAACGTCTCGGACGGCGCCTGGTCGCCGGTGCCCTGACAGTGACAGCCTCCGAGGAGCGTTCCCAGCTAAGGAACCGGGAGCTCGCCCTGGCCAAGCTTGCCGGCCTAATAACCGCCGCGCTTGTACCGGAAACCGTTCGCCGTGCGTCCAAGCCGACCCGCGGTTCAGCACGCCGTCACCGCGTCGCCAAGGAGCGACGCTCGCTCACCAAGCAACAACGACGCCGGCCCGCCGCCGAGTAAAAAGCCCTTGCCTCAGGCGCGGCGTGCTGTCGCTGGGCCTGGGTCGGGGTTCAGCCTTTGAACGTCACCTTGCCACTTGCGCCGAACCACGCAATGCTTCCGCCTTGGAAATCTTGAACTACAGCGCCGTTTGTTCGATACTCATCCGTCGTAGGGTAGCCGAGGGCGCCCTTCTCGAATCCTTGTTGGCCCCACATTGAGCGGATGGCACCCATGCTGATATGGGCTCCTGTCGCGGGCGTGAAATAGATCGACCCGCCCTCGTACGCTTGGCCAATGCCGCCTTTGGCCATGCCCCATATCTCGTCAGTAGTCGGATAACCCAGGAAGCCTTTCTCGTATCCCGTCGAACCCCAGGCAGCGCGGATGGCGCCCATGCTTACGTCGGCACCTGTACTTCCGCCCCAATAGATGGACCCGTTCTGGTAGGCCTGCCCACGGGCACCGCGGGTCATTGGCATCTCATCGGAAGCCGGGTAGCCAAGGATCCCGTTCTCGTAGCCTGTTGATCCCCACTTCCCCCGGATAACGCCCGTGCTGAAGAACGTCCCGGACACAGGAGAATGGTAAATGGAGCCAAGCTGGAAGGCTTGGCCCGCACCGCCGTTCTTGAGTCCATACATCTCGTTGCTCACAGGGTTACCGGCATAGGCCGGCCCACCCAGCGCTGCATATTTGTTGGTGATCGCTCCAAAAGGCGAGCTGCTGTAGGGGGTGAAAATGTCGTCCACCGCGCCCATGATGATGCGATCGCCAGGCCGGTTGGTCTTAAGGAGCTGGACCACCGTGCCAAGGTTCGTGGAAATGCACCCGGCGCTGGGAACGTTCCCGGCGTGGAAAAAGATGGCGAAGGAGGCACCTTGCACAGTGGGCATGTCCGGGTACCGGTTCCAATTAATGACGGCTGCTTGCTCATAAAACCCTTGGTTCATGTACGTCCAGAGGTTCTCGTCCGATTCGCCGCCAATCCCTTCGAAGTATTGGTTGTAATTGGGGCCGCGTTCACCTCCCCAGCGGGAGTAGGGGTTCACGGTGTAGTACTTCAGCGTGGTTCCCGGGTTGGACCTTCCCAAGGCTTCGGTGAAACTGAAGCTGCCTGTTGGCGACTTCCAGGTGTCTTCCCACGCCATGTTCTGGGCCGAAAACCCCTTGGACCCGGCAAATCCTGTCGTCTGCCATTCCTGCGCATACCCGCTTCCGGACCTGACACAACCTGTGATGACCACAGCCGACTGGGAGCGGTCCACCGCTGTCGCAAACGTGACCCTGTTGGCCCCATACGACGGATACTTCACCTGCCCGGCGCTTAGACGCTGGCACGGGTTGTAGACCTGCGCAGCCGCTTCGGCTGCCGTCGGGACCGAAACGGCTGCCAGCGCCACCGTCACTGCAAGTACCCCAACTGACACTATTCTTCTAATCACAAGTCTTCCCCCACGGAACGAACTGCCCGAGACACCCAGGAAAGGCACAGTCGCCTTCCCCTAGTAGGTTAGGTGACGTGCGAGACGTTAACGGCAAGGCCTGCCGGAACAACCATGAGCGCTACGCCCGATAGAGTCGTTCAAATGGACAGTGACCTGATAATCGCCAACGGCCCCGGGCGCGGCAACGCGGGGCGGGCCTCCGACGAAGACCTCGACGACGGCATGGTCAAAGTGCGCGGTGCCGAGGAAAACAACCTGCGCAACGTGGACGTGGACGTTCCACGGGACGCCATCGTCGCTTTCACAGGTGTCTCCGGCTCGGGAAAGTCCTCCCTGGCGTTCGGCACCATTTTTGCCGAAGCACAGCGTCGCTACTTCGAGTCCGTCGCACCGTACGCCAGGCGCCTCATCCAGCAGGGCCACAACCCCAAAGTGGAGTCAATCGCCGGCCTGCCGCCCGCCGTCGCACTTCAACAACGGCGCGGAACCGCCACTGCCCGATCCAGCGTCGGCACTCTCACGACGCTTTCCAACTCCCTCCGGATGCTCTATTCCCGCGCGGGCAAATATCCGGAAGGGGCCAGCCAACTCGATTCCGATGCCTTCTCCCCGAACACTGCTGCCGGCGCATGCCCCCAATGCCATGGCTTGGGAGTGGCTCACACAGTGACAGAGGGATCCCTGGTTCCCGACACCTCGCTGAGCATCCGCGAGGGTGCCATTGCGGCATGGCCCGGCGCATGGCAAGGGAAGAATCTCCGTGACATCCTCACTCACCTGGGATACGACGTCGATACTCCTTGGAAGAAGCTTTCCAAAAAGGACCGCGACTGGATCCTCTTCACCGACGAACAACCAGTGGTGGAAGTGACACCACAGAGGGACCGGGTGGCCAAGCCATACAAGGGACGGTTCTGGAGCGCGAAACGGTACGTCCTGCATACCTTGGCGGATTCCAAGAGCAACGCCATGCGGGAGCGCGTGCTGCGCTTCATGGAAACGGGACTATGCCCGGTCTGCGGTGGCAGTGGACTCAGGCCCGAGGCACTCGCCGTTACCTTTGAGGGCAAAACAATCGCCGAGCTCAATGCGCTGCCCATGACAGACCTCGCCACACTTCTGCGTCCAACCGCCGGGTTGAAGAGCGCCAACACTGCCTCCCGTACGCAGACATCCGGCGAAACCAATGAAGTTGCCATCGCCATCACGCGTGATCTCCTGCGCCGGATCACCGTCCTGCTGGATCTCGGACTGGGCTACCTCGCGCTGGGTCGGCCAACGCCAACCCTGTCCCCCGGCGAAATGCAGCGCCTCCGGATCGCCACCCAGCTGCGCTCCGGCCTTTTTGGTGTGATCTACGTGTTGGATGAGCCTTCCGCGGGCCTTCACCCAGCCGATGCCGAACCTCTCCTGGCGGTGTTGGAGACCTTGAAGCGCTCCGGCAACTCCGTCTTTGTGGTCGAACACAACATGGATGTCGTTCGTGCCGCCGACTGGCTCGTGGATGTTGGACCGCATGCCGGAGAGGGCGGCGGCAGAGTGCTCTACAGCGGCCCTGTGGAAGGTTTGGCGTCGGTGCGGGACTCAATCACCAGACCATTCCTGGTCGCGGACAAGAGCCATGCAGCTCGAAAGCGCGGAACGACCGAAGGCCCGCGGGAACCCACAGGCTGGCTGAACATTCGCAGCGTCAGCCAGCACAATCTGCGCAACCTTGACGTGGATTTCCCGCTGGGCGTGTTCACGGCAGTGACGGGAGTGTCCGGCTCGGGCAAATCGACCCTGGTCAGCCGGGTACTGGCCGGTGTGGTGGAGGCCGGGCTGCATCGGGATCCTTCCACCGAGGGCCAGGCGCTGCCGGTATCCGGACTCGGCGGTCTCGACCGTCTCGTACAGGTGGACCAGAAACCCATCGGCCGCACGCCACGTTCCAATCTGGCCACGTACACCGGGCTCTTCGATGGAGTCCGGAAGGAATTCGCCGCTACCGACGGTGCCCGGGCCCGCGGATTTGGGGCGGGCCGGTTTTCCTTCAACGTTCCCGGAGGTCGTTGTGAGACCTGCCAGGGTGAAGGCTTCGTGGCTGTGGAACTGCTGTTCCTGCCTGGAAGCTACGGGCCCTGTCCGGAGTGCCACGGTTCACGTTTCAACCCCGAAACCCTTGAGGTCACGTACCGGGGAAAGAACATCGCTGACGTCCTGGGGATGACCGTGAAGGCCGCGTCGGGGTTCCTCAAGGATCTGCCGTCTGTCTCCCGCAGCCTTCAGACCCTGCAAGAGGTTGGCCTTGGCTACCTGAGGCTGGGCCAGCCTGCGACCGAACTCTCCGGTGGTGAAGCCCAGCGCATCAAACTGGCCACCGAATTGCAACGGATCCAACGGGGCCACACTCTGTATTTGTTGGACGAACCCACCACCGGATTGCACCCCGCCGACGTGCAGCTTTTGATGGCCCAACTGCGCAGGCTGGTGGAGGCGGGGAACACGGTTGTAGTGGTCGAACACGACATGGACGTGGTCGCGGGAGCGGACTGGGTGATCGATCTGGGCCCCGGAGGCGGCGACGCCGGCGGTACGGTCATGGCGGCTGGGCCGCCGGCCGTCGTCGCGCATTCCAACGACAGCCGGACCGCTCCTTACCTTGCCGCCGCCCTGGCGCGGTAGCCTACCGCCGGGGAATGTTCCGGAGATTGCTGCGTGCCATGCTTACAGCTTCTCCGGCTCCCCTGTTCAGGACCACTTTGGACATGGCCGTGGCGAAACCGATGACCTGCGACCCGGAAATCTTCGGCGGGATGGACAATGCGTTGGGGTCCGTAATGAGTTCCACCAACGCCGGACCCGGGTGGGCGAAGGCCGCCCGGTAGGCACCCTCGATGTCAGCGGGATCGGTGACCCGAATGGCATGGAAGCCCAACGCCTTCGCGACCTCCGCATAGTTGGCGTCAGGCACGTCCACGCCAAAGTCGGGAAGTCCGTCCACCAGCATTTCCAGCTTGACCATGCCCAAGGTGGAGTTGTTGAACACCACTACCTTGACCGGCAACTGGTGCGCTGCCACTGTGATGAGTTCACCCAGGAGCATCGAGAGGCCACCGTCGCCGGACACGGACACCACTTGGCGCCCTGGATACGCCACCTGGGCACCGATGGCGTGCGGGAGGGCATTCGCCATGGACCCGTGGAGGAAGGACCCAATCAGGCGCCGGGTTCCCAAAGGATTGATGTAGCGTGCCGTCCAGACGTTGCACATTCCGGTGTCCGCGGTGAAGATCGCATCCTCGGCGGCAAGCTGGTCCAGCAACGAGGCCGCGTATTCGGGGTGGATGGGCTGCTTCTTCTCCACCTTGCGGGTGTAGGCACCCACCGCTTTGTTCATGAGGCGGTCATGCTTCTTCAGCATCTGGTCAAGGAAACGACGGCTCTTCTTGGGCTTCACCAGCGGCAGCAGGGCAGTAAGCGTAGGCAGCACGTCGCCATGGACGGCAATGTCGACGTCGGTGCGTCGCCCCAGCCGCTCTGCAGCCCGGTCAACTTGGGCGGTGCGGGTTTCAGGAAGGAATTGGTCGTAGGGAAAGTCGGTGCCCAGGAGGATCAGCAGGTCCGCGTCCTCGATACCCTCAGCCGCTGCCCCGTAGCCGAGCAGGCCCGTCATGCCGATGTCGAAGGGGTTGTCGTACTGGACAAAGTCCTTGCCCCGCAACGAGTGGCCGATCGGAGCGTTGATCAGGCCTGCCAGCGACATCAACTCGTCATGGGCGCCCTCCACGCCGGCACCGGCAAAAATGGCGACCTTACCGGCGTCGTTGATGGCATCTGCCAGTTCGCGGACGCTTGCAGTGTCCGGCACCAGGCTCGCTGGACGGAACGTCGCCGGCAAAGGCGTCGGGGCGGCAGCCTCGAGACCGGCGATATCGCCGGGAAGGGTAACCACCGCGACCCCACCGAGGCCAATGGCATTTTGGATGGCGTTGTGCATGACCCGGGGTGCCTGTTCGGCGGTACTGACAAGTTCCGAATAGACGGAGCACTCGTTGAAAAGCCGGTCCGGATGGGTTTCCTGGAAGAAGCCGCTGCCAATCTGCCTGCTGGGAATATGGGAAGCGATGGCCAGTACGGGGGCGCCGGTGCGGTTGGCGTCATAGAGTCCGTTGATCAGATGCAGATTTCCGGGGCCGCACGATCCCGCGCAGACTGCCAGCTTTCCGGTCAGTTGCGCATCAGCTGCTGCCGCAAACGCGGCCGCCTCTTCATGGCGGACGTGAATCCAGTCAATGCCCCCGTTTTTCGAGCCTCCCGTCTGGCGGACGGCGTCAACGATGGGATTGAGGCTGTCGCCCACAATCCCGTAAATCCGCTGCACACCGGCAGCCTGGAGTTGTTCGATGAGTTGGGTGGCAAGTTCCTTGGCCATTGCGTGCAGGCTCCCTCAGTTGTGGTGGTGGGCTGACATGGCCAATATAGTCGGCCAACCTCTGGTTGGATCCGATGTTCATTGCTAGCGTGACCGCATGAGCCCCTCCAAGACACCGGCGGAAGTACTCGACGTCGGCGGCGAAGAAGTCCGGATCTCCAACCCGGACAAAGTGGTATTTCCGGAACCGGGTGTCAGCAAGCTCGATCTGGTCAACTACTACCTCTCAGTAGCCGACGGCGCCCTGCGTGGGGCGGGCGGCAGGCCTATGGTGCTCAAGCGTTTCCCCAAGGGCATCGACGCCGAACCCTTCTTCCAGAAGCGGGTTCCGGAGAACCACCCCGCATTCATTGACACAGCGACACTGCACTATTCATCGGGCACCTCGGCAGAGGAGACGGTCATCCGGGATGCCGCCGGCTTGGCGTGGGTTGTGAATCTGGGGTGCCTTGACCTCAACCCGCATCCTGTGAGGGCCGAAGACCTGGACCATCCCGACGAACTCCGTGTAGACCTGGACCCTATGCCCGGCGTCGACTGGTCCCAGATCGTGGACACCGCCTATGTCGCGCGGGAAGTGCTGGGGGACGTCGGTCTTGTGGGATGGCCCAAGACCAGCGGCTCCCGGGGACTCCACATCCTGGTGCGGATCGCGCCGCGATGGTCATACCGTGACGTGCGCCTGGCTGCAGAGACCCTCGCCCGTGAAGTGGAGAACCGGGCACCCGGACTTGCCACAGCCCGATGGTGGAAGGAAGAACGGGGTGAGAGTGTCTTCGTGGACTTCAACCAGAACGCCAAGGACCGGACAGTAGCTTCCGCCTACTCCGTACGGTCGCGACCCGATGCCCGGGTCTCCATGCCGCTCACGTGGGACGAGGTACGCTCCGCCCGGCCTGAGCAGTTCACGGTTCTGACGGTTCCTGAGCGGTTCGCTTCCGGTGGTGATCCCCATTCCGGGATCGACGACGAGGCCGGCTCGCTGGAGGGGTTGCTCGCTTTGGCCACCGAACTTGGCCCCGCTGAGAAGGCCCCACGGCCAGGAGATGGCTCGGGTCGGCGGACATCCTCAATGCCGCTCATTGAAGTGGCGCGTACCAAGACCAAGCCAGAGGCACTGGCTGCGTTGGAGGAATGGAAGAGCCAGCATCCTGATGTCGTTTCGAAACTGCACCCGGCCGACATTCTGATCGATGGGATGCGCGGATCGAGTTCCCTCTGGTACCGCGTCAGGGTCAACCTCCAGCATGTCCCCGAGCAGGGGCGTCCACAGCAGGAGGCGCTGATTGCGGACTACGATCCTTGGGCCGGCAGGGAATGGCCCGGGCGTCCCTGACGGGCGGTTCTCCCCGGCAGCAAGCCGGTAGGCGGAGGTTTCGGTGATGGAAAGCTTGTCCGTGTCGCTGGTCCTCATTGCCGCCATGGCCGTTGCGGCTCCCCTTGCTGCCCGCGTTGTGGAGCCGATAGCGAAGATCCCCATCGTGGTGTTCGAGATCGTCCTTGGGATGCTGCTCGGTCCCAGCGTCCTGGGGTGGGTCCAGTCCACGCAGTTCACCGATACTCTGGCGGATTTTGGGCTTGCCATGCTGTTCTTCGTCGCGGGCAACGAAATCGATTTCGGGGCCATCCGTGGCCGGCCCATCATCCGGGCCTCTATTGGCTGGGTCATCTCGCTGGCCGCCGGAATAGCAGCCGGATTCGCGCTGGTGTCTGCAGTGGAAGCAGCGGTGATCATCGGCGTCGCGCTGTCCTCCACTGCCCTGGGAACACTGTTGCCCATCCTCCGGGACGCGGGCCAGGCCAAGAGCCCCATCGGCATTGGGGTGGCCGCTTTGGGCGCGGTGGGCGAATTCGGCCCGCTCATTGCCATCTCCCTGTTTTTCAGTGGCAAGCAACTGGGCACGGCGTCGGGGGTCCTTCTCGGCTTCGTTTTGCTGACGGTTGTGGCGATTTTGCTCGCATCACGTTCCCGGCACATCCTGTTTCATCAGCAGGTGACCCGGACCCTCCACACCAGCGGCCAGTTCGCGGTCCGGTCCATTATGTTGATCCTCAGCTCGCTCGTCGTCCTGAGCATGCTTCTGGGACTGGACATGCTGCTGGGTGCGTTCGCCGCCGGCGTCTTGTGGAAAGTAGCGATTGCCAGGGCACCTGAAGCGGACCGGATCGTCATCGACAGGAAAATCGACGCCATCGCCTTCGGCTTCCTGGTTCCGGTGTTCTTCATCGACACGGGCATAGATTTCGAACTCGCCGCTTTGACCTCAAGCCCACTGGCCCTGGCCATGGTTCCCTTGTTCCTCGTCCTGCTCCTGGTTGTCCGCGGCTTGCCGTCGCTGCTCGCAGCTCCGGCCGGCTCCCCAGTCTCCGGCAAGCGCGCCATTGTGCTCTTTGGGGCAACAGGACTGCCGGTGATCGTGGCCGTGACGGGCATCGGTCGGGACCAGGACCTGATTTCCAGCGGCATTGCATCCGCGCTTGTCGGTGCGGGAATGCTCTCAGTCCTGCTGTTCCCCCTGCTCGCTCTTCGCCAACTGCAGGGGGCTGCTACTTCTCGGTGAGCGCCGACTCCTTATGTGCGGCACGGGCTCCCGTTTTCCCGGATTCCACCACGTATTGCGGCTCGTCCTCGCTGGCACGGTGGGTATTGCCGTCGAGTTCGAAGTCGCTGGTTTTCTTCTCGACGACCTTGCCGTGGGTTTTGCCCTGCGGGGTGTTCCACTCCACATGGGCTCCAGGTTTCAATGCCATGTCAGTCCTTCGGTGTCAGGTCGCTTCTTCTGCCTTTGTTGTACTCTGCCAGCCGGGCCAATCCTTCATCAAGGGTCACCACCGGCGACCAGTCAAGAAGCCGCCGGGTCTGGCGTTGATCAAACCAGTGCGCAGTGGAGAGCTGTTCGGCGAGGAACCTCGTCATTGGGGGCTCGTCGCTGCGCCGCGACCATGTCCAAACTTTTTCCACCACGGAGCCGACGGACCTCGCAACGACGCCCGGCACCGCCCAGGTGGGCGCTTGAACTCCCCCGGCCGCACAAATGTCAGCCAGCAGCTCGCCAATGGGGCGTGGCTCGCCATTGGTCACCACCAGCGCTTTACCCCGAACATGGTCCATCCGATGAAGGGCTGCAACTATTGCCGATGCAGCATTGTCCACATAGGTGGTGTCGATCAGTGCCGCCCCGGCGTCGATTAGCGGCAGGCGGTGCTGTGCGGCCCGCGCCAGGACCCTTTCCACCAATTGGGTATCGCCGGGGCCCCAGACAATGTGTGGCCGTACCGCGGCGACCCTGAACTCCGGGGCATCGAAGGCCAGGGCCAATAGTTCCGCTTCAGCCTTGGTTCGCGAATAGTGGCCGTGCGCCCGCAACGGGTCTGCAGGTTCTGCCCCAAGGCCGGCAATGGCCTGACCGGAGTTCGCAACCGACGGAGAGGAGACGAACACCGTGTCCCGCACTCCCGCTGTGCGGGCTGCCTCGAGCAGGCGCCGTGTCCCCTCGACATTGACATTGTGAAAGTCCGAAGCACGGCCCGCAAAGGAAACCTTCGCTGCCAGATGGACGATTGCTTCCATCCCGTCCACCGCCCGGAGCACATCGGCGTCGTCGGTCACCGAACCGCAAACGTCCCTAGCTCCGTCAACTCCCGAGCGTCTCCGCTGAAAGGTGGTGACCTCGTGGCCCTGGCGCACCAGGACGCGCGCCACCTCACCCCCCAGAAGCCCGCTGGCTCCCGTAACGAGGACCCTCATGGCTTCCCCGGGCGGCCGCCGGCCAGTACACGGTTGGCCCAACGGGCCAGGCGGGTCCTGTCGATCTTGGCGTTGTGTCGGATATCCGTCGGCTGCGCCGGCACCTGCAGCACGGCCGACACCTCGACGCCGGCCTCCAACGCAGCGCGCCGGACACTGGCGGCAAGCTGTGGCGCCGCCGGACCAGCTTTGGGGGCGGGCGGTACGGTCTCGACGACGGCGGCAACGGCTTGGGTGCCACTGGGCCCCACCCCGACAATGGCCGCAAGACGGACGCTTTCCAGTTGTTCGATGGCTTGTTCCGCACCTACCGGCGTCACCACGGCGTTAGGCGCGGTGACGACATGGACAAGGCGGCCTTCCACCCACAGCCGACCCTCGGCGTCGAAATGGCCGACGTCGCCGGTACGGTGCCATCCCGATGGATTGACGCTTTCCTGTTGGGTCAGCCACAGCCTGTCGTAGGCCTGCTTGACGTGCGGTGCACCCACCAGGATTTCCCCTGTGACGGCGGCTTCGGTTACCGGAGACGAACCGGAGGCCTTGCCGTGCCCATCCAAGGGGATGACCGCCAGGCGTGCCCCCTGCACGGGCGTCCCCACGCAAACACCGTTACCCGCACCGAGACAGTTGCCGGTTGCCGCGTCAGTTGCAGCGGCCTGGATCTGCTGAAGGCTGATGTCGGTGACCGGGAGCGCTTCGGTCATGCCATAAGGGGTCCTCAACGACGCGTGGGGCAACAGTTTCTGGACACGGGACAGCAGTGGCTCCGGCACCGGCGCGCCGGCGGACAACAGCAGTCCTACTTTGCCCAAGGCCTCGCGACCCGGTCCAGTCAGGGCGTCACCGGTAGCCACCACATTCCGCAACGCAGCAGGCGCGGCGAAAACCACCGTCGCATCGATAGCTGCCACTGCGTCCGCCAGGGCCCCTGCAGTCAAAGTGCCTGGCGCTGTAACGTCCATATCAGGGGTGACGGAGACCGCACCGAGCGCCGGCCCCAGCAGAGCGAACGGAGCAAAGCCTGCCACCAGCTTGGAACCGGCTTGGATGCCGAAGGTTCCACCGACGGTATCGCGCATCGCGGTCAGTTGCCGGTGCGTGTAGAGGACACCTTTCGCGGGGCCGGTAGAGCCAGAGGTGAAGAGAACTGCCGCGGGCGCGTCAGGTTCGACGTAGTCCGCTTGTGATCGGTGCGCAGCTGCTGCGCCTTGCCTCGCCAAGGCATCGAGCGAGGTTTCGGCTCCAAGCATTCGACGGCGGCCCGCAGGAAGGTCGCGCACGCTGAACCGACGCCCCGGCCAGCCGAACAGTGAGGCCGCGACCAAGGCCTTGTCGATGCCAATGATGACATCGGGGGTTGCGCCCTTGACTGCCCGGCTGAGTCCTTTGGCTCCCAGCCCGGCGTCGGCTACCACCACGATGGCGCCCAACCGCAAGCAGGCGTAGAGCGTCACGGTGAGGTCCACGCCGGGGGGAACCATCAGGCTCACTCGCGTTCCGCTGCCCACGCCGGCCCCGTGGAGTCCTTCCTGGAGATCCAGGATGTTCTGATGCAGCTGCCGCCAGCTCAGCGAGCGGCTGATCTTGCCGTCGCTGCCCATTTCGGCGACAGCCGTCTCCGTGCCGTCAGTTCCGCTGGCCAGCCTCTCCACGGAATCCCAGAACGGGCGGAAGGCCTCATCCCGGGTTTGCTCGGGCGGGCGACTGTCAGGCCCACGGCCGCCGACGGCTACACCGCGGCCAGCGAGCCACTGGAAGAGTGGCGTGGCGATGTCCCTGTCCTCTGCCACCAAGTGACCGGCGCCTTCGAAGCGATGGACGTCCGCCTGCGGAAGCCGCTCCATCAGGTCCTTGAGGTACCTGTCGGAAAAGATGGGATCCTTGGGGCCCCACAGCATTAGGGTCGGCACGTCAAGTCCGCGCAGACCCTCCGCGATATCGTGGAGGGCAGTGAAGCTGGGGTGGGTTTCATCCACCGGAATATCGGCCACGAAGTTCCCCACACCCAAGCGGCGGTGCGCGCCTCGATAGGGAGCCATATAGGCTTTGCGGACATCGGTGTGCAGCGGCGGATGGGCCAAGGAATGGGTCACCCTGAGAAAGGCATCTGTAGTGGTGGTGCCCCAGCTGTGCACCGCAGGGTGCAGGGCGAGCTGCAACGCCGGAGGGATACTCGTACCCGAGGGCTGGTGGACGGCCGTGTTGGTGAGGACCACGCCTGCTAGATTGTCCCGATGAGCCAGAGCCCAGCCGAGGCTGATGACTCCTCCCCAGTCATGGCCTACCGTGGTGACCGGGCCGTCCAGGCCCAAGGCATCGCTGAGATCGCCAAGGTCGTTGACCCGATCGTGCAGGCGACGGAAAGTGCCTGTTCGCTCCGAAAAGCCCATGTCCAGTTGGTCAACGGCGACGACGCGCCATGGATGGGCGGCATCGGATCCCGCAGCCAGCAGTGTCCTCCAAAGATAGGACCACGTGGGATTCCCATGGACACACAGCAGAGTGCCGGCAGGAGTCAGGCCACGCCGGGCCAGTTGGGGGCCGTTATCCAGGATGTGCCAGCGGTGCGTTGTGCCGGGCGCGTCAACTGCCGACGTCGACCTGACTCGAACTATCCGCGACCATTCAGGGTCGACGCCAGGCCAGCTTGTGGCTACCAAACGATCTCCACCATCCCTGCGTTCAGGCCCGAACCGACTCCCATGCACAAGACCCGGTCTCCGGAAGTCAACGATTGGGCCTCGGCAGCGAGGGTCATGGGCAGCGAAGCAGGGCCAACGTTCCCCCAGTGCGGGAAGGTGATGGGCACCTTGTCCGGGTCCAGGTCGATGGCATTGATGATTGCTTGCGTATAGGCGTTGCTGACTTGGTGGGTGACATAACGGTCCATCGCTGCCCAGTCCCACTCCGGCTGGGCCTCATGCCAGGCATCCACCACCAGCTGAAGGCCGCCATCCAGCAGGCCTTTGGTGTCTGTCGTCATGCCGTCGATACCGCCTACGCACAATTGGTGGTGCTCGGTACCTGCCCGCATCACGCCCCCGACGAGCCTGTGGCCGCCAGGGTGCTCGTCCGCGGGCCCCAGGACGGCCGCGGCAGCGCCCGATCCCAACGTCAGCGTGGCGAATTCCCGGTTGAAATCTTCCCGTGTGGTGTCGGGCCGCTGCAGTCTTTCCAACGTAGCTTCCTGGGTGCTTTGGGCATCTTCGCCGTTCACAATCACCGCATACTTGATTTGGCCGGAGTCAATCATGTTGGCCGCCAGGATCATGCCGTTGACGAAGCCCAGGCAGGCGTTGGCCAGATCGAAATTCAGGGCCGACGATGGCAGGCCGAGTTCATGGTGGATTTTGACCGCCACTGAAGGTTCCAGGTTTCGCCTGGTCACGGAGGTATTGATCAGCAGACCGATTTCGGAAGCTTCCACGCCAGCTTCCGCCATGGCCTTGGCCCCCGCGTCAACAGCGGCGTCATCGAAGGATGTTCCCGCTGCCCACCATCTGCGGTGGGTGATGCCGGCTACCCGCTCCAGCAAACGGGGCGGAAACTTCAGACGCTTCAAGGTGGATGCGAGCCTGTGGTCAAAGTCTGTCGAACTCACAATTCTCGGAGCTTCGACGCTGCTCACCGAGAGCAGTGCGGTGTTGCTGTGCCGGAAGGTTGCATTCCCTGCCAAAGTCGAGCCCCTGTTCATTTCCGTGCTGCATTCTTGCGGTGACTGTACCCATCAATGCAAGCCCAAGACATTAACTATGCAGGGGAAATCCCCGTCACGCATATTTGGCCCGCCCCGCCAGGGGAAGGAACGCCCCGATTTCGCTTCCGGGAGAATTTCTTTTGTCATAGTCTGGGCAAAATGCCTGGGAGGAACAACGAATGCTGATCTGTGCAACCTGCGCCGTCGAACGCGAGGATCCCGTACCCGCTTCGTGTCCCATCTGCACTGATGAACGACAATACGTTCCCTTGGAAGGGCAAGCCTGGCTCACATTGGAGGCGCTGGAGCAGGCAGGCCAACAGGCTCCATTGAAGGAGAACGAGCCGGGGCTCTTCGGCATCAGCACCGCCCCGAAGGTAGGGATCGGACAGACCACGCAGCTGGTGGTGACGCCTCAAGGTTCATTGCTTTGGGATCCAATCGGCTACGTCGATGACAACCTCGTGCGCTCCGTGTTGGAGCATGGTCCTGTGCTGGCCATCGCTTCGAGCCATCCACACATGTTCGGAGTCCAAGTGGAGTGGTCGCGTCGGCTTGGGGGCGTCCCCGTGTTCGTTGCCGACGCCGACCGCGGCTGGCTTGGGCGCGAGGATCCCATGATTACCTACTGGTCGCAGAGCTTGCAGCTTGCGGAAGGACTGGTCCTGCACCAAACCGGGGGCCATTTCCCGGGCAGCGCCGTGGCCCACTGGGCAGCGGGAGCACAGGGGCGAGGTGTCCTGCTCACCGGCGACAGCGTCTTTCCCAATCCGGACCGTCGCTCCATAGCGTTCATGCGCAGCTACCCGAACCATCTTCCGCTCTCCGGTGATGTAGCGTTGCGGATCGCCGCGCAACTGGGACAACTCACCTTCGACCGGATCTATGGCAACTTCAATAACGTCATCAGTACTGACGCCCGGGAGATTCTGCGCCTGTCGGCGGCCCGGCACGCTGCGTGGGCGCGTGGTGATTTCGACCATCTGACCTGAGGCGGGCCTGCGGTTTGGCCGGCCCGCCATCCGAAGTCAGAGGTAATCGCCTCCGCGTTCGCGCGCGATTTCCAGAAGGGTGGTGTGAAAAGCCACCTCGGCCGGTGCATAGACCTTGTCTTGGCGTTGGGCCAGCAGCACGCGGCGAAGCGGGGCCGCGGAGCCAAGGCCCAGGACCCTGACATCGGGGTGTTGCAACGCCACGGCTGTCTTTGGCACCATGGCCACGCCCATGCCAACACTCACCATGGCCTGCGCTTCCTGGTAGTCATTGGCCAGGAATCCGATGGTCGGTTCAAAACCGGCGTCGTGCGCAGAGCGCTGGAGAACCTCCACTACGGGGTGGGCTTCCGCGCGGACGATCCACGACTCCTTGCGCAGTTCGTTCATGGACACTTCGTCGCGATCTGCCAGAGGATGTCCCTTCGCCACCAGGATGACGGTACTCTCCTGGAAAACCTCAGTGGTCCTGATCGACTCGTCTTCGAAGCGATTCCACGGGTAGTCCCACAGGAGGCATAGGCCAGTAACTCCCGACTCCAGGTCCGACACCAACTCATCGAACCGGGCACTTCGAACGGACAGTCCGATGGCGGGGTAGCGCTTTTTGAAGGCCCGGATTACAACCGGGAGAAAAGAGCCCGCCAAGGTGGGAAAGGTGCCGATGGTCAGCGAGCCCCGCCGGAGGCCCGCGATTTGGTCTATATCCGATTGGGCTGCACGGATCTGTCCGAGGATCTTACGCGCGTGGCCCGCCAGTACCTGGCCAGCCTCCGTGGGCACTACTCCCCGCGAGCGTCTGTTCAGCAGCGGCTGGCCTACCTCCTGCTCGAGTTTGCGTAACTGCTGGGACACGGCGGAAGGGGTGTACATCATGGTGTCAGCTGCTGCGGTGATCGAACCTTGCTCCACCACCTCGACCAAGAGAGCAAGCCTGCGGATGTCGTATAAATTTTGGGCTTCATCGTTAAGCAATTCTGTACCCTTCTGCAAATTTGGTTAATTCTATACAGGGATACCGGGATATCAATCATCCATTAGCTCACTTAGCCCCTTCAACAGCTGGAAAGGGCGTCATCCATCCCTCCCGCGTCAGTGAATGAAGCATTGCTACACCCTCCCTCAATTATCGCACATTGTCTTCATGTGTGATCCGGCTCATGCTGAATGAAGAGCCCGCCGGGAACGGCAGAAGGAGTGCAGGACTGATGAAGATTGAAGCGGAATGGATGCGCGGAGGAACCAGCAAGTGCTGGGTCTTCGAAACCGAAAACCTCAACGAAACCAGCATTGACCTGGACCAACTGCTGCCACGTCTCTTCGGAAGTCCCGATTCCCGGCAAATCGACGGTGTGGGAGGGGCGACCTCAACCACCAGCAAAGCGATGATCCTCCGCCGCCCATCGGATCCCTCCGTTGACGTGGAGTTCACCTTTGCCCAAGTCGGCATCGAGGAAGCAACCGTCGACTGGGGCAGCAACTGCGGAAACTGCTCAGCCGTAGTAGGTCTCTACGCCATCGAAAAGGGGTGGGTCACCCCACAAGGTGATACCACGCGTATTGTCACCCGCAATACCAATACCGACCAGCTCATCATCCAACAGGTTGCAACGCCCTCCGGTGCCCTGCCGATCGTCCCGGACGCGCAGATGCCGGGCGTCGCCTTTCCCGGATTCAAAGTGGGCCTCGGCTTCAAGGATCCTGCCGGCAAAACGACCGGACAGCTGCTGCCAACGGGCGCTCCAAGCGACACCGTGTTGGCCGGGGGAAAGTCCTGGACAGTATCCATGGTGGATGCCGGGGCTCCAGTGGTTATTGTCCGCGCCGAAGATCTTGGATTGGACACAGCACACTACGACTCGTGGAAGGAAGGTGTGGAACAGCACCTGGACACCCTGGACGCCATCCGACGCCAGGGAGCAGTCCGGATGGGGATGGCCCCGACTCCCGGACAGGCGGCACGGGCCGTGCCGAAGTTGGCCATCGTCGGTCCGCCCCACGGCGCGAACCCCGGCTCCGACGTCAACGTCATGATGCTTTCCATGGGCAAGCCGCACCCGGCCCTGGCCATCACTGGAAGCATCGCCCTGACGCTTGCGGCGCGGACGCCGGGCACCGTGATCAACGCCATCACGGGCGGAGCCGCCGGCGCGGCGCTGAAACTGAAGACACCCGCCGGTGTCATCGAAACATGGAGCGAGGAACACCTCGGTTCGGTCCTTGTAGGCGTTGACCGCACGGCCCGCACCATCGCCACCAGCATCATCCACCTACCGGAGACTCTCGGCAACGTCGTCGAAGCCTCACTGGAAACAGCCACTCGATGAGGAGAGAACACCATGGCTAAGACTATTTACCAACCAGCGCCCGAGGCAGAGCGCGACATTCGGGACGAGCGTTCCAAGCGTCCCACCACACGCCGCCGTATCCTGCTGGTAACGGTTGCCGCTTCCGTCATCCTGGGCCTGGTCGCCATCCTGTTCGGGGGTGCCATCTTCAACCCGGCGGCCACCCCGGAATCGGAGCCGACCATGACCGCCACGCAGATCATCCCGCTGGTCATCCTGGTGGTGATGTTCGTCGTCGCCACCAAGTGGCCGCTCAACATCGGTGTGATGGGGCTGGTGGCCTCCTTCGGCGTCGGCTACTTCGTCCTCGGCATGACCGACAAGCAGATTCTCGAAGAATTCCCCGCCAGCATCGTCCTGACGATCATCGGCGTCACCTACTTCTTCAGCATGGCGCAGCGAAACGGTTCCATCGACATCATCGTCCAAAGCTGCGTCAGGATGGTCAGGGGCAAGACCATGCTCCTGCCGTGGGTCTTTTTCCTCATGGCCGCCGCCCTCACCTCGCTGGGGACCTTCAGCCCTGCCGCTGTTGCGCTGCTGGCACCGGCTGCACTGGGCCTTGCCTACGAGTCGCGCATCCACCCCGTCCTCATGGGCGCCTTCGTCATCAACGGAGCCCACGCCGGCGGCTTCTCGCCCCTGTCCGTGGCGGGCGTCCTCGTCCACGACATCGCACACAAGAACGACTTTCCCATCGACCAGGGCGCGTTGTTCCTGGCCAGCTTCGCCCTCAACTTCATTCTGTCGGCCCTGACGATCGTCCTATTCGCCCTCATGGGCAAGCTGCGCGACAAGCACTCCAACGAGTACGCCGGACTCGACACAGCCCGAATCGGACGTCCCAGCGGCCAGCAGATCCTCACCTTGGCACTCATCCTGGCGATCCTCGTCTGCACCCTCGGCTTCCGCATGCCGATTGGCTTCGTGGCCCTGTCGGCAGGACTGTTGTTGGCCCTGGTCAACATCAAGGAGCACAAGACCTTCATTGGCGGCATCTACTGGTCCACTGTCCTGCTGGTTGCCGGCATGATCACCTACGTTTCCTTGCTCCAGCACGTCGGCGTGATTGACACCCTCGCGGAGATGGCATTGGCACTTGGTGCGCCGCTGCTGATCGCACTGGTCCTCTGCTACGTGATCGGTGTCGGCTCGGCCTTCGCGTCCTCCACCGCCCTCCTCACCGCTTTCATTCCGTTGGCCGGCCCCCTTCTGGCGACCAGTTCCCTCAGTGCCTCAGGTACCGTAGCGGCGCTGGCCATCGCGGCAACCGTAGTGGACGTATCGCCCTTCTCCACCGATGGAGCCCTGGTAGTGGCCAACGCCCGCGACGAGGACCGCCAGCGCGTGTACAAGCAGCTCATGGCATACGCGGGCGGTGTTGTCCTGGTGGCGCCGGCCCTGGCGTGGGCGCTGCTGGTCCCCACCGGAATCATGTAAGGGCGCAGCGCTTCGAAAAGTCGCCGGGAGCAGTCTTTCCGGCGGGCGCTTGGGAATCGCATTCTGCACACCATCGCAACAGGTAGCCCGAAAGCCGGGCGCAGGAAGGGATGCCAGCGCAGCTTGGGCAGGGTCACCACATGGTGGCCCTGCCCACGTGATGTCCGGACGGGTGTCGACGGAAATACGCAAGACAGGCTATTCGGCCACCAGCAAGGCCTGGGGCGAGGCCTGCTTGATGCGGGTCCTCAACCACCGCAACTGTCCTTGGGTCTCTACCCGGGACTGTTCGACGACAGACAGCAGCTCCTCGTCCCGGAGCGCCTGGCCGGCTTGCTCCACGACGGTCCAGGTGATGTCCACAAGACTGGCCAGAACAAACACGTCCTGAAGGTCGCGCAACAGTCCTACGGGACCGCTTCGCGTCGTCGAAAGCCCTTGGGCGTGCAGCCGCTCCGGCTCCCGTTCGTTGCCGGACCCACCGTAACGCTGGATAACCGGATCCAGGAGTTCCCCGTGGTGATCCGACTGCGTGGCCAGGCTTTGGCAGATGAAGTGAACATCCGGTTCCGCACCGTGGCCGGCGGAAACCTGCCTCAGAGACTCGGCAAGGGTTTTCTCGCTGTGGGCCAAGAGTCCCAGATAGACATCCAGATTCATGGCCGCCTCCCCTCCGGCCGGGAGGCCGTGGTGTTCGGCGCGGGTGCCGGTCCCGTACCGTCGCCGATCTTCTCAACCTTCACAGCGGCATTCTTGAAGACGGGTTGCTTGGACACAGGATCCCATTCGGTGAGTGTCAGCTCATTGGCTGCGGTTGCATGGGACTCAAGGGTCTCACCGCTGCGCGGCGTGTCCCAGTAGCCGTAGTGGAAGGGTGCGAACACGGTACCGGGCCGGACGCCGCTGATCCGCGCCGGAGCCTCGATACGCCCCCTCCGCGATGACACCCGCACCAGGTCGCCTTCGCTGATCCCCAGACCCGAGGCATCTTCGGCGGACAATTCGACCCACATTCGGGGAGCCGCAGCATTAAGCTCCCGGGAGCGCGCCGTCTTGGTACGGGTATGGAAGTGGTAGGCCGTGCGGCCCGTGCTGTACCGCAAAGGATACTCATCGTCGGGTTCCTCATGAGGGGGGTGGTAAGCGGTTGCCTTAAGCAAGGCACGCCCGTTGGGTGCCATCGCCCGATAGGCCTCGGACCCCACCTCAGCCCCGGTCAAGAGGTCGTGGCCATAGTTCTCGCAGTAGTCAGGACGGCTGGGAAAGACACCGTCACTGTAGAGCCGGGTGGTTCCCTCCGGGTGATCCTCTGTGCAGGGCCAGGGAATTCCGCTGCCGCCGCGTAGCTTGCCGTAGCTGAGGCCGGTGTAATCGCATGGCCGTCCACGCGAGCATTCCTTCCACGCTTCAAAAGCCTCTTCGGGCCCTTTCCATTCGAGCAGGGGCCCACCGTCAATAGTGGAGAAGCCCATCCGGTGGGAGTAATCGAGGAAAATATCCAAGTCCGCGCGGGCGCCGCCCGGCGGCTCCACGGCCTTTTCCGAAAGGTGAACCACGCGCGATGCGTTGGTGAAGGTCCCCACCTTTTCCCCCCAGGCGGCAGCAGGAAGGACGACGTCGGCCAGCGCCGCCGTTTCGGTCAGGTAGAGATCCTGAACCACGAGGAAGAGCTCCGGCTTGGCCAGGATCCGCCGAATCCTCGCCAGTTCAGGCAGCGATACTGCAGGGTTCGTAGCCGATACCCAGAGAAAGTTGATGGAACCCTGCTCGGCGTAGCGGAAAATCTGCATCGCGTGGGTGGGCGGTGCCCAATGCGGGATAACACCCGGGTCCACATTCCACAGCTTGGCCAATTCCTCGACGTGATCCTTGTTGCTCCAGTTACGGAAGCCCGGCAGGTCGCCGTCGGCCCCGCATTCCCTGTTGTTTTGGGCGGTGGGCTGCCCGTTCATCTGAAGCAGGCCCGCGCCTGGCCTGCCCAGCATGCCCCGCAAAAGGTGCAGATTATTCACCTGGCATGCCGAGGCCGTGGCCTGCGATGACTGATAGAAACCCTGCAAGACGGTCGAAAGCACGTTCGGCGTCGTTCCGAAGATCCGGGCGGCCATCATGATGTCGTCCGCACTGACACCACAGACCTCGGCAGCAGCCGCCGGGGTCCATGGTTCAACGGTCTGCTTCAGTTCTTCGAAGCCAAGAGTGTGCTCATTGACGTACTGGTCGTCGAACCAGCCTTGGTGAATGACCTCGCGGACCAATGCATGCATCAGGGCGAGGTTTGTTCCCGGGCGGAGCGCCAGGTGCACATCCGCATAACGCGCTGCTTCGGTGTTCCGGGGGTCGATGCACACGAGTTTGGGTGGCGTCGGTCCCGTCAGCCTGTCCAGGACACGGGACCACAGGACGGTCTGGGTCTCGGGCATGTTGTGGCCGTAGAGGAAGATGGCATCGCAGCTGTCGATGTCCTCATAGGCTCCGGGCTGGCCATCGGCCCCGAAGGTCTCTTTGAGCGCAGTCGCCGCGGTAGCCGTACACAGCCGGGTATTGCCATCCATGTGCGGAGTTCCAATCCCCGCTTTCCCGATCACTGCCAGTGCGTAGTACTCCTCCAAGAAGAGCTGCCCGCTGGTATAGAAGCCATGGCTCAACGGACCTTTCGTGTCCAGGAGCTCCTTGCTCCGGTTGACGATGCGGCCCATTGCCGTGTCCCAGTCGGTCTCCACCAATCGCCCACCCTCTCGGATCATGGGCCGGGTCAGGCGATCCCGATTGGCTACACCCTGCCAGCTGGCAAAGAGGCCCTTCGGCCCGAGTCGGCCTTTGTTGATCCGGTCTTGGGAGCGGCCGCGGACACCAACCATGACGCCATCTTTGACAGCGATGTCGCAACCGCAGCCGTTGCTGCAGAGAACACAGGCGGATTGGACCCAGCGGTCCACCTCGCCTTCAGGGAGTCCCTCTTTGAGGGCGAGATCCACGCGGACCGGCCATTCCTGCCCTGCCTGAAACGGCGTCCGTGGTCCCCAGATGTCGGTGATGCGATTCATCCTCGTGCGCCTCCTCGAATCCAAAGTGCATGCACTGCTCAACCCCGGGTCGCGGAGGAATCAGCCTTTCCGTGCCCTCCGGGTGGCTGCGTCATTGGCCTTTTGCAGCGCCTCTACGAGCTCGTCCTTGTTCATTTTCGAGCGGCCTTTGATGCCAAGCTGCTGGGCTTTCCCGTAGAGATGTTCCTTGGAAGCATTGGCGTCCACTCCCCCGGCTGTCGGCGAGGTTGAGTCCGCACCTTCTTCGGCGCGCGCATCGGAAGGACCGCGCTCCTCCTTGGGCTCCCAGTGGTCCCCGACTTTCTCGTAGCTGTGCTTCAGCGAAGCAAACGCAGTGCGCGCCGCGCGGCTGGAATCGTTGTCGTAGGATTCCATGGCCGAGTCGTAGGTCTTGGCGAATGTGTCCTGGGCCTTCTGTTCGGAACGCTGCAATGTCGACGGCAGTTCGTCTTTGCGGGCGTGATCATTCTTCCCGGTCTTAGGCATGACGCCTCCAATTGTCGGGCCCCAGCAAACCGGGCCGTTTCAATTAGCTAAGCATGCTTACTACATAGGAACAAGGTGCATCAGGAAGTGACGCTGCCGGAGCCTTGAGGGGCAGGACAAGACAAACCCCTGGTCAGTGGTGCAGTTGCATCCGCTGGAGAACTGTGGCCGAGATTTCCTCAACGGACATGGACGCAGAGTTCACGTACGGGATGTTGTTGGCCCGATACATATCCTCGGCGTTTCGGAGTTCGAAGGTGCATTGGTTCAACGACGCATAGCTGCTGCCTGGCCGGCGTTCTTGGCGGATCTGGCTCAACCTGACAGGTTGCGACGTCAGGCCAAAGCACTTGTCGGCGAAAGGCAACAAGGGCTTCGGGAGCGCCAGGACCTCGAAATCCTCTTCGACCAGGGGGAAGTTGGCGGCCAGGATGCCATGCTGCAGGGCAAGGTACATGGTGGTGGGCGTCTTGCCGCAGCGGGAGGGGGCGATGAGGATCAGCTCGGCGCGCTCCAGTGCGCGCAGGGACTGGCCGTCGTCGTGTTCGATGGCGTATTCGACGGCGGCCATGCGCGACTGGTAGCGGACTGCATCCCCCACTCCGTGGGCCTGGCCGGGCTTACCGTTGGCCGCAGAGCCAAGGGTTTGTTCGAGTTGCCCGATGTGGGTACCGAACAAATCGAAGAACTGCCCGCGGCTTTGGGAGAGCACGGCACGGATGTCCTGCCCGACAGCCGTAGAGAAGATGATCGGCACGGGACCTGACGCCGCCACTTTGTCGATCACCGCCACCACCTCGCGCGCTTGCTCAATGGTGGTGATGAACGGGATCGTCCGGCGCTCCAGCCGCTGCCCGGGAAACTGGGTCAGCAGGGTGTTGCCAAGGGTTTCAGCAGTAATCCCGGTGCTGTCGGAAAGAAAGAACACCGTGGGGGCGGGCGCCGAGCCCGCCCCCACGGTTGCGTGATCCGTCATTTAGACCGGAGTGCTGGTGGTGCGGGCCAGTCGCAACCAGGTCTCCGTGACGGCGTCCGGGTTCAGCGAAATCGAGCTGATGCCCTGTGCCAACAGCCACTCGGCGAAGTCCGGGTGGTCGCTGGGCCCCTGGCCGCAGATTCCCACGTACCGGCCCTTGGCCCGGCACGCGGTGATGGCCAACTCCAGAAGCTTGGTCACCGCCGGGTTCCGCTCGTCAAAACCATCAGCAACCAGGGCGGAGTCGCGGTCAAGGCCCAAGGTGAGCTGAGTGAGGTCGTTGGATCCAATGGAGAACCCGTCAAAGTACTCCAGGAATTCATCAGCCAGGAGGGCGTTGGCCGGCAGTTCGCACATCATCACGATCTCCAGGCCGTTCTCGCCGCGACGCAGCCCGTTGGCTGCGAGCAGGTCAATGACGCCGCTTGCTTCCTCCAGGGTGCGCACGAACGGGACCATGAGCTTGATGTTGGTCAGGCCCATCTCGTTGCGGACGTACTTCAGGGCCTCGCACTCAAGTTCGAACGCCTGCCGGAAGGACTCGGAGAGGTACCGGGACGCTCCGCGGTACCCGATCATCGGGTTCTCTTCCTCAGGCTCGAAGGCCGGGCCGCCGATCAGGTTCGCGTACTCGTTGGACTTGAAGTCCGAAAGCCGGATGATCACCGGTTCAGGGGCGAACGCTGCCGCGATGGTCGAAATACCCTCGGCCAAACGCCTCACGTAGTAGTCGCGCGGGCCATCGTAAGCAGCGGTTTTCTCCTGGATTTGCCGGACCGTGTAATCATCCAGAGTTGCCGGGCGCTCAATCTCACCGGCGACAGCCAACAAGGCGTTGGGGTGGACACCGATCTGCCGGTTGATGATGAATTCGAGGCGGGCCAGGCCCACGCCGTGGTTGGGGAGCTTGGCGAAACTGAACGCCTGCTCCGGGGTCCCGACGTTCATCATGATCTTCACGGGAGCTTCAGGCATGGTGTCGAGGCTTGTCTCCTGAAGGGAGTACTCCAGCAGCCCTTCGTACACCAGTCCCGCTTCGCCCTCGGCGCAGGAGACGGTCACCGGGATGCCGTCCTTGAGGATCTGGGACGCGTAGCCGGTTCCCACGACGGCGGGGATGCCCAGTTCGCGGGCGATGATCGCCGCATGGCAGGTCCGTCCGCCGCGGTCTGTGACGATCGCGGCGGCCTTCTTCATGATCGGTTCCCAGTCGGGGTCGGTCATGTTGGCCACCAGGACATCGCCTTCCTGGAACGAGGCCATCTGCTCGATCGAGGACAGGACCCGGACCTGGCCGGCGCCGATGCGCTGACCGATCGCACGGCCTTCCACCAACACCGTTGAACGCTCGGTGAGCGTGTACCGGGAGGTTACGCCCGCGGCTTTGCGGGATTCCACGGTTTCCGGGCGTGCCTGGAGGATGTACAGTTCCCCATCCACTCCGTCCTTGCCCCATTCAATGTCCATGGGCCGTCCGTAGTGGCGCTCGATGGCAACGGCGTGACGCGCAAGCTGCTCCACCTCGGCGTCACTGAGGCTGAAGCGGCTCCGCGACTCCTGCGGCACCGGGATGAAGTCAACAGTCTTGCCGACTTCTTCGGTCTCCGTGTACACCATCTGCACGGCCTTCCCGCCCAGACCACGCTTGAGCACCGCCGGGCGCCCGGCTGCCAGCGCAGGCTTGTAGACGTAGAACTCGTCGGGGTTCACAGCACCCTGGACCACGGCTTCGCCAAGGCCATAGGAGGACGTGATGAACACCGCGTCCGTAAAACCGGTCTCGGTGTCCATGGTGAACATCACCCCCGAAGCGCCGACGTCAGAGCGCACCATGCGCTGCACACCCGCCGAAAGCGCGACCTCGGAGTGCGTGAAACCGTGGTGGACGCGGTAGGCGATGGCCCGGTCGTTGTACAACGAGGCGAAGACGTCCTTGATCGCGAGCAGGATGTTGTCAATCCCCCGGATGTTCAGGAAGGTCTCTTGCTGTCCGGCAAAGGAAGCATCGGGAAGGTCTTCGGCCGTTGCGCTGGACCGAACCGCCCAGGACACGTCTGCGCCGTGTTCCTCGGTGAGGCGCCGGTACGCCGAGCGGATTTCCTCTTCGAAACCGGCAGGGAAGGGTGTCTCGCGGATCAGGGACCGGATTTCCCCGCCAACCTTGGCCAAGGCGGCCACATCGCCGCTGTCCAAGCCCTCCAAGATACTTTCAATCCGGGCGTCAAGGCCCGACTCGGCCAGGAAGCGCCGGTAGGCGTCCGCCGTCGTCGCAAAACCACCTGGAACCTTCACCCCCGCCGAGGCGAGATTTCGCACCATCTCACCGAGTGAAGCGTTTTTGCCTCCGACCTGGTCAAGGTCGGACAGGCCAAGCTCCGAAAACCAAAGAACGTTAGTCATAAATTGTGTCCTCCATTGGGCACGCTCTGACAAGCGCTGAAAAAAACTAGGTCTTGCAAGGATCAAGGGCACAGAGCCAGGATGCAAACAAATGTGACCCGTTCAACAGATGGACACGCCGCGCGGTCTGGGGCTGGCAAGGTCGGAGAATATGCTCGCAGAAGAAATGTGCATCATGTGCGCACGTCTTTGAGCGCGTTTCGCGCAATCGTGTCATGATGTTGGAAAGCGTCCGACAAGATGTTGGGACGCAGGCCGAGCAATGACACGAGAGGAGCGACGTGGCTTCCGTATTTGTCCAAGCTGACGATTTCTCCGGCGCTGCCGAAGTCGGCTCCTGCTTTGTCCAGCACGGGCACATCGTGCAGGTTCTTTTGGGAACGTCCGACGCCGAAACCGCCTCACCGCGACACGCCACCGATGTCGTGGTCACCGACACCCACTCCCGCGGACTGTCGCCGTCAGCGGCAGGCAAGGCAGCTGCTGCAGCCTTCTCAAGCCATGCTGCAGCAGAGGCGGGGATCCTTTTCAAGAAGATCGATTCGATCTGGCGCGGCAATATCAGCGCTGAACTCAGGGCTTTGAACCAGCTCGGTTACAGCGTCGTCATCGCTGGTGCACTCCCCCAGCTTCAGCGCACCGTGAGGCAGGGACAAGCTTTTGTGGGCAGTGTACCTCTGGACCATACCGACCTGTGGCAGGCAGAGCATGTCTCACCGCCGTCCACCATCGCGGAGCTTATCCGCCCTGAGGCTCCGGAGTCCGTAAAGCCTATGAATCTCCGCCAAGTGCGGAATGCGGACCTGCATGCCGCCTTGTCAGAGGCCCTGGACACCGACAGCCCCGCAGTCGTCCTGTGTGATGGTGAAACCGCTGCAGATCTTGAACTCGTAGTCGACGCCCTGATTCGCACGGAATTCAGGGACCGCGGTCGACGCATAGTCCTGGCTGGAACCGGCGGTGCAGCTGAGGTGCTGGCCCAACGCTTGGTCACCACGCCTGCGCGAAACGCGCAGTTCACTCCGGCGCCTGACTCAGAAAGAGGAGAACCGCACCAAGCCCCCTTACCCGTCCTCGCCGTCGTCGGTTCCGCTTCCGGTACGGCCCAAGCACAGCTGACCGAGCTCGAGGCCGAGGGATACAGGGTGATCAGGCTTGATCCCGATCACAAGGGCCCGCACCGGACAGAGCTTGAGGCGGCCAAGGCGGCCCTTGCCACCTCAACCAACGTCGCCGTAAGCCTTCAGCAAACGGGCGTGAACCCTGGCAAGGCCGCCGTCATCGTCAAGTCCCTTGCCCGCTTCACAGCCGAAGCGGCCAACGGAATCCGCACTGACTTCATCCTCACCGGCGGTGAGACCGCCCGGGAAGTCCTGGAGGCAGTGGGAATCCAGTCCATGGTTCCACTCGCCGCAGTTCAACACGGAGCAGTCCTCAGCCGTACAGACCAAGGAACGCTGGTGGGAACCAAGCCCGGCAGCTTCGGTGACCGCTACGCACTCAGCCAGCTTCACCACCAAATACAGCATCGCCGCGGCCAGCCCTTGGGTTTGCCCGCTGCATCCTCTGACCCAACTGCTTACAACCAACCTGGAGCCACCATGACATCACCCACAATTGCCCCCTCCGAACAGAATTCCCTCCCTGTCGTCGCCGTCACCATGGGCGACGGCGCCGGCGTAGGACCCGAGGTGGTGGTGGCTGCCGCGCTTGATCGGCAAAGCAACGCCGAGTGCCGCCCGGTGGTCATCGGCGACGCGCTGCGGCTCCGGCAGGCAGCCGACATCCTGGGAGTCGACGCCGACATCCAGGCGATCGAGAACGTCGAGGACGCCGTCTTCACACCTGGCAGGGTGAACGTGATCGATTTGGCGTTGCTGCCGGAGGACCTTCCCTGGGGACAGCTCTCAGCGGTCGCCGGACACGCCGCATATGAATACATCAGGGTAGCCAGCGAATTCGCGATGGCCGGACGCGTCCAGGCCATCTGCACCGCACCGCTGAACAAGGAGGCGCTGCACGCCGCAGGGCACATCTTCCCCGGCCATACGGAGTTGCTGGCCCAGCTGACGGGCACAGAGGAAGTGTCCATGATGCTCTCCACGCCCAAGATCCGCGTCATCCACGTCACTACCCACATCGGACTGGCCGATGCCATTCGCAAGATCGAGCCCGGACTGGTGGAGCGCACCATACGCCGCGGACACGAAGCCCTGGTCCGGGCCGGAGTGCCCGAACCCAAAATCGGGGTTTGCGCCATCAATCCCCACGCCGGGGAGAATGGTCTCTTCGGCCAGGGCGAGGAAGCTGAAAAGATCGAGCCCGGTGTCAAGGCCGCGCAGGCTGACGGAATCAATGCTGTCGGACCCTTGCCCGCCGACACACTTTTTTTCCTGGCCGGACGTGGAGACTACGACCTCGTGGTGGCGATGTATCACGACCAGGGTCACGGGCCCGTCAAAGTTCTCGGAATCGAGGCCGGCGTCAACATCACGGTGGGCCTGCCTGTCATCCGTACCTCAGTGGACCACGGTACCGCTTTTGACATAGCCGGAAAGGCAATTGCGGATTCCCGCAGCATGGTCGAAGCACTGCATCAGGCCGCCGAGATGGCAACCCGCCCCAGCATGGCCGTGTAACCGCCCGGGGCCCGTTGAGGCGGTTAGCATGGGTAGCACCGTCACGGTAAGGAGACCTAAGAATGCTCTCGGCAAGTGCAAGGCGCGAGGAGATCTACCACCTTGCCGTAACCACCGGCCTGGCGTCGGTGGAAGAACTATCGGCCCGGTTCGACGTCACCGCCTCAACCATCCGCCGGGACCTGGCGTTGCTGAACTCGCAGGGTCGCCTTGCACGAACCTACGGTGGGGCCATGGCGCTCGGGGCGCATCCCGAAGCCTCACTACGGCAGCGCACCGGCGAAGCGTTTGAGCAGAAGCACGCCATTGCACGCTGGGCGGCGGCTGAAGTCCGCGCTGGTGAGAACATCCTTCTCGACGCCGGCTCTACAGTGGGCGCGCTGGCTCACGAACTGCGGGGGTTCGGCCCGTTGTCCGTAACGACTCCGGGCATCAACACCTTGCAGGAACTGGCCGATTCCGAAGGCATCGAGGTGGACTGCCTGGGTGGCCGGCTCCGCACTCTCAGCCAAAGCTTCGTTGGCCCCTTGGCGGAAGTGGCCTTGGAACGAATGAGCTTTGACAGAGTCTTCCTTGGCGCTGATGCCGTCACCGCCGAGGACGGAATCTGCGAGGCAGACCATTCCCAGACCCGGCTCAAGGAACTCATGGCACGGCGGGGCAGCAGTGTCTACGTATTGGCCGATTCGTCCAAGCTTGGGCTCCGTCCTTTCCATGCCTGGGCCCGGCTCGCCGCACCGTGGACGCTGGTGACCGACGACGGCGCCGACCCGAAGGAGCTCGGTAAGTTCGTCAGCGCAGGTGTGAAAGTACAAGTGGTAGCTGTGTCCAACGATGCCGTAGTTGGCGCCTGAGTCTCGGATACTTTCGGTACTGTAAGCAGATGCTCATCGAAATACCTGCCGCTGACGGCATCGCCGAGGGCCTGCTTGTCCGCCCGTCCACAGCGAAGGGCACATTCCCGGGAGTTGTCTTCTACATGGACGCCTTCGGTGTGCGTCCCCGCATTGAAGAGATGGCCCAACGCATTGCGGATTGGGGGTACGTGGTGCTGGTCCCAAACGTCTTCTACCGGGAAGGCGCCATAGCCGAGCTCGCCCCGGCGGGCGACATGACCACCACCGAAGGCAGGGAAGCCGCGGGCAGGGACGCCTTTCCACGGGTAGGTCGCCTGACATCGGACAAGGCGCTGCCCGATATCAAAGCATGGGTCACCGCAATCACCGGGATGGATGGTGTGGCGCCCGGGCCCATCGGGACCACTGGCTATTGCATGGGCGCCCGTTTGGCCGTCCGCACCGCCACTTCGCACCCTCAGGTGGCAGCGTGCGGCGGCTTCCATGGAGGCGGCCTCGCGACCGACGCTGCGGACAGTCCCCACCTGGGCCTGTCCGATGCCCGTGCCCGATTCGTCTTTGGACACGCCGACCATGATCCCAGCATGGCTCCCGAGGCAGTCGCGCGGCCCGGTGCCGCTTTGGACGATGCCGGGCTCGAGGCTTCCAATGAAATTTACGCAGGGGCGCCGCATGGCTACTCGATGGCCGACACGTCCGCCTACCATCCCCAGGCCACAGAGCGGCACTTCGAAGAACTGCGGGTCCTGCTCGACGATACCCTCAAGGGCTAAGTCATTGCAGCCTGTGCACGCTGGCGATACCGCACGACTGGCGGAGGACCTGCACCGCAGGGCCACATCGGGGAACCGCTTGATCGTTGGGCTTGCCGGTCCCCCGGGCGCCGGAAAGTCGACCATTGCCGAAGGCCTCAGACGGCATCTTGGGCACGAATGCGCCATCGTGCCCATGGACGGCTTCCACTTGGCAAACACCCTTATCGAAGGTACTGAACTCAGGGCACGGAAAGGCGCCATCGATACGTTCGACGTCGGCGGTTACCTCTCGCTCCTGGCAAGACTTCGGCTCAACGAGGAAGATGTCATTTACGCGCCGACGTATCGCCGCGGACTCGAGGAACCCATTGCGGCGTCCATAGCGGTGCCACGGTCGACAGGGATTGTCATCACGGAAGGCAACTACCTGCTCGCAGACGAAGGACCGTGGGGTCGGGTCCGCAGTTACCTGGACGAGGCCTGGTTCGTAGAACTAGCAGCGGAAACCCGCATTTCGCGGCTCATCCAACGGCATGTGGATTCCGGGATGGATCCTGCCGCGGCCGAGGCCTGGGCGCAGGGTCCTGACGAAGCCAACGCACGCTACGTCGAGGCAACGAAGGCCTCCGCTGACCTGATCATCACCTGTCCGTAAACGGGGTCAGGCCAGCCAGCGCCACCAGCGCGGCTGGTCCGGTTCCGGCGTCGGGTCAGGTTCCGGCTCCGGCTCCTCGCCCAAGGCCAGTGCGGCCTCCGCGATGTCCTCCGCAGTGAGGGTCATCACCGCTTCACGGTCAAGCATGTCCAGGCTTTGCTTTTCGTCACGGGACAACCGCAGCGCCTGACGGTTGAGTGCCTGCTCGAACAATGTGCGTGCGAAACGCGCGTTGCCCGAGTCTTCTCCTGCATGCAGGCCGGTAAGGATCCGGCGGAGCATCTGGTCCGCATCCGGCTCCAACAGGTACTCGTGCTGGGAGAGCATCTGGTGGAAGATCGTGTCGAGTTCGTCCACGGAATAGTCCGGGAACGTGATCTCACGGGCAAACCGGGAGCGCAGACCGGGGTTGGAGAGCAAAAAGGCTTCCATGAGGCGCGGATAACCTGCCACGATCACCACCAAGCGGTGCCGGTGATCCTCCATCCGCTTGAGCAGCACCTCGATCGCCTCAGGGCCAAAGTCCATCCGGCCCTCTTCCGGGGCAAGGGCGTAGGCCTCATCGATAAAGAGAACCCCGTCCAACGCACGCCGAATCACCCGATCGGTTTTGATGGCGGTGGCCCCCACATATTGGCCCACCAAACCGGAGCGGTCCACCTCCACCAAGTGACCCTTCTGCAGCAAACCAACGGCACGGTACATCTCTGCCAGTAGCCGGGCTACCGTCGTTTTACCAGTACCGGGATTCCCGAGGAACACCAAATGCTGGGACGTGGCCACTTCAGGCAGGCCGTGCGACTTACGCCGTGCCTGAACCTGCAGCAGAGCAACCAGGGCGCGCACCTGTTCCTTGACGGTTTCGAGTCCGACGAGCGCGTCCAGTTCAGCTTGCACCTCGGACAGTGGGCGGGCCGGACCCGGGCGGGGACCTACCAGGTCACCTACAAGGTCGTCCACCCGCTCGGAACCTGGCAGCTTGAGCTGGTTGGCCAGATGACCAATTGTCTCGCGCAGGTCATCAAGTGGGTTACGGCTGGCAGCCATGTTAGCTCGGCAGCTCCAACTGAAAGCCGCACTGGCACCGAAGTACCTTGGTTCCTACGTTGACCACCGAGGCGTCTTCATTGGGCTCATCGGTGGACAGAGGCGCGTAGATGCTCTTGATGTTCGAGCCCATCAGTGACATCGGCTCTCCGCAGTGGAAGTATTCGCCGGCGAAACGGAGCAGACCATCCAAGGAACGCGTCCTGTTCAGAACCGCTGCGACATCACGGAACCGGGCCGCGTGCAGGTAATTGCCTTGGCACTTCCGGCACACGTAACCTACCTGGACCTGCAGCTCGCCCGGATGCGGCGGCAGTGACTCGATGGATTCGATGGCGACGTTCTCATTGGTTCCGCAGTGCAGGCACCCGAGGGGGCGCATGTCCTGCGTCAGTCGCGGAAGGCTTGGGCCACCAATTCCTTGCATGGCATCTCCGAGGAGTCGGCGGGGCTGGCCGGTCAGCGTCCGGTCAGCGGAACGAAGGTTTCATCCCGATATAAGGACACCACTACTAAGGCTACTTAGCAATACCGTAGTCATTATTCGTTACCTCTTCGCCAAAGATCCGGGCGGTGCGCCAGGTGTCCACGGCAATCACCGCCCCCAGCACCACCAGGGACAGGGACACCGACGCGACAGCGTCAGTAAACCAGTGGTAACCGAGGTAAATGCGGTTGACGGCGGCGAGCAATACACCGGCTATGGCGACAGCAAAGCTGACGACGGCGGCCCTCGGGTTGCGGTAGCGGGAAAACACCAGGAAGGTCGTCACGAGCAGGAAGTCCGAGGCGCCGAGGACATGCCCGGAGGGAAAAGAGAAAGTCGTGTCCACGCCGAAGAGCATTTGGCTGACCGGCGGGCGCTGCCGTTCGACCGACCGTCCGATGATCTGCGCCAGGGCCACACCCGTCAGCATCGCAGCGGCCAGCAGCATCGGACGCCAAGCGTGCTTGGCAAGCAGGCCCCACAGGAGCGTGAAAACCAGGACGATGATGGGCAGCGCTATCGGCCCGAAGATGACAGCAACCACGATCATGACCAGCGTCAGCTGTTCGGTGCGCATCCCCAACAGCGCACGCTCAGCCACGGCATCGTCCAGGGCCAGGCCACCATGCTGCAGGACTCCCGCGAGCGTAAAGAGGAAAGCAGCCAAGCCAGCTGCGGCCAAGACGGCCGAGGTCACATAAAGAGCCTTCCTGGCTCGGGGTTCCATGAAGCGCTCCTCCACAACGAACTTCTCATGGAATACGCGCCCCCAACCCTTTGTCCGCTCAGTTTTTCCTGGCATGTTCAGCTCCCCAGTGCATCGCGTCGCTTCCTGCGGGCGGACCGGACCCGCCAGATCACCACTGCTACCAACGCCAGGGCAACGGCGACTGCGGTGATGTCCCTGCCCACGACCTTGGCGACGACTTCGTAGGAATTCCCGGCCAGGTAGCCGAGCAGTACAAAGCCGGCGCCCCAGACGAGTCCCCCGGCCGCATTGAAAGCGAGGAAGCGGGGATAGTGCATATGGGACGTGCCGGCCAAAGCCGGCATCACGGCTCTGAAGAAAGCGACGAAACGGCCAAGGAAAACAGCGGCTCCCCCGCGCCGCCGCAGGAACTCCTGCGCCTTGCCGAGTTTCTCCCGATGACGTTTGAGGGCACGGCTTTCCAGCAGGCGGGTCCCTGCATGCCTTCCGACCTCGTAGCCGACGGTGTCGCCGATGATCGCGGCCAGCACCACCAGAGCCATCATCCACCCGAGCTGCACCTCCCCGCGACTGGCAATCACACCGCCAAGAACTGCCGCCGTTTCTCCCGGGATGACGAAACCGAGGAAGAAGGCGTCTTCAGCGAACACGAGCAGCGCAACCAAGGTGTAAGCGAGCGCCGGGCTGACGCTCAGAATGCCATCAATGAATCCACCCACAGGCCCCACCACCTTCCACGTTTACCGAGCACCCCGGCTTCCTCACCGGGCCTGTCTCCAGTGTGTGCCAGGGATCGAAAGAAAACATCAAAGATCGGACTTCACGCCAAGCAGGCATAAATCAAAGTCACCCCGATTGTTCATTACTGTTCAGCTCAACATCATTTGCTTGACCCGCTGACTCCCGTGGCCTTTCATGGAACCAACCTGATCCCGGGGCTGCCCCAAGCCGTCCGGATCACACCCCCTACAACTCCCCCGCCGCACTTCGCTGCGTCCGGAATCAAAGGTGAACCATGGATGCAACTCCCTCAACAGGCCCGGCACTAACCGACAAATCCTTCAGCCGGAGGTCCTTGCTCCTCGCGGGATCGGCTGCAGCCGCTTTGCTCACGAGTCTTCAGGCCGCACCGTCCAAGGCCGCCGCCAACGACGATCCGTTCGCCGTGGCCAGGCAAGCGTGGAAAGCAGGGATCGTCGGCTCTGGATACAACCCGTCAGATCCTCCGATAGCATCGCGGCTGACCTCTGTCGCCTCAACGGCCACGAAATGGCAGTCATCGATGATCACCGGGACGCCACGGACTTCCTTGTGGGCAGATCTGCCGTTGGGCGCCAAATCCGCCAATGTCACTTCCCACGCCCGCCGACTCCGCGACATGGCCATCGGGTGGGCCGCCGAGGGGTCCCCGGCTTACCGCAGCAGCGGACTGCGTGCTGCCATTATCGATGGCCTCGACTGGTTCACCTCCCACGCCTACACTGCCAACTCTGCGCCCTATGACAACTGGTATGAGTGGATGATTGCCACTCCCCAAGCGTTGAACGACACCGCTGTCCTCATGTTTGAGCAGCTCGCGCCCGCGCAGATCACCGCGTGCGTCGCCGCCCAGGAAAAGCAGGTGCCGGAGATGCCGACCACGGGCACCAAAGCCGCTGCCGCCAACCTGGCGCTCATAGCCGATGGCTTCAGCGGGCGCGGAGTCCTGGCTGGGGAACTGGACACCGTGAAAGCCGCATTGGCCAGCCTGGCATCCATCTTGTCCTATGCCCAACCTGTCGGGGGGACGGTGGGTCTGCTGAATGGCGGTAACGTGGGCGCCATCAACGGTGGTCCCGACGAGGCAGCCTTCTTCAGTCACGATGGCTTCTATCCTGACGGTTCTTTCATACAACACGGTCAATTCCCGTACGTCGGCGGCTACGGTTCCAGCTTCCTCAGTTCGCTGGTGGCCACCATTACCCGCACGGCAGCGCTGGGGACACCCATCGACACCTCGATTGTTTACACCTGGATCCACGAGGCTTTCGAACCATTCCTCTGGAACGGCCTGGTCATGGACACAGTCCGGGGACGCAATGTTGCCTTCTCGGCCAGCGGCAACCACGACAGCGGCCATGGCATCCTTGCCGCCTGCCTGCCCCTTCTTGCCAGCGCCTCCGGGGCCGAACGACAACGTTTGGCTTCCATGCTGAAGCAGGAGCTCACTGCGGATACGGCCCACGATCCCACTTCTGCGTTTTCCCTGGCCTCGCTGGTCGGCGCAAGGACGCTGCTGGCCGACACTTCCGTTTCGACCAGGGGCCCGCTGGTGAAGACGCAGGTTTTCGGCGCCATGGACCGCGTACTTCACCGCACGGAAAGCTATGCGGCAGCTGTGGCCATGCACTCGCTGCGGATCTCGAACTACGAGACGGGCAACAACGAAAACCTCGCCGGTTGGTACACCGCCGACGGGGCCTTGTACTTGTACACGAATGACCTCGCCCAGTTCGACAACGGGTACTGGTACACCGTGGACCCCTACCGGATTCCCGGCACGACCGTGGACCGGGTGGAAAGGACCTATGCCAACGTCCCCTGGCGGGCCGAATACCACAACCCCGACTATTGGGCAGGTGGAGTGACTGCCGGCACCTGGGGAGCGGCGGCGCTCCGTTTGAAGGCGGAACAGCCCTCATCCCTGAGGTGCCGTAAGTCCTGGTTCTTCTTCGGCGAGCAGGTTCTGTGCCTCGGCGACGGCATCAGTGCCGCGGCGGGTCGAACCGTCGAAACAGTTCTGGAGAACAGGCGTTCGACGTCGGTGGCATCGGCCGGCGTCACCGTTGACGGGCGCGCCGTGGCCGGCGTCGAAGGAACAACCGACGCAGTACCGGGCGCCCGTTGGGCGCATCTGGAGGGTGTTGCCGGCTATGTTTTTCCAACCCCTACCGACGTCCGCGCACTGCGCCAGAGCCGTACCGGAAAGCTGGCCGACATCAGCCCCAACCGTTCATCCCCTGCCGCAAGCAACACTTTCTCCACCCTTTGGCTGGACCACACCGCATCCGGAACCGATTCGTACGCCTACATCGTCCTGCCGGGAGCAAGCGCAAGTGCAACAGCCCACGTAGCTGAACAATCTCCGGTTCGTGTCATCGCCCGTACCGGGGTGGTGCACGCAGCCCGGTATGAGTCTGCCGGGCGATGGGCTGCGGCTTTCTTCGAAGCCGGAGCCGCATCCTTCGTGACGGCTTCCCAACCCTGTGCCGTTGCCGTGGAGGAATTGGCCGACCAACTGGTGCTGACCCTCAGCGACCCCACCCAGTTGTCCTCCTCCATCGTCCTGGAACTGGACATCCGGCCAAGTGCGGTTGTATCCGCAGACGCGGGCGTTGAGGTGTCCCGCCAGAACGGCAGGACACGGATCACGGCGGACGTGAACGGAACTCTGGGAAGCAGCAAATCGGTCAGGCTGCGTTATGTCCTCACACCAGAGCTGGTGTCGGAACGACTCAAGGACATGAACAAGGCAGGCTTGCTGGGCAAGGAGCCGTACAAGCAGTTGGATGAGGTCCTTGCGCGGATCATCACTCCAACACGGACCAGCAGCGGGGCATCGTTCCTGACAACTTTGGAGGGCCTCAAGGCTGTAATTGACACCGCAACGTACACGGAACTGGAAGATCTGGGTTCGCGCCTGCTCGCACGGTTGTCCTGAGTTCCAGACGGTCCTGGGAACCAATGCTTACACTTGAACACAAAGGAACATAATGAACACGATCTAGTGCACACCTCGAGAGGCCGGTCCGGATGCTGTCGGAAAACCGCAAACACCTCATACTCAGGGAACTGGCGCTCAAAGGTTCGCTCAACGCCTCCGAGTTCGCAGCCCAGATCGGGACCTCAGGCATGACGGTCCGCCGCGACCTTGCCATCCTGGAGAAACGGGGACTGGTGGAACGGGTGCATGGCGGCGCGATCGCGGTTTCCGACGCCGCCGGTCCGCAGCAGCCGCTGCAGGTGCCTGCCGGCCGGGGCCCGCAACGCGGGGCGGTCGCTACCATCGGAATGATCGTCCCCTCGGCTTCCTACTACTTCAGCGGCGTCATCCGTGGTGCTGAGACCGCAGCAAGGGAAGCGGGCGTTCGTTTGATTCTTGGCGTCTCGAACTACTCGAGCACCGAAGAACAACGGCAGCTTCAGAGAATGTACGATCTCGGCGTCGACGGGATACTGGTGACGCCAAGCGAGGCATCGCTCTCGGACACAGAAACGCTCGATCTGCTGGCAGCAGCGGCCGTTCCGATCGTCGTCGTGGAGCGATCCATCGAAGACGCACTCGATCGCGGCGATTTCGAGTGCGTACGCAGCGACCATGCCCAGGGCGCCCGCATCGCCGTCGCCCATCTCCAGGAGCTGGGACACCAACGGATCGCTCTGTGCCTGAGGGAGAACAGCCCTACAGCGCCGCCGTTGATCGAGGGATTTGCTCAGGCGATGGAAAAAGCCGGACTGCGCGCCAATCCCGCAAACACCATGGTCCGCACCATGTCCCGCGCCCGGAACGATCCCCAGGCCCACCATGAGCTGGTTGCCGACATCCTCGATCGGTGCATACGGGAGAAAGTTACCGCCGCTATCGTGCACACGGACGAGGACGCCCTGCAGTTCGCCAGCGTGTGTCAAGAGCGCGCAATCAGGGTGCCCGAGGACTTCGCCATCATTGCCTACGACGATGAAATCGCGGCGCTGGGGACCACGCCCCTGACTGCCGTAGCGCCACCCAAGTTCGACGTCGGACACCAAGCGTTGGTGATGTGCGCGAACCGGGTCATCTCCCGACGCCCCGGCCCCACTGCGCGGCAGCGCGTCAACCTGTCCCCCACATTGGTCGTCCGTAACTCGACGCTGCCTGAGGAAGCAGAGCCGGGGCTGACTGTACTTTTCCAAGGTTCACTCGCCTGATCACCGGTACATTGTTCATTTGTGTTTATTTTGTAGTCTACTGTTCATCTCTGTTGCTTCAATGGATGTAGTCGAGTGCAGCCCCCGCACTCCCCGACTTCGCATCGTGAACTTCAAAGGAGAACAGAATGAAGCGACGCCAGCTTCTGCTGGGAGCCGCCAGCCTCATGGTCAGCGCGGCCCTGGTGTCAGGTTGCGCCAGCACCCCGGCTGCCAACCCCGCTCCCACTCCCACGGAGGACCCAAGCGGTACCATCACCTTCTGGTCTTCCCTGGCCGGCATGGACAAGGTAGCCGCGGCCTTCAACGCCAGCCAGGACAAGATCAAAGTCAATTTCGAAACCATTCCCAACGGTGCCGGCGGCGGTTACGCCAAATTGTCGACGGCGATTACGGCCGGCAACGGTCCGGATGTTGCCACCATCGAATACCCCCAACTGCCGCAGTTCGTCAGCAACGGCCAGCTGCAGCCCTTGGACGCGTATATCGACAAATCAGCCACCGTGGACAAGCTCAGCGACGGCACGAAGGCCTTGGTGCAGTTCGGTGACCAGAGCTATGCGCTGCCCTACGATGCCGCGCCCATGATCATGTGGTACCGCAAGGACATGTTGGACAAAGCAGGCGTGGGCGTCCCGAAAACCTGGGAAGACTTTGAGGATGCAGGCAAAAAGCTGAAGGCCGTGGCGCCCGACGCCCACTTGGCCAGCTTCAATCCGAACGAGGCCTCGCTGACCGCGGCCCTGTCCTGGCAGGCGGGCGCCAAGTGGTTCGGCACTGAGGGTGACAGCTGGAAGGTCGGTGTGAATGATGAAGCAACGCAGAAGGTAGCAACGTACTGGCAAAAGCTCATCGACCAAAAGATCGTCAAGGTCCAGCAGTCCTTCAGCGACGAATGGTCAGCGGACCTGGCCAGTGGCGCCGTCGTCGGTGTCCTCGGTGCCAACTGGAGCGCCACCGGCATCCAGAAGCGCACCGAAGCCAGTGGCCAGAAGGGCCAGTGGATCGCCGCGGAGGTGCCCAACTGGGGTACGCCGGCCGATGCCTTTTACGGTGGGTCCAGCTTCAACATCACCAAGAGCAGCAAGAACCCCGCAGCGGCCGCCAAGTTCATCGAATACCTGTCAACCAGCCCTGAAGCCATCCAGGCCCGCGGGAACACTGGCTCGGCCTTCCTTGCCTTCCCGGGATTGACGCCCGTGGCCCAGAAAGCCTTCGACGCCAGCTACTTCGGCAATGACATCTACCAGGTCTTCGACAAGGCATACTCCACCATCACTCCGGGCTGGCAGTGGGGACCCAATTGGGACATCACCAACACCGCCCTTAAGGACGCCTACGGCAAGTTGACCACCGGTGGGAAAGTCAAAGACGCCGTTGAGGCAGCCCAGGACGCGACCGTAGCCGGACTCAAGCAGAGCGGCCTCTCCGTCAAGGAGTAGGCCCGCATGGCAGGGTGGTCCGGGAGCCAAACCCGCCCGGACCGCCCTGCCGCGGAGGAGACACAAACATCATGGCCCTGACCAAGGCAGCCCCCATTCGCCGCCAGCGCAAAACCCGATCCATGTCCGGAACCGGCGGCCGCACCGCGGCGTTGTTCCTGACTCCCTTTTTCGCCGTCTTCGCCCTTGCGATGGTGGCACCCGTTATCTACTCGATCGTCCTGAGCTTCTTCGCGCAGCAGAAGTCGGGCCTGGGCTTCGGCCAGGCCAAAACCTCGTTCGTGGGGGTAGAGAACTACATACAGGTCCTCCAATCCGAGAGCTTCGTAGCAGGCATCGGGCGGCTCGCCCTGTACTGCGCCATCTACATCCCGTGCATGGTGGGAGGTGCCCTGGCATTCGCGCTCCTTTTGGACGCCACCGTGGCAAGGGCAAGGAAGCTCTTCCAGCTGCTGGTTTTTCTTCCCCACGCAGTCCCGGGCGTGATCGCTGCCCTGATTTGGGCATATCTCTACACCCCCGGCGTCAGCCCCATTGTTTCGGTCCTGGAGGGCGGGGGCATCTCGCTGAACTTCCTGGATAACCACATGATCCTGCCCTCCATAGTGAACATCGCGGTGTGGGAGTGGACAGGTTACAACGTCATCATCTTGTTCACTGCTCTCCAAGCTGTCTCCAGGGAGGTCCTGGAAGCCGCCCGAGTGGACGGTGCAGGGGAAATCCGGACAGCCTTCAGCATCAAGCTACCCCTGATCCTCCCGGCCCTCAGCGTCATCATGTTGTTCACCGTCATAGGCACGTTGCAGCTGTTTACCGAGCCATCCATCATCGGCAAAGCCACAGCCTCCGTGACCAGCACCTGGGTCCCCAACATGTGGGCCTACGATGCCGCCTTCAACCGGCACAACCTGAACCAGGCAGCCGCAGCATCCATCATCATCGCCCTTGTCGCAGCTGTGCTGTCCTGGGTCGTCACCCGCTTGAGCTCAAGGATGAACAAAGCATGAGCACCCCAACACTGACCAGGACCGGCAACGCCGCAAGGCAGCTTGCTTCCCACGGAAAGGGAAAAAACAACCACCCGCGCGGGTTCGCCGGCAAGTTCACCGTCAACGCCCTCCTGATCCTGGGTTGTGCCTATATGGTCCTTCCCGTCCTGTGGCTGTTCTTCGCCTCCACGAAAAACGCCGCCGATCTCTATGCCACAGGCGCCTACGCTTTTGGACACCCGGCGTTCTTCGAGAACGTCGCCGCAGTCCTCAACCAGGACGGCGGGATGTTCCTCCGCTGGATGGCCAACTCAATGTTCTACGCGGCTTTCGGCGCCATTCTCGGCGGCCTGATTTCCGTGATGGCGGGCTACGCGTTCGACAAGTTCCACTTCCGCGGCAAGGATTCCTTCTTTGGCGTGGTCTTGGTGGGAGTACTCATTCCCAATACGGCCACGGTCTTGCCGATGTATATGCTGGCCTCGGTTTTCGGACTGACAAACACTGTGTGGGCCATCCTGATACCGGTACTCTGCAATCCGTTCGGCGTCTACCTGGCCAGGGTGTACTCGGCGGCCTACGTCCCCTCGGAGACCTTGGAAGCCGCCCGAGTCGACGGCGCAGGTCCGGTCCGGTCCTTCTTCTCCTTGGGTCTGCCGATGATGCTCCCGGGATACGTCACCATTGCCCTCTTCCAATTCGTCGGCGTGTGGAACAACTTCATGCTCCCCTTGGTGATGCTCCAGGACCAGCAGCTGCTCCCGGTCAGCGTCGGCATCTCCATCTGGCAGGGCTATTCCCTCCCCCAACCGGAATTCACGCCCATGGTCATCACCGGCTCGTTGCTTTCCGTGATTCCGCTCCTCGTGGCCTTTATCCTGCTGCAGCGTTTCTGGAAGTCCGGCCTGACTGCAGGGAGCGTCAAATGACCTTGAACATCGCCCTGGCCATGCCCGAAAACACGGCACAAGGGGTCTTCCCCCCGCGAAGCCTGGACCCCTTGGAGTCCAGCTTTAAGATCCTGAGCCGGGAACCCATCCAGGATTTCCATTCCCCCGAGGGACGCGCCCTGATCAGCAAGGCAGACGTTCTCCTCACGGGCTGGGGCTGCCCCATGATCGACGACGCAGTATTGGATGCCGCTCCACGGCTGCGATACGTGCTCCATGCCGCAGGAAGCATCAAGCATCATATTGGCGAGGCCTGTTGGGAACGTGGAATCCAGGTCAGTTCCGCTGCGGATGCGAACGCCATCCCCGTCGCCGAATACACGGTTGCCATGATTATCCTGGCCAACAAGCGGGTCCTCCAGATCGCGCGGGCACTCCATACAGGCCGCGAGGAGGTCCTGCCGGAACAGCTCTTCCCGGACATGGGGAACTACCGCAAACGTGTCGGCATTATCGGTGCCTCAAGGATCGGCCGGCATGTGATCCGGCTGCTTGCCCCCTATGAGCTGGACATCGTCGTCGCCGACCCCTACTTGTCACCACGGGAGGCGGAGGCTCTGGGAGTCGGGCTGGTCAGCCTGGAGCAGCTCATTACGGACAGCGACGTCGTGAGCCTCCACGCGCCGTCGTTACCCTCCACGAAGAACCTCATCGACGCCGGGCTGATTCAGAGCATGCGGCCCGGCGCAACCTTCATCAACACCGCACGCGGCGAACTCGTGGACCAGAATGCCCTGCTCGCCAGGGTGGAGCAGGGCGATCTGTATGCGATTCTGGACGTCACGACGCCTTGGGTGCTGCCATCGGATTCACGTTTTTACACCCACCCCAACGTCCTGCTCACCCCGCATGTGGCAGGTTCGTTGGGAAACGAACTGGAGCGCATGGCGGCATCTGCCGTAGACGAGGCGCTGCGGCTTGCCCGCGGCGAGCCCCTTCGGTTTCGCGTGCGCGCGGAGGACCTCGCCTTCACCGCCTGACCGGTTCCCATTGTCCACTGGGGTCATAGGACCCCTTCGGATGCGCGTTGGTTGAGGACAGTTAGCGGCAGGAGAAGTGCAGTTGCGCCAAAAAGAGCGCCTCTGCCACGATCGCATTCCGGAGTTCGCCGAGGTGCACGGATTCGTTCGCCCCGTGGGCGCGTGTATCAGGATCTTCCGCCCCGGTGATCAGGACGGAGCAGCGTGGCTGCTGCTCAGCGAGCGCCGCTGCGAAGGGTATGGAGCCACCGACACCCATCATGACCGCGTCAGCGTTCCACGCTGTCTTCAGTGACCATAGCGCTGCCTCAACCATCGGATCGTTGGGCGCCACGCTGAAGGGTCGGCTCCGCGCTCCGGGGACGAACTCCAGTTCTGCACCGAAAGGCAGATGCTTCGTTGCGTGTCGCCTCACTGCTTCCATTGCATCGTCGGGGCTGACGCCGGGCGGTATCCGGAGACTGAATTTCACGGACGCTTCGGGTAACAGGACATTGCCGGCGGTCGCTGTGGATTGGGCATCCAGGCCCAAAAAGGAAAGGGCCGCCGTAGCCCAGAGCCTCGATGTCAGCGAACCGCGGCCAGCCAGTTTCACACCAGGCAGCACGCCTGCGTCCCTCCTGAAGACCCGCTCATCCATCTCAAGCTCCGGCCCGGACGCTCCCAACAACCCCTCCACGGCAACGGAGCCGTCGTCGTCGTGGAAACTGGCCATGAGCCGCGCCAGAACGGTCAGCGCATCCAGGACCGGACCGCCATAAGTGCCGGAATGCAGAGCATGGTCCAGGACACGGACCCGGATGATCCCGTCCACCAATCCCCTCAGACTTGAGGTCAGGGCAGGAGTTCCGATTTCCCAGCTCCCGGAGTCAGCCACGATGGCTGCGTCCGCATGGAGCTCCTGTCCATGCTCCGCGAAAATGCTGTGAAGCGTAGGCGAGCCGGCTTCCTCCTCCCCCTCGATGAACACAGTGAGCCCAAGGCCGTGTGCTGGCCCAAGAGCCATGTCCAACGCGTGAATGGCCGCCAGATGCATGACGATACCGGCCTTGTCATCGGCGGCGCCCCGCCCAAAGATCCGGCCTTCGCGTTCGGCTGCTTCAAAGGGCGGAGTGGCCCATGCCTCGGCTGGCCCGGCTGGTTGCACGTCGTGGTGGGCGTAGAGCAGGACTGTCGGAAATCCGGGTGATGCGGTTCGCCGGGCCAGCACTGCGGGTGCCCCGGGGATCCTATCTGGCCCTTCGCCGCGAATGATCGCCACATTGGGAAAACCCCCGCTTTCGCAGAGCTTGCGGACCTCGGCGGCACTGCGCTCCAAGTGCCCGGGATCAAACCCCGGCCACGCCACTCCCGGTACCTCGACGAGATTCGAAAGTATCCTGCGGTGCCGGTCCAGAGCCGAGTCCACCACTGCGGCAATCCGCGCGATTGTGGATCGTGGCAACTCCGGCAAAACCTTCATGGACGATTCACCTTGCGTCTTGAGGGGTACGGAAAAGATGACGGGAAAGACGTGATTGTCAGCTTACTTACTTCTAGCGCAAGGATGGAATGGCAATGGACCAGAATGAAGCACCCCTGCTGGAGGCGCTGGCCGAGTACCACCGCTTTGACCGCTACGGCTTTACCCCGCCCGGGCATCGCCAGGGAAGGGGCGCCGATCCCCGCGCCCTGGACATCCTGGGAGCCGATCCGTATAGATCCGATGTCCTTTCCACGGCGGGCGTCGACGACCGCAAGTCCTCCGGCAAGTACCTGAGCAAGGCCGAGGAACTCATGGCTGAAGCAGTCGGGGCAGAGAAGGCCTTCTTTTCCACCTGCGGGAGTTCCCTCTCGGTGAAGGCCTCGATCCTCGCCGTCACCAAGGGCAACGGTGATCTGCTGATCGGACGTGACGCACACAAATCAGTGGTGGCCGGAATTATCCTCTCCGGCCTCCAGCCCCGCTGGATCCGCCCCCAGTGGGACCGCGAACTCCACATCGCGCATCCGCCATCCCCTGAAGAAGTGGAAAAGATGTGGCAGCGGTACCCGGATGCCGCCGCGGCGTTCATCACGAGCCCAACCCCGTACGGGACCTGTGCGGACATCGCAAAGATTGCCGAAATCTGCCACTCCCGGGGAAAGCCGCTGATCATTGATGAAGCCTGGGGCGCGCATTTGCCCTTCCATGACCGCCTTCCGACGTGGGCCATGGACGCGGGAGCAGACATCTGCGTGGTCAGCGTCCACAAAATGGGCATGGGCTTCGAGCAGGGTTCCATCTACCATCTCCAAGGCAACCTGGTGGATCCGATACGGCTCAGCCAGTGTGCCGACCTGCTCTCAACGACCAGCGCGAATGTGATGATCTATGCCGCAATCGATGGTTGGCGACGACAGATGGTGCAGGAAGGCCGGAAGCTGCTGGAGAATGCCCTTACTCTCGCAGACAGAGTCAGAAGCGACATCGACGCAATGGACGGCCTCCACGTCCTGGGATCTGAGTTGACCAGGGCAGAAGCATCCCATGACTTTGACCCACTTCACGTCCTGATCGACGTCGGAGAGCTGGGGATCAGCGGCTACCAGGCAGCAGACTGGCTGCGGGCGACGCGCCGGATCGACGTCGGACTCAACGACCACCGGCGCATAGAGGCAACGTTGTCCCAGTCCGACAACGAAGAAACCACCGAACGACTCCTGACAGCCCTGCGGGACCTCATCAATGCTGCCCGGGAGCTGCCAACGCCACCAAAGGTCCAGGTCCCGGAACCGGAGGATCTGGAGATGGAAACGGTCATGTTACCCCGGGACGCTTTCTTCGGTCCGGTGGAGAACGTACCGGCGGAGGAAGCAGCTGGCCGCATCGCAGCCGAGCAGATCACCCCTTATCCCCCGGGTGTTCCGGCGATCCTCCCCGGCGAAAAGATCAACGCGGCGGTGGTCGACTACCTGCGAAGCGGCTCCGCTGCCGGAATGGTGCTGCCGGACCCAGCGGACCCTTCGGTGGACACCATCCGCGTGGTGGCGCACCAGCGGGACCAATGATCAGGGCCGGTCAGCTGTTGCGCGCTCCAGGCCCAAACTGACTGGTGTGCATTGCACCTTGGAAGCGTAGCGTTAACGTCATCGGAGAATTGCGCGCCACGTGGCCTGCCGGGTACACCCCAGGGACAGGCTGACCATCCGCGTGTTTTGAATCGGGGTGACATGGCCGATTACGTGGGACCCACCGCGGAACAACTGCAGGACTTACTCCTGGAGAACCCGGGGTTTGCAGATTTCCTCCTGGGGTTGACCACCATCTCAGCTTCGCTTCTTGGTGCCAGGGACCCGATGTTGTGCGCCATAACCGTCGAAAGGGATACCTCGCCCGCCACCGTGGCCAGCAGCAGCGACAAAGCCCGGAGGCTCGACGAAAAGCAATACGCGTTCGACGACGGACCTTGCCTTACAGCCTTGAGGAACCAGCGCACTGTCCTCATTGAGGACCTGCGAATGGACCGCGGATGGCGGGACTACGCCAAACGGGTTGCCGGCGAAGGAGTCAGGTCCGTACTGGCCGTTCCCATTGAGAGTGAGGGCGCCTCGCGTGCTGCCCTGAACTGCTACGCCTTGACACTGGGGGTCTTCGATAAGCCGACCGTTGCCGCGGTCGAAGCCCACGCCGCTTCAATTTCCAAGACCCTTCGCCTTGCCCTCAGGCTGCACAGGAGCAACGTTCCGGATCACCTCACCACGGTGCTGCAGTCCCGCGCGGTGGTGGACGCCGCGGTGTCGTTGATCATGGTGCAGAACCATTGCAGCCGGCAACAGGCCATGGATCTCCTCCACGTCGCGGCCCTCAACAACAGCCGAAGGATTCGCGATATCGCGACCGAAATCCTCCAAGGTTCCGCATCAGTCCGGCCTCCGTCTCCAAAGCAGCCCACGATAATCGAAAATCAGGAACCCTGACCGACAGCAGCGGCACCGGGACACTACTCCTCAAGGTCGCTTTCGCCACCCATGGTATCGTGCCCGTAGCTGGCCCGCCTGCCATTTTGGCCGCGCGCATCCAACGTCTCGTTCAGTGCGTGGGCCAGCAAGTCACGCTCCAGCGGTGGCAAGCTGAGCGCACCGTAGTAGTACGCCTGAATTTCGACGAGGCCTGACGCACCACCAATGCCGAAGTAAGCCATCCAGACCTGTTCCAGGGTCAAGTCGGTATCCTCCAACGCCAAGCGAAACTGGTGCCGTTGCAACTCCTCACCACTCGCAAAGCTCATAGTCTCCCCCGGTCAATCAGCGGATCCCGGCACGTTGTCAATGACTTCACGCGCCACCTCATGCAGCCGGCGCTTCTCCTTGGTGGACCGTGCAATCAAATGCAGCACAGCCTCCTGCTCGCCCAGGCCCAGCGTGGCCATGGTTATGCCTTTGGCAGTTGCTATCAGGTCGCGGTGCGCCAGGGACGATTTGAGCTGGTCACTAAGCGCCGAGACTCTCTCCTTGGCAAGCGCATTGACCAGGAAGATCGAAGCCTGTGAAGCAAAGGCTTCCAAAAGGTGGATCAGTCGAGGTGAGGCCGTTCCCGGCGCCTCCCAATAGACTTTGATGGCCCCAAAGGCCAGATCACCGGAGAGCAGCGGCACACTGACGCAGGAACGCACTCCCAGATCCGCTGCTGCCTGCCCCCATTGAATCCACCGGGGATCCGTACGAATGTCCTCCGAATCCACGGGCTTGCCCGAGGCCCAGGCGGTCAGGCAGGGCCCTTGCCCCAGCTCGTATTGCAATGCGTCCGCGGCGGCCACAACCGTCGAGGTGGAGGCCGCACTGCTGCGCCTCCCATCGGCTTCCATCAACGACACGCCCGCACCCACGGCGTCATCGACGGCAAGCACGGCCGCTTCTGTAATCAATGCAAGGGCATTCGACACCGTTTCTTCAGTAAGCAGCATGTTCGAGGCCCGTGCGAACATCACAGCCAGCTCATCCGTCAGGGGCAGCTCACTCACCGGTACCACCGCATCTTCCACGTCGCCATCCGTCGCGGGACCGATCCACATCATTCCCAGCCATCATTCTTGACCTTTCCGCGCCGCTTCACAGTCCACAGGAACCGACGTTGGTAAGTATCCTTATTATAGTGAGAACTGAAAGCTCAGAACAGCGCACCACGATAGTCCACCGCACAGATCGTTCGTACGCAACGCGCCCCGCCGGATGCCGCGCTTCCGGAGCACAGCCCTTAGTCCTGAAAGAACGTCTTTGTGGCTTCCTGCGGATCGGAAATCCCCGCGATAATGCCTTCGGCGACATCATGCAGTTTCTGGTTTCTGTTCTGGGATGCCTGCTGCAGAAAAGCGAAAGCTTCGCTCTGGGTGCAGCGGCTTTGGGCCATGATCATGCCGCATGCAAGGTCGATGGCAGTCCTTCGGGCCATAGCCGCTTTCAGGTCCTCCGCCAAAAGATCAGCTGTTGAAATACGCAGGGCAAGCCGGAGCGCCTGGGCGGCTATATCCGCGAACACTTCAGCCTCGCGTATGGCGTCCTCCGTGAACTTCCCGGCTTCAGAGGCAAAGAAGTTCAACGCGGCCGCAGCGTCCACCCCCAAGGACAACGGAACACCCAGGGCGCTTTCAAAACCTGCCGAGGCCAGGTCCTTGCAGTACTCGGGCCATCTCCGGTCAGTCGTAGCATCTGCCAGGAGCACAGACTGTGAAGTTTCCAGGGCCTCCTGCGCAGGACCACTTCCAATCGCCTGCTCAATACCGTCCAGCAGAAGCGCATTGTCGCTGCTTGCGGCAACGGTGACCGCACGCTTACGCCTCCACAAGGTCACGGCACACTCGACACGCACCCCGGCGGCCCGGCTCAGCGTCGTGGCGGCATACCGCGTCATGCCGTCCAGGAAATTCCGGACGTCTCCAGCAGGGATCAACTGATGGAGGAGCTTGAAGTCTTCGTTTTGTTCCCGGGTTTCCATGTCAATCTCCCAAGAGGAACTGACGGTGGGCAGGGGGACGCATCAAACCTCCGCGGTAAAGCGAAAAGGGCGCCGGGCTTCTTCAGCGAAATTTTGACTCCACTATGCCGCATTAAAGTGGCTTCTTTCAAACCCTCAGTTTCCCAAGTGTTCCTTTCCGTATAAATGGTTCACAACACCCCGGATCAGGTGGTTAGGCTGGGTGGATGGCGACAGTTATCCTCGTGCGGCACGGCCGCACCACGGCCAATGCAACCGGACTGCTGGCCGGGCGGGCCCCGGGAGTGAGGCTGGACCAGGCCGGGCGGGAGCAGGCAATCCGGACCGCAGACCGCCTCACGTCCATACCCCTTGTGGGAGTAGTCTCCAGCCCTCTGGAACGTTGCCGGGAGACGGCTCAAGTCATCCTTGATCGGCAGGAGGGCAGCCCGCACGCGCCGGTCGAGGACGACCTCACCGAGTGCGATTATGGCCAATGGCAGGGCCGTACCCTTAGCGAGCTCGCCACGGAGCCATTGTGGCCCACAGTCCAAACGCAACCATCCGCCGTCGTCTTCCCCGGTGGTGAGTCCATGGCCGGGATGCAGGCGCGGGCCGTAGCCGCGATCCGACGCCACGATGCCGCGTTCGAAGCGGAGTTCGGCCCGGGTGCCGTTTGGGTGGCGGTGAGTCACGGAGATGTCATCAAGTCGGTCCTCGCCGACGCCCTCGGCATGCACCTGGATTTGTTCCAACGGATCAACGTAAGTCCCGCCTCCGTATCGATCGTGCACTACGGCGCCAACCGGCCCAGCGTTTTCGCCACCAACACGGACGCCGGCGATCTCTCGTGGCTGGCGAAGGGCATTTCGTCCGGTGACGCCCCGGTCGGCGGCGGCGCAGGGCAGAAGACGCCGTGAACCGCATGTGCATAAAATACTGACATGCCTACGCGTGTTCACGAGTTTGCCTGGCCGGACCGGGTTGTCATTGGCACCATTGGCCTACCTGGAGCGCGCACGTTCTATCTGCAAGTGCGCGCAGGGACGCAGATCGTGAGTGTTGCCCTTGAGAAGCAACAGTCCGCACAGCTGGCAGAGAAGATCGACGAACTCCTGGACCAACTCAGCACCGTCAAGGACAACCCCTTCAGCGTCCCGTCGAGCAGCCCTGTTGAGCTGGACGACAATGAGCCGCTCGAGTCTCCCGTGGAGCAGTTCCGCGCTGGAGCCATGAGCCTTGGTTGGGATCCCACAACTGCACAAGTCGTCATAGAGGCCTATCCGATCGATGCCGACGTTGACGACCTCGATGAACCGCTCGAAAACAACGGGCCCGAGGACACCGAGATGCTCCTGGTGCGCATGCCGGTGGGCACTGCCCGCGCGTTCACCAAGCGCACCCATGAAATCGTCGCAGCAGGCCGGCCCAGCTGCGCCTTCTGCGGATACCCCATAGACCCCGAAGGCCATACCTGCACACTTCCCGAGGTCTGATGGCAGAACCGGACCTGGTCGCCGACGAGCTGACGCTTACCGGCCGCATCACGACGGCGTCGAACGCTACGTTTCTAGGAAGCATCGGCGAGGTGCCTGTCGTCTACAAACCGATAGCAGGTGAGAGCCCGCTGTGGGATTTTCCGGACGGGACGCTGGCGCACCGGGAGGTAGCCTCCTATCTGGTATCCCAGCTCCTCGGCTGGAACATCGTGCCGCGAACGTGGCTGCGGGACGGTCCCCTGGGGACCGGTATGGTGCAGCTGTGGCAGGAGCAGGACCCCAGGCAAAACCCGGTGGACCTGGTCGCGACGGACAATGTGCCGGATGCGGGTTGGAAAGCCGTTCTTGAAGGCCAGGACGACAACGGGCGAATGGTCGCCCTGATCCACGAAGACTCCCCGGCCCTCCGACGGATGGCCGTGTTCGACGCCGTCGTCAACAACGCTGACCGGAAAGGCAACCACATCCTTGCCATGCCTGACGGGCACCGGCACGGGGTGGACCACGGGCTGACCTTTAATAGCGAGCACAAGCTGCGCACGGTTCTTTGGGGCTGGCTGGGAGATTCCCTCACCGACGAGGAACGTGAAGGCGTCGAGCGTGTCCGCAAAGGACTGGACGGCGACCTGGGTCGTGACTTGGCCGGGTTGCTCACCGCCGGGGAAATCGCGGCGCTGCATGCGCGTTGCTCACGATTGTGTACTGCCGGACGGTTTCCGGCGCCGCACGGCGGCATGCCGGCCGTCCCATGGCCGCTGTTCTAACAGGGCGGGAATCCCAACGGTTTCGACGACGGCGGTAAGGTCCCTGCCCCGCCCAGCGACTTGGGGGATGGCCGGGCGGGACAGGAACGTTGACAAGCCTAGCCGCCGACCCCGGAGCGAACGGGCGGGCCCGATGCCGTCGCGTGCAAAAATTTCCTCACGGGCATTCAATCCGTGCAGTGAGCCGGAGGGCCTTCGCTGCTTTGCACGAAAAGTAACGCACCGGACCCAAGACTGCACAGAGTGATACAGCTGCGCGTCCCTCCCTCCGCACGGGAACCATAGTGTTTTGCAATGGTGATCTTCACAGCCATCACACAGTCAGTGCGCAGCGGTGCACGCCGCAATGGTGCCGGGCCGGATGTCTTTTTCGCGGGCGCGGCAGTAGGAATTATTTCGTCAGTGCTGGTTCAGCTCGCCTTCAGAGCCACCGGCCTCAAGGGTGCTGCCGGGCTGACAGCCTCTGGGAGCGGTGCAGGCCCGGCGGATGAAAGGCTGGGCGCCAAAGTTCAGGACATCATCAGCAGCCGGGCCGTGTCAACGGCTTTTCAGCCTATCCATCACTTGGAAACCGGCGAGGTCACCGGAGTCGAAGCGCTGACCCGCTTCTCCGGCTGGCCCATCCAGGCACCTGACGCTTGGTTTGCCGACGCCGCCTCCGCGGGATGTGTACTTGAGCTCGAATTCCTGGCGTTGGAGAGTGCACTCGCGGCCGCCGCAGCACTCCCGCCCCATCTCTACGTTTCCCTGAATGTGTCTCCACAGGCATGTTGTGATCCGCGCATGGACGCCATTCTTCAGGGCTCATCGTTGCCTGCCGAACGAATCGTCCTGGAGCTGACCGAACACAGTCCAGTGACGGACTACCCATCTCTCTGCGCAGCCCTGGCGCGAGCACGCGCGCTTGGTTTGCGGATCGCGGTTGACGATGCCGGCGCCGGGTTTGCATCGATGCGCCACATCCTTCACGTGCGGCCCGACGTGATCAAGCTGGATCGGGACCTCGTCTCCGGAATCGAAGGGGACCAAGCCAAAAAGGCCCTCGGAGCGGCCATGGTGACGTTCGCTGCGGGTATTGGAGCGGCCTTGGTTGCCGAAGGAATCGAGACCGAGGGAGAACTGGCAGCAGTAAGGGAGCTGGGAGTAACCGCAGGGCAGGGATATCTGCTCGGGCATCCCGCCGTCGAACCGGAGGTGTGGTGGACATGGCAGGAGCTGTGATGTCTACCACTGGTGACCACGTATGCCCTGCGCTGTACCTAGACTTGTAACTTCCCATCGCATGAGCGCGCTGCACTGAGGTTCAGCAGAACTGCTCAGCAGAACAACGGCTGCCGGGCAGCCAAAAGGCCACACCCCATGAAATGCACCCCCTCGACCAGCCCCGATCATTCATTGCCCGATGCCCGCACCCCACGCAGTGAAGGGATCAAACGCTACGCCGTCCCGGCAGGGCTGAACCCGGAGGATAGGTTTGAGCACTGGCGGTGCTGGTATGGCAGCGCCATTGACACCCCGGCACGCCTGGAAAAGACCGAACGCCAGATCCGGCCGGGCTTCAATCCAACGGCCGTGAGCCTTGAGGGACCCGGCTTCAGCCTGGTGGACGTAGTTAACGAACCGGCCATCTGCCACTGGAGGGCCCCGGCCCCTGCCCAAAACTGGCTGGTGTACTTCCGAAGTTCATGCGCGGGATTCAGTTTCTCCGGACGATCCGAGGAGATTGCCCCAGGCACCGTCAGGTTCCTCGACCACTCCTCCGCCGGCAGTTTCCACGCACCAAAGGGCCTCAGTGCAGTCAGGTTGCATTTTGACCGTCACCTGTTGGGCCTGAACGACACATCAATCAAGCGGTTGGAAGGCTTGGGCGATATCAGGGAACACCCCTTGGTCCGTGGGTTGATGGTTCCGGCGCTATCCAGCTGGCAGGACGCAAACGTGGAGCGGGAAATTGGCCGCTTGGAGCCTGTTTTCCGATCCATGATGACCGGCTTGGTCGGCTCCTTGCTGGAAGCCCGGGTCGATGACGCTGAGGTAAAACCGGCGCGCATAGCCGCGATCAAGAAGTTCATGAGGAGGAACTACAGGAATCCGGACTTGAACGTTGAACAGGTGGTGGCCTATTCACACCTCTCCCGCCGGGCCCTCTACTACCTTTTCGAAGCCGAAGCCCTGCAAGTGAACAAGTTCATCCGTGCTTTGAGGACTGTGGAAGCCTTGGAGCTTCTCTCCGACACAGATTCCTGGATGCGGTCGCTGGCGAATATTGCCGAGGCCAGTGGGTTCACAAATCTGCAAGCCATGCGCCGCGCCGTCAAGGACGCCACCGGCCTGTCGCTCAGTGACGTGCAGGAGCAGCCTGGACTTGCACAAGTACACGCCGCAGGATTGCGAAAGCTCCTGGGGTAGTAGCGCTTCATTCTCCACGCTTGGACCGAATTTCAATTTGCAGTGTTGAACAACATTCCCTAGGGTACAAAACATGCTAAGCATGCTTAGCATCTCGCCCCATCGGTAGAACACTGCTGGTTTACCCATTCTGAGGAGAATTTCATGGCGGACAAGAAGCGCGACATCAGCATCCCCGGAGTCCCTGGCAGCGAGCCGGCCAGTTTGGAAGAGCCCACCACTCCCCGCGAACCCCTGCCGCCCAAGCCGGACCAGCGCGCGCCCGAGGCTGTCTCTCCAACGGGTACTCCCACCGGGGCGCCGGCCACTGCACGTGCCCAGTCCGGCCAGTACCTGACCACAGCACAAGGACTTCGCCTGGCCGATACCGACCATTCCCTGAAGGCCGGCCCGCGTGGCCCCATCCTGCTGCAGGACCACCACCTGCGGGAGAAGATCACGCACTTCGACCACGAGCGCATCCCTGAGCGCGTAGTCCACGCCCGCGGAGCCGGCGCCCACGGAGTATTCCGTTCCTACGGCACCGCAGCCAACCTCACCCGCGCCGGGTTCCTGGCCAAGGACGTGGAGACCCCCGTCTTCGTCCGTTTCTCCACCGTGCTGGGCTCCCGCGGTTCAGCCGATACGGTCCGCGACACCCGTGGCTTCTCAACGAAGTTCTACACGGACGAGGGCACCTACGACCTCGTGGGAAACAACATTCCAGTCTTCTTTATCCACGACGGCATCAAGTTCCCCGACGTCGTGCACGCAGCAAAGCCCCACCCGGACCGCGAGATTCCGCAGGCACAAAGCGCCCACGACACTTTTTGGGACTTCGTCTCCCTCCACACCGAGGCCCAGGCGCACACGATGTGGAACATGTCCGACCGTGGCATCCCCCGCTCCTACCGGACCATGGAAGGCTTCGGCGTCCACACCTTCCGGTTCGTGAACGCGGAGGGGCGCACCACTTTGGTGAAGTTCCACTGGAAGCCGAAGCAGGGCGTCCATTCCCTCGTCTGGGAAGAAGCGCAGATCATCAACGGCATGGACCCCGACTTCCACCGTCAGGACCTGGCCGACGCCATTGAAGCAGGCGCCTACCCCGAGTGGGAACTCGGAGTCCAGACATTCCCGGACACCGAGGACCAGATGTTCGAAGGCATCGACCTCCTTGATCCCACCAAGTTCGTGCCCGAGGAACTGGCCCCGGTCCAACCCATCGGCGTCATGACCCTCAACGCCAATCCCACCAACTACTTCGCCGAAACCGAGCAGGTGGCCTTCCACCCCGGCCACCTGGTCCCGGGAATCGACGTCACCAATGATCCCCTGCTGCAGGTCCGGCTCTTTTCGTACTTGGACACCCAGATCTCGCGTCTCGGTGGCCCCAACTTCGGCCAGATTCCCATCAACCGCCCGCAGGCTCCGGTCAACGACATGCTGCGCGACGGGATGCACCAGCAGGCAGACCACAGCGGAGTCGCCCCCTACCGCCCCAACTCCCTCGACGGCGGTTGCCCCTTCCACGCCGGCCAGGACGTCGGGGCGTTCATCGATGTCCCGGAGGAACTCGCCGCGTCCCTCAAGGAGCGCCGCAACCCGGCGACCTTCGATGACCACTACAGCCAGGCGAGGCTCTTCTTCCGCAGCCTGAGCCCCATCGAGCGGGACCACGTGATCCAGGCCTACACGTTCGAACTGGGCAAATGCTACGAAAAATCCATCCGCGAACGCCAGCTCGCCGCTTTGGCCAACATTGACGCCGATCTGTGTGCCGCAGTGGCCAAGGGTTTGGGCCTTCCAGCACCCGCCGCGAGCGTGGAGGTGCCGGATTCCGAATCCAGCCCTGCCCTGTCGCAGGTGGGGAAAACCTGGCCCGTCACTGGCCGCATCGTGGGGATCCTGGCCGATCAGGAAAGCGATCTGTCCGCAGTGCAGGCGGCTCGAAAGGCTCTGGATGCCGAGGGCATCGTTCCGCTGGTCATCGCACCGGAAGGCGGCTTCCTGGGTGCGGAGGACGACGGCGGGATCCCCGTCCAGCGTACTTATCTCACGGCCCGCTCAACTGAGTTTGATGCGGTCATTGTGGCGACAGCTCCCGCCCCGGCACCTGACGCAGCACCCGGGCTCGATGCCAAGGCCGGCGCGCCCGGTGGCGAGTTGGATCCTCGGGCAGTATTGCTGCTGACCGAGGCTTTCCGTCACGCGAAAGCCATTGCCACGATGGATGGCGGCTCAGCGGCGCTGGCTGCGGCCGGCATTCCGGAAGGCACGCCGGGCATTGTGACCGGGAAGAACGGTGAATCCCTGGTCCAGGACTTGGTCGGGCTGCTGGCAGCCCACCGGGTGTGGGAGCGGTTCGCGCCGGCGTCGGCCTGACAGACTGCCTGCCCCGAGACCGGAAACAAGTGGGGTCGCCCCCAATCGGCATCCAATCAAAGCCTGCCTGCCAACGAGTTCGGTTGAAGGCAGGACATTGGCCGCCGGTGGGGTCGGCTCCACTGCCGTTTTGTGGTAGGTTGCCGTGATGAAGCCGCTTCAGGTCGGCCTTATGGCCGACCCCGCCGCGCCCACGCAGCTTGCACACCGCCTGTGTGACCTCAAGCCGCCAGGCGGCAAGGGCCACCCGGGGTGGAACATTGAGGTGGTCAGTGAGCCCTTCAGCACGGGCTCCGAGGATGTCGACACCGCCTTGGCGCGACTCCGGGACCACGCCCGCGACCATGAATGGGATGTGGTGATCGGGCTGACCGAGCTTCCCTTTCGCGACGAAGACGACGGCCGGTACCTGCTGGCTGAGACCGACCCCGGACAACGCGCGGCCGTATTGTCGCTGCCGGCCCTCGGCGGAATACGCATGCACCGGCGCGGCCGGCACGCAGTACGGTCACTTGTCAGCGGAATGGACGGTACGGCGCAAGACGAGGAAAGTGAGCTGCTCCCCCGCTTCACCAGCCGCTTCAGGTTGCTGGTGGGAATGGTCCTGGCGAACCGGCCCTGGCTATTGGTGCCCGGGCTCAAATCCGCTCTCGTCGCGGCACTGGCTACAGGAGCGGTCGCGACGATCAACTCAACGGTTTGGCTGTTGGCTGGCTCTCTGTCGCCCTGGCGCCTCATAGTTGCCATGCTCGCCTCAATTGCCCTTGTGGTCGGCTGGCTCGTCGTCGATGCCGGACTGTGGGACAAGGCCGACGACAATTCCGACGCCACGAAGGAAAGGTCCCGCCTCTACAACACGTCCACCCTGATCACCCTCATCATTGGGGTGGTCATCTGCTATCTGGCGCTCTACGTAGTGAATCTGGCGTGGGCCCTGTTTGTGCTCGACCCTGCCGTTATGGGGGGCTACCTCAAATCATCCCTCGACTACGGCGACCTGTTCATACTGACGTGGTTTGTCGCCTCAGCGGCCACCGTCGGCGGGGCCCTTGGCAGCGGACTGGAATCCGAGGAGGCAGTCCGCGCGGCCGCGTATTCCAAACGTGAGGAGGAACGGCGCAACACGCTTGCGGACGAGCGGAACCACAAATGAGCGGACGTATTTCAGCGGGTTACTCCTCGCGGTCAATCTCCAGGTAGCTGAGGCCGCTCAGATCCAGCCAGTATCGGCTCGGCGTCTGCACAAGCCGCAGCAGGACGCCCTGGCAATCGCGGCAGCGCACCACGATGCCTGGAGCATCGGTGAAGACCATGGCCGCCCCGAAAGCGCGCACTGAGCCGCAGTGCCGGCAGCGTCCAAGCGCGGCAATAATGTCGATGCGGAAGATTTCAGACAGGGCGCCCGCCGCTGCGTTGCCGTCCACGTAAGGGATCGGGTCATGCGGTGCCGCGGCAATGTCCTGATCCTCGGGATAGGGGAAAGCCACATCATGGGCGCCGTTCACTGGATGCCTCCCGTTCCGCCAAACCGTTCGGTCTTTATGGAGTCCGGCGAATAGCCTGCCATAACGAGCCAGTCCGCGACGGCCTCCACGAAAACGGTCTGACCGCACACAAACACATCCGGGTTCTCATCAGCCGGGAAAATCCTGGCCAGAAGCGTCTCCGACGTCAGGCGGGCCGGCAGCGACGGCCAGCCCTCCGGCGTCGAGCGCGTATAAACGTAGTCCACTGTCAACGAGTCCGATTCGCGGTCCAAACGCTCCAGTTCGTCGCCATAGAGCGCGGTGGCCGGCGATTTAAGTGAGTACAACAGCCGGAAAGGCGATGTGCTGCCGGACGCCTGGTGTGCCCGGATCATGGACATCAAGGGCACTACGCCCGAACCTCCTCCGATCAACTGAACGGGGTTGACGTTGCTGGGCCGCCAGACAAACCAGCCGCCCACGGGTCCCCGGATTTCCAGGCGGTCCCCCACCATCAGGTCCCGGACAAGGTAAGGCGACACTTCGCCGTCGGGCAGTTCGTCAACGGTGATCTCCAGCTGCCCGTCCTTGGCGGCGGAGGCCACAGAGTATGAGCGGATGGCGGTGTAACCGTCCTCGGCTGTCAGCCGGATGTCGATATGCTGTCCCGCCAGATGTCCCATCAGGCCCTCCACCCTGAGCCGGATGGTCCTGGCTGTGGCGTTCTCGTCCATCCCGCCGACCACTTCCGCGACTTGCCATACGGAGCTCACGGCACGTGCCTCATGAGTACCGCTCCTCCCGCCACGGGTTGCCGTGAAGGTGATAGCCGTTCGATTCCCAGAAACCGGGAACATCCTCCGCCGTCAGCTCAAGGCCATGAATCCATTTGGCGCTCTTCCAGAAATACAAATGAGGCACCAGGAGCCGTGCCGGGCCACCATGGGCCCGCGCCAGCGGCTCGCCGTCGAATTCCCAGACCACCCATGCTTTGCCGCCCAACAGATCCCACAGAGGAACATTCGTGGTGTAGCCGCCGAACGAGTGTGCCGTGGCGAAGTCGCTGGTTGTCTCAACGTTTTGGAAAAGAGTATCCACCGAAACCCCGCGCCACACTGTTCCCAGTTTCGACCAACTGGTCACGCAGTGGATGTCCTGGGTAATTTCCTCCTGCGGCAAGGCCATGAAGTCGTCCCAGGACCAGGAATGCCGTTGGCCTTCTTCCGTGGCGATGAAGAACTCCCAGGAGTCCAGGGCGATCAGCGGGGCCGGCCCCGCCGTCAGCACTGGAAAGTCCTGCGTCAGGTGCTGTCCGGGAGGCAAGGCGGGATCCCCGGACCGGCGTCCACGGAAACCGGACGAAATGATACCCATGATGCACCTCCACGACGGAGCCCCACCCGGCTTGTGGCCGCTGATGCCCTCACCATAGGTCAAGGATCGGCCCGGGTCCAGAGATCTTCCCTAGCGTCAACGAGCCACGTTCCGGTTACAAGGTTTTCGTAATGGGGACGCCTCCGAGGACGGCGCGACGGTTGAGCGAGCGGAATAGTCACCGCCCGCCACGGGTTGTGCTGATGAACGAAAGCAAGCCCGCACTACAGGAAAGCACCCAATCATCACCATGAACCCGTCACCGGCGAAAAGCTTGTCCGAACTGATGGCCGACGCTGACACCGCAGGCCATGACCATGCAGCCACGGAGAAGAACAGCGGCCTTCGGCACATCCACAACCACGCAACAGGGGCGGTCGTGTGGTTTCCCACGTGGCAGACCTTCCGCCAGACCAGCGACTGGGAAGATGCCGTCGCGGAGCAGGAGACCCGACTCAATGCCTCAACGGCTGAAGGTACCCCTCTCCAGAATGCGGTCGCAGACCTGCTGACGGAACGGCTTGACTCCCTGCTGGAACGGGCTGCCCAGTCACCGGACGCCAATGTCTTTGTGCAGGATAACCTCACTCCCCACCTAACGGAGACCTGGGCCATCGCCGACGCCGCGGCGCGCGCATCCGGTGCCGACCTCCCTGCAGGGACACCGCCGGCAGCCTTCTCCGGCTATCCCTATCACGTCTACGCCGAGGACGGCGGAGCTTTTGCTACGGCCCTCTGGAATGATGTGATCGATGCCCGTCGCCATCGCGCCATCGCCGAAGAGGCTGCCCGCAAAGCCCTTAAGCCCGTGTCCCGTAAGGCCCTGAAAAATGCCGCAAGGAAGGCTGCACGGCGCTGACGTCGTGCTTGGCCAATGGACGCCGGAGCCTGAAGGGCAGGCTGCACGAGGTAGTCGCCTAGATCATCTCTAGCATGCCTTTGCGGGTGGGCGGAGGATAGGCACTATCCAGGTCAGCCAGATCCTGTGGTGTGAGCTCGATGCTGAGGGAGCGGTGAACTTCCTGGACGTGATACGGACTTGAAGCCTTGGGAATGGCGACAACCAGTGGCTGCCGGAGCGCCCAGGCCAGTGCAATCTGCGCGGGGCTGGTGCCGTGTTCGTCCGCGATGCGGAGCAGCACAGGATCATTCAGCATCCGCCCCTGCTCAAGCGGCGAGTACGCCATCACGGGGACTCCGTTCCCGGCGCAATGGGGCAACAGATCGAATTCGATATCCCGGCGGGTCAGGTTGTACAGCACTTGGTCGGCGGCGACTCCTTCAGCGCCCGGTAAGAGCTGGAGTTCCTGCAGGTCCGCCACATCGAAGTTGCTGACGCCCCAGTGCCGGATCTTCCCGGCCTGCTGCAGGTGCTCGAAAGCTTCGAGCGTCTCGGACAACGGGACAGCGCCCCGCCAATGCAGAAGGTAGAGATCGATGCTGTCCGTTCCAAGGCGGCGCAGGCTACCTTCGCAAGCAGCAATAGTTCCGCGCAAAGTGGCGTGATGCGGCAGGACTTTGGTGACCAGGAACGCTTCGTTCCTCCGTGAGGAGAGCGCCTTCCCAACAAGTTCCTCGGCGGCGCCATTGCCGTACATTTCGGCTGTATCTACTACGGACATTCCCAAATCCAGGGCTGTACGGATCGCCGCTGTTTCGCTTGCGGCGTTGCCGGGGTGCTCGCCCATGCCCCACGTTCCGATTCCGAGCGCGGGGACAGTCTCACCGGATGGAAATGATACCTGGCGCAACGTAACTCCTGTCGACAAGAGCCCGTTCCCGTGACCGGATGCACCGAGTCCGAACTTTTGCCGATTGGACGTCGGTGAAACGCGCCGTGTTTTTCCAAACTACTCCAGGGCGGGAGGACATGGTAGGCAACGCACTGACCGCCACATTTTCGGCCGAGGAGTATGTCAGGAGTTGGTTTTGGCTGTCCGGGGAGTCTTCTCCCGGTCCCCCACGCCTTGGTAGCCAAGGGCATAACTGGCTTCGCGCCCCGCCTGGGCTACAACCGGCCCCAACCGCTGAACATCAGCGGGCCCAATCCGCTGAGTGGGGAACCCCAGACCCACGGCACATGCGAGACGGCCGGCATGGTCGAAGACCGGCGCACTGATGGAGCCAACATCCTGGTTGCGTTCCCCAAAGGCTGCGTAGAATCCCTGCCGGCGCGCCACCTCCGCCTGCTCCTTCAGCAGCTGAAGAGACACCGGGGTATCGGGGGTGAAACCCTCAAGCGCCTGCTCGTCCAACGCATCCCAGGCCCCGGGGTCGAACGCCAGGAAGATCTTGCCGGGGGCGCCGGCATGCAGAGGCATGACCATGCCTACCATGAAGGGACGCATCACAACGTGGCGTGTCTCGGCCACTGCGACGACGGTCCGGAATGCACCGTCTCGGACGTACAGGCAGGCGCTTTCACCGGTTTCGTCACGTAACCGCTGCAAAACCGGCTTAACCAGCCGAACGACGTCGAGCCCAAAAGTTCCGGGAGTAGCCCAGCGGACCAGGCCTATGCCGATCCGGTACCGGTCGCCGTCGCGGTCCAGGAACCCCTCACGGAGCATGTTCTGGACCAATCGCTGGCAGGTGCTCGACGGCAGCCCGGTCTTGCGGATGATCTGCTGCAGCGTCGGTTCCGGCTCATCTACCGAGAAACAGTCCAGGATCTCCGCCACCTTATGCAGGACCAAGAGGGGCGAAGCCCCTGCTCCGGGTTCTTTTACCACTGTCCATTACCCCTAACTCTTCTCCGCAAGCATGCACCAGCTTAGTGAAGCCTCGGGCGACACGGGTGTGATCCATTTGACACCGACACCGCATGACCCACATCATGAGATGCGAACCCACCTTATGGGTTTACTCGCCCCCAACACAACGACGTGGAGATTCCATGAGCACCATCACCGCCAGCACCTGCGAAACCGCCCCCGAGCCCAAGCGCCCCGGGAGCAGCCGCGTGGGATTGATCGTCCCCAGTTCCAACACGACCATGGAGACGGAATTGCCGGAGTTGTTCCGGCGCCAAGCCGAGGCGACCGGACACAAGTACACCTTCCACTCCGCCCGCGCCGGGATGAAGAAGGTCACCAGGGAAGAACTGCTTGCCATGGTGGGCAAGGCAGCCCAGTGCGCCGAAGCAGTTTCCGACGCCGATGTGGATGTCATCGCCTACGCCTGCCTCGTCGCCGTCATGGCTCAAGGTCCCGAAGCCCATGAGGGTTCCGAACGGGTGATTGCTGACGCTGCCTCCGGCAACGGACATCCGGCCCCGGTTACGAGCAGCGCAGGCGCCCTGGTCCGAACCCTGCATGAAATCGGCGCCAACAGGGTCGCCATGATCACCCCGTACATGAAGCCACTGACCAAGATGGTGGTGGACTACATCGAAGGATCGGGCATCACGGTGCTCGACGCCATCAGCCTCGAAGTAGCGGACAACCTTGAAGTCGGTTGCCTTGACCCTCAAAACCTGCCCGCACTGGCCCGCAGCCTGCAGCGCGAAGGCGCCGACGCCGTCGTCCTGTCCGCCTGCGTCCAGATGCCCTCCCTCGCCGCCGTCCAGGCAGTCGAGGACGAGCTGGGACTCCCTGTCATCACGGCAGCTACGGCCACTACGTACGAGATTCTCAAGGCGCTGGGCCACAAACCGGCCATCAGCGGAGCGGGCAGCCTGCTGTCCGGCGCCGGGGTGCTCGCCGCGGCGAAGGCGTAGGCGGCGGGCAAATGTCGCTCTCACTCATCGCCTTCCTGGTGCTCGTAGCGGCTTTCGCCGTCGGCTCGTTCACCAAGATCAACGCCGGACTTCTGGCCACCATAGCTGCGTTCGGCGTGGGTACCCTCCTGGCCGGGATGTCGGTCAAGGATGTCATCGGGCAGTTCCCGGCCGGACTTTTCTTCATCCTGGTGGGCGCCACCCTGCTCTTCGCCATCGTGCGGATCAACGGCACTATCGACCTGCTCGCCTACTGGGCTGAACGGCTCGCCGGCAACCGCAAGGTCCTGGTTCCCATCCTCATGTTCCTGCTGACTGCAGCCTTGGCCTCCGCCGGCGCCTTCACGCCCGCCGCCATCGCCATCGTCGCTCCGGTTGGCCTGGCTCTGGGCATGCGGTTCGGCATCAGCACCTTGGCCATGGGCCTGGTGATCGTCCAAGGCGCCAATGCCGGCGCCTTCTCCCCCGTCAACCCCTTCGGCGTCCTTGGCAACAAGATGTTGGACGCAGCCGGGGCCGGTGACGATTCATTGAAGCTGTATGCGTACTGCTTCATCTTCAACGCCGTCCTGGCCGTCATCGCCTATGTTCTGGTCCAGGCCATCATGAAGCGCCGGGCCACGAAGACGGCGGCGCGGCTCGGCGGGGACACTGCCATACATTACGACGGCGGACCCGCCTCCCCGGCGACAGATGGCGTGGGAGGATCGGGCACAGCCGTGCTTACGGCCCCGGCGCGGACTTCGGTTGCTGGGCAACATGCCAGCGGATCCGCCCCGGTCAAGGTAGCCGCCACCCCCATGCGGATTCTCACACTTGCGGGCATTGCGTCCCTGTTGGTTCTCACCACCGTCCTGGGCATGGATGTGGGAGTAGCCTCGCTGGTCATCGCCGGGGTCCTGATCATCCTCGACTCCAACGTGCAGAAGCCGGCGCTGGAAAGCATGCCATGGTCAGCCATCATCCTCGTCACCGGCATCGTCACCTACGTGGGCATGCTGGAGAAAATGGGCGCGCTGAAAGAACTTCAGGAAGGCATCGCCGGTCTGGGCAACAGTTCTCTCGCGGCGCTGATCGCCAGCTATGTGGTGGCAATCGTTTCAGCCTTCGCCTCCACCACGGGAACCCTGGGCGTCATCAGCCCCGTGGTTGCCCCCATCGCCATGGACCCCCTGCTCACTCCTGTGGGCGTGGTGACGGCCATCGCCATCAGTTCCTCCGTGGTTGACGTCAGCCCGATGTCCACCAGCGGAGCCCTGCTGATGGCCAGCGCCCAGCCGAAAGACGAGCGGATGTTCTTCCGTGCGCTGTTGCTGTGGGCCATCGCAATGATCGGCGTTGTACCGCTTCTGGCCTGGTTCTTGTTTGTCCAGCTCGGCATTGGCTAGGAGCTACAGGCTAAAACAAAAGGGACGTCCCGCTTGGGACGTCCCTTTTGTTTGCCTCGGATTGACGGCCAGCCGGCCCTAACCCTTGGGAGCGAAATCTCCCGGCCAGCCCCCGAGCCGGATACGGCTACGGCTCCGGACGGCTCCGAGTGTTCCCCACTCGTCCAGCCCCAACCTGGCCAGTGGCTCAAGCAGGTCGATCCGCGGGTGGCTGCCATCGAGCACAGCACTACTCACGGCAGCATGTGTCACCTCGCCAAAAACCACAGTCGAGTCCCCGATCGGCAGCACGGAATGGAGCCGGCATTCAAGCACCGCCGGCGATTCCTTGACGCGCGGCACTGCCACCGTCAGGCTCGGCTCACGAGTCAGCCCTACGGCATCAAACTCACTGACCTGCGGCGGGAAGTTGGTTCCAGTGGCGTTGACCTCTTCCAACAGCGTCGCCGGAGCGAGGTTGATGACGAATTCTCCCGACGCGGTGATGTTGCGCAGCGAATCCTTCTCGCCCACCGACGTGAACTGCACAATCGGCGGATTGGTTGATGCAACCGTGAAGAACGAATGGGGTGCAACATTGTCGGTTCCTGCCGGAGAGACGGTCGAAACCCAGGCGATCGGCCGGGGAACCACCACTGCGGTCAAAAGCCGGTAGAAGTCACGGGCGGACGTGGCCGAAGGGCTGAAATCGTTTCGCATACTGCCAGCCTAGCGATCAAACAAGAGTGGGTCAGTTGAGCAGCAAGGGCCCTAGGCTGCCGTCGAAAGCGTGACGTAGCGTCCTTCAACGGCCCGGTTGGCAACGACGGCGGCATTGGCCACCGTCACGTAGCTGCCACGGGCGACAGCCGGCAGGTTTCGGCTGCCCGGGATGGTGACATAGGACCCCTCTGTACCTGGCTGCGGGATACCCGCGGGCAGAGTCACGTAGCTGCCACCGTGCGATTCGGTGTTGACGGCACCGACCTCGGTAACGCTCTCAGGGGTGGTTTCGATGGTTACGGGGCGTTCGGCAAGCAAAGTCATTGATACTCCTTGGGATTCAGGATCATGGCCAGTTAGGGACTCCAGTACCGCTCAAGCGGAAGGGATGCGGATTGTGGCGCTCGCCCTGCCGGCCCGGGAGTGTTCACCGGTGCGGTAGTCAAGGGCTGCTCTGGCCTGTACTCAAGTCTAACTTCTTATTCTGAGCTACTCAAAATAAGGTGGCAGGACTCACTCCCACAGGTGCTGAACCGGGATGAACCACAGTGACCTGACGTGACACCGCACTAACGCATGTGAAGTCTCATTGGGAGCCCTGCCCGGACAGCTCCTAAGTTCGGCGCATGACAAACAACTCCACGCATTCCGAAGCCAACGACACAGGAACCACCAAACGCAAGCACATCATCATCGGGGCCATGTTTCGGGCCGTCGGCGCCTACCCCAGCGGCTGGCGCTACCCGGGAGCGCACCACGATCCCCATGACGATCCGGAGGTAATCCGCGCCACTGCATTGGAAGCCGAGGCAGCGGGCCTCGACTACATCTTCTTCGGCGACTGGCTGGCTACAGGACCCGATTTGGAGTTCAGGGATCCCTATCTGGCCGCCCGCATCGAACCACTGAGCGCGGTCGGTTTCCTTGCCGGGCTCACCTCCAGGATCGGCCTGATTGCCACGGTCAACGCCACCTACTCCGATGCCTATACCCTGGCCCGCATCAGCGCCTCAATAGACCGGCTCAGCGGTGGACGCCTCGGCCTGAACATCGTGACGGGGGCCGAACCACGGGCAGCTGCCAATCACGGCCGGGATGCGCACTGGGGCAACGAACAGCGCTACGACTCCGCCGAAGAACTCATCGATGCTTTGAGGCTGCTATGGGATAGCTGGGGCGACGGCGCCTTGGTCGCCAATCAGGAATCGGGGCTCTATCTGGACCCCTCCAAACTGCACCGGGCTGACTTCAGGGGCGCGCACCATCCCGTGGCCGGTCCCTTGAATGTGCTCCGACCCATCCAAGGGCATGTTCCGCTGGTCCACGCCGGCACGTCCCAGCGCTCACGGCACCTTGTCCACACACGCGCTGACTTGGCCTTGCTGGCGCTGCCGGGCATCGCAGAGGCAGCCGCGGAGACGAAGACCCTCCGCACGGAGGCCGCGGCGAACGGCAGGAATCCAGACCACGTCAAGAGTCTCACTCCCGTGCTGCCCATCATTGGGTCAACCTTCGAAGAGGCCTGGGAGATTCACGATTTCCTGGCCTCCCGGGTGCCTGTATCACCGGGACCGCACGACGACAGGGAAGGATTCCCTGCCACCCGAAGCTTGGCTGTCCTGGGCGAAGCGATTGGGCTCGAGCTGGCCCAAGCCGAGCTCGAGGCGGAAGTCACCGTTGACGATGCTGCCCGCTTCAACCAACACGGCGAGCACCTGCTTGACCTGACACGGCAGCGCTCAGGGAGGATACCGGGCACGGCACGGCCCGTGCGATGGCGGGACATTCTTGTCAACCACTTGGTGTCTTACAGCGTGGTGGTCGGCACTGCCGCACATATAGCCGATTACCTACAGGCCTGGCATGAGGAAGGCGGTGTGGACGGCTTCAACATCCTCACTCCTTTCCTCGGGGAGCAATTTGAACGCTTCACCCGCGGAGTGATCCCTGAATTGCGGGCCCGTGGTTTGTTCCGGGAGGCATACCAGGGAAGCACGCTGCGCGATCATCTGGGACTCACCGTTCCTGTGAACCTCCACGAGGCCACACCGGTTGAAAGCACGACGGCGGCAGGTCCGGTCGGAGCCGGAGCCCGGGCATGAGCTCAGAGGCCACATCCATACCCGACACGGAGCTGGATGAACTACGCAATGCTCATTTCATCGAAGCGGCCGAACTGGCCCGTCAGCTCCCCGAAGGAGCGGCGCCGGTCCTGCTGGACATCCGGTTCAGACCCGGCCTCGCCGAACCGGAAGCAGAATACGACGCCGGCCACTTGCCGGGGTCTCACTACGTCCACCTGCCCACGGTGCTCGCGGACGCTGGACCGCACAGGTCCGCAGTGGATGGGGCACTCCCCCTTCCGTCAGCAGGTGCTCTGCAGTGCGCCCTGCGCAGCTACGGGATCAACAATGACTCGGCGGTGGTGGTCTACGACAACCGGCACGGACTGTCGGCGGCCAGGGCCTGGTGGGTCCTGAAGTGGGCCGGACTGGTCAATGTAAGGGTCCTCGACGGTGGCTATGGCTATTGGCAGAGCCTGGGCTTGCCGACCACGACACAACGACCGGACACCGGGGCCGGATCAATAACGCTGAAGGCCGGACTGTCCCCGGCGAGCGGCAACCTTGCAACCATCGCGACCGACGAAGCGGCGGCCTTTCCACACGGCGGCATCCTGCTTGACGCCCGGGAAAGAGAACATTTCGTCGGGACTCCCGGGGACCCGCCAGCCCACATTCCCGGAGCGCTCAGCCTTCCCAGCAGCAGCACCTTGGACGAGGACGGGCTGCTGCTTCCCCCTGAGGTGCTGCGTGCGCAGGCCGAGGCGGCCGGACTGACTCCGGGGGCCGCCGTCGGAACCTATTGCGGCGCCGGCGTCCTGGCCGCCCACAAAGTCCTTACCCTCGCCACGCTGGGGATCGAAGCGGCACTGTACGTCGGGTCCTGGTCAGCATGGTCGGCCACCGCGGCAGAAAGGAACTAATCGAGGGCAAAAGCTGCCGGATTGTTGCGGCGCGTGAAGCGCTTTTTCGCCATGCGAACTGGAGTGACCGTTGATGTCGGCCCGGTTCGGACAGGCTTTCGCACCCTCCTACAGTGATGTCCAGACGTCCTTCCATCACCATTTTCCGCGCAGCGCCGCGGGCTCCACTCCATCCGAAAGAGGCATCCCCATGATCTTCCCCAGACCCGTCCGCGCCATCTCGGCAGGCGTGGCAGCGCTTGCGCTCGCCACGGTCCTGGCTGCGTGCGGCGGCGCAGAAACGGCGAAGCAAGCCGACGACGGCGGCGCGCCGGTTACCGGTGGCACGCTGGTTTACCTGGAGCAACAGGCTCACACCAACCTGTATCCACCATCGGGCGGCTTCTATCCCAACGGCGGCATCCTGAACCAGATTACGGACAAGCTGACATTCCAGGATCCCGAGACGCTCAAGATTGAGCCATGGCTCGCCGAGTCCTGGACCAGCAACCCCGAGTTGACCCAGTACACGTTCAAGCTGCGCAGCGGCGTCACCTTCTCCGACGGCACGCCCGTGGACGCAGCAGCAGTAGCACGCAACTTCGACACGTACGGCCTGGGAAACAAGGCCCTGAACCAGCCCGTCTCCGAAGTCATCAACAACTATGACCACAGTGAGGTTGTTGATCCGCTCACCGTCAGATTCCACTTCAAGAAGTCCTCGCCGGGCTTCCTGCAGGGCACGGCCACCATCGGTTCCGGCATCGTCTCCATTAGCACACTGGACCGGAAGTTCGACGAACTTGGCGATGCCCGCAACATCATCGGCAGCGGTCCGTTCACTGTCGCCAGCGAAGTGCTCGGCAAGGAGCTCGTTCTGGAAGCCCGCAAGGACTACAACTGGGGACCAGCCACAGCGAAGCACCAGGGACGGGCCTACCTGGACACCGTAAAGATCGTGGTGACCCCTGAGGACAGCGTGCGCACAGGGTCTCTTCTTGCCGGGCAGGGCGACCTGATCCGCCAGGTCCAGGCCTATGACGAGAAGCAAGTAGCAGGGCAGAACTTTACGATCCATGCTCCGGGCACCCGCGGAGTCAATGACAGCATCGTTTTCCGTCCGGATAATGCGCTCGTCTCTGATGTGCGGGTCCGGCAGGCACTCCTGAAGGCTACGGACACCCATGAAGTGGTGGACACGATCTTCTCGGAGAACTACCCCGTGGCCACCTCCGTCCTGGCCAAGGACGCCCAAGGCTACGTTGACCTTTCGGACAAGCTCCGCCACGACCAGGACAAAGCCAAGCAACTCCTGGACGAGGCTGGCTGGAAGGTCGGAGCCGATGGCATCCGGACCAAGGACGGAGCGCAACTGTCCTTGACCATTTATGAGTCCCTGCCACAGCCGCAGAACAAGGCCGTGCTGCAGCTCGTGGCCCAGCAATGGCAAAAAGTAGGCGTGAAGCTCAATGTCCTCGCCGGTGACTCCGGAAGCAAGACCGTTGACAGCCTGGATCCTGAAAAGACCCCTGTTTCCGTTGCCATGGTGGGTCGCGCTGATCCAGACGTGATCAAGAGCCAGTTCTACCCGAAGAACCGCGACGCCCTGCTCCAGTTGGGTGGCAGCAGCCAGAAGGTGAAGAGCTTCGTCGATGAAAAACTCAATGCCCTCCTGGAAGCGGAAACGGCCCGCACTGACCCGCAGCAGCGCCTCAAGGACGTAGCCGACATCCAGAACCACCTCATCGACCAGGCCCTGGTGATCCCGATCTTCGAAGAACCGCAGGTCTTCGCTTCGGCTCCCTACCTGCACGGCCTGTCCTTCGAAGCTGTTGGCCGGCCTAGCCTGTACGGCGTCTGGCTCAACAAGGGCTGACATGCAGCGTTATCTCCTGAACCGTATCGGCCAGGCAGTTCTGGTCCTCTGGGCAGCGTTTACGATCGCCTTCGTGCTGTTGCAGGCGCTGCCCGGGGACGCCCTCATGATCAAGTACCAGAATCCCGACATGGGCCTGAGCCCTGCAGAGATCGCCGACATCCGGAATTCGTACGGGGCAGACACTCCACTGTTCCTGCAATACCTGAATTCCCTCGCCGGCTTCCTCACGGGGAACCTCGGCTATTCAGTGCAGGCCGGTGTGCCCGTTGTTGACCAACTCGCAGCCAATTTACCGTCGACCCTGGCACTTGCCGGGCTGGGATTCCTGGCCGCTGTCATCCTGGCGACAGCCATCGCGTTCCTCGCCAGCCTCGCTCCCTTCGCATGGCTGCGCAACGCCATCGAGTCCCTGCCGTCGCTGCTGGTCTCCGTTCCGGTGTTTTGGCTTGGCATCGTACTGATCCAGATCTTCTCCTTCCGGCTCAAGCTCATTCCCGTGATCAACCCGCCCGAGGCCCTGGGGCTGATCCTTCCGGTGGCGACGCTCGCCGTCCCGATCTCCGCTCCCCTGGCCCAAGTGCTGATCCGCAGCATCGATGACGTGCGCACCCAACCGTTTGTCGCCGTCGCCCGTTCACGCGGCGGCAGCAACGCCTGGGTCCTCAGCCATCACGTGGCCCGAAACGCGGTCTTGCCCGCCTTGACCATCGCTGGCGTTCTCCTCGGCGAACTTATCGGCGGTGCCGTGGTGACGGAGACGGTATTCGGGCGCAACGGCGTCGGACAGTTGACCCAGCAGGCCGTCAACAACCAGGACGCCGCAGTGTTGCAGGCCGTTGTGGTTCTTGCCGCGGCTGCCTTTGTGCTGGTCAACCTTGCCGTGGATCTGCTCTACCCCGTACTGGATCCCCGGCTCAAGCAAAAGACAGGAGCGCTCACATGAGCCAGGCAACCGTGGTCCAAGCCACGCAACCGGATGTCCCGCCCAAGGGCCCGGATCGCCGCTTAGCGGTTCCCCGGATCCAGCCAGGGCTCTTGCTGGCTTGGCTGGTCCTGGGAATCGTTGCTGTGTGGACCATCGCGCCGGGACTCTTCACCGGCCACAACCCCACGTCAGGCAAAGCACGGGACAAGCTCCTTCCACCAAGCAGCGAGTACCTCCTCGGCACGGACGAACTGGGCCGCGACCTCTTGTCGAGGATGATCCACGGTTCCATCAACTCAGTAACAGGTGCCCTTGTGGCCGTCGGGGTGGGGCTCGTGGTGGGAACCCTTCTGGGACTGCTCGCAGGTTCCCTGGGTGGAGCAACCGACAACGTGGTGATGCGGGTGGTGGATGTGCTGCTGTCCATCCCAAGCCTCCTGCTCTCGCTGAGCATCATCATCATTCTTGGATTCGGCACGGTGAATGCCGCGATAGCCGTGGGCGTGGGTTCCATTGCCAGCTTCGCCCGGCTGTCTCGATCCGAAGTCCTGAGGGTCCGCCGAAGCGACTTCGTTGAAGCTGCCTTCGGAAGCGGCGGCACGTTCGCTTCAGTATTGCGGCGACACATCCTGCCGAATTCGGCCGGACCGGTGCTTGCGCTCATCGCCCTGCAATTCGGCAGTGCGATCCTGGCGATCTCCACGCTTGGCTTCCTTGGCTACGGCGCTCCACCCCCCACTCCTGAATGGGGGTTGTTGATCGCCGAGGGCCGCAACTACGTGGCCACATCCTGGTGGCTGACCACCTACCCGGGCCTGGTTGTGGTGGCCGTGGTCCTGTCTGCCAACCGCATCAGCCACTCGATCCGAAAGGTACAACCGTGAGCGACGTCCTTACAGAGACGGCTGCCGCGGCAGCGGGGCCGAGCATACCGTCGCCTGTCCTGGAACTGCGGAACCTGTCGGTGTCCTACGCCGACAAGCACCGAACGCACCGCAGGGTGGTCCACGACGTCTCCCTGCAGATCTCCCCCGGCGAGGTCCTGGCGCTCGTGGGTGAATCAGGCTCCGGAAAGTCCACCACAGCACAGGCGGTCATCGGCCTCCTCGCCGGCAACGGACGCGTGGACGGTGGCAGCATCCTGCTCAACGGCACGGACATTGCCGGTTGGTCGCAGAAGCGCCTCGAATCGATCCGCGGCGCCAAGATCGCCTTGATTCCACAGGATCCGACGAGTTCGCTGAACCCAGTGCTTCCAGTGGGAGCCCAGGTCGAGGAGGTGCTCCGGCTGCATACCAAGCTGCCCAAGACCGAACGAAGGCGGCGCGTCCTGGAACTCCTGGAGCGGGTAGGCATACCGGAGCCGGAACGTCGGGCAGGTCAGTACGCCCACGAACTCTCGGGTGGCATGAAACAGCGAGTGCTCATTGCAGCCGCCATTGCCCTAGAACCGCAACTGATTATCGCCGATGAGGCCACCAGCGCACTAGATGTCACCGTGCAGCGTCGCATCCTGGACCTGATCGACGAACTCCGTGCCGAGACAGGAACGGCCGTCCTTTTCGTCACCCACGACCTCGGAGTTGCCGCTGACCGGGCTGACCAACTGGTGGTACTCAAGGACGGCAGGGTCCAGGAACAAGGCCCGACCACACAGGTTTTAGCCAATCCCGCCAGCAGCTACACGAGGCAATTGCTGGCTGATGCTCCGTCCATTTCGCCGGCCGCGGCCCGACCGGTACCTACCCCTGGCCGCGAGGTGACTGTTGCGGTGTCAAACCTCGTGCAGGAGTTCGAAACCGGGCGCAACCAGCCGTCCTTCCGGGCCGTGGATGACGTGAGCTTCCAGGTGCCCCGCGGCAGCACGCACGCCATTGTTGGCGAGTCCGGATCAGGCAAGACCACCACGGCCCGTGCCCTCGCTGGATTCCAGCGCCCCACTTCAGGCAGCATCACCATCAGCGGGATCGAGTTGGCAGGCCTGGATGCCAAAGGCCTGCGGCAGTTCCGCAAACACGTCCAGTTGGTCTACCAAAACCCCTTCACTTCTTTGGATCCGCGCCAGAGCATCGAAAGGATCATCGAGGAGCCCCTCCTGAACTTTGATCCCGTTCCGCGTCCGGAGCGGGAAAGGATCGTCCGCGCACTGCTTGATCGCGTGCACTTGCCCGCCAATCTGTTGCCCAAGCACCCGCGCGAACTCTCTGGAGGCCAGCGCCAGCGCGTCGCGGTTGCCAGGGCGCTGGTACTCAACCCGGAGGTCCTGATCCTGGACGAGGCCGTCTCGGCGCTCGATGTCACCGTCCAGTCCCAAATCCTCACCCTCCTGGAAGAACTCCAGGCGCAGATGGATCTGACGTACATCTTCATCACCCATGACCTGGCAGTAGTCCGCCAGATTGCCGACACCGTGTCAGTGATGAGCGCCGGCCGGCAGGTCGAGGCCGGAACCGTCACCGACGTGTTCGACCATCCACAGCATGCATACACCCGCGAATTGATCGAAGCGATCCCAGGCAACCGAAAGGCACGGCCATGACCCAGCACCTGCAAGGATCCAAGCGGATCGGCTTCTTTACGCGACTGCTCGACGACGCCGGACCGGCCGAGCGTTACCGGCTCGCCTTGGAGCAGATACAGACTGCCGAGGCAGAAGGGTTCGATACCGCCTGGGTGGCGCAACACCACTTCAACGAAGCCGAGGGCGGCCTGCCTGCACCGTTGGTCTTCCTCGCCTATGCCGCTGCCCGCACCTCCCGGATCCGCCTCGGTACCGGAATCATCACGCTGCCACTGGAAGATCCCGTACGCGTTGCCGAAGACACGTCGGTTCTTGACCTGCTGTCCGGGGGCCGCCTCGAAGTCGGTGTCGGGACCGGCGGTACCGCTTTCTCCTTCGCAGCATTCGGTCTGGACAGCGAACAGCGTCGCTCCCTCCACGCTGACAAGCTCCAGATCCTGACCGAAGCCTGGGGAGGGAAGGAGGTACGCTCTTCAGCCAATTCCCTCTATCCTGCAGCTCCCGGGTTGCTGGAACGGCTCTGGCAGGCAACGTTCTCCGCCAGCGGCGGCGAGCGCGCCGGCCGTGCAGGCGATGGGCTCATGCTCTCCCGTACCCAGCCGCGCGACTCATCGCAACCGGATGCTCCCCTTGAGGCCCTGCAGAACCCCATCATCGACGCCTACCTCCAGGCACTTCCTGCCGGAGCAACACCACGGATCCTGGCTTCCCGGACCCTCTTCGTCGCTGATGACCGGGCAACTGCCCTCCGCTTCGCAGAAACGGGTCTGAGAAGAATCGTCCCGCACTTCGAGCGCCAGGGCCATGTGTTCACCAGTGACACAGTGGAGGACCTTATTGCGGCCACGGACTCGCATGTGGGCTCGGTTGAGGACGTCATCGAGTCGCTTAGCCGCGACAGTGTCCTGGAGCGGGCCACCGATGTGACTTTCCAGGTCCACTCCATCGACCCACCGCACGAGCACATCCTGCGTTCCATCAAGCTCGCGGCGACAGAGGTCGTTCCGCGACTCGGCTGGAAGCCTGTTCCAACTCCCGTACCCGCCCTGCAAGGAGAGAAATGAGCACCACCTTCACTGACGCCGTCGACGACATACTGGGAGTCATCCCGGGCTCGCCGCTGGACCAGCTGCGCCGCCGCCGTCCGGTCACCCGCGACAACACGCAAGCGAGCTACCTCGCGCTGTTCCACACCGGGCAACTGGACGACGCCGGCGCAAGCGAGCGATACGCCGTCGCCCTGTTCGTGGCGCTTCTTCACGACAACCACGCCGCCGCTGCCTTCTACGCCTCAGGACTCACACAGTCCGGTGCCGGACCCGCCCTGACGGCAGCTGTTCGGGACGCAGCGCAGTCCGCCGCCACCGAGGGTCCTTACGGCACGTACCGCGAACCGGGCCTGCAGGGCGAAAGCAAGCCCGGACTCACTTGGGTTGCAGGCCAGGACCTGCGGGATGCGCTGGGTATTCGGCTCACGGCAGCGCTGGAGCACGCCCACCTGCTGGTCTTCCGTCCCCGCGAGTCTTCACCATCAGCACTTCAGGCCCTGTTGTCCGCCGGCTGGACAACTACGGGAATCGTGACCCTGTCCCAACTTGTCGCATTCCTTTCGTACCAGCTCCGGATTATTACAGGGCTGGGGCTGCTCAATGCCCAGCCGACTGCTGAAGAAGCCGAGCGCACCGAAGCACAGAACGAAAGGATCTACTCATGAGCGATTCGGTTACTACCTACCCTGGCCTGAGCCGCCCCGATGCCTTCACGCAGGACCAGTTGGGCTGGGTGCCGTGGCTTGAGGCCCCGGCCGCCGAGGAACTGACCGAACGGCAGTACGAGGGTTTGGTCGACCGGTCGCGCGCCTCGAGCGACTACTTCCGACTGCTGGCCCGCGACCCTGACATCCTCGGCGCCAGGACGAGGACAGACAAGGACATCTTCTACAACACCAAGGAAGGTCTCCCCCGGGCCGAACGCGAGCTCGCAGCGACGGCCACTTCACGGGAGAACGGCTGCGTTTTCTGCGCATCGGTCCACTCGCGGTTCGCGTCCCACTATTCAGAACGGCACGACGACGTCCAGCGCCTTCTCGACGACGGCACCTCGGCGGACCTCGGCCCGCGATGGAATGCAATCACCGCTGCCGCAGCAGCCCTTGCACACACACCGTCGCGGCTCGACGCCGGCCACCTCCAGGCGCTGGAGGATGCCGGGCTGGATGCCTTGGAAATCTCCGATGTCATTCATGGCGCAGCCTTCTTCAACTGGGCGAACCGGCTGATGCTGTCCCTCGGAGAGCCGGAGGCGGCCAGCTGAAGCAGTAATACTGCTGGCATTAACAACCGCCTCACGACAGACGGCACCGGCCTTGGGTCGGCGCCGTCTGCCTTCGGCTTGTGAGACTACCTGCCGCCCTCGATCTTGCGGCTGCGTTGCTGGATTGCCATGGGGCCATAGGGATATACCCCTGAACGCGGCTGGCTCGCCTGAGTGAGTAGCTCTGTTTCCTCTGGGGTGAGTTCGAGGTCCACAGCGGCAAGGTTGTCTGCCAGTTGCTCCACACTGCGGGCACCAAGGATCACGGATGTTACCGCCGGCCTGTCCGCCAGCCATGCCAGCGCTACCTGCGAGGCACTCGCGCCATGGTCAGCGGCAATCTTTTCCACTGATTCGATGATGTCCCACGTACGGGGGTCGTCATTACGGGCTTGCCATGCTTCCATGCCCCGGGTTGGATTCTCACCGAGCCGGGTTGCGCCAACGGGCGGCTCGTCCCGCTTGTACTTGCCGGAGAGCCAGCCGCCGCCCAGGGGCGACCACGGCAGCAGGCCCACGCCCGCATCCAGTGACGCCGGGACGACCTCCCACTCGATCTCACGCACCAGCAGGCTGTACTGCGGCTGCAGGGTGACGGGCGCACTCCAACCATGGGCTTTGGCCAAGTGAACCGCCTTGGTCACCTGCCATCCCAGGAAGTTCGAGAATCCGTAGTAGGCGATCTTGCCGCTGCTGACTGAATCGTGGAGGAATCGGAGCGTCTCCTCCAGCGGCGTGATGGGGTCCCAGGCATGCATTTGGTAGAGATCAATCTGCTCCACTCCGAGGCGGCGGAGGGAATCGTCCAGGGCCTTGGTCAGGTGGCGGCGTGAGGTGCCCACATCGTTCGGGGCCTGGCCCATGGGGAACCGACCCTTGGTGGCCAGTACAAGCTGGTCCCTTTGACCCGGCCGGTCCGAGAGCCAGCGTCCGATGATCTCCTCCGATACGCCGGCACTGTAAACATCCGCAGTGTCGATGAAGTTGCCGCCCGCGGCAACATAGTCATCAAGGATCGCGCGGGATGTCTCCTCGGTGGCTTCAGCCCCGAACGTCATGGTTCCAAGCGCGTAGTTCGATACCACGGCGCCGCTGTTTCCCAGTGTGCGGTATTGCATAGCTCTCCTCAGTTCTCCCATCGAGGTTGGTCCTGTTGGAGTTGACGATACGCACATTGCCGGGCGCGGTCAGCACGTTTTCCTGCCCCTGTTCTTCCTAGGACGCCGAGTCCTACCCTCCCCGAAGGGGAACGTCAGCGCACCACTTTGCGGTGGCCCGCGTCCAGCCGGTCAGTCCACCCACGGGAATCGAGATATTCCAGCAACGGAACCGCAACCCGGCGTGTTGTGTTAAGTGCCTGTCGTGCTTGGCTCGTGGTGAATGGCTGGTCAAGGCTGGCGAGGGTTCGCATTGCAAGGGCCGGCGCGGTTGGCAGCAGCACCACCCCGTCGCGCAGCCTCAGTACGCGACCCGCGCGTTCGGCAGCAGCGAGTTCCCGGGCACCGAGCCCCAGTACTGCCAGCTCATCGGCTTCGGGGGCCCGGAATGCCTCAGTTTTCAGCCTTCCCTCCAACGTGGCAATGGACGGCTCGATGGGGCCAAGATTGCCGTGGCTGCCCGGCAGCTGAACATGGCCGCCATCCTGTTCCAGGGCGGCCCCTCGGATGACGTGCGGAAGGAGCTTTCTGTCGGGCAGCTTGAGCAGGTCCTGTGCAGCGCCCATGGAAAGACCGGGGGCCAAGGGATCGCGTTCCTGCAGACCCTGGACTGCAGTGTGCAAGCGATGCTGCCATGCCTCAAGAACAGGGCCATGCACCCACCAACCTTCGACGACGCTCACGCCCGGTGGGACGTCGGGGTGGGGCCCGGCCAGCAGCCCAAGCCTGCGCAACTGATCTACGTGGACCGCCCCGCGGGACGACACCTCCCCCAGCACGTCTCCGTTGGGATCCATGCCTGCAAGCCGTTTCGCCCAGCGGGCGCCATCGCCGCGTCGCCGCAGGGCAGGCGGATCGGCGTCGAGGACGAGCGCACCGCCCAGCACCGAGCGGCTTCCCGGGTCCCGCAGTACCAACCGGTCTCCGGGAACCAGGGGCAGGCTTCTGTCGAGGACGAGGCGGGCGTGGTCAACACCGAACGGACGCAAGCGTGCGGGCACCGACGCAGTGCCGACATGCACCGTGAGCTGCTCCGGCACTTCCGTATAGGCCACTCCCGTGGTCCGCCTGATGCCGAGAACTGCGGTGGTGGGCCACGCGCCGGGAGTAACCAGGGCGTCTCCACGCCGGACATCCGCTGCGGCGACGTCGCGAAGGTTTAATGCCACCCGGCTGACCGGCTCTACCGCGGCACAGGCCGTATCACGGCTCTGGAGGCCGCGTACCGTGACGGGCCGGGAAGTATCATGACCGAGCAACTCCAGCCGCTCCCCTTGCGTGAGCGTGCCTGCAGCCAGCGTTCCGGTCACCACTGTTCCTGAACCGGTAATGGTGAAGGAGCGGTCCACCCACAAGCGAACGCGCCCGGTCAGCGCGGGGGCAGCGACGCGCGCGAGGACATCGCCCAAGGCCGAACGCAACTCATCCAGCCCAGTCCCGTCGACGGCGGAGACGGTTACTGCGGGCGCATCTTTCAGACCGGTCCCAGCCAGCTCAGTCCGGGTCCGCGCGAGCACCTCAGCGGTCCTCGGGCCCGATGCCCTGTCCGCACGACTGAGGACTACAACCCCGTACTCGATGCCGAGGGCAGCCACCGCGTCCCGGTGGTCGCTTGATTGCGCCTGCCAGCCTTCGTCGGCGGCAACGACGAAGCAGACCACCGGCGCCGGTCCGATGCCGGCAAGCATGTTCCCCAGGAATCGTTCGTGTCCCGGCACGTCCACAAACGCCACGTCCTGGCCGGACGGCAACGTGGTCCATGCATAGCCCAGGTCAATGGTCAGCCCGCGGCGGCGTTCCTCTTCCCAGCGGTCCGGCTCCATGCCGGTGAGGGCACGGACCAGGGTGCTTTTGCCGGAATCGACGTGCCCTGCGGTGGCAACGACGTGCACTGCTCAGTCCGACCCGGCTGGAACGTGTCCAGCCCGGAGCGTGAGCGCCTGCTGGACTGCCGCAAGAATCCGGTGGTCATCCGCAGCAGGAACGCAGCGAAGGTCAATGAGGCACGAGCCGTCGTGGACACGCGGCAAGACAGCGGGATGTCCGTTGCGCAAATGAACTGCGAGATCCTCAGGAAGCTGCAGTGCCCACCCCGGCAGGGGAACACCGGGCGCACCCCCTCCGCCAACCCGGCCGTCGTGTGCCACGACGGGTACACCGAGCGCTTCTGCCAGCTCGTCCGTGCGGCGACGCAACTGCCCGACGTCGGCATGAAGCGCCTGCACGACCGGTGGCGGTCCGCCCGCAAGAGTCGCCTCAAGGGCAGCGAGCGCAAGTTTGTCCGCGCGCACGGCACGGGCGAGCGGGTGGCGGGCCAGGCGTTCGATGATCTCCTTGCGCCCGAGCAGCAAACCGGCTTGGGGACCGCCCAGCAGTTTGTCACCGCTGGCGATAACGACGTCGGCCCCTCCCGCCAGGGCCGAGGCAACATCGGGTTCATCGGGCAGGTGGGGGTCGGGGGCCAAGAGCCCGCTGCCGAGGTCCGCAACGAGCGGTACAGAGTTTGCCGCGGTCACAGGACTCAGCTCCTCGAGCGCCACCGCCGACGTGAAGCCCTCAACCCGGAAATTGCTCGGGTGGACCTTGAGGACGCAACCAGTGTCCGGGCCAAGGGCGTTCTCGTAGTCGCGCAAGTGGGTCCTGTTGGTGGTGCCCACCTCGCGAAGCCTGGCGCCTGTGGACTCGATCAGGTCGGACAGACGGAAACCGGCACCGATCTCAACAAACTCCCCACGGCTGACCACCACCTCCCGGCCGGAGGCCAGGGCTGTGGTGGCAAGGACCAGCGCCGCCGCTCCGTTATTGACCACCAAGGCCTCCTCAGCGGCGGGGCAGGCACGGAGCAACGCGGCCCTGGCCCCGGCTCCGCGGCGCGACCGGCCGCCGCTGGCCAGGTCGAGCTCCACGTCCACGTAACCGCTGGCGGCAACCACAGCGCCGACGGCGTCAGCCGAAAGAGGGGCGCGGCCGAGGTTCGTGTGGACGATGACGCCTGTGGCGTTGAGGACAGGCCGAAGGCTCGTCGGCTGGTGCTCAGCGACGGCGGCCTGCAGGGAAGGCACCACGTGGTCGGGAGGGAGCTCGCCTCGCCGGGCCTGGTCCTGGATGTCCCGGACGAGAGCGCGGATCAGATGCTCGCTCATCCGCGTACGCGCTTCGAGGACGGCCGGCAGGGCCAGCAAGTCATTGGTGCGGGGAATCAGCCGGCGGGGATCGACCTTGTCCACAGCGCCTCCTCGTCTCACGGCATCGTCGCGCCGGTGCCTGGCGGTGGCGGACGGGAATCGAACCCGCCAGGCCGAGATGCTCGGCCTCACCGGTTTTGAAGACCGGGGGGCCCACCAGGACCCGGACGCCACCGCGCCTCAATATAGCAGGTGCCTTAGGGGGTTACGCTGAACGGGTGAATGAGACCCAGGCAACAATTACGGAAGCTGATGGTCGCACTGAGCACGCGATCCGTCTGACCGACTATGCCCACGGCGGCGGTTGCGCGTGCAAGATCCCACCTGGAGAACTCGAAGATGCGGTGCGCGGGCTGATCGGCCAGCCGGACGCAAAGGTCCTGGTCGGCCTGGACAATGGCGACGACGCGGCAGCGGTCCTCGTGCGCAACGATCTGGCGGTTCTGTCCACTGCTGATTTCTTCACCCCGGTGGTCAACGACGCCTTCGACTGGGGCCGGATTGCCGCAGCGAACGCCCTATCGGACATCTATGCCATGGGTGGGCAGCCGGTCACGGCCATCAACTTGGTGGGCTGGCCACGGGGCGTTCTGCCGATGGAATTGATGACCGAAGTACTCCGCGGAGGCCTGAGTGTCGCGTCCCAAGCGGGGTGTCCCGTGCTGGGCGGGCATTCCATCGACGATCCCGAGCCCAAGTACGGTATGGCGGTGACCGGCGTCGCCCATCCGGACAGACTGCTCCGCAACGACGCCGCGCAGCCCGGGTTGCCCATCACCCTGACCAAGCCACTCGGCGTCGGACTCCTCAACAACCGCCACAAGAAGACCGGTGAGGTTTTCGCCGAAGCAGTAGAGACGATGGCGGCCCTGAACCGAGAAGCTTCCGAAGCAGCGGTGGCCGCGGGTGTTCGTGCGGCCACCGATGTGACCGGTTTCGGATTGCTCGGCCATCTGCACAAGATGCTCCGCGCCTCCGGCGTTGGCGCGGTGATCGATCTGAAAGCGGTGCCACTCCTCGACGGTGCCCTGGAAGCACTGCGGGACGGCTTTGTATCCGGCGGCACGCGACGCAACCTCGAATGGGTTCAGCCGCATGTGGTGTCAGCGCCCGGCGTCACCGAGGACGATCTGCTGCTTATGGCGGACGCACAGACTTCAGGTGGCCTGTTGGTGATCGGAGAACTGCCGGGGTACCCAGTGATCGGCCACACCACCGCAGGCCAAGGAATCGAGATCCGCTAGGGCGGCGGTTTCAGCTGCCGGTAGTGATGGCGTCGTTGGTTACTCCGGCAGCACGCCGGGCAGCCAAGCGGTTCTTTTGCGGTTCGATCGTGTAGCGCGGATCCCGTGCCGATGCCAGGCCCGCCTCGAACACCCCGAACCGTGTAAGGGCCGAGGCGGCCAGCAACGCGAGCCCCGAAGCCGCTGCTACCGCGCGGTTGCGCCCGGCCAGCAATGAGAAGAGCCCGCCGCCGACCGCCAGCCGCTCGCTCCAGGTGAGCATTGTCCCGGCTTTGCCCAGGTGCAGTGGCTCGGCCGCTACCGGGTCCATCCGGCGTTCCATCACCTTCATGGCTGCCACATCACCCAGAACGCCCAATACGGCGAGCTTCCGGGCAGGACCTGCCTCCTCTACTGGTGTGGTGACCATGGCAAGTCCAGCCGAGGCAAGGCAGGCCGAACTCACGAAGACAAACGGCAATTCCTCGTGTGCAGCGTTCCACGTTGGTGTGGCGGTGTCACCCAGCAGGACAGCCGTGTACGCCGCCAGCGGACCTGCAAAGGCTGCCGCCTCAAACCCGGCTGGTCCCTCGAGGGCCCGCAGGACCTTCCGCAACGGACCCAAAGGCAGCTTGGACCCGGTCAATCTGTCAATCTCCGCTACCGCCGTGACGGCCGTACCCGCGCTGAACGCACTGAGGATCCAGGAACCAACGCTCATCGGCGAAGTCACTTTGAAGGTCCGCAGCATGTTCAAGAAGCGCTCGGGCCTGCCCAGATCCTTCACCAACGCCCCGGCACCGACACTGATTGCAGCCAAAGCACCCAGCCGGGCATTCCGGCGCAGCATCGGGCGTCCAGTCAGTTGCCCACCAAGGCCAAGCAGCGCAGAACCCCCGGCGACGCCGCCAAGGAACAGGTAGAGTGCAACGTCCTCACCCCAAGGGGCTGGCTTGACCACCGGACGGCCATAGTAGGAGGTGAACTCCGCCTCAGGAACCATGGGCATTTCCCGTGAGCCGTCCCCATTGTCCCGACGGCGGCGCTCGCCTGGTTTGGCGTCCTGACGCCGTCGGCGGGCAGGCTCTGCCGGCCGCACATTGTCGAATTCCGAGAGCGTCATGCGCGTCCTCCCAGGAAGGCAACCACAGCCGCCGCCGCCATACCCGCTACGGCCATGCCTGCCCTCCGGTACATCTTCGGCAGAACAGCTGTGGGCACCCGGGGGTCCGGCGGAAGTCCATAGACTTCTGGTTCGTCCAGTAACAGGAAGACCGATCCTGTTCCGCCAACGCCGTCGTTTTCATTGGCGCCGTACAGCCTGGCTTCCGTCAGGCCTTTGGAATGCAGCTCAGCCACTCGTTCCTTGGCCGTCTCCACCATGTGGTCGTGGTCGCCGAACTTGATGGAGGTCGTCGGGCATGCCTTGGCACAGGCGGGCGTCTCGTCGTCGACCAGCCGGTCGTAGCACAGGGTGCATTTCTGGGCGACGCCTGCATTCGGTACCACGGGATGTCCGGCGTGCTGGTCGTCCCTGTTGGCGGCCACTTTGACCGTGCCGTTGCTTCGGCGTTCGATGACTCCGAACGGGCACCCCGCCACGCAGGTTCCACAGCCGTTGCAAACGTCGTCCTGCACCACCACAGTCCCGAATTCAGTGCGGAACAGGGCTCCGGTGGGGCAGACATCAAGGCAACCGGCGTGCGTGCAGTGCTTGCACACATCGGAAGACATCAGCCATCGGAAATCTGCTGTGTCCGGCGGGGTGGTGTCCGCCTCGGTGAGGTCGCTGTCTTCAGGCGCCACCGGCGTAGGAGGACCTATGCGTGGCATTCCCAGGTTGACCAGGGCCCGGCCTGATTCGCGCGCCTCGACGATGCGATCCTGTCCCTGCTCGATGAAGGCGACATGCCGCCAGGTATTGGCGCCGAGTGATCCGGTGTTGTCATAGGAGGATCCGAGCAGTTCGAGGTTTCCGTCTTGCGGATTGTGGTTCCACTCCTTGCAGGCGACTTCGCAAGCCTTGCAGCCGATGCAGATGGAAGTGTCGGTGAAGAACCCCTTGCGGGGATGGTTGTGCTCCCAGTGGGCATCGGTGGTGGGGTCTGTCGGTCCGGACAACTGGCCCATCTAGTCCTCCAACGTCGTTTCGGTAGCAGGGTCAATGCCTTCAGCCTCCGGGTCGGTGACGGCGGCGTTGCCGGTCGCGATGGTCACTCCGGCCCGCTGCCGGTACTCGGCAACCAAGGTAAGAAGGTCCTCTCCGCGCGGCCGACGGCCCGGACGGATGTCGCAGGAGGCAACCTTCGATTCCTGGATCTGAACGTTCGGATCAAGGGTTACGCCCAGGAGGTCGTTGGCCGCATCACCGCTTACAACGGCGTTGCTGCCGACGCCCCAGTGGTAGGGCAGCCCGATCTGGTGCACCGTGTGGCCGCCGACTTTCAGCGGCGCCATCCGGTCGGTGACAAGCACCTTCGCCTCGATGGCGGAGCGCGGCGAAATGATCGTGGCCCAGCCGTACGGCTCCAGCCCCCGTTCAGCCGCCAATTCAGGGGAGACCTCGCAGAACATTTCCGGTTGGAGTTCGGACAGGTACGGCAACCACCGGCTCATCCCGCCCGCCGTATGGTGCTCGGTGAGGCGGTACGTGGTGAAAACGTAGGGGTAGACCTCCGCTCCGGATGTTCCCGCGCTCGGGGCACTGGGGTTGTCGGCGCGGGGGAACACCAGCCGCGCGGGGTTTTGCTGCTGCGGGTAGAGCGCATTGGCCACCGGCGATTCCTGGGCCTCGTAGTGGGTGGGCAACGGCCCATCCAACAGTCCCTTGGGCGCGAACAGCCAGCCCTTGCCGTCGGCCTGCATGATGAAGGGATCGTCACCGCCCAGGGCTTCGGGACCACCCACGGAGGGATCAGGATGGCTGCCCGGGGCACGGTCGAGCGGGAAGTCGGGAACATCGTCGCCGATCCATTTGCCCTGGTCCTGATCCCACCAGATGTATCTCTTGCGCTCGCTCCACGGTTTACCAGCGGGGTCCGCCGACGCGCGGTTGTAAAGGATCCTGCGGTTCGCCGGCCATGCCCAACCCCATTCCGAAGCGGCCGGCCCCTGTTCCTGGCCCGGTTTCCGGTTGGCGGCATGGTTGACGCCGTCAGCGTACACACCGGTGTAGATCCAGCAACCTGCGGCCGTGGAACCGTCGGCACGAAGTTCGGTGTAGGCGGAGAGGGGTTCTCCGGCGTCGGGCCCGACGAGATGACGGCCGTTGATCTCAGCCAGTACTGCCTCCGCGTCAGGGTCGCCGTGTTCGTCCGTGGGATAGTCCCAGGTCAGGTCGAGCAGCGGCCGGTCCCGTTCGTCGTCGGAACCGGCAAGCTTCTCCCGGATCCGACGGCCGAGCTCGAAGAAGAACTGAAGCTCGCTTTGGCACTCCCCTGGCGGCGCCACAGCCTGGTGCCGCCACTGAAGCAGCCGCTGGGTCTGTGTGAAGGACCCTGCCTTCTCCACATGTGTTGCTGCCGGCAGGAAGAACACTTCTGTTTCAATGTCCTCGGTCCGCAGCTCCCCGGATTCGATCTCGGGGCTGTCCTTCCACCAGGTCGCCGACTCAATGAGGTTCAGATCGCGAACCACCATCCACTTCAAATGCGCCATGGCCAAGCGCTGCATGCGCCCGTGGGCCGAGCCCACTGCCGGATTCTGTCCGAGCACGAAGTAGCCTTCCACTTCGTCCTCGAGCATGCCCATGACAGTCTCGTAGGTTCCGTGTGCTCCGGTCAGCCGGGGCAGGTAGTCGTACGCCCAGTCGTTGTCCGCGCTCGCGGCCTCTCCCCACCAGGCCTTGAGCAGGCTGATGGTGTACGCGTCGGCGTTGGCCCAGTAGCCCTTCTGCTGCTTCGATCCGATGGTTGCCAAATAGTCATCCAGGGTGTCGTGGCGGCCTGCACTGGGCATTGGCAGGTAACCGGGAAGCAGGTTGAACAGGGTGGGAATGTCCGTGGAGCCCTGGATGCTGGCATGCCCGCGCAGGGCCATGATTCCACCGCCCGGGCGCCCCATGTTTCCCAGCAGCAGTTGCAGGATGGCGGCGGCACGAATGAACTGCGCGCCCAGCGAGTGCTGTGTCCAACCGACGGCGTAGGCGAAGCAGGTGGTCCGGTCGCGTCCCGAGTTTTCCGTGATGGCACGGGCCAAATACTCAAAGTCCGCCACGCTGATGCCGCACACGTCCTGCACCATGTCAGCTGTGTACCGGGCATAGTGCCGCTTCACGATCTGGAAGACGGTCCGGGGATCCTGCAAAGTGTCATCGCGCTCAACCTCCGCATGCTCCAGGGGCGGACCACCACTGCCATACGCGTGGCCCGCGGCCCGGTCGGTCGCATCGGCACCGTGTTCGGAGCCGCCCCCCGGTTCGTCAATGGTTCCATCGCCCCGTTCGGAATATGCCCATGAGGACATGTCGTACGCGCCCCTCTCCGGATCGAAGCCGGAGAACAGCCCACCGAGGTCCTCGGCGTCCCGGTAATCGTGGTGCACCAATGTGGCGGCGTTGGTGTAGGCGCTGACGTACTCCTTGAACCAGAAGTCGTTGGAGAGGACGTAGTTGATCAGGGCACCGAGAAGTACCACATCGGAACCGGCCCGGATGGGGATGTGCTTGTCCGAGACGGCCGAAGTCCGTGTAAACCGTGGATCAACGTGGATGACCTTGGCTCCACGGGCCTTGGCCTCGGCAACCCACTGATAGCCGACAGGATGGCACTCGGCCATATTGGAACCCTGGATAACGATGCAGTCAGCGTTGGCCATGTCCTGCAGCGATTGCGTAGCACCGCCGCGTCCAAAGGAGGCTCCCAAACTGGGAACCGTGGCGGAGTGTCATATGCGGGCCTGGTTCTCTACCTGCACCGCCCCTGCAGCTGTGAACAGCTTCTTGATGAGGTAGTTTTCCTCGTTGTCCAAGGTGGCACCGCCCAAAGAGGCTATGCCCATGGTCCGGCGCAGCAGCCGGCCTTGGTCGTCGTGCTGTTGCCATGTCCGGCGGCGCGTCTCGATGAACCTGTCCGCGATCATCTCGACGGCGGTGCCGAGGTCCAGGTGCTCCCATTCGGTGGACTTCGGCGCACGGTAGAGCACTTTGGTCTGGCGGCCGGGAGAGTTAACCAGCTGTTCGCTGGCTGAGCCTTTGGGACACAAGCGGCCGCGGGAGATCGGCGAATCCGGATCGCCCTCAATCTGGATGACTTTCTCGTCCTTGACGTAAACCCGCTGTCCACACCCAACGGCGCAGTAAGGACAGACGCTTTGCACCACACGGTCGGCAGTAGCTGTTCGCGGGGTCGTTGCCTTGGTCTTGGCCGACGTCACCGCCGGCCCGCGGCCCAAGAGGTCGCCCGTACTCAGTTGACGGACGACCGGCCATTGAAGAAAACTTCGCGGCGCCATTTGTGGAGCATAACCCAAATCACGTCGGCAGCAACAGGACCACCGGTACGTGTCGTCCCCGGCGGTGGCGGATGGACGACGGCGGGTGCGTGCCCGCCGTCGTCGGCTTCCTCTATGGTGACGGGCGCCTGGGCGCCGTTCCCGGGAAGTACCACCGCTGGCAACATTTCTTTCGTTTAATGGTGGAAGGACCGACGAACCGGCAGCCATAGGGAGGACCATCATGACGCAACGGGACAGCACCGACGGCGGCCCTGGGTTCCTGACGATCGACCAACTGCTGGCTGAGAGCCGCGTCGGGCTGCAGCGTGTTCAACCGGCGGATTTGGAGCGAGTGGTCGAAGAAGGCGCCCTTGTCGTGGATACACGACCGGTGGAGCAACGGGACCGCGACGGCGAGCTTCCTGGGGCGGTCATCATTGACCGAAACGTTCTCGAATGGCGGCTCGATCCCTCCAGCCCCCACCGCATCCCAACCGCCGGCGACGCGTCCCAGCGGATCGTGATCGTCTGCAACGAGGGCTACAGTTCCAGCCTTGCCGCGCACACCCTGCAACGGCTGGGGCTGACCCGCGCGACGGACCTCGTTGGCGGTTTCCAGGCCTGGGCGGCACTGAAGCGCACAGAATCCGACTAGCTCCGAAGGTCCGGTTCGGACGGACCCCGCTTGCTCGTCACTTCGTGTTCACAAAGCCACCCCCGGGCGTTAATTACCAGTCAGTAACACTTGGAGGGCGCTTCACAGCGCCCCCCCTTCACAGACGAAAGACTGGATCCCCCATGCCGCAATTCCAGGCAAAACACAGAATCATTCGACATGGCGACGCATACGCAAAGCTGCTGACCGCGGCTGCCATCACCGCAGCCCTCGCCTTGGGAACACCCCTCCCGGCCCAGGCTGCGGACACCAACCCCAACGGCTCCGACAATCACTTCGACGTACAGGCACACCGTGGCGGCATCGGACTGACCGTCGAGTCCACGTTGGCTTCCTTCGCCAAGGGCATCGAGACAGGCGTCAGCACCCTGGAGATGGACCTCCAGATCACCAAGGACGGCCGCGAGGTCATCACTCATGACCGGAAGATCAGCGGCCAAAAGTGCAAGGACACCGCACCCGTTGTCCCGGGCGACCCTTCCTACCCCTACGTCGGCAAATACATCAAGGACCTCACCTTCGCCCAGGTCCGAAGCCTGGACTGCGGATCCCAAACGCTGCCTCAGTTCCCGGGACAGCAAGCTTCTCCCGGCGCCAAGATGCCAACCCTGGCAGAGGTCTTCGACCTGGCCAACCGCTACCGTGCCAGCCAGGTCAAGTTCAATATCGAAACGAAGGTAGAGGCCGGCGCCCCGGAACAGACGGCCCCGCGTGAACAGTTCGTCGATGTCGCCCTGCGCGAAATCAACGCCGCACACATGGCTGAACGGGTTTCCATCGAGAGCTTCGACTGGGGTTCGCTGCGCCTGGTGAAGGAACGCCAACCAAGCATCCGCACTGTTGCCCTGACGAACAAGGACTTCCTCCAGGCCGGACAGCCGGGCAAGTCGCCTTGGCTGGGCGGCATCGACGCTGACGACTTTGGCGGGGACCTGGTGGACGCGGCCGCTTCCCTTGGCTTCGACGCCGTCTCCCCCGTCCACGGCACACCGCAGAACGGCACCGTCACGGAGCCCACCTATGTCCCCTACGTGACAGCCGACATGGTGAATCGTGCCCACGCCAAGGGCATGCAAGTCATCCCGTGGACCGTCGATGACAAACCGACCATGCGCAAGCTCATGGACGACGGCGTCGACGGCATCATCACCGATTACCCGGACATGCTGCGGGAAGTCGTGGCGGAGCGGGGCCTGAAGCTGCCCAAGCAGTACACCCTGGAACCGGGCAATTCTGCTGCGAGGTAATACGTCAGCGCCGGTTCGGTGCCCTTGACTCCTGCCTCCAAGACTTGCCAACCAGATACTAAGCATGCTTAGTATGAAGGCAGGCCGAATGCGAACGGCTGCCAACCAGAGGAGGAACACCATGGGACTGGGCGACAAGATTGAGAACGCTGCCGAAAAGGCCGGCGGCAAGGGCAAGGAAGCTGCCGGCAACGCCACTGGCGACGAGAGCCTGAAGGCTGAAGGCCAGGCAGATCAAGCCAAGGGCGATGTGAAGCAGGCCGGCGAAAAGGTCAAGGACGCTTTCAAGCACTGACCGAGGTTTGCGGGAAAGGCGCGCTCAGCGAACGGGGCGCGCCTTTTTCGTGCCCTCGTGAAAGCCCCGGCCGGATCAGTTGAAGGTGAAGAAGCTCCGTTCCTGGAGGTCGATCATGGCGGTCCGGAGCTCCGGGTTGTCCTGCCACGACGGCAATGCCCTGATGATGCTGGAACTGATGAAGTCGATCATCTCATTGATGGTAAAAAGTCCTACGCCTTGAGGGGACCAGCGCAGCTCGTTCGAGATCGGCGGGTTGTGACTCGAATCCATGCCCGACAGAGGGGTGGTATTCATTCCGAGTATTGGTACCACTCGCTGAACCCCCGGGAGGGTCATGAAGCGGCGGGCGCCGTCGACCAGGCCTTCATGGTTACGGCTGTAATATGCCTTGGGACCGAGGCCGTACCGGCCGTTCCCCTTTTGCGTCCACCGCAGGGAATCGCGGGGCCAATAAAGGGCGTTGGGGTCGATCAGGTAAACGGTGGAGCCATGCAGGACAGCGTGCTCGATGGGGAACTTGGTGTTCAGCGGTTTCCGCGGTGTGCCGGGAGCCCGGAGTCGGTGGAAGACGGTGACGCCAGGGATCACTGTCAGCATATTGATAAGCGCTGCGCTCATCCAGATGTTGCTCACACTGCTGTCACCGCTTCCCCGTCCCCATGGGGAGGTAACTTGGCGGTCACCGTAGACGCGCTGCCCCGAGGCTGGAGCGCGGGTTACATAAAGGCTGTAGTCGGCGGTCCTCCATGCCCAGGTTTCCGGGTGGAAGTTGTACTTCGGCAGTTGGTTTTCGAGGCTGTAAGGGTCGGCAGCACCGTGCTTTGCCAAGGTGATCCTCTCGTCAGTGCGGGCGCGGGAGTCCGTACGGGCAGCGGCTTTCACGGCCAGTTCCTCTGTCCATCCAACCATGTGGAAGAGCCCACCCCATCCTGTTGCCAAGGACTGACTCCCCCCGGACCTACCGGCGTCCGCCCGGACCTTGCGCTTGCGTGTACTGGCCTGCGGTCACCGTACCCATGGATTCTGCTCCGTCAATCGAACCAGTAGTCAGGCCCGCCTTGGCATCTGCTGTGCCGCCGGTGTAGATCGTATAGCTCTGGCCGTCCACGATTGCCGACGACGAGTAGACGAGTGAGGCGATGGTCTTCGTGGTCACGAAGGTGGCCACCACCTTGCCGGAGGAGTCGACAATGTGGATCGGCGTGTCGGCAGCCACGTTCGAGTTGAACGTCAGCTGGACGCCTGACTGGGTGGACGTTGTCCCGGGCGTGACTGCCATGCCTGCACTGCCGGACGCTGCGACGGTTCCGCCGGTGACGGTCAGGTCGCCGTTCACGTCCAGTGCACCGTTGCCGTCGTTGGTGGGCCCGTTGACCACGACTGTGCCGCCGGAGATGGTGGCGCTGCCGTTGGAGTCAAGGCCATCACCTTCGGAGTTGATGGTGAGTGTTCCGCCGGAGACATCCACGGTGTAGTCCCCGACCTCCATGGAGCCCCCGCCCATGCCTCCGCCCGGGCCGCCCATGCCGCTGGTGTCGCCACCGGAAGATGATGCGCCTCCCGCAGCGTTAACGCCGTCATCGTTGGACGTCACCGTCGTGTTACCGCCCGAAATCACGATGTGCTGGGCTTCCAGCCCTTCCTCGGACCGGGACACCCCGACGGTTCCACCGGAGATGGTGAGCGTGTTGTATGCCTTCACTCCGTCGTCGCCGGCTTTGACGTCCAGCATCCCGCCACTGACCAGCAACCAGCCGCGGCCTTCGTCGGTATCGTTGTCGGATTTCACGCCGTCGTCGCCGGCAGTCACGTCATACTTGCCGTCCAGCAGCGCGAGATAGTCCTTGCCGCGGATTCCGTCGTCCGCCGCCTCCACGCTGACATTGCCCGAGGCCAGGACCAGCCCGTCCTTGGACACTATGCCGTCCTTGTACTTTCCGTTGACGCTCAGGGAGCCTGAACCCGCGATGGTCAGGTCGGCCATGGAGTAGAGGGCGGCGTTAGGCGCGTCCTCGCTCTGGTCTGTATATGCGGTGGCGTCAGCCAAGGTGTTGCTGGTGCCGTCCTGCAGGTACAGGATTGCCTCGTCGGCGCTTTGCACCACAAACGGCGAGCCTGTTGAGTTAGCCAACTCCACGCCGTCGAGGATGATCCGCACGGTGTCCGAATCACCGGCGGCAACCACGATCCTGCCGTCGGTCAATGAGCCGCTCAACCGGTACGTGCCGGCGGCGCTGATGGTCACCGTATTGCCGTCCACAGCGACTCCCGTGGAGGACGACGACGTTACGTTACTGCCGCCGTCGGACAGGCTGACTTTCACCTCGGACGCGGCGTCCCACGTGAGGTCGTCGCTGTCGAAGTGGGTACTTTCGGCGATGGTGTCCGCGGTGACCACCTGCTGAACGGACGATGTGTTGCCCGTGCCGGCTGACGTATTCGCTGCAGTTGAGCAGCCGGCCAGCGATATGGCGAGGGCGACGGCGGCGACGGACAGGCTGGTTCGGAGGGAGCGCATGGTGTGTTCCTAAACTGTGGAAGGGTGGGCGGTCAGTTGGCCGGCCGCAATGGCAGGCGTCGGCGGAGTGTCTGGTTCCAGCGGTTTGCCGGGAGTTCGGGGTGGAGGGCTGCCATGCCGGTGGCGAACTTGGAGATCCTGCAGGGGCGGACTCCGTGGGCCCATAGATGCTTGTCCAAGGGGCCCGGGGCTGAGCCGGATTTCGTTTCGACCACTACGGCGTTGTCCAGGACCCATGGTGTGCCGTCGGGCCGCTGCCAGGTGACGTCCGTATCGATCGTGGCGCGGCTTCCGGATCCGGGGAGGTACAGGGTGGTGCGGTCATAGCGCGTGGACAGAACAGGTTCCAGCGGACCGAATTCGATATCCCCGATCGCCGCCGCAAGCGTTTCATTGATGTACGCCAGTCCCTCTTCCGTCAGCCTGTCCCGGTCACCGGGTTCATACGGAATCCGTTCCTTGACCGTGGCTTCGCGGGCTCCTTCGGTCTTCACTTCGAGGAAGCTCACACCGCTGTCCACGTAGGTCCGCGTCCGAACCTTGAACCGGCGGCGCCTGCCGTGGGCTGCCAACATATAGCTGTCCAACGTGGGCGTATCGAAGTACACCGAGTCGTATTCGAAGGTCCTTCTCCCGTCCATCTCCAGCACCCGGGTATCGGTGCTGAAGCTTGCGAAGATGCGGCGGGCCGTGGCCGAGGGCACCAGATACTTGCGGTCCACCCGCGTCAGCAACGCAGCTTCCGTGGTGAGCTCTTCGAGCCCGACGGCGGGTAGCTGGGCCAGGTGGCGGACCACCGGTCCGGCGTCGGGGCGGCTCATGCGAGACCAGCCGGGGTGCGTTCCTGCTGTTCGGTGGGTCGTGCCGGAAGCTCCTGCGGGGCGGGGGCCAGCGCTCCGGCAGGGGTGTCGAAGCCAAGCCCCGTCTGCTGTGGCCGCCGTGGCCGGACCGCGTAGCGAACATCCACGACCGTCTTGTCGTTGACCAGGTCCAGCTCCTGGACGGTGGCCGAATGGACGGTGCCGTTGAGGACTTCTTCCAGCCGTGTGGCGAGTTCGTCCTCATCAGTGATGGCGCGGTCCAGGACCACGGTTTGGTGGCGGTAGGCGGGAAGGACTGCGGGGTTGTCTCCAATGAACATGACCAGCAGGACCAGGGCCATGAGGGACAACGTGAGCCACAGCGGCTCCACTCCAATGCCGGCAATCAAGCCCAGGGCCAGGGCGGAGAAGTAGTAGGCCACCTCGTGCTGGGCGAGCTCCGTGGAGCGGAGACGGATGATCGAGAGCACACCGAAGAGCCCAGGCCAAGTCCGACGCCGGCAGCTGAGCCGGACAATGCCGTAGCAACAGCCAGGACTCCGACGTTCATGCCCAGGTAGGACACCACCAGGTCACGGCGCCGGTGCCGACGAAGGTAGAGGGCGAGGGTAAGTACTGAGATGGCGGCCAGGTCCGCCGCCATGAGGATGATGGTGTTCATCGGATACTCCGGAATCTGTTGGTGGGCTGGTCTCTACGATTCCCGGTGCTGCTGTGCTGAAACTGTGCCGGGGCCAAGGCTGGGATATGACTTTCGACGGCGGCGGTGCGGCTTGCGCTCGCGGGTGCCGTTGGCGCGGTCCGGACCCTTCCCGCAAAGAGGAAGCGCTGTTGGACGGCGTAGCTCACACCGAGCAGCGTCAGCTCCGTGGCGAGCTTGGCCGGCAGCCCGGGCACAGCGAGGGATGTCAGCGTCCACATGATGCCGTAGTTGGCCGTGAGCAGGACCAGCACCAAAGCCACGTAGCCGGTGATCGCGGAACGTAGGGATTTTTCTTTGCCGTGTTTAAAGACCAGGCTGCGGTTCACCATGAAATTCACAGCCGCGCTGATTGCCCTGGCGCCAAGCACCGCGAGCAAGAGGGAATCCGTGAGAGCGCTCAGGACAAGGAACAGCACCGTGTCCACCAGGAAGGCCGAGAACGATGATCCCAGGAACTTCAGCAACGGCGCATAGATCCTGAGGGAATCTGCGACAGGCCGGAAATGTGAGCCGGAGTTGTTGTCCAGGTAGACCGTGGCGATCTCTACGGTCTCTATGCCGTAACCAGCCTGCTTGGCCTCCAACAACAGGTTCAGTTCGTACTCGTAGCGCTGCCCCGGGACAGTGAGAAGCCACGGCACCATGTGCGCCCGGTAGCCCCGCAGTCCTGTCTGGGTGTCCGGGACGCGCTGCCCTGTCGCCAGGCGGAACAGCCAACGCGTTACCGTGTTGCCGAATCTGCTTCTGGCCGGGACATCGCCGGAGAATGTCCGGCAACCCAGGACCATCGAAGCGCTCACGCGCCGTACACGGTCAGCGACAGCCAGAATGTCGGCCACGCCGTGCTGGCCGTCGCTGTCGGCACACACCACGTCATGGCCAGGGAACCGCCCGGCGATGAACGCGAAGCCGCTTTTAAGGGCGTGCCCCTTTCCGCCGTTCACGGCGTAACTGAGCACGTGGCACCCGAGGCGGGTAACGCCGTCGAACACCTCCTGGAAGGCGGGGCCGGAACCGTCATCAACCACAACGATGGTGATCCATGGATCGGCGTCCCGAAGGTCGCGGACAAGGGAAATGAGCTTTTGGTCCGGCTCGTACGCCGGTATCAAGATGATCATGGCTACTGGGCGATGTAGAGGATGTCCGAGGTGCCGCGCTCTTTGTTCTCGCCGAGCGGGTTGTTCACGAGCGATCCGTTGAAGTACATGGTGGAGGAACCACCGCCGTCGATGTTGTACGCGGTGGTGGCGCCCAGGTCCTTCATGATCTGGGCCAGCCCGGTCATGGTGACGCCGGCTGAATAACCGGGGCTACGGCCGTCCACCACCACGAACACCAAGTGGTTTTGGTCGATCACCCCGACTGCCGTGCGCGGCTGCTCGCCCTGGATGGAGTGGTTGCCGAAGTTGGTATCCACCTCCACGTCCTCGATCCCGGACGCGATCTCGCCATTGTTCAGTAGCGAAGGGCCGAAGGAGAGGGTGTTCCACACGCCGTCCGCAATGAGCTGGTCCGCAGTGGTGGTGGTCTCGTCATAGACCTTGACGGTGCCGTCCTTGTAGAACGCGAGTCCCTGGCGAGCGCCCTCGTCACGGTACACCACTCCGTTGCGGATCACAATGCCCGTGTCCCGGAAACCGTAGTAGTCCCCGTTAATGGCGAAGATTGCGTTGTGGTCCTCGGCGATCGCGGAGGTTGTCTCCGTGATGTTCTCGCCGTAGGTGTCCTCCGCGAAGGCGGACTTCAGGGTGGTGGCGTCACTGAGTACGACGTCGGCGACATAGTACGTGACCGTGCTGTCGCCGCTGCCGGTGGTCACCGTGGAGATGGTGACGCCGGTGTCACCCTGGGTGTAGCTGGTGTCCGTGACGACGGCGCTCGCCGAATTGTCCGAGGTGGTAGTGGTGCCAGCCTGACTTGCCTCATATTCGGAGACGTTGGTGATCTGGGCATGCGGGATGACGAAGCGGTCCAAGGCCCATGCGGCCGCACCTCCTGCGGAGAGGCTGACCGCCAGGACGGCGGAAACGACGGCGCGCCGGGTCCGGCCGCCCTTACGATGTTGGGTCTGAGGAGGAGTCATGCGTCTTTTTTACGGAGGCAGGCTAGGCCGGAGGTTTGCCTGACGTATGCGCGGCCTGTGAAGGTTGCGTGTTAGCTGTGAGAGGTGGAGTTGGTTGCCAGCTCAAACCGTTCCCGGCTCATAAGTCCCTGCGCTCCACTCGCGTCCCTGCGGATCAAGTACCCTGCACCTGCGTGAGCCCCACTCCGTGTCCTCTGGTTCAATGACGCTGGTGGCACCGGCGTCCAACGCTCTTCTGTAGAAACGGTCGACATCGTCGGTCAGCAAGTACAGCCCCTGCCCCGTGGACCTGCCCACCAGGGGTGGCCGCTGATACTCGGCGTCGTCGCTGGCCACCATGATCACAGCGTCTCCGAACCGGACTTCGGCATGAATCACCGCCCCATCAGCTCCGTCCTGGCGCCGTACAACTGTGAAACCAACCTGCTTCAACCAGTCCAGCGCTGCAGGAGCATCTACATAACTGACGTAGGCAAACAACCTCGGGTCCATGAGGCGGATGCTACTCCAGTGCGGCTGAGCGGGCGAGCCTCCACATGCCTGCCGGGCCTGTGCTTGAATCCGCCCGAGGCTGGCTGGGCTTGCCGTGGGCACGGTATGACCTGCCTGTCACTGGGGCTGTTGAGTTTGTCATAAATTCATGTTGTTACTTGGAATAACCGAGAGAGTCCTGTCACGTGAAGCATAAGTTAATCTTTTGTCACCGTATACATCGTCCCTTGTCGCACACCTCCCCCACTGATACTCTTTCGCTGGCAGGACGCATGGGGGGTGCAGCCTTTTGGCTGCTCGAATAATTTGCAACTGGCAGAATTTACATAACTCGTCCCGAGGAAGAAAATGAAAAAGACCATCGCAACACTAATGCTTTCGGGAGTTGTTGTTTTCGCTGGCGTAACGCCGGCAGTGGCCAGCACCTACCCCGCACCGGGCAATGAGCAAGGGACCGTTTCCGACGGCAACATTGACCGCGGCGAAACCATCACCTTTTCCGGCACCGGATATTTCCCGGGCGAGACCGTCAACGTCACCTTCGAGAAGAAGGGCGGCCCGAAGGGCAGCGCTCCGGCGAACTTCAGCGTGGCGGCCGACAGCAAGGGTTCCATCTCGACCAGCATCACCTTCGAAAACGCTGGCCAATACGAGGTCGTTGCTACCGGTGCCACGTCCGGCAACGTTCGCTCTGCACGGGTCGGTGTCAACAACGGCAACCACGGTCGCGGCAACAATGGCAATGGAAAGGGCGGGACCAATCTGGTTTCCGTGTCCAGCGTTACCGACGCCGGAACTGCGGCGGCGCCGACCAACACAGCCGCCGAACCCGGCCTGGTCGCATGGGGGCTGGTGGGCGCCAGCGTCCTGGCCGCAGGCACCGCTTCGGTGGTGGTCGCACGCAGGCGCAGCAGTATCAACGCATCCAAGCAGTAACTGGAGAAGCAAGGCAGGGTGGGTGTTTCCTTTGGGAGACACCCACCCTTTTGCTTGACAATACTTATCCCCCTATAGCGCATCTAATTGCGATGGATTGAGAATGAAGATTAATCAGTTCTGCGTTTTATAAATCTTGTCAATTTGTTTCGAGGATTTAGGGTGCGCCGAGTTGGGTGGAGTTAACGCTCGGCGCGGGTTCTGTCTTGTGTGCCATGCTGACCCTCATCCAGTTCGGAGCTCAACACAAAAACAGTTGGTTCATAGCTGCGGCATAGGTTCCACTCTTAGCGTTGCGGACGTGGACGAAAGCAACCTGGAGCAGCCTGGGCCAAAGACCTGCACGATCGGCCGTGCCCGACGCCGTTCGCGCGCCATTCACCGAAAACGTGCGCTCTTCATAGGGGCTTGCGCCCTCCTTCTGGCAACGGTGGTGTCGGTCAGCGTCCACACTGCGACCCAGGCCCGCGCTACATCCAACGCCGCGTCCAAGACGACTTCGGTGCAACAATCGACTCCACCGGCGGTTGCCCTTTCTCTGCCGACGTCTGCGCCCTCCGCGCCAGGGGTGGCAGCGGCCGACTCCATCAATGACCCTGACCTGGAGCGCAAGATCAACGACGTTATCGACGCCTACCCGGAATATCAGATCGGGGTAGCGCTCCTGGATGTGACAGCCGGCGGCGAGGACAAGGAAGTCCACGAGTACGGCGTCGAGGAACCCTTCGTGGCTGCGAGCACCGCCAAGGTACTGGCAGCCGAAGCGTATTACCACCTTGTTGAAACCGGCGCGGCAACACTCAACGAGCTGCTGGGCGCCTATCCGGCATCCTTTCAATTGCAGGCCATGATCCAGCAGAGCGACAATGACTCCTGGTCACTGATCATGGATGCCATCGGCTTCCAGGAGCTGAGCGAGTACGCGGATTCATTGGGCATGCAGTACGACCCGGAAACGAACACCCTCACCCCCGCGGACATGGCCCGCATCCTCGGTCGGCTGTACTCCGGGAGCCTGCTCAATGCCGAGGACACAACGCAGTTATTGTCCATGATGCAGAACACGAACGATGAAACGCTCATTCCGGCGGCCGTCCCCGGGGACGTCAAGGTGTACCACAAGTACGGGGAGCTGGGCGGCGAGCTGCACGATGCCGCAATATTGGACAAGGACGGACACAGCTACGCACTGGTTGTTTACACCAGGGGTGAAGACTTAGGCAGCGTTGCAGAACGTACCGACATCATTCATAAAGTGACGCAGGTCGTAGTGGACGTCTTGTTCGAGTAGGAGAGCCTGAAAAGGTTGGAGCCTTACTTCATTCGCTTGGCAGCTCACGCCTGAACGTGGACGCGCCCAGGGCTAGGGCGCGGCCGCAACTTCGATGATCGCGAGATTCCACCGGTCCGTTGTTGGGGACGTGTCATTGATGGTCACCGAGGTCCCGTTCGACGGTGTGGCGGAGTTCTGTCGTTGGACCCAGTAGGTGTCCCCCGCTGGCGCCAGGAACTGGTCGACGAGTGTTTGGTTCGACCCAGGCGTGCGCGCTATGGGGTTGGACCAGTCCGTACCGACGCCCCACACCCAGGAGCCGGCCCTCGTCGTGGTGAGAGTGGCAGTTGGCGCTCCTGAGGAGGCATTCGCACCCAGTGTTGCACCCGTGGTGCTGTCCGCCCCGCGGAAGGCGACCACCGTCATGGCGGCCTGCCAGCTGCCCGAGGCCTGTGTGGCCGTGACGGTCACGTTGGACAGCGGGCCCGGGGCGACGGCTTGCCAGATCTCTGCAGTGCCTGGCTGCGTGTTGGATCTTTGCCGCAGCGCCCAGGTGAGCCCGCCGCCGGACACTGTGGCGATCCGGGCAGACCCTGCGGTGTTCGGACCGTCCGAACTGATGAAAGCAAGGAGAACTTCGTTGGAGCCGGTGGTCGTCACGCCAGGGGCGCTGATCGTCGTCGTGCTGGTGCCTTGGTGGACCGAAACGATCTTGTCGACCGTGACGCCGGGAGGCGCTGCGACGGCTTGCGCCGTGGCATTGTTCGACGGCGGGCTGACGTTGCCTGCCGCGTCGAGGGCGGCGACGGTGTAGGTGTAAGTCGTCCCGGCGACAACCGATCCGTCGGAGTAACTTGACGATGGCGAGGTCCCGATCACGGCTCCGTCGCGGGTAACCCGGTAGGAGGAGACACCCACATTGTCCGTACTGGCCGTCCACGTCAAAGCGATCTGCCCGGCAGAAGCCGAGGCAACCAGGCCCGTCGGAGCCGATGGAGGGGTTGTGTCCTGACCCGGCGCCGGCAACCTGATCATTCCAGCCGTGGAAGGAACACCATTGGCGTCTACGATCGAAAGCAGATAGTACCCGGGAGGGGCATAGTTGCCGTTAACAGGCATTTGGACGTTGAGACCACCGGCGGCCTGGGAGAAGTTCAGGCTCATGGCCCGGGCGTTCTCGTCGAAGGCGTGGGTCACTGATCCTGTCTTGATCAGTGAGACGGATTGAATACGGGACGCGTCGGGTGTGCCGATGAACGCCGTTGAACCGTATTGGGCACTACCGGGCACACTGGAGATGCTCGGCCGTGGTCCTTTGAAGAGATACGGCGGGGAGTACATCTGGTAACTCCTCTGGTCTGTGACCCCTTCGTCCCCGCCGCTGCCGGAAACGAAGACGCGACCATCCGGGAGCAAGACCGCCACCGAATGATAGAGGCGGGGAACAGACATCGGCGCAAGGGTGCTCCACGTCCCCGATGACGGTTGCCACAGCTCGGCCTGCATCACGGCTTTGGTGACATCCTGACCCGATTTGTCAGTGCCTCCTCCTGTAGCAAGGACTGTGCCATCGGGCAGGTTGGTCAAGTTCACGAAGCTACGGGGAAACGCCATTGCTGCCGTGGCCTGCCATGCCGGGCTTTGCGAATTCATGTCCAGGGTATAGGCGGTGTTGGTGGACTGGCCCGTGAATCCACTGTCGGAAGCCGATCCTGCCTTGATGAATTTGCCCGGAGCGAAGTTCGCGATAGACGCGCCGTCCAGGACACGGGAGTCCACGGTGGTCCATTGCTGCGTCGACACATTCAGCGCCAGGGTCGAGGTGGCTTGTTCGGACGCCCCTGACTGGAGGACTCGGCCATCAGGCAGCTGATACATGAAGGGGTAGTACGGGATTGTCCGGCTGGCACCCGTCAAGTCGGTCCACGAGTTCGTGGTGGGCGAATAGATCTCAGGGATGGGCACGAGGTCGGACAAGCTGGTGTTCGAACCAGAGGTCACCAACACGCGTCCGTCGGCCAACGTCGTCGCTGTTGGATACCACCGCGGATGGTTCATGGGCGCCAGGGTTTGCCAGGTTTCCGAGGCAGGTTCGAAGGCAGTCACAGTGCGGATTCCCAGCCCGCCGCTTGTAGAGGTTCCGCCGACGACGAGGATGCGGCCGTCGGGCAGGACCGCTTGACCTGCGCAGAAGAGGTCGGCGGCAGCGCTCGGCACCTGAATGTAGTTGCCTGTCGCGGGATCAAGCAGGTACTGCTGGCCGCCTTGGGAGAAGTCGCCCTGCCAGGTGAGAACTTTCCCGGTCGGTGTCAGGGCAGCGTGAATGGACACCTCCGGCCACGCCACGACAGGACCCCACGAGCCGACCACCGCCGGATCCGTGCCGGAACCGCCGCCCGCGGTGGTGAAGGTCGAGTCCGCCGAGACAGCAACGTTGCTTGCAGCATCAGCGGATTTCACCCGGTAGTGGTAAAGGGTGCCTGGCGAAAGCCCGGCCACAGCCTCCGAGTGCGCGGTCTGAAGCATCGAATTTTGAACCGTGCTTTGGCCATATGCAGTGGTGGTGCCGTATTCCACTTGCGAGGTGGAAGTTTCGTCCGTGGTCCAGGTGATGGTTGCTCCACTGGCACCGGGCGTGCCGGCAGACACAGCGGAGATCACGGGTGCGGTGGTGTCACCTGTTGCCGCTGACGCCGGAAGAATTTCAATGACGGAGAGGTTCCATTGGTCAGTGGTAGGTGCCGTGTCGTTGATCGCCACGACGGCAGGAGGTGCCGCCGTCGTTATTGCGCTCTGGCGCTGGACCCAGAACGTATCGCCTTGGCTCGAAAGGAATTCGTCGACCTTCGTCTGTCCAGCGCCGGCGGTGCGGGCGGTGGCCCTGTCCCAATCATTTCCCACTCCCCACACCCACGAACCGGCACGTGTTGTAGTCAGGGAAGCGCTCGGAGCCCCAGTGGTGGCGTTCCCTGTTCCAACAGCGCCGTCAATGCCCAGGTCCGCGCCGACAAAGGTCGCCACCGTCATCGACGATTGGTAGGAACCCGAGTTGGCGGCCGTGACAGTGACGTTGGTCAGCACGCTCGGAGCGACGGCCTGCCAAATCTCCGCAGTGCCATATTGGGAGTTGGTCCGTTTGCGCAAACGCCAGGAGAGGCCGCCACCTGACACCGACGAGAAAGAGGCTCCTCCGGTGGCCTTTGGTCCGTCGGATGAGAGGAAAGCGAGAAGGAGTTCGTTCGTCTGGCTTGTCGTGAAGGCGGGCGAGACGATTCGCGTGGAGGCGGCACTTTGGTGCGTGCTGACGATCCGGTCTGTTGCCAGCGGAACGGCCGCCGCGGCGGGCGCAGCTGCCGGAAGCAGACTCATGATTGACCCGGAGACTGCAAGGGAGAGGCTCGCAAAGAGTATGAGGGCACGTGAAGAAACGATGCGTTGCATGACTGGTCCTTCGATTCGAATGGCCGTCCAAGGCCAGAATCCGCAGGTATGGAAAACCTAGGCGCCACATTCGTTACACGAACATGGTCTCGTCGCTCGGCGACAAAGAAGGACGGAAACTCAGCAGACTCCCACTGGCCGCCCAGCACAGGGAATGCCCGCAGGCACAGCTATCCGCTTCAGGACGCCTGATGATGGACTATTACGAACACGGTGATCTCCTCACAGTCCTGCAGAGAAACGCATCACCCATTGGGCGGAGACCATGCGTTTGTTAGGCGGTACGGGTGAACCCTGACGGCGGCACTTATGCCGTCCGAAACGCCGGGCCGGATGCGGCGGCGGATGGAAGACCTGCGGCACGGCCAGTTCCACAGTCGAAGAATAACTGCCCGTGAGTTGTCGTAGCAATGGAATTTTGTTGGCTGTGCCACCGGGCGGCCTCCCGAGAGTGGCTCTTTATTGAAGACTGGCGCAGGCTTCATGGGTGACGAGCGACCGGCCAAGCACAATGGAAGCCACATCCTTCGGATGGGCCGCGACGGCGGCGGCACCTGCCAGCTCTTCGTGAGTGCCGTAGCCCCACAGAGCGAAAACTGTGGGGATCCCAAAGCAGGCGGCTCCCTCGACGTCGTAGATCCTGTCTCCCACCATGACGGGCCTGGCCACGTCCACGCCCTGCGACTGGAGCCGCCGCAGGGACTCGGCGATGACATCCTTCTTGCGTGACCGGTCCAAGGCGTCTGAGGCTCCGCAGATGTCAAGGAAGTGCTTATCGATCCCCAACAAACTGGCCACCCTGAGGGCTTGGTCCTCAATCTTGGAGGTGGCTACAGCCATCGGGAGGCCGTCTTGGATTGCTTGGAGAAGCGCTTGTATGCCGTCAAAAAGCCGCGCTTTCCCGGATCCCCTTTCGGCGTAGTGCCTCCTGTAGTGCTTGAGAGCCAAGCGGGCCCGCTCTTCGTCCATGCCCGGAAGCGAACGGAACGACTCGATCATTGGCGGACCCACATAGGACATCAGTTCCTCCCTGCCGGGTGGCTCGACCCCGACTGCCGCCAGGGCCGCAACTGCGCTCCCAATCACGCCTTCGGCGGAGTCGACCAACGTGCCGTCCATATCGAAAAGGATGCACGTGAATTCCCCCGCAGCTGGCTCGCGGGGCTGTCGACGTATCATTTCTTCTTGGGCCTTTCGGTCAAAGCAGGCGCTGTACTTTGCGTCTGTGTGCTTATTTGTGGATGGGACTCATGGAACGACCAGGCCTGGACGGTATTGACCAAAGCATCCTCGCGGAATTAACCAGGAACGCCCGGGTCCCCCACGCGGTCCTTGCCAGCAAGGTGATGCTGTCAAGGAACGCGGTTCGGCAGCGGATCGAAAGGATGGAGCGGCACGGCTACATCCAGGGCTACACGGTGGTGGCCGGTGGCGACGGACAGGACTCCGTCTCGGCGTTCCTCATGGTTTACCGCAAGGACCGCATGCGCGGAGCTGATGTCCTGGCTGCGCTCCGTGCCATCCCCGAAGTAGTCCTTTGTGATGTCCTGAGTGGCGACTTTGACTTGATTGTCCGGGTGGAAGCCCGTTCTCTTGGCCGCGTTCAGGAGATCTGGGAGGAGATCGCCGCCATTCCCGGCGTGGCCGACACCGTTACGGCCATGACGCTCTCCAATGTGATCCGCAGGGGTTCCGTCTAGGGCACCACAGGACCACCCGGCACCCGCGGAATAAGACCAGCGGCGTCGTCCATGATGATCCTTGCGGCCTCCCGGTCCAACACTCCCAGTGACGTAATGGCCTCCAGCACCGGCGTATCGTCTTGGAGTGCGCGCTTGGCTACCGCGGCTGCAGCTGCATATCCGATCGCCGGGATGAAAGCCGTGGCAAGGCCAGCCGAGCTTGCCACCTTCGAACGCAGCAGTTCCTCATTGGCTTCAATGCCCTCGACGCAGTGGGTCCGGAGGATACGTGCTCCGTTGGTCAACCAGGACAGTCCCTGAAGCAGTACGTGCCCAATCACCGGTTCGAAGGCATTGAGTTGAAGTTGGCCGTTGTCGGCGGCCATGGTGACGGTTGTGTCCGCGCCTGCGACGGCGAATGCGATCTGGTTGAGGGTTTCCGGGATGACCGGGTTGACTTTGCCGGGCATGATCGACGAGCCCGCCTGCCGCGGCGGCAGCCGCAGCTCACCCAAACCATTTTGTGGTCCGCTGGAAAGCAATCTGAGGTCGCTGCTTATTTTGGAAATTTTGACCGCGGAACGCTTAAGCATTCCGGACAAGTGCATGAACACGCCCACATCGGAGGTGGCCTCTACCAGATTGGCGGCCGGCACCAGCCGATAACCGCTGATTTCTGCCAGCGCGTCCACTACCCGCTCCCGGTAACCGGCAGCTGCAGTGATTCCGGTTCCAATGGCCGTAGCTCCCAGGCTGCACTCAAGGAGGAGACCGGCAGACTCTTCCAGCCGCTGCCGGTCCTCGGTGACAGTCGCCGCGAAGGCGTGGAACTCCTGGCCCAAGGTCATGGGTACCGCATCCTGCAACTGCGTGCGCCCCATCTTCACGATGTCAACGAAAGCGATTCCTTTATCCTGGAACGCCTCAGCCAGCATGTCGAGTTCCTGGCACAGGCCCTGCACGGCGCCTGCCAAGGCCAATTTAAGGGCAGTCGGATAGACATCGTTGGTGGACTGGCAGCGGTTAACGTGGTCGATGGGATGGAGCAACTGATAACTGCCGAGGGGGTGCCCCAGAGTTTCCAGCGCAACGTTGGCGATCACCTCGTTGGCGTTCATATTGGTGCTGGTGCCTGCACCTCCCTGGATGACGTCCACGCAGAACTGGTCAAGGAATTGCCCGGCCTCGATGGCTTCGCAGGCTTCGCCGATGGCTGCCGCCGTGGTGGCATCAATGACGCCGAGCCGTCCGTTCGTAACGGCGGCAGCCCTTTTGACCATGGCCAGGGCCGTGACGAGGCGGGGATGCTGTGCCAGGGTTGTCCCGCTGATGGGGAAGTTCTCCAGGGCACGGGCCGTGTGGGCGCCCCAGTAGGCGTCGGCCGGCACCTTGATGCGGCCAAGAGAGTCTTCCTCCACCCGATACTGCTTCTGCAAGGTACTCCTCCCGTCAGTTCTTGATGCAGATGACCTTGGGCTGGGTCATGTCCTCGTAGGCGAAGCGGACTCCTTCGCGGCCCAGGCTGCCGAATTTGAAGCCGCCGAACGGCATGCCGTCGAAGCGGTAGTCGGAGGAATCGTTGATCATCACGCCACCTGCCTGGATCTGCTTGGCTGCGCCCATGGCATTGCCGAGTGAAGATGTGAAGATCCCGGCATGAAGGCTGAAGTCGATCGAGTTGGCAACGTCCACGGCTTCCTGCAGGGAATCCACTGGCCGCAGCATCACAAGTGGCCCGAAGGCTTCTTCCTGCCACAGCCGGCTGTCTTCGGGAACCGCCTCGGCCACGGTCGGCTGAACCAGGTTTCCGAAGCTCTTGCCGCCGGCCAGCAGGACTGCACCGGCGTCGACGGCCAAGCGAATCTTCTCCATGATCGTTGCGGCGGCCCCGGCGGTGATCATCGGTCCGACGTCGGTCTTCCCGTCACTCGGGTCGCCCAACACCAGCGCCGCCGTTTCGGCCAGGAACCTGGTCTTGAACTCCTGGTAGACGGAGCTGTGAACCAGAATGCGCTGGACTCCCACGCAGTTCTGCCCAGCTGCCCAGAACGCCCCGGAGACGCAGGACTCGACCGCCTTCTGCAGGTCGGCGTCGTCCATGACGATGACGGGAGCATTTCCACCAAGGTCCATGGCCAGCTTCTTGAGTCCCGCCGTCCTTGCGATGTCCTCCCCAGTTGAGAAGCCGCCGGTGAAGGACACCATGCGTACGTCCGGGGCGGACAGGATCTTCCGGGCGACCTCGCGGCCGCCGTGTACGAGGGTCAGTACAGTGTCCGGGAGTCCCGCTTCGAACAAAGTTTCCGCCAGCAGCTGCGCGGACAGCGGAGTCAGTGCCGAAGGTTTAAGAACGACGGCGTTGCCTCCAGCGATTGCAGGCCCCACCTTGTGGGCTACCAGGTTAAGGGGATCGTTGAAAGGCGTGATGGCCAGGATGATTCCCAGCGGTTCACGGGAGAACCAGCCCTGCCGGTCCTCGGATCCTTCGTACGCGTCAAAGGGGACGACCTCACCGGCGTTGCGCCGGGCCTCCGCAGCTGACAACCGAAGGGTGTTGACTGCCCTCAGGACCTCCTTGCGCGCCTGGCGGATGGTCTTTCCGGCTTCATTGACAATGGTCCGGGCAAAAATTTCGCTGCGTTCTTCGATGGACTGCGCGGCGCGGTCCAGGATTCTGCCCCGGTCATTGCGGGAGAGCGCTGCCGATGCCTCGGCTCCGGCCCGTGCGGTGGCAAGGACATCTGCCACCTCGTCGAGGTCAGTGAGTTTGATACTCCCCACAGTGCGGTGGTCGAAGGGACTGGTGACGTCCAGGACACCGGTTTCGGTGGGAAGCACTGCGGTGAGGGTCTCAGACATGGGAGTCAACTTTCTTGGCTGCGTGCATGGCGATGATGTCGGAGAGCAGTGCATAGGCGGTTTCGACCCTTCCTGCGCCGGGGCCGGAGATCGTTACCGGGCCCAACAGGTCCGTCGTGAAAGAGACGGCGTTGGTGGCACCGGAGATGCCCGCCAAGCCGTGATCCAGGGGCAGCGCCATAGGTTTGACCGAAGCCGAGACGGTGCCGTCGGTGTTCCTGATTGCTGATCCAATCAGCTTCCATCGATGCCCCTCCGCAGCCGCCTTGGCGATGTCTGCAGGGGTCAGGGAGGAGATGCCTTCGCGGCTGACGTCCTCGAGTGTGATTCCGGCGCCCAGCAGTTCATTGGCCAAAATCAGCACCTTGAGTTGGACGTCGAATCCTTCTATATCTGCAGTGGGGTTGGCTTCTGCGTAACCGAGTTCCTGCGCTTCACGAACGGCTGACTCCAAGTCGAGACCTGCTTCCATTCGGCCCAACACGTAGTTACTGGTGCCGTTGAGGATGCCCTCGAAGCCCTCGATGGCGAGCCCGGTGAACATCTGCTTTGCGAGCCTGATGACGGGGGTGCCGCTCATGACGGCACCTTCAAACTCGAACCTGGCTCCGTTTGCCGCGGCCAGGCCGGTCAGCTCCCGTCCCTGAAGCGCCACGGGGCCCTTGTTGGTGGTGCAGACGCTCTTGCCGGATTCCAGCGCCCAGCGGACGTGGGATACGGCTGGTTCCCCGTCTTCCGGGTTGGTGAAGGTGGCTTCACAAATAATGTCGGCCGTGCAGTTGCGGATTACCTCCTCGTTGTTGGTGTCCCGCGATCCCCCGTAGTCTGCGAATGTTCCACCGGCCCGGAGGTGCAACGCCATGTCGAGGTCGATTCCGCCGGGGACCATGAGCGAGCCCAACCGAAGGTCCGTGATGGCAACAATCCGCAAACCGAACCCGAGATCCGCGCGGAGTTCCGCACCGCGTTCGTGGACGATTTCGGCAAGCGTGCGGTTGACTCCGCCGAAGCCAATGAGGGCGAGATCGTAGGTGGTCATGGTGCTCCTTTGGGGTGGTGTGGCTTGATGACTCAATCCTGCGGCGGCCTGGTGTCAGTACGGCCATGTCGATATGGCAAAGAGCTTGGTCATTCTGACCATTCCGCGGACATCTTGGGAGTGGCCGGCCCACATTCGTGCGTTATAGACATTCATAGTTGTCTTTAATGACCGTTTAGTGATGATGTGTGTTACCTTCATCACTACGGACTTCAGCGGGCGATACCCAGCCCGCCCGACTCTTCCCCTTCGCATCCGTCATCGACCGGAGAATCACATGGAATCTTCAACACCCCTGCAATTGGACCAACGATCCGAAACACCCGGCACCGAACCTGCCCAGAGCGGACTTCGCCGGTCCATGGGCACCAGACACCTGATCATGATTGCGATGGGAGGCGTGATCGGGTCAGGGCTCTTCCTGAGCTCCGGGTACACGATCTCCCAGGCAGGCCCGTTGGGCGCCGTCATTGCATACCTGGTGGGCGCGTTCGTCGTTTACTTGGTAATGGCCTGCCTTGGCGAACTTGCGATCGCCTATCCGGTCTCCGGGGCGTTCCACATCTACGCCGCGAGATCAATCGGACCGGCAACGGGATTCACCACCGCCTGGTTGTACTGGCTCTGCTGGGCCGTTGCCATCGGTTCGGAGTTCACGGCATCAGGATTGTTGATGCAGCGCTGGTTCCCCGATGTCGAGGTTTGGGTCTGGTGTCTTGTCTTCGCGGCAATCCTCTTCGGATTCAACGCGGTCTCTTCACGGTTCTTCGGTGAATCCGAGTTCTGGTTTGCCATCATCAAGGTGGGCGCGATCATTGGCCTCATCATCCTCGGTGGCGCAGCCCTCTTTGGCTTCCACCCGCTATCCACTTCGGGCAACCATCCGTTCCTCCTTGAGAACTTCAGCACTTCCGCCGGCCTCTTTCCCAACGGCTTCACCGGTGTCCTGGTGACTGCCCTTGCAGTCTTCTATGCCTTTTCAGGATCCGAACTGATCGGTGTCGCGGCAGGAGAAACGGCTGATCCATCCCGCAACATTCCCAAGGCAATGCGGAGCACCGTCATTCGATTGCTGATCTTCTTCGTTGGCGCCATCGCTGTCATCGCGGCAACGGTCCCCTACGACCAGGTAGGCCTGGACGAGAGCCCCTTCGTTACGGTGTTCTCTTCAGTGGGAATTCCTTTTGCCGCAGACATCATGAACTTCGTCATCATCACCGCCCTGCTATCTGCCGGCAACAGCGGTCTGTTCTCCTGCGCCCGCATGCTCTACTCCCTGGCCGACGAGGGCCACGCACCGCAGGCCTTCAAGAAACTGACCAGCCGGGGCATTCCCCTGATCGCACTCTCCGTCAGCATTCTGGGTGGCCTCGCATCCCTCATCAGCAGCGTCGCGGCCCCTGAATCCGTCTACCTCGCGTTGGTGTCCGTGGCCGGTTTTGCCGTAGTGGGCGTGTGGATGTCCATTGTGGCGTCCCACTTTTTCCACCGGCGTGCGTTTGTCCGCAACGGCGGGAAGGTGACCGAGCTCGCCTACAAAGCTCCGCTCTATCCGGTGGTGCCGATCCTTGCCTTCGTCCTGTGCCTCGCTTCCCTCATTGGCATTGCCATGGACCCGTCCCAGATCGCAGCCCTGTACTTCGGGATTCCATTCGTGGCCGCCTGCTACCTGTTCTTCCGGCTTCGGTACAGCGGCAGAAGCCGCAAGGACCAGTCGGCCTGACCCCTTCCATCCTCCGCGGCCGGACAACTTGTTGCCCGGCCGCGGAGCCGTCTTCAAAGGAACCCACCATGTTGCATCCGGCTCCCCCAGTAGGCCGCACAGACAATCTTGCCAGCTGGTTGGAGGTGGACGGAGAAGCTTTCGAAGCCAACGTCAGTGCAGTGCGGGAACTTTTGCGCGACCGTGCCAGGCTCTGCACTGTGATTAAGTCCGACGCGTACGGGCACGGGGCGGAGCTCCTGATGCCGGCGCTCGTGCGGTCCGGCGTTCCTTACATCGGCGTCGGATCCAACAGGGAAGCCGGAATTGCCAGAAGCCACGGATTTACCGGCAAGCTGCTGCGTGTCCGTGCAGCAGCGCCACAAGAGATCGCGGCCGCCGTCGGGTATGGCGTGGAAGAACTGGTTGCCGACCCCCAAAGCGCATGGGAGATCAACCGGATCGCAGCTGCTGCCGGGCGGGTTGTCCGCATCCATCTGGATATCAACTCTTCGGGCATCAGCCGTCACAGCCTGGATGTCTCCAGTGCATTGGGGCGGGCAAGCGCAGCGGGAATACTGAGTCACGGGAACCTGGAACTCGCCGGCGTCATGACGCATTTCCCGCTGGACGACGTTCGGGACATCGAAGCAGGCCTGGTCCGCTTCCAGGAGCAGGCGACGTCCATCCTTCAGGCCGCCGGGGTCCCACGCGAGCAGGTCCTGCTGCATGCAGCAAATTCCTACGCAACCCTCAACGTCCCCTCCGCATGGCTGGATATGGTCCGGACAGGCGCGTTGCTCTACGGAGACTCCGACCTGCGCCACCCGGGATACCGGCGCTGTTTGGCGTTCAAGGCGAGGATCGGCTCGGTGAACTGCTATCCCGCCGGAAGCAAAGTGGGGTACGGCCACCTGCACACGCTGCGCTCCGAAGCACGGCTGGCCACCGTTACCGCCGGGTACGGCGACGGCTATAGGCGTGCGCTTGCGATGGGAGGCAGTGTGCTCGTCCGGGGACAACGGGTTCCCGTCGTGGATGCGGTCTCCATGAACTCGATGGTGGTGGACGTTTCCGACGTCGCAGACGTCTGCCCGGGTGACGAAGTGGTCCTCTTCGGCCGTCAAGGCAGCCAGGAGATCACGGTGGATGAGCTGGAGTCTGCCAACGGGAACATCCTGGCCGATCTGTACACCGTATGGGCGGGCGGCTCCCGCGTTCTCGCCTCGGAGGCGGCCATGTGAGAATGGCTTGAGCCTTCTGAAAGGAGCCGATCCGTGGATGTACCATCCGAAGCCTCGTCTTTGGCCCAGGGCCTGCGCTTGGTGCGGTTGGTGGCGGACCGGGAGAAACAGGGCAGGCAGTTGCTGGGTGTCTCGCAATTGGCCGCCGAACTGGACATGGAACAGAGCCGCGTGTCCCGGCTAGCCCAGGAGCTTTGCGATCTTGAATTGTTGGAGCGGGAAGACCGGGGACCCTTCAGGGTGGGCCGGCGCTTCTTCGCCCTGGCTGGTTCCCTCAACCGGAACTGGGTCCAGGAGTCGAAGGCGGAGTTGGAAGAGCTGGTGGCCGGTTTTGGTCTTCGGGCCCGCCTCTCCGTCCGGGACGAAGTGCGGGTGCAGCTCCTGCGCTCCTCAAGCAACAACGCCGCTTTCGGCGGTTTTGCCAAGCCTGGAATGGTGACACCGGTTTGGTGCACGGGTGCTGGCAGGGCCCTGCTGTGGGATCATGACGCCGGCGCCTTGGACTCGTTGCTTAGGGACGTGAACTTCATTGGTGTGGGTGGACCGGCCGCTGCCCACTCTCCGGCCGAGGTCCAGGAACTGATGGCGCGCGACAAACCGGCCGGATACGTCTTGGCGACCGAAGAATATGAGCACGGTGTGTGGGAACTGGCAGTCCCTGTGCGCTCAGCCCGAGGAGAAATCCTGGCAGCGCTCAGCGTGCTGGGCAGCCGGTCCGGAGCAGAACCGGACATTGCGGTGGTGGCCGATGCCCTGCAGGCCGCGTCAAAACGTTTGGGCTCCGCACACGGGCAGGTTTATTAGACTCCCCCGACCCGGGTTTCGAGCCAGTCGCGCCATGAAGCCAGTACCAGGGCATGCTGATCCCGCTGGGGTTCCAGCCGCGATTTTGGGCCAACTATCTGCAACGCTGCGGCCACATCACCCTTGAAGTCACGGATCGGCGCAGAGAGCGAATATAGGCCCGGTTCGGCCTCCTCGTCGACAATTGAGTATCCCCTGCTTCGGGCGCCTTCCAAGCGCTCAAGAAAGTCGTCCACGGACGACGGCGTGTTGGGCCCGTGTCGGACGAACTCCACGTTCTGGAAGATCCTCCGCACCTCCTCTTCGGGTGCGTCCCACAGGAGGGCCTGGCCGGCGTCACTGCAGTACGCAGGGTAAGGGCGGCCCAGCCAGGAACCAACAAGATTGGCAGCGGGAGGTACGTGCTCGGCAATGGTGACGGTGCTGTTTCCGCTGAGGACACCCAGGAAGCAGGCCTCGGTGGTCTCGGCCGCCAAACCTTCCAAGGCTGCGAGGCCTTCAGTCCGCAGGCGTTGTTCCGTCACCAGTTGGGCGTCGGTGAGCAACGACCAATCGAGGCAGTATGCCCGGTCCGACGTGCGTGCCAGGAATCCTTCCTGGAGTGCTCCTTTGAGGCTCCGCGAGACCTGGCTGCGGTCTTTGTCCAGGCGGGCCGCGACTTCGGCGACCGTACCGCCGTCGTACCCTTCGGTGTGACGCTCGCCGACGGCGAAAATGGCCATCATGCCGCGGCCCATGCTGGAGGTCTTTGACATTTCTCGATTCTAGCCAGTCCGCGGCCAAGGTCGCCGCAGGCAAGAACGACGGCGACCTGCCGCCTCAGTGGATCGCGAAGACGCGGGCGGGGAATCCGCTTCCGCCCAGCGGTTTGGCCCAGGTGGCTATGACTGCGGCTCCGGACTCCGGCAGTCCGTCCAGGTTGGCGAGGAGTTCGATCTGCCACTTGTCCTTGGCCAGGATGTACGTTTCAAGGCTGAAGTCCTGGCGGGATGTGGCAAGGCCGGGGTCGGTATCGGTCTGTTCATGTCCGATCGCCGCTACGTTGCGTTCTTCGACCAGGAACTCCAGGACTTCCCGCGACCATCCCGGCGTGTGGCTGATGCCCTCTGAATCCCGGTTGGCCATCTCTTGGGCATTGGGCCAGCGATGGCTCCAGCCCGTGCGCAGCGCGACGAAGGATCCAGCCGGGATCTTGCCATTGCGCTCCTCCCAGGCGTCAATGTCCGTCAGAGTGGGCGTTGCATCGGTGTCGACAGAGGCGCGGCTGGCGATGTCCAGGACCACCAGCGGCAGCACCATGTCCTGAACCGGCAGTTGGTCCAGGGTGCGGCCGTCCCGGATGAAGTGCGACGGCGGATCGACGTGGGTGCCCCACTGGCCGACGATTGAGTACCTGTGTGCGGTGAAACCATCGCCCTTGTCCATGTCGAAGAGGGCTTCGCGTTGCTCATCGGGAAACGCCGCAAAGTGTGGCTGGCCAGGGTGGAAGGCGTGGGTCAGGTCGGTGAAGGTCCTGTTGGCGAGCAGCGGTGCCAGTTGCTGCCACATCGAATTGCTCACGAGGCGATCCTTTCCTGCAGGATGTTCGCGGCGTTGGAGGTGCCAGCGCTGGTGGAAACGCTGAGTGGCCCGGAGACTTCAATGACGGGAACCTCCCAGGGATGGATGTCCACGATGCGCTGCACCAATCGCTGGACGGTTGGTTCATCCATGGCGGCGTCGAAGTACGAGGTGAAAACGAATGTGGGCGAAATGGTCCGCTGGCCGACGTGGCCCAGCGTTGGATTCGCGCCCTCCGCTACGGTGAAGCCCTCAAAACCGGCCGAGGATTCGAAGACGTGGTGGTAGTTCCCGAAACCGCCGAGTTCAGGGGAAGACTTAAGGGTGTCCAGAAGGCGGGCGATACCAGCGTCCGCTTCGAGGGCGCTGGGCTCCCCCTGACCAAGGCGGGTCATCGTCTCCACCGAAATGGGCCAGTGGATGCGCAGCTTCCGAACACTTTTGAGTTCAATGATCACGGTTGAATTCCTTGCTTGAGAGTAGATGCCAAGGATCATCGTGACACAGGTGACTGTGCATTACAAGCATTTAGAGATGTTAATAGTGCACGCCCATCAAGGTTGGCGTTTCTAGCGGCTCAACTGCACTCAGTCCAGGAGCGCTACGCCGAATTCAGCGACGACGGCCCGCAACTCCTTGAGGTAGCGCTGCGCTTGGTCGGTGAGCGGAATCGCGGCGTGGCCGATCCAGCCGATCTCGATGCGTTCGTCAACGTCGAGCGGGATGGCGACGATCTCCGGGTCGAGCTCGCCGCTGATGATGCCAGTTGAGATCGTGTAACCGTGGAGCCCGATCATGAGGTTGAAGATCGTGGCACGGTCAGAGACCCGGATCTCCTGCTTACTGGACAAAGTGGAGAGAATCTCCTCGGCGAAGTAGAAAGAGTTGTTCGCACCTTGGTCGAAGGTCAGACGCGGCAAACCGGCGAGATCGGCGAGAGTCGCCCGCTCTTTTGAGGCAAGCGGGTTCTTACGCGAAACGAAAATGTGCGGATCGGCGAGGAAAAGAGAAGTGAACGCGAGCCCGGATTCCCGGAGCAGCTTGTCGATGACCTTCCGGTTGAAATCGTTTCGGTAGAGGATGCCTATCTCGCTGCGGAGCGTCCGGACATCCTCGATGATGTCCCAGGTACGGGACTCACGCAGTGAGAACTCGTATTCGGCCACCTCAGTGGCCTTGACCATCCGGACGAAGGCATCCACCGCGAATGAGTAGTGCTGCGTTGAAACCCCGAGCAGACGGCGCGTCGGTGGCCTGCCAAGGTAGCGCTGCTCGAGGAGAGCGAACTGCTCGACGACCTGCCTCGCGTAGCCGAGGAACTCCGCCCCGTCTGCGGTGAGGGTGACCCCGCGGGCGGAGCGCACCAGAAGCGCACGTCCCACCCGGGCCTCAAGGTCCTTCATCGCGGCGGACATTGTCGGTTGCGCTACGTAGAGAAGATCGGCAGCGGCGGAGATCGACCCCTCGGCTGCAACTTCTATGAAGTACCGGAGCTGCTGCAGGGTCAGTCCACTGGAAAGCTGTGCCATAGGCAAAGTCTATATGAATGCATAGTAACGCTGAGTTACCCGATACCCCGGTGAAGGTTGCACCATTGATACATCCCCTTCTGAAAGGCCGTCTCCGGCCATCATCAACGGATTGGCATCATGGCAGACGACTTTACCTTCAGCATTACCACCACCCGCTTCGACGAGGACTACTCGCCGTCGGAAGGCTCCCGGATCACGACGAACTTCGCCAACCTGGCACGCGGCGAGCACCGCCAGGAGAACCTCCGCAACGCCTTGACCATGATTCGGCGACGTTTCAACGATCTCGCAAGCTGGGACAACCCGGACCGGGACCGATACTCGCTCGAACTCGAGATCGTTTCCGTGCAAATAGAATTCACCGCGGAGGGCACGGACCGGCAGTTCCCCCTGTTTGAGGTTCTCGACATCCAGATCGTCGACCAGCTGAACGGGGTCCGCCACCAAGGGATCGTAGGGAACAACTTCTCCTCCTACGTCCGTGACTTCGACTTCAGCGTTGTACTGCCGGCGGCCGCAAGTGAATCGGGCAAGCCCACCGTTCCCGAAAACTTCGGCGATCTCCACGGCAAACTGTTCCAGCACTTCCTCGATTCCCCGGCGTGCCAGGAGCGCTTCCCGCAGCCGCCCGTGGTGTGCATCAGTGTCTCCACGAGCAAGACGTACCGGCAAACGGAGAACCGTCACCCGGTCCTGGGCGTCGAGTACCAGCAGGACGAGTTCTCGCTGACGGACGCATATTTCGCGAAGATGGGGATGCAGGTCCGATACTTCATGCCACGCGGCAGCGTTGCGCCGCTCGCCTTCTATTTCCGCGGCGACCTGCTCAACGACTACTCCAACCTGCAGCTCATCGGCACCATCAGCACCATGGAGACGTTCCAGAAGATCTACCGCCCGGAGATTTACAACGCGAACTCCGCGGCGGCCGCAATCTACCAGCCGAGCCTGGGCGAGCAGGATTACTCGCGGACCCAGATCGCCTACGACCGCGTCGAGCGCAGTCAGCTCGCGGTCACTCAGGCGAAGTACACGGAGGAACACTTCATCACGCCCCACAAGGATCTGCTGGATCAGTGGACCGCCCAATACCCCGCTCTCGTCAACTGACCCACGGAGAATCGTCAATCATGAACACACTTTTGCCCACCACCGTTGTCGGAAGCCTGCCGAAACCATCGTGGCTCGCACAGCCGGAGACTCTTTGGTCCCCGTGGAAGCTGGAGGGAGATGCGCTGGTCGAGGGCAAGCAGGATGCGCTGCGCATCGCCATCCACGAACAGACCCGACGCGGGATCGACATCGTCAGCGACGGCGAGCAAACCCGCCAGCACTTCGTAACGACCTTCATCGAGCACCTGACCGGGGTCGACTTTGAACAGCGCAAGACCGTGCGCATCCGCGATCGCTACGACGCAAGCGTGCCGACCGTCGTCGGACCTGTGCGCCGCGAGCGGCCGGTATTCGTTGAAGACGCAAAGTTCCTCCGCAAAACCACGGACCAGCCAATCAAATGGACTCTTCCCGGTCCCATGACGATGGTCGACACGCTCTACGATGACCACTACAAGAGCCGCGAGAAGCTGGCCTGGGAATTCGCTGCGATCCTGAACGAGGAGGCGAAAGAACTGGAAGCGGCCGGCGTTGACATCATCCAGTTCGACGAGCCCGCGTTCAACGTCTTCCTCGATGAAGTCAAGGACTGGGGCGTGGCCGCGCTTGAGAGAGCGGCAGAAGGACTGCGCGTCGAGACTGCCGTACATATCTGCTACGGCTACGGCATCAAGGCAAATACCGACTGGAAGGCAACGCTCGGCTCACAGTGGCGGCAGTACGAGGAGTCGTTCCCGCTGCTGCAGAGCTCCAGCATCGACATCATCTCGCTGGAATGCCAGAACTCCCACGTCCCCATGGACCTCATTGAGCTTCTCCGCGGCAAGAAAGTCATGCTCGGGGCAATCGACGTCGCAAGCGAGACCATAGAGACGCCGGAGGAAGTCGCCGACACCCTCCGCAAGGCCCTGCAGTTCGTCGATGCGGATAAGCTCATCCCCAGCTCCAACTGCGGCATGGCACCGTTCCCGCGGGACATCGCACTGGCCAAGCTGAGTGCTCTCAGCGCAGGGACGAATATCATTCGCGAGGAACTGGCCGTCTCCGCCACGAGGGTGTCATAACGATGTTTCACGCCTACCCCACAGACACGTGGCTGGAGGCTCCGAAGCAAAGCTTCCCGTCTTCCCTCACGGCCGACGAATTCAAGGCACTGTTCCGTGGCCACCCGGGAGGTGTCGCCGTCGTCACGGCGGATGCCGGCGAAGGTCCGGTTGCACTGACGGTATCGTCGGTCGTCTCGGTGAGCGCTGATCCTCCGTTGCTGATTTTCTCGGTCTCGGCACTGTCCTCTGCGTCGAAAGTGCTTTCGCGCGCCGAAACCGTCGTCGTGCACCTGCTGGACGCGCACGACGTCGATCTGGCCAAGTTTGGAGCGACGCCCGGCGTTGACCGCTTTGACCAGACGCACCGGTGGTCGGCCCTTGCAACCGGCGAGGCGGTATATGACGATGTCCGCGCCTGGGTGCGCTGCGCCGTCATCAATCGCATGGAAGTGGGGACCTCCACAATCATCGCCGTTCACGCGCTGGAGTCCCGCGTAATGCGTGACGTCCAAGCGGGCGAACCCGGTGACGCCCTGGTCTACCACAACCGTTCATGGCACCGTCTGGGCGAGCACTCCAGGCTTGAAGCCTGAGCGGCGTGCGGAGTCCGGGACCGAAAGCCTAACGGCTCACGACGGCGGGAGGATAACTCCCGCCGTCGGGAGGCAAAGAAGCTGTCATCGAAGTCATGCAGCGGGTCAGCCGCAGCCTTATACGCTTTCACCGGGTAGCTTGAAGGCGAGCACGTCGACGTTCTGAATGTTGGGTTCGACGCTGAACAGCTCTGCCCCCTGAGCGGCAAGAGCTTGCCCGACACCCCCCGACAGGTGGGTCTGGCGGGCTTCGTCATCAGGGAAGACGTCGAAGACTCCGAAAGTCGACTCGTCGAACTGAAGTGCAAACCATGCACGCGTGCCTTCCTCTTGTTCAACGATGGAGCGCGCGCTGCGAAGAAATTCCGCGACTTCCTTTTCCTTGCCGGCCCTGGCTTTCAGGGTCACCAACAATGCAACTTCAATCATTTTCCTGCACCTTCCGAATCTGGACGATTTCCTACTGCACGACGATTCTCATGACGAGTCATCGTGGAACGGTATTGCTGCGAAGGTGGTGGGTGGCCTCCCAACTTATCGAGGGAGCGGCGAGACGATCTGCCCAGTGTCCCAGTGATAGCTGGTCACTACAAGACACACTGGGTAAACGAGTCAATGCGGATGGACGGCATCAACGCGAGCTGGAACTGAGGGGTGTGTCGGGAACTATTGACCCGGAGCCGGCGTCAAGATAGCTTGACACCATGACTGACGGGCCAGAGTCAATCCAGCGGGATCCCGACAAGCCCGACATCTACGACCCACTCAAGCTCTGGGAAGACTTCACCGCAGACGAAGCCTCACGCGAAGTATCCGCCCTGGAGGCCTTGCGGGTGAATGCACGAGCTGTTGACCGGCTTACCGCCAGGCGCTGGTACGTCATGAAAGCAGCCCGGGAGGCCGGCGCGACGTGGTCCCAGATCGGTCAGGCGCTCGGGGTCACCAAACAAGCGGCCTATGACTTCTACCGCCGAAAAACGGAAGAGCAGGAGAAGTATGCTCACGATCCCACAGACCCCGCAGCCGCCCGCGCCGTTCTGGAAAGCGATCCCTAGACGTGAAAAAAGCGTCGGTGGCGGTCATGGCTGAAAGGGATGGCCGGGTGTCAGAGGGACGTGTCTCGTACGGATTTCCGCTGCCCGACGGTGAGGTGTGCCCCACGGGCTCGTTTCGACTCTCGGTGCATACGGGCAAGTGCAAGTGGTCCGATGGATTGTTCCGGATCCACGCCTACTCCAGGGGTGAAGTTGTCCCCACGAAGGAGCTGATTCTGGCGCACAAGCACCCGGAAGACCGGGATGCGTCCAGGCGGTTTATCGCGACACTGGCCCGGGACGGCGGGCAGGGATCGAACTTCCACCGCATCATCGACAGCAAAGGCAAAGAACACCGGGTCCTGACGGTTGCCGAGGCCGACCGGAACAAGGACGGGCAGGTCGCGTCCATCCACGGGCTCATGATTGACCTGACGCGGGCGATAGCGATTGAAAGTGGTCATGCTGCCGCCGCCGCCCTGGTCAACGCCTACGCCAGCCGGGGAGTCATCGAGCAAGCCAAAGGCATCCTCATGGCCAGCTTCAACGTCGGCCCGTCAGCGGCATTTGACCTCCTCTCACGATACAGCCAGAACACCAACACGAAACTCGCTGTACTCGCTGCAGGACTCGTTGCCGCAGCTGAACGAGGGCGCATCCAGGAGGTTCTACGAGGGTGGGCAGCCTAGAGCTCCCCTCGTTTAACGCGACTTTCTCTCTGTTGGCCGTCCTGATCCAAACTTTACCGTCCGGATGGTAAAGTAACGAGCGTGCGCGAGAACCAACGGCCGCGAATATTGGACGCCGGACTAAGAGTGGCCGGCACCCTCGAGGGTGCCGCTATAACGCTGGACAAAGTGGCCAGGGAGGCTGGCGTTAGCAAGCCTGGGCTCATGTATCACTTCCCAACCCGTGACGCCCTCATGAGCGGCCTGGTTGAACACGCCGCCCTCCAAGTAATCCAACGGATGTCAAAGTTCCTAGCCACTGAGCCTCAAAAGGCTTCGTTGACCGAACGCTACGCCGCCTACATCAAGACTGCCGCCGAAGGGCAGAACGCCCGCGCTGAATGGGCCTTATGGTCCCACTCGGCTTACATTCCGCAATTGCAAGAAGCATGGAAACGCCACTTGGGTCCAATGCTCGACCTTCCCCCGGAGACGCCACATGAGCAGCGCATAAGACTGAATACAGCCAGGTTGGCAGCCGAAGGGCTCTGGGCGGCACAGGCCAGTGGCGTTCTTGCCCCCAACGAAGGGGACAGAAAGGCTGTTGTTGCGCACTTGCTCGCCTTGACACAGGGAAGTGGATTGACATGAACAAGTGGCTGTTTTTGGTGATTGCAATCTTCAGTGAGGTCAGCGCATCGCTGGCCCTAAAGGCAGCTCTTGACGCACCCGCTTGGTATGCCGTGGTTGTTTGCGGCTACGCGGGAGCATTTGCCCTTCTCACGGTTTGCCTGCGCCTCGGCATGTCGATCAGTGTGGCCTATGGCGTCTGGGGCGCCGGCGGGGTCACCATGACAGCCCTGGCATCCGCTTTACTCTTCGGCGAGGACCTCACTTGGCTCATGGGCCTGGGCATGGCGCTGATTCTCGCTGGTGTTTTCGCCGTTGAAATTGGGTCCCATCAGCCCGAACGCATCGCCGTTCCGGAGGAACAATAAAATGGCGTGGCTTTATCTCTTCCTGGCTATCTTCACCGAAGTTGCTGCGACGATGTCTTTACGTGCCTCTGAAGGCCTCAAGAAGAAGCTGTGGGCCATCCCTGTGGTGGCAGGCTACACCAGTGCCTTTGCCTTTCTTAGCCTGACTTTGGCCGAAGGCTTTCCCCTTGGGGTGGCCTACGGGATCTGGGTAGCTTGCGGGGTTGCACTCACTGCTGTTTCGGCCCGGATCCTTTTCAAGGAGCCGCTGACTCCCCTGATGGCCGCGGGCATGGTGTCCATAGGAATCGGAGTACTTCTTGTGGAACTCGGCTCTCATCACTGAGCCACTCAGTTTCCGTGATGGTCCTGGATTGGAGTTGCCAAAGGCCGCGTACGCCATCGTGCTCGGCGTCATAGCTCAATCCGTCCTCCATTTTTGACTGCCAGCTCAGGGTCGTCGCCCGGAGGTCAGCGGCATCGATGGCTTCGAAGATGGCGGTGTTCCATGATCGCCGGTAGCCTGCTCAGGCCGGAGGACTCGAACAATGCAGTCTGGAAGTCCATATCCAGGTGGTGGGCCCTCGCGACGTCGTTTCGTTAAGTCCCCTCTCCACGGGGTCACCCCGCTTTACGGGGAAGTCAAAGACGAGAACTCCGTCTGGCTCCAGGTGCGGACCGACGAACTGCTTGAACTCGTGGTGCGCTCGGTCAAAGCAATCAGGATCAGTGATCAGTGGCTCACCAAGATAGTAGTTTCTGTCTCCTTCTGAGCCGAACGTGACGATGAAACCCTGCTCGAGCCCGCGGTGAAGGCCTTCCGGGCTGTTCTGGGGGCCGGACTCGATACTGAGGATGTACGTCTGTCCGCCCCTGGTGGATGTCCCCAGGGCATGAAACCGGTCTTCGATCTCCTGACGCTGGGCCTGGGATGTTGTCTCACGGAACTGGAACAGGACAATGTGCTTGATCACGCCTGGCCGGTAATCGGGCGCAGTGATGACGACGTCGTGTGGGGCTTCCGGTATCGGTGCTTCTGTCAATGCATTCCTACTTTACTGTCAGTCCGCCGTCGACGGTGAAGATGCCACCGGTAGCGTATGCGGAATCGTCGCTGGCCAGGTAGACCAATGATGCCTTCGACATCCGCGGCGGTGCCAGCCCGCCCGAGCATGGTGCAGTCAACGAGGCCTGCGCGCTGTTCGGGGGCGAGCAGCTCACGCCGGTGACCCAGTTCCTTGGCTTCAGCGGTGACTGACGATCGGCTTGCCGTTACTGGGCGGCGTCGAAACCGGCCAGCAGGCGCCGCGAGGCAGTGGCCATATGCGAGCGCATGGTCGCCGAGACGGCTGAAGTGTCACGGGCCACGAGTGCTTTGTAGATAGCTGTGTGTTCGCGCAAGGCAGCCTCTGCATGGCCTTCACGGTCCGACATGACAACACCGAAATCTTTGGACCCCTATCCGCGGACTTCCTCGGCAGCTAGGGGCCTCGTGGCCAGGGTCCGGGACGGCCAAAGGAATATAGTCGATACTGTTCTCCGGGCTCGAACTGGGCTTAATCCTCCCAGGGCACGTCCGCGTCACGGCACTTCAGACAACAATGGCTATCGAGCCACCAGGTGCTTCGATATTTGCGCGGCAGAGTCCCGCCACTCGATGTCGCCGGCAGCGACTCCCACAACCAGCCCGAAACCCTCATCAGTGGTGAAGTCGTGGCGGTAGCCGTTGATCCACAAGAGCAGGACCATGAGCGTCCAGGCGGTGCGCCTGTTGCCGTCAATGAGCGGGTGGAATCGGGCTACCGACTCCAGCAACGCAGCCGCCTTCATCGTCAATTCAGCATAGGCGTCAGTACCCATAACTGTTGTCGCGGGCCGGGCCAGGGGCCGAGGCCAGCAAGCCAACATCACGAATGTGGAATCCGTACCGGTCGGTTACTTGCAGCGCGTCCTCAATGTCGAGGTAGGTGGTCACGCGTCCTCAAGCCGCGTCAACAGCTCGGCGTCATGGCTCATGACGAACTCCAAGCCCTCGCTGATCTCACTCCGGCGCGCGTGGCGCTGCAGGATCAGCTCGGCACCCTGAAGCAGCAACGCCGACTTGGAGGCATGTTCCTCCGCCGCGAGCTTCTCCAACCTGCGATCAAGGTCTTCCGGGACGCGAAGATTCATTGCCATACCCACTGGTACCAAAACGGTACAAAGAATTAACCTAGGGGCTGACAATCCACTGGACCGTCTCGCGAATATGCTCCGAGTACACCAGCCATGTCACGCCCGACCCGCTCCCCTATCCAACTGAACGGGCCGCACCCGGCGGCCAGGCACCCTCCAGGACTATCAGGCGGAGGAACATGTCAAGGTTTGTTCACACTTAAGAGCAAAACCCCTCCGAAGAGGGGTTGTGCCGTGCCCGAGGTGGGACTCGAACCCACACACCTTTCGATACCGCATTTTGAGTGCGGCGCGTCTGCCAATTCCGCCACTCGGGCGCGGATTACCGGGACGTTAATTCTCGCTGACTGCTCTCATTTCTGTGAGCAACGCGATCCGTTCCCAGCACGCGAAACTACTCTACATGCAGATAGGCTGATTCAAAGAACCGGACGCGCTGGTGCAACAAAAACATGCTCCACGACCGTCCCCACTAAGATGGACTTGAACCCGCCGAACCTTTCCAAGGAGATCCCGTGACCGAACAGACGGAGTCCGCACCCACAAGCCAGCCGGCCCGACGTGTTGTCGTAGCCGAGGATGAGACACTCATCCGCTTGGACATTATCGAGATCCTGAAGGGCGAAGGGTACGACGTCGTAGGCGAGGCGGACAACGGCGAAAAGGCCGTGGAGCTGGCCGAAGAACTTAAGCCTGACCTCGTGCTGATGGATGTCAAGATGCCCGTCATGGATGGCATCTCGGCAGCTGAGAAGATCGTGAAGGCCCGCATCGCCCCCGTCGTCCTCCTGACCGCGTTCAGCCAGAAGGAACTGGTGGAGCGGGCACGCGATGCCGGCGCCATGGCGTACGTCGTCAAGCCGTTTACCCCCGCCGACCTCATCCCGGCCATCGAGATTGCCCTCTCCCGCCACGAGGAGATCAAGGCACTCGAGAACGAGGTTTCCGACCTCCAGGAGCAGTTCGCCACGCGCAAGCTTGTAGAGCGCGCCAAGAGCCTCCTGACCACCAAGATGGGCCTCACGGAGCCCGAAGCCTTCCGCTGGATCCAGAAGACCTCCATGGACCGTCGCCTCAGCATGCGTGAGGTTGCCGAGACCATCATCAACCAGGTCAACTAGCATCCCTCGAAAAGAAGGGCGGCTTCCTTGCGAAGCCGCCCTTCTCCCCTTAAGCGAAGCCAGCGCTGGGCATTCAATCCCTACCCACGGCGACAGATAATAAGTATGCTGATCTTATTCGGGAGGGTGAATCCAGAACCAAGGGACTTTGGAATCACGCCTGAGAGGCGGGAGTATGCCAACGACGTCGGTACTTGAAAGAATGAACAAAAGCGCAGGCCAGCTGGGAGCGGGAACTTATGCCTGCGTCCTTGGCGCAGCTACCTTGGCCGCAGCTGGCCTCGTCGGTCTTTTGAGCCACCTGCCTTGGCTGTTTCCCAGCCTGGGGCCGACGGTGATGCTCTTCTTCGAGTCGCCGCAGCAAAAGGCGGCATCGCCCGGAAACACCCTGGCAGGCCATGGGGTGGGACTGCTTGCGGGTGCTGGCTGCCTTTATGCTCTGGGCCTCCAGGACATCCCACCAGCCCCAACCGGTGGACTCACTCCGGGGCACGTAGTAGCCGGCATAGCGTCGGTAGGCCTGACTTCCCTCATCCTGGCGCTGATCAAGAAGCCCCACCCGCCAGCCGGGGCGACAACACTCATTGTCAGCCTCGGCATCCTCAAGACGCCTGCGCAATTGCTCACCATGGCGGGTGCGATTCTCCTGGTTACAGCACTGGGCTGGACCCTGAATCTCATCCTCGGAACCCGGCCTTCGTCTTCCTGATACATCTGCAGTATCTAAACGACAACAGGCCCCGCCAAACGGCGGGGCCTGTTGCGCAAAACCAGGGACTACGCCTTGGTCTTGGACTTCTTTTCGGGCCACGGGCCAACGGGTTCCTTGCGGGAACCGTCATCGACCTTGGAGGTGTCGGCGAGGTCGCCTACCTTGTGAACCTTCAGAGAGTTCGTGGAACCGGCCTGTCCTGGAGGGGAACCGGCGGCGATGACCACGAGGTCACCTTCGTCCACGAGCTTCATGTCGAGCAGGCTGCGGTCCACCTGGGCGGTCATCTCGTCGGTGTGGCCGACCGAGGGCACCAGTACCGGCTGGATGCCCCAGGTGAGGGCCAGCTGGTTCCACACGTGCTCAACCGGCGTGAACGCGAAGACCGGCTTGACCGGGCGCAGACGCGACAGGCGTCGTGCCGAGTCACCGGACTGTGTGAAAGTACAGATGTACTTGGCGTCCAGCTGGTCTGCGATTTCGACGGCGGCACGGGTGATGGCGCCACCGCGGGTCTTGGGCTTGGTACCCAGCGGGGGGACGCGCTCAAGTCCGTGGACCTCGGTGGATTCGATGATCCGCGCCATGGTCTTGACGGTTTCGATCGGGTACTGGCCCACGGAGGTCTCACCCGAGAGCATGACTGCATCGGCGCCGTCGAGAACTGCGTTGGCGCAGTCGGAGGCTTCGGCGCGTGTCGGCCGCGGGTTGTCGATCATGGATTCGAGGACCTGGGTTGCCACGATGACCGGCTTGGCCCAGCGGCGGGCCAACTCGATGGCGCGCTTCTGGACAATCGGAACCTCTTCGAGCGGCAGTTCGACGCCGAGGTCGCCACGGGCAACCATGATGGCGTCGAATGCGTCAATGATTTCGTGGAGCTGGTCCACGGCCTGCGGCTTTTCGATCTTGGCGATCACGGGGACGCGACGGCCTTCTTCGTCCATGATCTCGTGGACACGGGTGATGTCCGCAGCGTCACGAACGAACGACAAGGCCACGAGGTCGGCGCCACGCTTGAGCGCCCAGCGCAGATCATCCTCGTCCTTTTCGCTCAACGCGGGGACGTTGACGGCGACGCCGGGCAGGTTGATGCCCTTGTTGTTGGAGACCTTGCCGCCAACAGTCACAGTGGCAACAACCTTGACGTCGTCAACTTCAACGGCGCGCAGCGCCACCTTGCCGTCGTCGATCAGCAGCGCGTCGCCGACGTTGACATCTTCGGTGAGGCTCTTGAGCGTGGTGGAGCAAATGTCCTTGGTGCCAGGGACGTCCTCGGTGGTGATGGTAAAGGTGTCGCCAACGGCCAACTCGTGGGGACCGTCAACAAAGCGGCCAAGGCGGATCTTGGGGCCCTGGAGGTCGGCCATGATGGCCACGGGCTTGCCCAGCTGCGCCGCCGCCTTGCGGACATTCTCGTAGGTGTTGTCGTGCACGGAGTAGTCGCCGTGGCTCATGTTCATGCGAGCAACGTCGACGCCGGCCTCCAGCACCGCGAGGGTGTTGTCGAAGCTGGAGATAGCCGGGCCGAAAGTTGCCACAATTTTCGCGCGTCTCATATACCTACCCTAAGTAGTTCATGCTGATTGAGTAAAAGATCAGTTCCTGCCGGCGCTATAAGACCGCTATCGCCCGGTCGGTGGGGGCGACCGGTGCCGGGAGAATGGTGCTTCCCATCAGGAACTTGTCCACTGCGGCCGCACATGCACGGCCTTCCGCAATGGCCCACACAATCAGAGACTGGCCACGTCCGGCATCGCCGGCGACAAACACTCCCTCAGTGTTTGTCATGTAGTAGCCGTCGCGGGCCACGTTGCCCCGACCGTCGAATTCCGCACTGACCTGTTCCGTGATCCCTGCCGGCTCAGCGCCGGTAAAGCCGAGGCTCAGGAAGACCAGGTCAGCCGGAATAATCCGCTCCGTGCCTGCCTTGGGCAGGCGCTTGCCATCTACGAACTCTGTTTCAGCAACCTTGACGCCCGTCAGCTTGCCGTTCTCCCCCACGAACTCGACAGTGGAGGCAAGGTACGTGCGTTCGCCGCCTTCTTCGTGGGCACTGGCCATCTCGAACAAGGTGGGGAAGGTCGGCCACGGCTGGTGTGCGGCACGTTCCGACGGCGGCTGCTTGCCGATCGCGAGGGTCGTCACCGACGCTGCCTGGTGGCGGTGGGCGGTTCCGATGCAGTCAGCACCGGTATCGCCACCACCGAGGATGACAACGTGCTTGCCGCGGGCATCGATGTGGTTCTCCGGGGTCTCCCCCGCGACTACGCGATTCGCCGGGACCAGGTAGTCCATGGCGAAGTGGACGCCATCAAGATCGCGGCCAGGGATCGGCAGGTCGCGCGGGACCGTAGCCCCGGTGGCGACAACAACGGCGTCGTAACGACGGCGAAGCTGCTCCCAGGTGACATCGGTTCCCACGGCGACGCCGGTCCGGAAGCGGGTGCCTTCGGCCTTCATCTGCTCGAGGCGGCGGTCAACCTGTTCCTTCTCCATTTTGAAGTCCGGAATGCCGTACCGGAGCAGGCCGCCGATCTTGTCATCGCGCTCGTACACCGCAACGGTGTGCCCAACGCGGGTCAACTGCTGCGCGACGGCCAAGCCGGCCGGACCGGAGCCAACCACGGCAACCGTCTTGCCCGTAAGGCGCGTCGGCGGAAGCGGGTGGACCCAGTCGTTGTCGAACGCCTGGTCAATGATGGAGACCTCAACCTGCTTGATGGTCACGGCGGGCTGGTTGATGCCCAATACACACGACGCTTCACAAGGGGCCGGGCACAAGCGGCCCGTGAACTCAGGGAAGTTGTTCGTGGCGTGAAGTCGCTCAATGGCTTCTTCACCCTTGTCCCGCCATACGAGGTCATTCCACTCAGGAATGAGGTTGCCCAAAGGACAGCCCTGGTGACAGAACGGAACGCCACAGTCCATGCAGCGGCCGGCCTGGCTCTTCAGGACACCCTTTTCCTGTGCTTCGTAGACCTCTTTCCAGTCCATGATGCGGACGGGAACGGGACGGCGTGGCTGCGTCTCGCGCTGCCGGACTTTCAGAAATCCGCGTGGATCAGCCACCGGTTACCTCCAGGATTCGAGACCATACTTCTTCGCCATCGGGGTCAAGGCCCTCTTCGATGGCGTCGAGACGGGTTTGCAGGACTGCGGCGTAGTCGCGCGGCAGTACCTTGGTGATGCGGGCTGCGGTGTCGTCGAAGTTCTCGAGCAGACGGCCCGCCAGGACGGATTCGGTTTCCTCAACATGCTTGGTGAGGAGGCCGTGGACAATGTCGCGGTCCTCGGCGTCGAGCTCCAGGAGCTGGAGTTCGCCGGAATCGAGGGCGAGCTTGTTGACGCGCTCAGGCTGCAGGTCCAGAACATAGGCGGTGCCGCCGGACATGCCGGCGCCGAAGTTACGGCCCGTACGGCCGATGATCAGCGTCTGGCCACCGGTCATGTACTCACAGCCGTGGTCGCCAATGCCCTCGACGACGGCGGTCGCACCGGAGTTGCGGACCAGGAAGCGTTCGCCAACCTGACCACGCAGGAACATCTCGCCGCTGGTGGCACCGTAACCAATGACGTTGCCGGCAATGACGTTGCGTTCTGCCTGGAACACATTGGTGCGGTCCGGACGGACGATGATGCGCCCACCGGACAGGCCCTTGCCCACGTAGTCGTTGGAGTCACCGAACATGCGCAGCGTGATGCCTGCAGGCAGGAACGCGCCCAAGGACTGGCCGGCAGTGCCGTTCAGGGTCACATCGATCGTGTCCGTTGCCAGGACGTCAGTACCGAAGGTCTTGGTCACCACATGGCCCAGCATCGTGCCCACGGAACGGTCCGTGTTGATAACGTCCAGGGTGATCTTGACGGGCATGCGGTCGCTGAGCGCTTCCTGTGCCATGGTGATCAGCCGCTGGTCGAAGTGCTTGTCCAGCTCGTGGTTCTGGCCGGTCATGTTGCGCAGCGGCACGTCGTCGTCGAATTCCAGCCCGTGCAGGATGGGATCGAGGTCCAGGCCTTCGGCCTTCCAGTGGTTGAGGGCGTCCCGGGTGTCCAACACCTCGGCGTGGCCGATAGCCTCTTCGATGCTGCGGAATCCAAGCTCTGCGAGGATTTCGCGGACTTCCTCTGCGAGGAACTCGAAGAAGTTGACCACGAATTCGGGCTTGCCGGAGAACCGGGCACGAAGCTCGGGGTTCTGCGTGGCCACACCAACCGGGCAGGTGTCCAGGTGGCAGACGCGCATCATGATGCAGCCTTCAACCACCAGAGGAGCGGTTGCGAAACCAAACTCTTCGCCACCGAGCAGGGCGGCAATGACCACGTCACGGCCGGTCTTGAGCTGTCCGTCAACTTGGACCACAACGCGGTCGCGCAGGCCGTTGAGCATGAGGGTCTGCTGGGTTTCGGCGAGGCCGAGCTCCCACGGCACACCCGCGTGCTTGAGCGAGTTCAGCGGCGAGGCGCCGGTTCCGCCGTCGTGACCTGACACAAGCACGACGTCGGCCTTCGCCTTCGTCACGCCGGAGGCCACCGTGCCGATCCCGACTTCCGAAACCAGCTTCACGTGCACCCGGGCCGAAGGGTTGGCGCGCTTGGCATCGTAGATGAGCTGCGCGAGGTCTTCGATCGAGTAGATGTCGTGGTGCGGAGGCGGGGAAATCAGACCGACGCCGGGGGTCGAGTGACGGGTCCGGGCCACCCAGGGGTAGACCTTCTGCGCCATCAACTGGCCACCTTCACCGGGCTTGGCGCCCTGTGCCATCTTGATCTGGATGTCGTCGGCATTGGTGAGGTAGAGGCTCGTGACACCAAAACGGCCGGAAGCGATCTGCTTGATGGCAGAGCGGCGCTCGGGATCCAGGAGGCGGTCGACGTCCTCGCCGCCTTCGCCGGTGTTGGACTTGGCGCCCAAACGGTTCATGGCGATGGCGAGGGTTTCGTGCGCTTCCTTGGAGATGGAGCCGTAGCTCATGGCTCCGGTGGAGAAACGCTTCACGATGCTGGAAACGGGTTCAACTTCTTCCAGCGGAACAGCCGGGCGGACGCCGTCCTTGAACTTGAGGAGCCCACGCAGGGTCATCAGGTTCTCGGACTGGTCGTCTACGCCCTTGGTGTAGGCCTTGAAGATGTCGTAACGGCGTTCGCGTGTCGCGTGCTGCAAACGGAATACCGTCTCCGGGTTGAAGAGGTGCGGTTCGCCGTCGCGGCGCCACTGGTACTCACCGCCGCCGAGCAGCGGCTGGTGCGGGTGCTCGATGCCACCCTCGGGGTAAGCCATCTGGTGACGGGCCGAAACTTCGGCGGCGATGACGTCGAGGCCGACGCCACCGAGCTGGGAGTGCGTACCGGAGAAGAATTCATCCACGAGTTCCTGGGACAGGCCCAGAGCCTCGAACGTCTGGGCACCCGTGTAGGAAGCCACGGTGGAGATGCCCATCTTGGACATGATCTTCAGGACACCCTTGCCCAGGCCCTTGATGAGGTTGTAGACGCCGTCTTCGGCAGTCACTCCCGTGACATCGCCGTTGGAGATCAGCTGTTCCACCGACTCCATGGCCAGGTACGGGTTGACCGCCGAAGCGCCGTAGCCGATGAGCACGGCAACATGGTGCGTCTCACGGACGTCGCCGGCTTCGACCACCAACGCAGTCTTGGTGCGGTTGGCACTGCGAAGAAGGTGGTGGTGAACAGCGCTGACCAGCAGGAGCGAAGGAATCGGTGCCCACTGGGCATTGGAGTCACGGTCCGACAGCACGACGTACTGCACGCCACGGTTGATCGCACCGGAAACCTGCTCGCAGATCTCCGTCAAGCGGGCGCGCAGCGCCGCTTCTCCGCCCTCGGGGCGGTAAAGGCCGCGGACCTTCATGGCGATGCGGTCGCCGTCGGGGCTTTCAATGTTCGCGATCTTGGCGAGCTGGTCGTTGTTGATCACAGGGAACGGCAACGAGATCTGCGGCTGGCGGACCTGCTTGCCATCCAACAGGTTGCCGTTGGGGCCAATGGCGCACTTCAGGGAGGTGACCAGCTCTTCACGGATGGCATCCAGCGGCGGGTTGGTGACCTGGGCGAAAGATTGCACAAAGTAGTCGAACAGCAACCGCGGGCGCTTGGAGAGCACGGCGACCGGAGTGTCCGAACCCATGGCACCCAGCGGCTCGGCACCGGTACGGGCCATCGGTCCAAGCAGGATCTTCAACTCTTCAGTGGTGTAGCCGAAGGTCCGCTGGCGGATGTTCACCGAAGCTGCCGTGTGGAGCACGTGCTCACGCTCGGGAAGCTCGTTGATGTCGATCAGGTTGTCCTTGAGCCACTCGGCCCACGGGTTGGCTGCCGCGACCTCGGCCTTGACCTCGGCGTCGTCAATGATGCGTCCGGCTTCGGTGTCCACCAGGAACATCTTGCCCGGGGCAACGCGGCCCTTCTTGACCACGTTGGAGGGCTCAACCTCGATCACGCCTACCTCGGAGGCAAAGATGATCAGGCCGTCTTCAGTGATCCAGTAGCGTCCCGGGCGCAGGCCGTTGCGGTCCAAGGTGGCGCCGACAAGGCTGCCGTCGGTGAAGGACACAGCTGCGGGACCGTCCCAGGGCTCCATGAGGAGGGAGTGGTACTCGTAGAAGGCACGGCGGGCCGGATCCATGGTGGCGTGGTTCTCCCATGCCTCCGGGATCATCATCATGATGGAGTGCGTGATGGGGCGTCCAGAGAGCCACAGGAGCTCGGCAACCTCGTCGAAGGAAGCCGAGTCAGAGGCACCCGGGGTGCAGATGGGGTACAGCTCTTCCGGGGTGTCACCCAGAAGGGGGCTGGCCAGCTGCGACTGGCGTGCACGCATCCAGTTGCGGTTGCCCTTGACCGTGTTGATTTCGCCGTTGTGCGCGATGGTGCGGAACGGCTGGGCCAGCGGCCAGGAAGGGAACGTGTTGGTGGAGAAGCGCGAGTGGACAATGGCGAGCTTGGTCTTGAAGCGCTTGTCCGAAAGGTCCGGGTAGAACGGCTCCAGCTGGGCCGTGGTCAGCATGCCCTTGTACACGATGGTGCGGGAGGACAGCGACGGGAAGTAGACGCCGAACTTGTTCTGGGCGCGCTTGCGGATCCGCCAGGCACGGGAGTCAAGTTCATTGTGCTCAAGCTGCTCGCCGTTGGCAGCAGCGAAGAACGGCTGCGAGAAGTAGGGCATACACGCACGCGCCATGGCACCTACGAGGTCCGCTACGACGGGAACCTCGCGCCAGCCAAGGACCGTAAGCCCCTCATCAGCAGCCAGTGCCTCGATGCCGGCCTTGGCCGTGGCAGCTTCCCGGGCTTCAGCCGGCAGGAATGCGGTACCCACAACGTACTGGCCGGGTGCGGGCAGTTCGAATTCGGTGACGGCCCGGAAAAACTCGTCGGGGACCTGCATGAGCAGACCCGCGCCGTCGCCGGTTCCTTCGTCGGCGCCTACGGCGCCGCGGTGTTCGAGATTGCGGAGGGCGGTCAGTGCCGCCTCCACGATGTCGTATCCCGGTTCCCCGCGGAGCGTGGCAATAATGGCCAGGCCGCAGGCGTCCTTCTCCTTATCAGGGTTGTAAAGACCCTGGGCCTCCGGGAGCGCGGCGAAGCGCTTGAACGGAGACATGGCACCCTGCGGTTCGATATTTTCGGACCAACCGGGGTTATGAAGATGGGTCATGGGAGACGTCCTTCCTCGAGATCGTGCGTATGGAAGGGACAACGTTGGCCCCACCTTGCCTGCCCTGTGACGGGCACAACAAAGCGCTAGTTATTGGAATTGTAGGCCAGCCGATCCAGCGCAACTAACAGTTACGCAGACCTCTGGCCCCGGCTTGACCAGTGAACATCGGTATGCTGCGATCCGGTTTCCGGGGTGCCACGACGCTGTGGACTGGGCCCTACGAGCGGTGACTCTGTTGCCCCTTTACCTACGGCGACTACTTGGTGTCGTCTGCCCTAGGCGAGGATCCGGGTGCTTTCCGTGCGGCGGTGGCATCAGCTGAGGCGTCCGTGGCAGACGTGGTGTCTTGAACGGTCTTCTCTGATGCGTCCCGCGGCCCGTCAACGTTGTCCGGATCACTGTGGTTATCAGGGAGATTATCACGTGAACCACTATCTGAGACAGATGCGTCCACATCATGACTGGTGACGCTCGTCACCGCTGCGGGCTCTCCGGAAGGGTCCTTTTCCGGCTCCCGCCCCGCCAAATAAGGGGTATCCGGCACCGGCCGAGCACGTCGGCCTAGTACCAGGAAGATGACCAGAGCCGCTACGAAGACGAAGATGCTGGTCCACACGTTGAGACGGGTGGTGATTCCAAAGAGGGTGATCTGCTCGGCATCGTCAATACGCAATGCCTCGATCCAGACACGGCCCAGCGTGTAGTACATGGCGTACAGCCAGAACAGCCGGCCCCGACGGAACCTGAACTTCTTGTCCAGCAGCAACAGGATGGCTACGCCGGCAAGGTTCCACAGCATTTCGTAGAGGAACGTCGGGTGGAACAGTGTGTCCGCCGCCATTCCCGGTGGAAAGTTTGCGTTGGACGGGTCGATCTCGAGGCCCCACGGCAAGGTTGTGGGTGCGCCGAAGAGTTCCTGGTTGAACCAGTTCCCCAGCCGTCCGATGGCCTGGGCCAGGAGCAGGCCGGGAGCGGCCGCGTCCAGGAAGGCAGTCAACTTGACACCGGCCCGGCGGCAGCCGATCCAGGCGCCCACCACGCCAAGGACCACGGCGCCCCAGATGCCCAGTCCACCGCGCTGGATCTGGGGGATCAGCGAGAGGTCGCCCGTGCCATCAAAGCCGGGCCCAAAGTACGCATCGGGCGAAGAAAAGACGTGGTAAAGGCGGCCGCCAATGATGCCGAACGGGATGGCCCAGATAGCGATATCCCACAGGCTGCCCTCAGGCGCTCCGCGCTGCTTCCATCGCGCCGAGGTCAGCCACAAGCCGACGATGATTCCCGCCAGGATGCAGAGGGCGTAGGCGTGGATGCGCAAAGTCCCCCACGGCAACGGAATGTCGAATCCGGACCACGAAGGGCTCGGAATACTCAGGGGGACCATTGCCGCTGCGTGGAGGACGGTCTGCATGCGCTTCGCTGTTTCCTTTTCCTAGGCTTCTGCAGCGGCGCGGCCCAGGCCGGCGCTGAGGTTCTTGGTGAGTTGCCCGACGGCGTCCACGCCGCCGTCGCGGAGGGCCGCCACCAGGGCGGTGCCCACGATGACTCCATCGGCGTAGGCAGCGATCTCACGGACGTGGTCCGGGTTGGAGACACCCAAGCCCACACATACCCGATCAGCCCCGGCCGCGTGGGCGCGTGCCACCACTTCCTCGGCGGCGCTGCTGACTGAAGTCCGTGTGCCGGTAACACCCATGATGGACACGGCATAGACGAACCCGCGGCTTGCCTTCACGGTCATGTCGAGCCGCTCGGGGGTGGACGAGGGAGCCACGAGGAACACGCGGTCCAGTCCGTACTTGTCGGAAGCTTCGAACCACTCAGAGGCTTCGTCAGGAACGAGGTCCGGGGTGATGAGTCCCGCTCCCCCGGCTTCTTCCAGGCGACGGGAGAACTCGTCCACGCCCATGCGCATGACGGGGTTCCAGTATGTCATCACCAGCACGGCAGCATCCGTAGCTGCCGTGATGCCCGCCACCACGTCAAAGACATCTGCAACGCGGAATCCGTTGGAAATGGCTTCAGTTGTGGCTGCCTGGATGACCGGACCGTCCATGACGGGATCGGAGTACGGGATGCCGATTTCAATGAGGTCGGCACCGTTGCGGGCCAAGGCGATGCCTGCTTCGATGCTTTCCTTGACCGTCGGGTACCCGGCAGGCAGGTAGCCCACCAAGGCGGCGCGGCCTTCGGCGCGGGCCTTGTCGATGGCGGCAGCGGACTTGCTGGCGGTTTGGGCGTTCATCAGTTCTGGTCCTCGTTTTCATCCGCAGCAGTCCCGGACACGCGGTCGGACGGCCCCTTGGGCTTACGGGTGGACAGGGTGGTGCCCTTGACGTGTCCCTCTTCGTCCAACATGTTGAACCAGGCCGCAGCGGTTTCCACGTCCTTGTCGCCTCGACCGGACAGATTCACGATCACCGTGACGTCGGAAGGGTTTTCCTTGCCAACAGTCAGGCGGTGGCCAATCTTGATGGCACCGGCCAGGGCGTGCGAGGACTCGATGGCGGGAATGATGCCTTCCGTCCGGCACAGGAGGCTGAACGCATCCATGGCTTCGGTGTCAGTGACGGCCTCGTAGCTGACGCGTCCGATGTCCGCGAGGTAGGAGTGTTCAGGACCCACGCTGGGGTAGTCCAGGCCTGCGGAAATCGAGTGGGACTCAATGGTCTGTCCGTCTTCGTCCTGCATGAGGTACGAACGCGCGCCATGGAGCACACCGGGGCGGCCCAGGGAGATGGCTGCTGCGTGCCGGCCGGTTTCCACGCCTTCACCGCCGGCTTCAAAACCGTAGATCTTCACCGATGCGTCGTCCAGGAACGCGTGGAACAGACCGATCGCGTTGGATCCGCCGCCGATGCAGGCGCAAATGGCATCCGGAAGCTTTCCGGTCTGCTCGAGGATCTGGCTCCGGGCTTCTTCGCCAATGACTTCGTGGAAGTAGCGGACCATGGCCGGGAACGGGTGGGCTCCGGCAGCAGTGCCCAGAAGGTAGTGGGTGTTCTCCACGTTCGAGACCCAGTCGCGGAGGGCGTCGTTGATGGCGTCCTTAAGTGTCTGGGAGCCGTTGGTGACCGGTACAACAGTGGCACCCAACAACTGCATGCGGGCTACGTTCAAAGCCTGACGGCGACAATCCTCGGCTCCCATGTACACCACGCACTCAAGGCCCAGCAGGGCTGCTGCGGTGGCGCTGGCAACACCGTGCTGCCCGGCACCGGTTTCGGCGATGACGCGGGTCTTGCCCATCCGCTTGGCCAGCAGCGCTTGGCCGAGGACGTTGTTGATCTTGTGCGAGCCGGTGTGGTTGAGGTCTTCGCGCTTGAGGAAGATGCGCGCTCCCCCAGCGTGCGCGGAGAAGCGTTTCGCCTCCGTCAGCAATGACGGCCTGCCGGAGTAGTTCTTGTTGAGGTCCTTCAACTCTGCGATGAAATCAGGATCAGCCTTGGCTTTTTCGAAGGTGTCCTGCACTTCGTCCAACGCGGCGATGAGAGACTCGGGCATCCAGCGTCCGCCGTAGCTTCCGAAGTAGGGCCCCGATGCGTTGCGCAGCGAAGGGCCACCTTGCAGGAATGCGTCTGCGGCATTCTCTTCTGAGCCGGCTGTTGGCGCGTCGACCATCAGTCTCACCGTCCTGTTCCACTTAGTTCTTTGGGTAGTTCCACGTGCCACAAGGCAGCCACGGGCTTGAGCCCGGGCTGCCTTATGAATTCTCGCCGTGATTCAGTAACTGCCTCAGTTCCTGACGGCGATGGCGGCAGCTCCAGCTGCCTTGAATTCGGTAATCCGCTCGCGCGGGGTGGAATCGCTGACCAGCGCTTCGCCGACAAGAATGGCGTTGGCGCCACCTGCGGCGTAGTGCGCGACGTCATCTGCACCCCTGACCCCGGATTCGGCGACCACGACTGCACCAGCGGGAATCAAACCGGCCAGCGAACCGAAAACCGAGCGGTCGACGTCGAGCGTCTTCAGGTTCCGCACGTTGATGCCGATAATCCTGGCCTTCGCAGCGACAGCCCGTTCAATCTCTTCCTCGGTGTGCGTTTCCACCAGGACATTCATGCCGAGCTCGTGGCTCAAGGTGCTGAACCGTACAAGCTCTTCATCGGTCAAAGCGGCGACAATGAGCAGGATGAGGTCCGCGCCATGTGCACGGGCTTCCCAGATCTGGTACTCATCAACCGTGAAATCCTTGCGGAGCAACGGCGTTTCGACGGCGGCACGTACGGCATCAAGGTCCGCCAGCGAGCCGCCGAAACGGCGCTGTTCGGTGAGCACGCTGATGACGGAAGCTCCGCCGTCCGCGTACTGCACTGCCAGCGATGCGGGATCGGCGATGGAGGCGAGGTCACCCTTGGAAGGGCTCCGGCGCTTGATCTCGGCGATGACCTTGAGCTCGCTGCGGTCGGACGAAGCTCCCCCCAGGGCTGCCCAGGCATCACGTGCAGGCGCAGCAGCGGCGGCGCGCTCCTTCAGCTCCTCGAGGGACACAAGGGCGCGGCGTGCCTCGAGGTCCTCCTTGACGCCAACGATGATGTCATCAAGAACGGTCACGATTAGTGGCCGTTGTTCTGCAGCTTGCTGCCGCCCACTCCGTAGCCCGCCTTGCGCATTACCAGGCCAACGATGAGGCCGATAACCATGACAACCAGGCCGCCAACGAAAATGGGGGTGCTGGCGATGACGAAAGCAATGGAAGAGATCAAGGCACCAACCAGCATGACAATCACGCAGGTCCAGGCAGCCGGGCTGTTTCCGTGACCGATGGCGTCAGCGTGGCTGGCCATGGTGGAATCAGCTTGGTTTGCGGACACTGTGGTTTTGCTCATGTGAAATCTCCTCAGGATGAATACTGCTTACATTCTGCCATTTATTGACGTCGGCCGGGGACATCGACCGACGCGCGGGGCAACGCTGGCGCAACGCCGCACCGAAACTTTGCACTTGTGCCTCTAGGTTGGGTCCTCGCCCCGTGACAAGCTGTCCCAACTGTCAATCTCGTCCACTGGCTCGCCGTCCTGCCTGCCCCTCGAACCCGCGTCGTATTTGGTCCGGGTTTTCCAGTGACGCCCGGCCAGCGGCAGCACCGCGGCGCACACAGCCAGCAGGGCGCCTGCGACGATGGCCACCACTGGGAAGGCCGTGGCAACCACACCCGCCTGCCCACCAGCAACACCGGTGGCCGCAGCGATGGATCCCTGGGCGGCTCCGAGTGGATCGGCCAGTACGGTGGAGGCGGCAAGGACGATTCCGGCGGCCGAGAAGGCAATGATGACGGCGATGATCCACCGCGCCACCCGGCCCGCGATGGACGCGGCCAGGCCACCGGCCAACGCCACGAGAGCAAGTGCGGTGACGGCGGTTGCAGCCTTGTTGCCGGGCACGTGGAGGTTGCTGTTGGACACCCCAGCGGGATCCAGCTGCACCTCGATCCAGGTCTGCGTGGTGGTTCCGAAAACAGCCAAGGCAAGAACGACGGCCGCGAGGACCACAGTCGACTTGCGGGCCCAGCGGGGCGGGGCCTGTGCGGGAAGTGCGGAGGCGGCGGTGCTCACGGGGCGGACGTCCCGCCGTCGGGCAGTTCATCCCGACCGGCATCTACCGCAATGTTCTGCAGCGAGCCCGCGGTGTGCACGGCGCGCAGCGGCGCAGCGGCCTTGTTCACCGTCTCCAAGGCTTCGGAGGGCTTGTGCGAATCCGCCACAATTCCGCCACCGGCCTGAACGTAGGCACGGCCTTCGCGGAGCAGGGCAGAACGGATGGCAATGGCCATGTCCATGTCGCCGGCGAAGTCCAGGTAGCCCACCACACCGCCATAGATGCCGCGGCGGTGCGGCTCCAACTCGTCCAGGAGCCGGAGGGCGCGGGGCTTGGGGGCACCGGACAACGTGCCTGCGGGGAAGGTAGCCTTCAGGACGTCGTAAGCCTTGGCGTGGGGAGCGAGCTCGCCCACTACCGTGGAGACCAGGTGCATGATGTGGCTGAAGCGTTCCACTTCCATGAACTGCGTGACATCGACGGTACCGGCGACGCACACCTTGGAGAGGTCGTTGCGCGAGAGATCCACCAGCATCAGGTGTTCGGCGCGTTCCTTCTGGTCCGCCAGCAGCTCAGTCGCCAAGGCCTTGTCCGCCTCAACCGTCTTGCCGCGAGGACGTGAGCCGGCGATCGGGTGGGTGATGACTTCGTCACCGGTCACCGTCACCAGAGCTTCGGGCGAAGACCCCACGATCGAGTACTCGCGGCCGTCGGCATCCTCCAAGCTGAAGAGGTACATATACGGGCTGGGGTTGGTGTTGCGCAGCACGCGGTAAACGTCCAAGGGATCAGCGGCGCATTCCATCTCGAAGCGTCGCGAGATCACCACCTGGAAAACCTCGCCGTCCACGATCGCTTCCTTGCCGCGGTCGATGGCTTCCAAGTACTTGGCTTCGTCCCAGCGTTCCTGCACGCTGGAGGCGAAGTCCAACGCAGCCGTATCCAGCACGGAAACAGGCTGGGGCACGGGCGTGCTGATCTGCTCCAGGAGCCCGTTCACGCGGGCCACGGCATCGTGCCAGGCTTCGTCAACGCGTTCGGTGCTGTCGTCAAAGTTGATGGCGTTGGCAATCAACAGGACAGTACCGTCGACGTTGTCGTGGACGGCCATGTCGGTAACCAGGTTCAGCGCCATTTCCGGCAACTGCAGGTCATCCTCGGGCGGGGAGGTCAAACGCTCCCAGTGGCGCACGGATTCCCAGCCAAGGAAGCCCACCAGGCCGGAGGTGAAGGGCGGCAGGCCCTCGAAGCGGTCGGTCTGCAATGCGGAAATCGTGTCGCGGACGGCTTCGACCGGGTTGCCGGAAACGGGCACGCCCACCGGAGGCTCGCCGATCCAATGCGCCTGGCCTTCCTTGGTGGTCAGCGTGGCGCGGGACTTCGAACCGATGAAGGAGTAGCGCGACCAGGCGCCGCCGACGGCCGCTGATTCCAACAGGAAGGTCCCAGGCTGCCCCTTGGCCAGTTTCCGATAGAGCCCGATGGGGGTTTCGGCGTCGGCAAGGACTTTCAGCCGGACAGGGATGACACGGCTGTGGACGGCGAGTTCCCGGAACTCTTCCAGGCCCGGGCTGATGATTCCAAGGTCCTGCATGGCTATTGTTCTCCGCCTTTTGGTCTGAGGTGGTGCGTCAGTGGAAAGTGCTGGGGTGCCTTATTCGCGGTGGCCCGTGACGACCGTCAGGTCGCGACCGTCGAAACAGGTCCGGGTTCCGGTGTGGCAGGCAGCGCCGATCTGGTCAACACGGATCAGGAGGGCGTCGCCGTCGCAGTCCAGGGCGACTGACTTCACGAACTGTACGTGTCCGGAAGTGTCGCCCTTGCGCCAGTACTCCTGGCGGGAACGGGAGTAGAACGTGACGCGTCCGGTGGTCATCGTGCGGTGCAGGGCTTCGTCATCCATCCACCCGAGCATCAGGACCTCGTTGGTGTCATGCTGTTGCACGATGGCGGCAACCAGGCCTGCGGAATCGCGCTTAAGGGCATCTGCGATCTCCTGCGGCAACGGACCCGCGGGGTCGCTGGAAAGCTCCACGGCGGGAGAGGGGCTGGGGGCGGACTGCTCTGACATCAGATCAAGTCTAGTGCCTTTGGCGGGACTGGCGATTCTGCGGCGGTTCCAGTGCGCAAGTGCGCGCCGATCGTGCTAGTTTCACAAGTGATGCATTTCGTCGATCCCTCCCGAGAAGTACTGGCCGAAACCCTGCTGGCGGCCGGACCTGACTCCCCCACGCTCTGCGAAGGGTGGCGGACACGGGACCTTGCCGCGCACTTGTATCTGCGGGAGCGGAAGTTCGCTGTCGGCGTCGGACTGCTGATCCCCCGCCTTGGTAAAGCGTCAGAGAAAGCCACCTCCAAACTGGCCTCGCAACTGAAGACCACGGACGACTACGCAGACCTCGTCAAGACCTTCCGCTCGGGCCCGCCGGCGTTTTCTCCTTTGAAGATCAAGGCGCTGGACGAGACCTCGAACCTCATCGAATTCTTCGTGCACACCGAAGACATCCGCCGCGCCGGGGACCGCTGGGCACCCCGGGCACTGGACGAGGCCTACTCGGACGCTCTCTGGAACGACCTCATCAAGCGCGCAGCGTTCCTGTACCGTGGCGTGGACCTTGGCATCGTTCTGGTCAGGCCCACAGGCCCGCGGCACGTTGCCAAGCGCGCACCCGTTTCCGTGGCCATCGTTGGCGAGCCGGGCGAATTGCTGATGCACGCCCACGGCCGCACCAACCAGGCCTTGGTCACCTTTGAGGGCCAGCCGGACGCCGTCGCGCTTTTGCAGTCAGCGGACATCGGACTTTAACCACCAACGCGGGGTCACTTATGGCCCATCCCGGAGGGGATGATGGGCCATAAGTGACCCCGCGTTGTACGTTTACGGCGGGAAATCAGCGGACTTCGAAGCCAGCCTCACGGATCGCGGTCTTGACCTGGGAGATCATGTCGTCCGGACCAAAGTGGAACACCGAGGCTGCAAGCACGGCGTCGGCGCCTGCCTGGACGGCCGGCGGAAAATGCTCTGGAGCCCCCGCGCCGCCCGAGGCGATGATCGGGATATTGACCGCTGCACGGACCAGGCGGATGAGTTCGAGGTCGAAGCCATCCTTGGTGCCGTCGGCGTCAATGGAGTTCAGCAGGATCTCCCCGACTCCCCTGTCAGCAGCTTCCTTCGCCCAGGCAATGGCGTCGATTCCGGTACCGGTCCGGCCGCCGTGCGTGGTGACTTCAAAACCGGACGACGTCGGAACGTCACCTTCCCGGGTACGGCGCGCGTCGACCGAGAGCACCAGCACCTGGGAGCCGAAGTGCCGGGTGATCTCGTCGATCACCTCGGGGCGGGCAACGGCGGCCGTGTTGATGGAAGCTTTGTCCGCACCGAAGCGCAGGAGCTTATCGACCTCGGCCACACCACGGACCCCACCACCCACGGTGAGGGGAATGAACACTTCCTCTGCGGTGCGGCGAACGACGTCGAACGTCGTTTCACGGTTTCCCGATGAGGCAGTGACGTCCAGGAACGTCAGTTCGTCGGCCCCGCCGTTGTCATAGCGGTGGGCAAGTTCCACCGGGTCCCCGGCGTCGCGGAGGCCTTCAAAGTTGACGCCCTTGACGACGCGGCCCGCGTCCACGTCCAGGCATGGGATGACGCGTACGGCTACAGCCATGTGCTGCTCCTCAGTTCTGCTGGCTCTACTTGATCAGTGCGTGTGTCAGATCCGGCAGGCGTGGATGCTGCTGACCAGGATGGCGCGGGCGCCGAGGTCGTACAGTTCGTCCATGATGCGGTTGGTTTCCTTCTTGGGAACCATGGAACGCACGGCCACCCATTCGGAATCACGCAGCGGGGAAACCGTGGGCGACTCAAGGCCGGGGGTCAGTGCCGCGGCGTCTTCCACCAGATCCTTGCGGATGTCGTAGTCCATCAACACGTACTGTCGCGCCACCAGAACGCCCTGGAGGCGGCGGATGAGGATGTCGATTTCCTTGGCCGTCCCATTGGCGGCGCCACCGGAACCCGAACGGCGGATCAACACGGCCTCGGACTTCAGGATGGGGTCACCGAAGATTTCCATGCCGGCGGCCTTGAGGGTATTGCCGGTTTCCACCACGTCAGCAATGGCATCCGCAACGCCGAGGCGGACAGAGGACTCGACGGCGCCGTCCAGGCGGACCACCTTGGCATTGACGCCTCGCTCAGCCAGGTAGTCGCGCAGGAGGCCGTCGTAGCTGGTGGCCAGGCGCTTGCCTTCAAGCTGCTCGACGCCGGTGAAGTCACCCACAGGGCCGGCGAAGCGGAAGGTCGAAGGCGCAAAACCCAGGGGAAGCAGTTCTTCGGCTTCGACTTTTGCGTCAAGGAGCAGGTCCCTGCCGGTGATGCCGACGTCCAGGGTTCCCTGTCCCACATACACGGCGATATCCCGGGGACGGAGGAAGAAGAATTCAATGTCGTTGTCGGGATCGACCATCACCAGCTCGCGGGAGTCGCGGCGTTGGCGGTATCCGGCCTCGGACAGCATTGCGGAGGCGGCTTCGGACAGGGATCCCTTGTTGGGGACTGCTACACGGAGCATTTTGGGAGACTTTCTGTTTGGAATGGAGGTTTCAGGCACATCGGCCACGCGGCTTGCTCCGCCTGCGGGCAGGCGGAGTGGCGTGGCTAGAGATGCTTGTAAACGTCTTCCAGGCTGAGGCCCTTGGCAAGCATGAGGACCTGCAGGTGGTACAGGAGCTGGGAGATTTCCTCAGCAGCAGCCTCGTCCGATTCATACTCCGCGGCCATCCAGACTTCAGCGGCCTCTTCGACCACCTTTTTGCCAATGCCGTGGATTCCGGAGTCCAGCTCGGCTACCGTACGCGAGCCTGCCGGGCGGGTCGCTGCTTTCTCACTCAGTTCTGCGAACAGCGTCTCGAAATTCTTCACGCCCTCCAGACTACTTGCTCCTGGGCCGACGCCGCTCGTTGGGGCGCTGCATGACGAAGGGGATGTGAGTGAAGACACACCGACATCCCCTTCTCGTGCACGCTTAGCCGAGGCAGTACCCGCTCAGCTGAAGTGCTTCAGCGTCACCGCGGTAGCCAGGGCAGCTGTGACGGCCTCGTGGCCCTTGTCTTCCTGGGAGCCGGGAAGGCCGGCCCGGTCGAGGCCCTGCTGTTCGGTATCGCAGGTGAGTACGCCAAAGCCCACCGGCACTCCGGTGCGGACGCTGACATCGGTAAGTCCCGACGTCGCGGCCTGGCAGACGTAGTCGAAGTGCGGGGTTCCGCCGCGGATAACGACGCCCAGGGCCACGACGGCGTCAAAGTGCGGTGCCAGCCTGGCAGCGGCGACCGGAAGTTCGAAGCTGCCCGGAACCCGCAACAGCGTGGGTTCCGCGATGCCCGCTTCCTTGGCTGCACGCAGGGCACCGTCCACCAGGCCGTCCATGATCTGGGTGTGCCAGCTTGCCGCCACGATGGCGAGCTTGAGCTGCGAGGTCTCCTCGGGGTTGAGGGTAGTGAGGTCGATAGTGGGCGCGCCGTGTCCGCTCATGGTGTGCTGTGGATCCGTTCAGTCTTGGTTGCTGTTGAAAATCTTGGGTGAAGCTGGGTTCTTGCCGTTGCTGACCGGCTCGACTTCGAGCCTGAGCAGGTGGTCCATCCGGTCCTTCTTGGTCTGCAGGTACCGGAGGTTCTGCTCCCGGGACGGCACCTCTGTGGGCACCATCTCAACGACAGTCACCCCTGCCTTGTCAAGGCGGTGCTGCTTATCGGGGTTGTTGCTCAGCAAACGGACTTCGTGGAGTCCCATCTCCGCAAGGATCTGCCCAGCCGCGTCATAGGAGCGTGCATCCACGGGCAGTCCAAGTTGCTCATTGGCTTCGACGGTATCGAACCCGGCCTCCTGCAAGGCGTAGGCCTTGATTTTGTTGGCCAGGCCGATCCCACGGCCTTCCTGTCCACGCAGGTAAAGCAGCGTACCGCCTTCCTTATGGATCAGTTCCAGCGCGAAAGCCAGCTGCTCACCGCAATCGCAGCGGTAGGAACCGAAGACATCGCCCGTAAGGCATTCCGAGTGCAGGCGGACCAGAGGAGCCTGGCCACCCTTGGGCGCGTTGGGTGAACTGACAGCGAGATGTTCAACTCCCGTGACATGGTCCGTCCATGCCTGCGCCACGAAATCGCCGTAGGCGGTGGGCAACTGCACGATGGGTCCACCGCTCACCGGGTGCGGCCCGGAGTCCGTGTGCTCACTGCTGTGTGCTGTCGATGCGGTCATCGCTTCTCCTCGTCTACCCGATGCGCCGCCCGGGAATCCACCGCTTCAACATACGACACCAGGTCCTCAATGGAGATGAGGGGGCATCCATGTTCAGCGGCAAATCCGCGCAGGCTGTCCAGGCGCATCATTTCACCGTCGTCATGTACCAACTCTGCGATAACACCCACCGGGGCGAGCCCGGCCAGACGACACAAGTCCACGGCAGCTTCCGTGTGTCCCGGACGTTCTCGCACTCCCCCCTTAACGGCCCGCAGCGGAAAAATATGCCCAGGACGGGTGAGTGACGCCGGAGTACTGGCGGGATCTGCCAGGATTCGAGCCGTCAAGGCCCTGTCCGTGGCAGAAATTCCCGTGCTGACTCCTATCGCAGCGTCACAGGAAACAGTATAGGCAGTACCCTTAGCATCTTGGTTTATTTCCACCATGGGAGGCAGGATCAGGGCATCAGCCCGCTCACCTTCCAGGGGAACGCAAATAACCCCGGAGGAATACCGGATGGTCCATCCCATCAGGGCGGGAGTGGCGTGTTCAGCGGCAAAGATGATGTCGCCTTCGTTTTCCCGGTCCTCGTTGTCCACGACAATAACGGCTTTGCCGGCCGCCATTGCGGCGATCGCCGACTCCACCGGATCCAGACCGGGACGCGGCGCCGCTTTTTGCTCGGGCTTGGTGGTGGCGCTCATCGGGTGCCTCCCTGCGGGGCGAACGACAAAAGGCGCTCGGTGTACTTCGCCAGGACATCCACTTCCAGGTTGACGCGGCCGCCTACGGCCTTTGCCCCCAGTCCGGTCTCCTCAAGTGTGGTGGGAATAAGGCCGACTTCGAACCACGGTTCCGCTTCGGACGCGGCACTGACAGCGGTTACGGTCAGCGAAACACCGTCGACGGCGATCGAACCCTTCTCGGCGATGTAGCGCGCCAGCGGGGCCGGGACGCCGAACCGCAGGCGGTCCCAGTTCCCCAGCGCTTCGCGTTCAAGCAGCTCACCAACGCCATCCACGTGTCCCTGGACGACATGGCCGTCCAGCCGACCGCCGGCAGGAACACAGCGCTCGAGGTTTACGGTGTCCCCCGCCGCCAGCTCCCCGATCGTGGTACGGACCAAGGTTTCCCCCATGACGTCCACGCTGAAATCCTGGCCGTCGATGCTGGTCGCAGTCAGGCACACGCCATTGACGGCGATGGAGCCGCCCAAGGGCAGGTCGCCCGCGGTTGTGGGAGCCTTCAAGCGCAGTGTCGCGCTGGCGTCGCCGTCGTGCTCGATGCCAAGGACTGTGCCTTGTTCTGCAACGATTCCGGTAAACATCAGTGTCCTCCTGTGACATATTCCGCAGCTTCACTGTGTGAGGTCACACGCGTCTGCGGAATCGAATTCTGTGGTGTGTTGGAAGTGCGTCCGGCGGGGCGAAGATGCAGCCGAAGGTCATTGCCCAGAGTGCGGACCGATCCCCCGGAGGCTGCGTCCCATTCCCAATGCTGGGCATCGGCGAGTGTGCCTATGCCGAGGTCGTTCAGGGCCGGAGTCCCCGATCCCAGCAAGGTCGGGGCGAGGTAGACGATCAACTCGTCCACCAAGCCGGCAGCAAGGAAGGTGCTCAGAATGCTCGAGCCCCCTTCGACCATCACGTGACGGACGCCCTCGTCGAACAGCATGCCCAGCGCCTCGGCAGGATCCCTTGTGGGCAGATGACGGAAGCGGCCGTCGTTTCCCCGCACGGCAGCTTCCTCCGGGACATCCCTGAGGCCCATGACTGCCCTGATGGGTTGGCGTTGGGAAAGTTCACCGGCCGGGGTCCGGGCCGTCAACCGCGGGTTGTCAATAAGCACTGTTCCGGTCCCCACCAGGATCGCGTCGATCAGGCGACGCAACCCGTGGTTGTCTTCCAGCGACTCGGCGCTGGAGATCCACTGGCTGGTGCCGTCGACGGCAGCGATGCGGCTGTCCAGGGTCTGGGCTATGTGCAAGGTGACGAAGGGGCGCTTGGCGGCAACGGCGTCGAACCATTCCCGGTTCAGGTCAAGTGATTCTTCACGGCCGAGTCCTGACGTAACCTCAATGCCCGCTGCGCGCAGGGTCCTGGCGCCGCCGGCGGCCGGGTCATGGGGATCGTCGACGGCGTAAATCACCTTCGCGATACCGGCCGCGATGATTGCCTGGGCACACGGGCCCGTACGGCCTACATGGTTGCAAGGCTCAAGGGATACCACCATGGTGCTGCCTTGAATATCGATGCCTTGGCGCCGGGCCTCTGAAATCGCGTCGGCCTCGGCATGGGCAGTTCCAGCTCCGCGATGGTATCCCGTGGCCAGCTGTTCGCCATCCGGGCCGAGAATGACAGCGCCGACCAAGGGATTCGCCCCACGGGGGCCAGCCAGCGCGGCCGCCAGGGCCGCATCCATCGCCGACGTCTCAGCCGGCGCAAATGCACCGTGCGCGGTCATCGAACAGCCCCCGCGGCAACTGCAACGGCCTGAACTGCGCCGCGCTCACGCTTTTCCGCCCGCCACCAAACGAAGAAGCCGGTCAGCGTGAAGAATCCGTAGAAGAGGTACATGACAGCACTGGCGTAGTAACCGGCGCTGAACAACAAAGGCACTCCGACGATATCCACGGCGACCCAGATAAGCCAGAATTCGGTCCAACCGCGTGCCATTCCGTAGGTGGCCAGGAGCGAGCCCATGAAGGTCCAGGCGTCGGCCCACACCGGCGGATAAGAGCCCAGCGAGTCAAACAAGGGTGTGAGGGCGGCGGTTCCGGCGAACATTGCGCCGATCAACGCCAGGCGGACCTTGTTGGAGGCCCAGCCTGGTATCACCGCACGGCCCTGGGTACTCGTTTGACGGCCTTGCTGCCAGCGGTACCAGCCATAGGCGGCCACCGCGATGAACATTACCTGCCGTCCGGCCTGTCCCCAGAGAGTGGCGGGCGCAGCGGCACCAAACACGTTGCCGAGGAACACGGTGAGCAAAAGAATGTTGCCGACGATGCCGACCGGCCAGGCCCAGACTTTCCGGCGCATTCCGCCGAGGGCGCTGAGCAACCCAAAGATGTTTCCAAGCACTTCGCGTAAGACAAGGGCAGATCCACCAACGGGGATCTGTGCTTCGAAGAGCCATCGCAGAAAGTCCATGCCGTTCCTTCCCAGTAAGCCGCGATGACTCCGGGGGTGTACGACAGCGCAATACCGGGCGTCGCTGAAGGAACGCCCACGGCATGACTGTACGTGCTTCTCCCATCCAGACTTTAACTGTCGGTACCGGAATTCCACCGGTTCAACCGTCTGCCACCGAAAGTCCTGATCGCTCAGGACATCAGTGGCTCGCGGGTCGCGGACTATGACCGCCGGTTCGGACTTACACCGACCCCGGAGCACGTATGTGTGTTGTTATTGTGCCACACCTACGACGACGGCCAGGCTATTCCCGGCCATCTTCGTAACATCCCATAACAACCATCAGGCTTTTGCCGCCGCCGCGGCTTGTCCTGCGGTGCGCAGCCGATCGATGGCTGCTGCCGGGTCCTCATGGCCGTAGACCGCTGAGCCGGCCACGAAGACGTTGGCGCCCGCCTCAGCAGCCCTGACGATGGTTTCCTCCGTGATCCCGCCATCGACCTGGATCGCCACGGCAACGCCCGAACCCTCGATTGCCGCGCGGGCCCGCCTGATCTTGGGCAGCGTGATGTCAAGGAAGGATTGCCCGCCAAAGCCAGGTTCAACGGTCATGATCAACAGCATGTCCAGTTCGCTGAGCATGTCCAGGTACGGCTCCACCGGGGTGGCCGGACGCAACGCCATTCCGGCCTTGGAACCCCGCGCGCGCAATTCACGGGCCAGTTTGACCGGAGCGACGGCCGCTTCGGCGTGGAACGTCACGGACGCGACGCCGGCGTCTGCGTAGGCAGGTGCCCAGCGGTCGGCGTCGGAAATCATCAGATGCGCGTCCAGCGGAACCGGGCTGACCGCCTGGATCCTCTGCACCACCGGCAATCCGAGCGTCAGGTTGGGCACGAAGTGGTTGTCCATGACATCGACGTGCACGGCGTCGGCGTTGCTGATGCGCTGCAACTCTGCCTCAAGATTGACGAAGTCAGCAGACAGGATGCTCGGGTTGATACAGCACTGAGACAAGGCAGCCCCTTCGGGTCGGTGTGGGTCATGGTGCGGCCGTGGCGGGGGTTCCGATGCGGCCAGGAACGTGCAGCTACGGCTTCTTGCGGATGATGGCCATGAACATGGCATCTGTTTGGTGGATGTGCGGCCACAGCTGGGCAGTGTGTTCATGTCCTGCCCCAAGGTTGCCCGTAAGGCTGACGTGGTCCAGTGCCTGCCCGGAGTCCAGCAGTTCGAGGTCCGCCCGCTTGCCCAGGACATCGCTGACCACGGCCGTGGTCTCCGCCGGATGGGGCGAACACGTCACGTAGGCCACCACACCGCCGGGCTTGACCGCGTCAATGGCGGAATTCAGGAGTTCGCGCTGGAGCGGGCCGAGGTCTCCAATGTCCTTGGGTGAACGCCGCCAGCGCGACTCCGGCCTCCTGCGCAGCGCGCCCAGGCCACTGCAAGGTACATCTACCAGGACACGGTCGAACGATTCGCGGTGCTCGTTGCCCACTTCGCGTCCATCACCTGTCCGCACGGTCCAAGCTTCTTCCGGGACAGCGGAGAGCGCCTGTTGAACAAGCTTGGCACGGTGTGGTGCAGGCTCGTTCGCCAGGAGGGTTGCGCCATCGCGATGAGCCAGGGCCGCCAGGAGCGCCGCCTTGCCGCCAGGACCGGCACAAAGGTCCAGCCACTTCTCACCCCGTGCGGAACGCTCTCCCCGGTCAACACCGGCCAACGCACGTGCCACAAGCTGGGAGCCGACATCCTGTACACGGGTTGTGCCGCGCCGGACCGATTCGAAGCGACCAAGGTCGCCGCCGGCGGAAAGGGCCGATCCTTCCACCAGCTCACCGGGTGTCGCACCGTTGTCGAACGCCTCGTCGAGGTCGCCCAGTCCAGGCAAAGCCACAAGGTTCACCACCGGTGCGGCATTGTCCGCTTCCAGCAGGGCATCGATCTCGCTCTTGGGACGCCCATGGTTCACCAGTGATTGACGCAGTGCGCGAACGATCCATTCCGGGTGGGCATGGCGCAGGGCGGCGATTTTGGTCTCGTCCGTTTCGTGGTCCAGCAGGATGTCCAGCCACTGGTCCATGGTGTGGGCGGTGACCTTGCGGAGTACAGCGTTGATGAGGGCTGACGGGCCGGCTCCGATGACTGCCCTTGCCAGACCAACAGTCTGGTCCAAGGCAGCATGAGCAGGAACACGCATCGACAAAAGCTGGTGTGCGCCGATCCGGAGAGCATCGAGAATCGCCGGATCCAGCTGATTCAGGGGCCGGTCCACGCAGCGGGCCAGAATGGCATCGTAGGTGCCTTGGCCACGGAGGGCGCCGTAGCTCAATTCCGTGGCGAACCCGGCATCGCGCCGGTCCAAGCGGTGCTCCCGGATCCTGGCAGGGAGGACGAGGTTGGCATAGGCGTCCTCGGAAGCGACAGCGCGGAGTACCTCAAAGGCGACCAATCGCGCGGGGTCCGCCCGGCGGGTCCTCTGCGAGGGGGCATTATTGGTAAAGCCCCGCTGGGGTCCCCGGTTCCGCTCCCTGCCCTGGGCGTTGCGGCGGCTTCCGCCCCCGGCCCCACGGTGCCCCTGCCCGCGGCTGCCTTCCCCTCGGTTGCCGTTCCCGCCGCCGTCCCGGCTGCCGCTGTTGTTCGGGCCTCGGCGGCCGGACTCGCTCATTCGAATACCACTCTCTCGGGTGCTGCCAGGCCGCGGGCCCAATCAGCCGACGACATCATCTTCTTGCCGGCCGGCTGGATGCGGCCCAGTTCAATTGCATGGGAGCCGGTTCCCACCAGGACAACTTTGCCATCCACGCGGATTGCGCCCGGTGCCAGGTCCTTGACTTCCGACCTCAGCCCTACGGATTCCAACTTGACCCGCTGCCCATCCAAAGTCGTCCACGCACCCGGCTCGGGGGTGACGCCGCGGGCCTGACGAGTCAAGGCCAACGCGGGCTTTTGCCAGTCCAGGCGTCCGTCATCGAGGCTGAGTTTCGGCGCGAGCGAGACTTCCCCCGTTTGGGGCTGCGGCGATGCTTGCCCCGCATCGATGGCGGAGAGTGTCTGGCTCAGAAGGACTGCCCCACTGAAAGAGAGCCGCTCCAGCAGATCGCCGGCCGTGTCTTCCGGACCGACGGCCTCAGTCAGGGTTCCGAAAACCGGCCCTGTATCCAAACCTTCCTCCAGTTGGAACGTCACGGCTCCGGTGATGTCATCACCTGCCATCAGCGAGCGTTGGACGGGAGCAGCCCCGCGCCAGGCCGGAAGCAGGGAAAAGTGGAGATTGACCCAACCGTGCTTGGGAACATCCAAAGCCGCCCGGGGCACTATTCCTCCGTACGCCACGATGGCGGCCACATCGGGTGCGTAGTCCGCAATGCGTGCTGTGGTGTCGGCGTCGACCTTGGCTGCCCGGATGATGTCGATGCCCAACTCTTCTGCCCTCGCCGCCACCGGGGATGGCGTCATGACGCGCTTGCGTCCCAACGGAGCGTCCGGACGGGTCAGGACAGCGACGACGTCGAAACCGGCCTTAACCAAGGCGTCCAACGACGGGACCGCAACGGCGGGGGTGCCCGCAAAGAGCACCCTCACTCGGGAACTCCAAAACTGCCGCCGCCGAAGCTGGACCCTACCGTGTTGGCGCGCTTGGAGGTGGTTTGTTCTGTAATGGCGTGGTAGTTGGCGTTGCGGATGGCACGCAAGGCGGCCTTGCGGTCCTCGCCTTCCAGCCTGTCGGTGTACAGCACACCGTCAAGGTGATCTGTTTCATGCTGGAAGCAACGGGCCAACATGCCTTCCGCTTCGACGGAGACGGGGTTCCCGTTCAAGTCCACGCCTGTTGCCCGGGTGGTGCGGTAGCGGCGCACGGGGAAGCCCAGGCCGGGGATGGAGAGGCAGCCCTCTACTTCGTCGGGTTGGAAATCCTCGCTGTTTTCCAAGACGGGATTGATGATGTGGCCTTCCACTCCCCCGATGCGGTAGGTAAAGACCCGCAGGCTGACCCCTACCTGGGGAGCTGCGAGGCCAGCGCCTTCGACATCCTCCATGGTTTCTGTCATGTCGGCGACCAGCTTGGCGAGCTCCGGACCGAAGTCGGTGACAGGGTCAGCCACGGTGCGCAGCACCGGATCCCCGATGATTCGGATACTCAAAATTGCCATGCGTTGCCTGTCCTCACGATCGTCAAACCTAGGCCCGTGTGTTGCGGGGCCTAAGCCAGTTTAGTTGAGGCCATGGCGTTCGTTGAGGCCACGGCGCCCACGCTGTTCACCTGCACAGGACCGGCTGCAGCGAACACCGGCGGGGCCACGGGAAGCAGCGCTTGTCCGGCAGCAGTGACATCCGCCGACATCTCCCACACCCGTCGAAGAGCGCAGAACTTCCACCAGTGGTGCTTGAGGATCTCGGGATTGGCGCGCATGGGCCTTACCTCCGTCTCTCCAATCGCAACCGCCAGGAGCATGGGGTTGTCTCCGTACCTCCACGGCTCCCATTCACCCGAGACGGGATCCACCAGGCTTTCCTCGGCCTTCATCCCGGCCGTGAGTTGCATGACCACTTTGTCATCAAGGGCTTTCACGGTTCCATCACGCGTGGTGCCTTTGGTCTTGTAGTCGATAAGGCAAATTCGCCCGTTGATCTTCGCCACCAGATCCAAGGTTCCCGCGTATCCCACCGTGTTGTTCCACACAGTGATTTCAGGTGCCAAGGGCTCGACCCGGTACAGCTCCCACCACTCATCAAACCGGGCTGCGAAGGCCTGCTCGCCGTTGGCTGCCAATTCTTCCCTGCATTCCTGCATCCGGTGCGGGCGCCCCAGGGCCCGCAAGGCAACCTGCTCGCAATAAGTGTGGACACGATCGCCGCGGGCAGCGGCCGTGTCCCGGTATAGCTCAGCTGCCTTGGAAGCCTTGTTGACTGCTTGCCGTACCCGTGCGGGACTTCCAAGAATCGCAGGAAGCTCCGGATCCGAGGCCAGACTGCTGGCGCCCATGTAGCTGAACCAACCGTCCAGGGCGTGGGCCTGTTGCCCGATCACTGTGGTGATGGATGGTACGGAGAATTGCTCTGTGGTGGACCGGGCATACATTCGGCCGTAGTCAGTAGCGTGGGCAAGCAGTGGAGCAGTCATATAAAGACTGTGTCATAGAGGGCCGACAGAATTCTCCAAGGCGAAGATCATTGCGAGCTGTTCCGGCGCCAGGCGGGCCAACTTTCCAGCAAGGATGGGGGCCGTCTGTGCCAGTTCGCCCAACGGCAACGACGATTCCGGCAAGGTACCGGGCCGCTCTTCTTCTTCTCCACGCACGTAGGAAGTGTGTGTCCCGGCCGGGATTCGTGACGGAGAAAGCATCTCCAGTCCTTGGGACGAGCACAAACTGCATGAAAAAACCCCGCCTGGACTGTCGCAAACAGTCCAAACGGGGTTCCCGGTGGTGGGCGATACTGGGTTCGAACCAGTGACCTCTTCGGTGTGAACGAAGCGCGCTACCACTGCGCCAATCGCCCGGGTGCATAGAAAACACTAACGGACCCCGGCCGGATTGCAAAACGGGACGCCAGGTTCCGGAAAGCTACGAACTACATCAATGGAATTACAGCCATGAAACTCCCCCAATTCCGCGTCAACTCAACGATCCAAGCGGTTCCGCAACCACCTGCGAGGAACCGATTTGGAGAATGCAGGAACCTCCTATAGAGTTTTTACTCGTCGGAAAGCGACGGAATGCCTGCAGGGCAGCCCGTTGGAACCGCACTGCGGACGTAGCTCAGCTGGTAGAGCACCACCTTGCCAAGGTGGATGTCGCGAGTTCGAATCTCGTCGTCCGCTCGCAAGGCACTGTCAAGGCAAGAATTCCCCGGAATCCTGCTTACACGGTGGGTTGGCCGAGAGGCGAGGCAGCGGCCTGCAAAGCCGTATACACGGGTTCGAATCCCGTACCCACCTCGGTGAAAACCATGTCTTCCAGCTTTGGCTGGATGCATGGGCGATTGGCGCAGCGGTAGCGCGCTTCCCTGACACGGAAGAGGTCACTGGTTCGATCCCAGTATCGCCCACCAGAACAAGGCAACTTGTTTGTTGTTGAACGTCGGAATCATTTCGATGGGCAGCATGTGCGGACGTAGCTCAGCTGGTAGAGCACCACCTTGCCAAGGTGGATGTCGCGAGTTCGAATCTCGTCG